>OZ245060.1:0-3227500 GCA_965224655.1 Woeseiaceae bacterium
GGTGCAGTAGGTCGGCCAGCTTGTCATTGGCCTTACCAAGGTCCTTTTCCAGCGAAGTCAGAACCCGCTCGGAGTCTTCGACATCCTGCCGAAGCGATTCCTCGCGGTTCGATACATCGTCATTCACTGTGCTTTCCTCGTCCATGAGGCTCAGTTCGCAGCCATTTGTGCGCCCTTCTGCGTCACCGCCAGAGAGACGTTTTCGAACCCTTCACTGGTGCAGGTCGACATGATCGTCTTGATCACCGTGAAGGGAACTGATTTGTCAGCCAGGATTGTGACCTCCTGACTTTGCGAAACGGCCAGCGTACTGGTGCCAATGACATTGCCGCGCAGTCGCGCAAGCTCGGCGGTGATCGGTCCCAGTACATTCTCCTTGTTGTCCAGAATGTCGTCGACATGCGCAACGAGCTCACCCTGCACCAATACGTCTTCGGGGCTGACGAATATGACCACGGTCTCGCGTGGTTTCGCTTCTACCCGGGACTCCGGCAGCGTGACGTCCTTCGGTGCATCGAGCACTTCGACCGAGCCGGAATTTACAAGCAGGAAAAATACCAGGATCGTGAACACATCCATCAGGGACGTCAGGTTCATCTTGGTCAGCTTCATGCGATTGCGACCCATGCGCTTCATGCGGCGCGAATTCCTCATGGCGCATCTCCTACTGCAATATCCGAGAACAGTGCATACAACTCGTACTCATCCTCGACTTCCGTCGGCAACTCCACGGTCCTGACGACGTCCATCACCTGGATCAGGTAGTCGTACGGAATGCGTGGCTCCATCAGTACCGACGCTTCGTCCAGGTCCGGGTAGCTTTGTTTCAGCTCCACCATCATGTCGGACAGCGTTTCGAGATCGTAATCCTCATCCTTCTTCGGAATCGTCGCGATAATCGCGGTTCCGTTGCTGATTTCGATCCCGGGTTCGCGAACGATGACTTCGACGCGGAAAACCGGTTCCTGGGGAACGCTGTTCCCCGCGTTGCTCGGCAGGTTGAGCTCGACGATGGTCAGGCGAGAAAACACGGCTGTAATCAACAGAAACGGGACCAGCACTACCATCAGGTTCAGGAAGGTAGTGACGTCAATCTCGTACGTTTCTTTCGTACGACGCCGGTAATGATGTTTGCGTGCCATCGAACTCAGGCCTCAACGACGCGTCGAGCCCTTCTCGAAAATACGTTCAACGCCTTGACCGTTGCCATCTCGAGGCTGTCGACGATGTCGCCTGTTTTGCTCGTTAGCAATGCATGCACAATCAACAGCGGGATCGCGACCATCAGGCCGAATGCGGTCGTGTTCATCGCAACCGAAATACTCGCCGACAGCAGGTCGGCCTTTTCTGCCGGGTTTGCGTTGGCCACAGCGGTAAACGCCTGAATCAGGCCCATGATGGTTCCGAGCAGGCCGAGCAGCGTCGCAATACTCGATGCAAGCGCCACGTACGGCGTGCGTTTTTCGAGTCGCGGCACAATCTCCATCATGCTCTCCTCCATCGCGATTTCGATATCTTCACGGCGGCGCACGGTGCCCTGCAGCGACAATCCCATGTTCAGTACCTGCGAGATCGTCGATTCGTCCGAACCGGTCATTTCGCGCGCTTCGTCGAAATCACCCTGGTCCAGCAATGGCTGTACCTTGTCCCAAACAACCTGGTTCTTGTTGGTCACCATCGTGAGCGTAATGAAGCGCTCAATCGAAACAGCAACACCAACGGCAAACACCAGGAGTATCGGATACATGAACACACCACCCGTTGCGAAGAAGGCTACAATCGAATAGAAAAAGTCCATTTCCAAATCCTCATTTAACAGTATGTCCCGGCCGATTCACCGGGGCAGGGTCAGAATAGACACAGGTATCAGGGAATAACGTGACCTGTCTCACGTTCGTGGATTATGTCCGCACGAATGTGCATAACTTTGCGTTGCTTCACACGCCGGACGCTATTTCCCGGAGCGGATTTCGAAGTATTCGAGCTCGCGCATGAACACTTCCTTGTCGACAGGCTGCGCGCGATCGTCGAGTGTATCCGACAGGGTTATTTCGTCGCCGAGCTCGGACGACTTCCACGGCACGATAACCAGGGATTTGGGCGTCTCTTCATTGCCGAGAATCGACATGCCGGACATGGTTTTCGGCCCGCCCGGGTCGGCCTCCTGCTTGACGTCAGCTTCGGGTTCCTGCCCCTCTTCGGCCGTCTCTTCCGTGTATCCGGTCGCCGCGAGAGCGCACGTCAAAACCAATAAAAACAGGAACTTATACATCTTTTACTCCTGACCGGAACGCATCTTCAGGTCGGTTACCCACATTTCGACTTCCGGGTCGGACGGTACGGACCTGAGGTACGCCTGGTAATGATCGAGCGCGCATCCCTGGTCGGCGAGGTAGAGGTCGCACAAGATCGCCAGGTTGCGGCGCGCATGGTGGTAGCCGGGATAGACGTCGATGGCGGCTTCGTAGTGCCGACGTGCCTCGGCGAAGCGTCCCGTTTCGCGCAGAATGACGCCGAGTTCGTTCAACGCGACCGGGTGAGCCGGGTTGACATCCAGAGCCGTTCTGAGGTGCTTCTCGGCAGCCTCAAGGTCACCCGTCCGGTGATACGCAATGCCGAGATCGATATGTGCAGCCGTTGCATTCGGTACCTGGAGAACGATGCGTTCCAGTTCGGCGATACCACGATCAAGTTCGCCGTTCTCCAATACCTGGATTGCCATCGCGTAGTCTGCGTGGTCGTTATCCGTGGCCTCGACTTCTTCGGTGATTGTGAATCCGACGGTTTCCTGGATTTCAATGGTTGCCGAGGGTTTCCTCGCGACCGGGGTCGACGTCGCATTGCAGCCCGCGAGGGCTACGCCGAGAATCGACAGCAGCGAGAACACGTTTGATTGTCCTGTTCGTCTCATCATTCGTCTGGCCTCAGTTACTGTCCGCGATACTGCTAACCACCGCCGATGGCGATGTGTCCGGCTGCTCGTCGTCAGGCGCATTCGCCATACTCGCGTTGTCCGTCACCGTCGGGGCAACCGGCATGCGATAAACGTACGTTTCCAGTGATCCGAGGAATCCTTCGCTGGTTTCCCGTTTTGCGTAGCGCCCCGGCATCATCACGGCGAGTTCGTCGAGGCTGTTTTGAATCCAGTCGTTGTAGACGCCGACGGAGAGCAGCTCGAGATTGGCTTCGTGCACGGCGATCGCCTGCTCTTCGAACGGCCAGGCCTGTTCCTCGAGAACCATTTCGTACTCGGTCGACTCCGCAGCCGACAGCCCGTCCGGCCGCTCGGACTCCATCAACGCCCTGCTGAAATCACGATAGCTCTCGGCAATATAGAACGTCGCCGCTGCCGTGACCTCAGCCACCTCGTAGTCCACCAGGGATTCGAACGCCGCAAGCGTCTGGTCCATCTGGGCCTGTTTTGCCGCCAGGCTTTCCTCAAACGGCTGAACAAGCTGCAGACGAGTGAAATTATCGAATCGATTCCGGGCGAGAATAAGCGCGGACTGCGCAGCCAGGTATCGACTGCGGTCGGTTCTGTCCGGGCCCGCGCCGGCATCCAGCGCGACAATATTGCCCAGCTCGTCATAGTAGCGGTGATAGTCGAGTTGATCTTTGAAGATCTCGGCAAGCCGATTGCGAGTTTCGGCCGCCAGGTCTATCGGGCGCGGATACGCGGCGACGTATTGTTCGTAAACGCGAATTGCATCGTCCATCTCGCGCGCATCGTCGTACAGCTCACCGGCCGTCAGCAGTGCCTCACGACCAATCTCCGGGTCGGCCGTTTCGATGGCAATACGCTCGTGCTCGGCGGCGGATCGAGCCAGCTCGCCATTCTCACGATAGACATGCGCCAGCTGGATCGTCGCATCGTCCGCGAGTTCGTTTTCCGGATGGGAGACCCTGAATTCCTCCAGGACCTCGGCCGCCATCGTCCAGTCCTGCACTTTCATCAAGGCCGCCGCCGCATCGTATTCCGCGGCGCTTCGGATCGTCGATGTCGGAGCGACTTCCTTGATGCGCAAATAGTGGCCGGCGGCGGCACGATAGTCTTCGAGGAGGTTTGCCTGGTCGGCCTGCTTGTAGATCGACGCCGCGAGTCCGTCCACGACAGACGCGCGGTTCTCATCGTCCTCCGGCGTCAGCCTGAGCACGTTGCTGTATGCAAACTCGGCATCCTGGTACTCGGTGATATCGAGCGACGAGTGCGCGATCACGGTCCAGGCGGATCGCTGCAGCTCCGCATCGGCGTCAGGGTACCGGGCAACCAGCGTTCGCGCGGATTCAATGGCGCGTTCGAACTGCTGCATGTCATACAGGTCTTCTGCTGCGGCACCCAGGACCGGTGGCGCCTGTTCATGCTGCTGAAAAGCTTCTGCAAATCGCAGCGAGCTTTCGACCGTCAGTTGTTTGACGTCGAGCGTCCTCGCGCCGGTTGCGTGCTCGAGCTCTTTTCGATACGCGAATACCGCGGCGTAACCGGCATCCGCCGATTTCTCGTGCCCGGGGTAGTCATAGGCGGTCCGTTCGTACTCGACCGCGGCGACTGCAAAGTCTTCGTTTTCGAGCAGCAGGTCGGCGAACTGGTAGTTGAAGGACGGCGTTTCCGGGTCGTGCTCAAACGAAGACAGCAACTCCCGATACCAGCGACTGGCTTCTGCAAAATGCAGCGGCCGCTGCTCCAGGGCCGTATCCTGCTGATAAAGCGCATGATAGTGGCCGGCGAGATCGCCAAGATTGGTCTTCAGGTACTCAGTGACCTCGCTCAGTTCTTCGACGTCGTGACGCAGCCAGTAGTCGGACGTCAGTGCATACCGTGTTGCAAAATCTTTCTTCGCGTCGACGACCAGCAGCGGGAAGTCCGCCGCGCTGAAAATCTCGACGACGCGCATGCCGAAATGCGGCGATCGCCGGTGGAACGGGTTCAGCTCGACGAAAGACCGGTATACCGTCGCTGCATCGTCGTAGCGGAGTTTCTCAAAGTAGAATTCGGCGAGGTTACTGTAGATGCGGTCTGCGTATTCCCGCGGCCCTTTGCCGGCAAAGTAATCATCGATGACTTCGGCGCCACCCAGATTCGAGAAGCTCAGGCTTACGACGCGAAACGTGTCGTTGACCCGGTGTTCTTCGTCTTCGTCGGTCAACTCGTCGAAATCGAAGCCGGTCGAGTGACGGTAGTCGAGCATGGCTATGAAGCTGTCGAGCGCTTCATCGTAGAATTGCTGCTTGTACAGCGTCCAGCCGAGCTTGTAGAGGGCCAACTCGTAGAATGACGATGACGGACCCAGTCCGGTAACACGGCCGTAGGCCGACTCCGCGTCCCTGTATTCGCGGCGCACGAAAAAGTACTCGCCGCGGCGAAATTGCACTTCGTCGTAAAAGCGCGAGTAGGGATACTCCGACACAAACCGATCCATTGCTTCCATCGCGAGGTCGGGCTCGCCGATTTCATCGTAGGCGCGCGACATCTGGTACAGCACCTTGTCGTTGCGCTCGTAATTCGGGTAATGGTCGAGAATCTGTTTATAGATCTCAATCGCTTCGCGAGGACCCGTCGGAGTAGCGTCGCCGGAGAGTGCGAGCAACTCGCTGTCATCTTCCGGATTTGGTGCCAGCAGCTCAGAACGTGCCGTTGCCCGTTGCTCAAACTCAATATCCGACTCGGCGGGCGCATCCGGCGCAGAGCCGACGGCGGTGGTCGATTTCTGAACTTCAACCGCTTCCGGCGCCGCCATTTCCCGCGTTCGACTGTCGGCGATCACGCCGTAGGCCTGCTCGATCTGCAGGTCCGCCATTCTTCGCATGGCCTCTGGCGTACGGGCGTTCTCCGATGTTTCGGCCAGGTAGCGACGATAGCTTTCTGCGGCCCGCTCGAGACCGTCGGCAACGTAGATGTCGGATGTATCGGCATCCACGTCCTGCAATTCAGCCAGGGTGCCACTTTTCGGTACACCGCTGGCGCCGCAGCCCGCCACTGTCAACGTAATACAAACCGGAGCAATCCAACGACGAATCATTGTGCCGTCTCCAGTCGTGCCTGCGCCTGACTGGCGCGGTCATAGCTGTCGGCCAGCGCGAAGCGCGCCTTGTCACCGTAGTTCTCAAGGTGCTGTAAACGGGACTGCAACTGCTCGATGGCCAGCACTTCCAGTGCCCGACCCTGGCGGGCCATCAGCATTTCAATTTCACGAGCCGATGCCTCGACGTCAGCCCGCAGATTGCCGATCGGACGCCCGTACCCTTCGAAGCTGTGCGACGCCGCCTGCCGGACGCGCACGAATTCATCGTACTGCTGCTGCGCAACCGCCATGGCCTGCTCCAGGCTTCGCACGTTGCGGTCAAATTCGGTGAGCCGGCGATGGTAGTCGGTATGCAACTCGAAGGTCAGGAGCCCCTTGAGTCTTTTCAGTCGCGTCGCGTAGTCGCTTGCCGAATCAGGCTCGGACGACTCCAGCTGGCCCTCGAGCAGGGCAATTCGCTCGAGAAGCAGTTGCTCGTCGGGCGTCGCAAGAAATTCCGGTCGCGGCGACGTCAACAGATCGTCACGGCGTTTGACGAGTGACTTGTGCTGCTCCCGTCGCAGGAGAAAGCGCGAATCGAGTTTGCGAAAATCGTCGTCGACTTCGGGCAACAGGGGCTCGTAATGGCCTCGCCGTATTTCGACCATCTCATCGTATGCGTCGAAGTCACGCTCCCACGCCTTCAGTTTTCGTTGCAAGTCGGCCAGGTCGAGATAATTCTGAAGGCCCGTCTGGAAATCATGAGACGCCAGGAGCTCCATCAGGTAGTACGTCTCGGGAGACTCCGGCAATGTCCGGAGCCGAATGACCCAGTCCTTGTTGCGGCGAATCTCCTCCCGGATCAACGCATCCAGGAACCGCCCTTCACGAATGGAGTCGATGGAATCCGACAGCTTTTCCGTTTCGGCAACGAATGCGTCCAGTGCATAGCCGTAGTGGACAGCCGCCCGTCCGTGAATCTCCAGTTTGCTGTAGGCATAGGGCAGTGCGAGCATCGCTTCCTGGGTAGCCCGGTCAGTAACCTCGCGTTTTGCGAGAATGCCCCACGGCACAAGTGCTCGCTCAAAGTCTTCGCTGGCCATGCTCGCCCAGCCGGCGCTGAGCAACGCCTGGTTGGAATACGGTCCCTCCAGGCTTACCCGGTTCAGGTACGGCAGGGCTTGCTCCGCTTCATTGCTCTCGAGAAACAACGTGCCCAGGACCAGGTTTGCCTTGTCCCGAATCGCGAGCTCCGCTGCATCTTCGGAATCGATCTGACCGGCAATGTCCAGTTGCTCAATGGCCAGCGAACGCTGCCCGCCCTGCAAATAAGCAATGCCGAGGTTATAAGCGGCGAATCCGCCGTATTCATCCGACTTCTGCAGGCTTTTCAGCGTCTCGAACGAGTCGGACTGCTTGCCCTGCGCCAGCAGGACGTTGGCCCGCAGAAAGTCGATGTCGTCGCGAATGGGTTTGGGAATTTCACCCTCGATACGCTCGAGCGCCTGCATCGCTTCGGCCAGCTGGCCCTTCTGAAAATGAATCCGGCCCAGCCTGTAAGCCGCGTCGTTGCGTACCCGTTCATCGACGGCGCCTTCCAGGACAGCCTTGATTGCCCGGCCCGCCCTGTGGTGCATTCTGTACCGAAGCTCAAAGTCGCCAAGCGAGAAGCCGGCCGCGTCCATGTGTTCGTAGAGCGAGTCGAGGTTGCGCTCATCGACGTCGACATGCTGCCGTACTTCTGTGTCCAGCCGCTCAAGCGCTTCGAAATACAGTTCCTGGTGCGCATAGTAGAACGCCTCGCCGAAGTAGGGATCGTTCAGCTCTTCGGCCTGCGCGTTGAGCGCAGCACCGCCGGCAAAAACCGCGGCAATCAGCGTTGTCGTCAGGCGATTGATCACAGTGCTACCAGGTACCGACGTCAATCACGTCCTTGCCGAAACCCGGCCCGGACAACGTGATGCCCAGGGCTTTTGGTTTGACGCCTTTCTCGATCGTAAAGCTGCCCGATTCGGTGAATTCGTCACCGTTTCGCAGTTTGCCCCTGACGGTCACTTCGAGCTGGTGCGCGCCGGTCGTGACATTGCCCGTATAGACCCGTTGCACACCACCGCTCTGCAGCGCTTCCAGCTCCTTGAAGCTGTATATGTGATGCGTCGCAAGCTGCCCATCGATGTGAATCTGCACGGCGTCCAGCCGGAAATCCTCGTTTTCGTCGATCGATACGAACATCGACAGCTGGGTATGCGTCGGGTAGAGCAAACGCTCCTCGAGCGTATTGAGCTCGGTGGCGATATTCAGCACGTCCGACTTGACCGCCTGGACCTGGCCGTCGAGGCTGCGTATGTCGTCGCCGGTGCGGTCCTGCGCCAGCACGGCCGACGCCGATACGGTCAGGATCAGGCAGCACGCTGCCCATGAAATCTTCGACATCCCACAACTCCCTGTTGTCTTACATAATCCATTGCGGTTCGGTATGCGTTGTCGGCAAACTCCCGGTCCGCGTCGAGCCTAGTCTCCGGTATGACCGGCAGAAGGTCTGTGAACTGCGCCTCAAATCCGTGCCAGACCCGCAATGTGACCTGTTTCACTGCCCCGCGGCCGATTTCGACTCATATTGATGCCGATGGAGAACCTCTACCTCGTTCCCGGACGATTCCTGCTCGACCTCATCGCGGTCTACGCCCCGCCGGTCGCGTCGTGGCTCGGCCTCGAGTCATCGTCCGAACCGGTTGTTCTGACCATTGTCCTGTCGACGTTGCTGTGGCTCATCATGTGCGCGACGATCTGGACGATCACTCGCGTCGCGTTTCACGCGAGGCGCATCGGCGAAGCAGTCGTCTATAACGCATTCCACTCCGTCGCGAATGCGTTCGGAAGTGCGCGTACCTGGCTGCTCTGCCGCTACCGCGGCAGGTTCTCCGCTTTCCCCGACAATGATTCGGCGGTTCCCGTAGAAACGGACATCGGCAGTTTTGACCTGGCTGTGCTGCAGGCGGCCGCAGAAGCCGGTCCCGGGTACACGACGTCGGCAGCCGAGCTTGCCAACAGGTTCAACATGCTGCCGTCGCGATTCGTGCAGAGCCTGCAACGATTACATCGAAATCAGATGATCGATACGACGATCGGATCTACGGACGGCTTTGATAATTACCGTGTAACCATGCACGGTGCGGCCTTTGCCGACATGTGTCGCAACAGGACTTCGCCGCCAGCGACCTCGCCGTCGCCGCAATTGTTCATATAGGCAACGCCGTCGTGTGCTTGATGTCCGACAGGACGATCGACGACGTCACTTCCTGGATGCCGGGGAGCTGTGACAGTTTTTCGAAAAAGAACTGCTCGTAGGCCTTGATGTCCTCGGCGACGATGCGCAGCAGGAAGTCGACGTTGCCCAGCACGACGTAACAGTCCATGACTTCGGGAAACTCCTTTACCGACTCCGCAAACGTTCTGAGGTCGCGACGACCGTGTGACGTTAGTTTGACGTGCGCAAATACCATGGTTGTCAGTCCGACCTTCTCGCGATCGAGGATAACGGGCTGGTCCTTGATGACGCCCTCCTCGCGCATGCGCTGGATTCGGCGCCAGCACGCCGACTGCGACAGCCCGATTCGTTCGCCGATTGCCGAGGCGTTTATTCCGGGGTCGGTCTGCATGATGTCGAGGATCTTGCGGTCCGTGTGATCGAGCGAAACGTTCTGCATAATTTAATCGCTTTTTGGATCTATATTGAATAGATTATGCTTCCTTTTTAACTTACGCAAATGGTTTTGCAATATTTACCGCATCAGATAGGTATATATTGCATGTCCAATGCAAACCAGCCGGAGGGGAGAGCGATGGGCGTTTTCGATCACGCCGAATTCGACAACCACGAATCACTGCACTTCTTCGATGACGCGGCCACCGGCCTGCGCGCCATCATCGCCATTCACTCCACGGCACTCGGCCCCGGCGCCGGCGGCTGCCGGCGCTGGACGTACGCCAAAGACGCGGACGCCATTACCGACGCGCTGCGGCTGTCGCGCGGCATGACCTACAAGAATGCCGTTGCCGGCCTGCCATTCGGCGGCGGCAAGGCCGTTATTCTTGCCACGGACGACGCGCCGAAATCACCCGAACTGTTTGCCGCGTTCGGACGCGCCGTCGATTCGCTCGGCGGTCGTTACATTACGGCCGAAGACGTCGGTGTTTCCGTCGACGATATGCGCCACGTCCGCGAGCAGACCGAATTTGTTTCCGGCCTCCCCCAGTCCGGAAACAATGCCGGCGGCGATCCGTCCCCCTGGACCGCCGTCGGCGTTTTTCTTGGCATCGAAGCCGCCGTCAAGGCGCGTCTTGGCAAGGACTCTCTCGAGGGAATGTCGATCGCCGTTCAGGGTGTCGGCCATGTCGGCGCGCACCTTTGCCGCCTGCTGCACGAGGCGGGAGCAACCCTTACCGTGGCCGACGTCAACCGGCGCAACCTCAATGCCGTGACCGCCGAACTCCCGGCAACCGTGGTCGCGCCACACGACATACTGTTCGCGGACGTCGACGTACTCGCGCCATGCGCACTCGGCAACGTCCTGACGTCGGCAACGATTCCGAACATTACGGCGAAAGTCATCGCGGGCGCCGCGAACAACCAGCTGTCCACCGAAGAAGACGGCAAGAGACTCGCCGCGCGCGACATCCTGTACGCGCCGGACTACGTCATCAACGCCGGTGGCATCATAAGCGTCTGGCACGAGTATCACGGCGACAGTTCCGAAGACGCGGTGCGCCAGGACATCGACAGGATTCCCGAACGACTCGCAGCGCTGTTTGCCGAGTCCGAGAAGACCGGGCGTCCGACCAATGAACTGGCCGATGCGCTCGCGCGCCGCCTGATCGGGCACACGCACTAGACAAGAGGACGACATCGCATGATTACCAAGTCGCGATTGCACATCCCGAAACCGACCGCCCGGCCCGGAGAAAAGCCGGACTTCAGTTATCTCGACCTGTCGCCGGCAGGCGCCGTGGACAAGCCGCCTGTCGAGGTGCGAACGCGAGACATCGCCGATCTCCCGGAGCAGCTCGTGCGCGTGCTCGACGACGATCACTCGGCCAAGGGACCGTGGAACCCGAATTTCGACGCCGAGAAACTGCAGGTTGCGCTGCGCTGGATGCTGTTGAATCGTGTCTTCGATCGCCGCATGTGGCAGATCCAGCGCCAGGGCCGTATCTCCTTTTACATGGAGGCGCTCGGCGAAGAAGCCGTGTCAATCGGCCAGGGCATGGCACTGCGGCCCGGCGATATGTGCTTCCCGTCGTACCGCAACCAGGGCCTGTACATGTACCGCGGCGTGAAACTCGTCGACATGATGTGCCAGTGCCTGTCGAACACGCGCGATATGTGCCAGGGCAGGCAGCTGCCGATCATGTACCACTCGAAGAGTGGCAACGTGTTCTCGATTTCGGGAAATCTCGGCACGCAGTATCCCCACGCGGTCGGCTGGGCGATGGCATCCGCGATCAAGGGCGAAGATCACATCGCCGCGTCGTGGGTTGGCGACGGCTCGACAGCCGAAGCCGATTTCCATCATGCTTTGACGTTCGCAGCCGTCTACCAGGCGCCGGTCATTCTCAACGTCGTCAACAACCAGTGGGCGATATCGACATTCCAGGGAACGGCAGGCGGCGCACGTCGGGCGTTTGCTGCACGCGGGCTCGGGCTCGGCATTCCCGGCATTCGCGTCGACGGCAATGACCTCCTGGCTGTTTACTCGACCACGTTGTGGGCCGCCGAGCGCGCGCGACGCGGCGCTGGTCCAACGCTGATCGAACTCGTCACCTATCGCGGCGGGGCACATTCGACGAGCGATGATCCGTCGAAGTATCGGCCGAAGAACGAATGGGACGAATTCCCGCTCGGCGATCCGATTGAACGCCTCAAACAGCACATGATCGCCGAAGGACACTGGTCCGAAGCAAAGCACGAAGCACTCGAAGAACAGCTCACCGAAGAGGTCAAGGTCGCGTGGAAGGAAGCGCAGACCTACGGCACGATGACCGAGGGTCCGTGGCTCGACGCCGCGACGATGTTCGACGACGTGTACGCCGAAACGCCCGCAAACCTCGAGTCGCAGCGTCGTCGCATGCTCGAAGTGACGGGGGGCGAATAATGGCGCAGATGAACATGATCGAGGCCATTCGTTCGGCCCACGACGTCGTCATGGACCGCGACGACACGGTCGTCGTTCTCGGCGAGGATGTCGGGTACTTCGGCGGCGTGTTTCGCTGCACCGACGGCCTGCAACGCAAATACGGCGAGCACCGCGTGATTGATGCACCGATCGCCGAGGGCGGCATCATCGGTGCCGCGATTGGTATGGGCGTCAACGGCTTGCGACCCGTTGCCGAGATCCAGTTTGCCGACTACATCTACCCGGGCTTCGACCAGATCGTCTCGGAACTCGCACGGTTGCGCTACCGTTCGTGCGGCGAGTTTTTCTCGCCGGTCACGATCCGCACGCCCTGCGGCGGCGGTATTCGCGGCGGGCAGACGCACTCGCAGTCACCCGAGGGCATCTTCACGCATGTATCCGGCATCAAGACTGTAATGCCGTCAAACCCGTACGACGCGAAGGGCCTCTTGATTGCCGCAATCGAGTCTGACGACCCGGTCGTGTTCTTCGAACCGAAGCGCATCTACAACGGCCCGTTCGACGGCGACCCGGAAAAGCCGGCGATTAGCTGGTCGTCGCACCCGAAAGGTGAAGTACCGGAGGGGTACTACACGGTGCCGCTCGGCAAGGCGGAAATCGCGCGCGCCGGCGAAGAACTGACTATCATTACCTACGGTACCCTGGTGCATGTCGCAATCGCCGCGGCAAAGGAAAGCGGGGTCGACTGCGAGGTCATCGATGTCCGCACGCTGGCACCGCTGGACGTGGCAACACTGGCCGAGTCCGTGAAGAAGACCGGTCGCTGCCTCGTCGCCCACGAAGCCACACGCTTCGGCGGCTACGGTGCAGAGCTCGCGGCGACAGTACAGAAGGAGTGCTTTTATCATCTCGAGGCGCCCATCAGTCGCGTTGCCGGCTGGGACACGCCCTACCCGCACGCATTCGAGTGGCAGTACTTTCCCGGCCTGAAGCGCATGAAAGCGGGCATCCAGAGAGTCATGGAGGCGGAATGAGCGAGTACATCTTCAAGCTGCCGGACCTCGGCGAGGGCACGGTCGAATCCGAAATTGGCGAGTGGTTCATCAAGGTCGGCGACCTTGTTGAAGAAGAGACCGTTGTCGGCACGATGATGACCGACAAGGCGGCCGTGGAACTGTCGTCGCCGGTAACGGGAACGGTCGTAAAACTGGCCGGCGAGCCCGGCGACGTCGTTGCGGTCGGCGCGCCGCTCGTCACGTTCGAGACGGACGGGGACGCCGCCGTTCCGGTTGCAGAGCCTGTCAATGACGCACCGGTCGCCGAAACTCCGGTCCGACAGGACGCCGCACCGCACGACGACACGGCATCGGCGGCTCCGGCTATCGGCACGGAACGAAGCCGAATCATTACGTCGCCCGCCATTCGACGTCGTGCAAAAGAGGCTGGCGTCGATTTGACCCAGGTTCCCGGCAGTGGTGCCGGCGGCCGTATCCTGCGCAAAGACTTCGAGCTCTATCTCAAATCGCAGGCAACGGGTGTACCGATGACCGTCGCAGAGCAGCCACGCACGGGCGTCCGAGAGATCAAGGTGATTGGCCTGCGCCGCGTCATTGCCGAGCGCATGAGTGCGGCGAAGCGCGAGATACCGCACTTTGCGTACGTCGAGGAGATCGACATCACCGAACTCGAGGCGCTGCGCAAGCACATGAATGCGAACCGCAACGCGGAGGCGCGATTGACGTTGCTGCCATTCCTGGGGCTCGCGCTCATGAAAGCGTTGCGGGAGTTTCCGCAGTGCAATGCCACCTACGACAAGGAACGCAACGTCATTTTGCAGCACGATGCCGTACACCTCGGTGTCGCGACGCAGACACCGGACGGCCTTAAGGTGCCGGTCGTCAAGCATGCCGAAACGTTCGGGTTGGATGCGCTGTCGGCGGAGATACGCCGCGTATCCGGGGCAGCGCGCGATAACAGCGCGAAAAAAGACGAACTCAGCGGCTCGACGATCACGATTACGAGTCTCGGCAAGTTGGGTGGCATCGCATCGACGCCAGTCATCAATTCACCGGAGGTCGGCATCATCGGCGTTAATCGCGCCGTCGAACGGCCGATGGTGTTCAATGGCCAGGTCGCCGTGCGCCTGATGATGAATCTGTCGTCATCGTTCGACCACCGTTTCGTCGACGGCTACGATGCCGCCGCGATGATCCAGCGCATCCGGGAGATGCTGGAACACCCCGCCACGATCTTCATTTAGTCGGGCGACGGTCACCTTATTTCAGGATGCGGCCGGGGTTCAGGATGTTGTTCGGGTCCAGGGTGGACTTGATTGTGCGCATCAACGCGACATCTTCGACGCTGCGGCTCTGCGGCAACCAATCCAGCTTTTCCGTACCGATGCCGTGCTCGGCCGAGATCGACCCCCCGTACGGGGCCAGCGGCTCATAAACACAGGCATTGACGGTATCGTGCCGATCATCCGCTTCGCCCGGTGCAACGAAAAAGTGCAGGTTGCCGTCGGCAATGTGTCCCAGCGTGAAGAGACGTCCTCGAGGAAAGCGCTCGCGGATGCGCCGCCCCACTTCCTGCACGTAGGCATCCATGTCCCGGATCGGCAGGCTCACATCGAACAGGTAATACGGCGCGTACTGCAGGATCGCCTCGAAGTCTTCCCGGATTCGCCAGATATCACGTGCTTCAGTTTCCGACTTGGGGATGACTGCGTCCACGACCTCTTCGGCATCCATTGCCTTCGCCAGGACTCGTTCAAAGCGCTCGGCATCCCCGTCCGGGTCGCTGCCCTCGGCCTGGAAGACGACGTAAAACGGATGCTCACGATCGAGCGGCGCACGATGCCAGCCATCGTCGGTCACCGCGCGATAATAGTCGTTCCACATTACTTCGTAAGCGCTTAACGACCCGGCAAGCTCGCGACTCGCGGTGCCAAGAAAGCCGGCGACGTGTTCGAAACTGTTCATCGCGACAATCGCATCCTGTCGGCTTCGTAACGCGGGAAACAATCGCAGCACCGCGCGCGTCACGATGCCGAGGGTCCCTTCCGAACCGATAAACAGCTGCTTGGTGTCATACCCGGCGTTGTTCTTCAGCATGCGGTTCATCGACGAGACGACCGTGCCGTCAGCCAGTACCGTTTCGAGCCCCAGGACAAGATTGCGAATCATGCCGTAGCGCAGCACGTTGATACCGCCGGCGTTTGTCGCGATGTTGCCGCCGATCGTGCAACTGCCCCGCGCACCCAGATCGAGCGGGAAGCAAAAGCCCTCGGCGGCAACTGCCTCCTGCAAGACCTGCAGCACTGTGCCCGCCTCGACCGTCACCGTGCCACCGACAGTATCGATGTCGATGATTCCCGACATTTTCTCTGTCGAAACAACGACGTCATCGGCCGTCGGCTCGACGGCCGCGACACAATTCGTCAACCCGCCATGTGTCAACACTGGCTGCTTTGTCCGGTTACAAAAGGACAGTATTGACGCCACGTCGGCCGTGGATTCGGGCAAGGCAAGCGCTGCGGCCGGCATGGGGTTGCTGTTCCAGAAACTCGTCGCACGCCCGGCGATCGCATCGGGCCCCAGCACCTGTCCGGTGCCGACAATTTCAGCCAGTTTTGCGTGCGCTGCAGTCATGGTTTGCCGGAATACATACGAAGACTCCGCACTATGCCAGAATCGGCCCATGAACACGCCGCAACTCACAACAATCTCGCTTGATGCGCCCTACCTGATCTTTCTCGGCGACTGTCCCGACGATCATCATGCAAAGACCGGACACGGCATCGCATACTGGTGCCCGGAACGCTCGGCCGGGCAAATGCGCCTGCCCGGCTGCCCGGTCGAAACCGGCCTGCCCGACCTGTCGGTTGACGAGGCGGTCGGTGCCGGCATCCGCACGGTCGTCATTGGCGTGGCACCGGTCGGTGGTGCAATTCCGCAGAACTGGTTGCCGCGATTGATCGAACTCGCTGCCGCAGGCTTCGACATCGCGGCGGGACTGCACACAAAGCTCAACGACATTGCGGTACTCGTCGATGCGGCGAGACAGGGCGGCGGCCGGCTCGTCGATGTGCGCGTTCCACCTGAAAACATCCCCGTTGGCAACGGTGCGCCACGCTCGGGGATTCGCGTACTCACGGTCGGTACGGACTGCGCGGTTGGCAAGAAGTACACAGCGCTCGCCCTGCACCGGGAGATGCAGCGCCGCGGACACAGCGCGACATTCCGCGCAACCGGCCAGACAGGCATCATGATTGCGGGCGCCGGTATCCCGATAGACGCCGTCGTTTCCGATTTTGTTTCCGGGGCCGCCGAACGACTGACCCCGGACAACGATCCGGAACACTGGGACATTATCGAGGGCCAGGGGTCGCTGCTGCACCCGGGTTACGCAGCGGTAAGCCTGGGACTACTGCACGGCTCGCAACCGGACGCGATCGTGTTGTGCCACGACGCCGCCCGCACGAAAATTGACGATGCTGGCGAGGGATATGACATTCCCGAACTCGACGAGGTCATCGACGACACGCTGCGCATGGCGCGGCGTACCAACAGCCATTGTTTTTGTGCCGGAGTGAGCGTTAATACGTCGTCAATGAGCGACTTCGAGCGTGACCGATACCTTGCCGAACTCCAAAACGAACTCGCGATCCCTTGTGTCGACCCGGTTGCGACCGGGATGACACCGGTGGCCAATTTCCTGTTGCGCTATCTCGGCACGTAGCCGGCTAATGTCGGACTTTTTTCCAGTTTGCCGCCGACACGCTAACCGTTTACGCTGAACGCGAAATCCGCAACAAAACAACAACATCAATGAGCCAGCCTGGCGGGGAATCACGAATCACGAATGGTGGAAGTCGAGACGTCGTCTCGATCCGGGAGGTCGCACATCTCGCCGGCGTTTCGATCGCCACGGTATCGCGCTGCATCAATTCTCCGGAAAAGGTTACGGAGCGAACGCGCCTGAAGGTTCAGCAGGCGATTGACGACACCGGCTATCTTCCCAACGCGCTGGCGCGAAACTTTCGCCGCGGCCGAACCAATATCGTACTTGTCGCGGTTCCGTCCATCGGCGAACCCTTCTTCGCGTCTATCATGCGAGGTGTCAACGATTGCGCTGCCGCGTCCGGCTATTCAGTCATCATCGAAGAAGTGCATATGCAGCCGGCGGACTCGGAGAAGGACGGCGTGGCCTTTGTTGCACGGCAGGCTGACGGCGTCGTCCTGTTGTGCAATATCCCGTCCCAGGAACTCGGTATCCTGCGCTCCGCTAATCAGAAGCGACTCCCGATAATCGTCGGATTCGAAGCGACGTCGCCGACTTTGGCCGACTGTTCGAGCGTACACGTCGACAACGCAAACGCCGCCAAAGCGGCAACCGAGCACCTGATCGAGCTCGGGCATCGTCGAATTGCCATGATATCGGGAACGGAACAACTGGGTCTTACGATTGACCGCGAATCCGGTTACCGGGAAGCGATGAGCGCGGCAGACCTGCCGGTCGCAGACGGCTGGGTGGTCGACGGCTGCTTGTCTATCGGCGGGGCACAAGGGGCGACGCAGCGACTGCTGTCACACCCGCACCCGCCAACGGCGATTTTTGCGGCGTCCGACGAGATGGCGTTCGGCTGTCTGCACGAGATCAAGGCTGCCGGCATGCGCGTGCCGGACGACATGTCCGTCGTCGGCTTTGACGATATCCGCTACGCAGCTGTTGCCGACCCGCCGCTAACCACGATTCGGCAGCCGACTGAGCAGATCGGGGCACGCGCCATGCAGCTGTTGTTCGCCGAAATTGACGGCAAGTCCGACGCGGGCGCCGTTTCCGAGGTCCTGCCCTTCGAACTGATCGTGCGATCATCCACTGCCCCGCCCCGCGACTAGCTCAGCAGTCAATACCGGAACGTGTAGAGAATTTTCAGGTTCAGGTCGCTGCGCGTGCTTTGCAGATTGTTGCGGGCGTCGACGACGCCACCATGATTGACGACGAACAGCATCTCCCGACCTGCTTCGGGGATGTACCGCAGGCGGCTGTTCACACCAAAGGCGTCGCCGGTGTTGTCGTATTGCAGGAAATTACTCCACGACCATTTTGAGTTGAATGCGACGTCAGTTCGCAGGCTCGCGAGGTGCGACGTGAACTTGCCACTCGGAAGATCAACGACGTTTTCGCGAAAGCCAAGACCGACGAAAAAGTGGGCGGACTGGCGCCACTGCAACTCAACCATTTTTTCCAGGCGATCGCCGTCGAAGAATCCGCCGTCACCGACGCCAACTACGAAACGGAGAGGGCGCTGCATGCCGGTACGGAGCTCGAACCACGCCCGGTCAAACTCGTATTCGCCGGCCGGCACGTTGAGCCGATTGAAGAGTTCGAATTCATTGCGGACGACCTCTTTCGATCGCATCAGTTCGAGATACATGTAGTCATCGCCATGCGAGTACAGGCCGAACGGCTGAAACAGGAAGCGGCGCGACAACACCTCGCCGTCCATGTCCGTCGTCTGGGTATAGTCCGTGCGAATGTTCACGGCCCGCCACATGCCGGTTTCAGGACGGATACGATAGCGTGCACCGGTATCGAACTTGCGAATTCCGCCGCGATTGACGAATCCGAGCGCCGGCCTGAAATTTTCCTCGATGTGCTGGGCGCCGAGCCACAGCTGTAACTTGTCGCTGGGCACCTCGAGGCGCGCCCCGAACGCGCTGTCATCGCCGCTCACGCCGGATGTGCGGCTCTGCTGTGCCCAGAAGTTGCCGGTCAGGATCTCGCCGAAAGGCCCGTCGCTGTTGCGATACAGGAAGTCGACGCCGAGCACCGAGTTGGTGTCGTTCGACCCCGGATCGCCGTGCGTCATGATGAAACCGACGGCGGATTCCTCGAGCACATTGTAGGAGCCGCGAGCGACGAACAGATCGGTTGCATCTATTTCACCATCGGCCTCCTGGCGAATCGCGAGCGCGCCGACGTTGAAGTCGCCGATCCGACCAGTAAGCTTGACGCCGCCTTCGAGGCCGATGGGTTCACCGCCACCGGACAGACCGATCCGTCGTGAAAAGAACGGCCGGCCGTTGGTATCGATGTTGCCGAATTCGAAGATGCCGGCATCCTGCAGGAAGAAGTCACGTTTCTCCGGGAAGAACAGCGAGAAGCGGTCGAGCGCGACCTGCTGTTCGTCGACCTCCGCCGTCGAGAAGTCGGTGTTGATTGTCAGCGTCGCGGCGAGCGACGGCGTGATGCGATAGCGCACATCGAGCGACGGCTCGAAATCGCCGCTGCTGTCACCCAGCACGAGGTCGCGCGTCTGGCCCAGGTTGACCGACGGCACGATGTCGAGGCCGAGCCCCTGTTCGATGCCGGCGATGCCGGTCACTTCGCCGCTGTATGCCGGCCAGTCCTGGCGGTCGTGCGACGACCAGAGATTGTGCTCCTGCTTGCGCACGATCCCGCGACCGAAGTTGATGCCCCACGTATCGGAATCCGGATCGAACGATATCGACTTGAATGGGATCGCAATCTCGGTCGCCCAGCCGTTCTCGTGAACGGCCGACTCAGCTTGCCAGATCGTTGCCCACTCCTCAATAAAGCGCGCGTTGTTCTCGCGCAGCGCCTCACGGCGAACGCCGTTGGCGTTGACCTGGAAAAAGTAGTCGTTGCGCTTGTTGTTGAAACTGTCGAGCATGACGTAAAAGCGGTCGTCCGAGAAAAACAGCTTTCCCTGGATCAGCTGCTTCGCCTGGATGCCGTCCGGGTTACTGTCTCGCAGGTCGGCAGCGATATAGAGATACTCGTCGTCGTAGGTGACGCGAACGATCGTCATTTCGGTCGGTGCGCCACCGTCAATCGGCGAGGTCTGGTGAAAGTCGCTGACAGCGGCCGCTGTTTTCCAGACCTCGTCGTCCAGCCGCCCGTCAATCTGCGGGCGCGACGACGCCCTCTGGATCTCGAACGTCTTGCGCTCGCCGTCGACAATGTAGCTGGCCAGTGCGTCGGCCATCGGTAGCAGCAATAACGCCGCGGCCACGCCAAGTCGTGTGAAAATTCGCATCTCTCATCCCCAAAACCGTACTGATGGCAGTGAGATGCGTACTACATACTTTAAGTTTCGAGGTATTCGGCGAAGTGTGCGCTTTTCAGGACGAACGGTGCGCGATGCGCTCAATATTGGCTTTGTATTTTCGAGACAGCTTGAGCTCGGTATTGGTGCCCAGCGACAGGAAGTACTCACCGTTTCGATGCGGCCGCATCGACGTGACGCGATTGCGGTTTACGATGGCCGAACGGTGCACGCGCACGAATACGTCCGGGTCGAGCAGCTCCTCGAGATGCTTCATCGTGCCGCGCAGCACATGTGTCTCGCCGCCGGCATGCACACACATGTAGTCGCCGGCAGCGTCGACCCAGTCGATGGCGTCAACGTCGACGCAGGTTGTCTCGGCGCCGTCACGGATCGCCAGTCGCTTCGGATAGCGCTGGCCATCCCCCGCCGCTGCCTCGAGTGCCGCCTCGAGAGACAGCTCGCGACCCGTCAGGTCGCAGACAAAACGCAACAGCCGCGCGCAATGGTCATCGGCGTGTTTTTCGTCCAGGTTGCGGCGCGCTCGCTCCACCGCCTCGGCCAGGCGATCGTCGTTGATGGGTTTCAGCAGGTAGTCGAGCGCATTGGCGTCGAACGCCTTCAAAGCAAACTCGTCATAGGCCGTTACGAATATGACGGCCGGCATGTTGCTCGTCGACAGGCTGCGCAGGACGTCGAACCCGTCCATGCCGGGCATCTGCACATCGAGAAACATCAGGTCGGGCGCGTGCTCGCGAACGGCGGCGAGCGCTTCGCGTCCGTTGCGCGCCTGCCCGCAGATCGCAATGTCGTCGAACGTCTCGAGGCGAATCTCGAGCCCGCGGCGCGCGAGTTCTTCGTCATCGACGATCAGTGCGCTAAGCATCGCCTTCCTCGAACGGTATGTTGATTGTGATGCGCAGGCCCTGCGGCTCGTTTGGCGCCAGCGTGAAGGCCTGGTCGTCGCCATACAGTTGCTGCAATCGCTCGCGCGTATTCTTGAGGCCGACGCCACTTGATTTCTTGCTGCCGTTTCCATTGCCGAGGCCCGGCCCGGTATCCGACAACTGCATGACCAGCGTGCCGCGCTGTACGCGCGCCGAAATTCGCAAAGTGCCGCCCTCTTCGCTTGGCGAGATGGCGTATTTGATCGCATTCTCAATCAAAGGTTGCAGGATCAGGCTCGGAACGAGCGCTTTCTGTGCTGTCGCCTCGATCGACTTTTCAATGATGAGCCTGTCACCGAATCGCACCTTTTCGATTTCAAGGTACAGGTCGAGCGCGGCCAGTTCGGACCCGAGCGTTACGCGGCTCATCGGGTCGTTGTCGAGCGTGTAGCGCAGGAAATCGCTGAGACGGGTCACCGCCTTGTTCGCGGTCTCGTTCGCGCCGTCGAGGACGAGCGTCGAAATCGCGTTGAGCGTATTGAACAGGAAGTGCGGGTTCAGCTGGTAGCGCAGCATTTTGAGCTGCGCCTGGTGGGCAGCTGCCGTCGCTTTGAGCGTTTGCTCGGTCTGCTCCTGCAGCTGCTGGTAGTACTTGATGCCGAAATACAGTCCGCTCCAGCACAGCAGGATGTAGAACGATCCCATGATGCCGCCAACGAAATCGAAAAAGTGCTCGGGGCGCCAGCCGTCCTTGATCCAGTCCCAGTAAACGACGTTTTGCAGAACGCGCCAACCGAATGCGAGGACGTAGCAGGTCACGATCATGCCGAGCAGCAACCGGACCGGTGACGTCGACCAGAGGCGCCGGTAGATGTGGCGCATGGGTATCGTCGCGACGAACCCGGTCGCAGCCGTCGCGAGAATGACGAGGACGTAACGTTCGGGTTTTTCGTGCGCGAGCGCCCCCAGCCAGGCCGCTACCGTGTAGCACACCCAGCCGCTGACGTTCAGGATCCAGAACAGCCGGCCCCGGTCCCGCAACAGTTGATCGACGTTCAAATCATTCATTCCCGCCTTTCGACCCCGGATTATAGGCGCTCGTTTCGTGCACCCCGCACCTTTCAACCCACGAAAGGCACGGCTCGTCCCAACCGGGGCCAGACCCCACCGGCCGGGACCCGGCCCCGGCCGGTGGGGTCTGGCCCTGGCAGGTGGGGTCTGGCCCTTGTGGGTGGGGTCTGGCCCTATCTTTCAAACGAAATTCGGGGCACGCGCATCTAAGACTGAAACGCCGCCGAATACGTGCGGTGACCTGGACCGAAAGGGGGGTCAGGATTCTGAAAATTGCCGACACATCGGCGCAGGACGTGCAGCTCGCGCCGCGCGACCCGCGCCGCAACCAACTGATCCTTGCCGGAATCGGCGTTGCCGTTATTGCATCGATACTGTTCGCTGCACCGTGGGTGAAGCGCTGGGCCAATGCAACGGTAAGCGTGCCACTCGATCGCGTGCGCGTCGCAACGGTCGAGAGGGGCGACCTTGTCCGCGACGTCTCCGTTCAGGGTCGTATCGTCGCAGCGGTCAGCCCGACGCTGTACGCAACCGCCGCCGGCAGCATCACGCTCAATGTCGAGGCCGGCGAACAGGTTGAGGCCGGGCAGGTGCTCGCCGTCGTCCAGAGCCCGGAGCTGACCAACCAACTGCAACAAGCCGAAGCGTCGCTCGCACAGCGCAAGCTCGAGCTCGAACGCCAGCGCATCGAATCACGGCAACTTGCGCTCGAGAAGCGCAAAGCCGCCGATCTCGCCGACATCGCGCTCGTCGCCGCGGAGCGCGAAAAACGGCGCGCGGACGAAGCCAACAAGCTTGGCGTTATCCCTGTTATCGACTACGAAAAGGCGCAGGACGACCTGCGCAACGCCGAACTCGCACACCAGCACGCGATTGCCGACGCGGACCTCTTCGACGAACGCCTGTCCTTCGAACTGCGTGCCAGCGAGTTTGAAGTGAACGCGCAGGAGCTGTTTGTCGAGAACCTGCGCCGCCAGGTCGATGAGCTGTCGATACGCTCGCCGGTCAACGGCATCGTCGGCGACCTGCTCGTCGAACAAAAGAACGCGGTGTCGCGCGACACCCCGGTCATGGCGGTCGTCGACCTCACACGATTCGAAATCGACGCGATGATCCCGGAGAGCTACGCCGACGACCTCGCAATCGGCATGGTCGCCGAGATCCAGGCGGGCGGCAGGGTTTACGAAGGCCAGTTGGTGTCGGTGTCACCCGAAATCGTCAACAACCAGGTCGCAAGCCGCGTCCGCTTTACGGACGATAGCCCGACCGGCCTGCGCCAGAACCAGCGCCTGACCACACGCATCCTGCTGGCCGAGCACACCGATGTCCTAATGGTGCAGCGCGGCCAGTTTCTCGACTCGGGTGGCGGCCGCATCGCCTATGTCATCGGCAATGACAATACAGCCGAACGGCGCCAGATTCAGACCGGCGCCCGCAGCCTGGGCGCCGTCGAAATCGTCGCCGGTCTCGAACCCGGCGACACCATCGTTGTTTCCAATCTCGACCCGTTCCGCGGCGCCGATACGGTGCTGCTCACAGACTGACACTTCGCAGGGAGTATGACATGCTGAAGATGAAAGACATTTCCAAGATCTATCGGACCGACACGGTCGAGACGCATGCGTTGCGCAGTTTCTCGCTGACCGTCGACGAAGGCGAATTCGTCTCCGTGACAGGACCTTCCGGGTCGGGCAAGACGACGTTTCTCAATATCGCCGGGCTGCTCGAGGAACTCACGAGCGGCACGTACGAGCTGGACGGGAAGAACATCAGTGCGCTCAGCGACAAGGAGCGCTCCCGCGTTCGCAACGAGAAGATCGGCTTCATTTTCCAGAGCTTCAACCTGATCCCGGAGCTGGATATTTTCGACAACGTCGACGTGCCATTACGCTACCGCGGCTTCAGCGCCGACGAGCGTCGGCGCCGCATCCAGAAGTGCCTCGACCGCGTCGGGCTTGCGTCGCGGATGAAGCACTATCCCGCGCAGCTCTCCGGCGGACAGCAACAACGCGTCGCTATCGCGCGAGCGCTCGCCGGCGAACCGCGCTTCCTGTTGGCCGACGAGCCGACCGGCAACCTCGATACGCACATGGCCGACAGCGTGTTGGACCTGCTCGCCGAAATTAACGAGGGCGGTACCACCATCATCATGGTGACGCACGAACTGACGCTGGCCGACCGTGCGAAACGCAACATCTTCGTCCGCGACGGCGAAGTCCACGACGGCCCGCCCGAACTGCACTTTGCCACGGCGGCGAACGCCTGAGGAGAAACCATGCTGCGCTACTACTTCAAGCTCGGCCTCCTGAGCATTCGTGCCAACCCGGCGTTGAGCACGCTGATGATCGCGGCGATCGCCATCGGCATCGGCGCCTGCATGACAATCGTGACCGTGCGACACGTCATGGCGGACAACCCGATTGAGCACAAGAACGAGCAGCTGTTCCACGTCCAGCTCGACAACTGGAATCCGAACGATCCGTACGAGGAACCGAACGAGCCACCGGAGCAGGTGACGTACCTGGACGCGACGGCATTGCTCGAAGCCGGGCGCGCATACCGGCAGGTGATCAGCTTCAAGTCCGACCGTGTCGTTCAGCCGGAAGGCGACGATGTGCGGCCGTTCCAGGAGCTCGTTCGTGCAACCTCGGCGGATTTCTTCGCGATGTTCGACGTGCCGTTCCGCTATGGCTCGGGATGGGATGCGTCCGCCGACGCCACGGAAGAACGCGTCGTCGTATTGTCGGGCGAAATGAACGACCGGTTGTTCGGCGGCGAAGACTCGACCGGTCGTATGCTGATGATGAACGACGAACTGTTTCGCATCGTGGGCATTCTCGACGATTGGCACCCGGTGCCGACCTTTTTTGACCTCAACAACAACCCGTTCGAAGGACCGCAGCAGGTTTACGCGCCGTTCTCGGTTGCTGTGACGGGCGAGTGGGGATCGTCGGGTAACAACAGCTGCTGGAAGCCGCCCGAGGACGGTGGTTACGACGGCTACCTCGCATCCGAGTGCATCTGGATCCAGATGTGGGTGGAACTGCGAAACGCGGCCGAGAAAGAGGCCTACGCGCAGTTCCTTGACGACTACGTCACGGAGCAGAAGCAGTTCGGCCGGTTTCCGCGCGAGCTGAACAACCGCTTGAGTACGCCCGAAGAGTGGATGATCAATCGCGAGGTCGTCGACGAAACCGTCGGCGTATTGCTGGCGTTGTCGGGACTGTTCCTCGTGGTTTGCCTGCTCAATACGATCGGCCTGCTGCTCGCAAAAGTCATGCGGCGCACCAACGACATCAGCCTGCGCCGTGCGCTCGGCGCGAGCAAGTCAGCGTTGTTCAAACAATACATCGTCGAAGCCGGGATGATTGGCGTCGCCGGCGGCATCGCCGGAATCGGCATGACCTGGCTCGGCCTGCGCGGCATCGAGAACGTTTTTGCGGACTATGACTTCATCGAGTACCTCGTCCGCATGGACTGGTCGATGATCGGCCTGGCGGTCGCGCTGGCCATCGTGTCGGCGCTCGCCGCCGCACTCTACCCGACCTGGCGCGCGTGCAAGGTATCGCCCGCCACCACACTCAGGATTCAGTAGGAGACAGGCATGGATATCGGACCCATCTGGCGAGCCATGTTGAAGAACAAGGCCGGCTTCGTGCTGATCGCACTGCAGATCGCCGTGACACTGACGATCATGGTCAATGCCATTGGCATCATCCAGGAGCGCGTCGGCAAGATCGATCGCGACAGCGGTATCGACGAACCGAATACGTTCGCGTTCGCCAGCGTCCTGTTCAAGGACTACGACCGCGAACAGCGCAAGGCGCTGATCGACGAAGACCTCGCATTGATTCGCGCGCTGCCGGGTGTGCAGAACGCCATCGCGTCGAACTCGTTCCCATTGCGGCAGGGCGGATGGTCAATGGGCCTGCAGCTCGAGCCCGGCAGCCAGACAGCGGACTCAGTCGGCACTGCCATCTACTTCGTCGATGAACACGGCGTGGAGACATTTGACGTCGACCTGGTCGACGGCAGGAATTTCGCGCCGAACCAGGTTGCGTGGTCGGTCGAAGACGACAACACGTGGCCGGCATACGGCATCATCACGCAGGCGCTCGGCGAGGAAATGTGGCCCGACGAACCCGGCTCCTATGTCGGCCGCACCGTGTACGTCAACGACAACGACCCGGTACAGGTTGTCGGAGTCGTGGCCAAACTGCAGGCGCCGTGGCAGGGCTGGTCAGGGGTGGAAAAATCCATGCTGGTACCGCAGCGTCGTCCGTCCGAGTTCGTTCGCTACATTGTCAGGACCGAACCCGGCCTGCGCGACCAGCTCATGCCGGAAGTCGAGACGCTGCTGACGGCGAGCAACCGTGACCGGATCATTCGTGACATGGTGACAATGGACGAAGTCCGAAATCTCGCTTACGTCGGCGACTCGGCATTGATCAAGATCCTCGGCTTCATTGTAATTCTGCTGACGATAATCACGGCACTCGGCATCGTCGGTCTCGCGAGCTTCAATGTCAGCCGACGCACGCGCCAGATCGGCATACGTCGCGCGCTCGGTGCGACAAAGCCGGCAATCGTACGTTACTTCATGCTGGAGAACTCGATTGTCAGCGTCATCGGGCTGGTCATCGGCGGCGCGCTCGCGATCGGGCTGAACATCCTCATGGTCGAAGCGTTTTCGCTGGAGCCGCTGGCCTGGTACGTCATTCCGATCGCGATGGTCGTGCTCTGGGCCGTCGGCCAGGCTGCCGTGGCAGGACCCGCGCGTCGTGCGAGCAACATTACGCCGGCGATTGCAACAAGATCGAGCTAGGGGACATCAGTTGGTGAGTACGCGTACTAGTCCGATTCAAATTGTAGTGACTCGGCGAAAAAGCTGAGGCCGCGCGACTCCAGTCGGTCGGCGACCATATTGCCGTGGTCGCCACCCTCGTAGACCTCGAGGACGAATGGTATACCCCGTCGCGCAAGGACTTCGGCGAATTCCGCGTTTCCGCCGACGAGGTCGACCATCTCGTGCTCGCCATAGTCGATCAGGATTCCGTTGAGCGACCGCAGGTCGGACTCGTGCTGATCGATGAGTCGATAGACTGAAAGCGCCAGTCGCCTTTCCAGCGCGTCGTCGTTCAAGGTCAGGCGCCCGTCGCTCATCTCGAAGAGATAATCGCTGTACAGAGGCGGGCGGTCCTCATTCGGCAAGAATGCTGCGCTCGCGGCAAGCTCTTCATTCACATAGAAATCTTCGAGCCGATCTGTAAACGTGTTGGGCAGCTCGTCAGTGCTGGAAAGCGCGTTGACGCGGGTATAAACATCTCGCCAGAACGGGGTCGGTTCCCCGGAATCGGGGTCTTCCAGTGGCGGCAACGAAAAGGTCCGCCCTGAACAGCAAGGCGCCATCGCGTAAACCGAACCGAACACATCGGCGTGTCGCATCGCCAGGAACAGCGCTCCGTTGGCCCCGCCAGAGTGTCCCGCTATCCCACGGCTGGCCGGGGTCGGAAGGGTTCGATAGTTCGCATCGATAAAACTCACGACGTCGTTGACGACATAGTCTTCCCAATTGCCGGTGACCGGCGAGTTTACGTAGAAACTGTGCTTGAACGCATTCCGTCCGTTCGGTGCAACGATGATCAGCTCGGGAACACCCCCGGATGTGAGGATCGCATCGAGCCGCTCTTGCGAGAGAAACCCGGCGTATTGATAGCCGCCATCCCTCGGATCTGCCGCAGGTCCGGCCGCGGCGCTGTCAGTGGCGATCATCCAGGTTCGATTGGTACCTGTGAAGCCGTGCAGCAAATACAAAACGGGATATCGTCTGTCGGGTGAGTCGTCGTACCCGGGCGGCAGGTAGACCGACAGGCGCTGCTCGGCGGGATCTCCCAGAAGATTCCCCTCCAGCGACGGAGCAGAAACAACAATCTCGACGATCGAACCCGACGCCGCCGAGGGCGCTGCCTCTCTGGTACAACCTGACAGACACAGAGCGACAAAAATTGCTGCGATTACGCCATTGGGCGCTCGCGCTGGTTGATCCATTCTCACGTTACCTCCTTGATCAGATCGCCGGGCAACTACCCCGGCTTGCCGTCCACGCGCGGGCGCAGCAGCATCGGCATATAGCGTGTCGAGAACAGCACGAATGCTGCAATCCAGAGCGCACCACTCAGCAGCACGGCAACACGATGGTATTCGACGGGTCCGACGCTTGCCAGCAAACGAACGACAGCGGCCATTTGCAACGACAGGAATGCTGCTACGTCCACGCGTGTTGCGACGAGTTGCCGGCCCGTATGGCCGAGCGTGCTGCGCATCATCATTGCGAGCATCAGTCCTGAGATCGCACCCGTTGTAACCGCGTGAATCCAGGCGCTGGGTGGCGCCAGCCCGTGAAACGTCAACGCTCGAAGCAACAATGCAAACGGAATCCACGAATACGCTGCCGGCAACATCCACAGCAACGTATTGCGAACCGTCCGGTAAGGCTGCCACAAAGCGAGGCGCATCAGTTGCGATGCCGCTGCTGCCACATACAAGCCCGTTGACAACAATTTCGACGGCGCCCAGAAGCCGCTTATCACGCTCAGCAGCACGGCAAGCACGAGCAGCGCAAACGACACGGTCTCGAGCCAGGGCTCGAACCGCGGTTCGGCTTCCGCTATCGCGTTTTTCGTAAAAGCAAAGATTACGCGGCCACCGACGATGGCCATGAGAACAACGAAAAGATCGATGCTGGCGACCAGTGCAGCGCGCGACAACCAACCGGGTATCTCACCCAGCAGTGACAGGTGAAAGCCGACGTTCAGAATGCCCAGCAGCAGCACGATCACGAGTACCTTGTAGTTCCTCTCGTTCCGGCTCGCAATGATCGGTACCGCAATGGCAACGGCCAGCAACGGCAGGAACAGGGAATCCACGATAGCCGCCGTTGTCACCGGGCCGGTCACGATCAGGATGCGTGCGGCGAGCCAGACGCCTGCAAGCAGCGCAAGGGCCTTCCCGGTCGGCGTCGGCCGGCCCGTCCAGTTGCGAACTGCTGTCAACAGGAAGCCCGCGAGGACGGCCGCGGCGAACCCGAAGACCATCTCGTGCCCGTGCCACACGATGCCGCCGAACGCAGCAGCGGGGCCGGCACCGCCGTAGAGCATCGACAACCACATCAGTATGGCGGCGATCGCAAACAGCGCGCCCAACAGATAGAACGGCCGGAAGCCGAGGCGGAACAGCGGCATGACAACCTCGCGAGAACGAAGCCGGAATGCTACCTCAGTCTGTTACCGAACGCGTCCCAGACCTCAACAGGGCCATACTCCAGCGCGCGGACTGCGTCTTCGATCTTTTGCAGATCGCCGACAACAACCCACGTCAGCTTTTGCGGGTCGAGCGCTTGCCGGGCTGCGTCACGGACTTTCTCCAGCGTGACCGCCGCTATCCTGTCCGCGGCCCCTTCGGCGTAGTCGTATGGCAAACCGAACGAATCCGACGTGCTGATGCTGGCGAGGAAACCACGATTGGTCGTAAACGAGCCGGGCAAAGAGCGCGTGCGATTCAGCTTGATCCGGTCGATTTCACCCGCCGTCACCGGATTGTCGCCGACAAATTCCGCAATCTCTTTGCGAATCTCCACCATGCTCTCGGCGGTCTTGTCGACCTGGACCTTGCCCTGTGCGGCGTACGTCATGTCACCGCTGGTATTGCTGCGTATGCTGGATCGATAGCCATAGGACCAGCCCTTGTCTTCACGCAGGTTCATGTTCAGCCGAGACTCGAAACCGCCACCCAACGCCCTGTTCATGATCGTTTGCGTCGTCCATGTTTCAGGGTTGTAGGGGCCGACAGCGTGGCCGGCGTAGATCGTGCTCGACGGCGCGCCCGGCATATCGACCAGGATGACACGCGGCTGTGCTTCCGGCGCCGTGCCGATGTCCCGGCGCGCCGAGCTGCCTTTCGCGCGCCACTTGGCGAAGGAGCCTGACAGTGCCGCTTCCGCTTCCTCCAGCGTTACGTCACCGATCATGTAAATCGTCATGTTGTCGGGCGTCACTTCCGCCTTGTGCCAGGCGCGCAGCGCGGGGACGTCCACTGCGTCGAGGGCCTGCGGCGACCACATGGCGCCCATCGGGTTGTCGGCCCCGTAGATTGCGCGGTCGAACAGGCTGCCCGCGGCACGATCCGGCGCGTGCGGTACGTTGGCGAGCCACGCGGCGACCTGCGCCTTCATCTTGTCGAGTTCGTCCTGCGGAAAGGTCGGGTTGCGCATCATCTCGGTCGCGAGATCCAGTGACTCGGCGAGATACTCCGTGAGGATTCGATAACCGAAACTCGACGACTCGTTGCCGGCCTGGAAGGCGCCGCCCATCGCGATCTCGTCCCTCGCCGCGGCCAGTTCGTTGGCGTCGAACTTCTTCGTGCCCTTGTCGAGCAGACCGAAAACGAAGGTCGGCATGCCGGGCGAATCCAGCGGTGCCGCCATGCTGCCGGTTCCGAACGAAATGGAAACGTCAACGATCGGAATGCTGCCCCGGTTGGCGACCACCAGCTTGGCGCCATTGTCGAGCGTCGTCTCCCGGATGTCGGGGAAGTTGATGTCCGAGCTCGCCGTTACCGCTGGAATCGACGAACGATCGACGGCATCGGCGGCCTCGGCATACTCCGGAAATGGCAGTACCGTCAGCTCGTAGTAGCCGCGGGTCAGCCAGCGATTGCCCACGGCGCGCAGCTCTTCGGGCGTCGCCGCGTTGAGCCACTCGAGCTCGGTATTGATGAACAGTGGATCGTCATTGTAGAGCTCGCCTTCCACCAGCAAACGTCCGATCGAGCTCGATGTTTCGAGGCCGCCGATCACGAACATCTTCACGCCAAGCTTCGCATTCTCGACGATCTGTTCGTCCGGGCCCGTCTCGAGAAACTCCGCGATCGTCGCGTCGACGATCGGCATCACCTGCTCGGGCGATACGCCGGGCTTCAGGTCGACGGTAATACTGTACTCGCCGCTGATCACGCGCCCGTAGGCGCCACCGCTGATACGGGTCGCCAGCTGCAGGTCATCGACCAGCTTCCTGCGCAGCGGTGAGTTCTTGTTGGCGACCAGCGCCTCGTTCAGGAGATAGAACAGCGACGTGTCCCGGTCGCCCCTGCCCGGTATCGCCCAGGTTCTCGTAATGCGTGTCTGGCCGACTTTGTCGTACATCGTCTCCTTGCGGTTTTCGACGAGGTTCGGAATCCACTGTTTCGGGTGTGTCAGCGGGACGCCGGCCGGCGCTCCGCCAAAGTAGTGACTGACCTTTTCTTTCGCATCGTCGAGCGTCACGTCGCCGGCGAGAACCAGCACGACGTTGGAGCCGCCGTAGTAGGTCCTGAACCACTCGTGCACGTCGTCGAGCGTTGCATTGTCGAGGTCTTCCATCGAGCCGATGATCGAATGACGGTACGGGTGGTCAACCGGGTAGATACCGGCCCTGATCTTGTCGTACATGCCCGCGTACGGACCCGTCTCTCGCTGCCGTTTTTCGTTCTGCACAACGCTTCGTTGCTCGTCGAGCGCATCCTGCGTCACGGCGCCGAGGAGGTTCGCCATGCGATCCGATTCCATCCACAGCGCCATGTCCAAAGCGCCGGACGGAACCGTTGCAAAGTAATTGGTCCGATCCTCGTTGGTGGTCCCGTTCATCCCCGTGGCGCCCGCATCGGTAAACGGCGAGAAATACTCACCGTCGCGATTCTCGGTGCCCTGGAACATGAGGTGCTCGAACAAATGTGCGAACCCTGTCTTGCCCTCGGGCTCGTCTTTCGACCCGACGCCGTACCACATGCCAACGAAAACGGTCGGCACCGAGTGGTCGGAATGAACGAGCACGGTAAGGCCGTTGTCGAGCACGAAACGCTCATAGTCGATATTGACCAGGGTCGTGTCGTCCTCGGCTGCGACCGGAGCAGTGCATGCCAGCGCGAATGAAAGTATGACGGTCGAGAGTACGGGGAAACTGGCTTTATTCACGAGAATCCTTTCGAAAAAATGTGCAAAAAAAGGGCGCCAGGGCGCCCATTGTTGGACCTGCGTACCGCAAAAGGTTCGCCTAGCAGCTCTGCCCGCCGGTCGGCCCGCAGGCCGTGTCCCGGATCAGTGCCATGAAGTCGTCGTTCAGATCGTGCTGGCGGGCGACAATTGTGCCATCGTGGTCGACGAGGATGTACGTCGGGTAACCGCGAACGGCCCAGGTCTGCAGCAGGTCGGCCTTCGGACCGACGTGCCAGTTGGCCCAGTCCATCGGCTTCGATGCCTGGAACTCGGTGACGGTCTCGATCTTCTCGTCGACGCTGATCGACAGGATCTCGAATTCGTTTTCGGGCAGGCCCTCGTCGAGTTCGACCATTTTCGGGATGGACTTGATACAGGGTCCGCACCATGTCGCCCAGAAATCGAGCAGTACGGCCTGGCCCTCGTAGGTTGAAACGGTTTCCTGCACGCCGTCGAGGCGCACGCCCGTGACGTCAGGAATCTTGTTGCCGACGGTCAGGAAGTTGAGGTTGTACAGCAGGTCTTCCTCGGCTTCGGCCAGCGTCGGAAACGGGATCGGCGTGCCATCGTCTTCGTAGCGCCGGCGCTTGATCAGCTCTTCGTTTTCAACGCCGACACTGAGCCCGGTGGCATACTCTATGCCCCGCAGGCGGTGGCCGGGCCGGTCTTCCGGCGGTGTGTCGACCGCGTTGGCCATGCGCATCTGCCGCGACGCCGCGTAGTAGCGAGCCGTCGCCTGTGCGACCGGATCCTGCGGTACATAAAACTCGTAATCCTCGAAAAAGTTTTCGATCTCCGGAAACCAGCCTATCGGCGCCCCGAAATCGAGGTTAAACAACGCAGCCGGCCACCCGTCAAAGTCCGGGTTGTGATCCATCATGGTCTGCAGGCCCAGCATCATCGACGCCGGACCGCCGTCTGCGCCGCGTGTGTGTTCGATCAGGAACTGCGCCGCATCGATCGTCTTTTCATGCTCGCCGTCGAGCTTCACGATCGCTGTCGCCGCAGCCATTGCGGGCTCGATTTCCGGATGCGGCCCGCGCTCCTCCTCCCGGCGACGGTCTTTTTCTTCGAGCGATGCATCAGAATCGCGAATGGCCGTGTCAATCTCGTGCCATACCGTATCGAGGTCGACGTATTCCTGGACGTCGGACCAGTCGGGTTCCGCGTCAGGTACGACGTAATTCCTGAAGTCGGCGTACGGATCCTCGTCGTCGTCGGCAGTCCCCGTATCGTTTGCTGCATACAGGACGGTGGCCTGCTCATCGGCGCCAACGATCGCGTCAACAACGAGCCCGGGCGTCAGTATCTGCGGCAGGATTGTCACAGTTTCGAGCGATGAGCCCTGCGGGAAATAGAGGTACAGCGGTACTCCTGCCCGGTCGTACATCTCCAGCCACTCGGTAATGACCGGGTCTTCCATCGTCCAGTCGCCTTCGACGACCTTGATGCCGCGCTCGTTGAATGCCTGCGCCACCGTGTCGGTCGACAGTGCGACACGCTCATTCGCCTTGCAGCTGATGCACCAGTCGGCGGTGAAGTAGACGAATGTCGGCTGCCCGTCCGCGATATATTGCTTCACGCGTACCGGATCGAAATGCTCGATCTCCAGCCCGCCCAGCATGCCGGCCGAGTAATCGCCTTCGGCACGCGCTACGAAGCGATTGGCTTCGACCTGCGAGAACGCGATACCGCAGCCGATCAAACCGGCCAGAGCCGTCGTGTACCAGGCGCCTTTCATGTTCGATGCCGGGGCTTTGCCGTACGCCCACAGCGCGAAGGCCAGTGCGACGGCAGCGAGCAGCGCGATCGTCATCGACGTGGCACCGAGCTGCTTGCCAACCACCCAGAACAACCACAACGCCGTGAGTATCATCGGGAACGCGAGGAAGTGCTTGAACGACTCCATCCACGCACCGGGTTTTGGCATGATGCGGCCCAGCGCCGGCACGAAGCTCAACAGCAGGTACGGGAATGCGAGACCGAAACCGAGCGCCAGGAAAATGGCCATCGACAGCACCGGCGGCTGCGCCAGCGCGTAGCCCAGCGCACCGGCCATGAACGGCGCCGTGCACGGCGTCGCAACAACGACGGCAAGCAGACCCGTGAAGAACGCCGATTTGCGTTCGCCGCCTTCAGTCAGGCCCTGGCCGACGCCCATGACGCGCGTACCGATCTCGAAGATTCCGAGCAGGTTCATCGCGATCAGGACCATCAGCAGACCCAGACCGACGTTGATCAGCGGGTTTTGCATCTGGAAGCCCCAGCCCACGGCTTCGCCGGCTGAGCGAATAACCAGCAGCGCCGCACCGATGGCTGCGAACGCAACCAGGATGCCGATCGTGTAAATGATGCCGCTCTCCCGAGCCGCTCGCTGGTCCTGCTGACCCATGTTGACGAGACTGAGCGCCTTCATGCTCAGGATCGGGAACACGCACGGCATCAGGTTCAGGATGATGCCGCCAATGAATGCGAACAGCGCCGCCTGCAGGAAACCCATGCCGCCGTCAGAGGCGACCACACCAGCGCCGCCCGCCGCGGCAAGCGCATCACTCGATTGTTCGATCTGCAACGCGACGGAACGATGTTCGCCGTTCGCATCCGTATAGGCGAGGACTGCCCGCGTCGCATCCGCCTCGCCGGCATTGCGGTGCGCATCCATGACAAACGACAGTCCGCTGCGCGTGAAACCGGCCGACTGCGTGCCGTATTGCACCAGGCTTTTCGATTCGACGTAGAGGTAGGCGTCGTCGAGGCTGGGCGGCGATTCGGCAGCAGCGATCTCGAGGGTTACCTTGCCGTCGCCGACGCTGAACTGCGCCGGCCAGTCGACGGCCTGCGGCAGCGCGGCCCGCGCCGCGGCAAATCGATCCGCAGCGGCGACGTTCGCCGCACCGTCACCGACGGCAAGCGTCAGCGACACGTCGGCCCGCTCCGGCACGCATATCTTGTCATCGCAGACCACCCAGCGCGCAGCTCCGCCGACGATAATCTCGTCGCCCGGGTTCAGCCCGGCCGGCACCGTGACCTCCGACAGCAACAGGATCGGTTCTTCGAAGCCATAGGTATTGAGTTCGCCGAATGGCAGCAGGTGCGGCGTCGGGAACTCGAATTCGCCGGCCGCGAAACCGTCCGGCAATTGCCAGTCGATCGACGGCTCCATGCCGGCATCGCCCGGATTCGACCAATAGGCATGCCAGGTTGCGTCGGGTTCGATATAAAAGCCGACCGTGATCGAGCCACCGTCCGCCGGGACCGAAGACTGCTCAGCGACCAGGTCGATCGTCGAGTACCTGGTCTTTTGCGGGGCCGCGTATGCCGCGACGGCGATACCAATTGTCGCCAGGACTGCGGCCAGGATGCGAACAAAACGTGTCATCGATTGGTTTCCTGTTTTCAGGCCGTTGATTTTCATACTTATTAGACGAACGAACCAGTACTTACCCGCCAGAATTCTAATCTGCGAGGCTTGCAACAACCTTGAGGCGGCCGGAATCCTCCTAAGTCATTGATTCCTGGATATCACGGCACCCGCTAACGGTAGATCAATGCGACCGATTCGCCGAGGTGCTGGTCGTTCGACAAGCGCGTGAGTTCGCCGGTTCCCAGGTCGAGCACCTCAACCGGACGAGCCGGCCGCCCACCGATCATCGAAGCCTCGTCCCGGGTAACGACGAGCGCGTCCTGGCCGGGCAACGCCGCCACGACCCGATACCCCGCGTGCTGTGGCAGCGACAGTGGGTCGGGCTCGTGCCCGTCCAGTCCCACCAGGACGTAGGGGTCTGCCGGCAACGTTCCGCGGCAGGCCAGTTTCCGGCGACCTTCAACCCACGCCGAACGTCTCAGCGTGCAAATTGACGCCAGGTCATCGAGCTCGGACAGCGCACCATTCTGTACATCGTAGTGATAGATCGTGCGCGCATCGCGAGGCCCGGCATCGAAGATGACCGCAGATTCCGAGACGACGTGAATTGTCGAAACCGCGTTTACACGATGATTCAGGACGACGTTGTCCGTGTCGTAATCGGCGCTGTGAGTTACTGCGGCAAGGCGCGCGCCGTCATCGTAGACGTAGGTTTCGAATTTCGGCAACCAGGCGACACGCGTGCCCTGAAACAACGCCGTGACATGCAGTGATTCCACGTTGATCGAAGAAATCTTGGCCACGTTGCGCGTATGCTCGAACGCCTCAATGGCGAGCAAGACCCTGTCGTCGTCCATCGCATGAACGCCCCGGACGTTGGCATCTCCAACGCTCGCAACGACCTCGCTTTCGCCACTTGAGAGGTTGAACTCACCGACGTAGTTGCCGGCACCGAAGTACAGGGAGCCGTGGTACTCGCGTTCGGGTGCCCCGTCGCACGCGGACAACACCAGGCACAGGAAGCCGGGCAGGAAGATTTTCGTCAGATCGATCAAAGCACCACGATTGTTTCACACCTTCGTTGCGACGACAGCGCCGCTTGAGGTACAGTGCGCTCGACCTCGACGGGTGAAGACTCTGTTTAAACAGAGTCTTAATCGGGAAGACGGTGCAAACCCGTCACTGCCCCCGCAACGGTAAATGAGTCAGCCGATCCTCGAGCCACTGCGCGTATCGCGTGGGAAGGCGATCGGCACGGGTTACCCCACTCATGAGTCCGGAGACCGGCCCGTCGACAACCCACGTTGTATGCCGGCTCGGGGACGTCGGTGGGAGACTCCATATGAAACTCCACCCTGTTGTTTTTGCGGCAAGCATTGCGCTGCTGCCCGTTACCTGTTCATACGCCCAGGACGACGATAAGCTCGACCAGATCATCGTCTCCGGCTCACGCACGCCGCTCACGATCAACGAGCTCGGCAGCACCGTGTCGGTGATCTCTCGTGACGATATCGAGCGTCGCGAGGCGCGCACCGTCTCCGAGTTGCTGCGCTCCGTGCCCGGAATCGCTGTCAGCCACTCAGGCGTCACCGGCTCGCAGACCCAGGTTCGCGTGCGCGGCGCCGAGGCCAACCACGTTCTCGTCATGATCGACGGCGTTCGTGCCAACGACCCGGCGACCGGCGACGAATTCCGCTGGGAATACCTGTCGACGGGCAACATCGAACGTATCGAAATCGTCCGCGGACCCCAGAGTTCGCTCTGGGGCAGCGACGCTGTTTCGGCCGTCGTGCACATCATTACGCGTGATGGACAGGCCGGCAGCGGGCTCGATGGCTTCGTCGAGGGTGGTTCGTTCAACACGGCCAACGCCGGACTCAACGGTAGCCTCGGCTCGAACAACTGGTCATTAACCGCCTCGCTCGAAGGCCACAGGACGGACGGCCAGAACATCTCGCGGACCGGATCCGAAAAAGACGACGCCGAGTTGACGAGCGCGACACTGTCGGCTCGCATCGAGGCGAGCGAAGTCGTTACCGTGCGCGCCGGTTTGCGCGCAATCGACGCCTACTCGCAATTCGACCCGGTCGATTTCGCAACCGGCCTGCCGGCCGACGCGGACGTCGCCTCCGACTCCAACAATCTCTATGCACACGTCGGTGCCGATATTGCGCGCGGAAATGTGACACATACGTTGGCCGCTCGATACTTTGATTCGGACAACGAGGATTTCGTAGATGGCATCGAGATTTCGTCTGCGGCATCAGATCGCGTGACGCTGGTCTACCAGGCCGGATTCACCATCGGCGACAACAAGGCCTCCGTCGCACTTGAGCACGAAAAGACACAGTTCGAGCAGCGCGGCGCCGCATCGCCGTTTGGCGATCCGAACCAGGACCAGGAGATGGACGCGACAAGCCTCGCGGCCGAATACCAGGGCCTTGCCGGCAACCTGAACTGGATCGTCAGCGCGCGGTACGACAGCAACAGCGACTTTGACGACGCGCTGAACGGCCGCCTGGCCCTGTCCTACCCGGTATCGCACGGCACCATCGTCCGCGGCAGCGTCGGCACGGGCCAGAAGAACCCGACAATCATTGAGCGCTTCGGTTTCTTTGCCGATCAGTTCATCGGCAACCCGAACCTGAAACCCGAGCGTTCGGTGTCCTGGGAAATCGGACTCCGGCAGGATTTGGCAGGCGGTGCGGCAACGCTCGACGTCGCCGCGTTTCACCAGGACCTCGAGGATGAAATCGACGGCTTCGTATTCGATCCCGTAACATTCCTGTTCACCGCCGCGAATCGTGAAGGCAGCAGCATGCGCTCCGGCGTGGAAGCGTCGGTCCACTGGCCAGTCACCGACCATGTCGGACTCAGCGCGCACTACACTTACACGGATTCGGCCGAACCGGACGGCACTGGCGGCGACACGCGCGAGCTGCGCCGGCCGCGTCATTCCGGCGGCCTTGGCGCGAATTTCAATGCGGCCGATGACCGCTTTACGGCGACCCTGACGGCCGACTTCGGCGGTGAGCGTACCGACATTTTCTTTCCGCCGTGGCCGACCCCTGCCGAAATCGTGACGCTGGACAGTTACTGGGTCGTCGACCTCGCAGCACAATACCGCGCCACGGAATCGGTGACGGTTTTCGCAAAGGGAACCAACCTGCTCGGTGAGAAGTACGAGCAGGTGTTCGGCTACCGCACGCTGGGTCGCGCGGGCTACCTCGGGGTACGCGTCAACTTCGGACAGTAAGGAGACCCGCAATGAACAGGTTCGTTATTGGTCTCGCATCGGTTCTGCACCTCGTCCCGCACCCGTTCGGCGTTTCACCGGTCGGCGCCATGGCGCTGTACGCGGGTGCGCACGGCGACAAACGATTCAGCTGGGCGACTCCGCTGCTTCCGTTGACCGTCGCGGCAGCGCTTTTCGGGTTCTACGAGCTGCTGGTAATGGTCTTCGTGTTTGCGGGCTTCGCGCTCGCAACGCTGGCCGGGCGCTGGCTGCAGCGCGGCAAGCGTAGCTACGCCCGTTACGGCAGCGCCATTGCGCTGGGCGCGGCAATCTTCTTCGTCGTCTCAAACTTCGGCAACTGGCTGGCATTCCAGGAGTTCTACACGCCCGGTATTGCCGGGCTCGTGCAGTGCTACGTCAACGGCCTGCCGTTCTTCGGCCAGGCCATAGTCGCGGACGCGGCGTATTGTTTCGTCCTGTTCGGGCTGCACAAGCTGCTCGAGCGGCAGCAAGCAGAAGCTGCGCACGCGTGATGCGTATTGTCACCCTGCTGCCGAGTGCAACGGAGATCGTTTGTGCGCTCGACCTCAGGGATCAACTCGTCGGCGTGTCGCACAGCTGCAACTTTCCGGAAGACGTTGCCGGCTTGCCCGTGATGACCTGTACCCACGTGCCCTGTGAAAAAAGCAGCGCGGAGATCGACAGCTACGTGCGCGACCACCTGACCGGTCACGAGGCGCTCTACGATCTCGATCTCGATGCGCTGCGTGACGCGGCGCCGGATGTCATCGTCTCGCAGACCCTGTGCGACGTTTGCGCGGTATCCACGGGCGACGTTTTGCAGGCATTGCACGACCTGCCATCGAAACCGGAACTCGTCGACCTCGAGCCAAATACGCTTGATGACGTCTTTGCCGACATCCTGCGCGTCGGCGAAGTCCTTGGCGTTTCGGATCGCGCACGGGATATCGTGGACGACCTCGTTACCCGTCGCTCGTCGGCCGCCGCAAGGACGGCGACAATACCGCCAGACGACAGACCGCGTGTCGCCTTCCTCGAATGGCTCGAGCCGCCATTTAACGGCGGCCACTGGAATCCGGAGCTCGTCGAGCTTGCGGGAGGAATCGACCTGCTCGGCGCACCCGGCAAACCATCGTCAACGCAGAGCTGGGATGACGTCGTCACACGTGATCCCGACGTGGTCTTCATTGCATGCTGCGGTTTTCGCGTCGAACGGGCGCTCGAAGACGTCGCGGAAGTGTCACGGCGTGACGAATGGCAGCAACTGAGGGCCGTGCGGGAGGGGCGCGTGTATGTCAGCGACGGCGACGCGTACTTCAGCTGTCCGGGACCGCGCCTGGTCGACGGGATGGAGATCATGGCGCACGCCTTGCACCCGGAGGTTCACCCTGGGCTGTGGCCTCATGTGCCATCGCAGCCATAGGCTCGACAAACTCCGCGAACGCAGCCGCTTGCGCGCTCGACGCATTGCCGTCCTCTGCCCGCTTGACGATGCCCTGGATGATTGCCGCCAGTCGAAAGAAACTGAACGCAACGTAGAAGCTGAAATTGTCGATGCCGTCGATGCCGACGCGCTCACAATAGCGCGCAACATACGCTTCTTCGGTCGGGATGCCGAGTTCCCCGAGATCACGTCCGCGCAGGCCGGACACGGTGCCAACGCGCGGCGGCAACTTGAACTGCATGCACTGGTAGCCGAGATCGGCGAACGGGTGCCCCAGGGTCGACAGCTCCCAGTCGAGCACGGCGATGACTTCCGGTTTTTCGGGATGCAGGATCATGTTGTCGAGCCGGTAGTCGCCATGCACCAGCGATATGCGTCCGTCGTCTTCGGGCAGGTACTGGCCCAGCCAGCCGATCAACTGCTCCATCGCCTCGATACGGCGTGTTTCGGAGGCCCGGTACTGCCTGCACCAGCGATCGTACTGGCGCTCGAAGTAGCTGCCCGGCTTGCCGAAGTCCGTCAGCCCGACAGCGTTGATATCGACGCTGTGCAATGCCGCCAGCACGCGGTTCATCTCGTCGTAGATCGCGGTACGTTCGGCCCTGTCGACTTCAGGGATAGCCGCATCCCAGAAAATGCGACCATCGCGAAACTCCATGACATAGAACATCGAGCCGATAACGCCCGGGTCTTCGCACAAATGCAGCACGCGGGTGACCGGCACATCTGATTCGGCCAGCGCGCGTTGCACACGGAATTCGCGATCGACGGCGTGCGCCGATTTCAGCAATTCGCCCGGCGGCTGGCGCCGCAATACATAGGTCCCGGAATCGGCCTCAATGCGAAACGTCGGGTTGGATTGACCATCGGAAAACTTCTCGGCCGATCGCATCCCGGAGAATCCGTCGACATTTGCCTCGAGATACGCCCCGACGACGGCGACGTCGAGTGTCTCGACCGAGTTCGTCATTGTTTGCCGAGACTCGCCGCGAGATTACGTCCGAGCTGCATCATGTGCACCTGGTCGGGCCCGTCCGCGAGGCGAATTGAACGCGCGCCGACATACGCGTGCGCAAGGAATGTATCCTGGCTGACACCGGCCGCCCCGTGAATCTGGATAGCGCGATCGATGACCCGACAGGCCATCGCCGGTGCGACGATCTTGATCATCGCAATCAGGTCCCTGGCTGCCTTGTTACCGCCCCTGTCCATGCGATCGGCCGCCTTCATCGTGAGCAGTCGCGCCTGCTCGATCTCGCACGCCGATTTCGCGATGTCCTCACGGACAGACTGCTGCTTCGACAGCGGGCGACCGAATGCAACACGGCTCTCGGCACGCTCACACATCATCTCCAGCGCGCGCTGCGCGGCGCCGACGAGGCGCATGCAGTGGTGAATGCGGCCGGGCCCCAGACGGCCCTGCGCAATCTCGAAGCCGCGGCCTTCGCCCAGCAACAGGTTGCCGGCAGGTACCCGCACATTGTCGAAACGCACTTCGGCATGGCCTTCGGGTGCATCGTCGAAGCCGAACACCTGCATCGGACGCAAGACGTTGACGCCGGGCGCGTCGATCGGCACGAGGATCATCGATTGCTGCCGGTAGCGGTTGTCGTTGTCCGGGTCAGTCTTGCCCATGACGATCAGGATCTTCGTCGCGTTGCTGCAGGCGCCGCTCGTGTACCACTTGAAACCGTTGATCACGTAGTCGTCGCCGTCGCGAACGATCGACGTTTCTATGTTGGTGGCATCGGACGACGCGACCTCCGGCTCGGTCATGGCGAATCCCGACCGGATCTCGCCGCGCAACAGCGGTACCAGCCATTCCTGCTGCTGCGCGTCATTGCCGTAACGGGCGAGCACTTCCATGTTGCCGGTGTCCGGCGCGCTGCAGTTGAAAACCTCGGGTGCCCAGGCGACCCGACCCATGATTTCGGCGAGCGGCGCATATTCCAGGTTGGTCAACCCGGGGCTGAATGCGCCGTAATCCTTCGGCAGAAACAGGTTCCAGAGCCCGGCCTTCTGCGCGAGCGGCTTGAGCGATTCGAGTATCGCGGGCGGCTCCCAGCGATCGCCCTGCTCGACCTGTTCCCGGAACACGCTTTCGTTCGGGTAGATATGCTTGTCCATGAACGCGTCGAGCCGCTCCCGAAGCCCGACAACCTTGTCGCTGTACTCGAAGTCCATCAGGCGTCGAGGCACGACTCGAGGCATCGTTCGAGGATATCGAGACCCTCATCGATCAGTTCGTCGCTGATCGTCAGCGCCGGCAGGAACCGGATCACGTTGCCGTTCACGCCGCAGGACAACAGCACGAGGCCGTTTTCACAGGCCGCCGCGACAAGTGCCCTGGTCAGATCGGCGGCCGGCTTCCCGACGTCGCCGTCCTCGACGAGTTCGACGGCTATCATCGCGCCCCGATCGCAACGAATCGCTCCGATCGTGGCGGGCATCATCTCCTGCAATGCCGTCAGGCGCCGGCCAAACCTCTCGCCGATCTCGTTGGCTCGGGCAACCAAACCTTCTTCACGAACGACGTCGATCACAGCCAGCGCCGCCGAACAGCCAACCGGAGAACCGCCGTAGGTACCGCCCAGCCCGCCCGGCAACGGCGCATCCATGATCTCGGCTTTGCCGACGACCGCCGCCAGCGGGTAACCACCAGCCACGCCTTTTGCCACCGTGATGAGATCCGGCTCGATACCCGAGTACTCGGAGGCGAAGAAGCGTCCCGTTCGGCCAAAGCCCGTCTGGATTTCGTCGGCAATGAGCACAATGCCATGCTCGTCACAGATCGCGCGCAAAGCCCGCATGAACGCATCCGGCGCCGGGTAGAATCCGCCTTCGCCCTGCACGGGCTCGATAATGATCGCGGCAACGTCGCTCGGCGCAATGTCCACCTTGAACAGGTTGTTCAGCGCCTTGATCGAGTCGTCGACGCTGACGCCGTGATAGTCGATTGGGAACGGTGCATGGTAAACCTCGCCCGGGAACGGGCCGAACAGGTTTTTGTAGGGCGTGATCTTGCCCGTCAGCCCCATCGCCAGCATCGTGCGGCCGTGGAAGCCACCACTGAATGCGATCACACCGCGGCGACCGGTGTAGGCGCGCGCAATCTTGACGGTGTTCTCGACCGCTTCGGCGCCGGTCGTAACGAACATCGATTTCTTGGGTGTGTCCCCGGGCGCGAGCTCATTGAGTTCTTCGGCGAGCCGCACGGCGGAATCGTAGGGCGTCACCATGACGCACGTGTGGCTGAATCGCTCAATCTGGTCTTTCACTGCGGCAACGACCTTCGGATTACTGTGGCCGGTATTGCATACCGCGATACCGGTGCCGAAATCGATGTAACGATTGCCCTCCACGTCCCACAATTCGGCGTTGAGTCCTCGCTCGATGTAGACGGGAGCGATATTGCCCTGTCCGCGGGCCATGGCCGCGAGCTTGCGTTCCTGCCATCCGGCATTCGTGGATGGGGTATCGATCGCCTTCGGTTCTGCTGCGCTCATGATGGAACTCCGGAATTTACGTCAGTGCACGGGTCAGGATAGTACAATCTTCCGCCGGCCGCTTTCTTCGTAGTGTTATGATTTCAAGCAAACAACAAAAGCCGTTTTACCATGCCTGAGACCCGCACGACGCTGCCAGCCGAGAAGTTCGCGAACTGGAGCGCGAGCATTGCCGAAATCGTTGCATCGACGGATTTCCCGGCAATACCGGGCCGGCTCTGTGAGGCACTCAAGCACCTTGTCGAATTCGACAATGCCGGCGTGTTCGTTCTGCGCCGCCATTCGGCCCCCTTGCAAGTGCTCGACGATTTCGTCGACGCGACACAGCCGGCGAAGTACGTCGAGAGCCCCTACCTGCTGGATCCGGTCTACAGCCATTTTTTGCGGGGCACGCTGCCGAACTGCAATCTCCTGGACGATATCTGTCCCGACGACTTCTTCGAGTCGGACTACTTCACACACTACTGGAGCAATATCAATATCGCGTCGGAGTTCGATATCAATGTGCGCTACGACGACGACACAGTCGCGCACCTTTCGCTTTCCCGGTCCGGCGGCAGCCGCGCATTCTCCGCTGGGGAACAGGCGCTGTTTCGTGCCGCCCACCCGATCGTTGCGGCGATCATGACAAGCTACTGGAACTCAAGGGATGCCGCCGAACCGGACGATGAAGGGCAAGCAAATTCCTTTCACCAGCACCTGAGTTTCGTGCTCGAAAATTTCGGCAGTTCGTTGCTGACGGCGCGCGAGATGGAGATCGTACAACTCACCATGCGCGGCTATTCCGACAAGCTCTCCGCGCGCGAGCTCGACATTACGCCCGGTACCGTACGCAATCACAAGAAAAGTATCTTCAGCAAGCTGCAGGTTTCATCCCAGGGCCAGGTATTCGGCCTGCTGCTTGACGTATTGGAGCTGCCGGCGAACGAAAAAATCGGCCCCGACCCGCTGGCGACACTGATGGAACGACGTGGCCGCGGCTGAATCCGAAATCAAGTACTTCGAGCGCAACCTGCCGCAGGTAGAGATCGACGAAGTACGGTCACTCGCCCGCACGTGGTTCCGCCTGGAAGGCGACTTCAAACCGCTTGTCGGCGAGCGCGATCTCAATTTCCGCGTTGCGACCGACAACGGGCCGTTTCTGTTCAAGATATGCAACCAGGCCGACGCGGAACCGATTGTCAGCTTCCAGACCGAGGCGCTCGAACACATTCGCCGTCGCGATCCCGAGTTGCCGGTACCCAGGGTGATGCGAGACGTCGACGGCAACGCGTTTCGGCAGGTCACGACCGAATCGGGCGACGCTTACATCCTGCGCGCCGTCAACTATCTCCCCGGCATGCCGCGCGACGAAGCGACAGTGAGCCACCGCACGTACAGAAACATCGGGACCGTCCTGGGTCGCATGAACCGGGCGCTGTCCAGCTTTTACCATCCTGCGGCACGCGACAACGAACACCCGTGGGACATTGCCAATTGCCTGCGCTTCCGTCCGCTTACGAGCCACATAGAGACCGGCTCATCGCGCGCCCTGGTCAACCGCGTGTTTGAGCGCTTCGAAACGTTCGTCAAGCCGCGACTCGATGCGACGCGCCACCAGGTCATTCACCAGGATGCACACGGTGGCAACGTGCTGGTCGATCCGGACAACACGGATATCGTCGCTGGCATCATCGACTTCGGCGACATGGTGCACGGCCCGGTCGTATGCGAACTCGCCGCTGCCATCGATTCAGCCGATGGCGACTTCCTGGCGACGCTGGTCGAAACGACGCTCGGGTTCGACAGCGTCCAGGCACTCGAAGAACAAGAAATCGATCTCGTGTTCGACACGGTCTGTGCGCGACTTGCGTTGTCAGCTACGGTCGTCGCGTCGCGCAACACGCTCAACACGGACGAGCCCGTCCACCTCGAATCACACGAACCGTTCGTCGAGGCCGTCGAACAACTGATGACAATCGGCCGCGAGCGCGGCACGCGCGAGTTGCGACGGGCCTGCCGGTTTCCGGTTTTTTGCCCGACATCGCCCGACGAGGCACTGCCGACAGAGACCGAAGACGATCTGCTCGCGAAGCGGCATCGATTCATGGGCAGGAAGGCCACGCACTTCTACAAGCGCCCGATGCATTTCGAGAAAGCACGCGGCGTCTACCTTTACGCGACGGACGGACGACGCTACCTCGACCTCTACAACAACGTGCCCCAGGTCGGGCATTGCAATCCGCACGTCGTGCGCGCCATTTCGAGACAGGCCGCGTCGCTCAATACGAACACCCGCTACCTGTACAGCAGCGTACTTGAGTATGCCGAACGCCTGACCGGCAAACTCGCGCCGCACCTCGATGCGTGCGTGTTCGTCAACTCGGGCAGCGAAGCCAACGACGTCGCCTGGCAGATGGCGCAGATCGTCACCGGCAACACCGGCGCGCTGATCATGGAAGACGCGTACCACGGCATCACGGAACCGATTTACCAATTCTCGCCGGGCCTGCCGAGCGTCCGACTACCGGACCACCTTCGGGGGCTGATCGTGCCGGATCCGTATCGCGGCCCGTACCGCGACAACGGTCCGGATATCGCGGCCCGATACGCTGCCGATGCGGACCGTGCCATTGCCGAACTGGAGAAGTCCGGTCACCGTCCCGCCGCCTTCATGATCGATTCGGCGCTGTGTTCGAGCGGCGTGCCGGATGTGCCGGATGGCTACATGCGTGACGTCGAGAAAAGACTGCGCGCTGCCGGTGGCCTGATGATCTGCGACGAGGTGCAGTCCGGATTTGGCCGCATGGGCCAGTGGTGGGGCCACGAACACCATGGCGCGAAAGCCGACATTGTTACGATGGGCAAACCGGTCGGCAACGGCCATCCGCTGGGGGTCGTCGTAACGACCCAGGACATTCTCGAGCGGTTTATCGATGCAACCCGCCTGTTCAGCACATTTGGCGGCAATACCGTTGCGTGTGCGGCGGGCAACGCCGTGCTCGATGTCATCGAGCGGGACGGGCTCATCGAGCGCGGCCGCGATACCGGCGACTACCTGCGCCAATGCCTCCGTGAACTGGCGACGACGCAGCCACTGATCGGCGATGTCCGTGGCCACGGCATGCTGGCAGGCCTCGAGTTCGTAACGGACCGCGAAGCACGCACGCCGGCGACTGGCGAAACCGACACGCTACTCGAACTGATGCGGAAACGGCGTGTGCTGGTGGGCAGCGAGGGCCGCGACAACAACATCCTGAAGCTCCGGCCGTCGCTGGTCTTCGAGAAACAGCACGTCGACGAGTTCGTTGCCGCGCTTGATGACGCGTTGACCGAGCTGTCGCGCTAGTCAGATAGCCGACACGCCGCCGTCGATCGCGATGGCCTGGCCGTTCAGATAGGAATTGTCGGGATGCACGATGTGCAACATCGTGTCGACAACCTCGCCCGGCTCACCGAGGCGCTTCATCGGCGAGCCGCCGGCAACCAGCGCCTGCGTATCCTTGTCGACGAAGTCCTCGACCATCGGCGTCAGCGTAAAGAACGGGCAAACCGCGTTCACACGAACGTTCTTCCGCCCGTACTCGACCGCGGCAGTTTTCGTCAGACCGATAACAGCGTGCTTGGCTGCCGCATAGGCCGCCGCCTTCGGCGCGGCATTGATACCCGCCATTGACGACACGTTGAGAATGGCGCCGCCGCCCTGCTTTACCATTACCGGCACCTGGTACTTCATGCCAAAGAACACACCTTTCGTATTGATGGCGAAGCACCGGTCCATATCTTCCTCGGTCGTATCGACGAGGCTTCGCATCGTGCCGGCGATACCTGCATTGTTGATCGCAATATCGAGGCGCCCGAATCGCTCGACAGCCGCGTCGACCATGGCCCGGACCTGTGCCTCGTCGGCCACATCGCATCCCATCGCCACAATCTCGCCGCCCAGGTCCCCGGCGAGCGCAGTAACACCGTCGACATCGATATCGCCGACAACGACTTTCGCTCCGTAGCCCGACAGCTTCTCCGCGAGCAGCCTGCCGAAGCCACTGGCAGCCCCGGTGATCATGACGACCCTGTTGTCGAATCGACTCATTCAGTCACGTCGCGCAGGCCCTCGCCGAAGCGCCGCGCATTCTCGACATACACTTGCGACGACATCGACAGCCCGTTCACCTCGTCGTCACTGAGTTCGCGCACGACTTTGGCCGGCGAACCCAGGATCAGCGATCTGGGCGGGAACGACTTGTTCTCGGTCACCAGCGAGTTGGCGCCGACGATGCTGTGTTCACCAATGCTGGCGCCATTGAGAATGACGCTGCCGATTCCGATCAGGCTGCCATCGCCAATCGTGCAGCCGTGTAACATGACCATGTGGCCCACGGTCACGTCATCGCCGATTGTCAGCGGGCAGCCCGGGTCGGTATGCAGCACGCAGCCGTCCTGCACATTGCTGCGCTCACCAATGACGATGGGCTCGTTGTCGCCGCGAATCGTGCTGGAAAACCACACGCTGGAGCGATCTTTCATGTGGACATTGCCGATGACCGCGGCATTTGGTGCGATGTAGTGGCCGTCACCCTCGAGTGTCGGCGCTATTTCTTCGAGTGAAAACATCATGTCCGTAAAAGGTTACACGATGCTTCGCCGCGAGGGGTAGAATCGGGGAAAACACCCCGAACTCCGGAGCGACACCAACATGCAACTGACCGACAAGGACCTGCTGCAGGGCCAGGCCTACATCAATGGCGAATGGATCGATGCCGACAGCGGCGGGACGCTGCCCATCCTGAACCCCGCCACAGGTGAAACGATTCTGGAGGTCGCGAAATGCGGCACCGCGGAAACACGCCGCGCAATCGAGGCTGCCGATGCCGCGCTGCCTGAGTGGCGCGCCAAACCCGCGAAAGAGCGCGCTGCCATCCTGCGCCGCTGGTTCAACCTGATGATGGAAGCCCAGGAAGACCTGGCCGTGATCCTGACCACCGAGATGGGCAAGCCGCTTGCCGAAGCGCGGGGCGAGATCGCCTACGGCGCGAGCTACATCGAGTGGTTTGCCGAGGAAGCCAAGCGCATCTACGGCGACACCATTCCCAGCGCGTCGAACGACAGGCGCACGGTCGTTATCAAACAACCGGTCGGTGTCGTCGCCTGCATTACGCCGTGGAACTTCCCAAACGCGATGCTGACGCGCAAAATTGCGCCGGCCCTGGCAGCCGGATGCACCGTGGTCTGCAAACCGGCCAACGAAACACCGCTGTCGGCGTTCGCATTCACGAAGCTCGCTGAGCGAGCCGGGGTGCCTGCAGGCGTCGTCAATATTGTCGCTGGCAAGACTGTCGAAATCGGCGCGGAAATGACGAGCAACCCGACAGTTCGCAAACTGACGTTCACGGGCTCGACACAGGTCGGCAAACTGCTCATGGAGCAGTGCGCCGCAACCGTGAAACGCACGTCGATGGAACTCGGCGGCAACGCACCGTTCATCGTATTTGACGACGCCGATCTCGACGAGGCTGTCAAAGGTGCGCTCATCTGCAAATTCCGCAATGCCGGCCAGACGTGCGTCTGCGCCAACCGCATTTTCGTGCAGGACGGCGTCTACGACGCATTCGTCGAAAAACTCAACGCCGCGACGGCCGGCCTCAAAATGGGCAACGGCGTCGACGAAGGCGTGAGTATCGGGCCGCTGATCACCGAGAAGGCCGCCAACGACGTGCTGGATTTTGTCGAGGACGCCGTTGCCAAGGGTGCCAGTGTTGCATTGGGCGGCAGCCGGTCCGATCTCGGCGCATGCTATGTCGAGCCAACGGTGCTCACCGACGTCTCGACGGATATGAAAGTGTTCCGCGAGGAAATCTTCGGGCCGGTCGCGCCGATCTTTCGTTTCGAAACCGAGGACGAAGTCATTCGCATGGCCAACGATACCGAGTTCGGCCTCGCGTGCTATTTCTATTCGCGAGACATCGGCCGCACGTGGCGGGTCGCCGAGGCGCTCGAGTACGGCATTGTCGGTATCAACGAGGGAATAATCTCGAGTGAAATGGCGCCGTTCGGCGGCGTCAAGGAGTCCGGGCAGGGCCGCGAAGGATCCAAGTACGGGCTCGACGACTATCTCGAGATCAAGTACATGTGCGTCGGCGGGCTCGACAAGTAGGCTCAGGCGCGGCGGCGCCTGCGGCGCCGATTCTCCCTGTCTGCGCTCACAACTTTGACCGCCGGCCGCGTGACCTCTGCAAACAGGCGCGGGAAGTCATCCGTCTTGTTCGGAATCGCCATCGCGTCGACGAAATAATCCTGGAATTTCGGTTCGACGGCCGTTTCGATTTTCTGAATGGTGCGCACGACATTTTCGATTTCCCGGCGCGCACCGACGTTCAGCAGCGCGATTCGTGCGCCGGTGCCCGCCGCATTGCCGGCCGACTCGACACGCGCGAGGTCGCAGTCCGGAATCATGCCGAGCACCATGGCGTATTTCGGATCGATGTGACTGCCGAAGGCGCCGGCCAGGCGAATCCTGTCAACGGAGTCGATACCTGCCTTGTCGAGCAGTAACTTGACGCCGGCATAAAGCGCCGCCTTGGCCAGCTGGATCTGGCGCACGTCGTTTTGCGTCACAACAATGCGTTGTGCACCGTCGTGCAACAGGTACGAGAACGTCCGGCCTTCGGCAATGATGCGTTGTGAGGTCGCCGCCAGCGCGCCGTCGATGACCCCGTCTCCGGTAATGATCCCGGCGAGGTACATCTCTGCAACCGCTTCAATGATCCCGGAACCGCAAATTCCGGTGACGCCGAACGCAGCGACGGCGCCTTCGAAGTCGTCGGCATCCGACCAGGTTTCCGTTCCGATAACACTGAATCGCGGCTCCAGGCTTTGCGCGTCGATCCGGACGCGTTCGATGGCACCCGGTGCGGCGCGTTGCCCGCAACTGATCTGGGCACCCTCGAATGCAGGCCCGGTCGGGCTCGAACAGGCCAGCAGTCGCTCGCTGTTGCCGAGCACGATCTCTGCGTTGGTGCCGACATCGACGACCAGCGAAACTTCGTCGATCAGGTGCGGCTCCTCGGAGAGGATCATGGCCGCCGCGTCAGCGCCGACGTGGCCCGCGATGCATGGCAATACGTAGACGGCGGCACCCTTGTTGATCGCGACATCCAGCTGGTCCGCCGTCAGGTTCAGTGCCGCATCCGTCGCCAGCGCAAACGGCGCCGTGCCCAGCTCGACCGGGCTGATACCCAGAAACAGGTGGTGCATGATGGGGTTACCGGCCACCGTCATCTCGACGATATCGTCCGGCTCGATGCTCGCCCCGGCGGCGACGTCGCGAATCAGATCGTTCACCCCGTCGCGAACGGCCGTCGTGAGTTCGGCCGCGCCGCCCTCATTCATTTGCACGTACGAGACGCGGCTCATGAGGTCTTCGCCAAAACGTATCTGCGGGTTCATGATGCCGCCGGTCGCGACAACCTCGCCGCTGGTCAGGTTGCAAAGGTGCGCGGCGATTGTGGTGGACCCGATGTCCACGGCGAGCCCGTAGCCATCGCGCTTGAATCCCGGCCAGATCGCCACAACCCAGGTCCGGTCGTAGGCGGCGTAGACCGCAACCGTCACGGCCCACGACCCCGCGCGCAATGCCGACTGCACTTCCGGCAACAACGCCGAATCGAACCGCAGGTCCTTGAGCTGCCACTCCTTTTCCAGCGCATCCAGCAAGCGCTGTACGTCGCCGCCCGGCTCGTCCATGTCGGCCTCGTCCACCTCGACGTAGTAAAGGTGAACGCCCGTGTCCAGCGTGATATCGCGGTGCTCCGCGCTCTTGCGCACGACCTGGCGATGAATCTGGCTCTCCGGCGGCACGTCGATTACGACGTCACCCAGGATCTGCGCCTGGCAACTCAGGCGGCGGCCGTCCTGCAGTGGATTGCGCTTCGGCCGCTCGTTGAACGCCTGTTCGACATCGCCAAACGGTGACAGATTCCCAGGCTTCGAGGTGATCGCATGCTTCGCAAACTCCCCAGCCGTCGGCGTCACCTGGCAGCGGCCACACAAGGCCCGGCCACCGCACACGGAGTCGACGTCGACACCGAGACTGCGAGCCGCGTCGAGCACGCGCGTACCGACCGGGAACTCGCCGCGTCGGCCGGACGGTGTAAAGACGATCTTTGCGAGTTTGCTCAACGTGATTGCATCCTTCTCCTGCAACGCATTCTACCCTGCCGACTGAAAGCGGGTGACAATCATTGGCGGATTTACCATACTGCGGCGCCCCGCAAAGCAAGGATGCAACGCCGTGTTCCGCAGTGTTCGTTTTTTTCGCCTCGATGGCGACTGGCCCGACAGTGAAGAAGCCGTTTCGGAGCGCCTCTCCGGCTCGGCATTCAAACCCTGCGGACCGCTGACCGAGCGCAGCTCGGGCTGGGTTGCCATCGATGCGGACAACGGCGGCTCCCTGGCGCGACGCATCAACGGCGCCGACCTCATCAAGTTGCGCAGCCAGTCCCGCGTGTTGCCGGCCGCTGCAATTAACGAAGAGCTCGAGGTCCGGATTGACGAGTACCGCGAGCGCATGAACGAAAAGCCGAGCGCGCGCGAGAAACGGCGGCTCAAGGCAGAGACACGCGACGAGCTGCTGCCAAAAGCCATGCTCAAGTCAGACCGCATCGTCGGCTACGTCGACCTGAAGGAAAAGGTACTCGGAATCGACGCGGCGCAGAACGCGGCGGCCGAACGCTTCCTGTTGCACCTGCGCGCCCCGTTCGACCAGGTCACGATCAACCCGCTGCAATTCCAGCAGCCTGTCGGTGACCTCCTGAACAAGATCTTTTTCGGCAGCGCGCCGAGCCAGTTTGCCCTCGGTCGCGAGTGCCGCATGCAGGACGCGGCCGATGTTGGCGCAACGGTTCGCTGGAGTGACTTCGACCTCGCGGACAACAGTATTCGTGATCATGTCGCCAGCGGCATGCGGCTGACACATCTCGGTATCGTTTACGACAATATTCTCGGCTGCGTACTGAGCGAGGACGGCGTGATAACCAAGATACGCCTTCTCGGCGCGGACGATGACGGCGACGACGCGGGTGACCCGCTGACACGCATGGACGCAGAGTTTGCGTTGCTGTCCGGCACATTGCGCCTGTTGCTCGCGGATATGAAGAAACTGCTCGGCGGATACGCGGGCTAGTCCCGGCCGAAACGCCGTACCCTGACACTTTTTGGGTAGGGCGTTTGGCCACGGAGCGTGGCACACTCGATGCCTGATCCCTGGGGGGTAACGCTTTGACCGAGTCTCACCAGCACGAGCGCACACTGGGGGTGCGCGACATGACGCTGTTCACGGTGTCGGCCATCCTGTTGCTCGACACGCTGGCAGCTTCCGCATCAATCGGCGTTTCGAGCATCACCTGGTGGTGCATCCTCGGGCTCGCATTCTTTCTCCCCTACGGCCTCATCAGCTCAGAGCTCGGCACCACCTATCCTGAACAGGGCGGGCTGTACGCGTGGGTTCGCGACGCTTTCGGCAAACGCTGGGGTACGCGCGTTACCTGGTTATATTGGCTCAACAACGTTCTCTGGAATGCGTCGATCTTCGTGCTGTTCGCTGGCGTGTTCGCCCAGATGTTCTTCCCCGATCTCAGCCTGATGGCCAGGCTCGCCATCGCGATCGGGCTGAATTGGGTCGTCATCCTGATTACGACGTTCTCGCTGAGCGTCGGCAAATGGGTACCCAACGTCGGCGCCATGATCAAGGTGACTGCGTTCGCTGCGCTGGTCGCCGGTGGCGTCGCCTTCGCGACGCGTGGCGACGTGCCGCTTGCCAACGACTTCTCACTGTCCGCCTGGATTCCCGAATGGGGTGCCAGCACCCAGTACATTTCCACGATCATCTACGGCATGCTGGGCTTCGAGCTGATGTCGTCGGCCAGCGAGGAAATGAAAAACCCCGTGCGGGATGTGCCGCGCGCGATCCTCGCATCCGGACTGATCATCTGGTTTTCCTACGTGCTCGGTACGTTTGCCATCCTCGCGGCGGTTCCTATTGACGGCATCGACCTCGTCGAAGGCCTCGTCGATACGTTCCGACAGCTGTTCGGCTCGTCAGAGTTTGGCGTTGCCGCGGCATCCGTGCTCGGCGTTATGGTGATGTTGACCTTCTTCTCAAACGGCGTTACCTGGTCAATCGGCTGCAGCCGCGCCGCGGCCGAAGCCGCTATTGACGGCGAGCTGCCCAACTTTCTCGCGCGGGAACACAAGAAGTACGGCACGCCGGTCGGTGCCGCCGTCACAATGGGCGCCGGTACGACGCTCGTATTGCTCGTTTACGGACTGCTCGCAACGAGCAACGAAGACCTGTTCTGGAAACTGTTTGCGGCGAGTGCGGTGCTGTTCATCCTGCCCTACATCGGCGCTGTTGCATCGTTCTGGTACGCGCGCAAACACGACGCCGACCGGCCACGGCCGTTTCGCGTACCGGGTGGTGCGCTGTTCGCCAACCTGATCACGGTCGTGTGCATCGCGCTGCTGTTGATGACGGCCGTCCTGTTCATGTACGTACCGGGCGCCGGTTTTGACTGGCCGGTCGTGATGGGTTCGCTCACCTGCATCGCATTCGGCGAAGCAATGATTCGCTGGGCGGAGCATGAACGTCGAAGCGCCGACGCAGCGTCGGAGTAGATTAAAGCCAGCGCTTGTAACGGAAGAACAGCAGCAGGCCCGCGGCGGCCGCGACCATTACGACAACAGATATCGCGAATCCGCGCGGACTCTCGAGGCCAGGCAAACCACCAACATTCATGCCGAGCAGACCGGTGACAAAGGTCAACGGCAGGAATACGGCTGCGACCACGGACAACACGTACATGCGCGTGTTTTGTTGCTGCGCCACCTGGCTCAACAATTCCTCCTGCAAAACGACCGCTCGCTCGCGGGCGAGATCGAGGTCTTCGAGGTAGCGCGTGATCCGGTCCGCTTCCTGGCGAAAAGCGTGCGCCTGCGAATCGTCCAGCCAGGCCACCGGCTGCCGGTTGAGTCGGTCGAGCGCGTCCCGTTGCGGCGCCAGGAACCTGCGCACTGAGGCGATCTGCCGACGCAGCGCCGAGAGGCGCTTCCTGAACGATGCGTCGGTGGCGTTACCGATGTCGTCCTCCGCTTCGTCGAGTCGTGCTTCGATCGAGTTGACGAAGTCGCCGATCCGGTCGGCGAGGCGCTCGACGAGCGTGGCCAGCATCGCGCCGGGTCCGGCGGGCCCATTCCCGGCCTCGAGTGCCTCGCTAATGTCAACCACAGAAAGCAGGCGCCGGCGGCGTGTACTGATTACTCGATCCGAATCAATCCAGACGCGGACCGACACCATGTCCTCGGGATCGTCGCCAGGGTTCATGTTTACACCACGCAAAACGACGACCAATCCGCTATCGAACGTAACCGAACGCGGACGCGTTTCCTCCGCCAGCAGGATCTCGGCGGCGCCGGCCGGCAGGCCACTGTCGTTGCGCAGCCAGTCACATGCCCCCTGGTCCGCGACATCCAGGTGCACCCACGATTTGCCGTCGGCGGGCGTCCAGTCGATGACCTCATCCGGACTCAGCGGCGTTCCCTTGCCGGACGAATTCAGCCGGTAGCTGAACAGGAAGGTTGGACTGACGTTGGCCATCGACAAGCTCCGGAGCAGTTCGCTGGGTTAGTATAGTTTCATGATGGCGTTTTTGGGTGTAGTTCTTGGCATTGCCGTGCTGATCGTCGGCGGTGCACTGCTCGTCCGGGGAGCGTCCGGCATTGCGGCAAGGCTCGGAGTGTCGCCGATGGTCATCGGCCTGACAATTGTCGGCTTCGGTACCAGCTCCCCGGAATTGATCGTCAACGTTCTGGGCGCTTACCAGGGGGCAACGGACCTCGCTTTCGGCAATGTCGCCGGCTCAAACATCAGCAACCTCGGGCTCGTACTCGGCATTGCCGCGATGCTCAGTCCGATCGTGATCCAGGGCGAGGTCGTTCGGCGCGAACTGCCGCTCCTGCTGCTCGCCATCACGGTAATGACCGTCCTCGCGCTGGACGGACCGCTTGAAGGGCGTGCCGCAACGCTGGGACGTGCTGACTCGATCGTGCTGCTGTTGCTGTTTTGCATTTTCGTCTACATCACCGCGCTGGACTTCATCCGCAGCCGCCAGCACGACGCGCTGCTCGACAACATTGATCACAGCGGCCTCACGGTGAAAGACACGGGGCAACTGTCATGGCTGATGGTCGCCGGCGGCTTCGTACTCCTGTTCGTCGGCGGCGAACTGACGGTCAAGAACGGCGTCGCCCTCGCAACGCAGCTTGGCGTACCGGCCACGACGGTAGGCCTGTTCGTCGTTGCTATCGGCACCAGCATGCCGGAACTTGTGACGTCGATCATCGCGGCGCTGCGCAAGGAATCGGATCTTGCGCTGGGCAACGTCATCGGCTCCAACATCTTCAATACGCTGGTCGTTCTGCCGTCGGGCGCGCTCGTTGCTCAGATCCCGATACCGGACGGCGGCTTTGTCGACCTCGTGGTGTCGTGGGTGCTCGCGGCCGTCTTGATTCCGATCTTCTGGTTCGGCAAGGCCTATCTTGGCCGCGTTTCCGGTGCGGCGTTCGTTCTCGCCTACATCGGCTACGCGATATGGCGCATCACGGCGCTCTGAGCAACCGCTAGCCCTGATCGATCATCCGAACCTCGATCGGCGAGAGGCTGTCGAGGTGAACGTCGCGCTGCGGGAAAGCAATCGTGATGCCGGCGTCGGCAAACAGCTTGTCGATGCGGAATCGTACCTCGCTGCGTATCTCGCGAAGCAGTTTCTCGCCGCCGACATCGCACCAGAAGTAGACGTCGAATATCAGCGCGTTGTCGCCGAAGTCCTCGAAGACGACTGACGCACTCGGGTCAGTCTTGACCTCGGGTTGCGCGGCTACCGCCTCCTCGATGAGTTCGCGGACGCGCTGTACCGGGGATCCATAAGCCACGCCGACGCGAACCGTAGATCGAATTTCGTCATCGATCAGTGTCCAGTTGACTACGGTCTGCTCCAGCAGGCGACTGTTTGGCACCAGCAGGTGAACGCCGTCGCTGCGCCGGATTCGGGTCGACCGTGTGCCGATCAGCTCGACCGTACCGGTCGCACCGTCGATCTCGATGAAGTCGTCGATTCGAATCGGCCGTTCGGCCATAAGGATCCAGCCGCTGATGAAGTTGTTGATGATGTTCTGCGCGCCAAAGCCGACTCCGATCGCAATCGCGCCGGTGGCAAACGCAAACGCCGTGAGAGGCACTCCGAGCAAGCTGAGCGCCGTCAGGATGACGCCGACCAGCAACGTAAAAAAGGCGATGCGCTTGATCGTATAGGCCACGTCCGGTCGCAGGCGCGTTGCCGCCAGGCGGACACCGAGCAAATAGCCGATCAAGCGGCTTAGCAGGTAGCCGGCGATCACCAGAACGATGACGCTGACCAGCTTGCTCACCGTGATGACCTGGTCTCCTGGTGTCGTAAACAGGGCGTAGTTCCAGATGGCGCTGAGATCCGATGACATGCGTCGCTATTCCCCGGGGCTGTCCTGAGCTGACCGAATAATAGTGATCCAAGTCGTCTGGCAAGTACACATTTTTTGGCCGGCACGAAGCCTGCCTGTCGCCCCTTGACGCGCTCAGTCGAGAGAAAGGCCGATCCGCAAGGATCGGCCTCTTCATTGTCAGTTGAGTTCGTCGTCCACCCAGTACTTGGTGCCTTTCACCGTCGCCTGCAATGCAAGGCCGCTTTCCGTCAGCTGGTAAACGGTGACGCGATCGAGAACGGCCTCCCCGCCAACGGCGGCGCCCTTGTCGCCGGCTTTCGCCGCGGCGTCGGCCTGGCCACCAAATTCCCAGCCACTCGTGATGAAATCGTTCATCGTTTCCTTGTCATGAAATACGAATACGACGCGGTAGTCCTTGACGCCGGCGCCAAGACCGATTCCGACCTCGCCCATCTTCATGTACGTGTTGGCGCCGCTGCCGTTGTCGTGCACGACGCCGTGGCCGCCACCGAAACTCGCGAAAATAATGTTCAGGTTGGCGTTGCTGAATACGGCATAACCGGGCGACGCTGCCACTTCCTGGCGGGCAGCCGGTTTCAGCTCGTACAGTTTGTTAAGCACTTCAGTCGACATCGCCTGGACCGACGCGCGCTTCTCTGCCGGCGTGTTTCCTTGCGTTGTCGCGCAGCCCGTAGCCAGAACAGCGACAGCAAGGACCACAAGTGTTATTGCTTGTTTCATTTCATTCTCCCGATTTTGCGCGGCACTTTGTTATTGACGAGCTTCACGGCGATTTTGTCACTCGAAAGGATATGACGCCGTACTATAAGGTTCTGGCCGGCCTGGCGGCATTGGCTATGATGGCAGGGAAGAGACTTGCAGTGCCGCTAAGGCGCTGTCCGACGGTTCGTTCCTGCATTCCATTCCAGGGTTCGAATCACACCCCGAAGCTCCGCCAGACCTTTCAGTCGGCCCTGGTACGAATAGCCCGGATTGACGCCAGCCTGGTCGATTTCGTCGCCAATCGTGTGGCCATGGTCGGGGCGCATTGGGATTGTCGCACTCCCGGATTCGTGCTTGCGACGTCCGGCTTCTTCTTCCAACAGCACCGAAATCAGTGCGATCAGGTCATTGTCACCGTCGAGATGTTCGGACTCATGAAACGAACCATCTGCTTCACGAGAAACGTTTCTCAGGTGCACGAAGTGAACTCGTTTCCCGAACTCCCGGGCGATACCGCAAAGGTCATTGTCACCACGGGCGCCGAATGACCCGGCGCACAGGGTCAGCCCGTTCTCGATCTGGTCAACCGCACTGAAAAGTGCCCGTACATCGTCCGCTGTCGAGACGATTCGCGGCAACCCGAACAGCGAAAACGGTGGGTCGTCCGGGTGAATGGCCATTCGGATCCCGGTATCGGCGGCCACAGGGACGACTCGCTCGAGAAAGTACACGAGATTGTTGCGCAACCGTTCCTCGCCGAGTACCTGAAACCGCTCTATCTGTGTGCGCAGCTCTTCGCGCCCATACGAGCCTTCGCCGCCCGGCAAGCCCGCAATGATGCTGGTTTCGAGCTGCTCCTTTTCCTGGTCGCTCAGCGACGCATGCAGCGCCGCGGCGCGTTCAACCACATCATTGCCATAGTCGGCAGCAGCGTTGTCGCGTTGCAATATGTGAATATCGTAGGCCGCGAACTGCGCAATATCGAAACGCAACGCTTCGGCACCGTTGGGCAGGCGGAAGTCGAGGCTCGTGCGGGTCCAGTCGAGCACCGGCATGAAGTTGTAGCAGATCGTGCCGACGCCGGTTCCCGCAAGATTGCGAATGGTCTGGCAGTAATTTTCGATCAACTCGTCCCGGTTGCTGCTGCCGAGCTGGATATCGCTGTGCACCGGAATCGACTCGACAACCGACCAGTGCAGGCCGGCGGACCTGATCTGCTGGTTTCGCACGGCGATGTCAGCCCGCGGCCAGACCTCGCCTGTCGCGACATGGTGCAGCGCCGTTACGATGCCGGCCGCGCCGGCTTGCGCAATCTTCGGCAGGTCAACCGGGTCGTCAGGCCCGAACCATCGCCAGCACTGTTCCACTGCGTCCGTCCTTTTGCGTCAAATGTAGATGATGATCGAACCGAGCGGCGCATCGCAATTGATCAGATCAACGCGTTTCTGCCGAATGCGCAACCCCTGTTCGGTATCGACGAGTTCGTGTCGATAGCGACCGGCGTACAGCGTCTGCTCGTCCCGGTAGTTCATAACGCAGTGAAAGCTGGACGTCACGACGAGCGTGTCACCGCGTTCCTCCTCAACTTGCACGTTGCCAATAATATGCGACGCGCGAACCACGTAGTCTTTGGACGCAGCTCGCGGATGCACGAAGTTGCGCTTGCGGATTTCCATCAGGACCCGGTCATCGTAAAACAGTGACACGTGATTCAATGGGTCTTCCTGGTCCGGTGTCGCCGGCATCCAGTAGGTGCCGTCATCGGTATACAGCTCCAGCCACGCATCCAGGTTCGGGCTATCGAGCAAGGACGCTTCGCGATACAGAAAGGCCTCGATCTCGCGCAACCGTTCCGGTGTGGTCGTGCTCATGCTGCCGCCTCCCCGCACATGTAATGGCGCCACGCGCCATACTGGCTGCGCATGTCGAGATCGCTGGTCCCTTTATTGGTGAGGCGGTCCCCCTCATCGTTGTCCTGACCGTAGTTGCGGCACATTTCAACCCAATCACTGCCCTGTGAGGCCAGTCCCTGTTGCATCCGGAAGTACGCCGTCAGGTCGTCCGGCCCAACCATCGAGCCGTTTGCATTGATCAGGCGTGAATACAACAACGTGCGCTGCAGCATCGAGTCGGGCGCGCCCTTCAGCCGGAACGAATGCGTCTCGACGATGCAACGGTCAACGGCGATGGGTCGTACTACACGAATGTTCTGAATCGCCGACTTGATCGTCAGTGACGGGTAGTACAACGTGTTGTGCGTATTCCAGGTCAGGATTTCGCGGGTTCGCTCCTTGCCGTACGCAGCGAGCATGGCTTCTTCGTAGTCAGGATCCACGCTGTAGTCCGCGTGGATGCTGCTCTTGCCGCCGTCGTAGTGATGACCGTACTTGAAACCAGTGATTCCGGTCGCTTCGAACACTTCGTAAGAGGCACCGAAGGGCGGGATAATCTCGGCCTCGTCCCGGTGCGGCGAGTCCTCGGGCAACGTCCGTATGAAATCGTTCGCCGCGTCAACGACCGAACGATGCACGATCATCGGGTGCATCGTGTCGTTGAGATTCTCAATGAACATCTTCCAGTTGCAATTGTGGTCGTAGCGCAGAATGCCGCCGGCCGCTTCAACTTCGCCCTCGGGCGAACGGTCGCACAGGTTGTCGATGACATCACCCGCACCGCCGAGCCACGTCTTGAGATCCGGCGCATCCGGATCGAGCGTCGCAAATACGAATCCGCGGTGGCTGTCGTAGCGCGCGAATTTTTGCATGCTGTATTGCGGGTCCTCCTTGTCGAAAGGCGTACCTTCGTAGCCGGCCAGGTGCGGAACGCCGAGCAACTTACCGTCGAGACGGTAGGTCCAGCCGTGATAGCAACAACGAAATCCGCCGACGCGCCCGCAGGGTTTGTCGACCAGCTTTGCGCCTTTGTGCCCGCAGCGATTGTGCAGGACGTGCACCTGCATCTGCTTGTCTCGAACCATGACCGCCGGCGTTCGACCCAGCTGTACGCTGATGTAACTGCCGGCCTCCGGCACCTGGCTTTCGTGACCCACGTAAATCCACGCGCGCCCCCAGATACGATCCATTTCCAGGTCGAAAATCTCCGGATCCGTGTACACGCTGCGATGTATGTGTGTATCGGTTACGAGTCCGGCCGTTTCAGGGTGTTCTCTGCTCATCGGCTTGGCTCCTGTTGTTTGTCGCCGCCAAGCACCTCACCGCGGGCAATTGCTATCGCAAGCGCCTCGCTCGGGTTGGGTGGCTTGGCTTCCCGACGCAACTCCAGCATTTCATCATTGCGCTGCTCGGCCATTATCACAGCGAGGTTCCTGCCCGAATGGTACTGCGGCGGCCAGAACTGGTTATCGACGCCGTAACCGGCTGCCGCCGTCAGTACCAGGTGCGGGTCATTCATCAGCGGCCGGCCAAGTGCAACAATGTCGGTGCGCCCTGCAGCGATCAACGTGTTCGCCTGGTCGGCCGTCGTAATGTTGCCGGCGACGATGGTCGGGATCCCCACCTCATTGCGAATCTGGTCGGCAAACGGTGCCTGGAACATGCGGCCGTATACCGGATCCTCGTCTTTGGTCACCTGGCCTGTCGATACGTTGATGACATCGACGCCCGCGTCCTTGAGCATGCGTGCCGCTGCGAGCATATCGTGTTCCGAAAGCCCGCCATCGACCCAGTCTGTCGCCGATACGCGAACTGACAGTGGCTTGGCCGCAGGCCAGGCTGCCCGCGCGGCGCGAACGACCTGCAACGGAAATCGCATGCGGCCCTCGATATCGCCACCGAATTCATCGTCGCGGTGATTTGTGCAGGGGCTGATAAATCCGGACAACAGGTAGCCGTGAGCGAGGTGGATCTCCACCATGTCGAAACCGGCTTTGTCGGCATTGCGGACGGCGCTCACGAAGTCGGCCGTCACCTTATCCATATCGTCGACGGTTGCCGCGCGGGGCGTCGCGCTGTTGGCCAGGTAAGGGATCGCCGATGGCGCAATGATCTCCCAGGCACCATCCGCCAGTGGCTGATCCATGCCGGCGCCTGCCCACGGCTGGCAGGTTGCCCCCTTCCGACCCGCGTGTCCGAGCTGGGCGCAGATCTTTGCCGAACTGTTCTCGTGAGCAAATTCGACGATGCGCCGCCAGTCCGACGTCTGGTCGTCATTCCAGATGCCGGCGCATCCCGGGGTAATGCGTGCTTCCGGTGACACACAGATCATCTCGGTGTTGATCAGGGCCGCGCCGCCTATCGCGCGAGCGCCATAATGAACCAAATGCCAGTCGGTCGGGCTGCCGTCCTCGGCGCAGTACTGGCACATGGCGGACAACTGGAAACGATTCTCCAGCCGCATGTTGCCGATCCGGAATGGCTGGAAGGCCGGTACGACCGGATCGTTCGTATCGATGTCCTCGATACCCGTCGACCGCCGGGTATAGTCTGCGAACCATCGATCAACCGAGTCGATGTAGGCCGGGTCGCGCAGGCGCAGATTCTCATAGGTTATTCGCTTGGAGCGGCACATCATGTTGAATGTGAACTGTTCCGCCTCCTGCAGTTCGGCGTAGCGATCGATACGCTCGAACCAGCTCAGGGAGACGACTGCCGTGCGCTGTAACTTGTCCGCCTCGATCTTGCGCGTCTCCTGGTAGATATCGAGTGCTTTCGGTACATCGTTGGCCGATTGTTTCAGGCAATCGACCAGTGCGATGGCGTCTTCCATCGCCAGCTTGGTGCCCGAACCAATACTGAAGTGCGCTGAACGCACCGCGTCGCCGAGCAGTACCATGTTGCGATGGTGCAGCCGCTCGTTGCGCACGACGGGGAACGTGCGCCACACAGACCGGTTTGTGATCAGCGGATGCCCGTCCAGTTCGTCACTGAACAACGCTTCGCAGTACGCCTTTGTATGCGCCTCGTCGGCCTCGGACAGCCCTGCCGACGTCCACGTATCTTCGCTGCACTCGACGATCCAGGTTGTCGTTCCTTCCTCGTAACGATAAGCGTGGACCCACCACCAACCATGTTCGTTCTTCTTGAAAATGAACTGGAAGTCATCGAGCGGCCTGGTTGTTGCAAGCCAGCAGAACTTGTTCGCGCGCCAGTCAAACGACGTTCCGAACTCGTCAGCATAGGTTTCACGAATAATGGACGAAATGCCATCGCCGGCAATCACGAGATCGTAGCGATCGGTCTCGAGCTCGTCGACGCTGGTGATATCGCGGCCAAACTGCAGGTTGACGCCGAGTTCGTCGCAACGATCGTGGAAAATATTGAGCAACTTTAGGCGCGACATGCCGCAGAATCCGTGACCCTGCGAGTTGATGGTCTTGCCATGGATCGAGGTGTTGATACCGCCCCAGTAGGCGAACTGCTCCACGATACGGCGGTAGCTCGGCGCGTCGGCTTCCATGAAGCCTTTCAGCGTCTCATCCGAGAACACGACGCCAAATCCCCACGTCGAATCACGGTCACCACGCTCGATCACCGTGATGTCCGCATCCGGATTCGCCTTTTTCATCAGGATCGAAAAATACAGCGACGACGGACCGCCTCCCAGGCACAATATTTTCATCGAATCTCCTCCGGACCCGGCTCAGATCACCAGCGAGCCAACACTGGCGCCGCCACACACGAACAGTGTCTGGCCCGTGACAAAACTGTTGGCCGGTTCCATAAAAAACAGTGTCGCGCGCGCCACGTCGTCGGCCTTGCCGAGACGGCGCACCGGCAGCGACGCAGCGATCTTGCCCGCCCTGTCACTGCCTTCCGGAACGACATCGGTAAACATGTCGGTTACGACCGGGCCGGGCGCAATACAGTTTGCGGTAATCCCGTGTTGTCCGAGTTCCAGCGCCCAGGTGCGGACCAGGCCGACCTGCGCCGCCTTCGTGGCCGCGTAGGCGGTGCGTGTCTCGAGACCCAGCATGGCACGTGAACCGATGATGACGATGCGGCCAAAGCCCGCTTTCTTCATTGCCGGAAGTGCGGCCTGGACCAGCGCGATGCCGGCGTGCACGTGCAGACGCGACAGGTATCCCACGTCAAACAGGTCAACATCCTCCAGCAGAGATGGCCGAATAACGCCGGCGTTGTGCACGACGTTTGTAATGCGATGCTCTGCGGCAAGCCCGGCTGCCACTTCCCGGGTGGCATCGATGTCGGCGAGATCCACCGGAACGTCGATCAGATTGTCGTGGGTGTAATCCGATTCGCGCCTTGACAGGTTCAACACCGTGTAATTCTTGTCGAGCAGGTGCCGGGCAATGCTCTTGCCGATGCCGGCGCTGCCCCCGGTGACGATTGCCGTACTCATTCCGCGCCCCTGTCGACCAGCGCCAGCACTCGCAACGGGCTGCCGGAGCCGTGTTTGATTTTGAGCGGCGGACAAACCAGGATTGCGCCGGTTGCCGGCAGCTTGTCGAGATTCGCCAGGCATTGCAGGCCATAGCGATTGGCGCCGTGCAGCAGGTAGTGCGCAGGGTACGGCGGACTCAGGTGGGTCGCCTGCCCGGCGTCCGTTCCGACCGTTTCAGTGCCAAACCCGCGAATGTCGCGTTCGTCGATCAGGAAGCGCATCGCATCGGCATCCGGGCCGGGCGTGTGTGCACCATCATCGCGCATGTTCAGGTACTCGGCACCTTTGCGCTTTGACCAGTCGGTGCGCATCAGCACCCAGCTGCGACCCGGAATCTCGCCGTGTTTCTGCTCCCAGCCTTCAACCCAGTCGCGCGTCAGCAAAAAGTCTTCGTCAGCGGCCGACTCTGCTGAGCAATCGAGGACACACACCGGACCGACGAACGCATCCGGCGGGATCGAATCGACTGCCGCGTCGGGCAGATCCTTCCCGGAAATCCAATGCACCGGCGCATCGAAATGCGTTCCCGTGTGTTCGCCGCAGGTGAAGTTGCGCCAGTACCAGGCCGGACCGCGCTCGTCGTACCGTGACACCTCCTCGACACGGAAACGCGCACACTGGCCAAACTCCGGCGGCAACACGATGACGGGAAAGTCCGGGTCGAGAGTATGCGTGAGGTCGATCGTCTCGATCGCACCGTCGAGAAGTGCGTGGCCCAGCGATGCGAGTGCGTTGCTTTTGTTCGTCATTTCGTCAACCCAGCTGAATTTGTGCCAGCTCCCGTTCGAGCACCATCGGGTCCTCGCGGAAGCGGCGTACGACGTCCTCGGCGACCGGGCCGAGGGTTACATTCTCGATGCCTTGCTGCAGCGCCTCGACGACGGTGCGGGCCAGTCGATCGGGTGTCACTTTCGGCGGCGGCAGCGGCTGCCGCCACGACTCATCGAGCGGCCCGAACAGCACGTTGACAACCTTCACACCACTTCCGGCCAGTTCCGACCTCAGGCACTGGCTCAATGAGTACGCCGCCGCCTGGCTGGCCGACGTCGTACCGAAGGCGGACCAGTTCGACAATGCATACACTGAAAACAGATTGACCCAGGCGCAGGCGCTGTTGTCGCCGTCGGCGCCGCGGAATTTCATCGCGGGACCGAACGCCTGGATCAGGCGCATCAGGCCAAAGTAGTTGATCTCCATTTCATCGCGCGCCGTGACGATTCCGTCCCGCTCCATCGTGGAACCCGGTCGCACATACTCGGCCGTATTGACGAGAATGTCGGTCTTGCCGCCGATCTCGCCGGCAAGCTCCTGCACCGAGATCGTGTCGGTGATGTCGAGCGGCATGATCTCTACGCCGGCTATTGCTTCGAGCTCCGCTTTACCCTTGTAGGGCCGCCAGTCCTCGGCGATGCCGACAAACACGATCGACGCGCCGGCATCCGCCATCGCCTTCGCGGTCGCCTGGCCGAGTTCGGTACGCCCGTCGGTGACCAGCACTCGCCGGTACTTCGGATCGCAGGTCAGTTCGCGGAGTTGTGCGTCGTCCACCATATTCGGAGTCTCCTGTTCGGGCAGCGCCATGAGGACGCCCTGCCCGGATTTGTCGGTGCGCGCAATCATGCGCACACGTGCGTTTTCTTCGACGTCGCCGTGGATGTGCGCCAGTACGCTCGGGCCGTCATCCAGCTGTACGGTTCCTATGCGCCAGGGCATGCGTTCCCGGAAGTAGGTATTGATGCTCGTCCTGAGCGTTGTCTCGGTAACCAGCTGTCCACCTTCGGCGATCGGCTGCCAGGACAGGTTCGCCGACCAGCACTTCGGGCAGGCCTCTCGTGGCGGATAGCAAATGTATGAACAGGCGGCGCATTGCTGTAGCTTGAGCACGCCTTCAGCGGCGGCCGTCGTCAGCGCGATGCCTTTGCGACTGCGCACGAACGGCGGCAGTGTCGGCAGCACGGTGCGCTTTTGCGGGTTCTTCCTGGGCGGTCGCTTGAGCGGCTCGGTCATGCGACCTCTCCTGCGAGAATCGCCGCCGCCGAACACAGACCGCGGTCGAAATTGATCATGCCGAATCCCGATACTGCAGCGATGCGGGCGTCCGGCACGGCATTGTTTTCCGCAGCACCCGTGACCTGCCGCAAGGCTTCGACGATGCCGAGAAATCCGCCGGCCGCGCCGGCCTGCCCAACCGACAGCTGTCCGCCCGATGTGTTGTGCGGGAAACTTCCGTCCGTCGTAAACGAATGCTCACGTATGAACTCGGCAGCCTCGCCTTTCGCGCAAAAACCGAGATCCTCGAACTGCATCGCGATGACAACCGGGTAATCGTCGTAAGTCTGCAACAGGTCGACATCGCCCGGACTGACGTCGGCCATTGACCAGAACTCGTCCTTGTCCAGCGCCCAGCCACCGCGGATCTGCACGGGGTCGTCGGGAAACGCGTTGTGGCGTTCGATCGTCGACAGTACGCGCGCGTACGGGATACCGCGGTCGCGGGCAATGTCCTCCCGCATGACGAGGTAAGCCTCGCCGCCCGCACAGGGCATGACACAGTCGAACAACACGATGGGATCCGCGATCTTGCGGGCCGTCATGTACTGCTCCAGTGTCAACGGCGTCTTCATCAGTGCGCCCGGATATTTCAGTGCATTTGCCCGTTGCGCAACGCACAACTTGCCGAAATCCGCGCGCTCGATGCCGTAGTGGTGCATGTAGTCGCGCGTCATCAGCGCGAAGCTGCCGTTCGGCCCGCCGGAACCGTACGGGTAGGAGGCGTCCTGCGAAAATCGGCTGAAACTGGTCAGCATGGCGCGAAACGAATCGACGTGATTGGTATCGCCCGCGACGCAGGCAACGATGTCCGCATCGCCCGACTGCACGGCGCGCGCCGCCCGACGCAGTGTAACAACGCCCGACGCGCCGCCCGTCGGAACGTGGTCGAGCCAGCGCGGCGTCATCCCGAAGTGCTGCGACAAGCCGACCGCCGTGTCGGGGAACAGCGTGAACGACGAGGCGCACAGACCGTCGATATCGCGCGGCGACAGCCCCGACGCATTGCCGAGCGCCGTCAGACCCCGCCCCAGCCACCAATGTGCCGGTTCGTGTGAGTAACGCTGGTACGGCACGCTGACGGGCGCCGCCACGGCGACACCGTCGTAGCCCTTCCGAACGCCCGCCTTGCGGATGCGAAAGCCGCGTCGTTTCTTCAGTGCACAGAGGTCGATCGACGCGCCGGACGCCACACGCTCCGCGGCAAGCCTTTTGACCTCGGCCCTGTTCACCTTTTGCGAAGCCGTCAAAGGCAAAGCATCGACGAACTCAAAGTACCCCGGCGGCTTGAAATAGTTGAGACGCCCGTAGGCTGCCTCGAAGATACGTCGCGCGAGTTCGGGTTTGTTGGCGTAGTCCTTGTCCGTCACTACGAAAGCAAACACCTCGTCGCCACGCATCTCGTCGGGTACAGCGGTGACGGCACAGTTCGCCACCGCCGGGTGTCGCAACAGCGCCGCTTCAACCTCGACGGCTGCAATATTTTCGCCACTGCGGCGAATGACATTCTTGCGGCGATCGACGAAATACAGCGATCCGTCCGACCCCTCCCTGACAACGTCACCCGTGTGCCACCAACCACCTCGCCAGCCTTCTTCGGTCGCCTCGTCGTTCTTGTAATAGGCGCTGAAAAAACCGGCTCGCGGGTTGTCGCCGCTCGCGCGCACCAGCAGCTCTCCTTCTTCGCCGACGCCGACGTTCACGTCGCTGCCGTCGACGATTCGGTATTCGGTTTTGCCGGCCGGCCGGCCGATGCAGCGTTGCCCGACGTGGCGCGGCTCGGCGTTGGCGACGATCATCCCGCCGCCACCCGATTCGGTCATCGCCCAGGCTTCGATCAACGGGAATCCAAAGCGTTCTTCGAAGACCTGTTGGTGGCGGGGGTCGGATCCCGCCCCGAACCCGAACTTCACCTGCCCCGAGTAATCGTCATCGCCGGGCGGCATCGTCAACAGGATCGCCGGCATGACGCCCAGGTAGTGGATCACCGTCGCCCGCTCCTCGCGCACCGTTTGCCACCAACTGGACGGATGAAAGCGGTCGAGCTGAATGACGCAACCGCCGCACATCAGCATCGCCATAAAGGACGTGCTCAGCGCGTTCATGTGGTTTGGCGGCAGCGGCGTGACGAGGCGATCATTCTCGTCGATGCTGCACAGGTTGCCGAGCCCGTTGTATTCCCGCCCCATGACGAGAAAATACTCGTTGGCCAGCATGCAGCCCTTGGGCTGCCCGGTCGTACCGGACGTGTACAGCATTGCCGCTTCGGAGTCGAAGCTGCCCTGTGGATCGCCGCTGTAGGGCTCAGCGACCAGGTCGATAGCATCCATCGACGCCACGCCATCCAGGGCTGCAGCCAACCTGGACAGTCGCTTGCGATGTTCGTCAGCGCCCGTTACCAGCTTGCTGTCGCTGTGCTCTATGACGTAGCTGATCTCGGCGTCGCTACCCGCCATATTGAGCGGGACGAGACTCGCTCCCAACGCGTTTAGCGCGAGCAGGTGCAGGTAGACGTCGAGTCGGCTGTCGTACGCCAGCGCGACACGGTCGCCCGGCTTGATACCTGCAGCGGCATAGCCACCGGCCAGGCGGACCGCCGCGTCTCTTGCGCCGACATAAGAGTATTCGATCGCGCTATCGGCGTAGCTGCTCGTGCTGATAGCCGGCGCGCGCAGGAACGGTCGGTCACGATACTTGTCGACCGCCACGAGAAACTCGCGGTAGATGCTCGAATCCGGCGCAAACGTCCTCACCGGGCGTGGCTCCTGTGCCAGGCCGGAGGCAGCAGGCGGCGGCGCCCGTCCACGGACTTTGTGACGCCCGGTTCGTCGAGCGCTTCACGATCCCAAAGCTCGCAGGTCACCTGCTTGTGTTTCGTATCGAGGGCTTCGCAATAATTGGTGTACAGGCACACGCGAATGTCGTCGCCGCAGCCGAGCCGCGTTTTCAGGAACCAGTCCGGATCGGCCAGCGTTTGTCGTGCACTGCCGATAATGTCGGCGCCACCCGACGACAGGATGTGCTCGGCCTGGTGAAAATCGTGAATCCCGCCGGCGACTACGACCGGCGTATCGTACCCAGCATCGCGCACGGCCTTGCGGACCGCTGCTGTCGGCGCAAAATTCCTGCCGAACGGTCCGAACTCGTCCGATATGTATTGCGGCATGCACTCATAGCCGCTTCTGCCGGTGTACGGGTACGCCGCGGCACCGACCTTGGGCTGTTTTGCGTCTTCGAATTTGCCGCCACGCGACAGCGACAGAAAGTCCATCCCTGCGCGCGCGAATTCGGTTCCGAAGTACGCGGCGTCTTCGACACGCGAGCCGTCGTCGATAATCTCGTCGGCAAGAAAGCGGCAACCGACGGCGAAGTCGGCGCCGACGGCGTTGCGGACGGCGCTGTAAACCTCGAGCGGCAAACGCACGCGATGTTCGCGCGCGCCGCCGTAGCCATCGTCGCGGACGTTTCGCGCCGACAGGAAGGAGGCCATTGTGTAAGCGTGCGCGTAATGCAGTTCGACGCCGTCAAATCCGGCCTCGCGCGCTCTTGCCGCGGCGTCGGCAAAAAGGCCTGGCAGTACATTCGGCAGTTCCCGAATGTGCTCGAGGTGCAGGTCGTTGACGCGGTCGCGGTAACCCACCTCGAGATCGCGCATCTGTCGCGATGTCAGCAAATCCCGCAACCTATCGTCATCCGCTGCCAACAGCTGTTGACGTACATCTTCGTCTGACAGTGCGGCGCCGAACGCGTCGCGCAACTCAGGCGTAATTTCGAGATAGCGTTCGAGGTACTTTTCGCGCGTCGGCCGGCGGTTGATACGCAAGAAATCGATGATCTGGATCAGCAGTCGCGTCTCGCCCTCGCTGGCCTCCCGAACCGCTTCGACCAGTTCCCTGAGGCCCGGCAGAAAGCGGTCGTGACCGATACGCAGCAACGGGCCACTGGGAATGTCGCGTATTCCGGTGGCCTCGACAACGATGGCGCCCGGCTTTCCCTCGGCGAAGCGTCGATACCATTCGATGACGTCCTCGGTAACAAAGCCGTCTTCGGTGGCGCGCCATGGCACCATTGCCGGAACCCAGGTGCGCTGCTCGAGCGCCAGCGGCCCGACGTCGATCGGGCTGAACAAGCGCGCCGACCGGGCCTCTGTTTCAGTCGGCCATGGGCCCGGGTCCGGTCGATACTTGATTCTCTGGGCTGGTCGCCACATCCCTCTGCCTTAATTTGCTTTATATATAAACTATCATTCCCGGCATTCGCCGACAAGCTTAAACCCGCACCACATAACGCGTTCAGCCGTCCTCAGGTACTACGGCTGTCGTCTCGATTTCCAGCAATGCTGCAGGCTCGACAAGGTCGCTGACACCGATGACGGCCATGGTCGGGAAGTTCCTGCCCAGCACTCGCCGGTAGGCGCGGCCAACGCCGTCGAGACTGGCCCGATAGGCATCGAGATCCTTGACGTACCACGTCATTCGCACGATATGTTCGGGCCGGGCCCCGGCCTCCGCCAGCACGGCGACCGTATTTTCCAGAATCTGCTCGAACTGGCCGACGAATCCGTCGGCGAAGTGCCCGTTCGCATCCCAGCCAATCATTCCGGCGACGAACACAAAGCGTCCTTCTGCTTCGATTCCGTTGGCATAGCCACGCGGGCGCGGCCAACCTTTCGGGTTCAGGTGTTTCATGATTCAACTTCCGGAATAGGTTTGTCTCGCTATGATGACCTTTTGTATCTCGCTCGCTCCTTCGTAGATTCGCAGCGCACGAATCTCGCGATACAGGGTCTCGGCAATGTTGCCGCTGACGACGCCATGTCCGCCGAACAGCTGCACCGTGCGGTCGATTACCCGCTGCGCCGCTTCGGTGGCGTACAGCTTGGCCATCGCGGCTTCGCGCGTGACACGGTCCTGGTAGCAGTCCTTGGCCCACGCCGAGCGATACACCAGCAGCGCGCTTGCATCGATTTCACTCGCCATGTCGGCAATGGCGGCCTGCGTCATCTGCAACTCGCTGAGCGGCGCGCCAAACAACTCCCGGCTGGCGGTATGCCTGACAGCCTCATCGAGCGCACGTCGGCCGAAGCCAAGTGCCGCCGCCGCAACGCTGGTTCGAAAAACATCGAGCGTGGCCATCGCAATCCTGAAGCCATCGCCCGACGCCCCGATCCGGTTGCCTGCCGGTATCCGGCAGCCATCGAAACGGAGCGTTCCGAGCGGGTGCGGAGCAATCGTTTCGATTCGGCCGGCGACCGAAAACCCCGGAGTATCGGCATCCACGACAAACGCGCTCAATCCGCGTGCACCCTCTGCGTCGCCGGTACGCGCAAATACGCAATAGAAATCGGCGATGCCTCCGTTTGATATCCACGTTTTCTCGCCGTCCAGCACGTAATCGCGACCGTCACGCGTCGCCGTCGTCGCCATCGCTGCCACATCCGACCCGGCTTCGGCTTCGGACAGGGCAAATGCTGCAATTGCATCGCCGGCCGCCACGCGCGGCAGGTACGTCGCTTGCTGTTCCTCACTGCCGTACAGCGACAGCGGTCCGCTGCCGAGCCCCTGCATGGCGAACGAAAAATCGGCGAGACCGCTGTGCCATGCGAGTGTTTCCCGCGCCAGTGCGATGCTGCGCACGTCCAGCTTGTCGCGAATCCCGCCGGGCACGCAGGCGTTCAGGATTCCCGCGGTACCCAGGTCACGAACCAGCGCACGGCAAATACCGTCGGTGTCGTCGTCGTGACGAAACGTGTACTGGCCACACCACGCCTGCACATCGGACAACCATGCACGATGCCCGTCATCGAAGAACGGCCAGTCAACAAAGGTCGTATCAGTCACCCTCAAACTCCGGTTTTTGTTTGGCGACGAACGCGTCGTAGGCCCGCCTGAAATCCGCGGTACGCATGCAGATCGCCTGCGCCTGCGCCTCCGCTTCAATCGCCGTTTCCAGCGACATGTCCCACTCCATGTTCAGCTGGTTCTTCGTGAAACCATTGGCGAAATTCGGCCCTGCAGCCAGGCGTTCGGCAAGCGCCTCGGTCCGGCCGAGCAACTCAGACGATTCAAATACGTCGTTAAAGAAACCCCAGTCGCGCCCTTCGTCGGCACTCATGGAGCGTCCGGTCAGCAACAGTTCGGAGGCACGCCCCTGGCCGACCAGGCGGGGCAGAATTGCGCACGCTCCCATGTCGGCACCCGCCAGCCCGACGCGACTGAACAGAAATGCCGTTTTCGCAGTCGCCGTGGCGTACCGCAAATCGCTCGCCATGGCGATGATCGCTCCGGCTCCGGCGCACACTCCGTCGACTGCGGCAAGAATCGGCTGCGGGCAGCCACGCATTGCCTTGACGAGGTCGCCCGTCATTCGCGTGAATTGCACGACGCCTTTCATGTCCATTTCCGTCAGCGGTCCGATAATCTCGTGCACGTCGCCGCCCGAACAAAAATTGCCGCCCGCGCCCGTAACAACCACGGCGCGAACGCCGTCGTCGTAAACGAATGCGCGAAACGTGTCGCGCAGCTCGGCGTATGACTCAAACGTCAGCGGATTCTTGCGTTCCGGGCGATTCAGTGTGATGACGGCAACGCCGTTGTCACGCACGTTCATCTGGAAGTGATCGGGTGAATAACTATTCATCGTATCCTCACATGACTTCGCCGCCGGCAACCGCAATTGCCTGGCCGGTTATGGATGCGGCGTCATCTCCGAGCAACCAGAGTACGACGCCCGCAACTTCCTGTGGCTGAATGAAGCGACCTTGCGGGTTCGATTTGACGAGGTCCGCGCGCGCCTCCTCGGGCGTGCGCCCGGTCGCGTCGACAATCCTGGCGACGGCCCGATCGACAATCTCGGTGTCGGTATAGCCGGGACAGACTGCATTGACGGTGACCCCCGATTGCGCACATTCGAGCGCCAACGCACGGGTCAGGCCAATGACACCGTGCTTCGCCGCACAATAGGCTGTGACATAAGCGTAGCCGCGGCGTGCCGCGGTGCTGGCTATGTTCACGATGTGACCTCGACCGGCCGCCAACATCGACGGCAACACGGCTTTCGTACAGCGAAATACGCCGTTTAGATTGACGTCGATTGTCGCCAGCCAATCTTCCTCATTCAGTTTTGCCAACAGGCAAGCCTCCACAGCTCCCGCATTGTTGACAAGTACTGACACCGGCCCCTGCGCGGACGTCGCGGCAGCGAATCCGGCGCGTACCGATTCTCCGTCAGTTACGTCTACCGCGACCGGTTGCGCCCCGATTTCACCAGCGGCGTTTGCAAGGCGTTCTTCATTGCGCCCCATTATCGTCACTACGGCACCCTGGGCAACCAGCTTTTCAGCGATCGCCGCGCCGATACCGGTTCCACCGCCGGTTACAACCGCGTGCCGGCCCGCCAATACGGTACCTGTATCGTTCATGCCGTCTCCATATTTCCAAGTTCTGTCGAGAATGCCGTACCTTCCTCGTCGGCGAGCGCTGCACTCCGCAGTCGCCGAATCCTGTCGGCCCGGCGGTCGTCGGGACCGTTTTCGGTCGCTGCCGCAATCGCCTCGTAGCGCTCGTAGCCTCGCTGCCAGGTGTCGCCGTAGCCGCGCACGATCTCGATGCAGGAAGCCATCGCCAGCGAAGCTTCGTAGTCGCACGTTCGCAGGTGCGTGACGCGCCCCAGCCAACGCTCGATCATCGCCGTCTGGTTCGAGTATCGCAGTGTGCCGCGTCTCCAGCGCCGCAGCCGACTTAATGCCGACAGCAACAGGAAGCCGCCCACCTTGTTCGTCGAAATCATCCGGCCCTTGCGAAACAACGGCGCCAGCAGTCCGCACAGGCGCGGCGAATCAAGCAGGTATCGCCCGAATCCGGCAGGCAACGTATCGCAAACCTCTTCGAGCCGCGGGTGAAAATACTCGGTGATGTACGCGATTTGCGTGTCACCCGTATTGAGGTGTTCACGAACTCGCTCGAATCGCGTGTTTCGGGTTTTTAGTTCGGCGACGCGAATCGTATCTTCGTAGCACATTTGTAGCGCCAGGAGCCGCGCGACCTCGGCTGTCAGCCGATATCCATCGTCCTGACTGTCGATGTCGGCCACTGCGACGACGCGCTCGAGATACAGCTCCGCGTATTGCACGTCCTGGTACTCCAGTGCCCGCAGGACACCGTGACCGGCCACGTTGACAACCGGTTGCGGCAGCCTGGCTGCCACATTCGCCAGTAGCTGTTCGCCTTTCGGCCCGTCGGCGGCCGGCTCGATGACCGTAGCCGGCTCCTCTGCCGGTTTGCCACCCTCGTAGCCCGCAGCGAACCCTCTCAGGTTCGCTTCAACGGCCCGGCCATCGCGGCGAATCGCTTTTTCATAGGCGTCGCGCGCGAACGGCAATGCGTCGCTTCCGGCGATCGCGCCAAGCAGTACGGCGCTGATCACGGCGCCCGCTTCATCGGCCGCACTTTGCATATCGAATAACACGGCCTGCCGCGCGGCGGCCATTGCCGCATCGTGAACGGGCTGCTGGTCGACAATGCCGTTGCCGAGCGCGACCTTCTCCTCGATCGAGTAGACACGGTGCGTGCTCGCAACCAGTGTCGTGACGTTGGGCGTCACAAATCCTTTCTGGATTGCGCGACCCGCTTCCGTGATTTCACCGGCCACGACAAGGTCGACATCACCCGGCACCGGGTAGGGCGTAAAGACCGGCATCGCGTCGTCGTCCGGCAGGTCACTCTGCGGAAACAACTCTACGCAGTAAACGGTAGCCCCGGTGCGCTGCGCAACGCCGGCAACGAACGTCGATTGCGCGACATGTCCACAAGCCTCGGCAACGTCAACGAGCCAGCGCGTCAGCACGCCGCCGCCCTGCCCCCCCAAGGCAACGATCGCGATCGATATCGGCCTGTTGCGGCGCCCGGACATCAGGCCGCCCTCAACCGCTGCCGGGTCGCGCGCCGCTGCAGCCAGCCGATCAGTGATCGCCGTACTCGCCACAGCAATCGCTCGATCGGGCCCGGGTTGTGGATTATCTCCCCCTTGTAGAACGATGGGCACAATACGGCCTCGTGCGCCACTTCGCCGCAGTTGCCACAACCGACGCAGGAGTTGTCGACGTACGACACAGGCTGTGTCTTGAGCGGGTCGGGGTTCGGACGAATCGTCAGCGACGGGCAGCCGCTCAACCGCATGCATGCGTGATCGCCGGTGCAGGTATCTTCGTCGACGCCGAAGCGCTCTTCGACGGCGCGTTCACCGGATTGGACCGCGTCCCGAAACAGCGGTTTCTCACGGCGCTGTCGATTCAACATGCACTCGGATTGCGCGACCAGCACTTTCGGACCCGTGCCTTTTTCTGAAACGGCGGCCTTCAGCGCCGCGCGCATTGCGCCAATGTCATAGGTCTGTACCGTGCGGGCCCATTTGACGCCGACACCGCGCACGGCCTTCTCGATCGGATGCTGCGTGCTGCGGTTGTCATTGTTGCCTTTGCTGGAAAGCAGGTCCTGGCCGCCCGTCGCCGCGGCGTAGTTATTGTCGATGACGACAGTCAGGGCGTCGCTCCGGTTAAAGACCGCATTCCCGATGCCACTGGTCAGCCCGTTGTGCCAGAAGCCGCCGTCTCCCATCACCGAGATCGCCGGCTTATCGCTGGCCGTATTGAATGCGGACGCGCCGGCTGCACCGAGACCGTATCCCATCGTCGTGTTGCCGATGTGAAACGGCGGCAGTATCGAGAACAGGTGACAACCGATGTCGGCACTGACGTGAAATTCGCCGAGCTCCTGCTGCATCAGTTTCATGCTGCTGAATACCGGGCGTTCGGGGCAGCCCGTGCATAATCCGGGCGGGCGGCCCGGCACGTGATCGGCAATCCCCTCAGCGATCGAAGCGACCTGTTCGCGCGGGTCCGGCGGAGGCCGCCAGTCCGCGGCGTTGTCCGCCATGAACCTGGTGATACCGTCCCGAATCACGGCGCTCGTATACTCACCGGCGAATGGCAGCGGGCCCTTGCCGACGAGGCGTGTCGCCGATCCCGCTTTACGCAACACGCTCTCTATGTTTTGCTCGATGTAGTTCGGCTGGCCTTCTTCGAGCAGCAGCACGGCCTGCTTGCCGTCGCAGAACTCTACGACCTCGTCATCGATGACCGGGTAGGTGACGTTCATCACGTACATGGGAATCTCGGTGGCACCGAAGGCGTCGCCCAGCCCGAGGCGCTCGAGCGTACGCTGTGTGCTGTTGTAGAGGCCGCCCTGAACGATGACGCCGAGGTTGCTGCGCGTACCGTCAATCATTCGGTTCATGCGCCGATCCCTGATGAAGCGAACGGCGGCCGGCCAGCGTGATTCAATCTTTTCGTGTTCGTGCTGAAACGACGCGGGTGGCAGGACGATCCGGCTGACGTCACGTTGCGGGTTCTGCAGCGCGTCGCGCAGCGACGGTGATGGCCGGACATTGTCGCGCGACTCGAAGCGGCCATAGACATGACAGGAACGGATGCGCAGTTCGAGAAACACCGGGGTGTTGCTCGCTTCAGACAACTCGAACGCGTTCTCGACTGCGGCGACGATATCCGGCACGTTCGGCGCCGGATCGAGCAGCCACATCTGGCTCTTCATGGCGAAAGCATGTGTGCGTTCCTGCATGATGCTCGAGCCCTCACCGTAATCTTCGCCCACGATGACGACGACGCCGCCCTTGACGCCGCCCGATGCAAGATTGGCGAGCGCGTCGCTCGCGACGTTGGTGCCAACGGTCGATTTCCAGGTCACGGCGCCGCGTAGCGGATAATTGACCGATGCCGCTGCCATGGCAGCGGCCGTCGCCTCGCTCGCGCTCGTTTCGAAATGGACGCCGAGTTCCCCGAGAATCTCCGACGCGTCGGTCAGAACGTCCATCAGGTGTGAAATGGGAGATCCCTGGTAGCCGCCGACGTAGGCAACACCGGACTGCAGCAGGGCCTTGGTCACAGCCAGGATGCCTTCACCGGCGAAAGTCTCGCCAGCGCCCAGCCTCAGCTTCTCAACCTCCTTCCTGAATGATCGTTCGGCCACGCGCGATCACGACCTCATTCGACGCTAATCTTGCCGATATTCTTCTCGGCGTTGATACGGGTCTTGTCGAGGGCGGCCATCATGATCTTCGCGTCATCACGCGACACGCCACCCATCAGTGTCGAAATGATCTGGTCGTAGTCGGCGTGCATTGCCTCCCATTGGTCGCGGCCACGCTTCAATATGGTCACAGACTGCACCCGGCGGTCCGCCTTGCTGGTCTTCTTGCGGACCAGTTTGTCGTGCTCGAGGCGGCGAATTACACCGGTCACGTTGCCCTTGGTCACCATCAGCATGGCCGACAACTCACCCATCGTGAGCCCGCCGGGGTGCATGGCGAGCGCCGTCAATACGTCGTAGCGCGGCAGGCTGGAGTTGTACTTCTGCGCGAAGAACCGCATCAGAACGGCCTCGATGCTCGAAAAACAGCGCACAAGCGACATCCACGTGCGGCGGTGCCTTGCCCCCTTCGGCAGTGCGTCGATTACGATCTGGTAGAGACTTTCGTCTGACATGGTGATTCGCCTGTCGTCGTCAAAGCTTGCAGATGACGGACTTCAACTCAGTATACGCATGCAGGCCCTCGAGACCGTTTTCGCGACCCCAGCCCGATTGCCTGAAACCACCGAACGGGATTGCCATGTCCGGAATACCGTGACAGTTCACCCATACCAGCCCGGCCTTGATTTCGGCTGCCAGCCGATGGGCCTTGCCTACGTCCTGCGTCCAGATACTGGCGGCCAGACCGTACCGCGAGTCGTTTCCGTGCTGCAGGCATTGTTGCATGTCGTCACCGCTGGATACCACGACAACCGGACCGAACAACTCCTCCTGGATAATTGCGTGCTTCTGTGCCGCATCGGCGACGACGGTCGGCTGCATGTAGAAACCGCCGTGCTGCTCGATCCGCCGTCCACCTGTCGCGATGGTCGCCCCCTGCGAACGCGCCTGTTCGACGGCCGCCAGCACGTGAGCGAGGTGAGTCTCGGAAATCAGTGGTCCCATCTGCGTGGTCGGGTCGTGGGCCGGGCCGACTTGCAGGTTCTTCGCATAGTCGACAACGCCGGCCAGCACGTCGTCGTAGACCGGCGCCTCGACATACAGGCGCGATCCCGCGACACAGACTTGTCCGGCATTCGAGAAGATTGCATCGGCCGCGCCCGGTATCGCGGCATCGAGGTCGGCGTCGGCAAGCACAATCACCGGCGACTTGCCGCCGAGTTCCAGCGTGACTTTCTTAAAGTCTTCCAGCGCAACGCGGCCGATACCGCGGCCAACGTTCGTAGATCCCGTAAACGACACTTTGCGCACGTCCGGATGCGCTACAATCGCCGCCCCCGCGACTTGGCCATCGCCGGTAACGACATTGACGGTGCCATCCGGAATCCCGGCCTCGGCAACCAGTTCCGCGAGCCTGAGCGTTGAGAGCGGCGTTTTTTCGTCCGGTTTGATAACGACGCTGCAGCCGGCTGCCAGTGCCGGCGCCAGCTTCCACGAGGTCTGCACGAGCGCGCCGTTGTAGGGCACGATGAGTCCGACGACGCCGACGGGTTCGCGAAGCGTGTAGGCGTGAAACTCCCCGGCCGGCGCAAACGTCATGCTCTTGGTGCTGCCTTCGAGCTTCGTACACCAGCCAGCATGGTAGCGATAACACTCGGCCGCAAACGGCACTTCGCCGTTCAGCGCTGCCGCATGCAGCTTGCCCGCCTCGAGCATCTCGAGTTCCGCCAGTTCCTCGGCATGTTCCTCGACAAGATCCGCAAGTCGCAGGAGTGCCCGGCTCTTTTGTGCCGGAGACAGCAAGCGCCAGCGGCCGTCATCAAACGCTGCCTGCGCCGCCTGTACAGCGTCATCGACATCACGAGCATCGCCCGCGACGCATTCGGCAAGCACAGCGCCTGTCGACGGGTTGATGTTCGCGATGGCTCGTTCCGACTTTCCGGGCCGCGAGATCCCGTCGACGAAAACACCATGATCCCTGGCGACGAACCGGGTTGCCCACTCGCTGAGGCGATCACTCATGACTCGACGTAGGCCGTCAGCGCCTCGATGACTGCGTCGTTTTCTTCATCGGTACCAATCGTGATCCGCAAGCAGCGGTCATCGGCGGCAGGTCGCGGGATGATGCCATGCACTTCAAGCCATCGCCCGGCGGCTTCCGCCGACTTGCCAGCGATATTCTCAAAGTGCATCAGGTAGAAGTTGGTCACGCTGGGCACGACGTGGATTCCCAGCCCCGTAAGGCGTTCGCGGATGCGCAATTGCCAGCGATGGGTGTGCTCGCGAACGCGCTCGACGTGTTCCCGGTCACGCACCGCAGCGGCCGCGGCCGCCATAGCAGGCAGGCTGGCGTTGAACGGCGTGCGCAGCCGGTTAATCATGTCGACAACAGCCGCGGGACCGTATCCCCATCCGATCCTGAGCCCGGCAAGACCGTAGATCTTGGAAAACGTGTGTGTGACAAACACATTTTCGCGCTTGTCGACGAGGCCGAATCCCGGGTCGAAATCGTCCGCCTTGACGTACTGCGCGTACGCACCGTCCAGCAGGATCACGACCTCCTCATCGACGCTGTCGACGAGTCGCTCGATCTCGCTCGCATTCACGTAGGTCCCGGTCGGGTTATTGGGATTTGCTATCGCGAGCAGTCGCGTCTTCGGCGTAACGCGCTCGAGCAATGCGTCGATGTCGACCGTGTGTTCCTGCTCCGGCGCCAGTACGACGTTGGCGCCCAGCCCCTGCGCGTAAATGGAGCACATGACAAAGTGATTTTCCGGCAACAGCACGTCGTCGCCGGGACCGACGAAACTTCGTATCAGCAGGCCGATGACCTCTTCAGAACCGTTTCCACAGACAATTCGTGCCGGGTCGATTCCATAGACGTCGCCAATGGCTTCGCGCAGTTCGCTTTGCGCGCCGTCGGGGTAGCGATGCAATTCCTGTTGGACACCCTCGTAAGCTGCAACGGCGGCCGGACTCGGACCGAAACAACCCTCGTTGCTCGACAGCTTGATAGGATTCAACGTGCCCGGGATCCTGCTCTTGCCTTGCTTGTACGGTGCCAGCGCTGCGACATACGGTCTGGGCTGGGGGGCGCGGGCGCCCAGCGGCTGCTTCAGAGTCTTCGACATTGTTTAAGTATAAACTATATTTTCAGGGCGAGTGAAGCGCCCACGGGACATAGATTTTTTGAAAGTTTATATATAAACTGGTTTGGTCCCGTTCGGGACATGTTTCAAACGACATGCGGATGTCTATGGGTAGTTCGGATTTTGAAGTCGTCATCGCCGGTGGCGGCCACAACGCACTGGCGTGTGCAGCGCTGCTGACCAGGCACGGCGTTCGTACGCTTGTTGTCGAGCGCAACGAGTGGGTCGGCGGCGGCGTCCTGACGCGCGAAGTGACGTTGCCGGGATTCAAGCACGACCTGTACGGTTCGTCGCATGTCTGGGTGCACCTGAATCCGGCGTTCAAGAGGGACTTGCAGCCGGAACTCGAGAAACACGGCCTGCGCTACATCTGGTCCGACGACCATATTACCGGTCACCCGAACGTCGACGGGCCCGGCATCATTGTCTACAAGGATGTCGACAAGACCTGTGACACGATCGCCGAATACTCGAAGAAGGATGCCGTTCGGTACAAGGAGATTTACGAGGAATTTGCCGAGATCGAGGCCGGCGTCATCAAGGGCATGTTCTCGCCGCCGTCACCGCCGAGCTACATGTACCAGGCGCTGGAGAACAACAGCGAAGGCCTGCGGCGGTTGCGCGACTACATGCTGAGCTCGCGGGCGTTTACGTTCAAAAACTTCGAGGATCCGCACGTACGCGCTTTCATTCTTGGCTGGGCGACCGCACCACAGACCCTGCCTGACCAGGAAGCGACGGCACAGGGCTTCTACGTCATGATCCCGAGCATTCATTACTACGGTCAGGCCATTCCGGAGGGCGGCAGCGGTATGCTGTCGGTATCCATGCAGCGTTATATCGATGCCTCGGGCGGCAAGGTCATGACCGGTGCGACCGTGGACAGGTTCATTGTCGAAAAGGGTGAATGCAAAGGACTGACGCTCGCCGATGGCACTGAAATCCGGGCGTCGCGCGCTGTTGTCACCGCCCTCGACCCGCAGCAGACTTTCCTGCGCTGCATGGATGAGCGACACGTCGACCCGAGGATTCGGGACATCGTGACCAGCTTTTCGTTCGGTAATGTCACGATTGCGCGGGCGCATTACGCGTTGCACGAGTCACCGGTGTTCAGGAACGGCCCCGACATGACGGCGACGCCGTTCCAGCGCATTTTCGGCACGGTCGAGGATATCGACAAACAGTACGCCGAGATTGCGGCTGGAGTGCCGCCCAGTGACCCGTTCCTGTGGTCGGCGTGCTGGACGAAGATGGATCCGACTCGGGCACCGGACGGCAAGCACACGATAATTTTCGACACGTTTGTCCCGATCGAGCTGGCTAACGGTGAGGACTGGGAGAAAATCGGTCCGGGCTACGTTCGCGACGTGTTACTGCGCAATCTGCGCCGGCACACGACCAACATGACCGACGACAACATCATGGCCGAGTTCATCGACACGGGCCCGAATCTCGCGAGATCCAACTGGTCTTTCGTCAATGGCTCGACAACCGGCGGTGAACGCATTCTTTCCCAGACAGGCTGTTTCCGGCCGATCCCGGGGTTCGCAGAATACCGTTCCCCGATCGTCAACCTGTACATGACAGGACCCTCTTGCCATCCGGGCGGCGGGATCTGCGCGATGGGCACCAACACGGCTGAAGCCATGCTGGAAGATTTTGGAATTATCGAGCCTCGGGACAACTTCTGAGCGCTCATTCGACTGCAAGGTAGAGACTGATGGGTAAACCGATTGAAAGATACACAGCGCTGGTCATTCAGCCGCACGTCACCGTCGCGGAAGATCGCGACGGCATCAAGAAAAACCTCGATCGTGTCCTCAACATGATCGATTTTGGCGTCGGCTATTTCTGGGAAGTGCCGGCACGCCTGGTCGTCCTGCCGGAGTACTTCCTGCAGGGCGTAACGACGCCGGGCAAGGGCGAGCATGGCATCGAGTCCTTCATGAAGAAGGCGATCACGATACCCGGCCCCGAAATGGACGAGCTCGGCAGGAAAGCACAGGAGTACGGCATCTATATTGCCGGCGGCGGCGTTGTCGAGAAGGTACCCGAGTTTCCGGATCGCTGGTTCAACGCGGCCTTTATTATCGGCCCGAGCGGTGACGTCGTCCTGAAATACCACAAGTGGCACATACCGGCTTCAATCGGGCTGGGGACCAGCCCACACGACATCTTCGACGAATATGCGGAGAAAATCGGTGGCGACATCGAGACGTTGTTCCCGGTCATCGACACGGAGATCGGCAAGCTCGGCACGATGACCTGCCACGACGGCTGTACGCCGGAGGTGGCGCGGGCCCTCGGGTACAACGGCGCAGAGGTGATCTGCCACCCGGTCGCCCTGCAGGAAGTCGAGGGCGTATCGGATCCGTGGGACTTCTGGCGATTCACGCGCAAAGCCCGGGCGCACGACAATATGTGCTACGTGCTGGGCTCCAACTGGGGCAGTGTCGACTACGACTACTACCCGGCCGCCTTTTGCCCGGGCAACTCGTTCATTATCGATTACACCGGAATGATGGTCCGCGAAGCGCCTTACCCGAGCGAGCAGGTGATCGGCGCGACGATCGATATCGAAGCGCTTCGCTGGCACCGCTCACGTGCCAATCACAACTGCTGGATTGACGTTCGCGCGGAGGCATTTCGCCAGATCTACGACAAGCCGATCTATCCGCCGAACCAGTTTCCATCCGGGCACCCGCCGAAAACCCTGGCCGATAAACTCGGCCCGGCGAAACAAGTCCTCGACCAGCTCTATGGCCGCGGCCAGTTCATGCCGCCGGCCGGAAAATCTCCGGAAGAAATGTCATCCGTGCTGGAGGAAAGGATCCGGTACGCTCAGGACACGGGCCGGCTCAAGAAAAACGACTGAGGTGTTGCAATGAGAGTGCTGAGCAAGCTGGCGCAGATCGATTTTCAGTTCGGGCCGGTATCCCGGGCGGAGAACTTACTTGTCATAGAAAGTGATCCGGAGTCGAAGATGCCGTCAACCGTTTACGTTTCCCCGCAAGATGTCGTCGAATTCCTCAAGCGCCTGCTTGTCAGTCCGAAGGCGCTGCTGTTCATCGTTGGATTGCCTTACTTTCTGTATCGGTGGAACCGATCTGACAAGCGCATACGACGAAGCACCGCGATCAAGAAGGAGTGGCCGACCGTCTAATCGGGGTACGTGCTTTCCAGGTCCCGGGTCCTGAGAGGATCGAATTCCGTGCGCGCCCGCGCAAGCGCCTTCTTCAGCTGCCCGACAACGTCCGGGTGACGATCCGCAACGCTGTAGGCCTCGCCATCCTGACCGCGAGTATCGAACAGGAGGTCGTACGGACCTTCGAACCCGGGCAGCTGATCGAACTTCTCGAATGCACCGAGGCTGCCGGTGTAGTACGTGTGCGTTACAAACTTCCAGTCCGGCGACCGAATGCCGACGACACGTTCATTATTGAAGTAGTAGAGATAGTCATGCGGCGATTGGTCGTCACCCTGCAGGACCGATAACAGGCTTTTTCCGTCAATCGTGTCGGCAGCCGGATCAAGGCGAACAGCGTCGGCAATAGTCGGTAATATGTCGATATTCATCGCGATGGCATCGCTCGTACGACCCTCTCCAACAACGCCGGGCCAGGAAATGATAAACGGGACGCGATAACCTGCCTCCCAGGTCGTTCCCTTGCCACCTTTAAGCCCAACGGTGCCGCCCTCGAAGAACGGTCCATTGTCGCTGGTAAAGATGACGATTGTGTTTTTTGCAATGCCCGCCTCGTCGAGTGCCTTCAGTATTTCACCCGTACTCCAGTCAAGCTCCTCTACGGTGTCTCCGTAAATGCCCGCGTCGGATTTTCCATGAAATTTTTCAGATGCGAACAGCGGTATATGCGGGAATGTGTGCGACACGAACAGCAGGAACGGCCGATCCGCATTTGACCGGATGAATTCCACAGATGCCGCTGTATAGCGCTGTGTCAGGGCTCGCTGGTCGACGGGATCCTCAATGACGGAGTCGCTTTCGTAAAGCGCAAACCCCGGCATATCGTTGCTGTGCGGAACGCCGAAGAACTCGTCGAATCCATGTTTCAGCGGCAGGAATTCAGGAAATCGTCCAAGGTGCCATTTGCCGACAAACATTGTCCGATACCCCGCACGACGCGCGAGCTCACCTACTGTTTCCTCTGACTCCGGGAGTCCCTTCGTATCGGCAGCGGTGACAACCTTCCACGCCAATCCGGATCGTATGGCATAGCGGCCGGTCATCAGACCGGCGCGTGAGGGGGAACAGACATTGGCGCTGGCATAGCCGTTTGTCAGAACGACGCCGGTGTCCGCCAGGCTGTCGATGTGCGGCGTTCGAATTCGGGTCGACCCGTAAACGCCAATATCGCCGTAGCCCATGTCGTCGGCAAGAATGATCACGACATTCGGCTTCTCGGCAGCGACGCTGCCACACGCACTGACGAACAGTGCCAACAAAATCACCACTCTTTGCATGACGGTCATCGGATCAGCATATACACAAAAAATGGCGGAAGGTCTTGTGGACCTCCCGCCATAGTCACTTACAAACAGGTCGGGGGACTAGTTCAATTGGTCATGTAAGTGAATTTGATGCCATAGGTGCGGAAGTGTGGCTTCAGTCGCATGCCTGCTGCACCAAAGTTGTCCGCGGTGCCCGTGTAGTACTGTTCATCGAACAGGTTTTTGATAAACACGGCAATTCGGAAATTGTCGTTACTCACGCCGCCAGACAGGTTGGCGACATTGTAGCTCGGAATCTCGTACGGGAACTTCGGCAGGTTGAACGGCTCACCGAAAACGGTCTCGCCGACCAGTGCGCCGACCGCCTCGATGTTGCTGTACTGCTTGTCGACCCAGGACCAGTCACCGCGAACATAACCTTCCCAGTTGGACCCGAACTCAAAGCCGTAGTCGGCGCTGAGGCTGTACGTCCACTCCGGCGTTCTCGGCAGCGGCTTGCCGGACACGTCGATGACATTGTCCTGACCGTTCGTCTGTCCCTTCAGAATCGCGTCCTGGAAGTCATCGAATTTTGAATCGGTGTAGCCGACGTTGAGTCCGAGCGTCAGGCTTTCCGCTGCCAGCGCCAACGCTTCCAGCTCAAATCCGGTGGAACTCGCCTTCTCCGCGTTCTGCGTCGTTTCGACCGACGATGAAATGTCGTTTGGATCCGCGAGTCGATTCGACTGAACCTGGAAATCCGTCCATTCCAGCGAGTAGATTGCGCCCGACAGGCTGACCCGACCGCCCGCCAAGCGACTCTTGAAGCCAATTTCATAACTCCAGAGATCTTCAGACTTGAACGGTGCGCCGGCCAGTCTTGAAGCGCTGCTGACGTCGGTTCCGCCGGACTTGTAGCCCTTGGACGCGCTGGCGTACAGATTCAACTCGTCGCTCGGCAGGTAACGCACGACGACGCGTGGTGAGAAGTCATCGAAACTGACCTTGTCCTCGACCGGGTTGTCGGCCGGGTCGCGGTTGCTGTCATTGTCGCGTTGAAAGACTTCGTCTTCGGAGTACCGGCCGCCCACGATCAGGTCGACCGTGTCGCTCAGATGCCAGTTGAGATCTGCGAACAGGGCGACCGTCTCAAACTCCGAGCGCCGCACATTCTGGTTGATGAATGCGACGGGATCGCCGTTGGCGCCGGTGCCCTTCGGCAGGATCTGGATATCGTTCGCCTTGTCGAAGTCATCCTTGCCGAAATACAGACCGACCGTCCAGTCGAAACTCTCGCCTTCTGTCGATTGCAGGCGGAACTCCTGGCTGAACGACTCCGCGGAGAAATCATTCACGCGCCGCAACGGCAACGGGCCGATTTCGAGCGAAATGCCATCGAGATCGGCGCCACGCTTGAAACTCGAGTCAATAAAGCCCGTGATCGATTTCAGCTGGACAGTATCCCAGTCGACCGTGACTCGACCATTGATGATTGTAAACTCCTTGTCGTTCCACTCCCTGGTGTCGCGATCAATGATCGTTGTGTTTGTCGGGTAGAACCCTGGCCCGGTGTCGATGGCATCCGTCGGAGCACCGAATCCGAAGGTATCCATCGTATCCAGATCGAGAATGCCGGACGGGATCGCGATATCGCCACCCTCGTCCTCGTTGGTTTGGGTGATCGACAGGTCGAGGGTTACGCGGTCGGACGGCAATGCCCGGAAAGATACCCGGGCCGTCTGGTACTCATAGAACGGACTGTTTCCGGTCGGATTGATATTCTTGATATTCGTATCGGATTCTTCGATCGCGGCTACGGCCCGCATCATGAAAGTCTCGGTGAAAGGCACGTTGACGATGCCCTCGAGACCCCAGGACCCATGGTTTCCTACACTGGCCGATCCTTCGAAGAAGAACGTATCCTCAGGCTTGCGAGTGGTGATATTGATCGCACCACCGACGGCGTTACGGCCAAAGAACGTACCCTGCGGCCCGCGCAGGACCTCGATACGCTCCATGTCTGTCAGCTGCGGGTTGATCGTGCCCTGCGCAACGGCTCCAACTGACATTTCGTCAATGTAGTAACCGATCGAGTTGGCCGCAGCGACACCGTCAAGCGCAATGTTGCTGACGCCTCGAATCGCGATGTTGACGCTTCGGCTACCGCCTTCACCATCCTCTGAGAAGCCGACATTCGGCGTCATCATCAGGTATTCCGTCGCTTCGCTGATACCGGCTTTTTCGATGTTTTCGCCGGAGAACGCCGAAACGCTGACCGGAACGTCCTGCATCGACTCTTCGCGCCGTTGTGCGGTGACGGTAATTTCCTCGAGCACCATACCGTCCTGCGCATAAACAGCTTCCGGAATCGCTGCGACGGCCGCCGCTGCAATGGCGAGCGGCAAGGCTGCCCAGCGTCCTCGTGCAACGATATTGAACATTGATTTCATTGTGTCCCCCCACTGGTGGTTAGCCCAATGCATGCCAGATCGCCGCATCGAAGCCTCTAGTTAGTCCTTCTATCAGGAATAAATTTTATAGCTAAACTGTTTTTGATTGTCAATTAGTTTATATGTAAGCTAATTGATAAATCCTTGATATTTCATTGCAGAAGACACCCTATGACGGTAAAAACCGGCGCCGATGCGATTGTCGAATCGCTGCTCGCTAATGACGTAAACACGATGTTCGGGCTACCCGGCGGACAGCTCGACCATTTGTTCGACTCCATCTATCGCACGGATGGCAAGTTGCAGCTCATCCATACGCGGCACGAACAGGGCGCTGCCTACATGGCGTTCGGGTACGCACAGACAACAGGCAAGCCCGGCGTATTCACGGTCGTACCGGGTCCCGGGCTGTTGAACACGGGCGCGGCACTTTGCACGGCGTGGGCTTGCAATTCGCCGGTCCTGGCCGTCATCGGTCAGTTGAATCGAGACGAAATCGGCTCGGGGTACGGGCATCTGCATGAAATCGACGATCAACTCGGTCTCGTGCGACATCTGACCAAGTGGGCTGAACGAATCGACGACAGTTCCCAGACGCCGGCAGTGATGCGGCGCGCATTTGAGGAATTGCGGTCCGGGAGGCCGCGTCCGGTCGAAGTCGAAATGCCGATGGATGTGATGGGCACTGAGGTCGAGATTGGCGACGCAGTGCCGGGACATCGGAGGCCCGCACCCGCCATCGACGATGACGCGATTCGCGATGCGGCTAGAATTCTCGCAGCGGCAAAACGCCCGATGATCGTCATCGGCTCAGGCGCGCTTGACGCGTCGGCGGAACTCATGCGGGTCGCCCAGCGGCTGCAGGCCCCGGTCATGTCGAAGCGCAAAGGAAAAGGCGTTATTTCCGATGACCACTACCTGAGTCAGAATTTGCCGGCCGGGCACCGCCTGTGGGGTGAGACCGACGCTGTCCTCGCCGTCGGCACGCGGCTCAAGATGCCGCTCACAATGTGGGGCAGGGACGATGACCTGAAACTTGTCCGCATCGACATCGATGGCGAGGAGATCGGGCGGATTTGCGAGCCGGACGTTGCAATTCATGCCGATGCGAGCGAAGCACTCAAGGCGCTGGCCGAAGAACTGGAGTCGACCGGTGACCCGGTTACATCGCGCGAAGAGGAACTCACCGCGTTAAAGGGCTCCGTCGATGCCGATATTCGAACACACGTCGGCCCGCAAATGGCGTATCTCGACGCAATTCGCACGGCGATGCCTCGTGACGGATACTTTATCGACGAGGTAACGCAGGTCGGATTCGTTTCATGGTATGGCTTCCCGGTCTATGAGCCGCGGCATTTCGTCAGCGCCGCGCAACAGGGAACGCTGGGCTATGGATTCGCGACTGCGCTCGGCGTCGCGGCAGCACATCCGGACAAACCGGTGGTCTCCATCAACGGCGACGGTGGCTTCATGTTCACGGTGCAGGAACTCGCTACGGCAGCGAAATATCAATTGAATCTTGTCGCGATCGTTTTTAATGACAACACCTACACGAATGTACAGCGCCAGCAGGACGAATGGTTCGGCGGGCGGCGGATATGCTCCGATCTGACGAACCCGGATTTCCAGAAGCTCGGCGATGCCTACGGCATTCGGACGATGCGCGTTGACTCGCCTGACGGCCTCCGCAAAGCCCTGCCCGCGGCATTTGGCAAAGATGGCCCGACACTCGTCGAAGTCGCTCTGACCGATCGCTTCCCGACGCCGTGGCGCTTTATTCTGATGGAACAAAACCGTAAGGCGCTTTGCGCCTGAGTTGGCTCAGGGGAGAACGACGATGCTGGAAACCGGGACGCTGATATCCGCCGACAACGTGTTCGCGATGGGGACCATTCTGCTTGGTCTCGCTTACCTCGGTTTCTGGATCGATAACCGGCCCATCGGTCAGAAGACGTCCGGTGTGGTCTGGGTACTCGTCGCCGCCATGTTGTTGTCAAATCTGAGAGTCATACCATTTACGTCACCGGCGTATGATTTCGTCGGTGGTTACATGGTGTCGCTGGCCATTCCCTTGCTGTTGTTCAAAGCCGACATTCGCAAGATCTTTCGTGAAAGCGGCAAGGTAATCATCACATTCATCATTGCCGCGGCAGCAGTTGTCTTCGCGGCCGTCCTCGGCTTTTACCTGATGGATCTGGGCGAAATCGGCCCGAAGGTCGCCGGTACGTATACAGGTGGGTGGATCGGGGGTGCCGTCAACTTCCTCGCGGTTTCGCAGGTCGTACAGATGACGGAAACGGAATTCACGTCGGCCATCAGCGCCAGCAGCGTTGTCAGCATTCTCGCACTGATGATTCTCATCGCGCTGCCATCCATCCGGTTTGTTCTGCGTTTTGTGCCAACGTCCTTCGAAGACACGATGGAGGAGCATGAAAAAGCGGAACTCAAGGACAGCAATCGCTCCAGGGTCTATCTGCGGCACCTGACAGGCGCGCTCGCGCTCAGCTTCGGCATCTGCACCATCGCCGCAGCGATCGGTACGGCAATCGGTACGTCCCAATACAACATCCTGTTTGTCACGATCCTGACGATCGTGATCGCCAACATTTTTCCGAAGGTCATGGACCAGGTCGAAGGCGAGTTCGAACTCGGCATGATCTTCATGTACATCTTTTTTGCGATGGTTGGCTCGAGTACGAATGCGATTGCATTCATCGGCTCGGCGATGAACCTGTTTTTCTACGGCATGTTCATCATTATGGTCCACCTGGTCGTCGTGCTGACTGTTGCGCGCCTGATCAAGGTGGACCTCGCGGAAGTCATTGTTGCGTCTGGCGCCTGTCTCGTCGGTCCGGCGCCGACAGCGGCTATCGCGATTACACGTGGCTGGCGCGACCTCGTTACGCCAGGAATCATGTGTGGCATCTTTGGCTATGTGATCGGTACCTTTATCGGCGTTGCCGTCACAAAGGTCCTTGTCTGATACATCAAGGCGTGTAGTCAACCCGGCATGTGCCGCCGACGAGCTGCATGCTCTCGGCGGTGTATTGCTGGAATTCAATGAACACCCCGTTGGGATCTTTGCACGTTACCATCCAGATTCTGTCGCCACAGAACTCCTTTTCCGTCACGTCGGAACCGTGCGCAAGCAGTCGCTCCCGCAGCTCGTCGACGTCGTCGACCTCAACCGCAAAGTGGCGAACGATACCTTCTCCCTTCGGGGTCTTGTTCAGAATTACTTCGATATAGGACTGGTTGTCGAACGCCAGGTAAAAGCCCACCAACTCGCCGTTTTGGTTACGAAACTCAAATCGACGGTTTAGGCCAACTGCAGCATAAAATGCTTCGGTCATCTCGAGATCGGTAGTCTCGATACACACGTGGGCTAGTCGGGGCATGCCGTGTCTCCACTGCTCCACCAGTCCGTCCCGGAAACGTCCCGCAGGAATTGATCGCGGGCATCGTCGTCCTGGGCAAACAGGGTGGCAAGAACCTTCTCGGCGACTGCATCGGCAGGCCAGCGCAGCCGCCGGCCATCTGACGCCGCGATTCGCGCCAGCAGCTCGCCGACGGCTGCTGGATCGAACGCTTCCGGGGCGCGCTCGAGAACGCCCCGAATGCGAGATTCAATTAATGCGCGGTACGGCGAATTCAAGGGATAATCAGCGGGCAGGACGTCCCCACCAGCGAGTGCAGCGTCAAAAATACCGGTCGCGTACATACCCGGTTCGACCAGTGCGACGCGAATTCCCCAACGGTCGACTTCGTGGCGAAGCGCCTCCGTAGCACCCTCAAGGCCGAATTTGCTGGCCGTATACGGCACGTCGCCCGGCAGCCCGGCAATTCCGGAGAGGGAGCTGATCATGATGATGTAGCCACTTCGTTGTTTGCGCATGTGTGGCAGGGCGGCGCGGCTAAGCAACAGAGGGCCTGTAAGGTTGGTATCAATGACCAGGCGTAATTGCGCCTCGGTAACGTCCTCGAGCGATCCTGCACGCAAGATGCCGGCATTGTTGACCAGCACATCCACCCGGCCGGACTCTTCTATGACGCTCGCCAGGAAATCGTCAAAAGTATCCGGGCGCGTTACATCAAGAGCCCGAATACGCACGTCCAGACCGGCTGTTTCGGAGGACAGTGCTGCCGCCTTGTCCGGATCCCGCATCGTCGCGTAAACCCTGTCGCCCTGCCTTGCGAATGACGTTGCGGCGGAAAGTCCCAGACCGCTGTTGGATCCGGTGATGACTACAACTCTCACTTGCCGCTCCCTATTAGTTTATATATAAAACAGTAACAGAACCCGCCTTCGCATGCATTGCCAACAGGGGGACACAGTGCCGCATCGAATCATCTTCCCGGAAAAGGGCGTCGTCGAACTACAGTCGTTCGTGTTGCCCGACCTGGAACCCGGAGAGGTGCGCGTGAAAACGGAATACAGCCTGATGAGTGTCGGCACGGAAACCATCATCCTTCATCAGCGCTACGCACCGGACACGCATTTCGCCAATATGTTCTCGTTTCCGCAATTGAAGACCGGCGTGCAGGCCATCGGCAGTATTGAGGAATGTGGCAAGGACGTAAAAGACTTCCAACCTGGCAATATCGTTTATATGCGGGCAGCACATGGATCGCACCAGCAACTCGACGCCAAACTGGTCTCGCCGGTGCCCGATTACGCGGATCACAAAGAAGCCTGTTGGTGCGGGCTCGCCAAGACCGCGTTCCGTGCCGCCTGGGCGGCACAGACCTCTGTCGAGGACGATGTACTGGTCATCGGCGCGGGACCCGTCGGCCAGATGCTGACGCGCTGGATTGCGGATGCTGCACCGCAAACGCTGGTGGTTGCGGACTTCAGCAGCATTCGGCTCGAGTTTGCATCGCGCGGCGGCGCGACGAGCACGTTGCAAGGCGAGATCACTGCGAATCTGGACGCCATTAAGACGGTCAATGGCGGTGCCGGACCCTCGATTACGATCGACACCACGGGCAACGCTGCTGCGTTCCAACCTGCGCTCGCGGCTACTGCAAAATTCGGCAAAGTCATACTTCTCGGGGACTGCGGCTATCCGGACAGGCAGCGCCTGACCTCGGACATGATGTCCAAGGGATTGACGCTGCAGGCGACGCACGACAGTCACGACCGGGACGGTTGGGATCAACGACGTGTCGATGCGCTGTTTTTTGAGCGGGTGCAGGACGGCCGATATCCGCTGTCCGGGCTGATCACCCATGAGTTCGCTCCGGAACGGTGTGCCGAAGCCTATTTGCTGGCAGAGTCGCATCGTCACGAAACAATGGGCATTCTCTACGACTGGACAGCAAAAGAGTACTGAGTTGCCAATGACGATTGACGAGCAGATCAAATCAGGGCCGATGACGCCTTTTCAGGTAACGGCGGTCGCGATTTGCCTGGTCATTAATTTTCTTGACGGATTCGACGTACTCGCGATCGCGTTCGCGGCACCGTCGATTGCCGCCGACTGGTCCGTAGCCCCGACCGAACTCGGTGTAATTTTCAGCGCGGGACTCGCGGGCATGGTGGTTGGCGCGCTTGCGCTATCACCGTTTGCCGATCGCATCGGCCGACGACCGCTCATCATACTGTGCCTGTTCCTGATCGGTTTCGGCATGCTGGGTTCGGCTGTCGCCGGTGGCGTTTCTGAACTGGTCGGTTGGCGGCTGCTGACGGGCCTGGGCGTCGGTGGAATGCTTGCCAGCCTCACGACGATGGTCGCGGAATACAGCAGTGATCGACGTCGGCAGCTGGCAATCAGTATCCTGCAATCGGGCTACCCTGTCGGCGCGATCATTGCCGGCATGGTCTCAGTCGCCATGCTCGACCACTACGGTTGGCGCTCGATTTTTGTCGTCGGTGGGGTCTTGTCTCTCGCCATGATACCGCTGGTTGTCTGGCGGTTGCCGGAATCCGTACAGTACCTGGTGCACAAGCGACCGACCGGCGCGCTGGACAGAATCAATGCGATCCTTCGTCGCATGCGTCGTGACGAAGCCAGCGTACTCCCGCCGCCTCCGGCAGCCACGACCTCGAACGCGGGGCTGTTCACGGTATTCGAAAAACCTTACCTGGGACGGACGCTGGCGATTTGGCTCGCCTACCTCGTTACATTGTCGGCCTGGTATTTCGTCACCAACTGGACACCCAAAATCCTGGTCGATGCCGGACTCGACCGTGACGCGGCAATTTCCGGCGGCGTGTTGATTGCTGTCGGCGGCGTTGCCGGGGGCCTCGTTCTCGGGTGGCTTTCGCAACGTCTTTCTGTTCACCGAATCGGCGCCAGCTACATGGTATTGGGCATCATTGCGATGGTCGTATTCGGGTTTCTCGATTCCGGCCTCGCTGCAATGCTCTTTACGGCATTTCTTATCGGGTTCTTTGTCGCCGGTGCGATCATTGGGCTGTATACGATCGTCCCTGACCTGTACCCCGCGCTGATACGAACGACGGGAACCGGGTGGGCATTGGGCATTGGCCGGCTTGGTGCGGTCATTGGCCCCTACGTCGCCGGCCTGCTGATCGACGGTGGCTGGGCACGGCACGAGTACTACTTCGCGCTCAGCACACCATTGCTTGTTTCGCTGCTGGCCGTTCTTTATTTGCAGCGGGTTAAATTGCAACGCTAGCCAGGCGGGCTGCCGTTATCCCGAAACTGGTCGAGCGTATTACGGATGTCGTCCGGGATTCGCTTTGAACGCAGATTGCCGTCCTCTTCAATCCTCGCGAAAACCCGGGTCGCTTTTCCTTCGCAGATCGGCGTGCCCGTACTCAGGTTTCGAGCTTCGCATTGCCAGCGAAGCGTCTTTTCCCGGATTTCCAGAAGCGTCAGCGTACACTTAACCCTGTCACCATAGGCCGCCGGCCCGACAAACCGAAACTGGATCTCGCCCATCACGAAGGCGCTGCGATCCTCGTTGATCATTCGATTGATGGGATAGCCTATCTGGCGGAACAGCTCATGCTCGACCTCGTTGAACCACGCAACTTCCCGTGCGTAGTAGACCAGTCCGAACGGGTCCGATTCGCCCCAATTGACGGTGAGTTCCTGTGTGTAGGCTGACATGCTGTCGCTCCAATCAATTCCGCTGGTTGCCGGTCGTCAGGGCCTGGTTCGAAGATTCAGGTTGATGACGACACGCGTGTCCGTGTCAGTCTGCGTCGTGCCGTAGTGAAGCTCGTTGTCGAACAGGACGAGCTGGTTGGCCTTCGACCTGATGCGATCTTCACCAATCACGGTGTACCCGTTGCAGTCGTTGACGTGAAATACGCCGATGCAGTACTTGTCCGACATCCCGGAGTCCGGCGGTATGTCGTAATGCGCCGGATGCTCGATGCCTTCGCCCTGGTTCGTGTACAGGTTTGCCTTGATGCGGGTGACGCCGATGTAGCGTTGTTTTTGCTGTATCAGGTCGAGCAACGGGCGCAGCGGCTCGAAGTAGGCCGGGCTCAACAACTGGCCGTCATTCATGAAGGCGTGCGTGAACATGAAGTGTTTGCCCGGGCTGTCCGTCACGATGCGGTCGTTGAAGTGCCACGGCAACCTCTCGCTCATGAGCAAATCCTCGATAACCCGGAAGTAGTCGTCCGGCAGGAAATTCTCATACACTGATACCATGGCGGGACAGCCTGCCCGCACCCGTGAAACCAGTCAACCGGCGGCTGCAATTGAGAGGTCGAAATGTCTGAAGAGCGCCGGCAACGACGTGGGCGCGTGCCATAACACGTCGTACCGCCGCTGGTAAGCCGGCCCGCGCCCTGAGATTCGTACCGGCCCGGCTCCTCTAGCGGCTAAGGCCGCATCCCTCGAACGCCTCGCGAATCGCGTTTTTTTCATCGTTCGTAAGCTCGAGCATCGGCGGTCGAACCCGACCGCCAACCTGGCCCAACAACTCCTGCCAGTATTTGCCGAAAGCCTGTGGCTTGTCCGCCGGCCTGGATTTCACCATAGCCTCGCGGACAGGATTCAGGCTGTCCCGGACTTTTCTCGCTTCCTCGAACTTGCCGTCGAACGCCAGTCGCGTGTATTCGTCCATGCGCTTGTCGTTCTTTGTTTGCAGGTGATAAGGCGGTGACGAACACAGGTAGAGGCGCCAGCCCAGCTCCTCGATGTTGTCCAGCCATTCGTCTTCCGCGGATGTCGATACCTGGATCTTGTCGCCGACCATATGCGTCAGCTTGACGTACATTTCCCTGGGCACCGAGTACTTGATAGCGACGATGTTCGGCAGTTCCGCAATCCGTGCGCACTCGTCCGGCTGCATCAGGTAGCCCGAGTCCGGATGGCTCCACATTGCGATGCCAATATCGAGCCTGTCGCAAAGCGTCTTGTAGTACTGGTACAGCACTTCGCCCCGATCATGCACGAAACTCAGAACCGGAGCATGCACCACGATGTAGTCGGCACCGCAATTTTGCGCGTGTTCTGCCAGCTCAATGACGGTATCCAGGTTCTGGTCCGAAACCGATACGATAACCTGTGCCTTGCCGTCGCACTCGTCGACGGCAATCTCGAAGTTTCGTTTCCGTTCGTCGGGACTCATCGAAAAAAACTCGCCCTGTTTCCCGGCGATGAACAACCCCGCGATACCGAGATCATCTACCCAGTGGCGAATGTTCGAGCGGAGTCCCTCCTCGTTTAGAGACAGGTCGTCGTTGAACGGGTTCAGGGCAGCCGCCCAGATCCCGCGCATGTTGTCGCGGGCGTAGTCTTTCGCGTCGAGTCGTGAGTACTTGATGATCCTGCCCTCAAAGGTGCACCTGGAATGGGCACGACTATACGAAAGTGCGCCCCACCATCACTGCAACTGGCTATAATATTTCGTTATACCAAAGCTGGTTGGATTCTTGGAATTCAACCCAGGAGCTCGCCTTGCCCTCCCGACACTCGCGCATCGTCGAACGTGCCGTTTCGCGCCTGAAGCTGCGACAGCTCCGGCTGCTTGTCGCCGTTGGTGAATTCGGTTCCATTCAGCATGCCGCCCGCGCGTTGAAGGTCTCGCAACCCGCTGCGACAAAACTGATCCAGGACCTCGAACTCGATTTTGAGGTGCAGTTGTTCGAGCGTACCAATAGAGGTGTCGTTGCGACCGACGTCGGCAACGCCCTCATCCGCCACAGCAAACTAATTCTCGCTCAGGTATCCAATGCCGCGCAGGAACTCGAAGACCTGACCGAGGGCAGCAGCGGCCGAGTCGTCATCGGGTCGCTGCTCGCTGCCGCGCCGAGACTGCTGCCGAACGCAATTACGGCGCTTCTCGAGGACCGGCCACGGGTTGCGATCAAGGTTGTCGAGGGCACCAACGATGCGTTGATTCCATCGCTAATCTCCGGAGAGATCGACATGATTGTTGGTCGCCTGCCTGCCTACCGGGCCCGAGCCAGATTCGTTCAGGAGAAACTGTTCGATGATCGAGTTGTTGCCGTGGTCGGCCGGCAGCATCCACTGGCCGGAAAACCATCTGCAACATTCCGCCAGATCAAGCCATTCGGCTGGATCTTGCCGCCGTCCGAGACGACGTTACGCCGCCAGGTCGACCAGTACTTTGTCAGCCAGGGCCAGTATTCGCCGCCGATGATTCTCGAGTCCGTCTCGTATCTCGCTAACCGGACGATCCTCCAGGACCGTGACCTGATCGGTCTGCTGCCGGAGCAGGTCGCATTGCGCGAAACGGAGGACAATCAACTGTCGGCGCTTGACTGGACCGTGCCGTTCGGAAAGGGACCTGTCGGTGTGTCTTACCGCGGACCGGACACCCTTTCACCAGCCGCAAGCGTTTTCCTGAAAACGCTTCGCAAAGTGGCCCGAATCACCGGAAACTGATATCACGAAATTCAATATCTGATTTCCTGTTCTTCGCAGTTTGGTATGGCAGTCTCGCTCAACCAACCTGTAATTCAAGACGACCGGGGCAATGCCATGAGTACCTATCCAGACCTGCACCTCTACATTGACGGCAAATGGCGCAAGACCGCTTCGGACATGCCGGTCGTCAACCCGGCGACAGAGGAAGAAATCGGGCGACTACCGTGCGCTGACAAGAGTGACCTCGATGATGCACTCGCCGCCGCCGCGAAGGGCTTCGAGACCTGGCGCAGGACTGCACCCGTCGAACGGGCCAACGTGCTGCTCAAGGCGGCACAAATAATGCGCCAACGGCAGGAGGAAATCGCAACGGCGATCACAGCCGAGCACGGCAAGCCGCTTGCACAAGCACGTCTCGAGGTTATCCGTGGTTGTGAGTTTCTGGAATGGGATGCCGGCGAGGCAACCCGGACCTATGGCCGGGTGATTCCGAGCGCACCGGGCGTTCGATACGTCGTGCACCATCAACCAATCGGGACAGTCGCCGCGTTTTCTCCGTGGAATTTCCCGATGAGCCAGCCGTGCCGGAAGGTTGCGGGAGCTATCGCTTCAGGGTGCTCGATTATCCTCAAAGCGGCAGAGGAAACGCCTGCCGGCGCGTTGCATATTGCGCGTTCGCTACATGACGCCGGACTCCCGGCCGGCGTTCTGAACCTCGTGTTCGGCACGCCCGCAGACATATCCGATCATCTGATTCGCAAAGACCAGGTTCGACTGGTCGCGTTTACGGGCTCCACCAATGTCGGTCGTCACCTGACAACGCTCGCCGCCCAGCACATGACGCCGGTCCTGATGGAACTCGGCGGTCACGCACCAGTCATTGTCTGCGAGGATACCGATGTAAAAGGGTCCGCTATCAGCGGTGCTGTACGCAAAATGCGCAATGCCGGACAAGTCTGCACCTCCCCGACGCGGTTTTTTGTCCATCAGGACATCTTCGACAACTACCTCGATACGTTTGTGCAGCGCGCAGCCGCGACGGTCGTCGGCAATGGCGTTGAGCCTGGCGTCGAAATGGGTCCTTTGGCGAACGACCGCCGCATCGCAGCACTGACAGAATTGGTGGAAGACGCCCGTGCCTGTGGTGCCGATGTAATGACCGGCGGTCGTCGCATTGGTGAGAAGGGGTACTTTTTCGAGCCGACCGTCCTGGCAAACGTTCCGGACAACGCGCGCGTCATGCAGGAAGAACCTTTCGGTCCCCTGGCAATCGTCAATCCGGTTTCATCCATCGACGAAGGCATCGCGAAAGCCAACTCGGTACCTTATGGCCTCGCGGCGTACGGTTTCACCAACCGGGCCGACTACGCCGACCGGCTTGTCGAGGAACTCGAGGCGGGCAACGTGTCAATCAACACGCTCGAAGCGTCGCTGCCTGAAACACCGTTTGGTGGTGTCAAGTCGAGTGGATACGGTCGTGAAGGCGGCTCCGAAGGCCTGCACAACTACATGATCATCAAGAACGCATCGCACAGCCTGAAGATCGTTTAAGACGAAGCGACGCCGGTCAGGTGGCGAGCAATCGGCGCATGACCTGGCCAAACGTATACACATCCTCAAATGAGGAATATAGCGGTACAGGCGCCATGCGAATGATGCAGGGCTCCCTGAAATCTGCAATTACGCCGGCCGCGATCATATCGTCGAACAGATTGCGCTCCCGGCCCGCGATATCGATCGAGATCTGGCAACCCCGCTCGGCTGCATTCTGCGGTGTAATGATGCTGATCCGTGCGTCGGGAAATTCCACAGACAACTGCTTCACGACAAACTCGAGATAGCCCGTCAGTTTTTCGCTTTTTTCCCGCAGTGCCACCATGCCGACCTCGGCAAACACCTCGAGCGACGCCTTCATTGCCGCCATTCCCAGCACCGGCACGTTGCTGAGTTGCCAACCCTCGGCGCCCTCCATCGGCTGGAAACCGTTCTTCATCTGGAAACGCGTCGATTTGTCGTGGCCCCACCATCCGCCGAATCGAGGCAGGTCTGTACGTCGCCCGTGACGCTCGTGAACGAAGATTCCGCCCAGGTTGCCGGGGCTCGAGTTCAAGTACTTGTAGGAACACCACGCGGCGAAATCGATGTTCCAGTCATGCAATGCAAGTGGCACGTTGCCCGCCGCATGCGCAAGATCAAAGCCGGCAACTGCACCGACCGCATGAGCCGCCTGCGTCAACCGCTCCATGTTGAACAACTGACCCGTAAAGTAGTTCACGCCGCCGAAAAACACGAGTGCAACTTCATCGCCGAGCGTACTGATCGTCGACAGGATGTCTTCCTCACGAATCAGCCGCTCACCGTCTCGCGGCGCCACCTCGACAATCGCGTCGTCGGGATCAAAACCGTGAAACCGAACCTGTGTCTCCAACAGGTAGCGGTCCGAGGGGAACATTTTCGTTTCCGCGATAATCTTGAAGCGTTGTTTCGTCGGGCGATAGAACGACACGAATAACAAGTGTAGGTTGGTTGTCAGCGAATTCATGCAGACAACTTCTGACTCCTGCGCCCCCACGATATCGGCCATCAGCGGCGTGAGTAATTCGTGGTAGCTGTACCACGGGTTCGTCGAATGAAAGTGCCCCTCGACGCCGTATTTAGCCCATTCGTCGAGTTCCAGTTGGATAGCCGGTCGGACACTCTTTGGTTGCAGGCCCAATGAATGGCCCGTCAGGTAAACGAGCTCGTCGGTGTTCAGTGACGGGAAATGAAATCGATCACGATACGCGCGGAGTGGATCTGCCTCGTCCTGTGCTCGCGCGAACGCCAGTGTAGAGTCATACCTCATCGAGCTGCACCCATCCCTCCGGAGGTTTGCCTTTGCCAGGATGGACTTCGCCGCAGTTTCCGCACCTTCGTGCGGCTTCGTCTTCGTGAAACGCGTCGTAGATTTTGGGCAGCGCATCGACGATTCCACTCGGATCCGGCAGCGAGACCTCGACCCGGTGCACGCGCGACTCGCAGTTGAAGCAGTACCACTCAAATCCTTCTTTCATACCCATCATGCGTGGCGACTCGACGACGATTCCGATTGACCCTTCCTGTGGTCTTTGCGGCGCGTGAACGGTGTGTGACGGCAACATGAAAACCTCTCCCTCCCGGATGGGGACGTCGTAAATCTCGCCGCCGTCCGCGATTTTCAACATCATGTCGCCCTTGACCTGGTAGAACCATTCGTCCACCGGGTCGTCGTGAAAATCCATGCGAGTGTTGGGTCCACCAACGACCATGACGATCATTCCGGAGTCGTGGTGCAGTAGCTGATTGCCCACAGGCGGTTTGAGAAGGTGCCGGTGTTCGTCCACCCAGGTTTCGAAATTGAAGGCGGACAATCGAGGATGTGGTTTCATACGGGGATTCGCTGCGATCAGTGGAATAATTGTGTACAATCTTATCGTATTGCGTACATTTAATAAAGAAAGAATACCAACCCTGCCGTAATTCGGAGCACACAATGACGACCAAAAGCGGCCTTCAATGGTCATCTCGACTGACCTTCGTACTGGCCGCCGTCGGCTGTGCGGTCGGCCTCGGCAATATCTGGCTGTTTCCTTTCCTCGCCGGTGTCAACGGAGGCGGTGCATTTGTTCTCGTCTACCTCGTAGCCGTCGTGCTGCTGTCGTACCCGGTGCTCCTGGCCGAGCTACTGGTGGGTCGCCGCGGGCAAGCGGGGCCACCGGAGGCGATCGCCGCTGTGGCCGAAGAGTCCGGTCTGCCACGCGGATTCCGATGGGTTGGTGTTCTCCTTGGCGGCGTTGGCGCGATCCTCTCGCTCGCCTTTTACGCCGTCGCGGGTGGCTGGGCTATCGCCTATATCGTCAAGCTCGCAAGCGGTCAGATGGCCGGCGTTGATCCGACCGGCGCGCAGGACACCTTCGCATCGCTCAACGGCTCGCCCGGCAGCCTGCTGCCATGGTTTACGCTATTCATCGCATTGACTGTCGTAATCTCGGCACGCGGGCTACACGCCGGTCTCGAAAGGGCAGTTCGTTTCATGATGCCTGCGCTGTTTGTCATGCTACTGGTTGTCGTTTGTTACTCGGCCGTCGTCGGCGACTTCGGCCGAGCCGTGGAATTTCTGTTTTCGCCAGATTTCAGCAAACTCGACACGAAGACAGTGCTGGCGGCGTTCGGCGCTGCGTTTTTCTCCGTCAGCGTCGGCATTACGAACATGATGGCGTACGGCGCCTACATTGACCGCGACACCCCATTGCCGAAGACCGCGGCAACCGTGGCAGGCGCAGATACGCTCGTTGCACTTACCGCCGGCCTGATGATTTTTCCACTGCTCTTTGCCTACGGCCTCGAGCCTGGTGGAGGGCCCGGCCTCGTTTTCATGACACTCCCGATCGCGTTCGGGCAAATGCCTGGCGGCCAGATCCTCGGCACGACGTTTTTCGTACTGCTGTTCTTCGCCGCCCTCACGTCGTCGATCGGCATGCTCGAGGCTCCGGTTTCCATGTTGCGAGATGCGACGCGTCTGACACGGCGTGCGGCCGCCGCGCTCACGGGTTCAATCAGCTTCCTGCTCGGAATTCTCGCCGCGCTCTCGTTCAACGTGCTCGCCGGAATTCATCCGCTCGGTTTCATTTCGATGTTCGAGGGCAAGGACTTCTTCAACACGTACCTGCATATCGTGCTGAACCTGCTGATGCCGGTGGGCGGCATTCTGATCGCGGTGTTCGTCGGTTGGCTGGTAAAACGCCAGTTTACGCGCGACGAGCTGGTCGGCGACCGGGAAACACTGTTCTACAAGGCCTGGCTTTTCGTCCTGCGCGTCGTCTCGCCGGTGCTCCTGGCGTTTGTGCTGTTCGACGTCGCCACCAGCTAGTTCCTGTTGACTAGCGCGGTGGCCAAGGCGTGTCGGGCTGGCCGATCACCGGCTCGCCGAGCAGCGGAGTGGACAACGCATAGAACCCGTGGTTGGTAAATGCCCAGATGATGTTGCGATCGTATTCAACGTAGATTCCAAACGTCAGGTTCCCGAACACGCTCTCGAATACTTCATCCTTTTTCGGGAAGCGCGGCACAAAGTAGCCGGCGATAGAAGGGTTAGCAGGGTCTTCCACGTCAAAAATTTGCACCCCGGCATTGTAGAACGCGTAAGGCACAACGCCCTGCTGCCATCGGCCGGGCTGCGTCGTGTGGTAGCCCGGACGTTTCGGCCCGAAGCTGCCGCGGCGCTGACAGAAGTCGGTGAACTCCGCTTCAGCGGGCGGAACGGGCCTGGGTAGCGTAGCCACGATCTTCGGGTTGGTTACATCCTTCGCATCGACGACGAAAATGTCCTTGTAAGGCTCATAGCACTCATCGTTCATCGGGTAACCGTTTGTCAGCACATATCCGGTTCGCTCGTACTGACTAACATCGACGTTATCGAACTCCGTTCCGGCAAATTTTGGCGGCGCCAGAACGTGACCGACGGATTTCATGTCGGCCGGGTCGCTGACATCGACGACGTACAGGCCCAGCCCTGCCATGCCGGCAAACGCGTACTGGCCGCCCTCTTCAACTGGCTTCGTGAGAAACAGCGGCATTCGGGCGCCCATCCACGACGTCCGGTTACCGGCACGCGGATTCATCAGGTACGCAGCCTCGTGCTCAGCATCGCCAACGATTTGTCCGGGAACCGCGAGCTGCTGAATGAATTTCGGGTTGGCAGGATCCGACATATCCCATGACTGGTGGCCCGGCGAATGCAGGTAATCGGGGTATTCCGTCAGCGCGTAGCTGGCGTCGGGCGCAGCCGCGAGAAACATGTACTTGCCGCCAAACCATGCCGGCACATCGAGAGAACCCGAGCCCTGCTGCTCACCGATCGGCGCATCGGGATGAGCGACGTCGGTCGTCACTTCGGCCAACAGCTCCCATTCGTCGGGCAATGGTCCGTTCAGCGCATAAACGCGGAAGCCCTTCAGGGCCGACCAATGACGGATCTTGTCGACGCCCTCCGGTTCGAGCAACTTGTCGTGCATGACACCGATTCGCGCGACCTCGAGTGACTGCACCATGACATGCTTGCCCAGTGACTCGTTCCATTGAATCGATGCGGCGCCGTAGCGATCGCCTGGCGGTAGCGGGTTGACTTCGGGTCCGAAGCCGTCCGGGCCGTAGGTCGGCCCACCCATCCACAGTGTTTCAACATTGGTCGGGTCGGTGATATCAAACACACCGAGGTTGCGCCCACCGTAGGAATACATTATTCGGCGGTCGCCGAAGTCGACAATGTTCTGCCATACGTGAAAAGGAGAGACGATCTTCGGCGTAAAACCCAGCACATCTACATTCTTCGCGTACGCATTCGAATCCCAGTAGTCGAGCTGTCCCTCGAAGTTCGGTGGATCGGTCACCATTGGCGTCGCTTTCGGGTGGGTGAATTTGCGACTCTCGGAATCGAATCCATAGTCCACACCGGGAACCGGTCGCGGGGGCTTCTGGTCGTAGACCACTTCGGAATACGCCTTGATATAGGGGTCGGTAATTTCCGCCGCTGGCGGCCGGCCCTCGACCTCATCGTCGTCGGCAATGACGCAGCCCGTTGCCAGGAACAGAGCGAAGGTCGGGACGATAGTCCCACGGTGCACAGTACATCTTTTCATCATTGGATCCTGTTCTCATCGGCTCGCGTATCCCTCGCCAGTGCGCGCTCGAGAAACGTGAGTACAAGGTTGTTGAATGTTCCGGGTTGTTCAAAGAATACGGAATGCCCGGCGCCGGCCACTTCTACAAATTCGGAACCGGGAACCTGGGCATGCAGGGCCGCAACCGCAGCAGCGGGAAACAGTACGTCGTGTTCACCCACCAAAAACAGCGTCGGCACACGAGTCGCCGCCAGTTCGGCAGGCGTACAAAGCGGCGCGAATTTTCCGGCCAGGTTGTGTCGATTCGCGGTATTGAAGCTGTTCAGCTGCGAATACAATGCTGCACGTGCCGGATCACCTTCCCGTACCACATCACCGAGTACGCGCTCCAGTTGGGACAACCCGTCGGTCGCCGCTCGTGATGCACTCATGATCTCTGCGACGTCCGGCGGCTCGACAAAGCCGTGCAACGTATCGCACAGCACGAGCGCCGACACCCGATCGGGGTATGCAGCGGTGAACCCCAGACAGGTACCGCCCCCCATTGACTGAGCCACGAGCGACGCCCGATCTACACCGATGTGATCGAGAAGTCGTCTCAAATCTTCGACAAATGCAGCGCGGCCGAGATTGCCGCCATCGACGGAGTTGCCAAAACCGCGATGATCGAAATTGATTACCCGGAAAGACTTCGACAGTTGGGGAATCTGCTGGTACCAAATCGCATGGTTGCCACCAATACCATGTGCCAACACAAGCGGCGGCCCTGCACCGCACACTTCATAGTAGAGACTGCCTTCCTGTATCTCGATCTGCGCCATTGCGACAACCTCAGACCTTGACAGTCTGGTAGATCATTCGAATCGCAACCAGCAGCAGAAACAGTCCGAACATCAGGCTCAACTGTCGTCGGCTAAGCGCATGGGCAATTCGGGCACCGAGTGGTGCCGCGAGCACAGTTGTCGGCGCGATCAATGCGATACCAATCAGGTTGACGTAGCCGATGCTTCCGACGGGCAGCTCGGTGACGCCCCACCCCGTCGCGATAAAACCGAGAGCACCCGGAACGCTTATCAGCAATCCGAACAATGCCGATGTGCCGACGGCACGGTGGATTGGCTCGCCGAGCAATGTCAGTGACGGCACCGTCAGTGTGCCGCCACCGATGCCCATCATCGTCGAAATCGTTCCGATTGCCGCGGGCAGAGGCGCCGTAATCCAGCCTCGTGGCACTTCGGAAGTAAACGTCCGATCGTCCAGCGGCAACGCCATCTTGATCGCTACGAGCAGCGCTACAACTCCGAATACGGCAGACAACACGGGGCCGCCAACTTTGCTCGCAATGATCGTGCCGAAAATCGCACCAGCGAGGATGAAAGGCACCCATCGACGGGCCAGCTCCAGGTCGACAGATCCACGTTTGTGGTGCGCGCGTGCCGACGAGATAGACGTTGGAATGATGACAGCGAGCGAAGTCCCCACCGCGATGTGCATTCGAAATTCCACCGGCACGCCTATCAGTTCGAGCGCCCACTCCAACACCGGCACAATGACAATACCGCCACCAACGCCGAGCAATCCGGCCAGTACGCCGCCGGCAATGCCCGTGACGAGCATTGCAAGCGCGAGCGGAAGAAACTCTGTCATGCTGGTTTTCTCCCGACAGCCATTACTTGATACCCATCAACTCGCTGAGCTGCACGACGTAGTGGCCGAACGCGGGATCTTCCCGTGTGATACGAGGGTCTCGTGGTCGCGGCAGATCGATGCTTATGTCTTCCAGTATGCGGCCGGGACGCTCCGACATGACCAGGACCCTGTCCGCCAGAAAGATCGCCTCGGCGATACTGTGTGTAACGAGCACAACGGTCTTCTTTTCCGCTTGCCATATGCGGAGTAGCTCGACGTTCAATCGATCACGAGTCAGGGCGTCGAGTGCTCCAAAAGGCTCATCCATCAGGAGCACCTGCGGCTTGCGCATCAGCGCCTGGCCAATCGCGACGCGCTGTCGCATGCCGCCGGATAGCTCGTGCGGATACGACTCGGCAAATGCAGATAGCCCGAGTGTATCGAGCATTGCCGAGAGTTCGTCTTGGGCATTCGGCTTGTTTGGCTCGCGAATCTCGACGCCGAGCATCAGGTTGTCGACGACGTTGCGCCATGGCAACAGGTTGGAGGTCTGAAACACGACCCCAGTATCGTCGCCAGGTCCATCGACCCGACAGCCGTTCACCTGGACCTCCTCACCTTCCCAGGGAATCAGTCCCGCAATAATCCTCAGCGCGGTGCTTTTGCCGCAACCGCTCGGCCCGAGTATCGCAACGAACTCCTGGTCTGCAATTTCAAAGTCGACATCCCTTAGTGCGACAACGCCACCCGGCCCGCCAAAAGTCTTGGATACGCCGCGGAGTATGATCGCGTTCTTGCGGGCACCGGAATCAGTCATGACTGTGCACGCCACCAGACGATGCGACCGGCGAGCTCGATGAGGAAGAAGAGAATGAGTGACAATGCCGTTACGGCGAACAGGCCCGCGAATGTCAGCGGCGCATTCGACGATCCGGTAGCCAGCAGAATCAGGTTGCCGAGCCCGTCGTTTGAACCGACGAATTCGCCGACAACCGCTCCAATGACAGCCATCGGCATAGCAACTTTGCAGCCATCGACGAAATTCGGTGCTGCGCTCGGCACCCGAAGCTTCCAGAACGTCGTCCATGGCGACGCACGCAGCGCCGCAAAATGCTCGACGAGGTGTGATGGTGTTGCCGCCAGTCCACCCAGGGTGGATATGACGATCGGGAAAAATGCGAACAGAAACGCCATGATGACTTTTGACGGCAGCCCGTAGCCGAACCAGACGATGATGATTGGCGCAAGGCCGATCTTCGGTATGCTTTGCAAACCGATGACAAGGGGGTACAGGGTTCGCCTGGCCACGGGTACGAAGAATATGGCGGTGGCCATGACAACGCCCAGAACGCAAGCCAGTGCAAAACCGATCACAACCTCGATCGTTGTAACCAGCGACTGCTCCCAGAGAATGTCCCTGGACGACCAGATTTCACGAAAAATATCGCTCAGCGGCGGGAGGATGTAGGACCTGATGTCGAAAATCCTGACCGAGTATTCCCACAAGAGCCCTAACGCGATGAAGAACACCAACGGCTGAATAACGTCGACACTTAGCAATCGGCCGAGGCCGGACTTCTTTTCCGCCATGGGGTTGCCCTCTCCGCTCAGTCTGAATCGGGTTTGAGGTTCTTGAAGCGCGGTGGCGGGTCGACGACGAATCGTTCGAGCCGCCACACGTCGAAAGTGTCGAGATTGTCACCCCATTCACTCGGCTCGTACGGATTGTCTTCGTTGATCTGAACCATGTCGCAATAAAACTCGACGTTGTTGCCGTCCGGATCCTTGAAGACGATAAAGCAGTTTTCGCCGGCTCCATGTTTGCCGGGCCCCCGGTCAATGGGTACGCCGCGCTGCTGCAACATCTCGACGGTTCGCTCGATGTCCTCGTAGCTGTCGACCTGGTAGGAAAAGTGCTCCAAACCAGGGCTTCCCTTCGGCCTCTCGGGGGCATCGGGAGGCAGTTGCGCCAACGCGAGGTCATGGTGATCGTCGCCGGCACGCATGAAGACCATTCGATCCTCTATCCAGTCCGATACCGAGAGGCCAACGACCTCCTCATAGAATTTCACGGACGTCTTCAGGTCCCGGACGAGCAGGACGAGGTGTCCAAGTTTGCGCGGACTCGGTTTGTACATGATTATTCTCCGGTAGAGCCGCCGGGCTGGAGGAAGTCGACGGTATAGATGTCGTCGACTTCTATAGGTGTTTCGACAGCGTAAGCGCCAGACAGGAATTCAAGTGTGCGCGCGACTTTCTCCGCCTGCATCGATCCAGGTGCGCCATCACCATTGATCAACTCGATAATCTCGTTGATTTGCTGGGTGACGACGTCAACGCTGAGTGCGGGGTACCGCGCGACAACAATCTGTGCGGCCTCGGCAGGATTCTGCTCGACCCACGCATAGCCCCGGTAGCTTGCCCTCAGAAATCGCTGAATGGTCTCCGGGTCGCCGGCGATCATTTGTTCGGATACGACAATTCCGTTGCCGTAGATATCAAGGCCGTACTTTGCGTATTCGATGACGCCAATTTCAAGACCTGCCTCGGTCGCTCGCTTCTGGAAGAGAGCGAGACTATTGCCTTTCCAGCATTCGCCGGCATCAATTTGCCCTTCAATCAGGGAATTCACGACGATGGACGGATCCAGCTGCATCAGCTCGATCTCATCCCTGGATACGCCATTCATCTCCAGCCACTCCGGGACAATGACCTGCATCGGCGAAGTCTGCCCGCCGCCAACGGTCAGCCCGGCAAGGTCCCCTGGCGATGCAACCGTGTGTCGAGACGTGACGTAACAAAGCCCGGCCGGCCAACGGGAGTTGATTGCGCCGACCATTTTCGTCTTGCCACCGTTCGCCCGATTGAGGATGACGGCAAGAGGATCACCGTAGCCAAAGTCAAACATCCCCTGGTCGATCTCGTTGACGGTTCGAATCCCGCCAAAACCGCGGACAGCCTCAACCGAGAGGCCAACCTCGTCGTAGTAGCCGTTCTCGATCGCGACGATGAAGCCAGCCATACTGCCTTGTGGCAACCAACCCATATTAAAGGTGATCTCCCTGGCCTCGGTTTCGTCGCTACCGCCTCCACCGCAGGCACCGAGTAACAGCGCCACCGTGAAGATCCCTGCGATTCGCCGCAGGCGTGAGACTAATTGGACTTCCGCATCAATCATCGCTATAAAAACTCTTTGTTGATATCGAGTGCATGAATTGCCTTATGTATACAAGTATAGTAAATTGTGTACTTGAGGTCTACAGCCATTTGACGAGGATGAGTAAGGCATGAGTTCGACGATTTCCGATGAGATCTCCAAGAAACTGGCTGAAGACATAATTGCTGGCGTCATTGGCCCGGGACAGAAACTCGAGGAAAAGGCCATCGCGGAGCAGTTTAGCGTGTCGCGCACGCCCGTCCGGGATGCGATCCGGCAACTCGAGAGTACCGGTTTGATCGAAACGCGGGCGCACCGCGGTGCCACCGTAATCGACCTGAACACGCAGCAACTGAGCGACATTTTTGAGGCGTTGGGTGAGATTGAGGCGCTGTGCGCCAAGCTCGCAGCACAACGAATGAACACGATGGAGCGCGTAAAGCTGGAATCGTTACACAAGGATTCGAAGCGCCCGATCGCGGAAGACGACGAGATTCAATACTCCGATTACAACGAGAAGATTCATCGCGCCATACACGAAGGATCCCAGAACAGCACATTACGAGGCTTGTCCGCAGATCTCTGGCAACGGCTTGCTCCTTTTCGCCGTGCCAAGTTTTTCAAGCGTGAAGACCGCATGTCTCGGTCGACTGATGAGCACGACGACATCGTTGAGGCAATCGTTGCAGGCGATGCCGATCGCGCATGGTCTGCGATGCGGCAGCACGTCATCAATTCCGGGCTCAACGCTATCGCGTATCTCGAGGAAAGCCGTCCCGAATAGGCAGCTCTATGAGTAACGACGCATTCGCCGCGGCTCTGGACGCTAGCGGCCTCGACCTCCTTTTTCGCAATGCGCGCAGCCAAAATGCCTGGCAGCCGCGTGACGTACCGGTTGCCCTGATTCGTGACATTTACGAACTCCTGAAATTGGGACCGACCAGCGCGAATTCCTGCCCGGCACGCTTCGTTTTCATTCGGGACGCTGTCGAAAAGAGGCGCCTGCTCGATGCCGTCAGCCCCGGCAATCACGACAAGGTACTGACAGCACCGGTCGTGTGCATCATCGGTCACGACCTTGAATTCTACGAGCAGATGACCACGCTGTTCCCGCACAACGACTCGATGCGCCTTAAGTATGCGGCCGATGGGGCGCTTGCCGGGGAAACGGCATTTCGTAACGGAACACTGCAAGGCGCATGGCTGATGCTGGCAGCGCGTGCGCTTGGCCTTGACTGCGGACCAATGTCCGGCTTCGACAACGCGGCCGTTGACCGATTGTATTTTGCGGACAGCCGCATTCGTTCAAACTTTATTTGCGCTCTGGGCTACGGCGATCCCGATGCACTTTTCCCTCGACTGCCGCGGCTCGATTTTGAGCAGGCCTGTGAGATTCGTTGACCATGACTGACACCCACATTCCAAAGACCTTGCGCGTCGGCGTTGCCGGGCTCGGTGCTATCGGCACACGCGTCGCCGAAGCACTCGGTCGCGGTGACCTGCCAGGAATGGCACTCACGGCTGTTGCTGCGCGCGACGCTGCAAAAGCCGAAAGCCGGTTGGCGAAATTCGCTGCGACGGTACCGGTTGTCGATGCCGGGGCGCTTGCCGCCACCTGCGACCTGGTCGTTGAGTGCGTGCCGAAAGCCGCGTTTCTGGATATCGCAAAGCCGGTGCTCGCCGCAGGCAAAACGCTCGTAACAGTGAGTGGCGCAGCCATTCTCGCAAACCCGGATATCGTCGATCACGCGCGTCGGAACGGCGGTCGCATCATACTCGCGACCGGCGCCTTGCTCGGACTGGATGCGGTTCGCGCAGCGGCCGAAGGTACGATCAACTCGGTACGCATGGTGACGCGCAAGCCACCGAAATCCCTGCGTGGCGCTCCTTACCTGGAACAGCACGACATTGACGTCATGTCCCTGACAGGTGAACAACGCATATTCGCCGGAACCGCTGCCGAAGGCGCGATCGGGTTCCCGTCCAACGTCAATGTGGCGGCTGCGGTCGGCCTGGCCGGAATCGGCGCTGATTCTACGAAGCTGGAGATCTGGGCCGACCCGGAAGTGCGACGCAATACGCATACGATCTATGTCGATGCCGATTCCGCATCGTTCGAGATGAAAATCGAGAATGTGCCCAGCGAGGAAAACCCGGGCACCGGCAAGATCACCGCGTTGAGCGTTATTGCGGCGCTACGTGCCGAGTCCAGCACGCTGCGCGTCGGTACGTAAAGCTCAGTCCCGGGTAGCGCCCGGCCAACCGGTCGACGAAAGCTCGACCATGATCCCGTTCGGATCGTAGTACTTCACTTCGTAATGCGTTCGGCTGACGTCGCCTTCAGACGGATCAGGGCGCCCGGCGAAGTATTCACCGCCGGCTTCGTGAATGTCGGCATCGGTCGCGTCGAGGTCATCGACCCAGAACCCGAAGTGGTGGAGGCCGGTAAATTCCTTCTGTTGCTTGCCCGCCCAGTAGTCGCTCTTGAAGTGCAGAATTGCCACGCAAATGGTGCCGTCCGATAAATAGACGCCTCGCGCAAGTGGCGAGTCCGTCTCTCCGACTTTCTCGAGGTCGAACGCTTTCATGTAAAAGTCAGCCGTCGCGAACGGGTCGTCGACAGACATGGCGATGTGTCGCAGCTTGGGTTTGGGCATGGGGGAGCAGCTCCTGGCAAAGATCCAATATGTATACATGTAATTCTACTTGAATACATATCGTGAATCCAGCATACTAGATTTTCGGGCGACCCAGCGTCTGCAGTGCCCGGATGAATCACCAGTCTGGTCAATTTATCGTGTCAAATCAAATACTTGAAATTCCGTCCGCGGGGGCGGCCGCGCGACTCGCCGATTTCGAGGCGGCCGGGCTGTTTCGCGACAAGGCCTGGGTGGCGGGCTGCTGGATAGCGGCGGCGAGCGGCGACACAATTCCCGTCTCGAACCCGTCGGACAATGCGGTGCTGGGTGCCGTACCGGCACTGTCATCGGCGGAAGCGCTTCGGGCGGTTGACGCCGCGCGCTCAGCCCTTTCCGTGTGGCGCGCACTGCTGCCCGATCAACGTGGCGACATTCTTCGACGCTGGTACGAGTTGATACTGGAGAACAAGGAAGCGCTCGCCGTATTGATGACGCTCGAGCAGGGAAAACCGCTGGTCGAGGCCCGCGGCGAAATCGACTATGCCGCGGGGTTTGTACGCTGGTTCGCCGAAGAGGGCGCCCGACTCTACGGTGAGACGATTCCAGGTCACCTGCCGCAGCGAAAACTCCTTGTGCAGCGCGAGCCGATCGGCGTTGTTGCGGCAATCACACCGTGGAACTTTCCGGCCGGCATGTTGACTCGAAAGGCTGCCGCAGCCCTCGCTGCCGGTTGCACCGTTGTCGCCGTTCCATCGGTTGAAACCCCGTATTCCGCGCTCGCGCTCGCAGCTCTCGCCGAAGAAGCCGGCCTGCCTGAAGGGGTGATGTCGGTACTGACCGGCGATCCGCAGGAAGTCGTACCACCGCTGTGCGCCTCGCCTGTCGTAAGGGCCGTCTCGTTTACCGGTTCGACGGAAATCGGTCGCTTGGTGTCCGAACAATGCGCCCCGACGATCAAGAAGCTCAGCCTTGAACTCGGCGGGCACGCACCGTTTGTCGTATTCCCGGATGTCGATATCGACGACGCCATCGCAGCCGCTATCGATGCCAAGTTCCAGACGTCCGGACAGGACTGCCTCGCTGCCAATCGAATATTCGTGCACCGCGACATCTACGAAGAGTTCGTCGCGGGATTTACCCGGTCCGCCGAGAATCTCGTCGTCGGTGACGGTTTTTCCGATAGCGTCGACATCGGACCTCTCATCGGGCGCCGCGCTGTCGAAAAGTGCAGACAGCAGTTGGCAAATGCGACGTCGCGTGGCGCGCGGGTAACAACCAAAGACAGGCCTTCACCAGGTTCGAACTTTTTCATGCCGACGGTTCTTGCCGACGTCGACGCGAACATGCAGGTTTTTCGCGACGAGACCTTTGGTCCGCTCGCCGCCCTGATCCCGTTCGACGATGAAGCAGCTGTCGTCGCTGCCGCGAACGATACGGAATACGGGCTGATCGCCTATGTCTTCACATCGTCCAACCAGCGCATCTGGCGCCTCAACGACGCGCTGGAATACGGCATGGTTGCGATCAACACGGTCAAAGTCACCGGTGCCCCGATTCCTTTCGGCGGCGTCAAACAGTCGGGGCTCGGCCGTGAAGGCGCTCGACAGGGTATCGAGGAATTCACGGAACTCAAATACACCTGCATGGCCACCGGAACCGGAGCGGTGGCTATCCAACCAAGCGGAATCTGATCATGTCAACCGTTGCTGAAGAAGTTGTCCGGGCGCTGCGCGACAGTGGTGTTCGTCATGTTTTTGGAGTCCCCAGCGGTGGTTGGGTGGACTACATGGAGGCGCTGCGAAACTGCGCAGGGATCGAGTTTGTACTGACCAGCCACGAAGGTGGCGCATCGTTCATGGCCGATGTCTGCGGTCGGCTGTCGGGAGCGCCTGGCGTTTGCTTCGGCACGTTCGGTCCGGGAGCAACCAACCTGAGTACCGGTGTTGGCGGGGCGTTGCTCGACCGATCGCCGATGATCGCTTTGACGGATGAGATGCCCGAACATCTTCGAGGTCGAACCGTGCAAATGGAAATCGATCACCAGGCGCTATTTCGGCCGTTAACCAAGCACACGACGAGGCTGCGCGCAGAATCTGCCCGAGGGGATATTCTCGACGCAGCCGCGCTGGCAATGAGCGGTCAGCCCGGCCCGGTGCACGTTGGCCTGCCGGTTGGCATGAGCGCTGAGGTCGTTGACGCGTCCGACGCCGGCGTTCGCGCCGTCGAGTCACCCGCACCGGCGGGCGACGACGCGTTCGCCCGGGCGGCGGAGCAACTGGCCGCGGCCCGTAAGCCCGTCATCGCTGTCGGACTGACTGCCGTACGCATGGGCCTGCATGCACAAGTCCGGAATCTCATCGAGCATCTCGATATTCCCGTGGTTCTTACGCCGATGGCAAAAAGCATCTTGCCGCAGTCGCACCGATGTTACGCGGGCGTGTTGTTTCACGCGCTCAGCAACCAGGTCGGCGAGGTTCACCAGCAGGCAGACCTCGTTCTTTCGATTGGTTACGACCCGGTCGAATTCAACTACGAGGCCTGGCTGCCTGCCGTACCACTTATCCATGCCGATATTGTCGGTGCCGACATCGATGACAAAACGGCGACCGCGGTAATCAACGTGCAGGGAAACCTGGCCGCCACGATCGACGTGTTGTCAGATTTGGAACCAGGAGATTTCGATTGGGACCACGACGCCCTCGCAGCGCATCGCGAGTCCTTGTTCGCTGCGCTATCGCCCCGAACCGGCGCCCTGGGCCCGTGCGCGACGCTGGACGCTCTTCGGGACGTACTGCCGGAGGACGGCGTTATGACCTGCGACGTGGGCGCGCATACACATTTGATCGGTCAAAAGTGGATCACGCCCGCGGCAGGGTTCCAGATAATGTCCAACGGCTGGTCCTCGATGGGGTTCGGCATCCCATCGGCTATCGCTGCAAAGCTGTGCCTGCCGGATCGCGCCGTATGTACGGTCGTCGGTGACGGCGGCTTCCTGATGACTTGCGGCGAAATCGCAACCGCGGTGCGTGAACGGCTCAACATCGTCATCGTTTTGCTGACGGACAACGACCTGGCCTTGATCCGGATCAAGCAGGAGAAAAAGGACAACCCGATTTACGGTACGCCGATTCGTGCGGCTGGCGCGATCGGCGGCGACAACATTTTCGGCGCACCGGTTTTGCAGGCTCGCGACGAAGAATCACTGCGCGACCATCTCGAGGCGGCGTTCCGCATGGACGGCCCGGTCATTGTCGAGGCGATTGTCGACAGCCGTGAGTACGACGGGCTGGTTCTGAAAAGCGACCGCGGCTAGTCGTCGGCGACAACGGGATTTTCGAGTTCTCCGATCCCCTCTACCCAGGCGCGCATAACATCGCCCGGCTTCAGAAAGATGCCTCTGCCGGCACCGACACCGGTCGGCGTGCCGGTGGCAATGACGTCACCGGGTTGCAGTGTCAGTATTCCCGACAGGTAGGCGATCTGCTCGCGTAGATTGAAGATCATCTCCGCCGTCGTGCCGTCCTGCATTGACTCGCCATTGACGTCCAGGCCAAGCCCGAGTGCTTGCGGATCGTCGATCAGCGCTGCCGGTACGATCCAGGGACCCAGTGGTGCGAAGGTGTCGAAGCTCTTCCCCTGGAACCAGTCGAATTTGAAAGGAAAGTCGCTGCGACGCGTCATGTCGCGAGCCGAAACGTCGTTCAGTATCGTATAACCGGCAACACACTCCAACGCATCCTCGACGGAAACCCGGCGTGCCGAGCAGCCGATCACTGCGGCCAGCTCTACTTCCCAGTCAACCTTCTCGGATACCGCCGGGATTCGGACAGCCTCTCCCGGCCCGACCACGGCAGTGGACGCCTTGATGAACATGTACGGATTGCTTTCGGCTTTTTGTGCAAGCACGGTACCCATCTCGTTCGCATGTTCGATGTAGTTGGACGCCGCAGCGAAAATGCGTGGCGGAATGAACGGTGCGGCAACAGGGCTATCGATCGCCTCAATGCTGGCCAGGTCCGTCGCCGACAACGCATTCGAAAGCTGCTCGCTCGCCACCGCCCAGTTGCCGAGCGCGTCACCGACACCATCAGTCACCCAGGTCGGCACCGCGGCATCGGCCGCCAGAAATACGGCCTCGAGATCGAGCATCCGGTACGCCTCATCCTCTTTTACGACCAACGCCGTACGTTTTTCCGGCCCGGCCAGGTACGTGGCCAATGCGTGCCAAATCACGGAGTATTCCTTCTATCGTTATGCAAACTATCAAGAATGCATACAATTATATAGTATTGTGTACCATCAAACCACCCGACGAACCGCCATTGAGGAGCTTTGCTCATGTCGACATGCCCCAACACGATTCTGGCTTCTGCGATAACCGTGGCACTCGCGGCCTGTTCAGCCGGCGATCCGGCAACCCGCGGACCCGTCGTTTCGATAGAGGACGAGCATCTCCGTCGCTGGTACGAGATTACCGAAGAGCGCAAACCCACTGCACCCGCACCGGGTGATTACGGAATGGATCCTGCGACCGGGCGCTTCGTGCACCCTGCCGCGACGCCGAAGTCGTACGACGCACATCCGTTCGAGGGGCAACTGGACTACTGGGAAACCGCATCCTACTCGCACCGGGTGGACCAGCTGGCATTCTACCCGGACGTCGTTTCCCCCTGGCATACCTGGCAGGGCATTGCCGACTTTGATGGCAAGCGCTACCTCTACGTCTACGAAGGTGGCGCTCTCGGTATCTACGACATTACGGACCCGATCAACCTCGAAACCGTATTTCGGCGTGGCTCTCGCTGGACGAAGGATACCGACTTCCAATGGTTCGACAAGGCCGAACCGGGGCTCGATGTTGGCGCGTTCGTCATCCAGTGGGACAAAGAAAATGAACGCTACATCATGGTGCAGTCGTTCGAGATTTCGCGCTTCACCGTGATAACCGAGGACAAAACGCGACAACCGGAAAAAGTGGAACTCGCCCGTCACGCCGACAAGTTGAAGGGACTGCGTATCTACGCAATGCACGGTCCGCTGCAGGAAGACTGGGAACTGCTCAACGAGGTAACGACGGACACAGCCAACCCGGACGCGCCGATCGGCGAACAGGGAGGTTCCGGCAGTCTCGATATACCGGCATGGTTTGGCGGAAAGTACATGTTCACGGCATCGGCACCGGATGCCAGCTACGCCCTGACCGAGTACCCGACCTACCTGTGGTCACCGGGTCACCAGTCGTGGGATATGTCCGACCCGGCCAACCCGGTTCTGCTGGACCAGTGGACGGCGCCCGGACAAATAGCAGGGGATCCAGATCACGAGGCGGCCTACCTCAGAAATCCCAGAGCGGGAAATCGTACCTCCTGGATGGGCGCGCGAATGCCGCTTTTTATTCCGACGCCTGTCGTGGACGGTGGCAAATATGGATTTGCTGCCATGGGCGGACTCGGCTTTTTCGTTGTGGATATTTCCGACCCCGCCAATATGAAGACTGTGAGTCACTTGTCCTTTCCGCCCAGCGTTGCCGGGACAGAGGGCGACAACATCGACGTCAGCCAGTACGAAAGGACGGGGATCGTCTACTTTACCGGTTACCCGATGGGAGAAGATTGCTACGAACCCTACAAACATATTTACGTGATTGACGTGAACGATCCTGAAGCGCCGTTCGTGGTCGGCACAATGCCGCGGCCGACGCCGCCCGTCGAAGCTCCGTATACCGACTACTGTCAGCGCCGCGGCAGTTTCGGCCCGAAGCGGCCAGGCTACTTCACGCAGCCAGGACGGTCACGAGATGGCGTGCTGCCTTTCGCCTTCTACAATGCGGGCGTCCAGATCTTCGACGTTTCCGACGCGGCGAGCCCGTCGATCGCCGGGTATTTCGTACCGCCGTTTGCGCCGGATGCCGTACCGGACTATGTGCAGGGAAATGCCACCTACGGGATTTACGTCGAGTATGACCGCAATATCATCTGGGCATTTACCAGCCACGGAATGTACGCGCTCTCGTCACCTCTGCTGGGTGAGCCGCTGTTCGAGATGCCATCAACGCCCTGGCCACGTCGCGGCGACTGACTTTCCAAACAACAAAAAACAAGCCGGAGCCCGTGAGGGCTCCAGCCATGTTCGCAAAACTAGGGGGTGTTCTGCTAGAAGCTGTGACGGTATGTCACGCCGTAGGTGCGGGGCGCCTGGTAGTTGTAGTAGACCGTACCGAACAAATCGAGCACGTTAGCCACGTTCAACTCATCAGTTGCGTTCTTGACCCAGAACTTGACGCCCCAATCGCCATCCTGAGGCGCGAATCCGGCGTACAGATTCAGGTTTGTCTCGCTATCGATTTTCTGGCTCGCGGAGTTCTCATTGTCGAAGAAGTAGTCGTCCTGGTACTGGAAGTCGCCGCCCATGGAGATATTGAATCTTCCTCCGGTTGAGAACGTCGCATCCGCACCGAGGTTCAGGCCGTTCTCCGGCGTCCGCCGGCACGTGTTGCCGTTAACGTCGGTGCCGTCGTCGTCGATGATCAGCGCGCCGCTAAACTCACACCGCGTATACGCATAATTGCCGAAGATCGTCAGAACATCGGAAACGGCTGCCTGCAGGTCAAGCTCAATTCCGTACGCCTCGGTACCGCCGGATGCATTGACGACGAAGTTGTCGGGCGGACGTGTCGGATCCGCTGCAATGAATTGTTGCGTCTGCAGATCGGTGTAGTCCGTGAAGTGGGCGGCAATGTTCAGGCGCACGCGGCGGTCCGCCAACAGCATCTTGGCACCGACCTCGAAGACGTCCGCAAATTCCGGGTCGAACGAGACCAGCGCCGAGCTTGGCTGGCCTGCGCCTTCGCCGGTATAGCCACCCGGCTTGTAACCGCGCTCGTAACGGCCGTAGAGCGTTGAGTCATCACTCAGTGAATAGGTCAGCGAGATTGCAGGCAGGACTTCGCTCCAGTCCTGAGTTTGTGCAGCGATGAACTCACCTTGCACATCACAACCTTCCGGCAACATGCCACCGCCGTCGGGCTCGCAAATCTGCGCGTCAAAGGAGTCACCCGAGCGGGCAACGGCGAATTCTTTCTCATCCCTTACCCAGCGCAGGCCAACGTTTAACGCCACAGCATCGCTGATCGCGTAGTTCATCTCGCCGAAGAAGCCGAGATTGGTTGAGTCGGATTGTGTCGCTGCGAAGCTCACACCTTCCGTTTCGACGATGCCGCTCGGCGCGCCGCCAAAGGCAATGGAGAATGCCCAGTCTGTGATGACGTTGAAATCGGGAAAGCTGAATGCCACCTGTTCGGTGCGATCGATTTCCTCGGCCAGGTAATAGATACCGCCGGACCAGGACATGCGATCGTTGACGTCGTAGCTGACTCGCAGCTCCTGGGAAATCTGATTGACGTTGTCGGTCTTGAGTTGGTCGAACCAGCAGTCGGGTACCTCGTCAAGGTACTCGAACACGTCATTGACGATAGACGACGTCGGATCCGGAATCATCAGGCCGTTCTCGCGCGGCGTCATCGGAAAATCCCAGTACATGCCGCAGCCTTCATCGCGTGCTGTCAGTTCGCCTTCGCGGTAGGCCGTAATCGACTGCACCGACAGTCCATTGCCGTTTTCCCAGTCGATCGTTGCTGAAATACCGTTGATATCCGAGATGTTTGCGCCCGTGTGGTTGCGGGGTCCGGATCGAGGATCGGCATTGACGAACGATGCGTTACGCGTCGGCAACAGGAAATCGTCGGGCAGTCCGGGAATCGGTGGTGCGAAGAAGCGGTTGAAACGCACCGCGGCGCTGTCACCAGCGATACCGACGTTGACCCAGCGGCCGGCGGCGCGTGTTCGATTTGTGTCCGCCGCGATCAGGATGTCCGTGTTGTCCGACGGGCGGAACAACAACTGCGCTCGCAGGCCGGAGCGCTGCAGGTCTTCCGCTTCACCGCCAAGCGTGTTCGTCGCGTAGCCATCGTGATTGATCGAACCGCCGGCTATGCTGAATGAGACGTTGTCCGTCATTGGTCCGCGCACGGCAGCAATGACGTCAAGCTGATTGTAGTCGCCGCCCGTTACCATGATGTCGGACTCGAACTCCTCGGTCGGCTTCTTGGTAACGTAGTGAACCAGGCCGCCGACGACGTTCTTGCCGAACCGCAGACTTTGCGGTCCTTTCAGAACTTCGATTCTCTCAAGGTCGTAAATGCCGATCTGCGAACCGGTGTTTCGTGACATATAGATGCCGTCGACGAATACACCGACAGAGTTATCGGCACCCGCGCCCTGGATATCCGTGCCAATACCGCGCATAAATATTTCGTGATCCAACGGCGTCGAGGCGATGAACACCATGCCGGGCGTACGGCCGGCAACTTCGGTGAAATCCTGGATGTTTGCGCGCGCGATATCGTCGGCGCTGAATGCCTGCACCGCGACCGGCACGTCCTGCAGCGACTCCTCACGTCGACGCGCAGTAACGACCACTTCCTCCAGTGAAGCTGCGTTTTCGGCACCGGAATCCTGTGCCTCGGCAACGGGCACACCGAGTACCAGTATCGCGCCAGCAACAACGCTAAACGCACCGCCAGCCGCTCGTAAGTGACTGTTTTTCATGATATTCATCCTTTTGTGTCTTCCCCGAAAGGTCTCAAATACGCATGGATCACGCGAGATGTGCACACAACTATAACCGATTGTGTACATCATTTGCAATTTCGTATACACAACGAAACGAATCAACGGAATTTTGAAGAAGTGAACTGAAATCCCTGCGGCCCCGACGCACAGGGTTGGACGAATAGGATGCTGCCTACAGATCCGTACGGATGGCGAACAACTCCGGGAAGAAGCTCGTGTCGAGCGCTTTCTTCAGGAACGGCACACCGGACGAGCCGCCGGTCCCCATTCGATTGCCGATAATGCGTTGCACCGTGTACATGTGCTTGAAGCGCCAGAGCTGGAATGCGTCCTCGATATCGACCAGCTTCTCGCCGAGCTCGTAGAGCTCGAAATATTCTTCCGGGGCGCTGTAGATTTCTAACCAGGCCGACTGGACCGACGAATTCGGCTCGTAGGGCTTCGAAAAGTCGCGGTCGATCACGTCGTCGTCGATCGCGAAGCCGTCGTCTCTCAACTTGCGTAACACCACGTCGTAGAGACCGGGCTCGGACAACACGCGCGACAATTCATCGTATACAGCCTGGTCGTGCCGATGCACGTCGACCAGTCTGCGGTTCTTGTTGCCCATCAGGAACTCGAGCTTTCGATAGCCGTACGACTGGAATCCCGAGGCCGGCCCGAGCTCATCTCGAAACTTGAGATAGTCGACAGGCGTCATCGTCGAGAGGATCGACCAGGACTGGGTGAGTTGCGTAAGAATCAGCTTGACCCTCGCAATCACCTTGAACGCGTGCCGAAAGTCGCCCTCCGTTACGTTGCGAATAGCCACCGAAACTTCGTGGCCCGCCAGCTTGAGCCATAACTCGCTGGCCTGGTGGATGATGATGAACAACATTTCATCGTGTTGGTCGGAACGGCAATGTTGTGCATTCAGGATACTCTGCAGGTCCAGGTACTGCCCATACGTCATTTTGCCTTCGAGATCGGTGTGGATGGACTCTTCCACGTCCCGGTAGTTGCCCGGACTCTTGCTCATCGTTTGTCTCCGAAAGTCTCTTTTGCCATGGCGAGGAGTCGATCCATGACGTACTGCTGGTCCCAGTCCTGCTCGATGTTCGGCAGCGCCATGATGCGGTCCATCAACGATCGCTGCTCATCTCCAACCCTGAGCGCTTCAGCATAGGGGATGTCCGGCGAGAACGTCACCATTGAGTAAAGCGGCGTCCAGAGCTCCGGGTATTGCTCACTGAACCTGGCCTCGATTTTCTTGCGGACCTGGAACATCTTGTCGCCCGACAGATCGCTCATCTCAACGAAGTTGCGCTTTGACAGTTCGGCAATCGCGTCGCCATTTGGCTTGCGTGCGTTTTCGTACGCCGGAAATATCCGGTCCCAATCGTGGTCGTGTCTGTCAATCAACGCGTCAAGTTCGGCACAATCCTCGAACCCGCAATTCATCCCTTGTCCATAGAACGGGACGATCGCATGGGCTGCGTCGCCGATGAGCCCAACCTTGCGATTGAATGACCACGGAAATACCTGGACAAGAAACAGCGGCGACGCCTCTCGCTGCATGAATGTATCGACGGGCTCTTCGAGATACGGCATGGCATCTGCAAAGAAAGTCTCGAAGAACTGCTGTACGGCATCGCGTTCCTGAAGTTCGTCAAACGACGGGATGCCGGACTGGTTCAGAAACAGCGTGCAGGTAAAGGTGCCATCCGGATTCGGCAACGCGATCAGCATGAACTGCTTTCGCGGCCAGATGTGCAGTGCATTTTTTCCGAGTCGGTGGCTGCCGTCGGGCGCAGCCGGGATGTTCAACTCGATATAGCTTTGCGGCAAGTACGTCTGGCTGTAACTGAATCGCGGCAGGTTGTGAGCGAGGCGCCTGACTTTGGAATGGGCGCCGTCGGCGCCGAACAGATAGTCAGCCTGGACCGTTACGTGGTTGTTTCCGCGTACGTAGAACTCGGCTGTCGCGGTCTCGAAATCCACGTCGACGAGCCGATGCTCGAAATGCGTCGTTACGTTTGGCTCCGCATCGGCGATGTCGAGTAACTGCTGGTTGATGCCGCCTCTCGACACAGACCAGATCGCATCATCCTGTTTGCCGTAGGGCAACTCCGAGATCGACCCGTCAATGGCGTGCACCGCCCGGTGATACATCGGAATCGCCTGGTGCTTCAGATCGGCGCTGATGCCGATTTTCGCCAGCGATGACCAGCCGCGATCGGACAGCGCGATATTGATCGACTTGCCCTGGTAGATGTCGGTCTCGCGTGAGTCGGCGCGACCCTCGAAAAGACCGACCTTGTAGCCGTGTCGGGCCAGCGAGATTGCAAGCAGGGTACCGACCGGGCCACCGCCAACGACTGTAAATCTCTTGTCGCTCATTCAGGTCTCACTTTTTTGCAAGCAGTCGCCGCATCAGCCTGCCGAAGTTGAAAACGTCCTCAAACGAATTGTATAGGGGCACGGGTGCCACGCGGATGACACAGGGCTCCCGAAAGTCGGCTATTACGCCGGCGGCAATCATGTCATCGAACAATCGTCGCTCGCGACCGGCGATATCGATGGATACCTGGGCGCCTCGATACGCCGGGTCTCGGGGCGTGATCTGCTGGATTCGTGCATCCGGAAATTCACCGGCCAACCGATCGACCGTGTACTCCAGGTAGGCGGTAAGCGTCTCGCTCTTTTCGCGAAGCGACGCCATCCCTGCTTCGTCGAAAACGTCGAGTGAGGCTTTCATCGCGGCCATGCCCAGGATGGGCGCGTTGCTGAGTTGCCAACCTTCAGCCCCCGGCATCGGCTGGAATCCGGGCTGCATCTGGAACCGGGTCTGCTTGTTGTGTCCCCACCAGCCACCGAATCGTGGCAGGTCAAAGTCGCTGCCGTGATTGTCGTGCACGAAGATCGCACCGACGTTGCCGGGACTCGAATTCAGGTATTTGTAGGAACACCACGCCGCAAAGTCGACCCCCCAGTCGTGAAGTGACAACGGAACGTTGCCTGCCGCGTGCGCGAGGTCGAATCCTGCCACGGCACCGACGTCGTGTCCGGCCCGCGTCAGTTTTTGCATGTCGAACAACTGTCCCGTGAAATAGTTCACGCCGCCGAAGAAGACCAGCGCGAGGTCATCGGCGTTCGCCTCTATCGCTGCGAGTATGTCGTCCTCCCGGATGGTACGTTCGCCGTCCCGCGGTGCGATCTCGATGATTGCGTCGTCCGGGTCAAAGCCGTGGAATCTCGCTTGCGTTTCCAACAGGTATCGATCTGACGGAAACATCTTCGCTTCGCTGACGATCTTGTAGCGTTTCGGTGTTGGCCGGTAGAAAGACACAAACAGCAGATGGAGATTGGTCGTCAGCGAGTTCATGCAAACGACCTCGCCGTCGTTTGCGCCCACAATTCTGGCCATCGGGGGTGTCAACCGTTCATGGTAGCTGTACCACGGGTTGGTCGAATGAAAATGGCCCTCGACGCCGTATCTCGCCCATTCGTCGAGCTCGAGTTCGATGGCGGCCCGAGCCGTTTTCGGCTGAAGTCCCAAGGAGTGCCCGGTGAAGTAGACCAGGTCCTTGGTGCCCAGCGATGGAAAATGAAACCGGTTGCGAAATGCCCTGAGCTTGTCGGACGCATCCTGGGCCCGAGCGAATTCGAGGCCAGGTTCGAAAGAGTAGTCAGGCATGGGGTTTTTCCGGAATGCTCACCCACCCCTCCGGCGGCACTTTTCCGGGATGCAGCGTGCCGCAGTCCGGGCAGGTTCGTGCCGTCTCGTCACTGTAGAAGGACTCGTACAGCGGTGGCAGGTCCCGGACGATCGATTTCAAGAGAACCTCAACGCGATGCACCAACGAGCCGCACTCGAAACAGTACCACTCAAAAGCGTCTTTCAGTCCGTCCGGCCGTTTCGGTTCGATGACCAGACCGACGCTACCGGCCACCGGCCGTTGCGGAGAATGGCGGACATGCTGCGGCAGGAAGAAGACATCCCCTTCCCGGATCACGACATCATAGAACTCGCCGCCGTCGAAGACCTTCAGGACCATGTCCCCTTCGAGCTGATAGAAGAATTCTTCGACCGGGTCGTCGTGAAAGTCGGTGCGCTGGTTGGGGCCGCCAACAACCGTGACCATCATGTCGGCGTCTTCCCAGATCTGCTGGTTGCCGACAGGCGGCTTGAGAAGGTGACGGTGCTCCTCGATCCAGTCCTGAAAATTGAATGCGCGTAGCTTGCTCATGACGCCTAACGCCTCTTCTTGTGAGCGGTCTGAACAGCGATAATACCGGCGCGATCCCGGAACTTGAACTACCCGGGGTATGCGGAGACTCGTTCAGTTGAGTCGTCTCCGCCGTCTGCCCATGCAAGCAGACAACAGCATCGCGATAAGTAGCCAGCCGACCGAACCACCGCCACTATCGTCGTCACCCGGCGGCGCCTTATCCACGGACACGGAACCGCTCATATCGTTGCTTGCCGCATCGCGATCCGGCTCGTTGGCGCTCGCTGATACCGAGTAGCGCTGGCTGCCTTCTGCCGTACCGGTCACTCCCAGTTTGATCGTCGCTGTGGATTGCGCGGACAGGCTTGCGGCGTCGCAGGTCGCATCGCCGCCGCTTACGGTACAACTGCCATCCGGCCAGCTCACACTGTCAATGCGTAAATCGGCATCCGCGGATATTGTTACCTCGACGTCGGTCGCCGCAATCGATGCACGGTTTTCGACCGTAATGCGCAGCGTCGCTGCCCGATCCAGTGTGACGGTTGACGTGGCTGGCCCCGTTACCACCAGATCTACGGCCGGTGTCACATCGATATTCACCGTCTGCCGGTCGTTACTGGTGTTAGCGTCGCCGTTTGCTGTAACGTCGGCCACGAATTGCGCGTTTCCGACGGCATCCAGCCGCACGGTCACGCTGACAACTGAGCCGGAACCCGCCGGAATTTCGCCCAGGCTGCAAGACGCGGTCCCGGCGCCTGATGTGCAAGTCCCCGCTATCGCCGAGATACTGTCGAGCGTCACGTTCCCCGGTATCGATACGTCGACCGACACGTCGCTCGCATCCTCGGTGCCAATGCTGTCGACCGAAAATCTGACCCGTTCGAGATTACCGAGTAACGGCGTTGCCGGCGCTTCATCCAGCGTTACCGCAACGTCGGTGCTCGGCAGCGCGGTGATGCAGGACCCCCGTCGACTTATGGTGTCCTGCATTTCCGCGATACTGCAATTCGAGAATCTGTCGCTGCCGTTGACGCTTGGCGCCATCAGGAAGTCCCGAGAGGTTGTCTCACAGGGCGAGCCACTCGTACCGTCGTGCGGGGCGCCGAAATTATGACCGATTTCGTGCGCTGCAATAAGGCTGTCAATGGTTGCGCTGTGCGTCGCTTGCGTCAGCCCGGCGCCCGACCGGCTACGGCATATCGCGGGAGTAAAAGCGATGCCCACGGTCGAGCCGTCCAGGTCGCGCCCGGTGAACAGGTGTGTCAGTCCGTTGCTGCTCTGGCCCGCGTCGCCCGCGCGATAATCGGCAACCTCGTCGAGGAGGGAACTGGCATCCGATGCGTCAAACGGATCATTCGCCGATGGGAACGTATCCGTTTGAGTCACAGTCAGCTGAACCCCGAGCTGCTCACTGAAGATTCCGTCCACGTTGTTCATGCGCGCCATCAGCTCGGCTTGGACATTGGAACCCTTGTCGTCGGTAAACTCGAAATCGGCGACGATGCCGATGTCGAGGTTTTGTGTCGCGCCGGGACCCTCCTGACCGCTGACACCAACATCGCCAGCGATTTTCTGCAACAGGCCGGCTGCCGACTTCGGCATACCAACCGCGCTGCAGCTCAACATACCGGGCGGAACTTCGATGTCGTCGAGACGGAATACGACTGCCGCACCGCCTGCGCCGCTTTCGATGGCGTATACATCCTTGCCGTCAGAAAACAGCCCTGTCGGTGATTCACCGTCGTACACCAGCCTGACCCACGAGCCGGGTACGCCGTTCAGCTCGCCCCGGTACACGCCCAGCCCGGCGGACCTCTGCGCGGCCGGGAGGCTTTGCAATAATCTCCGATTCGGAACAAGACGCAGGTCAAAATGTCGGCCGAATGCATTAAAGCGTATTGACTCGAGACGCCGGGCGTCATCATCGCCAGCCCGCTGCGTCAATGACGCCGCAAGAAACCGTGTCTCCAGTTGCTGCAAGTCTTCGTGGTGAGTAATGCGGACGTTTTCCGCATGCGACCACGCGGGCAGAGTGAGCGCGGCTACCAACAATGTGCAGCTATGCCAAATCTTCGTCGTCATCCGGGCACCTGATCGTTACTTCAGATCAAGCGCTCACTTAATCAGATCTGTACGCCCATAAGAAGCGAATTCCCGTCGGCTATTGGCGACAGACGGGGGAAACCGGCCCAATATGTGCGGCAAGTCTCACTATTGCGAATCGACTTCCTTGCGCAGCGCGCAACGTTCAACGACTCCGTCAAAGGCGTAGCGGCCCTGTTCGGCCGCGCTCAGGAGGTATGTCTGATTGTCGAGCGATAACAGATAGTAGGTCTGCTGCGTTTCATCACCCTCGACACTCAGTTCTATCCGGCTGGCGGACTTTACATATGTGCCGGTTTTCGGAAAATCCGGAAAGGCGTCGATCTTGTTGCCCGATTCGTCAAGCCGGACTTCGTCAGTGAACCGATTCCAGACGAACTTGCCGCCCCGAAGCTCGATCGTATCGCCTTCGTAAGCGACGCAGCTTGGCACATATCGACCGTCCGTACTTTGACAGCCACAGAGTAGTAGTACGGCAACGAACAACGTAATCATCTGGCACATGAACCTGACCGCTCCTCGCTTTTGTTGAGCACAGTTGTATACGAAGGCGATCGTAATCGCCAGCGGTGCGCGCACGCGTGCAAGTGTCAGCCATCATTGGAACAACGCGCACGTCACCGGTGCCGAGTCCTTCGGCCAGCTTCGCCCGGGATATCCACTACTCGGCGAACAGCGAACAAGCATGCTGCGACGAACGGCTTCAATCGAGATGCTCAACACGTAACCGCATCTAGAAGCGGAATCTGCCACGAAGTGCAACACTGCGCGGCTGATCCAGGCGGGCCTGGCGAGCGCCGTTGAACAATGGCGTATCGTTGACGTAGGAAGTCGTCACTTCATCCGTCAGGTTCTTGCCGATTAGCGCGATATCCCACCGACCGTCGGCCGGACCGAACGAGAGGGCGGCGTTGATCTTCGCAAACGACGATTCGAGCGAAACCGGGTCCAGGTCATCCTGACGATAAACGTCATCACTCCAGCTGAGGTCAACGATCGTTGCCAATTCAAAATCGCCAAGTGGCAATCTGTGGTCCGCGATCAGCGCAGCCGTCAGCTCCGGTGAATGCGCGCTCGGTCGGCCGGCCAGGTCGTTTACACCGGCGGCGGCGCAGGACTGGTTGTTCACGGCCAACGATACAATACCGGCCGCCACCGGGTCACCTGCGCCGATTGCGGCCTGGAACGCGTTTTCACGGAAGGAAAGAAACTGCTCGGCGACGCACCCCTGATTGGGAAATGCGTCATATTCAAAGTCAAGCCAACCGACCGCGGCCTGCAGCATCAGGTTATCGGTTGCCTGCCACCTGCCATCGATTTCGATACCGCTCGACGTTGCTTCTGCCGCATTCTGTACGACGAACGTCGTGTTGCCGGAAAACAGGGAAACCTGCAGATCATCATAGCTGGTGTGAAAGGCAGCGATGTTCAATTCCGCCGCACCGCCGAGCAGCCCCAACTTCGCGCCAATCTCGAATGACAGTACTTCTTCTTCCTCGAAGGCGGTATCGCTGGAAGTAGCGCCTGCAGCCTGCGGAAGTCCCATGTAAAAGGAATTGAATCCGCCCGCCTTGAAACCCGTTGCGGCGGTGGCATAAAGCATTGCGTCGTCACCGACGTACCACTGGGCATTGAGCGACCAGGTGAGGCTGTCCTCGCTGCGGTCCATGCCGGGATCTGAAGGCGTAAAGGAATGCGGCGTGAACTCACCGATCAGGTAGGCCGTCAGAGCCTGCGGGTTCGCCGCACTTGGATCGGCGAGAGGCGTAGTGGCGCGTGCCGCGTATTCAGCTGCATGTGCGCCCTGACTCGCTTTTTTGTCTTCGCCCGTGTAGCGCAAACCGGCCGTCGCACGGAACGTATCGGAGATGTTCCATGTCGCCTGAGTAAAAAACGCGAGCGATTCCGACTGTTGCTCCAGGAATGCATAACGAGATGCGCCTGCGACACCTGCCGGGAGCAGGAATTGTGTCAGGGCTGTCTGTGCACATGCATTGGCAACTCCGGCCGTAGAACCGGGAAGCCCTGCAACGCCGATCGCTGTTGCAACGGGATCACCAACAACGACTGCCCCGGGCCCGCCCGGCAGGGTGGCGCACGTCCCGGACAGCAGGGCGTGAATCGGCAAGAGCCCGAATTGGGTGAGGCCATCGACGAACATATCGCTGTCCTGATAGTAGACACCGGCAATGTACTCGAGCGCTTCGCCCGTATCGGAAGTGAGACGAAGCTCAAAACTGGTCTGTTCGAAGTCCTCGGTGTCATCGAATCGAACGACCGGCAGGGGATTGAAATCCGCGTCGAGAAACCGTTCGTAGTCGTAGGCTGAACGGCCGACGACGCCGGTCACGGTTGAGCCGCTGGCCAGCGTATGTTCAATCTTCAGTACGGCTTCGGACGTATCACCCTCGTACTTACCGGCGGAACCGAAGTCGAGCACAGGGTCGGCCGGCAGGCCCAGCAAGGCAAAACCGTTATTGCCCATCGCAGTTTCGTATACCCGGCCCTCCGGAATACCGGCCGCGCCCAGAATCGGGCTCAAGGGCCCACCCTGAATCAACACCCAGGGCTGCCCCGTAACATCGAAGTTGCCGCCTTCGTACTTGAACGAAACCATTGTGGCGTCGCTGACGTCCCATTCGAGTGACGCACGTGCGAAAGTCTCCTCCGATGCAGGGGCATCTTCGGGATAAGAGGTATTCAAAACCCAGCCTTTGTCCATCTGCCGATCGAGAACCACAAGGCGCCCGCGAAATGCGTCACTCAGGGGGCCGGAAACATGAGCCTGGATCTCGGTTTCCTCGAATTCCGGATTGAAACCGACCGATACTTGGGAATCGAATTCCGCGGTTGGACGTGCCGATGTAATGTTAATCGCACCAGCCACTGTGTTCTTGCCGAAGAGCGTTGGCTGGGGCCCGCGCAGGACCTCTACTCGCTCGATGTCCAGGAATGACCAGCGCGATTGCGTACCTCGACCGCGATAGATTTCGTCGACGAACGTCGCAACTGATTGCTCAAAGCCCGCCTGGTTGCCCGACTGAATTCCACGAATGTTGATCTTGTCGCCGATCGGGTCCTGCGTCACGGTGAAATTCGGCACGTAAGAGGACAGGTCTTCCGAGCGCTGGATGCCCGAATCTTCCAGCTTGTCACCCGTAATGGCGGAAACCGAAATCGGCACGTCACTCAGGCTTTCCGCGCGCTTTTGCGCGGTAACCGTAATCTCTTCCAGCATCTGTTGCGCTGCTGCGTGACCGAACGGAGCTAGTGCCAGCACAATGCCCGCGGTGAGAGCCATCAGTCGGCCCGTCGAATTAGTTCCTGTCATTTCCTACCCCTCCACAAAATCACTGCGCCTGCTGCCTTTCCCAGGCTCGCATCGCGCGCTCCAGTACGTAGTTCCTAACCGCCTCGCTGTCTTCCGGTGCAAGGACGTGACCGAACGGAGGCATGCCGTTCGCCTGTTTCGCTCCACCCAAAACGATCGCGTCCCAGACGGCATGCGTCTCCGCGCTCGAGTAGCGCAAGTCCGGCGTGATTCCGCCGCTTACCGCTCCGTCGCCATGGCAATGCCAGCAACGCTCGTAATAGATGCTCTTGCCTTCGGCCACTACATCGGTGCTGACCGGTTCTTCGACCGGGCGCGGCACCGGCGGGCGCGGTGTCGTGTCCGCAGCCGGCAACGATGCATCGCCACCCAGGCGAAATGCGAGTATCCGGCTTGTGTTCTTCATGCCCAGCGATGCCGTCATTTCGCCGCCCGCCAGGGCAAAAAACGTCCCCCACCCGGCCGCGACGGCGATATGCTGCTGGTCGTCTACGCGATAGCTTATTGGCGCCGCGGCGATGCCGGTCTGGGCACTGAACTGCCAGAGGCGCGACCCGTTTGCCGCATCGTAGGCTGCGAATTCACCAATCAGGCTACCCTGGAAAACCAGGCCGCCCGACGTCGCGAGGACCCCCCCGTTCCACGGCCCGGCGTGCTGGTAACGCCACACCTCCTCCTGCCTGACGGGATCCCAGGCAACAAGTTGCCCGCTGATCATCTCCGCAAGTTGCTGTGCGGCCGCCGGATCGTCAGGTCCCGCAGCGAGCTCAAAGTCGGTGCCAGTCGAAGCTTCGCCAACCACGAACTCGAAGTTCGGGTCTGTACCGTGTATGAACGGGATGTCCTGGGCTGGCAGGTAGACCAGTTTGCTGACGGGGCTGTAGGCCATCGGGTGCCAATTGTGCCCCCCCAGCACCGAAGGCATGATCAGAAACGGACCGTCGGTATAGCGCGCGTTGGGCGCTTCCATGGGGCGGCCGTTGTCGTCGATACCCGTCGCCCAGTTTACTTTCACGAATGCTTCGGCACTCAGCAGTTCGCCGTCGGTTCGGTCGAGAACATAGAAGAAGCCGTTCTTCGGTGCCTGCATCAATACCTTGCGCTCACGGCCGTCGATGTCTAGATCCGCGAGAATCATGTGTTGTGTGGCGGTAAAGTCCCACGAATCGCCCGGCGTTGTCTGGTAGTGCCAGACGTACTCGCCGGTGTCCGGTCGCAGAGCGAGGATCGACGACAGGTAGAGATTGTCTCCGCCCTCCGGACTACGAATCTGGTGGTTCCAGGGCGAACCGTTGCCGACACCTATGTAGAGCAGATCGAGATCGGCGTCGTAGGCCATCGAGTCCCAGACCGTGCCGCCGCCACCGAGCTGCCACCACTCACCCGTCCAGGTCTCGGCAGCCTTCTTCATGGCGTCGTTTTCGAAGCCGTCCTCCGGATTGCCGGGTACGGTGTAAAAACGCCACGCCAACTCTCCGGTGGCCGCATGGTAGGCACTCACGTAGCCTCGTACACCGGCGAACTCGGCACCACCGTTGCCAATGATGACGAGACCATTGACGACACGCGGCGCGCCGGTAATCGAGTACGGGGGCTTGCGATCGATAGTATCGGCGCGCCAGCGCTGTTCACCGGTTGCAGCATCGATGGCGACAAGATAGCCGTCCAACGTACCGACAAATACGGTATCTCCCCACACAGCCACACCACGATTGACGGCGTCGCAGCATGTGTACTGAATCCAGGACTTCGGTACCTGTGGGTCGAAGCGCCAAAGCTCCTCGCCTGTAGCGGCGTCAAGTGCGTATACGATGCTCCAGGAACCGGTCACGTACATTCGACCATCGACGACAATCGGCGTCGCCTCCATGCCGCGGTGTGTCGGTACATCGAAATACCAGGCCAGACCCAGGTCTCCTACGTTTTCGGCATTGATATCAGTAAGTGGGCTGAAGCGCTGCTCATCGTAGGTTCGCCCGTGCGTCATCCAGTTACCCGGCTCACTGTCCGCATCTCGAATTCTCGCCGCCGTGACATTCGTCACGGCGGCACCTGCGAAAGAGCCCTGATCGCTTCTGTCGTTCTGTGCATCTCCGCCGCAGCCCGCAACGAACGACACTGCGCTCAGGCAGACGACAATTAACCGAAGCCTCTGTTGATTCATGACTTGTCACTCTATTTATTGGCGGCCGCCATCGCGAGGATGTCTTGGCACAACGAGGCGGGCATCCGGGGAAAAGTCGTGGCCAGATCGTCGGGTCGTCCCTGAAGAAGCCACTGAAGATAGCCACCGTGCATGAGCGCCAGCATCGACGCGGCGCAATCCCTGGAAATGGTGAACTCGTCGTCGGAGAGAAACTCCTGTACCTCGCCGATGTGTTGCTCCCATTGCTCGTGAATCCGGTCCTTGATTTCACGACTGACCTGCCCATTGACAATCAACGCGATCACGACGGCCTTGGCGGTAGGATTTTCAACGAAATACTTCGCCACCGCGGAAAACAGATACTCGACGCGTTCTTCAAACGACTCTAGGCTGGACTTCTCGAGCTTGAGTCTGGAATCCACTTCTTCGAACAGATCGAATACCGATTCTGTCAGCAGCGCATCCTTGCTGCCGAAGTGCCAGAGAATGCTGCTTTTGGCCACCCCGACGTTCTCCGCTATCTGGTCCAGCGTGATGCTTCTAAAGTCCAGTTCGCCCAGCAATTTCTTGGTCGCTTCGACCAAACGGCGCTTGGTGTCGACGCCCCGCTGCTGCGTTCTGGCGCGTTGAGGGCTGGAAGTCATTGATTTAATTGCAGTTGAATTTTCATATAGAAATTGTACTGACCGTTCAGTACAATTACCAGCACTTTGTTCTTCGCGTCAACGCTTTCCTGACATGAGACCTATGCAAGCGACTAGTACCCCCAAGATGCCGATGACATCACTTGACCAGGCGATCGCAGGACTCGTGGCTAACAAGCGTCGCTGGGCGCAGACCAGCCCGAGGCAACGCATTGAGCTGCTTGAGGCCATCAAACAGCGCACCCTCGAGGTCGCCGGGGACTGGGCCCAAACCGCATCGGACAAGAAGCAGATACCGGAAGGCGCTCCTATACGTGGCGAAGAATGGATGTCCGGTCCTTACGCCTTGATGGCAACCTGCAATGGGCTGATCGAGACGCTGAGCAAGATCGACGGTAAAAGCTACCTAGACGAATTCGACGTACGGGATGTGGGCGCCGGACAAATTGGTGTACGAGTCGTTCCGAATTCTATTTGGGACAGGTTGATTCTCAGCGGGATATCGGCCCGAATCTGGATGCAAAAAGGCGTAACCCGCGAGAATCTCGCGAAGCATACAGCGAGCAAATATGACGTTTCGGCACATACTCGAGACGGCTCTGTCTGCCTGGTTCTCGGCGCCGGAAATATTTCGTCGATTGCCCCAATTGACTGCTTCCAGAAACTATTTTCGGAACACACATCTGTGATTCTCAAACTGAACCCGGTCAATGAGTATCTGCTGGATACGTTTGAATACGCCTTGCAGCCGCTTATCGATTTCGGCGCATTGGCAATCGTAACGGGTGGCCTGGATGCCGGAGAGTACCTCTGTAATCACCCCGACGTGCAATCGCTCCACATTACGGGCGCGGGCTCGAGCCACGATGCCATCGTCTGGGGAGCTGGCGACGTGGGCGCTGTCAACAAGCGCGCCGGTACGCCAATCAACAACCGTCCAATTACGTCGGAACTGGGTGCCGTTTGCCCGACCATCATCGTGCCTGGCGCCTGGACAAAAGCCGATCTGCGATTCCAGGCCGAGCAGATCGCAACTCAGAAGCTGCATAACTCCGGATTCAATTGCGTCGCCTGCCAGATGCTCGTTACGCCCGCAGACTGGGATCTGGCGGATGAGTTCCTGGCCGAGGTCCGCAACGCCATGGTGACCGCACCGCACAGAGCGCTTTACTACCCGGGGGCAAACGAGCGAATTGAGGAAATCCTCGCAACCTATCCTGACGCCGAGGTCATCAGGGGCGGCGGCGATGCGCCGCGCTGCGTAATCGTGCCTTTCGAACAGGATGACGACATCGGTCTCGCGCACCGCAGGGAAATATTCGCGCCCGTGCTCAACACCGTGCCCATAGAGGGTCACAGCACAGCGCAGTACCTCCGCAATGCCATCGATTACTGCAACGACAGGTTGTACGGCACGCTGGGGGCGAACATCATCATCGATCCCGCGACAAGGCGGGAACTTGCCGGCGATTGGAACGAGCTCATCATGGAGCTTCGTTACGGTTGTATCGCCATAAACGCGTGGTCCGGAGTCGGCTTTCTGTCACCACAGGTTCCTTGGGGCGCGTTTCCCGGCCATACGCCGGAAGACGTACAAAGCGGAATCGGGTTCGTACACAATACGTACATGTTCGACGACGTCGAACGAACAATCATCGAAGCGCCGTTTAGGCCCTTTCCGAGAAACTTGCTGCACGGTTCGTTCACGCTGCTGCCGCGTCCACCATGGTTCATTACCAACAAGCGCGCGGCTGAACTTGGCGAGTTGCTGACGCGGTTTCAGTTTCGCCCGGCCCTTTGGCGCCTGCCCCGAATTTTTTGCAACGCCCTACTCGGCTGAGTGCGGAGCAATGGTTGATGACCTCGTCCCGGACTGGGCAGCTCGGGAAAACAAGAAGTCCCGACAGGCGGGAGCCCGAGTCATCGCTTTGATCAGAAGTCAGTGCTCATAGTTAGGAGCTCAAGATGTCCTTAGTACAAAACATCATTCTCAATGCGACCAGTCACAGGAACAGGCCCGCGACGATCATGGGAAATCGTGTCCACACCTGGTCGGAGTTTGTCGAGCGAGTTTCGCGCGCCGCGTCCGGCTTGCGCGCTATGGGTCTGGCTGAAGGCGATCGTGTCGGCATCATGGCACTCAACTCCGACCGCTACCTCGAAGCACTATTTGCGATCAACTGGGCCGGGGCGATATCGGTCCCAATGAATATTCGCTGGTCGCTGGAAGAAAACGTGTACTCGGCGAAGGACTCGGGGCTCCGGGCGATGATCGCCGACGATCACTTTGCCGAAGGTGCAAGAGCCATGCGCGAGGAAGTCGCCTCGGACGAGACGGAGGCGATATCTCTGGTGCATATTGGAGATACAGAGGCACCGGCGGGCTTCGCGAACTGGGATGCAATCGTCGATAGTTACGAGGGAATGGACGCCGCGGAGACGCCTTACAGCTCGCCGTCGGGCATTTTCTATACGGGCGGTACCACCGGCTTTCCAAAAGGCGTCATGCTGTCACATCTAGCATTATGGTCCAGCGCAATCACGCTGACTGCGGCCGCGAAAGTCGATGCCGATACGAGATACCTGCATGCCGCACCCATGTTCCATCTTGCCGATATGGCGTTCTCCAACAGCACGACGATCGCGGCGGGTACGCACGTGTTCATTCCGGCATTCACACCCGCAGGCGCGCTCCAGGCCATTACGGACCATAAAGTCACGACGGCGCTGCTCGTACCGACGATGATCGGTATGCTGTTGCAGGCGCCCGAGTTTGCCGCTGCCGATCTGTCCAGTCTGCATACGCTCGTCTACGGCGCCTCCCCGATGCCAGAGCCAGTCCTTCTCGACGCAATACGGAAGCTCCCCGGCGTCCGTTTCTTCCAGGGATACGGCCAGACCGAGATGGCGCCGCTTATCAGCCTGTTGCCACCTGAAAACCATGTCCTCGAAGGTCCGGCCTCGAAGCTGCGTTCCGCCGGACTGCCCATCGGCTGCGTACAGGTTCGAATTATGGATGACGACGGCGTGGAGGTCGCAACCGGAGAGCCGGGGGAGATCTGGGTACGCGGCCCGAATGCGATGGACGGCTATTGGAACAAACCAGAGCAAACGGCCGAGACGCTTGTCAACGGCTGGGTAAAAACCGGCGACGTGGCGTACCGGGACGAAGACGGCTTCCTTTTTATTTGCGACCGAGCCAAGGACATGATCATCACTGGCGGCGAGAACGTATTTTCCGCAGAGGTCGAGAACGCCATTCAGTCACACGAAAAAGTGGGCGAGGTGGCTGTTATTGGCGTGCCCGACGACAAGTATGGTGAACGCGTTCATGCGATTGTCGTGCCCGCTGCCCATGTCGATGCTGACAAAATTACCTTGGAGGAAATCTACGACCACAGTCGTGAGCGGATTGCCGGGTACAAATGTCCGCGCTCGATCGAAATTCGCACCGATCCGCTGCCATTGTCCGGCGCCGGCAAGATCCTGAAGAAGGATCTGCGGGCTCCGTACTGGGAAGATAAAGACAAAAGTGTCGCCTGACCTAATTAAGGCGTAGGGAACCACTTCGACGGCCTGCGAGCGGGCCAAACGACAACCGGGAGTTAAACACTTGTTCAGGCCATCATTGATATTCACGGTCACCACCCTGGTCCTGTCCGCTTGCGGGCACGGGGATACTACCGGCCAGGAACCGATGGCACGCGAACCGGCGCCAACAGAATCGACGGGCGTCGGCACACAAACGGTGCTTCTCTGGGGCGACACGCACCTTCACACCAATTACTCGCCCGACGCCTACTCGTTGCTTACGACCACCGCCGATCCCGATACGGCTTACCGATTTGCCAAGGGCCTGCCGGTTATCGCGGACGTCAGCCGATCACGGGTTCAGATCGACACGCCACTCGACTTTCTCGTCGTAACCGATCACGCCGAATTCATGGGCGTCATTCCTGAAATCGAACTTGGCAATCCATTGCTCCTAAAAACCGAGCTCGGCGTCAAATACAAGGCAATGCTGGACCAGGGGAAAGGCGACGAAGTCTTTTACGAGATTCTCGGCATCGCCAATTCCAATCCTGCGGCACTGGCACCGCTTAACTCGGAGTCGGTGCGGCGTTCAGTCTGGGAGAGCATTGTCGACGCTGCCGAACGACACAACGAACCGGGAACTTTCTCTGCTTTCGTCGGCTGGGAGTGGTCGTCCCTGCCGGGAGGACGCAATCTCCACCGTATCGTCTTTACGCCTGACGGCAAGGACAAGGCGCTGGAGTACCTGCCGTACAGCCTGCTCGACTCGGAGAAGCCGCGCGACCTTTACCGCTGGCTCGCTGCCACGTCAGATCGGGTCGGTACCGATTTCGTCGCAATCGGTCACAACATGAACCTGTCGCAAGGCAGCATGTTCCCGCTGCGGGATGAATACGGCGACGCCGTGAACGCCGAGTATGCCCAACTGCGCGCGCGCTGGGAGCCGGTTGATGAGGTCACGCAGTACAAGGGCGACTCGGAAACGCACCCTTTGCTGTCGCCCGACGACGAATTTGCCGATTTCGAAACTTATGAGCACTTGCTGGCTGTCGGCACCGGGGAAACCGAAGCAAAAACGGATGCCGGGAGCTATGCCCGCACGGCATTGATGCGCGGCCTGGAACTCGAAGCGAAGATCGGCGAGAACCCGTACAAGTTTGGCATGATCGGTGCCAGCGATTCGCACACGGCGTTTTCGGCCGTCGAGGAAGACAACTTCCTCGGCAAGTACTCCGTGGACAGTATCCCGGACAACAAGAGCAAGACGACGGTCCCCGGCGCCGTCGGCTGGGATGCCGCTTCGCAGGGGCTGGCTGGCGTCTGGGCAACCGAAAACACGCGCGAAGCCATCACGGCCGCCTTCAAACGCCGGGAAGTCTATGCAACGACGGGCCCGCGGATCCAATTGCGCTTTTTCGCTGGCTGGCATTTCACCGGCACCGACGCGGACGCCATCGATCTCGCGAAAGTGGGGTATTCGAAGGGCGTACCGATGGGGAGCGACATAACAAACGCTCCGCAAGACGCCGCGCCGCAGTTTCTCATCCACGCGGCAAAGGACCCGAAGAGCGCGAACCTGGACCGCGTCCAGGTCATCAAAGGCTGGCTCGATCCTGACGGCCGCGCCCACGAGAAGGTATTCGACGTTGCCTGGTCCGGCGATCGCAAGCTTTCCGGCGAGAACCGGGTTCCCGCGGTCGGGAACACAGTTGATCTCGAAACCGGCAAATATACGAACACGATCGGCACGGCGCAGCTGGCCGTGGTCTGGTCCGATCCGGAATTCGACCCTGACCTGCCCGCGTTCTACTACGTCCGCGTCATCGAAATTCCGACACCGCGTCACTCAACGCTGGATGCCATAGCGCTGCAACAGGGCCCACCGAAAAAGTATGCGGCGACGATACAGGAGCGCGCTTATTCCTCCCCGATCTGGTACACGCCCCGCTCACCTGAAAACGCACCGGCAAGACCATGAGCCGACGACTGCTAAGCGATCCCCTGACACATTTCCTGCTGGCCGGTGTTGCTCTGTTTGTGTTGTTTGACCTCGCTGCAGGCGACAAAGCCGCGTACGAAACCAAGGTCATCAACGTCGATCGAGATGCGTTGTTGACATTCGTGCAGTATCGGACCCGTGCTTTTGAGCCACAAACGGCCTCAGCACGGCTGGATAGCATGCCGGACGACGAATTGAACCGCCTCATCGCCGACTATGTCCGCGAGGAAGCCCTCCATCGGGAGGCAGTTGCGCTCGGTCTGGACAAGAACGACTACATTATCAAGCGGCGCATGATTCAGTCGGTTGAATTTATCACCGATGGCGTCGCCACTGTATCGGGGGCGATATCTGACGAGGCCGTCAAATCGTACTTCGAAGCGCACCGCGACGACTACTACGTCGATCCGCTGGTTACGTTCACGCACGTATTCATAGATGGCGGGCGCCACGGCCCCGACGAGGCGCTCTCTGCCGCGCGCGCGACGCTCGCCAAGCTAAACAACAACGGCGTAGCATTCAATGATGCACCGCGCCACGGCGACCGCTTTCCATTCTTCCTGAATTACGTCGAACGTGATCCTCAATTCGTGACTGGTCACTTCGGCCACGCAATGAGCGAGCAGCTGTTCGCGCTCCGACCCAGCGAAACGACATGGCACGGGCCGTTCGAGTCCGAATACGGCCTGCACCTGGTCATGCTGACGAGTAAAGCCGAGGGTCGGTACCCCGAGCTCTCGGAAATCGAAGCCGCCGTTCGCGACGATGCCGAGCGTATGGCCGTTGCGCATCAAAAGGACCAGGCCATTCAGGCAATCGTCGACGCATACGAGGTACGTCGCACCTTCGAGCGCCCTCCGATCAGTCAGGCGAAAAAGTAATGCAGCGCACGTTTATTCTTCTTTTGTTGCTGGCCTCGCCGCTGACGCAAGCACACGATTCACGTCCGAACTATGTGCAGATCGCCGAAATCGAGACGAATACGTTCAGCGTCACGTGGCAGGTGCCCGACAGCTTGCCGAGCGGTGCCCTGCCAAATCCCACGCTGCCGGACAATTGCAGCCCCGAACGAAAGCCGGCGCTGCAACGATCCGCTGCCGGGTATGTCGGTCGGCAAGTTTATCGATGCCCTGAGCCACTTTCCGGCCGGACTGTCGGCATCGAATTCCCGGTCATCAACCCCTCGTTGTCGACCTTGTACGAGATCAGGCTCGCAACAGGCGATGAACATGTTCGCATTCTGAAGCCCGGTGAGACCAAGTGGACGGTGCCCGAGGCCGAGGATCGGTTCGCAGTTGCAAGCGAGTACACCCGGCTCGGTATCGAGCATATCTGGGCAGGTCTCGACCACCTGCTGTTCGTGGCTTGCCTCCTGTTGATTGCGAACACGTCCCGACAACTACTGATCACCGTCACCGGCTTTACCGTGGCGCATTCGATCACCCTGGCATTGTCGGCGCTTAATCTGGTCCGCGTGCCAACACCACCGGTCGAGGCTGTCATCGCGCTAAGCGTCGTTTTCTTGGCCTGCGAAATTGCGAAAGGCGATGAGAGGTCGTTGACACACCACCACCCGATCGTGGTCTCGTCGTCGTTCGGTTTGTTGCACGGCTTCGGTTTTGCAACCGTTTTGCGGGATATCGGCTTGCCGCAAACGGAGCTGCTGACGGCGTTGCTGTTTTTCAACGTCGGTGTCGAGATCGGGCAGATCCTGTTTGTATTGGCACTCCTGATTGGCTTCTACGCAGTCAGGCCGGTACTCCTGCGCCTGCTTCGGTCCGGCAAGAATCGCAACGTCTACTGGTCGTCGCTCACCGTGCCTGCAAGTTACGCGATCGGCTCGATAGCCAGTTTCTGGATGATCGAGCGAGTATTGAATTTTGGGGCCTGAACACACTCACCCACAAGCCTGCGCAGAAGATGCATTTTTCTGCTGCGACGGGCTTTTTTTATCAACAACAGAAAAACAGGAAACACAAATGAACAGCATAGTTCGAAGTACTTTTCGCGCTGTAGCGCTTCTTGTCTCGATAGTCGTAATGATATCGAGTGTGAATGTCGTGCAAGCCAAAAACATGAAAAAACAGAACCTGTTGGAACTGCTGACACATGCCGACTCAATCCTGATAGGAAGCATCGCCAAGCTGGGCGATGGTTTTCAGGACGGCCTGCCGTATACGGAAATCACAGTGAATGTCGGTCAGAGCATCAAGGGTGACCATGGTTCTACCTACTCTTTCCGCCAATTTGGCCTGCTTGCACCGAAACCCATGGGCGATGGCCGGGTTAACCTCATGGTTACTCCTGCCGGCTGGCCGACCTATGTTGAAGGCGAACAGGTCATGCTGTTTCTGCACAAGCCGGCGTCCAAGACAGGATTTCAGACAACTGCCGGACTGACGCAAGGCAAGTTCACGATCCGTGGTGACAGGATCGCCAATGACACCAATAACGATGCCCTGTTCTCGCGGATGCGGATTCAGGCCACGTTAAGTCCCGATCACGAAGACCTGGTCAACCAGGCCGGAGGCTCCTATAAAGCGGAAACGTTTTTCTCGCTGATCAGGGCGGCGGTCGAAAATAACTGGGTCGAAAGCGGAGTATTGACCAATGCGCGATAACAACACGATTCTGAAGCGGCTATTGGCCGCTGGTATTACGGCTGCAGGCTTGATTGGTTCTGCGGCACATGCTAACGGACCCCTCTATATTTACGACTACAGTACCGGCACGCCGTATCGCTGGGATGTAAGCACTCCGGTGCAGGTATACACCGACGGCGGCAACTTTGCCTCGGGCTCGGTGTGGCTATGGGTCAGCACTCCGGAAACCTGCAATGAAGCCGGTGGATGGAATTGTGGATACAGTGAACAAATCTATGTTGAGTTCACTAACGATCAGGGCGTTACCCGGGTCGCAGAGGCTCTCGACACGTGGTCGAGCGTCCCCACAACATCTTTCCGGGCTGAAATTGCGGGCAGTTTCATTGACATCGGCATCGGCGGTGACGATGGCGACATAACCGGCGCCCCCGAAGAGTTCACCACAAACGCCGACGGCGACATCGTTCATGAAATTATCGGCTCTGTGAACAATGGCGGTATTCACGTCCTGTTTGATGAAGACGGTTCGGTGATGGCTAACGTGATCGGCGCACCGTATGGCGTGCTCGGCATTGCTACCCCGGAGTGGGCTGACGAGGCAACCGGCATCATCACCGAAGGCTGGGCCGTCATGGGCGGTGCCAGCACCTACTATAACGATACCGACCTGAGGCAGATGAGCGGTGTAATCACTCACGAACTGGGCCATGCCTTCAATCTGGCGCATACGCAGACCAATGGTCACGTGGTCTTCTACGGCAGCTGGGATGCGGTAACTACAGGCCCGAAGGCCTGTTCCGCACACTGGTCTATCGGCGGTGAGTATCGCCTGCCGTTTCCCCAGGGGTCGGCTCCGGGCCCGGCGGACATCTCGGTCATGTACCCATACGTGGACATCAACCCCAACTCCTGGCCCACACCGACGGGAGAGCATCAGGCTACCGCCAGTACGACAGAAGATTTTGCAGCAATTTCTTCGATCTATCCTGCGGCAGGTTTTGCATCTCAGACCGGCACGATCAAGGGCAACGTCTCTTACGCCTTCAGCGGCGATGGCGTAATCGGTGTCAACATTGTTGCAAGAAACATCGACAACCCATGGCAGGACGCCGTTTCGGCAATGACCGGCGACTGGAACGATGGCGTTCCCGGAGCTGCTCAGGGCGTTGGTGAGTTCACGCTGCAGGGCCTGACGCCTGGCGCTCAATATGTAATCCATGTCGAGAATATCTACGCGGGCGGGTTCCCGACACCGCAGGTATCCCTGCCCGGCCCGTCCGAGTACTTTAATGGCTCCGGCGAAAGTGACGATGCCAACCAGGACGACGCTTGCGATTACGTACCTGTAACAGTTGGCTCCGGCGAGACCGTTGAGAGCGTCGACATCCAGATGAACGGGATGAAAAACACGCCTCAGCTTGTGATAATCCCGGCACCGAATGCCGACAGCATAACGGAAAGCGGCCAGATGACCAGCGGTACGATTGTCAACTGGTACGGTGACGCGGCAAGCTGGATTCGAAATGAAGGCAACGAGCGTTACGAGATCCTGCCGATAGGCGGCATCACAACAAGTGATAACGGCCAGGTGTCGGCCGGTCGTGTTATCCAAAACAACACGTATCTGCCCGCGCGCTATACGAAGGGCCAGGGGATCGAAGTGCTGCCGGACGCCGGCAATAACGCCTGCGACCTGGGCAGCGGTGTCCCCCAGGCATACTCACATTTCGCTATCTCACCCGACGGCGAGACGATCGGCGGGTTCCTGTGGAATTGTGATAACGATCCGAATTACAACAACTTCCGCGCTGCGGCGGCCACCTACAGCGATGATGACGGGTGGACTGTTCTGCACGACTACACGGATGGCACGGATTCGCGTGTAGACGCGGTTTCCAATAACGGTGTCGCCGTTGGCTGGACTACGAATTCGTTTGGATCGTGGGAAGGCCGTATCTGGAAGGACGGAGCGGAGATCAACCTGAAAGACGCGGCGCCAGCCGACTTTTTGGAAGTTGGTCAGGCAACGGCCGTCAGTACCGATGGCGAGTGGGTGGTTGGCATCGGCACGTTAAACGCCGCATGGGAAGAGTACCCCTACAGGTACAACACCGCGACGTCCGTGTTCGAGGTTCTGGAAATCAGCGTTCCTTGTCCTCCATTTGACTGGTTTTGCTGGGGAGCACTACCGTTCAATCCTTACGACATCGCTGACGACGGAACTCTTGTCGGCGCAATGGGTACGGCCGGGAGTTCTCAGGCAGCGATCGTCAGCGACGCTATCGGCGGCGATCACAAGCTGGTGGACTTCTTGAAAGGCCAGGGAGTCATCAATGCCACCGACCTCGCGATTGCATCGAGCGCGACGAAGATCACTTCGAACGGCCGGCATATTGTCGGCTGGACAGCGGTTGACGGTTACTTTGGCTCCTTCAAGCTGAAACTCGATCAGCTCTTCGTTTGCAACAAGGGCAAGACCCAGCGAGTTGGATACCCGGGCGCAGTTGCCACTCAGCTGCAGAAAGGCGCTACGCTAGGAATGTGCGAAGCCGACCTGCCGCTGCAGTACAGGTAAGGGCTCAACGACGATCACCGGAACTAGTCAGGGTGGCCCAGCGGGCCACCTTGACCTTTTGCGTGACCTTGCCGTTCTGTTCATCCATCTAATTGCCACTGTCGCTGAGCTGATCGGTCCTGGCGGTACCCGCGCCGTCATTTGCTGCCCGAAGCGGCTATAGCGGTTTCTCGGGAAAAACTGTGATGTCCGCACTAAGTGAGCGCTGTATTTGTAGTTTACGCTTGACGTATCCGTACTATCTTGAGGTTGGCACAAGAATCAACAATGGCGAGTCAAACCCGAATCCAATCTGTACTCGACGACGCTCGCTGGGCGTCCGGAACAGTTTCTGGTAAGCACTCAACAATTCGCGTTCAACTGGTGACTTTTCCCGGTGTAGTTGGAGGCGAATTTCGATTAAAAGTCGTAGGCCTAACACCAGATAACTTTGGTCAAGTCGACGTTGCGATCACTTGTACCGGTTTCGACGACGGTGATTCTCATGATGATTCGAGTTCATCCAGTCCGATAACCTACTTTCAGGAAGTCGAATCGGTGACAATCGGCGATTTGTCATTCGAAGTTGATTTCTGGATTCCGTTCGAAGCTTTAGGAACCGAAGAAGGAGCAATTTGGCATTTGTCAGTCTATTTCGGCAATGGAACCTCCGAAAATTTTGAGGTTCCTGTGTGCAGGACGCCCGAGAGCAATCCGGAACTAACGTCTGTTCAGATTGCGGCGACGGGCGTCGGATGCAAAAAACATCAGGGAGAGAGGTTTCGGGAAAACTCTAACAAGGATTGTGTTCCACCGTATACGGCGACGAATTTGAACGGAGAGTGGAACCTGCGACTTCCTGCTCGCACTCCCGGACGCCCCCCCATCCTGGCGAAAGGACTTGGAATATTTGCGGGGTTATGGGCCGCGATGCTGGCATCGTTTTATTGGCTGTTCGAAAAAAGCCTCGGACCCGTGGTGGCGCTTGGCTTTCCGTTGGTTATCATGTTACTGGCTATAATTTTCATCTTATTTGGGGTTTCTCATTGCACCCTCAACAGAGAAAAACTAGTCACCATACACAAGTTGTTTGGAGTTCCACTGAGTTGGCGTACGACCAAGAGACACGATCTCGCGGGATTCACAACTGTTTGTCTCGATACAATTCCATCGCCGGGAACATCGCGATTCAACTACTTAGTCATAGCGGAGACGAAGGGCTTTGAAAACGTTTTTCTCGCCCTGACGGTATTTAAACAGGATGAAGCTAGAGTTTTTGCTAGAAAGTTGAATCAGTTTTATAGTATCTGATACATGGGAATTGGCCTACTGACGCGACGAGAATCCAGATTCTGTCCGATGACAATCAAGGTTGGCTATTGGTAATCAAAAGCGTCGAAATTGAGGTAGCTACTTTGTAGTTCGTGGTAATAAACAACTCAATTCGCGCCATAGATAATCAACTAATCAATTCAACGCGCGATTTCGTGCGGACGGTTATTGTCGACTTAATGCCGTCTGCTCCGCCACGGCGCGCCACCCAGCATCGATGGCCGCATCCAGGTAGGCACGACCCTCCGAATCCGAGTTTGCAATAGAAATCCTACCGTATTGCGCGCGGCCGATCTCATGGGGTGCCTGCCGCTGCTCCCATTTCGGATCATCAATTGACATGTACGCGTAGGCATAGCCGTGCGGCCAGCGATTCACCGTAATCGCCTTGATGTCGGTCTCATGATTGAAGCCGTGCCCGCCCAACAGTCCTTGAAGCTGCGTCCTGATCTCCTGTTCATAGGTATCAAACGACGTTGCGTAGACCTGATGCCGTGCTTTTCGCAGCAAATCCCGACTCGTCTCGCCGTCGGCATGATCGACCTTCGGGGCGCCGAGCATGTAGATCACCAGCGGATCATCCGGCCCGCCGAGAGGTTTATGTCCTCCCGTTGTCGTGGGCGGAGCTGTCGTCACAACCGCATAGGGGTCGTCAGGGCAGTTAATCTGGCTCGCGTCGAGTTCGGAAAAAGCGCGGCCGTTCTCGACCAGAACATTGGTCATCACCAACGGCACTTTGACGCCAAAACGAAGCGCTTCCTTCTGGCTTTCCGGCAACTGCGGACAGATGTACGGAATTGCCCCGTTGTAACAGGCGAGCACGCAATGATCGCCCGTCACACTAACGGCGTTGCCATCTCGGACGTAGTCAACCTGCACAGCATCATCGTCGGTTTCCCGCACGCCAACGACGGTACTGTTGAGTCTCAGTCGAACCCGGTGCTGTTCGAGGTCCAACGCGCCGTAGTCGAACTGACTTGTCGCGATATCATCAAAGCCCTGGCTGTTTGGCGCGACCGCTGGAATCAATTTGTGGACAAGTAGCCTCGCTACGGAGGCATTGCCGTCTGGAAAATACAGTGACTCGTGACCCGCCATCAGGCTTTCGAAAAGCTTGACCGCAACATCTCCGAGCCAACCCATTCCCTGTATACCCGGGCATCCGAGGTAAAACGCCTCCATGACGCTGATCCTCGGCGCGGCCGGACCGAACATCAGCTGCGCAAACGGATAGAAGATAGAAATAGTCTCACTGGAAAGTCCGACCCGCGTCGTAAGAAATTCGGCGTAGGTCACCGACTCAACGTAGGCAGACTTCTCGCTTACGGTCAGGTCATCGAGATAATCACGCTCTCCGCTCAGCAACTCGATCAATAGATCCTGTTCCGATGCTGGCAACGGCAGGTCACGGACTGCTGACTCGACATCACCGATGCCGAGCATCAACAGACTCCATTGACCGCGTACCGTTACGTGCCCGTCCGGGCCGGGTAGCGCCAGCACACTCGCCGCGTTTGCGCCCAGGAAACCGAAGTCACACATGTTGGACCGCATGGCGTCGAGATTGATGCCGAGGTCGTTCAACAGTCCTTTGGATATTTGACTGTAGCTATCGGGCGCATCCACGTTGACCGAGCCACCGATGCCAAGCAGCATTTGTCCGTCGAGGTGGAACTCGTTGCGTTTGGCGTGCCCGCCGAAGTCATCGTGGTTATCGAGCAACAGAATTTTCGCATCAGCCCCAATCCTTTTCTGGTAGAACCGGGCCGCGGCAAGACCACTTACGCCCGCACCCACAATCACCATGTCGTAGTGCTCGTTCAGTTCGCGATGCTCGGCGGGCTTTACTCCACTCCAGGCAAGGGCGTGCGATGCCTCGAAAGATCCCGGGTGGTTGCCACGCAGCCCCGTGAGTGTCGGTGGGTAGTAGTCGAATGGCGCACTCGAGGGATTCTGCGCGAATAGTTCGGCGGGTGCTAACAATGCAGCGCCGGCGCCAACGGCAACACCGTTAAGAAAATCCCGTCGTGTAATATCGCGGGTCATTCCTTGCTCACAGCTTGCATTGCCTTGCGGAAGTAAACCGCCATGCAGATGACGGCGACGAGTAACAGGATGCCGGTCCATTCGGAGTACACACCAATGTCGGCCGTGGCCAGGTTGCCGGTGATCACGCCTGCGAACAGGATGTGAAAAAGCAATCCAAAAAGACCTAATGCGACAGCCGCAATTCTGGCGCTCAGCGACAGTCGAAAAAGCGGCCGGGCAACCAGCAGGCCGAACACTCCGTACATCCAGAATCCGAGGTAATCAAATGACTGGAAGAGTGAGAACGGTAGTGACGGAGTCAACAACTGGAACAACGGTTCAGCAACGGCAGCATTCGCCGATTCAGTTGACGAGGCCATGACCATCTGAGGTATCGACCAGATGGCAATGAACTTGACGATGATGAAGGCTACAACCGATATCAACAGCGCAATCCCGGCAACGAACGTGCTCAACGGGCGCGATTTGCGGACCTGCCACGCAGTACCTGCAAAGACAACCGACAATGCCAGCATAGCGACCATTTGCACGACCCAGCCCGCCGTAAAAGCTCCGACATTCGAGCTGTACCAGATCATTCGATCCGCGAACGGTCCTTCCGGGGCATCGAGTGGAAAAAACGCCGACAAAACGCCCGCCAGGATCAGGACGATAGCCGACCAGAAAGCAGCCGTGTTTATTTTGTCGTCGAGCATGTGAGCGTCGGTCATTGTGAGCAGGCTCTTTTATTCCCCAGGATACGAAACATTTATCTTTCTGATCGGCCCCAGTTGCCGCCAGGTACCGTTAAAACCCTTTGGCATCACAAGCGCGTCTCCGGGGCCGTAGATTTTGGATGAACCGTCTTCATTGATAATCTCAACCTGACCCTCAAGAAAATACATGAACTCATCTACTGGCCAGTTACTTATGCGTAGCGTGACCTCTGAGCCATGGTAAAAACCCACTTCGAATTTTCCATCACTCGATTGATAGCTTGTCAAACCACCCGCTACCGGGTTGTCGCCAGCAACGACCTTCATAAAAGGATAGTCCGTCACAGCCGGCAACTCGACGGTCTCCAGTTCGCCTGGATCCAGATCAACTATGTTCTTATTCGTCATTTCTTCCTCAGCCGAAACGGCGCCGAAAAAAATTGCGCCGAAAAAAAGTAATGTGGAGACCGTCTTCATTGCCATCCTCCGTGTGCAAAAGTGGCGTTACGCCGCTTTGTCCGCTGATCCGGTACCCCAGTTCTTGTTCAGGGTGATCGTGTGCCAATTGGTGTATTCCATCAACCCGTGCAATGAGTTTTCGCAACCGATGCCGGATTCCTTGTGCCCACCGAATGCCTGGTAGGGTGAGTATTGATGAATCTCGTTCAGCCATACCGTACCCGCATCCAACTGGCTGCCGATGCGCTCCACGGTTGCACGATCCTTGCCCCATACTGAGGCGCCCAGGCCGTACCGTGTGTCGTTCGCTCTCTGAACAACGTCGTCTTCATCTGACCACTTCAGTAGCGGCACAACAGGACCGAACGGCTCCTCGGTTACGATGCGCGAATCCTCCGGCGGATTGTCAATCAGCGTAATCGGGATAAACCAGCCTGCGGCCTCCCTGTCAACATCGCCACCAAGTGCAAACGTGTAGTTGTTTGCCTTGCAGTCATCGATGTACTCATTGACCTTTTCGTACTGCGGCAGGTTCTGGATCGGCCCAAGAGCAGTGTCCGCGTCGGCCCCATTGCCCACTTTCATTCCTTTGGCAAACTCGACCAGCGCATCGCGCACGTCATCGTAGATATCCTCGTGAATATAAACGCGCTTGATCGAGTTGCAAAACTGCGCGTTGTTCTGATATGCACCCCAGAATAACTCAGGCGCCAGCGCTTCGGGATCGACATCCGGTAAAACTATTGCCGGGTCATTGCCACCGAGTTCGAGCGTCAGACGCTTGAGATTGTCCGCGGCAGAACGCATAACGTGTTTGCCGGTATCCGTGTGACCCGTGAAGGCGATCTTGTCTATACCCGGATGCGCCGTCATCCACTTGCCGAGATCGTCGCCACCGCTGACCACATTGAACACCCCCGGCGGAAGTATTTCCTGACAGAGCTCGCCGAGCTTTAGTGTGCACAGGGGCGTGTACGGCGACGGCTTGATGATAATGCAGTTCCCGGTTACCAGCGCCGGCGCTATTTTCCAAATCGCGAGTAGGACCGGGAAATTCCACGGCGTGATGCCTCCGACTACACCCAACGGTGAGAAGCGCGTAACAACACGCCGGTCGGCCGTTTCCTCTACCTGCTCATCAGGCAACGACTGCTTGGCAATTTCGGCACACCAGGCTGCAGACCCAAGAATCTCCCACTCAGCACCGGCGCGCGGCTTGCCCTGCTCCTTCGTCAATAGCGCCATGAATTCTTCAGCGTTATCTGCAATCGCCTGGCCAATCGCCGCCACAGCCGCCTGGCGCTCCGACAACGGAGTCGTGCTCCAGGATTGAAACGCATTACGTGCTGATGCGACGGCTTTGTCTAGCTGCTCTTTGCTCGCATCCGGAACAGCGGCAATAGTCTCTTTGGTTGCAGGGTTGTAGGCCTCGAGCGTGCTGCTCGCGCCGACGGACTTACCGTCGATGGTCATTACGTATTCATCGTTAAAATTGATCATTGTTCACTACCTCTGTTCTCATTCATGATCACAACCATTTCTCGGAAATTCCCCTGCATTTCCCAGGTTCCGGTAAATCCTTTCGGTACCAGTACGCTTTCGCCAACCTCGAATTTCTGGGGTGGACGGCCTTCCGCCTTGAGAATAAGCGTGCCGCTGATAACCGTCACAAACTCATCAATCTCGTAGTCCCTGATTTTCAATATCATCGGTTTCGCTTCGTAAACCGCCACGTTGATATCGCCCGAATACAGGTACTTGTATCGATGCTCGGATACGCCTGAGAGAATATCTTCCTCAGGCCATGGCGGCATATCGGTGTCCATCCCCGAGTAGGGAATTTCTGCCGGCTCAAGTCTCAATGGAGCAGGCGCTGCGTTGTCACCTGCTCCGCCCAATGCAGACAATGACAGCGCCGCAAGCAGCCCACCGAGTATGGTTTTTAGCAGCATATTCTCAGTCATGTTTCTGCTTCTCCTAATATCTTTTTGCTACCGATACGAGACACCGTCATGCGTCCAGCGTGTGCAGCTCTCGACGCATCACTTTACCGGTGCTGGTCTTGGGCAGATCGTCAACGAACTGCACGGCACGGGGCACCTTATACGCCGCAAGGTGTTCGCGGCAGAATTTGACGATGTCGTCGGCGTCGGGTATCGCGTTTGTTTTCGGAACTACGTATGCCTTGGCGAGCTCACCCTTCTCCTCGTCCGGAATACTGCCGACGGCAACGAGGGCGACATCCGGGTGTCCGGCAATTACGCGTTCCAATTCCGCCGGATAAATATTGAAACCTGCGGTTAGGATCATGTCCTTTTTACGGTCAACAATGAAAATGCAGCCATCCTCGTCCATTGACGCGACATCTCCCGTATGCAGCCATCCGTCCGGCTCAATCGATTCCCGGGTCGCTTGCTCGTTACCGTAGTAGCCCTGCATGACCAAGCCGCCCCTGATCATCAGTTCGCCAATTTCTCCGGCGGGCAGTGTCTTGCCCGCATCCTCGGTATCCGCAATCCGTGCCTCGGTGTAGGGGAGCACGACACCTATCGAGCCGTGTTTTATCGGCCCATTGGACGCGAACGTTGTGCCGAGACCACCGATCTCGGTCATACCCCACAGCTCTATCAGGGGACAGCCAAACTTGTCCTCGACTTCCTCCATCTTCGGCACCGGCATTGTCTGACCGCCGACGGTGCAACAGCGCAGCGATGACAAATCGTAGGAATCGAGCTCCGGATGATTCAGCAGAAACATGTACATGGTCGGCACACCTTCGAACATCGTGGCCTGGTTGTCCTGAATGCTCTGCAAAATATTCTTCTCATCGAACGCTGGGTGCAGCACGAGGGTCATGCCAGACTGGATGGCACCACTCATCACGACATTGCCGTAAACATGCGGACACGGCAGCGCAGTAACGACGGTGTCCTTCTCGCTCCTCTGATGCATCAACGCTGTCATTGCCACGTTCAGCAGGATGGAGTGATGCGACAGGCATGCGCCTTTCGGATGGCCCGTCGTGCCTGACGTGTAGCCAATCGTAGACAATATTTTCGGATCGATCATGTCTACTTCAAATTGATCGCTGCAGTCCTCAAGAACGCTATTGAAGGAAAGCAGGCCGTCCGGCAACTCCTCGTTCCCAAAAGCGATAATCTCGCGCACATCCGATTTTTCTTTGACGCCCTGAACGGAAAGTGCTTTTTCGTGTGACGCGATTACGACAGATGCGCCGCAGTCATTCGCTACGAATTCGACTTCCCCGGGCGTCAACATGACGTTGATCGGATTGACAACGGCGCCAGCCTTGAGGGCACCGTAGTAACTGACAATCCACTCCCAACAATTTCCGGAATAAAGAGTGACACGATCACCGTTTTTGACGCCTAACTTAACCAGCGCATTGGCACAACGGTTCGACATGACATCGAGCTCGGTGAACGACATTTTCCGATCCGGAACGACCAAGGCCGTTTTGTCGCCATACTTCTTCGCGGCCTCAACGGGGATCTGTCCGATCGAGTGAAGCAACAACCTAAAAACTCATGCCGAATTTGACGCCGTACCATTGCGGCATGCCCATGGCACCCAAAGCAAAATCATTACCTGCAAACGTGTTCATGTTGTCGATATATTTTTCGTCGAAGGCATTTTCGACATAGGCCTGTACATTGAAGCGCTCAGTTGGCGAACTCCAGGATGCTCGCAGGTTAATTATGGTGCGATCCTCGTTAAAGGCGATAGGGTTGTTGCGTGACGATGGGTCGATCTGGCGCGAGTCGAAGTCCGCCTGCAACGAGATGACGCCGCCGCCGGCCAAGGGTATGCTATAGCGCAACACTCCATTGACGGACAAGATCGTTTCCCCGCTGCCATCAAAGAAGAAGAAATCTCCGACACCAGCATTAGCACCGGTACCCCAGTTCGCAAAAGCACCAAAACTGGCCGGGGCCTTGATCTTTGTATCCACCCAACCGACTCCGAGACCAATCTCCAGCTTTTCCGTCGGCACCAGGAACACCTCCAGTTCAGTCCCGAAGATTTCTGCATCACCCACACTGATGAGCCGACTCACCGGCGCTGCTGCATTCGAATCATAGGTGATCCCCTGCTTGTCTGTAACGTCCTGGTAGAACAGTGTCGCATTCAAACGCATGCGTTCGTCCAGTAAGGTCGACTTGCTGCCTATTTCAAAGGAAACAACCTCCTCCGGGTCCACCGCGGTCAGTGCACTCAGGTCGCCGAACAATAGATCGGTGTTAAAGTTGCCGGAACGAAAGCCGGTGGTAACGGCGCCATAGACCATCCACTCATCACGAGGTCGCCATTCCAGTCCAAGCTTGCCGGACACGTTATCAGCGCTCAGTTGTTGTGAACCGGGGAGGGTCTCGGTCAGCACCTCCGTCTTTTTTTCTTCGTCCGTGTAACGCAATCCACCAATCAAGCGAACAGTATCGGATAGTGATTTGCCAAACTCCCCGAACACCGCCACGGACTCTGTGTTGAGTTCAACAATCGTTCCCGGAACCTGCACCGTCTCGAAGTCCCGGATGGTACTGCTCGAACCACGGTCGTCATCAAAATAGAAAAAGCCTAATTGCCAATCCATTCCATCATTGCCACCCGATAAACGGAGCTCCTGGGTGATCTGGTCGGCATCACTGGTGTAGTGATCATTATATTGAAAGAGGCCACCCAAAACCCCGACCGCGCTGCCATCCTCATCGGTGTTAAAATATCGATCATGGCTGTCGTAGGCAGTGATTGAAACGAGTTCAAGAGAGTCCGACAGTTGCCAGGTCAACCTGGCCGTTACTGACAGGGTCTCCAGCGTATATCGGCCGCCTCCATTATCTGGGTCGAGCTCGGTATACGGTCTTTCCACATCGGGATCCGGGTCAGCGAAGGTAGGCAAGCCGAAAAAGGCCCCGCCTCCGACGCACTCCCCAGCCCGTATCCGCTCTGGCGCACATTGCTCTAAGGTCGCCGGGTCCAGCAATCCCCAGTAGTTAAAGGCCTGGCCAATATCATCGAGATCGCTGACCTCGACGGACAATAGGAGGTTCACATCTTCGCTCAGGTCGAAGTCAAGATGACCCCGAGCGGCCAGCCTGTCGGTGACAGCCAGCTTTCCGCCGGCCGGACCCTGGTTGGTCTGAAAACCGTCGTTTTCATGGTGCTTAACAGCCACTCGACCACGCACGCGATTACTCAGCGGACCACTGATTGCGCCTTCGAAGATGCGGGTGTCGTATGAGCCTAACTCAAGGTTTGCATAGCCCTCCAGTTCCTCGGTGGGCTTACGCGAAATGAAATGCACCAGACCGGCCGTGGAGTTACGTCCGAACAGGGTTCCCTGTGGGCCGCGCAGCACTTCCACACGTTCAACGTCCAGCATCATATTACCGCCGTAAAAGGCAGTAGGACGGTAGACGTCGTCAAAATACAGCGACACATTGCCTTCGCCTGCCAGTGAAGGATTCAGGGTGGCGTTACCCCGGATAGTAATATTGCCGTAATAGGAATACTGGGTTACATCCACGTTGGGTGTCTGGTAAAAAATATCCCGCGTGTCCTCAAAACCGAAATCATCGACCATATCGCCGCTGAACGCCGTCACCGAGATGGGTACATCTTGCAAATTCTGCTCACGCTTTTGAGCGGTGACGACGATTTCTTCGAGTGCTGAGCTCTGCGCCGAACTTAACGCCGGGATGACCAGCGACATACCGATCGCAAACTCAACAATTCTTATGTGAAAAGACTTTCTGGACATACGACACCCCCAGGAGACTTGAATAGTTCTAGACTATTCGTCTAGTTTATAGCTTAAAGTAGACAAATAGTCCAGTTTTTTACTCTGCCGGATCATAAACCACCGGCGGTTCTCAAGACTGCAGTGGACTGATACGATGCACCCCAAGAAAAGGAGTCTGCAGATCGAACCGCTCACACTACTAGGCTTGAAAAGACAGCCGTCTCAGACTCGGGGAATTCGTCGAGTCAACGAGATTCTGGATGCCTGCGAGGCTCTCCTGGGTGAAAAGCGATACGAAGAAATCAGTATCGACGACATCATCGAGGCCGCCGACGTTGCAAGAGGGACGCTGTACCATTTTTTCGATACCAGACGATCTGTGTTTCTGGCGGTGATGCACCGGGCTATGCTGGAGATCGACGAACAAACCGATCCCAGACCTGGTGAAGAAAAACTCGAGTTTGGCGCGTACGTGGCCAGAGTCGAGCGCCGGCTTCAAAAGGTATGGCAAAAACACAGCCATATCGTGGAATTTTACGAAGCCAATAAGTTCAGTCCAGACTTCGATGAGCCAGCGCGCAAGAAGCGCTTACGTTCGTTTGATGTGATGGCCGATCAACTGCGGTCTCGTCATCCCGAATTTAGCCCGGCCAGGGCGCGGACGATTAGTCAGACCTTGTTGCAGGCAATCTACACGGGGCTCGATACGGTCGCTCTATCTCAATCCAATGGCGCAGCCGGACTCAGGCGTGAGTGGGGACGAATGGTCAACGCATACATCGAAAGTCTGGAGCAGTCGGCCAAGGGAAAACGATAACACCGGCCGAAAGCAGCGTCCTGCTTCTGTAAACCTCGCGCCTGCTGGCGTTAGGCCTCAAATCCAGAAAGCACATTGACCACGTTGATACCGACCTCATCAATGTCGTAACCCCCTTCCAACACGAACAACGTGGGAATGCTTAGGCTGCCGATTGTTTCGCCGGCCTTCCGGAAATCCGTCGACGTCAATTTGAAGAAACTGATTGGGTCGTGTTCGAAGGCATCGACCCCAAGCGATACCACGAGATACATTGGCGAAAATGCTTCGATGTGTGACAGGGCATCTGCCAGTGAATCGCGCCATTGCGCAAACAGGGTACCCGGTGGCATGGGATAGTTGTGGTTGTAGCCGACACCCGCCCCAGATCCCGTCTCATCAGCAAAACCGAGAAAATGCGGAAACGCCTCCTCCGGATCTCCATGCAGGGAGCAGAAAAGCACATCGTCCCGGTCATAGAAGATATCCTGCGTTCCATTGCCGTGATGAAAATCGATATCCAGGACGGCTACACGCGGAGCGCCGTTATCGCGTAAATGTTGTGCCGCTATAGCCGCATTGTTCAAGAAACAATAACCACCAAACATGTCGCGTGCTGCGTGGTGGCCAGGCGGCCGGCACAGCGAAAACACACCCTTTTCTCCCTTCAGAAGAGCGTTTGCACCGGTTAGCGCAACGTCCTTGGCTGCCAGTGCCGCGGTCCAGGTACCCTCGGTGATCGAGGTCTCAGCAGCAAGCGCGTAGTACCCTATTTTGCCCTCGACGTGACGAGGTACACGGCACTGCATCCGCCGGGCTGGCCAGACGTTGGCGATAACTTCACCGTCATAGCCTGTCTTTTGCCATTCCTGCCAGACGGTCTCCAGGAATGCGACGAAATCCGCATCGTGCACTGCCAGCACCGGATCAAGGGAAAAGGTGTCGGGGCCAACAATGTCACCCAAACCGGAGGCACGTACTGCCTTGCTAACCATGTCGGCTCGTGATGGTCGCTCAAAGGGTTGGACGAGCTCCCCTCCAAACAGCTCCGTTTTGGCGTCTCGCAGACGATGCTGCTCACTGTAGATAGTTTTCACAAGGTGGCTCCCTGGTTAAGCGCCGCGATAAGCGTCAGCCCTATGCCAGAGGCAACCGCTGCTATCAGTGCATAGGGAATCTGAGTAAGTGCGTGTTGCATTACACCGCAACCGCTTCCCTGGGCTGCGAGTACGGTGGCATCGGAGTAAAAACAGGCGTGACTGCCAAATACGCTGGCGGAGACAAGCGCGCCAATTGCGAGTTGTGGGCTAACCCCGACACTGTCGGCCAACGGCAATACGATCGGCAGCGCAATCACAAAAATGCCCCAGCTGGATCCCGTCGCGAACGCAATCACTGCCATGGTGGCGAAAACGACCAGTGGCAAAAGCGTTGGTGTCATATAGGGAGTTACATTCTCAATGACAAAGGTTGCAAGGCCCAGACGGTCGTTAACTTCTTTGAAGACAAATGCAACGACAACGATAGTGAGCGCAGGCACCATGATCCTGATCCCGTCGAGCACGGTATCAAACATCGCTGTCCAGCCCGTCAATCGCTGCGCGCCGTAAAGCACGATCGTGGCGGCCACCGCCGCGATTACACCGATCTGTACATCAAGGCCGAACGCGAGGCTGAACCCTATCAGGGCGATGAGGGGCAGAAGGAAATGATAGACCCGGACCTGGCCCGAGTCTTCCGCCGTTGCTGCAATGAACTCGTCCGCGTCCGGCGTGCTGTCGTTCAAGGCTGCATTGGTCTGGGCGGTTTTCAGCATGCCGACGGCCGGTATGCGCCCGGTGGCAACCAGCGGCACCATCAGCGCAGCGGTCCAGGGGTAGAGCATGTAGGGAATAGCGCTCAAGTACAGTGCCATACCTTGTCCGCGCTCAGTGAATTCCGATGCCTCCAGCAAGCCGGAGAAAAAGACGGCCCAGGTAGATACCGGAATCAATACGCAGATTGGTGCTGCTGTAGAGTCGACCACATAGGCGAGCATTTCCCGGGACACACGAAATTTATCGGTCACCTTGCGCATGGCCGAACCCACTGCGAGTGCATTGAGATAGTCGTCGATAAAGATCAGCACTCCCAACAGCCAGGTATACAGCAAGGCACTGTGCCCGCCCCTTGCCCTGGCGGCCAGCGCATTGCTGAACGCGTCTGCGGCACCGGCTCGCATCAGTAACGCGATCAGGCTGCCCATAAGCCCGCAGACAATAATGATCCAGGCGATGGTTTCATCCATCATGACTTCGAGCAGGACTGACGAGAAATTGGCCAGCGCCGCTGTCGGCCCCAGCAACAGCAGTCCTGCAAATACGCCCGCCAGCAGAGACTCGATCGGTCGCCGGCTAAGAATTGCGGTGAAAATCGCAACGCCTGCCGGCAACAGCGACAACCAGCCGTGATCTGCGGTCATGCTTACTCGGTACCCGAGCGTGTCTCTACGCTGAACGCGAGCAGAACGTTTCCAGGCGTCGTTCCCAGGACTGCATAGCCGGAACCCCAGTAGACCATTCCATCGACTACCGTTGGGCCGGGTCCGCCGAGTGAACCTCCGTTCGCATCGACGCCGTTGATGGTCTCGAATGAGCGATTACTCGAGTAAGACCATAACAGAGAACCATCGACGCTCGAGAACGCACGCATTGTCCCGTCTACCGAGCCCGTAAACGCCGCCCCGGGAATCGCGGTAACGGCAGCCTGATTCGCAGAACTGCAATAGCGCGATGTCGGGTCCTCGCAGTCCGTGGGCTTGGGAACAACCACAGTCCATGCACGGCGTCCGGTTTCAGGATCCAGTGCAACCAGTCCACCTTCGGATTCCAGCACCTCTGCACTCTCGAATTCGTGGTGGGCCGAAAAACCGAGGGGCACATAGAGGAACTCGCCATCGACCGCCGGCCCAAGATTACCGCCCGTCGCCGTCTTGCGATCCGAGGGAACGCCTTGCCAGACGATGGCGCCATTTCGATCCGGATCGAGCACCGTGGTGGTTCGGCTCTCCTGTGACGCTATCAGGATCTGCCGTCGATCCTTGAGAGTGTGAAGAATCGGCGGTGCCCCAATGTCGTCATTTGGTCCCGGCTTCATTCCGGGACAGTTCGTCTGGTATTCATCAGGCGTAGCACCACAGCCAAAGTCATTTGCATCGTTCTCAAGAAGCTGCTGCGACCAGAGCACTTTTCCCGTATCCAGATCGAAAGCGAAAATGGCGTCGCTGGCGCCGCCATCCGGCACGGGAACATAAGCGTTCGATGTGCCGACATAGACAGCGTTGCGCCGGGTGTCGACTGTAGGAGCGCTCCAGATGGCGGCACCGGATGGGCCATATTGCTGGACACCGCTACTGTTTTTCCACAACGGCTTCGCCTCTTCGGCTAGCGTATGTGTTTTCCATATTTCCTTGCCGGTCTTCGCATCAAGGACGACGACTGCCCCGCGAGACGTACAGCACTCGTAGCTGGCGGAAACGCCCATCGGCTCCTCCCACGAGCCGACGGGGACGATGACGCGCTCACCTGCGGGGTCCAGAACAACGGAACCGCTGATCGCGGCGGCGTGATGTTCCTCAACCCGTGTAGTCCACAATTGCTCTCCAGTCTCTGCATCGAGGGCATACACGTTGGCGCCGAAATCGCCAAAGTACGCCGCATACCGCCCGGACGAATCCGGCATGGGGCCGATACTGACTGTGCTGATCACCGGCCGCTGTGCCTCGAAGGACCAATGGACACAGCCCGTTTTCGCATCGAGCGCATAGACCATGCCATTATCGCTCCCTACCCACAGCCATCCACCGCCGACAACGGGCTGGCTTCGCAAGGTCGCAGCTCCGGGTAAACCGAATGCCCATTCAAGTTGCAGATTTGGTACTTCTGCTGCATCGAGACCGGCCTTGGCGGTGGGCTGGAAGCGAGCATTTGTAGTTGGATCGGGGCTCCATCCGAGCCAGCGTGGACCGGAAAGTGGATTTCCCAACTTCGCACCGTCTGGGCACGCATTGGTCATGGCGCCAGCGGAGCGGTCGATGTCGACCAGTGGCCGCCCGCTCAACCACTCAGCAATTCTGCGCATCTGCTTCTCACTGAGGTCTTGAGCATTTGGCTTCATTTTGCCAACCGTCATGGACTCAAAAATCTTGGTCGGCGGCATCGCTTTGAGCTCGGCGCGTGTTGGAACCCTCGTACCGAGCACAGGTGTTTCATGACACGAAGCGCAGTACTCCTGGAATTCTATGACTGCCCGATAATCGGACGTCTGGGCAGAAACGGCGTTTGCTAGCAGCAGCAAACTGAGTGCCGCGACGCAGCGAAAGGATGTTGGATTTGGATTGGTATTTGGGTACATCGCAATCTCCTGGTGCACCCAGCACGGTGCTAAAACTAGACTAATAGTCTACTCTGTGAGATAAAAGTGGACAAGTGATTTGTGAGGATCAACGCGATTTGTCTATCCGTCATTGCTGCAGACGATGTGTAGGCTAGTAACGGCAGCCGATGTCTACTGACACGAGCATCACCGCCGAGTCGGCCATCGAACTAGCCACTGCCGCTACAGGTTTCGAAGCTGACCTGCTTGAGAACAAGAAGGTATTGGTCACCGGTGGTGGTGGCTCGATTGGCCGTGCGTGCGCGATCCTGTTTGCGAGGGTAGGAGCCAGCGTTATTGTCTCTGGCCGCAATGAGCAAAAGCTCGTTGAAACGACAAATCAACTTGCAGCACTCGGCGTTGAGTCCAGTTTCTACCCTCTCAATATCCGCGACGTCGATGAGGTGAACGAATTTTACGAATTCGTGAAAAGGGATGGCGGTTTTGACATCCTCGTTAATTCCGCAGGCGGCCAATTTCCTCAAGATGCAATCGACTTTAGTGTCAACGGCTGGCGCGCCGTGATTGATACCAATCTCAGTGGCTCCTGGTGGATGATTCAAAGCGCGGCACGAATGTGGCGCGACGCGAACCGACCAGGAAACATCATCAACGTTGTTACCGTCGTGGACAGAGGAATGCCGGGCGTCGCGCACACCTGCGCAGCTCGTGCAGGACTGGTACATCTCTCGAAGACGATTGCGGTCGAGTGGGCGCCCTACGACATCCGCGTCAATTGCGTAGCTCCGGGTGTAATCGCATCGGAAGGACTCAAGACCTATGCGTCGGACGTTAGAGATTCTTTTTGCAACTCAAACCCGATGAAAAAGTTGGGCAAAGCCTGGGATGTCGCGCAGGCGTGCACGTTCCTCGCCGGACACACATCTTCGTTCATGACCGGGCAGGTCATTACAGTGGACGGCGGTAGCACACTGTGGGGCGACTTTTGGGCGGCTGGCAAACCAGACTACTTTGCGGAGGACATTCCGAAGGATCACAACTGAAAGAGCAACCAACCTCCAGCGCGTGGAGATATCAGAAATTAGCTGAACCGGAACATTCCGGACTATGACCTCGGAATAAAAAGTACTACCTACTGTCTCCGATTTAGTTTGTTACCTATGTCCTCGGAACGGACCCAGGAGAAGTTGGCGCGCCTGACAGGATTCGAACTTGCGACCCCTGCCTTCGGAGGGCCAAGGGTTGGGCCGAAACCGCCTGTTTTTAAAGAACCTGGAGGGCGTTCGTAGATTCTCTAAGTGACAGTCAATGCTCGATTGAGTCCAATCAGAAGTGGCACATTCTAGGCAAGCAAATTTTCCTGCCTAGCAGGTCAATCCCGCCGAAACCTGACAACAAGACGAACAACATGCCGCCCGATATGATGCTAATGGCCGGCCGAAACATGGCCGAACCCGACTAAAGGCTCGGTAGATCCAGAAGTATCACAGAATCGGAATCTATTTGGTCTGTCGACGCTTTTCGCCATCAAATTGGCCATACTTATCGAAGCCGGACGACAGTCCATTCGCACCAAACGTCTGGAGGTGAGCATCAACTAGCTTTCGACATCGATACCGAATGTTGACACCATCGAATACGTACAGCGAGTCAACTGATACTGCGTCGGATTCAGTATCAATAAATTGGTAGATTGAATACTTTGTTGGGATCGATTCGCTAAGTCGATACAGCTCGCCACCCCTTGCGAGCGGTCGATGACAGTAAAGTGCGTTCTTATCCCTATAATATAGGTCGCTCAGTTTCACCCAACTCTCGATGTCAACATGCGTTGAAAGTAGATTACTGTTAGTTCGAGTGCATGTTCGATTGCGGCAAGACCCGAAGACCATCCGATACAGGACTCTAGTTCGAGGTGGGACGTCAGTGTCGGAGGTAGTGAATACCTTCTAGAAGAACCGAGTCCTTCAGACTTTCGCGAATGGTTCGCACGTCGTACTTGATTCGGTCCGCCAATTCTTGGGCCGTGAGGTAGGTAATCGCTTGAGATGTCATAGCGTGCGACCTCCGTAGTTGCTATGCTGAGTGACAAATTTGCATTTCAGATGACGAAATATCATTTGAAATGACATTCTAACTGCAATTTTGACATTTGCAATAGCAATATGTCATTTGAAATGATATTTTTTTATTTGGTGGGGCGTTTGATTAGGTGCAACCTGGCCCGATTCATGGGCGAGCAGAAGATGAATATCGCGGATGTGGCCAGGGAAACGGGGTTGCACCGTAATACCGTCACACTCCTGTACAAGGAGACTGCGCGTCAGGTCGAGCTGGAAACGATTGACAAGCTGTGTGAGCTATTTAGCTGTGATGTTGGAGAGATGTTTCAGAGGGTCGTTGAGTAACATAAGACAGTTCATGGACAAAACTCTTTCTCATGTCTCGCTTTAATTATTGCCAATTGCCCGGCAAACTGGCGCCCTGCTATGGTCTTTCTAGCATGATAAATTTGCTCCAACTGACCTGCCCGACTATCTAATCTTATGATCTGGAAGATTCCTAAAAGAGAGTACCGGGTCTATGATCGGAACCCATTAGATACGGTTATCGCACAAGTTCGATACGAGCCGATTCTGCGTATTGGCGCCGGCGACGGCATACCCAAATTTCAAGACGCTGTACGTGCCTCATTTCCCGCTTTCGCACAGAAGCAGATTCAGGCACTTGAAGTCAGTTTGCCGAATCAAGTCCAAGTCCAGCAGGACCAAGTCTTTCAGTTCATGCGCAAAGATGACATCTGCAAGGTCGAGCTAGTTAAGGATAACGTTTCCATCACGACACGCGACCACGCTAGTCGTCAGCAGTTAGTCGACGATATAGAAACAGTCACCAAGGCACTGAAAGAGACGTATGCGCCAATTGTGACGACGCGTTTAGGTGTGCGTTACGTGAACATCGTTGACCGAAAACAAATCTCTGGCGATCTCGGCAGAGACGTTTCGTGGCAACAGCTGGTTACTGACGAGTACTTGCGAATCCCCGCCGACGTAGCGGATTTGGATTCGACGCTATTCATGAACGAAATCACATCACCTCTTGATTCGGGTGCTCTGACCCTAAGGTATGGGTTTCCTCTTCCAAGTGACCCGCAGAACGAACCGCAATTTCGTTTCGATATTGATCGTTACATAGAGGGACAGGTCGATATCTCTGACGCACCCGAAATCATGCGGCAGTTCACAGACGACATTTTCGGTTTATTCCATACTTTTCCGGGGATAGAACTTGTGGAATGGATGTCAAATTCCGGCACTGATGCAACATCAGACGAGGTACATTAGGTTATGCAGACTTATGAGTTTTTGAGGGCAGATCGCCACGGAACCGGTGATGCAGTTTATGTACCAATGATTCAGCCGCCGAACTTCCATTGGCATCTGACAGCGGACGTTTCTACACCTGATCCAGTACATCTCCGACCCGCCGGCACCAGTTGGTCCGGTATAACCTCGACCGGTCGTCTTGTTGTCAATGATTTGAGAATCGATCTGATTGATCCGGCACATCAATTCATAAGAATGATTTCTGAGATCCTGCCCAGCAGTGACGAGGCAGACGAGATCGGCGATAGGCTGATTCGGGGCGCGGTTGGCACCTCCAAGATCAGACCAATCAAGAAGCGCCTATCTGATTGATGGCTATTGAATCTTGGCTTCCCGCGTATGATACCGAGAGTCTGGTCAGACTAATTGAGGATATCCGTGACGATCTATCGTCACGCAGTTTCTTTTCTCATCAGACAGCTGTGGCAGAGTTTTGCCAAGGCGACGTCATCAAACTGCCCACTGATCTTCCATTGTTGGACTCAGGCGCAGAACCTGCGATAGAAGAACGAGTGGGTGATCTATGGCTGGTCGCGGGAAATACATGTGATTTTGATCGAGATCTAGAAAAGGTTCCCTGGACACAACTCGTGCCACTGGAAGAAGTCGGATCTGCTTCGGACATCGCGGAACCAGATCTGCAGGAACTCAGAGCATATCGGGCGACTCGGTACTTCTATGTGCCTGGTTGGCAGTCAGGCTCCCCGTCAAGACATTACTTGGCTCAACTCAGCAAGCCAGTAACGACTCACAAGCAGGCCGTACTAGATTCAAAGCTTGTCGCTAGGCTCAGTGAATCTGCGTGGGTCTTGCTTAGCGCTTGTCTCGTAAGATTCCTTGCGCGTGATGATCGTAGGTTTGTCGCTTAGTGGAGTTTTCTGGGGCGTTGCCGCACGCGGTGCATCCGACAATTTGTTTGCGCAAAAAGTGACACAGCGCTTTTTCCTTCAAGACTGCCTGTCCGACTTGGGCACCGCCTGGGCACCAGATGGGCACCGCGACAATTCGCCCGAAAGCGAACGCCGCGTAACCTGTTGAAAAAATTGGCGCGCCCGACAGGATTCGAACCTGTGACCCCTGCCTTCGGAGTTCGCCGTTTCGTGCGTAAGTTATTGAATAAACTAATACAAACCGGCACGACGCCCATTGCGAATTCAGTACCTTGCAGCACAGCGCAGCTCTCAGTCACACAAATTTCACACAGTAACTTCGAACCTCAGGCGGATTGCCTCGGCATCGGGGAGACCTTCAATACTAGGAAATCCCACGTACCGCATGGCTCGAACTACGGGGGTACGGTCAAATTTCCTTCGCTATCTGGAATCGGTCAAGGAAGTCCCGATATGAAATGTCGTCAGTCTATCTTCGTACAGCCGGCAGATACTCGACCTCAAAATAATGGTAGGCAGCGAAAAACGAGCCAATGAACAGCCAAACGATCCAGCCCAATGTACCAGTGCCTCTCACACATTTGACAATCGCATGAGAAAGCATCCATAGAAAGAAAAAAATCAAAAATATGCCGAATAGTGCCGATAGAAAGTCTGATGTCGCCGTCAAGACAACAGAGTCCGAAATTTGATGTGACTCACCAAAAATCACGAACGCCGCGAAATAACTTAGTGCAGCCCAAAACAGTCCTCGAATCAGTATGAGAAAATTGCCCATCGCTTTGTTTTTCTTATTGATCGAACTCGGTTCTATTGTGAATAGACCTACCATAGTCACGTCGATGTTGAAGGTCTCGTCTGAATATCTCCGACGTATTGATCCGGATCCTTAATCCGAATAATACTTTCAACGAAAACTCCAAAATCAAGTCATCTTCTATGGAAAAAGACTCATCGTACGAATCCCAAGTTCCGGCGTGAATGGCGTCATATGCATAGTCCCCGCCCCTGCTTCCACCTATCGCAAATTGATTAACATTCCACACATCTACCGACATACCAACATGCTGTGCCGATCCTGTTTTTGACCAGTCGAACACATTTCCATGAATATTGAAAACGGTGAGGTCGGCATTTACTGAGCCCACTCCTTTGACGCCACCGCCCGCCGCGAATTGCAAGCCGAACGACCAATCTGCGTCTAACGCCCATGTAGAGAAACCTAATCGATCGGCGACCTCGTCGTTGTCAATGGACTCGCCATTTGCGATTGCCTCAACCTTCTCCTCTCCGCTGCCCCAGAGAATTATCGGATTGCCTGTGCCGGGCCCGCCAAAATCGAATACCACGCCAAATACGCCGCCTTTGCACGAAAATAGACACGGCCTTGATCTAACCCTTCCGGGTAAACTCGGTGTCGTCGGCATATATTGACCAGCCGCGGACGCAACCCCACCACATCCAGCTGTATTATCCTTGCAGAAATCCGGTGGCGGTGGCGGATCGTCGCTGGAACCAAAAAAGTCGAAAACAAATCTAAGGGCAGACGCTACGACCAGACCAGAGCAACTAAATACTTCGCCGCACACAGTGAAGCCACTTGGGTCTGTATAGCGCATCGGGTTGTTGTAGGCATATGCGTACCGATTGAATCCTTGTGTGTTCAGCGGATGAGCGACGTACGGGTCAGGACTCAGAAAGCGTCCGATCTCAGCATCGTAAACCCGACCGTTCATGTGCACCAAGGAACTCCGTTCCAGGCTGATATGGTCGGTGTACCCACGGTCAGTGCGATCATCGATCTTATCGAGATCGCTTGCACTGGGATCACCTACCCAGTCCGTTGGATCGCGCCGCTCACCAAACGTGGCAAAACTTGCGGCGACATCCAAAGTGCCGCTTTCATTATAGATGCCATCCGTGCTGCCCAGGCTATCGTGCGAAAAATACCGCGTATAGTCAGATGAGCTTGTGCGTTCAACATACATCGCGACGGCACGACCGTTCGCCATGATGTAGTGACGATGGTCGGTATCCGAACTATTGATATTTTTCTCAAAAAGTCGACCGGCGAAGTACGTTGTCTCGATGCTGGAGCCATCGTCGACTATCTGTTTCCATTTTTGGCGCCCGGCGTCGTAGCTATACTCAAACGTCCGCGACCCGTCCTCAATCTCCGACGGGTAGTTGTAGCTCGTCCAGGTAATCGTGTCACCTTTTCGGGACGTCATATTGCCATTGGAGTCATAACCATACGAACTGGACCCGGCTGTCACTACAGCGTGTTTGTTGGTGCTGTGGTAGACGAAGTCGTTTGCGCTGACATCGTCCTTTTTCTTTATATTGCCGTTTTCCTCGTACGATACACCGAGGCTAAAAGTTGCCGCGCCCGAGATGTCCGCATCTGTGAGGCGATTCAGGCTGTCGTAAACAAAATCCTCGGTCGGAAGACCGGACTGGCGCCAATCTTTCCGATACAGAAGATTGCCAACTTTATCCCAACCGTAAGAGAGGTCCTGTAGTGACGTGCCGCCGTTGTCGGATTGAATGTAGTCAATTTGACCAGTCACCCCATCAAAACCGCGGATGGTTGACGTGCCATTACCAAGGTCCTCATCGATGACGTTACCGAACGCGTCTTGCGTCTGTGCCTCCCAATAGACGACTTGGCCGCTGTCTGAGCGCTTGACCCGCTTCAGTATGCCGTGATCGTATTCGTGCAGAACTTTGAATCGATAGCCCCCCGTGCTCGCAGGGTACTGCACGCTGTCGAGGAATCCAGTGATGCTGTCAAAGGAGTAGTCGATATCATATGTACCGCCGCCGACTCGACTGTGCTTCTTGAGGCGACCGTAGCTATCGTAAGTAAAGGACTGGCTGTGCCCGGGGGAACTTACCGAGGCTAGTGAGCCGATGTTCTTTGCGGCTGCCGACGATCCCCAAGTCCAGGTCGTTGTGCCTTCGGCCTCCACTCGAGTCAGCGGGCGACCCAGCTTGTCCCAGGTGAACGTTGCGGTGGCCGTCGTTGGCAGCGAACCACCCGTGTTGGCGTCGTTAAAGGCTGTCATCTCGCCAATTGAGTTGTACGAGTACTTCCACTCGCCCATACTCATATCGTCGACCTCGGTTCTAAACGGAGACGCGCCGTAAACGTAGGTCATCGTCGAAAGCACGTCACAAGTTGACACCAGACAGTCCTGTACGCGCTTTAAACTGCCAAAAGCATCAAAGTCAAATTGCTGGTAGTGAGCGAGATTGTCGTGTGACTGATGCACCCGACCTAGTGCGTCAGAAATCTTCCACGTTTCGTTGTTTTCCGCGTCCTTGTGGCGTGTTTTCAAACCCTCGTAGTAGATGTACTCGTGTTGCAGCGAAGATGTTCCGTCGTGAATGGGTCGAGATACTTGTTTTGGTCGGCCGACGTCATCGAATGTGGTTTCGGTGAAGTAGAGGGCTGATGTCAGAAGGGTAGGCGACGATTGCTTCCAGATGCGACCCGATGCATCGTAGACGATGCGACGCTTCGTGGTACCGCCGCCGATGATCTGGCCGGCGCTTTCAACGGTTCGATCAAACGCATCGAGATAGACGTCATCGTACCGAATCTCTGTCCCGGTGGTGGATTTTTGGGAGGCGCGCACCTTGGTTTTCACGAGGGAATAGCCGGTGCCGCAGTAGTTGTCACTGATGCCGCAGGCCGTGTAAGTCGTATCCGTATAGGTCCCGTCTGGATCAGTAATTTTGGTTTCCCGATTGAAATCGTCGTGAATCCAGCTTCGTACCAAACTGTTCGGATCGGTCACATTGAGTAGGTCGCCGGTCACACTGTCCCAGTTGACGGTTGTGACCTGGCTAAGTGGGTTGGTAATCGTGCGCGGAAATCGCCCGTCCGTGCCCCAGTACACATCGGTAACGCGCGTCGGCATGTTGGTACTAGCATTGACGCCGGTAATTGTGCGCTTGTCCACGTTACCGAACGTGTCGTATTCGAGATCCGTCGTCACTTTGTAGTCGGAACTCAACGGTTCGATCACTGATTTCGTCACCCGACAATTGTTGCTGGTATCCCACGTGTAATCCGCGGTCCGCGTGATGCTTGCACCATAGGTACCCGAGTGCGAGTTGATGCGTTGCAATTGCTGACGCCGCCCGATGCACCAGGACGAAGTGACATTGTAGAGCTGGCCCATTGGTGTGTAGGTGCGCTGCGTAAAACTGGTATTCGGCATCGCGCCGTTGGCATTCGTGTGTTCGGTGGTCGTAACCGTTACATCGTAAGGGGTACCGTAGCTGTCAACCATTGAGGTCGTAGTGACGGTATTGATCTGATTTCCGTTGTATGTCCCACCGACTTCGAAGTTTTTCTGCGTCGTGGATGCGATGTAGGGAAAGTGGTAATCCTCGAATCCCGTACCTGCCGACTTCTTGTCCCAGGTGTGGGAAATGTCCTGCACCAGCGTATTGTCGCTTAGTCGCAACTCGCGTTTCTTGATGCGTCCGCGATACGGAAAGTCCGTGTGATAAGTCTCCGTCACCTCATTGCCGGTCCGGCTATCGGTCATAATACGTTTTGCGAACCCGCCAAGACCACGCCCTTCGATATTGAGCGTCGCACCCTCGTATTGGTAGTCCAAATCAAACGTCGTGCCGGTGCCGGTGGATTGCTCCAACGTCTTGACGACGATACGGGGTTCAAGATAGTCCACAGTAGGCAATACGGCGCCACTGCCCTTGGTGTACACGCTACTGTCGGTCAACGAAGCGTAGTGGAACTCTGCTGTGTTGCCGTAGCCATCAACGACATCAGTCAAAAGGTCGGGAACGGAACCGGCATGGGCCCGGTGTACGTACGTATTGTCCGACTTGACATAGGCCACATCGTGAAGTGCGTCGCCATCGGAATCGGTCGCAAAAGCGTATTTTGGATTGCCGGACGTTGCTCCCGTGCTGACGGGGGCCTGCAACGTGAATCCATCCGACTCTGCAACGTACCAGTAGCCGTTGGAATCGGGGATCAGGAGATCCTCCATGCCATCGCCCGACCAATCCACGACGACCGATTCCGTCCAATTGAGATTGGAATATGTACCGACAAATATCTGGCTGCCGAAGTTCGTTCCTTTGCTGATGGACGTGTAGAGTGCGTTGTTGACCTCATAGAGCACGTCGGTGTAACCATCGCCGTTCAAGTCGATCGGCAGCGCAAAGTTCGGCCTGACGTTGTTGATCGTACGAGTCCCCTGGTTATTACCAAGGAGAAAACGCAGGTAGTGCCGGTCCGGCAATCCCCGACGACCAACTTGCAGTGCGACGTAGGCAACGTCTTTAAATCCATCGCCATTGACATCGAAGTTGCGCGAGGCGTCGTGACGCACGGTATCGAAGATCGTCGGCCAGACGGAGGGTAGAAAAATCGAGCCACCGACCAGTACTGGGGCAGAAAACCCGTTGCCGGTCGCGTTACGTGTTGCGACCCACATCTTGGCATTGGGGATGGGCTGAGTGACATTTGTCCCCCATATGAGATCGTCCCGCCCGTCGCCGTTCCTATCAAAGGATGTCGCGTTGCCAGGCGTATTCTGATGCGCAGCGCTTGTATTCACCGGCGAACTCGCCAGCCCCGATGAGGTGCCGTGGATCGCCCACCAAGTTGATCCACTGTAGGGGACCAGAATGTCATCAAGCCCGTCTGTGTTGTGGTCCATGACAATGGCATCGGCGTGGTTTGTGCTGCTGATGCCGGAACTGGTGGCCGCCGAATATCCCCCCGACGTATTGGCCAGGCGATACATCCAGGTTCCACCGCTTGCCGCCGACGGATAGGCGAAATCGGTTCGCCCATCCCCGTTGATGTCCAGTGCAAGCGGCTTTGTTCCCGTTGGAATTGATGAGCCAGACGACGTTTCGCCCGCCAGGCTATTGGTGCCGTTCTGGTAGACAAACGTAGTCGGCGAGAGGCAGTTTGCGACTGTCTTGCCACATTCTTTTACCGAGGCGAGGCGGCTACGGTCGGCCGACGATAGGTTCGCTTCGTACGTCAGTATGTAGCTGCGCACCCGGTTCATCAGAGCCAGGTTTTGGTCCACATGAATGCCCGTTAGCCGCTTGATGTCCTCAACGAGACCGCCGGTCGCGTACGACGTATCCACGTCGAGCGCCGGTTGACTCTCGTATACAAAAGTCACTTTGTAGCCGGCAATTGTTTGTCCGGCTGACGGATTGACCGCGTAGACGATCGACGAGGGACGATATGTGCCATACGGCGGGCCGTCTTCAACGTATTCAAATTGAATTTCGTTGCCTGCTCGATCGGATATCTTGCTGAGCGCCCAAACACGCGCAGTGGATTCGTCACCCAGAGCAAGCGACTCGATCCTCGAATCCGCGGTGTTGCCAAACTCATAAATCAGCCCGTCTTTCGACTCAACCTTGAACCAGGCCGGACCATCACCCGCCGACCCATTCGCGGTGATTCGCGCGATCAAGTCAACCTCAGTCCGGTAAGTCGAACCGGAGTAGCCGTAGGAACCTGACGTCAATCGAAGCTGATTGCCGTCCATGCACAACCGATCCTCGCGGACCAGTTTGACCGCATCTGGGTCACCGTCTTGTGCGTCTGTTTTCGGGCAGCGCGATATTGCCGAAAGGCCGCTGATCCCCCACCCAACACCGGCAAGCCCCTCGGGCATCGAATGGCTATAGCTAATGGCCAGGTTCGGCGTGAGATCATTGATTCCGGCCGGCAACCGGATAGGAATTGTGTACGTCGCATCACCAGTCGGTGAGACCGATGCCTCTCCGACAGTTCGACCGACGGCCGCATTCGAAACGGGCGGCAAAGCGATGACTGAAACGATCAGCGCATAAAACGGAACCCGGTTCATCGTCGATCTCTCCATCCAGAGTCGGTAGGACACGATGCGACTGATTGCTCAAACTCCTTTGCCGCCGCTTCGAAGCAGGCTGTCAGCGTCTCACCATCATCGGATTTTGCGACGCGCACGCAACGGTCCATCTCCTTGTCCAACGCTTGCTGGCAACTGTCAAAGCATCGGGCATAACTGTGGGACGGCCGCTCGGTCTTGGCGTTCGCACTAACGATACGTGGGCCTGACGCTACCTCGTCAGTTGCAAGGGCATCCTGTGTTGTCAACAAGGGCAACGAAACCACGAGTAGAAGTGAAGGCAGAGCGAATTGCAGAAGGCGGCGCATGGTCATTGGCGTCTCCGGTGTACAGATGGAGAAAAGGCCGGAACGAATCTTCGGATGGACCGGGCAAGAGCGCCTAGCCCTTGTACCGACCGTTGCGACACATTGTCAAATGTGGGAAGTACTTACCTTTTACAGCATCAGCTGGCGGGGATCGGTCGTATTTGCGCACCAGCGCCCAGATGCATCTCGACATTGGGCAAAGTACTGAGCGCAAGTGCTTGGCTCCCCGTTCAAATTGCGAGATAGAATCAGTTTAATTCGAAGACTCAGTACGGAAAGGCTAGTCTGACGAGTTGAGAGAAAACCGCTGTCTGTTTACGTTGGGCACTAAATCCTTAGAAAGTCGCTCGCGTCCTGATGCGCTTTCACTGCACAACGATTGGTAACTTCCGCGCCACTTCACCCACCGCAGTTCGCGCAACGCAGCATGTGGGCTTTTCTCTGGAGCGACTTGCTGGTTACTGACCAGGCAATCGTACGCCATAGCGCAACCTCGACGATATCCAATAGCCTGACCTTCCCGGCCATTCGTAACTCGGATTTCTTAGTTGGAATTCATGCCATTTAGGTAATGCATCCGGGACAGCGGGCTTGGTTTAGGCGACGACGGTCAGCTTGCGCGCGCGGACGAAGAACTGTTTAAGGAGGTGGAACCACTCTAGTAGTTGTCATTCTCGATCTGCCGCTCCAACAGAGGCATCAGCAGCTTCGAGTGGATAATCTGGGACATCGGAACTCGGACCCCTACTTCCGGGAGATCGTCGATGGGAACGGCAGCCTGACTACTGACGATCCCCACTAGCTTCCCACCTGCGAACACAGGACCTCCACTGTTGCCGGGATAGACAGTCATGTCGCCCCAGAAGTACGGTAGTTTGGCGTGCAACATCGATACGCGGCCGAACGTGAAGGCCGGGAGGGAAACAACCCCGGACCTCCAGTTCTCTTCTGCCGGGTGAAGTGACAGTCGCCCGATTTCTGATACTGAGCCTGGAAAACCTACCGTCAGAATCTCCTCGCCTTCTGCTACGACTTCAGCTAGTCCATCGTCCAATCTATATGGCGTGTATCCCATTTCAAGCAGACCCTCGGCGAATCGGCCATCCCGGTTGTCTAGCGAGACCACTGCCAAGTCCATGTCAGGATCCGAAAATGTATACGGAGCATGCCTGGAGGTTCCTGCCGCTAGGTTCATCAGAAATCCTGGATCAACTTCTGCCTTATTAGCTTCGCTGACCTCATCGAGAGTGGGGACACGAAAGACGATTCCGAAAATACTGTTTTGGGATTGGGCCGCGACTAGATCTTGGACAGGTACAGGAAGGTTATCTAGCTCCTGAAGAGAACGCTTTGCCTCAACCTTGTCATGCAGCACGTGACGGGCTGTTAGAAGGTATCGCCGGTCCTTGAAAGTGCAGAAGAGCGCAGTACCTCGGGACCGGACATCTCTGGATTTCCTGTAGAGCTTCGCCAACGCATCCGAGAACTCTTGAGAACCAATCTCGCCATTCTTCAATTTCTCGCGTATCGGCTGCACCCGTCTCTCCCAGTCGCGCAGCCCTTCACTATCCGCGGCACCCTCTAAATGGAGTACTGATCTCTTGAGTCCGTCCATATACCAATCGTATCCACACCAATCGCCCACAAGTAGGACAACTATTCGTTGAGCCGAAGTTGCGGTTATCAAAGGCAAGCGACGGCGGTAGACTCGCCGGCAAATACAGCCCGGCTTTCTGAAGCGAGTCTATTAGCATTTTCGTTGGTCACATTGGCAGCTCACTCGACCCCGCACAGTAATGCTGACTGACCCAGCGCTGTTAGGCGCCGAAAACGTCTCGTTTCAGCAGGTCGTAGACATCGTCACATTGCGGTATCAGAGGGGCGCACAAACCCTTCATGAATTCTCTTTTGTTGGCTCCGAGCTTTTGACCTGGGAACAGTTCCTTTGCCGCATTATAAATGTCACCTGCCGGCCGCTTCATGTCGTCTGCCGGTCCGCCATTGTCGACGCTGTTTTGTAGTGCGTTTTGCTTTGCCTCGATCAATTGCGGTGACAAGTCCCCGTCGCCCAAATAGTGGCAAAGCGCTTCCAACACGTAATCGTGAAGCAAGTAGGACTCGATCGTCCGAAGGCCAAGGACTCTGATTCCGTTTTGATTTAGCGCCACTATCTCGTCATCCCGACGGTCATCTCTGTCGATCAGACAAATCAACTCTACATCCGGGGCAATTCCGCGAATCAACGGGGCGATCTGTCGCGGATCGTTCTGTACATCGTCAGAACTACCAGCGCCAATAAAGAGAACCTCTCGATACTCCTCTGCAAATATAGTGTTGAAACAGTTTGCGTCGAAGTCGTTCTTGCCGGGCAGCGTCCCTCCCTCACAAAGTACAATCTTCTCAGGAGCGACGTACCCTGCTATGTCATCAAGTGCCACCTGCATAATTCGCTTCCAGAATGGTCGCGTTGGGTTGGAAGGCTGTATCGTTGATTCAACGTCGAAGTTGATTCCGTCGAAATCGAGGAAGGCAACTTGACCGGGATGATTGCGGCTTAGCTCACCGGCTTTCCTCATCATTCCCAGAGAGTGAGTTGCGATCCAAAGCTGCGAGTTTTCCGGGACCAAGTCATAGAGTTCCTGCAGCAACGCCCCTTGCAGAGCTGTAGACATATGAGTTTCTGGTTCGTCGACGAAAAACACAGTGTCGTCAAACTCCCGCTTCTTCACCAAGATATCTAGGAGCAGATCGAATGCAGCTTTCTCTCCTCCAGACAGATTCTTGTAGAGGAAGGCTTGGCTCTCCCCCTTGTCGAACTTGAATGTCCCCTGTTCTAGTGGATCACCTAGGCTATTGAGGACAAGATCAGGGAAAAGCCTTTGTACAGCGTCTCGGATTTCGCCTATAGACCGCTCTCGGAAGTGCTCAAGAGTCTCGGCGGGATCTCCTTCCTCGTATACGTACTTGAATCCCTCCGACACCAATCGCTGATAGTTGCGGCTCACAGCCTGATCGTTGTCGATCATCCTAGAAAAGCGACTCTCTTGGACCGCCGGTTCCAGTCGCGATAGCCGGTTCAGCTGAAACTCGGGATCGTTTCTGTATGCCGTTCTGACGTAGATGGCCTTTCGGCCTTCATCAGGCGTTGTTGGTTGAGGATCGTGAAGTGTGATTGCGACCGCTTGGTTCCAATCTCCGGCGACCCCCGGAACCTGCTTCAAATGGTACGTAGCATCCCAGCCGCCCTGACCGGCCCAGCGGTGGCGATGCCAGACGTGCGCAGCGTCGATCACGGACGATTTGCCACATCCATTCGGGCCAACCATAACCACCAAGCGCGCCTCATGCGGAATATCGCCGATTGTGGTGTCGGTAAATCTCTTGAAGTCTCTGAGGCGTATCTCGCGGATTTTCATTTGATCGATAGTGTACCTCGATCAACGGCGTTTGATCGGCTGCAATCGATGACTGAAGTCGGGCGCGAGACATCGGTGCGGACGCACTTTCAGACCAAAGTCGCCACCGCCCGTTAGGAACGACTAAACCAAAGAGTTTGCTGGTAATCAGGAAGGACAGAGCGGCCGACGTCCGGGTGGTCAACTTGAGTAGATTTAGTCACGACTTCCGCACATTTCTGACCACTTTCGCGAGTTAGAATTGCCCAATCCCCCCAGCGAGGAACGAGGCAAGGACGATGGGCATACTGGAATCGGTTTTCGGCAAACTTCAATGGACACCGCCGAATTGGTTCAACCGGCTCGATGCCAAGCGTCTCGGTCTCGGAATCCTTGCGATAGCGGCCCTCGTTGCTCTCATTGTTGGCGGTCGCTGGTACTACGAATCCCTCCCGAAACCTGCCCATGTTGTGGCGAGAGTCGTCGCGCCGGGTGAAACGCCGATCGTAGGGGGTGAGCTGCGGCCACAACCGCTTTCATTGAACTTCTCGGTCCAAGCCGATCCGCGCTACCCGACAGACACGGTCGACTCGATTGCCAGCCTGGATCTGCTGGACGAAGTAGTAACAGAGGGCATCTCGATTGAGCCGGCCTTCCCCGGCGAGTGGCGGTGGATCAGTGAAACCCAGCTTCGATTCACGCCGGCCGAAGACTGGCCCGCCGGCCAGGAATACACGGTCCGCTACGACGATAGCCTATTCGCGCCAAATCTGATCCTTGAATCAAACGAAGTGGAGTTCGAAACCATCGATTTCCGCGCACGCATCACTGACCTCGAGTTCTATCAAGATCCGGTGCAACAGAACTTACGAAAGGTCGTTGCCACGCTCAACTTTTCTCATCCTGTGGATAAACAGTCCTTGGAGAGTCGCATCCAGTACATGATGCGCGAGTCCGGCGCGACGATCACATCTCCTGGCGAACAGTTTGAATTCGACGTTCGCTACAGCCCATTGGCGAGACAGGCCTACATTCACTCCACGCCAATCGAGATACCGCCGCAGGAAAACTACATGACCCTGCAGGTCGGGAACGGAGTTGGGCCTATCGCCGGACCTTCGCGACTAGAGGAAGACTTGTTCCAGAACGTCCGCATACCGGACGTCACGTCTTATTTTCGCGTTACGAATGTCCGCACGCTTACCGCCAGAGACGAGAACGACGACCTGGTGCAGACCCTTACTGTTCAGTTCACCGATCGCGTAGGGATCGACCGATTGCAGGATCGCCTCAGCGCATACGTGCTGCCTGCGGATGCCGTAATCGAGAATGTCACAAGAAACGACTATCGTTGGCAATCGCCTCGTGAGGTTACTCCCGAAATTCTAGCGGAAGCTGAACGCTTCGACTTACAACTATCACCTGTCGATGACGACTCAGCAGCCCTGCACAGTGCGCCCCTAGATTTGCCCGAGGGGCGCTACATCTATTTGAAGATCGACGAGGGCCTCGAATCCGACGGTGGCTTTGTGCTCGCACGACCCTACGACACGGTAGCTCATGTTCCGTATTACTCGAAGGAAGCCAAGATCGCACAGTCTGGGGCTGTGTTGCCGTTGTCCAGTTCGCATCGCCTTACGTTCGTCTCTCGTGGCGTGCAGACGCTCCGTGTCGAGTTAGGTCGACTCATCGACGACGACATCAATCATCTAGCGTCCCAGACGGGTGGTGATATCCAGAATTCGTATTTCAGCAACTACATGTTCAACGAGGACAACATCACAGCTCGCACGGAGCGATTCGTTGATCTAAGTCCAGAGCACCCAGGGAAGGCGGCCTACTCAAGCCTGGATCTCAGCGAGTACTTGCCAGACGGCGGCTTCTATTTCATCAATGTGCAGGGCTGGGACAAGGAGAATGAACGACCGATTGGCAATTCCGACCGTCGATTCATTTTGATCACCGATATCGGGCTATTGGTGAAGACAAATGCGGACAGCAGCCATGATGTATTTGTTCACTCAATCGCAACCGGCCAACCAATACCCGGCGCCAGCGTTTCGTTGCTTGGAAAGAATGGAATTCCGATTGTCGAGCGTACGTCGACAGCCGATGGGCACGTTGGGATGCCACCAACCAACGAGTTCAAACGCGAGAAGACTCCTACCGCATTTGTCGTCAGGAGCGGCCGAGACGCTATTTTCATGCCGTATGCACGGCATGGTCGAATGTTGCAGTACTCACGATTCGATGTGGGCGGTCAGTACTCGCAGCAACGCCCCGTCGAACAGCGATTGCGCGCGCAGCTATTCACAGACCGCGGAATCTACCGGCCCGGCGACTCGGTCAACATAGCATCCATAGTTAAACGTGAGGACTGGGAAGACCTCGGCAACATTCCCCTCGCGCTGCGAATCATTGACCCTCGCGGACAGGTTGTACTCGACGAACGCCTGAGTCTTCCGGATTTCGGCTTCTTTGATGAACAGTTCGATACAGAAGCAGCCTCCCCAACGGGAAATTACAACGCCACGCTTTACCTCGTAGATGACAACGTAATTCACCGTTCTGTCGGAAGCACGTCGTTCAAGGTTGAGGAGTTTCTGCCCGACCGGCTGCGAATTCGAAGCGAGATTCGTGGCCAGAAGTCGAAGGGATGGATCAAGCCCGACGATGTCGTTGCAGAAGTTGACCTGGAAAACCTCTTCGGAACCGCAGCACAGGCTCGGCGAGTTGCCGGAGAATTCACCCTTAGGCCATCAAATATCTACTTCTCGGACTATGAAGGGTTCGTCTTTCGCGACCCGCTCCGCAATCCTGACTCTCCTCTGCAAACGATTGAACAACCCCTGGCTGACACGACGACGGACGACATTGGGCACGCCGAGCTTGCCATCGACCTGTCGCGTTATGAGAGGGGAATTTATCAACTCAGTGTCCTGACCGAAGGGTTCGAGGAAGGCGGTGGTCGCAGCGTCAAGTCACGGGCCGGCGTCATGGTTTCACCCCTCGACTACCTTGTCGGTCACAAGACAGAAGGAAGTCTCAGCTTCATAAATAGATCTGCTGAGAACCGTATCGAGTACGTTGCCGTTAATAGCGACGGCGACTCGATAGATCTCGGAGATCTGACGCTATCGGTACTGGAGTACCGGTACGTTTCCACCCTGGTTCAGCGGCCAAATGGAACATTTGCCTATCAGTCAGTGCGCAAGGAGTCGGTTATTTCTGAACAGCAGTATGCTGTGACCAGTGACGGTACAGAATTTGTACTACCGACTGATGAACCGGGCATGTTTGCTGTAGTGATTGCAGACGACTCGGGCCTCGTATTCAGCAAAGTCGACTTCACCGTTGCTGGCGCACGTAATCTTGCGGGCAATCTTGAGCGCGATGCCGAGCTTCAGCTAAACATCGATGGAACCAGCTTCTCAGCGGGTGACGAGATCCAGATCGAGATTACGGCGCCCTACACGGGAACGGGCCTAGTCACGATTGAGCGTGACCGCGTCTACGCTCACAAGTGGATTCAAAGCGATTCGAGCACCAGCGTTCATTCGATTCGAGTACCGGACGATCTCGAAGGAAATGCGTACGTAAACGTTGCTTTCGTCCGGGAACTGGACTCGCCGGAGATCTATGTCAGTCCACTGAGTTACGCGGTTGCGCCATTCTCGGTCAATCGGGACGCACGTACGGTCGACATCGAACTCGACGCACCACAGCTCGTCCGCCCGGGCGATGAGTTGTCTATTTCACACCGTTCGTCACGGCCGGCACGTATCGTCGTTTATGCGGTGGATGAAGGCATCCTGCAGGTCGCGAGATACCAATTGCCAAGACCCTTAGACTATTTCCTGCCAAAGATGGCGTTGCAGGTTCTGACTCACCAGATGGTCGACCTGATCTTGCCTGATTTCGACCTCTACCGACGCGTAGCGGCGCCCGGCGGTGGCGAAGCTGCGGGCCTTCTTGGAAGCAATCTCAACCCATTCCGCCGCAAAACCGATGAACCTGTGGTTTTCTGGTCAGGTGTTATTGACTCCGGTCCGGAGGCGCAGTCAGTAACCTACCGGGTGCCAGATCATTTCAACGGCCAGCTTCGTGTTATGGCGGTTGCTGTTGCCGATGATGCCGTTGGACGGGAACAGGCGACTACAATCGTACGCGCTCCCTTTATTGTCTCGCCGAATATGTTGACGGGCGCTGCGCCCGGCGACGAGTTTGAAGTCAACGTGGGTGTCGCGAACAGCCTTGAAGGCTCAGGTGAGAATGCTGAGATTACGCTGAGCGCTACTCATTCCGAGCACGTCGAGCTTGTTGGTCAGGATCAGGTGGTTCTTCGCATCGACGAGGGTAGTGAAGGACGCGCCAAATTTAGATTCCGAGCAACTAGCACCCTCGGCCCTGCCGAAATCACGTTTGAGGCGGGAAATGGTGAGGAGACGGCGCGAACTCGCGCGACTCTAAGCATACGTCCGCCTGTCGCCTACATTGCGACGGCTCAGAGTGGCAGTAGTAGTTCCGATCCACTCGAGCTGAGCTTTGCTCGATCGATGCACGACGAGTTTGCCAAGCAAAGTGTCGCTGCGTCAGCGAGCCCGTTGGTGCTTGCTGATGGCATGTTCGACTACCTGGACGCATTTCCGCATGCATGTGCGGAGCAGATTGTAAGTAAGGTGTTTCCTCAGATCGGCTTCCTAGGTACGCAGGACTATGAGGTCGATGAGGTGGCGGTGCGCGACCTGTTCCAGAGCACGATCAGCAAGCTCCGGGGCCGCCAAGGCACGGAAGGTGGATTCCGCTTCTGGGCAACATCATCTGAACCGGCAGACTTCCCAAGCGCCTATATCGTTCACTTCTTATCCGACGCGTCGGAACTCGGGCTTCCTGTACCGCGAGACATGCTCGATTCGGGCCTTGGCTTCATGCGCCAACTCGCCGCCGAGGAAGTGCGGTCCCTTCCCGATGCTCGACTTCGCGCTTACGCTATCTACGTTCTGACTCGCAACGCAGTGGTCACGACGAATTACTTGACCAATCTTCACGAGTACCTGAATCGTGAGCTTGAGGACGAGTGGAGGAGCGATCTGGCCGCATCGTACATGGCAGCGAGCTATATGCTGATGCAGCAGCCTCAGCTGGGTAACAGTCTTATTGCTGACTATGAGTTCGGTGGCGGTGACGAGATGACCAGTGATTTTGATACACGCCTCGGGCGCGATGCACAGCATCTCTACCTTCTTGCAAGACACTTCCCTGACCGAATGGATGATGTCGATTCCGAGGAGATTCACCGCCTCATCGATCCAGTGATGAAGAACCAATTCAATACTCTGTCATCGGCTTACACGATTCTTGCTCTAGGCGCGTACACACGCACCGTCTTCGAGGAATCTGACCTTCAGGTCGGCATTTCGCAGGTAGAGCAGAACGAAACGAGTTCGATAGCAGAATCAGACTATTTCGCGCGCGCGAAAGTCGCGAACCAGATTCGCGATGTGCTTATCAGCGGCACGGCCGGCCAGGACATTTACTACGTACTGTCGCAAACTGGATTTGATGTAACAGCGCCTCAGAACTCGTTAGCCGAGGGATTGGAAATTCATAGGGTGTATCTAGACAACGAAGGCAACTCCGTGTCGAGCGCAACGATAGGAGACGAGCTAACTGTGCGGCTGCGGATTCGTTCGACGGGGCGACCTCGGAGCAACGTGGCTGTAGTCGATCTCTTGCCCGGCGGATTCGAAGTATCGGCGGATAGCGTGCATCGAGGATACGGTGGTTGGGCGTCGGACTACATTGACGTACGTGAAGATCGTGTGGTCGTTTACGGTACCTTCCATGATCGCATCACTGAGATTCGATATCGCGTCAAACTAACGAGTTCTGGCAACTTCGTTGTGCCGTCGGCGTTTGCGGGCTCAATGTACGACCGAAGCGTTCAAGCACGCTCAACACCTGGCCGATTCGAGGTTCTATCGGTTCAATGAGCAAGCGGCGAGTAATCCTACTCGGCTTCTCGGGCATTGTTGCCGCGGGATTACTCGTGCTTGCCTTCTGTCCGAAACCTACCCTTTACGGCGATACGACGTTTTCCGCTGCGGTGCTGGATCGCGATGGTCAATTGCTTCGGCTCGCGCTCGCAGATGACGACCGCTATCGACTGAATAGCAGACTTGCCGAGATCAGTCCGGCGGCGATTGAGGCTACGCTGTTATACGAAGATCGGCACTTCTACCGTCATCCGGGTTTCAACCCTGGCTCGTTGATGCGGGCGTTCTGGTCGACCTATGTTCAAGAAGACCGGCCAATCGGTGCATCGACCATCACGATGCAGCTCGCAAGGATTCGGTTCGATCTCGATACTCGGAGTATTGCCGGCAAGATTACTCAGATCGCTCGCGCCATTCAGATTGAACGACACTACGAAAAAGATGAGATTCTCAGCGCCTACCTGAATCTCGCGCCTTATGGCGGGAACATTGAGGGTATCGGCACGGCATCCCTTGTCTATTTCGACAAACCCGCAGCGAACCTCTCGATGCCGGAAGCTCTGGCGCTTGCTGTGATTCCGCAGAATCCAGTGCGCCGTGACCCCTCCACCAAGACGGGGTATGAGCAGATGGAGGACGCACGTCAACGTCTACTTGAAATGTGGTTGAACACGAAGCCACTCGATCATGAATCACTCGCCCAATTCGACCTACCTTTGGCGGTTCGCTCAACCTCACAATTACCGTTTCGTGCGCCGCACTTTGCACAGTCGGTGCTTGCGTCAGCGGCCGAACAGAATGGTCCGATCACGACGACGCTCGACCTCAGTCACCAAGCGATCCTCGAAAAACAAATTAGCAGATACGTTGATCGTGGGCGTTCAAGGGGAATTCAGAACGCAAGCGCTTTGCTGATCGACTATCGCTCGATGGAAGTAGTTGCATCGGTTGGTTCGGCGGACTTTTTCGATGGCGCGATTGCCGGCCAGGTCGACGGTACGCGCGCCAAACGCTCTCCAGGATCAACCCTGAAGCCCTTTGTTTACGGGCTTGCGATCGACCAGGGCATCATCCATCCCGGCAGCTTGCTGAAGGATGCGCCTACGCGATTCGCTGCCTACACGCCGGAAAACTTTGATCGCGGTTTCATGGGGCCGATCAAGGCGAAAGATGCCCTAATCTACAGCCGAAACGTTCCGGCGATCGAGCTGCTATCTCGTGTTGGCCACACGACGTTTCACGAATACCTATTGGACGCAGGAGTGAATGGCCTCGCTTCCCCGGATCACTATGGCTTAGCTATGATTCTTGGCGGCAACGAACTCACGATGCATGAGATCGTTGCGCAATACGCGATGCTTGCAAATGGCGGCCTACTCAAGCCATTGCGCACTCGAACTGACGAGGCCGCAGGGCAGGTTGGACACCGACTCCTGTCTCCCGAAGCGAGCTTTCTAGTACTGGATATGCTGCGCGGCAATCCTCGCCCCGGCTCCTTGGGCATCAATCGCCAGCACGAAATTATGCAGGTCGCCTGGAAGACAGGCACCTCGTATGCGTTCCGGGACGCTTGGACGGTTGGTACATTTGGTCCTTACGTGCTTGCGGTTTGGGTCGGCAACTTCGACGGCTCACCGAACCCCACCTTCATCGGCAGGAGTGCGGCCGCACCTCTATTCTTTGAGACGGCTGATGCTCTGATGGCCGATTTGAGAGACGTCGACCCTGCTCGACTTTCGTACGCTGGCCTGAATATTGAGATGATTGACGTGTGCGCAGATACGGGTGACTTGCCAAGCCGGCACTGCCCCCGAACTGAGAAGGCTTGGTTTGTTCCGGGTGTTTCGCCGATCAAGGTGTCAGACGTCCATCGGGCAATTCGGATCGACAGCGAGACTGGCCTGCGAGTCTGTCACTTTGACACTGAGAATACGCGTGAAGAGGTATTCGAGTTTTGGCCGTCTGACATCCTGAGTCTGTACCGACAGGCTGGAGTCGCAGTCCGCCAGCCCCCGGCTTGGGCTGCAGAATGTGAGATGAGCCACAAAGAGGCCTCCGGAGTACCGCCTCGTATCAGTTCTCCAACACCTGGAGTTTCCTATCAAGTGCAAATCGACCGGCTCGCGGACGAGAGAATCCCACTACAGGCGACCACAGACAGCGATGCAAGGACATTGTATTGGTTCGTCGATGATCAGTTCATTGCATCCGGTGGACGAGACGAAATAGTCTTTTGGAGACCTGTCGCCGGGGATCATCGAATTCTAGCTGTCGACGATCTCGGCCGGAGTCATTCACGGCAAGTCTCCGTTAGAGTTGTACTTTAGCTCGTTGTAGCAGATGGAGAGACGACTCACCTAGTATCAACAGTCGTTGACACGAAGTCGGCAGCGTCAAAAGAACTCGACACCGTGACAATCACAATTGACTGACACCAAGTCAGCGCTGCTTGACACTGTCAAGAGAAATCCACCCGGAGTCTGCATTGATTGTCAGCAGGTTTTGGCGGGGATTACTGGTAGCGTTTCCCGCTTCAATTCGACTCCGAAAAGAGGTGTCAACGACAGTGGAATTATCAAACAGAATCCGGAAATTCCGGTTTGAGCGTAACGAAATGACGCAGAAGCAGCTCGCTGAGTTGGTCGGCGTCAGTCGTCAGACGATGAACGCGATCGAGAATTGCCAGCATGCACCGAAGATCGACGTGGCAATTCGCATTGCCGACGTGTTCGGCGTGACGATCGGTGAGATGTTTGAGTTCGAATACGACGGAAAGCCAGAGCACCGCCAGGTCGTCACGGAATCGGCACCCGTGCTGCCAGCCGTCAGGGCTGAGCGAGAGCGTCAAGCGAAAGCGCCGGCAGAATCGACCCAACAGACAGGGCCGATGGGGCACAGCGCCGCGGAAGTGAGGCCCGAAAGAGAGTTCACCCTGGCCGATCTGCGCAACCTCATCGAATAGGCGTTCGGCGCTCCGGAGGAGGAGCGTCGAACGTGCATGAACGCTCAGCCAGGGCTTGAGGCTGATCGCTTGCCGCGTCACTACCAGAGCGTAGCGCTGTAGTGACGCGGCGTAGGAACCGCACAACCGCGCGATCTGGAGGCAGATTTTCGCTCGTTCCGGGCGAGTGACGGGCATCATCCGGGCTTGTCTATAGAAAACCCTTTCACGACGTGTAAGGGTTTTTCATAGACAGCCGTGATTTCGCCTACTAGGTTAGACAGCATCATACGCACACCGCGGCGTCTAACGCGGTATTAGCGCTCCAGGGTCCTGGATATAGAGCGCTGGGGTCATCCGACCTCGGACCCATGCTCCCAATCAGCTGAACCTCGACGTTCAGCATTCTCACCGCAGGGTTTCTCCCTGCAAAGCCTGTGACCGTCAGTAATGGCAGTTCATGCGGCACCGCACGCCCATGGGCGTCTCTTCACCCAGCAATCAAAGGAGGTAGATATCCACAGCAACCGGCCGCAGAGGCCACCAACGGGTAGCCGCCGATAGCGCGCAACAGCGAGCCTCGGCGAACCTGATCTCAGCTTCAGGCTGTAAGGGACTGGTGTCCCTGGACCATCTCCGATCGTGAATCGGACCTCGTTAGCCCACGGGGCGGCGAGTTGGTCATTTCAACTCACCGAACGAGATATGCACCGTGAAAGACCTGAACTACCAGTTGATGAAACTCTGTAAGCAGAATCGGGATGGCAGCTTCTCGACTCAAGCAACGAGACGAAGAATCCTCGATCTGATCGCCAACCAGTTGCAGGACATGGGATACCGACGCATGCAGACAACCTCATTGAAACCCAAACATGTAAACGCCCTGGTCGCCCTGTGGAAAGACCAGGGCATTGGCATCGGCACCTTCAAGAACAGACTGTCAGCGCTTCGCTGGTGGGCCGGCAAGGTCAACAAGGAGAGCATCGTTGCCCGTAATAACGATCACTATAGGCTGGCGCGCAGGCAGTACGTACCCAGCGCCTCCAAAGCCATCGTCGTGACAAGGGAACAGATCAGCCAAATCAGCGACCCCTATAGCCACCTCAGTCTGCAGCTGCAGCAGGCATTTGGTCTCCGGCGCGAGGAGGCCATCAAGTTCGCCCAAAGCTACGCCGTCAAAGATGATCACATCAGACTAAAGCCTAGCTGGACCAAGGGCGGTCGAGCGAGAACCGTGCCGATCAGGACGGACGAGCAGCGACAAATTCTCGAAGCCGTTAAGAAGCTCGCCAAAGGTGGCGCGCTGATCCCGCCTGACAAGAACTATATCGAACAACGGAATCGCTACGATCGGCAAATCCGCAATGCCGGCATCAAGAATCCCCACGGCCTGAGGCACGCCTATGCGCAGCGACGCTATGAGGAAATCACGGGTTGGAAAGCACCACTGGCCGGTGGCCCGGCGTCGAGGTCTCTGACCTCAGGTCAACGCGCGCTCGACAAGACAGCGCGCGAAACGATCGCTGAAGAGCTGGGCCACAGTCGCGAACAGATCTCCGCGACGTATCTCGGCCGATGAACCTACCGGCGCCGCAGATCGTCATCTTGCCCCGACTGATCCGTCTGCGGGACGTATCAGCTTACCTGGGCATGGACCGCAACCGCTTCACGGCGGAGGTGCGGCCTTTCGTAACAACTATTCCTATCGGAAAACAGGGCATTGCCTTTGACCGACTTGAACTGGATGCCTGGGTGGATGAGTATGTATCTCGCAATGGGCGTCCCGCCGAAAGGAGTCAACTATGGGACGCAAGAAATCACCAGGCCTCACAAGAAGGGGGCGTATCTGGTGGATCGACAAGCGAGTCAAGGGATACGGAAGAGTGGCGGAAAGTTGTGGCACGACTAACCTCGCGGAGGCGGAACAGTACCTAGCGTTCCGCCTGAACGAGATTCGTAGTGCCATGGTCTACGGCATTCGACCGACAAGGACGTTTCAGCAGGCTGCGACCAAATTCCTGGAAGATCACGAACAGGAGAAGCTCTTCGAGCGGTACCTGTATGCGTTCGACCGGGTGATGCCGCACATTGGAAACCTGCGGCTGGATCGCATTCACAACGACACACTGGCCAGCTATCGCCGGGCCCGTCGCGCGGACGGGGTATCAGCCGGCACGATCAACAAGGAACTGAGCTGTATTCGCCGGGTTTTGAACCTGGCGGCCCGGGTCTGGCGCCACGACAACGGCATGTCTTGGCTCGATGCGCCACCGTTGATCGAGATGGAAAAGGGCACGAAGCGTAAGCCCTATCCACTGAGCTGGGAGGAACAAGACCGCCTGTTCCGCGAACTACCAGGCCACCTGCAACGGATCGCCCTGTTCAAGGTGAACACGGGTTGTCGGAAACAGGAGGTGCTGCAGCTTCGCTGGAATTGGGAGGTCCAGGTTCCTGAACTGCACACGAGTGTGTTTATCCTGCCAGTCGTCGACGAGTTCCAGACCAAGAATGGCCAGGAACGGGTTGTCGTGCTCAACTCGATCGCCCGTCGGGTCATCGACGAACAACGGGGCAAGCACCCCGAGTTCGTCTTCACCTACCGGAGCCGACCGACAAAGAGCATTCACAATTGGGGATGGAAGCTTGCGAGGGAACGGGCCGGACTACGGCAGGTTCGCGTTCACGATCTTCGACACACGTTTGGTCATCGCCTACGGGCCGCCGGCGTGAGCTATGAAGATCGCCAGGATCTGCTTGGTCACAAGTCTGACCGGATTACGACGCACTACTCGGCGCCTGACATCGCACGACTGATAGAAGCAGCCGAAAAGGTGTGTGTTCGCAGGCCGAATACGGTTCTTCGAATCGCAGCTCCCACAAATCTCACACAATGCGAGGTTTCTGACAAAGCGGTAAAGGAGGGCCGCTCGTAACCGACTGAAATAAAACTAGAAAATGGCGCGCCCGAGAGGATTCGAACCTCTGACCCCTGCCTTCGGAGTGCGGAACCTGTCTGTTTCGTTGTTTGGCTTCGATCGGCGCTGATCGGTATCTAGCGGATTTCATTGATAAAAATGCTAGCTGAGGCGGAGGCCGATTAACAACACTTGCGACCATCTTTGGCGGTCACCGTCGAAACTGGTCACAAAATAGGGTGCTATTTCGGGCCAATCTTGATCCTGTATTTTGACTGCCCCTCCCGCTTATTCATTCCAGGCAGCCCAATCCCGACTCATGTGGGTCGTCATGGACCACTCTTCGAGGCGCACAATCAAGTTCGCCGTGCGGAACGGAGCACTCGATGGTGCTGCCGTATACGGGATGCTCAGCCGAATTTTCAGCGGCGCGGCGCGCCCGACTTATCTGAGTCCCGATGGGTCATGTGCCGTCGACTTTGTCCAGAAGGTCTCGTAGCCCTTCGTCTTTGCGGGCAAGCCTTCTACAATTTTTCAGCGCCGAGATTCCTCCCCTGTCTCGTATCGTCGGATCGGCACCGAATTCCAATAGCTTCTTCGCGGCCGATGCGCTTCGGGTGATGTGCAGCGCGGTCCGCCCTATTTCGTATTCGGGTGCTCCCTCGCCTTGCACCTGAGCGTTGACATCCGCTCCAGCGCTAATGAGTAACTCAAGGCACTTGAATATCCCAGCTTTCCGTATTTTTCCTTTCGTCCCAAAAGCCATCCTCTGGTCCGATAACCTTGCGGCAATGTGGAGCGCGGTCTGTCCGGCACAGCGCGCATCAACCGCTGCCCCTGCCAACAAAAGGGAAGACACAATGTCAGAATGGCCTAGCGTGACAGCTCTGAATAGAGGATAGGAGTCTGGGAGTATTCGATGCGTGCCGCCATCTTCATCCAAGACAGTTCTTCCCCGGTTCGGATTGGCTCCATTCTCCAGGAGAAAAGAGACAACATCCTCATGCCCACGTTCTGAAGCGAGGTAAAGGGCCGTATGGCCTGCATTGCCGAATGCTCCTCCGTTTGTGTCCTCATGAAATGTTCTCGGACTAGTCGCTTCCAATACGGTTCCTGCTCTGGGTTCACTAGTGGCATCGATGTCTGTTCCAGCCTTGACCAGTGCCCTGCAGACTTCCAAGTGCCCTTCCCGAGCAGCGATATTGAGCGCAGTCATTCCGAAGGGGCTTGTTGCGCTAGTATTTACAGCACCACTCGGCGCATCGCCCACCGCGGCGGCGTTCCCTTGTTTTGCGGCCCTGAATACAGCCCTACTCGGGCTCCTGCCAAAAAGAGACACCATGAATCTGGCAAAATCGCCAAAATCGCGCATGACCACCGCTAGAATGCCCGATACAAGAATCAACGTTGCAAACGCAATGATCGCGCTGTTTTGTAGCATTCTGGGGCTCCGTGTACTTCGTTTCGAACTGTCTACCTTGAACCACAGATCAAAACTAGCGCAAGACCATCAAAAAAGCATTCTGTCATCCGTCGAACCTGTTTAGCACAGGCACAGGCAGACTACTGACGCACGAATAATCTAACTTGAAGAGGGCAATCCCGCCTCGGCGAGCGCATCATGAATATCCGTTACGAGTTCTTTCTCGAATACGAACCGGCTGATGTACTCTCGAGCTGAAGGGGCAAAGTCCGGATGCTGTTCAACAAGCTCGGTGACGACTTGCTTTGCCTCCTCGGTTCGGCCGAGCCTCTGAAGTGCTGCGGCCCGAATAAGCGGGTCCCATGCAAGGCCAGGCATTTTGACCCGTTCGGCAGCCGCAAGAGCATAGTCATACTCTCCCCGCAGGAAATGGTACTGGAAGATAGCAACATTGAACCAGGGTGGATGAAACGGATTGCGCGCCTTGGACTCTTCGAGAATGGACAGCCCGCGATCCCAGTCGCCAACCAGGGCCATTAGCCACCCTGCCGCACCAGAGTGATACGGCGCATTGGGATTCAATTCGAGAATTCGTTCCAGAGCTTTCAGGCACCCGGGCCTCTCGCGACGCTGGAACTGCGCCATAGCCATGGCGTGATGCGCTTGCTGGCACGAAGGGTCGAGCGCGATTGCTCTTCGAGCAAGGTCATACGCCTGATCCAATAACTCGAAAGGAGGCTCCAGGTGAAGTGCGTAATTGTCTGAATAGACCTCCGACAAAGAAGCGAGCGCCATAGCATAGTCCGGATTGCGTTCGACAGCGACTTCGAGTCCTCGCCGTGCCCGCTTGAATGTCTCGGTCCCGGGATTCGCCTGATAATGAAAGAATCTCAGGACCGCATCATAGGACTCGAGGTCTGTTGCCCGCTTCCCGCGGATTTCTTTTTCGAGCAACCGCGGAATAACTCCATAAGCGTCGGAAACAGAGGTTATAACCCGCTGCGTAATTTCATCCTGAATTGCAAACAGATCCTCGGTTTCCAGCTCGCGATCGAATCGTTTCGCCCAGACCTGAACTCCGGACTGCGTATCCGTCAACTGTGCCGTTATGCGTAACGAATTGGTCTGCCTCTGCACCGCACCCTGCATCACGAACCGCACATTGAGTTCGTGCCCGACATCCCGAAGGTCGACGTCACCACCCTTGTAGCGTTGCGTAGATTGCCGCGCGATTACCCGAAAATTCTCGACTTGCGCCAACGCGACCGTCAATTCCTCGGTGATACCGTCGGCGAAATACTCCTGGTCCTTGTCGGACCCGATAGAAGCAAAAGGCAGTACCGCAACAGTTGGTTCCGCTGGTGCCGACGCCGCAGCAACACCCGGTCTGCCGCGGCTCTTGCGCTCAAAGACAGCTGCATAGCTCCCTTTTGGGACTGTAATTCGAATCTCTTCGTTCTTGCCACTAAGCAGATAAAAACGCTCTAGTGCTTTACGCAAGCGATTCGCCTGAACGCGCACTAGCGGATCAGTACGCGCATCGAAATTCTCATCGCGCCCAAAAACCTGATTGGCAATATTGAAGCCCTTGAGTAGGTGTGAGCGTCCGGCCAGCGTCTCGCGGACAATAAAATCCAGCAGCGACGTCAGGCGAGGAGCAGCCGAAAAATCCTCGCTCTCAAGAACTCGCTCGAGCGTGGACAGTATGGCATCAGCCTCGGTTCCGGTGATTTCCGGACTGTCAACGGATTTCGCTTTCATGGGATGGCTGGCAGCGTCCCTGAGTTAGTAACGGTAGTTTACTTTACCGCAGACGACGCCGTCATTAACTTAGTAGGCCACATGCCCCCGCCTACCGCACAAACCAGCCATAAAATTCTCGTAATTGATGCCTTACCGGCATGGTCCCGCGATGAATTCAAAAAGCAACTCGGTCACGACGGCATTGGCGTGGTTATTGCGGAAAGGATCGCCGCGACTTCTGGAGCTGCGCTTGCATTCGAGGTTATTCACGGAGTCAGCGAAGCACCCGAGGCAAGCGTATTCGAGGGCTGCGATGGAATTATCTGGAGTGGATCGCCGCTCAGTGTTGCCGACGGCGGCTCGGATGTTGAGCAGCTGACCGAATGGATGCGACTAAGTTGTGCGACAGGCCGGCCTGTGTTCGCAATCTGTTTCGGCCTGCAATTGGCAGCCAAGGTCGCAGGCGGCAAGGTCGGAAGAAATCCTCGCGGTCGAGAAACTGTCGTCGCTCGAAAAATCAATGTTACGCCGGCCGGCGAATCACACCCGATGATGCAACGGCGGTGTGGCACTTTCGACGCTATATCGGAGCACGTCGATATTGTAAGGCGCCTGCCGCCTGAATCCACAATCCTTGCATCCAACTCGCTGTCCGACGTACAGGCCGCGTCATTTGTAGCCGGCCGGTCGGAAGTATGGGGTGTGCAGTACCACCCGGAAATGGACCTGTCCTTTTTCGATCCCATCCTGCGGCACCAACGCGACGAGCTGATAAGCGAAGGCTTTTTCAACAGCGCGGCAGATCACGCTGAGTTCCTGAACCATATCCGGCGCATCGTTGAAGAGCCTGATGCGAAAGACATCGCGTGGCAGCTTGGTCTTGATGAGGATGTGCTCGACCCCGCAGTCAGAATGTCAGAGCTGTCGTGCTGGGTTGATCAGAAGGTCGTCTCCCGAGACAAGGCTGCCTGAATGAAATGCAGAGCGGCCGTAGCCGTAGCAGCACATAAGCCCCTCGAAGTCTTGGAGATTGACGTCGCACCGCCACGACAAGGCGAAGTACTTGTTCGCATGGTCGCGACCGGCGTCTGCCATACAGATGTCAATGCACTAGACGGCAATGATCGCGTTCTCCGCTTCCCGGTGATACTCGGACATGAGGGCGCCGGCATCGTGGAGGAAGTTGGCCCGGGCGTAACGTCAGTATTTCCAGGCGATCATGTCATTACGTCCTGCCTGCCGGAGTGCGGGGAATGCGACTCCTGCACATCCGGGCGGACGAATGTGTGCGAGATGTTCAATATCGACCAGAACACACTTCTGGACGGCACGACTCGCTTTTCAATAGACGGATCGCCGATCAGCCACTTCGTTCGAACGTCGACATTCTCCGAATACTCAGTAGTCCCAGAGATTTCGCTTGCCAAAATTGATTCCGCCGCAAGACTCGAAACGGCTTGCTATATCGCCTGCGGCGTGGCGACAGGCGTCGGCGCGGTGACCCACACTGCGCAGATTGAGCCAGACAGCACGGTCGCAGTCTTCGGACTCGGCGGTGTCGGGTTGAATTCAATCCAGGCAGCAAGAATGTCTGGTGCGTCGTTGATTATCGGCATCGATCTGATCGAAGACAAAGCCGAAATCGCACGTTCGCTAGGCATGACGCATTTTGTGTGCGCATCCTCGGAGGAAGACGTCGTGGGCAAAATACGCGAACTCACAGGTGGTGGCGTTCACTACGCGTTCGAAAGTACCGGCATCGTTGAAGTAATGCGGCAAGCGTTCGAAGCTGCGAAACCGCAGGGTGGTAAAGCGGTAATTGCCGGAATAGCGAGGCCCGGTGCCCGCCTTGTTGTGGATCCATTCGGGTTCCTGCAGGGACGTCAGATCCTGGGCAGCGGTTTTGGCAGCCTCAAGGCACGCACCGACTTGCCGACGCTCGTCGATCAATACGTCGCGGGCGAACTCGAAGTAGATTCACTCATCAGCCACCGCTTTCCATTGGAGCAAATCAATGATGCTATCGAACTAATGCGCCGCGGCGAGGGCCTGCGCAGCGTTATCGAATTCTAGTTGCTTCGATCCAGCAGCTCGACGAAGCGCTCGACCTCCTCGTTGCTCGTATGCACGATCTCGGCCTCCCCCGGGTACTGCCGGCTGCGGACATCCCCCGCAAACTCGGCCAGTGCGCGGTGCTTTTCTTCCCGCATCTTCTCTTTGAGGGCCAGCAGGTCTGCGTAGACACGCGCATGACGGGGCACGTTCGCATGTTCGCGGCAAACGTCCGATGTGAACAGGCCGATGATGTCGCCATCGATGCCTGAACCTAGCGATATCGTTGCCATGCTGGTGCGCTTCGTGATCTCACTCATCATTTCCGACGCCACGAGCTCGCACTCGACGGCAAACGCGCCCGCGTCTTCGAGCCGGCGGATTTCGTCGAAGATCTGCAGGGCTTCCTCAGCCGTCTTCCCTACACAGCGAATGCCGCCGATCAAGTTCGACTGCCGCGGAACGAAGCCAACGTGGCACATCACGGGAATCTTCTCGTCGACGAGGCGCCGGATAGTCTGCGGCCGCCGGCACGTATGGACTGCATCGGCCCCATGTTCCATTGCGGTCATGGCCGCGCGCAGGGCTTCATCTTCTGTAACTGGCGGATGCGGTACGAAGTCGATGGCCGACGTCAGGAACAAGCGCTTCGAGCCTTCCCTGACGTCAGCGATGCAGCCGGGATCCGCCACGACCATTTCGATGCCCGCGGCCTCCGCTGCAATCGCATCTACTGCGCTGGTCGCCGTCACCTCGACCATCTTCTCGTCTGTGTCCTTCAGGGCACGGATAGATGCCACTGTGGCCAAGCGATCGTGAACCTGCAAATTGAAGTCGAAAATACGCGTCATCTCACCGTCCCTGAAAACCTTCACTAAAGTCAGTCATCCAGAGACCGTCTGCAATGACCGTATCGAACAACCACTTTCCGTCGACGCGGCAATACCTCTCGTCGTAGGTGCCGGCCGCCCACAGCATGCCCTCGGAGCCGTCGTCTTTGCGCACGATCGAGAACAAGATGCCCTGCCAGCGACCCGTCGCAGTGTCACCATCGACCTCGATAACCGGCGCGATCGCGAAATGTCGCGACCAGACCACCTCGGGCTTGTATTCCTCGTCCATCCACTTCTGGATCGCCTCACGACCCTTGAACTCGAGTGTTGGCGGCTCGATGAACTTGCCGTCGGGCGCGAACAGGCTGGCAAACTCATCGTGGTGCTCAGGGTCGTCGACATACCAGCAATACCTCGCCTTGAGCTGCTTGATGTCTTCGATGTCCAGCAGGCGCTGGAGCCGCGGGTCGATGTCGCTCATGACAGAATCCCCTTGTAGGCGAAGTAGTGGGCCATTGCTGCGATGATCGGCAGCGAGATGACTGTTCGCAGCAAGAATACGACGGCCAGGTCCCAGAGATTCAACGGGATGCGTGTTCTCAGGACCATCAGGCCGTTCTCCGACATGAAGATAAGCTGCGTAATGGACACCGTAATCACGACGAATCGCGTGAGTTCGCTCTCGATGCCCTGCGCAATGACAGCGGGCAGGAACATCTCGGCAAAGCCGACGACCATCGCCGGTGCCGCCGCCGTGGCCTCCGGCAATTGCAGCCACGTCAAAAGTACGCCGAATGGCCAGGACAGGACCTGGAATACTGGCGTGTACTCGGCCACCACAAGACCCAGCGTGGCGATGAAGATCAAGGGCGGCATCAGCCCGAACCAGATATCGAACAGGTTGTGCAGCGCGCCTGCAACAAGCTGCCTGAAACCGGGCGCTCTGTCCGCCTTGGCCAGCGCTGCCTCGTAACCCGCCTTTATCAATCCACCCTTCGGCGCCACATCCTCAATGATCAGCTTGCCAACCTCCGAATACTCGTCCGGTATACGCGACAGCGGCGGGAGCCGCGGCAGAATGATCGCCGTGATCAACCCGGCCACGCAAATGGTGATGTAATACGGGATAAAGACATGCCCCAATCCCGCGAATTTCGCGACGACAACGCAAAACGGCAGCGACACGATCGAAAAGCACGCCGCGATCGCTGCAGATTCGCGCTTCGAGTAGTAGCCGCCCTCAAACTGCTGCGACGTAATAAGAATACCGACTGTGCCCGCCGACATCCACGAGGCCAAGGCGTCGATACAGGATCGCCCTGGCAAACGAAAAAGGAACTGGAACCCTCGCGATAATGCCATACCGATAAGCTCCATCAGGCCGAACTCGGTCAGTAACGGAAGCAGGAACGACGCGAAGACGAACAGGACGACGATGGCCGTCAGCAGGTCATAGACGACAATATGCCCTGTTTCAGCCGACCAGATCATCTCGGGGCCCAGCTTCCAGATGATCATCGCGCCGACAACGGCGCCCGCTACGCGCAAGAACAGCCAGCCACGGGTCACGGTGAACAATGCGCCGAAACGCGACTCCGAGGCTGTTGACGCCTTCCGAAACAGCGAGAAATATAGCGAAACAACAGCGGAGAACACGACCAACACCAGCGCGATGTACGGCAAGCTCGGTCCCAACCAGTCCGTTACCATGTCTGCGAGCACGGCCATGGGAATAGTAACCACTCCCTCGTGTCGCATCGGGAAAAGGAAGAACAGCACCCCGGCAAGCGAGGGCACGACAAAGCGCAGCACGCGCCTCGTCTGTGAGTTCAACCGCCCTTCCTTTGGTGCACGGACTCAGCCAGCAGGCACATTATCTCGAACATGAGGCTCGCACCGACCAGCGCGGTATTGCCTGTCTGGTCAAATGGCGGCGCTACCTCGACGACATCGCCGCCGACCAAGTTGAGGCCCCGAAGGCCTCGCAGCAAGCGCAGTGCTTCGACCGTCGTTATGCCACCGATTTCGGGAGTGCCTGTACCTGGCGTAAACACCGGGTCTATGCCATCGACATCGAACGTGATATAGGTCGGTGCATCGCCGACGATCCTGCGCGTCTCCCCGATAACGCCATCGACCCCGAGATCGGTAAACTCATCCATCTCGACGACGCGCATTCCTTTGTCGTACGAGTAGTTAAGGCCCTCCCATGTATTCTGGCCGCCGCGGATGCCTATCTGAATCGTCTTTGCCGGATCGATCAGTCCCTCGTCGGTGGCAAGCCTGAAAGGTGCGCCGTGGTGAAACTTCGAGCCGTAGAATGCCGGCCAGGTATCCGTGTGTGCGTCGATGTGGATAAGTGCGAACGGTTCGTCGCCAGCCAGGCCTTTGAGGATCGGATAAGTAATCGAGTGATCACCGCCGGCCGACAAGGGCATCGCGCCCGATGCCTTAACGTCGCGGTAGTAGGCCTCGATGTCTTTTATGGCTTCGTCAAGATTGAACAGGTTGTTGATGGGCACATCACCGACATCGGCGATCTTTGCGATCTCATACGGCTCGACCTTCGTCGACATGTTAAAAGCACGCATCAGCGACGATTGGTTGCGCATTTCTCGTGGACCATGGCGTGCACCGGCGCGATTCGTGACGCCTAGGTCACAAGGGACTCCGATCATTGCTATGTCGAGTCCATCTAACGAGTCCGCATAGGGCGCGCGCATGAACGTCGAAATCTCGGTGAATCGAGGCCGCAACCGTGGCTCGCTATCGATCGGCAGGGCGTCATTCTTCTTATCTGTCATCGGTCTCTCGTCTTTCACGCCGCGCAAGACGCACGGATCGGTTGAAGCCTTCGTAATAGGACGCTTCCGCCATAAAAACCCGGAATCGTCCCGACTTGAGACTATCGTAGAACAATTCGAGGCCATCTTTGTGCGCCGGCAGGAAATAGTCGTCAAACGGCATGTCGTTTCGATCGAACCACCCAGCCTCGGAAACTTCCGGGCCCAACTCAGGGCAGATCTCTTCCGACAACTCTGCCCTGCAGATGAAACAAATCTGGTTGATCGACGGAATTGAAACGATGGAGTACGGAATCAGCGATCCCGGATCGACATCTATTCCGACCTCCTCCTGGACTTCCCGGACTGCGGCGTTATCTATCGACTCACCTTGGTCGATAAATCCACCGGGTGGGGCCCACGAGTCGACGTACGGTGGGTTCGCACGCCGAACCATCAAGACCTTCTCTTTCGTGTGCAATAGACAGAGTACGATCGGTATCGGGTTGTTGTACTCGACGTGACCGCAGCCCGTGCAGTGGAACCGCTCGGCGTGGTCGCCCGGAGGAATACCCCAGGTGATTTCTCTACCGCAAACTGAGCAGAACCTGATCTCCATCGCTTACCGCACGAGGTAGTCCTGATATTCAGCGCGCAACGGCTTCTTATCGATCTTCCCAGTTGCGGTCAGCGGGATATCGTCGACTTCGATAACGGCATCGGGCAGCTGCCATTTGGCGAACGACTCGCCGATCAGCTCACGGATCTCGTCCTGTGACGGCGCTGCAGCGCCGTCGGCGACCTTGATCAGCAAAATCGGGCGCTCGTCCCACTTGGGATGCGTCGCGCCGATGCAGGCAGCCATTGCGACCGCGGGATGGGCGACCGCGGCGTTTTCGAGATCCACCGAGCTGATCCACTCGCCGCCCGACTTAATGACATCCTTCGAACGGTCCGTGATCTGCATGTACCCGTACTGGTCGATCGTGGCGACATCGCCTGTATCGAACCAGCCGTCTTCAAGAGCAGACTCTTCCTGCCTGTAATAGCGCTCGATGATCCACGGACCACGGCACATCAGGCGGCCAAAGGTCTCGCCGTCGTGAGGCAGCACCTTGCCGTCGTCGTCGATAATCTTGAGATCGACGCCGAACACCGGGCAGCCTTGCTTGGCGCGGAGTGCGAGTTTCTCGTCGCCACTCAGATCCTTGAAGAACGGCTTTGGTCGATTGACCGTGCCGACGGGACTCATCTCCGTCATTCCCCAGGCATGGATCACGTCGACACCGTACTTGTCATCGAACTCCTTGATCATCGTCGGCGGCACGGCCGCACCCCCAATCACGACCTCTTCAAGGCTGTCGAGTCCGGCACCCGTCTCATTCAGGTAGCCGATCAGCATGTTCCAGACCGTCGGGACGGCCGCCGCCTTGTTGACCTGCTCTCCCTCGATGATGTCGTGAATCGACTTGCCATCCATGTGTGGACCCGGAAGCACGAGCTTGCAACCCGACATCGGACCGGCGTATGCAAGGCCCCAGGAGTTCGCATGGAACATCGGTACGACCATCAGGACGCTGTCGTCTGCATTCACGCTGAATGCCTCAGCCGACATCACCGAGTACGCGTGCAACAGGTTGCCGCGGTGTGTGTAGGTCACGCCCTTGGGGTCGCCGGTCGTGCCCGAGGTATAGCACAACGATGAGCACGTCTTCTCATCGAACTCGGGCCAGTCGACCTCGTCTGCACCGCCGTCAACGAAGTCTTCGTAGCAATGCACGGCATAGGTATCCCAACCTTCTGTATCCGGCATATGCTCCTTGTCCGTCATGATGATCACGGCCCTGACCGACGGCAGCTTCGGTAGCAGGCCCTTGACGAGATCGGCAAACGTCAGGTCGACGAGCAGGACCTTGTCTTCGGCATGGTTGATGATGAACTCGATCTGGTCCGGGAACAGGCGCGGATTTACCGTGTGGCAGATGGCGCCGATACCCGAAATGGCGTACCAGGCTTCCATGTGCCGATACGTGTTCCAGGCCAGCGTGCCGATCCGATCGCCTTCGACTACGCCTTTCTCCTGCAAGCGCGCAGCCAGCTTCGTGGTCCGCCGCATCGTCTCGGCGTAGGTCTGGTGGTGCAGGCCGCCTTCAACAGTATTGCTGACGATTTCCTGCTGCCCGTGCCATTTCGAGGCATGCCGCAAGATCGAAATCAGGTTAATCGGATTGGCTTGAAGATTTCCTAACATTTCATTCTCCGAAACCGGGGACAGACACCAATTTTCTTGGGACGTCTTCCGCTGCTCTTTCTTGACTGAAAACTGGTGTCTGTCCCCGTTAATACTGTTACACATTAAAAGCAGCGACTGCCTGCTCGAAGCACTCGCGCGGTGCACGTACGACGCCAGCGCCAATCTGGCCACCGTCTTTACCGGCGATGCCGATATCCATACACGGCATGACCCCGGTCTCGAGCACCTTGAAAATGTCGATGCCGGTCGGCGTGCCGCGGTACTTGAGGAACGGGATGTAGAACGACGGGTTCTCTCCGTGCGTGATGTCGTAAAGCTCGACGTTGCGCTCAACCATCAGCGACGGCTCGCCACCCTGGTAGTTCTGCAACGGGAACGCGCAGGCCTGGGCAAAGCCGCCAAGGCCGACGGTTTCCGTAATCGGGCTCTCGCCCCCCATCCACGTGATGTCGTCATCCGTGTAGCCGTCGAACAACTTCACGTCGAGGCTCGCATGCGGGCCGCGGATCCAACCCTCATCCGCCATTCCGCTGACGCGAATACCGAACTCCTTGCCCGAAAAGCACATCGCCGTGACCAGACTCGAGCCTGCCACACCGTGCGCCGCGTCGGCGATGCCTTTGGCCGCCGCCATTGAGATGCGCAGGAAGAAATAGTTGTCTTCCGTCATTGCATCGACGGCTTGCTTGACGTCGTCCCGGCCATCAGCAGCGAGGTCCAGGAATCCCGAAAACAGTTCGCGCGCAAACAGCATCGATGCCGCCGTGTTGCGGGAGTGCAGCTCATCGCCCATGTGGAGCGCGCGGCGCATCAGCGGTTTGAGCGGTACTTCGCCGACCTTGTTAAGCGCGTCTCGGATCACCGGAACCACGACGTTGTTAATGTGGTCGAGACGCTCGTGAATCTCCTGATCGTAGAGTCCGTAGTTTAATCGGCGTGGCGACTTGCCCTCGTAGATATTGCACAGGCCCAAATTGCCGAAGGGTCGATTCTCGACAACGAACACAGGCATCGAGGCGGTATAAATGCCGGCCAGTGAGCCCACGCAGTTAAAGTCATGGCAACCGCCGACCTTGATGTCGCCAGAGTCGAACTTCGCGATGGCTTCTTCGCGTGTCTCGGCCAGGCCCTCGTACAGCGCGCCGCCGATCAGGCCTTCCCGCTGGCCACCTTCGTACTCGTTCCAGGGTAGCGGCGGCCCAGACGTCAGGACGGTGTTCTTCGTCATTCCCGGCGCGACCTCAATGGTCGGGCGGATGTCGACAAGGACAGGGTCGGATTCGGTCAGGCGACGGAAAGTCTCGTCATTTGCGAGTTGACGCGCGTCCGTCATGACGCGGTCACCCCGCCATCGGCAAAGATGGTCTGTCCGGTAATGAAAGAAGCATCATCGGAAAGCAGGAACGACACAGGACCCGCCATCTCGGCGGGATCGGCCATCCGACCCATCGGCGACTGTGCCTCACACCAGGCGATAGCGTCGGCCTCGTTATCTGCCGATGCGATGAACTGCATCGACGGACTCATTGGCAGCACCTTTATGTACCCAGGCGCCAGGCAGTTGACGCGAATCCCGCGGGGCGCCAGCTCGTGGGCAAGATATCGTGTGAACGCGTTCAAGCCAGCTTTTGAAGCTCCGTAAGCCGATGCGCCCGGCATGCGCCCTACCGCGCTCGTAACCGACGAGATATTGACGATCGCGGCACCTTCGCCGAGGTGCGGTGAGGCGGCCTTGCAAACGTGCATCGCGCCAATCACATTGACGTTCCAGACGAGTTGAAAGTCAGCCTCATTGATATCGTCGATCAGGCCGTGCGACAGAATACCGGCGCAGTTGACGACTGCCTTGATCCTACCCATAGAAGCTGCATGGTCGACATAAGCTTTGGCGCTTTCCTCCGACGTAACGTCGAGGTAGTGCAGAAAGACATCATCACCTATGGCAGTGGCAGGTTCGCCATTGTCCGACGGATCAACACCAATGTCGCCAGCCAGAACCGTGAATCCGTCAGATACCAGGCGTAAACAGATTTCGCTGCCAATGCCTCCAGTACCGCCTGTAATCAAGGCTATGTTCGACATGTCGTCCTTTCCACTGAGCGAAAAGGCAGCGTCACAAGACGCTGCCTCTTCCAGGTTCCCGGGCGCTCCCGCCCGGAGGGGGCATACGTCTAAAAGTCGTAACCCAGCGTCACACCGTAAGTGCGCGGCGCACCATAGTCTTCCCAGAAGTTGTCCAGGCCATCGTTGTAAAGCGCCATCCGTGGAACTGAGTCAGTCAGGTTGCGACCCCACAAGGCAACTCTCCAACGGTCATCCGCTGAATACAGTTCGATCCTCGCGTTGATCTTTTCATACCCGTCTTCTTTGCCCCAAGGCGTGTTGGCGACGTTGAGGTAGAAATCGTCAGAGTAAGAACCGTCAAATTGCACCGCTGCTCCCAGTGTCGATGACACCTCGAAGTCGTAGCGGATCATTGCGTTCATCGTCAGATCCGGAGCAAAAGGCGCCTTGTTACCCACAACGTCTACGGGCGTATTCGTTTCATCGACGATCGCAACCGCTGAACCCGGCCCCAGATCTGGTGGCGGAGCCATCTGTGTGATCTCGGTATCAAGCCATCCCAGGCCGAACCGGACGTCCCAGCCATCACCCGGAATCCAGCGCAAATCGATCTCAGCACCAGTTGTTTCCTGGTCGCCCAATGTTGTCAGACCAAGAAAGGCCGCACCCGTATTGCCATCAATAATGTTCAGGAGTCCCTGCCAGTCGGTGTAGTCGTAACGGAACAGTGCACCGTTCAACTGCATACGACCTTCAGCCAGCGTCGACTTGAATCCGACTTCGTAAGCAAGGTTTTTCTCCGGTTTGTAGGCTTCCACTGTTGGGTTTACCAGCCACCCGCCAAAGAAGCCGCCCGACTTGAACCCTTCTCCGATACTACCGTAGATAAGCGTGTCGTCATTTGGACGATAGTCCAGGTTGATTTTCCACGACGGCTCACCCTCATCGTAGCTGCTGACGATCTCGTCGACACCAGTCAGCGAGAAGTGGTTTTCGTCGTCAATCCCGAGTGCTTCACGGCAGGTAAAGCCGCCAAGGTCATCATCGGGGCCCGCGCCAAATACCAGGGCGCAGGTCATCGGGCCATCATTGACGTACCCCCAGCCGGAGTAGTCTTTTTGTTCATCGGTGTAGCGAGCGTCTACTGTCAATGCCCACTGATCGTTGAGGTCGAACGCCACCTGCCCATATACAGACCAGGCTTCAGTCTCTTGCGTGTAACCCATCGTTCCACCGCCAGGGAACTGGAGGATGTTCCAACCAACATTTCCGAAGAACTCAGTCGGCGATACCAGGTCCAGGTCGTCTTCCGCGTATACAGCACCAATCATCCAGTTAACCGCACCATCACCGCCGGACAAGAGCCGGAACTCTTGTGAGAAAGCCTGGATATCAGGATTGAATTGCTGGTCAAGGAAGGGCGTTAACGGATAAGTGCGATAGCCGCCGAGATCGATATTGTCCCACGCGGGATCCGCATTGACCGGAGCCACAACTCCATCCGCTTGTGGATTGATTGAGCTGTAATCCTGAAAAGCGGTGATGGACAGGAGGGACATCGACTCGAACTCCCATGCCAGATTCAGTGCCGCGGACATGAATTCCGTATCCTGCTTGCTGACTTCGTCATCGACGCCTGTATGTGGCATTCCATCGGCAGTCAGGCCACCATTATTGATGCAGCTCGGATCCGGAATACCAGCATTGACCAGTGACGGGCAATAGACCGCCAGAAGAGTATTCGGATCCCAGGGCAGATCGAGCGGCGGCAAACCAAATGCCGTGCCGAAGTCGAACGACGCGTTTGGGTCAAGGTGACCGACCACTTCCGGCAACCCTTCTTCCGACTCGTCAGTGCCAAATACCAGGCGAAAATCGGCGGAGAACGACTCACTGGGCTGGAAAGACAGAGTCACACGGCCAGCGAGTCGGTCGATACCGCCGACATCGGTGTTCAGGTAGGTATTCCTGTAGTAGCCATCGCTTTGGTCATACTGGATAGCCACGCGTGCCGCCGCAGCATCACTGAATGGTATGGAAAACCCGCCCGTTACACCAAGGTATCCGAAATCGCCTACCTCGACACTGACGTTGCCTTCCGATTCTTCAAAGTTGGGCTTCCTGGACACGAAGTTCAGGGCACCACCGGTCGTGTTGCGCCCGTACAAGCCGCCTTGCGGGCCGCGCAACACCTCGACACGGTCTGCGTCAATCAGTGCGAACGGCATCATCACGTTGTACGGCAAATAGACATCGTCCGCGTACATGGAGTTTGTCGGTGTGTTATTCGGATTCTCATCCAACAGTCCGACACCGCGAACGACGAAAACGTTTAGTCCTGTATAGCCGGCCTCGAACAGCTCCACGTTCGGCATGAAATTGACGATATCCTCGGCAGACCGTACTCCGAGATTCTCCAGATCCGCTGAATTAAGTACGGACACAGCAATCCCAATGTCATTGGCGCTTTGCTCACGCTTCTGCGCGGTTACGGTAATTTCGTCCAGCGTGCCACTTTCCTGGGCCGCCGCGTAACCAGACGTGGCGACGGCCAACAGTGTAGCCAGACAGCGCCACAAGGCGCTTCTAGAATGGGTCATTGCGTACTTCTCCCCCGGCGTGCCGGTCCATCAGTCGAAAGGACTATTTTTCGTACCTTTGATGCTCTCATAACTGAAAGTCATTCTCAACAACATTAGCCAACCACCGAGTTAAACACGGTTACATCTGCACAAACCCGAAACTCTGGCTACTCGCGTGCAGTCGTCACGAACACACTTGAAAGGTTTCCTAACCGGACCCTTTCGAGTTTTGCGCTTTTCACGGGATTGGGAGCTCACGCTATTGTCATCTCAGATTTTAAAGGTATAGTAAACGGACCATTTTAAGACACCTGTGAACTGAGTCGGGCATTTCCATCAACACCTGCCATTTACAGCCAAGAACTAACGGGGGAGCAAAGACATGCGATTTCGCGAGACTTTAGTAGCAGCAATCGGGCTGGCAGCCGCGGTCCTACTGCCAGCGGCGGTAAGCGCGCAGGCGCTCGAAGAGATCACGGTAACTGCACAGAAGCGAGAGCAGTCGCTCCAGGACGTTGCGGTTTCCGTGACAGCAATCACTGGAGAACAACTGTCGGACCTGGGTGTCTTCAGCCTCGAGGCAATGCAAGACCATGTTCCGAATCTGACGATCAACAACCAGTATGGCACGATTCCGATCTTCAACATTCGTGGTGTGGCGTTCAGTGACTGGGCGCCAAACACGGTTAGCCCGGTTACGCCATATGTCGATGAAATCGGAATTCCGTACAGCGTCGTGACCACTGGATTGATCTACGATCTTGAGGCCGTCGAAACACTTCGAGGTCCGCAGGGCACATTGTTCGGCCGCAATACTACGGGTGGGGCCGTCCTGATTCGGACAGCAAATCCGACCGAGCAGTTCTCCGGCGGCATGACCCTGGAAGCCGGCGAATTTGACCGCTTATATTTTGAAGGCTTTCTGAGCGGACCGGTGACAGACTCAATCGGAGTTCGCCTTTCCGTCGCCACAACCCAGCAAGGTGAAGGCTGGATCGACGGCGTTGACTATACGCCCAATGGCTCGACATTCGATGTCACGCCAAATGGGCAAAAGCTTGGAGAGATCGACCAGACGGCTCTGCGACTGGTTTCGACCTACGAAGGCGACATATTCAGTGCACGCCTTAACGTGAACTGGCAGAGCGACAAGTCTGACATGATCATGGGCAACGTGTTCCAGGAATTTCCCGATGTCTTCGGCACGACCTATCCGGTATCGCCGTACCGGACATCATCCTGGAATTTCGACGAAAGCAATTTCTTCCCCGAGTTTCGCCAGGCAGTCCCAGACAAACCGTCTGTTGATAACAGCGGCACGGGCGCGGCGTTGCGCCTTAACTGGGATTTTGACGCGTTTAGCCTGACCTCGGTCACGGGATACAACGAGTTCGACCGAGAGGCATTTTCAGACTGGGACGGCACCCCCGGGCACGACATGGACAATGCCGACTTCAACGATATCGAGTTCTGGTCGCAGGAAATACGGCTGTCGTCAAATGCTGATGGTCCGCTCACCTGGTTGATAGGTGCCTACATTGCTGAGGATGAAATGAAGACACGCTGGCACAATGACCTTTCAACCACGCCGGCCTTCCCAGCCGCCGTCGATGTGCTTTATACACAACGCGGCGAAACATCTGCAATCTTCGGCCAGGTAGAGTGGGCCTTCTCTGACGCAATGAGTCTCACCCTTGGGTTGAGGCGCAACGACGATACAAAGAAATTCATTGACGCTGCCACACTATTGACGGGCGATCCGCTGCTTCTCTTTTTCGATTTCGTCAACTGTGATCCGGCGAATCCGGCCGATATTGACGATCCCGCATGCCACCCGGTTCGCGGCCTCAATTTGACGACCCTGTTCTCAGGGGGCGATCCTACGGCATCGACGTCAGCATCAGCGTCCTGGGAAAACACATCCGGCAATATTGGGCTGAACTGGAATATTTCCGATGATGTGCTGCTATATGCAACCGCGAGTCGTGGCTACAAGGCTGGCGGCTACTATGGAACTGCAACTGCCGTCGAGTCCCTGTACCAAACGGCATATAATCCCGAGACAGTGTGGGCATACGAAGGCGGATTCAAATCAACGCTTTCCGACGGTGCGTTGCGTATCAATGGCGCGCTGTTTCTTTATGACTACGAGGATCGGCAGTTTGCCGGCACCCGCAGTGACCCCGTTTTCGGTGGCTTGGGACAAACCCTGAACCAGGAAGAGGTCGAACTATATGGCGGCGAACTCGAGATTGAGTGGCAAGTCACGGACAACTTCTACCTGAGGCAGGGCATCGGCTACAAGTCCGGCGAGATCAAGCGAGGCAGTCCGGTCAACGTCGACTTTGTTTGCGTAAACGACTTCATCGCGACGTGGAACGCAGACCCTGCAAACGCAGGCAACCAGATTCCCGACGGCATCAACGAACAGTGGCTAAGTTCTTGTCAGGACTTGCAGATTGGGCAGGAGATCGGATTTCCCAACTGGACGTTGAACGGACTTGCCGAGTACAGATTCCCGGTTGGCCGTATGGGCGGCCGAGTCGCGGTTGATTACCGCTACGAGGGCGAAGCGACTTCGGTCAACAACCCCGAGTTCACGATTGACTCATTTACGATCGTCAATGCAAGGGTCGGACTGATAGGCGCTGATGAAAACTGGGACTTGAGTCTTTGGGTGCGAAACCTCGGGGACGAGAAATACGCGAACTCGCGCGATATATTCAACCAGGCATTTGTGCAATTCCCTGGGGCGCCGAGGACCATCGGTATTCGTCTCGGATATCGCTTCTAACAGACATGAACGATCCGGAAATTGTAAAGTTCGGCGGCGTAGACGGCTCTGCTTTCAAGTCGTTGATGCGCCAGCAGGCCAGCACCGTTGCAATCATAACGACCGGCGGCCGCGATAGCGCTCCTGGCGGCCTGACCGCCACGGCTGTTATGTCATTGACAGCGGCGCCGGCCAGCATTGCCGTCTGCGTCAACAAGTCCGCGAGCGCGCACGACCTGATCGTCAAGACCGGCAAATTCGGCGTCAATTTCCTCGCGACCGACCAGGTGGAAGCCTCCAACGTGTTTTCGAACAATGCGCTAAAAGACGAGCGCTTCGAGCACGTAGACTGGTTTGTCTCCGATACAGGAGTTGCCCTGCTCGAGGGCGCAGCCGCGAGTGCGGCCTGCACGGTCGAACACTCGGTTCCGGTTTTTTCGCACACGCTGTTTCTTGGCGTCGTGCACGAGGTATGCACCAGCGACGCCTCGCCGCTCATCTACGGCGACGGCCGCTACGGACAATTTCAGAGAATCTAAGGAAATACAATGAGAAACAAAGACGTAGAGTTCGGATTCATCATCACGGCCGTCGGTGACAAAGGAGAGTCGGACGCGCAGATGTATAAAGGAATGATGTCCGACGTAGAGAAAGGCATCGAGCTGGGGTTCAACTCGGCATGGATGATTGAGCATCACTTCACCGATTACTTCCCGACGCCTAATCCTCTTCAGCTCTTGTCGTTCATCGCCGGTCGATATCCAGATATCGATCTGGGTACGGCGGTACTGGTGCTGCCCTGGTACAACCCGCTGCGTCTGGCCGAAGATATTTCCCTACTGCGCATGGTCACGGATCGGAAGCTACATATTGGTATCGGCCGCGGCACGGCAATTCTGGAGTACGAACGTTTCGGCATCCCGAACATGGATGAAACGCGCGATCGTTTTCACGAAATCATCGATATCGTCAAGAAGTCTACGAGCAATAACACGTTTACGCACGAAGGCAAATTCTACAATGTCGGCCTCGAGACGACCCTGCGTCCGAAAGTAGATAGTTGGGACAATACCTACTTCTATGGCGCTGTCGGCGGCAGCCCCGAAAGCTCGCACATCATGGCTGACGAAGGTCTGCCGATCGCCTGTACAGCATGGGGCAATATTGGCGCCCAAGAGGTGGCCGTCGCCAGTTGGCGCGAGCGTATCGCGGCAAACGGCGTAAACCCGGATGACTTCATACTACCGGTTATGCTGAATTGCATCGTAGCGGACACCGACGAAGAAGCTATCGAGCAAGCGAAGCAGTACATACCTATTTTCATGCAGGCGCAGCTCGATCACTACGACACGCATCGCGAACGATTCGAGCAGCTTGAATCGTACAAAGCCTGGGGCAACGTCATCAAAGGCTGGGAAGCACGAACGAATCCCGACAACATCCCGGCATGGTGCGAAGGTCAGCTCGTCGGCAGTGCCGAGACGTGCATCAAACGCGCACAAGAGTTTGTCGATATCGGTTTCGGCCAGATCATCATCCATTGCTCGACGCCGGGAGTACCTGTGGGCCCCCGTCAGGACTGGATGACGCGATTCGCACGTGACGTTATGCCAAACATAAGAACCAAGACCGCAGCCGCTGCCTGACTTATGGCTGTCGACATGAGCCGGATGCATCCGGTGTTTCGGGAGCTACTCGCGGCGCCTGCGGACCCGGATGCGCTCCCTGTCGAAGAACGCACCATTGAGGACCTTAGGCAGGAATTCGCGGACGACATGAAGGCCGTCGACAAGTCGGCGCCTGAACTCACCTCCGTCCTGGACAGGTCGATCCCGGGTCCTGCCGGTGATCTGACGGCGCGAATCTACCGGAACGGCAATGATCCCGCGGCTCCGACAATCCTGTTTTTTCACGGCGGTGGCTTCTTCCGGGGCAGCATCGACAGCCATGATTCGATCTGCCGCGTCCTCGTTAAGGAAACTGGCGGCGTAGTGGTCTCTGTCAACTATCGCAGGCCGCCCGAAGATATCTATCCAGCCGCGGTACAAGATTGCTATGCGGCACTAGAGTGGGTGGCGGCGAATATCTCTCAACTGGGTGGCGACGCGACCCGGCTCTGGGTCGCGGGCGACAGTGCCGGCGCTTGCCATGCCGCAGCCGTGACTCTGAAAGCACGTGACGAAGGCGGCCCTGCCATTGCGCGACAGATCCTGTATTACCCTTCCGTCGACCACGCCACACCGAATAAGTGGGAGTCGCAAAAGCTGTTCGGCAAAGGCTACTGGCTTGACTCCGCCCCGTTCTGCATCGAGCTGTACCTTCCGGACGAGAACGTCCGAAGCGAGGCGTGGGCATCGCCACTGTATGCTGGATCACACTCCGGACTGCCGCCCGCCTACATCTGCACGGCCGGGTTCGATCCTCTGAGGGACCAGGGCAAGGCGTACGCCGATAAGCTGCGCGATGCCGGCGTCGATGTCATCTACGAGAACTACGACAATATGCTGCATGGCTTCGTGTCTTGCCGCGGCCTTGTGGAAGAAGCAGATCAGGCAATCGCCCGCTCGGTCCGCTAAACCGGGGACAGACACCAGATTCCTTGCCCGTCTTCTGCTGCTCGGCCCCAAATCTCGAGACTACTGCCCCTTTGGCAGGATGATCAGTCTCGCTACATGCCGCATTGTTGTGCTCCGACGCAAAACGGAAACATGTTTTGGCACGCATTGCTCGAGTAGTTATTCCGGGGCTCCCCCATCACGTCACACAGCGCGGAAATCACAAAGAGCGCGTTTTCTTTCATCGACAAGATTTCGATGTTTACGCTGCCTACGTCGCCTTCGAAGCGGAACGAGCCGGTACCGATGTGCTGGCATATTGCTTAATGCCGAATCACGTCCACTTTGTTGTTGTCCCGGAAACGCACGAAGGTCTAGCCAAACTATTCCAGAATGCACACAGGCGTTACACGTGCCATATCAACAGGCGGCGCGATTGGAGCGGACACCTTTGGCAGAGCCGATTCTACTCGGCCGCGATGGATGAACCGCATCTGTATGAAGCAGTACGGTATGTTGAACTGAATCCGGTCCGAGCCAGGCTCTGTGCAAACGCGGAAGACTGGCCGTGGTCGAGCGCAAGAGCCCATCTCAACGGAAAAGACGACGTGCTGGTTCAAGTCGGACCCATGCTGCAACGAATAGATGATTGGCAAACCTACCTCCGAGCCGGCGATTCAGAAAGCTCGAATGAGGCAATCCGCCGAGGCACTCGCACAGGGCGGCCCGTTGGAAGTGACTCTTTTGTCGAAGACCTCGAAAAACGCACCGGGCGCATACTCAAGGCTAGGCCACCGGGACGACCGAAGAAGGAGAAATAGGTGCCTGTCCCCGGTTTCTGGCTAGCCGAAGACGCTCTCGAAGGATCCCTGGATATGCGCTCGCATCAGGGCTTCGGCCAGGTCACCATTGCCCGCTTCGATGGCGTCGACAATCTCATGGTGCTTATCATTGGCGTGCTCATCGAGTTCGGCGACAACACGGCCTAACGGCAACAACAGCTTGAATCGCAATTCTTCGATCGTGTCGTGCATGTAGGGGTTGCCGCTCGCCTTGCCGATTGCGATATGAAAAGCCGTATCCTCGGCATAGAAGCGAACGGCTATGAGGCCCTCGCCGTTCTTGGCGGCTTCCGCAAACAGTGCATCCATGTTACGGACATGTTTGCGCAAGGTGCGCAGATGAGACTTGGTGCGCTTATCCGCGGCCAATCTCGCCGCCGCGCATTCGACAACAAGACGAAATTCCAGTAGTTCGAAAAAGTCTTTCTTACGCGACCGAGCGAATGATCGCATGCGCTCCCGAACGCCGTCGTCGATTATGTCCTGAACAATGGCGCCGCCAGTCGCACCGCGCTTGATCTCCAGCAATCCGTACCGCACCAGGACTTTAATCGCCTCGCGTACAGATGTTCGTGAGACGCCAAAGAGATCGGCCATCGACCGTTCCGGAGGAAGCTTGTCACCGGGCAGGTAGCGGCCCAGCATGATCGAACGCTGAAGTTGATCAGCCACGAGTTGATGTGCCGGCGTCTGGTCGACCGCCTTAATCTTGGCAGATATTGCCACAATTACCCCTTAACGACGTTTATCGCTGTGTCAGAGTATTGTCGCAATAATTTGGTACCACCTCTAGACCTTTTGAAATCACTCGTTTGTCGTCAAGAAAGCGCCATAGGTGCCCCCGTCGACAGCGATCTCTTGCCCGGTGAGATATCCCGCATCGTCGGATAACAGGAAAGCAACTGTCCCCGCAATCTCTGCTGGTTCACCGAGCCTGGCCATCGGAATGTGGCGAAAGCGAGCTCGCATCGCTTCGTCGGACGGCCGCAGGTTTTCGATCATCGGCGTACGAGTTACGCCCGGACAAACCGTATTTACGCGTATCCCGCGATTTGCATAGCAGACCGCGATCTCGCGACTCATCGAGACCACCCCGCCCTTGGAAGCCGTATAGGCTACCTGCGATGGATAGGAACCGAGCAATGCAGCTGCTGAAGCAATGTTTACGATCGCCCCGCCACCGTTCCTTTCAATGACCGGAATCGCGTATTTGCATCCCAGGAACACGCCAAACAGGTTGATACTGATGGTGCGGTCCCAGACATCGGTCGGTGTCTCGGTGACGTCGCCGTCTCGTTCAATGTCTGCATAGCCCGCATTGTTGACGATCGCGGTCAGGCCATCCAGCTTCTTGTCGGCAAACTCAACCATTGCTTCCACGTCGGTCTCCGACGATACGTCTGCCCGATACGCCACGGCGATCGCGCCACCAGCCGACAGCTCCGCAGCAACCTGTTCGGCGGCATCTTCATTGACATCCGACACACAAACGGAACCGCCTTCCTCTGCGATTGCTGTGCAGATAGCCTTACCGATCCCGGAACCACCACCTGTAACGATGGCCTTGCAGGAATCCAGACGCTTCGTCACAGTCGCGCCATGATGCCACCGTCGGACACCAGGTCGATTCCGGTTATGAACGATGCCTGGTCGGCGAGCAACGTCATCGTCGCGTAGGAAATATCGTCCGGCTTGCCGACACGCTTGATTGGCGTTCGCGCTGCCATTGCCTCGACGCGCGACGGATCCTGGTAGATCTCGTCTGTCATCGGCGTCCAAATAGCGCCGGGGCAAACCGTGTTGCAGCGAACGCCGTCCTTCGCGTATTGAAGCGCCAGGCTTTTGTTCAGGGACACCACAGCCGCTTTCGACACCTGGTAGGCATCAATCGCTTCGCCATCTTCTATGTTTTCAGCCCCGCGCAAGCCGGCGATGCTCGCAATTAGTACGATTGCGCCGCCTTTCGACTGTTTCAGGTCTTTGATCGTCGCCCGGACAGTGTTGATGACACCACGCAGGTTTACACCCATCGTTAAGTCGAGGACACGGTCTTCTGTTTCAATTGCGCTGCCATCACCGCGGTTGAAAAGCGCGATGCCTGCAGCGCAGACGACGTAATAGATATTGCCGAATCTTTCCCTTGCGTCGGAAACGGCTTTGGCGACCGTGTCAGCATTCGTGATGTCGACCTGGCGGTATACCAACTGCACGCCCTCCGGGACATCGAAATCAGGAGCGTCCTTAAGGTCAAGAGCGCAAACGTTGATGCCCGCCGCGAGCAGGTCCCGTGCGATTTGCTCGCCAATGCCGCCACCCGCGCCGGTGACAACAGCATTTTTGCCGGAGTACTCGAGTTCCATCAGAACAACCAGTCAAAGTAGCGCTGGTACTCCCACGTAGTTACCTCAGGGCTATTGTAGTCAACTTCGAGGTTGTTCTCCTTGCAGTACGCTTCATACTCGGCGCACTCCTCCTCACGCACTTGTGCGTAGTGCTCGACAAAAGCGTCTCCGAATGCCGCGCGGACAACTTCCGAGTCCTTGAACTTCTCAATGGCCAGCGGCAGCGTATGCGTTAGCATCGGCTGCTCCTCGAGTTCCTCGATCTTCGCTTGTGGCGGTAAGTCGAGGTCATTCTCTATGCCGTGCAGGCCACCGTGAATGATCGCCGCGAGCACGAGGTGCGGGCAAGTGTCGGTTCCCGCCACGCGGTGCTCGATTCGCGTCTGCTTCTCCGGGACGGAACCGTGGCTCATACGCAATGAGACAAGGTGATTATCTTCGCCCCAAAGTGCATGCACCGGACAAAATGCCTCCGGGTCGAAGCGCCGGTATGAATTCACCCACGGACGGAAAATGATATGGAAGTCGTCCATCGTCGCGAGGACGCCGGCGATAAACTGTTCGCCCAGCTTGCTGAGGCCCTTGCCGGTCCAGAACGCGTTCTTGCCGTCTTTCCAGAAGCTGATGTTCGCATGTACCCCCGAATGCGTCGCGTTCTCGACGACGTGCAGCGCGGACATGCCTGTCGTCGTCAGGCCATTCTCGGTCAGGAGCTCTTTGAGGTACAGGCGCGAACGCGCCAGACCATCCGCCGCCGTTAGCGCGTCCTGCGGCACGAATGCGAACTCGTACATGCCGCGGCTGTATTCGGTGTGAAATACCTCGAGTGGGTAACCCGCGCATTTCATACGACGGAAGAACTCCTCGGCGATCGGACGCAGGAACTGGAAGCGAGCTAGCGAGTACGCATTGCGGTTGCGGCCAAGCGTTTGCAGGTCCTTGACGCGACCTTCGCGAATTGCGTCGTCATCGTCCTCGAATACGTAGAACTCGTTCTCAAACCCGACCATGCACGTGTAGCCATGGTCTGCGAGACTGTTGAGCACAGTCTCGAGAATCGAGCGCGGGCAATGATCGTGTAGCGACCCGTCCTTGCGCACCATGCGGCCAAGAATGGCCGCCGTATTCGGGCGCCAGTCCATCTTGAACGCGGTATCGGGGTCGTTGATGATCGGGCGCTTGTGGACTCCGTCTGTCAAGCCCGCAAGCGGTGTCATCACGATTTCTTCATTGCCGCGTACGCCGTTGATACAGGCTGCGGCCGCACCGATCTTCGCGATGTCCTCTGCGCGCCCAAGTTTGCCGCGGATCGTGCCTGTTTGGTCGATGTACTCAGACTGGGCGAATTCCAGCTCCTCGTCTTCGAGGAGGATGTCGATCTTGTTCTTTGCCATGGAGATTCCCCTCTCTTGTCTAGGCAGCGATCAGGCGGACGCGCTGTTCCAGTACGTTGTCGGCAATTGCGTTGGGTGCAACTTTTGCATCACCGAGTAGTTCGATGTCCTTTGTCCTGCGTAACAGCAATTCCGCGACAAGGCGCCCCTCAAGACGAGCGAGCGGTGCACCCAGACAAAGATGCGGGCCGGCTGCAAAGGCGATGTGGCGATTGGGTTTACGATGCACATCGAATTCGTCTGGGCGATCGAATACTTGCGGGTCGCGATTCGCAGTGGCAATCCAGACGAAAGCTGCATCACCGGGTTCCAGCGTGTGGCCGTAAATTTCAACGGGTCTGCGCACACGACGTGTCGTGCCGCGCAGGGACGGTGTCATACGCAGTGTTTCCTCGAGGCCAGGTTTCGCGAGTTCAGGGTCCGCACGCATGATGGCGGCCTGCTCCGGATGCCGTGCCAGTGTGCGAACGAAGTTGCCGATCAGGTTCGTCGTCGTTTCGTTGGCTGCGAGGAGTAACAACATTGCCGTCGCCTCTACTTCCTTATCGGATAAACGATCACCGTCCACCTCGGCAGTCATGAACAGCGAGATCAGGTCGCCCTCTTTCGGCTGCTTGCGTCTCTCCGCGAGGTAGTCCTGGAAGTACTCGCTGAGCTCGATGGCGACGCGTCGGGTCTCGGCCTCGCGCGCGGGGTCGCGCTCCTTGAGCCATACGTCTGCCATGATGTTGTTCGAGATATCGGTCGTCCACTGCCGGATCATCTTCCAATCTTCGCGCGGCAAACCAAGGATCGTCGTGATCATCCCGATCGTAACCTGGGCGGCAAAGTCATTGATGATGTCGACCTCGCCCTTCTCGAGAATCTCGTCGACCAGACCTTCAACGATCACTTGGGCTTGATCCTGAAAGCCGCGAATCACGGGCGGCGCGAATGCCTTGTTTGCAAGGATGCGGAGACGTGTATGCCGGGGCGGGTCCGTTGCGATCAGGTTATCCAGCAATGGGCCCAGCGCGGCGTCCTTGCTTTCCTGTGGCATCTCACTGCCGAACGTCTCGTGGTTGATGAGAATGGATTTGACATCCTCGTAGGAGAAGAACGAATAGGTTCTCGTCAGATTGTCGTGACGCATGATCGGCCCTTTCGACCATGCTTCCATGAGCCCGGGCAATGGATCCTTGATGAACTCCTGGTTCAGTAACGGATTGATTTCGAGAGACATGCGCGCCGACCTCTTCCTGGGGTTATAGCTACCGCCCCAGTGTAGTCGTGGTGCTTCATGCTATAGACGTATGTAACGGTTATAACTTTGCGTGAAAAAATGCGGCTATCCGTGCACAAGCCGCTCTTGACTCCGGCAGGGTCGGATCGAAGTGCCAGCAATGCCACATGCCTTCCCAGACGTCGAGATCGACGTCCACGCCGGCCCGGCGGCAGGCATCTGCCATACGCAGGGCATCCCCAAGCAGAACCTCTCGAGCGCCGACCTGGATGTACGTGGGCGGTATGCCGGTGTAGTCGCCGAAAGCCGCCGACACCAGCGGATTCTCGGGATTCGCGTCCCCGGCGTACGCGCGGGCCCCTGGCCCGAGCGAACCCCAGTTGAGTACCGGGTCACAGCCGTCGATCGATTTCATGCTGTCACTCGACCCTGTCATGTCGGCGAAGGGCGCAATCGGCGCGATCGCGCCCGGTAAAGGCTCTCCGGCATCGCGTAGTGCCAGTGCCAATGAGGCGGTCAGGCCACCGCCCGCGGATTCGCCAAACACGCCTATTCTGCTCGCCGGCCGATCGTCGAGCAGCGCCCTGTATACCGCGCGCGCGTCGTCAAGGGCGGCTGGAAACGGGTGCTCCGGCGCCAGGCGGTAGTCGACGGAGATCACTTCGATAGCCGCCGCCTCGGCAACCTGCGTAGGTAAGCTTCCGTTACCCAGCGGCGAGCCGACAATGAACCCGCCCCCATGGAAATGCAGCAGCACCCGGTCAGGATCGGGAGCTTTGCCACCACGGATGCGCAGCACCGGTACGCCAGCAACTTCATCGTTTTCTTGCGTGAAGTCGAAATCGATTTTGGCTGTATCTTCGAAACCAAGCTCGTCGAGTTGACGTCGGAATAACGCCAGCGACTGCGCATCGCTGAGGTCCGGCGGCGAGATCGTGCCTTCGAAGCACGCATAGCGCGCCTTTGCGGCGTCGCTGATGTGCTTTGGAATACTCATAGGGGTTGGGTAATTCGGTGTCTGTCCCCGGTTTTGCTATTTCTTCATCGCTTTTCGGTCGAGCATGCGCCCAGCCTTGATAACAAACGCGATGTTGCGCGTGTCCGATATATTCTCGGCAGGATTACCTTTCACGACAAGTAGATCGGCAATCATTCCCGTCTTGACGGTGCCGACCTGATCTTCGATTTGCAGAAAAGTCGCGTTGTTCAGTGTCGCCATCCTGACAATCTCTAGATTCGGAATGCCGGCTTTGGCGTGATGCTCCATCTCGAAGTGCATGGCCTCCCCGGGCCAGCCGCCTGGCGGAAACGCCGCGTCGGTTCCCATCCCGACGAGCACACCCGCCTCCCACATTCGCTTCACGTTGATGTAGTTGAGCGGGACCAAATGCGAGATATCGCCGAATAGCTGACTGTTGTAAAGCGACTCTTCGCCGTCTTCAAATCTCTCGCGTATCGCATGGAAGGCGGCGTAGTAGTCGTTGATGACGTCCTTGCCCAAGACATCGACCACCAACGGATTCTTCAAAAAGCCTTTATCGGGAAAGTCAGCGTAAGGCCGGTGCCCACCCATTGTGTCGAACGCAGTGAACGTGATCATCGCGAACTTGTCGTTGGCTGCCATCCATGCCGCGTCTTCTTCGCTGAGCGGCTCGAAACAGGAACCATGAGCGTAAGCATCGAGGCCAGTCACCATGAAGAGTCGAATAGAGAGGTTGGAACACCAGAAATCGGCTATTGCTCGAATATCGCGTTTGTTGGCCTCGCTAATGATATGGCGTGCTTCCCACGGCGTAATTCCGGTGTAGAGCTTGATGATGTCGACGCCCGCAGCCTCGCGGACATCGAGTATCTCGTCAATCTCCGCGACTGAGTCCGGACTCGTCAGGTCGTTGACGCCACTCTGGGTCGTCTTGAGTGATTCGATCGTTTCCCCAACTGTGTAGACCGTCGGGCCCTGCCGGGCTCCGGCGTTGATCTCGTCGCGCAGCTGAATTGACGTTGTCATGTTTCCGCCAAGCTCAAGAATCGTGGTGACACCCGCGTAGATGGTCGCATCCAGGTATGTTTGCATCGCATCCAGATCGTCTCGGGTCGCGAATTCACCGGGATTGAAACTGACTTTGCCGATGTGTGTGTGCAGGTCCATAAGCCCGGGCATGACCGTCAGGCCACGCTCGTCGATCACCTTGGTTCCCTCGGGCAGGTCGCCGATCTGTGTGGTAACGGCGATCTTTGCGATCTTTCCGTCGGCCAGCAGCACATCGCGGTTCGGATATGGCAGATGGCCGGTACCGTCGATGATCGTGACGTCACGGAGCAGGATGGGCCCGTCGTGACTGAAGCTGGCTGCGTTCGCCTCAAATGCGGCCACACAAAGCAGCGCAGAAAACACAGAGGACCTAAGTCTCACGAGTGACTCCTATCTGTCTGGGCAAGGCCCAATGCAATAGCATTCCCGAGACGGACACCGGTTTCGTTTCAAAGAACAAGGCCGAGCTCTTCGGATTGCCAGGCTACACTTCCGCCAATTAGCGTCAACAGAACCCTGGTGCCTCTGATCGTTTCTTCCGGGACCTCAAAGAGATTGCGGTCGAGTACGATCAGATCGGCCATCTTACCCACCTCGAGCGAACCGGTCTGATGTTCCCGACCCAGTAAATACGCTCCGTTGATCGTGTTCATCGCGATCGCCGTCTCAAGATCAACGGTATGGTCCGGACCGGCTATCGGCGCATCCGGGTTATTGGGATCTTTACGCGTGATCGTTGTTTGAATCCCCCGCATCGGATCGAGTATCGCCGCGCCCCAATCGCTGCTGGCCGAGAGTGTTGCACCTGCCCGGTGCAGGGCACCAATCGGCATCATGCGTTCGTGGAATCGATCGTGCCCCAGCGTCCGGTAGTAGCTGAGTTCCACGTACGGTATGAGCGCAGTGATTAGGCCGATAAACTCGCCGGGCACATCGAGCTGGCGAAACCTGGGAAAGTCCGCAGGCGCCACCGTCGTAAGATGAGCCAGGTGATGGCGCAGCGGATTGCCACCGCGTGCTTCAATAACCTCTTCGTAGGCGTCAAGCACGCTGCGTGCGGTGCGATCACCAATCGCGTGCGTCTTGATCTGAATGTCGTACTTGTCGAGTTCTCGCACGACCTCTTTCAGGAACTTCGGCGTCTGGTTCGACTGTCCAGCATGGTCGCGATCGGCGTAGTTTTCTAGCAACCCGGCTGTTCCCGCTTCCAGTACATTGTCGCCGTAGATTTTGGCGCACAACTTCGTGCCCTCAGGCAGGCGGGCATTGTCAAATGCCTCACGGATGCCTTTGGCGTCTGGCATCGTCATGTCCCCCGTGGCCCAGAAACACAGACTTGCTCGAGGACTCACCTCGCGAGACGCGAATACCTGCTCCCACAACGGGAGCATTTGCGACTTGAAGTTCGCATCCATGTAGGACGTAACTCCGAGTCGCGTCATTTCGTCTAAAGTCCAATTCATGCCCGCTCGCATTACGTCACTATCTGGCGTCTCATCTTGACGCCATAGTGACCCAAGCAAACTCCGCGCCGAGGATTGAAATACACCGGTGAGTTCGCCTTCGTCGTTCTTGACGATCACCCCACCCTTTGGCCCTTTGACGTCTGGAGTTAGTCCAACTAGATCAAGAGCTTTGGTGTTGATCCAGACCGTATGACCGGCTTCGTCCCTGAGGAAAACTGGCCGGTCACTGATCAATTCGTCCAGGAACCAGCGAGTCATGCGAGTGGGGGCTATTGCGCTCGTGGTAAAGCGGTAGCCGTAAAGGACCTCGTCATCAGGAAATCGCCTATCGCACTCGAGAATCGCAGCGACGAGTTCGTCCTCACCAGGATTGTCGAATGTTCCCGGCAATATACAGCGCTGACTGTCCATGGCGACGTTGTCGGGGTGCATGTGCGAATCGACGATACCCGGCATCGCCATACGACCTTTGAGGTCCAGATTCACCGTGGAACTTCCAATAAAGCGGGCAATCTGATCGTCGCTCCCGACGGCAACGAACCGACCATCTCTAATTGCAACAGCCGAAACCCACGGCTGCCCTTCATCAACCGTATAGATGTTGCCGTTGGTCAAGACAAGATCCGCCTCCGGCACGAGCTGCTCCGAGCATGCTGCAAGTGAAATAGCAAGCAGAAGCAAGGACGTTCTGGATTTCATACCAACTCTTCTAAAAAATTTCAGAATCCGGCAGGATTCGATTATCCCGCCGCAACACGCTATCATTATTGGATTGAAATTTATACCTTTGGATCTTTCGAGCAAGCCATGAAACCCAGAGCACGTGATATCGGCATCCCCTGTGAGGGAGCCACCGGCCCCTATAACAACATCACTGATGTACCCGGCGTCGAAGTCGGCTACTCGACGATCATCATGGGCGACCCCGAGGACTACGTGTCCGACGAGTCAGAATTTGCGCGTACGGGCGTTACAGCAATCTTGCCTCGCGGCAAGACGCGCTCAAGCGTTGTCGCGGGTTGGTCGAACTTTAACGGTTATGGCGAGATGACTGGCATCCCTTTCATTGATGACTACGGCCAGATCGACGGACCGATCATGCTCACCAACACTTACAGTGTAGGTACGGTGCGCGATGCTGCCTACAAATGGTGGATGCAGCAAAACCTGATCGATGAGCTCGTACTTTTTGGCGAGCCGGTCGAATGCGCGACATTGATGTACCCGGTCGTCGGCGAAACCTACGACGGCGCATTCAACAATGGTCGCGGCTTCCATGTCAAAGAGGAGCATGCAATCGAGGCAATCGAAAGTGCGGCAACTGGCCCGATCGAAGAAGGTAACGTCGGCGGTGGTACAGGAATGCAATGCCACCTCTTCAAAGGCGGTAGCGGATCCTCTTCACGCAAACTAAGCGATGAAGAAGGCGGCTACACGGTTGGCATCTTCGTTCAGGCGAATCATGGATACCGGGAACGCTTCGTGATTCGCGGCGTCCCGATGGGCAAGCTGATTGAAGATTGCGATCCGGTCATCAATGGCGTCGCGCCGACCGGCGGGCTGTCACCCAAGCCGGGTACGGGCTCGATCATCGTTGTCCTCGCGACTGACGCGCCAGTTTCATCCTTGCAGATCGAGCGCATGTGCAAGCGTATTTCGATCGGCATTGGTCTGCTGGGCGGCGGTACCGACAATGGCTCGGGCGACATCTATGTTGGCTTCACGACAGCACACGACACGAAGACCGTTAACAACCAGTCATCCACGACCATGCGCGAATGCTATCCGGACGGCCTCCTCGACCCGCTGTACGCGGCAGTCGTCGACGCCACCGAAGAAGCCATTCTTAACGCTTTGGTCGCCGCAGAAACGCTTGTTGGCATCAACGGCAACACGCTGCACGCTCTACCGCATGACCAGGTTCGCGAACTATTGCGGCAGCACGGTCAATTGGTCGAAGAATGAAAGCCCGACGCTTACCAGGCATGAATCGGCCTGCATTCTGGTGTACGGCGACCGCGGTCATATTCGCGTACGTGCTGGTTGCTTGTGACGCTTCGACTGGTCAACCGGCAGCAACCGCAGCTGATCCTGCCGACACGCTGCTGCGCGGTGGCGCAGTGTACACGCTCAACCCTGAGCAGCCATGGGCTGAGGCCGTGGCTGTGCGCAACAGTGAAATCGTGTACGTTGGCGACGACGCAGGTGCGGCAGCATTCGTCGGGGATGCAACGAAGGTTTTCGATCTGGACGGCGAAATGGTGTTGCCGGGACTGCACGACAGCCATGTCCATGCGATGTCGTCACAGTTGCGTACGACCGGTCTGAAATTCTCGACAGCGCTATCGGCTGAAGAGGTCGTAGAGGTCGTGCGTGAATACGCCGAGTCCCACCCGGCGGACAACGTGATTGTCGGCGGCGATGTCGGCATGGATGAAGACCTGAATCGCGACCTGCTCGATGCTATCGACAGCACCCGTCCGATCCTGATTGGTCAGGACGGCGGACACTCCCTGTGGGCCAACAGTGCCGCACTCGACGCCGCAGGCATCACGGATGACACACCGAACCCCGACGGCGGCAAGATCGTCCGTGACAACAGCGGCAGGGCAACAGGGCTGCTCATCGACACAGCCAGAGACGCCGTTCGTGCGATTGCAGCTGGCGCTCGTCAAACATACACGGAAGAGCAACGCCAGCAAGCCGTGCGCGATGTGCAGAAGTGGTTCAACTCCTTTGGCATCACGTCGATTAAGGAATTGCACGGCAGCAAGTCGAGCCTGGATACCTACAAGGCTGTTGACGATGCTGGCGAACTGACGATTCGCGTATCGCAGCACCTGACTTTCCGCCCGCAGACACCCGAGCAGGAAGAAGAATTCTACGCCTTCCTCGAGACACGCGACCAGTATCGCTCAGACAAGCTCAATCCGGACTTCATCAAGATGAACATGGACGGCATTCCGGGTACCAACTACATGCTCGAGAACTACGAGGGCAACAACAACACGCCGCTGATCGACCCCGAGGTTCTCAAGGAACGCTTTGTCCGGTTGGACGCGCTCGGTATGTCGATTGCCGTGCATTCTCACGGCGACGCATCTATTCGTGCGGTACTTGATGCGGCCGAGGCAGCGCGCAACGCCAACGGCCCCGATGGCCCGATACACCAGAACGCGCACTCGAGCATGCCCCACCGGGATGACCTGCCGCGCTTCAAGGAACTCAACGTCGTCGCGGAAGTATCGCCACATGCCTGGTACCCGAATGACACGTTCGACTGGGTCGCGACCGTAGTGCCCGCGTGGGTCATGGATATGGCGTATCCAGCACGCTGGTTCGCAGATGCGGGCGCCGTGGTTGCGGCTGGCAGCGACTGGGACTCCAATACACTCACAGTCAACCCGTTCCCGGCTATGGAAGCGCTCATTACGCGCAAGCATCCACACGGTGTTCGGGACGATCGCCTCGGCACGATTGAAGGCCTGACTGTTGAACAGGCGATTGCCGCGTATACGACCGGCGGCGCCTATGCGGCTCGGCGAACCGACCTTGGCACGCTCGAGGTCGGCAAGCGTGCCGACATCGCGGTGCTGAATCAGAACCTGCTTGGGATTCCGGTCGAAGATATCAGCGAGACAAAGGCAGTCTACACTTTCCTCGACGGCGAGCTCGTTTACAGCGCAGAGTAAGTTGGCGACTTTTCGACATTTAGGGGAGATTCCTATGTGCAATGCCAGGCTGTGGCGTAGCACGCTTCACTCTTTCCTGACATTTATCGCGCTGAGTCTCGTTGCGACCGCAATAGCGGCGCCGCGTTATGCGCATGAAGGCCCGATACTTGTCAGCAACACGACCATTATCGACGGCCTGGGCCATCGCCCAAACCACATGCGCGATATCCTGATCCAAGAAGGGCGGATCGTTCAAATTGCCGCGCACGGTTTCATCAGCGATTTGCCAGACAACATAAAAGTCATCGATGGTGCGGGCACAACAACATTGCCCGGACTTATCGATCTCCATACGCACTTCGAGAATGTCTCGTTCGACTGGGACGAATACCGCAGCTTTGACGACGAGAACACGCAGCGCACGTTCAACGCATTCCTGTACGCGGGCGTCACAACTGTCCTGAACATCGGCGACCCTCTCGAACGAGTCGTGAAACAGCGCGACCAGATCGCGGCCGGCGAAAGGTTCGGACCAACCGTAGTCGCAGTAGGCGACATTATCCACAGGCTACCAGCGGTTACGGGTACCGGAAACATGCCCAGCGACGAAGTACGGGCGGAGATTGAGGCGTTACTGGACGCGCGAGAGGATGCCGGGATCGATATCGTCAAGATCTATGGCGGCATTACGCCCTGGGGTGCGAGGCACCTGGTCAAAGCAGCTCACGAAAGGGGTATGCGCGTGGTTGCCGATTTCTGGTGCACAAACATGAGCAGAACGGTGTTCGAAATCACGAGAATCGATGCCTATGCGCATGGCGGATGCCGCGAGCTGACGCAAGAGGAAGCCGAATGGGTCGTTGAGAATGACAAGTTCGTCATGATGACACTCGCTGCTTTCGACATCATGGGCGGGCACCTGGCCTACGCCGACTACCAGGGCGAACGAAACTACTACAGGAACGATCTCATCACCGGGCCATTCGGCAAACAGATCGCGAATGACTACTACGATACCTTCAGCGAGAAACGCCAGACGATCTACGAGGGCGAGAACTCATTCTTCCAGGCCAACCTGTTCGGTGACCTGACGCACCTATTGCCAGACGGCCAGAAGTCGGTGAGAAAACTGGTAGATGCCGGCGCACTGGTCGGCCTGGGTACCGATGCAAACTGGCCGCCGGGCACGTTTCCAGGAGACTCGCTTCATCACGAAATGCTCCTGCACGAGCAGGCCGGGCTTGACCCTGTCGAGGTTATTAAGCTTGCAACTTTCAACGGTGCCAGGATTCTCGAGATGGATGATGAAATCGGGTCGGTCGAGCGAGGCAAAGTCGCCGACCTTCTCATAGTTCGGGGCAATCCGGCTGAGGACATCAACGATACGCGCAACATCGTACACGTGATCCAGGATGGCAAACTTATAGATCGCAAGTCTCTGCGACGAGGTCAGTAACTAGGAGTATTACATGCCTGAACCAGATGTATTGCCTGGCATAGAAGAAGCGCCGCACATCGAGATCATCCAGGATGGATCGACGATCGATCTGTCGAACTGGAGCCAACCGGCCAATCGCAACTGGGCGTACCGACACATAGACGATGTGCTGCCGTACGTGGTCGCGATTCCTAGGGGCGACGGTCCCGCCCTTACGCTTGATACGGCGTTGACTGATTTGTCCGAGGTTCGCGTTACCTATCATGGCGAATTTCTGAATCTTGACGACTACCTATACAAATGCCACGCCGATGCGCTGGTGGTTCTCAAGGACGGCGTCGTCGTGTACGAGAACTACCTGCGCATGGACGCGACCGAACGCCATATGTGCCAGTCGGTGTCGAAAACGACGGTTTCCGCTGTAATCGGCTCGCTCGTCAGCGAAGGACTTATCGACCCGACGAAGACAGTAGACGAGTACATTCCGGATGTCGCATCTGGATTCAAGGAAGTACGACTCCAAGAGCTTCTCGATATGAATAACGCGCTTGCGTTTAGCGAGAACTTCTCGGACCCCCAAGCGGAAATCTTCGAATACGAGGCGGTCTCTGCCTGGCATCCGGGCGCAGACGAACATGACATCGGGATCCACGCGTACATTAAGTCGATTGAGCACGATCCTGACCTGGAACTCGATGGAGTAACGCTCTACCTTTGCCCGAATACCGACATGCTGGCTGCGATCGCAGAGAAAGTAACAGGAAAGCGATTTACCGAGCTGTTCGCGGAGCGCATTTATCGGCACATCGGCGCAGAGCGTGATGCGCTTTTCATTGTTGACAAGTACGGCTCTGCAAGTGGCAGCGGCGGTTTGGTCATTACCGCTCGAGACCTGACCCGTTACGGGATGTTGTATGCGCGTTTGGGCCAGGCTGCCGATGGCGCCCAGGTCATTCCGCGTGAGTGGCTTGACGAGTGCCGCTCAGGCAAGGACGGAACAACCTACTACCTTGGGGACGGCTACCGTTATCACAACCAGATGACTTCGGATGGCGAGGCGTTCTGTCACCTCGGCGTCTGCGGGCAAATGATGTACGCCAATCCGAAAACCGGCGTCGTTGTCGTGCAATTCTCGACGACAACGATGCCATCGCAGGGCGACCTTGATTTCGGCAATGCCCTTTACGACTGCGCGCGCGCCATCAACGAGGCGCTGTCCTGATCCGACGTCAGTCGAACGTAAACGGCACGTATTCAACCTGGCTCGGCGGTCCCGGCGAGAAGAATAGCGTCGGGGTCTCCCCAAACTCCATGACGACACTGTTAATCGTCGGGAAATCATCCTCGGCGTGCGCAGAAACCGGCGCTTCGCGAGATGACAACAATTGCATAATGCGCGCGCGGGTAAGCGGCTCCTCTGCTTTGCTCGCCTCGCGCTCAATGAAATCGAAGCGCGCCTGTGTATTGCCGGCCTCAGCATCCGGTAGTTTCTTCCACATGGCGATATCCCGGCAGTAATTGTCATTGGCGACCGGGTGGTTCGTATGCCAGATGCGCTTGAGCTCAGGTACCGGTCGATATTCTTCGACGTGGTCTGCGGACACTTCAAATGTCCTTACTGATTGTGGATCGGCAAGCCCGTAGTTCATGCCGGAGGCGTGTTTTACCTCGCGAAGAACATCAGCCGCATCATCGATTTTCTGGCTGCGCTCCATGAGTAGCCGCGCAAGAAATGACACCGGCAAACCCGTTGGACTACGCGCCAGCTGGCCAACATGATTCAGACACACCGCCAGCTGCGGGCTCATGCCGTCCTGGCAAGTAATGCCCGCAATAGTTGAGTTCAGGATATCGACGTCGGAGTTGGCATATCGAGTTCGAACCAGCGCGCCTGCGCCGATATAACAGTGCATAAGGTCTTGGGTCTTGCCGATTGTCGGTGGTGTGTCGACCATCTGCTCATACCCGCCGACTGTCGTGCACTTCTCAACATAGACGTACTCGACGACGAAATCGATGAACTCATCAACCATCTGCCAAGCGTAGATCACGTCGTCAGCGACATTCGCAGCCTCGCCGATCGCCTGCATCTCCTCGAAGACATGCGGTGTCCAGCGCATGATCGCCGGACGGTAGTCGGTCGCCGCGAGGAACTGGCCCATCAGTTGTTCGAACGGCATCTTTGTGAACTCGGCCAGGTCGTTCTGCCACTGAGCGATCGCTTTATGAATAACCGCGCGAAAATGTTCACCGTGCGCCAGTCCGAGCTCCCGGGGTGTACCGCTTGTGTCGAGGTAGAACGGATGATTGTTCTTCGACATCACGATTTCTTTCCTGCGAATGGCAGAATACAGGCCAGGTACAGCGCGAGAGCCACACCAACGGCAATGTACATTGCCATGTAGCCGAATGACTCAATGAGAACGCCGGCGATCACCGGACCGAATGCAAGGCCCAATGCCGACGCTGGTGAAACAAGGACGATAAACCGGTGCGTTGGGTCAACGTCGGCAATAACACCATACTGATAGGGAATGGCCATGGTCCAACCAAACTGGAATATGCTGAGCGCAACCAGCAGCGCGACAAAATCGATCTCAATGATCATCAGCATCGCCAAGCCGACGAACTGAATAATGCCGGCGGCTACAAGCGGCGCAAACTGCCCGAGCCGGGTACCGAAGTAGCTGGCAACCAGCGGGCCCAGCACGGCGACCAGCGTCGACAAAGTAATTGCAAGAATGGTCTTGTCTGCCGGGACGCCCGCGTCGGTGCCGAGTAACTCAAGAAAACCCCAAAGGGCCGTTTGAGCGATAAAGAACAAGACGAAAGAGGCGAGCACTACTGCCGCGTGCAGGCCATATCCGTCCTGCTCCGAGACAACGGCTTCTGACTCCTGTCCCTCGCCGCTTCGTGGCATTGCCCTGACAAGAAATAGCAAGATGGCGGCGAAGATCGCCATGGCGAGAAAGACACCTTTCGCGCCAAGAAAAATGCCGCCCAACAGCGGCGCCGCAATCAGAACAGGGACGAGATAGATGCCCCCGACCTGTAGTGCGGTCTGCGCGGAGACGAGAAATCCTGATGCACGCTCCGTGTCGGGGTGTGCCGCGAGATACGCCAGCATGACTGCCGTCATGACACCGGCCGCCATGCCAATCACAAAGCGCAACGTCAAAAGGCCCGTGTAGGAGATATCTGCCAGTGCGAAATAAGTGACGATATTGCCGAGGACGATCAGCGCGAGTCCGCCGGCCACCATGCGGCGCCAGTCCCATCGCGTCGACCAGTAAACGCCGGTCGTCGCTGTCACCGCGATACCGAGCAACTCGATCGTTGCAAGCAGGCCTAGTTGGCTTTCGCCCAGGCCGAGATCGTTGTATAGCGCCCCCAGGTAGACCGGGAGTATCAGAAATACGATCGGTGCAAGGACAGCAAGGCCTATAACAAATGACAGGCTCTTGACGCTGTCGACGCGGGCTTCACTGGTCACATGGCTCTCCCGTAGTCATACAGAAAAATCGGCGACGCTCGCACCGACAGTGAGATCGTCCAGTGACGCCACAATGGACTATCTTTCAAACCTTTCGTATTGTTGCACTTTGTTCGACGCATCCGCAAGTTATGGAGCCAGGAATTGACCACATCAGACAATAGCCCGGTAACGATCATCGGCGCGGGCCAGGCCGGTCTCCAGGTATGCCAGTCACTGCGCAAACGCGGTTTCGATGGCGACATCGTGCTACTCGGCGATGAGGGCTACCCCGCGTACCAGAGACCGCCTTTGTCCAAGGCTTTTCTGAAAGGCGAAATGGAGGAGAGCCGACTCTTTTTTAGGCAAGAATCATTTTACGCCGATCAAAACATCGACCTGCGTCCGTCCTTCAACGCCGTCCTGGTTGATCGTGCCAACAAAATGGTGACTAGCGAGAGCGGCGATACCTGCAATTTCGCGAAGCTCATCATCGCGACAGGTTCGGCACCAATTACCCTACCGATACCAGGTGCGCCGCTAACCGGAGTCTTTGTATTGCGTGGGCTGGGCGATTCGCTTGCTATCCGTGAGCGTCTGGAAAGCACCTCGAGGCTGGTCGTCGTCGGTGGCGGCTATATCGGTCTCGAAGTCGCATCGGCCGCCCGGCAGCTTAGTCGCGAGGTGACTGTTATCGAGCGCCTGCCGCGCCTCCTGTCGCGGGTGACCTCTCCAGAAATCAGTGACTTCTATCTCAAACTGCATCGAAACCGCGGAGCCGATGTGCGATTGGAATGCTCCGTCACCAGAATTCTCGGTGAAGATCATGTCAACGGTATCGAGCTCGACAGTGGCGAGATTATCGAAGCAGAAGCTGTGTTACTGGGCATCGGTGTACGACCCAACCAGCAACTCGCCGAGGCAGCCGGCATCGACTGTGACGATGGCATTCTCGTCGATGCGCACTGCAGAACATCGGACAAAGATGTTTATGCGGCTGGTGACTGTGCACGAAAGAAGCTGACCGACGGAACGACAATCCGACTTGAAAGCGTGCACAACGCACTTGACCAAGCCGAACGAATCGCGGCGGATATCATCGGTGACCCCGAACCTGCCTTCGATCCGCCCTGGTTCTGGTCAGATCAGTATGAAATCAAGCTGCAGACTGCGGGACTGTTCAATGACTACGATGATCTCGCGATTCGGGGCGACATCGATACGGCCAAATTTGCGGCCCTGTATTTCAAGGATGAAGAGCTGATCGCGATCGACGCGATCAACGACCCAGTGTCATTCATGTCGGTAAAGCAGATGCTGAAAAAGGGTATTCGTGCCACCAAGGATGAGGCGTTAGCGGCGGAGACGCTTAAGGATTTGATCGCGGCCCGCCCTGCCAATCAAGACCGGTAAAGAGCACCGCATCAGGTTACCCGATCTCATAACTGGTGGTGATGATCCAGATCAGCTTCGAGGGATCAAGACTGTTTCGCCAGGCGACAAGCACATCGGCCCTGGTCGGTGGGCGAACACACCCATAAGTGGATCGTTCTTGCGCGCCGATTTACATCCATAATTGGCCAGGACTACAACGGTAGTTCCGATGTTTCCTTAATCGACTCCATGACAAACGTTGAACTGACATCGGAGAAATCGCATCTTTTTATTAGCTCCTTGTATACACGGTCGTAGTCCTCCATGTCCCGGGCAACGATACGCAAGACGTAATCGACATCGCCACTGGCACGATGAGCTTCCAGGATCTCGGGAATACTTAGCACAGCGGTCGAAAACTTCTCGTACCACTCATCGTTGTGCTGACTGGTTCGGATTAGTGCGAAAACCGTAACGCCAAATCCCAATAGTTGACGGTTGACGATCGCGATTCGCTTCTGAAGTACGAGTTGTTCTTCGAGTTTTCGCACTCGGCGCCAAACTGCTGTCTTTGACAGGGCGACACGATCAGCCAGATCGTCCATGGAAAGTGTGCCGTCCCTTTGGAGCCACCGCAGAATCTCTAAATCCTTTACGTTCATCCTAATATATTACGTCAATTGACACATTTGTTCTATTTTAGGAGAGTTTATTTGAACATTTAGCAATTTTTTCCCACTCGAAATAGGAGAGAATGACAGCGTCACGGAGGAGAAAGCCATGCCAGTTCAACAGTTTTTTATCGACCACCCAGCCAGTGTCGGCGAAACGTATCGCGAGCACTTTGCGTCCGCTTCATCGTTCAGCGGGGCTATGTTCCGCGCTGCTATTTGTTGTGCAATTCACGCGGTGTTCCCGTTTCTGTTTGAAAAGACCGGCAGTCAAATCATTGTCGAACTCAACGATCAAATGGTACTAAATCGCAGCAGACTCAATCCCGAATTCGAGTGAGTCTCCTGCCTGGACATTTTCTGACCACACGACCGGTTATGACGACGTTAATGCTGGTTTGTTTCTCGGAGCAACGATCCATACGGTTGCGCAATTCGTCGGCACCGGCTGCAAGGTTTCTGATCCCGCAAGCGCGGTTTGTACGCTATTTCGATGCAGTCACTGCACGCAGCCGTTCAAGCCAATCTTTGTTACTGAGTTAACGTCCTGCGACTACCATCCCGTCCACTCTAACCGTTGGGGCATTGATTCCGTACTCGAACTTGAGGTCATCTGCCGGCGACATCGCAAGAAACATGTCTTTCAGATTCGATGCAATCGTCGCCTGACTGACGGGCTCGGCCAGCTGCCCATTGACGATGCGAAAACCCGATGCGCCCCTTGAGTAATCGCCCGTAATTTCGTTGACACCCTGGCCAACGAGTTTGGTCACGTAAAACCCGTCGTCGATGTCCGCCAGCAGTGTCCCTACCGACACTTCCCCGGCGTCGAGGTACAGACCAAACGGCGCAGGCGAAGGCGAAGGCGCGCCCGATCCGCCACGCTGGGCGTGACCGTTGCTCTGCAAATCCAGTTGAAGCGCGGATGCATGATCGAGCATCCATTCGTTGAGGCGCCCATCGCCGACAAATTCGATGCGCCTCGTGGCAACGCCCTCGCCATCGAAACTTTGAGATCCGGGTGATCGGGGTCTCAACGGGTCATCGATGACGTTAATATCGCCTGCAAACACACGCTGGCCAAGGCTGTCTTTCAGGAAGCTGGTGCCCATCGCCACCGAGTCACCCGATATAGCGCTCGAGAAGGCGCTGAGCAGGGAGCTGGAGACACGGCGATCAAACACGACGGGCATTTGCCCGGATTCAATCTCGATTCCACCAAGCCGGGAAACCGACCGTTCTCCAGCCGACTTCCCAATCTGTTCGGGATCACGAAGATCGGCCGCGAATACGGCCATGCTGTGGTCGTAATCGACCTGCAGATCGTCGCCGCCGCCCGCATAGGCCAGACTTGAAATACTAAATCCGGTCGAACGATGCGCCCCTTCGAACCCATTTGAGGTCGCCAGAACGAAGCAACTTCCTGACGACACCGCCGACGCACCACCACTGTTCGATACGCCGGTAACATTCAGTGCTGCCGCCTCGGCTTCCAGCGACATCTCGAGCAGGTCGTTTGCTGACAACTCGGTCGTGTCAATCAATTCGAGGTCCGGGAACGGCCCTCTCGCGAGAGAACCGGATGGAACCAGCTCGGCATACGGATCTTCCGGCGCGTTTCGGGCCATCGATATGGCCCGCCGAACCAATGCATCGACGTCCGCCGAACCCACCAGGGTGGACGACACACAGGCCTGACGACGCCCGACAAATACACGGAGAGAAACTGAGCTTGACTCCGCTTTGCTGGTACTCTCGAGTTTCCCGTTACGCACACGCACGGCGAGCGAGTCAGCCTCGAGGACGGCGGCATCTGCGCTATCGGCACCGCTTGCCTGAGCAACCGATATCAACTTGCTCAACGTCGCGAGTTCCCTGGAGTGCGCGGTCATCCTGTGCCACCTACAGTAATCTCGGCAATTCGCAGGGTCGGCTGGCCCACACCGACCGGAACGTTCTGTCCGGCCTTGCCGCACATCGCGATACCTTCGTCCAGTTCAAGGTCGTTGCCAATCATGTCCACCCGGCGCATCACCTCGGGTCCGTTTCCGATCAGACACGCGCCGCGGACCGGTTCGGCAATCACACCATTGCGAATTCGATATGCCTCGGTGCATGAGAAGACGAAATCGCCGCTGGCGATATCGACCTGGCCGCCGCCAAAATCTACCGCGTAGATGCCATCCCGCACTGACTCGATAATCTCGTCGCGCTCATGATTGCCATTAAGCATGAACGTATTGGTCATGCGCGGCATGCTGCCGTGGGCAAAGGATTCACGGCGGCCGTTTCCGGTTGGCTCCACGCCCATCAATCGAGCATTCAGACGATCATGCATAAAGCCAACCAGTATGCCGTCCTCAATCAGCACGTTGCGGCGGGTCGGCGTACCTTCGTCATCTATCGTCAGGCTGCCGCGGCGATTCGGCATCGTGCCATCGTCAACCACCGTTACACCTTTCGCAGCGACCTGTTCGCCAAGCAGGTTCGAAAAGTTGGACTGTCCTTTCCGAATCGCATCGCCCTCAAGACCGTGACCGACAGCTTCGTGCAGCATGACACCTGGCCAGCCATTGCCGAGCACTACAGTCATCTGCCCCGCGGGAGCGTCAACTGCGTCAGTGTTGACAACTGCCTGTCTAAGGGCGCGATCTGCGAAGCGCTTCCAGGTTGATTCGGCAAGTAACTCATTCAGGCCAAAGCGCCCACCGCCTCCGGCACTGCCGTTCCCTGACTTACCATTTTTTGTAACGACAACCTGGATGCTGAAGCGAACCATTGGGCGAATGTCGCGGTACTGCTCGCCGCCAGGCCGCAACAGGTTGACGGCCTCCCAGGAGGCGTTAATTGAAGCATTGACCTGGACGACACGTGGATCCTTGCCGCGAACGTATTTATCGGCCGCCTGCAGCAGTTCGACCTTCGCGTCATAGGCCGTCTGTTCGATGACCCGGTCTGCACTGTATCGAGTCGCTGCATTCGACTCGGGCGACACGTCCCAGACGCCGGACTCGTTCTTCGTTCCATGTGCCGCTGCACGGGACGCCCGCCCAAGTGCTTCAATCGTCAATTCGTTCGAGTGTGCGTAACCAACGAGCTCTCCATTGGCAACGCGCAGCCCAAAACCGCGAGACTCGTCATAACTGCTGTTTTTTACCCGGCCGTCGGCGAGAGCCAGACTCTCGGACTGCCTGAACTGCAGGTAGAGCTCGCCGTCATTGGCGCCAAGCAGCGCATCATCCAGCGTCTGTTGTACCGTCGGCGTGTTCGGCCAGTCGTCAAACTCGGCCGCAGCCGGTATAAATTGTGTATCCGTCATTGAGTTCGCGAAGCCCCCATTTAGTCCTTGTCTTCGACCGGCTCGATCACCGGCGCATCGATTTGCGAAAAGTCGGCCGTGATAATCCAGACCAGCTTCGAGGGATCCAGATGATTTCGCCAGGCGGCAAGCACGTCGTCAGGCCCCAACGAGCGCAGGTGCTTGATTTTCTCTTCTGCCGTGAGGCCCGGACGCCCTTCCTGGCGAAGCGACCTCAGTATCCCGTCCAGTGATGCAAGCCTCGTTTCCTCCCTGGTAATCCAGCGGCTTGATACCCGATGTACCTCGGCCTCGGTTGGCGGACGCTCGCCGAGGAATGCGTCCAGTTCGCTCTCAATTACTTCGACGGTCTCATCCAGCTTGTCGGCCTGTACGCTCCCTCGTGTCGTCCAAACGCTGTATTCCGGCTTTTCGTTGAAGTCCGTGTAGAAACCGTAAGTCCAGCCGTGCTGTTCGCGAAGCACGGTGTCGATACGTCCATTCCCACGCCCGAATATTTCGTTTCCAACGGCAAACGCGAGCTTCGATTCTGGCGACGTCTGGTGAATTACGCTGCCCGCCCTGACATCGGCCTGCCCTGAACCTGGATTATCGATATAGATAATCTGCTTGTCCGTAATCGAGGGAGGAATCGGCAACGCTGCGCCAGCCGGATCCGCGCCCCGAGACTTCCACGCTCCGAACGCACATTGCAGCAGCCCGACCAACTTCCCATCATGCAACGATGTGCGAGCAACTATTCGCAGCGCATCCGGACGGAATATGGCCCGGTGTATAGCTTTCGCTTCGGTAGCGGATGCCACTGCAAGATAATGCGCCTCAGACCCATACGGGTGGTCATCACCGTAGAGAACTTTGGGTTGGATATACGCACCGGCGCCCAATCCGGTTCTGGGCGGGTATGACGGTAATGGCTTTTGTTCGTTGACGTACTTGGGACTACTGAGAACATCTGCAACCGCATTCAGAACCGGCTCGATATCGCGATCGAGGAATCCGATCGTCAGTGTGGCCGCACTCTCAGCAACGTTCACCCGGACCGTCGTACCGAGGTCGGAGAGTGTATTTGGACTGCCTGCCTGCCTGAGTCGAGCCTGCAGCTGGCTTGCGATGATTCTGGCAACAGCCGGCAACTGTGCCTTGTGATTACGCCAGCCGCGATCAAACTCGAAATAGAGCGTCGTCAATGCTGCGCGGTTGTCCGCAACGATGGCAACCGGCACACCATTTCTGAGTGAGTGACGCCGGACTGAAACAGCTCTGGATGCAACCTTCCCCGAATTCTCCAGTGTCGCCGGCTTGGGCAACGACGGTCGATCGAACTTCTCTGGCGTCTCGCCATTTCCCAGCCACAACTGTGCAATCCGCTTGAGGTCATCCGCTGTCGCCCCCGCTATCACCCGGTTTCGATATCGGTAGTGCCCGGGATCGTCTCCGTCCACTATCGACCTGACAATCAGCTTCTCGCGCCCTCCATTTGACAGTGCCGCATTAACCTGCGCGACCAGCAGCGACCGCTTGGCCGACGCGAGGGCGCGTTCCGTTATGCCGTTCTCAGTCAGCCAGGCGAGCGAGCTGTCCAGAGCTGCGCGCAGTTCCTCTACGTCGGTGCTCGCGTTACCGATCACGCGTACGGCAAACTCGCTAACGAGCGATCGATTCGACATGCTAACCCTGGCGGATGCGACGATGTCGTTACTGTCCGACAGCTGACGATTGAACTGGCTGTGCTCGCTGTTTAGCACGCTGGACAGAAGTTCGAGCAGGACCGCGTCTTCGGTCCAACCTGGCGCAACGTGCCATGAACGCCGAAGCGTAACGCCCGCATCGTTCGCATCGCCGTGGATATCGTCGGACTCTCGTTCTTCCGGAACCCAGGCCGTGAATGGCCGGTCGACACCGACAGGCGGGATCTCTCGAAACAGCTTTGATATCACCCGCCTTGCTTCGGATGCTCCAACACCACCGTTGATAATCAGAACAGCGTTATCCGGTCCATAGAAGCGCTCGCCAAACTCCGCCACTTCCTCGACGGAAAGTGACAGCAGGTCCTCGGCACTGCCGCCCGGGGTGTGAGTGTATGGATGACCGTCCGGCCACTGCCTGGCGCTCATTCGCGCAATCATCGAGGACTTCTGGCGCAGCTCGTTGATGACAATATCCCGCTCTACGTTGAGCGCCTGCTGAGTGATGCTCCCCCTAATCGACGCCATGCGATCGGCCTCGAGAGCGAGGATAGCCTCGAAGTTTGCCACCGGACCACCCGCGAAGTACGACGTATAGTCCTTCAGCGTTCCACCCTGCGCTCCACCGCCTAGCTGCTTCATGGCCTCCTGAAAACGCACCGGGTTGAATGCCGTTGGACGAAACATCATGTGCTCGTACAAATGTGCAAGACCGGTTTTGCCTGGTTCTTCGTCACGAGAGCCGACGAAGTAGATGACATTAAGCCCGAATGTCGTGGACGAGAAATCCTCGGCGACGACGACGCGCAGGCCGTTCTTCAAGGTGAAATAGTCGTAATCGAGCTCAAAGTCCTCGAGAGATTGCGCACCGCTGGCGGATGCAAACAACGTGAGCAGGACAACAGCGATAATCTTGATTGGTTTCATCGGTTCTCCGCCTGTCTAGTCCAATCTACCCAACGTTTCCCGAACGTCAGATCGCGGCGCCTCGATAGCATCACAGCAAAGCCTGACGGCGCGGATCATTTGTTCCAGGGACAGACCATCATTGCCGTCAGGCGAATCCGGCGGACAATGAATGAACCCTGCTGGTATCCGAGATTCAGATTGAGCCAGAAAGTGCATAAGTGAATAGAACACATAGTTGCAAACATAGGATCCCGCACTCAAAGACAGCGCCGCCGGAATTCGATCCGCACGCAATTCTTCGACCATTTGTTCGACCGGAAGTGTCGAGAAGTAGGCTGCAGGACCACCGTCAATCACGGCTTCGGATACCGGCTGGTTTCCTGCGTTGTCGGGAATGGAGAAGCTGCAGAGGTTCAGCGCCACTTTTTCGGGAGTGATACCCGCACGAGTCGCGCCAATGCCCAGCGCGACAACCGCGCTCGGCTGAATTTCCGCTATCACGTCGACCAGAATGGCAGCCGCGTTGTCCTTGTCAACTGGCAGCACTCGGCCCCGTATTTGGGTGCCGGCGCTGGTCAGCTTCCTATCGAGGGCTGTTACGATCAATCCGCTGGGGTTGATGCGACACTCGCCGAACGGCTCAAAACCCGTTAGCAGGATCGGTCCCTTTGTCACGATGCGGCTCCTGCCGGTAGCGGCGTCATCGACACCGTGCCAGACTCGGGGTCGAGAGTAAGCTGTTGATCGTGATAGCGCCGCAGGCTTTCCCGGTGGGCGATGCTGACGACGGTGGTATCGGGCAACTCCGTTTCCAGCGCCCGGTACAGCACAGCCTCCGTGTTCTGGTCCAGTGCAGCCGTCGCTTCATCGAGAAACAGCCAATCCGGTTGTCCCAGAAGCGCGCGCGCGAAGCCAACTCGTTGCTGCTCGCCGCCAGACAATACCCGCGACCAGTTGTCTTCTTCATCCAGTCTATCAATCAGATGGTCCAGCCGGCATTTCTCCAGCACCTTTGCGATGCGCTCGTGATCATACCTCGCCGGTTCGTCCGGGTAGCTCACCGCCGCACGCAGCGTACCGATCGGCAGGTAGATTTTTTGTGGCAGGAACATGACCTTGCCGTCAGGACGCGCAATATCGCCCTTACCCCAGACCCAGAGCCCGGACAGCGCCCGGAAAAGCGTACTCTTCCCCGAACCCGACTTGCCGGTAACGAGCGTGTTCGTGCCCTTCACAATCTCAAACTCCGCGTTCTCTACCAACGCACGCCCACCAGGGAGACGAATTTCCAGACCGTTGACCTGAAGATTGCCTGATCGGCTCGAGCTGGAACGAAAGCCGGACGTGCTGGCTTCGTCCGCAGCAAGGTCGAACGTTGATTCAAGTGACAGGACGCGATCCACGCTGGCCTTCCAGGTCACGAGTTTTTTGTATTCCTTGGCGAACCACTCGAGCACCATCGTCACCGCCGCAAAGGCCGCGTTGATCTGGAATATCTCGCCAAACGTTATTGTCCCGGTGAGATAGCCGGGAATACTCATCAGCGTCGGAAATATATTGGTCATACGGCCCATAAAGGCCTGGACTCCAATGAGCGGCACCTTGTAACGGAGTTGCTGCATGAAGTTCTGCCATACGGCGCTGAACAGGTTTCTCATCCTCCGTTCTTCATTCTCCGCACCCTGGATCAGCGCAATGCTTTCAGCATGTTCCCTTACACGAATCATCTGGAAGCGAAAATCGGCTTCTACTTCCAGTTGCCGATTGATAAGCCGGGTGAGCGGATGTCCGACCTTGTGCACCGCCCAGGTGACCAACCCGGCGTACAGCATCGAGGCCCAGAACATGTAGCCGGGAACCCGGACATCAACATCGAATATTGAAAACTCAAGTGTCCCCGAAGCGACCCACAGTGCAACGCCAAAAGCCCAAAGCCGCGCAAAATTCCTGACAAAAGAAACACCCAGTTCCAGGGTCTCGTCACAGAGATCCGTCGAGGAATCGACCATCCTCAGCGATATCCTCTGGTCCGGGTTATCGCATTGATAGTCCTTGAGCTCCATCTGGTTATAGAGCTTGCCGTCCATATAGCGCCCGGCCAGCTTGCCGGTCAGCCAGCGACGCCAATTGACGATCAGGTAGCCGCGCACCTGGATTTCGGTCATGTTGAAAAAGACCACGATCAGCACGAAGCCGAGGTAGGTCAGTCCAACGCGAGAAAACGTATCGACGTCCTTTTCCTTCAGGGCGTCCATCATGTCGCCGTAATAGAAGGTCAGCTTCGCGAGTGTATACGCCAGTATGATTTCGATAACGACGAGTGTCGCGAGCGAAATCCATGCGGCCACGCGCTCCTCCGAACGCCAGTATCGGCCGAGCAGGAGAAACGCGCTTTTTATGAAGTCCTTGATGGCCGTTTCCTCACGCAGCGCCGATCGGTGCGAGCGCGAGCGTCCTCGCCTCGGGATCCAGCGTGACCTGTTGGTCGTGATAACGACGCAGGCTCTCGCGGTGAGCGATACTGATTAATGTCGTGTCAGGTAACTCCTCATTGAGCGCTTCATACAAGGTCGCCTCGGTCTGTGGATCAAGGGCGGAGGTTGCCTCATCCAGCAACAACCATTTCGGTTTGGCGAGCAATGCCCTGGTAATCGCAACGCGTTGCTGCTCACCGCCCGACAGGACGCGCGACCAGTTGTCGACTTCGTCCAGCCTGCCTGTGAACTGATCGAGCGCGCAGCGTTCCATCGTCGCGATGATCGGTTCATCGCCGTAGTCGTCGGGCACCGCCGGGTAACAGATCGCTTCGCGCAGCGAAGCGATCGGCAGGTAAGGCTTCTGCGGGATAAACATCATCGAATCCGCCGGATATGAGATCTGGCCCTTGCCCCAGACCCACAGCCCACTTAGCGCCCGGAACAAGGTGCTCTTGCCCGAACCCGATGGGCCGGCAACCAATGTATTGCGCCCTTGCTCAAACGTCATGCCGACGCCGGAAATCAGTTCGCGGCCATCCGGCAGTCGGATGTCGAGGTCGGCAACACTCAGATCGCGTCCGTCTCCCCGCGTAATCTCGAATTCGCTCTCGAAGCTCTCGGCTCGGGCCTCTTCGAGGGTCGCCTGGAGCAATAGCACTCGATCCACGCTTGCCTTCCATAGCGCCAAAGGCTGGTAAAACTTGGCAAACCACTCGAGCCCACCAGAGATTCTCCTGAAGGCCTGCTGCATCTGCATCAGCCCCCCAATTGTCATATTTCCAGCCAGGTATCCGGGCAGACCGGCGATAATCGGCAGGTAGGTGTCGAACCGGGTAACCAGTCCCTGTACGCCGCGAAGATTGCGACGGTAGCGAACCAAACTACGAAAGTTCGTCCAGATAGCGTCAAACAGACCGGCGAGCGATTTGACTTCGCGTCGTTCGCCGTCGACGAGCGCAATGCTTTCTGCGTTCTCGCGAATACGCACGAGTTGAAAACGAAAATCCGCCTCAACGCCCTGGCGTTCGTTCTCCAGGCGCACCATGGGCCTGGCAATCTTGTGTGTTAGCCAGGTAATCAGGGCCGAGTAAATGATCGCGAACCAGAACATGTATCCGGGTATTGCGATTGCTACGCCCCAGGTTGTGAATTCCAGCGTTCCCGATACTGTCCACATGACGACTGAGAACGAAAAGATCTGCCCGAGATTTCTCAGGAAACTGATCCCCAGTTCCAGCGTATCGCGGCACATCGTGAGAAGATCCACGGCAATGCGCTGGTCGATGTTGTCGGCCGGATACTCCTTGAGCTCGAGCTGGTTATACAAACTATTGTCGAGGTATCGCGCATTGAACGCCAATGTCAGCCAACGACGCCAGTGAATGATCAACAGGTCCTGAACCAGGATGGTCAGCATGCCCCATGCAGTCCAGACAACCTGGATTCCGAGGTACAGCAGCGCCACCGCGAAGAACTCGTTCATGTTCTGCTCGGCCAGCTCATCGAACATGTCGGCGTAGATGAATGACGCCTTCGTAATAATCACGACCTGGCCGAACACAACTGCCAGGGTAACGATCAACAACAGCCACGCGAGCCATGCCTTATCACCAAGCCAGAATGGCTTCATGAGATTAAAGGCGTCGACCAGGTATTGCCTCAGAGAGTTGTCGCTCGCGGCCTTGTCAGCCCGTTTTTTGATGTCGTTCACTCAGATAAAGAAAGGGCGCGGCAAGACCGCGCCCTTGCTGTTCCGCACACTATACAACGCCGCTCAGAATACTTTCTTGAGCGTCAGGAACACCATCCGCCCGCGCGGATCCCTTGCAGAACCGTAAGCGAAACGCCCTACACTCTCTGCGCGGTAGAATTCTTCACCCTCGATCTTCTCATCCGTGATGTTGGTCACGTAGACTTCAACCGAACCGTCCTGCAGGAAACCTGAATCGAAGCTGCGGCCCAACGAGAAGTTGTGCAAAAGCGACGAATCATACGTTGTGTATTCGCCACGGACGGCGTCCAGCACGCCCGATGTGGTGGTGCTACCCCGGTACGAGGAATTCCAGTTCGCAAACCAATCATTTCTTTGCCAACTGACGGTCAGGAGGCCGGATTCCGTGGGAGTGGCAATGCCTATCATGTCGATCGGAACTTCGTCAGGCAGCGCGCCGAGGTACTGATCACGACGCAACTGGCGGGTCCAGTTAATCGCCGCATTGAAGTCGCCAATACCGGTATCCAATACATACTCCAGGCGTACATCGTATGACCGAACCTCTTCTCTCGAGAGGTTCTGCCAGCGCGCATCCATGGCGACCAGCTGGTCACCCTCGAACGTCAGAAGTTGCGGCAGCGCCTCCCACACACCTGGCAACGTGTCGATGAAATTCAACGCATTGGCTAGCTTGTTTTCATAGACAAGTTCATTGTAGTAAACGCCGAACAGGAAGCCATTGTCGAACTGCAATTCCACACTATATTTGTCGGCAGTCGATGTCTGTGGTTTGAGGCCAGCGTTGCCTCCGACCGACTGGATGATTGGCCCATCCAAACGCACGCAAGGGTCGAATCTGGGATCGTCGCAAAAACCGTCGAGTGGCGGCGCAAGGTACCAGGTACCGTCACCTGGATTTCTCGTATTGAAGGCATCTCTCTGCAATTCAGGTTCAAATACCTGCAACAGGTCTGGCGCGACGAAGGCTGTACTGCGGTCGTACTTGATGCGCAGGACCTCGATCGGAGACCAGACAACACCGAAAGAGTGCGTGGTGTCGCTGAACTTAACCGACTCCGACTGAGTTCCACCCACTTCCTGGCCGCCCAGTTGCTGGAACGTTATGCCCTCACCTTTGTAGGTATCACGTCGAACAGCGGCCGATAACGAAAGATCGTAGAAACCTGGCGCCCCGGATACGATCGGCACGAAGACTTCTGCAAACAGTGACTCGATATCCTGATCCGCCGTCAACTCGGATATATCGACTCCGGTGCCAATATCCGTACCTGTACTGGATTGAGATCCGGCGTTTGAGTTGCGGCCAAGCGTTTCCTGGAACAGGTCGACTTTTTTCTTGCGCAGAGAACCACCAAGACTGGTCCGGACAGTACCTGCCGGCAGATCAAGCAGCGATCCGCGAACAACCACGTCAAAACTACGATCCTTGTTCTCGGTATTGTTCGGACGATCACCGAAAAGAATCAGCGGCAGAATATCGGCATTGTCCGGGGAGTTGCCGTCACCCCAGGGATTAAACGCCTGGTTGAACGTGGTCACGTAGGATGAGTCTGCACTGTTAGTTTGCAAGCCTTCAATCGTATTCTTGCTGTTGCGAACCCCGAACTCGGCTGTCCAATTATCTGACACCTGCCATTCCAGGCCCAGGTTGGTAGTGAGCTGCTCGGTATCAGTGATTGCCTGCTGAATTCCGAATTCCGGGTAGATTGACCAAACCAGGATTCGTTCTTCGAACGGATTGAACTGCGCAGAAGGACGCGCCGTTTCGCCACTGCCAAAAAGGCGCGTGCGGAATGCGACGGGATTGCGGTCGTATCGCGTATCGCGCTGCGACCAAAGCAGGTTGCCTTTCAGGGTCAGGGAGTCGGTAACGTCCTGGGTAAGCATCAGGCTGATAGACGTTCTGTCCTCATCCGGTACGACCGACTGGTAATCGCCAATCGTCGTCGGGTTCAGGCCACTGGCAAAATCGGTCAATGCCGGTGAATAGGAGTCCGTCGTTACGTTGTACGGAGCCAGGCTCCCGTCGTCCTGAAATACGTAGACGTTGGCGGGCATTGATGCACCGCCGCCAGGTGGTAGTAACTGGTTGAAGGATCCGACCGACACCTGGGAGAGCAGAACTGCGTCGGCTTCCGACGCTTGCAGTGAGTCGTTTGTATGGTAGTCAACGTTTGCGGTCAGTTGGCCGCTATCCCAGGAGAACGTCGTCCCGACATTCGCAGTCGTTTCGAACATGCCGCCATCCGTCGGCGAGCCAACCCGCAGCGACGTTGATACGCCCCGGTAGTCATCTTTCAGAATAATATTGACAACGCCGCCCAGTGCGTCTGCGCCGTAAATAGCCGAGGCACCGTCCAGCACGATTTCGATACGCTCAACAGCACTTTTCGGAATGCCCGCGATATCCGTCGCGTTGCCTGTTATGTCGCCGGCGCCTATGCGCATACCGTTTACGAGGACCAGCGTTTCCCGGGTACCGAGACCACGCAGATTGAGCGACACCGCGCCGTTGATATTGTACGCACCGTTAAACGCCTCTGTTGCACTGCCGTTGAATGCCCCCGCGGTCTGCGCGCCGCCCCAGTTTTGCGGAATGCGTGCAAGCGTGCGACCAAGGTCGGGTTCACCAATCTTTTCGAGGTCTTCTGAAGTTATTACGACCGTCTGTTTCGCCATTCTGCTGGCGTCAAGGCCAAGCCTCGTGCCGACCGTGATGATTTCCTCTATCTCATCAGACGCCTCGTCGTCATCTTCAACGCCCTGCGCGACACCGTAGCCTGGCAATGCCAAGGCAAGCGCGGCAGCACACGATAGCCAGGTCGCCCTGTCAAGTTCAACTGTCATGTTTTTGTACTCCTGATTGAGTTCTGCGGAGCGCATCGGACTTTGAGTTACAGCACTCCCCCAATCAGTTACACGCAGCATTTCACATCCCCCTCCAATGATTTCGCGAATGCAGCTGGTAGAATCGGCCGGGAGACAGTTTTGGCGGGGAAACGCGACTCCTTATTTGTCGGGTCGCGCAAATTGAATGAATTGCCGCATCAATACGGCGAACAGCCGAGCAGCTCGATCGATGGTCTTGTTTTTGAGCATGACCTGGCTGTGCTCGCCGTTGGTGGCGGATGACGGCAGCGTGAACGTGCCCCGGCCCATCAGCATCCAGGCGCAACCTGTCGAACAGGCACTGCTCGAGCTCGCAGAATCCGCCGGTGTTCAGATTATGTTCGTTCCGGGCGTTGCGGACGGGCGCCAGGCTGCCGCCGTCGAAGGCGTGATGACGGTCGAGGCCGCCATCGACCGGATTCTTTCCGGATCGGGACTGAAGTACGCAACGCCGGCAGCCGACCTCTTCGTGATAACACATGACAACGGGAATGGCAGACTAGCCAACGCCGACCAGAAGCAAGCAGGACCCGGCGGGGCAGCTGGGCATCGAGCGGCCCCGAAACAGCGCATCGACGAAATCATCGTTGCCGGATCGCGGCTCGGACTTACAAGCGGGCAGCTTTCAAAGCAGATCCTGGTTCTCGATGCAGAGCAGCTGGAGGCCATCGGCGAACCGACCCTCGGCCAGGCCCTCGCTCGAATTCCGCATTACTGGGGAGGTACCCACGCGACAGGAGCGTTCAACGGTACTAACTCGGCGTTGGACAGCGGGCTGATCAATTTCAACGGTGCCGAACTGGTTAATCTGCGCGGGATCGGAACGGGCGAAACGCTGGTGCTGGTTAACGGCAAGCGCTTGGGGGCGGGCGACATGATTGGCACCTCTAGCGATATTGCTGGCATTCCGATTGAATTCGTCGAACGCGTAGACATCGTCATGGAGGGCGCATCAGCGATTTACGGGGCCGATGCCGTCGGCGGTGTCGTTAACATTGTGCTGCGACAACAATACGAAGGAATAGAAACACGGGTCGAGGTGGGATCACCGACCAGTGGCGGCATGACCGAAGCCCGCATCGGCGCCGGAGCTGGCAGAACATGGTCGAGCGGGAGTATTGTCGCGGGGCTGAGCCTGCATTCAAATGACAGCCTCCAGGCAAGCGATATTGACGGCCGATTGGCGTCAAATTCGAGGGCCTTCTCGCTCGCACCTGGTGGTGTCGGCGAATCACCTAACGCCTTTGTTGCCGACCGATCGACGTCACCTGTAACCGTTCTTGAATTCACTCAAACCGGTGACGGTTACCTGCCAGCGCTGTCTGATTTCGTTCCTGGACTGGCGCCTGACATCGAAGGCCGTTACCAGTCCGTTGTTCCCGAAGAGGAGCGAATCTTCGGCTACCTGAACCTGCACCTGGACGTGACAGACAATCTCAGTCTACGGTCTGATGTTCTGTACACCCGCAGGGACAGCATTTACGACCGCGGGCCGGTGGCAGCAATGACCGTGCTTGCGGCTCAGTCCGCGTCGGCACCCTCGTCGGCACTCAACCCCTGGGATACCGACGTGCGCGTCAGATCGGTTCTTGACGACAGCGCAGCACAGCAATCCATTACGAAGACAGAGCAGTCGACGATAATCCTGGCCGCCGAGTGGTCGATGTCGGCCAACTGGACGGGCGAGATCGCACTGCGTTCCAGCCGCAACAGCATCGACGGTGAACAAACAAATTCCGTCAACTCCGATTACCTGCTGGGCTCGCATCGATTCAACCCGTGGGGTGATGGCAACGCACCCACTAACCACTCGCCCGCGGATCCGGCAGACCCGAATGGACCGAGCGTGTTCGAGACGGTATTTCCGGGCGACAGACATACACGGACCCGCAATACCGACAAAGATGCGACGCTCCTGTTCCGCGGAACCCTTTTTGAGTTGCCGGCTGGCGACGTCCGGACGGCTGTCGGCGCGACCTTGCGCCGCAAGGAACTGGAGCAGGAACAGGATACGTTCGGGCTGAACGCGACCCGGCAAGCTTCGCTGGGAACCGCGGTTGGACTGAACGTTGCCGATCTTTTCGCCGACGAACGACTGACATCTTTATACGCCGAGTCCCTGATCCCGTTGCTGGACGCCGATCAATTTCCGGGAAGCCTGGATCTCGTCGCCGCACTAAGGCGGGACGACTACGACGTTAAAGGCAGAAGTCGCATTCTGCTTGGAAATTCCGTTTTTGGTGGCGAGTTGGTCGACGGTGTGTCTTTCGGCGACACCACCCGGATGTTTGGGCTGGTCTGGTCACCCTCGCCACAGCTCAGAATCAAGATCGATCGCAGCACAGCATTCGTCGCCCCGACCGCATTGGCCATATTCGAACCCCAGGGGTCGCGCCCGGCGAGTTGGGTTATCGATCCCGGAACGGGCACTGCATACGTTGTGGCAACCTTTCAAGACCTCTGTCCGGTGCTGGCGCCGAACGCCGAATGCATTCTAATCGATGAGCCGGTAACTGATTATTTCGGTGGTAACACCGACTTGAATGCACAAGAATCGATTTCGACCAAGTACGGCGTAGAGTGGAGTATCGGACCCGACGTGCTGCTGGCCCTCTACTCCAGCCACCTGGATTACCGCCACAAGATCGTGTCTGCTGATGACGTACTGATTTTGCCGGGGTCGTGGCAGACTCTGCCCCGACTGCTCGAATTTGACGGCAATCAGCTAGTGTCCCGGGATTTGCGCACGCAGAATATCTCGCGAGAAAAGCTCCACACGGTGGATCTGCGCCTGACCGGAAAATTCGACCTGGGTCCGGGCGAGACATCGATTGACTTAATGTGGACGCGCCAACGGCGTTTTGATCGCTTTTTGACCGGCTCATCCGACGAAACACCTATCGATCTGGTCGGCATCAGGGCACCGCGTGACAGCGCCCTGCTAACTTTGCGTTGGCAAACCGGGCGATGGGATCTGAGCTGGGGGTCATCCTACCGCAGTACGACATCAACTCCCGGCGTATTGCAACCCAACGGTTTCTGGGAAACCTACGAACCAATACTGCGTCACAACCTTTCAATCGCTCGCCGCTACGATACAGGCCTGCTAAGAAATGGTTCCCTGACGCTTCGAATCACCAATTTGACAAACGAGGATACGGTGGCCGAATCGTTCGTACGAGGTCAGAGCGCCGGCAAATTCCTGTCGGGTGCGGCTCGGGACCCCAGGGGCCGGATGCTATATGTATCTGTGCGCAAGGTCTTTTGAGTCGAAAGTGTGACGAACCCCACACAAATCATTGAGGTATCGGCCCTCGGGCGCGTGTAAACGATTAACGTGACTGAATCGACGAACAATGTTGTGCATCTCGCGGACCGGCCGTCTCGTCGGCAGGTGATAGAATCCGTGCTCGAAGAACACGGTCCGGCACTGCGCAGGTTCCTGCGTGCCAGGCTGGCGCTGGAGCCGGATCGAGAAGACCTGATGCAGGAAGTTTTTGTCCGCCTGTCAAAGCTTAACGATTGCGATGACCGACTGGCAATGAGGCCTGAGGCTGTGCGCAGCTTCCTGTTTACAATTGCGACAAACCTGATTCGAGATTCGGTACGGCGTGCAAAAGTTCGCAAAAAGGACAAACACGTCAGTTACGACGACGAACAGCCGACGACAAGGGTAGACACGCCAGAGGAAGAGTTGCAGGCAAGTCAGAAACTGGCACTGATGATGTGCGCATTACGGCGCGTCAAGGCAACACACCGCCGGGCCTTTATTCTGAGCCGGCGCGACAACAAGAGTTACCGCGACATTGCCGACGATCTCGGCGTATCGGTAAGCACGGTCGAGAAGTACATATCGGCCGTGCTTCTTGAACTGAGAAAGGAGTTGCTGTGATGGCAACACGCCGCAGGGGTGACCTGCAAGACGAAATAGCACGACAGGCGTCGGAGTTTGTCGTGCACCTCTATTCCGGCTCGATGTCTGCGAAGGATGAACAACGCCTGTACGACTGGCTTGACGCGGATGAGGCCCATCGCGATGAATACCAGCGGATGCTCGACCTCTGGGCTGACTCGGGTGATTTGAATCTCGACGCAGCCGGCCTGATTGGTGCGGACGACTCCCGGATGAGTCGACGGTGGATGATTGCCGCAGGCGTTGCGATAGTCGCCGTTGGCGCCGGGTTATTCGGCTGGATATCCCATGACGTTTCGCAGATTGAAGTTGTTCGGTATGCGACGGCTGTTGGCGAGCAGACGACGATCGCGCTAGACGATGGCAGTGCAGTCGTCCTGAATACGAACTCGGAAATTACCGTTCGCTGTACCGATGAAATTCGGGCGCTGACTCTGGTCAAGGGCGAGGCGTATTTCGACGTTGCCAGTGATCCGAATCGGCCGTTCAGTATTGATGTCGGTGACAGGTACGTCACGGCGATCGGCACCGAGTTCAATGTCTACAGGAATATCGGCGAAACCACGGTCGCAGTAGTTGAGGGAACGGTTGCTATTCATGCGGCCAAGGACCTTGCACTTGATACCAGCGCCGATCTGTTGAGTAGCGGGTATGTCGGCACCTTCGCGTATAACGAGCCCGGGGTCACCACGCTCGCAGTACCCAATATTGAAGACTTCCACAGCTGGCGTATTGGCATAGTCCGGTTCGACAACGTCAGTCTGCGGCGACTGGTCGACGAATACAACCGTTACAACACACGGAAGATTCGTATCGCAGATGATTATCTCGGTGATGAGCGCATCGGTGGCGTGTACCAGTTGGCCAAAGTCGAAGCGATGCTGGCCGGTCTGGAGTTGAATTACCCGTTGAGAGTCATCCACTCGGGCGATCAGTATGTGCTGGTTGCGGCCGAGTGACACAAGCAACGACGTTGGAATTGACCGAGGAAACCTTTGACCCTGAGGTAATTGACGCTGACGGGATCGTTCTCGTGGATATTTACGGCCCCCGCTGTATGGCGTGCCAGAGAATGGCGCCAATTGTCGACGAGCTGGCTGCGGACGACGCCTTTCCCAAGACCTGCAAACTGGACACTTCCAACGCACCGCAGATAGCGGCACGTTTCGGCATTCGCAGCGTGCCAACTTTCCTGTACTTCCGAAATGGCAATATCCTTAGGCGCTCAATTGGCGTAATGGCCAAGTCGGATTTCTACGCCGCAGTTAAGGAAATCGAGCGCCAAGATGACGCCGATCTCGTGGCACAGAACTTTTCCGGTGAATTTCGCAATTTGCTTGCGAACGGTGACAAACCGGATTCGCTGACCACACTCAGGGAAATTTTCGAGCAGAAGCCGGAGCTGGCGATTGCGCCTCTCGACGGCGAGGAGGCTCTGCGCCCACTCGATTTCGCAGTAGCGCGTCTCCAACGGTCCTGCGGCAGACTGTTAGTCGAGTTTGGCGCAGAGCCCGGGCTGGGAGATTTGATTGCCCTCGAGTATTACGACGAGGCGCTGGCACAATTAACGAACGAGCCGCGAACAGTTGACGTCCGCAACGCCAGCGGTATTCCACCGATATTCTACGCGGTAACAGCCTGTCACACCGAATTGATTGACGCGCTTCTGGACTGCGGCGCGGACCTCTCAGATAACAGAAACGGCAATCTCGTTACCTGGGCGATGCGCAAATTCGACTTCGTGACGGCCAAAAAGCTGGTGCGGGCGGGAGTACCCGTACAAGACCCTGACCGGTTGCCTGAAATTGTGGCCAAAATTAGCGAGGTAACGCAAGAGGATGTCATAGTTATCGAGGCAATCAAGTTCGCCAGTGCGCATACCGACAATTTGAATAACTGGCGATCAGGTGACGGTAGAAGCCTGACGCAAATCCTCGCAGAGCATAACTGCGAGGGCGCCGCGAGGACTTTATCTCCTGCGAAAGGACATTAAAGTTTGGAATTAACTCCACTCTTTCCTAGTCGAGACCACGGTGTTTGCTACCTGTGCCGATTGTTGCGATTAAGGGCCCACCCTGTCGTTCCTGTTAATTCGCCCACGTTGGTATCGTCGAAAAATTTTTTGCCAACCAAGCAATCACCAATCATCCGCCGGGGGTTTCAACGCAGTTTACGGATAAGATTGAGAATCGGCTGCCTAGGCTCGCCGTCAGAAATGGGCACCGCTTGGGCACCAGATGGGCACCGCGGCAATTCGCCAAACAGCGAATGCCACGTAACCATTTGAAAAGATTGGCGCGCCCGACAGGATTCGAACCTGTGACCCCTGCCTTCGGAGGGCAGTACTCTATCCAGCTGAGCTACGGGCGCTGCGTGTCAGGACGCGCATCATACCAGAGACTTCACTCAGCTGAATGAGCACTTTCTGTTTCTAACGTGGCGGCCTCGACAAACTCCCCGCGCCGGCGGGGCAAACGTCTCCAAAACGGTCGATGCCATTGCCGTCCAGATCGAAATACAGGATATTCGAACCGCTCAAACCGTAACAATGATGTGAACCGTACTGGTCGAACTCTGCTGTCTTTTTCCGCCCAATGACCGTGTAGCCCATTGCCTCAAGATCGGCTTCATCGATCTCGCCATACGGTGCAGCCAGGTCCTGGACAGTATCCGGAGCAGTGCCACTGACGACCATCGCCATCACCTTGTACTTCGTCGATTCGAAAATGGGCTTGTAGCCCTCTGCGAATGCCGTGGTCGGTTCGAAACCGACGAGATCGACAGCCGGCACGAAGTCCGCGCCGTCGACGCTGTACCAGTTCACACACGGATCTGTCGTGCTTGCCGGATCTCCGACACACTCGTCAGCGATGACTACCGGGGCAACAAGTTGTCGCGGAACGATCATCGAAATCTTGATTGTGGATCGCTTGAAGGGGTTATTCAGGGTATAGCCCACCGAATTGACGAAACCGGCAATGTTCACCAGCTCTTTCGTCGCGGGCAACGTACCGTCCGTATTGTAGACGATGCCCTGGCCGTGTTCAGTCAGCAGCACTAATCCCGGTATGTCGTCGTCGGCACCGTTACCGTAACCGTCTACAACCTCGATTCCGTTCGAATCCACACCGGATGTAAACGCACCGATGTTGGTTGGTTCCATGCCGCTCGGATTCAAAGTCTGGCGGCCCGAGGTCGCGTCGACCAGCGCAGCTATTCGATCGGCATTGCCCCAACTATCGGGCAAACCAATGTCGTCAACATCGGGCGTGAATTCCAGGAACGTCTCGTCCGATGGCAATTGATTGCCGCTTGCATCAACACAAGGGTCATTGACCGGTGCCCATTCGACCGAGTCCATCGCGAGGCAACCGTCAGGATCGTCAAAGACCACGAAGCCTGTTTGCCCCTTGCGCGGAAAAAACGGAGGAAGGCCATTGTCTATGGCAATACCCAGCTCGTTTCTGATGGTCAACGTAATGTTCAACGGCCAGCCGCTTTGTGGCTGCAACGTCGGTGCCGTCACAAACCGCCGCTCTTTCCAGCTCCAGTACTTCAGCTGCGTCGGACTGTCGAAACGAATCTCGACATCATCAAGGTGCGACGCGTTGGCCGTAGAGAACGACAGTAGGCTGATCGCGATCGCAACCGCTACTACATTCAAAGTAATTCGCATTGTTTTCCCCTACGATCTGTTGTTGTTGTGCTTCTACAATACCCCCAAACCGGGTTGCTCCCGTGTGAGACTTTACATAATGGAGCCGCGCCGGGCCGTTTTCTCTACAACCTCTCGATGAGTGCCCGTGCGGCTGCTCTATCCGCCTCAAGATCGAGGCGCGGTTGCGCGAAATCCAGATCATCGGCGACAACCCGCAACAGGTCTCGCGCCTCACCGATCGCACCGAGTGCGATATGGACGCGGGCGAGCTCCAGAGCGTAGTGGCGATACTGGTAGCCATCCGCATCGACCGCACGCTGTAACAAAGACAGCGCCTGATCATGGTCGCCGCGCTTGGCGGCGGCAACGCCTTGCAGGTAGTCAGCAGCCTTGTCCTCTGTACGATCCGGGTCCTCCGCAGGCAAGGCAAAATCACGAATAGCCGCCGCCGTCTGCGAGGCCGCTTCGAGGTCATTTGCCTCCAATTCAACGAGTGCCTTGGCAAACAGGTACCGGGTCGGCACGCCCGGAGAATTGTCGATCGATTCTTCGACGATGCGCACGACGTCCTCCGTCGGGCCGGTCATAGCCATCGTCGCCAGCGCCTTTTCTGCAAGTGCCTTCGCATAGAAGATTTCGGAATCGACAAACTGCTGGTTCAGGAGGTCGAGGTAGTCGACGTACGGCTGCGGATCATCCTTCGCCATCAGAATTCCACCGGCTTCGAAAGCGGCATCCAGGCGATATCGAGGCACAGTACCTTCATCCCTGATCAACGCGTCGAATTGTCGCAACGCCTCGTCGGAATCGCCCTCGAGATAGCTGGTCCGCGCCAGCGAAACCGCCGCGTCAGCAAGCTCGGGCGCGAGTTCGAGCGCACGGCGATAGTCGGCCTTTGCCTCGTCGAACCGCCCCTCAGCCCGGTTGACATCACCGCGCAATGTATAGGCATTTGCATTGTCCGGTGCCAACGCCATGAACTTCTCAACAGCCGGTCGCGCAGCAGAATAATTGCCCAGCTGGACCTGGTAGTAGGCGACGCCGCTCCAACCCGTCTGGACCTCCGGCTCCAGCTGCGCCAATGCCTCATACTGCCGCAAGGCATTCTGATCGTCATAGGCGCGCGCGTACGCCTCCGCGAGCAATTGCCGCGCCTCGGTATCGTTCGGGTATTGCTCGACGAGTTCCCGGTAGTTTGTTGTACCACCTTCTTCGAGCAATGACTTCAGCGCGTCGATGTACAACTTGTCTCGTGGATTCAGTGACTCTGTTGCCGCAGCAATCTCCAGCTGCCGCACCGCTTCGGCCAGCTGATCCTGCGATGCGAGGCTCCACGCATGGTAATAGCGGGCCATTGTGAAATTCGGCTCAAGGTCGAGCGCAGCCTCAAACAGCCGTGCCGCATCCGAGTAGTGAAAACTGTTCCAGTAATCCAGCGCACCAACGAACGCGCGATAGGCGGACGGGTTTTCCGCAGCGTGGTCGGCAGCGAAAACATCGACACGTTCTTCCAGCGGTATCTTCAATCGTGCTCGCGCCCCCTGGGCAACGGCCGTCGCCCTGTCCAGCAGCGAAACCCCATCCGCGACTTCGAACGTCTGCGCGTCAAGCTGCTCGCCGTCACGCGTATCGGTCAGCCGAACGGTGAGCACGTGGCCGCTTCGGCTACCGATGATCTCACCTTGCACCAGGTACGTGATTCCTGCGTCTGCCGCGACTTCGAGCGGATCGGTCCCCTGTTCCCGGAGTGCCTGCCAGCGTCGCAGTGACACGACACGCAGGTAGCGCGACTGCGCCAGGTTGTCGCGCACGAGGTTTGCAATACCGTCCCCTAGCCATGCGGACTCATCGTCGGTAAACGCCTGAAAACCGTCGACAGCAATGACTTTCGGAAACTCGTCACTCTTTACAGGAACGGCGTCAGTGAGGACGCCGGTTGTCCACGTAAACCAGACAGCACCCAGCGACGCCGCCGTGATGACGCCGACAATCGAGCGACGAAACCACGGACGCGCGCTGAGTCCTGCATCAAGGTCGTCGCCGGTGCGTTGCAGTCCGCGCCGCGTGACGTCGAACTCCCAGGTAAAGACCAGGAAGGCCGGGAACAGCAGCAGCATGACGGTGGACAAGGCGCGGACGGTCCACTCGGGCGCGCCATAGGCCGGGCCCATGACATCAACGACCTGGATCAGCACCCACGCGCCAACGGCGTACGCGATTGCGCTGCTGACGACATGACGTCGCAGCAACTCCTGCAGAAAGCTCCGCTCTTCCTGTCGCTCGTCAGTCACAATAAGCTCCTGCTTGCGGCGCACGCCGGCAACAAGGTCAACGTCCAAATACTACAGGCTATTGGAGTTCAGGCAGCCGGATGCCAGCGCTACAATTTCGATAAGATCCGGGCTCATTGTTCTTTATCATTATTGTTGCTCCGCGGGCGGTTCTGGACCCATTCTACATGGCGGGTTCACCAGAACATAGCGGCGAAAGCGACAACACATGGAGCACCGTCATGCGCCTGGCACTTGTCCTCATTTTTCTCCTTTCCCTGGGTCTCGCGGCCTGTTCGCCGCGGAACGACAGCACGACAAAACCGGTTGCAACGCTCGCTGTCACCGATTCCCGTATCTGGACCGGCGACGACGAACAGCCCTGGGCACAGGCCATGGCGATCTCGGACGATCGCATCGTCGCCGTCGGCAGTAACGAGGATATCGCACCTTTTGTCGGCGACGAGACGGACAAGATCGTCGGTGCACAGATGATCGTGCCGGGGTTCATCGACACCCACGTTCACTTTCTCGATGGCGGCGAAGCGCTCGAATCCGTACAGCTTCGTGACGTCACCAGTCGTGAACAGTTCCGGCAACGCTTTGCCGACTATGTCGACACCATCGAGCCGGGTGACTGGATTCTCGGCGGCGCCTGGGATCACGAGGCCTGGGGAGGTGAGCTCCCTACCCGCGAGTGGATTGACGACCTGACACCGGAAAACCCTGTCTGGGTGTTTCGCCTCGACGGGCACATGGCGCTGGCTAACTCTCTGGCACTGTCGCGCGCAGGCGTCGACGCAGATTCACCCGATGTGGCCGGCGGCGAGATCGTGCGCGACGCCGATGGACGGCCGACCGGCGTCCTCAAGGACAACGCCATGAATCCCGTCATCAACGCGGTACCGCCGCACAGCCCGGAGCGCCGGCAACGGCAGCTCAATGCGGCACTCAGATACCTCGCATCAAACGGTGTAACGACGATTCACGACATGGGCAATTTCAACAGCGTCGCCGTGTTTCGCGAGGCGCACGCCCGCGGCGCCCTCACCACGCGGATTTACGCGGCCGTGCCGCTGTCCGAGTGGCAGCGACTCGCCGCCGATGTCGAGGAGCAGGGTCGCGGCGACGATGTGTTGCGGACCGGTGTCCTGAAGGGCTTCATGGACGGATCGCTGGGCTCCCACACAGCGGCCATGCTCGAGCCGTTTACCGATGCCCCGGACGACAGTGGCTTTCTTATTAATTCGGTAGACGACATGCGCACCTGGGTGCGCGACGCCGACGCTGCCGGCCTGCACATCGTCGTTCACGCCATCGGCGACAGCGCGATTCGAGACCTGCTCGATATCTACCTCGACGTCGTCGAGTCGAACGGCGAACGCGACCGGCGCTTCCGCATGGAACATGCACAGCACATTCACCGCGACGACCTGCCGCGCTTTGCCGCACACGATGTCATTGCCAGCATGCAGCCCTACCACGCCATTGACGATGGCCGTTGGGCCGAACGCGTCATCGGACCGGAGCGCGCAGAAACGACCTACGCCTTTCGGTCGCTGATTGACAGTGGCGCGCGCGTCGCATTCGGCAGCGATTGGTACGTCGCACCGGCGTCGCCGATTCTCGGCATCCATGCCGCCGTGACCCGGCAAACTCTCGGCGGCGACCACCCGGAGGGCTGGGTGCCCCAACAAAAAATCACCGTCGAAGAAGCCCTGCGCGCCTATACGGTTGAAGGCGCGTATGCCTCGTTTGACGAAGACAATCGCGGCCGGCTACGCCCCGGCATGCTGGCGGACTTCGTGCTGCTCGACCAGGACCTGACGAAAATCGGTCCGGACGAAATTGTCCGGACCAATGTGCTGCGTACCGTGGTCGGCGGAAAAACCGTGTTCGAGCGCTAGCGGCTCGCCTGGAACTCCTCGCGAGTCAGCGCTGCTTCGAGGTCTTCCGGCGTTCCCGGTACCGGGCTGTGTGCCGACACGATCTTCTTCACCTCCAGTCCCGCCCTGGCCAGCGCTTTTGCAAAGGTCTTTGTTGACGTCACGGCCGGCGGTACCGGGCCGACACGCGGCATCGCGAAGTGGTCCGCCTCGAACAGGATGCCGTCCTGTGGCAGCCAGGCAACGAGCAGGTGCTCGGTATGGGCCGTTGGACCGATATCGACAATCTCCACGCGGCGGCCGCCTGCCTCAAGAACCAACTTGTCGTCCACCAGCTTTGTCCTCAGGTTTTCGCCATCCGACGCAGCGCGCCGGACGATGCGCTCGTGCGCCGTCGCCGCGATGACCGTGGCACCCTCCTGCTCGTAGACCGGCACCGCGACCACGTGATCGAAGTGGTGGTGCGTCATCATGCCGTAGCGTATCGGCTTGTCGCCGACGACTTCGCGTAACAGCTCAATCCGGTCATCCACGCCGGCCGTGCCGCCGGCGGCAAAGATGTACTCGCCCATATCGACAAACATCGCGTACGTGCCGCTGCCGCCGATCAACCAGACGCCATCCGCCAGCGCCTGCCGCGTCAGCGGATCCGGGGCAAGCTCGGGAATCGAGACCAGCGCCTCGGGCACCTCGAGCAAATCATCGATCGACTCGTTGACGGCAACCGAAACGATCTCGCGCTCCATGTTGACGTCGCCGTTCAGGTACAGCGTGAACTGCCGGTTGTGTGGCACGTTGTTACGTGTTTCGTAGTCGTCGAAGCGATACTCGACGAGTCCGAAGCCGGGAAACACGCGTTCGCTGCGGCGCAGCAGGTTGCTGCCTTTCTCGAAATACAGGCTGATGGCCGGGCCGACCGTCATCGAGAAACCGATGACGTTGTAGTCCGTTCCGTCAACCGACGTTTCTCCGAGAAAGTGTGCGTTGGCTTCGCGTTCCTTCAACGTGCGCAACAACAATGCCGGCGTGACCCGCACGAACGGCCCGGACGTCGTCGCAAAATCGGGCTCGGAAATTTTTTGCACGGTACCGGCACGGAAGTTGAGCTGGTAACTGGCGTCGCCATTGATGATCGTCCCGCCATTGTTCTCGAATCCGCCGCCCGATCCCTTGTTGTGGTTGGCGTAGACCGAGTTCTCGATGTCGATCGCGTCGAGGCTTGTATTCTCGGACTTGTCCCACGGTGCATCGGTGCCGCGGCTCTGGTCCACCGAGTAATTGACAGTGTGCGTTTTGACCACGAGCGTGCGCAGGTCGTCGAGCAACGCCGTACCACCATGCGCCTCGACCGCGGCGTCGATAATTGCCTTGGCCCTGTCCGTGTTTCGCTCTGTGAAGTTCTCCGCACACACTACGTTCGCCGCCAACAGGCATAGCAGCGTCAGTGACACTTTCGTCTTCATTGGAATCCCCTGATACGCGCCGGCGGCCAGTCCGCCAACGCAGACAGGGTTAGTGAGGCGGCACCGGTCGAAAGTGCCGTACTTTGCGGTGAAACGGTTCGTCGGTGCGACGAACCGTTGTTTGGCGGTCGGCTAGTTGCCGGGTTTGATGAAGCGACCGCCCTTGTCGGTAAACGACCCGACGATGATCATGATGAAGTCGATCAGCGTCCAGATGCCAAGGCCGCCCAGCGTCAGGAGCTGCAGGATGCCGGTACCGACTTTGCCGACGTAGAAGCGGTGCACGCCGAAGCAGCCCAAAAAGAAGCACAGCAGGATGGTGGGGACGAACCCCTTGTCACTGACATTACTCATTAATAACTCTCCCGGTTGAGTCGTTGCCTGTCGGGTCAGGACAGGTTCTGGTCCATCGCATCCTCGATCGACGAGCGGATTGTACCTTCCAGCATCATCAGGGCGAAGCCCAGCTTCACGTCAACGTCGACGCAGTCGTCGGCAACGGCAATGCAGCCATTGACGCTGGATCCCGAAAACTTCAGGTCGTCACCGTCCCAGCGCGACTTCAGGTTGTACTTTGTCGCCAGCGTGTCCGATATGCCCTCGACGCGGCGGCGCGCCTCGACTTTTCCCAGTGTATGTTCTCGCCTGATACGCATAGCTCGATCTCGATCGCCTAATTGTGATTTCTCTAGCAATTGTCCCTGACTGTGCACTCACGCTGCGTTACCGCACCCGAATTCAACAGTGCATCGATTTCTCTTGCCGTCAGACCGGCGGCCGACAGCACTTCACGTGAGTTGCTTCCTGGAGCGACGCCGGGCTGCGGTGGCGAACTGGGTGTTCTGCTGAAACGAGGCGCTGGCGCCGCCTGCTGGCTGCCGCCCACATCGACGAATGCATCGCGAGCCACGTTGTGCGGATGCTCGTACGCCTCTGCCATCGTCAGCACCGGAGCAAAGCACACATCAGTACACTCCATTATCTCGCACCACTCGGCGAGAGTCTTTTCGCGAAACACTTCGGCCATTTCGGCCTCCAGTTCGGCCCACTTTTGACGCACGGCTTTGTCGGCCGTCCCGTTGAACGCGTACGGTCCAAAGCGCTCGCGATCGAGACCCGCCTTCTCAATCAGTATTTCGTAGAACTGTGGCTCAATTGAGCCAATCGCGACGTAGCGGCCATCGCGCGTCTCGTACGTGTTGTAGAAATGTGCCGCACCGTTCAGAAGACCGGCCCCGGTCTGATCGGGTTGAAGCCCGGCACGACCCAACCCGTGCACGACCGACATCATGGCGTTGACGCCATCGAGCATCGCAGCGTCAACGATCTGGCCCTTACCCGTGGCCCTGGCATTGATGATGGCCGCCAGCATGCCAAAAGCGAGCAGCATTCCGCCGCCGCCGAAATCTGCGACGAAATTCATAGGCGGTACCGGCTTTCGTCCCTTTTCGCCAATAAGGTGGAGCGCTCCCGTCAGCGCGATATAGTTGATGTCGTGGCCGGCGCTCGGTGCAAGCGGCCCATTCTGGCCCCACCCCGTCATACGCCCATAGGCGAGCGCCGGATTGCGCTCAAGACACACGTCAGGACCGAGCCCGAGCCGCTCCATCACGCCAGGCCGAAATCCCTCAATCAACCCATCGACGGTATCGATCACTCTGAGTACCGCTTCAATAGCGTCGGGATCCTTGAGGTTGCACGCAAGCGATTTCCGATTTCTTGCCAGGGGATCTGAAACCGCTGCAGATCCCGCATCCGGGCGCTCGACTCGAATTACGTCGGCACCGAGGTCGGCAAGCATCATTCCACAAAACGGCCCGGGGCCCAGCCCCGCAAACTCCACAATCGTAAGGTCTGCCAATGGACCCACGGTCCGACTCCTCGTTCGATACAAGCTTGCCGATGTGCGATTTGGCCGTCTGATCAACTAATGTCTTACGTCCTGCAACAGCAGCTCGGCGGCGACCGGCGCCATCTTGGCGTTGTCATGGTCCGCCCCCTTCACCATACAGAGTTTCCAGTTGAAGGGGACGCCGAGCTGCTCCGCCCGACGTTTACCGCTGCGGTACATCGTCAGGCCACGCGCCAGCCGGTTCGGCCCCTGCGCCAGCGCCTCCGGCGTCTTCCTGAGCTTCGGCGCGTTGTTGTCCGTGTCCTCGCGGCCCAGCAGGATGACAAGCGGTTTCGCCAGCAACGCCGCCACCGCGTCGTTTTCGATCCCGGACCCGTCGAGCCCGTACGGGTATTCGAACTCGTCGACCGGCAGCGTGTACCAGCCGGCATTCGCCGCGATAAACCGATGCGCCCGCGCGCCCGGCTTATAGTACATGAAGCGGTGCACGAACTGCGACCCGGCCGAATGACCGTAGATCGCATAGCCGCGCTGCTGCCCGCCAATTCTTTCGAGGACGGCATCGAACATCGGTTCGATGGCCGAAAATGTCCACTTTGGCTCCGGCCGCATCGTGTTCGTATCCGGATCGAACACGAACCCCAGGTTGTATCGCGTCGAGCCGTCAAACCGGTGCTTGCTGAAGTACGGCACAACAATCACCAGACCGTGTTTCTCACCGAGCGCCCGCCAGTCACGAAAATAGCGTTCAACGTCGCGACTCGCGCCGTGCATGACGATCACGACCGGTGCAGTCTCCGCGCCGGAGTCCGGCACATACAGATGCACGGGAAAAGACGGCCCGTCCCAGTCATCGAAGGTCCATTCGCTGGACTCCGCCCCCGCCGTCATCGACGCCGTCAACAGCAGAACCGCGACAAGCACCCTCATCGCACGTCCCTGGTCCGGTAAAGCTCTGTCGTCTCCCACGCGGCCCGCTGCAGTATTGTGGCCGTCTCCGCGTCCAGCCCGGCGGCATAGGGCAATCCTTCGGGTGACCGCTCATTGAGCACCGCGAAGAACGTGCATGCGGCGAGGTAGGTTCCGGCCAGTGAAGGATGCCGCGCGTCCGCGATTCGCAACGCGATATCCGGAAACTCCCGGGTGACGCGTTCGAAGGCCAGCCCGACCGGCACGACTCGAGCGTCGAGTTCGTTGCCAATACCCGAGTACGCCGCATACAGTGCCTGTGTCATTTCCGGTTTGCCGGAATAGGCCCAGGTCATGAAGAACACCGGCTCGACCCCATTGTCCCGTGCCAGCGCCGCATAACGCCTCGCGGCATCCTGAAACGGGCCCGCCGTGTCCTCGCTGATCGGCCCCAGGCTGTGGCCCTGCATGACGACGACGTCCCAGTCTTCCGATGTCAGCATCGCCTCGATTCCGCCCGCGTGTTCGGGCAGGTGCCCGCCCGAAATCGTCATGATACGAACTCGCGGCGCACGATCGAATTCAATCTCGGCTGCGCGGACCAGGCGGCGGTAGTGGTTGTGCAGGCTGTTGTTGTAGTAGGTGAAGCTGTTGCCGACGAACAGGACCCTGGCGGGTTGCTGCGGCTTGAGCGCATCCGACGCGGCGCTGCACCCGACCGCAGAAACGAGTGCCAGGAAAAACAAAAAGGGGGCAAAGCCCCCTTTTCGTTTGTTGCTTCTCACTTCGATCAAAACGTCAGCCGGAGATCGACATAGTAGTACCGGCCGAGGTCACGGTGCGCGTCGGCGAAGTAGCCGAAGAACCGATCCGCCAGCGGTGCACGCTCGTCAGTCAGGTTGTTGACACCGAGACGAGCCCGGAAGCTGTAGTTGTCTGACGGGCGGAACGTGTAGTCGAACTTCGCGTTGTACGTCGTCATCGACGGGATTTCGTAGCGCGTGCCATCGCTCAGCGTCAGCGAATCCTGGTAAAAGCCACCGATGTAATAACCCGTTACTGACGCACCGAACTCGCCCTTGTTGTACGCGACGCTCAGGTTCATGCGATCTTCCTGGTTGCCGTCCTTGCCAATCAGGTCGGCAAAACCCGCAATCGGGTAGTTGATCGGGATCTGTCCGGATTCCTGCGCAGCAAGCAATGTCGCAGAGTCACCGCCTGCTTCCTGCTCGAACTTCTGCAGGAACGAGCCGACGTATCGCACGTTGAAGTTACCGATCGCGGTGTCGATGTTGTAATAGATGCCGACATCGAAGCCTTCCACCGTCCGCGTATCCAGGTTGGCGTATTCGTCGTTGATAAACCGAATGTCACCCGCCGGGCAGATACCGGCTGCCGCGTAAAACGGCAGGTAGTTCGGGTCGACGTCGTCGCGCACCACCGCCGTATTGCCGGCGAATGCCGCGCAATCCGAGGTGCCCGCCTGCAGCCGCAGGTAGAGATCCAGCAACGTGTGGTTTTCCTCGCCGAACAATCCGATCGTGTCGGTCTTCTCGATCGACCAGTAGTCGAACGTGACCATCAGGTCTTCGATCGGCTCGAGCACGAAACCGACAGAGAAGTTCTCGGACTTCTCCGGTTTCAGGTTCTTGCTGCCCTGCGCAATACGTTGTGTCGAATTGCGGCAGTCCAGGGTGTCCTCGTTCGGATCGCCACCAAACTCGGCCGCATAGCGACATGCCCAGTCGGTTCGTGTGTTTTGACGCGCAACGATCTCTTCATTGATCGTGACGAGGTTCGGTGCGCGGAAGCCTTCCGACCACGACGCTCGCAGCAACAGTGGTTCAAACACCTGCCAGCCCAGCGCTATCTTCGGCACGGTCGTGTTACCGGTATCGGAGAGGTCCTCATGCCTGATCGCGACCTGTGCATCGAAGGTATCGAAGAGCGGAATGGCAAATTCCGTGAACAGCGAGATCACGTTGCGTTCGCCACGACTGCTCGGGGTTGGGCTCGAGTTGACGACGTCCGATACGAACGGATAGGTGTCACCCTGCCAGTCGGTAAACACGATGCGACCGTCAAGCCGCGGATCGCGGTCGTCCTTGAACGACTCTTCACGGTACTCGGCACCCGCCAGGAAACCAACCGGTCCGGCCGGCATCTGGAACAGTTCGGCGTTGGACAGCTTGGCATCCAGCATGCGGAGCTCGGTTTCGCCAAGACGATACACGTCGATCAATGCGCGCTCGATGTTTGAATCGACGCCACCACTGAACGGGTTGTACGCCGCCGGCGTGGGATCGCTGAGCGCTTCCTGCATCAGCGTATTCGAAACCCGGTTGCGCGTAATGTCGTCGGCACGTGCCCGCGACCAGGTCAGCGCAGACTCCCAGTCCCAGTCACCGCGCTGGCCGCGGAAACCCTGCAGAACACGGAACGTGTCGCCCGAGTTGTCGACGATGCGCGGCACTTCCGCAAAGCGATAGTTGTCAATTTCGAGTTCGAGGCCGTCACAGGTCACGCCCGGAATCAGGGCGTCCGGCAAGCGGTTCGGCGAGCCGCATGGACCAAACGGATTGTAGTAGTTGTCAGCGGCGACGCGCAGTTTCACCGTGCTGAACGACGCCGACGGATGACGGCTCAGGTTGCTGTCGTAGTCATAGGCCGAAAACTCGGTAAAACTTTCGACGCCGTTCTCCATCTCGTGATTGATGTAGAGAAACAGGCTGGCGCGTTCGAGTTCGGAGTTGAGGTCGCGGAACTCGTTGAGGTTGTAGCGGTAAGTGCCCTGACCGTCGATGCCACCGCAAATGTACTGGTTGATCGTGTACTGGCAGCGCGGATCGCCGATCGGGTAGGTCTCGAATTCACCGCTGGAATCGGTCAGCGTACCGCTCAGTCCCTGGCCCGACGCACTGGTACGCACGTCGAACTGCCCGTACAGCGAGTTGATGCTGTTGTTGCGGAACGAAGTTGAGCCTTCCCAAGGGGATCCCGCCGGGATGCGGCTGCGAAAATCGGAATCGGCCCAGCGCGGGTCTTCATGCGCGCTGACGCGACCGCGATCCAGCCAGTTGAAGAACACGCCGACGTTGGTTGCGCCGCCGTTGAAGTCCTTGCCCCACTCAAACGTGATGTTGGTGTCCTGGCGGGAAACATGTTCGTAGTCGTTGATCTTGGTCCGGATCGAAAAGCCTTCGAGGTCGTTCTTCAAAACCGTGTTGACCACGCCGGCCACCGCGTCGGCGCCGTAAATGGCCGACGCGCCTTCACGAAGCACTTCGACGCGCTGCACGCCGAACACCGGAATCGTATTCGAGTTGACCGTGTTGACCGGCACGAAGCTGCCGCCCACCTCCTCGGTCTGGTACTGCGGCGCTTGCACCAGTCGACGTCCGTTCAGCAGGACGAGCGTGTTGCCCGTGCCCATGCTGCGCAGGTTGAAGGCGCCCACGTCACCACGCGCTGCATTGACGCCGCCCGAGATGTTTTCAGCCTCATTGAAAAAGTTGTTGCCGTTTTCCGGCAGGAAGTCGAGCAGCTCGTCGCCCGAGTCAATACCGAACGCCTCGATATCCTCGACGGACAGCACGGAAACCGGCAACGCCGAGTTGATCGCCGCGCCGCGAATCTGCGAACCGGTGACGGTGATCTCCTCGATCTCGTCATCTGCTTCCTCCTGCGCCAGCGCCTGCGAAAATGGCAGCGCCGCGCCTATCGTGGCGAACGCCAGGAGTCGGCGAATCAGCTCGCCGAAGTGCGTCGGATGTTGCATGTTTTGCCCCCTGAAACTGTAGTTCATCGTCTTCTGTAGCGAGACGTCCTGCAAAGCTATCAGGGCGTTCGCGCGCTAGCCAATAGCATCGTTTCCGCGCCCCATAACCACTGGCTATACTATCCTAGGGAGGTCACCAATGCGTCTTCGACAGATTGAAGTTTTTCACGCCGTGTACTCTTCGGGGTCCATGACAGCGGCCGCCGAGCTGCTCAACGTCTCGCAACCGTCCGTGTCGAAAGTGCTGGCGCACGCTGAGCAGCAACTCGGCTACCTGCTGTTTGACCGGGTCAAGGGAAAGCTTGTTCCAACGCCCGAGGCGCATCGGCTGTTTTCGCACGTTGCGACCGTCTACCGGGACGTCGACCGCCTGAAGCAGGTGGCCGCCAACCTGCGAGGTGGTGATACCGGCGTAATTCGGATTGCCGGCACGCCGGCGTTTGGCATGGGGATACTGCCGCACGCCATCACGAGTTTCAGAAGAAACCACAAGGACGTGGTCTTCGAGGTCGAAACACTGCATTTTGAGGAATTGACGACAGCACTGCTGGAATCCCGAATCGACATAGGGCTTGCTTTTGAGCCGCCGGCGACCGCCGGAATCGATGTGCATTGCATCGCCGAAAGCCGCTTTGTCGTCGTCGCATCTCCCGAATTCGACTTCGGCGACAAGGCATCTCTCACAGCCGCTGATCTTCGCGGATTCCCGGTCATCGGCCTGAACAGCCGGGGCCCGCTGGGGCGTATCCTGTCGAGCTACCTCGGTCCGGTCGAAGACGAGCTGACCATCGTTGCTCGATCCGAAACCTACCACGTCGCCACTGCCTTGGCGGCGCGCGGCGCCGGTATCACGATCGCCGACGAGGTAACCGCACGATCCGGCGACCCGGCCCATCTCCGCATTCTGCCTTTGCGACCCGAGCTGAAATTTGCCATTGTCGCGCTGCACCTCAGTGATTTGCCGTTGTCGTTGACAGCCCGAAACTTCATGGCGCACCTCGAGAACAGCGTCAGGGAGTACCTCGCCCGGCGTACCCCATAGACCCGGGCTATACGAAGCACAACAATGGTCATTTGAAGGCGGTCGACACAGCTACTTAGTATCGGCGCCTATGAACGTCATCGTCATAGGCGCCGGAGTCATTGGCATAACGACCGCCTACTTCCTGGCCCGGAAGGGCTGTCAGGTCACGGTTGTGGACGGTTCCCGCGAGGTTGCGAGCGGCGCAAGTCATGCTAATGCGGGGCAGTTATCCTGGAGTTTTACCGATTCGCTGGCCAGCCCGCGCGTACTGGCCAGTATTCCGGCCATCCTGGCGGGACGCGAACCCGGAATGCAACTCAGCCTGACCCTCAGCCTGTTTCCCTGGAGTGCCCGCTTTCTCAGCCAATGCACAATGCGCCGGGCGCAACGAAACACCGCGGGGCTGCTACGCATCGCTATGCGTTCCTCCGAGCTTATGCATGACCTGCGCGCACAGGCACCGTTCGAATTCAGCTACCGTGGCGCGGGCAAACTGGTCCTCCTGGCGAACGCGGGCGACGTGCGCAACGCGCGCGCCTCATCGCAGATGAAGAAAGACCTCGGCTGCGAAGTACACGTCATTGGAAAACGCGAAGCACTGGCTATCGAGCCCGCCCTGGGCGCGTTGCAGGATGAGTTCGAGGGCGCCGTGTTTTCTGAGAACGACGACGTTGCTGACGCACGCCTCTTTTCGCATGGGTTGCGCACCTGGCTGGAAAACCAGGGGTCGGTACAGTTTCGCATGGGACAGCCGATCGAGCGCATCGAGGTGGAACACGGCCTATGCCGGTCAGTCAGCACAGGCGACAATCGCCTCGTGGCGGATGCCGTAGTCGTTTGCGCCGGCGTACATTCGGAGTCACTGTTGCGACCACTCGGGTTGAAAACCAATATTTATCCGGTCCGCGGCTACAGCGTAACGTTACCGCCGGGCGAGTTCTCACCGATGGTTTCCGTAACTTCCATGCAGCGACGCATCGTATTCAGCCGCATCAATGGCGACCTTCGCGTTGCCGGGTTTGCGGATTTCCACGGGCTCAGCAGACACCGCGATGCGTCACGGATCGCGAATCTGCTGCAGGCGGCCCGGGAGTGCGCACCGCTTGCTGCAGATTACGCAGCAACGGACAACCATGGCTGGGGCGGATTCCGTCCGTTGACACCGGACGGTCAGCCCCGGGTCGGCAAAACCAGGATCAACGGACTCTACGTGAATACGGGCCACGGTATGCTCGGCTGGACGCTGGCATGTGCAACCGCCGAGACAGTGAGCAACTCGATAACAACAACGACGCACTGAGAAACATGATGCAACATCAAAACCCGCTCGTCGTGCTGGCACTCGCCCTTCTGTTCGCAGGCTGCGCACAACAGGTTGCCGTCTTTCGAAGCGGGACGCCATGCGATACCGGCGCGTTCCGGGTCCTCGACGATTTCGCAGGCGCGCGCCGTGGACGCTGCGCTGTTATCGCACAGGACGAAGTCATACTGAGTATCCGGCCAGAGGACGATGGGTACATCAATGACAGTCCTTGGTTCGCATTCCAACTCTCGGCGCCGGCCCCGGTCGAGGCGAATATCGTGCTTCGCTACTTCGGAGGACATCATCGCTATGTCCCGAAACTCAGCACGGACGGCATTCACTGGCGCGCCATCGACAGCAGCAAAGTCGAGATTTCGGCCGACGGACAGCGTGCAACGTTCACTGTGCCAATCGCAGGCGCCGATATCTGGGTTTCGGCGCAAGAATTGATTACCCCGCCAATCTATGAGGCGTGGAATCGCAAACAGGACGCCGAAACGTCTGCACACCTCTCGGTACTTGGCTTGTCGCGTGGTGGCTTGCCCATCTCAATGCTGCGCTCCGGCGACGAACACAAAGACGTATTGTTCCTGGTGGGTCGGCAGCACCCGCCGGAGGTTTCCGGTGCATTCGCATTTTTCAGTTTCTTTGAAGCGCTGCACGACGACACCGAGCTCGCACGGCAATTTCGCGACCGATTCGGGATCGTAGCGATTCCGATGCTCAACCCCGATGGAATTGTGGGCGGCAACTGGCGGCACAACCTGAACGGCACAGACCTGAACCGCGATTGGGGGCCGTTCAGGGAACCCGAAACCCGGCTAATCAAAACGCTGCTCGATACCCTCGACGAGGAGGGCCGGCAACCACGGGTTTTTCTTGATTTTCACTCGACGCAGCGCAACGTCTTTTACACCCAGGATGAAGACAGCGAAACACAACCGCCGCGATTCACGCGCCGCTGGCTCGACAAGGCCAGAAGCCGTATCGAGAATTACGAGTTCGACAATGACGAAAACCCAACGGACCGGATTGGGGTTTCCAAGAATTACATCTACCACCGTTACGGCATTCCGGCGTCCACCTACGAAGTGGGTGACGAAACCGACCGGGCCGCCGCGCAGGCCGCCGCCGCCGTGTTTGCCGAAGAACTCATGATGCTGATGCTGGCCGAGGAGTATTGAGTTGCGACTACCAGTCCTGCTTGCCTCTATGCTGCTGACGTCGTGCGCATCCAGCGATATTGCCTACGATGTGCTGATCAACAACGGGACGATTTATGACGGCTCCCTCGGTGTGCCGGTTGCTGCCAGCATAGGAATCGCCGATGGTCGCATCGTGTCCATGGACGCCGATCCTCTTGCACCTGCCGATCGGGTCATCGATGCACACGGTAAGCTCGTCATGCCCGGGTTTATCGATCCGCACACGCACGCTCGCAGTGGCTTGTCGAAGCCGCAGACGCGCGCCGGCCTCAACTACTTGATGCAAGGCGTAACAACGGTCTTCATCGGCAACGATGGCCGCGGTGTTCCGAATCGCGACGAAAACTTCGAGGAACTACGCGAGAACGGTTTTGGCCCGAACATCGGCTGGTTTGTCGGGCATGGCGAAGTGCGCCAGGAAATTATGGGTATGGCCGATCGCAAGGCTACAGTTGCGGAACTCGACGCGATGAAGGCTTTGATCGAGTCAGCCATGCGCGACGGTGCCGTCGGAATCTCGTCCGGACTGTTTTATGCGCCAGGCTCGTACGCACCGACCGAAGAAGTGGTTGCACTCGCCGCAGTCGCGAGCCAATACGGTGGAATCTACGATTCGCACATCCGTTCCGAAAGCAGCCACGGCATCGGTTTGATGGCATCGCTTGACGAAGTCATCCATGTTGCCCGCGAGGCCCGCATTCCCGCTCACATATCGCACTTGAAGGCGCTGGGCGAAGACGTCTGGGGCAAGAGTACCGAGATTGTAGGCCGCATTGAGCAGGCGCGCAGCGACGGTCTCGATGTTACCGCCAACCAATATCCGTGGGAGGCATCCGGAACCCGTTTCAGCAATGCACTGATACCGAAGTGGGTCATGGCCGACTCAAAGGAAATGATGCGACGGCGCCTCGCAGACCCTGAGCTTTTTCCCGGCATCGAAGAGGAAATGCGGAACAACCTGCGGCTGCGTGGCGGCCCGGGCGCCATGCTGATAACCGCAGCCGACAATCAGTACGTCGGCATGACGCTGGCCGACGTTGCGGCATTGACGAATCAGGATCCACTCGTTGCAGCGATCGACCTTGTCCTTGACGACGACCCTTCCATCGCATCGTTCGTTATGCACCGCGACGACATCGATCGTCTCGCCGTGCAACCATGGGTAATGACGGGGTCCGACGGCTCATCCGGCCATCCGCGGCTATACGGCACATACCCGAAAGCGTGGCGCGACTTCGTCGTAGAGCGAAAACTGATGAGTGCCGAACAGTTTGTTCACCGCAGCTCCGGACTCGTCGCCGACACCTTCGGCCTTTGCGACCGAGGCTATCTCAGGCCGGGATACGTTGCCGATATCGCGATTATCGATCCCCAAGAATTCCGGCCTGTGGCCGACTACCGCAATCCGACAGCATTGTCGGTGGGGATCGCTTATGTACTTGTCGGCGGTGTCCTCATCGTTGATGACGGCCACACCGGCGCGCTGCCCGGCAAAATCATCGCGAAACCCCGGTGCGACTGAACCTGCGCAAATACGCCTGGATTCTACTGGTCGCGTTCTGTGTGCTGGTTGCTGCCTGGGCGGCAAAGCAGGATCCTGCGGAAATAGCTACGGCGGGGCATTACGGCCCCATGTCGCTTGCACCGGCGCTCGCCACACTGGTGATCTGTTTTGCAACCCGCAACGTCATTTTCGCGTTATTCATGGGTGTCGTCGTCGGCGGTCTCGCATCGGGCCAGGAGAATATCGTCCGGCACTTCCTGATCCCCAGTATTGGCACCACGCGTTTCGCGGAAATACTGCTTGTGTACCTGTGGGCGCTGGGCGGCTTGCTCGGAATCTGGAACCGCAACGGTGGCGCCTGGCACTTTGCGGACTACGTTTCGCGAAACCACGTGAAGTCCCGTCGGTCGGCCTTGTTCTTTGCATGGCTGATGGGCGTCATTTTCCACCAGGGCGGCACGATCAGCACGGTACTGACCGGTACTACCGTGAGACCGGTTGCCGACAAGGAGAACGTCGCGCACGAGGAACTGGCCTACGTTGTCGATTCTACGGCCTCGCCCATCGCCACTGTCATTCCGTTCAACGTCTGGCCGGTCTACGTCGCCGGCCTGATTGCGATTCCATTGATGAGCCACTTTATCGCCACGCGTGAAGACGCCATCGCGATGTTCTTGAAAGCGATTCCGTTCAATCTTTACGGAATATTTGCGGTAACGATGACGCTGTTGTTCGCACTGGATAAACTGCCGTGGATCGGGAAACGCATGGCCGCGGCGCGACGGCGCGCTGTGGAAACCGGGCAACTCGATGCGCCAGGGGCAGAACCGATGCTTGCAAAGGAACTGGCCGAGCGGAATATCCCCGATGGATATGAGCCCAGCTTGCTCGACTTTTTCGTCCCTATCGCTGTGTTGCTCGGTTTCTCGATAATCCCCTGGGCGGCTGGCGGCAGCCCAATGATTTTCGAGGCATTCGGACTCGCAGTAATCAGCGGCATGCTGCTATCGATCGCGCGTGGCATGCGTGTGGCCGACGCCTTCGAAGGGCTGATAGACGGCATCAAGGGCGTCACGGTCGGCGCGATTATTCTTGCGCTGGCCGTCACGCTGGCGAAAGTCTCCGAGACGCTGGGAGCCTCGGCGTTCGTAATCGAGTACGCGGCCGGGTTCCTGTCGGTCGTGCCCTATGTCCTGCCCGGCTTGCTCATGTTGATCTGCATGCTGGTGTCATTCTCGGTCGGTTCTTCCTGGGGCACCTATGCGGTTGTTTTTCCTATCGCCTTACCGTTGGCCTATATCATCTCGCCGGATCCGAATTACATCCTGATGTCGTTCGGCGCGATTATGGGCGGCGCCGTGTTTGGCGATCAGTGTTCACCGATCTCGGACACGACCATCCTGTCGTCACTGGCTTGCGGTTCCGACCTGATGGACCACGTCTTCACGCAGCTGCCGCTGGCCGCTGCCGCCGCGTTCACCTCCATCGTGCTGTACACGCTTGGAGCGCTGTTCCTGCTCGGCTGATGTTATATAATCGCCGCCCGCAACCGGGCCATTCGCCCGGTGCCGTCACACACCAAAGTCCGGAGCAGTAACTTGAGTCGCGACCAGCAGTTTTTTGACATGTATTCCCTCGTAATCGGTGTCCTGGCCGCGGTCGCACTCGCGATCCTCGTGCTCGCCATGAAGATGTCCGACCTGACGCAGGGCGTTTACACGCGCAACGTGGATGAGTACCAGGCGGCGGTCGACGAGCGCATTCGTCCCGTCGGCCAGGTCTACCTGCCCGGCGAGGAACAGCAGGCCGAGGCGCCAACGGTTGAAACGCCGCCGGCACCCGAGCCGGTCGCGACCACGATGTCCGGCCCGCAGGTGTATAACGAAGCCTGCCTCGTGTGCCACGGCGCCGGTATCGGCGGCGCGCCCATACTCGGCGATGCCGGCCAGTGGACCGACCGTATCGCGCAGGGCAACGATGTCCTCGTGCAGCACGCGATCGAAGGCTTCACCGGCTCGACCGGCTTCATGCCGCCGAAAGGCGGTCGCGCCGACCTGTCCGACGACGAAGTGGCGGCTGCGGTCGAATACATGGTCGACGAATCGCAGTAATCAGCACCGATCCAGGTAACGCAACGACAACGCCTCCGCAATATGCGGGGGCGTTATTGTTTTGGCGGCCGCAAGATCGGCAATGGTGCGAGCGACTCGCAAGACCCGGTGATGTGAACGTGCGGACAGATTGAAGCGCTCCGCGGCGCGCTCCAGCAACTTCCAGCCGGCATCATCCACCTTGCAGTTCGATTCGAGCGTCTGTCCGTGCAACCGCGCATTGCTCATGCCCTGGCGTTGTTGTTGCACCGTCCACGCGGCCTCAACCCGCTCACGCACGACATGACTCGGCTCGCCGTCGCCACCCGTCCTGCGCAGGACCTCGGTCGACGGCCTCGGCACTTCGACGTGCAGGTCAATCCGGTCGAGTAACGGCCCTGAAATCTTGCGACGGTAATTGATGACCCGGTCCGCACTGCAATTGCAGTCGGCCAGCTTGTCGCCCTGGTATCCACACGGACAGGGATTCATCGCCGCGATAACCTGGAAGCAGGCCGGATACTCGACGTTGCCGATCGCTCTCGCAATATGAATCGCGCCGGTCTCGATCGGCTCGCGCAGAACTTCGAGAGCACGCCGATTGAACTCCGGCAGCTCGTCGAGAAACAGGACGCCGTTGTGCGCGCGGGAGATTTCCCCCGGCAGCATCCGGGGTCCGCCACCGACAAGCGCTGACGCGGATGCCGTGTGGTGCGGTGCCCGAAACGGGCGGCGGCGCCAGCGAGTCGTCGCAACCGGATTGCCCAGTACGGACTCGACGGCCGCCGTCTGCAGTGCCTCGTCTTCGGTCATCGGCGGCAGGATTCCGGGCAATCGTCTTGCCAGCATGCTCTTGCCGGTCCCGGGCGGTCCAACCAGCAACAGGTTGTGGTTGCCGGCCGCCGCGATTTCGAGTGCGCGCTTGGCCTGCTGCTGCCCACGGACATCCACGAGGTCGTTCGGCTCCTGCCCGCATTCCGGCGCGTCCGTACTGCTCACGCGTTCCAGCGACTCACGCCCGGCAAGGTGCTCGACGACATCCCGCAGCGTATCCGCCGCAAACGCGTCGGCGTGCGCCAGTGACGCTTCGGCGGCGTTCTGGCGCGGCACGATGATACGCCGGCCGGCGCGCCTGGCTGCGAGCGCCGACGACAGTATCGCCGTAATCGGCCGAAGCTTGCCGTCCATCGACAACTCGCCATAGGCCTCCACGTTGTCGAGGGCACGTCGTGGGAACATTTTTTTAGCACTCAGGATGCCGAGCGCGATCGGCAGGTCGAAACGGCCGCCGGTCTTCCGCAGCTCTGCCGGGCCGAGGCTCACGGTCATGCGTTCCTGCGGCCACTTGAAGCCGCTGCTCATCAGGGCACCGCGAACGCGGTCCTTGCTTTCGCGGACAGCGGTTTCCGCCATACCGACAATCGAGAATGTCGGCAGGCCGCCGGACAGGAACACTTCGATCGTGACAGGGGGCGCGGCGGTTCCGCACTGCGCCCTGCAATTGAGGATTGCGAGTCCCACGTTGCGGCCCTCCGTGGCCATTGGCAGGAACTGTAGTTAGCGCGCCTGCTAGTCGTCTTCGAGTTCCCCGAGGCGCGCTTCGAGCGCCTCGAGTTTTTCGCGCGTTCTCGCCAGTACGGCTTCCTGGACTTCAAACTCCTCGCGCGTCACGAGATCGAGCTTCGCAAGGCCCGAGCGCAGCACGCCGCGAAAATTGCTTTCGAGGTCCTCGCGCATCGATCGCAGCCCCTCGGGCACTGCCTCGGCCAGTTTCCGGGCCAGGTTTTCAATGGATTCGTCTGCCATACGCGATTGATACCTGAGGCGTGCCGGAAACGCCAGTAACAAAACCACGCGCACGGCCGAGATTCCGCCGGCCGGTTCCAAAGCGGTGCAGATTACCCGCACCAGCGCACCAATGCGGCGCAGCGCCCATTCGGTTGCATATGCAACCCGATGATTTCCCGCTGCATTCCGAAACTGGCACGCATCCTGCTCCTGGTACCTGCAACGACTCACAACTTTGAAACAACAGGAGCGCTACACCATGACACTCAGAGGACTCATCGCAGTATTGCTACTCACCACGGGCACCGCGCACGCCGAGGTATCGGCCAACATCGGCTATGCCAGCGACTATTTCTATCGCGGCATTTTCCAGGCGCCAAACTCGGCAAACGGCGGACTCGATTTCGAGAAGGGTGGTTTCTACGCCGGTACCTGGGCGGCTGACGTCAAGGACGGCCTCGAAATCGACGGCTACTTCGGCTACGGCGGAACGCTCGGCGAAATCGGCTACAGCGTCGGATATACGGGCTACTTCTATACCGGCGACTTCGACGACACCTACCAGGAAATTAACCTCGGCGGCAGTTTCGGGATCGCATCGCTCGATATCGCCGTCGGCCAGTACGAAAACTTCGGCGGACCGCAACAGGACTACACCTACTACGCACTGACGCTCGAAAAGGCCGGCTTCTACGGCAAATACGCCGGGTTCACACAGGACTTTGCCGGCGAATACGTCGAGCTCGGTTACGGCGCAACGATCGGTGACGACCTGTTCGACGTCGGCATCACGGCCATTTTCGCGAACAAGGACCTTGTCGGGCGGAACGAGGAATCCCTCGTTGTGACCGTCGGCAAATCGTTTGACATCAAGTAAGGAGACGGTCGCCAGATCGTCATAACGCAAGGGGAAAAGCATGAAAATGATCACTGCGATCATCAAGCCATTCAAGCTCGACGACGTCCGCCAGGCCGTCGCCGACATCGGCATCCAGGGCATCACGGTGACCGAAGTCAAAGGCTTCGGGCGACAGCGCGGACATACCGAGTTGTATCGCGGCGCCGAATACGTCGTCGACTTCCTGCCGAAGGCCAAGCTCGAACTGGCCGTCTCCGACGACGTCGCCGAACAGGTGATTGAAGCCATCAGCAACACGGCCCGCACGGGAAAGATCGGGGACGGCAAGATTTTTGTCACCGATCTCGAGCAGGCCATTCGCATACGCACCGGTGAGACCGGCGCCGAAGCCGTTTAGGGAGAATCGAAATGGACGCAACAACCCAGATCGCGGCGCAGGTGACCGAACTTTCCTACGCGCTGGACACGTTTTACTTTCTGATGTGTGGCGCGCTCGTCATGTGGATGGCCGCCGGCTTTACGATGCTCGAGTCAGGCCTCGTGCGCGCGAAGAATACGGCTGAAATCCTGACCAAGAACGTCGGCCTGTATTCAATTGCCTGCATCATGTACATGCTGTGCGGCTACTCGATCATGTACCCGGGCGATTTTGCCGGCGGGCTGTTCGAAAGTCTCGGCAATATCGGTAATCTCGGCAGTGCCGACAACACGGCCGAAATCGTTGTTGCCAGCGGCGGCGACACCTACTACTCGGGCCTGTCGGACTTCTTCTTCCAGGTCGTGTTCGTCGCGACGGCGATGTCGATCGTGTCCGGCGCCGTCGCCGAGCGCATGAAACTCTGGTCGTTCTTCACTTTTGCCATCGTCCTGACCGGCTTCATTTACCCGGTGCAGGGATTCTGGAAATGGGGCAACGGCTGGCTCAACGTCGGCGGCTTCCTGGACTTCGCCGGATCCGGCGTCGTACACATGTGCGGTGCGGCCGCCGCACTTGCGGGCGTGCTGCTGCTCGGTGCACGCAAAGGCAAGTACGGCCCGCACGGACAGGTCAACGCCATCCCGGGTTGCAACCTGCCGATGGCGGCACTGGGCACGCTGGTACTGTGGATGGGCTGGTTCGGTTTCAACGGTGGCTCGCAGCTCGCGGTGTCGAACGTTGAAAACGCCAATGCCGTCGCGTTGATTTTCGTCAACACGAACATGGCAGCGGCCGGCGGCCTCGTTGCGGCATTGCTGCTGGCGCGACTCTGGTTCGGCAAGGCCGACCTGACGATGGCGCTCAACGGTGCGCTTGCCGGCCTGGTGGCGATTACCGCGGAACCGCTGACACCGACGCCGGGCGTCGCGACGCTGATCGGCGCCGCCGGTGGTCTGCTCGTCGTTGCCTCGATCGTCACGCTCGACAAGCTGAAGATTGACGATCCTGTCGGCGCAATCTCGGTGCACGGCGTTGTCGGCATCTGGGGCTTGCTGGCGGTCTGCATCACCAACCCGGACGCATCACTCAAGTGGCAGCTGATCGGCATCGCGTCGATCTTCGCCTGGGTGTTTGCGACCAGCTTCGTCGTCTGGTTCGTCATCAGGAAGACGCTGGGTATTCGCGTGTCGGAAGAAGAGGAATACGAGGGCGTGGACCTGCACGAGTGTGGTCTCGAGGCCTACCCGGAATTCGCAACCAACGAGTAAACATAAGACGACAGCAGCGATTTCCCCCCGATTTCCCCGCAAATCGCATTTGGCGGGCCCTTGAGACCATCCGGGGCCCGCTGTTTTTATTGACCGACCGTCAAATATCACGAAATTGGATGTGATGATCGTCACAACAAAGCTGCGGCGCGCATGCTCTAATAACGGCATGAATACTCGACACCTCATGGCGAGCCTTGTGGCTTTCGCACTTACAGCCAGCGGCGGCGCCCTGGCTGACGGCATCTATAAGTGGACCGACGCAGATGGCAACGTCCACTACGGTGATCGGCCATCGGGTGCGCCGACCGAGGAACGCCTGCACATGTCCTACAACCGCACCAGCGCCGCGTCGGTAAATCGCCGAGTCGATGCCTACCGCGACGCCACCGAGGCTCGCAACAAAGCCAAAGAGGAAGCCGCCGAAGCGGAGGCCGCTGCGGCCGAGGAGCGCGCCCAGGCGGACCAGCGCGCGGCCAAATGTGAGCAGCTGCGCACGCAGCTCAGGGCCATGCTCGATGCACGCCGCGTCTACAAGGAAGACGCGAACGGTGAGCGTGTCTACCTCGACGACGACGGACGCGAGGCTGCGCGCACCAAGGCCGAACAACAGATCCAGGAATTCTGCTCCTAAGACGTTGTAAATTGAGGACTTTGTCCTCACTTCGCCGCCGTACTGACGCTACAATACCCGCGCACCGACACGGAGCGCCGGCTTGGCATCAGCAAATCATCACGACCAGGTATACCTCCCCGACTTTTGCGCGGCGAGTACGCTGTTCGTGATCGTCCTGGTCGCGGAACTGGTCGCTATCGTCCTGACACTCGCGGCCTACGGCCCGGGCGAGCCGTTCCTGCTCGGGCTTTCCAAGACGTCTTTCTTTGTCCTCTGGATCGCTTTGCTCGGGACGGCGCTCTTGTGCCAGATGCGTTCCCGGCTCGAACAGGCCGGTCCCAAGCGGGCATTTGTCATTGCCTTCATCGCACTCGAGATCATGAGTCTCGTCATCGCCGAAGTGGCGTGGCAACTGACTCGCATCTTCGGCGCGTCCGCGATCATCCACGGCACGCACAGCGAGTTCCTGCTGCGCACGTTTGCGATCAGTTCCATCGTCATCGCGCTGGGGATGCGATACCTCTACATTTCCAGCGAGTGGCGCCGCAGTATCGTGCTCGAAGCACAGGCACGCATCAGCGCCCTGCAGGCGCTGATCCGGCCGCACTTCCTGTTCAACAGCATGAACACGATCGCGTCGCTGACGCGCAGCGATCCGGCACGCGCCGAGGAAGCGGTGGAGGACCTGTCAGACCTGCTGCGCGCAAACCTCGGTAAGTCCGGCGACCGCTCGTCGCTGAAACAGGAGTTTGAAACGGCAGCGATCTATCAGCGCATCGAAAAGCTGCGACTCGGTGAGCGGCTTGCCGTGCGCTGGGACGTCGGCAATCTGCCAATGCGCGCACGCATTCCGAGCCTGACCATCCAGCCGCTGCTGGAAAACGCGATCTACCACGGCATCGAATTACTGCCGGACGGCGGCGAAGTTCACATTGCGGGCGAGGTCGACGGCGACGCGCTGCGAATCAGCATTTCCAACCCCGTCGCGGTGGGCGAGGCGCGCAGCGAGGAAGGCAACCAGATGGCCATGTCGAACATCCGCCAGCGATTCGAACTCGCCTACGGCAGCAAGGCGTCAGTCCAGATTAACGACGAAGGCGAACGCTTCACGGTCAACCTGCGGTTCCCGTACGAGAGCGGCGAATGAAGGTCCTGATCGTCGATGACGAACAACCGGCACGCGACCGGCTGCGCACGATTCTCGACGACGAGCCCGGCTGGGACGTCGTCGGCGAAGCGAGCAACGGCCGCGAGGCGCTCGAACACTGTGTACGGCTGGCGCCGGATCTCGTTCTTCTCGACATTCGCATGCCCGGACTCGATGGCATCGAGACCGCACATCACCTGAATACGCTGGAAAACCCGCCGGCCGTTGTTTTCACGACGGCCTACGACGAGTACGCGATCGACGCCTTCGACGCCCGCGCTATCGGCTATGTCCTGAAACCCGTGCGGCGCAGCAAACTGAAGGCGGCGCTCGAGCAGGCGGCGCGACTGTCGCCGCGGGCGCTCGCCGAGGTATCGACAGACGCGAATCTCGGCAAGGCGCGCAAACATATCTGTGCCCGGGCGCACGGTGAATTGCGACTGGTGCCCATCGCCGACGTCATCTGTTTTTCGGCCGACCAGAAGTACGTGGCCGTCGACCACGACGGCGGCACCGAGTTGATCGACGAATCGCTGAAATCCCTGGAAGACGAGTTCGCGGACCGCTTCGTCCGCATCCATCGCAGCGCCCTGGTTGCCCTCGACCGCATCGAGCGCCTCGAGAAAACCGCCGACGGCAAATTCCATATCGTGCTGCGCGACGGCTCGCAAGTCGGCGACAAAGAGCTGATAATCAGCCGCCGGCACCTGGCGGATGTACGCCGCCGCCTCAGGAATTCCTAGGAACCAAATTGAAAATCCGCATCGCAACCCGCAAGAGCGCCCTCGCGCTCTGGCAAGCCAACCACGTTGCCGCGCTGCTGGGCGACCTGCCGGGCGTCAGCGAAACCGAACTCGTTCCACTGTCGACGAAAGGCGACGAGATTCTCGATCGGAGTTTGCAGAAGATCGGCGGCAAAGGACTCTTCATCAAGGAGCTCGAGGTCGCGATGCAGGAAGGCGTCGCCGATATCGCCGTGCACTCGATGAAAGACGTACCGGCGGAAATGCCGGACGGCTTTTGCCTGGCCGCGGTTTTGCCACGCGCGAACCCGGCCGACGCGCTGATCAGCCCGGGCGGCAAGCTGTTGCGGGACCTGCCCAAAGGCGCGCTCGTTGGCAGCTCGAGCCTGCGCCGGCAGGCGCAGCTTCGCATGCTGCGGCCCGACCTCCGCATTAAACCGCTACGCGGCAACGTCAACACCCGACTCGCAAAACTCGAGGCCGGCGAGTTTGACGCGATCATTCTCGCGGCGGTGGGCCTCGAACGCCTCGGTCTGGGACATCACGTCAGCCAGCAGTTCACGCCCGACGAAATGTTGCCGGCGGCTGCGCAGGGCGTCCTCGGCATCGAGTGCCTGTCCGACAACGAATCACTGCGCGCCCTGCTCGACCAACTGAGCGATGCGAACGCCATCAGGACCACCACGGCCGAGCGGGCCATTGCGCGCATCCTGCAAGCCAGCTGCACGTCCCCGGTCGCTGCGTATGCGACGGTCTCCGATGCAGCGCTCGAACTGACTGCGCTCATCGCCCATCCGGACGGTTCCGAGTGCATCCGTGAATCGGCCAGCGGCGACGATGCAGAACAACTCGGCACCGCACTTGCGGAGCGCCTGTTGCAGCGGGGCGCCGCCGACATGCTGCGCACGATCGAGGCACAGTTTGGCTGACAGCACACTCGACGGTATCGGCGTCCTCGTGACCCGCCCTGCCGCGCAGTCGGCCGGTCTCATCGCGGCGATCGAAGCCAGTGGTGGACGGGCTATCGCGTTTCCGGCTATCGAGATCGTGCCGCTGGGCGCTGCTGCGGTCTGCGACGCCGCGGCCCGATTGCCCACACCCGACATTACTGTTTTCGTCAGCCCGAATGCCGTCGAGTACGGTGCTGAATTCGCGGGCGACGCAACGATTGCGGCCGTTGGGCCCGCCACGGCGCAGGCGCTGGCCGCGTCGGGCAAGCCGGCCGACATCGTGCCGACCGTCGGCTACGACAGCGAGAGCCTGCTCGAAGAGCAGGCGCTGCAGAATGTCGTCGGCAAGAATATTGTGATTATTCGTGGCACCGACGGCCGACAACTCCTGGGCGACACGCTTCGCGAGCGCGGCGCGCTAGTGCACTATCTCGCCGTCTACGAACGGATTCCGGCGACGCACGACGCGGCGGCGACCGCCGCAGTGGAAGCGGACTGGCGTGCCGGCAATATCGACGTCGTTACCGTGATGAGCGTGGCGACCCTCGACAACCTCGTCGAATTGCTGCCGGAAAGTTGCGTCGAAAGGCTGGCCGGGACGCCACTGGTGACGCCGGCAGCTCGTGTGATAAAAGAAGTGCTGAAACGATATCCGGCCTCGCATCCCGTACTGGCGTCCGGGACCGGGGCTGATTCAATAGTCGATGCGATCGCCGTGGCAGCAGATGTGGCCCGGGACACTGGACGAAAATCATGAGCGACACCGAAAACGAACAGGACGCGGAGTTCCCGGTCGAGGAATCCGGGTCCCCCACGATCGAGGTCGAGAAGGAGAAGCCGGCACGCAGGAAGGGCGGCGGCGTTGCCTGGCTCGCATTCCTGCTTTCCGTCATCGCCGTATCGGCCGTCGGCTACCGATGGTTCAACGACTGGCGCGCGCCGGAAGACACGAGCCAGCTTGACACGCTGGCCGACGTCAATGCGCTTCGCGACGAGCTGCGCACGACGAACGAGTCGATCAGTACACTCGGAACGCGCATCGACGCCATACCGAGCACCGATTACAGCGGTGACATCGCTGCCGTCGAGCAACAGGTCACTGAGCGGCTGCTGCTGCTCAATACGCTGCCGTCGCGCATGTCGACGCTTGAGAACTCGGTCGCCTCGCTGGCCGGCATTTCGCAGGGCGCCCGTGAGACGTTCCTGTTGGCCGAGGCCGAGTACTACATGCAGATTGCCAATGCGCAGTTGCAGCTTGCCAACAATCCCCATCTCGCAACGCTTGCGCTGCAAATGGCTGACGAGCGCGTCACACAACTGGCCGACCCGGCGCTTACCGACGTACGGCGGACGCTGTCCGACGAGCTCGCCGCACTCGAGGTCCTGGAAAAACCCGATCTCGAAGGGGCGACACTGACACTCGCAAGCCTCGCCCGGGTCGTCGAGTCGCTACCGCTTGCGAGCCAGCGCCAGGAATCCGGCAACGACAATGATGCTGACGATGAAGAGCAAGGCAGCGTCGACCGCGCCTGGTCATCGGTCAAGGACGCGATGTCGGGCCTCGTCAAGGTCACGCCGCCGGAGCAGGCCAGGCTTGCGATCCTGTCGCCGGACGCCGAGTACTTCCTGCGCAACAACGTTGCGCTGCAACTGCAGGCCGCTCGCCTCGCCCTGCTGCGCGGCGAACAGTCGATCTTCCAGCAGTCACTCGACGACGCGAGTACGCTTCTGAACACGTTTTTCGATACGGACAGCGATGCCGTTGCCGGTACGCTGGAAACGCTTGGCGAAATTCGTGCCAGTGTATTCACAACGCAAAATCCCGACATCTCGGGCTCCCTGCGCCTTTTGCGCCAGTACCGGACGCTGAGCGAGACGGTCGAGTGAAACTCGGTGTCATCCTCGTCCTGACGCTGCTCGCGAGCTCGTTCGCCGCGTATTTTCTGATTGCGGATCCGGGCTACGTCGTCATCAACTTTCGCGGCTACGTCATCGAGATGAACGTGCCGGTCATGCTGCTCCTGATCGCGACGTTATTTGTCTCGATATGGCTGCTGCGCAAGATCATTACCGCGCCGCGGCGTATCGGCGAGGCCGCCGGCCGCTATCGCTCGGCGCGTTCGGGCCAGAAAATGACGCGCGGCATGATTGCCGTCGCGGAAGGCAATTTCGCACGCGGCGAACGCATGCTGGCGCGGGCAGCCAGCACGAGTGACTCGCCACTGTTCAATTACCTGCAAGCCGCGCGTGCCGCGCACCTGCAGGGAACGGATGAGCGCCGCGATGAGTGGCTGCGACTGGCGTACCAGGAAGTGCCCGAAGCGGCGAATGCCGTCCTGCTGACACAGGCCGAATTCCAGCTCGACCGCGGCCAGCACGAACAGGCGCTGGCAACGCTGCGCCGCCTCGACGAAAATTCCAAGGGGCACGGTCATGCGCTCGGACTCATGGGGCGGCTCTACTACCAGCTGGAAGACTGGAAGATGCTGGGCGAGTTGCTGCCGCGCATCAACAAGCACGCGCAGGTCAAGCCGGAGACGCTGACGCTGTGGACGATCCGGGTGCACCGGGAAGCACTGCGGGCCGCGGCGGACGCCGAGGTACTGGCGGAAGCGTGGAAAGCCGTGCCGAGGGCGCACAAAAAGGACATCTCACTGCTCGAAGCCTGGTTCAGCGCCCTGATGCGCACGGGCCAGCAGGAACGCGCGGAGAAAGAACTCGCCGCGGCGATCAAGTCCGAGTGGCGCGGGCCGCTGGTGCGCCTGTACGGCGTCGTCGAAGGCCCGGACGCCAGCAAGCAGCTAAAGCGCGCCGAGGGCTGGCTCGCCGCTCACAGCGAGGACCCTGACCTGTTGCTCGCAGCCGCCCGGTTGTGCCTGCGCAACGAACTGTGGGGCAAGGCGCGCAGCTACCTCGAAACGGTCATTTCGTTGCGGCCCACGCCCGAGGCGTACCAGGAGTACGGCGCGCTGTTGAACCAGATGGGTGAGACAGATGCGGCTGCGGACGCCTTCCGCGACGGACTGTTGATGACATCGGCCCCGGTACATGCCGCACTACCCGACCTGCGAAGCCAACCCTGATCTGGCACGGCATCGCAGGGACCGCCGACATAGTGCATCCTGGAATGGCTCGCTCCGCTGCGCTTTATTTCCTGGATGCACTATCTCGGCGGTCCCGGCCGAGCATGTTCAGGGTTGGCTGCGTTTGCTCCGGAGCCAGGCCGTGAGCGGTTCCCACTCCTCCCAGTCCGGCCACGCGAGGTATTCGGGCAACTCAAAGATTCCGAGCCCGCGCGTGTACGCGCGCACGTAGTTCTGCGCTTCGCGCAACGCGGCCACGTAGGGTACCCGTGTCTTGGTCAGGTACTCGTCGAGATCGTCCCAGATCAGCGTATTGTCACGTACGCGGTTCGCGACCGTTGCAATTTTCGCCTGCTTCTTTTGTACCTTGCCGACGGCTTTGAGCTCATCGAGGAAGGTCGAGGTCGCCTGCATATCGATGGTTGACGGCAGGACCGGCACGACGATCGTCTCGGCGTGATTGACGAGGTTTGTCAGCTCCGGCCCGTGAGAGCGCGCCGGTGCGTCGATGACCAGGATATCGGCACCACGGGGTGCATGGCGCAGCCCGTCCTCGAAGCCGGCGACGGCCGCAATCGCCGGGCGATTGTCGGGGCGTCGGTCGAGCCAGTCGAGACTCGATCGCTGCGGATCGTAGTCCGCCAGCGCAACGGATGCGCCTTCGTTGGCGAAGTAGGATGCGATGTTGGTCGCCAGCGTGCTCTTGCCGCAGCCACCCTTCGCGTTCAGAACCATTATGTGCCGCATGTCGCTCTCCAATGGGCAATGTTGTTAGTAAGTTCGGCGGTTTATGTAAACTACAGAAGCCGACACTATTAGTCCATTCACGGTCCGGACACGGCATCATTGCAGCACATGGAAGTTTCCTACCTGAAAATGCATGGCACCGGCAACCTGATCCTCGTCGTCGACCAGCGCGAGGGCAAACTGCCGCCGCCCGGCGCGGAACGACTCCGCGAACTCGGTGACGACTCGACGGGCCCCGGATTCGACCAGTTGATGTGGATCACGCCGTCAGATGACATCGAGACGCTCGCCAGCTACCGGGTGTTCAACGCCGACGGCTCGGAGGTACAGCAGTGCGGCAACGGTGTGCGATGCGTCGCTCGCCACCTGGCCGGCGATACCGCGATCGAATTTACACTGTCGAGCCCGGCCGGGCCGATCGGCGCACGTACGCTTGCCGACGGCACGGTCGCGGTCAGCATGGGGACGCCGTCGTTCGATCCGGCCGACCTCCCGTTCAACGCTCACGGCGCGGCCGACCACTATCGGGTGGACGTCGATGGCGAGCAGCACGAAGTCAGCGTCGCATCGATGGGCAACCCACACTGCGTCCTGCGCGTCAGCGACGTCGCGAATGCACCGGTTGCGACCCTCGGCCGGAAGCTCGAACGCCACCCGCGGTTCCCGGAGCGCACCAACGTCGGCTTCATGCAGGTCGATGGCCGCGACCGGATCTCGCTGCGTGTATACGAGCGCGGCGTCGGCGAAACCCTTGCCTGCGGCACCGGCGCCTGCGCGGCGGTCGTCATCGGACAGCGCCTCGGGCTCCTGGACGACGATGTCCGCGTCGCACTGCCGGGCGGTGAAGTCATGGTAAGCTGGCGCGGTGGCGGCGAGCCCGTATGGCTCACGGGCAACGCCGAGAAAATCAGCGAAGGAACCTTTCAACTATGAGTACGCAACCCGAAGTCGACTACGCCGACGACGACCTGTCTGAACAAGCCATTCACGACTACCTTGCAGCTCACCCGGATTTCTTCGAGCGCCACAGGACGCTGCTGCAGTCGCTGCACCTGCCGCACGCGACCGGCGGCGCCGTATCGCTGGTCGAACGCCAGGTTTCGGTGCTACGTCAAAAAGACATCAAGCTCGAGAAGCAGCTGAAGGAGTTGATCGATGTCGCACGCGCCAACGACCTGCTCTCGGCGAAGATTCACGAGCTGACCATGCAGCTCCTCTGCGCGACGGACCTGCCGTCGACTGTCGCGGCGATAGAGGAAGGCATGCGATCGGGTTTCGGCGCCGACCAGGCGGTACTCGTTCATTTTGGCGATCCCGATGCGTTTGCTGACATTACGGGTGGCCGGTTTTTCATGGTCGTCGACCGGGAATCCGATGACCTCGGACCGTTCAAGACGTTTCTCGCCGGCAGCTCTGCGCGCTGCGGGCGCATCCGCGACAGCCAGCGCGATTTCCTGTTCCGCGAAGACGCCAACGACATCGGCTCGGCCGCACTCGTGCCGCTCGGCGACAATGCCGCCATCGGCTTCCTTGCGATAGGCAGCACCGACGCCGAACGCTTTCACCCGGGTATGAGTATTGATTTCCTGACTCGCCTGGGCGATCTCGTGGCGGGCGCACTCAAGCGCTACTAGGGCCTGGGAGGCGAGTCCGTTGGACGACGCCGGCTGGATCGACAAGTTCATTCACCACCTCGAGGTCGAACGCCGCCTCTCTCCGCAGACCTGCAAGAATTACCGGCGCGACCTGAAGTCGCTGGTCGCGTTTTGCGAACGAGCGGGTCTCGACGACTGGCGCCAACTAGACAGTGAGCACTTTCGCGCGTTTTCGGCGACGTGCTACCGCAAGGGACTGTCGCCCCGCAGCATCCAGCGGCGACTGTCGGCCTGCCGCACGTTCTACAGGTACCTGATCCGCGAAAAACAGGTTGACGTGCACCCTGTCGTCGACATGTCGGCGCCGAAGGTCAGGAAACGCCTGCCCGGCAACCTCGATGCCGACCGCATGGCGCGCCTGCTGGATATTCCCGGCGACAGCCCGGTTGTCGATCGCGACCGTGCGATCCTGGAGTTGCTCTACTCATCCGGCCTGCGCCTGTCAGAACTGACCGACCTCGATCTCGGTGACGTGGACATGCACGATGCCACGGTGCGCGTGACGGGCAAGGGCAACAAGGACCGCATCGTGCCGGTGGGGAAAAAGGCGCTGGACGCACTGCGCCAATGGCACCGGACTCGGGCCAACCTCGCCGGGACAGAGGAAAAGGCGCTGTTCGTCAGCACGCGCGGTCGTCGCATCAGTCCGCGCTCCGTGCAGGCGCGGGTCAAGCACTGGGCGAAAGTCCAGGGCATCGACGCCAACGTCTACCCGCACCTGTTTCGCCACTCGTTCGCAACGCATCTGCTCGAATCGAGCCACGACCTGCGCGGCGTCCAGGAATTGCTGGGGCACGCGAATATCTCGACAACCCAGGTGTATACGCACCTTGATTTCCAGCACCTGGCACAGATATACGACCAGACACATCCCCGCGCCCGCGCCAAGAAGAAACCGGACAGCGACTAGGGCGGGCCACCAGAGGAAGCTCAATGGAACAATTCAGAGGGACGACCATCGTCTCGGTGCGTCGCAATGGCAAGGTTGCCATCGCCGGCGACGGCCAGGTCAGCATGGGCAATACCGTCATGAAGGGCAACGCGCGCAAGGTGCGACCGCTTGCCGGCGGGCGTGTCATCGCCGGGTTTGCAGGCGGCACAGCCGATGCGTTTACGCTGTTCGAGCTGTTCGAGTCGAAACTGGAACAGTACGGCAACCTGACGCGTGCCGCGATCGAACTGGCGAAGGACTGGCGGACCGATCGCCGCCTGCGCCGCCTGGAAGCACTGCTGTGCGTCGCCGACACCGAGAGCTCGTTCATCATCTCCGGCAACGGTGACGTCATCGAGCCCGAGAACGACCTCATGGCAATCGGATCCGGCGGCCCGTTCGCGCAGGCAGCCGCCCTGGCGCTGCTGCAGAACACGGATCTCGAAGCAGCCGAGATCGCGAACAAGGCGCTGATGATTGCCGGTGACATCTGCGTCTACACCAACCAGAACATCATTGTCGAAGAACTCTAGATAACCCTATGTCCCAGATGACCCCCCGAGAGATTGTCCAGGAGCTGAACAAGCATATCGTCGGCCAGGATGAGGCCAAGCGCGCCGTAGCGATTGCGCTCAGGAATCGCTGGCGCCGCGTGCAGGTCGACGAACCGCTGCGCTCCGAAATCACGCCGAAAAACATACTGATGATCGGCCCGACCGGTGTCGGCAAGACCGAAATATCCCGCCGCCTGGCGCGACTCGCGAAAGCGCCGTTCATCAAGGTGGAAGCCACCAAGTTCACCGAGGTCGGTTACGTCGGCCGCGAGGTCGACAGCATCGTCCGCGACCTGATGGACGTCGCTGTAAAAATGATCCGCGAAGACGCGATGGCGAAAGTCAGCCACCGCGCGGAAGATGCAGCAGAAGAACGCATACTCGATGCGCTGCTGCCGCCGTCATCGTCGGTTGGGTTCACGAGTGAGCAGCCGGCCGATAGCGACACCCGTCAGAAATTCCGCAAGATGCTGCGCGAGGGAAAACTCGACGACAAGGAAATCGAGATCGAGATCCAGGCGCTGCCGGTTGGCGTGGAGATCATGGCGCCGCCAGGCATGGAAGAAATGACCAGCCAGCTGCAGGGCATGTTCCAAAACCTCGGCGGCAATCGCTCTAAGACCCGCAAGCTGAAAGTGAAGGAGGCGTTTCGCCACCTGACTGACGAAGAGGCCGCGAAGATGGTCGACGAGGAAGAACTGAAAGCCGAAGCGCTGGACGCCGTCGAACAACACGGCATCGTGTTCCTCGACGAAATCGACAAGGTGGCGCGCCGCAGCGATACGCAGGGCGCTGACGTGTCGCGAGAAGGCGTGCAGCGCGACCTGCTGCCACTGGTCGAAGGCTCCACGGTAAACACCAAGTACGGCATGGTTCGTACCGACCATATCCTGTTTATCGCGTCCGGCGCTTTCCACGTGTCCAAGCCATCGGACCTGATCCCCGAGCTGCAGGGCCGCTTCCCGATTCGCGTCGAGCTGAAGTCCCTGTCGGTCGAGGATTTCGTGCGCATCCTGACCGAGCCCGATGCGTCATTGACGTCACAGTACAGCGCCCTGCTCAACACAGAGGAAGTCACGCTCGAGTTTGCCGAGAGCGGCGTACGCCGCATCGCCGAGGTCGCCTACCAGGTGAACGAAAACACCGAGAACATCGGCGCGCGGCGTCTGCACACCGTGATGGAGCGACTGCTGGAGACCGTGTCGTTCGAGGCGTCCGACAAGTCCGGATCGAAGCTGACCGTCGACGCCGGCTACGTCAACGACCACCTGGCAGAACTGAGCCAGGACGAAGACCTGAGTCGCTACATTCTTTAGAGAAATAGTTCTTTGAAGAAACGGTGCTTTGAAGAAGAGGGGTCAGACCCGTAGGGTAAGACCCCTTGCAGATTAGCATCGGGGTGTCTTTAGCCAGGGGTCTGACCCTACGGGTCTGACCCCTCTTCTAAATAGAATGGTTTCGGGTATCCTCCGATCATGGCAGCACGATCAGAAAACGAGAACACCACACACTTCGGTTACCGGACCGTCGATGCCGACGAGAAAGCGGGTCTCGTGCGCGGCGTGTTCGATTCGGTTGCCAGCCGCTACGACATCATGAACGACCTGATGTCCGCGGGTCTGCATCGGCTCTGGAAACGCTACACGATCGACCAGGCCGCGGCGAAGTCCGGCCAGACCATCCTCGACCTCGCCGGTGGCACCGGCGATCTCGCCCGCGAGTTCGCAAAGAAGGTCGGCAAGGACGGTCACGTCGTGCTCGCCGATATCAACACCGCCATGCTCGAGCAGGGGCGCCGCAACCTCGTCGATGCCGGAATCGCCGGCAACGTCACGATCGCGCAGGTCGACGCGCAGGACCTGCCTTTTGACGACGGCACATTCGACATCGTCACGATGGCGTTTGGGCTGCGCAACGTAACGGACAAGGACGCCGCGCTCACGTCGATATTCAGGACACTGAAGCCCGGCGGGAAAGCGATGATTCTCGAGTTTTCGGCGCCAAACGCGGCGATCAAACCTGCCTACGATCTGTACTCGTTCAAGGTGTTGCCCGCGCTCGGCAAGCTCGTCGCCAGGGACGCAGACTCCTACCAGTACCTGGCCGAATCGATCCGCATGCACCCCGACCAGGAAACGCTGAAAGGCATGATGGAGGCAGCGGGCTTCGAACGCTGTCGCTACCACAACCTCGCCGCCGGTATTGTCGCGCTGCACATCGGCTACCGGATCTGACGCATGAATGCCCTCGAAGCCGTACTGCGCCCGGTCGCACGGTTGCTGAACCGCAATATCGAAGCGATCACGCCGGCTCGTGAGCTGTGCGCACAGCTGTCGGGGAAGATAATTGCCGTACGCGTCGACAAGACGGCGCTGGCCACGCATTTCATTGTCGGGCCCGATGCGCTCGAGCTGACGACGCGCGCGAACAACGAGCCGGATGTCGTCATCACCGGCTCATTGCTGAGCCTTGCACGCCTTGCCGGCGACTCCGGGGAGGAAGCGATCCGTGACGGCGAGATCGACCTGACCGGCGACGCGGAAATAGCGCAACAATTCCAACGCCTGCTGGCGTACGCCAGGCCCGATGTCGAGGAGGAACTGTCGGGCGTTATCGGCGACGTCGCGGCACACCGACTCGGCGAAACTGCCCGCGGAATCGGCAACTGGAGCCGCGAAGCACGCTCCACCATGGGTGCCAACATCCGCGAATACCTGCAGGAAGAAAGTCGCGACGCGCCCAGCCGTTACGAAGTTGAGCGTTTTACGGCGGCCGTCGGCACGCTGCGCGACGACGTCGCGCGGCTCGAAGCCCGTATCGACCAACTGCAGGCGGGTGACTGACATGCGGCGGCGTACGATCTTTCGCATGCTGGCAATCCAGCGCGTGCTCGTGAAATACGGGCTCGACGACGTCATCAAGGAAACTCACCTGCTGCGCCCGTTGCGTTTCCTGTTTTATCTCGCACCGCGTCGGCGCGACCGTTCCGCACCGCTCGGCGAACGCATTCGGCTCGCGCTCGAGGAACTCGGCCCGATTTTCGTCAAGTTCGGACAGGCCATTTCCACGCGCCGCGACCTGTTGCCGCCCGACATCGCCGACGAACTGGCGAAGCTCCAGGATGCTGTGCCGCCGTTCCCGGCCGAGCAGGCCATCGATATCATCGAGACTGCATACGGCAATACCGTCGACAATGTCTTCGAGCGCTTCGATGTCGAGCCGCTGGCCGCCGCATCCATCGCACAGGTGCATACCGCCAAGCTCAGCAACGGCCCCGAGGTCATCGTCAAGGTATTGCGCCCGGGGGTGCAGGAGCAGATTGAACGTGACCTCGCCGTGCTGCGAATGCTCGCCGGTCTCGCGGACCGCTACTGGGAGCACGGCAAGCGGCTGAAGCCGCTCGAAGTCGTCGACGAGTACGAGCACACGATCCTCGACGAGCTCGACCTCATGCGCGAAGCCGGTAACACGGCGCAGCTGAAGCGCAATTTCCAGGGATCGGACATGCTGTACGTGCCGGATATCTTCTGGGATTACTGCCGGCCCGACGTGCTTGTCCAGGAGCGCATCTATGGCACGCCGATCAGCGACATGGACACGCTGCGCGCGGCCGGCGCCAACATCCGGAGGCTGGCCGAAAACGGCGTCGAGATCTTTTTCACGCAGGTATTCCGGCACAACTTTTTCCATGCCGACATGCACCCGGGCAACATCTTTGTCATCACGACGGACCCGGACCGGCCGAAGTATGCCGCTGTCGATTTCGGCATCGTCGGGACGCTGAGCGCGGGGGACCAGCGCTACCTTGCCGAGAATTTCCTCGCGTTTTTCGATCGCGACTATCACCGCATCGCGAAACTGCATGTCGACAGTGGCTGGGTGCCGGCTGGCACTCGGATCGACCAGCTCGAAACCGCCGTGCGCACTGTGTGCGAACCGATATTCAACAAGCCGCTCGCCGAAATTTCGTTCGCGCAATTGCTCATGCGGCTGTTCCGCGTCGCGCAGCGCTTCAATGTCGAGATCCAGCCGCAGATGATCCTGCTGCATAAGACGCTGTTCAACATCGAGGGGCTCGGTCGACAGCTTTATCCGCAACTCGATCTCTGGAAAACGGCCCACCCGGTGCTGCGCCAGTGGATGGACGAGCAGGTTGGCGGCCGGGCAATGCTGAAAGACGTCCGCGAGAATCTCCCACAATTGCGCGACGCACTGCGCGAGCTACCCACCATCGTGCACCACCTCGGCGAGCAGGTTTCCGAAGGTCGCGTAAACTTCACGATGCGATCGCCGGAACTGGGCGAGATTCGAAAGCAGCTCGATGGCGAGCGCCGGCAAAACTACTGGCTCACCGTTTCCGCCACGTGCGTCATTTCCGGCGTACTGGTACTGACGCTCGGGAATGTCCCCATACTCGGCTGGGGGCTGTTAGGCGCCGGCGCGATCGCGGGACTTGCCGCCCGGCCCTGATGTCGCGCTTCCGGGTTCTCTGGCTGCTCGGCGGCCTCACGTGCGTCGCCGTTGGAGCTGTCGGCGTCGTGCTGCCGCTACTGCCGACGACGCCGTTCCTGCTCGTCGCCACGTATTGTTTCGCGCGCTCCTCGGAGCGCCTCAACCGTTGGCTACTGAATCACCGTACGTTTGGTCCTCTGATCGAGAACTGGCAGAAATACGGCAGTATCGACAGGCGCTCGAAAAAGATATCCCTCATCGTCATCGTGCTGACGCCGATCATCACGCTGATGATCGGCGTCCCCTGGTGGGCGCTGGCGGCACAGCTCGTCGTGCTCGGATTGTCGGCAACCTTTATTCTGACGCGCCCGAATCCTCCGCTGGAGCCAGCAAATCCAGCGCCGCCACCGTCATCGCCTCCACCCCGGTCCTGATCGAGCCTTCGGGGTCGATCCAGAACAGCGGCGAGTGATGCCCGGCCCAGTTGCCCGACTCGAGGTCCTCGGCCGGCGTGCCGCCGACACCGAAATAGACGCTCGGGATCGGCGGATCGACGTTGACGAGATCCGGAAAATCTTCGGCACCCATATCTTCCTGGACGAACGGAATCAGCGCGTCTTCGCCAAGCTCGGCGAGCATTGCTCGACGCACCCGTTGTGCGAGCGCCGCGTCATTGATCGTCGTCGGCGCGCCATCGTCGTAAATATGCACGATCGGTAACAAGTCGTCCGGCAATCCGGCCGCCTTCGCCGTCTGGACGGCGACACGTTCGATGGCGTCCAGGAGCTGGTAGCGCGTCTTCTCGCTGTTGGCCCGGACTGTCACGTCGAGCTGTGCCGCATCCGCAATCACGTTGGGTGCCGTGCCGCCGCGAAATGCGCCGACCGTGATCAATGCCGGCTCAATGGGGGATACCTCGCGAGTCACGATGGTCTGTAGTGCGAGTACGATCTGTGCACCGATCAGGACGGGGTCCTTGCCGAGATGCGGCGAAGCGCCGTGCGTCGCGATGCCGCGCACGGTAATGCGCACCGTATCCGCGCTCGAGTACATCAGACCGTCAGAGAAAGTAATCGTCCCGGTTTCCTGCCCAGCGCCGACGTGCAGCGCGAGCGCGAAATCCGGGCGCACCGTGCGCTCGTAAATGCGATCGGCCACCATCGCCCTGGCGCCGCCTTCCGCCTCTTCGGCCGGCTGGGCCACGAGCATCAGCGTGCCGCTCCACTGGTCCTTCAGGTCGACCATGCGACGCGCCGTGCCAATCAGCGTCGTGATGTGCATGTCATGCCCGCAAGCATGCATGACCGGCATTTCGAGTCCCTCGAGATTGACCTGCGTTACGTTCGACGCGTAGTCAAAACCGGTCTTTTCCTGGACCGGCAGGCCGTCCATGTCAGCACGAATCATCAACGTCGGCCCTTCGCCGTTTTTCATGACGCCGACCACTCCCGTTTTGCCGATGTTGCGTGTGACGTCAAAACCAAGCGCCTCCATTTCCTCCGCCATGCGTTCGGCTGTCTTGAATTCCTGCATCGACAATTCGGGATTCGCGTGGAAGTGCCGGAACAGTGCGTCGAGGTACTCGTAGTCGGCATCGATCGCCTCGCTAAGCGGTGATGCGAACGCCGTCGTTGCCATGCCAAAGATAGCCAATGCCTGGATTATTCTTCTCATTCTTCGATTCCTTCTTGCAGTACGAACCCGACCTCCCGGCCGGTTTCCGATATTCCGAAAATCCTGTAACCAAGCCCCTGCAGCATGCGGATACTCTCCGCCGCGCGTTGTTTGCCAATGCCCGGAAAGCGGTGATGGAACTCGACCAGCAATTGCACCGGCAGGTGCTGCGCCGTCTTGAGGCCGTCGAGAATCTGGAACTCGGCGCCTTCAACATCCATCTTCAGCAGATCGACCTTCCGGTGCCCGAGTTTCTCCATCACGGTCGGCAACGTGTAGGCCGGCGCATCCATGTAATCGTCCGGGTCTCCGGCATTTTCGTCGGCCGTCCACATCACCTCGGCGCGCTTGCCGCGTCGATTGACCCGCCGATACAGGCGCAGGCTGCCGTCCTCGGCCGCCGCCGCCCACGGCTTGAAGACAAACGCCGCCGGCGTCTCGATGCTGTCCACCCATTCCATTGCCCAGGGCGTCGGGTCGAAAGCATAGACGGTCAGGCCAAAGCGCCGAATCAGCTCCAGATCAAAATCGATCGAATCGCCCACGCCCAGTGAGTACACGATGGATTCGGGGCCAAGCCGGTCACCAATGTAAGTCCAGTCCGCGGTCTCGACGGTATCGACAGCGACCTCGCGCCTGAGCCACAGCTCCTTGCCGCTGATGCGCTTCAGGAACAATTTGACGGGCCAGAACCAGGGCTGCCGCTTCATCCATCCGGACGTTCTCAAGTGCGGAGCTCCTTGCGTTCAACCCGGTACACGACATCCCGGATGTGCTTCTCTGCCAACGCGGCGATCAAAGCGCTCGCACGCATTGCCGGGCGCGTTTCGACTCGCCGATCGAGGCAACGTCAGGTACAGCAAACGAAACGGCAAGAATATTGACGAGGAGTGAAGACTGCATGGCGGCTCATTTGTTGTTGTTGCCGTGATTATACTGCTATAGCCTCGGGTGTCGTGAATCGCCCTGTAGCAAGAATGATCGTTGTCGGCCCGGTGTCCTGGTATGTCAATCTCTTCTTTGCCGTTTCGATTACGGCAAAGCTGCCGCTGCGCAGGGGGGTGCGAGACGCGGGTGCTTAAGCGACTCGGAAGACTATTGTTGAAGCTCGGCGGCTGGAGGCCGTTCGGCGAGCACCCCACCGTTCCGAAAGCGGTGTTTATCGCCGCGCCGCACACGTCAAATTGGGACGGGTACTGGGCGCTTGTTTACAAAGCGTCGCTCGGTATCGACATACGATTTTTTGCCAAGGAATCGCTGTTCTGGTTTCCGCTCGGCAACCTGTTGCGTGCGCTGGGCGGCATCCCGCTCGACAGGGGCAAAGCCGGGTCGGCCGTCAGCCGTGCAGTGCAAATGTTCGAGGACGAAGACAGTTTTTACTTCGGGCTGGCGCCCGAGGGCACGCGCAGCCTGACACCTGGCTGGAAAACCGGCTTTTATCGCATTGCGACCGAGGCCGGCGTACCGGTTGTCGCCGGGTTTCTCGACTACAGGAACCGCCGCATCGGTATCGGCGAACCGTTCGAGCTGACCGGTGATGCAAACGCCGACCTGATCAGGATCGCGGCCATGTACACGGACGTCGCCGGCCGCTGGCCGGAGAAAGCCAGCCCGATTCGCTTTCCGGAATAGAAAAGGCCGCCTCGAAAGGCGGCCTTTTGCCGGTCTTGCTTTTACAGCATGCGGTTAGCGGCGGAAGTTGACCTCCAGTCCGATGACGCGCCCTTTTTGCATCGGGCCGGCCGTGTAAATGCCGGAGATCGACGTCAGGTTGCCCCAGTTCGCTTCGTCGCCGAGGTTTTTGCCGTACAGCGACACTTCCCACTGATCATTCGGCAGGAACCATGTCGCTGCGGCGTTGAACCGCTTCTGGTCCTCGAAGAATTCCGTGTTCGAATCATTGTACGGATGGCGTTCACGGTAACTGTAATTGGTATTGAGGTTGATCAGGCCACCATTGGCGAGCGGCAGGTCGAGCGACAATCCAACGTTGTAGTTACTCGGTGCAAGACGCGGCAGCTCCGACCCGATCACGGTACCGAATATCGGCTCAATGGTCGGTACGAACGGATCGATCCGATCGTACTTGCCGTCCTGGTATCCGTAAGACGCGTTGATCGAGAAGTTATCTGTGATCAGGCCGACAAAATCGACTTCGAAACCATTGATCGTGACATCGCCGGCATTGATCGTCGCCTGCAACACGATGACGTCAGCATCGGGGATGTTCAGCTCGCGCTGCATATCCTTGATCTCGTTTTGGAATGCTGCGACGTTCAGGCGCATGCGGCCGTCCATCAGGTCCATCTTCGCGCCGATTTCGAAGGTGTTGTTTTCCTCTTCCTTCGTCGGTCCCGGCGGGATGATGTTCGGCTTCGCATTGCGGAAGTTAAATCCGCCTGAACGGAACCCTTTTGACCAGAAACCGTACAGGTGCCCGGTCTCCGAAAACGCCCACTGGAAACCGATCTTCGGCGTAATGTTGTCCCAGTCACCCGCCAGGCTGTCGAAGGTGCAGTTATAGGTCACGATATCCGGGCAGGCGCCGGTAATGATCTGTGCACTCTTCGACTCGTCCGTATAGCGAATGCCGGCGGACAGTGTGAATGCGTCAGTCATGTGAAAATCGTTCGTCCAGAAGAGGCCCACATTCCTGGCGTCCATGTCACCGCCCAGTGCGCGTCGCAGGGCCGCCTGGATGACACGGCCCTCGCGATACGTGATGCCCTGGTCGAAATAGTAAAGACCGAGTGTCGCGTCCCAGCGCTCGGTGAAGGAACCGGACCAGCGCAACTCGTTGCTGATCTGGCTTTGGTCCGTAATGCCGGGCACTGTAAACAGCGGGAAGTACGTGCCGTCGATATCGGCGCCGGAACGTGCGTCGACACCACGCCATCCCAGAATGTTGGTCAACGTGCCGTTGCCCACTTCGCTGATGTTGATTTCATTGACAACCTGCGTCCACTCCATATCGGTAAAACCGATTTCGTCGGCCGACGTCGTGAATTCTGCAAGGTCTCCGTTGCGCTGCTGCGTCAGGTTGGTCCAGACGGCGCCATCGCCTTCCGAGTTGCCGTGCTCGGCGCTGAGCACAACCTCGACGATATCGGACGGCGTCCAGACCAGCGTCGGGCGGATTAACCGTGTCGTCATCTCGCCGACCTGCGCACGTGTCGCAGGGTCGAGGTAGAAACTCTGAATCGGGTACGGTGCCGGCGCGATCGGAAATGGCCCGACTTGCGGTCCTGTGAAGGTCTGATTCACATTCTTGAAGTAACCCTGGTCGTCGTCGTAGTAAACAGCGACCTTTGCCGCCAGCACGTCCTCGATCAATGCGCCTTCGAATGCGGCCGCGACGTTGAACTGGTCCTCATTGGTCGCGCCAACTCGGATGCGCATGCCGGGCTCACCGTTCGGCCGCGCGTTGCGCAACACGACTGCGCCACCCGTCACGTTACGACCGAACAGCAACCCCTGCGGCCCACGCAACACTTCGATTGCTTCAAGATCGAAGGTGTCGATGACCACTCCGTAGGTCGTACCCATGTACATGCCGTCAACGAACACGCCGACCGTCGGGTCAACCGACGGAATCGAGCTGTTGATGCCCTGTCCACGAATCGAGAAATTCTGTACGCCCGGGAATGTGCCCACCGCTTCGAGTTGCACGTTCGGCATCATGTGGCTCAGGTCGTCAATCTTTTTGACGAACAGGGCGTCGATCTGCTCCGCACCAAAGGCCGTCACCGCAACCGGCACATCCTGAACGGCCTCAGCGTTGCTCTTCTTCCGGGCGGTCGTCACGATCTCTTCGAGCAGTGCACCGGCGGAACCGCTTCGGCCACTGTCCTGCGCCATGACGTCACCGGGTAGCAAAAAAGCAACAACGGCTGCCGTAGCAATGGCTGCCGATGCCGCGCCTTGCTTGAGGTCGATTCTCAAGTTATTGAAAAATATTAACATTTTCACAGCGAGTTCACCTCTCTCCCCATAATAGAAGGCCTATTGGCGATGTTGTACACGCGCATAATACTGGGGATTGTCGGTGCGCGCCAATGCCGCGGTCCAAATTCGCAACGATGGCCTCGTGTCGATTCCGGTACGCAGCTCCTCTAGAATTCGGCGCTGACGGAGCATTAGGATCCACACCGTCAGGCAGTCAGGTTTTATTCCATGCAAGATCACGATCCCAGGAAGCGGACGGTCCGCAGTTTCGTCCGGCGAACCGGGCGCCTGACGCCGTCGCAGCAAAAGGCGCTGACGGAGCTGTGGCCCGACTACGGGCTCGAGTTTTCCGGCGAGGCGTTCGACTTCGATGCGGTTTTCGGGCGCAATGTTCCTCGCGTCCTCGAGATCGGATTTGGAAATGGCGAGACATTAGTCCAACAAGCGATGCGTGCGCCGGAGAAAGATTTCGTCGGGATCGAAGTGCACGAACCGGGCGTCGGCCACTGTCTGCTGAAAGCGCGGGATTCCGGCATCAAGAACTTGCGCGTCATAGTTCATGATGCGATTGAGGTGCTGCAACAGCAGGTGCCACCGCTGTCGCTCGAGCGGGTCAATCTTTACTTTCCGGATCCGTGGCCGAAGAAACGACATCACAAACGCCGCATCGTCCAGGATTCCTTTGTAAATCTGATAGCTGAGCGTCTTGCAGACAACGGCACGCTGAATATCGCGACCGACTGGGCGGACTATGCCGAGCACATCGACGACGTTCTTTCCCGGTCGGATCGTTTCGCGTGTCTGGAACGCCGGGAACACGACGGTGACGCGCCGCGCGATCGTCCCCGCACCAAGTTTGAAGCCCGCGGCCTGCGAAAGGGGCACGGAATTTGCGACTGGTGTTTCAGAAAATCCTCATAGAACCAAAAGTACTTGCGCTCGCCCGCCTGTCATCTATAAATGAAGTAGAGGTGTCACAAACTTTCGAGAGGGAAAACGACGATGGCAGTGCAGTATCCCGTCATAGGCAACTGGTTCCGCCGGCCTAACGGGACGCTGTTTGAAGTCGTAGCTGTCGACGAAGACGACGGCACTGTCGAGATCCAGCAGTTCGACGGCACGATCGACGAATTCGATATCAACAACTGGCCGGAGCTCCTGCTCGTCGAGGTCAGCGCTCCGGAAGACTGGATGGGCTCCGTGGACATGGACCCCGAAGACTATGTCGGCCGCAAGGACACCGAGATGCCCAACGGCTTCCACGACCCCCTCGCCTTCCTCGACAAACTCTAATTAGGGATCAGCTACCTTATTTCGAGTCTAAAACGACCGGCGACGATTCATCGTAACCGGTCCGGCCCGGTCACGTACACGATCCCGTCACGAACGGCGGCATCGACCCTCCTGAGAGTCCGCCCGCTACCCGGGCCTGCGAAACAGTGGCCCGTCTCTATTTCGTAAGTTGCGCCATGCGACGCACAGATAATGGCCGACTTGTCCTTCGTCAGGAACTTGTTGGGCGACCAGTTGAGTGGATGCCCGACATGCACGCAAAAGTTCTGGTAAGCGTAGACCGCGTCGCCCTGGCGCACGACAAAACCGCGGAACGGCCAGTCGCCTTCACCGATCGTGAACTCTCGGCAGCCCGGATCGTCGAGTTCATCCAGCGGGCCGACTTCGATCTCGAGATCAGGCATCCGGCTCTGCCACCCGACCGCGACGCACGACGACGAGTGCCAGCACAATCGCTGGAATGCCTGTCGCGGCGGCATAGACGAAGAAGCCGACCCATCCAACCGCCTCTTGCACATCACCCGACCAACCGGCGACGAGCTTGCCAATAAAAACGGACAACGAACTGAATAGCGCATACTGCGTAGCCGTAAACTGAATATTGGTCAGGCTCGACAGGTACGCAATAAACACGGTACCCGAAAACCCCTGGGCAAAGTTGTCAAAGCTGATCGTAACCGCTAGACCCCAAATCTCGGGTCCGAGCTGTGCGAGCCACGCAAAAAACAGGTTTGTTATGGCAATCAAAACGACTGCGGCGATCAGCGACCTCTCGAGTCCGAGTTTAAGCACCGACCAGCCCCCGCCAGCGATCCCAAACAACGCAATCCACAGTCCGTAAAGTTTCGCAACGCTGGCTACTTCGGCCTTCGTAAAACCGACATCCAGGTAGAAAGGATTGGCGAGGATCCCCAAGACATAGTCGCTAATCCGATACAGCGCAATAAACGCGAGCATCGTCAACGCAAAAACACCGTAGCGCCTGAAGAAATCGATGAACGGCCCGATCACCGACTTGAAGAACCACCGAAAGAACCCTTCATCAAAAATGCGTCCCGATTCCGCACCCTCGGGTACCGGCGGTTCCTTGCACCAGAACGTGGTCGCCACGCCGACCAACATGCAAAGCGCCATGCTCTGGTAAGCAACTTGCCATGAACCCCACTGTGCGATGTACAACGCGAACGCGCCCCCGACGATCATCGATATCCGGTAGCCGTACTGATACGCCGCGGCGAGCAACGCCTGCATCTCGGTTTCTGCGCACTCGATTCGATACGCATCGATCGCCATATCCTGAGTCGCTGACGAGACCGCAACACCGACCGCAAGCGCCGCAAATGCGCCAAGCGCTGCCGTCGGGTCGATACCTGCGAGCACATACAAGCCGACTCCGATCAGGCACTGCGCGAATAGGAGCCAGGAACGCCTGCGTCCGAGCAAACGTGTCAGCAGCGGCAAGGAAAGCCGATCGACGAACGGCGACCAGAGAAATTTGAACGCATATGCAAACCCCACCCAGGCGAACGACGTGATCGTGCTTTTGTCCAGCCCCGCGTCATTGAGGCGCGCTGTCAACGTAGCGTAGACGAGCGGAAACGGCAGGCCGGCTGAAAAGCCGAGAAAGAAGATGACGAGCACCTTCTCCTGAAGGTACTGCCGCCAGCCACCTACCGTCGCGTCAGCCGCCATAAACCCAATCGTAATCCATTGTCAGGGGCGCATGGTCGGAAAAGCGCTGCTCCTTGTAAATGTCGGTTCGTACAATCTTGTCTGCGAGCCCCGGCGTTACGACATGGTAGTCGATGCGCCACCCCACATTGTTGTCCCAAGCCCTGCCGCGATTCGACCACCAGGTGTACTGGTCCGGTTCCTGCTCTATGCAACGGAAGCCATCATGAAATCCATACTCGCCGAACACCTTGTCGAGCCAGGCACGCTCTTCCGGAAGACAACCCGACGTCTTCTGGTTTTGCTTCCAGTTCGTAATATCCTCTTCCTTGTGCACGATGTTCCAGTCGCCACAGATAATCGTCTCCGAGCGCCGCCGCCTGAGTTTCTTCAGGTGCTCGGTAAACGTGTCCATGCAGCGGTATTTCGCGAGTTGCCGCTCTTCCTTTGACGACCCGGACGGCAGGTACAAAGACACAACGTTAATCCCTTCGAGCTGCACCTCGAGGTAGCGACCTTCGTTGTCAAACTCCGGGTCGCCGTAGCCATGTAGGACTTTCTTCGGTTCGTGCCGTGTATAGATCGCCGTGCCACTGTAGCCCTTCTTCTCGGCATCTTCGTAGTAGCAGTGATACCCCGCCGGCGAAAACACCTCGTCGGTCAACTGGTGCACCTGTGCCTTGGTTTCCTGAATACAGACGACGTCTGCATTTTGTGCTCGCATCCAGTCGAAAAATCCTTTGCGGGCGGCCGCCCTGATACCGTTGGCGTTGAGGCTGATAACGCGAAACAAATCCGTACTCCTGTGTCATACTCCCGTCCGTCGCGAATCATACTGAAAGAGCCAGCCTATGCGAGCGTACAAACGGGAATTCATCGAACTGGCACTCGAACTTGGCGTTTTGCGCTTCGGTGAATTCACGCTCAAGTCGGGCCGGGTCAGTCCCTATTTCTTTAATGCCGGTCTTTTTAATACCGGCTACGCCGCGGCCAAGCTCGGACGCTTCTACGCCGAGGCGATCGCAGAATCCGACGTGCGTTTCGACATGCTGTTCGGGCCGGCCTACAAAGGTATCCCCCTGGCGACGCTCGCAGCCGCCTCGCTCGCCGAGCAACACGACATCGACGTGCCCTATGCTTTCAACCGCAAGGAAGCCAAGGCCCATGGCGAAGGTGGCAGTATCGTGGGCGCGCCGCTGGCCGGTGGTGTACTGATCGTCGACGACGTGATTACCGCCGGGACGGCCGTCCGCGAAGCGTACCAGGTCATTTCGGCGGCCGGCGCGGAGGTCGCTGGCCTCGTAATCTCGCTCGACCGCCAGGAACGCGGCCAGGGCGCCTTTTCGGCAGTTCAGGAATTGAAACAATCGCTGGATATTCCGGTCGTTTCCATTGTCCAACTGGATGATCTGATCAATATTCTTGAAGAATCCAGCGAATACGAGGAATTTCTCGACCCCGTACTGAACTATCGCAAGCAATACGGTGTTATTTCGTAGGGTTTTGGGAAAGGCGGCGCCAGTCCGGTTTACAGCCAAAACCGGGAGATTTAAGCTGCAATAACGAGAACCAGTCCCGTTTCGGGGCTTTGAATCGGTGGCATATTTTAGCTATGCGGAAAATACTACTCACAAGCCTGATCGCCCTGGCAATGCCGGTCGTTGCCGCGGCCGACAACCACAAGAAGATCTATTCGTGGACCGACGAGGACGGCGTCACGCATTACGGTGACAGTATTCCCGCGAAGTACGCCGAACGACCGAAAGAAGTGGTCAACGAGCACGGCGTGACGGTCGCCGAACTCGAGGGCAAGAAAACCGAAGAGCAGATCGAGCAGGAGCGTATCGAAGCAGAACGCATGGCGGCGGCCGAGAAGCAGCGCCAGGCTGACCTGGCTCTCCTGAATACCTACCTGACCGTCGAAGAAATCCTCATGCACCGCGATCGACGTGTTGAGCTTTTCAAGGCGCAGTCAAACGTCACGAAACTGTACCTTGTCAATCTCGAGCGGCGTCTCCAGTCACTGGAGAACGAGGCGTCCCGCTATTCGCCGTACAGCGACGATCCGGACGCACCGCTGATCAACGACGAACTCGCGGAAGACCTGAAGGAAACGCGCGACACGATCGAACGCCACCAGTCGAACTTGCAGCAGTACAAGCGCGACGAGCAAAAGATCATCAACAAGTTCGAAGTCGACATCACTCGTTTCAAGAAGCTCAAGGGTATCGAGTAACCTAACCCGTCCCTGAGTGACCGAATCCGCCGGCGCCGCGGTCCGTCGCTTCGAACTCCTCGACGACATTGAATTCGACCTGTTCCACCGGGACGAAGACCATCTGCGCAATTCGCTCGCCCGGCTGCACCTCGTAGGGCGTCGAACCGCGATTCCAGCATGAGATGAACACCTGGCCCTGGTAGTCGGAGTCGATCAGCCCTGTCAGGTTGCCGAGCACCAGGCCGTGCTTGTGGCCGAGCCCGGAGCGGGGCAGCAGCACGGCAGCCAGCGAGGGGTCAGCGACGTGTATCGCCAGCCCGGTTGGCACCAGCACGGTATCGCCCGGGGTGACGGTTATTGGCTCGTCGATACAGGCGCGCATGTCCAAACCGGCTGAACCTTCGGTCGCATAGTGTGGCAACGGGATGGTGTCCCCGACCCGTGGGTCGAGTATTTTCAGTTCGATCGATCGCAAAAGTGGGTTCCTAGTCGCTGGTCGAGATGACGGTGAGCCTGGGTTCGGTGTCCGTGCCGCGCACAGCATAAAAGCGATCCGCGATCAGCTCAACGAGGTCGCGTGCGAGATCCGATTTCGACGCTGTCGGGAACGCCCGCTCGCCGCCACGCCACAGCACCGTCGCTGCGTTGTCGTCACGGTCGAAACCGCAGTCGCTGCCAACGCGATTGGCGACGATCATGTCGAGCTTCTTCTTTTCCAGCTTGCCGCGCGCGTAATCGGTGACGTTTTCAGTCTCCGCCGCAAACCCGACCGTAAACGGCGCGGCCTCCATCGCGGCAACCGACGCCAGGATATCGGGGCAGCGAACGAGTTCAATCGACATCTGCTCGTTGTCTTTCTTTATTTTTTGCTCCGCTGCGGTCGCCGGCCGGTAATCGGCGACCGCGGCCGCCGCCACGAAAATGTCGGCGTCCACGACGACATCGTGCGTCGCGTCGTGCATTTGCTGCGCGGTTTCGACGCGCACGACGTCGACGCCGGTCGGCTCGGCGATGTTCACCGGTCCGCTGATCACGGTAACCGCCGCACCCTCTGCCGCCGCCGCTCGCGCCAACGCGTAACCCATCTTTCCGGAACTGCGATTGGTGATGTAGCGAACCGGGTCGATGGGTTCGCGCGTCGGTCCGGCCGTAATGACAACGCGCTTGCCCTCGAATCTGCCTTCACCTTTCCCGCGACTGAGTGTAAACACGGTCGCCGCAATCGTGTCCGGGTCGAGCATGCGCCCGGCGCCGCTCTCGCCGCAGGCCTGTGAACCGACATCCGGCCCCAGGATATGAATACCGCGTTGTTCGAGGACTTCGCGATTCGCCTGCGTGGCAGGATTGCTCCACATGACGTGATTCATGGCTGGCGCCAGCGCGATCGGCGCCTCGGTCGCGAGGCAAATGGTCGTCAGAAGATCGGGTGCCGCACCACTGACTATGCGCGCCATGACCTCTGCTGTCGTCGGCGCAATCAACACGACGTCGGCCCAGCGTGCAAGCTCGATGTGACTCATCGCCGCCTCGGCATCCTTGTCCCACAGGTTGGACCGCAGCGGCCGACCCGAAACAGCCTGCAGTGCAGTCTCGGTAACAAATTCCTGGGCGGAACCGGTCATCACGATCTGCACCTCGGCACCGCGTTCGCGCAGACGGCGAACGAGATCGGGCGCTTTATAAGCGGCAATGCCGCCGGTAATGCCAAGGACGATATTCATTGTGTCTCCGAGTATACGGTACCGGCCAACCCGCAAGAACGGCCAGATTGCACGGGTTTTCGGCCAACGCCCGAACCGCGCGGCCTGCAGAGGCTCTGAGCTGCTATACCGGATTCGTACCACGGGAGATATGACCGATGCGCACCGCTTCGATATCAGCCTTCGCCCTGCTGGGGCTACTCATCGCCGCTTTCGCCGTCGCCAACAATACGACGCGCATTGCGGTCGCCAAATTCGACGCCGACGGCAACCTGCTGGTCCCACCCGACCTTGACGAATGGGTCTTCATCGGCACGTCGCTGGGAATGGGCTATTCGCAGGCCGACTTCGATCCGGACAGCCCAGGTATGTTCCAGGTTGCGCGCATCGAGCCGCAGGCCTGGGAACACTTCAAGAAGACCGGCGAGTTTGCCGATGGCACGATGCTGTCGTTGCATTTCTACGGGTCACAGAACGAGATCTCGATAAGCCGTGCCGGATTCGTCATGTCCGACCTGCACCTCGCGGAAATTCACTACAAAGACAGCGAGCGATTCCCGGATGGTTTCAATTTCTATAATCTGGCGAACGGCGAACCCATCGGCACGGAGATCGGCCTTCCCAATGACTGCGTTGATTGTCACAAGCGCGATGGCGCCTACGACGGCGTGTTTGTGCAGTTCTACCCGGCTGTTCACCCCTATCTTCCTGAAGACGTGCGTGCCGGACTCGAGCGCCCCGATTCGCATGCGGCGCACTAGCGGCCGCGGGGTCGACAATGCCTGAGACCCGGGTCATCGCAGCGCTTGCATACCCGGGGCTGCAGCTCCTTGACGTCGTCGGTCCGCTCGAGACGTTCAATCTCGCATCTCAGCAACGCATCGATGACGGTGCTGCAAAGTCGCTGTCCTACAAGGTTGTCGTCGTTTCACGCGGCGGGATGGCCGAAACATCCATGTCCGGACTGTCGATCAATGCGCAGCGCAGCCTGGACGACGGCGCGGAAGGAATTGACACATTGCTCGTGCCGGGCGCGCTGACCGGCGGCTCGAAGTTTTACGAAGACGCGGAGTATGTCCGCTTCGTGCAGCAGGCTGCCGGCGACGTGAGGCGGCTGTGTTCGGTCTGCTCCGGCGCACTGCTGCTCGCGGCCGCCGGTGTCCTCGACGGCAAACGCGCGACGACACACTGGATGGATGCCGCGGAGTTGCGAGAGAGCTTTCCGGACGTGCGCGTCGAGGAAAACCGGATCTATCTGCAGGATGGAAACGTCTACTCGTCAGGCGGCATTACCGCCGGAATCGATCTCGCGCTGGCACTGGTCGAGCAGGACTTTTCCCGGCGTCTCGCGCTGAAGGTGGCCAAGCGTTTGCTCGTGTTCCTGAAACGGCCCGGAGACCAGCAGCAGTTCAGTACATTCCTCTCCGCGCAGTCGCATCCGACCCGTTTCATGGAGCTCCTCGACTGGATAACGGACAACCTCGACCAGTCGATCAGCACCCGGGTACTCGCGTCCCGCGCATGCATGAGCGAACGTTCGTTCCGGCGCCACTTTGAATCCGAAGTCGGAATGCCGGTGCAGCGCTACCTGGCACGAGCGCGTATCACCAAGGCACAAAGCATGCTTGAAACGTCGACGCTGCCCATCGTTACGGTCGCCAACCGTTGCGGTTTCCGGTCGGCGGATGCCATGCGCTACGCGTTCGCGACGGAACTCGATGTCACGCCGAGCGAATACCGCCGGCGATTTGGCGAATCCGCGAATCCTGACCAGTAAGACGCCTTGTCGCCGGGCGGACGCATGGCGACGATGGTCGCGTGGATAACGTCAATCACAAGGATCGTAGCGACGTTGCCGTGCTGGCCGAGGCGATCGGCCTGCCCGACGGTTTCACCGCGCAACATCTGATCGATCGGTTTGGCAGCCTGCGCGCGCTGATGCACGCCAGCAACGCGCAACTGATGACGTTTCGCGGCATTGGTAGCAGCCGCGCGGCGGCCATTCGCGCGCTGCCCGAGCTTGCCCGTCGCTACTACCTCGAATCGCTTCCGGTCGGAGAGTCGATTCGCAGTCCCGCCGATACCGAGTCTTTCCTGCGTGCCCGCATGCGCAACCTCGGCCACGAACTGTTCTGCTGCGTGTATCTGGACAATCGCCACCGTGTCTTGCGGTTCGACGAGCTGTTTCGAGGCACGATTGACGGCACGTCGGTCTATCCTCGCGAAGTCGTCAAGGAAGCGCTCGCGGTCAACGCCGCCGCCGTCATCCTGGCGCATAATCACCCGAGCGGCGTCGCCGAGCCCAGCCAGGCCGACGAACGGATCACGAGGCGCCTCAAATCGGCCCTCGAACTGGTCGATATCCGGCTTCTCGACCACCTCATCATCGGCGACGGGGTATCGACGTCGCTGGCCAGCCGCGGGCTGCTCTGAATGCCCTGAAACGCTTGCGCTGCGGGCCCTTGCAACGCTCCGGCGACACTGGTATAAAGTCTCGCTCTTTGCCCGGCAGCCGCGGGCAACTTTTAATAAAATCAGAGACTTAACCATGTCCAAGGTTTGCCAGGTGACTGGGAAACGCCCGCAAACGGGTAACAACGTTTCTCACGCACACAACAAAACTCGTCGTCGCTTTCTGCCCAACCTGCAGAACAAGCGTTTCTGGCTCGAGTCCGAGAAGCGTTACGTGCGCCTGCGCGTTTCGCACAAGGGCATGCGCATCATCGACAAGCATGGCATCGAAAAGGTCGTGGCCGACCTGCGTGCCGGCGGTCAGAGCGTCTGATCCGGAGGACTGAATAATGGCTAAGGGTAACCGCGACAAGATCAAGCTCGTCTCCAGTGCCGGAACCGGTCACTACTACACGGCGACGAAGAACAAGAAGCTCCATCCCGAAAAGATGGAGACCAAGAAGTACGATCCGACCATCCGGAAGCACGTGCTCTACAAGGAAGCCAAGATCAAATAGCAGTACCGCGGCGCATCCTCCCCCGACGCGCTGCAACAAGCGACTGCGACAGAGCCCGCTCCACGAGCGGGCTCTTTTTGTTTTCGGGCATTACAATTGCGGGATGCCGGAGCTTCCCGAAGTCGAAACCAGCCGCCGTGGCCTCGAACCGCATATCGTCGGTACGGCAATCGCGCGAGCCGTCGTACGCAATCGTCGCTTGCGCTGGCCGGTCGCCAGACACCTCGAGTCCCGCGTTGCGGGACAGTCGATCGTGTCGATCCAGCGGCGTGCCAAGTACCTGCTCATCAATCTTGAGTCCGGCACCCTGATTCTGCATCTCGGGATGTCAGGCAGCGTGTTCATGGTGGATGTCGGCACACCATCCGGCGTTCACGATCACGTCGACGTCGAACTCGACAACGGCCTCGCACTGCGGTTTCGCGACCCGCGACGATTCGGTTCGCTGCACTTCAGTTCCAGGCCACTCGAACACAAGCTATTGCGAGACCTTGGGCCCGAGCCACTCGGTAACGAATTCGATGGCGACTACCTGTGGCAAAAATCCCGCGGCCGCCGCGTCAGCGTAAAGCAGTTCATCATGAACGCGAACGTCGTGGTCGGTGTCGGCAACATCTACGCCAGCGAGTCGCTGTTTCTCGCCGGCATCAATCCGAAACGTGCGGCGGGGCGAATTTCCCGCGAGCGCTATGACGCACTGGCGGCATCGATCAGGGAAGTGCTGTCACGCGCGATCAAGGCCGGCGGCACGACGCTGCGCGACTTCTACGGCGGCGACGGAGAGCCCGGTTACTTCGCGCAGCAACTCGAAGTCTACGGCCGCGACGGCGAGCACTGCCGCTACTGCGACACCCTGATTCGATCGATCGTGCAGGGGCAGCGGAGCACGTACTATTGCGTGCAGTGCCAGACCTGATCAGCCGCGGCCGACTTTCTTCAACAGGGCGTCCTTGACTTTGGGCGACACGAATTCCGTGATATCGCCCCCGAGCTCGGCGACTTCACGCACCAGCGTCGAAGAAATGAACGTGTACTTGTCAGTCGGCGTCAGAAAAGCGGTCTCGACGTCCTGGGTAAGGTGCCGGTTCATGCTGGCGAGCTGGAACTCGTATTCAAAGTCCGATACAGCGCGCAGCCCGCGGACGATAACGCCAAGCTTGTTCTGTTTGGCAAAATCGATTGTCAGGCCTTCGTAGCCCATCACTTCGACGTTGCCGATGTCTTCCAGCGCGTCGCTGGCAAGCTGCACACGTTCGTCGAACGAGAACATTGTCTTCTTGGTGCCCGTGTTCAGCGCGACGGCGACGACCACCTTTTCATAGAGCTTCGATGCCCTGCGCACAAAGTCCTCGTGACCCATCGTTATCGGGTCGAACGTTCCCGGGTACATCGCAGATACGCTCATCAGCTATTCCTGTGTAACGCAGACCAATGCATAGCGGACATTTCCGGCATGTTTGTCCCGCGTGATCGACCAGCCTTCCGGCAGCACCGGATCCTGCTGCCGATTCATTTCCAGGTAGACCCGTGCGTCGCTGGCGAGCCACCCCCCACTGGCCAGTAGTCTACACAATTCGTCCAGCATGTCCTCTGCGAACGGAGGATCGAGGAATACGATGTCGAACCGCCGCTCCGCACCCTGTGCAAGGAAGCGGCGAGCGTCGACCTGCAGGATTTCGGCGCCGGCCGCCGACAGGCCTTCGATGTTGGCGTGCAGCGCCCTGGCAGCAGCGGCCGACTTCTCGACGAACACGACCTCGCGGGCCCCTCGCGACAAAGCCTCGAGCCCGAGTGCGCCGGTGCCGGCACAAAGATCCAGGCAACGGGCGCCGGGCACGTCGTCGGCGAGCCAGTTGAACAGCGTCTCGCGAATGCGCTCCGATGTCGGACGCAGGCCAGGTACGTCGGCAATCTGCAAAAGGCGACTGCGCCAGTTTCCCGCTACAATACGCAGCCGTCCCGCCTGGGATTTTTTGTTGCCTCTGGCCATTGCCACCCCGAGTAGACCTTACGAACGTATAGCGATGTTTGGAAAAAAAGAAAAGCCCGAAAAGAAAGAGGGCTTTATCAAGCGCCTGCGCGCACGCATCAACAAGGGCGACAGCTGGCTGACCTACGATCTCGCGAATCTCGTGCCGGGTGGAGAGATCGACGAAGACGTTCTCGAGGAGCTCGAAGCGTTGCTGGTGATGGCCGACGTCGGGGTCGACACGACGGAACGCATCATTGCGGAGCTGCACAAGCGGCTGGCGCGCAAAGAGCTCAAGGACCTGGACGCGTTGCGCGCCGGGCTCGAACGATCGCTGCTCGACATCCTCGAGCCGGTCGAGATGCCGCTGGCAATCAAAAAGCCGAACGGGCCGTTCGTGATTTTCATGGTTGGCGTGAACGGTGCCGGCAAGACGACGACGATCGGCAAACTCGCGAAACGACTGCAGGATGACGGCTACTCGGTAATGCTCGCTGCCGGTGACACGTTTCGCGCCGCCGCCGTCGAGCAACTCCAGATCTGGGGTGAGCGCAATGACGTACCTGTGATCGCACAGCAATCCGGTGCCGACCCCGCAGCCGTCATCTTCGATGCCTGGGAAGCTGCCAATGCCCGCGGTATCGATGTGCTGTTGGCCGACACGGCGGGCCGGCTGCAGAGCCAGACCGGGTTGATGGACGAGCTCGCAAAAATGAAGCGCATCGTCGGTCGCCACGACGAGACAGCGCCGCACGAGACGATGCTGGTGCTTGATGCCAGCCAGGGGCAGAACGCGCTCGTCCAGGCGGAAAAGTTTCACGAGGCACTCGGGCTGACCGGCATCACGGTGACAAAGTTGGATGGCAGCGCGAAGGGTGGCATTCTTCTCGCGATCGCGAACAAGCTGCAGGTGCCGGTACGCTTCATCGGAATCGGCGAAGCTGCCGAAGACATGCAGCCGTTCGAAGCCAGGGCATTTGTCGATGCCCTGTTGCAGTCCGGCCAGCAAAGTCTGTAGATGATCCAACTCGATAAAGTGACAAAGCGATTTCCGGGCGGGCAGGAGGCTGTTTCCGACCTGAGCCTGTCGGTCGACAGGGGCGAAATGGTATTCGTTACAGGCCATTCCGGAGCGGGCAAGAGCACGCTACTGCGGTTGATCGCGCTGATCGAGCGGCCGACGAGCGGCCAGGTCATTGTCGATAACCGGAATACGCGACGCGTAAAGCGCCGCAAGATCCCGGCCTATCGGCGCCAGATCGGCATGGTATTCCAGGACCACAAGCTACTGTACGACCGGCCGGTTTCCGACAACGTCGCACTGCCGCTGGTGATCGCCGGCGTCGGCCATCGCGAGGCGAGTCGTCGAGTTCGTGCGGCCCTTGACCAGGTCGGTCTGCTGCACAAGGAAAAGCAAAGCCCGCAAACCTTGTCTGCCGGCGAACAGCAGCGAGTCGGCATCGCACGCGCGATCGTCACGCGCCCGAAGCTGTTGATCGCCGACGAACCCACCGGCAACCTGGATCCGGAGCTGTCGCTCGAAGTGATGCGGATTTTCCGGCGCTTCAACGAAGTCGGGGTAACACTGCTCATCGCGAGCCACGATATCGCGCTGATCGACCGGCTCGGGTGCCGACGCATTGCGCTCGAAGATGGCCGTCTCGTGCCGGAGGAGGTCGACGAATGGCTGTGACGCGAAATGCTGATGCCGTTGCGCCGGTACGGTCGTCCGGGCCGTTGTCGATCTGGTTGTCGCGGCACGCGAGTACGTCGCTCGGCTCACTTGGACGAATCGTGCGCCAACCGCTCTCCAGCCTGATGATCGTGCTCGTCATCGGGGTCACGCTTGCGCTACCTGCCGCAATCAACGTCGTCGTCAAGAATGTGCAATCGGTCAGCGGAAGCTGGGACAACGCCCTCGACTTCTCGGTGTTCCTCAATCAGGACGTTTCCGAGGATGAGGCCGCAGGCCTTGCCCGCCTGCTAGGGCAGCGTGCGGACATCGAATCGGTCGATCTCGTGACGTCGGCGGAAGCGCTGACCATGTTCAAGGAACAATCCGGATTCGGCGGTGCGCTCGATCAACTCAACGAGAATCCGCTGCCGCACACGCTGGTCGTGCGTCCGGGCCCGGGCAACACCAGCGCGTCGCTGGTGCTGTTGCAGGAGGAGCTCGGCAACCTGCCAGAGACCGAGCTGGTGCAGGTCGATACCGAATGGGTACAGCGGTTTCATGCCATTCTCGACATCATTCGGCAGGCGTTGCTGATCGGGTCCGCGCTGCTGGGCGTCGCGATCATCGTCATCATCGGCAATACGATTCGGCTCGATATCGAAAACCGGCGCGAGGAAATCGAGGTCACCAAGCTCATCGGTGCGAGCAACGCCTTCGTGCGGCGGCCATTCCTGTGGACGGGATTCTGGTACGGGCTGCTCGGGAGCACGGTCGCGCTGGCGCTTGTGCAGTACGGGCTTTTCCTGCTCAAGGACCCCGTCGCCCGCCTGGCCGGGCTGTACCAGGGCAACATCGCGATCGCCGCGATGGGTATCGAGGAAAGCGGTCTGCTCATCGGTGCCGGCATCCTGCTGGGCCTGATCGCCTCCTGGCTGACCGCAGCCCGTCACATGCGCCGCATCGAACCCCGCTGACGCCCCGGACTACCTATTGGGGCCAGACCCCACCAGCCAGGGCCAGACCCCACCCGGTGGGGTCTGGCCCTGGCTGGTGGGGTCTGGCCCCTTATGTTGAATATCTTTATTCCCTACGGATATCGGGAACTTAGGTGATTTGTTAGCACTCTAAGCTGGCGAGTGCTAAAATTGGGCACCGGATACGGAGGATGTGAATGACAACCGCTTTAGCCACAACCAACAGAGACCTTGTACTGGCCGGACCGGTAGGCTCGCTGGATGCCTACATCCATGCCGTCGGCTCCATCGAAGTGCTTTCCAAAGAGGAAGAGCAGGCGCTGGCTATTCGCTATCGCGACGAGCAGGATCTCGACGCCGCGCGCGACCTGGTTATGGCGCATCTCCGCTTTGTTGTTCATATCGCCAAGGGCTACACCGGCTACGGCCTGCCCCTGAACGACCTGATCCAGGAAGGCAATGTCGGCCTGATGAAGGCCGTCAAGCGCTTTGACCCTGAGTACGGTGTCCGCCTCGTATCCTTCGCCGTGCACTGGATTCGTGCCGAGATTCACGAGTTCGTGCTCAAGAACTGGCGCATCGTCAAGGTCGCGACGACCAAGGCGCAGCGCAAGCTGTTTTTCAACCTTCGCAAGAAGAAGAAAACGCTGGCCTGGCTGACCGCGGCTGAAACCAAGGCGGTTGCCGACGACCTCGGCGTCAGCGAGAAGGAAGTCACCGAGATGGAGAAGCGCCTGCATTCGCGCGATACCATCTTCGACCCGGCACCGGATGCCGATGACGAGCACAGCTATACGCCGGCCGCCTACCTGCCAAGCCCGGACGCGGACCCGGCGAAACAGGTCGAAACGGCCGACTTCAACACCGACGCGTCGGAACGCATGCACGCGGCCCTCAACGTGCTCGACGACCGCGCGCGTCGCATCATCGAGACGCGCTGGCTGACGGAAGACAAGCTGACGCTGCACCAGCTCGCCGAAGAGTATGGCGTTTCCGCTGAACGCATTCGTCAGCTCGAGGTCAACGCGATCAAGAAGCTCAGGAACGCGATGGCAGTCTGACCGACCGCCTTTGGCCAAAACAGGCCCGGCGTGCGCAGCACGACCGGGCCTACTTGTAGGTGCGCCTGCGGTATTTGACCCAGCCGCCGTCCTCTACGCCCTGCGGGTCGTGGTGCGTCCAGTGCACAAGCCCGCCAAGCTCGTTCCATTCGTACATGCCGCGCACCTGCACCCGGTCGCCCATACCGATCGGTACACGCTTCGCCAGATCGATGTTGTGCGCGATCAGCAACGTTCGGCGGTCGCCGATATTGATAATAAACCGCTGGTGGCGAGAGCCTTCGTTGTCGTCCGACAGCAACCGCGTCACGTAGCCGGTCACTTCGATCCACTCTCCGGAGTCATTCTTTTTGAATATCTTGCTCATTGCGCGTTGTTGTTCTTATCGCACAAAAAAACAAGCGCGGCGAGCCATCCCTGGCTGCCGCGCCTGTCCTGTTACGAGATGATTATCCCGCGGTCAGCGGAACCATCGTGATTTCGACACGACGGTTTGCCTGGCGGCCAGCGGCCGTTCCGTTGTCCGCTACCGGACGTGATTCGCCCATACCGAGCGTGATCAGGCGCTCGTTGATAACGCCCTGACCCTTCAGGTAGTTCGATACCGACGCGGCGCGACGCTCTGACAGGCCCTGGTTATACGAATCGCTGCCCGTGCTGTCCGTGTGACCGGCAACCTCGACGACCGTCTGCTCGTATTCCTCGAGCACCTTGCCGACCGAGTTGAGTACATCGAAGAACGCCGGGCTCAGGTCCGAGCTGTCCGTGGCAAACGTCACGTTGCCCGGCATGTTCAGCGTAATGTTGTCGCCATTGCGAACGACGCTGACGCCCGTACCTTCGAGCTCCGCACGAAGCTCGGCTTCCTGCTTGTCCATGTAGTAACCGACGCTGCCACCGGCAAGCGCGCCAATGCCCGCACCGATCAGCGCATGCTGGCGCCGCTCGACGGCATCGTCACCCGAGATCAGCCCCACGACCGCACCGGCCGCCGCACCAATCAGGGCGCCCTTCGTCGCCGAGCTGGTCTTCTCTTCGCGCGTATACGCGTCGAGCGTCTTGCAGCCGCTCACAAAAACGGCCAAAAAAGTCATAATCAAAACAGTTTTCGAAGATCGTATATTCATGATCCTTCCCCTGGCTTGCAGTAAGTACGGGTGCATTGTAGGCACTTGCTAGCTGAACGCATGCTTAATTGACGCGTTTATGTACAACTAGGTCACACGGAAGTTCCATACTGTGGACTACGTCACGTAAACTGCGCGGATGAGCGAGCCCGACAACTGGCTGAGCCGCTACGAACAAAGCCACGCCACGCTTCAAAACCCGTTCGTTTACTGGATCGCCGTGCCGATGCTCGTGGTCGGCCTCGTCGGGCTGTTGTGGAGCCTGCCGTCGCCGGCGCAATTCCACGAAATTTCCCCTCTGCTCAATTGGGGAACGGCATTCCTGATGGTCACCGCGATCTATTACTTCATCATCTCGCTGTCGCTGGCGATCGGCATGCTTCCGTTCCTGCTCGGCCTCGCGACAATACAGGTGTGGTTGAGCGCGTCGCCATGGCCACTCCGCGGTATCGCGACGGGCCTCGTTGTCGCCGGGGTCGCGGGCCTCGCGCTGGGTCGCGCCGGCAAGCTGCGCTCGATAGTCGACGATCTGCAGCTCATCATGATCGGTCCGCTGTGGCTGCTCGCGGGGATCTACAAACGGTTTCGCATCCCGGTCTGACATCAACTAAACTCTCCGTCCCTTTAGCGAGCCACCCAGGACACCGCGCGTGAGCACCAAACTCGATCCATTGGACCTCTACGACATTCGCTCGGAGCTATCCGAAGACGAGGTCATGGTCAAAGACAACGTCGCCCGTTTCGTCGACGCCGAAGTCATCCCGCTGATGCGCGAGGCTTTCGAGAACCATGAATTCCCGCAGCACCTTATCAAAGCGGTGGCCGACCTTGGATTACTGGGCAGCTCCATCGAGGGCTACGACTGTGCGGGCCTCAACGGCGTGAGCTATGGACTCATTTGCCAGGAACTCGAGCGCGGCGATTCCGGCCTGCGCTCGTTTGTGTCGGTGCAGTCGAGCCTCGTCATGTTCCCGATCTGGGCCTACGGCTCGGAGGATCAAAAGCAGCGGTGGCTGCCGGCGATGGCGCGCGGCGAGGCAATTGGCTGCTTCGGCCTCACCGAGCCGCACGGCGGCTCCGACCCCGGCAACATGAAAACGCACGCGAAGCGTGATGGCGACGACTGGATCCTCAACGGCTCGAAGATGTGGATAACGAATGCGACGATCGCCGACGCCGCCGTCGTCTGGGCGAAGACCGAAGAAGGCGTGAAAGGCTTCATCGTCGAGAAAGACATGGCCGGGTTCGACACCCAGGAAATCGAGAACAAATTTTCGTTGCGGGCATCGGTCACCGGCGCGCTGTTCTTCGACAACGTGCGCATTCCGGAAGCCAATGTGCTACCGGGCGTGTCGAGCCTCAAGGGCCCGCTCTCCTGTCTTACGCAGGCACGCTACGGAATTACCTGGGGCGTCATCGGCGCCGCGCAGGCCTGCCTGCAGGAGGTACTGAACTACACGCAGGACCGCGTCCTGTTCGGGCGACCACTCGCGCATACACAGGCTGTGCAGATCCGCATGGCGGAGATGAGCCGCAAAATCACGACCGCCCAACTTCTGAGCCTGCGTCTCGGCCGTATCAAGGACGCGGGCAATCTCAACCCGTCGCAGGTATCGATGGCCAAATGGAACAACTGCCGCGCAGCGCTCGACATCGCACGGGATGCGCGCGACATCCTCGGCGGCGCCGGTATCAGCGCAGAGTACGTTCCGGTGCGCCACATGCTGAATCTTGAAAGCGTGATCACTTACGAGGGCACCGAGACCGTTCACCAGCTCGTCATCGGCAAGGAGCTGACCGGAGTCAACGCATTCTGAGGAGCCGCGTTTGACCGCGACGCCGCTTCCCACCGACCGCGAGGTGTGGCGCATAGCCGCACCGATGATCCTGTCCAACATTTCCGTGCCGTTACTCGGCATGGTGGACACCGGCGTCGTCGGTCACCTCGAGAGCCCCGCCTATCTCGGCGCCGTCGCCATCGGCGCAACGATATTCACGTTCATCTACATGGGCATGAATTTCCTGCGCATGGGCACGACGGGCATAGCGGCGCAGGCCTTTGGCGCCGACGACAACGACGGTCTCCGTGCGTCGCTCGGACAAGCGCTCATTGTCAGCGTCCATATTGCGTTGGCTCTGATGCTGCTGCAGCTGCCGATTCGCAACCTCGCACTGTTCCTGCTCGGTGGCGAGCCAGAGACCCGGGCATTTGCGGCGGAATACTTCTCGATCCGCATTTGGAGTGCGCCCGGGACGTTGGCCAACTACGCATTGATCGGTTGGTTCATCGGCTTGCAAAACGCCCGCGTGCCGCTCGCGATCTTCCTGACAATCAACCTGACGAACATCGCGCTCGACCTGCTGTTTGTCCTCGTGCTCGGTATGAAAGTCGATGGCGTAGCGCTGGCCTCAGTCATTGCCGAATACACCGGTCTCGCCGTTGGCGTTGTCTTCGCAGTTCAGGCGCTGCGGCAACGCGAGGGAAGCTGGCCGGTCGAGCGCCTTGTCAAGGTTCCGGCTTACAAGGCTTTTTTCAGCGTCAATGGCAACCTGTTTGTTCGCACGCTCGCGCTGATGTCGACGTTAGGCTTCATTACGGCCTGGGGCGCACGGCTCGGTCCGCTGATTCTCGCGGCGAACGCCGTACTCATGAACTTCCAGATGCTGACCTCGCTGGGCCTCGACGGTATCGCACACGCGGCCGAGGCGATGGTCGGCCGCGCGATCGGCGCGAAACGCCGCAACGCGCTGGAAATGGCCGTCCGCCTGACACTGAAATGGTCGGTGATCTTTGCGATTGGCTTTACGCTGATCTACATCGTCGCGGGCCAGTGGATCGTTGCGCTGCTGACAGACCTCGAGGACGTTCGCGCTACGGCGAACCGTTACCTGCCCTGGTTGATCATCTCGCCAATCGTCTCGGTATGGTGTTTCCTTTATGACGGTGTGTACGTCGGCGCAACTCGTGCTCGCGAAATGCGCAATATCATGGTGTTCTCGGCGCTCTGCGTATTTCTCCCCGCATGGTACCTGTCACTACCATTAGGCAATGATGGTTTGTGGCTGGCGTTCCTGCTATTCCTTGCCAGTCGCGGCATCGGCATGCACATTGGCTACCGCCGCAAACTACTACCCACGTATGGCTGACAATCCAGTCGCCGGTGCTCAGACCGCTTTGACGGGGACGGCCGGCTCGAGAATATTGCGTGCCGTGCGGCGTGCCCACAGAAAACCGAGCAAGCCCGTTAACAAATTCGCCAGCGCATACGCGCCGAAGATTCCCGCAATACCGAACCACTCTTTCGCGACGAGCGCAATCGGCACGTAAATCACCATCATGCGGGTCACGCTGATGTAGACGGCCGGCATCGGTTTGCCAAGGCCATTGAACGCTGCGTTCATCACCATGACGACGCCGTAGGCACCGTAGCTGATCGGCGCAATCCACAGGAACAACCGGGTAACTTTGATGACGTCCGGGTTATCGCTGAACATGGTCGGCAGGAACCCCGACGCGAGCGCAAGAAGTACCGCGATGACGAGCCCTGCACCCATGCAGAATGCCGACGTCAGTCGCAGCGACAACTGGATCCTGTCGTCTTTTCCCGCCGACAGGTTTTGTCCGACAAACGGACCGATTGTCGATGACATCGCGTAAAAAACGACGAGCACAAGCGACTCGATGCGGCTGGCGACGCCAAACCCGGCAACGGCTTCCGGCCCGAATCGCGCGACCATGCCGGTAACGATGGTCATTGCAACCGGGATGATGGCGTTGGTACCCGCCGCCGGAAGGCCGACATGGAGAATGTCGGCCCAGGAACGCTTCAGTTTGTCAGCGTCCGGCAAAGCCAGGCTCACCATGCCGTAGCGCGTCGTCAGCAGATAGACGGCGCCTACGAAAATCGTGCCCCTTGCCAGCAACGCCGCCACTGCTGCACCGTTCAGCCCCAACGCGGGAACCGGCCCGAGGCCGAAGATCAGTATCGGATCGAACAGCACATTCAGGATCGCGCCGCCGATCATCAGCTTGCTGGGCAGCGTGGTGTCGCCTGTCGCGCGCATGCTGGCCATGCCGACCATCGCGACAACGATGAACGGCACCCCCGCATAAAGGATCAGCATGAAACTGCGGATCATGGGAATCATTTCCTCGGGCGCACCGAGCAACCGGAATAGCGGGTTGATCGTCGCGACGCCGATTACTGCGACGACTGCAGTGATCAGGAATGACAGCAACAGGCTGTCGGTCGTCAGCCTTTGTGCGCGCTCATGGTCGTCCGCGCCGATGGCGCGCGCAACGACCGACGACGTGCCCGCACCCAGACCGATCGCGATGCTCGTCACGATCATCAGTATCGGGAAGCCGAAACTGAATGCCGCCAGCGCATCGTCGCCGACCTTGCCCAGGAACCAGGTGTCGACAAATGACTGACCCATCATCGTCGTGATACCGAGCAACACGGGCACGGTCATGTTGACGAGGTGACGGCCGACAGGCCCCTCGGTCAGTCTGGCTTTGGGAGAGTTCATCCGAGCTCTTCGGGCTGTTCCAGAAGAGACGAATACAGGGTATCCGTGTGAAACTCAAGATTGTTCTTCAGCCGCATCGACGCGGCGCGCCGTAACGACATAGCGCATCGGTCCGCCCGGTTCGACCGCATCGAACGGATAACAGGTTACGAGACTCAGCAACGCGATGTCGGCTTCGAGCGCGATCGACCCTTTGCGCGAGTCGACGATATCGATGTCGACGACTTCGAAGTCGTAGCTTACGCCCTCGTTGGTTTCGATAACCAGGCGCTCTCCGGGCTGGACCTGCTCGAGAAACCGGAAGTGGGTATCGCGATGTCCGGCGATCACCGAATTGCCGCGCTCACCCGGCGGCGGACTGGCGCCGAGGTGACCGGGACCGAAGGCCAGCGTGCGACCGGAGCCGCCGGCGAGCACGATGAGATCGACCTCGCCGTCACGCGCCTTCAGCCGCGCCACCGGCCAGGTGTCCGCCCACGGCCACGGCGCGGCGCGCTCCACACCGTGATTGCTGCGCTCCCATGCCCGTTGCATGAGCTCCTGTGCAAACCACGCCTTGGCGGGGATGTACGCGCCTTGTCCGAGCTGCCAGAACCCCAGCCCGATGACCGCTGCCACGACCAGTTTCCTAGCGCGACCGAGCATGCCGGGCGCCGCCGCTGCTCTTGTGAAACATCAGCACGAGACCGAACAGAAGGGTCAGGAATCCGCTCACGCGCAACAACGGGGCGTTCGTCGCCGTCGCCGGGAACCCCAGGATCGCATTCATGCTTTGTCCATACGGCAGCAGATTGGGGACCTGCTCGCTGGTCAGCCCGTCGCCGGCCGGTCGAACCGGGGTCTTGTCGACGGCGACGAGGCTCGTGTACTTGCTGACGAGGTGGTGTTCTATCGCGGTATCGACAATTTCCTGTCGGGTTGCTGCCTTTTCTTCTTCAGTGCCTGGCGCACGTCGTTCGATATCCATGAGCTGGTCTATTCGTGCGCGTGCCCACAATGCGCCGACTCCGGGACTGTCGGCGGCGTTTTCAACGTCCATCTCGGCCGTAAATGCGCCCGCGACCGTATTGCCTGCAACCGTTACCGAATCGGAAGATCGCAGCTCGCCGGAAAGCGCCGCTTTTACAACAATCGGCTCGCCCAGGTAGAGGTCCGGCACCGCGGCAGGGTAGCTCTCGACGAGCACGCCGCTCGGCCAGTGCACTTCGACGTCTGTAACCTGCGGTTGCTGCAGCTTGCGGAACAGCTCATCCATTCTGTCCTGCACTTCGTGAAGCGCCGAGATAAACGTGTAGGTTCCCTTGCCGGCCTCCGCGGCCTTGCGCATGAACCAGCTGTTTGGCGCCGACCCGATGCCGACGGTGAACAGGCGTGCCGCGCCGAGTTTGTTTTCGATCATCGAGAACAACTCGTCCTCGTAGCCAACGCTGCCGTCGGTAATGAACACAACCTGGCGCAGGTGATTCTCCGAAGGCGGCGAGTTCAGCGCGATGTTCAGGGCCGGGCGCATCTCGGTGCCGCCTTCGGCCTGCAGTCCGTCAACGAACTTCGCGGCGAATTTCAGGTTCTCGGCCGTCGCCGGTTCGCTCTTCGAGTAAAGCGGTCGCGTCGCCGAGTCGAACTCGATCACATTGAAACGGTCGCCGGGATTCAGCCCGCGCAATGCAAGTTGCAGTGCTCTTTTGGCCTGGGCAATGGATACGCCGTGCATCGACCCGGACGTATCGATGATGAATATCATCTCGCGCGGCAATACGGCGTCGGGTATCAGCTCTTCATCCGGTGGCACAACCATTAACAGCATGTGCGGTTTGCCGGCGACGTCCTCACGGAAGACCATGGCGCGAGGTTTTGCCGACGGCACAGGGCGCCACATCAGCTCGAAGTCGTGATCCATCGCGACCTTTTCGAGGCTGAGTGAGACCGTGTAGTGATTCTGCTCCCGGGCAATATCCACCGGGTGATACTGGCTCGCGATGAGGTCGAGCGGCATACCAACGTTGATCTTCACATCCATCGTGATCCGATGCGCATTCGATGACGTCACCTGCGGCGGCGTGATCTGCGATGCATCCGGCACCTCGTCCGTGTCCGGCGACCAGCCGCTGCCGGTGCGATCCGGCATCGGCGTACCCGGAATGTAGCGCGGCGTCAGCGTCATCGGGAATCGGATACTGAACTGGCCATCCTCGTAGCGAATGTCTTCCAGGTACTCGACCTCGACGACAACCCGTTCGCCGGGCGCGATGTTTGCCACCGAGGTGGTAAACAGGTTTGCCCGTTGCTGCTCAACCAGGCTTGTCTTTTTTCCTTCACTCTTGGCTTTTTCATAGGTCTTCTTCGCTTGTTCCTTTTCCTGGATTTCGCCCTCGATGAAGCGATCGCCGATGTGCAATCGCATCCGGTCGACGGCTGCCTTGTCCGGAAGCGGGAACACGTAAACACCCTCAACCCACTCGCTGCCCGTATTACGGAACTCCTGGCGTACCGAGACGCGCGCGACGAGGCCGCTGATACTCATTTCCACATCGGTGTTCAGCAGGGTCGCGACCGCGTAGCCGCTCTGCATTCGCAGCAAAAGGCTGCCCGACTGCATGTCGGACGGGCGGACGTCGTCGTTGCCCTCGGCAGGCGCGTAATACAGAACGGCAGCCAGGACGGCCACCCAGAACCACGATCGGAGGTCGGATTGTGTGCGATGCATTGCTTGCTCCCTTTGGCGTGGTGTCCATTAAGCGCCGCCAAAAAGTCAGGCTGTGGACCTCGGCATGGCAATGCACCGGCGTAATGTGGCAAATTGTGGCGCTCAATTGATGGAGGCCGCTGTGGCAAAACGCATAGCTATCGTTGAAGACGAAGCCGCGATCCGGGACAACTACGTCGAAGCGTTTCGACGCGAGGGCTACGCTGTGGACGCGTACGACGCCCGTCAGCCGGCGCTCAACGCGTTCGATACGCGCCTGCCCGACCTCGTCGTTATCGACATCAACCTGCGCGACGATGTCGAAGGCGGCTTCGAACTGTGCCGCGAGTTGCGCGCGCGCTCGACGGACTTGCCGATCATTTTTCTCACCGCGCGCGACAGCGAGTTCGATGCCGTTTCCGGGCTGCGGCTCGGTGCCGACGATTACCTGACCAAGGACATCAGCCTGCCGCACCTGATGGCGAGAGTCGCCGCTTTGTTCCGCCGCCTCGACGCCATGCAGCAGCCGGAAGGGAAGGACAGCCGCCTGTCGCGTGGCGACCTCGAAATCGACACGGAACGCATGACGGTGCACTGGAAGGAACAACCGGTCGGACTGACGCTGACCGAGTTCTGGCTCGTGCACGCGATGGCGCGCTATCCCGGCCACGTAAAGAACCGGCAGCAGCTCATGGATGCCGCCCAGGCGGTACTCGATGACAACACGATCACGTCGCACATCAAGCGAATTCGCCGCAAGTTCGTCGCGATCGATGCCGACTTCGACGCGATCGAAACCGTCTACGGCATGGGCTATCGCTGGCTGGGCGACTAGCGCTATCCGATGAATCTCAAACGGCAGTTGTTGCTCGTCAGCCTGATGACGCTGATGCTGCCGTGGGCCGGCTGCGAGTTCATTCGCGAAACGGAGTCTGCACTGCGCCAGGTGCAGGAGGACATGCTGGCCGGCACGGCACGCGCGCTGGCGACATCATTCGGACAATACCCGGAAGAGTTCCCGGCAGCCGATATCCGAGGTACCAGCGACGATCGCATCTACCTGCATGCGCTGGGCAAGCGCCCGGAGATCGACGGCTACTTCGACGACTGGCCGCTGGAACCTGATGCGCTGCACACAATGACGGGTTTCGACGGACCGATTCGCTACGCGTTCGGCGAAGTCGGCAACGACGTTTACGTATTTGTCGAGGTGACCGATCGCAGCGTTGTTTACGCAGCAAGCCAGGCGCCTGCCGGCCGTTCCACGTTCGCCGATCGCGTTTCGATCGTGAGCGCCAGCCCGCCGATGTCGCTCGACCGATTTGTATTCGCCACCGAGGCGCCCGGACAGACTGTTAGTTACCGTCCCGTCGGCCGTGAAATCGAAGTGGAGCCGGCAACAACCGCATACTGGCAGGAATTCGCCGGCGGCTACCGGCTCGAGGGACGCATACCGGTGTCTTTGCTCGGCAGCAATATCGGACTGGCCGTCGAGAACACGGCGACGGCGTCCGAGCGCGGGACGCGGGCGCAAAACTTCGCAGGCACGGTTCCCGGACTCGCAGCGCGGCCACTGCCCGGGATTCGCACACTGGCAGAACCACTGGTTCCTGACGGTACGCGGGTACTGATAACCGACGCCGAGGGCTGGCGTATCGCGACATCGGGTGCACTACGGCAATCCGCGAGCGACACGGACAACGTGTGGCCAAGACACATCTATGAGCTGCTCGTCGAAAGCGGCAAGGCGGCCGCGTTCGCCGAACCGGACCCGCAAGGGCGCGAAACGCAGGCCTACGTGAACATTGCGCTGAACGGTACCGAGCAGACGGCTTGGTTCCGGGCCGAGGACAGCGGCCAGGCCATCATCGCGGCGGCGGCGCCGATCGTGAACAACGGAGACATCGTTGGCGCATTGATATTGCAACAAAGCACCGACGCGATACTGAGCCTCGCAAACTCTGGCCTTGCCCGGTTGATCAGCATTACGATCATCACGACACTCGTCGTCGCGGCCATCCTCCTCGGTTACGCCACCTGGCTGTCACGACGCATTCGTCACCTGTCCAGGGCAGCCGAGCGCGCGCTCGAAAACGAGCAATTGCAAAGCGCGCTCCCGGGCGCGGAAGCGACGGACGAGGTTGGCGATCTGTCGCGAAGTTTTTCGTACGTCCTGCGACAGCTCGATGACTACAACGCCTACCTGCGATCGCTCGCATCGAAACTCTCCCACGAACTCCGCACACCACTGGCGATCGTCACGTCGTCGCTCGACAACCTCGAACACGAACAATTGAGTGGCGCGTCAGTCGGCTACATTGACCGCGCGAGCGAGGGCGCTAATCGCCTCCGCAAGATTCTGAATGCTATGAGCGAAGCGAGCCGCGTCGAGGAGTTGATGGAGAGCGCCGAGCCGGAACAGTTCGACCTGCACAAGGTGCTCAAGTCGACGGTCGCGGCCTACTCGGACGCGTACCCTGACAGGCGCATCGAATTCGATGCGGCGGTCAACGAGGCAACGGTGAATGGTTCGCCCGAGCTGTTGATCCAGATGCTCGACAAGCTCGTCGACAACGCGGTGAGCTTTTCCGGCGATGGCGACACAGTCTCGATACGCCTGTCTGAATCGGACGATTCGGTGATTGTCTCCGTTACCAACCCGGGTCCGCCACTGCCCGAACGCATGCGCTCCCAGATGTTCGATTCAATGGTCTCGATGCGCGGCGGCGAGGATTCCCGGCACCTCGGTCTTGGGCTATTTGTCGCACGGCTAATCGCCGAAGGACACAGCGGGCGTATTGCCGCCGACAACGTCGATGGCGGTGTGTGCTTCTCGGTTTTCCTTCCAGTTAACTGATTGTTTTTAATGGATTTATCAGTTGATCTGGCCTATAATGCTGTATATTAAAACAGTTATTATTTGAGGGGAAAAATCATGTCATCAGCCGTTGCCTGCCTGCCCCATCCGGACGTCACGGATGGCGAAAAACTCGGCGCCGATATCAGCGAGCTGTCGGCCTACATCTACGTTGCGACCTACCAGTTGCTGGTGATGATTGCGGAGTTCGATCGCAAGAAGTACTGGGAAGGACAGGGGTTTCGTAGCTGTGCGCACTGGCTGAACCATCACTGCGGCTTCAACATGAATTCAGCGCGTGAACGGGTGCGGGTCGCCCATGCGCTGGGCCGCTTGCCGAAGATCGCGAAAAAGTTCTCCACCGGGCAACTGAGCTACTCGAAGGTACGCGCTGTGACGCGCGTGGCGGATGAGACCAACGAGGACCAGTTATTGACGTTTGCCGAGCATGGCACGGCTCACCAGGTGGAGCGGCTGGTGGCGCAGTACCGTCGGGCACAGCATCTGCAGAACGAAGACAACGCGTATCGGCAATACCTGGATCGTGAGGTGAGTTACTACTACGACATCGACGGGGCGGTGGTGATGAAGGTGCGCATGCCCGCGGAGCAGGGTGAGCTGGTCGTTAAGGCACTGGAGCGGATGATGGACGTGGATTTCAGGGGGGAGGGACCAGACTCCGTTGAGCAAACGGCGGTCGAAGATCCACTGCACGTGCCGTCTGCGGCGCGGCGAGCCGATGCGCTGACGCACATCTGCCAGGCCTACCTGAATAACAACGATGAGAAGGGCTCGAAGGCGGATCGGTACCAGGTCGTGGTGCATCAGAAGGAAGGATCTGCCTGCATAGAACATGGCCCAAACGTTTCCGCGGAAACGTGCAAAAGGATCAGTTGCGATTGTTCGACGGTGACGGTCGTCGAGGATGTTGACGGCGAACCACTGTCCATAGGCCGGAAAACACGCACGTTACCACCTGCCATCCGTCGCGCATTGGTGGCCAGAGACGGCGGATGTCGCTTTCCAGGGTGTACCGACCATCGTTTCGTGGTTGGTCACCATATTCAGCACTGGGCCGATGGCGGCGAGACGAGTCTCGACAACCTCGTACTGCTGTGCGAACACCATCACCACCTGGTGCACGAGGGTGGCTTTGATTGCCGACGATCGGAATGTGGCGAGATCTATTTCGTGGACAGGCGGAACGAACCGATATCGACGCATGTGATCCCGCGACCGATTTCGATTGAGAACATCCTGGCCTCGATGCGGGCTCGGTTTTCCAGATCCAATGTTCCCGCGGAAACGTTTAGGCCTGCGCAGGCCTCAGGTACCCGGGTCGACTGGTCGCTGGTCGAGTTGGCCTGATAGGCTGACGGCAGATGGACGATCAGAACCAATCAACGAGCTGGACGACGGTGGGGTATTTCTACCACCCGACCGAAGCACGTATTGCTGCCGGTAGACTCGAGTCTGAAGGAATTCCCGTCTATCTTCATGGCGTCAATCACGCGACAGCCAACTGGTTGCTGACGACTGCTCTTGGCGGAATTCAACGTCAGGTTCTCAGGGCTGCTGTCGCTGGTGGCGCATTCGCCATTGCGCCTGCTGCATTGGCCTACGGAATTTTCGTGAAGGCGCTGCCTGTTGCGTACGGCTTTGCGGCCACATTGCTCGGGTTGCTTGAGAGGCGAGGTTAGATTGATCGTCTGCAGGCACACAGGAACCTACGTGTTTGCAATCGCAATACTATCTGTTGCGCTGTTGCCAGTCGTCTCCACAGCGCAACCAGAGGATGCCGATATCCGTGTTCGCGAAGAGCTTGTCGCCGCCGCGATGGAAAGAACGAATTACGACGTCACTTACGACGGCCGTTACGTGTCAATCGGGTATCCGGGCGGCGACGTGCCGCCGGATATCGGTGTGTGCACCGATGTCATTGTTCGCAGCTACCGCGCCACCGGCATCGATCTCCAGGTACTCGTGCACGAGGATATGCAAGCGAACTTCGATGCATACCCGAAATACTGGGGCTTGTCTGCGCCCGACCCGAACATCGATCACAGGCGCGTGCCGAACCTGCAGGTCTTCTTCTCGAGACAGGGCGAATCGCTGCCCGTTTCGGACAATGCCGACGCATACCGGCCCGGCGACGTGGTTACATGGATGCTTCCGGGCAACCTCCCTCACATCGGCATTGTCGTAGCCCAGCGGTCTTCCGGTACGAATCGTCCGCTCGTGGTCCACAATATTGGTGAGGGACCGAAACTGGAGGACATCCTGTTCCGATACGAAATCACGGGCCACTATCGATTCTACGGCGCTCGCCAGGAGCGTTGACTTGAGAGTCTTCTTCTACGGCCTTTTCATGGACGAATCCGTACTCGCCGCGAAGGACATTGCGTTTACTGCGATTGCCACCGGCTACGTCGAAGACTTTCAATTGCGCATCGGCGAACGCGCAACACTCCTTCACAAACCCGGCGGCCGGGCTTGGGGGAACGTGATGGACGTTAGTTCCGGCGACGCAGCACGACTGTATTCAGAAAAGAGCGTTGCCGACTATGTACCGGAAACGGTTGTCGTCGAAACCGGTGACGGTACGCAGCTCGAAGCAACCTGCTACAACCTGCCGCGCGAGGCAGTCGCCGGCACCAACAGGAGCTACGCGAAATCCCTTCTCGCACTGGCCATTCGTTGCGGGTTTCCGGAGTCCTACCTGGACGAAATCCGGCGGGTAGCCGAATAGATCGCTATTGCTCGCCCGCCAGGTAGCTAACGATGCCCTTCGCGGCTTCACGGCCTTCGTGAACAGCGGTCACGACGAGATCCGATCCTCGGACCATGTCGCCGCCGGCGAAGATTTTCGGGTTCGTCGTCTGGTACGGGAAACTGCCGTGTGTTGCGACGCGCACCCGACCGCTCGGCAGGGTCTCAATAGCGAACTCGTCGAACCATTTCGGCGGGTCAGGCCTGAAACCGAACGCGATGATGACCGCGTCCGCGGGCAGGACGTCCTCGGTCCCGGGCACCGGTTCCGGACGACGCCGGCCGTCGGCATCGGCGGTGCCGAGCTGAGTTTCGATAACACGCACGCCTTCGACTTTGCCGTCGCCAACGATCTCCAGCGGCTGCCGGTTGAACAGGAATTCGACGCCTTCTTCCTTGCTGTTCGCGACTTCGCGGCGTGAACCGGGCATGTTGGCTTCGTCGCGTCGGTACGCACACGTAACGCTCTGCGCACCCTGGCGAATCGCCGTGCGGTTGCAGTCCATGCCCGTGTCGCCACCACCGAGTACAACGACACGCTGCCCGGAAAGGTCGATGTACGGAATGGACCGGTCGTCATATCCCAGTTCTTCGTAAACGTTTGCGACGAGATACGGCAACGCCTCGTAGACGCCCGGCAGGTCCTCGCCCTCGAAACCACCCTGCACGTACTCATAGGTGCCCATGCCGAGGAATACGGCATCGTAGTCGTCAAGCAATTCCTGGAACGGTTTGTCGTCGCCGATTCGGGTACTCAGAACAAACTCGACACCCATACCTTCGAGTAACTCGCGACGGCGTTGCACGACGTTTTTTTCGAGCTTGAATGGCGGGATGCCGTAGGTCAGCAAGCCGCCGATGTCGGGGTACGCGTCGTAAACAACAGGGCGCACACCGTTGCGCGCGAGTATGTCGGCCGCCGCAAGCCCGGCCGGTCCGGCGCCGACGATCGCCGCGCTCTTGCCGGTCGGAACGACGTGTGACATGTCGGGTCGCCAGCCCTGCGAGACCGCCTCGTCCGTAATGTATTTTTCAATGCTGCCGATCGTTACCGCACCGTTCGCGTCATACAGCGTGCAAGCACCTTCGCAAAGGCGATCCTGTGGGCAGACGCGGCCGCAGATTTCCGGTAACGAGTTCGTCTGGTGAGAAAGCTCCGCCGCTTCGAACAGCTTGCCGTCCTCGATGAGCTCCAGCCAGTTCGGGATGTAGTTGTGAACCGGGCACTCCCACTCACAGTAGGGATTGCCGCAGGACAGGCAGCGGCCTGCCTGTGCGGCCGCCGATGCACCGTCGTAGTGCCCGTAGATCTCGCCGTAGTGCCTGACGCGATCTTCCGCGGCTTCCTTTTGCGGATCCTTGCGCGGCACTTCGAGAAACTGCAGGGGATGCTTCGGCATTACGCAGCGCGCCTCAATGACTCGATCAGCGAGCCCAGCTCCGCCGCCTTCGGTTTTACGACCCAGAATTTCGGCAGGTACGTGCGGTAATCGTCGAGGATTGCGTCGCCCCAATCGCTGCCCGTGAGTTCGACGTGTCGTTCGATGAGGCCGCGCAGGTGATGCAGGTGCGCTTCCATGCTTTCCGGAGTAATGCGCGTGATGTCAATGAGCTCGTGGTTGTAGCGGTCGACAAAATCGCGCTCGATGTCTAGCACGTACGCAAAACCGCCCGTCATGCCCGCGCCGAAGTTGACACCCGTGCCGCCGAGCACGACGACGACGCCATCGGTCATGTACTCGCAGCAGTGGTCGCCGGCGCCCTCGATAACCGCCGTCGCGCCAGAATTTCGAACTGCAAAGCGTTCACCGGCGCGTCCTGCTGCGTAGAGCTCGCCGCCAGTTGCCCCGTAGAGACAGGTGTTGCCGATCGCCGCTGTATCGCGCGCCACGTAGCCGGCTTCTTCGGGCGGGTGGATCACGATCTGGCCGCCGGCCATGCCTTTGCCGACGTAGTCGTTCGCATCGCCGATAAGATGCATGTTCAGGCCATCGATGTTCCACGCTCCGAAGCTCTGCCCGGCAGTTCCAAGCAGGCGGATATCGAGTGGCGCATCGGCCATGCCGTGGTTGCCGTGGCGCCGTGCAATCTCGCCCGCGAGCCTGGCGCCGATCGAGCGGTTGAAGTTGCGGACCTCGAACGCGTATTTTCCACCGCTCTTCGACTCGATGGCCGGCAACGTCGCCGCAACCATCTCTTCGGCAAGCTCACCGGTATCGAACGGTTCGTTGCGCAAGTCCGTGCAGAATTGCGGCGCATCCTTCGCGAGGCCATCGTCGGAGACGATCGGACTGAGGTCGAGGCGTGCCTGGCGCTCGGTCTCCCCGTCCTGCAGTTCCAGCAGATCGACGCGGCCGATCAGTTCCTCAAACGAGCGCACGCCGATCTCGGCCATCAGGTGGCGCGTTTCCTCCGCGATAAAGCGGAAAAAGTTGATGACCATTTCGGGCAGGCCCGTGAAGTACTCGCTGCGCAGCACATTATTCTGTGTCGCAACGCCGGTCGCGCAGTTGTTGAGATGGCAAATGCGCAGGTACTTGCAACCGAGGGCGACCATCGGCCCTGTGCCAAAGCCGAAACTCTCGGCACCGAGCATTGCCGCCTTGATGACGTCGAGGCCGGTTTTCAGGCCGCCGTCCGTCTGCAGGCGCACCTTGTGGCGCATGTCCTGCGAGCGCAGCACCTGGTGCGTTTCAGAGAGACCGAGTTCCCACGGGCTGCCGGCGTACTTGACCGACGTGAGCGGGCTCGCGCCGGTGCCACCGTCGTAGCCGGAAATCGTGATCAGGTCGGCGTACGCCTTGACGACGCCGGCTGCGATCGTGCCGACGCCCGGTTCGGCGACCAGCTTGACCGATACCAGCGCATCGGGATTAACCTGCTTCAGGTCGAAAATCAGTTGCGCGAGATCCTCGATCGAATAGATGTCGTGGTGCGGCGGTGGCGAGATCAGTCCGACACCGGGCTTCGCGTAGCGCAGCTTCGCGATCATCTCGTTGACCTTGTGCCCCGGCAGCTGGCCGCCTTCGCCCGGCTTTGCGCCCTGCGCCACCTTGATCTGGATGACCTCGGCGTTGACGAGATATTCCGCGGTAACACCAAAACGACCCGACGCGACCTGCTTGATTTTCGACATGCGTTCGGTGCCGTAGCGGCTCGGGTCCTCGCCGCCCTCGCCGGAATTCGAACGCGCACCAATACGGTTCATGGCGATCGCCAGCGCCTCGTGCGCCTCCGGTGACAACGCACCGAGTGACATGCCCGCACTGTCGAAGCGCGGCAGGATACTTTCTACCGGCTCGACCTCGTCGAGTGGAATCGCGGGTCCCGCCGGCCTGATTGTCATCAGGTCACGCAACGTTGCAACCGGGCGCTCGTTGACGAGCCGCGAGTATTCTTCGTAGTGCGCGTAGTCGCCCGAGCGAACCGCCGTTTGCAGCGATGCGATGACGTCCGGGTTGTAGCAATGGTATTCGCCGCCGTGCACGTATTTGTACAAGCCGCCGTGCTCAATCGGTTGGCCCGGGCGCCAGGCCGCGCTTGCGAGCGCTTTCTGGTCGTCGAGCAAATCGGCGAAATCTGTACCTTTGATGCGCGAGGTCGTGCCGCGAAAGCATCGCTCAACGATGTCGTCGGACAGGCCGACAATCTCGAACAGCTGCGCGCCACGATAACTGGAGATCGAGGAAATGCCCATCTTCGACATGACCTTGAACAACCCTTTGCGAATACCGCGCCGGTAGCTGCGCCCGAGTTGCTGTTGCTTCGCGAGATTGCCGCGGCGACCGATGTCGTGCAGCGACTGGTAGACAAGATACGGGTACACGCAGGTTGCGCCATAGCCGATCAGGCAGGCGAAGTGGTGCGGATCGCGGGCAACACCGGTCTCGACGATGATGTTCGCGTCACAGCGCAGGCCCGCCTGGACGAGGTGGTGATGAACAGCGCCGGTCGCGAGCAGCGCGTGTACCGGTAATTTGCCTTTTTCGAGATAGCGGTCGCTGAGCATTAGCAGGAACTTGCCGTCCCGCACGGCCTGTTCCGCCTTCGCACACAACTGGTCGAGCGCCTCCGGAAGTGACAGTGACGCATCGATGTTCAGGTCGATAAACTCATGCTTGTCGGCAAACATGTCCGGGCCGAGCAACTGCCGCAGCTTGGCCTGCGACAACACTGGCGAGTTAATAATCACCTGTTCGGCGTGCTGCGGCCCGATGTCGAACAGGCTTTGCTCGCGGCCGATATTCGTTTGCAGCGACATGACGATGCGTTCGCGCAGCGGATCGATCGGCGGGTTGGTTACCTGTGCAAACTGTTGCCGGAAATAATCGAATGGCGAGCGAATTTTCTTCGACAGGACTGCCATTGGCGTGTCGTCGCCCATCGAGCCGACGGCCTCCATCTCTGCCTTTGCGAGCACGGCAACCACCTCGCCGAGTTCCTCGCGCGACAGGTTGAACATCTTCTGGTACGTCGCCAGCGTCTGTTCATCAAACGGTTCTGCGGCTGTGTGTGTGTCGATGAGCTGCGAATCGAGGTAGCGTATCCCCTGCTTTAGCCACTTCTTGTACGGCGCGCGCGTTTTCAGGATGTCGTGAATGTCGTCGTTGTCGAGCAACGTGCCGTTGACGAGATCGACCGCAAGCATTTCGCCCGGCCCGAGGCGGCCCTTTTCGACGACGTCTTTTTCGTCGTAATCGTAGACGCCGACTTCGGACGCGACGGTGAGCTGACGATCTTTCGTAATGACGTAGCGCGCCGGACGCAGCCCGTTTCGATCCAGGCAGCAGGCCGCATAGCGGCCGTCTGTCAGTACGATGCCGGCCGGCCCGTCCCACGGTTCCATCTGGCAGTCGTAAAACTCATAGAACGCGCGCACGTCCGGATCGATGTTGTCGACCGTCTGCCAGGCGGGCGGCAGCAGGATGCGCATCGCCTGGATGACGTCCATGCCGCCGGCACGCATCACCTCCAACATGTTGTCGAGGCTCGACGAATCGGAGCCGGTTAGCGAAATGATCGGGTCGAGGTCGGAAATGTCGTCCAGCTTGTCCGAGACGAAATTCTTCGCCCGCGCCTGCGCCCAGTTGCGATTGCCCTGGATGGTGTTGATCTCGCCGTTGTGGGCAAGAAACCGGAACGGCTGTGCCAGCCGCCACTCGGGCAACGTGTTCGTCGAAAAGCGCTGGTGAAACACGCAGACGGAGGTTTCCAGTCGCGGGTCCTTGAGGTCCGGATAAAACTGCGGCAGTGCCGCCGGCATGATCATACCCTTGTAACTGATCGTGACCGACGAAAGACTCGCAATGTAGGTTGCGTCATCCAATGCGAGGTTTTCGGCGCGGCGCCGGGCCAGAAACAGGCGGCGATTGAAACGGCCGCGCGGCATGCCCTCGGTCGCATTGACGAACACCTGCTCGATGCGCGGCAGCGTCGCCAGCGCCTGATCGCCACAGGCGTCAGGATCTGTCGGTACGACACGCCAGCCCGCAATACCGAGCCCCGTCTCCTCGATCGCCTTGTTGATGATCTCACGTGCCGCATTGGCCTCGGAGTCGTCCCGGCTCAGGAACACGGTGCCGGCGGCAAACCGCGCGTTCAGGGCGAAACCCAGATCTTCGCCGACAGCCCGCAGGAATGCCTCGGGAAACTTGAGCAGCAATCCGCAGCCGTCTCCGGTTTTGCCGTCCGGCGCGACCGCGCCGCGGTGCGTCAACCGTGCCAGGGCGGAAATGGCCGTTTCAACGACGGCATGGCTCGGCAGATCGTCGAGATTTGCGATCAGGCCGAAGCCGCAGCTGTCGCGGTGAAAAGCCGGATTGTTGAGCGTGTTTTCCGTCGTCATGGCGGCCATAGAGACCGTTCGTCGACGATCCCCGCGGTAAATAGTTTGTAGAGTTGGCGTCAAGCGCCCGGATCAGTGCGAAGAACTGATCGATTCGAGTATATGCCAGAAAATGGTGCAGGCAGCGGTTTGCGCCAATTCGGTGCAAAATTGCACCAAAAAGCCGGCTTTTTCGGGAATTTCGACGGCGTTCAGCACGCCGTGCAAAATGTTGCGCGCGTAACCGTCGCTAGTGGCTGAGGAACGACGTGGCCGAGCCGTCCAGGCGGACAGATCCCTCGTTGCGATACCTGACGACCGGCGTCATCGGCAAATTGACGCCGAAGCGCCCCTCGAGCTCGTACGGTATCTCGCGACGTACGCCGTCTCGTACCGTCGATAGCAACCCGGGCGCGGTCGCCAGCAAATTGAGATCGACGCTGATCGCGAACTCGCTGTTGCCGCTTGCCGGGATCGTGAAGTCGCTCTCTGTTTCGCCGGTCGCGAAACGCTGGCCGTCCAGTTTCAGGTCGTATCCGACATTGGCGACGGGCAGCGGGAACGGGTTCGGGTTCGCGACATCGAACGACAGCAGGAACGTCTGGCTCTTGAAGCCAAGACCGACAACCTGGACGTTTTTCAGGTGGACGTCTGGTCTCTGCACGAGCTCGGCGGGCAGCGATGCACACGCGGACAGCACAACCGCCGCCATGGCAATGAGGCCTTGTGTCCTGATCCTTGTCGTCATCTCACCCTCCCGGGTTGTCAGCGCAGCTCGTCACCCATCTCGCCCCAACGGGCCGAAATCAGCAGCCATTCGTCACCGTCTTGCTCGAGTTCCAGCTCAAAATCGTAGGCATCTGCGCTGAACCCCATCAAACTGTCGTTGGTGCCGGCCATACCGACCGTTATCTCCACTTCTGCCGCCGAATCACCATATACGCGTATTTCATCGATCGACGAAAGCAGGCTAACGCTGTGTTGCCTGAAGAAATAGACGCGCAACATGTTCTCAATGTCACTGCGTTCATTGCCGCGGGCATCCGTGTACGCCGGCGAGATCATCCCGACGAGCTCACGGCGCTCCTTTGCTTCCGCCGCCGCCTGTGCCGTAGCCAGCCATTCACGTACCTCAGCTTCCGGCTCGGACGGCGGATCGCCGCACGCCGCAACAAAGAGCAGGATTACCGCGGACAGCCTTTTCATCTGCTAGAGTCTACTGGCTGACACCACGATAATCGGTCGATCACGCCCAAATTGTGAACCACGTCGCACTTTTCCGGGACGCACCTAATGGCAGTAAAACTCTTGAGCGAAAGCATGGATTCGACCATCACGGACGAGGACCAGGCGAAGATCGAAGCGATCCTGTCGTTCTGGTTCAAGGAACAGGAGTTATCCGCCCCGCAAATCGACCGGCGCATGGACATCTGGTTCGGCGAAGACCCGGTTTTCGACGAGGAGATCAAGGAAAACTTCGCAGACGACGTGGAAGCGGCAAGCGCCGGAAGGCTCAATCACTGGGCCGTGAATCCGCACGGTCGCCTGGCGCTGATCATCCTTATCGACCAGTTTCGGCGCAACATTTATCGCAACACGGCCGATGCGTTTTCGATGGACAAGCTCGCGCTGAAACTGTGCGTGGAAGGCGCGATGGAAAAGAAGGACCGGGGCCTGACTCCGATCCAGCGAGTATTTTTTTACATGCCGTTGCAGCACGCCGAGTCGCGCAAAGTGCAGGCGAAATCGGTCGCGTTGTATGACCGACTCGCCGAAGCCGTTTCACCGACGTATCGCGAGACCTTCCTGACCGTCGCGCAATTCGCCGAACTGCACAAGGACATCATCGACCAGTTCGGGCGCTTTCCGCATCGCAACAAGCTGCTGGACCGCAAAAATACGCCGGAGGAAGACGAGTACCTGGCCGGCGACGCGCCCGATTTCGGTCAGGGCTGATCAGGCTCGCGCTTTCGACAGTCGCAGGTAGCGCCAGGTCAACAGAACTGCGGCCACGGTGAGGCCGATCACGAAACCCGCCCAGATGTAGTTAGGCGGAGCGCGGTACGTAATGGCGGCCAGGTAGGCGAGGGGAAACGCCAGCACCCAATAAGCAAAGATATTGATTGCCATGGGCAATCGCGTGTCCTTGTAGCCCCGCAGCGCGCCCGCAGCCCCGATCTGGACGCCATCGGCAACCTGGAACAGTGCCGCCATCACCAGCAGGCTGATCGCAATAGTCTGCACAGCGGCGTCGTTCGTGTACATGCTGACCACGAGATCGCGAAAAGTCAGCATGAAGAGGGCCGCGATCGACATGAATGCGCCACACATTGCTATGCCGACGATCCCTGACAACCGCGCATGAGCCGCACGCCCGGCGCCAAGCAGCTGCCCGACGCGAATCGTCGTTGCCGCGCTGAGCGCCAGCGGAATCATGAACAGCGTACTCGCGAAGCTGAGCGCAATCTGGTGTGCCGCCGTGATGTCAACGCCGCGCGTCCCCATCAGGATCGACGTCGCTGAAAACAGTCCGGTTTCCGCCGTGATCGTGATTGCAATGGGAATGCCGAGGACGAGGATCTCGCGGAACTCAGACAATCGAAAGCGGGCGACCCGCACGAAAATATCGAATGCCCGGAAGTTGTGGCCGAATGCGATCCAGGTCGCCAGCGCCAGCATCACGACCCACATCGTGATGGCACTCGCGTAGCCGAGGCCAACCGCTCCCAACGCGGGAAACCCGAACATCCCGAAAGCAAGTCCGAAGTTGAGCAGGACGTTGCAGGCCAGCGCCAGTATCGACGTAAACATGATCGGCACCGTGTACCCGACTCCCTCGGTCGTGAATCGCAATGCGAGAAACATGAATATCCCGGGGCCGCCCCACGTGATTGCCGATACGTACTCCGCCGTCAGGTCGCGAAACCCCGGATCGACGCCGACAGCCGACAGCACGCTGCTGGCGCCGAACTGCCCGAACAGGATCATCGGGATGCCGAGGAAAGCGCCAAGGTACAAGCCCTGTCGCGTATAGCGCCCGATAAGGTGATAGTTTGATGCGCCGAAGTGCTGGGCGACGATCGGCGAAATCGACATCATGATGCCAAGCACGAAAGAAAATCCGAGGAACCAGACACTGCCGCCGACGGCCACCGCAGCCAGTGCATCGGCACCGAGCCGGCCCGCCATGACCGCATCCGCGAACTGCATTCCGGCGACCGCGAGATTGTTCACAACCAGTGGGCCCGCCAGTGCCGACACCGTGCGAAACTCCTTGCGCCAGTGCGTTGTTCGCTGCTCGCTCATCGGCGCATCTTACCCTACGGTCCCATCGTTGAATGGTGTACAGTTGCCTCGCGCGCTTCTGTAACTAACCACAGGGAGACCGGTATGTTGCACGACGGACGAGCGATACGCGTGGCGGTAGTCGGCGGATCTCGCATTCCATTCTGCCGATCGCACACGTTTTACCGACACCACTCGAACCAGGACCTGATGACGGCCGCCCTCAATGCCGTCGTGGACAAGTATGACCTGCGCGGTCAGACACTCGGCGATGTCGCACTCGGTGCTGTGATCAAGCACTCGAAAGACTGGAATCTTGCACGCGAATGTGTGATCGATTCCGGGCTGTCACTGCGTACACCCGGCGTTGACCTGCAGCGTGCGTGCGGCACAAGTCTCGAAGCCGCCATTATGATTGCGAATAAGATTGCGCTCGGACAGATCGAGGCGGGCATTGCCGGCGGCACAGACACAGTCAGCGATGCACCGATAGTTTACGGCGACGCCTATCGTCGCATGCTGCTCGATTTGCACGCCGCGCGGACACCGGTCGAGCGTATAAAGGCCATTTTCAGGTGGCGCCCCAGCTTCCTGAAGCCCGAGTTTCCCGGTGTCGAGGAACCGCGTACGGGGTTGTCCATGGGCGAAAGCACGGAGCTCACGGCTAAAGAGTGGGACGTGCAACGCGAACACCAGGACGCGCTGGCACTGTCGAGTCACGTCAAAGCGGCAGCAGCCTACGACGCAGGCTGGTACGAGGACCTCGTCGTGCCGTACGGCGACCTCGAAGAGGACACGAACATCCGCCGTGATACGACACCGGAGAAACTCGCCGCGCTGAAACCGGTTTTCGACAAAAGCGGCGAAGGCACGATGACGGCGGGCAACAGCACACCATTGACGGACGGCGCGGCGGCCATACTGCTCGCGACCGACGACTGGGCCCGGCAGAAAAACGTTCCGATTCTCGCGCACCTGACGTTTGCCAAGGTAGCGGCGGTCAATTTCATCAACAGCGAAGGGCTGCTGATGGCGCCGGCCTACGCAGTTTCAGACATGCTGAAACAGGCCAACCTGCAGTTGCAGGATTTCGATTTTTACGAAATTCACGAAGCGTTTGCCGCGCAGACGATCGCGACGCTCAAAGCCTGGCAGTCGGAGAAATTCTGCCGGGAGAGACTCGGCCGCAACGAGCCCCTGGGCCCGATCGACCTAAACAAGCTCAACGTCAAGGGCGGCAGCCTTGCGATCGGTCACCCGTTCGCAGCAACCGGCGCGCGCATTATAGCGACAATGGCCAAGCTGCTCAGCGAGAAAGGCTCCGGCCGCGGACTGATCTCGGTGTGCACGGCCGGTGGTATGGGCGTCACGGCGATCATGGAGGCCGCGTAGAAATCAGGGCGCGTTAAAGTCCACCGTTGTCGTCGCGCCGTCGGTGATCATCACCATCGTTGTCACGACGGCGAATACGATCTCGTCCTCGGTCTCCGGGTCGTCGAGATCCGCCTGGCACGTGAACGCGACGGTGTACTCGCCTTCGGAGAGGTAGGCGACCATGTACATCAGATCGTCCCCCACGGTTGCCGTGACGACCGGGTCAGTTTCCGTACCGCGAATGTCGGGCGGCTCCGTCACGTCACCGTCATAGACATAGACCGCGTTGCCGACCGATGCGTCGTCGCCGCATTCATCGCCCATTGTCAGGGCTTCGGCAACGGCTCCCTCGAGCGTGCCATATACGGCCATGTCCGTAACACGCAGCGCCGGGCGCAGATGGTAGCCCGGTTGACCCAGTGGATCCGTCAACGCTTTGCGCAGGTCCCAGTCGACGACGAGATTGGTGGACTGGTCCTGCGTGATGGTAAAGCCGTTTTGCAGTTTGAGGCCGCTCTGGCTGCCGCTCGGCACACTCAATTCCACGCTCGTGCCGTCGTTAAGCAGCGCGTACGAATCCATTACATTATCGAATTCGGCATTCACGCCGATTCGCATCCAGGTGTAAGGGCCTACCGGCACACGTGTATCCGGCAGCAGTGCCGCCGTCATTCCGTCCTGCAGCTCGAGCAGGTTGAAGGTCTTCGGTGGATCGAAGTCGAAAACAAGATCGTCACCGCCCTGCGGCTTCAGCGTGAGGCTCGAAAACTCGACCCAGACTTCGCTGACGTTATCGACGGCCGCATCCGTCAGTGCAATGTTGATGAAGCCGGTGGCATCCTGCTGGGCCGAGCCGCCACCGCCACAAGCAGCGACCAGCAAGGCCGCGCCGACGAGCGTCGTGTATTGTTTCATTGGTCCTTCCCCCGAAACGATCGGGCAATCTGTTGAGTGGGTTGACGATACCATCCCGGTGAAAGTCACTTCGTGAGGTATTCACATAATACGTTGTTCGATGATCCCTAATTCCTTATCATGACGGCCATGAAAATCACTAAAGCACTGGCCACTATGGCCATCACTGCCGGCCTGGCAGCAGGCTGCGCATCCACACCCGAGGACGGCGCGACGGCGGCCAACACGAACGACGTGATTTGCCGCAACGAACATGTTGTCGGATCCAATATGCCGCGTCGCATTTGCAGGACCAAGGCCGAACGCGATGCAATCGCGCAACAGACCAAGGAAGAAATTACGAACCGTCAGCGGTCGGAAGAATCCGCCCCTGACGTGGGATTGCCGGGCACCTGATCATCCCTGCTTCGGCGCTGCACAGCGTCGAGAATCCTGTCCATTCGTTCCTTTGCCTGCGCGGTAACGCCGCCGCGCTTGTATTCGTCGACGACGAATGCTTCGAACTGGCCGACGAGGTCGTCAACGTCGCGCCGACCGAATACCTTCGGCTGCCGGATGCGCTCCGGCGAGTTGCGGATAGCGCCGAACAGGTTGATCCAGCGTTCGGTTTGCTTGCCAAATGCGAGCAGGTGATAGAACTGCAGCCCGGGTCGTCCGTCGCGACTCGCCAGCAGGCTGATGACGCCCGCGACCAGCGATGCCGGCACCAGCAGAAGGTCGCGCAAGCCATCGACGATGAGCTTGCCCTGCAGCACGAACATGTCGCGCATCAGGATCCAGCGTTCCTCGCGATGGTCCGGAGTTTCGTTCTCGGTTTCCATGTTCGACCTTCGGCCAGCCCTGTTAAGGCTATGAATTATAGACACTTTCACTGGTTTTGGGCGGTGCTTTGCAGTAGGGTGGGCGCGTAGCACGAGTGGCCCGCGGAGCAATGCCGACATACCAGAAAACGCCAGGCCTCGACGAGGGGCTCCCGGAGTCCAGCGGGGTTCTGCTCGTCAATCTCGGCACGCCGGATGCACCGACGACGACGGCCGTGCGTCGATTCCTGAGGCAGTTCCTGTCCGATCCGCGAGTCGTTGAGCTGCCGCGCCTGCCGTGGTGGCTGATCCTGAACCTCGCCATCCTGCCGATACGTTCGCCGCGCTCGGCGGCCGCGTACCGGAAAGTCTGGACCGACGACGGCTCACCACTACTTTCCTTTTCGCGCGAGCTGGCGGATGCGATCGCCAAACGCATGCCGAGCGATGTCACGGTACGGCTCGCGATGAACTACGGCGAGCCGTCGATCAATGCCGGCATTGATGCACTGCTGGCAGCGGGAGTGCGCCGAATCCTCGTGCTGCCACTGTACCCGCAATACTCGGGCACGACGTCCGCTTCTGCGTTCGACGCCGTCGCCCGGAAACTCGCGGCATTACGCTGGGTGCCGGACAACCGGTTCATTGGCAGCTATCACGACGAACCCGGATACATCGGCGCGCTGGCGAACAGCGTCCGTGAGCACTGGTCCGCGAAAGGACGCGGCGACAAGCTCATGATGTCGTTTCACGGCGTTCCGGTCAGCACGATCACCGGCGGCGATCCGTACCTTCGCCAGTGCCAGGAGACGGCTCGTCTGCTGGCCGCCGACCTCGAGCTGAGCGACGACGAATGGGTTCTTACGTTCCAGTCGCGAGTGGGGCGCCAGGAATGGCTGCAGCCCTATACCGATGCGACGGTGACAGCACTCGCGGGAGACGGCCTGCGCCGGCTGGACGTTATCTGCCCCGGCTTTTCCGCGGACTGCCTCGAGACACTGGAGGAGATTGCCATGGAGAACGCGGAAATCTTTCTCGAGGCCGGCGGCAGTGAGTTCTCTTACATCCCGGCGCTAAACGGTCGCGGCGATCACGCCGACATGCTTGCCGGCCTTGTCGAACGAAACCTGGCCGGCTGGCGCGACAGCGACACGCGTAGCGCCCCACCGGTGCTCGTTGCGGCCGAATCATGAGCAACCTGGGTCATTTCCTCGAGTTTTCGGTGCGCACGCCCGACATTATCGAGTCACTGCACTTTTACAAGACGCTCGGATTCAGCGAGCTCGATATCGGCGACGTCTGGACCCACAAGTACACCGTTGTCAGCGACGGCGAACTGAATATCGGATTGCACGACCGCGCCTTTGACGCGCCCGCCATTACTTTCGTGCATCCCGACCTTGCACGACACGCGCGTTCGATGACTGATCATGGTTTCGACTTCGAGTTCCTGAAACTCGACGAAGACGTATTCAATGAACTCGGATTCGCCGATCGCGACGGCCACATGGTGACGATGGTCGAAGCACGAACATTCAATGCCAGCGAAGAAGCGGAACAGGACTCGTTTTGCGGCAGCTGGTTCGAGTTGACGCTGCCGGTTCGGGACGCGCTGCGTGCCGCGCAATTCTGGGCGCCGATCGCGCCGCACCTGCTGGAGATGCGCGAAGAGCCGACGACGCACATGCGGTTCGGCGCGGACGGCGTACCGCTCGGTCTTTCGGAGAGCATCGCCGTCAAGGGGCCCTCCTTGTGCTTCAAGTGTGACGACCGGCACGGCCTGATGGGATTGCTCGAGCAGAACAACATACCGTTCGAGAAGTTTCCGGGATTCGAGGGTGCCTTCGTCGCTATTCGCGCACCCGAGGGAACGACGCTGTTCGCGTTCGAGGAAGATTTCCTCGGCGAAAAATACGAAGTTGAAGAGTCGGGCGACGTCAGCGAGTTTCCCGGTATTGGCTAGAGCCTGCTTCTGATCCTAACGGCCGCCACGCGTCACGCCCATCTTGACGAGCAGCCACCGGCCGAATGCCGAGTTGAGAATCGGCACGCTCCATCGGTACAGCCTTCCCGACGTATACACGACCCGGCCACGTTCGATAGCGGCCAGCCCCTCTCGAATCACGACGTCGGCGTCATACCAGAGAAACTCCGGCGTATCTTCCTTGGTCTTTTTCGCGGCACCCGCCTGGTGAAATTCCGTGTGCGTGAATCCCGGACACAGTGCCATGACGCGCACGCCACGACTGGCGACCGTCAATGCAAGACTGCGTGACAGCGCGACGAGGTAGGCCTTGGTCGGTCCATAGCTGTAGTCGCCCGCAAACGTAATCAGGCCAGCGACGGACGCCACGTTTATGACGCGCCCTTCGCCACGCTCGCACATGTCTGGAATGAAAAAATGACACATCGCCGCCGCTGACGTCATCATCAGTTCGATGTAGCGCTGGTTGAGCGGCCAGTCGCGGTTGTTGAGCAAGTCGGGACCGTGAGAGCCGGCATTATTGATCAGGTAATCGACGATGACGCCCTGCCTGGTGACTTCGTCGTACAACCTGCCCGGCTCGCCCGGCAGCGACAGGTCTGCCTGCAGGATGTCGACCTTGACGTTGTAATCGTCAACCAGTTGATCGGCCAGCGCCTGCATCGGCTTCGTACGTCGCGCGACGAGAACGAGGTCCTTGCCCTGCGCCGCCAGTTGTCGTGCAAATTCGGCGCCGAGGCCGGCGGATGCGCCTGTTATCAGTGCTCGCGGTTCATTCACAGCAATTTGTCCAGTAGTTGCGCAGCCCTGCCCAGGTACGAGCTGCCGAACAGGTTGAGATGATTCAGCACATGATACAGCTGGTAGATATGCTGCCGCTCGCGGTGTCCCGGCGGCAATGGCCATGCCGACTCGTAGCCTCGATAGAACTCCCTGCCGAAGCCGCCGAACAGGCGCGTCATCGCAAGATCGCTTTCGCGGTCGCCGTAATAAACCGCGGGATCGAAGACGACCGGGCCGCCGTTACTCGCACCCCAGTTGCCTCCCCAGAGGTCGCCGTGCAGCAACGACGGCGCGATGTCCGTGTGCTCGAACCAGACCGGCAGTCGTTTCAGCAGCCGCGCGCCTTTTGCCTGCAGCTCCCCGCCGAACCCCCGCTCAGCCGCAAGGCGCAGTTGATGCCCGATACGCTGATCACGCAGGAATTCGACCCAGTCATCGCACCACGGATTCGGTTGCGGCGTCAGGCCGATCGTGTTGTCACGATGCCAGCCGAAGCGCTCGCTCGTCGTCCGGTGCATCGCGGCGAGCTGCTGCCCGAGCACGAACTCTGCACCCGCACCCGGCTGCTCGAAGTCAATCCACTCGAGGGCAACATACGCACCGTCACCGGCGCGGCCAAGACCGGCGACTTCCGGTACACGCACCGTGTCGCTGTTTGCGATTTCCTGGAGTCCTTCGGCCTCGGCACTGAACATGTCCCAGGACTCAGCCGGTCCGGTTTTCAGAAATAGCTCACCGAATCGCCATGCGGCACTGATATCGCCACCACTGACGGGTACGGGAGTTCGCTCGGACACACCGAGTTCGGATGCGATCTGGCTCCAGTCCGGCATGCGCGCTAGTGACGGTAGATGTCCGACACCCGTTCCGCCTGTCGCCGGAGCGCCGTGCCAATACCGGCCTCGTCAAACAGTGCGTTGATCTCACCGAGCTTCGGCGGCGATGGTTGCAGGAGTTCTTCGGCACCATCGATCGGCGCATCGCATGCGATGCCGGTCAGGCGGCGCGCGAGGTAGGCGTCCTCGCGATGCAAGTCCAGCTTGCCTCCAAGCGTTTTTGCGCCGCGTACGTTGACTTCGTGAACGCGGTCGAGGTTGGCATAGATTTCGTCGAGGCTGCCGAAGTGTTGCAGCAATTTTTCGGCGGTTTTTTTGCCGACGCCGGGAACACCCTTGATGTTGTCGACGGCGTCGCCCGCCAGTGCCAGGAAGTCGGCGATCTGCTCGGGCACGACGCCGAATGAGGCCTCGATTTCCTCGTAGTGCAACTTGCCTTTTCCGGAGTAGTCCCAGAATACGTCGTCTTTACCCAGCAACTGCGTCAGGTCCTTGTCACGGGTCACGATCGTCGACGGTCGTCCGAGCTGGCGGCCGTGCTCGACCAGCGTTCCGATCAGATCGTCAGCCTCGTACGACGGACTGCCGATCGACATCAGGCCCATCGCGTTGGCGAATCGCCGGCATTGCCCGAACTGCCGCTTCAGTTCCGGTGGCGCCGGCTCGCGATTCGCCTTGTACTCCGGATAGATTTCGGTACGAAACGACGTCGACAGGCTCTCGTCAAACAGCACGGCGACATATTCCGGTGTAACCTGCTCCATGAAGTCGCCGAGAAACCGGGCGAAGCCGTAGAACGCGTTGATCGGGTTGCCCGCATCGTCGGTCATGTCGTCGGGCATCGAATAGTACGCCCGGAACACGTAGACGGAAGCGTCGATCAGGTATTGCATCAGTCGTGGTAGTGTACTTCGATCACTTCGCGGCCGTTCTCGAGATGGCCGCTCAGGCGCGCATGCAGCGGACTCGAGCGCGGTATGTGCGCGAGCAGATACTGCATCTGGTCGGCCAGGACACGGCGCCCTTTCAGGTAGATGTACTCGGCGTAGTTCGGCGTGAACGGCACGGCGATGAGTTCCATCGATGCCTGTTCGGGCGTACGGCCGCCCTTGTAGTTATTGCAGCGCCGGCATGCGGTGGCAACGTTCGTCCAGGTGTCGAGGCCACCCTGCGAGACCGGCGTGATGTGGTCGCGCGTCAGGTCGCGCGTCATGAAGCGCATGCCGCAGTAGAGACACAGGTTGGCATCGCGCTTGAACAACGTGCGATTGTTCAGCGGCGGAACGTACTTGTCACGATTGCGGGTCAGGCTGCGGCTCGTGCCATGCGTTGCAATGATGGAGTTGACGTCGACACGGCTGCGATTGCCGGTCATCGAGCAGTAGCCGCCGAATACCGAGTACAGGCGCGTGCCGCAATCATAAGCCACTTGTTCGGCGTGATAGAGGCGCACAGCCTCCCGGTAGTCGATCCACTCGAGCGGCATTCCGGCAACATCGGTTCGAAGAACCTGCTGCGTAATGTCTGATGCGCATCCAGCCAGCATTGCGTCCCCCTTTGCCAGAGCTTACCTCAAAGTGCAAAGGCTACGCATTGATTATGATGGTTTCCCTAAAGCGCTTTCAACACCTCGTCGAGCATTTCCTTGGCATCGCCGAACAGCATGCGCGAATTCTCCTTGAAGAACAGCGGATTTTGCACGCCGGCATAGCCGGTCGCCATGCTGCGCTTCATCACGATGGTCGTCTTGCCTTTCCAGCACTCGAGTACCGGCATGCCGGCAATCGGGCTGTCGGGGTCGGTGAGCGCTGACGGATTGACGATGTCGTTTGCGCCGATCACGACCGAGACGTCGACGTCGGGGAAATCCTCGTTGATTTCGTCCATCTCGAAGACGATGTCGTACGGCACATGTGCCTCGGCCAGCAGTACGTTCATGTGACCCGGCATGCGGCCCGCGACCGGGTGAATGCCGAAACGCACGTTGATGCCCTTGTCGCGCAGCACCTTGGTGATCTCGAACACCGTGTGCTGGGCCTGGGCGACGGCCATGCCATAGCCGGGAATGATCATGACTTCCTGCGCGCCTGCGAGCATCTCGGCGGTTTCGTGTGCCGAGACGGCAACGACCTCGCCCTGCTCTTCACCGTCGCCCTTCGCCGCAGAACCGCCGCCGGTACCAAAGCCGCCGGCGATGACATTCAGGAATTTTCGGTTCATCGCGCGACACATGATGTAGCTCAGGATCGCGCCCGAGGAACCCACCAGCGCGCCGGTAACGATGAGCAGGTCATTGCCGAGCATGAACCCGGTTGCCGACGCCGCCCAGCCCGAGTAGCTGTTGAGCATCGATACGACGACCGGCATGTCGGCGCCGCCGATCGCCATGACCATGTGGATGCCGAACAACAAGGCGATGACCGTCATGATGACGAGTGGTTGCAGACCGCCGCCGGCCGCCGACTGCTGCACGAACTCGATACCGAACCAGATCGACGCAAGCAGCAAACCCAGGTTCAGCCAGTGCCTGGCAGGCAGCAGCATCGGCTTGCCGCCGATTCGACCGGACAGCTTGCCGAACGCGATGACGGACCCCGAAAACGTGACCGCACCGATAAGAATCCCGATGTAGGTCTCGATGTCGTGGATCGTGATTTCGACGCCCGCGAGGTTCGCGCTGCCGTGTCCCATGAAGTTGGCGAAGCCGACCGCAACGGCGGCAAGGCCGACGAGGCTGTGCAGGATCGCGACCAGCTCCGGCATCTGGGTCATTTGCACGCGGCGCGCAAGCACAATGCCGATCGACCCGCCGATGAGCAGCGCAATGATCAGCTTGTCGAAATTCGCCGTAACGTTCTCGCTGAAGATCGTCGCGAGCACAGCGATGGTCATGCCGACGATGCCGTACCAGTTGCCGCGACGCGCGGTCTCCTGGTTGGACAACCCGCCCAGCGCGAGGATGAACAGGATCGTCGCAATAATGTAGGAAACGTTGACTACACCTTCACTCATCATCGCGCCCTCACTTCCTGAACATTTCGAGCATGCGGCGCGTAACGGCGAAGCCGCCCGCGATGTTCACGGCCGTTATCCCGACGGTCGCGATCGCTATCCACATGATGAGTTTGTCGGGCGCGCTGATCTGCAGCAGCGCACCGATGATGATGATGCTCGAGATGGCATTGGTGACGCTCATGAGCGGCGTGTGCAGCGCCGGGGTCACGTTCCAGATGACCATGTAACCGACAAAGCAGGCCAGTACGAATACCGTGAAGTGTTGCATGAAGGAGGGTGGTGCAACCGCGCCGAGTCCAAGCAGGGCAAGCCCGCCGATGATCATGCCGATGATCGGGCCGGCCACCGAGGGTTCCTCGGGTTCCTTCTGCACCGGCGGCGGCTCAGGCGCTGCCTTGGGCGGCGCGGCCGAGAGCTTGGGTGCCGGTGGCGGCCAGGTCGTCTCACCGTCCTTGCAGACCGTGGCGCCACGGATGACCTCGTCGTCCATGTCAACGACGATCTTGCCGTCTTTTTCCGGCGTGAGATCCGTCAGCAGGTGGCGCAGGTTGGTGGCATACAGTTGGCTGGACTGCGCGGCGAGGCGACTGGGAAGATCGGTGTAGCCGATGATCGTGACGCCATGTGCGTCGACGATCTTGTCGGCCTCGGTCAGCTCGCAGTTGCCGCCCTGCTCGGCGGCAAGGTCGACGACAACGCTGCCGTCTTTCATCGACGCCACCATGTCGGCCGTGATCAGCTTCGGCGCCGGTTTGCCCGGGATCAGGGCTGTCGTAATGATGATGTCGACGTCCTTCGCCTGCTCAGCGAACAGCGCCATCTCGGCCTTGATGAATTCCTCGGACATGACCTTGGCGTAGCCGCCTTCACCGGATCCGTCCTCGTCCTCCTCGAAGTCGAGCATCAGGAATTCGGCATCCATCGACTCGACCTGTTCTTTCACCTCGGGGCGGGTGTCGAAGGCGCGGACAATGGCGCCCATGCTCTTGGCTGCGCCGATTGCGGCAAGCCCGGCAACGCCAGCGCCGATGACAAGTACTTTGGCCGGCGGGACCTTGCCGGCCGCCGTTATCTGACCGGTGAAGAAGCGGCCGAAATGCTGCGCGGCTTCGACGACCGCGCGATAGCCCGCGATGTTCGCCATCGAGCTCAGGGCATCCATTTTTTGTGCCCGCGAGATGCGTGGCACGCTGTCCATGGCCATCACGGTCGCGCCGCTGTGCGTGAGCTTTTCCAGGAGCTCCGGGTTTTGCGCGGGCCACAGAAAACTGATCAGCGTCTGGTCTTTTTGCAGGTTGGCCGCTTCACCGTCGTCAGGCGCGCGAACCTTCATGACAATGTCAGATTGGGTCCAGATGTCGGTTGCATTGGTAACTTCGCAGCCGGCTTCTTTAAAGGCGTCGTCCGAGAAGCTGGCCGCGGCGCCGGCGCCACTCTCTACGGCAATTGTGAAACCGAGCTTCTGTAGCTCCAGCGCGACCTCAGGCGTCGTTGCGACGCGTGCTTCGCCTGCGTGGGTTTCCCTGAGTACACCAATCCTCATACACACACCTCCGTTGGGACTGCGGGAGTGTAGCGGACGAGGTGTACGGGTACAAAGCCGGGATTTACCGACTGTCGCGGGTGGTTGCGCGGCGGCGGTCGAGCATCTTGTCGCGGATCCGGCGGCGCTGTTCCGGCGACATGTCACGGAAGCGTTCGCGCATTTTCTGGCGGCGATCGCGATTCAGTTTCTTGAAGCGCTGGTAATTGTCGCGAATACGGCGCTGCTCGTCGGGCGACAGGCTCTGGTAGATCTCGTAGCGCTCACGAATGAGGGCGCGCCGGTCGTCCGAGAGGCTGCGCCAGTCATCGAAACGCTCACGGGCCGCGTCGCGCTCGGCGGCGTCCATACCGGCCCAGCGCTCGGCGCCGCGCAGCAGTCGCTGCTGGCGCTGCGGCGCCATGGCATCCCAGTCCGCCTCGAAGCGGCCCAGGACTTGCTGTTGCTCTGCCGTCAGGCTCGCCCAGTCGATCGCGTCGTCAGCGTTCGCGAGGCCCGACAACAGCAACAGGCAGATTCCGATGATGTGTCTAGCTTTCATCTTCTTTCTCCCGCGATTCTTCACCTTTCGGTGCGGGATCGCTCCGCTCTTCGTTTTCGGCGACGGTCTCTTCCTCGAACAGCAACCAGTCTTCGTCCGATTCTTCCCACATGCCGAGGTACTCGAGAAAATCCACGTCCGGCACGTCGTCGCTTTCTTCCTCGGCCGCCGCCGGCGCAAAACACAGCACGGCACCCGCCAGGATCATCGCGCCTCTAGCCGTCACCATTCAGGTCCAGGTCGGACGCATCGAGCCAGGCGTAGAACTCCAGATCCTCGAGCATGTCGATGCTTTCCTCGCTGAGCAGGATCTCGAAATCGGATGCCGGTGCTTCGATAACGTCGTTGCCCGGACGCTGCATGACCATCACCGCGAAGACGGCAGCGGCCGCCACACCGGTAGCCGGCGCCCAGCGCACCCATTGCGAGCGTCGACCGTCAGCAGCGGCTTCGATCGCGGCCTGCCGGCCGCGATTCAGGCGCGACAGTGTCTCTGCGTCGAGGCCGTCGACAGATTCGTCGAACAGCGCCTTGGCTCGCTTGCCCAGTTTTTCGTCTGATGTGTTCATTGCCAGTGTTCTCCCAGTACGTCGCGCAGCGTGTGCACCGCACGCGAATAATGCGTTTTTACACTGCCTTCACTGCACCCCATGGCGGTCGCAGTGCCGGCAACGTCGAGGCCCTCAAACGTCCTGAGCATGAAGGCCTCCCGCTGCCGCGCCGGCAGCGCACGAACAGCATCCTCGAGACTCGACATCGCCTCGTCGTTCGAAAGCTCCTCGTCGGGCGTTCGCCCGATCGGGTCCGGCGCGCTCGAAACGACATCATAGTCGTTGTCATCCGTTTTCGTGCGGCCGAACCACACCATAACGCGGTTGCGCACCGCCTGCCGACGGTGCCAGTCGCGAACGCCATTCTGCAGAATCCGGTAAAAAAGCGGCGTCCACTCCTCGGCATCGCGCGCGGCATAGTTCTTCGCCAGCTTGATCATCGCGTCCTGGACGAGATCCAGCGCCTCGTCGCGGTCGCGCACGCCGATTTCGGCGATGCGCAAAGCACGTCGCTCGACCCCGGCCAGAAACTGGTTGAGTTGCCGTTCCTTCTGCAGTGTTCGTGCCTCCGACCCGGTTTCGACGCACGATACCGCAAAAACTGCTGCGTCTGCCGTCATATCCCTTGACTCCACCACGCGGTGATCTAAGTTGTCCCGGCTATCTAACGTCCGTGCAGCGACGGCGTTGACAAGCGGGGCCAGACCCCGGGCACCGGGGTCTGGCCCCAACAGTCGGGGCCTGGCCCCGGTGGGTGGGGTCTGGCCCCGGTGGGTGGGGTCTGGCCCCCTCTTGGGTTTATGTTAAGTGGATAGGATCATCAAAGTTGCGGTCAACGTGCCGCTGAGTCGCCTGTTCGACTACCGTGCGCCGGCCGATGGCCCGGCGCCGGTCATTGGCGCGCGTGTTTTGGTGCCTTTCGGGCGGCGGCAGGTCGTCGGCGTCGTCATGGCGACGTCAGCACAGTCCGATGTGCCGGCCAACAAGCTCAAGCGTACGGCCCGGGTGCTCGACGGCTCGCCGCTACTCAGTGCCAGTGATCTCTGGCTGATCCGCTTTACGAGCGACTACTACCATCACCCGATTGGCGAAGTCGTATCGGCCGCACTGCCCGCGGCGCTGCGGCAGGGAAAAGCGCTGCACCCTGTCGTCGAGTTTGTTGTTGCGTCAGCGGCCGGCGAAAGCGCCGATATCGAGGCCATCGGCAAACGCGCGCCGCGCCAGGCTGAGTTGCTGGAGACATTGCTCGATGCCGGCGCGGACGGTCTCGAGTCCGACCTGCTGACCGAAATGCTGCCCAACTGGCGTCGCGCCGCAAAAGGATTGTTCGACAAGGGACTGGTCACTCGCCGCGAGGCACGCGCGGAGGAGTTCGATGGACACAGCGGTTTCGACGCACAACCCGGGCCGACACTCAATGCTGCCCAACAGGACGCGCTCAAGCGACTCAGGCAGTCGGACCGGTTTTCGGTCGCGCTGCTCGACGGCGTTACAGGCAGTGGCAAGACCGAGGTCTATTTGCAGCGCATGCGCGACGTGATCGATGCCGGTCGCCAGGTGCTGATTCTCGTTCCGGAGATCGGCCTGACGCCACAATTGACGTCCAGACTGCGCGAGCGACTGGCCCTGGAACCCGCGTTGCTGCACTCCGGTCTCGGCGACAACACCCGCCTTGCCGCCTGGCGCGCGGCGCGATCCGGCGCCGCCCGCCTCGTCGTCGGTACGCGGTCTGCGATTTTCACGCCGCTCGCCGACCCCGGGCTCATCGTAGTCGACGAGGAGCACGATCCGTCCCTGAAGCAACAGGAGGGGCTGCGCTATTCGGCGCGTGACCTCGCCATCGCCCGCGCGAAACACGTCGATGTGCCGGTCATTCTTGGCAGCGCAACGCCAACGCTCGAGATGCTGCAGCACTGCCGCGCCGGAACCTACGAACACATCGAATTGCCGGCCCGTGCAGGTGGCGCCAAACCGCCGGCGCTGCGACTGATCGACACGATACGCACGCCGGCCGCGGACGGCGTCAGCGAACCGCTGGCTGCGGCCATCGGCCAGCATCTCGATCGCGATGGCCAGGTGCTGATTTTCCTGAACCGCCGCGGCTTTGCCCCGACGCTGATCTGCTCGTCATGCGGGCACGTTGCCGGGTGCCGGCGCTGCGACTCGCGCCTGACCGTGCATGCATCGAGCCGCCAGCTACGTTGTCACCATTGCGGTGCATCGCGGCCACTGACGGAAACGTGTGACGAATGTGGCGATTCGGTGCGGCCGCTTGGCGAAGGCACGGAGCGGCTGGAGGAAACGCTGAGCGCGAGGTATCCGGGCCGCGTAATACGGCGTATCGACAGCGACAGCATTCAGAAGAAGGGCGCAATGGACGAAGCACTCAAGAGTGCGACAACCGGCGACGCCGACATCCTGGTCGGAACACAAATGCTCTCGAAGGGCCATCACTTTCCGAAGCTGACGCTCGTTGGCATCGTGAACGCTGACCAGGGACTGTTCGGTACCGACTTTCGGAGCGCGGAGCGCATGGCGCAATCGATTGTCCAGGTAGCGGGACGAGCGGGTCGCGAGGAGCGCGCTGGCGAAGTCCTTATCCAAACGGCGTTTCCCGACAACCCGTTCTGGAAGACCCTGGTCGAAGGCGGCTACCGGAGCGTTGCCGACGAAGCACTGGCCGAACGCGAGCAGACGCGCTGGCCGCCCTTCACCCGGCTCGCCCTGTTTCGTTCCGCCGCGCACGCGAAGCAGGATGCCCACCGATTCCTGGGAATCGTCCGTGACGAACTGGCGAGAGACAGCCGGGACACACTGCGTGTGCTCGGCCCGGTCGATGCGCCCATGGCGAAGCGCGCCGGACGACATCGCGCACAATTGCTGCTGCAGAGCAGCGACCGGGCAGACCTGCACCGGGTGCTCGCCGAGCTGCGCCCGCGACTCGAGGATCACCCTGCCGCCCGCAAGGTACGCTGGTCGATCGACGTCGACCCGGTCGAGCTTTTCTAGACAGCCCCTGCAATCACGGTAGAATTGCCGGCTCGCCAGATCACCAGACCCCCGATGAAACACATTGTCGCGAATCTTGTCGCCGAGGCACTTGGGAACCTGCCCGAGCTCAGCGACGTTGCAGCCGGTATCGCCGTCGATTCGACGGTCGAACGTGCGCGTGACCCGTCTCACGGAGACTTTGCGTGCAATATCGCGATGCGGCTGGCGAAGCCGGCGCGCAGGAATCCGAGGGAAATCGGCGAGACGATCGCCGCCGCCATTCGGGCAATCGGCAACGACATGGTCGACGAGGTTGAAATCGCCGGCCCCGGGTTTATCAATTTCCGCCTGAGCGCTTCCGCATTTCATCGCGAAATCGAAGCGGTTCTCGACCAGGGCAGGGAATACGGACGCCAGCCGAAGAAAGACGGCCCGAAAATTCTGCTGGAATTCGTTTCCGCGAACCCGACCGGCCCGCTGCATGTCGGGCACGGGCGCGGAGCGGCCTATGGGGCCACCGTCGGCAACTTGCTGGAGGCTGCCGGGTATCCGGTGTACCGCGAGTACTACGTCAACGACGCGGGACGCCAGATGGACGTACTCGGCGCCAGCGTCTGGGCCCGCTGGGCGCAGGCAAACGGTGTCGAACTGGCGTTTCCCCGGGGCGGTTACCGCGGCGACTATATTCGCGATGTAGCGAACGAGATCGACTTCAGTGGCATCGAGGTGCCGACGACAGAGGCGGCAACGGCGGACCTGCCGGACGACGGGCCCGAAGACGGAAAGGACGCCACCCAGGAAGAGCGCGCCGCCAACAAAGCACAGCGTGAAGCCTACGCGGACGCGATACTGCAAAAGGCTATCGCCCTCTGTGGTACAGAGGACTTCGGGCGCATCCGGCAGCAATCGCTGGAGACCATTCGCGATGACATCAAACAGGACCTGGAAGAATTTGGCGTCGTCTTCGACAACTGGTTTTCCGAGCAGGACCTGACGACCAATAACTCGATCGACGACGCGATCGACGTGCTGCGGCAGCGCGACGTGCTCTACGAGAAAGACGGCGCGACCTGGTTCCCGTCGACAGAATACGGCGACGACAAGGACCGTGTCGTCATTCGGGATAACGGTGTCAAGACCTATTTTGCCTCCGATATCGCCTATCACTTCGACAAGCGAGAGCGCGGCTTCGATCACCTGATCGACATTTTCGGCGCCGACCACCACGGCTACCAGGCGCGGGTCCGTGCCGGGCTCGAAGCAATGGGCTATGAGAGCGACAGCCTCGAGGTGAAGCTCATCCAGTTCGTCACCCTGTACCGCGGCGGGCAGCAAATGCAGATGTCGACGCGCTCGGGTGAGTTCGACACGTTGCGCCAGTTGCGCAACGAGGTCGGAAACGATGCGGCGCGTTTCTACTACGTCATGCGCTCACACGACCAGCATCTCGATTTCGACCTCGATGTCGCGACCTCGCAGTCGAATGACAACCCGGTTTACTACATTCAATACGCGCACGCGCGCGTGGCCAGCGTGTTTCGGCAACTTGCCGAGAAGTCGCTGCAGTGGGATCGCGGCGCTGCCGACTTTACGTTGCTGTCCGAGGTCCAGGAAAAGGCGCTGATGACGTCGCTGAGCCGCTACCCCGAGATCATCGAACTGGCGGCGAGCAATCGCGCACCGCAGCATCTCGTGCACTATTTGCGAGACCTCGCCAACGACCTGCACTCGTACTACAACGCTCACGCCTTTATCGTCGACGACACGGCGCTCAGGAATGCGCGGCTGTCGCTGGTACGTGCAACACAAACGGTCATCGCCAACGGGCTCGCCGTGCTGGGCGTATCGGCACCGGAGAAGATGTAGTGGCGCAGCGCAGGAAACGACGCTCGAGTCGCAAGACGAACGACGACTACCCTGGCTGGGTGTGGATGCTTTTCGGCCTGGCGATCGGGCTGTCGGTTGCGTTCGCCATTTACGTCAAGGATCGCGAACCGGTCGAGGTCACGGCCACGACGCCAACGCCCGAGCCGGCGAGCATGCAAAGCGCCATCGATGACAATGGCGAGACGCCCGAAGAGCCGCAGAAGAAAGAAAAGCGGTTCGACTTCTATGACATGCTGCCGGCCTTTGAAATCGACGTCGACGACGTCGGTGAGGCGACCAGCGAGGCCGCCGCGCCGGCGTCGATCGAGGAGCCCGGCTTGTACATCCTGCAGGCCGGATCGTTTTCAACACACAATGACGCGGACCGGCGCAAGGCTGAACTCGCGCTGCACGGTATCGAGTCGTATGTGCAGCGGGCGCGCGTCAATAACCGCGACTATTTTCGGGTCTATATCGGACCCATCGATGATCTTGACGAGCTGAACGTCACGCGCAGCCGCCTGCGAGCGGCAAAGATCGACGTCATGCGCATTCGCATCGGCGACTAGCGATCAGTCGACTGCGTCGATGATGTAGTCGCGCACCAGCCTGTGCGCCTGGTCGACCGCTTCGCGCGCACCGTCGTAACCGTGCGAGTTGATTGCCACGGACAGGCGCAGCTCCGGAATCACGACGACCCATTGCCCGCCGAATCCCCAGGCCACGTGCGTCGTGTACTGCCGGCTGCCGATCTCGTACCAGCCGTTCCACCACTGGTACGCGTAGCCCTCGATCTTCCACGGGCGCGACGCCGGATCGTCCCAGCCGATTTCGGTCCGGGTCTCCAGCATCGTTTCGAGCCAGGCGGGGCTGATGACGGTCGTGCCGTTCCACTCGCCGTTGTCCAGCACCAGTTGTCCGAACTTCGCCATGTCGCGCGTCCGCACGTACATCCCGCCGCCGCCGTTCGGCAGGCCCGTTGGCGTGGTCAGGATTTCGATGGCGGTGATGCTGAGCGGCATCATCAGGTTGCCGATGCCATAGTCGACCAGCGACATGGGCACGCTGTTTTCGATGGCCTGCCCGAGCGACACGGTGGCCGCGGTGTTGTAGGCGAATGCCGTCCCAGGGTCCGCCACCATGGGCAGGTCGAGTAACGCCTTGCTGAAATCGACTTCTTCTTCGTAGAAGCGGTTCAGCTGGTTGTCCGGCGATGTGTAGGGCGGATCCCACTCGTCCCAGTCGAGCCCCAATCGCATTGCCAGCACATGGTGCAACGTGATGTCCTGTTTTCTTACGTCCCAGTTTTGATAGCTCGGATAGGAAAACAGGTCGAGATAGGGAGTATCGACACCCGCGATGAATCCCTGGTCGATCGCTATCCCGACGAGCAGGGACGTCACACTCTTGCTTGCCGAAAACTGCGCATGCATGCGCACGTCCGTGTTGCCAACCCGGGCGTCGACGTCGTCGACCCGGGTCCGGATAGTTTCCTCGAGGATCAGCTTGCCGTCGTGCGCGATGACGATCGAGTCGATGTAGTCGAAATTGCCATTCAACACGGCCGTCATCATGTCTTCGAGAATGGTGGCAGCGTCGCTGTCGGCGGATGCCACGGTCCAGCCGTCGGCTTCCGCGACAGGCGGCTGATAGGTATAGGTAACCGGCACCGGTGCCGGGCCGGGACCGCCGCCCCCGCTCCCGCCGCCACACGATGCTGTAAAAACCAGTAAAAATGCGCCGAGCCAGCGGGCTGCGCGCTCAATGACAACATGGTTCATAATTCCAGCTCCTCCCGTGAGGGTAACGAAACAGACCCGGAATCTACGGGCTCGTTTCGCTCGCGGTATCCTCCTGGGACGAACAACAGGCTGCCGGGACGAGTTGCAGCGGTGACGGGACAACGATTTGAGCACCGGATCGAAGAAACGGCGATTTGCGACACGCGTGACCGAGGCGCTCGGGTTTGCGACGCTCGTTGCCCTGTTCTGGACACTCGATACGCTCGCAAAGCGCAGCACGCGCAACATTGACGGTTTTGGTCTGGACGACTTTCGGCTGATCGCCGAGCAGGCGACGAGCGCAACGGCCGTCTATGTGCTGATTCCGGCAGTCGCCTGGTGGCTGACCCGGTTTCCCCTGACATCGGAACGCATTGCGACCCGGATCGCCGGCCACGTAATCGGGTCTGTGCTGTTCTCGGCCGCGCATTACTTCCTGATGATCGGCATGCGCTTCGCCGTCTATCCGCTGTTCGACCGCCACTACGTGTTATCCGACTACTGGGCACAGAACCTCCTGATCGAGTACCAGAAAGACATCAAGATCTATGCCGCGATCGTCGTCATTATCACCCTGTGGCGGCACTATCGCGACCGCGGTAGGGACGCGATCGATTTTTCCGATCGCATGGTCGTTCAGACCGGCAAGGGCGAGCGCATCATCCTGCAGTCCGACATCGAATACCTTGAGGCATCGCGAAACTATGTCGCGGTGCATACAGCGGACCGCGAACTGCTGGTACGGCAGACGCTGAGCTCGCTGGAGGAACAACTTGGCTCAGCCGGTTTTGCGCGAACGCACCGTAGCTTTGTCGTCAACCTCGCGGAAGTCACCGAGCTGCAGGCCGAAGAATCCGGCCGCTGGAAAATTCTGATGCGTTCCGGCAAGGAAGTGCCGCTGAGCCGCGGCTACCGTGACGCTGTACGCGCCCGGCTCGGCATGAACAAGGCCCCCTGAATGCACAACATAAAAGCGCTCCTGCTCCTGCTGTTCCTCAGCGCCTGCGCCACCCAACCGGAAGGGCCAGACCCCAACAGCGAGGGCCAGACCCCAATGGGTGCGGATCCGCCCGAGGCAACGAGCGAGACTGAAAATCAACAGGTTACCGAGCAATCGGGGTCTGACCCCGACGGTCGGGGTCCGGCCCTGTCTGTGGATAAGTCGGGGAGGCGGGTTCGTATTGCGAGTGTCGGTGACATGATGATCGGGACGGACTTTCCGAAAAACCATTTGCCGGACGACGACGGCGTCAGTTTCCTCGCCGACGTCGCGCCGGTACTCGCCGCCGCGGACCTGACCTTCGGCAACCTCGAGGGCGTCCTGATGGATGGTGGCGAACCGGCCAAGAAGTGCAAGAACCTGAACGCGTGCTACCTGTTTCGTTCGCCGACGCGCTACGCGCAGCACTACGCCGATGCCGGATTCGACGTCGTCAGCCTCGCCAACAACCATGCCCGCGACTTCGGCGAAGAGGGGCGAGACTCCAGCGCGGCGGCGATGAACGCAGCCGGCATCCTTGCGTCCGGGCGTGAAGGAACGTGGTCAGTGACGGGTCACGGCGATGTGTCTGTCGCGTTCGTTAATTTCGCCGTCACGAAGAACTCGAACATGTTACTCGACTATGAGACAGCGTTCGCATGGATCGCCGCGTTCGACGAGGAATTCGATATTGTCGTCGTGACGTTTCACGGCGGGGCCGAAGGCGTCGACACCGTCAACATTCCGTTCGCCGAGGAAGAGTACTACGGCGAGCCGCGCGGCGACGTCGTCCTGTTCGCTCGCGGCGTCGTCGACGCGGGCGCCGATCTCGTCATCGGGCACGGCCCGCATGTCGTGCGCGCAATGGAGCGCTACAAGGATCGTCTCATCGCCTACAGCCTCGGCAACTTCGCGACCTACTACGGCATCAGTGTGGCGGGCATCAAAGGCGTTGCGCCAATTCTCACGACAACGCTGGATGGCGAAGGCCGATTCATTGACGGCGAGATCGTGTCGACCGTGCAGATCCGCCCCGCGGGACCGAGCATTGACCCTGAAAACCGGGCGCTGAACCTGATCGAACGATTGTCGCGCGAGGACTTCGGAAATTCCGGGCTGCGGTTTCACCCGGACGGACGCCTGACACCGCAGGACCGACCCTACGTCAAACACCACGAACCGCCAGTGCCGACCGACGATTCCACGCTATGACTCAGTCGTCGGAACCCACACTCTTGAAGTCGACGCCCAGTGACCGAAGTTTCCGGTAGAGATGCGTCCGTTCCATCCCGACGCGCTTTGCCAGTTGTCCCACCTTGCCGTCGCACAGCACCAGCTGCTGTTGCAGGTACGAGCGCTCGAAGTGTTCGCGTGCCTCGCGCAGCGGCAGCGCCAGCAGGTCCTGCTTGACGAGCGGCTCATCAACCGGCGTCACGGCTGTAATTTCTGCTTCGACTTCCTCGAGCGCGATGTCGTCAGAGCTGCCTGACAGGAGCAGTCGCCGTACCAGGTTCTTCAGCTCGCGCACATTGTCGGGCCATGGGTAGTTCCTGAGGCGGTTCTGCGCCGCAACGCTGAAGCGCCGAAACGTCAGCCCTTCCGAGTCGACGAGCTTGTCGACGTAGTAGTTGAGCAACTCGGGAACGTCCTCTGCATACTCACGCAACGGCGGTACGCGCAGACTCAGCACGCTGAGTTGCGAGACGAGATCGCGGCGCAGCTTTCCGGTTTCGACCAGCATCTCGAAGTCGGCACTGACGGTCGCCACGAGCCGCGCTTTCAGCTTGACCGGCGTGGTTCCACCAACGCGCACGAAACTGCCGTCTTCGATCACGCCGAGCAGCACACGCTGCGCGCCGTCATTGAGGTCCGACAACTCGTCAATGACGAGCGTACCGCCGCCCGCCCGCTCCAGCGCGCCCGACGTGACACCATCGGGCGACTCGACACCCAGCAACTGTTCTTCGAGGTTGCTCTCGGTGATCGACGCCGCGGTCAGCGTCGTCAGCGGCTCGTCGGCACGACGGCTGAGCGCGTGCATGTAGCGGGCAAACGCGCCGCGACCGGTTCCGGGTTCGCCGCTCAGCAGCACCGCCCCTTCGTGGCGCGCGTACTGCTGCACGCGCTCGCGTAACGCCTGCATCAGCTCGCTGCGACCCACTGGCGCCAGTAATGACGGCAACAGGTTGCGCGCTGCGCGCGACTGCTTGCCGGCCGATTCGAGCGCGGCTTCGACAGTGCGCAACAGTTTCGCCAGCGACAGCGGTTTCTCGACGAAGTCGAACGCTCCGAGACGCGTCGCCTCGACCGCCGTGTCTACGGTGCCATGGCCCGACATGATCACGACCGGGCAGTTCAGGTCGCCACTTTCCGACCATTCGCGCAGCAACGTAATGCCGTCGGTGTCCGGCATCCAGATATCCAGCAGGATCAGGTCGAACTTGCGAACGTCTCTCGCCGCACGCGCCTCGGTGGCGTTCGCCGCAACCGTTACGCCGTAACCTTCATCCGACAGGATGTCCTGAATCAGCGCGCGGATGTCCGCCTCGTCATCGACCACCAGTACATGAGGATTGCTCATGCTTGTTCCCTCCTTTTCTCTGCGCGTCCCGGCGCCTTCGCAATCATCAGCTCGCGCGCCGCCTCGTCGAGCGGCAACCGGATACTGATCATTGCTCCCCCGTCACTTCTGTTCTGCGCGCGGATGGAGCCGACATGCTCCTCCACGAGCTTCTTCACGATTGCGAGCCCGAGGCCTGTGCCCTTGGGCTTGGTTGTAACGTACGGATCGAACACCTGTGTGACCGAACCCTCCTTGAAGCCCGGCCCGTTGTCCTCGACCTTGATCTGCACGATGCGGACCTCGTCGATCTCGGCAGCACCAATCTGCACGTCGATACGCCCGTTCTCGGTATTTTCGAGCGCCTCGACCGCATTGCGAATGAGGTTGTGCAGTATCTGCCGCACGCGTCCCATGTCGGCCTCGACCATCGGCATGGTCGGGTCCGACGTCAGCACGATATCGACGTCGGTAGCCTGCGCCCGGTACAGGTCGACAACCTCGTGTGCGAGCTTGTCGAGGTCGAAGCGGGCGATGTCCATGTCCGGCGCGCGCGCGTAATCGCTGAACGCGTTCACCATCTCTTTCATGGCCTCGACCTGTTGCACGATCGTGTGCGTTGCGCGATCGAGGATCTGCGCCTCCTCCTCGTCCATCGAGTGGAGGTACTTGCGGCGCATGCGTTCTGCCGACAGCTGGATGGGCGTCAACGGGTTCTTGATTTCGTGCGCCAGTCGGCGCGCGACTTCGCCCCACGCTGCATCGCGCTGCGCCTGCAACAGTGCCGTAATGTCGTCAAACACGATGACGTAGCCGGCGGCATTGTCCTCGTCGCCCGGCAACGTCGTGCAGGCGCAGGTCAGTACCCGCTTGCCAACCTCGCCGCGCAATACGATCTGCTCGCGCCACTCGGTTTCGCCGGCATCGAGATGCACACAGGCAACATCAACGAATTGCTCGAGCAACGGCCGGCCCCTGGCGACGTCGCGCAGCGCGTCGCCGCTGCGGTTCTCGAGATTGACGCCAAGAATCGAGCCGGCTGCCTGGTTCGCGGTACGAACCGTCAGGTCGGACTCGAGCGCCAGTACACCTGTCGACAGTCGTGCCAGGATAACCTCGAGGTTGGTCCGTTCGGCCTCGACGAGCGCCTGTGACAACGACGCCTCACGACGCGCCGTTGCAAGTCGCTGCGTCATGTCGTTGAACGAACTGATCAGGAAGCCGATCTCATCGCGGGTCGGCGTCGGCAGACGCGTATCGAAATCGCCCATCGCGACGGCTCGCGTGCCGGCGACCAGGTCCTGGATCGGCGCGACAAGGCGCCGCGACAACAGGAACGCACCGTAGATCGCCGCGAGCAAACTGAGCAACAGGATGAAGCCGAGCGTCAGCGTCAGCAGCTCCTTCAGGTTTTCGCGGAAGAACACGAGTTCCTGGTATTGCGTATAGGAGTTTTCGACACTGCTGATCATAATGCCGAGCCGTTCCTGCAGCGGGAAGTGCGCCTGCAGGACGCGCGTTTCCCGCGCACGGCCGACGCGGTGCGTGAATGCCAGCGCCGTGCGCACTTCGGCAGAACCGTCGGCCAGCGACTCGAGGCTGACGAACGGGCGCTCCTGCTGCATCTGCAGGGCGACCTCTTCCGCCAGCGGTTTCGGCAGTGCTGCCGTCCGGCTGTCGGTGCTGGTCGCGAGGATCCGGTTGTTCGGTCCGTACAGGGTCATCTCACTTGCGCCACTTTCGCGCCGGAGCATGCTCAGCTCGAACACGACCTGCCGGTCCTGCGCGACGGCAAGTTGCAGCGCGGCCTGTTGCGTCGCGTACAGGTTTTCCCGCTTGCGGAACTCGATAGCCGCACGGCTCAGGGCGAGCGCGTTCTCGAGACCGTCCTCGACTTCGACGTTAAACCAGCTGTCGATACCGCGATTGATAAACTGGATGGAGAAATAGAACACGACGACCAGCGGCAGTACGGCAAGACCGACGAACATGCCGACCATGCGCGCCTTCAGCTTGGCACCCGGTACATTTTCCCGCCAGTCGCGCAGCAGGCGCCACAGGTTGCCGATGAGAATGGCAAACAGCAGGACACCACCGGCGATGTTGGTGGCAAGAATGACATCCTGCAGGCGATCGAAGTCGTCCGACTTTTGCACCGTCTGCGACAGCAGGAACAGCGCAGCCACGACAAACGCCACGCCGGCGACGGCCATGAGACTGACAAAAACGCGTTTTAGCGTTCTAACAACCATTCGTACCATTCGCTTTGCAGCTGCCACTCGCCGCGCCAGAAGAAAATCAGCCGCAATCCCGCCGGGTAGCGCTCCGTGTTGAGCATGGCGCGCAATCGCAACCGATAGGTTTTTTCCGGGTCGAGCAGCGCGTCGTCCACGACGGGCAGCCCCTGGACCCGGCCGAGGCTGTTCAGGGCTGAATACAGTGTTGCGAAGGTGTCCTGGTCGCCGCTGTTGAGGTTGCGCACGATGTAGCGCTGGCTCAGCGGACTGTATTCGAGCTCCCAGCGAAACCCGAGCTCGGCTTCGACATCGTCCGTCCACATGCGCCGTACGCGAATGACCTGCATCTGGGCTTCGATAGTCAGCGTGACACCGCTTTCGAGTGCCGCGAGCGCCTCGCTCGACAGCACCAGCTGCAGGCGGGCGTCGAGAATGTGCACGCCGTTTTCGAGCCGGGTCGATGCCGAGCGGACCTCGAAATACCCTTCACGCTCGACGCTGTCCTGCGCCAAACCCGTCCCAACCACGAGCAGGACCAGCAGCGCGAGTAAGACTCGGCCGGACCGCTTCAGGCGTTCTCGAACTGTGTGCACGGACATCGTCTTCTCAGGAGACCTTCTTTACGAGGCAGGCGTAGTAAAAGCCGTCCAGGCCGTCCACCCCCGGCAGGACCTGGTAACCACGCGCCTTTCTCCGCATTACATCGCGAATGTTGTATTTTGGCAACACATCGTTCTCCGCCGCATCGGCCTGCTTGCGGATAAAGTCGCTAACCACGTCATCGTTTTCTTCTGCCAGCACCGAGCAGGTCACGTACAGCAGGCGCCCGCCCGGTTTCAGTAGCCTCCAGAGTCCCTCGAGAATCGAGGCCTGCAGTTGTGCCAGCGACCCGATGTCGCTTTCGCGGCGCAGCAGCTTGATGTCGGGATGGCGCCGTATCACGCCGGTTGCCGAGCAGGGCGCGTCGAGCAGAATGGCGTCGAACGGCACCCCGTCCCACCACTCTTCCGGTTTCGATGCGTCACCGGCAAGGATCGTCGCAGGCTGGCCGAGACGTTCGAGGTTTTCGGTAACGCGCGCGAGGCGCGCCGGATCACTATCGACAGCGACGACGTCGGTTGCGCCGATTTCCAGCAGGTGGCCGGTTTTGCCGCCGGGCGCCGCGCACGCGTCGAGGACCCGCACCGCACCGGCGTCGAGCAACCAGCGCGCCGCGATCTGTGCAGCGCCGTCCTGCACGGACACATCGCCCTCCAGAAATCCCGTCAGCGCGTCGACCGCGAGCGGTGCGTCGAGTTTCACGGCATCCGGCAATGCCGGGTGCGTCGCGCCACCGCCAAGCCGCGCGATGACGTCCTCTGTTGAGCTCCGTGACGCGTTGACGCGCAACCACATCGGTGCGCGATCGTTATTTGCGGTGAGGATAGACTGCCAGTCCTCCGGCCAGTCGCGCTGCAATCTTTCGATCAGCCAGCCCGGGTGATTCCAGCGCGCCTCGTCGCTCGCTGGTTCAGCATCGGCAATGCGTTCCCGCATGAAGCGCCGCAGGCACGCATTGACGAGCCCGGCCAGTTTCGGTCGCCGTAGCTGCCGCGTCGCTTCGACGGTGAGCGACACCGCGGCGTGATCGGCAACGCGTGTGTCGGTCAGTTGATAGAGGCCGATCGCAAGGAGCGCGTTGATCACGCTGTCACGTTTTTTGAGCGGGCGCGACAACAGGGTGTCGACCCATGCGCGGAGCTGCCAATGGTGTCGGAGCGCGCCGTAGCACAGCACGCGCAATAGCGGCCGGTCGTCCGGCCGGACCCGCACTTCCAGATCGACAATGGCGCTGTCGAGAGAGCGACCTCCGCTGACAACGGCGTCTACGATTTCAGCCGCAATGGCCCGCAGTTTGGCACCTTGCGCGCTCATCAGCCGAGGTCGATCTGGTCGATAAATTCGTGCGCCGCCGCGCGACGTTTCCCGGGTGCCTGCAATTCAGTCAGCCGCAGGCCGTCCGTACCACACGCAATAACAATGGCATCGCGATCAAACTGACTCACGATCCCCGGTTCGGCCCTGACACCGGGCTCGACCTCGGCCGACCACACCTTGATGCGATGACCGCCTCGCATGAACCAGGCGCCGGGTACCGGGTTGTAAGCCCGGATACGACGGCGTAATTCGGTCGCCGAAAGTGACCAGTCGAGCTCGGCGTCCCGCTTTTGAATCTTCGGCGCGTAAGCCGCGGCGTCATCGTCCTGCGGCTCGGCGGACAGATCGCCGCTCACGATCGCGTCGATGTTGCCCGTCAGCAGTTCGCCACCGAGCGATGCAAGGCGATCGTGCAGCTGGCCGGCCGTTTCGTCGGCGCCGATCTCAACGACGCTGTCGCAATACACCGGGCCCTCATCGAGGCCTGCCGTCATCTGCATCAGGCTGACGCCGGTCGTTTCGTCACCGGCCAATATGGCGGCCTGTATGGGCGCCGCACCGCGCCAGCGCGGCAGCACCGAGGCATGCACGTTGATGCAGCCGTGCGCCGGTATGTCGAGCACTGCCTGCGGCAGGAGGAGTCCGTAAGCGGCGACAATGAACAGGTCCGGCTCGAGTGCCGCAAATTCCGCGATCGCCGCCGCGTCGCGCAGCGACTGCGGCTGCAGCACGGGGATTCCGTGTTCGACGGCAAACTGCTTGACCGGACTGGCCGTCAGCTTGCGGCCGCGACCGGCCGGCCGGTCGGGTTGCGTGTACACGGCGACGACATCGCGTCCGCTATCGACCAATGCGCGCAGCGACGCAAGCGCAAACTCCGGCGTACCGGCAAAGACGATGCGACTCATGCAGATGGCGCCAGGTCAGGCGACGACGGCGTGCCGCCGGTCCTTCATGAGTTTCTTGCGAATGCGCTGGCGCTTCGCCTCGGACAGGTAGTCGACGAACAGCTTGCCTTCGAGGTGATCCATCTCGTGCTGGATGCAGACGGCCAGCAGGCCCTCGGCCTCCATCACGACTTCGTCGCCATGGCGGTCGAGGAATTTCACCTTGATGTGCTCGGCGCGTTCGACTTCCTCGTAGTAACCGGGCACGGACAGGCAACCCTCGTCGGTAACGACGACGCCGTCTTTCTCGAGAATTTGCGGGTTGATCAGGACGTGAGGCTCGCGCTTGTCCGACGACACGTCGGCGACGAGCAGGCGCTCGTGCACATCGACCTGGGTCGCCGCGAGGCCTATGCCCGGCGCGTCGTACATCGTCTCGAACATATCGTCGATGAGCGCGCGCGTGGCATCGGTCACTTCGGCGACCGGCCTGGCTTTCGTCCTGAGCCTGGGATCAGGGAATTCGAGTATCTTCAGTATTGCCATGAATTAAACATAAGGCCGATCTGCCAGAGATCTGTCAAAATCGGCTCGTTGAAACATAATGAATCGGGTCAAAATTCGCGTGGATTACCTAAAAGCCGACCTAAATGTTTGACTTTATTGAATAAGATGTCACACAATGCCGCGAGATTTACGTCCCTTTCAGGCGCTTTACGGGCCGGAAATGTGACGTAATTAGCAGCCTCGGCGGTTATGGACCGACATAGTATAGCAACGCCTTGATCGCAATGGCCTGAACTAGAAACTGGAGCTCCCGCGACATGTCACTCTGCAAGCAGCGCTTCCACACCAGCCTCCGGCTGACCGCAGTTACGCTGGCCGCCACCCTGGCCGGATGCTCGTTGAACCCGTTTTCCGGTGACGATGACGCCCAGGCGTCAGTACCGACCGCTTCGACGACAGCGCCGCGCCAGGCGCCGGTTCAGCAGCGCGAGCCCGAGCCGTACCAGCCGCGCATCGAGCGCGTCTCGGAGCCGGTGCCGCTCGCTGAAGGCCACCCGAATGAATATGTCGTCCAGCCCGGCGACACGCTCTGGGATATCTCGGCAACGTTCCTCAAGGATCCCTGGTATTGGCCCGAAATCTGGTATATCAATCCCGAGATCGAGAACCCACACCTTATATACCCGGGCGACGTTCTCGGCCTCATTTACATCGACGGCCAGCCACGCATCACCAACGTGCGCGCATCGACGTACCGCATGTCGCCGCAGGCTCGTATCACGCCGATCAACGAAGCCATTACGAGTATTCCGTTCGAGGACATCGCGGCATTCCTGAGTTCCGGCGTGGTGCTCGAGAAATCTCAGGCTGACTCGCTGCCGTACCTTCTCGAAACGCGCGGCGATCACCTGATCGCATCGGCCGGCAACGAAATTTACGTGCGCGGTGTGACGTCGGACGTACAGGGCACGCGTTACACGCTCGTGCACATCGGCGACCCGCTCTACGATCCGGACGACAATCGACTGATCGGCTACCACGGCATGATGATCGGCGAAGGCCGGCTGCAGCGCGGTGGCGACCCGGCAACGGTTGCCATTACCGACTCGAACCGCGAAGCAAAAATCGGCGACCGCCTGCTGCCGGAGGAAGTCGACATTCCGCTGAACTTCTTCCCGAGCGCTCCGAGCACGTCGGTTGACGGTCGTATCATTCACGTCGTCGGTGGCGTGACACAGATCGGCCAGTACCAGGTCGTCGTCATGAACCGCGGTTCCAGCAATGGTCTCTCGGTCGGCGACGTGCTGAGCGTCTGGCAGACCGGTGAAGTGGTGGACGACCGCATCCAGGGCGGCAAGGTCCGGCTGCCGGACGAGGAAGCCGGTACGGTCATGGTCTTCAAGACGTTCGACCGCATCAGTTACGGCCTGGTTATGGAGGCCACACAGGCCATCCACATTCACGACTCGGTTCGCAACCCGACCTGATTCCACACAAACTGCTGAGATACGACGGCCGCGCAATAGCGCGGCCGTTGTACTATGCGGCTCATGAATTCTGAAGCCTGGCTGGTTCTCGCCAACGCCTGGGTCACATCGGCCGAATACAAGTCGCTCATGATGCGCTTTGGCGACGTTGACCAGATCGTCAAGCAGGGTGCGTCACGCCTGTGCGATGCCGGTCTCACAGAGAAAAAAGCCGACGCCATTGCCTCGCCGGACCGCCGCTTGCTCAAGGCGGGGCTCGACTGGCTCGACGGCGAAAACCACCACCTGTTGCCGTGTGTCGGCGACGACTGCCCGGAGCTGTTGCGGGCGATTGCCGGACCGCCATTGCTGCTCTACATCAACGGCAAGCCGGACGCGCTGCACCTGCCGTCGCTGGCAATTATCGGCAGCCGCAACCCGACGCGCGGGGGCGTCCGCAACGCCGTCGAATTCGCACGCCACCTCGCACGCTGCGGCTTTTCGATTGTCAGTGGCCTGGCCCAGGGCATCGATACCGCAGCCCATCGCGGCGCACTCGACGCCGGCGGCTCGACCGTCGCATTTCTCGGCCATGGCATCGACCGGGTTTACCCGGCCGCCAATCACTCGCTCGCGCACGAGATTGCGGAACGGGGCGCGCTGGTCACCGAGTATCCGCTTGGCGCCCCTCCCGACAAGCGCCACTTTCCCGAGCGCAACCGGCTGATCAGCGGCCTGAGCCTCGGCGTACTCGTCGTCGAGGCGGCGCGCCGCAGCGGCACCCTGATAACGGCGCGCCTGGCCGCCGAACAGGGCCGAGAAGTGTTCGCGCTGCCGGGTTCGATACATAACCCGCTGGCACGCGGCTGTCACCGGCTGATTCGCCAGGGGGCAAAGCTGGTCGAGACGGCCGCCGACATCGTCGACGAGCTCGGCGCGCTGGCCGGTCATCTCGAGCTGAACCTGTCGGTCCCGGCGACAGTGGCCGCACCACTTGAATCCTCGGATGCGGACTATACGAAGCTGCGCCAGGCGCTCGGTCACGACCCGATTTCCATCGACGAGCTCGAATCCCAGTCCGGATTGACGATCGACCAGCTTTCCTCCATGCTTCTGATCCTGGAGCTTCATGGTGAAGTTGAAGCGATGTCAGGCGGGCGCTACGCGCTGGCAGGCTGACCCTGGAATGAACGATTCGCCGGCCGATGCCGCGCACAAGGAGCCGCTCCAGGCATGAAAGAAAATGTACTCGACGTTTTGATGTACCTGTTTGAGACCTACGTCGACGAAGAAACCGACCCCGAGCCCGACCAGTCAGAACTCCGCATTGAGCTCTCGCGCGCCGGCTTTGGCGACGCCGAGATTGACCGCGCGCTCGACTGGCTCGACGACCTGACCGACCAGGATTCGTTGTCCCTCGGTAGCCAGACAGCGCATGGCACGCGGTTCTTTAACGAATTCGAGCACGAGCGCCTGGATACCCATTGCCGCGGCTACATCATGTATCTCGAGCAGATCGGTATCCTGACGCCGCCGCAGCGCGAGATACTCGTCGATCGCCTGCTCGCGCTCGAATCGCCGGATATCGACGTCGAACAGATCAAGTGGGTCGTCCTGATGGTGCTGTTCAGCCAACCCGGGCAGGAGCAGGCTTACGCACGCATGGAAGACCTCGTCTTCGAGGAAGGCGCAGGCTCGATCCACTAGCGAGGAATTCGCGTTTTCTTGACAGTTCGCTGCCAAGCACGTAATTAAACCGCGGCACAGCCCGCGGTTTTTGCTTTAGAAGGTACTGCATCGCCACATGTCAAAGAACCTCGTCATCGTCGAATCGCCCGCCAAGGCGCAAACCATCAGCAAGTATCTTGGCAAGGACTTCGATGTCCTGGCGTCCTATGGGCACGTGCGCGACCTCGTACCGAAAGAAGGCGCAGTCGATCCGGACAATGCGTTCGCGATGAAGTACCAGGTCATCGAACGCAACGAAAAGCACGTCAAGGCAATTCAGCGAGCCCTGAAAAAAGCCGACGCCCTGTATCTCGCTACCGACCCGGACCGCGAGGGCGAAGCGATTTCGTGGCACCTGATCGAACTCCTGAAAGAACGCGGCGCTCTCGATGACAAGGACGTGCGCCGCGTCGTGTTTCACGAGATCACAAAGCAGGCTGTGAAGGACGCTGTCGACAACCCCCGCGAAATTTCCGGCGATCTCGTCGGCGCGCAACAGGCGCGCCGGGCGCTCGACTACCTGGTGGGTTTCAACCTGTCGCCGCTGTTGTGGAAAAAAGTCCAGCGCGGACTTTCCGCCGGGCGCGTACAGAGTCCTGCCCTGCGCATGATCGTCGAGCGCGAGCTCGAGATCGAAGCGTTCAAGGCGCGCGAGTACTGGACGATCGAAGCCGATGTCTCCAAGCAGGAGCAACCGTTCGTATCGCGCCTGGTCAGTTACAAGGGCGACAAGGTCGAGCAGTTCAGTTTCGAAAATGAAGCCGCGGCCCGCGAGGTCGAGAAAACGCTGCTCGACGCGGCGCAGGGTGAGCTCAGCGTCGTCGACGTCAAGAAACGCCAGCGGCGGCGCAACCCGACGGCCCCGTTTACGACGTCGACGCTGCAACAGGAAGCGTCCCGAAAGCTCGGTTTCAACACCCAGCGCACGATGCGGGTCGCGCAGAAGCTGTACGAGGGCATCGCATTGCCCGGTGAGGACAATGTCGGGCTCATCACCTACATGCGCACCGACTCGGTCACGCTCGCCGAAGTGGCCGTCAACGAGATTCGCGAGGTGATCGCCGAGCGCTACGGCAAGGAAAACGTCCCGGACGAGCCGCGCGAGTTCAAAACCAAGGCGAAAAACGCGCAGGAAGCGCACGAGGCGGTGCGTCCTACATCGGTGGCACGTACGCCGGACGACCTGAAGCCGGTACTCGACGATGACCAGTTCAAGCTGTATTCGCTGATCTGGAAACGCACGATGGCCTGCCAGATGATCCCGGCCGTATTCGATACCGTTGCCGTGGAGATGGCCGCCGGCGATCCGGACGTGGGGCACCGCATGCGCGCCAATGGCTCGGTGCTCGTCGTGCCGGGCTTCATGGCCGTCTATCAGGAAGGCAAGGACGACAGCAAGGATGACGACGGCGATCGGCTGTTGCCGGAAATTGCCGAAGGCGACACCATCAGGCTCGACGAACTGCGCCCCGAACAGCACTTCACGGAACCGCCGCCGCGATTCACGGAAGCCAGCCTCGTGAAAACGCTGGAAGAGTACGGCATCGGCCGTCCGTCAACGTACGCGAGCATCATCCGGACGCTGAAGGACCGCGAGTACGTCGAGATGGACGGCAAGCGCTTCATCCCGACGGACATCGGCCGCATCGTCAATGGCTTCCTGACCGAGCACTTTACGCAGTACGTGGACTACGACTTTACCGCCAAGCTCGAAGACGACCTCGACGAAGTGTCGCTCGGTCACAAGGACTGGGTGCCGTTGCTCGACACCTTCTGGCGCCCGTTCAAGGAACTCTGCGTCGACAAGGAAGAGTCGGTCACCCGCGAGCAGGTCGCGCAGGCGCGTGAACTCGGCACCGACCCGAAAACCGGCAAGCCGGTCACGGTGCGCATGGGTCGCTACGGACCGTTCGTGCAGATCGGCACCAAGGACGACGAAGAAAAACCGAAATTTGCCGGCCTGCGCCCCGGGCAAAAGATGAACGACATCGACCTCGAAACGGCGATGGAGCTGTTCAAGCTGCCGCGCAAGCTCGGTGAAACGCCGGACGGCGAACCGGTTTCCGCCAGCATCGGTCGATTCGGCCCGTACGTGCGCTACGGCGACAAGTACGTGTCCATGAAGGAAGACGACCCGTACACGATCGAATTGCCGCGCGCACTCGAACTGATCGAAGAGAAAAAGATCGCCGACAAGAACCGCATTATTCTCGACTTCGAGGATGACGGTATCCAGGTACTGAACGGGCGTTACGGTCCGTACATCACCAACAAGGAAAAGAACGCGCGTGTTCCGAAGGATCGCGAACCGAAATCACTGACGCTCGAGGAGTGCAAGGAATTGCTCGAAGCGGCGCCGGTGCGCGGCCGTCGCGGCAAGAAGAAGACCGCGAAGAAACCAGCGACGAAAAAAAAGGCCGCAAAGAAAAAAACAGCGAAGAAGAAGACCGCGAAAAAGAAAACCACGAAGAAAAAAGCAGCCAAGAAAAAGAAAAAGTCCTGATCAATGATCAACGCCAACCGCGCAGCTGAAGTATTGTTCGGCGGCGGGCTGATCGCCTACCCGACCGAAGGCGTTTTCGGGCTCGGTTGCATGCCGGACGATCGCGTCGCGGTCATGCGCCTCGTCGGCCTCAAACGTCGCGACGCCGGCAAAGGGCTGATCCTGATCGCGTCCCGACCCGAACAGTTCGACGGCTGGATCGACTTGCCGACTGGAAAGTCCCTGCCTGAACCCGACCCGCAACACCCCGTCACGTGGATCCTGCCACCGGGCCCGCGCGTCGATCCGTTGCTGCGTGGCGCACACACGGGAATAGCGGTCAGGCTGACGACCAATCCGGTTGCGTACGCGATCTGTGATGCGGTCAGTTCACCGATCACGTCGACCAGCGCAAACCGCAGCGGAAAACCGGTCGCTCGCAACCAATTTGTGCTTCGCCGCCAGTTTGGCGCTTTGGTAGATTACGTCGTACCCGGCAACTGCGGGCCGGCATCAGGCCCGTCAGAAATTCGTGACTATGTTTCCGGCAAGGTATTGAGGCCCCGGCCATGAGCGACATCGAGCCTGTCAGGGACTGGCTGAAAAACCTGCAAAACCGCATCTGCGCCGAGCTCGAGTCGGTCGACGGCAGCGCGACGTTTGTGCGTGACGCGTGGGAGCGACCCGGCGGCGGCGGTGGCGAAAGTCGCGTCATGTCGGGCGGTGGAATCTTCGAACAGGCGGGTGTCGGCTTCAGCCACGTGTTCGGCGACGAGATGCCGCCGTCGGCAACGAAAAGCCGGCCCGAGCTCGCCGGGAAATCCTTTCAGGCCGTTGGCGTATCGCTCGTTCTGCACCCCGACAACCCCTACATTCCAACGACGCACGCCAATTTCCGGTTCTTCCGCGCCGGTGAGCGCGAGCCCGTGTGGTGGTTCGGCGGTGGCTACGACCTGACGCCTTATTACCCGTTTCACGAAGACGTACTGCACTGGCACGAAACGGCGAAGGCTGCGTGTGACCCTTTTGGCAAGTCGCTGTACACCGACTACAAGGATTGGTGCGACCGGTATTTTTACCTCAGGCATCGCAAGGAAACCCGCGGCGTTGGCGGCCTGTTTTTCGACGACGTCAACGAATCGGGGTTCGACGAGAGTTTTGCGTTCGTGCGTTCGGTTGGCGACAGTTTCCTGGCCGCCTACAAACCCATCGTACAGCGGCGCCGTTCGCATCCATTCGGTGCCCGACAGAAACAGTTCCAGCTCTACCGCCGCGGCCGCTATGTCGAATTCAATCTCATCTACGATCGCGGCACGCTGTTCGGGCTGCAATCCGGCGGGCGCACCGAGTCGATCCTCATGTCACTGCCGCCGCAGGTGCGCTGGGAATACAACTGGCAACCCGAGCCCGGCTCGCCCGAGGCGCAGCTTTACGACGAATACCTGGTGCCGCGCGACTGGCTCGGAGAACAGGATGCCTGACAAACTGCAACCGTTTCATCTCGCAATCCCGGTACACGACCTCGAAGCGGCGCGCCGTTTTTACTGCGGCCTGCTCGGATTCGACACCGGGCGCACAGCGTCACGGTGGATCGATCTCGATTTCTTCGGCCACCAGGTTACGTTGCACCTCGTCGATGAGGCCGAGGGCGGCCCGCCCACCAACCCCGTCGACGGCGATTCGGTGCCGGCGCGCCATTTCGGCGTTGTCCTCGCCATGGAAGAATGGCGCCAGCTCGCCGACAAGCTGGAGACGGCCGGCTGCAAGTTCCTGATTTCGCCGAGGATTCGCTTCGAAGGCGAGGTCGGCGAACAAGCCACGATGTTTTTGTACGACCCGAGCGGCAACGCACTGGAATTCAAGAGCTTCGCCGATCCGACGCAACTTTTTGCCGTCGACGGGCATCAAAAGAAATGAGGCGAAAACGCCTCGTCTCGATACGCACAGGGGATAAGAATGATACGTACTGCCCGGGGCACACGGGGCCTTGGTGGACTGGCGCTCCTCGCGCTGGCTGTCCTGCCACCATCAGCGCTTGCTCAACAACTCTACGACTACGACATCAACCGGGTCGGCGACGCGGTTGCCGTCGAGCTCGACAATCCCGACTACCCCGGCGACACCGTCCGGCGTGGCCAGGAAGGCTGGGTGCGCATGAGCTTCGTCGTAACGCCGGACGGCCGTGCGGTCGACCCCATCATCCTCGATTCGAGCGGTGGCGGCGGATTTGAAACCGAGGCGCGTGCCATTCTCGAGAAATGGCGTTTCGAGCCGGGCGATGCAGAAGTACCGTGGAACTTCGTCGATATCCGGACCGAGATCAATCGCGGCAAAGACCGCATCACCAACAATTTCGGGCGGCGTTACCAGCGCGTGATGCGGCACCTCTACGATGAGGAAAACGAAGCGGCCCGCTCGCAGATCGACGAAACCTACAAGGTGGGTGGCTGGAACCTGTACGAGTCCACGATGTTCTGGCTGATGATGGGCCGCGTCGAAGGCGTCGAAGACGACCACGCCGGCAAACTCGAGGCCTACTCGCGGGCCCTCGCGATGGGCAAATCGAACGCCATTACCAACGAGGACCGGGCGACGTTGCTCGAGCGTATCTTCCTGTTGCAGGTGCATTTCAACCAGCTCGCAGCCGCGAACCGGACCCACATCCGGCTGCAAGGCGTCGAGGAGAACGAGGAATCGCTGCAGCGCCTGGCCGAACGCATCGCCGAGGTCCAGGCGAAACTGGACAATGACGCCACGTTGACGGCGAAAGCCGTCATCTACAATCCCTGCGATTGCGACGAGGGGGAGCCGCTCTGGGTGTACTCACCGGCACGGCGGACGTTCTCTTTTGCCAATACGGATGGTAACGTCGAACGATTCGAAGCCCGTTGCGAGACAGGACGGATCGGGGACGACATCGAGCCCGGCAAGTCCTGGACGCTCGCTCCGGAGTGGGGCAGCTGCCGCGTGATCGTCTTTGGCAAGGACGGTGCGACGTTCGATTTTCTCGAACATCGCTCCGAAGAGCATGATTCCGCGGCCGCTGAGGCTGTCGCGAGGAATCATGTCCTGGATCGAAGAGATAGACGTCAGTGAGGCCGAAGGCAGGTTAGCCCGGTCCTATGCCGCGCTGATCGAGCAGCGCGGCAAGGTTGCCAACATTCTCAAGGTCCACAGCCTCAACCCCGAGGCGATGGACAGTCATCTCGACCTCTACATGACCATCATGTTCGGCAAGTCCGGCTTGAGCCGCGCCGAACGCGAAGCCATTGCCGTCGTCGTTTCGGCGAACAACGAGTGCGAGTACTGCGTGCATCATCACGCCGAAGCGCTGCGACGGTACATCAGGGACGACGACACCATCGCCCTGTTGATGGCCGCCGATGGCCTCGAGACGCTCGAACCGAGGCTGTCCAATATCGTGCGGCATGCCGAAAAACTGACGACGGCACCCGGCGCCATGACCGAGAGCGACCTCGGCGAACTGCGGGCGTCGGGACTCACCGACCGCGATATTCTCGACCTGACGCTCATCGTCGGCTACTTCAACTTCGTCAATCGTATTGCCATGGGACTGGGCGTAGAATTCAACGCCGACGAGGTGTCCGGGTACCGGAATGACTGACAGGCCTGCAGCGTTTTTTCTCGCGATACTCTTCACGTGCTGCGCGTACGCGCAGGGTCCGACAGGCCCGGAGCTGCTTGGCGAAGCCGTTCCCGGCAACGTCGCCGAACCCGACACCCGCAAGGTGTTCATCGTGCAGCTGCGCTCGCCGTCGGCCGCCGAGTACCATGCCGAACTCGTGCAACCACTGGCGGCGACGGCGAAGCCGGCGCCCGGCGAGCCGCGCGTTACCCGGCTGCAAAAGCACAGCGCGCCGATTCGGCAGTACGTCGCCAAATTGCGCGACGAGCAGGCGGCCGTCATCGACCGTGCCGGGCCGGGGCTGAAGCCTGTCTACAGCTACACCTACGGACTCAATGGGTTCGCCGCGGAGATGAGCCTGTCGCAGGCGCAAAAGCTGAGGGAGAACGACGAGGTACTGCACGTCTGGGAAGACGAAGTGCGGCCGCTTGCGACGTCGCACAGCCCGCATTTCCTGGAGCTGTTCAACGCCGATGCGGGACTGCGCAGCGCGCGTGAGCTCGACGGTGAAGGCCTTGTCATCGGCATCATCGACAGCGGCGTGGCGCCCGAGCATCCGGCGTTGCAGGAAACCCGCGAAGCCGACAAGCCGCGCCTGTGCCGATCGAGCTGGGCGGAAACCAGCCTGCTCGGCCGCTGGCTGTGTCGTCGCTACGAACGCTTACCGGACGTGCTGGCGTACGAGCCGCCCGAAGACTGGAACGGCACCTGCGAAACCGGCGAACGTTTCGAGGAAACGGACTGCAACAACAAACTGATCGGAGCGCGCTGGTTTATCGACGGGGCGGAATCGACCGGGCTCATTGATGACGGCGAGATCCGTTCGCCGCGCGACGCCGACGGTCACGGCACCCACACAGCGACCACGGCCGCCGGAAACCCGGTCAACGCAAGCATCTTCGGCACCGAGATCGGCAACGTCCAGGGGATTGCGCCGCGCGCCAGGGTTGCTGTCTACAAGGCCTGCTGGCTGCGCCCGGGGACGACGCGCGCCAGCTGCAACACGTCCGACCTTGCGCGCGCCGTCGAGGCGGCCGTCGAAGACGGCGTCGATATCATCAGCTATTCCGTCGGCAGCACGATGCGCGAGGTAACGGCGCCCGACGACCTGGCGCTGCTCGCCGCCACCAAGGCCGGCGTGCTCGCCGTCGTTGCCGCCGGCAACGAAGGGCCCGCGCTCGGCACCATCGGTTCGCCGGCGAGTGGTCCGTGGGTCATGACCGTGGCCGCGTCGACGCGCACCGGCGCCACCTACAGCGAAGGCTACGAAATAACGACGCCGATCAATATCGCGGGCCTGTACGCGACACGCGAGTCCGACTTTTCGCCGGCACTGGCCGACAAGGGGCCGATCGAAGCGTCGCTGGTTCTCGTCAATGACGATACGGATACGACGAGCGACGGCTGTGAACCGATCGTCAACAGCGACGAGGTTGCCGGCAACATTGCACTCATGCAGCGATCTGGCTGCCTGTTTACCGACATGGTCGCGAACGCGGAAGATGCCGGGGCCGTCGCGGCGCTCATCTACAACATCAGCGGCGGACCTGTACTGATGACCGGCGAGCAGGGCCTCGTCGACATCCCGGCGCTGATGATTGGCCAGGCAGATGCCAACCTGTTCCTTGCGGAACTCGATGCCGGCGTCGATATCGACGTCAGGCTCGACAAGACACTGCGATTCGAGCGGCCGGAAACCGGGAATGTCATGGCGTCGTTTTCCGGACGCGGCCCCGGCTATCTCGGCGACATCATCAAGCCGGACGTCACGGCACCGGGGGTCAACATCGTCGCCGGCTTTACGCCGGACGCCGCCAACGCCACGCCGGGCGAGAACTTTGCGTACCTGAGCGGCACATCGATGGCGACCCCGCATGTCAGCGGCGCTGCCGCGCTGCTGCGGCAGGCGCACCCGGACTGGTCGCCGGCTGCGCTCAAATCGGCGCTGATGACCACATCGCGGCAAAACCTGGCATTGCCGAACAGTTCGGCTGCGCCGAACCCGTTCGATTTCGGCTCGGGCCACGTCGTGCCCAACGCGGCTTTCGATCCGGGCCTCGTCTACGACGTCGACATAGCCGAGTACGATGCGCTGCTCGACGGATCGCTGGCGGTCGACGAATTCAATCTGCCATCCATTGCCGTGTCACGACTGATCGGCAGCGAGACGGTGACGCGCCAGGTGACCAATGTCGGTGACGATACCGAAACATTCAGTATCATCGTCAATGCACCGCCCGGCTTTTCTGTCGTCGTTAACCCGCCGTCGCTGAGCGTCATGCCGGGCGCGACTGCCAGCTTCGACGTGACGATAAGCAACGAGACGGCACCGCTCGACCTGTGGTGGTTTGGCGATCTCACCTGGTCAAACGAAGATCACGACGTCTACAGCCCGATTGCGGTCCGGGCCGCCTCGATCTCGGCACCGTCCGAAATCGTTCGCGCCGGCGGATCCGGCACCGAAACGTTCCCGGTTACTTTCGGTTACAGCGGCGCCTACACGCCGCGGGTACACGGGCTCAATTTGCCGCGAATAGCGAACCGGTTCGTCGACAACGACCCGACCAAGAATTTCACGCCGCGGCTCGACAACGGCGTCACAGGGATACGTGTCCCGATCGACGCCGATCAGCTGTTCCTGCGCTTCTCGCTGTTCGATGCGCTGACGGACGGCGACGACGACCTCGACATGTACGTTTACTATTGTGGAACCTCCGGCGCGACCTGTCGTCGCATTGGCGAGTCCGGGTCGCAAACATCAGACGAGCAGTTCAACCTGTTCAACCCGCCGGCCGGGTTCTACGACGTCTACGTACACGGCTTCGCCACCGACGAGGTCAGCGGTGGACCGGGCGCCAACTTCAGCCTGCTGGCATGGCAACTGGGCAACACCGACGACCCCGGAAACATGACGGCAAGTGGCCCGGCCTTCGTCAGCACGGGCCAGACCGCGGACGTTTCGGTCGACTGGTCGAACCTGCAAAGCCAGACGATTTACCTGGGAGCCGTCTCGCATGTCACGCCGCAGGGTGTGCGTGGCGTGACGTTGTTGACGATAGGCAACTAGCGGCGCGTCAACGGAGCCAGCGTTTCTCGTTGCACGCGCGGCTGTAGAGGATCTCGGCAATGGCGACAACGAAAACCATGGCCGGGATATAGTACGCGCTCGTGCCCCACGCCTCGGCGGGGTTTCGCAGCACGAACGACTCGATGTCCTGCACGACAACGCCGGCAAACGAAACCACGAATGCCGGGAACGCGAGCGCCCGTCGAAGCAGCAACAGGATCGATGCAATGACGCCGATCGTCACGGCGATCGCGTAGGCGGCGTTGGCCCAGGTTGGCGTCGCCTCTATCCACGCAATCTGCGCGGCCGACATCTCTGCCGCCTGCATGATCTCCGGCGTCAGTGTCATTTGCTGGTAGTAGAACATCAGGCCGATCAGGTTCCAGACGAGGAATACGCCGCCAAGAACGTAGAACGCCGTCGACGGTTTCGAGTCGATCAGGTCGGACATATCAAGCCACCCCTTGTTGTTTTTGTCGAGGACCCGATACTCCGCCGCGCTCCCGGCAAATGCAAGCGCGCAGCGTGCTATTTTTTGACCATCGCCTTGCAGGGTTTATAACGAAAACAACCAGTTACGTGATCGTTAACCATGCCGGTCGCCTGCATGTGTGCGTAAACAATCGTGCTGCCGACAAACTTGAAACCGCGTTTCTTGAGGTCTTTCGACAACGCATCGGACTCGGGCGACGTCGCGGGAATGTCGCCGTCGCGAGCATGCCGGTTCTGGATCGGCGTGCCACCGACGAAATCCCAGATGTAATCGCAGAAGGTGCCGAATTCCTTCTGTACCCTGAGAAACGCTTTCGCGTTGGTGACCGCCGACTTCACCTTGAGGCGGTTGCGGACGATGGACGGGTCGGCGAGCAGTTTCTCGACGCGCTTGTCGGTAAACCGTGCCACCTTGGCCGGATCGAAATCCGCGAACGCCTTGCGATAACCCTCGCGCTTGCCGAGGATCGTCGACCAGCTCAGGCCGGCCTGTGCGCCTTCGAGAATCAGGAACTCGAACTGGACCCGGTCGTCCCACACCGGGACTCCCCACTCCTTGTCGTGGTACTCGATGTACTCGAGGCTGACGCCCTCGGCCCACTTGCAACGCCTCACCGGCCCGGCCATACCCGACTCCCGTTTTCCCGATGCAGCAATCTAGCAGGCGGGGCCTGCAGATGCAGCCGGCAAAAGTGCCTGCCGCATAGAAAAAGGCCCGCGCAGTGCGCGGGCCTTCCGGTCTTTCAAGGTTGGGTGGCGCTAATCAGACGCTGCCACCGCAGGAACCTTCGCCGCAGCTGCCCTCGGCGTCCTTGTCGCCGCCGCAGGAGCCTTCGCCGCAGGATCCTTCACCTTCCTTGTCGTCAGCGCCGCCGCATGACCCTTCGCCACACGCGCCTTCGCCTTCCTTATCCTTGCCTTCGCCGCACTTGCCTTCACCACATTTACCTTCGCCTTCCTTGTCACCGCCGCAAGAGCCTTCGCCCTCGCCCAGCATGTAACCGACAGACAGCGTCGACATTTCGAACGGGTTCTCGGCCACGTCGGCGCTTGCTGCGCCACTGATAGCGAACGATCCGGCCAGTGCTGCGCCAACTGCCAGCGCAATGGGTTTTACAACTTTCTTTTCAGACATCTTCTCATCTCTCCTAAGTGTTGAGCCCTTGGACCGGGCCATATCGAGCTACGCGGTGCTCAGGTGCTCCACGTTACTGATTCCAGAATATTCTGCTGAATGTGATCGAGCGATTCGTCCTTCTCGCCGATGATCGCTATGCTGCCATCGCCGACCGGCAGGATCACGCCGTGGACATTGTCGCCGTCCAGCGGCCTGGCCTCGTCGATCATTTCCTCGGGCATCAGCAGAATGGTTACAGGCCCCTTTTCACCTTGTATGACGAGGTGCGGGACATCTCTTCCATTGATGCGGCAACTCATCGCGTACGTGATGAGACCGGCATCGTGGTTCATAGTTGCAATGTTCGCGGGTACGACGTTTGCGAGCCGCCCGTCGCTGACCGCGACGTCGGTAACACGCAGGGCGGCGGGCTCGAGATCCAGGTGGGCGAGCACCTGCTCTTCGAGCGTGCCATCGATGACGTGACCGAACTCGATCCGCCAGCCGACGAACGCCGCGATCGCGATCGTCGCGGCCATGGCATACCAGGTCAGCTTCGACGGCCCGCGGCGGGATTCGAGCGACACGACGTTGTCGGCCTCGACATCGGGCAGCTCGGGCATGCGAAGCTCAGGCACGTCGACCTCCAGCGCCGTCGTGAGCTTTTTCTCGAATTCAGGATCCGAGTCGATCAGTTTGTTCAGTTCGTCTTCGTGCATAAGTTCATCTGCGCGGTTTACGCGTTTGCCTCACGTTCCGCCTGGTCCTTCAGCTTCAGGCGCGCCCGGTGCAGGCGCGTCAGTACCGCGCCCTGCTTGAGCCCCATCAGCCCTGCGATCTCGTTGGTGCTGTAGCCCATCAGGACCTGCAAAACCAGCGGTTCGCGATAATCGTCGTCGAGCCCGTAGATGGCCTCGCGCAGATCCGCGAGCTCTTCATCCGGCGACTCGGCCAGCAGCGCTGCCTGCGACGCCGTCAAATTGTCTATGTCGACCGTTTCCAAACGGCGACGCTCAAAGTAACGAGCGTTCTCCCGGCGCACGATCGTCAACAGCCATTGCTTTGCAGCGGCATCGTCGCGCAGCGCATCCAGCGACTTCCAGGCCCGCAATAACGCTTCCTGGACGACGTCCTCTGCAATGGCGCGGTCGCGACTCAGCCATGCGGCATACCGGAACATGTCCGGGTACCAGACCGCGACCAGCGAATCGAAGCGCTGGCGGCGTTGTTCCGCATTCCGGCTACTGTTCATCCGAGATGACCCGCTCCTTGTGACATTTATTACGGTTTCGCCGTTTTTGTGTGACCCGGACATGGAATCCGGCGTAAAATACAGGGAAAATAAGCACTTACTATTCTTATTCTAGTTAGCTATGAGTCACCCGACCCCCGGACAGTTCCCGCGGATTCGGCTGCGGCGCAGCCGCCGCAGCGATGCACTGAGACGCCTTGTCGCGGAAACGGTGCTGTCCGCCGACGACCTTATATACCCGGTTTTCGTCCTCGATGGCAAAGGTGCCGAACAGGCGGTGCCGTCGATGCCGGGCGTCAGCCGCAAGAGCGTCGATCTGTTGCTTGCCGAACTTACCGAAGCACGTGACCGGGGTGTTCCGGCCGTCGCACTGTTCCCGGTCATCGACGCCGACCAGAAGTCGCTCGACGGCGCCGAGTGCAGAAATCCGGACGGGCTCGTGCAGCGCACGGTTCGTGCCATCAAGGCCGAATTGCCCGACCTCGTCGTGATGACCGACGTCGCGCTCGATCCGTACACTACGCACGGGCTCGACGGCATCATCGATGAGGACGGCTACGTGCTGAATGACGAGACCGTGGAAATGCTCGTACAGCAGGCCGTGTCACACGCCGAGGCCGGCGCCGACGTCGTCGCACCGTCGGACATGATGGACGGGCGCATCGGGGCGATTCGCGACGCGCTCGAAGCAGGCGGGCACACGAATACACTGATCATGGCGTACGCGGCCAAGTTTGCATCGGCGTTTTACGGCCCGTTTCGCGATGCCGTCGGCTCGGCCGCCAATCTCGGTAAAGGCGACAAATCGACGTTCCAGGTCGCGCCGTCGAATTCGGATGAGGCCGTACGCGAGGTCGGGCTGGACATTGATGAGGGTGCCGATTTCGTCATGGTGAAGCCGGCAATGCCCTATCTCGATATTGTGCGGCGTGTCAAAGACGAATACGGCGTGCCAACTTTCGCTTACCAGGTCAGCGGCGAATATGCGATGCTAAAGGCAGCGGCGCAGAACGGCTGGCTGGACGAGCGAAAAACCGTTCTCGAGGCGCTGCTCGGCATCCGGCGTGCCGGGGCGAATGGCATACTGACCTACTTCGCGATGGACGTTGCGCGCTGGCTCGCGGAGTGAACTATTGAGCGATACGACGACAGACGAAGAAACAACAACGATTGATCGCTACGGTGTCATGGGGTACCCGGTTTCACACAGCCGATCGCCCGTAATCCACCGCCTGTTTGCGTTGCAGACGCAGCAGAACATGCAGTACGAACTTCTGCAGGTGAGCCCGGAAAAGCTCGAGACAGCCGTGCGCCAGTTTCAACGTACCGGCGGCAAGGGTCTCAACGTCACGGTGCCGCACAAGAGCGAGGTGGCGAAACTCGCCGACTCGATGAGCGAGCGCGCGGCGACCGCGGGTGCCGTCAATACCCTGTCGTTCCGCGACGGCCAGATCTTCGGCGACAATACGGATGGTATTGGGCTCCTCCGCGATCTCGCCGTTAACCTCGGCATTCCGCTGGAGGGATCGAACATTCTGATTCTTGGTGCCGGGGGTGCGACGCGAGGCATCGTAGGTCCGTTGCTGGAGATGCAGCCGGTTTCCCTGCGAATCGCGAACCGCTCGCTGAGCAAGGCGCAGGCGCTGGCGGATCACTTTTCATCGGCCGGACCGATATCGGCCTGCCGCTTCAACATGGTGCCGGTGACGAAGCGGTACGACCTGATCATCAACGCGACATCGGCCGGGGTGAAGGGCGAAACACCGCCGTACCCCGAAGCGGCCGTGTCGGAAAGCACTTTCTGTTACGACCTGTCCTACGGGCTGAAGCCGACGCCCTTCAGTACCTGGGCCCGTGAAGCCGGCGCCGCGAACTCGGTCATGGGCTGGGGCATGCTTGTCGAACAAGCCGCCGAGTCGTTCAAGATCTGGCGCGGCGTGCGCCCGGACACGGCTCCCGTCCTGAAACAGATATCGATTACGGCGTAGGCCCCTATCTCAGCGTTACCAGTTCCTCTGCACTGGTCGGGTGAATTGCGACCGTGTCGTCGAAGTCCTTCTTGGTCGCGCCCATGCGAATCGCGACAGCAAAGCCCTGCAGCATCTCGTCGGCGCCCTCGCCGATGACGTGGCAACCGACGATGTGCTCGTCGTCGCCCGTCACGATCAGCTTCACGATGGAGCGCTGCCTGTCTTGGCCGAGCGCGTAGTACATTCCGGTAAAGCCCGACTGGTACACCTTGATCGCATCGCCAAACTCGGCGCGCGCCTCATCCTCGGTCATGCCGACGGTGCCGATCGTCGGGTGACTGAAAATCACTGTCGGGATCAGGCGGTAATCGAGATGCCGGCCGTCCATGCCGCCGTACAACCGGTCGGCCAGTCGCCGTCCGGCCGCGATAGCGACCGGCGTCAATGCCTCCCGACCGGTCACATCGCCGAGCGCGAAGATGTGGTCGACGTTGGTCTGCTGGTACTCGTCGGTTGGAATGAAGCCACGCTCGTCCTGGTACACGCCGGCTTTGTCGGCATCCAGGTTTTGCGTGTTCGGTGACCGCCCGACGGCCCAGACAATCGCGTCGACCGGCCCGAAGCTTCGCCCGTCTTCAGCGTGCACTATCAGGCCGTCATCCGTTTTCTCGGCGGCAGCCGGTACAACACCGGTTTCGAGCGAGATGCCACTTGCGCGCATGATGCTCATCAGCTCGTCGGACAACATGGTATCGAAGCTGCGCAACACGCGATCCTTGCGCACGACGAGGTGTACGTCGCTGCCGAGGCCATTGAAGACGCCGGCCAGCTCGACGGCCACGTAGCCGCTGCCCGCGACCAGCACGCGCTGCGGGCGCTCTTCGAGCTCGAAGAACCCGTCCGACGTAATGCCATGTTCCGCACCGGGAATATCCGGCACGATCGGCTGACCGCCGGTTGCAATGACGATGCGATCGGCGCCGAAGTGCTCGCCATTCACATCGATCGTATTCGCATCGACAAAGCGTGCTGCGCCCTCGAGATACGTGACACCCTTGTTGTCGAGGTTGCGCGCATAGATGCCGTTGAGGCGTTTTATGTAGGCGTCGCGTCGCGACTTCAGCGCCGCCCAGTCATGCCCGCGTACGTCGAGGTCAAAGCCGTAGTCCCGGGCATGGTGTGCCATGTGCGCATGCTGCGCGGCGTACCACATCACTTTCTTTGGCACGCAACCGACGTTGACACAGGTGCCACCGAGCGGTCCGTATTCCACGACCGCTGCATTCGCGCCGTACTCCGCTGCGCGCTGCGCGTGTGCCAGCCCGCCGCTGCCACCGCCGACGACGATAAGATCGAATCGTTTTGTCATTTCTATGTTCCCGGTTTCCGGTCGTTTCGCCACATCTTGCGGCGAACGTGCTGTGCTAATATGCGGCGGCCGATATGGAAATCAACCGCACGATGACAAACCCCCTGCTCGACACGACATCACTCCCTCGCTTCAGGGACATCTCGCCCGGCGACGTCGTTCCGGCCATTCGGCAGATTATTTCCGAACACCGCAACCAGCTGGACGAGTTGCTCGACAGGAACGAGCAACCCGATTTCGATTCTCTCGTGGTGCCGGTCGAACACATGGAGCACGAGCTCGGGCGCATCTGGTCACCCGTGTCGCACCTGCAGAGTGTACTGGGTTCGCCCGAGTGGCGAGAGGCCTACAAGGAAGCGTTACCACTACTGACCGAGTACGGCACGGAATTATCACAGAACGTCCGCCTGCAACGTGCGTATGCGAGCGTGGGCGAATCGTTGCCGCCGGATGCAAGCGAGTCCAGCCGCAGCGCCGTTGCGCATGCCTTGCGCGATTTTCACCTGGCCGGCGTCGACCTGGATGAAGGCCGCAAACAGCGCTTCAAGGCCATCATGCAGGAACTTGCCGCGAAACAGGCGAGCTTCGAGCACAACGTGCAGGATGCGATGGACGCCTGGTCGCTGCACGTCACCGACGAGAACACGCTTGCCGGCCTGCCCGTAACAATGTTGTCGCGTGCCGCCGAGGATGCGGCTCGCCACAATCTCGAGGGCTGGCGGCTGTCGCTCGACTATCCCACCTGGGACGCCGTGCTGACGCACGCGCACGACCGGGCATTGCGCGAGACCTTTTATCGTGCCTGGTCAACGCGGGCGTCGGACCAGGGCGACAACGCGGCCTGGGACAACAGCGACAATATCGAATCGATTTTGGCGCTGCGTCACGAGGCCGCCGGCCTGGTTGGCTTCGACAGCTATGCACACTATTCACTGGCCACGAAGATGGCCGGCACCCCGGAAGAGGTCGTCGGTTTTTTGCGCGAGCTCGCCGAGCACACGCGTGCGGCAGCCGAGGACGAGCTGGAGGAGCTCAGCAGCTTTGCAGGCATGCCTCTCGAGCCGTGGGACGTTGCGTTCTGGCTCGAAAAATACAAGCAGGCGCGATACTCGGTCTCCAACGAGGAGCTGCGCCAGTACTTCCCGGCCGGCACGGTCATCAACGGCCTGTTCGACCTGGCATCAAGGCTTTACGACGTCTCGCTGGAACCTGACGATGCGGTGGTCGTCTGGCACGACGATGCTCGTTATTACAACGTGCGCGACGCAGGCGGCAGCGTCATCGGCGGCTTCTATACCGACTTGTATGCGCGCAGCGGCAAGCGCAACGGTGCGTGGATCGACGAGTGCATCGGCCGCAAGAACATCAATGGCAGCCAGGCACTTCCTGTCGGCTACCTCGTCTGCAATTTCCCGCCGCTGGACGAACGTGGCCAGTCGCTCCTGACGCACGACGACGTCGTGACCCTGTTTCACGAGTTCGGGCACATGCTGCACCACCTGCTGACGCGAATCGACCTGCCAAGCGTCTCGGGCATCAACGGGGTGCCGTGGGATGCCGTCGAATTGCCGAGCCAGTTCATGGAGAACTTTGCCTGGCACTACGAGGTGCTGGAACGCTGCTCGGCACACACCGACAGCGGCGAACCGTTGCCCGTTGAGTTGTTCGACAAGCTCGACGCCAGCCGGCATGCCGGCGCGGCGCTGGCCATGTTGCGGCAACTCGAGCTCGGCCTGTTCGACTTTCGCCTGCACTTCGAATACCGCCCGGATGCGCCGCGGTCGCCGCTCGACATGCTTGACGATGTGCGCAATGAGGTGTCCCTGGTTCGCCATCCTGACTACAACCGCCTGCCGCACGCCTTTTCTCACATCTTCGCCGGCGGCTACTCGGCCGGCTACTACAGCTACAAGTGGGCCGAGGTGCTGGCGGCCGACGCCTTTTCCGCGTTCGAGGACGCCGGCGTGTTCGATCGCGAAACCGCGCAGCGCTTCCGCACCGAAATCCTGGAGATCGGTGGAAGCCGTGACATCATGGATGCCTTCGTCGCGTTTCGGGGTCGCAAACCGACGATCGACGCGCTGCTGCGAATGAACGGAATCCAGCCTACGTGAAAATCGCTACCTGGAACGTCAACTCGATGAATGTGCGCCAGCCGCACGTCGTGGAGTGGCTGCAGAATCATGACCCGGACGTTCTCGTCCTGCAGGAGATCAAGCAGCTTACCGAGAAGTTTCCGGCAGAGGACCTGGCGGCGCTCGGCTATCGCTCGATTGCCAGCGGCCAGAAGACCTACAACGGGGTCGCGGTCATTGCGAAATCGCAACCGGAAGACCCGGTCACCGATTTTCCCGACCTCGACGACCCGCAGCGGCGCATTCTTGCAACGACCATCGACGACGTCCGCGTCATCGATCTCTACGTACCGAACGGCTCCGAGGTCGGCTCCGAAAAATACGACTACAAGCTTGGCTGGCTGGCGTCACTGGAGCGCTTCCTGACCGATGAAATGGCACGACACGACAACGTCGTCGTGCTCGGCGATTTCAACATTGCACCGGCCGACGAGGACGTGCACGACCCGGAAAAATGGGGCGACGCCATCCTGTGCAGCCCGAAGGAACGAGCTGCGCTGTCCGCACTTCTGGACCTCGGTCTGACCGACGTGTTTCGCAAATTCGAGCAGCCCGAAAAGACCTTCAGCTGGTGGGACTACCGGGCGGCCGGGTTTCGCCGCAATGCGGGCCTGCGCATCGACCTGATCCTGACCAGCGCTCCGATGACCGAACGTTGCACCGCCAGTTACGTCGACAAGGAGCCGCGCGCCTGGGAGCGTCCGTCAGACCACGCCCCGGTGATCGCCGAGTTCGACAACTGATGTCCGATATGGGGTACGCTGCATGTGACATAAGCCGTGTATCTCTGCTGTGATGCGACAAGCCGCCATGTATCATGACAAACAAAAACCGCAGAGAATCATGTCCCCCGATCGGCGCAACGACTACGACGTAACGAACACGGTCCAGGTAAGCAATCCTGTCGCCGTGCGCGATGCCGTGCAGACGCTGTTCGCCGAAAGCTTTCCGGGCATGTCGTTCGACAAGATCTGGCTTGCCTTCTACGACTTCGAGCGCCTGTTCACGGGCCGTTTCCCGGGCTACAAGGGCTGTGACACGACCTATCACGACATGCAGCACACGCTCGACATGACACTCGCGTTGGCGCGCCTCGTCGTCGGCTATGAGCGCAGCGTCGAACCGGCTGACCGGCTGGGGCCACGACGCGCGCAGATGGCCGTCATCACGTCACTGTTTCACGATGCCGGCTACATCCGTCACGAAACGCGCGACAAGGACTTCCAGAACGGCGCCGAGTTTACGCTGTATCACGTCTCCCGCAGCGCGGACTTTCTGCGCCGCTACCTGCCCGAACTCGGCCTGGCGAAGGACGTGGGTGTCGCCAGCATGATCGTGCACTTTACCGGGTACGAACTTGAGCTCGACAACATCGAACTCGACGACCCGCGCGACGTGATCTGCGGCCACCTGCTCGGCACGGCCGACATGCTCGCGCAAATGGCCGATCGCTGTTACCTCGAGAAGTGCCGCGACCGCCTGTACAAGGAGTTCGTCGTCGGCGGGGTGGCCGTCGAGAACGCGAGCCCCGGCGAGTACATGGTGCGCTACAAGTCCGGCAAGGACCTGCTCATGAAAACGCCGACGTTTTACCAGCAGGTCATGCGTGATCGCCTGCACTCGAAATTCAACCGCGCCTATCGCTACATCGAGGTGCTGTACGGCGGGCAAAACCCGTACATCGATGCCATTCGCAACAACATTACGCACCTCGTGCGTATTCTCGAGACCGGCGACTGGAGCCTGCTGCGGAGGAAGCCGTCGGTTTACCTCGGTATTGCCGCCGCCGTGCAGGACATCGAGCAACTCGTCGCCCGGCAGCTGGCCGACCTCAAGGGATCGAAGCTCCGCGCTGACGGTTCGTTGTTAATGCCCGCCTGATCGGGCCCGCATCGCCACGTGGCGCTCGCGCGCCGCAACTCGCTTCAACCACTTCTGCACGGCTGGGTAACGAGCCAGGTCGAAACCACCTTCGTGCGCAACGTGCGTGTAGGCGTACAGCGCAATGTCGGCAATGCTGAACGCGTCGTTCGCGAACCATTCGTGCCCGGCGAGATGGTGCTCCATGACGTCGAGCGCCTTGTAGCCACCGGGCTGTTTCGCCTCGAGATCCGCCTGTCGATCGGGCGGGCTGCCGAGGTATTTCACGATGAATCTCGACGTCGCGATGTACGGCTCGTGGCTGTATTGCTCGAAGAACAACCACTGCATCACCTGCGCACGCGCAAAACGGTCGCGGCCAGCCAGCGGGGTGCCATCGGCCAACCAGCACAGGATCGCGTTGGACTCCGCGAGCACCCGGCCGTCCGACAGCCGCATGACGGGGACCTTGCCGTTCGGATTCATGGCAAGAAACTCCGTCGTATGCGTGTCGCCGTTCAATACGCCGGTTTCGTGCCAGGTGTAGTCAATGCCGAGCTCGGCGGAGGCGAGCTGCAGCTTGTAGCAGTTGCCGGATATCGAGTCGCCGAAGAATTCGATGTTGTCAGCCACGTTCCTGCTCCTCGCGCCACAGGCGCAATGCATAGTACTGGTCCCGCGTCAGTCGCCGTTGCGCGAAGAAAGCCGCGATGCCCGCGGCCAGCAGCGCGAAGAACGTGTCGCCCATGTTCCACGTCTCACGGAAGAAGTCCGGCAGCGTGTAGGTGCTCAGCGACTGCAGTAACTGCATCGTACTCACGCCATCCTGCTCGGCGCGAACCGAGGCCGCGAGGACGACGTTGGCGACAACGCACCCGATGATGGTCAACCCGGCCGCAAGGGCCGCGTATTGCCACTCGACGCCACGACCGGCAAAACGCAAAGCGAAGCCGAGCATCGCACCCAGCAACACGGTCGCCCACGGAAACACGGCGCCGAACCAATTCGTCACGACGACCCAGCCCACGCTGAAAAAGATGATCGTGATCAGCCCGGCCATGACCGCGGCACGCACGGACTGCGCGTTGACGATTCGCTCACCATCCGCCGCCGTCGTGTGCGGACGCGACCCGTCGCCGTGCTTTTTCCGCAATCGGAGTGGGCTTTGTTCTGCGGACATTGATCGCGGCCTGCAGGGGCAATGGACGATGCGCACAAATTTACGCGAGAATGCGCGAATGACAAGGGTTGTGCTGATCACGGGCGGCGCATCGGGTATCGGTCGTCGCATCGCGGAGCGATTTCTGGCCGAAGGCGATGCCGTGCACGCTTGTGATTGTTCCTCCGACAATGTCACCGAGTTCCTGGCCGCAAATCCCGGCGCTACAGGGTCTGTCACCGACATCGGCAATCGCGACGACGTCGAGAGGCTGTTTGCCGGACTGCCGCACGAGCACCTGGACGTGCTTGTCAACAACGCCGGTGTCGCCGGTCCCTCTGCCGCTGTCGATGAGCATGACGAGGACGGCTGGGACGCGTGCATACAGGTCAACCTGTCCGGCACCTTCTATGTCACGAAGCGCGCGGTACCGCTGCTGCGTCAATCGAGCGCGGGCTCAATCGTCAACATTTCGTCAACGGCTGCGCTGCACGGGTACCCGCTGCGCTCGGCGTATACAGCGACCAAGTGGGCCATGATCGGCCTGATGAAGACATGGGCGATGGAGCTCGGACCTGAAGGCATCCGGGTCAACGCCGTTTGCCCGACCAGCGTGGAAGGGCCGCGCATCGATGCCGTGATCGAGCGTGATGCCGCCCAGCGAGGGCTGCCTGTCGAACAGGTGCGCGAAGTCTATTTGCGACAGACGTCGATGCGCACGTTCGTAACGGCGGACGACGTTGCTGACGTCGTGCTTTTCCTGAGTTCGAAAGCGGCCGGGAAAATATCCGGGCAGTCCATCTCGGTCGACGGTCACACGGAAGGCCTGTCAAACTGGCTCGATCGCTAACCCCACGAAGGAGTATTCAATGCGAGCAGCATGGTTCGAATCGTTTGGTCCGGCAAAGGACGTCCTCGAGGTCGGCGAGCGAGACGCGCCGGCACCGGCCGCCGGCGAGGTGCTGGTGCGGCTGCATACGAGTGGCGTCAATCCGTCGGATGTCAAAAAGCGCGCCGGATCGTTTCCGAACCTGCTCGACGACGGCTTTGTCATTCCGAACAGCGACGGGGCCGGTGTCATCGAGGCGGTCGGCGAGGGCGTCGAACGCAGGATCGGAGAGCGTGTGTGGGTTTACCAGGCGCAGTACGGGCGGCGCTTCGGCACCGCGGCGGACTACGTCGCCATTGACTCGAGCCGCGCGCCGGTGCTCGTGGACAATGCGAGCTTCGAGGTGGGCGCCTGCCTCGGCATCCCGGTCATGACGGCGCACCGCGCGGTGTTTGCCGACGGCGATGTCGAGGGCCAGACCCTCGTTGTGACCGGCGGTGCCGGCCGAGTCGGTCACTACGCGATCCAGTGGGCGAGACGGGCCGGCGCGACGGTCATTGCCACCGCGAGCAACGACGAAGATCGGGACGCCTGCATCGACGCAGGCGCAAATCATGTCGTCAACCACCGTGGCGACGACGTGGCCGGTGCGATCCTCGAGTGCACCGGGGGTGAACCTGTCGACCGGATAGTCGACGTGGAATTCGGCGCCAACCTGCCGGTATCGGTCGAGGTCCTGAAGATCGGCGGCGTCATCGCAACCTATTCGTCGACGCAGGTGACGGAGCCGAAGCTGCCGTTTTTCCAGATGATGTACAAGGACATCACGGTACGGATGATCATCGTTTACGCAATGCCGGAAGCGGCCAAGCTGCAGGCCATCGAGGACATCGACTCGGCGCTGGCGGCCGGCGCGCTCAAGCACCGCATTGCGGCGACGCTGCCGCTCGCGGACATCGCGAAAGCCAACGAGCTGGTCGAGCAAGGCGGCGCTCGCGGCGCTGTCATACTAGAAATTGACGAGAGCTAGGCGCTCGCGTGGAGCAACGTCGCGTCGACTGGCCGAGTGTCGGCACCTCTGCCGTCATTCTTGTCGGCACAAGTGTTCCGATGTTCACGTGGCCGGACGCATCGGCGGCATTCCTGGAGGACCTCTACGCCGTTATCGCCGGCGAGTTCGGTTTCCTGTATCTCCTCGGTAGCCTGGCGACGATCGGCTTCCTGTTGTGGCTGGCGCTCGGGCGCTTTGGGCGGATTCGCCTCGGCGATGGGGAGCGCCCCGAATTCAGCGAGGTCAGCTGGATCGGCATGTTGTTCTGTGCCGGCGTTGGCGCGGGGCTGCTTTACTGGTGCAGTATCGAGTGGGCCTACTACTACGAGGCGCCGCCGTTCGGTGCGGCACCGCACAGTGCCGAAGCCGCAAGCTGGGCGTCAAGTTACGGGTTGTTTCACTGGGGCTTCACGGCGTGGGCATTCTATTGTTTACCGGCCGTGGCAATCGCCTATCCCTATTATTCGAAACGACTCGACGTGCTGCGTTTCAGCGTTTGCTGCCACTGGTTCCTGGCGGGACGCGAACACGGGTTTGTCGCACGTACGATCGATTTCCTGTTTATGATCGCGTTGCTCGGTGGCGCGGCGTCCAGCCTGGGCTTCTCGACACCGATGATCGCCACGACGCTCGGCTGGTTGTTCGGCGCGGAGGCGGACGACAAGCTCAAGGTCGCGGTTATCCTTTTGTGCATCACGCTGTTTTCGATCAGCGTGTGGCTGGGACTGAGGAAGGGCATCAAACGCCTGAGCGACATCAACGTCGGGCTCGCGTTCGGGCTGCTCCTCTTTATCCTCGTTGTCGGGCCGACTGTTTTCATACTCACGACCAGCCTGGACTCACTGGGCACGATGGCGGCCAACTTCGTGCGCATGAGCTACTGGACCGACCCTTTTGCGGACTCGACGTTCGTTGAGAGCTGGACGATTTTTTACTGGGCCTGGTGGATCGCTTTCGCACCGTTCGTCGGGCTGTTCGTTACCCGGATCTCGAAAGGCCGCACGATCCGTCAGGTGGTGTTCGGAATGCTGCTGTGGGGGTCGCTCGGCAGCTGGCTCTTTTACATGGTCATGGGCAACTACGCGATGTACCTCGACCTTGAAGGACGGGTCGACTTTACCGGAATTATGAACACGGAAAGTCCGAGCGCTGCGTTACTCGCAATGCTGGAGACCTTGCCGTTCGCGGGCATCGTCATCGCCGTGTTTTCTGTGGTTGCCATTATCTTCGCCGCCACGACCTACGACTCGGCGTCATACACGCTGGCGTCCAGCTCGACCCTGCACCTGAAGTCCGGCGACGACCCGGCGCGCGGGCACCGGGTCTTCTGGGCACTCGCGCTGGGCCTGATGCCGGTCGCGCTCATGCTCATGGACGCACCGCTGCGACCGATCCAGGTCATACTGCTGGTCGTGTCGCTGCCGATCTTGCTGGTGTTTGTCGCGATGGCCATTTCACTGGTCAAAACGCTGCGCCATGACTCATAGCGATCCTCATCGCATACCCGCGGAGTTTTCGCAGCTCCGTTGCTCGGCGATCGCGTTCAGCCAAGCACCCGAGAGAAGTATGACTCGGCGAAGTCAACGAGTTGGCGAGTTTCGAAGAGCATGGATTCGGCGCTCCCGACATGGCCGTGTTTGACCGCGCCGGTCGCTATGAATTTTTCGCCAACCGCTGGAAAATGCTCGCCGTCGTCGTTCGCCATGTTCGGGCTATCGATCCAGATACGCTCGCCGTCTTTAATGACTGGATATCGGTGGACCGTCGTGCGTCGCGACGGAACCAGGGATTCTGCGTAGTGCAGTGACGTACATCGATTGAATCCGACGCCGAGCAACAAAGTCTTGGCACCCAGCTCATACAGTTTCTCGAACGGCGTACCGCGCCCCTCACAGAAATCCAGTGCGTGCTCGGCCGTGATTTCATCGGCAAACTTGCCGTTTGCACAGACCGATACCATAGGATGGTTGCTCCTGGTCGTCCCCGGATACGTTCGAAACGCCTCCGGGATTGCACCCATCGTTGTCGGCGTGGTCCGGGGATCAAATACGGGGAGATGTTCTCGTATCGTATCGTGCCAGTCGGGGCTCACACGTTCATCGTCCCAGCCAGCTGGATCGGAAACATAGGGTGACTCGGCAGGCATCACCAGCGTTCCCTCCGGACCGAGGACGTCGAGGAGGGCGCGAATCACCGTGACCGGTCCGCCGACGGTCCAGCCCAGCTTTCCCAACGATGAATGAACCATCACGATCGAGCCGGGCCCCAGCCCGATTTCGGTCAGGTCACGTTGCAGCGATTCGAAGGTGTTTGGAGTTGAGATTTGACGCACCCCTGACAATCGTCGCAGCGGTTGGCCCAAGGAGTAATCAGGATGAATCAAGTTGCCACTTGTGGTCCGAATTGCTCAATAGTAGACGAATTGGTACTCTCACGGCATAGTTTTGCACAACCCGTCGAACGCGATTGCCTAACAACGTTCCGTTGTTGCTCGATTCCGCCTCGACGATATGGCAACAAGGAGAGAATCAATGGCGTACCTCAGCCTTACACGAGATATTCTCATATTCGCCGATTCAGAGAGAATTTCCGGTGTTGTAATTGATGGACAGACCAGCGGTTCGCCCTTGCTGCTCTCAGCGGGTTTCGTTGCATTGCTAATGCGTGCATTTGGTGACCAACCCGTCACTCCCGATACCGAGTCGTTTATTCACAGTCGAGATAAAACAGACGAATTCGAGTTTCGATCGGACGACCCTAAAGAATGTCTGGATGAGCTCAGCGCGGTTATCGACAGCACCGACTTTTTGGGTCTTGCTAGCGAGTCGCAAAAGATTAGTTCCCCGACGTCGGTCGACTACGAGTCCGATGGCTCAGTACTGGTCAATGACGTCGAAGTTTACCGGCCGGCCGGTACGCTGATCACACGTAAAGTCGGTCACCATGTACTTTATTGGCTTTTTGATGAGCGTCGATTCGACGAAGAAGTACGTCCAATTCGGGAAATCAGCTCGTCACGCTTTACTCCCGCAGGATTCGAACTTGTTCCGTCGACGGCAGCTCCCAGCTGTGCGACCTGTATCCACTGTCTGCCTGGGTGCACTCCCTGCCCGATTGTTGCTACAAAGGCAGTGGTGGCGGTTTCGGCGGCTCTCGTTTCTTCCGTAGCAGAGTTTGCGTTTGATCCTCAGCAGCAGCTGCAACCGATCGACTTAACGACTCAGCCGCATCCAGAGTTTCAGTCCATCATCGACGATCTGGAAGAATTCTCAAGGCACCTGCACAGCGTTGCGGAGGGGAAACCCGCAGATGAGTAGCGCCCTCAACACCTACCCTCAAGCCGCTGCCTGGATATCCATTCACGAAACGAAAGAAGAGGTTGTGTTGTGTATAGACGAGTCGACAATTACACGGCCAGGCACTTTTGCAATAGATGCTAGCGTCGCAAATATCCTAAAGCGCGCGGATGGACAAACAAGTGTAGCGTCGATCAATCGATCATTTGATAGCTTATACGGAGAAATGTTCGGAAGCGTCTTTGCCCGAGATGCATGGACAGCGCTGGCAGGTTTCCCGAAGCTAGTATCTTTCAATGCAGAGCCAACTGAGCAACCTCGTCGGATCAATGTTACAGGAAGTGCCAAAGGCTTTTATCCGCGTCATGCGATCATCGAAGTTATCGAAACGTGCAATTTTCGCTGTGATCACTGCTACTACAGTTCATCGCCCGAAAAAAAAGGCCGGATGACGTTCAATGAATTTGAACAGGTTTGTAGGAAGTTAGTTTCCGAGGGCGTTCGTATTGTCGAGCTGACTGGCGGTGAGTGTACAATTCATCCGGACTTCTTGCGCATGCTTGATTTGGCCTGCGAGTTGTTCGATATGGTGGCTATCATTACGAACGGCTACCAGATCGGAAAGAAATCACGAATCGCCGACGCGTTGACTGCCAAGAAAAATATTATTGTTCAGATCAGCATCGATGCTATGGCAGAGAAGCATAATCAATTTCGAAAGCATAAAGGTTCGTTCGAAGCCGCGGTAGCAGCTACGAAACATCTCGTCGAACATGGTGTGAAGGTAAGAATCGCCAGTTCAATAACAGAGGCCAGCGTCGATCAGGTTGATGATCTTTTTAAGTTGGCGAAGTCTCTGGATGTCCTTGCATTTACAGCATCACCTGTTAGCGCAATAGGACGTGGTTGCAACATTACGGATGGTGCTGCTGGTACCAAGGCGCTTCTCGATAAGATCAGCGAAACTTTGCAGCCGTACGCCGAGGACCCCTTGCTCAGGGCTCCGTACAGGTCCAAAAAGGTGCGCAACTGTGGGGCTGGCTGGCGCACGACAACAATCGACTACGATGGCAATGCACGTGCGTGCAATTTTTCTCGCGATTCGAAAGAACTGGGCAATCTGTTTCTTGATTCCTACGAGTCGATTTTCACTCAAAAGTCGGTCCGCCGCTTTCACGACTCACCGAGTCCCGGGGGCGAAGAATGCGATGGGTGCACCTATTATTGGGATTGCTTTGGCTGCCATGTGAAAGCGTTTACCGTTTCCGAGTCCAGTTTCCCTGACTGTCCTTGGCGGGCAAAATGGTTCCCGGGTATGCCCTTGAAGCTGAGTGAAGAAATTCGCTTGAAACGAATCAAGTACCGAAACCCGAAGAACAGCATGAAAATTCCGGTTCGCGTCTCGAACCACTGATTGATCAACAGCGCAGACGCAACAGCTGTTGGTCAGACATTCCCGATACTGGCGAACCAGTGTAGATCTGGGCAGTTCTCGCACACCTCGCCGTTGACGCTCTCAACAAAAGCGTTCTGTTTTGGCTTGCCGGGCTGGATGTAGTGCAACTTCACACCGACCTTCAATATTTGAATCACCCACATAGCCCTATGCTCGAATGCGGGGGTATGGTCACTAGGAGTCGAGCATCCGACCGTTTTGTTCCTAGAAACATCGCGCCTCACGCAGGAGGTTGTCCGGTGTTAATTACAGTCTTTCTTGTGCTATTTACAATCCGTTTGTCCTATTTACAAACTTTTTTGTACGTTCACACGAAAATGAGTTTTCGTAATTAAAAGCGTCAAAAACTAAACCCTAACCGATTGATTCTTTGACTTCACGGCCTGCGGATTCTCGTATTTAAAAGTGTCTGAAGTTTAGTGACCTATGTTCGGTAACCGACTCAATAGCACTAGCCGCGCTATCTTCGCACTTTACCTATTTGTGAGTGACAGATCTTTGCAACCCGCATGCTCTCTCGGCCCAGCGCGACGTTCTGGCGACTTAGCTAGCCGATATCGTGACACAAGCGGCTGAATCTACTCAGGATTCGTAAGAGAAGACAGGTGATTGTGGTTCATCAAATACACGTCATTCGGACGGCGCGCAGGAAGCAATTGGTTCCGCCGTCATCTCCAGAACAATCCTCTTCGCTGCACGGGGACAATTTGGCATTACAAACCACATCAACGTTTAACCGTGGATCTAATTGCTAGTCGCCACTATGAGCTCTGCCTTAGATGAGACTGGGCATCAAACTTCTCCCAGCCATGACCATCGAACGGGTCGACGCCAAGCTGGCGCATGACGTGAGGAAAGTCGACCATGACCCAGTTGTCGACGATCTTGCCGTCTACTACCTTCCAGAAATCCATGTAGCGAATTTCAACCCGCTTACCTGTAGGTGCAATGCCCATAAACTCGCCACTGTGAATCGCTTCCTGGCGCCCGAATGCTGCGCACCATTCGCCCTGAGCAAGCCGTGCCTCATCGATACAGACCTTGTCCGAAAACGCTGCCTGGAACGGGCGTTGCCAATTCTCCTGAAACTCACGCAAGCCATTCTTGACGCCGCATCCGGCATTGCCCATCCAGCGAAAGGTCTCGCTGAAAAAGCGCCCCATGTTATCGATGTCGTGGTCGTTAAGACCATCCACCATCGCATCGATGGTCGCGACAGTCTCCTCAGTTTTCGACAGGTCATTATCTCTCGTAAGGAACGCCTGCTCTGGTCTCGACCCTTTCACACCTGATCTCCTCAATCAGAATCAGATAAGTTGTTCCGCCATCCCCAGGCAAAAAATACACAGGAAAAAGTAGGCCAGGAGAAACCAGCTTGCTCGATCGATCTTGCCGGGAACGATGTACCAGTTATCTTGCTTCATTGGCAAGTTTTCTCGTTCATACTCACGAAGCTGACCCTTGACCGTATAGCGGTGGTACTGGTCGCGGAATCCGTCCAGCGCTATGCTCGCAACCCATCCGACGGACGTGCTGACAATAGCGCCAATTGCGCAATACCAGGGCCAAGCTACGTCCGCATAGAACTCGATGAAAAACAGCGAGACGAATCCGGCCACCACGCCGATCAGGATTCCTCTTTCGGACGCGTGTTTGGAAAAGAAGCCGAGTCCAAACATCGACAACTTGGCGCCGACAAAGAAAGAACCCATCTTGCTCAGAATCTCCAGGACTGAGCCATCACTTTTCGTGTACATAATTGCGGGCACAATCATGACAACCGCCCAGAATACCGTAAACCAACGTGATGCGATGAGATAGTGTTCTTCAGTATCACTTTTTCGAAAGAATTTCTGATAAAAGTCGAGCGTGGTGACGGTCGCCATTGAATTCAGGCTCGAATCGAGGCTCGACATTGCGGCAGCGACGATGGCCGCGGTTACAACTCCCATTAGCCCTGGAAACCCCATCGCAGTGACAAATTCCAAGACGATCAGATTGCCATTTTCGAATTCCCGCTCCCCATAGTAACTATTGAATAGCAGACCCATACCGAAAAACAGGATGTAGATAAAAATGGCGACATAGGCAAGCAGGATATACGCTTTCTTGGCGTCTCCGATTGTCTTTGCCGTTAACGTTCGCTGCACCATCATCTGATTTACGCCATAAACCGTGACATGATAAATGGACATCGCGACAACACCGGTCCAGATTGTCGCGACCTTCGACGGGTCAAAGGAGTATTCGAATGGATCAGTCTTTCCCTGAGCCTGCAATGCTTCCAGCGTGCTCGACAGGGGGGCCGGCAGATCACCAACTAATATAGTAACAGTGATTATTGCCCCTAGGAAAAGAATCACTGTTTGAATCACGTCCGTCCAGATGACGGCCGTAATGCCACCCAACATCGTGTAGGTCAACGCGACAACGGCAACAATCAAAATAGCATTTACAACATCGATTCCGGTGATGAACTCGAGTACCAGGGCCGTTGTGTAGAGCATAATTCCCGAGTACGCAGCATTCCCGAACAAGAACACGCCTGACATGACCGTTCGAGACGGCAGGCCAAATCGGCGTTCCATGTAGTCGAAGACTGACGCGACCCCACTCTTGTAAAAGAACGGAAGAAAAATAGTTACGACAACGAATATCGCGATCGGATAATTGATATGTATCAGAATTACTGAGAAACCCTCGGTATACGCCCACGCGGGCCCACCGAGAAACGTCAGTGCGCCGATATACGTAGCGACCACCGAAAACCCTATTGCCCACCAGGGTGTTGTCCGCCGCCCGAGAAAGTAGTGCTGCGCTGTCTGAATTCGCTTGCTGAGAATGAAGCCGAGCAACAAATTACCGACAATGTAGACTGCCAGAATCGTCCAGTTAAGGGCGCCGAAGTTTTGCATTGTTATTCTCGTAACTCCATAGCTACTAGCATATGCTTTGTCTTCAAAAAAAGCGGCATCGGACATAGATTCCGATGCCGCCCACGGATCCCCTTCAATCGGTTTCTACGTACGATAGGGGGAGGGGATCACAGCACGTCGTCTGGTACTAGAACGTGTATGAGAATTTGACGCCGTAGTTTCTCGGATACAAATAGCCACCTTGCACCTGGCTGGCGCCACCAATGTTCGTACGGGCCAGCACCTCGCTATCCTCTATATTTTCGATGAATGCCGTAGCACTGATTCTCTCGTTCGCCGAGGTCCAGGCGAGCGAGAAGTCGGTCTTGGTATACGCATCCTGTTGCTGAGTGCTGTACAAAGTCTCGTTATCGGTTCCATATTCGGACGAGAAGTAGCTTTGTAGTCTCGGTGTCAAGCGACCGCTTTCGCCCAGGTCGAAGTCGTAACTGACTATGGTTCCCAGCGTCACCGCAGGAGCAAACGGTGGCGTTGTACCGCTTTGATCGAGGAATGACGAATCAACACCATTGGCTTGCTGCAGATTATTGCTAACTCCGAACGCTCCATACTCCGCATCGATAATTGAGACGTTAGTCGATACGAACCAATTCTCGCTCGGCAACCAATTCAACTCAACTTCAAGTCCGTGCGTCGTGCTGTCGCCGGCGTTCTCCTGCAATGTGACGAACGCGCCTCCAACCAGCACAGCCCTTTCGGTCGTCAGGTCGACTAATTCATTTCTGTACGCAGCGAGATTGAGTTGGACGCGGCCATCAGCCAATCGCGTCTTGATTCCGATCTCGTAGGCTTTTGACTCCTGTTGATCTAGGTCATCGCCAAACAGCAAGACGCCGCCGGACAGGAAGCCGGTTGAAACGTGTCCGTATAGAAGGATGTCTTCGTTAAAATCGTACTCAGCCCCAACGCGCCAGGTAACCACGTCCCAGCTCGCTACTTTTGTTGCGGAATCTAATGGACAGTATCGGTAGATACCATCACTACGCGGCCGACCATCCAAACCGGCTCGGCCCGGCGTCCCAAGGTTAACACCCGGTAATGGGTCTCCGTTGTCGTCGAGCCCGCCCTCGAAATTGCATCCCACGAACGACTCGACGTCCTTTTCTTCGTCGTTGAAGCGAACCCCACCAATCAGGCGTGTCCTGTCGGAGACGGCGAATTCTGCTTGCACGAATGCAGCCTCCGTTGTTGTTTCGATATCCTGCCAATCTGCGTAGGTACTCACGCTGCCACCTACCGGCTGTCGCAACTGGGAGAAACCGTAGCCGATTTCGTCGACAGAGTAATACAGGCCGCCAGTTGCACTTACTGGCCCATCGCCCTGATAGATCAGCTGCAGTTCCGATGTAACTGATTCTATTTCCTCGTCCCAGAAGTACACGCCTTCAACGGTAGGACTGAAGTCCGCATCGAAATCTGTAAGGCTTTCAAATTCGGTCCAGGAACCAATGTATCGCGCCGTCCAGCTGTCGCTGAGATCCCAACTTACATCCAGTGTCAGATTCTCTTCGGAATTGTCACGAAAGTTGGGAACGTCATAGGCTACCGTATTGGGTGCCCTGAAGTTGGTCGGCGAGTTGGGAACAACATTATCGCAGTTAATGTCCTGCCCAAAAACATCCGGAATACCAGCGTCGTTGACAGGACGACACAATCCTTCCGCCGCGAAAATACCGGCCGTCGTGCCCTCCTCACTAATCGACGTGAAGCTCAAGTAAGCGTCGACGTTTTCAGTCGGCGCCCATAGTGCGGACACGCGATAGTTCACAGAATCATCCTGCGCCAGGTCTCCGCCGGGACCTTCGTTCTTGATATGTCCGTCACTATCGCTGGTATGAACAGCCGCTCGAAGTGCAAAGTTATCGCTGACCGGGATATTGAGCGCACCCTCCGTTGTGAACTTGCCAAAGCGTGCTACGCCCGCCTTGAAATAGCCGCCCATCTCTTCCGTATCGGGGCGCTTGTTGATCAGGTTTATCGCACCCATGAAAGTGCTTCGACCGTATAACGTCCCCTGCGGCCCCTTGAGGATTTCCAGTCGCTCAACGTCAAAGAAAGGCTGACTCTGCTGGGCCGCACGCGGCCGATAAACGCCATCGATAAACAGCCCGGCGATGGGATAAGCGTCGGAGAACGTGTTGTCGGCGTTGGCGCCGCGGATGTTGATCTTCGCGTCTGAGCCAATAAATCCGTATGTCACGCCCGCTGTGGCCAGTTCAACGCGCGACAGATCGTCAATGCCAGCTCTGGCCAGGTCGTCCCCGGTGAATGCGGTTACAGACAGACTTACATCCTGCAGGCTCTGCGCCCGCTTTTGCGCGGTAACAGTTATTTCCTCAATCGCAAACTCACCGTCCTGCGCTTTGCTCAGCCCCGGCAGTAATCCCAGCGTGGCGACAACGATCGCCAGCGCAGAACCATGAATTAGTTTCATCAACATTGTTTACCCCCTCCGAAATGGTACAAACCGCCAGATGATCCTCTGACTCAAAGCTGCGATTTCCAGATATATCGCTCTCGATCGCCTTGTTAAAACGGTTTATAGGCTAACAAGAAATTGACAACGTTTGCAAATTTACATACAAAATGACCGTATTATTCCTGTAACATTTTGATTTTGAACAATTATTATGATGACCTCGAATGCAATAATTTGCCAATTTTTCAAATTTTGTCCGACCTAGAGCCTCACATTTAGCACCTGTTGCGTGTGTAAGCTGCCCCCAATACGTAGATTTTTTGCATACGTTGTCAATATTGTTCTAGTATCTTCCGCATCTAAATCGGAACGGGTGACCACGTCTTGGCAAAAGGAACGAGAAATCGCGATACGGCACGGCCAAAAGGCCACGTGACGTCGCATGACGTTGCAGAAAAGGCAGGAGTTTCTGTATCCGCCGTGTCCCGCGCATTCAGATCGGGAACGAGCATCTCCGCCGAAAAACGCCGCAAGATTCTGGCGACAGCCGAGAAATTGAATTATCGACCCAATGCAATTGCCCGCGGACTGATCACGCGACGGTCCAACATGGTCGGCGTCATTCTTGCGAGACAGGTAAACCTGGATTATCCAGAGCTGCTTGTAGAACTTACCGCCAGTTTCGCCGAGAAAGGCGTGCAGGTTCTGTTATTCACATTTACGGAGTATTCAGAGATAGATGCTGTACTTGAACAGGTGCTGCAGTATCAGGTCGACGGCATTGTTGTCACGACGTCTCTCACTGCCGCACAGAGGAAGAAGATCAACTTGGCTCAGAAGCCAGTGATTTTCTACCTATGCGCTCCGGTCGACAGACCTTTTAATGCTGCCATTTGTAATGACAGAGAGGGTGAACAGTGGCTGGTTGAACAATTGATCGCGGCAGGACATCGGCGTTTCGGTATTGTGGCGGGGCCATCGGAGGTCCCCGTCAGCAATTCGCGTGTAGCGGATGTTGTGGAGTTTCTCCGCGCGCACGGGGTTGCCGATGTCCCCATGGTTGGTTGCGATTTCACGTATGAAGGGGCCCGCCTGGCGTTTCGTGAGTTGATGGAGGTGGTGGACGCGCCACCGGATGCCGTGATTGCAATTAACGATGGTGTTGCGATCGGCTGTATCGATGAGGCAGCCAGTGGATTCGGCCTTCGCGTACCGGAAGATCTATCTGTAGTGGGCTTTGACGGAGTCACTCCTTCCAGATACGAGCGGTACGATTTAACGACCTGGCGACTCCCAACCGGTCGTCTTGCCGAAGCAACGGCGTCGATGCTGGTCGATCGAATCGAGCAGCCAGACCTGCCACCTGAGCAACGCGTGTTTTCGGGCGACCCCGTTCCAGGTAGTTCCGCGAGAATTCCGGCCAATCGCCAGCATGACTGACTTTGACTACGTAATCGTTGGTGCCGGTTCGGCCGGCTGTGTTTTGGCGAATCGGATTTCCAGGGATCCGTCGGTATCCGTCTGTTTGCTCGAAGCAGGTGGCGACCACAACAAACTATCTGTTCAGATGCCCATGAGTCTGCATTCATTGATGGGTAACCGAAAACTCAACTGGAATTACTACACGACACCACAATCGGAATTGAACGGCAGAAGAGTCTACCAGCCTCGCGGGAAGATTCTTGGTGGAAGCAGTTCCATAAACGCGATGGTCTACATTCGCGGCCTTCGGCATGACTACGATGAGTGGTTGAAATTGGGGAATGCCGGTTGGGGCTACGAAGACGTACTCCCCTACTTCATGAAGTCCGAAAATCAGCAACGCGGCGCCAGTGAAATACATGGTGTTGGTGGTGAACTAGACGTCGGCGACCTTCCAAGCCCGGATAGAGCGACCGAAACCTTTGTCAGCGCGGCAGTGGAATGTGGCTACGGAGAAACAGCCGATTTTAACGATGGTTCTCTGGAAGGCGCTGGAATCTTTCAGGTAACCCAACGGAACGGCCAGCGCTGCAGTACAGCGGTCGCGTTTCTTGAACCTGTTGCGGGCAGAAAGAACCTCACGATCAATACAGGCGCCCACTGCCGAAGAATACTGTTTGAAGGGACCAGGGCGGTCGGCGTCGAGTATGTCGAAAACGGCGAAGTCAAAAAAGTCCTGGCAAACAAAGAGGTCTTGCTGTGTGCGGGCGCGATTGGAACGCCACAGATCTTGATGCTTTCCGGAGTTGGGCCGAGAGTCGACCTGGAATCACTCTCAATTCCAGTTTTGCACGACTTGCAGGGCGTCGGTAAGAATTTGCAGGATCACGTGGATATTGGCGTCTCGTACCACGCCAAATCCGGATTCGGACTTGGACTTTCGGCTGCATTTGCCCCGAGATTCATAAAAGGATGCATAGACTACTTCTTACGCCGCCAACGACGTGGCCCGCTGACATCCAATATCGTGGAGGGCGGAGCGTTTCTGAAGACGGACCCGAGTCTCAATGAGGTCGACATTCAGTTGCATTTTGTTTCAGGCAATGCCTCACACGAGGACGATCGCCACTCAATACATTACGGGCACGCAATTAGCTGCGCCGCCTGTGTGTTGAGGCCAGAAAGCCGAGGGCAACTGACCCTTAATCCTGAGGATATCGCGGGGCCGCCACTAATCGATACCAATTATCTCAGCGATGAGCGTGACCTCGATACGCTCGTCAAAGGAGCAAGAGTCGCACATGCGATTCTTAACGCGAATGCATTTGGTCCATACCGCAAGAAGATCAGACTTCCAGATAAAGAACCGCAGAGTGATGAGGACTTTATCGAACATATTCGAGCAAATGCGGCAACCGCGTACCACCCGGTTGGCACGTGCAAGATGGGCCCCTCGTCTGACCCAAATGCCGTAGTGTCTGCGGACCTGCGCGTTCGAGGATTAGAAAACCTGAGAATTGCGGACGCATCGATCATGCCTGCCATTGTCAGTGGAAACACAAACGCACCAACCATCATGATTGGCGAAAAAGCCAGCGATTTGATTCTGAGCGGTCGGCGATGAGTGACTCAGTCGAAGATTACGGTCTGTTCATTAACGGGGAGTGGCGCCAGTCTAGTTCGGGCGATGTCCTTACACGTGAGAATCCGGCAACGGGAAAGCCGGTCGCAAGTTTCGCAATGGCCAAGCGCCAGGACGCAGAGTCCGCGATCAGGGCCGCGAGAATTGCATTCGATAGCAGTGGCTGGGCGCAGTCCGACAGTATCGAACGGGCCGATATCCTGTTGCGCGCCGCGGACTTGCTTATGGAGAACCAGGACAAACTCGCCAGGATCGAAACCCTTACAAACGGCGCTCCGCTGCATGATTCCTACTCGTTTGTGAGCACAGCGGCTGAGTTATTCCGTTATTACGCGGGGCTTGCTCGGACGATTCAAGGAAGCACACATCGTTTCAATGCGACCAGCACCGGCTTCACATTGCGAGAACCGATCGGTGTGGTCAGCTTGATCGTTCCATGGAACTTTCCCTTGGGCGAGATGGCCTGGAAACTGGCCCCCGCACTAGCGGCCGGCTGCGCGGTAGTCGCCAAACCCGATAGCAAGACAGCGGCGACTGCATTGGAGCTTGGCCCAATATTGCAACAGGCTGGTTTACCGGACGGAGTCTATAACGTTGTTTCTGGTCATGTTGAAGAGATTGGTGCTGTTCTGACCGCACACGAAGATCTCGATTCAATATCGTTTACGGGTTCGACGAACAGCGGCAAGAAAGTGATGGGCAAGGCTGCAAGAGAGGTAATTCCATTGCATCTCGAACTCGGCGGAAAATCGCCGATCATCATTTTGCCTGACGCCGACCTTGACAGCGCAGCCCAGGACGCTGCAACAAACATTTTCTGGCACAACGGTCAGGTCTGCACCGCAGCATCCAGGGTCCTATGTCATCGAATTATTGCTGATGCATTTGTCGAGAAGTTCAAGCAGTGTGCGGAACAAATGGTCATTGGTGACCCATTCAGTGACAAGACGCAAGTCGGGCCCATGATCTCGACAGAACATCGAGAGCAAGTCTTAGGTTGGGTAGAAATTGGAATCGGAGAAGGCGCAACATTGGTGACTGGAGGGCATGCGCTGACGGGGCAGGAATATGATCCCGGTGCATACCTGGCGCCTACGATTTTCACAGATGTTGAACCACAAATGCGAATTGCCCAAGAAGAGATTTTTGGGCCTGTTGCGTGCGTTTTGACCTTCGATGAAATTGACGAAGCAGTGAATATTGCGAATGGAACGCAGTATGGATTGGGTGCCGGTGTGTGGAGCAGCAATATAAATTCCGCAATGCAAATAATTCATCGCATTCGAGCAGGGTATGTCTGGGTAAATGGTTACGGGAGCGCTCGCAGCGAACTACCCTGGGGCGGCTACAAAAAGAGTGGATTTGGCCGGGAGCTCGGCCATGCAGCGCTGGACCACTACCTTCAGTCCAAATCAGTGCACATTTCCCACTCGTCTGGTCTCGAATGAGAACGACGGCCGAAATCGTTATTCGACTTTCAGGCGACCTAGCTACATTTTGTGGCTGTTAAGTATTTGTCTCGTTTGACTAGGAGGGCAACGTACCCGGTGATTGTAGATCACCGAACGATCCAAAACGCGTGCTAGGTGGCCGGCACTGTGCCGACCACTTGGACATGCAACACGAATCGATACCATTAGGTACTAAGACGAAGCGATTCATGCATCGTCATAAGTTGTCTTAACTTCCGTTTTCAGGAACAGCAGCTTCGTAAGAAAGAGCAGCCCAATGACCGTACCCCTGTAATTCGAGCCATGCGGTATTTGGGATTTCCTAGTATTTTGAAGCAAAGGAGATCCCGATATGAAGCGCAAGCGCTATTCCGAAGAGAAGATCATTTCGATCCTGAAGGAGCACGAGGCCGGCGCCTCGGCGCCGGATTTGTCCCGCCGTCACGGCGTATCTGAGCAGTCGATTTATCGCTGGAAGGCGAAGTTCGGCGGCATGGAGGTGTCGGATGCCAAGCGGCTTCGTGAGCTCGAGGCAGAAAACCGCAAGCTGAAGCGCTTGCTCGGTGAAGCGGAGCTCGACAAGGCGGCCTTGAAGGAGCTGGTCGAGGGAAAATGGTAACGGCCACGCAGCGACGCCGGGCCGTTGATCATCTGAAGAGCCGTCGCGTCAGTGAGCGCCGCGCATGCCGTTTGACCGGGTTTTCCCGGTCGGCGGCCTGGCGCCCTCTGCAGGGCCGTGACGATGCCCGGCTGCGAGCCAGGCTGAAGACGCTGGCCGAGCGCTATCCGAAGTACGGCTGCCCGACCTTGCACGACATGCTCGTGATCGAAGGCGAAGTCGTTAACCACAAGCGAACCTACCGGATCTACTGCGAGGAAGGGCTGCAGGTACGCACCAAGAAGCGCAAGAAGATCACTAGGCCACGCGTTCCGATGCTGGTGCCGGATGCCGTGAACCAACGCTGGTCAATGGACTTCGTCTCCGATCAGCTGGCCAACGGCCGGCGCTTCCGCGTCCTCAACGTCGTCGATGACTTCTCGCGCGAGTACGTTCTCAAGGTTGTCGACTTCTCGATCTCGGGTCACCGGGTTGCTCATGAGTTTGATCGCATTGCGAGGAAGCTCCCAAAGACGATCGTTTGCGATAACGGACCGGAGTTCACGTCGAAGGCGATGTACTTCTGGGCAAAGAGTGCTGGCGTGAAGCTGCACTTCATCCAGCCTGGCAAGCCAACACAGAACGCGTTCGTTGAAAGCTTCAACGGCAAGATGCGCGCGTACTGTCTCGACCTGCACTGGTTCGCCAGCATCGAGGACGCGAGATCAACAATTGACGACTGGCAACGTCATTACAACAACGTCAGACCGCACCGTTCACTGGGCAAGAAACCGCCTGCTGTGTTCGCCAAGGAAGCGGCCTGATATGCTGAATCTCCCACATAGCCCCATGCTCGAATGCAGGGGTACGGTCAACTGGACATCGCGAATGATGATCTAGCAATCAAAGACCTGCTACACGGCCTTCTTCCCGATACCAATGAGTCGGTGGTGGAACTCGCTGAACTAAGGTCAAAACTTGCATTGAATCGAGAGGCTCTGCTGAGCGCCTGGGAGGAACAGGATGAAATTGAAGTTCAGGTGAACGCGTTGCCCAAAATCAAGGAGCAAATTGATCACTACAAGGAGTTAGGGCTGAAAGAGAAACTAGCTAATTCAACGAAACTGAACAAGGAACAGCAGTTGGTCGATCTCGTCAGCGGGTACATTGACGACGTTGGCGCTTCACTCGAAGGACTTCGCGAATCCATCGAAGAAGAGATTGAGGGATTCGATGCCGACTCTCTAAAGGACTATCCCGGAAAGCAATTCTTGTCAGACATGAAGAAAGAAGTCGACACGTTTACAAAAAAGGCTATCCCCAAGTTAATGGAAGTAGAGAAGCAATACGAGAGTTTGCAGGAGAAGCAAGAGGGCCTTGAAGGCAAATGGGAGAATAATGTTGAGAACATCAACACAGCCTTGTCTGAGGCGGTTTCTGAATTACCAGATTCTGCCGGCAAGAAGGGAGCACAGATTGGGCGCGAATACCTCGCTTTAGTCAAACAGCAAGATGAAGCGAAGCCGTTGAAGAAAGTCCTCAAGGAGAAGAAGGCAAATACGAAAAAGCTGGAGGACGAGCGGTTTGAGCTTCTGAACGAGTGGCGGGACGCGCAGAACGACCGGTTTGATCTTCTCCGGAAAGGAGCAAAGAAGCTTCACAAGAAGCACCTCAAAGGTAAGCTTCAAATCAAGCCACTCCAGTGGGGTAATCGATCTCCTTTAAAAGACTTTCTGACATCTATTGAAGGCATTGGCGAAAAGAAGGTGGTCTGGGTCGACAACGTCGAATCACTATCTATTGCCACTTTGGTCAAGAAGATCGAGGACGGCAAGGAGGCACTACTGGATGAGTACAAAGAGTACGGATTGACCTCCGCTGTCGCCAACTCGCTAACTAAGCTCAGCGATGAGCAAATTCTCGAGCTCGAAGAGATAGAACTGCAAACGAGAGTCGAGCTTCGATTGAACGTGTCAGATCAGACGGAGACCTACCGACCCATACACAAGCTGTCGACGGGTCAGAAATGTACGGCGATATTGCACCTATTGCTCCTTGAGGGCCATGAACCCCTTATCGTTGATCAACCTGAGGACAATCTGGACAATGCATTTATCGCGGACCGAATCGTTACCGAGCTCCGTGCCGCCAAGCGACGCCGCCAATTCATTTTCTCGACCCACAACGCGAATATTCCAGTTTTCGGTGATTCTGAGTGGATTGGTGCGCTCAGAGAAGAGGAAGGACACGGCGTGCTTTCTGGTAGTTCTGTCGGCTCAATTGACACCGACTCCGTTCGCGAACTTGTCAGCCACATACTTGAGGGCGGAAAGGAAGCGTTTGACATCCGGCGCGCCAAGTACGGTTACTAAGGGACTTTGCGACGCTTTTAGTTACGAGCCCTCGACGCCCGCGCCTACAAAATCAGTAGCTTACGATTTTTTCCGACGCTTATAATTACAATCCGACGGTTTTAATTACAAAAACACAAATACAGGTGCTACCACCTACTCCACAGTAACCGACTTCGCCAGGTTCCTCGGTTGGTCCACATCGGTGCCGCGCAACACGGCAACGTGATACGACAACAACTGCAGCGGCACCGTGTAAACGATGGGCGCAATGAGCTGGTCCGCATGCGGCATCTTGATGACTTTCATTCCCTCTTCCCTTTCGATGCCAGTGGCAGCATCGGCAAAGACGTAAAGCCGGCCGCCGCGTGCGCGTACCACCTGCATGTTTGATTTGAGCTTGTCGAGCAGTTCGTTGTTCGGTGCGACGACGACGACGGGCATCTCGTCATCGATGAGCGCCAGCGGCCCGTGTTTGAGTTCACCTGCAGCGTAAGCTTCGGCGTGGATGTAGGAAATTTCCTTCAGCTTCAATGCGCCTTCCATCGCAATTGGCCACATCGGCCCGCGGCCGAGGAACAGCGTATGCTGCTTGTCGGCAAAATCCGTCGCCAGCTCTTTGAGCTGCTCGCTCATCTTGAGCGCAAGGTCCGACGCGGCAGCCGCATGCGTCAGATTCGCCACAAATTCCTGCTCTTTCTCTTCGGACAAACCGCGGTGTTTGGCGAGCATCAGCGTAACAAGCAGCACGGACAGCAGCTGCGTCGTAAACGCCTTGGTGCTGGCGACACCGATCTCCGGCCCCGCTTGCGTCATCATGACAAGGTCGGACTCGCGCACCATCGAACTGTGCGCACTGTTGCAGATCGTCAGCGACCCGACATAGCCAAGCTCTTTCGCCATCCGTAGAGCCTCGAGCGTGTCAGCTGTTTCACCCGACTGCGACAACGTAACGAACAACGTGTTTTTCGGTACGAACACCTGCCGGTAGCGATACTCGCTCGCGATTTCGACATGCGTCGGTACGCCGGCAATTGCCTCCAGCCAGTACTTGCCGACGCATCCGGCGTGATAACTCGTGCCACACGCCACGATGTGAATGTTCTCGACTTTGTTCAGCAGCTCGGCGGCATCGTCGCCAAGCGATTCCGGCAACACACGCTGGTTTTTCACGCGACCGTACAATGTGTCGGCCAGTGCGCTCGGCTGGTCGAAAATTTCCTTGAGCATGAAGTGCTCGTACGGCGCCTTTTCCGCCGATGTGCTGTCCCACTCGGTTTCGTGCACCTCACGCATTGTGTCGTTGCCGTCCGCGTCGACAATACGAACGCCGTCGCACCGGATCTCGGCCAGATCGCCCTGCTCGAGATAGATGAATTTCTTCGTTACCGGCAACAGGGCCGGGACGCCACTTGCGACAAAATTCTCTCCGTCGCCAATACCGATCACGAGCGGGCTCGCGACGCGGCTGACAACGATGCGATGTGGATCTTCCGCATCGACCACCAGCAATGCGTACGCGCCTTCGAAGCGCTTCACGGCTTCGCCGACAGCATCGACCAGGTCCATGCCCTGCTTCAGGTACTCGTGAATGAGGTGGGCGGCGACCTCGGTGTCCGTCTCCGAGTCAAACACGTAGCCTTTCGCGAGCATCTCGTCTTTGATCGGCTGGAAGTTTTCGATGATGCCGTTGTGAATGACGGCAACCCGGCCGCCAGACACGTGCGGATGTGCATTCGCCTCGGTAACACCACCGTGCGTTGCCCAACGCGTATGCGCGACGCCGATCAGGCCTTCCAGGGGGTTCTTGGCGAGTTTCTCTTCGAGCTCTGAAACCTTACCGACCGTGCGACTGAGCCCGATGTTGTTGTCCGCGTCGATAACAGCGACGCCCGCGGAATCATAGCCACGATACTCAAGCCGCCGCAGCCCTTCGACGAGCACCGGCACAACGTCTTTGTCAGAGACAGCGCCTACAATTCCGCACATTTATGACTTGTCCTTTTTCACGGGTCGATTCCATTCCTTGATACTGAATTGCTTCGAGCGCGACAACGTCAGCTGGTCGTCCGGCGCCGTCTTCGTGATCGTCGATCCGGCACCGATGGTCGCGCCGGCGCCGACAATCACGGGCGCGACGAGCTGCACACCGGAACCGATGAACGCATTGTCACCGATGGTCGTCTTATGTTTGTTGGCGCCGTCGTAATTGCACGTGATCGTGCCCGCGCCGACGTTGACGCCGGTGCCGATCTCCGCGTCACCGATGTAGGTCAGGTGGTTGACCTTGCTGCCATCGGCAATCGTGCTCTTCTTGACCTCGACGAAGTTGCCGATCTTGACGTTGTCGGCAAGGTCGGCGCCGGGGCGCAGGCGCGCGAACGGCCCGATCTCGCAGTTGCTGCCGGTCGATGCACCTTCTATGTGGCAGTTCGAGTGCACGACGGTGCCCGGTCCCAGCTTGCTGTCACGAACGAGGTTGTTGGGCTCTATTTTTGACCTATCGCCCAAAATAACGTCGCCCTCGAAGACCGCGTTGATGTCGATAAAGACATCCTTGCCACAGGTCAGGTTGCCGCGGATGTCGACGCGTGCCGGATCCGCGATCGTGACGCCTTGCGCCATCAGCGCCTCGGCCATTTCAAGCTGCTTTTTTCGGTCGAACGTGCCCATATCCGGTGCCTTACCTCCGTAGCCCGCGAATAATACATGAATGGCAAGAATGAGAACGCGCTTCAGCTCTCGTTAATGAATGTGACGTATGCTGGGCGCATGCGATGGCACCTTCTCTGGATTTTCGTCCCTTTTTGCGCGTCTGGCGGCGAGATTTACACCCGTGACGGGGTCACGGACGGCGACGCGTTCTATCTCGCGCCGGCCGCGACGGTGACCGATGACCCGGCCTACCAGAGCTGGGTCACGTTCAGCCTGATTCGCAGCACCTGCAAGCTCGAGATGGGCGGTGAAAATCCCGCTCGCAACTCGAGCTTCGATTGTGAATTCAGGGCGCGCCGCCACCTCGTCGTTGCGTGGGAGGAAAAGCGCGCCATCGACGCGACGATCAGGGACGACTACCTGGACACACTCAGCGAGGTCTACGATGCCGGATTTCTCGCAGAGTACACGGCCCATTACCTCGGCAAGAAACACTGGACGCTCCCGGAGGGAATCCGGCTGCAGGAGTTCAGCGGATGGCGCCGTGACAATCTCCGTGGCCACCGGCCGAAAACCCGGCTCCTCGGCTCCTGGAACTACGCACGAAATACTAGGCCCGCATACTGAGATAGCGTTCACCGCGGTCGGGCAACACCGTCACGATCGTATGGCCCGGGCCCAGCTCTTCCGCCAGTTGCGTAGCAGCAATGATGTTCGCGCCGGACGAGATACCGACGAGTAAGCCTTCCTCTTCGCTCATTTCGAGCGAGCGTTTAACCGCGTCCGGCGTCCTGATCCGGATCACGCGGTCGATTTCGTCCATGTTGACGATGTCGGGAATAAAGCCATCGGCCAGGCCCTGGATGCCGTGCTTGCCGCGTTGCTCCCCCGACATGACGGCCGACTCGTCCGGCTCTACCGCCACGATCTGTGCGCTGCTGCCGCCTTCGCGCAGAGCGCGGCCGACGCCCATGACGGTGCCGCCGGTGCCAACGCCCATGACGAACGCGTCGATCGGCACCCGGCACTGCCGCAGTATCTCGACGCCGGTTGTCAGCCGATGTGCTTCGATGTTGTCCGGGTTCGCAAACTGCCGCGGCAGAAATATATCGTCGCGATCCTCGGCCATTGCTTCGACGTCACGCACGGCACTCTGGATATCGTTGATCTCATCGAGCAGCTGCAACTCGGCACCGAAGGCCTGGATCATTTGCCGGCGCTCACGACTGACCGTTTTCGGCAGCACGATAACGACCCTGTAGCCGCGCATCGCCCCCACCATCGACAACGCGATGCCGGTGTTCCCCGAGGTGACCTCCATGATCGTCGAGCCCGGCCGCAATTCACCGCGCCGTTCTGCTTCGCGCACGATGTGGCGTGCAATACGATCCTTGATGCTGCCGCCGGGGTTCAGGAATTCCGCCTTGGCATAAATATCGCAGCCGGTTCGGTCGCTGATCGTGCGCAGGCGAATCAGCGGCGTATTACCGATCGAATCCAGCACGTCGGATGTGACGAGACACGTCGGCGTGCGACGCGGACAGTTGACGAGGTTTTGCGGTTGAGCGCTCATTTCACTGACTCGTTCAGGGCCATGCGCCATTGTCCCGCGAGTTTCGACCTGGCCCCATACGTAGTTGCCCAACCGGACCCCTGAAAAGCGAAGCGACAGTCGATTTCGTTTATCGATTGGGAACGCCGCCGCTCTCGCGTAACATCGCCCGGTAATGTCTACTGAGACAATCGTTCTTATCGGCGTCGGCATCTACGTGGTGCTGATGCTCGGCGTCGGCGTCTATGCCGCAAAACGCAACGAGTCGGCAGCCGACTTCATTGTCGCGGGCCGCCGCATGCCGTTCGCCCTGTTGACGGCAACGATCGTCGCCACCTGGTTCGGCAGCGGCACCATGATGGGCTCGTCAGGCGCTGCCTACGACGATGGGCTGCTTGGCGTCATTGCCGATCCGTTCGGCTCGACAATGACGTTCCTGTTCATTGCCCTGTTTTTTGCGCGCTTCTATCGTCGCCTCAGGCTGATGACGTTTGTTGAGCTCATTGAGCAACGATTCGGTCGGGTAACGGGGATAGTGGCTACCGCGACGCACCTTTTTTCCAGCATTGCGTGGGTCGGCGGCATGCTCATCGCATTTGGCCTGCTGATGCAATCGTTGACGGGAACGCCAATGCTCGTCGGTGTTATCGGCGGCGCTTTTGTCGTCGTGACGTACACGATGCTCGGCGGACTGTGGGCCGTTGCGCTGACGGACTCGATTCAGGTCGCGATCATCCTGGTCGGGCTGGTCACGCTGTTTGCCGTCGTGCTGATCGACAACGGTGGCTGGGGCGCCATCGCGCCGCAGCTTCCTGAAAACACGTTCCGCTTGCTGCCGATGGAAAACACCGGTGAACAATGGCTCAACTATATTCGTCTGTGGCTGATTTTCGGTTTGGCGGATATCAACAGTCAGAGCTTGCTGGGCCGGGCGATGGCTGCGAAATCGGAGCGCTCAGCCCAAAATGCGTTCTACATGGCGGGCCTGGGCTACCTTCTGTTCGGCATGATTCCGGTGCTGCTGGGGATAATCGGCAGTGTCACGGTGCCTGGCCTGTCGTCTTCGGAGGCCGTCATTCCTGAGCTCGCACTCAAGCATCTGCATCCGGTCGCGGTCGCCGTATTTGTCGGCGCGATTCTCGCGGCCGTTATGAGCACCTGTGACAGCGCCTTGCATGGCGCAGCAAGCCTTATCTGTCGCAACCTGTTGCCGTTGGTCAGGAAGAATCCGTCCGATCGCCTGACGCTCAACGTGGCGCGTTACTCGATTGTCGTAGTGGCCTTTATCGCGATCGCGATCGCGCTGAAAGGTGGCGACATCTACGATATTTTGATCCTGGCGAACGCGCCGGGGCTGGCCGTCACCACGATTCCGATGCTGCTGGCCGTGTGGTGGAGCGGCGCGAACCGCTACGGCGCCTGGGCAGCGATGGCAGCGGGCTTCACGACCTGGGTCGTGTTTTACTTTGTGGCGCCGGAGCTGCCAAACGACCTGCTCGGTCTTGGCGCCGGCCTGATAACAATTATCGTCGTTTCGCTGGCGACCCGGAAGAATGACCCACCACGCCCGGCGCTCGATATCGACGGCAACGAGGTGCCGTTCAGGGACCGACTCGGCATTCTCCGCAGATGAAATAGGGATCAGCTACCTTTTTTCGTCCGGTGCTGCCGAGCAGCACCGGACGAAAAAAGGTAGCTGATCCCTATTTAGCGTTTGCCTTTGAGTTTTTGCGCGGCACGGTAGCGAGCGCGGGCTTCTTCGAGCTCGGCCTGGGCGCGGGCAACGTCGGTTTCTTCCGACGCTCCCTTCAACGCTTCTTCGGCTTCCTGCTGGGCCGCCAGTGCTGCGGCTTCATCCAGCTGGTCACCGCGCAGCGCCGTGTCGGCAAGAATCACGACCGCGTGCGGCTGTACTTCGAGCATGCCGCCCGTGATGTAGATCGCCTCTTCCGAGCCGTCTTCCTGCTGCACGCGCACTTCGCCCGGCACCAGCGACGTCAGGAGCGGCGCATGGCGCGGCGCGATACCAACTTCGCCCATCTTGGCCGGCGCAAAGACCATCGAGGCATTGCCTGAGTGGATCTCGCCTTCGGCAGAAACGATGTCGACGTGAATGCTTGCCATGGTCGCTCCTTACTGGAACTTCTTCGCGTTTTCGACGGCTTCGTCGATCGTGCCGCAGTAGGCGAAGGCCTGCTCCGGGATGTGATCGTAGTCGCCATTGACGATGCCGTTGAAGCCGCGAATCGTCTCGGCCAGCGTGACGTATTTGCCAGGCTGGTTGGTGAAGACCTCGGCGACCGTGAACGGCTGCGACAGGAACTTCTGGATCTTGCGCGCGCGGTTAACGATTTGCTTGTCGTCTTCCGAGAGCTCGTCCATGCCTAAGATCGCGATGATGTCCTGCAGCTCCTTGTAGCGCTGCAGTACCGCCTGCACGCCACGCGCACAGTCATAGTGTTCCTGGCCGATGATGTTCGGGTCGAGAATACGGGACGTCGAGTCGAGCGGGTCGACGGCAGGGTAGATACCGAGCTCGGCGATGTTACGCGACAGTACGAGCGTTGCGTCCAGGTGAGCAAAGGTCGTTGCCGGCGACGGGTCGGTAAGGTCGTCGGCCGGGACGTAAACGGCCTGGAACGACGTAATGGAACCGGTCTTCGTCGACGCGATGCGCTCCTGCAGGACACCCATCTCCTCAGCCAGCGTCGGCTGGTAGCCTACCGCCGACGGCATACGGCCGAGCAGTGCGGAAACTTCCGTACCGGCGAGCGTATAACGGTAGATGTTGTCGATAAACATCAGTACGTCACGGCCTTCGTCGCGGAATGCCTCGGCCATCGTCAGGCCCGTCAGCGCGACGCGCAGGCGGTTGCCCGGCGGCTCGTTCATCTGGCCGTATACCAGAGATACCTTGTCGATTACGCCCGACTCGGTCATCTCATGGTAGAAGTCATTACCCTCACGAGTACGCTCACCGACGCCTGCGAATACGGAGTAACCACCGTGCTCTTTAGCGATGTTGTTGATGAGCTCCATGAGCGTCACCGTCTTGCCCACGCCGGCGCCGCCGAACAGGCCGACTTTACCGCCCTTGGCGATCGGCATGATCAGGTCGACCACCTTGATGCCCGTTTCGAGCAGCTCGGTCGTAGCAGCCTGGTCTTCATAGGACGGCGGGTCACGGTGAATCGGCAGGCGCTGTTCTTCGCCGATCTCACCCGCGTTGTCGATCGGGTTGCCAAGGACGTCCATGATGCGTCCCAGCGTTTTCTCGCCAACCGGTACCGCGATCGGGCTTCCCGTGTTCGTGACGTTCATGCCACGCTTCAGGCCTTCTGACGAACCCATCGCAATCGTGCGGACAACGCCGTCGCCCAGCTGCTGCTGAACTTCGAGCGTGATCTCTGCATCGTCGATGACGAGTGCGTCGTAAACCTTCGGAATCTGGCCGGCCGGGAACTCAACGTCCACAACAGCGCCAATTACCTGCACAGTAGTTCCAGTGCTCATTACTTCGGCTCCTTAGCCTGATACGGCGGCCGCGCCGCCGACAATTTCTGAAATTTCTTGCGTGATCGCAGCCTGTCGAGCCTTGTTGTACTCGAGCTGCAACCCGTCGATGATTTCGCCGGCGTTGTCCGTGGCCGATTTCATCGCAACCATCTTCGCCGCCATCTCGCAGGCGAGGTTTTCGACTGCGCCACGATAAACCTGCGACTCGATATACCGCGTCAGCAGGTCGTCAAGCAGTTCGCCGGCGTCTGGCTCGTAGATGAAGTCCCAGTGATCCTGGAGGTCTGCCTCATCCGACCCGATACCGCGTGTCGGCAGCAGCTGCGTGACCTGCGGGACCTGGCTCATTGCGCTGACAAACTCGTTGTGCACGAGGAACAGGCGATCGATCTTTCCTTCCTCGTACGATTTCAACATGATCGTGATGGCGCCGATCAGGTCGTTGACCTGCGGCTTGTCACCGAGGTGCGTCGCCGTACCGACGACGTTGCCACCCATGCGGCGGAAGAACGCAACCGCCTTCGCGCCAACCAGCGCCAGGTCGACTTCAACGTTCTCGCCCTGCCACTTCGCGATCTCACCGATCGTCGTCTTGAATGCGTTGGCGTTCAGGCCACCGCAAAGACCCCGGTCGGTCGAGATGACGATGTACCCGACACGACTGATCTCACGCTCCGTCAGGAACGGGTGCTTGTAGTCAGGATTGGCGTGCGCAAGGTGACCGACGACCCGGCGAATGCGCTCGGCGTACGGGCGCGAGGCCTCCATCTGCTTCTGCGCTTTGCGAATCTTCGACGCTGCGACTTTTTCCATCGCGCTCGTGATCTTCTGCATGTTCTTTACAGAAGCGATCTTCGAGCGGATTTCCTTTTCGCCGGCCATATCAGCTCCTAGTAAGCGCCTTTCTCGGCGAACGCTTCGCAGATGCCCTTGAGGGTCGCCGCGATGTCGTCGTTGTAGTCGCCGGTCTCGTTGATCGCGTCGAGGTCAGACTGGTTGTTCGAACGCGCGAAGTCATGCAACGCCTCTTCGAAATCGACAACCTTGTTGACCGGAACCGGATCGAGGAAGCCTTCGTTGGCCGCGAACAGCGACAGCGCCATCTCGGCAACCGACAGCGGCGAATACTGCTTCTGCTTCATGAGTTCGGTCACGCGCTCACCGCGCTCCAGCTGCTTGCGGGTTGCCGCGTCGAGGTCGGACGCAAACTGGGCGAAAGCTGCGAGCTCACGATACTGCGCGAGCGCGAGTCGAACGCCACCGCCAAGCTTCTTGATGATCTTCGTCTGTGCCGCACCGCCCACACGCGATACCGACAGTCCGGCGTTAATCGCCGGGCGGATACCTGCGTTGAAAAGGTCGGTCTCGAGGAAGATCTGTCCGTCGGTAATCGAGATCACGTTCGTCGGTACGAAGGCCGAGACGTCACCCGCCTGCGTTTCAATGATCGGCAGCGCCGTCAGTGAACCGGTCTTGCCTTTGACCTTGCCGCCCGACACGTTCTCGACGTGCTCGGCGTTGACGCGCGATGCGCGCTCCAGCAAACGAGAGTGCAGGTAGAAAACGTCACCCGGGTACGCTTCACGACCCGGCGGACGACGCAGCAGCAGCGATACCTGGCGGTAGGCCCATGCCTGCTTCGTGAGATCGTCGAAGATGATCAGTGCGTCTTCACCCTTGTCGAGGAAGTACTCGCCCATCGACGCGCCCGAGTACGGTGCGATGTACTGCATCGCCGGGCTGTCGGCGGCAGCAGCGGCAACGATGATCGTGTGATCCATCGCGCCCTCTTCTTCGAGCTTGCGCACAACGCCGGCAATTGAAGATGCCTTCTGGCCGATCGCGACGTAGATGCATTTGATGCCCGTGCCGCGCTGGTTGATGATCGTGTCGATTGCCACAGCCGTCTTGCCGGTCTGGCGGTCGCCGATGATCAGCTCGCGCTGGCCACGGCCGATCGGCACCATCGAGTCGATCGACTTCAGGCCGGTCTGCACCGGCTGGTCGACGGACTGGCGCTCAATAACACCCGGGGCGACTTTCTCGATCGGCGACGACAGGTCCGTGTCGATCGGGCCTTTGCCGTCGATCGGGTTACCGAGCGCGTCAACGACGCGACCCAGCAGGGCGTCACCAATCGGCACCTCGAGGATGCGGCCCGTCGTCTTGACGGTGTCGCCTTCCGAGATGTGCTTGTAGTCACCGAGGACAACGGCGCCAACTGAATCCTGCTCCAGGTTCAGCGCCATGCCGAAGGTGTTCTGCGGGAACTCGAGCATTTCGCCGTAGCGGGCGTCCGCCAGGCCGTGGATGCGAACGATACCGTCGGTGACCGCGATTACGGTGCCGACATCGCGCGCTTCCGCCGATGCTTCGAAGTTCTCGATGCGTTCTTTAATCAGCGAACTGATTTCAGAAGCTTTGAGTGCCATTTCCTTATCCTCTTTATTTGCTCAGTGCATTCGCGAGGCCTTCCAGCCGCGCGCGCAGTGAGCCATCAATAACCACATCGCCGGCGCGAATTACGGCGCCACCGATCAGGTTTTCGTCGATTTCGGTCGTGACGTTGACGTCGCGTCCAAGTCGTTCTTTCAGTGATTTCGCGATCTCGGCCTGTTGCGCTTTGGAAAGCTCAGTGGCTGAGGTCACGACGGCGTCCACCGTGTTTTCGATCTTTGCCTTGAGGGCGTCAAAGTGCGCCGCAATTTCGGGCAGCACGGCAAGCCGGCCGTTCTCGAGCAACAACTTCAGGAAATTGCTTCCCTTGTCGTCGCTGCCATCGAGCACATCGGCGCCGGCCTTCTTAAACAGACCGGTCAGGAATTCGAGACGCTGCGCGTCGTTGAATTCCGGGTTGCCGAGGTATTCGACGAGGCCGTCATCCGAGAGCAGCTGGCCCGCGATATCGAGCGACTCGCCCCACGCGCCGAGCGCGCCGGCGTCGTTGGCGATCTCGAATACGGCAGTCGCGTACGGGCGAGCGACGGTGTTGTTATCAGCCACGGCCTAGATCTCCTGTGCGAGCTTGCCCAGGATGTCTTCGTGCGCCTTGCTGTCGATCTCGCGTGACAGGATCTTCTCGGCGCTGGCAATCGCGATCGCCGACACCTGGCCACGCAATTCCTCGCGAGCCTTGTTGGTTTCCTGTTCGATCTCGGCATGCGCCGCCGCAATCTGGCGCTCGCGCTCTTTCTCGCCGGCCGACTTGCCGTCCGCGACAATTTCGTTGGCGCGTGCGTGAGCCTGGTCGAGAATGCCGGTCGCCTGCTTGCGAGCGTCGGCGACGATGTCGTCGGCTTCAGCCTGTGCCTTGACGAGTGCCTCCTGGCTCTTGTCCGCCGCTTTCAGGCCTTCTTCGATCTTCTGCTGGCGCTCTTCGATGGCCTCGAGGAGCGGCGGCCAGATCCACTTCATGCAGGCCCAGACGAACACGATCATGGCGATCGTCTGGCCAATCAGAGTTGCATTGATATCCACGGATTTCTCCTAATGAAAAAGCGTCTGCGCCGCTCTGCGGCGCAGTATGCAGAATCGCTTTTTCCGCTTATCCAGCTACGGGCTGGAGTGCGTCACGCAACTGATCGACAAACGGGTTAGCGAACGCAAAGAACAGCGCGATACCGACACCGATCATGGCAACGGCGTCGAGCAGTGCGACGACGAGGAACATCTTCGTCTGCAGCATCGGCGCCAGTTCCGGCTGGCGTGCAGCGCCTTCAAGGAAGCGGCCGCCAAGGAGGCCCATGCCGATGCCTACGCCGAGTGCGCCGAGACCGATCAGAAGTGCGACAGCGATAGCCGTGAACGCGATTACAGTTTCCATCTTTTTCTCCTGGGGAGGATCTTGTCCAACTTGTTGAAATTAAAAGGTATGTCGAATTAGTGCTTCTCTGATGCCAGGCTCAAATAAACTATGGTCAGCATCATGAAAATAAATGCCTGCAGCGTCACGATCAGGACGTGGAACATGGCCCAGCCGAAGTGCAGCGGTAGCTGGAACCAGCCGATCAGTGCGATCAGGATGAAGATGAGCTCGCCGGCAAACATGTTGCCGAAGAGCCGCAGCGACAGTGAAATGGGCTTCGCAACCAGTGCCACGATCTCGAGGATCAGGTTGAACGCCATGATCGGGACCGAGGCAACGATGCCCATCGGCGTTTTGAACGACGGCGGGATCGGGTGCAGCATCAGGTCGTGCACCAACGCGAACGGGCCTTTGGCCTTGTGCGAATAGAACAGAATCAGGAAGAACACGGCGATCGACATACCAAATGTAATATTGACGTCGGTCGTCGGTACCACCTTCATGTAAGGGATGCCCGCCGCCGCCGCGGCCATCGGAATCCAGTCGACGGGCACGAGGTCCATCAGGTTCATCAGGAATACCCAGACGAAGACCGTGAGGCCGAGCGGCGCGATCAGTCTCGACGTGCCGTGGAAGGTGTCTTTTACCGACGTGTCGACCATTTCGACGACAATCTCGACAAAAGCCTGCCAGCGAGTCGGCTTGCCGGACGTCGCCCCTTTCGTCGCCTTTCTGAACAACCAGATGAAGATCACGCCGAGGAAAACCGACCAGAACATCGAGTCGACGTTGATGGCCGCCATGTTGCCGGCACACTGGTTCCAGACCCATTCGCCCTCGACCTTGCAGACCTGCAGGTTCTGGAGATGGTGAGTAATGTACTCGGCCGAGTTAGCTGGTCCGTGTCCGCCTTCAGCTGCCATTCGTGTTGTCCGTATCCGTTTCCGTGTCGCTCCGCATCAGGAACCCGGTAAAGGTCACCAGTTGCGTCGCAATGAATCCTGCAAAAAGGGCCGCTGCGTTGAGCGGCCTGACCAGCACAAACACGAGACTGAAGATCAGTATGGTGAGCGCCAGCTTGCCAATTTCGCCTATCCAGGCTGCCCGGAGCAGGGCTTTCGCGCCCGGGTCCCGGCGGGGTACCACGAGCCGCAATGCGAGAAACGCATTCGGGACGACACAGGCCAGGCTGCCAAGCAGCGCAGAGTACCCTGCAACGACTCCGAATACGCCCCAGAGAACTGCGGCGAGGCCAGCACCGATGATGAGCTGCCACATCAGCACCCGGGCGATGGTCAAGTCCAACTCGTTCGCCTCCGGCACTAAAAACGCCACGTCCCGGGGCTTTAGCCTTTGGGGGGTGGCGCGTGTGGTGAGTTCAATCCAGGCGGGCCAAGATTTGAGCGTGCGCATTATAGGCGGCACCCCTCGGCATGGCAACAGATAGCAGGGCTTTTCGACTGCCTTATTTAGGGTAGAAAAAGGCGGGTTTTTCCCGGAAATTTAGGGGGTTTCGTCAAATTCCTGCCAATGCGACTTACCGCACATCGGGGTCCGGCAAAGGGCGGTATAACTGGGTGTCAATCGAGATGTTAGTCGCGCCCTTATGCTGCTGATAACCAGTGAAAATTTGCGAACCCACCAGTCGCTGAACGATGTCGCCCGGGAAATGAGTTTCACGCTCAGCTTCTTCGCAAGTCCGGCGAAGTTTGCCGAGCTGATGCTCGGGCAATCGCGCCGTATCGCCGTTCTGACCGAAGAAGACGTCACCAGCGAAACACTGCGAACCCTGAAGGGTTCCAAGGGGCGGGCGCCGTTTGCCGTCCTTGTGGCAGCGAACCGGGCATCGCTGCGGGGGGCCCGGGAAGCGGAGCTCGTCGACCGGCTGGCGTCATTGGACAATATCGAGTGGGTGGGCAAGGACTTCGATTTTGACAAGCTGGCGGCGTCGGCCCGTCGGTGCCGCCGGCGCATGCTGAAGGTGTCTCGTCAGGAGATCGAAGAAGCGCTGGAAAACGGCGAATTCGTTTTGCGTTACCAGCCCAAGGTCGAGCGCAACTCCGGATCCGAGTGGCTGACGCGCGAAGCCGAAGCGCTGGTGCGCTGGCATCACCCGAAGAACGGGCTCATGGGGCCGCTGGAGTTTCTGCCGGAAGTCGAGGCGTTCGGGCTCATGAAGGAACTGTCCGAGTATGTGCTGCGTGAGGCGGCGGCGCAGCTGGTGGCCTGGCGACAGCGGGGCATTCGACTGAACTCCTGTATCAATCTTGCCTCGAGCCAACTGAACGACCGCGAGCTCGCGGACACCTGCGCCGCGATCGTGCGCCAGGCCGGGCTCGAGTGCCGCAGCTTCACGTTCGAGATCATCGAGCAGGACCTCAGGGATCCGGACGCACCACATGTGCAGGTCATCGCGGCACTGCGAGAGAAAGGGTTTCGCATCTGCCTCGACGATTTCCGGGTTGCGGCATCGTCACTGGGTACGTTTGAACAGCTACCGTTCGACGAGATCAAGATTCACGCCTCGGCGCTGAAGCGCGCACAGAAAGACCCGGTTTCGCAGACGGTACTGGCGGCCGTTACCGGGCTCGCACACAACCTCGGCATGTCGGTCTGCGCCGAGGGCGTCGAGGACCAGGCGACCTTCGAATTCCTGAAAACCATCGAGTGCGACAAGATGCAGGGCTTCCTGATCTCGGAAGCGGTGATCCCGTCGATCATCCGCCGCGTGTATTCGTCAAAACAAGACACCTCAAAAGACACCGCCGCCTAAAAGGGATCAGCTACCTTTTATCCGGTCTAACCGGATCAGCTACCAAATTCGGGAAAATCGGCCGAAAAGTCTCACTGACTTTGACTCTCGCCCCTGCGACGCTCTGGGATTTCGATACGGCGGCCGATGCAATGCCGAAGTTCCGAAGACTGGTCGTTCCGGGATATCCACACCACGTCACCCAGCGTGGTGTGCGCAAACAAAGAACGTTTTTTCGCGAGTCCGACTATCGAGCTTACCTTGACATAGCAAGCAATCAGTTGAGCAATTCCGATCTAAGCATTCTAGCCTACTGCCTGATGCCGAATCATGTCCACTTTGTTGTCGTGCCCAACAGCGAAGAAGTGCTTTCCAAGTTTTTTTGCGAGATTCACAAGCGATATGCCCGCCGGACCAATTCTCTCAATGAGTGGACGGGTCACCTTTGGCAACAACGCTTCTTTTCAGTTGTGATGAACGATAGTCATGCGCTCAATGCGCTGCGCTACGTCGAGTGGAACCCGGTCAGGGCCGGGCTCGCAAAGAAGGCCTGCGACTGGCCATGGTCAAGCGCACGCGCGAATCTCGGGCTCTCGGAAGATCCCCTTGTCGATATCGACTCAAGTCGCGCATGGACCGCGGAGCAGGAGGAACTGTTGGCGCTACCGATTCCATCGGAGGAGGCCGACGAATTTCGGGTTCAGACCAGGACGGGTCGTCCGGATGGCGATGACAGCTTTATTGACACACTGGAAACGCTCTCTGGCAGAAAAATCCGTCGTCAGAAACGGGGTCGAAAGGTAGAAAAAGGGTAGCTGATCCCTTTAGACCGGATAAAAGGTAGCTGATCCCTATTTGATGTGTTTCAAGATTCCGTCGAGTTCATCGAGGCTGTTGTAAGCAATCACCAGCTTGCCCGCACCCTTCGAAGTGTGGTCGACACGCACTTTCGCGCCGAGCTTTTCCGACACCTCGATCTCGAGCCGTCGAATGTTGGCGTTCGGCGCCGGCGCACTGGCGGCTGCCTTGGGTTTGCCACCGTCGAGAAGTCGCCGGACGAGCCGTTCCGTTTCGCGCACCGACAGGCCTTTCCTGACAACCTGGCGCGCCGCGTCATGCTGTTGCGACGCATTCGTGATGCCCAGCAGCGCGCGCGCGTGGCCCATCTCCAGCTTGCGGTCCTCGAGGAACGGCTTCACCTTGTCCGAAAGCTCCTGCAAACGCAGCAGGTTTGAAACAGACGCGCGCGAACGGCCAACCGCCGCCGCTGCCTCTGCGTGCGTCAGGTCGAACTCCTCGATCAGCCTCGACAATGCCCGCGACTCTTCCAGCGGGTTCAGGTCTTCGCGCTGGATATTCTCGATGAGCGCCATCGCAATCGCGGCCTCATCGGGCACGTCCCGAATGACGGCCGGTATTTCAGCGAGGCCCGCCATCTGTGCAGCACGCCAGCGGCGCTCACCCGCGATGATCTCGTAGTGCTGCGTGCCGCCTTTCCTGGCGATCGGGCGCGCAACGATCGGCTGCACCACGCCCTGCACCTTGATCGACTCCGCCAGCTCCTCGAGCGAGTCCTGACGCATATCGACGCGAGGCTGGTACTGGCCGCGCTGCAGCAACTCGACCGGAATCTCTTTCAGCGCATCGCCCGACGCGGCAGCCGCATCATCGGCGGCGGCCACGGTCTCCGCAGCAGGCTTCGACAACAGGGCATCGAGCCCCCTACCCAATCGTTTCTTTGGACTCATACGGCTCTGGCCACCTTCTCGTCTTCTCGCCGGAGTATCTCGCCCGCCAGCGCCAGGTACGCGATCGCGCCGCGCGACGAACGGTCATGCAACAACACCGGCCGGCCGAAACTCGGCGCCTCGGCCAGGCGGATATTTCTCGGTACGACGGTGCGAAAAACCTTGCGGTCGAAGTGCTCGATCAACTGCATCGACACTTCGTTCGACAGGTTGATGCGCGGGTCGAACATCGTGCGCAGAATGCCGTACATCTCGAGGTTCGGGTTCACCGAATCGCGTACCTGTTCGATCGTGTTCAGCAGCGCGCTCAGCCCCTCGAGCGCGTAGTACTCGCACTGCATCGGGATCAGGACGCCGTCGGCGGCCGTCAGCGCGTTGACCGTCAGCATGTTAATGGACGGCGGACAGTCGACAAGTATGAAATCGTAGAGCCCCGCCACCGGCTGCAGCGCTTTTTTCAGCTTCAATTCGCGGCCGATTTCCTGCAACAGCTGCACCTCGGCGAGCGTCAGGTCTTCGTTGCCCGGCAGCAACGCGAACCCGCCTTCCGGCGTCGACACGATCGTGTCCGCTGCCGTTGCCTCGCCCAGCAACACGTCGCAGGCCGAGTTTTCGAGATCCATCTTGTCGATCCCGCAACCCATCGTCGCATTGCCCTGCGGGTCCATGTCGACGAGCAGGACACGGCGCTGCGTTGCCGCCAGCGACGCCGCCAGGTTCACGCAGGTCGTCGTCTTGCCGACCCCGCCCTTCTGGTTTGCCACCGCAATGATTCGCGTCATCGGGAGCCTGCCCGCACAAGTGTCATGATGTCATTCTCGCCGCAACGTCACGGCATGCCGCGATCCCGCCTCGAGACCCGGCACGCTCAGTTCCGTTACTTCATGGCTCCACGGAGCCGGTAATTCTTCTAGTTCTGACGCCGGGTAGCGCCCTTTCAGCGCCACAAACACCCCGTCCTCTCCCACGTGATGCCCGGCAATCTCCACGAGTTTCGGCAATGACGCCAAAGCCCGGGCAATCACGGTATCAAAGCGATGGCCGGGTGCATAGTCCTCACCGCGGGCTTTGACCGCCGTGACGTTGTCGAGTCCGAGTACGCCCGCCGCGTGCTGCACGAACTGGATCTTCTTGTTGTTGCTGTCGAGCAACGTGAATTCACGCCCCGGCTCCAGGATCGCAAGCGGCAGGCCGGGAAAACCCGGCCCCGTCCCGACGTCGAGTACGCTACGGCCGTGCAGCAATGGACGCGCCGCAATGCTGTCCTCGATATGCAGGACTTGCATCTCGCGCCTGTCACGAACCGCAGTCAGGTTGACTTTGCGATTCCAGCGATCGAGTTCGTCAAGCAGCACATCGAACCTGTCGTCGCTCGCCGTCATTCGTCCAGCAGGTGCTCCCGGAAAAACATGACCATGGCCTGTGCCATCGTGTCGCGGTTCTCGCGCTTGCGATAACCATGGCCTTCGTTCATCGCGTTCATGTACCACACCTTCTTACCCTGCGACCGCAACGCCTCGACCATTTGCACGGCTTCGGAAACCGGGACGCGCGGATCGTTCTCACCCTGGATCACGAACATTGGCACGTCGATCTTCTCGACGTTGTTCAACGGGCTGATCTTCTCCAGGTATGCCCGCATCGCCGGGTCGCGTTCATCGCCGTACTCCTGGCGCCTGAGGTCGCGGCGATAGTCCTGGGTATTTTCGAGGAACGTCACGAAATTGCTGATGCCGACGTTGTCGACCACAGCACGCAGGCGGTCGCTGTAATGCACGGCGCTCGCGAGCACCATGTAGCCGCCATAACTGCCGCCGTACAGCGCGACGCGAGTTTCATCGAGGTCGGGTTGTTCGGCGATCCAGTCGAGTAACGCCCCGATGTCCTTCACCGAGTCCTCGCGGCGAAATCCGTTGTCCAGTCCGACGTAGGTCTTGCCGTAGCCGGTAGAGCCGCGCACGTTCGGCTGAATCACCGCCGCACCCAGCTTCGCGACCCACAGCTGGTAGGTGCTCGAGAATCCCGGGCGCGCCTGGCTTTCCGGCCCGCCGTGTATGCGAATGATCACCGGGTGCGGACCCTCGCCGCGTGGCTTGTGCACCCACGCCGGCACCTCGAGGCCGTCGAAACTCTCGAAGCGCACGAGCTCCGGAACGACGAACTGCGTCGTGTCGAGTCCGCCGACTTCGCTCTCGGTCCAGCGTGTCAGATCACCGGCCTCGAGCGGGTCGTCGCCGAGATCGAGCACGAACGTGTCGCTCGGCGTCTGTGCCGTATTGACGGTCAGCGCAAGCCGGGAACCGTCCGGGCTGAATTGCATGCCCAGGATCAGCCCGACCGGCATCCCGTCAACCGGCCGGTACTCCCGCGAGCCCGGGTCGAGCAGGTACAGGCGCGACATGCCGTTTTCGTTGGTGACGAACGCCATGCGGGTGCGATCTTCGCTCAGCACCGCGCTGTCGACATTCCAGGGTATCTCGCCGGTGACCAGCACCGGTTCTTCGTCCGGCGAGAACGACTGCCACGCAAGCGCGTTGAATTCGTGCCCCCGGTCCGTCAGCAACCAGAAACCGTCAGCGTCGTCGTCGAACGCAACCGGCAGGTTGACGCTCGCGGTGTCGTCACCGCCTGCCAGCAACTGCAGGTCGCCGGTATCGAGATCGAGCAGGTGCGCGCTGGACTCTGCAATGCTCGTGTAGCGAACGACGAGCAACTTGCTGCCGCTCGCCGAAAATTCGACCGGGCCCCACCACAGACCATCCGGCGCCTCGAGGACGACTTCGGCCTCGTCAGGCTCGTTGGGGTCCATGACCCAGACGTCGTTCGATGCCCCGTTGCGCTGGGTACTCTGGAACGCAACGCGCGTGCCACGGCGGTCCCAGAGCACGGCGCCGTTGCGCGACTCGCCATCCGTGAGCATTTCGTAGTTGCCCGAATCCGGGTCGAAACTGAAGATCTGCGCGAACTCGCTGCCGCCCGCGTCCTGCGTGAACAATATCTGTCCACCGCCGGGCTGGCGCGTGACCTGCCCCATCGGCTCGTCGAAAAACGTCAGCTGGCGGCGCACGCCCATCGGCATGCCGACACGGTGCAACGAGGTCACATCGCCAAAACCGGTTGCGATGTAGATGGACTCGCCATCCGGTGCCCACGCACGAAACCAGGCCGAACGAACGTTCTGGAACCGGTTCAGGTCGCTGACCACTTCCTGCGGAATTTCCGGTATGTCTTCCAGTACGAGGTTGCCGTTGTAGAGAGTGCGCCGCTCCACGTCGGCAGCCGCGACGGCCGACAGGGCCACAAATACGAGGGCCAGTAACGGTTTTGACATCACGCCAGGGCTCCGGGGGGAAAAGGAGCCCGATTCTACAGCAGGCCGGAGCGCTTGATCGCCATATATCGACTCGTAATCGCCGACGGCAGGTCCGTGCAAAGGCAGTCTTCGACGAACACGCCGCGCGCGCGCAGCAGGTTCTGTGACTCACGCCGCGCCTCCATGTACTGGTTCGTCGCCGCGTAGGTGACGGCTTCGTCGAAGCCCTGGACGGGTTTTGCCAGCGTCTCGTCGAGCACGGCCTCACGCAGGCTCGCGAGAATGACGAGGTGCCGGCGCCGCAGGAGCCCGGTCGCTGCACGCAGGTCCTCGGAGTCTTCCTCGCGAACGTTGGTCAGGATGACGACGAGCGAGCGGCGGCGCTGGCGCACGGCGAGTTCGGTGGCGGCGGCGAGGTAGTCCACCTCGACGTTTTGCGGCTCGATGTCATAGACATGGTTCAGCAGGTTGTTGATCGCGTCGAGCCCTTTGCGCGGCGGCAGCCACGAACGATTCGGGCCGGCCGTCATCACGCCGGCGCCGTCGCCCTGGCGCAGAGCGACGTAGCTCAGCAACAACATCGCATTCAGCGCATGATCGAAATGGCTCAGCTCTGCATCCTTCGCCAGCATACGGCGACCCGTGTCGAGCAGGAACACGATTTGCTGGTCACGTTCGTCCTGGTACTCCCGCGAGATCAGGCGCGACATGCGCGCGGTCGCCTTCCAGTCGATGGCGCGCAGGCTGTCGCCCTCCCGGTAGTCGCGAAGCTGGTGAAACTCGATGCCCTCGCCACGGCGACGACTCATGCGCACACCGGCCAGCTGCAGGCGATTGTCGACCTCGTAGGCCAGCAATTTGGAGATCGTCGAGTAGTTCGGATACACGCGCACATCGTGCGGCACCGCGACAAACTTCCGGCGCCACCACAGACCGAGGGGTGACGCGATGCGCAGGCTCGTGCCTGAGTACGAAAATGCTCCACGGCGCGTCGGGCGCACTCGGTAGCCGACGTCAGCGAAGTGGCCGGGCGGAACCTCGACGACCCGCGGCATTCCTTCAACCAGGAACGTCTCCGGATGATGGTCATAAACCTTCGCCCTGAGTTTCTGGTTTCGCGACGGGTTGCGCACTTCGATTTCGATGTCGGTCCAGTTTGACAACGACATCGACCCCGGCGAGCGGCGCTCTATGTCCGGCACGACGGCCATGCGTGCGAGCGCGATATCGACCAGGGCAACCGTTGCCGTAATACCGCATGCCGTCCACCAGTAGCTGGCCGGTAACCCGGCGGCCGCGACACCGAGCGCCAGCAGCGCCGTGATCGCGACAAGCAGAAACAGTGGACGGCGCGGAATCACGTTCTCGGTGCTTCCACGTTTTGCAGGATGTCCGACAGGATGTCGTCGGGCCGGTATGCCTCGATCTCCAGTTCCGGCGCCAGCGCAATTCGGTGTCGCAGTACCGGTACCGCGATCTGCTTGACGTCGTCGGGCGTTACGAAGTTTCGATCGGCAATCACGGCTGCGGCGCGCGCAGCGCGCACCAGCGATATCGACCCGCGCGGTCCCGCCCCCATACGAATACCCGACGCTTCGCGAGTCTCGCGCGCGATACGAACCGCGTAGTCGAGTACCGCCGGGTCGACGCGCGTCGACGCAACGATTTTCTGTGCTGCAATGACGTCGTCTGTCGACATGACGGCCTTTACGGCATCAACGTTGAGCGAATCGCCAACGTGCCCCGTCGTTACCGCGGCGACGATCTGGCTTTCGGACGCCTTGTCCGGGTATTCGATCAACACCTTCATCAGGAAGCGGTCGAGCTGCGCCTCCGGCAGCGGGTACGTGCCTTCGTGCTCGACGGGGTTTTGCGTTGCGACCGTCATGAACGGCTTGTCCACCGGCGACGACTTGCCCTCGATCGTCACCTGGTTTTCCTGCATGACCTCAAGCAGCGCGGCCTGAGTCTTGGCCGGCGCACGGTTGATCTCGTCCGCGAGCAGCAGGTTGGCGAACACCGGTCCGCGGCGAATACGAAATGACTCCGTCTTCGGGTCGTACAGGGCATGGCCCGTGACATCGCTCGGCATCAGGTCGGGCGTGAACTGGATGCGCGAGAACTTTCCGCCAAACGCGGCCGACATCGCCTTGACCAGCAGGGTCTTGCCGAGGCCAGGCACGCCTTCCAGCAACACGTGGCCACCGGCCAGCAGCGCGATCACGATCTCGTCCACGACGGCCTTTTGGCCGACGAACGCTCTCTCGATCTCGGTGCGCATCGCAGCAATCTTGCCGTGCAATGCTGCGAACGGATCCGTAGTCTCGGTCATAACTCTTTCCTTATGGTCTGCAGTTTTTGCATGCTGTGTGTGAAGTCCCGCTGCCGGCCATCCGCCAGCCCGCCCAGCGCGTCCATGACTTTTTCGACGGGCATGCCCGTTATACGGGCAATGCTCGCGGCCTGTTTTTCCGCCGACAGGCGGGTCAGTCCGGGGTGTTTGGCGTCCGCGTCGTGAAGCAGCGCCTGGGTGGCGCTGCGATACAGGTTGTCAGCCCCGCGTCGCCGCCAGGCAAACAGGCCGCTCGCCATGATGTGCTCGATGATCGACCGCCGCTCGCCGCCTTCGAGCCGGATTTTCGGCCCGAACCCCGGCAGCGCGTGCCATATCCACAGGACCAACAGCAGGGCCAGCGTTGCAACGAGATACGGCGCGGCCCTCCAGATCACCCGCCACAACGGCACGAAGGCGCTGCGATAGACAATCCAGACCTTGCCGGACTCCAGCTCACCGACGACGATGTCGGCAAACAGGCGCGCGTTGTCGTTTTCGTCAAGAAAGTGGTTCGTAAACAGGTAGTCTTCCGCAACCAGCGTTACGAACCCGTTGCCGTACTCGCGCCGCGCGACGATCGTCTCGCCCTGGTGAACGATCACGGCGGCGGGCGCGCCGGGTTCCGTGATCTCAATGTGGTTTTCCGCATACCGCTCTGACAGCGTATACGTGTCGTCGAAGTCGCGAGACTCCACGTCCTCTGCAGCCGGTTCGTCGTTGTTCGAGGCGGGCTCCGCAGCATCCGGCAGAACCACCGGTACGACCAGCTCCAGATCGAACTCGGCGAGGAAATCGTCGATGACCTGCGACTGCACGACAGTCGGCAACAGCACCAGGTGGCCGCCGTTCGACACCCAGTTGAGCAACGCGTTCTTCTGCTCGCCGATCGCCATCGGTTCCGACAGCCGCATGAACAACGTGTCGTTGGTGTCCGGCAGCCATTCCGTCGGCGTGATGGACGACCATGATTCGGCATCGATGCCCAGTTCGTGCAACAGCATCATCGCTGCGTAGTGATCGTTGGCCCGCGCCTCGCCCTGGAAACCGACGTAAATCTCGGATTCCACCTTTTCGTGCATCGTGAAGAACCACGCAAAGAACAACGTACCCGCCAGGACAACAAGCAGAATACCGGTCAGCGGTCTCATGCCGTCGCCCCGTAGTGCCGTGGCCATTCGCTGCACAGCTCCGCCACGACGTCATCCGATGGCGGGCGGGCACCGTAAGCGCACCAGCTCCAGCTCATTACGACACGGCCGAAGAAGTCCGCATGCGGTTTCGCAGACTGCGTTTCGACGGCCGACAGGCAGCCGCCTTCGGTGGCGCTTTTTGGCAGTCGTACGCCATGCTGGTCGACTGCGCAGAAGACGCTGCCGCGATACAACAGGCTGAGTGCGTCGCGGGCCTTGCCTTCGCGCCACAGCGACATGACCGTTCCGGGCAGGTCGTCGGGCAACGATTCTCTGGTAATTTCGCCGGTCGCAAGTACAACGCGCCGGCGCCTGCGACGTTCCGGTCGGTCAAAGCTCAGGTACGGCAGCCAGCGTTTGTAGGTGATCACCAGCACGGCGAGCAGCAGGCCGGCGACGATCCACAGACCGAACTCGACCAGCAGCGCGAAAAACTTGCCGATCGCGCGAATGAAGCGTTCGAGACCGCTGAAATCGCGCTCGTTCGCTTCCTCCTCTGCTTCCTCGTCGATTGACTGCCAGGATTCACGGGTTTCGACGGTTTTCATCGACTCGTCGTCGTACACCGTCTTCACCGCGTTCTCGATGGTCTGCTCGTCCCACCAGGCGGGAATGGTTTCCTCATCCGCCTGCACCGCTTGTGGCACGACGCAGAATGCCAGCAGCAACATCGCAGCAGCGGCACCGATCCGCTTCGAACGCCGTTGCAGCATGCGCCGGAACGCGACCTCGACATCCCACGCCTCGAGTATCGTGCGGCAATTGATATAGAGACCGAACCCGGCACCGACAAACCACGGCTGCAGCGCGGATTGTGCAATGTAGCCGACGTACAGCCCCAGGAGGTGGGCGGATGTAGAGTCGCTCTCCCAGAATTCGCCAAACCAGCTGAGCCCGACGGTATCGCGGTAGGCCTCGGGAATGAACATGTACCCGAGCAGGATAATGCCGAAGTAGATCGACAGTATGAGATGCTGATAGGCCGCTGTGACACCGATGCCGTGATTGAGCGTCACCTGGTTCATAACCTTGGCTCGTGCCCGGCGTCGTGCGCCTTTCAGTTGCTCGAGTTGTACGAGCGGCATCGCAATCGAGCGCGCGAAGTGAAAGCGCAGCGGCGTCAGCAGAAACACCCAGTTGCGCACCGCAAGTCGGGGCACCTCTTTCAGCGCCGTGCGCGCATCCGTCTTTTCACCGAACAGGCGCCTCGAAATAATGTAGAGAATCGGTGCATCGACGATCGGTTCGAGCCACCAGTAGCCGATCTGCGCCCACGTCGGATTGTCGAGATAAACGATGCCAAACGTCGCCAGCGCCAGCATCGGCAGCGTTGTCACGAACCACACCCTGTAAATGACCGCAGCATCGCGGCGCACCATGCGTGCGCCAAAGTCGACGGCCTCCCACGGGCCGCGCGGCCGCAGCTCGGCTGTTACGGCATCAAGGTTCACGGCGCCCCATCAGTGCGAAGTACAGCAGCGTGACGAGCCAGAGAAACAGGCCGATGGCGATCTTGAAGTTGATCGGCGGCCAGGTCGTCGATGACCAGAATGCCTCGACGAACGCTGCCGCGACGAGCATCGCCGTGCCGCCGTAAACCAGCGGCATCGCATCCAGCGTTCGATCGCGAATCGCGTGCCAGCGGGTCTTGCGTCCGGGGGCGAGCGCCGCCATACCGATCATCAGGCCGGCACCGCCGAATATCACGATCGCCGTGAGCTCGAAGGCGCTGTGACCGGCGACGAACGGCCAAAACGTCGATGAAAACCCGGCCTTGGTCAGGTGCGTCGCGACGGCACCGAAGTAGAGCCCGTTGAAGCCGAGGAAAAACATGCTGCCGATGCCGAACATCAGGCCTCCGGCAAACGTCCGGAAACCGATGCTGATGTTGTTCATGATGTAGTAGCCGAACATCATGACATCCGTATCGGCGCTGCGCTCCCGGCCGATCACATCATTGGCCGGGTCGTACATTTCCTCCATCTGTGCGACCTGCCCCGGCTCGAGTAGCGAGTAGATGAGGTCGGGATTTATGACGACGGCCGCCGCCATGCCCGCAATCGGTACGCAAAACAGCAACGCCGATGCGAGCATGTAACGCCACTGCTCGCGAAAGGCGCGCGGAAATCCGGAGACGACAAAGCGCAGCATCGCGCCGAACACCGGGATGCGCGCGCGGTACAGGTACTGGTGCCCGTCGAGTGCGAGCTTGTTCAGGCGCTGCTGCAACCCGACGCTGTAGCGGCGTGCACGCGCCAGCGCCAGATGGTGACAAACCTGCCGGTAGCGCGCCGGGAAGTCGCGGGCGATCTCCTCTCTTTCCGGTTCCGTCAGGTGCGCGGACCGGCCCAGCGCCAGCTTCTGGATCCAGGCCTCGAATTGCGCCCAGGCCTCAGAGTAGCGTCCCTCGAACGCTTCCTGCTTCATTCACGGCCCCCACTGCCGGCCAGCCACGCGGCGTGGCCGCGAAGCTGTTCGGCGTTGACCTCACCGAAAACCGGCTCCATGAGCTCCGCCAGCTCTTCGGCCCGATCCCGGTTCAGCCGTGGCGCGCGCTCGCCAAAACTGACGACGGCCTGCTGCTCGTCGAGCGTCAGCGGTACCTTGACGGGAATCGGCGTTGCGCCATGGAACGACGTGCGGCCCGCGTCCTTCTCACTGTGCACGACGACGGTGCCGGCCGCCATGTCGCCGAGGCGCTGGAAATTGCGGCTGAGCAGCACGGCAATACAGCCGAACATGTAGCAACCCGGAAAACTGTCGACGACGCGAATCAGGTTGCGGATCATCGAGCCGGTCCAGCCGACAGGTGTGCCGTTAGCGTTCATCACCCGCAGACCCACGATCTTCTTGCCCGGTGTCGCGCCGTGCGCGAACACCTCGAACAGCACGTTGTAGAACCACATCAGGACGAACATGCCGATCAGCAACAGGCCCTCGCCGAAACGACCGAGCGCGGCGAAAATGACAGAGCCGATCATGATTGCCGTGGTCTTGATGGCGGCGTCGACCAGCCAGGCGAGCGCCCGGGCACCGATACCGGCCACCGGCAGTCGTAGTTCGACGCCTTCCGGTGTATCGATGTTGTAAGTGGTATCCAGCAGCAAACTGATTGGTCTTGTCGCTCCCCAGGGCGGCTTCCAGTGTAAAGACTATTGGCGGGGCAACAAAGCGTTTTGGCCGGTGATATGCTGCAACGCGTCCGTTGCTGCACGAGATCGTGATGTCCGAGTCCATCTACGCACCGCCCGAATCCGATGTTTCAGCGCCACCGGACGACGACGGTCCACGCTACTATGTTGTCGCACCCGTCAAGTTCTTGCTCCTGTCGATCATGAGTTTCGGCCTGTATTTCGTGTACTGGTTCTACAAAAACTGGCAACTGATCAAGGTGCGCGACAGCGACGGCAGCTGGCCGATACCACGTGCCATTTTCTACATCTTCTTTACGCACGCGCTGTTCGCCGACATCGACATTCGGGCGAAAGAACGCGACGCCGACTACAGCTGGGACCCGACCCTGGTTGCAAGCATTTTCGTCGCCCTTGCGCTCATTAGTATTTTCTATGATCGCCTGATTCCGGACCGGTACTTTGGCGGCTGGTATGTAGTCGGGTCGTTCTCGCTGGTCTTCATTCAACCGTTGCTGCTATTGCAGGCACAGAAAGCGATCAACTTTGCCTCCCACGACGACAAGGGGGCCACCAACAGGCGGCTCTCTGCTGCCAACATTGCGTGGTTGGTGGTATGCGCCCTGTGGTGGGTGACCACGATCATTGGCCTGCTCATGATCCTCGACCCGACCTTCCTCGACGGCACCTGAATAAGGTAACTGCTACCGTATTTTAATCAGGTAGCAGCTACCCTATTTCGACGACGGTGCGGCCGGTGACGGCACCGTCCAGGTAGGCCTGGAAGGCGGCCGGCAAGTCGTCGAAAGGAATGGTGTTGTGCCCGATGACGTCCAGATGCTGCGGTTTCAGGTCGCCGCCGATACGCTCCCACACGCGGCGACGCAGGTCGCCCGGCGTGTCGACCGAGTTGATGCCAAGCAGGCACACCGCCCGCAGGATGAACGGCAGCACGGTCGTGTTGAGCCTGGGGCTCGCCGCGAGGCCGATACTTGCAATGTTGCCGCCGTAGCCGACGGTCCGCGTCAGCCAGGTCAGGTAGTCGCCGCCAAGGTTGTCGATTGCACCGGCCCACTGCGCCTTTTCCATGGGCCGCTTGCCGAGGTCGATCTGGTCACGCAATAAAATGCGCGACGCGCCGATGTCGCGCAGGTACGCCTCTTCGTTCGCCTTGCCGGTCAAGGCCACTGCTTCGTAGCCACGGCCGGCCAGCATGTCGATTGCGATGCTGCCGACACCGCCGGTTGCGCCGGTAACGACCACCGGTCCCTGTTCCGGTGATTGCCCGTTCTGTTCCATGCGATGGATCGCCAGTGCTGCCGTATAGCCCGCCGTCCCGATCTGCATGGCATCGTGCGCCGACATGCCGGTCGGTATGCGGACCAGCGATGCACTGTCCACTCGCGCGTACTCCGAGTAACCGCCGTCGACCGTTTCGCTGAGCCCGCAGCCATTGACGAGCACGTCGGTCCCCTCGGGAAACTCGGCGTCGTCGGAGGTCTCGACCACGCCGGCGAGGTCGATGCCGCCGTTGAGCGGGTAGCGGCGCAGGATCGCCCCCGCACCGGTTGCGGCCAGTGCATCCTTGTAGTTGATGGTCGAGTGGGTAACTCGAACGACGACGTTGCCCTCGGTCAGGTCGTCGACGGACAGCGCCTGGAACCCTGCAACGACTTCACCGTCTTTCTGGTCAATTCGGTAGGCCCGGAAACGGTCCATGGTTCATCCCCTCTTTTCGATTCGCTCAAGCCAGGCCACGAGGCCCTGCGCGTTCAGCACTGTATCAATCGCAAGCGTTGCCCGCATCGCATCTTCGCCGCCGGAATAACCGTGCGCTTCGAGGCGCGCGGCAAAGTAGTCGTGCATCGATACCTTGATCGCGTCGAGACGGTTGTCAGCGCCCTGGTGCTCGAGAGCCATCGCGACGTACGCATCGACGCCGGCGTGCAGGTCGTCGGCAAGTCGTCCGAGGTCTGACACGCGGCTGTAGTGTGTCAGGTAAACGTACTGCGGGTCGTATCCCATGATGCGGTCATACGCGCGATGCGCGGCGTCAGGGTCGAAATGCGTCGGGGTCGACGACGGGAATATGAACTCGCCCGCAGCCGTATCGAGTTCGCGGTAGGAAATGCCGAAACTGTCGCCGCTGAACACGCCGTTCGCGCGCTCGTCATAGAGCGAATAGTGATGCAGGGCATGGCCCTCGGTGAAAAACGCCTGCAGACGGCGCCCGCCCAGCTCGAACCACTGCTCGTCGTCGGTGACGATGACCCGGCCACCGTCGAGCGGCACGATGTCGCCATAGAGTTCGCGTGTCGCCTCCTCCCCGTACACGGCAATCGTGCCGGCGACGAGTTTCGTCGGGTCGATCATGTGCTTTGCACCCCGCGGGTGCAGGACGCAACGCGCGTTGGGCAGGTGCTGCATCAGCAGCCCGGCGCCGCCCGCGTGATCGAGATGAATGTGCGTCAGGAAAACGAAGTCGACGTCGCCGGCATCGAGGTCGCTTTGCGCGAGCGCATCGAGCAGCAGCGGTACGGCGTTATTGGCCCCGGTGTCGACAAACGCGCCACGACCGTTTTCTATCACGAGGTGACTGGCATCCTGCAGCGGACGCGCGTACTCGGTGTCGACGGCGACGATGTCGTCGTTCAGCGTGGTCGTGTGGGCGCGGTGACCCGGCACGGATTACGGCTTGGTCGTCTCGAGGCCTTCGAGGCTCGCGAAGTACTCGGCAAGCAGCGCGACGTCGGCATCGGACTCGATCAGCCCGGCCTGCACGGTCATGACCGGGTCCTTGCGGGTTCCGTCACGGTATTCGGCAAGCGCCTTGGCGAGGTAGTCCTCGTGTTGTCCGGCGAGCGTCGGCCAGGCGGCGTTGACGCTGATACCGTTGGCGCCATGGCACGCAGCACACGCGGCCGCTTTCTCGAATGGCGGTGCGTCGCTGCCGCCTTCAGCGACCGTGTCGTTGCCGAGGCTCGCGAGATAGGCCGCAACATCCTCGATCTCCTGGTCGGACAGGCTGGCTGCCTGGCCCTCCATCGTCGGGTGCTTGCGGGTACCGTCGCGATAGCCTTGCAACGCGATTACGAGGTAGCCCGCCTGTTGTCCGCCGAGTTTCGGCACGCGATACGACGGATACGCATTGCGGTAGCCCTCGATACCGTGGCAGCCCAGGCAGCTGTATCCAATCTCCTTTCCGGCCTCGATATCGCCGTCGGCGAGTACAGGCTGCGTGAAAATTGCTGTTGCGAACAGCAGTGCGGCGGCTCTAGCTACGATCTTCATGTTCGTAATCACTTGATTTTTCTGGCTTTTCCGGCTGACGGACGAATCCCGCGCCGATCTTGAGGGCGCTATGGTAGAGACAGTTGTGCCGCATTTCCAGCACAACGATCCGGCGATACCCGACAGGCATGCTAGCATCGGCGAATTCTGCTGCGGCGACGGGGATTCGACGTGAAAAAAGGTGTAGTGGCGCTCATCGTAGTGCTGGCGCTCGTGGTGATCGTATCACCCGGGATCATCGGCAAACTGGCCGAGCAAAGCGTGGACGACAACCTCGCCCGTGCGGTCGACCAGTCCGGTGAGCTCGTCATCACGTCGTCCGGCTTCGACCGTGGGTGGTTCTCGTCAGAAGGTGAACATCGCATCGAGCTCGGCCGCGGCAGCATGCGCGATGCATTCACGGCACTTGCCGGCGAGCAGACCACGAAACTGCCGGTACTCGTCATCAACACGCGCATGGATCACGGCATCATCCCGGTGACGTCGATGTCCCGGGACAAGGGCTCGCTCGCACCCGGCCTCGGCAGCGCCGTGTCGACGCTGCGGCTGGAGCTCGAGGACGGCGAGTTGATCGACATTCCCGGGACCATTTACAGCAACGTCGCTCTCGACGGCGACCTGGCGTCGCAATACGTGCTCGAAGCCGGGTCGCAGGACCTCGAGGGCGGCTCGATGAGCTGGGAACCGACGACCATCGACATTACCGCCGATGCCGCCGGTGGCGGCTACACGTTCAAAGGTGATGTCGGCGGCGCGTCTGTCACTGAAGGCGGCAACGTCATGACGCTCGGCCCGATTACGTTTGCCGGCAACCAGGCGCCGTCGGCGTACGGGTTTTTTACCGGCGATGTCAGCGCTGACGTCAACTCGGTCAGCGTCGACAGTGGTGGACTCTCCGCCGTCACCATCAACGGGGTTTCGCTGACGGGCTCAACGCGTGTCGACGGCGACCGCGCGATCAGTGATGGCACGTTCAGGATGGACGCGATGACCGTACCCGGGTTCGGCGACGTCACTTACACGGTGCGCGCCGATTCCGACTTCGATGCCGCCGCGTTCGGGCGGTTCATCGCCGCTGCGCAGTCGATGTCGAACGGCCAGGCCTCGGACCAGCTCATGCAGGCCCTGGAGCCGCAGGCCAAAGACCTTGTCGCCGCCGGACTCAGGATCGACGTTCCGCAGCTCGATGTCACGGTGCCGATGGGCACCATCGCAACGGTGGCGTCGCTGTCTATTGAGGGCCAGGACCGTGACACGTTCGAGTGGACGTCGTTGTTGCTGAAAACGAAGGGCAGCGTGGACATCCGCATCCCCGAGGCGCTGGTCATGATGGCGACATCACTGAATCCGCAAATGGGCGGCGTCGTTGCGGCAGGCTACCTGCAGAAAGACGGCGATCACTACGTGATGGACGCGAAGCTCGATTCCGGTGTGTTGACGATCAACGGTGCACCGACCGTATTGCCACCAGGCCTGTTCTAGCCGGCCGTTTCATCCGCGCGATGGCACGCGACACGGCTGCCGTCAATGTCGCGCGTTGCCGGTGCAGTCCCGCACTGCTCGATCGCCAGGTTGCAGCGCGGGTGAAACACGCAGCCGGATGGCGGGTTCAGCAACGACGGGATTTCACCGCGCAGCGGCGCTGACTTTGGCGGGACCCGGGGGTCCGGTACCGGCACCGCGCTGATCAGTGCGCGGGTGTACGGGTGGCGCGGCGAACCGAACAGGACATCGTTGTCTGCGACCTCGACAAGCCGCCCCATGTACATCACGGCAACGCGATGGCTGATCGAGCGGACGACGCCAAGGTCGTGCGAGATAAACAGGATGGCCAGCCCGGTTTCGCGCTGCACCGCCTGCAACAGCGCGAGCACCTTTTTCCGGACCGTACCGTCGAGCGCCGCAACGGCCTCGTCGCAGACGAGGACTTTCGGCTCGAGAATCAGCGCTCTCGCGATCGCCACCCGTTGCGCCTGGCCGCCGGAAAGCTGGTGCGGAAATCGCTCCAGGAAGCTCTCGTCGAGACCGGCTTTCTCGAGCAGGCCGATGACGTTCGCCCGGCGCTCGGCGCCGGGCATCGCTGGTGCGTGGACGCGCAGCGGTTCGGCGACAATGTCCGCGACGCGCATCTGCGGGTTCAGTGCGCTCATCGGATCCTGAAACACGAGCTGCAGGTCGCGGCGCTGCGCCGGCGGGCGCGTCTGCACCTCGCCGCGGAGTTGTTCGCCGGCGTACACCGCGACGCCGGACTGCATCGGCACGAGGCCGAGCACGGCGCGCACCAGGCTCGATTTTCCGGAGCCGGACTCACCGACGATCGCCAGCGTCTCGCCCGCGCGCACCGTGAGGTCGACGTCCGCGACCGCCACGAGCCGCCGCCGTCGCTCCACGTCGTAGCTGACCCGGGCGCCTTCAACCGTCAGTATTGTCCGCCCGATTCCTGAACCGGACACCGGCTCGTCCTGTCGGTCGATGCGGGGGGCGGCAGCGAGCAGCGACCGAGTGTGTTCGTGCCGCGGCGCGGAAAACACCGAGGTCGTCGGTCCTGCTTCCGCAACCTTGCCGCGCTCCATGACGATCAGGTGCTCGCAGTGGCCGGCGACGATGCCGAGATCGTGGGTAATCAGCAATAGCGCCGTTTCGTCACGGATCTCCTCGAGCAGGTCGAGTATCTGCGCCTGCACGGTAACATCCAGCGCCGTCGTCGGTTCATCGGCGATAAGCAGGTCCGGCTCGGCGATCAGCGCCGCCGCCAGCATGACGCGCTGGCGCATGCCGCCGGAAAGCTCGTGCGGAAACGCGCGTAACTGGCGCTTCGGGTCCGGCAGGCCGGTGCGTGCCAACGCGTCAACGACGCGCGCCTCCTTTTCGCCGTTCCGCGCGATGCCGTGGGCCTTCAAAATCTCCCCGAGCTGTCGACCCACTCGCAGGTACGGGTTCAGAGCCTGCATCGGGTCCTGGAACACCATCCCGATGCGGCGTGCGCGGTACGCATTGAGGGCAGCTTCGTCGGCGCCGAGCAGCTCAACACCGTCAAAGGCGATGCTGCCACTGACGTGCGCCTGTGGCGGCAGCAGACCCAGTATTGCGAGCGCCGACTGCGACTTGCCCGACCCGGATTCGCCGACGAGCCCGACCGATTCGCCACGCTCAATGAAAATGTCGACGTTATCGACAACGGTCGAGTCGCCATAGCGGATCGTCAGCCCCGTGACATCGAGCAGGCTCATTGCACCTGCCTCGCGTCGAAATGGTCGCGCAACGCGTCGCCAAGGAAGTTGAAGCTCACCAGGATCAGCGCGAGGATCGTTGCCGGGATCAGCAGCAACCACGACGCGCTCTCCATGTAATTCGTGCCGCTGTTGACGAGCGACCCCAACGAGGTTTGCGGCTCCTGGATACCGAGCCCGAGAAAACTCAGGAACGATTCCACGAGAATTGCCTGCGGGATCGTCAGCGTGACGTACACGACGACGATGCCGACGAGATTCGGCGCTATGTGCCGGAATATAATGCCGGGCGTACTGACGCCCGTAAGGCGCGCCGCCTCGACAAACTCGCGCTCGCGCAGCGACAGCGTCTGCCCGCGTACGATGCGCGCCATGTCCAGCCAGTTGATCGCGCCGATCGCGACGAAGATCAGCATGAAGTTTCGCTCGAACGCGACCATCAGCAGGATGACGAAAAAGATGAATGGCAGCGCATACAGCGTGTCGACAAAGCGCATCATGACGGCGTCGACGCGCCCGCCGACGTAGCCGGCGACAGCGCCCCACGTCACGCCAATAATCAGGCTTACGATGCTCGCGACGATCGCAACCAGTAGTGTCATGCGGACGCCGAGCATCGTGCGTACAAACACGTCCCGGCCGAGGTCGTCCGTGCCGAAGACGTGCAGTCCGGCCCACGTCGGCGCGCGCAATGTCGCATCGAAGTTCGTCGTCAGGTAGTCGTGCGGACTGAACCACGGGCCGACAATTGCGACCAGCAGTACGGCCAGCAATATGCCGATGCTCTTTTTCATCGGGTGCGCACGCGCGGATCGAGCAGACCGTAGAAAATGTCGACGACGAGGTTCAGCGCGATGATCAGTGTCGCGTACAGGATCACGATACCGAGCACGAGCGTGTAGTCGCGGTTGAGGGCGCCGTCAACGAAGAATTGACCGATGCCGGGAATACCGAACACCTGCTCGACGACGACCGAGCCCGTAAGAATTGCAGCGATCGCCGGCCCGAGGTAGGACAGCACCGGCAGCATCGCCGGTCGCAGTGCGTGTACACGAATAACGGTCAGCGTATCGAGACCCTGCGCGCGCGCCGTCCGGATGTAGTCGCGGCCCAGGACGTCGATCATGCTGGCGCGCGTCAGGCGCGCAATGTAGGCGATTTGCGGCAGCGCCAGCGTAATGACCGGCAGCACATACTTTGACGCGCCACCTGTGCCGGCCCAGCCGGCCGGCAACCACTGCAACTTCACGGCAAGTAAAAGGACGAGCACAGGCGCGACGACAAACACCGGTATCGAGATGCCGGTCATCGAGAACGCCATGACGAAGCGGTCGGACAATGAGCCCTGGCGCAGCGCGGCCAGCGTTCCGGCGCTGACGCCGACCACGAGCGCGACGACCATCGCCATCACGCCCAGTTGCAGTGAAACGGGAAACGCGCCCGCGATGAGTTCCGAAACCTGGTAGTCGCGCTTGCGCAGCGACGGCCCGAAGTCGCCCTGAATAACATTGCCCAGGTAGCGAACAAACTGCGTCGGTAGCGGATCGTCGAGGCCATAGGCTTCTTCAAGGTTCTCGAGAACCTCGGCCGGAAACGCCTGCTCCGAATCGAACGGCCCGCCCGGCGCAGCATGCACCATGAGAAACGCAAGGGCGATGACCAACAGCAGCGTCGGCACGGCCCCTGCCAGCCGAAGCAGGGTGTATCGCAGCAAGTGATTGATCCAGCGCGGCTATGGTGCCGCTTTGAAGCTCAGGTGCTGAGAGTAATGGTAATCCAGCACATTGTCTTGCCAACCTTCGATCGACGGGTGCACGAGGTGCTTGGAGACGTAAAAGTAGATCGGGATTGCCGGGTGATCCGCCAGCATCGCGCGTTCCGCCTCCTCGAGGTACAGGCGACGGCGCTCGGGGTCGACCTCTTCGCTGGCACGACGCATCAGCGAGTCGAATTTTTCGCTCGCATACGCCGGGTAGTTTGCCGAGTTGCCCGTTTGCAGCAACGACAGGAACGCATGCGCATCGTTGTAGTCGGCGAGCCAGCTGGCGCGAAACACCTGCGTGATCTCCCGCTCCCGCATGTTTGCGAGCAGCACCTGGAATTCTTCGTTGACCAGCGTCGCCTCGACGCCCAGCACGTCACGCCACATCGACTGGATGGCGAGCGCGACACGCTGCTGCGCATCGGACGTGTTGTAGCGCAGCTCGATCTGCAGCGGATTATCGTCGCTGTAGCCCGCCTCCTTGTAGAGGCGCCGCGCGATCTGGTTGCGGTCTTCCTGCGTCAGTGCAGCGTAGCTGAGTTGCGGCGGCTCGTAGTTGTCGACGCCGGGCGGGACCCAGCTGTAGGCGGGCTCTTCGCCGCGACGCGTTACTTTTTCGACGAGCTGTTCGCGATCGATCGCCATCGACAACGCCTGTCGCAGTTGCGGACTGTTCTCGAACGGCGGTTTCGTCAGGTTGTAGCCGTAGTAGTAGAGGCCGAGATTACGCGCCAGGCGCAGCTGGTCGCCAAGCTCCTCTTTGACCTGCTCGAAACTTTCGGGCGGAATACCGCCAGTCGTGTGCAACTCGCCGGCGCGGTAGCGAGCAAGCTCGGCCGCACCCTGCACGATGATGAAATACTGCACGGTGTCGATCGCGGTGTTGCTGTCGTTCCAGTAGTGCTCATTGCGCTCGAGGGTTATCTGCGATCCGGGGGTCCATTCGACGAGACGATAAGCGCCGTTGGAGACCAGGCGGCCAGGACGGGCAAACGTCTCGCCATGCTCGGCAAGGCTCGGCGGATGAACCGGGAACGTCGCCGGGTGCGTCAGCAGGCTGAGCAGGTACGGTGTCGGACGCGCGAGACCGATGACCAGCGTATGGTCGTCGAGTGCGCCGAGCTCAGCGATGTCCGACAGGAACTGCGCATAGAACGCGCCTGTTGCGGGATCGGCGAGCCGTTGCATGCCATCGACGAAGTGCTGCGCAACGACCGGGTCGCCGTTGGACCATTTTGCGTCTTCACGCAGCTGGAACGTGTACGTCAGCCCGTCGTCCGAAATCTCCCAGCTCTCTGCTGCGCCGGCGACCAGCTCGCCCGACGCCGAGTAGCCGACAAGGCCCTCGCCGATATCGCGCAGCACTTCAGAGGCCTGCATGCTGTGCGCCTTGTGGATGTCGAGGGACTCCGGCTCGGAAAGCAGGCCACGCTTGAGGACGGCACCGTAATCGTCGTTGTCGGATGGGCCGCTGCAGGCAGCAACAAACAGCAGGGCGGCGAGCGTAAGGAGGCGCGTAATTTTCATAGCACGAAGCATACCCGATCGCCCGGGCCGGGAGTCGGCCTCAGGCGCTCTTCTTCAACTGGCGTTTTTTCAGGTGGATCAGCAACAGCGACACGGCTGACGGCGTCATGCCTTCGAGGCGCGATGCCTGCCCGAGCGTTGCCGGGCGGGCCGCACTGAGTTTCTGGCGTGCCTCGTTCGAGAGCCCGTCGATTTTGGCGTAGTCGATGTCGGCCGGCAGGCACAGCGCCTCCTGCTTCGCGTGTTGTGCGATCTCGCGCTCCTGCCGATCGATATAGCCCTGGTATTTCGCCTGTACCTCCACCTGGAACTCGACCTGTTCGCGCTGCTCGTCGGGCAGGGCGCTCTCCGGGCGTCCGATTCCTGCGCGCGCGGTGACGTTGGTGTAGGTCGACTCGGGGCGCTTCAGAAGCGTCAGCGCGTCGACGCCGGCATCGTGGACGTAGAGGTTCTTCAGGCGCTCCTGTTCGGCGGCGACCGCGTCGCGCTTGCGATTGAATATCGTCCAGCGTGCGTCATCGACGAGACCCAGGTCGCGCCCCGCCGGCGTCAGCCTGAGGTCGGCATTGTCTTCGCGCAACATCAGCCGGTACTCGGCGCGGCTCGTGAACATGCGATACGGCTCAGACACGCCGCGTGTAATGAGGTCGTCGATGAGCACGCCGATGTACGCCTCGTGACGTTGCGGAAACCAGCCCTCGTCACCGCCCGCCTGGCGTGCCGCGTTGGCGCCCGCGAGCAGGCCCTGCGCGCCCGCTTCCTCGTAGCCCGTCGTACCGTTGATCTGGCCGGCAAAATACAGGCCGTCGATGTGCTTGGTCTCCAGCGTCGGCCTGAGGTCGCGCGGATCGAAATAGTCGTATTCGATCGCGTAGCCGGGCTGCGTAATGACGGCGCTTTCGAAACCGACGATCGAGCGTACAAATCGTTCCTGTATGTCGGCCGGCAGGCTCGTGGAAATGCCGTTCGGATACACGACGTCGGTCGTGAGGCCTTCCGGCTCGACGAATATCTGGTGCGACGACTTGTCGGCAAAACGCACGATCTTGTCTTCGATGGACGGGCAATAGCGCGGCCCGACCCCCTCGATGAGTCCGGTGTACATCGGCGACTCGTCGAGCGACTCGCGAATAATGTCGTGCGTTTCCTCTGTCGTCCGCGTGATCCAGCAGGACACCTGCTCCGGATGCTGGCGCCGTTCGCCGAGAAACGAAAACACCGGAATCGGATTGTCCCCGGGCTGTTCCTGCATGCGCTCGTAATCGAGGGAGCGGCCGTCGAGGCGTGGTGGCGTGCCGGTCTTCAGGCGTGCGACATTGAAGGGCAGCTCGCGCAGGCGCGCGGCGAGCGCATTGGACGGGGCGTCGCCGACTCGGCCACCCGCCTGCTCCGTCCTGCCGACCAGGATCCGGCCACCGAGAAAAGTGCCGACCGTCAGGATCACGGTCTTCGCCGCAATGCGACTTCCGGTTTCGGTAATGACGCCGGCGACCCGGTCGCCCGTCACGATGAGGTCGCCGACCGTGTCTTCCAGCAGGTCGAGGTCCGGCTGGCTGCGCACGATCGTGCCGATTGCGGCGCGGTACAGCTCGCGGTCGGCCTGCGCCCGGGTTGCCCGCACGGCCGGCCCCTTGGAGGCATTCAGCGTCCGGAACTGGATGCCGGCCCGGTCGATCGCCCGCGCCATGGCGCCGCCGAGTGCATCGATCTCTTTCGTCAGGTGACCCTTGCCGATGCCGCCGATGGCCGGGTTGCAACTCATCTGGCCGAGCGCCGCTATTTTCTGCGTGACGAGCAGCGTGCGCGCACCCGCCCGTGCGGCAGCGAGGCAAGCTTCCGTTCCGGCGTGGCCGCCGCCAATCACGATGACGTCGTAGTGCTCAGGCATTGGTCAAATAGTAACCAGTATTCTCGTACCAGGGGCCGGGATTCTAGCAGCCTGCCGGCAAAACCGGCGCGAATTGAGTTGCGCCTCGGTGCCGGCCAAACTTTACTAATCCGGGACCTGAGTACAAGATAGCGCGCTGTTTTCGCGCGGGATCTCGTCCATGCTTCGATCCATCCTCACAGTGTTCGCCTTGCTCCTGACCGGCGGCCTGTCAGCCCAGGTGGTGGAGCTCGAAGATTGCCGGATCAGCGCCGGTCCCGGTATGCCCGGCATGAAGGCGCGCTGCGGTACGCTGACGCGCCCGCTCGATCCGTCGGGCGAGGTTGCCGGCGAGATCGATCTCCGCATCGCGGTCGTGCCGGCACTGAACCTGACGCCGGAACCGGACCCGGTCGTGCCGATCGCCGGCGGCCCCGGGCAGGGCAGCGTGCAGTTTTACACGGCATATGCGCACGCATTCGAAGAGCTGCGACGCAACCGGGACATCCTGCTCGTTGACCAGCGCGGCACCGGCGCGTCGGCAACGATGGATTGCGACTTCGACGAGGACGTCGTCGAGGGCCAGTACTCGCCCGAGCTCACGGTCCGCTACACGCAGCAGTGTCTCGACGAGCTGCCGCACGACCCGCGCTTCTTTACGACCAGCGTCGCCGTGCGGGATCTCGATGCGGTGCGTGAGGCACTCGGCTACCCGGCGCTGAACCTGTACGGCGTTTCCTACGGGTCTCGTGTCGCGCAGCACTTTGCACGACGCTACCCGGAAACGACCCGCACCCTGGTCATCGACGGCGTCGTACCGCCGCAAAAATCTCTGGGGCCGGAGATTGCCACCGAAAGCCAGCAAGCCGTGGACCGGATTCTCGCGCGCTGTGTCAGTGACGAGGCGTGCAACGCGCGCTTCCCGGATGTCGACAAGACCTTCGATCGTGTCGTTGCTGCGCTGCGCACCGCACCGGTCGACCTCGTCGTACCGCACCCGAGCACCGGGCGTCCCGAGGAGATTTCGTTCGGCATCAACGAATTTGCCGTCGCGATTCGCTTGCTTGCCTACAACCCGCGCGGTGTTTCGCTGATCCCGCTGCTGGTGCACGAGGCCGGTGAAGGCCGCTATGTTCCGCTGGCGTCACAATTCGCGATGACGATGATCGGCCTGACGGATGCGTTGTCGATCGGCATGCACAACTCGGTGATGTGCGCTGAAGACCTGCCATTCGTGGACGACGCTGACGTCGACTATGCGGCACTGCAGGCCAGTTACATGGGGCCGTTGCAGATGGATGCATTGCGGGCGATTTGCAGCATTTGGCCGGTCGGGCCGATCGATGAGGGTTTCAAGGCGCCGCTGGCCACCGACCTGCCGGTCCTGCTGTTGTCCGGTGATGCCGACCCGATTACGCCGCCTGCCTATGCCGAGCTCGCGATGGTCGAAATGAGCAACGCCACGCACCTCGTCGGCGTTGACCAGGGTCACGGCCAGATCGCCGTCGGTTGTATGCCGGGCATCGTTTCGGACTTTGTTGCCGCGGCCGATACGGCCGAGCTCGACACCGAGTGCATGGAGCGCAGCTTCGTGATGCCGTTCTTCCTCGACTTTTCGGGGCCGGCGCCATGATCCGGGTGGATAACGTTCATAAATCGTTCGGCGACGTGCGCGCGGTGCGCGGCGTCAGCTTCGATGCGCCGGACGGCAAGATCACCGGGTTGCTGGGGCCGAACGGGGCCGGCAAGTCGACCACGCTGCGCATTCTCTACACGGTGCTGAAGCCCGACGAGGGCTCGGCCGTGATCGACGGCGCCGACGTCGTTGCCGACAGCCTGACGGCAAGACAGCGCATCGGCGCGCTGCCACACGGCGCCGGCCTGTACCCGCACCTGACGGCGCGAGAGAACATTGCGTACTATGCACGACTGTGCCGCATGGATCGGGGCATCATCGACGACAAGGTCGACGCCATCGTCCGGATGCTCGAGATCGATGACTTCGCCGACCGCCGCACCAAGGGGTTTTCGCAGGGCCAGCGAACGAAGGTGTCGCTGGCGCGTGCGCTGGTTCATGATCCACAGAACGTCGTACTCGACGAGCCAACCAATGGCCTCGATGTCATGGCGACACGCTCGTTGCGCGAACTCATCCTCAAGCTGAAAGACGATGGCCGTTGCGTGTTGTTCTCCAGCCACGTCATGCAGGAGGTTGCGGCGCTGTGCGACGACATCTGCATCATCGCCAACGGCCAGGTCGCCATCGACGACTCCGTTGACGGCATCCGTGAGCGCACCGGCTGCGACGACCTCGAGGATGCGTTCGTGGCCGCGATCGAACGCGTGGAGGACGAGTAATGGCAACGCTGCTGACCGTCTTCTTCAAGGAAATCATCGACAACCTGCGGGATCGGCGAACGCTGGCATCCGCTCTCATCATGGGTCCGATCTTCGGCCCGGTCCTGTTCGCGTTTGTCATCAACCTGTCGATCGAGCGCTCGCTCGACTCGGCGGAAAGCGCGATGGAGCTGCCGGTCATCGGCGCCGAGCATGCGCCGAACCTGGTGCGCTTTCTCGAGAGCCGCAACATCGACATCGTTGACGGACCGGCCGACGGCGCGGCGGCCGCCGAGGCGGTGAAGACCGGCGAGCATGACGCCGTCCTGCTGATCCCTGACAATTTCGGCGACGATCTCGCGAATACGATTCCCGCGACAGTGGAGCTGTACTCCGACCAGGCGAATACCACCGGGGACCGCGATGCCCGTCGGGCTCGCAATGCGCTGTACGCTTACAGCCAGGAGATTGCGTCCATTCGCATTTCGGCGCGTGGCATCAATCCGATGATGCTGCGGCCGTTGAACATTGACGATATCGATGTGTCGACGCCGAGCGGTCGCTCGGCAATGTTGCTCGGCATGATGAGCTACTTCTTTATTTTTGCGTTGCTGATGGGCGGCATGTACCTCGCCATCGACACGACGGCCGGCGAGCGCGAACGCGGTTCCCTTGAGCCACTGTTGTCGCTGCCGGTAACGCGCGGCCAGTTGATCCTCGGCAAGATCGCGGCGACCTGCGTCTTCATGGCGTTTTCGCTGACGTTGAGCCTGTTGTCGTTTTACGTCGTGCTGAAATTCATGCCGCTGGAACAGCTCGGCATGACCCCGAACTTTTCGCTGGCCGTCGTGGCGGCGGCGCTTCTGCTGCTGTGCCCCTTCATACTCCTGGGCGCGTCGTTGATGACGCTCGTTGCGAGCTTTACGAAGAGCTACAAGGAGGCGCAGACGTGGCTCAGCGTTGTGCTGGTTGCGCCGACGCTGCCGATCCTGATCGTCAGCATCCTGACGCTCAGGCCGCAACTCGAATTCATGTTCGTGCCGTCGCTGAGCCAGCACCTGATCCTCGTCGACATGGTGAAAAACGAGCCGATCAATGCGTTGCACGTCACGATCTCGGTCCTGTCGACGCTCACCGCCGGCGCGCTGCTGACCTGGGCCTGCGCGCACCTCTACCGCCGCGAAGGCCTGCTCGGCTAGCAGGGCCAGACCCCACCCGCCGGGGTACGGCCCCGGCGGGTGGGGTCTGGCCCTGTCCGACAGGGTCTGGCCCTGGCGGGTGGGGTCTGGCCCCGGGCCTCGATTTGGGTCACCATTGGCGGCCCGGCGATAAGAAGAATTATATGGCTCTGTTCTCCGAACTTAGGCGGCGCAACGTCCTGAAGGTCGCGCTGCTGTATGCACTGGCGATGGCCCTCATCGTCTGGCTGGTGGGTGGCCCTCTGACGGCGCTGGGTGCGCCGTCCTGGGCCAACGAATACGTATTGCTCGTCCTGTTGATCGGCTACCCCGTCGCGCTGATCTTCGCGTGGACTTACGAGATCACGCCGGCCGGCATCAAGAAGACGCTCGACGTCGACCAGACGCAGTCGATCGTGTTCAAGACCGGCCAGAAGCTCAACGCGGCGATGGCCGTACTGGCCGTTCTCGGTATCATGGCGCTGATCGGCGAGCGGCTGCTGCCCACGTTCGAGTTTCCGAACATCGAGGAAATCTCCCCGCTCAAACCCGAGCCGCTGTACGAGTCGCCAAACAGCCCGGACGTGCCGCAGGAGATTCGCTCGTACACGCTCGACAACGGCCTGCGCATCATCGTCTGGCCCGACCACGATATTCCGAACGTCGTCTTCTACAACTTTGTGCGCGCCGGCGGCCGTAACGAATACCCGGGCATCACCGGGCTCGCCCACTTTTTCGAACACATGATGTTCAATGGCACCGAGAAGCGTGCGCAGGGCGAATTCGACAGCACGATGGAAGCCGCCGGTGGCTCCAACAACGCCTACACATCGAGCGACCTGACCGTTTACCAGGACTGGTTTCCGCGTTCGGCGCTCGACGTGATTTTCGATCTCGAGGCCGACCGTCTCGCGAACCTTGCCATCGACCCGGATGTCGTCGAATCCGAGCGCGGCGTCGTTAACTCCGAACGGCGGCTGCGCGTCGACAATGACAACACCGGGCGGCTGTTCGAGCAAATGCTGGCCACCGCGTACATCGCGCACCCCTACCAGTTCCCGGTCATCGGCTGGCAGTCCGATATCGAAAACTGGTCACAGGAAGACCTCGAAAGCTTTTTCAAAACGTACTACGCCCCGAACAACCTGACGATGGTCTTCGCCGGCGACGTCGAAGCCGAGGACATCTTCGAAAAGGCGCGCGCGCTGTTCGGCAAGATCCCCGCGCAGGACCCCCCGGACCCCGTCACGACGACAGAGCCCGAGCAGCACGGAACGCGACGGTTGCTGATCGAAACCGACGCACAGACACCGCTTCTGCACATGGCCTTTCACGGTACGGCCGCGGACGATCCCGACACGTTGGCGATGACGGTGTTGCTGCGCGTGCTCGCGGGCGGCGCATCGTCACGGCTGCACCAGGCGCTCGTCGAGCAGGAACAGATTGCCTTGTCTGTCGGCAGTTACCAGATGCAGGGCTTCGACCCCGGGCTGGTGTACTTTTTCCTGACGCTTCCGCCGGGGGCCGATGTCGCGGCGGTCGAAAAACGCATGATGGAAGAGCTGCGGCGGGCCGCGACCGAGGGCATCAGCGATGCCGAGCTGGCGAAGGCGCGCAACATCATCATGGCAGACTACTGGCGAGAGTTGGCGACCATCGACGGCAAGGCCTCGATCCTCGGCAACGCCGAGGTCTTCCTGGGCGACTACGAGCTGGCATTCGACCTGCCGAGGCAGCTTGCTGCGATGACCACGGCCGACGTCATGGCCGTAGCGGCGAAGGTGTTTGACGACCGGCGATTAACCGTCGGCGTGCTGCGCGCTGCGGAGGTAGACGAATGATGCGCACCCGGATAATCGTGCTCCTGTACACGCTGCTGGCGGGCGGTACGGCCCTGGCCCAGGGCGTCTCCTTGCCGGATGCCGAGCGCGTCGTGCTCGAAAACGGTACGACCCTGCTGTTGGTCGAGCGACACGATGTGCCCCTCATCGGCCTCGAGGCAACGATTCGCGGTGGCGCGGTGGCGGACCCGGCCGACAAGCACGGCCTCGCCAACCTGCTTGCCGGTCTGCTCGAGAAAGGCGCCGGGGAACGCTCGGCGGCAGAATTTGCCGAGGCCGTGGAAGCCGTTGGCGGCGAGCTCGATGCGGCGGCGACCCTCGAGTCATTCGCGGTCTCGGCCGAGTTCATGTCGAAAGACGCCGCTCTCATGGTCGAGCTGGTCGCCGACATGCTGCGCCGCCCGACGCTCGATCGCAGCGAGTTCAGCAAGCTTCGCGACCGCACGATCAACCTGATCAAGGCGGCAAAGAGCTCGGACCCGAGCAACTTGCTGCCGTCCTACGCAAACGCGTTCCTGTTCGGCGAGCACCCGTACGGCAACCCGAGAAGCGGCAGTGAGTCATCGCTCGCGAACATCACGCACAATGACGTGCGCGGGTACTACAACGATTTCTTCGGCGGTGACCGCCTGACAATTGTCGTCGTCGGCGATTTCGACCGGGCAACCCTGCAGGAGTTGCTGACGGCAGCCTTCGCTGATTGGGAGGCGGCTGTCGGTGCGCTGCCGGATGTGCCGGCGCCTGAGCGGGCTACCGGCAACCGTGTATTGCTTGTCGACAAGCCGGGCGCAACGCAGACCTACTTCCGCATTGGCAATGTCGGCGTGTCCCGAAATTTTCCGCGCCGCGCCGAACTCAATCTCGCCAACACGGTGTTTGGCGGCCGGTTCACGTCGATGCTCATGACCGATCTGCGAGTCGAGTCCGGCCTGAGCTACTCCGCCTCGTCACAGCTCGGTCGCTTCGCGCAACCGGGCTCGGTCTTTGTTTCGTCGTTCACCGAAACCGGCACGACGGTCGAAGCGCTCGATGTGGCGCTCGGCACGCTGGGTCGGCTGCGCGACTCGGGGCTCGATGAAGCCATGATCGCCTCCGCGCGAAATTACGTCATGGGGCAATTTCCGCCGGACCTCGAAACGGCGTCGCAGCTGGCAGGCATCTTTTCGATCCTGGAGACCTACGGGCTCGACGCCTCGTATATCAATGACTACGGCAACGAGCTGGCGGCCGCTACCCCGGAGTCGGTCGCGGCCGTTATCGACGAGGTATACCCGAAGGGTGACGAGCTGGTCTTCGTACTGATCGGCGATGCCGATGCGATCCGCGAGCAGGTTGCAAAGTATGGCCCGGTCACCGAGATGTCGATCAACGAACCTCGATACCACCCCTGACCGCCGTGGCTTAAGCACGATCGCTCAAAAGAGGGCCCCGCCGAAGCGGGGCCCGGGTGTCGGCTGCCACACGGGAAGGGACAGCCAATCGCCAAAGCGACGTCGTATCAGAAGTACAGGCGTGCGCCGATACCGAATGCCGTCACATCTTCTTCAAGGCCTGCGGACAGACCGACGGCGAAAGTCTCCGTGAACCGGTACCACGCGGCGCCGGCAACGGCTGAACCGTCGGCGCCGTCGCCGAGATCGACGTAAGACGCGCTGCCTTCGAGTTCAACGTTCGGCGTCACGTTGCTGCGCAGGCCGATACGGATCCCGAAACCGTCCTCGTCGGCCGAGCCCAGCCCCGGCGCACTAACCTCGAATCGAACGAACGCGAGTTCGCCGAAGAAGCTCGTGTTAGCCGAAATGTCGGCGTGATAACCGAACCCGGCGGACAGCTCCTCGAGATCCACGCCGAAATCGAAGCCGATGTCGTCGTAAGCGACGATCACATGCCAGTTGTCCGCAACCTCGAACGCACCGGCAACGCCAAAGCCATCACCATCGACGTCCAGGAAATTGTCGTCCAACTCGACCTTCTGCCAGGCGAGCTGTACGTAGTTGTAATCCGGCGATTCGGCCAGCGCCGGAATCGACATAAAGAGCATTAGCGCCCCCGCGAAGTATTTCTTCATGTTTGAGTCCTCTGTTTACTGGTTTGCTGCGTAGCGACACGATACGCGTGACACCTCGCCACGCGCCGCCGTTGTACCGATAGTGGTCCGGCAATACCGTGCGCTGGTTATCAGTCTGCGCGTTATTGACATAATGCACGTCGGTGCCGATGGCCAGAGACCCTGATATTCCACGCTTCCATGATGGCGCCCGCGGCGTGCAAATAACTGATTTCGTACTGATGAAGCGCTGATTTCGACCGGTTTCGGGAGGCTCGCGCCCGCTTTCGCGCTACTTGCCGATACAAAACTCGGAGAAAATTCGTCCGAGCAGATCGTCGGACGTGAAGGCGCCGGTGATTTCTCCGAGAGCGTGGTGGGCGAGCCGCAGCTCCTCGGCGAGCAGCTCGCCGGCCCGGGCCTCCTCGAGTGCCGTGCGGCCGGTCTCGAAGTGCACGGCCGCCCGCTCCAGCGCCTCGACGTGGCGGCGGCGCGCCGTGAACGCCCCCTCGCCGCTGTATTCGTAGCCGGCCAGTTCCCGGATGCGTTCGCGCAGCGCGTCGACGCCGTCGCCGGTCTTCGCCGAGATGTTCACCGTGTCCTCGTCGAGCTTCCCGGGCGGTTCGCCGGTCAGGTCGACCTTGTTGCGAACAATGGTGACCGGCACGCCCTTCGGCAGGTGTTCGTGCAGTTCGTGGTCTTCTTCGTCGGTTGAATCCTGGATCAGCAACACGGCGTCGGCGCTGGCCAGCGCGGCGTGCGCCCGCCGGATACCCTCCTCCTCGATACGGCCCGGGTTCTCGCGCAATCCCGCGGTATCCACGAGCTCGACGGCAAGCCCGTCGATGTCGATCTGTTCGCGCAGGATATCGCGGGTGGTGCCGGCGACTTCAGTCACGATCGCAGCGTCCTGGCCGCTCAGGAGGTTCAGCAGGCTGGACTTGCCGGCGTTGGGTTTGCCGACAATGACGACCTGGAAGCCGTCGCGCAGCAGCCGGCCATGCGTCGCACCGTCGCGCAGGACCACGAATGCCGCGCGGCATTCCTCCACCCGCGCGAGGAGCGCATCGTCGGAGAGGAAGTCGATCTCCTCCTCGGGAAAATCGATTGCCGCTTCGACGTACATGCGCAAACGAACGAGCTGTTCGGCGAGCGCATCGACGGCGCGCGAGAACGCACCCGACAGCGAGCGCAACGCAGCGCGAGCCGACTGCGAGGTGCCCGCGTTGATCAGGTCGACGATGGCCTCGGCCTGCACGAGGTCGAGCTTGTCGTTGAGAAACGCGCGCTTCGAAAACTCGCCCGGTTCGGCCCGCCGCGCGCCCAGCGCGACAATGCTGTCGATGATTCTTGCAACGACGGTCGGCCCACCGTGCCCGTGCAGCTCGAGGACCGACTCTCCCGTGAACGAAGCGGGCGCCGGGAAGTAAAGCGCCAGCCCCTCGTCGAGGGGCCGGCCGTCGCCGTCGGTGAAGCGGCGATAACGCGCTGTCCGCGGTTCGGGCAGGCTGCCCAGCAACGACCTGGCGATGGCTTCTGCCGACTCGCCCGAAACGCGCACAATGCTGACGCCGCCGGTTCCCGGCGGCGTCGCGGCGGCAACAATCGTGTCGGTGGCTTGCTGCATTGCACTATGAGACCACAGGTGGCCTCACGGTGCAGACAATACTGCCGTTGCGTGGCGGGCTACTCGTCCTTCAGCGCCAGCACCAGCCACAACGCCGCATGCTGGATGGAGAACAGCGCCGAATGCGTAAACGGCCCCTCGCCCGCCGCGGTCTGCCACATCTGGAAGTACGCACCGCCGAACGCGTGAAAAATTCCGTACCAGACCAGGATTGCAACGCCACAGGCCGCATACGCGTGGGTCTTTGCCCCGTTGAACGCATCGGCATCCGCGTTCCGGGCCGACCACATACTCATCGCGCCGCGGGCAGCGAGCAGCCCGGCACACAACTCGCCCGCGATAATGATGCCGAACAGGATCCAGACGATCGCCGGTGACGTGATTGCCGGGCCGAAGTGATTCGGATAGGCGACGTGATCCGCCATTGACGTCATCAGACCGACGAAGCCATGCCCGGCCTGCAGGTTCATGATGTTCTGGATGGCGTAAAAAAGGCAGAAAAGCGCGATGAACGCCGCGATGGCGACTTTGATCAATCGAATCATGGGATTCCCCTGTTTGTTGTTATTCCCCGTATCGAGAATAGTAGAAAACAGGGAGTTATGTGGCTTTCTTGCCCTTGCCGCGGGTCTTTGCCTCGGCCTCGACGACGCGGTTGATCTTCCACTGCTGCGCGATGGAAAGCAGCGTGTTCGTTACCCAGTACAGGACCAGGCCCGACGGGAAGAACGCGAAAAACACCGTGAACATGATCGGCATGATCTGCATGACCTTGGCCTGCACGGGATCGGCGGGCGCCGGGTTCAGCTTCTGCTGGAACAGCATCGCGCCACCCATGATGATCGGCAGTATGAAGTACGGATCACGGGTCGACAGGTCGGTAATCCAGAGCGCGAACGGCGCCTGGCGCATCTCGACACTTTCCAGCAGCACCCAGTAGAACGCCAGGAAGAACGGCATCTGGATGAGGATTGGCAGACAGCCGGCAGCCGGGTTGACCTTCTCACGCTTGTAGAGATCCATCATTGCCTGGCTCAGCGCCTGGCGGTCGTCCTTGTAGCGGTCCTGCAGCGCTTTCATGCGCGGCTGGATCTGCCGCATCTTCGCCATCGAGCGACCGGACGATTCGGTGAGTTTGTAAAACACGAGCTTGATCAGCAACGTCACCAGAATGATCGCGACGCCCCAGTTGCTGACGACATTCTCGTAGATGAAGCTCAATACGGTGAACATCGGGTTCGACAGCAGCGTCAACCAGCCATAGTCGACGGTCAGTTTCAGCTCATCGTGAACGTCTTCGAGCTGCGCCTGCAGCTTGGGCCCGACAAAGGCGGTCATGGTGAACACCGAGCTCGCGCCCGGGGCGACGCTCTGCGCTGGCCCGATCATGCTCGACGTGGCGCGATCGCCTTTTACGCGAACACTGAAGCTTTGCTCCGTACCCGGCGCCGGCACGAGGGCGCTGACGAAATGATGCTGGATCGACCCGAGCCACCCGTCGCTGGATGAATAGGTGTATGCGCTCTTCAGAAGGTCGTCCCGGTCGAGCTTTTCCGACTTGCTGCCGTCGTAGATGATCGGCCCGACGAACGAATACGTATCGACATCGAACATCGAACGCTCCGCCTCGCGCGAGACCCGGCGGATCTGCGCGTACGCGGCGCCCTGCCACGCCGTTTCGCGGCCATTCGTTACGGCCTGCTCGACGATGATGGCGTACCCGCCGCGGGTGAAACGGAAGCGCTTCTCGACGACGAGCCCGTCGGGACCCGTCCAGGTCAGTGGCACAACGAGCTCGTCGGCGTCGCCGAGATCGTAACGTGACTGCGCCGCACTGAAAGACGCGGTGTGGATCGGTTCCGCTTCACCGTCGGCTGCCCCGGCGGTGCGAATGCCGGTTTGAATAAGGCCAAAATTTCCGGGGTCGGTGCTCAGCAACCTGACGAGATCGTCGGGCCGGTCCTTTGCCACGGGATACCGCAACAGCGCTGCCGACTGGATCGTTCCACCCTGGGTGCTGATTTCGAGGTCCAGAACGTCGGTCGTCACGCGCACGGTTTCGGCGGCACTGGCCGGGGATTCAGCCGGCGCCTCGATGACGGGTTGCGGCGCATCGAGCTCGGGCGCGCTTTCAGTTGCGGACAGCGTTGGCAGCTCGTCTTCATCCGGTATGGCCGGCTGTTCGACCTGCTCTGCGGTGGCGGCGGGCGTCGCGACCGGCTGCGGCCCATAGTCCTGCATCCAGGTCTGGTAGGTAATCCATACCATCAGCCCGAAAAATGCCCAGATAAACAGTCGCTGGTTGTCCATACCTATCCTATTGCGTCGCGTCGCCGAGGCGCTGCCAGTGCTGCTCCAGGCTGGCCCGGATCGCCGGGTTGGCGGCCCTTGCCGCCGCCGGCTGGTTGATGACGACAACGTCCAGCCCGGTAAGCGCCGCCTGGTTCTGGCGAAACGACTCGCGTATTACTCTTTTTATCCGGTTGCGTGCTGTCGCTCGTTTGCAATGCTTCTTCGAGATTGCCAGGCCAAGTCGTGCACCCCCGGCATCATTGGCCCGACACAGCACGGTAAAGAACCGGTCCCGGCTGCGCGTCGCTTTTTCGAACACACGGCCGAACGCCGCCGCATCCAGTAGCCGGTTGTCTTTTGAAAACCGGTTACGGGAGCCGCTCAACAATCCTGGTTTTTTCTCGTCGACGTGACGCCTGCTGAAGCGTTACGGCGTCAGCTTCGCGCGGCCTTTGGCACGGCGGCGCTTCAGTACGAGACGCCCGGCCTTGGTCGCCATGCGGGCACGAAAACCGTGGGTGCGTGCACGCTTGATTTTGCTGGGCTGGAATGTGCGTTTCATGGCTTTTACCTGGTTAAAAAACCGGCAAAAAACGGCCGGTATTTCAGAAGGCCGGCAAGGGTACTGACTGGGCCAGATACTGTCAATAGACGGATGTAAACCTTGGGATTTCGGTATAGACTGCCCGGTCTTTCTGTTAATCGTTTAATGGCTTTGGCGCCCTCGATCGCGGGCGCCTGTTTGGGGATGGCACGTGCCTGCTGAATCGACGCTCTGGAACCAGTGCCTGCGGGAGCTGCAGGCGGAGCTGCCCGAGCAACAGTTCAGCACGTGGATTCGACCGCTGCAGGCGGTCGAGGAAGACGGCTCCCTCAAACTGTTGGCACCGAACCGCTTTGTCGTCGACTGGCTGCAACAGCACCATATGCAGCGCATCCTGCAGTTGGTCGAGGAAAGAAGTGGCGGCACGGAGCTGGTTATCGAGGTGGGGTCCCGCGTCGCTGCACCCAGTGTCGCGCGGCCGGCCCGCCGCGCTCCTGCCCCGGCATCGGTGAGCGAGCCCACGCCGATCGCCTCGCGGCTGAACCCCGGTTTTACGTTCGAGACCTTTGTCGAGGGCAAAAGCAACCAGCTCGCCCGGGCAGCTGCCAGCCAGGTCGGGTCCAACCCGGGCAAGTCCTACAACCCGCTGTTCATCTATGGGGGTGTCGGGCTTGGCAAGACCCACCTGATGCACGCCGTCGGCAACGCCATCCTCAAGGAGCGTCCCGGGGCCCGGGTTGCGTACGTGCATTCGGAGCGTTTCGTTGGCGACATGGTCCGGGGGCTGCAACACAACACGATTTCCGAATTCAAACGCTCCTATCGATCTCTTGACGCCCTGCTGATCGATGACATCCAGTTTTTTGCCGGCAAGGATCGTTCCCAGGAAGAGTTTTTTCATACGTTTAATGCGCTGCTCGAAGGGCAGCGACAGATCATCCTCACCTGTGATCGTTATCCGAAAGAGGTGACCGGTCTCGAGGAACGCCTGAAATCTCGTTTTGGCTGGGGCCTGACCGTTGCGATAGAACCACCCGAGCTCGAGACGTCGGTTGCCATCCTGAAGAGCAAGGCCGAGGCCGAAGGCGTTGAGCTTGCGGACGAGGTCGCGTTTTTTATCGCGAAACGTATTCGCTCCAATGTTCGGGAGCTCGAGGGTGCGCTGCGTCGCGTGGTTGCAAACTACCGGTTCACCGGCAGGCCGATTGATCTGGAGTTTGCGAAGGAAGCGTTGCGGGATTTGCTGGCCCTGCAGGAGCGCCTCGTGTCGATCGAAAACATTCAGAAAACGGTCGCCGACTATTTTAAGATTCGCGTGGGCGACCTGTTATCAAAAAAACGCAGCCGGTCGATCGCGCGGCCCAGGCAAATCGGTATGGCGCTCGCAAAGGAGCTGACCAATCACAGCCTGCCGGAGATCGGGGATGCGTTCGGTGGTCGTGACCACACAACGGTTCTGCACGGCTGTCGGCGGATCGAGGCGTTGCGGGAAACGGACAAGCGCGTCGATGACGATTACCTGAACCTGTTGAGAACGTTGACAGGATAATGTGGATAAGTCGTGGATAATTTTCGGCTGAGTTTTTATCCACAGAGAATACACAGGAGGCCCGCATGGAGTCAGCGGGTTATGGATCAATTTTTTGTTGTATAAGTAGTTGTTTTTGTTAGTGTTTTATAAGTTATGCACAGGCATTGTCCGGCTTAATAACTACAATAATTTAATAATTTCCAATATTTATTAACAGGTGGAACCTATGAAGTTTAGCGCAGCACGCGAAGCGCTTTTGAAGCCCCTGCAGGCCGTCATCGGCGTTGTGGAACGACGACAGACGATGCCAATCCTGTCCAATGTCCTGCTCATTGCGAAAGACGGGCAGTTATCGGTCACAGCGACAGATTTGGAGGTGGAACTGGTCGCACAGGCGGACGTCGAGACGGATTCGGGCGGTGAGATTACGGTCTCCGGCCGGAAGTTGCTGGATATCTGCCGGGCTTTGCCGGAAGGGGCGGAAATTCTTGTCAGTCTCAGTGGTGAAAAGTTGACCGTCAAAGCCGGCCGCAGCCGGTTCAATCTGGCGACGCTGCCGGCGGCCGAGTTTCCGGTTGTCGAAGACATCAAGGCGGGTCAGGCGATTGGCGTCAGCCAGGCGGTGCTGGCGCGGTTGATCGAGAAGACGCATTTTTCGATGGCGCAGCAGGATGTTCGTTACTACCTGAATGGGATGCTGCTGGAGACGAGCGGAACCCGGCTTCGAGCCGTCGCAACGGACGGGCATCGGCTGGCACTGAGCCAGGCGGAACTGGGCGGGGCCGTCGCCGACCAGCAGGTAATCGTGCCGCGCAAGGGTGTGCTGGAGCTGCAGCGTTTGATGAGCGGCGAAGGCGACCTCAATATCGAGTTGGGCGCCAACCATGTGCGTATTCAGCTGGATGGTATTCGGTTTACGTCAAAGTTGATCGATGGGCGGTTCCCGGAATACGAGCGCGTCATTCCGAAAGAGTCATCAAATGAACTCAAGGCCGATCGCGGGGAGTTCAAAGGGGCGTTGCAGCGGACGGCGATCCTGTCGAACGAGAAGTATCGCGGCATTCGGTTGGTGATTCGCGACAGCGGGGTCGTTCTGCAGGCGCACAATCCGGAACAGGAGGAGGCCGAAGAAGAGCTGGGTGTCGAGTATTCCGGTGAGGACATCGAGATTGGCTTCAACGTCAATTACCTCCTTGATGCGCTCAGTGCGGTCGAAGGCGACGAGGTGACGCTATCGGTTCAGGACAGCAACTCGAGTTGCCTGATCCGGCAACCTGGAAACGACGACAACACTTTCGTGGTCATGCCGATGCGGCTTTAGCACAAACGACATGATCGGGCTTTTTCGGGCCAGCAATTTCCGTTGCCTGGAAAACATCGAGCTCAGGCTCGATCCTGGTTTCAACCTGGTAATCGGGGCCAACGCCTCCGGGAAGACGAGTCTCCTGGAGGCGTTGGCGTATCTGGGGCGTGGAAAATCGTTTCGCGGCGCCGGCGTGCAGGAGCTGGTTCGCCATGGCGAGTCCGAATTTGTCCTGTTCGGCGAGGTCGAGGATGATGTCCGGACGATCCCGGTCGGGGTTCGAAACGGCCGTGCGGGCCTGGAGGTTCGGGTCGGCGGTGAGAGCGCGCCGGGCGCCGCGGCATTGGCGGAAGCGCTGCCTTTGCAGGTGATCGATCCGGAGGTGCATAACCTTGTGGCGGGTGGCCCGGAGCAGCGCCGTCGCTTTCTCGACTGGATAGCGTTCCACGTGGAACACGAGCACCTGATGGCGTGGCGGCGGTTTCGGCGTGCACTGAAACAGCGAAACGCGGCGCTGAAGGCCGGCGCGGGTAAGGCGGCCATTCGCAGCTGGAACGCCGAGTTTGTCGAGCTGAGCGCGAAGCTTGATGCGTCCCGGCGGCAGGTCCTGGCGCTGGCACTGGATAGCCTGAAGGAGCAGGGTGCGGCGTTGTTGCAAACCGAACTGGGGTTTGAATATCGCCGTGGCTGGGCGAAAGACAAAGATCTGGCAACGACACTCGAGGACGGACTGGAGCGCGACATGCAGCTTGGCGCTACGCAGTCGGGGCCCCACCGCGCCGATATCCGTATCAGCTACGATGAGCGCCAGGCCCGTAAACTGGTATCTCGGGGCCAGCAAAAACTGCTGGCCAGCGCGATGATCCTCGCGGCGGCGGAAACGGCGCAAGCGGCCCTGGAAAAGCCGTTACTTCTGCTGCTGGACGATCCTGCGGCGGAACTGGATGCCGATTCGGTTGCGCGGCTGCTGGGTGCGGTGACGGGCTTGGGATGCCAGACAGTGGTTACGACACTGGATCCGGACGCGTTGCCGTTTCAGGACTCCCCGCGCAGGTTCCACGTGGAACAGGGGACCATCAGCGTCACCACCGATTAATTTCCGTTTCGGTAAATAAAATGTGTCGCTGCGGCGCAAAATGTCTTAGAAAAGAATGATTTGAGGGTACTTTCAGACCCCCGGTTTGATACAATGCGTCGGTTACCCTCAGAGGACGCGGAATGACCGACGACACAGAATATACTTCCAGTAATATCAAGGTCTTAAAAGGCCTCGAGGCCGTGCGAAAACGGCCCGGAATGTATATCGGCGATACCGACGACGGTACCGGCCTGCACCACATGGTTTTCGAGGTCGTCGACAACTCGATCGACGAGGCGCTGGCCGGGCATTGCGACACCATTACGGTCACGATTCATGCGGATGAGTCGGTCACGATTTCTGACGACGGCCGCGGCATACCGGTCGATATGCACCCGGAAGAAGGGCGCTCCGCAGCGGAGGTCATCATGACCGTCCTGCACGCCGGCGGTAAATTCGATGACAATTCCTACAAAGTGTCCGGCGGCCTGCACGGCGTCGGCGTTTCCGTTGTCAACGCGCTCTCGGAACACCTCGTCCTGACGATCCATCGCGACGGCAGGATTCACCAGCAGGAATACGAGCACGGTGAGCCCATGGCGCCGCTCGCCGTTGTCGGCGACACGGAACGCACCGGGACGACGCTGCGCTTCAAGCCAAGCGCGGACACATTCAGCAATATCGAGTTCCACTACGACATCCTGGCACGACGCCTGCGCGAGCTGTCGTTCCTGAATTCCGGCGTTCGCATCCGCCTCGTCGACGAACGCGAGGAAGACAAGCAGGACATATTCGAATACGAAGGCGGCATCCGCGCGTTCGTCGAGCACCTGAATCGCAACAAGACACCCATCCACCCGACCGTGTTTCATTTCACGGCAATGAAAGACGACGTCGGCGTCGAGGCGTCGCTGCAGTGGAACGACGGCTACCAGGAAAACATGTTCTGCTACACGAACAACATTCCGCAGCGCGACGGTGGCACGCACCTCGCAGGTTTTCGAACGGCACTGACGCGAACGCTCAACACTTACATCGAAAAGGAATTGAGCGGCAAGAAAGACAAATTCACCCCGTCGGGCGACGACGCGCGCGAAGGGTTGACGGCCGTGCTGTCGGTCAAGGTTCCGGATCCGAAGTTCTCGTCGCAGACGAAAGACAAACTTGTGTCCTCGGAGATCAAGGGTATCGTCGCCGAGGCGATGGCGGGGCGTCTCGAGGAATTCCTGCTCGAACACCCGGCCGAGGCCAAGGCGATCGTCTCGAAAATCGTCGACGCGGCGCGGGCACGCGAGGCCGCTCGCAAGGCTCGCGAAATGACGCGTCGCAAAGGCGCGCTCGACGTCGCCGGACTCCCCGGCAAGCTCGCCGATTGCCAGGAGAAAGACCCGGCGCTCAGCGAACTGTTCCTCGTGGAGGGCGACTCGGCCGGCGGCTCGGCGAAGCAGGGTCGAGACCGCCGCACGCAGGCCATCCTGCCGCTCAAGGGCAAGATCCTCAACGTCGAAAAGGCACGCTTCGACAAGATGCTGTCATCGGCGGAGGTCGGTACGCTGATCACGGCGCTTGGTACCGGCATTGGACGCGAAGACTTCGACCCGGACAAGTTGCGTTATCACCGCATCATCATCATGACCGACGCCGACGTCGACGGCTCGCACATTCGCACGCTGCTGCTGACGTTCTTTTACCGGCAGATGCCGGAGCTCATTGAGCGCGGGCACGTCTACATTGCGCAGCCACCGCTCTACAAGATCAAGCGCGGCAAGAGCGAGATGTACGTAAAAGACGATGCAGAGCTGAATGCCTACCTGTTAAACGCGGCGCTGGACAATGCCTCCGTTTTCGTCAACCCGGATGCGCCGCCGCTGACCGGCGTCGCCCTGGAAACGCTGGCGAAAGAACACATCGCCGTTGAAAACATCATTGCGCGGCTGGCGTCTCGCTACGACGAAGTCGTGTTGCGCGCCATTAGCCAGCTACCGGCAATCACGCACGAAGACGCTGAGAACCCGGACACACTCGAGGCTTGGACCGAACAATTGTCAGCGCGGCTGCCAAAAAGGACCGGTGATCGTGCGGAAAATGGCAACGACGGGAGTTACACGGCGAAGTTTGAGCGCGGCGACGAGGACGGCGAAGGCGTGCGTATCGCCGTCACGCGCGTCCAGCACGGTATCGGCGCGACGCGCTACCTGCCGCGTGAATTCTTCGAAACCAACGAATACCGCCACATCATGTCGCTGTCGGAGAAAATCAACGACCTGCTGTCGGACGGCGCGTATGTGCGGCGCGGCGAGCGGCAGCAACCGATAGGCGCGTTTGCCGAGGCTGTCGAGTGGCTCATGAACGAGGCCCGGCGAGGCCAGACGATCTCACGTTACAAAGGCCTCGGCGAAATGAATCCTGAGCAGCTGTGGGACACCACGGTCAACCCGGAGACCCGCCGGTTGATGCAGGTCAAGATCGAGGACGCCGTCAAAGCCGACGAGATCTTCACGACGCTGATGGGCGACCAGGTCGAGCCGCGCCGCGAATTCATCGAGAAGAACGCCCTGACGGTTTCGAATCTCGACGTCTGAGTAGCGCCGGCAGCACGGTCAGGTCGCTGATGACCGCGCCACCGAGGGCAAGCGCGCAATACAGTGCGAACTGTCGTGTCGTCGGGAAATCGCTGACCTGGCACAACAACAGGCCAAGGCAAAGCATCAGCGTGCTCAACAGCACGCTGTACTCGATGCTGCTCCCGGCAATGGTCTCACCGTGGCGATCGCGATACAGGATGTGAATTGTGTCGTCGACGATGACCCCCAGCGCCACGAGGAAGACGAACGCGGTCACGAGGTTCAGCGGGTCCCCGGTAAACCAGATCACCGCAAGGATGGTCGCCAGGGGCAATGCGTTCGCGATCAGCGACGCCAGCAGGATTCGCGCCGACCGAAACAGCACCAGGATTACGCCGAAGATAATCAGCACGGAAACCGTCAGCGACTCACCGAGCGATGCCATCGACATCGCGTCGACGCTTTCATACACGAGTTGCGCGCTGCTGATCACGAGATCGGCATCGCCTCCCATGTCGTTGCGCACCCTGTCGACGAGCGCTGCAGCAGCGGGCTCGCTGGCCATCAGCGCCGTGATGAGGAAGCCACCGTTGTCCGCTGCCGCCCGCAGCGAGGTCTGGATCACGCCGTCCGAGGCATCGATTGTCGTACGCAACGCACTGGCCGCCTGCAGTGCCGCCACATCCATCTTGTTGCCGCGAACGAGGATTCTGAGCGGCGCGAACACGTAGAATTCATCCTCGAAGGTATGGAACGCGCGCGTAAAATCGGCGTTGTCCGGGAAAAAGATTCGCGCGTCCGATTTCACGTTGACCGACGGTAATGCCAGCGTGCCAACAAGCGCGAGAACCAGCAGCAAACCGGCGATCACGCGGCGCCCTTTGTGCAGCGCTGCTGACACCGTGTTGTACATACGCGAGTGTCGCGGTTCTCGCGCTCCGCGATGATGTCGCAGCGCCCAAGGGGCAAACAGGAGGATCAGCACAAACGACACGAGCAAAGCCGACGCCGATACGAGGCCCAGGTCCTGTATCGGATCAATGTCGTTGAACAGCAGTGACGCCAGCGCGACAGCCGTGGTCATGCAACTGGCGAGGTACGGAATACCAACATCCGCCAACACCCCCGCAATGGACGTGATAGACGCATCATCGGACGTACGCGCCTTTGCCAGAAAGTGACAACTGTTCGCCAGCGCAACGATCAAAACAATCGGCAAGGCGAGCATCGTCACCAGGTTGATCGTTACGTGCGTGAGGGCAAGTACGCTCAGGACCGCAACGCCCGACGCGATACTGGCGAATACCGGCAACACGAGTGCGCGCCAGTGCCGGAAGGCGACCATCAGCGTTCCCAGCATCACGAGAACGATCGCGGGAATCAGTATCCGCACCTCCTGCTGCAGGCCGGCCGCAACATCCTGCTCCAGCCCCACCTCGGCGAGCACCTGAATCCCATTTGCCCCGAAGTCATACTCGCGCAGCAAGCGCATGGCCTCCGCGGCATCGGCATCGGGCACGGTAACAACCAGCCCGAATCGCCCACCATCACGCGCGACCAGGGCTCTTTCGTGCCCGCCGTCGCGAAGTGCCCCGAGGAGCGCCGTCTCGGCGTCCGATTCCGTCAGGCCGTACACGAACAGTTGTTCACGCAAGGCGAGCAACGATGCGATCCCGGCGTCGACGCCGCCGCGCACAAGGTGCACCTCGAGACCGGCCAATGTCTCGAACAAAGCCGCGATGGACCGGTCGGTCGTCGGCACCAGTACTATGAGCGTGTGTTCGTCGCCGCGAGCGGCATTGATCTCTGCCGCCGCCAGCAGCTGCTCCGATTGCGCCGTAATCTGGTCGGTCAGCGAACCGGAATACGCGGGCGTTTCGACCTGGCTTGCAAGGGCGCCGAGCAGCAGCAGGGCCAGTCCCGCGGACAGCCCGGCGTGCCGGGCGAGGCCCTGCATCATATTCTCGAATAGTCGGTGCATGGTGGCCGGCCATGATAACGTCCCATACCGATGACAGAGAAACGACTGCTGTACTACACGATCGCGTTGCTGCTGGCGCCAGTCGCTGTCGCCTGGTTCGGGCTGTCGGTTCCGGCCGCCATCGCCCTCGTGCTGGCGTTTCTGTTCCTGCGCTGGCTCATTGTCTTCAGCGGTTTCGTCGTACCGGAAAAGACGCCCGACCTGGTCCTCGAGACGATATCGGCAAGCCACTTCGTCGAGAAGGTGCGATGGTGCATGGACCGGCTTGGCGTCGAATACACGGAAAAGCCGGTCGCCGGCACACTCGGCGTGTTTTACCGGGGCCGCACGGTGCCGGTCCTGAAGATGCGCACGGGCCTCGTGCGCTCGACGATCGGCAATTCGGCAGAAATCCTGCGCTACCTGTGGGGCCGTTACGGCTACACGGACCCGGAAGGCGCCGCTTTCCTGGAGCCGTCCAATGAGCGGGCCGAGTTTGAACGGCGACTCGACAAGCTCGGCCTGTCGCTGCAGATATGGATCTATTACCGGATCCTGGATCACAAGGAGCTGCTGCTGCGAGCCTGGGGCGTCTACAACCCCGACATACCGATCTGGCAACGCCAGCTGCTCAGGATCCTGCGTCCGCTGCAGGTCGCGCAGATACGCCGAACGTTTCGCATCACCGACGAAAGCTTCGCGCGTTCGGTCGCAAACATCGAGGATACGCTCGCGGATATGAATGCCGCGCTCAAAGACGGGAGAATATCATTGCTCGGTGGCGACACACCGAACTACACGGACTTTGCATTCGCAGCGATGACCGGGCTCTGGCTGATGCCGCCGGGCTACGGCGGTGGCAAGGCCGACAGCGTGCGCCTGGAGCGACACGAATTGCCCGAGCCGATGCGCATGGACGTTGACGCCTGGGAGGCGGCCTACCCGCGCGCCGTCGAATTTGTGCAGCACCTCTACGCCAGCGAGCGCCGGCGCTAGCGTGTCATTTCCGCAACTTCTGCAACCAAATCGGGTCGAACGGCATCACAGGGTAACAGGGGAAAACCCATGACAAGAACAATCCTGGCCACGCTGGTGCTGCTGATCGCGGGCTGCGCGGCGACACCGGACGAGGGAGGCGACGACGCGGCCACGAAAGAGTCGGCCGATGTCATCACCAAGAGCGATGCGATCGACGACTTTATCCGCGTTGCGGAGCTCGAGGAAGTGCCGGCTGTACGATCGCTGATGCAGCTCTACAGCAAGGTGTTGTCCGATCGCTACATCCTCGTGTACGACAACCGGAAAAAATGGATCGCAGCTTATGCGCGTCCCTGCAAGAAGCTGTACCAGTCGCAGGTAGACCCCGACATTCGCTACGAGCGAAATACGCTGCGCGCCAGGTTCGACACGTTTCGCGGCTGCAAGATAGACCGCATCTACGAAATCAGTGATGGCCTGGCAGAAGAACTGGAAACCCTCGGCAAGGCGCCGGGCGAAAAGTAGAAACAGAGGAAAGACAAGTGAAAAAACTGATCATCGGCGCACTCGCGCTGACGGCGCTTTCTGCGTGCGGAAAAGAAACCACCGAAGAACCGATCGCGGCGGAACCGCTGCGCTCCGGAATCGTTCTTGAGAACATGGATACGAGTGTCCGGCCCGGCGACGACTTCTTCCGTTACGTCAACGGCAAGTGGGTCGACGAAACCGAGATTCCGGCCGACAAATCGAGCTACAGCGTGTTTGCGTCGCTCAACGACGAAGCGCAGGACAACGTCAAGGCAATCATCGAGGAGTCGTCGACCGGCGACTTCGCCAAGGGTACCGACGAACAGATGGTAGGCGACCTGTACCGCTCATTCGTGGATACAGATTCTCGCGACGCGCGCGGCATCGAGCCGCTGCAACCGGAACTTGATCGTATCGACGCGATCAGCGACCGCGCCGACCTCGCAGTGTGGTTTGGTGGGGCCATGAAGCGTGATCTCGACGCGCCATTCGGTTTCGGTCAGGCGCCCGACTTCAAGGACCCGAACTACTACATGCTTTACGTGGGGCAGAGCGGCCTCGGCTTGCCGGATCGGGAGTACTATTTCAAGGACGATGCGTCGTCAGAAAATATCCGCAACGAATACGTCGCGCACATCGAGAAGATGTTCGACCTGGCCGGCCTCGGGAATGGCGCTGAAGCGGCGCAGACGATCATGGCGCTCGAAACGCAGCTGGCCGGTGAACACATGACCAAGGAAGACGCTCGCAACTGGGACGTCAACTACAAAAAGGTCTCGCTCGAAGATTTGCCGCAGCTGATGCCGAATTTCGACTGGGATGGCTACATCAGCGCAGCCGGGCTGGAAGATGTCGGCCACCTCGTATTGCTCATCGCGACCGAGGATTACATGAAAGCGGTCGACAGGATGGTTGTCGACACGGACCTCGAGACCTGGAAGACCTACCTGCGCTGGATTGCGCTGAATGAAATGGCGTCGCGTCTGACCACCGAACTCGACAAGCAAAATTTTGCGTTCTACGGCACCGTGCTGTCCGGTACCGAACAACAGCAGCCCATGTGGCGTCGCGGCGTAAGCGTTGTCAACGCAGATCTCGGCGAAGTGGTCGGCAAGGTCTACGTCAAGCGCCATTTTCCACCGGAAGCGAAAGAAAAGATGCTTGAGCTCGTGGGCAACCTTGTAAGCGCGTACGAGAAGAGCATCAAGGAGCTCGACTGGATGTCCGACGAAACCAAGGCTCAGGCGCTCGACAAGTTGTCGAAGTTTACGCCCAAGATTGGATACCCGGACGAGTGGCGCGAATACGATTTCGAGATCGTTGCGGACGATTATTTCGGTAATCGGCAACGCGCGGCGATGGCTGAGTACGAGCGTGTCATCAATCGCCAGGGCGGACCGGTCGATCGAACGGAATGGGGCATGACGCCGCAGACCGTCAATGCTTACTACATGCCGCCGCTCAACGAGATCGTGTTCCCGGCCGCCATTTTGCAACCGCCGTTCTTCGACCTCGAAGCCGACGACGCCGTCAACTACGGGGCCATTGGTGCCGTTATCGGGCACGAAATCGGGCACGGTTTCGACGACAAGGGCAGCACCTTCGACGGCGATGGCGTCATGCGCAACTGGTGGACGGCGGAAGACCGGGCCGCCTTTGAAGATCGCACCGCGAAGCTGATCGCCCAGTACAACGAGTTTGCGCCGTTCGACGACCTCAACGTGAACGGCCAGTTTACGCTCGGCGAAAACATCGGCGACCTGGGTGGCATTTCGATCGGCCTGCTGGCCTACAAGATGTCACTGAACGGCGAGGAAGCGCCGGTCATCGATGGCTTCACCGGAGAACAGCGTGTTTTCCTTGGCTATGGCCAGGTGTGGCGCAACAAGTACCGCGACGAGTCACTGCGACTGCTGATCGGAACCGACCCGCACTCGCCGGCCATGTATCGAGCCAACGGTGCCGTACGCAACGTGCCGGAATTTTACGAGGCGTTCGATGTGCAGGAAGGCGACGCACTCTACCTGTCACCCGAGGAGCGTGTAAAAATCTGGTAACCGACCGGCGACGCGACCAGCTACGGCAGTAACTTGTCCATGCTGATCTTGAGTTGCAGGAACAGAATGCCGTTGAGTGTCGGGTCTACCACCGTGGAGTTGGTGACCTCCTCAACGGCTTTCTTTGGCAGGTACGTCAGGTTCATCCCGACGATGTCATTGCCGACGCTGATGCTCGGCAGGATGCCCGGGAAGGGTTTGCTGCCATTCACGTCGTTGCGGGTCATCAGGAATGCGTTGAGTCCTGCGTAGACATAAAAACCCGCCAGCCTGTCGGTCTCGTAGACCCGTCGGTGCAGGCCGGCGCCCGCCATGTAGGACATGTTGTCGGTGCTGTCGCGAAATCCGTTGACCATCGCGGTTTTTCGCCAGGCGCTTTTCTGCTCGAACTGGTGTTCGAGCCCGAAACCGTAGTTGTTTTCATTCCACTGGTAACTCGAATCGAAGTGGTACGACTTGCCGTTGACGACGGCGCTGAGTTTTCCGGCGTGTGCCGGCGGAGGTGAGAGCGCCAGTAACACTGCAACCACAACGACCGGCATAAAGAATCCTTTCTTCATGCGGTCATACTAGGCTGCAGGTGAGCCGCAGGCGACCTGACCGGTCACCTGCTCGCCTGTGATGCAGTTCACACTATTTCCGGCGCCCGAACGTCTCGCCGAAGAAGTCACCCTCGTTCCACGAGGGGCGTTCACCGTCATTGCCGATCTCGAAGCCGAGCCGTGCGTTGGCGCGCGCAAACTTCAGCGCGGACTCCCAGTGAACCGGTCGCGACAGGTCGTCGCTGGGCTTATGGTAATGATTCTTGAGGTGGTCCCGGAATACGGCTTCACCGTCGATGTCCTCGTCGAGCGACGTGAAGCCGGGCATCAGGTAGACCGCCGGTACACCCTGCTTCACGAAGGAATACTGGTCGCTCCTGACGAACAGGTGTTCCTCCGGCAGCGGGTCCGGCGACAGGGTGAAGCCCTCGTCAGCGGCCGCGGACTCCACCAGGTCCTGCAGCGATGTGTGCTGGGAACCGAATGCCACCAGGTCGGCAACCGGATACAGGAACAACGGCATGTCGAGGTTGATGTTCGCAACGATCGAACCGGTCGCCACGGTCGGATTGTTCGCAAAGTAGTCCGAGCCCAGCAAGCCCTTTTCCTCGGCCGTCAGCGCGATGAACAGGACGGATCGTTTTGGCGGCGCTGCGGCGATCGCACGCGCCGTTTCGAGCATTAGCGCAATGCCCATCGCGTTGTCGTAGGCGCCGTTGTACAGCGTGTCCCGAGCTTCCCCGGTTTTCCTGTCGACCTCGCCATTCCCGGGTTGGACCCCCACGTGATCGAGGTGTGCCGAGTAGATGACGTATTCATCGGCGAGTTCGGGGTCGTTGCCGCGCACCATGCCGATGACGTTCGTGCTCGAGACATTGTCGTGATCGCTGCGAACGGAAATCGTTACCTCGGCGCCCAGGTTCGTGGACGCGAACTCGCCGGCCGCATTGGCGTCGAGGGCCTGCTCGAAGCTGAGCGGCGCGACGCCGAACAGCGTTTCGGCGGCCGATTCGCTGAACGATGCCCGGCCGGCCAGCGCAGGAAAGTAGCCCGCGGCCCGGCCGTCTTCGGTCACCCAGGTCATCGACGCATGCCGGCCAATCGACTTCTTCGCTTCGTTCCACGGTTGCCGTGCCGTCGTTTTGCGCGAGCGCAGCGAAATGCTGCCGATGGCACCGCGCGAAACGGCCGCCTGCGACTTGGTGCGTGACGATGCGTGGTAGGCCCGTTCGGCGCCCTCGATAATCTCGGGTGCCCCGCGAAACATTGCGACAATCTTGCCGTTTACATCAATGCCATCGTAGTCGGAGTAGCCATGATTGGGCGCATGCACGCCATAGCCGACGTAGACGACCTCGGCGCGCACGCCGGTCTCCTCGCGCACCGCGTCCGCGTAGATATTGACGTCTTCCCGGTATTCGAGCTCGATGTCTATACCATCGCGGTGGACGACGACGACCGAACCGTCCGGGTCGGTCTTGTAGCGGCGCAGCGTTACGGGCTGGTACCAGCCGTCGGGCCCGCCCGGCTCGACGCCCATTGCCTCGAGTTGCTGCGCGACGTAGGCGGCCGCATCGTCGTAACCCGGCGTACCGGACTCGCGGCCTTCGCGGGCATCGTCGGCAAGCCATGCCGTCTGCTCCCTGAGCGCGTCGATCGTGATCAGGTCCAGTGCGGCCTCCGCCTGCGCCGAAGTTGAATGCGGCTGGCCATTGCCGCAGGCGGCGAGCAATACCAAAGCGCCCGTCGCAAGTACGTAGGTTTTCATAGGCGGTCCTTACGTCTGGTAGGCGGAACTGATCTCGCGCATCTTGCCCTCGATCCACTCCTGCACGACCAGGTTGGTTTCCTTGGGGGACTGTTGCGACGCATCGATGGGTGGACCGATGACAAAGCGAACGGTTCCCGGGCGCTTCGTAAATTCGCGGCGGCGCCAGAAATCGCCGGCGTTGTGGGCGACGGGCACGATAGGTGCGCCGGCCTCTTTTGCCAGCGCCGCACCGCTGATGCCATACGTGCGAGTCTCGCCCGGCGCCACGCGTGTGCCCTCGGGGTAGATCGTCACCCAGGTGCCTTCGGCCAGGCGTTCACGCCCCTGGCGTATGACCTGTTTCACAGCACGGCTGCCGGCGCCGCGGTCGATGGCGATCGGGTTGAATAACAGTCCAATGGCCCACCCCATGATGGGAACGTACAGGATGCTCTTCTTGAGCACCCATGCGGTGCGGGGAAAAAAGGGCAGGTGGCCGTAGGTCTCGAGCGCGGTTGTGTGCTTGATCATGATGACGCTGGGCACGTCCGGCAGGTTTTCCCGGCCTTCCACGACAACCTTCAGGCCGCAGAAAAAGTCGCCGGCCCACAGCGCCAGCGAGCAGAAACTGACGGCAATTCGCTGCAGCCAGTCGCGCGGCGCCCAGAACATCAGCAGCACCGCCGTGGCGTAGAGGATCACGGCCGTGAAGCAGAATCCCAGGAACAGGAGTGAGCGAAACCAGCGGATCATGCGCGCGCTTCTATGATGGCGACCGCCGCCGCAGCCAGGTCGTCGAATACTGGGACGCCGGCCAGGTCGCCGGTGAGTTGCTTCTCGGTCTTGCGCCCGTTGCCGGTGCGCACCAGTACCGGGGACGTGCCAGCCGCAAGCGCGGCTTCGAGATCGCGCAACGAATCGCCGACAACGGTGACGGTGTTCGCTGCTACACCGTAGCGACGCAGCAGCCGTTCGATCAGGCCCGGCGCAGGTTTGCGGCAGTGGCAGCCGTCGTCCGGGCCGTGCGGACAGACGACGATGCGGTCGACGGTGCCGCCGGCAGCGCCGACGAGTCGTCGCAGCTTCCTGTGCATGCTGTAGAGCGCCCTGCGATCGAACAGTCCACGGGCCAGCCCCGACTGGTTGCTGGCCACGGCCACGGTGAAACCCGCCTTGTTGAGATCTGCAATCGCTTCGATGCTGCCCGGCAACGGAATCCACTCGTCGGCCGATTTCACGAACGTTTTCGAGTCGCGATTGATCACGCCGTCGCGATCGAGGATCACCAGTCTGCGTCTGGCTGTGCGCGCCGCCATCGCTACCCGATCGACAGTCGCGAAATGTCGGCGACGTCGAGAAACAGAGCACGCAACGCGCCCAGCAGCGCAAGGCGATTGTCGCGCACGGCCGCGTCATCGGCCATGACCATGACCTCGTCAAAAAAGCGGTCGACCGGGTCGCGCAGGTCCGCCAGGGCATTCAGCGCCTCGGCATACTGGCGTGTTTCAATCAACGGTCGGACCTTGTGTTCGGCGTTATCGAGTGCGTTGTAGAGCGCGACCTCGGCTTTCTCAGCCAGCAGTTTCCTGCTGAGTTTGAGCCCCTCGGTCGCGTCGGCCTTTCTGAGGATATTGGCGATGCGCTTGTTCGCGGCGGCGAGGCTTTCGGCCTGCTCGAGACGCGCAAACGTCTGCACGGCAGCGAGCCGACGGTCAAAGTCGACGAGCGATGCCGGCCGCCGCGCCATCACGGCCTCGAACGTCTCCGGCGCGAGTTTGCTGTCACGATCCAGGAAATAGCGTTTCAGCCGGTCCGATATGAACGCGTAGATATCGCTGGCGAGGTCGTTCGGGTCAAGCTTGCTTTTCGGTTGGGCTTTGACCGCTTTCTCAATCAGCTTCGCAAGGTCGATGTCGAGGCCGCACTCGATCAGGATGCGCACGATGCCGAGCGCGGCACGCCGCAGGCCGAAAGGATCGCGATTGCCGCTCGGCTTCTTGCCGATCGAAAAAATTCCCGCCAGCGTATCGATCTTGTCGGCAACGGCAAGGGCCTGGCCCTCGGGCGTTGTCGGCAGCGCATCGCCGGCAAAGCGAGGTTGATAGTGTTCGCCGATCGCCGTGGCAACGGCATCCGGCTCACCGTTGGCTGTCGCGTAGTAACGCCCCATCGTGCCCTGCAACTCGGGAAACTCGCCGACCATTCCGGTCAGCAGGTCACACTTCGCAAGTTCTCCGGCACGCACGGCAATGCCCGCATCGGCCGCTGCCGCTGTCGCAACGAATTTCGCGAGCTTCGCAACTCGCTTGCTCTTGTCGTACAGCGAGCCGAGTCCGTGCTGATAGACGACCTCGCGCAACGTGTCCTGCCGCGCATCGAGCGTCTTCTTGCGGTCGCTGTCCCAGAAGAATGCCGCATCGGCCAGTCGCGGCCGGATGACGCGTTCATTGCCGTCACGGACCTGGTCCGGGTCGCGGCTTTCGATGTTAGCGACCGTGACGAAGCGCGGCAGCAGGTCGCCCGCAGCATCGGCGACCGGAAAATAGCGCTGATGCCCGGTCAGGGTCGATATGACGACCTCGCGCGGCAGCTCGAGAAACTTCTCTTCGAAACGGCCGACGACGGGCACCGGCCACTCGACGAGTGCAGCCACTTCGTCGTACAGCGATTCACCGTCGACAACGCTTCCGTCGGCACTGGCCGCGGCGGCGCCAACGCCTTCCTGGATCATCTCGCGGCGTCGCTCGAAATCCGCGATGACGTAGCCCTCCTTTTCGAGTGCTGCGAGGTAGTCATCAGCCGACCCGATTACGACATCGCCGCCCGAGTGGAAGCGGTGGCCCTGTGAAACATTGCCGGCACGGATTCCCATCACGACGCCGTCGACGACGTTGTCGCCGTGCATCATGACGACCCAGTGGACCGGCCGCACGAATTCGGTGTCGCTGGACCCCCAGCGCATGCGGCGGGGAATCGGTAGCCCGGCAAGCGCTTTTTCGACCAGGCCCGGCAATAGTTCGGCGACGGTCTGGCCGGCCTCGATCGTCTCGAACGAGAGCCACTCGCCTTTGTCGGTCTTCTCTCTTGCGAGGTCGCCGACGTCAACGCCGCACTTCTTCGCAAACGCGGTTGCTGCCGGCGTTGCGTTGCCGTCGTCATCGAACGCAATGCGAACCGGCGGACCCTTGTGCTGCACCTTGCGGTCGTCCTGGGCGTCGGCGAGTTCGCCGACGTGAACCGCCAAACGGCGCGGACTCGCAAACGTCGTGATGTCGCCGCGCTTGAGGCGCGCGTCGTCAATAGCGGCAGCCAGGTTCTTGCCAAAGGCCTCCATCAACGAGCGCAGCGCTTTGGGCGGCAGCTCTTCAGTGCCGATCTCGACGAGAAAGTTCTCGCTCACTGCGCTGCTCCCGCCTGTTTGACGGATTCGACCATCGGAAAGCCGAGCGCCTCGCGACTGGCGTAGTAGGCCTCGCAAATGGCGCGGGACATCGTGCGCACACGAAGAATGAAGCGCTGCCGCTCGGTCACGGAAATAGCGCCGCGCGCGTCGAGCAGGTTGAACGTGTGTGATGCCGTGAGCATCTGTTCGTAAGCCGGCAGCGCAAGATTCATTTCGATCAGCCGCTCGGCTTCGTGTTCGGCATGGTCGAACGCCGCAAACAGCGCTTCGACGTCAGCCTGCTCGAAGTTGTATTTCGACTGCTCGACTTCGTTCTGGTGGTACACGTCGCCATAGGTGATGCGGCCGAGCGGTCCGTCGGTCCAGACCAGGTCGAAGATGCTTTCGACGTTCTGCAGATACATCGCGAGGCGTTCGAGGCCATACGTGATCTCGCCGGTTACCGGCTTGCACTCGAGGCCTCCGACCTGCTGGAAGTAGGTGAACTGGGTAACCTCCATGCCGTTTAGCCAGACTTCCCAGCCGAGACCCCAGGCGCCGAGCGTGGGCGACTCCCAGTTGTCTTCGACGAAGCGGATGTCGTGTACGGTCGGGTCGATGCCGATCGCCCGCAGCGAATCGAGGTACATCGCCTGGATATCGTCGGGCGACGGTTTCAGCACGACCTGGTACTGGTAGTAATGCTGGAGCCGGAACGGGTTGTCACCGTAGCGGCCATCCGTCGGGCGGCGGCTCGGCTGCACGTAGGCCGCACTCCACGGCTCGGGCCCGACCGCCCGCAGAAACGTCGCCGGATGAAACGTGCCGGCACCCATTTCCATGTCGTAGGGCTGCATGACGGCGCAGCCCCGCGCGGCCCAGTACTCCTGCAGGCGCAGGATCAGGTCCTGGAAACTGGAAGGAACGGTCGTGTCCGTAACGCTCATTGATGCGGTGCCATGGCTGAAACGCGCGAAGTATAACCATTTAGTACCGCTGATTCGCTATCGCCGCTGCGGATATTGCCCCGCAGGGTAGCGGCTTGCACTGATTTGGTGCAGAATGGCCCCGGCCCGCACCGATTTGGTGCAAAAAGACCGTCCACAACTTTTCTTTTTGCTTCAAAAACAGAGAGTTACATCGTGCACCGTTTTGGCATGCTTCGTGCAACGCCTTAGATCAACGGACCGCTCGCACGGTCGCTTTCATTTGATGCATCAAGACCGGAGGAAACACCCATGACGCCCGCAGAGGTAATGAGCCTCATCAAAGATGAAGAGGTCAAATTCGTCGATTTTCGTTTTACGGACACGATCGGCAAAGAACAACACGTAACCGTGCCCGCACACACCGTCGATGACGACCTGTTCGAAGACGGAAAGATGTTCGACGGCTCGTCGATCGCCGGCTGGAAGGGCATCAACGAGTCCGACATGATCCTGATGCCGGACACGGACAGCGCCGTACTCGACATCTTCTCTGACGAGATCACGCTGAATATCCGCTGCACTGTTGTCGAACCGTCGACGATGCAGGGCTACGATCGCTGCCCGCGCTCGCTCGCGCAACGCGCCCAGGACTATCTCGAATCGACCGGTATTGCCGATGCGGCATTCTTCGGCCCGGAGAACGAGTTCTTCGTATTCGACAGCGTGACCTGGAACGACGACATGCAGGGTGCGTTCTACAAGATCGGTTCCGATGAGGGTGCGTGGGCATCCGGGGACGGCCACCAGGACGGCAACGTCGGTCACCGCCCCGGCGTCAAAGGGGGCTACTTTCCGGTACCGCCCGTTGATTCGCTGCACGACCTGCGCTCCGCCATGTGTCTCGCTATCGAAGAGATGGGCGTCACGACCGAAGTGCATCACCATGAAGTAGCGACCGCCGGTCAGTGCGAAATTGGCACAAAATTCAACACCTTAACGGCCAAGGCCGACGAGGTGCAGATCATGAAGTACGTCGTCCACAATGTTGCGCACGCCTATGGCAAAACGGCGACGTTCATGCCGAAGCCGCTCGTCGGCGACAACGGCAACGGCATGCACGTGCACCAGTCGCTCTTCAAGGACGGTGAAAACCTGTTCTCCGGTGACAGCTACGGCGGTCTCTCCGAGACAGCGCTGTATTACATCGGCGGCATCATCAAGCACGCCAAGGCACTGAACGCTTTCGCCAACCCGTCGACGAACAGCTACAAGCGGCTCGTCCCGGGCTTCGAGGCGCCGACGATCCTGGCGTACTCGGCGCGCAACCGTTCGGCGTCGATTCGCATCCCGTACATCGCGAACCCGAAAGGGCGTCGCATCGAAGTGCGCTTCGGTGACTCGATGGCCAACCCTTACCTGTGTTTCGCGGCCATGATGATGGCGGGCCTCGACGGCATCCAGAACAAGATCCACCCGGGCGATGCCGCGGACAAGGATCTCTACGACCTGCCACCCGAGGAAGAGAAGCAGTTGAAGCTCGTCGCGTTCTCGCTCGAAGAGGCGCTCGATGCACTCGATGCCGACCGCGAGTTCCTGAAAGCGGGCGGCGTCTTCAGCGATGACCTCATCGACGCGTACATCGACCTCAAAAACGAGGACGTCATGCGGCTCCGGATGACCACTCACCCGGCCGAATTCGATATGTATTACAGCCTCTAAAGGCCAAAACTGTGAACCGGGCGGCATTTTTTGCCGCCCGGTCACTAGCCGGAAACCCCGCGAAATTGCTATGCTAAATGCATGGAATCACGACCGATTTTCGTCCTTCTCGGACTCCTTGGCTGCGGCGCCGTCCTCGCCGAGGCGTACACGTGGACCGATCAGAACGGCGTGGTGCACTACTCGGACCGCCCGAACCCCGGCGCCAAGCAGATCGAGCTGCCGGACGACGGCATCCGCCGCCCGGCGCCGGCACGTCGCACGACCAGCAATGGCGACGACGAAGAAGCTGCGGCAGCCGAGCCGTTCAGCTACAGCAGTATCGAGATTTCGAGTCCCGGCGCGGAAGAGACGCTGTGGAACATAGAAGGCCAGCTGAACGTATCGGTGAACCTGCAACCCGCGTTGCAACAGGGACACCAGGTCCGGGTGTACTTCGACGGCAACCCGCAGATGGTCAGCGGCACGAGCTTTCGCCTCGAGGAAGTCTGGCGCGGCGTCCACAATCTGCAGGTGGAGGTCCTGGACGAAACGGGCAAGCTGATGATTCGCAGCCAGCCGAATCGATTCTACGTCCAGCAAAACACCGTACTCTGAAACGCCGCGGCGCCGGTTCCGGCGACGGCACGTTATCCCGCAATGCCCGCTCGATTCTCGATGCGTTGAGCTCGGGAGTCGTATTGCTCGACGATCACCTGCTGATCGTCGGCATGAACCCCGCCGCCGAGAACATCCTCGGCATTTCCGTGCAACGCGCACGCGGCGAGTCCCTGTTGCAGCTTGTCGACGACGAACCGGAAATGCGTGACATCCTGGGCCGCGTGCTGGCCACCGCGGACCACTACGCCAACGAAATGCGCCTGTCGCCGAACGAAGCGCACACCGATGAGCGCATCGTCGACTGCCGCGTCTCGCCGCTCGATATCGAAGATGCAAAACTGCTGGTCGAGATCACCGACGTTACGCGACGTTCGCAGATCAGCCGCGAAAACGCGTTGCTGATACAACATGGCGCTGGCCGGCAAATGATTCGGCAGCTCGCGCACGAAATCAAAAACCCGCTCGGCGGAATTCGCGGCGCGGCGCAATTGCTCGAGCGCCAGCTCGGCAACGACGAACTCAAGGAATATACCGATGTTGTCATCAGCGAGACCGATCGACTGGCCGGACTCGTCGACACGCTGCTCGGCCCGGGTGGCCCGCCCAACAAGCAACCCGTCAACGTGCACGAGTTGCTGGAGTACGTGGTGCGCATTGTGGAAGCGGAGGACCAGCGGCAACTGACAATTCGGCGCGAGTACGACCCCGGCCTGCCGGAGATCGACCTCGACCGTGACCAGATGGTGCAGGCATTCCTCAACCTGGTCCGCAATGCGGCGGCCGCGCTCGACGGGCAGGGAACGCTGACCCTGCGCAGCCGTGCCGTAAACAACTTTACGATCGGCAATACGCGCCACCGTGTCATCGCCACTATCGAGGTGGAAGATGACGGCCCGGGCATCCCGTCCGACCTGCAGGATTCGGTGTTCTATCCGCTGGTCACCAGCAGGCCGGATGGTACGGGCCTCGGGCTGCCCGCAGCACAGGAGTTGCTGAGCCGTCACGGTGGCATGATCGAATTTGAAAGTCGTCCGGGACGTACCGTCTTCCTGGTGCGGATCCCGCTGGAGCAGGCCGATGGCTAGCCGTCCGATTACCGTGTGGATCGTCGACGACGACCAGTCGGTGCGCTGGGTGCTCGAAAAAGCGCTTAAGCAGGCCGACATGGAAACGCGCTCGTTCGAACGCGCAGAACACCTGCTCGAGGCGATCGACGACGACTCACCTGATGTGCTGATCACCGATGTCCGCATGCCGGGCATGAGTGGCATCACCTTGCTGGAACGGCTCAGCGCATCGGTACCGGATCTCCCGATTATCGTCATCACGGCCCATTCCGACCTCGAGAACGCGGTCGCGGCCTACAAGGGCGGCGCGTTCGAGTACCTGCCGAAACCGTTTGACATCGACGAAGCGGTTGAGCTGGTTCAGAAGGCAGCCCGCGTTAACGGTCACGGAGACGGCGACGCCCGGAAGCCCGATTCGATGGCGTCGATGATCGGCCAGGCGCCGGCGATGCAGGAGGTGTTCCGCTCGATCGGACGGCTCGCCGGTTCCAGCATGACTGTGCTGATCACGGGCGAATCCGGTACCGGCAAGGAACTGGTCGCCCAGGCCCTGCACGACCACAGTCCGCGTGCCGACAAACCGTTCGTGGCGCTAAACACCTCGGCGATCGCGTCGGAGCTGCTCGAATCGGAGCTGTTTGGCCACGAAAAGGGCGCCTTCACCGGTGCCGACGCGCGACGAATCGGTCGTTTCGAGCAGGCCGACGGTGGCACATTGTTCCTGGACGAGATCGGCGACATGTCGCCGGCATTGCAGACGCGATTGCTGCGCGTCCTTGCCGAAAGCGAGTTCTACCGCGTTGGGGGGCAGACCCCGATCAAGGTCGACGTGCGCGTCATCGCGGCGACCAACCAGGACCTGGCTCGCGCCGTGAAGGAATCGCGGTTTCGCGAAGACCTGTTCCACCGTTTGAACGTAATTCGCATCAACACGCCGCCGCTTCGGCAGCGCCGCGAAGATATCCCGCTGCTGCTGAACCACTATCTCAACGAAGCGGCGAAGGAAATCGGATCGCCGACCAAGGCGCTGGATGCGGAGGCGCTCGAGAGCCTGCAGGCGTACAGCTGGCCCGGCAACGTTCGGCAGCTGGTCAATGCGACGCGCCGCCTGACGGTGACGGCCCCGGGTGGCGTCATCACGGCCGAGGATATTCCGGGCGACCTGGGTGGCCGTGAATCGCCGCAGCGTGCCGCGAAAGAATGGACCCGGCTGCTAACGGCCTGGGCCGAGCGCGAAGTTCACAACCGTGAAGGCCCGCTGCTCAACAAGGCGTTGCCCGAGTTTGAAAAGACGATGATCGAGTTCGCGATGGCGCAGACCAACGGCCATCGCCAGGAGGCGGCCAAGCTGCTCGGCTGGGGACGTAACACGCTGGCGCGCAAGATGAAGGCGCTGCACCTGGACTAGACCCTACAGCGACGATCGCAGCGAACAGCGTTATGGAATAGACAGTGTCAGCGTCCATCGAGGTCGAGCGTGCCGACGAGAGCGTCAACGGACGGCAAGTTATGGCGCTCGAGGTAGTCGACGATGCCGGCATTGATCTTTTTGCAGACGAACGGGTCGTAGAAAAGCGCGGTGCCTACGCCGACGGCTGAGGCGCCAGCGACCAGGAATTCGATGGCGTCGGTTGCCGTCCTAACACCACCTTGTCCAATGATCGGGATACCGTGGTTCCGGGCCACTTCGTAAACCTGCTGCACCTTGAGCAACGCAACCGGCTTGATCGCGGGGCCGGACAAGCCGCCGCGCACATTTCCGATGACCGGCTTGCGTGTCTCGGCATCAATGGCCATGCCCATGAGCGTATTGATGACGGCGAAACCGTCTGTGCCGGCCTCGATACAGAGACGTGCGTTTTCCTGGATATCGGTCTGGTTCGGCGACAGCTTGGTGATGATCGGCTTGGACGTTTGCGCCCGGCAGGCGGCCACGACGCGCGCCGACATGTCCGGATCGTTGCCGAACTGAACGCCGCCTTCCCTGACGTTCGGGCAGGAAATGTTGATCTCGATCGCATCAATGTCCGAGCCGTCGAAGCGTTGCACCACCCGTTCGTACTCCTCGATGGTGGAGCCGGACGCGTTCGCAAAAAACCGCGTTTCGGTGAAATCGAGTCCCGGCAGAATGTCGTCCACCACCTTGTCCACGCCCGGGTTTTGCAGGCCGATCGCATTCAGCATCCCTTCCGGCGTTTCGTAAACGCGGTGTGGCGGATTGCCGAGGCGTGGATCGCCCGTGGTTCCCTTGAGCACCACGGCGCCGACGTCCGAGTTCGAGTACCCTTCGACTCGCGTGTACTCCTCGCCAAAGCCAACACAACCGGACAGCAGCACGATCGGCGATGCCATCTCGATGCCGCAGAAGGTAGTCTGTAACGCGTTCGCTGCCATCGGGGCGCGATTCTACAGGAAATAAGGTGACTGACACCTGCCTATACAGGTGTCAGTCACCCTATTCTGGATCACCTATGCTGAGCGTCATTCTTTACGAGCCGGAGATTCCACCCAACACGGGTAACATCATTCGCCTGTGCGCAAATACCGGTGCTGCGTTGCACCTGGTCGAGCCGCTGGGCTTCGAGCTGGATGAGCCGCGCTTGAAGCGCGCCGGTCTCGACTACCACGAATTCGCGAGCGTTCAGACGCACACAACGCTGGAGGCCTGCCTCGAGGCGCTCGGGCAGCCGCGGGTGTTCGCGCTGAGCGTCCGCAACTCGCAGCGTTATGACCAGGTGCAGTATCGGCGAGGCGATGCGTTGTTGTTTGGCCCCGAAACGCGCGGCCTGCCTCAGGCCGTGCTCGACGCGCTGCCTGACGGTCAGCGGCTGCGCCTGCCGATGCAAAAAGGAAACCGCAGCCTCAATCTTTCGAATGCGGCTGCGGTCGTCGTGTTCGAAGCCTGGCGTCAACTCGGCTTCGAGGGCGGCGCTTGACGATTAACGCTTCGCGCTAGGCGGGCTCGATATTGCTGTTCAGCCGGAACAGGTTGGCCGGGTCGTACTGACCCTTGATCTCCTGCAGGCGCGCGTAGTTCGGACCGTAGTTATTGGAGACCGTACCGGCCGTCTCCTGCTCGATGTTGTCGTAATAGCCGCCGTGGTGCGCGGACAGCGCAGCGTGCCATTGCTTGCACATCGCAATGCCTTCCTCGTCTTCCTCGGGATTTTCCCAGCCTGTGAAATACACGATCATCGTTTCCGCATTGCGATGCGGGAAGGCCGTCTCCCATTCAGCGTGGTCTTTGACCGCACCGCCGGCAGTGTGCGTAAAGATGCCGGCACGAAGATCCGGGATATACGCATCGATCATGTCGTCAACAAGCGCCTGCGTGAATTCGCCGACCATGCCGTTCCTCGCATAGGAGCGGATGCCGTGCGCCGTTGTCGCATCCTCCTGGGTTTGCGTGACCTTGTAGTCCTGCAACAGCACGGCATCGGCCTTCATCTTGCCGATCTTGCGCATGGGTGCGAGCTCTTTTTCGCCCTGTGTCGGGTCGCCGTTGTAAACGACTTCGATGCCGACAATATGGCCGAGTTCAGGGTGTGTCACCATTGCAGGACCGGTGTACATCTCGCGCGACAGTCCGCCCTGCCACTCGGCGTAAAACTCGAGCACGTCACGCGCCTGCTCGATTGGCCAGACCAGCATGCCGGAGAGGACGTTGCGATCGAACGGGTGCAGCCGGTACTTGAATTTGCTGACGACACCGAAGTTGCCGCCGCCGCCGCGGATTGCCCAGAAAAGATCCGGCTCGTTGTCGGCGGATACGTAGCGGACCTGGCCGTCGGCCGTGACCATCTCCGCGCCGAGCACGTTGTCGATAGTAAGGCCGTACATGCGATTCAGCCGGCCGAAACCGCCGCCCAGCGTATAACCGCCGACGCCGGTATGTGACACGACGCCCGCCGTTGTCGCAAGACCTTTCGCCAGCGTCGCGTCGTCGAGATGACCGAGCAGCGCCCCGCCGTCACACCATGCCGACCGGTCGTCGCCGTCGACGTCGATGTAGGTCATTTCGGCAAGGTCAAGCATCAGGCCACCGTCACAAACGGATTTGCCCGGCCAGCTGTGCCCGCCGCCGCGAACGGCGAGTAGCAGGTTGTTGTCGCGCGCGAAATCGACTGCATGGCAGATGTCCTGGGTGTTCCGGCAACGCGCGATCAATGCCGGATGCTTGTCGTGCATGCCGTTCCAGACTTTGCGGGCACCTTCGTAGTCGGGGTGCTCCGACAACAACACCGGTCCCGTCAGTGCGTCGCCCAGCTCCCGGATCTGTGCTTTTGACAGTTCGATCCCGGCGCCATCGAGCGAAACGGCCGGAATGCTCGTGTTCGCCGCCGTCGCGACGGGTGCGGCTTCTTCCTTGCGACCGCAGGCGCCCAGCATCGGATAAGCGGCAGCAACGCCGGCAGCGACTGCCGTCCGGCAAAATTTGCGTCGGTTCATGTCGTTCCCCTGGTATCAGACTACAGTCTGAGTCTAGTAGACAGGCGCGGGATTGCCAGCGAGCGCTGCTACTCTGACGTAAGCTTGCGCCGCATGAGCGCGCCGACAGCCTCGCGTGGAGACGCACCCTCGTAAAGGATGCGGTAAACCTGGTGGCAGATCGGCATTTCGATGCCCAGGTCATCGGCGACTTCCTTTACCGCTTCCGCCGCCAGCACGCCTTCGACAACCTGCTGGATTTCCTCCTGCGCCTGCTGGATCGTCTTGCCGCTCGCGAGGGCGAGACCCATGCGCCGGTTGCGCGACAGGTCGTCGGTGCAGGTAAGGACGAGATCGCCCATGCCGGCGAGACCCATCATCGTCTCACGCTTCGCGCCGAGCGCCGTGCCGAGGCGCATCATCTCGGCGAGGCCGCGCGTAATCAGCGCAACACGTGCGTTGGCGCCGAAGCCAAGCCCGTCGCACATGCCGGCACCAATGGCGAGCACGTTCTTGATCGCTCCGCCGACCTCGACGCCGACGAAGTCGTTCGACGTATAGGCGCGAAAGTTCTGGTCCGACAGCGCCTCGGCCATCGACATGGCAAAGTCGGCGTCATTGGACGCGACGGTCATCGCCGTCGGCATCCCCGCCCCGACTTCCTTTGCGAATGTCGGCCCGGAGAGTACGGCTTTTGGCAGGCCTTCCCCGAGTACTTCCGATGCGACCTGGTGCGGCAGCTTGCCGCTGTGCAACTCGAAGCCCTTGGTTGCCCAGCAGATTCGCGAGTTGTCCTTGAGGTGCGGCTTGATCTGCGTCAGCGTGTCCCGCAGCCCGTGACTCGGCACGACGACGAGCACATCGCGCGCACCGTCGAGGCAATCAACGAGATCGGGATACGCGGTGAGATTGTCCGGAAAAGGCACGCCCGGAAGGTATCGCGCGTTTTCACGCTCCTCCGCCATCGCTTCGAGCAGGTCGAGTTCGACCACGCCGCCAAGGCGGACGACATTGCCGGTACGCGCAAGCTGCAGCGCCAGCGCCGTTCCCCAGGAACCGGCGCCGACGACAGCGATCGTTTGCGGCGTATCGTCTATCAGTGCTTCTCCGCGGCCTCGGCCTGCTGCGCGGCGGCCTGTTGCTGCGCCTGCATGTACAGCGCGTCAAAGTTGATCGGCTGCAGGACGAATTCGGGGAAGCCGCCCTTCTGGATCAGGGACGCAATGGACTCGCGCGCATACGGAAACAGTATGTTCGGACAAAAGCTGCCGACGATCGCTTTCTGTTCTTCTTCACCGTAGCCCGCGATCTCGAAGATGCCTGCCTGTTGCAGCTCGACGAGGAACAACGTCTTGTCGTCTTCTTTCGCCTCGACGGTAACGGTCAGAACGATTTCGTGGTGATCGTTTTCCAGCGCCGTGTGGCTGCTGCGCAGGTTGAGATCGGTTTTCGGCTTCCATTCATCCATTGTGAATACGCCCGGCGCCTGCGGCGACTCGAACGAAAAATCCTTCAGGTAAATCTTGCCAATTGTCAGGCGCTTTTCAGCCGCTTGTTCCTCTGCCATGGTCTTTCCTATTTCGGGTTTTGCCCGCTAGTCCGCGAGCAGTTTGTCCAGCTCGCCGGACGCGTCCAGCGAACAAAGATCGTCGAACCCACCGACGTGGGTATCGCCTATGAAAATCTGCGGGACCGAACGGCCACCACCCCTCTGAATCATTTGTTCTTGTAATGAAGGGTCTTCACTGATGTCGATATTCTCGATTTCAACCCCCTTCCTGGTCAGCAGCATGCGGGCCGCGCCACAATACGCGCAGGTGCGGTTGCCGTACAAGGTAGCCTTTCTGCTCACTGCTTCGACTTTTTACCCTTGTTTTTGTTCTTGCCTTTGGCCCTTGTCTTCTTGCCGGTCACGACGGGCATGCCAGCCTGGCCCCAGCCGGTCATGCCGCCTTTCAGGCCGTAGACGCTTTCAAATCCTGCGGTGCGCAGCTGGTGGACCGCCTTGGTGGCGGTCATGCCGGCATCGCAGACTGCGACGATCGGTTTCGACTTGAAGGACTGGAGCGAGGACAGCTTCGCGTCGAGCTCGTCGGCCGGAATATTGCGCGCGTTGACGATATGACCCTGCGAGTAGGCTTCAACGCCGCGCAGGTCGATGACGATGGCATCGTTGTTGATCAGCTTCACGGCCTCGTTCGGGCTGATATTGATGAGCCCGCTCGCCTTGCGCCGCAGCTCGAAAAAAATCAGCAGGAAGAAGCTGGTAATAAGACCGAGAGATATCCACGGGTGCGCGCCCGCGAATTCGATAATTCTGTCCATGGAGAAATCGTGCCCGGGTCGGGCGCACCTGGTTGATCGAACGCGGGATTATACCTGTTTGCCGGGCAGGACATAGCCCGCCGAATTACGCGGAGAGCGGGTTGAATTTGCGGGGCACGAGGCTGCTAGAATCGGCGCCCATGAAAGCGCTGCTTCCCCTGTTCCTACTGTTTGTCGCTGCCGCCACGCTGGCGCAGCAAGATGAGCTGGCGAAGATCAAGGAGCAGGAGCTCGAGGAAGTGCGGGAGCGCATCTCGGAGCTCAAGGAAAGCATGGATGATGCCGCGCGCGACCGGGACAGATTGACCACGGAGCTGCAGGAGATCGAGGTTGGCATCGCGCGGCAGCGCATGCGTATCAAGGAGATCGAGCGTCTGCAGGCGAGCGCCCGGGAGCGTAAGGCGGAGCTCGATGCCGAAATGGCGGAGCGTGAGGCGCATCTCGATAGCGAGTCCGGCGAGCTGGCCGCCCAGGTGCGGACAGCGTACATGAGCGGCAGCCAGGAGAAGATCAAGCTGCTCCTGAACCAGCGCGATCCGGCAACGCTCGGGCGCCTGATGGCGTACTACCGCTACCTCAACGACTACCGGGCAGGGAATATCGCCGAGGTGACCGAGCAGATACGGCGCCTTGACGAGCTGCAGGGGGAGATCGCGGCGGAGGAAGCGCGGCTGAAGTCGTTGGCGGACGACCGCTACGCTGAGCTCGGCCACCTGAATGCGTCCCAGGAAGAGCGCACGACGCTGCTCGCCGACCTGCGTCGACGAATTGCCGACGGCGGGCGCGAAGTCGAACGGCTGGCGGCACAGGAACGCGACCTGTCGCGCCTGATCGCCGAGTTGACGACCATCCTGTCCGACTATCCGATCACGTCGGAACAACCGTTTTCATCGCATCGCGGCCAGCTGACCTGGCCCGTTGCAGGAACGCTGATTCACGATTTCGGCCAGCCAAGAGCCGGATCGAGCATTCGCTGGAACGGCGTCGTCCTCGCTGCCTCGCCGGGCCGCGAGGTCCGCGCCGTCTACCACGGGCGCGTGGCGTTTGCCGACTGGCTCGCCGGCATGGGCCTGCTCGTCATCGTCGATCACGGCGAGGGCTACATGACGCTGTACGGCTATAACGAGACGATACTCAAGAACGCGGGTGACTGGGTCGCACCGGGCGATGTCATCGCCACGGTCGGCGACTCAGGCGGGCAGTCTCAGCCGGCGTTGTACTTCGAGCTGCGCCAGGCGGGTAAGCCTGTGAACCCGCGTCGCTGGGTGACCCGGCGGCCGGGCGGCTAGGCGATGGCGGGATTCGTGCATGCGGCACATTTATCACCCAAAAAACTGTGCTAAGGTCGAAGAACGTGCCACAAGAGCGCAAATGCCGGGGCATCGGGAATACTGTATGTCACTGAAAATAAGAGCAATTCTGGTCGTTGTTATCGGCGTTGTGATGGGCGTCAGCCTGTCCGTCGGCGGAGGGCTCGTCGGCAACGGAAGGCCACCCACGAAAGAGCAGCTGGCGCTCGAGCATGCGCAGCTGCTCGCCGAGGTCATGGAGCGCGTCAAGCGCGACTACGTTGAGCCGATCGACGACGCCGAGCTCCTCGAAAGCGCGATTCGCGGCATGGTCGAGGACCTTGATCCGCATTCCGAATTCCTCGACGCCAACCAGTATCGCGATATTCGCATCAGCACGACCGGCAGCTACACCGGGGTTGGCATCGAGGTGGCCGAAACCAACAATGCCGTGCGGGTGATTACACCGATCGCCGGATCGCCAGCTGCCCGGGCGGGCATCCGCCGCGGCGACGAGCTGCTGGCCGTCGACGGCATTCCCATCGTCACCGGCCGGTTGCGCGACACGCTCGGCCAGTTGCGCGGCAAGGCGGGTTCCAAGGTGACGTTGACCGTCGGTCGCGACGATGAGGCGATCAACTATGAAATGCGCCGCCAGATTATCCGCATGGCCAGCGTGCATCGCGAGCTTCTGAACCCGTCGTTCGGATACGTTCGGGTCAGCCAGTTCAGCGAAAACACGGCGCGCGAGCTGACCGCCGCCGTTGACGAGTTGCAGGAGCAACACAACGGCATGCTGGAAGGTCTCGTGCTCGACTTGCGCGACAACCCGGGCGGCGTGCTGGACTCGGCGGTCGACGTGTCCGACCTTTTTCTCGACTCGGGCGTCATCGTTTCGGCCGACGGCCGCTCGCTGGAATCGCGCTTTACGCGGTCGGCACATCGGGGTGACATACTCGATGGCGCACCGATCGTCATTCTGGTCAACAGCGGTTCCGCCTCGGCGTCGGAGATCGTCGCCGGCGCACTGCAGGATCACGGCCGTGCGACGGTAATCGGCACCGAAACGTTCGGCAAGGGACTCGTACAGACTGTAATGCCGTTGTCGAAAGGTCGTGCGATCAAGCTGACGACGTCGCGCTACTACACGCCGTCGGGCGATTCCATTCATGATGTCGGTATCACGCCGGACATCCTTGTCGAGGACACGCCGGGCTTTCCCGATGCGAGCCTGTCCGGGCGCGTCGACCGCGAACACGACCGGCAGCTCGTCGAGGCTATTGAACACTTGCAACCCATGCTGGTGATGCACAGCGACCCGGAATGACGCCGTTCCGGGCCTGCCTCGCCGCACTACTGGTTCTTCTCGCGTCCGGTTCCGCCGCGAACGCGCCGCCACGCATCGCGATTATCATCGACGATCTGGGCTACCGGATGAGCGCCGGACGTCGCGCCATCGAATTGCCGGGGCCGCTGGCATTCGCGGTCCTGCCCGGCACGCCGCGCGGCGAAGTGCTGGCGAGTCTTGCACATGAGCGTGGCAAGGAGGTCCTGTTGCACCTGCCACTGCAGGCCGAACCGGCAGACCCCGCCAATGAGCCGGACGGCATTCACCTGGATATGAGTCGCGGGCAGTTTCGGGAAACATTCGAACAGGCGTTGTCGTCTGTGCCGCACGCCGTGGGCGTAAACAGCCATCGCGGCAGCATGTTGACCCGGCATCCGGGGCACATGCGCTGGCTCATGGAAGAAATTCGCGCGCGCGACAACCTGTTCTTTATCGACAGTTACACGACGCACCAGAGCGTCGCGTTGCAACTGGCTGCCGAGGTGGGCGTCGACGCGCGCAAGCGCGATGTGTTTCTCGATCCGGATCCTGAGCCCGAAACGGTGGTGCGAGAGTTCGAGCGCATGAAGCGCCTGGCCCGCGAGCGCGGTGCTGTCGTGGCCATCGGGCATCCCTACCCGGCAACGCTCGATTTACTGGAACAGGAGCTGCCAAAGCTCGAGAGCGAAGGTTTCGAGCTCGTGACAGTGAGTGAGCTGGTACGCACACGATGAGTTTCTACAACGACAGGATCCTGCCGCACGTCATCAATCTTGCCTGCAGCAGCAAACCGAATCGCAAGCAGCGTGAAAAGATCGTGCCACTGGCTTCCGGTGATGTACTCGAAATCGGGTTCGGCAACGGTCTGAACCTGCCGTGGTATGACCGCGACAAGGTGCGCCGGGTCTGGGGGCTGGAGCCATCCGCAAAAATGCGCGCGATGGCGGCCGACGGAATCGCCGCATCGGGACTCGACGTGGAATTGATTGACCTCCCGGGCGAGGCGATACCGCTCGAGAACGACAGCGTCGATACGGTGCTCGTCACCTATACCTTGTGTACGATCGACGAGGTCCGTGAGGCCCTCGACGGTATGCGGCGCGTACTGAAGCCGGGTGGCCGTCTGTTGTTCTGCGAGCACGGCAAGGCGCCGGACGAAGACGTGCTGCGCTGGCAGAATCGACTGAACCCGGTGTGGAAGAAAATCGGTGGCGGCTGCAACCTGAACCGCGACATCCCGCTCGAGATCGAGTCGTCAGGCTTTCGTATCACCGACGACGAGCGGATGTACATTCCCGGCATCCGTGCCCTGAGTTATAACTTCTGGGGAACAGCCGTAGTCCGTTGAACCGAGCGACAAAGCAGGCCTCTAACAACCTATGCATACAAGATTCCCGAACAGGGCAGCAGTCGTCCTGTTGCTCACTCTCACCCTGGTATCGGTGACCCTGGTCTCGACCGCGGCGTCGGCGCAGGACATTGATCGCGAGAGCCTGTTGCAGCCGGGTGCGGCGCAGCCCGTGCTGCTTGCGCAGGCGGAAGGCATTGCCTGCACCAAGGAATACAGGCCGGTCTGTGGCGTGGACGGCCAAACGTACAGCAATGACTGCGTTGCCCGCGCCGCCGGCGTCGAGGTTGCGGCGCCCGGAATATGTGCCGAGGAAGGCGGGAACGGGTGTCCCGAAACCTACGACCCGGTGTGCGGCGTCGATGGCAACACCTACATCAACGAGTGTTTTGCCGGCAAGTCGCAGACTGAGATCGCCGGCCTCGGTGAGTGCACCGACAATGGTTGCCCGAGTTACGAAGACCCGGTCTGCGGAATGAATGGCCGTTCCTATATCAATCGTTGCGAGGCGAATGCCGAGCGCATTCTCGTGCAGCGCAAAGGCACTTGCGACCTGGAGAATTGCCCGAAAGTGTATGCGCCCGTGTGCGGTGAGGATGGCGCGACTTACCAGAATGCCTGTTTCGGCGAAGCGGCCGGCGTCACCAACTTCACCGAAGGCATGTGCAACAAGCGCGCCTGCCCGCGCCTGTTCGTGCCGGTCTGCGGCATGGACGGCGAAACCTACGGCAACGCCTGCTACGCGGAACGCCGCGGCGTCACGATCGAGTATGCCGGCGTCTGCGACAGCCTCGGTGAAAACTGCCCGCCCGACTACCTGCCGGTCTGCGGCATGGATGGCGTCACCTACGACAACGATTGCCAGCTGGACAACGCCGGCGTAGAGCAAGCCTACGCCGGCGCCTGCGTCGGCGACTAGGGCCAGACCCTACCCGCCGGGGCCAGATCCTGGCAGTTGGGGTCAGACCCCAACTGCCAGGGCCTGGCCCCCGAATCACCAGGCCGGGCGCAAGCGGTTTTTTTCGTCTGCGGTGTAGGGCAGCCAGGCAAGTCCGGTGATGGCCACGTGGATATCGGTACTCTTGGCGCGGACCACGATCTCGTCCAGCTCCTCCGTCTGCGCGTCAAACTTTGTATCGAGCGCCGCGACTTCTTTCGCCAGGTCTTTCTCGAGCGACGCCATATCGGCCTTGACCTTCTTTGCCACCTCTTCCGCGCGTTTCACGTCGCCTGCCTCTTTGCGGGCACTGCCAGCGGTCTTGATTGCCGTGCCCATCTTGGACGCCGAGCTTGACGAGATCTTCTTGCGACCGAGCACCGCGCCGAGTATCGCGGTACCGAACGAAATTGCCGTATCCAGCTTGCGCTTCGTCGACTGCTGCTTCTGTACCTCGATTGCCTGCTTGGCACGCAACAACCGGTTTTCCAGCGTTGTCACTTTGGTCGCGTAGCGCTTGCGCACCTTGGCAATCGCGATGTCGCGTTGCTCGCTGGCCGCATCCTGCAAGCGCGCCCGGAATTCGCCCTCCGACTCACCGCCTGCCGACGTCAGCTTGAAACGCTTGCTGCGATACAACGTAATGTTCTCGTTCTGTCGCAACCAGCGTTTGTACTCTTTTGCCCAGCGGCCATACGCCTTTTCGTTCGATGCCGCGGCTGGCACCTCGGCAAAGGCCGCGCCATCGACGCCCGATTTCTGCAGATCGTCGACAGACAACTCGAGCGACTCCGCGAGATCCCAATCGACTTCGACCGGGCCGTCCTCGATCTCGACGACATGCAGCACGCTGCGCTCGTCCTCAACTTTGTATCGGGCGCTGGAAAATACCACCTCGCCGCCGGCAACCAGGTACGGGTGATAGACGATGTCTTCACCGCGACCGGCAACAAAATACTCGTCAATCGATGGCGGCAGCGCCGGGCCGACCAGGTTGTTTTTGCGCTTCGGTTTTGACACGGCTTTTGCCGCTGCCGCGAGCTTGTTGCGCGCCGTCTTCATCAGCGTGCGAATGTGGTCGCGCGTCAGCGGACCCGCGAGGTAGGAAAGCACCCAGCGGGTGTTGAACACAACCGCTTCATCCTCGTGCACGTTGTGCAGCAGGAAACGCCGCTTGCCGAGACCTGCGATCGTGCGTTCCATCGCCTGCTTGTCGAAGTCGCCACCGCTGGCGCCTTCCAGGCCTTCCATGACGCGCGCCTTGTCGCGCTCGGTTTGCAGCCGGCCGATGAACCAGGTGCCGGTGTTCGACAGCCCCTTGTAATCGAGGTCCACAGGGTTCTGCGTTGCGAGGACGAGGCCGAGCCCGTACGCGCGCGCCTGCTTGAGCAACGTCAGGAACAATTTCTTCGATGGCGGGTTCGCAACCGGCGGCATATAGCCGAAGATCTCGTCCATGTAGAGAATGGCGCGCAACGACCCCGTTCCGGGCTGCGCACGCATCCAGGCAATGAGCTCGTTGAGCAGCATCGACACGAAGAACATGCGCTGTGCGTCGTCAAGGTGTGCAATGGACATCACCGAGATGCGCGGCTTGCCCTCGCCTGTGTACAGGAGGTTTTTCGCGTTCAGCGGCTCGCCCTGCATCCACGCCTCGAAACCAGGCGCGGCGAGCAGGTTGTTGAGACGCATCGCGAGCGCGAACCGATCCTTGGCCGGGAAGAAGGAATCCAGGTTCATGACCCCGACTTTCGTGATCGGCGGGTCCTGGATCTCGGCGATCAGTCCCGGCACGTCGAGACTGCGTCCTTCTTTCCAGGCGTTGTCGAGCAGGCGCGAGACCAGGATGTGCTCGCGGGATGCCACGGGATCGGCGTCGATATCGAGCAGTGTCAGAATACCGGTCGCCGTCGACTGGATGCGCTCGCGGTAGAGATCGACGTCGTCGATCAGCGCCTGCGAGGGCGCATCGAAAGACTGCAGCACCGACACCGGCAAGCCGGCGTTGCTGCCGGGCGTGTAGATCGCGAGGTCGACGTTCTTGCGCAGTTCCGCAATACGTTTGCCCGTCTGCCCCCACTGACCAATGCCCTTCTTCCACAACGCGGCCTGGGCCGCTGCAAACTCGTCCGGGGTCTGGCCCTTGTCCGATGCCGTGCGTTCGTTGATCCACGGTCGGAAATCCTCCGGCCGCAGCTTCGGGAACGTGAGCATGACGTTGCCCATGTCGCCCTTCGGGTCGATCGCGATCACCGGGATGCGATCGAGCGCGGCCTCCTCCAGGATGCCAACGCCGAGTCCGGTCTTGCCCGAACCCGTCATGCCGATGATTACGGCATGAGTGTTGAGATCCTTCGAGTCGTACAGGACCAGCTCGTCCGTGAGCGTCTCGCCCTCCATGTCATACCGCTTGCCGAGATAAAACGCGCCGAGTTTTTCGAAATCGAGCATCTTCGGACCCTACGGAGCAACGTATTCGTAACTTGCCCCGATACCGAGCGGCAAGCCGAGCATGTAGTAAACGAGCAGGAAGACCGTCCAGGTCGAGATGAACCACAACGAATACGGCAGCATCATGGCCGTGAGCGTGCCAATGCCCGTGCCTTTGACGTAGCGCTGGCAATAAACGACGACAAGCGGGAAGTACGGCATCAACGGCGTGATGATGTTCGTGCTCGAGTCACCGACGCGATAAGCCGCCTGGGTGAGGTCGGGCGAGATGCCGAGCGTCATCAGCATCGGAATGAAGATCGGCGCAAGCAACCCCCACTTGCCGCTGGCCGAGCCGACAAACAGGTTGACGAAGCCGGTCAGCAGCACGATGCCGACTATGGAAACGGCCACTCCGGCGTTGAGCGCCTGCAGCCCCTCTGCGCCCTTGAGCGCCAGCAAGACACCAAGGTTTGACTGGCCGAAGGCGTAGACGAACTGGGCAATAAAAAACATGATGACGAGGTAATACGCCATGCCGTTCATCGCGTGCGTCATGCCCGCGATCATGTCCTTCGAGCTCTTCATCGTGCCGGCCACGATGCCGTAGACCACGCCGGGGATCAGGAACAACAGGAAGATCAGCGACACGATCGAGCGCATCATCGGCGCGGTGAAGGCTGTCAGGTCACCCTCGGGCGTACGCCACGCCGAGTTCTCCGGCCAGGCGGTAGCGGCGAGCACGACGATGCCGATCAGCATCGACATCATTGCCCAACGCAGGCCACGGCGCTCTTCCGGTGCGAGGTCGTGCATCTCCGGCAGGTCCTCGGCATCACCGTCGATCTCGGTCTTCGAAATGCGTGGTTCGACGATCTTGTCGGTGATGTACCACCCCAGGCCGATGATCAGCACCGACGATGCGGTCGTGAAGAAATAGTTGTTGAGCGGGTTGAGTACGACCGTCGGGTCGAGAATCTGCGCACCGGCCTGCGACAGGCCCTGCAACAGCGGATCGAGAGAGCTCGGCACGAAGTTCGCCGAGAACCCGCCGGAAACGCCGGCGAAGGCCGCTGCGATACCCGCCAGCGGATGCCGGCCGGCGGCGTAGAAGATCACACCACCGAGCGGAATAACGAGTACGTAGCCTGCATCGACGGCCGAGTGGGAAACAATGCCGACGAGAATGACCATCGGCGTCAACAGCTTTGCCGGCGTGACGTTGAGCAACGAACGAATGGCCGAGTTGATAAACCCGGTATGTTCAGCAACGCCGATCCCGAGCATGGCAACGAGAACCACACCGACCGGATGGAAGTGCGAGAAGTTCGTGACCATGACCGACAGGAATTCGGTAATCGCGGCAGGTGCCAACAGGTTGTTGATAACGAGCGGCGCGCTGGTGCGCGGATCGACGACGTCGAATGTCAGGTACGAAAGCAGCCACGACAGCACCCAGGTGATGAACAACAGCGCGATAAACAACACGGCCGGGTCGGGCAGTTTGTTGCCGACGCGCTCAACAGTGCCGAGAAAGCCGCCGGGTGCGGCGGCTTGGTTTGAATCCGACATGAGGACCCCCTGTTATTGTTAGGCGGCCAGTTTACTCAATCGGGGTGCAAAAAGGGACTTGTCCTCAGGCGCCGTCTACCACGGCGCTCCAGCGCTTTGGTACAGCCACCGCAAAAAAAGAGCGCCGCGACAACCGCGGCGCTCCGCATTTCATGCAGGATAGTGCGCTACATTACCAGCCGCAGGACCTGCCTTCGTTCTGTTCCTTGAGGTAGCCCATCAGTGGCTCGAAGTAATCGATGATCGCGGTTGCGTCCATCTCGCGGGTACCCGTCAGGAGTTCGAGCGTGTCCTGCCACGGTTGGCTGGCGCCTTTCGCCATCATCGCGTGGAATTTCTCGCCGGCCTCCTTGCTGCCGTACACGGAGCACGCCTGCAGCTCGCCTTCATGCCCGGCGATTTCGCACAGCGAACGCTGGAACTGGAACATCAGGACATGCGCGAGGAAATAGCGCGTGTACGAAACGTTACCCGGTACGTGGTACTTGGAGCCCGGGTCGAAGTCCGCTTCGCTCCTTTCGGCGGCCGGCGCAATGCCCTGGTACTTCGTGCGCAGGTCCCACCAGGCCTGGTTGTAATTCTCCGGCGTAATCTCGCCCGAAAAGACGCCCCAGCGCCACTCGTCGACGAGCTTGCCGAACGGCAGGAACGCAATCTTGTCCAGCGCCATTTGCATCTGGCGGTTGACGACAGCGCGACGATCTTCCTCGGCATCGGCAACGAGTCCTACTTCGGCGAGGTAGCCGGGCGTCATCGACAGTGTGACCGTGTCGCCAATTGCCTCGTGGAAACCACCGTGTGCAGAGCTCTGGAACAGCGGCGGCTGGTCCTTGTAAGCCGCTTGGTAATAGTTGTGCCCGAGCTCGTGATAGATAACGCGCAGTTCGTCGTAGGTCTGCTGGATGCACATCTTGATGCGCAGGTCCTCGCCGCCGTCGAGGCCCCAGGCGCTGGCGTGGCAAACGACGTCGCGGTCCGCCGGCTTGGTGAACTGCGAGCGCTCCCAGAAGGTGTCCGGGAGACGCGGCATGCCGAGCGACACGTAGAAGTTCTCGGCTGAGCGCACCATCTCCTGCGGTGAGAAGTCCTTGGTCTTCAGCGTGGAATCGACGTCAATATCGCCGACACCCGGGTAGGGCTCCATGAGGTCGTACAGTGAGCTCCACTGCTGTGCCCACATGTTGCCGAGCAGGTGTGCCGGAATCGGGCCGTCCTGCGGCACCTTGTCTTCGCCGTAGTGCTCGCCGAGTTTTGCGCGCACATGGCAGTGCAGTTCGTCGTACAACGGCTTGACCTGCTCCCAGAGCTTCGCCGACTCGCCGGCGAATTCATCCGGGCTCATGTCGTAGTTCGATTTCCACATCTCGCCCAGGTTGGCGTAGCCGAGCTCGTTGGCGCCCTCATTGGCCAGCTCGACGAATCGCTCGTACTTGTCGCGCATGGGCACGGCGACCTTGCGCCATCCCTGCCAGTACTCGAGCAACTCATCGTAGTCACGCGCATCCTTCATGAGCTGCTCGAGCTCCGAACCGGACAGGCAGTCGTTGTCGGAGCGGCAATAGGTGCCGGCGCCGTACATGCCGCCGAGGTCCGTCAGAATCGCCGCAAGCTCCTTGCGTTTCGCGGCGTCGTTCGGGGCGGGTTCCGAAGTACCGAGCTTCAAAAGCTCGATGGCACGCGCCGTTTCCGGCGACATTTCCTGTCCTTCGTACAGCAGCGCCTGCTGCACCATGTTGCCGTGCCATTCGCTGTATTTCTCGGCGGCTGCCGTTGCGAGAATGGCCGTGTCGTGCGTGATGTATGTGGCGCGAACCCAGTTGGCGGCGCCGATCTCGCGACTCAGCTCATTGAGCTCGGCATTGGCCCGCGCGACGAACTCGTCGGGCGTTTCGGTGGGCGCGGCGGACGTTTCTTCAGCGGCGTCTTGGGCACAACCTGAAAAAAACAGCGCCGTAGTGATGATTGCGTAGGTAATGTATTTCTTCATATCTTGATCCGTGTAATAAACGCGGCAGCAAACGAGTCGCTGCAATCGTCAAGGTTGATATTCAGTCTGGTCGTGACACTCATTCACCAGATATTGCTGATTGCACCTCGGTTTCCCAATTCTTTGTGATCAGGCCGACGACAAGCAATATGACGCCCAATATGACGCTGACCTGCACAATCTGCATGTAAAGTCCGGGCATTTCAGCGACGTTCTCAGGATCGAAGTTCCCCGCGAAAATGCCAGCGATAATGTTGCCGATGGAATACGTCAGTACGAACACGCCCATCATCTGGCCGATGAATCGTCTTGGCGACAGCTTGCTAACCGCGCTAAGGGCAACAGGGCTCAAAACAAGCTCGCCAACCGTATGTACAAAGTAGGTCATAACGAGCCAGTAAGGCGCTGCCTTCATGCCGGACGCAGCGATATGGGCCGCGAAATACATAATGATGAAACCGCTGGCCATTATGATCAGGCCGACAGCACATTTGACGCCGTACGCCGGTGAAACCATGCGCTTGCCGAGCCAGACCCAGAACGCCGCAAAGAATGGCGACAGCAAGATTATGAATGTCGAGTTTGCATTCTGGAGCCAGGTTGTCGGAATCTGGAATGTCCCGATCATGCGATCTGTATAGTCCCTGCCAAACAGGTTTAGCGACGAGCCGGCCTGCTCGAAGCCCGACCAGAAGACAGCCGACGCGATACAGACGACCAGGAGTGCCCACATCCCCTTTTTCTCAACCGCGGTCAGCTTGCCTAGCACAAAGATGCCGCCGAAGTAGAGGAAGAAGAACAGGACAAAAGCGCCGGCGACGTAGCGCGCGATGGCGACCGGGTCGATCGTGAATACCTGGAAGATTAGCAGGCCAGCGAGCGCAGCCAGAGACACCAGGAAGCCGGCGATGACAAACCAGGCGGCGCGGACGCCCTTGGGGGACAGTGGCTGATTCGGCTCAGCGCCTTCGCCCTTCAGGTTATGCGCGGTCAGTCGGAATTGAATCAAACCAAAAGCCATGCCTACGGCGGCCGCGCCAAACGCCCAGTGCCAACCGAAGCTTTCGTGTTCCGCCAGATATCCGCAAACGGTGTAGCCGATAACGGAGCCGATGTTGATGCCCATGTAATACAACGCATAGCCACTATCGCGTCGCACATCGCTGGCCGAGTAGAGTTGGCCAACCAGTGCACCAATATTGGGTTTCAGCAAGCCTGTTCCGAGAACCACAAGAATGAGGCCGACATAAAACGTTTGGTCGTTCGGAATCGCGAGCACGATGTGGCCGCACATAATGATGATTCCGCCGTACCAGACGGTACGCTGGCTGCCGATCAGCCGATCCGCAATCCAACCTCCAGGCAAACCCATGAAGTAGACGAATGCCGTGTATAAGGCGTAGATCGACGTCGCCGTGACGACCGTCAGTTCGAGGCCACCGGACATCATGGCTTCCGTCATAAACAGGACGAGCAGACCGCGCATCCCGTAGTAGCTCATGCGTTCCCACATCTCGGTGAAGAACAGCGTTCTCAGGCCCTTCGGATGGCCGAAGAATTCGGCGTCCTTGGGATGGTCCTCCGCTGTCGCGGTAGAGGCGTCGGTCATGTTGTTCCCCCGGCCGGCGTCGTGCGCCGTGTCTTATGATTTGACGGGTAAGGGCTACGCATTAAACAACAGCGCGCGCCTTGTTTCTACTTGACCCGCTGACGGGCATTGAGATAGTCCGACAGCTGGAATTATGTTTGGTTTCAAGCTATTAGCTGCTTGGCTCCGCGGTTTCGGTACTTTCCCCGGCCGGTTTCGGCCGAAATACGCGCGACATGATGATGCCAATCTCGTAAAGCAGGTAGACCGGCACGGCCAGTATGATCTGGCTGATGACATCCGGCGGCGTGAGCAGCATGCCGACAACGAATGCGCCGAGAAATACATACGGACGCGCCGCAGACAGTTTTTCGACGGTCGTTAGCCCGGTCCAGACGATCAGCACGGTGGCGACCGGCGTTTCGAACGCGAGTCCGAACACGATGATCAGCATCATGACAAAACCGATGTAATCGGTGATGTCCGGCATGTAGGTCACGCTGTCCGGCGTAAATGCTGAGACGAAACTGAAGACCAGCGGGAACAGGACGAAGTAAGCGAATGCGATGCCGGCGTAGAAGAGCACGATGCTTGATACGAGCAAAGGCATCGCGAAGCGTTTTTCCTTACGGTATAGCCCGGGCGCCACGAAGGCCCAGAGCTGGTAAAGCACGACCGGCATGGCGATGATCAGCGCGAGGTAAAACGACAGTTTGAGTGTTGCGATCACCGGCGATGCAGTGCCGGTAGCGATGAGTTCGCCGCCGGGCAGCACTTTGCGCAGCGGGTCGGACGCGATATCGAAAATCTTTTTCGAGAACGGAAACAGCAGCATGAACACGAGAAACACGCTGCCGAACACCTTGAAGAGTCGGTTGCGCAGTTCGACGAGGTGCGACATCAGCGTACCTTCGGCGAGCTCCTCTTTTTCTTCCGCGGATGCGCTCACGCCTTCTCCCCACCCTTCCCGGAATCCTCGTCGTCCGTTTCCTTCCTGACGTCGAGCGTCTCGAGCTCGTCTTCTTCGTCGTGCAATGGCGAGTACGTGTCGTCGTCTCGCGGTGTCAGCAACTGGCTGGGGTCGAGTTCCTTCGGATCAAAACCGAGATTCTTCTGCAGGCTGGCTTCTTCCTCGAGCTGGCGCTGCAACGAGCGTGTCATCTGCCGTGCTTTACCAACCCACTTGCCGATTTCACGGGCGACACGAGGCAGTCGCTCGGGGCCAAGTATGAGCAGCCCGATCAGGGCTAGCAGGATAAATTCGGACGCACCGATACCGGACATGCTGGTGCTTTGGCCCTAGGCGTCTTTCTTTTCCCGGGATTCTTCGGCGGGCGTGTTGTCGAAGTCGGCGTCGTCGGCGCTCTCCGAGGTGATCTTTTCAGATTCCTCCTCGGCCTCGTTCATGGCCGAGCGAAACCCCTTGACCGCGCCACCAAGGTCGGAACCCAGTGTCCTGAGTTTCTTGGTGCCGAAAATGACCAGCACGATGACCAGAATCAGCAGAAGGCTTCCCGGGCTGATATTGAATGGCATGTGTTCTTGCTCCTGGGGCGTGGCCCCGTTTGAATCCTGGGCCGGACTAGGCCGGGCGCGAATTATGTTCATGATACGCCCTGCGGCGCAACAAAACCGTACCTCCGTCACGCCTTAAATCAGGTGTCAGTCACCTTATACCGGGTATAAGGTGACTGACACCTGATTTTCAGGCTTCGAGCCAGAAGGTGACCGGGCCATCGTTGGTCAGGGAAACTTGCATGTTGGCGCCGAAGCGGCCGGTTTGTACGGTTTCGAGCTGCTGGCCGCAGATCGCGACGAGCCGACCGAAATAGTCGGACGCCATCTCTGGCGGCGCGCCTTTCGTAAAGCTCGCGCGGGTGCCCTTCTTCGTGTCGGCGGTCAGCGTGAACTGTGGTACCAGCAACAGGCCGCCGCCGATGTCCCGAACGCTATGGTTCATGCGGCCTTCAGCGTCTGAAAAGACGCGGTAGCCGAGGATGCGCTCAGCCATGCGCTCGACCCTCTTTTCAGTATCGTCGCGGTGAACCGCAACCAGGACCATGAGCCCTTTTCCGATCCGGCCGACGGTCTCCCCGTCGACAACGACCTCTGCGTGCGTGACACGCTGCAATAGTCCGATCATTTCTGTGTACTTCAGCCCGTTTCTTCGCCGAGGCCTCCTTTATAAACGCACACGCGACAAACGAGTAGCCGCACCTCAAGGTCCGTTTGGGACACTGACATGACCGGCCGGTGGGTGGGCAGCCTCGATTCAGGACGCCTCTCCCATGCCAGGGATGGCGCTGAGGGGCGAATCCTGCCGGCCGGACCACGGAAGGAGGGCCCCGAGTTGTTTTCGGGGCCCGTTTCATACACAGGTGGGGAAAACGGCAAATTATCGGCCTGTTGAGAACAGGGTGTGGGAAAAAAATATCACTCAAATATCCCACCATCAGGCAAAAGCACAACCGAATCCGGTCGTTGAGATGCGGCGGCGCTGCACATAGACTAGCCGACAGTCTCGGTACCGGATTCAAAATGAAAAGAAGAGAGTTTGTCGGCGGCCTGGCCGTCGCGGCGGGCCTGGCCGGGTGCGCTAAAGGGGAATCGGATTGTGTCGCGGACGGCGCCGCGGCGTCGGAGACGTTTGAGTGGTCCTGCGTCACATCATGGCCGCCCAAGTTTCCGGGTCTTGGAATCGCCGTCGACAACATGGCGGAGCGCATCGAAAAAGCGTCCGGTGGCCGCCTCAAGATCAAGGTCTACGGTGGCGGAGAGCTCGTACCGCCGTTCGAGGTGTTCGACGCCGTGAGTCGTGGTGCCGTCGAAATGGGTAACGACGCGTCCTATTACCACAAGGGCAAGGTCGACGCAGCGCAGTTCTTTACCGCGATTCCGTTTGGTATGACCTCACAGGAACTCGAGGCCTGGCTGTATTACGGCGGCGGCCTGGATCTGTGGCGCGAACTCTACGAGCCATTCAATCTCGTGCCGATTCCGTGCGGCAATACGGGCGTACAGATGGGCGGCTGGTTCAACAAGGAAATCAACAACGCCGACGACCTGAAGGGCCTGAAGATGCGCATCCCGGGGCTTGGCGGCGAAGTACTGCGTCGCGCCGGTGGCACGCCCGTGACGTTGCCCGGTTCCGAGATTTACACGTCGCTCGAAACCGGCGTGATCGACGCGACCGAATGGGTAGGCCCGTACAACGATGTTTCGTTCGGACTGCACAAGGCAGCGAAGTACTACTACTACCCGGGCTGGCAGGAGCCGGGCCCCGGACTGGAGACGATCGTCAACAGGGAAGCGTGGGACTCACTACCACCGGATTTGCAGGATATCGTCGAAGTTACCTGCCAGTCGATCACCGTCGACATGTCGGCGGAATACACCCACGGCAATGCGACGTCTCTGCAGCAGGTACTGGACGACCCGGACATCGACGTCCGTCCGTTTCCCGACGACGTGCTACGCCATCTGAAGGCCATTACGAAAGAAGTCGTTGCCGACATGATGGCGAACGACCCGGCCGCGAAAAAAATCGGCGAGGCGTACTACGCCTACATGGACAAGGTCGATACGCATATCCGAATCAGCGAGCACGCCTACCTGCGTACGCGTGATTTCTGATCACACACCCTGGATCGCTGTAGTTAAGGAAACGACATGCCAACAAAAATAACAAGATGCGCGACCTGGCTCATGACACTGCTATTGGCGGCAGGTTGCGGTTCTTCGGAGCCGCCGCCAGGTGCCGATGCGACCGACGTGCGAGGCCAGGAATCCTCTGTCGGCACGACATCGTCTTTCAAGTGGTACCTGGAGCGAAAGACGCCGGCAGGCCAGACGACGATCGTCCGCACGGGCGACGGTCGAATTAGCAACGAGTCCTTCCTGCACTGGAACAACCGCGAGTACGATCTGAACTCGGTGTTGCAGCTGGATGCCGATGGCTACATTACGTCGCAGAAAATCACGGGCCGCTCGCCGTTCGGGGCGGCGATCGACGAAACCTACAGCATCGTAAACGGCGTGGCGTCGTGGAAAACGCCGGGCGAGAGCGGCTCGGCAACGATCGACGAACCGGCCTTCTACCTTGCCACCGAGACGGCCTCAATGGGTACGACGGAGGCGCTTGTGCAACTGGCCATGAAGAGCCTCGACAACTCCGTCAATCTCCTGCCGAACGGTAGCGCCAGGGTAACAAAGGTCACAACTGTCGACGTCGAGACGCCGGACGGCCCGACGTCGCTCTCGCTGATGTCGATCTCCGGAATCGGCTTTACACCGTCCTACGCCTGGTTTGACGACGACCTTCGCATTACCGCGGTTGGCGGAGGCTGGCTGGGCATGCTGCCGGAAGGGTGGGACCCGGCGATCCTTGAAACGCTCGACAAGGTGCAGACCGAAGAAAGCGCGAAAGCGATTGCCGCGGATGCCGGCCGGCTGGCAACCCGCGCCGATGGCCCGGTGATCTTCGAAAACGTCAATGTCGTCGACGTCGTCAACGGCCGATTGCTGCAGAACCACCACGTACGCGTTGTCGACGGCAAGATCGACGCGGTGTCGGCTGAACCGCTCAACGCGACGACCGCATTGCGCATCGACGGAAGTGACAAGACGCTGATACCCGGTCTGTGGGACATGCACGGTCACCTGTCGCTGTCGCACGGCGTACTGAATATTGCCGCCGGCATCGTCAACGTCCGCGATATCGGCAACGAACACGAGAACATCATGGATGTTTCCGAGCAGTTCAACAGCGGTGCCGTCATCGGACCGAACGTGTTTCGCGCCGGGTTCATGGACCGCGCCGGGCCGTACGCCGCCGGCTACCCGGCCGAGTCGCTCGAGGATGCATTGAACCGCGTGGACTTTTTCGCCGAGCACGGCTACCTGCAGGTCAAGCTGTACAGCTCCATAGAGCCGGAGTGGGTTGCGCCGATCGCAGAACGCGTACACGGCCATGGCATGCGGCTAAGCGGTCACATACCGGCCTTCATGTCGGCGGAACAGGCAGTGCGAGCCGGATACAACGAGATTCAGCATATCAACATGGTGTTCCTGAACTTCCTCGCCGGCGATCGCGAAGATACGCGACAACAGATTCGCTTTACCCTCTACGGTGACGAGGCCGGCAACCTCGATCTCGACAGCGAAGAAGTACAGGCGTTTTTCTCATTGCTGAAGGCGAATGACGTTGTCATTGATCCGACGGCGGCGATCTTCCACGAGATGCTGGTGCATCTTTCCGGGAGCCCCAGCCCGACGCTGGCCGATGTCATCGACCACCTGCCGCCGGCGGTGGCTCGCGCGGATTACAAGGCCGAGTTCGATATTTCCGATACCGTCGATGCCTGGGCCCGGTCCGCCGAGCGCCAGGCCGAGATGATCAAGGCGCTGCATGACTTCGGAATCCAGCTTGTGCCGGGCACCGACGACACACCTGGATTCACGTTGCACAAGGAACTGCAGCTCTACGTCGCGGCCGGAATCCCGGCCATCGAGGTGCTGAGAATCGCGAGCCTGGATTCGGCCCGTGTGACCGGGGTTGCAGACAGCAAAGGGTCCATCGAGGTGGGAAAGGACGCGGACCTCGTGCTGCTCGACGGCAACCCGCTCGAGGATATCGACGCGGTCCGCAACGGTGTGCTCGTCATGAAAGGCAATACGCTGTACCGGCCGGACGAGCTCTACAAGACCATCGGCGTCCGGCCGTTTGTCGAGTCCGTGGAATTCTGACTGACCCGAAAGGCCGGCCGTCCCTCGGCGTCCGGCTCAATCCAGCGGCACGATCCCGGCGCGCTCGACCCATTCCCAGAACTGCGGGTCTTCACGGAGCGCGGCCATCTGGGGCACGGTCAGTGCCTCGCCGAGCCCGATCTCCTTCTCGGCAACGGCCTCATCGAGATACCTGATCGCGAGATCGTTATCTCCGAATTCAGCGTAATACCTTGCAACGAAAAAGCGCAGCGGCGCTGCCCGGGCAGACAGCGTCGTGAGTTCGGCGATCGTCTCATTGCCTTTGTCGGCATTTCCGAGGCCACGCTGGGACAAAGCGTCAAGGTAGATCTGCAGGAAGACCGGGTGGAATTCTCGAATCTGGGGCAGCAAGGCGTTGATACGCTCGTATTCCTGTCGTTGCGCGTAGATTTGCGCCTTTATCGCCTCGGACGGAAGGCGGGGGTTCATCGTCGCCACCTGGTCGATCATTTGCTCGGCTTCCTCTAACCGGCCACCGTGCAGATACGTAAAGTACAGGCCGATGAAGGCACGCTGCGACAACGGGTCCAGGGCCCGCGTTTCGTTGTACACCGCAAGCGCTTCATCGATACGGCCGGCCTGGCGCAGGAAGTACGCATAGCCACGCAATCCATCGGCATCGGATGGCGCGATGGCCAGTGCGCGGTCATACGCGTCCTTGGCCGCGCGCAGGTCCCAGTCGTATTCGACCCGGATGTCGCCGAGTGCGTACCACGCGTCGGCACTGTCGGGGTCGATTTCCAGTGCCCGCAACGCCGAGGCCTTCGCATTCTCGTAACCTTCCTCGGTCGACACGGCACCGATAATCGCCAGCCCGCTCCAGACGTCGGCGAGGCCGGCATGCGCCCGGGCGTAGTTCGGGTTCTCCGCGATCAGGTCCGTCAGCATGGCCTTCGCTGCCAGGATCTTCTCAACGTCATTGTCGTCACGACCGTCGATGTAAATATGGCGCGCTTTCAGGTAGGTAATGTAGTCATCCGCGCTGGTTGTTGCCGCGGACGTGTGCGACGCCGTCAACGCCGGCGCGACGGCGTCGACCACCTGGCGACTGATGTCGTCCTGTATAGCGAAAACGTCATCGAGATTCCGATCGTAGTTTTGCGACCAGACGAGTGACTCTGTCTCCGTTTCGACAAGGCGGACGTTGACGCGCACCGTGTTGTTGTGATGTCGCAACGTGCCGGTCAGCACATAATCGACTTCCAGCCGCTCGCCAACGACGGACGCCGGAATCTCCGGATCCCGCAGCGCAAAAGAGGAGGACCGGGCGATACAGCGCAATCCACGCGTGTGGGACAGCAGCCCCAGGATATCTTCAGCAACCCCGTCCGAGAAAAACACCATCTCATCGGCGTCGCTCAGGTTCACGAACGGCAGCACGGCGATCGAAACATCCGCCGTCACGGGCGCGCTTCCTTCGGTCGACAATACGAACCTGTCAATCGCCAGGACGGTAACCGCCAGTGCCAGCGCGGTGATGATAATTCGATTCAGGCGCTCTTTGGTTAGACGCGTGTAGCCCGGTTCCTCGTCGACGCCGTCATCCGGTCGCAGCCCGTCCGGTGTCAGTTCGAACAGCCAGGAGACGACCAGGGCCGGTATGAAACCGATCGCTGCGGTGATGATGATGACGCGCAGAACGGCGGGGTCGAGTTCGAAGGCAGGAACCAGGGTCTCCGCAACCTGCACGACAAGCCAGGCAAGGGCGATATAAGCAGCGCCCACTCGAAACACGTTACGTCGCTTCAGTTCCCGGATGAGCTGCATCGCACCGTTGTCACGTCAGATTGGAAAATGGCCGGCCACCCGCGGGCAGCCGGCCCTTGTTATACCAGACATCGGTGTCGCGCGGGCCGGGCGGCGCTTGCAAAGCCCCTTCTGTCAGGGCCGGTCGGACAATACTAGTCGCGCCGTTGTCGAGGTGTTGCCGCGTCCATGATCCTGATGACTTCGATCAGCTTGCGAACGTTGGCATAGCTGTCCGCAATCATCAGCGCGTTCGAATCCGGATGCGCGACGAGATGCCCGTTCTGCGGCATGGCTCACTGACGCGCTCGCGAAAAAGAACACACTTACAAGAATGACAAGCAGGCTTCTGGACACAGGATTCTCCCCGGGGTTGTTAGTGGCGCTCGTGTAAGCGCAGAGGATATCCGAGCGGGGTTAATCGCCGTAGATTCGTCCGGGGAGCCAGGTCACGAGATCCGGGAATGCAGCAATCAACAGTAGCGCCAGTACCTGGATCGCGACGAACGGCATGGCGCCGCGATAGATCTGCGATGTCCTGACCTCGGGCGGTGCGACACCTCGCAGGTAAAACAGCGCAAACCCGAACGGCGGTGTGAGGAACGACGTCTGCAGGTTGATGGCGATCATGATGCCAAGCCAGACCGGGTCGAGGCCCATCGCCAGCAGCACGGGACCGACGATCGGTACGACCACGAACGTGATCTCGATGAAGTCGAGGACAAAGCCGAGCAGGAACATGACCAGCATGACGACCAGCATGGCGCCGAACACGCCACCCGGTATCGCGTCGAGCACGGCCCGGACCCCCTCGTCACCACCGTAGCCCCGGAAGACGAGCGAGAAGATCGACGCACCGATGAGAATCAGGAATACCATGCTGCTGATCTTCAGCGTGCTGCGCATGATTTCCTGCAGGCGCGCAAGGTTCAGTTCACGGCGAGACAGCGCGAGCAGGAGCGCGCCCATGCCGCCAACGCCAGCCGCTTCTGTCGGTGTCGCATAGCCACCGAGAATCGAGCCGAGCACGGCGAAGATCAACACCAGCGGCGGTGCAAGAGCGTGCAGGATACTGCCCGGCGTTACCTGTTCGTCGGGTTGCCGGACGTGCGCCGGCATCGAGTCGGGCCTGAAAAACGCAACACCGAGAATGTAAACGACATACAACGCGACCAGCATCAGGCCCGGTATCAGCGCGCCGGCGAACAGGTCGCCCACTGACACCGTCTTCGGCGAGAAAATGCCCATCTCGAGTTGCGCCTGCTGGTAGGCCGTCGTCATGACATCGCCGAGCATGACGAGAATGATCGACGGCGGAATGATCTGCCCGAGCGTTCCGGATGCGCAAATCGTTCCCGTCGCGATCTCCGGCGAGTAGCCGCGCTTCAGCATCGTCGGCAGCGACAACAGCCCCATCGTCACCACGGTGGCGCCTACGATTCCCGTGCTCGCCGCGAGCAGCATGCCAACGAGCGTGACCGAGATGCCGAGGCCACCGCGCAATGTTCCGAACAGGGCGCTCAGCGTTTCGAGCAACTCCTCGGCAATTCGCGCGCGTTCGAGTGTCACGCCCATGAACACAAACAGGGGCACGGCAACCAGCGTTTCGTTGGTCATGATGCCGAAGATCCGGTTCGGCAGGCCGGACAGCAATGCCTCGTTGAAGCCGCCCGCCGCGACACCGATACCGGCAAACAGCAGCGCTGTGCCACCCAGCGTAAACGCAACCGGAAATCCGGCCAGCAGAATCAGGATGACGGAGAGAAACAGCAGACCGGCGACCCACTCCATGTCAGTCGCCTCGCAGCGTACGAATGCTTTTGAGCAGCATCGAGACGCCCTGCAGCGTCAGGGTGGCCGGCATTACGAGCACGATCGATTTGAGAAGGGGCACCAGCGGATACGGCAGGCCGCCCGGTTCGCGGGACGATTCCTGTAGCTTCCATGAGATCGCGACGAAATCGAGCGACCTCCAGAACAGGAATGCACAAACGGGCAGCAGGAACAGCAAGACGCCGAACAGGTCGACGAGCGCTTTTCGGCGCGGCGTCATCTCCCGGTAGAAGATGTCGACGCGGACATGTTCTTCCTGCTGCAGCGTATACGCCGCACCTACCATGAAGACGAAGGCGTGCATCCAGACGACCGATTCCTGCAGCCAGACGAGTCCGGCATCGAACACATAGCGCATGACGACGACGACAAACGTGACGATCACCATGAACAGTGTCAGCCACGCCGAGGTCTTGCCGAGAATCGCGCTGATGCGGTCGAGCACTAGTGCCGCCAGAAGGTCGGGGTAATGAGCACGAGCAGCGTGAAGATTTCGAGGCGCCCGAGCAACATGCCGACGATCGAAATCCACTTCGCCGGGTCACTGAGCGACATGAAGCCGGACGCGACATCACCAAGGCCGGGGCCAAGGTTGTTGAGCGTCGCTGCGACGGCGGAAAATGCGGTTACCTGGTCGAGGCCGGTCGCCATCATGAGCAGCAGCATGATGCCAAAGACAATGATGTAGACGGCGAAGAATCCCCAGACTGCGTCGACGACGCGGGGTTGCACCGCAGCGCTGCCGAGCTTGACCGGAATCTCCGCGCTCGGGTGCACGAGCCGCACGACCTCGCGTGCGCCCTGCTTGTAGACGAGCAGCCAGCGAATCACCTTGATGCCGCCGGCCGTCGAGCCCGCGGAACCGCCGATGAAGCTGGCAAAGATCAACAACACGGGCAGCGCTGCCGGCCAGATCGAAAAGTTTTCGGTCGTGAAGCCCGTCGTCGTCGCAATGGAAACCGCCTGGAAAACGCCGCCCAGGAAAGTGTCCCCGGGGTTATTGAAGCCGCGATAATAATATAGGGCGGCAACGACGGCGGCTGACAGCACGAACAGGTAGGCCGTGTAGGCACGGAACTCGGGGTCCTGCACATAGTGCTTCACCGAGACGTAGCGCCAGGCGAAGAAATGCAGCGAGAAATTGATACCGGCAATGAACATGAACACGATCGACACGCCGTTGATCAGCCCGCTGTCGAAGTAACCAATGCTGGCATCGTGGGTCGAGAATCCACCGATAGCAACGGTCGAGAAGGCGTGGCACAGCGCATCGAATAACGGCATACCCGCGAGCCGATACGCAATCATGCAGGTTACGGTGAATGCCAGGTACACGTACCAAAGTGCCTTCGCGGTTTCGGTAATTCGGGGGGTCAGCTTCGTGTCCTTGACCGGCCCCGGCGTTTCGGCGCGATACAGCTGCATGCCGCCGACGCCCAGCATCGGCAGCACGGCAACGGCAAGAACGATGATGCCCATGCCGCCAAGCCACTGCAGTTGCTGCCGGTAGTAGAGTATGGACACGGGTAACTCGTCGAGCCCGGTCAGGACCGTCGCACCGGTCGTCGTCAGGCCGGACATCGATTCGAACACGGCGTCAGTGAACGTCATCGAAAGATCCGGTGCGAGATACAGCGGTGCGGCGCCAAATGTGCCGAGTACCGTCCAGAACGATGCGACGACCAGGAAGCCGTCGCGCAGGCGGAGGTCCTTTTTCAAACGGTGAACCGGCAGCCAGATCAGGAGGCCGGCAACAAACGTCAGTCCAAATGCTTCAACGAACGGCAGCCATGAATGGTCGTTGTAGTACAGGCTGAAACCGACCGGCGGCAGCATTGTCAGGCTGAACATCATCAGCAGCAGCCCGAGAATGCGTTGTACGACGGTCCAGTTCATGGTGCTGGGTCAGGCGACGCTAAACAAACGACACGCCCACCTGGAACAGGCTCTCGAGGTGTTCGATCTTGCGGCGATCCGTCATGAACATGATGACGTGATCGTCGGTTTCGATAACGGTGTCATGATGCGCGATGATCACCTGGTCGCCGCGCACCAGCGCGACGATCGCCGTGCCTTTTGGCAGCTCGATGTCTTCGATGCAGCGGCCGACGACTTTCGAGCTGTCCTTGTCGCCGTGCGCAATAGCCTCCATGGCTTCGGCTGCACCACGGCGCAGTGAATGCACCTTGACGACATCGCCGCGGCGCACGTGCGCAAGCAGTGATCCGATCGTCACCTGTTGCGGCGAGATCGCGATGTCGATGCTGCCGGACTCGACGAGGTCGACATACGACGCGCGGTTGATCAGCGCCATGACTTTGTGGGCGCCGAGGCGTTTCGCCAGCATCGAGCTCAGGATGTTGGCTTCTTCGGAGTTCGTCAGCGCGCAGAACACGTCGACGTTGTCGATATTTTCTTCGAGCAGCAATTCCTCGTCGGCTGCATCGCCGACGAGCACGATAGCGCGATTCAGTTGCTCGGAAATGTGCCGCGCACGCTTTGGATCGCGCTCGATGATCTTGACCTGGTTGGTCTGCTCGAGCGCCAGTGCCAGCCGCACGCCGATGTTGCCACCGCCGGCGATTACCACACGGCGCACCGGATCCTCCAGCCGTCGCATCTCGCTCATGAAAACGCGGATGTCTTTCCGATCGGCGATGAAAAACACTTCGTCGCCTTCCTGGATGACCGTATCGCCGTCCGGCAGCATGGCCTTGCCCTGCCGGTAGATGGCCGCGATGCGCGCTTCGGTATTCGTGATGTGGTCTTTCAACGTTGCGATGCGCTGGCCGACGAGCAGGCCCTCGCGGTCCGCTTTCGCGCCAACGAGTCGCACGCGCCCGTCGGCGAAATCGAGCACCTGTGACGAGCCCGGATAAAGAATCAATTGCTCGATGTACGTGCAGACGAGTTGTTCGGGGCTGATGCGAACGTCGATCGGTATCGCGTTCTGCGTAAACAGCTTGTTGGCGTTCATGTATTCCGCCGAGCGAATACGCGCGATCTTGGTGGGCGTGCGAAATGCCGTGTAGGCGACCTGGCACGCGACCATGTTGGTCTCGTCGGTATCGGTCAGGGCGACGACAATGTCGGCGTCGTTCGCGCCGGCGCGCTCCAGCACTTCGGGATAGGCCGCATGGCCGACCACCGTGCGAATGTCGAGCCGGTCCTGCAGGTCGCGCAGCACTTCGGGCCGCATGTCGACGACAGTGACTTCGTTGGCCTCTTCGCGCGACAGGTGATAGGCCGCTGACGAACCTACCTGTCCTGCGCCGAGAATCAGAATTTTCATTGTTCTTGACGAGCCCCTCGAAGGCGCCGCAATACCTTTTCGCGTCAGGTGCAGAGTTTACATCAGTTCGAGATTGGCATAGCTCATAATGAGAATTTTCGTGCCTTCCGTCTCGAAGTTGACATGCACGCGCGCATGCGCACCCTCGCCCTCGAGATTGGTCACTACACCGTCGCCCCATGTCTTGTGGCGAACAGACTGGCCCAGCCGAACACCATGGTCATTTTGTGCCGCCCCAGAGACAGTTCGCCGTCGTGTCGTGCGCGGGCTATGTAACGGTCGTGTCACTTGAATTCGCGGCCGGATCTCCTCGATGTGCTCGCCCGGTATTTCGGCGATAAAGCGCGACTGTTGCGAGAAGTTGTCCATGCCGTGCAGCCGCCGCTGCTCGGCGTAGGTGATGTAAAGCGTCTGCATCGCGCGCGTGATGGCGACGTAGCACAGGCGCCGCTCTTCCTCGAGACCCTGCGGGTCGGCGACGGAACGCTGGTGCGGAAACAGGCCGTCTTCCATGCCGCAAACGAACACCAGCGGAAATTCGAGACCCTTTGCCGAGTGCATCGTCATAAGCTGGACGCAGTCTTCCCAGGCGTCGGCCTGGCCTTCGCCGGCCTCGAGCGCGGCATGTGCGAGAAACTCGTCCAGCGGCGACATCTCCTGCGCCGGATCCGGCTCGAAGCCCTTCGCCGCACTGACGAGCTCGAACAGGTTCTCGACGCGGGTCTCCCCCTTTTCACCCTTGTCCTTCTTGAAGAAGTCCACGAGCCCGCTGACGTGAATGACGTGGTCGACCTTGTCCTGTAAATCCAGCCCGTCGACTTCCCGGGCCATGCGCTCGATGAGCGACATAAAGGCGGCAACCGCGTTGGCGGCACGGCCGTGCAGATCGTCGCTCGCGATCGCGCCGGCGGCGCGCCACATCGAGCACGCATTGGCGCGCGCGTAGGAGCGCATCAGGTCGAGTGTGCGCGCACCGATCCCGCGGGTTGGTTTGTTGACGATGCGCTCGAACGATGCGTCGTCGTCGCGGTTCTGGATCATGCGCAGGTACGCGAGCGCGTCCTTGATTTCCATGCGCTCGAAGAACCGCAGGCCACCGTAAACCCGGTACGGAATCTGCGCGTTGATAAGCCCCTCTTCGAGCACACGCGATTGCGCGTTGGAGCGATACAGGATGGCGGCGTCGGCACGGGCGTTGCCCTGCGCGATCCAGTCGCGCAGCCGGCCGATGACGAAGTCGGCTTCGTCGCGCTCGTTGAAGGCGGCGTAAACCCGAATCGCCTCGCCCTCCGCGCCTTCGGTCCACAGGTTCTTGCCCATGCGGTTGCCGTTGTTCGCGATAACCGCGTTGGCCGCGTTCAGGATTGTCGCCGTCGAACGATAATTCTGTTCGAGCTTGACGACGCGTGTACCCGGAAAGTCCTGCTGGAATCGCTGGATGTGCTCAACGCGGGCACCGCGCCAGCGGTAGATCGACTGGTCGTCGTCACCGACCACGAACGGCACGCCGGTCTTGCCGGCCAGCAACCGCAGCCAGGCGTACTGGATCGCGTTCGTGTCCTGGAATTCGTCGACGAGCAGGTGCTGGAAGCGTCGCTGGTAGTGCTCGAGCAACTCCTTGTTGTCGCGCAGCAACTCGTGAGCGCGCAGCAGGAGTTCGGCAAAGTCGACGAGCCCGCCACGCTGGCAGACCTCCTCGTAGCTGCCATACAGCGAGATCATCTGCCGCCGGTTCGGGTCGCCGTCGTCGTCGAGGTGTTGCGGGCGCAGACCTTCGTCCTTCTGCGCGTTGATGAACCACTGGATTTCCTTCGGCACCCAGCGGCTGTCGTCCATCTCCAGGTTCTTCAGGAGCCGCTTGATGAGCCGCAGCTGGTCGTCGGAGTCGATGATCTGGAATGTCTGCGGCAGGTTCGCCTCGCGCCAGTGGCGCCTGAGCATGCGGTGCGCAAGGCCGTGGAACGTGCCGATCCAGAGGTGTTGCACCGGCAGATTGAGCAAGGACTCGATTCGGCCGCGCATCTCGGCTGCCGCCTTGTTGGTAAAGGTCACGGCCAGCAGGCTGTGCGGACTCACCTGTTCGACGTCGATGAGCCAGGCCGCGCGATGTACCAGCACCCGGGTCTTGCCGCTGCCGGCACCGGCGATGACGAGCGTCGGCTCCGCGGGCGCAGTAACGGCCTCGCGCTGCGCGTCGTTGAGCTGGTCGAGAATCGGAGTGACGTCCAAAGGGTGCTGCCGGTACTTCGTGGGAAGCGCGGCAGTTTAGCAACTCTGCCGGTGCGGACGCACTCCTATTTAGTCGGCATACGCGGCAGCTTTATTGCTCCCAGCGGACTCCCAGGACGAACTGGTTGCGTTCGAACTGAATGCGCGTGTCGTTCGACACGGTTTCGCGATAGCGGGCCTCGCCCACCAGGTAGAGATGCCGCGTCATCCGAAATGTGCCGATGACGCTGATCTCGGCCGATTCCTGCGTTTTGGGCCCGGCGGCCGGGTTGTGGAAAGCAAACGCCCGCGGGAAATCGTACAGGTAGTAGTGGCCGCTGGCTTCGAACTCGAAGCGTGTGCCCGGGTCCCAGTGCATCTCGAAGCCAACGCTGTCGCGCGTGTAGTCGTTGTAGCCGACGTAGGCATCGATCCGCTCGGTGCGCTCGATGTCGAAACCGAACCACAGGCTGTCCCACAGGCGCTGGCGGGCGGTCAGTTGCAGCGAGTAATAGTCGTAGCGAATGTTCGGGTTGCCAAATCGCGGTTCGCCGTCGAGATCGTAGGATGGCCGGTCGCCGAAACGGCGGCTGTATCCTTCGGCCGTGATTCGGAACAGCGAGTTGGACGCGAATTTGTACTGCCCGTAGAGGCTCAGGTAGAAGTATTCGTGGTCGTACGCCGGGACGACCGATATTTCCTCGTAATTCCAGAGCTGCGCCTTCAGGCGCGCGCCGATGGCGAGCCGCTCATGCGACTGGCGGACCGCGAATTCCGGTCCGTAACGCAGGTAGTCGAGGCGATCCTCAATGACGACACCGCCGATCTGTCGGGAATTGCCGTTGTCCGGGTCGTAGTAGGTTTCGTCGTGCTGGGCGACCTTGAAGGCACTGTAGAGTTCGCGCTCGCGGGACTCCACCTTGCGCCGGTACTCGCTGCCGAAGCTGGCCTCGTGCTGGTACTCGTTGCCGTTTTCGAGTTCCTTGTCCTCGTAGTAGCGGCCACCGAGCCGGTACGCGACATAGAAACCCTCGAAAGGCAGCGAGTTGATGGTGTATTTCGCGCTCAGCGATACGGGTACAAATGCGCCGGTCTTAACCTCCGGCGCGATCAACGGCAGCGTCGGGTCGTTGAAGTCGACGTAGGGCTGGTCCGGTGAACGGAAGATGTTGTCGTCCTGGCCATAGCCGATACGAACGCGCAGCTCGAGATCCGTGAACTCGCGCTTCTTCTCGCGCTCAACAACGCGAATCTCGAAGTCGTCGGGTTCGGCCTGCTTGTCGCGAATACGCGCGATCGCAACAACCGCATAGGTGCGCAACGTCTCGTTACTGCTCCGGTCGCGTACCTGGCGAAACCACTGCAGGGCGTCGTCCTCATCGCCCTGGGCGTAAGCATTGAGACCCAGGTTGTAGTGGACCGCGTCGCGCAGCTCCGGGTCGCTCAACGCGCGCAGCAGGGATTGGCGCGCGCGGATGTGTTGTCCGGCCCGGTAGTGGGTAACACCAATGTTGTAATGCAGGAGTGGCGTGTCCATGCCCTCCTCGGCCGCCTGGCTGTACCGCAACAGCGCTGCCCAATACAGGTCGTCGCGGAACAGGCGGTTGCCGTCGGCGAAGTAGTCGTCTGCCGCATCGGCGAACGCCGCAGCCGGGCACAGGCTGCCGACAGCGGCGAGCGTTGCGAACAACAGGGCGTGGTGGAGCTTTTTGAGCATGTGGATAGCGCTTTTTCGCGTTATGTCAGATGGGAAGGGTACCGGCTTATGGCCCGGCAAAATATGACGCAGTGCAAAAAAATCCCCCTGAAACGCCGTTCCAGGGGGAATTAGGGTAACTGCTACCGAATTTTGGGCTATTCGACGGGGTCGTCGCTCATGTTGTCGGCCTCGGCCTCATCGTCTTCCATGTCGTCGTCTTCGTCGCGTTCGAGGTCGCTGTCGACTTCATCGCCTTCCTCGAAGTCGTCGTCGTACTCGAGTTCGTCTTCTTCGCGCGTTTCGTCGCGCTCGAAATCGTCGTTCTCGTCTTCGTCGTCGGCGAAGTCGTCATTCTGTTCCTTGTCGCGCTCGTGCTCGTCCGACTCACGCCCGTCACTATCGCCGGATTCGCCATCGTTTTCCCCGTCGTCCTCCCAGTCTTCATCGTCGACGTCATCGTCATCCGGCCCGCGCATCTCCGCGATTTCATCGGCAAGGTCGCCCGAATCGTCAATGACGATCATCGTGACGTCGAGGTCGTCCAGCAATTCGTCGTCGGCGCGCGCGACCGCCGGTGCGAATGCAAAGGCGGTCAGTAGCAACGCCGCGAAAAAAGTATTCAACTGTTTCATCATCCTGCTCCCTGGTGTAATCCGTTAACTGACATCGATGCGCAGGCGAAACGTGCGCCCGCGATCATCGTGCTGGAGTGTGGCAAAGACGTCACCGCCGACCGGCGCGGTTGCAACCAGGCGGAGCGGCAATAAATTTCGTCCGGCATCGAGGCTGGTCTCCCACGTAACTTCGCGCTGACCGGGGAAACCCTGCATCTCGACACCGTGCGGCAGGCGTACTGTCAACGTCGCCATGTCGAGGGGTTCTTTCGACGCAAACACGAGGTTGATCGTGCGTCGCTCTTCGAGCGTCATCGCGACAGCCGGGATGTTCTGTTCGGGTGCGGGTGTCGTCGCGGGCGCAATAACCAGGCTGCCGATCATCCAGAGCACAAGGCCTGCCGCAACGGCTGAGCCAAACCCGGCCAGCATCCAGCGATTTCGCTGGCGGCGAGAGCCTTCGTGCGTCGCACGCGCCAGCGCCTGGTCGTAGAAGTCTGCAGATGCTGCCGGTATCGGGTAGTCCTTCAGCAGTGCCTGGATTTCCTGATCCTGCGTGTCTGTGTCGTCTCGCTGCATGATTTTCGTCCTGTCTGCCCCTTACACGACAGCGCTCAGAAAAAGGTTCCGTCCGCTTCGAGAATTTCCCGTAGCCGGGCGCGGGCCCGGTGCAGCCGGGACTTGACGGTGCCAACCGGCACACCGGTAAGCTCCTGAATCTCCTTGAGTTTATAGCCCTCGGTGTCGTGCAGGAGCACGACGATGCGGTGCGTGTCGGATAGCTGGCGGAGCGCCGAATCGAGTTTCAGCAGGCGTTCGTATCGCGCGTGATCCCGCTCGACGTCGTCCATGCTGGGCAGTCCCGCCAGCCCGTCGCCCGCCATCTCGCCTTCCCCGACGGTGCGCAGGCGATGTCGCGCAAAACGGCGTCGTTCGTCGATGAACAGGTTGTACATGACGCGGCAGAGCCACGAGCCGGGCTCGTTGACAGCGACGAGGTCGTCCAGCTTGCCGTAGGCGCGGACGAGGAGTTCCTGGAACAGGTCTTCGGCTTCCGCTTTCGCACCGGTAAGCCGCCACGCGAGACGGTACAACCTGTCGAGGTGCGGTCGTACGATCGAGTCGAACGTGTGGTGCGGATCGTTTACGGGTGTGTCCCCTTCTCCGTGAAAATGTAGTTTCGGTGATGGATGCCGGGCCTGGCGTGGGGATGGTTCGCGTATTCGGAATAATGTATGAATCGCCCACGGCCCTTGTGGAGCAGGCTGCGGTGGTCTTCGGGGGTGACGTGGAAAAACCAGCCGTCATAGCCGAGCGACGACAGGTAACCGAACAATGCGCCGTCTGCCGCTTCGGAATCGTGGCACTCGAACAGCAAGGTCGGCCGGTCCCGACGCAGCAACTGCTCGCCCCCCTGGAAAACCTGAAGCTCGTGCCCTTCGACGTCGCACTTGATGAAACGAACCGTGCCCACGCCGTTGTCTGCGACGTAGTCATCCAGTTTTATGACCGGGATCTCGATCTTTTCCAGGCCTTCGCCTTCGTTGAACTCGAACGTGGCCATCCCGGACCCGGCCTTCGGGCGGCGCATCGTCAATGTCCTGGGCTCTGACGACAACCCGAGATTGACGAGCGTCATGTTGTGGAGCCCGAAGCTTGCCTTCACGTCCTCGAGGTGCCGGCCGAGTTCCGGTTGTGCCTCGAACGCAATCAGGCGGCCGGTCGACCCGACGGCGCGCGACATGTAAATCGAGAACACGCCCTTGTTTGCGCCAATGTCGAGAACAGTCGTGCCGTCGAGACCGGCTCGACCCAGGTACTGTATGGACGCCACCTCGGATTTGAAGCGCAGCCGCCAGCAGCGGTGCACCATGTGAAGTCGGTCGTAGAAGGAAAGGGCCATCGGCGGCGATTGTCGCACAGTTGAATGAGCGCCAGTATTCGGGGGCAGTGCCGGTCGCACCTGATCCAAAAACGTTAAGATTGTCGCGGGGAATAATGAATCTGGGGTATCAGTGATCCGGGACAAAAAAGACCTGGCTTCCATCCTGTTGCTTGCGGCGATGGTAATCGCCTTCGCGCCGGTTGTTGTCGCGCAGCCGAGTCTCGAGGCGCTCGCCCGGGCCGAGATACCACGCCGCCATACCACCGAGAATGTCGAGTACCCGGGCGCGCTGGCGCTGTTCGACCGCGACCGACTGTACGGACTCGAAGGCAAGGCGCGCGGTGGAGACAATGGTGCGGCGCTAATTCTCGGGCGCTACTACGCCGACACATCAAACTGGATGCACGACGACGAAAAGGCCACCGAATGGTACCGAATGGCTGCAACCCGGGGAAATGCGTACGCGCAGGTCGAGCTGGGCTACCGAACCGAGAAAGGCGTCGGCGTTGCACCGGACGACTCCACAGCTGTTTACTGGTACAAGCGGGCAGCCACCCAGGGGCATGCAATCGGTCAGTACAACACTGGGCTTGCATACCAGACGGGACGGGGCACCGAGAAGAACATTGAGCTTGCCGTAGAGTGGCTGCGTGCCGCAGCACTGCAGGGCTACCACCCCGCACAAAACCGGCTCGCGTTCATCTACTACCGTCCCGATGTCGAGAACCAGGACATTGAACGGGCGCACTTTTGGTGGTTTCGTGCAGCGGAGCGTGGCAATGCTGTCGCCCAGCGAGTCATCGGTATCGCCTACGAAGAAGGCGACTTGGGACCGCCCGACATTGAGCGTGCCCTCCACTACTATCAGATGGCGGTTGACCGGGACGACTGGGTTGCCAAAGACCGCCTCGGAATGTTTTACGTCAAGGGTATTGGTGTGGAACGTGACCCTGTGCGAGCCGTTGAGTTGTTCGAGGCGTCGGGTAACGATGGGTGGGAGGATGGCCGGCGGCACCTAGCCGAGTGCTACCTGTACGGGTATGGCGTGGATGCCGACGTTGACATCGCAATCTCCCTGCTTGAAGCAGGGGTCGAGGTCGGGCACGAACAGTCAATGGTCGTACTGGGCCAGGTGTTTCGCGATGGCAAAGGAGTCGATGTCGATCACATTCGCGCCGTCGCGCTTTTCCGGCGTGCCGCGGAGGCGGGCAATGCCGATGGCCAGAATGCACTGGGAGTGGCCTATCGTTTGGGAGAAGGCGTGGCACCCGACGACGAATTGGCTGTTCACTGGTATCGCAAGGCGGCAAATCAGGGATTGGCAATAGCGCAGGACAACCTGGGCTGGCTGACGCTTGTCGGTGAAGGAACGGAACAGGATTACGGTGAAGCACGGCGACTCATGAAACTGGCTGCCGACCAGGGTCGCGCAAATGCGCAAAACAACATGGGAATTATCTTCGACGAAGGTCTTGGGGTTCGTCCGGACTTCCGCAAGGCATTCGAGTGGTATATGAAAGCGGCACAACAAGGTCACAAAGAAGCGCAAAACAGTGTCGCACAAATGTACTGGGCCGGAGATGGCGTCGAGGAGTCAGCGTCGTTGGCAATCGAGTGGTTCAAGCGCGCGTCGGAAAACGGCCATGACGAGGCTCCCGGGAGTCTCGGCGACATTTACTACAATGGTGACAAGGTAGAAAGAGACCTCGAGGCCGCGCGCGACTGGTATCAATCTGGTGCGGAAAGAGGGGACCCGCATGCGTACTACAGTCTTGCCTATATGTACGAGAACGGTGAGGGTGTCCGCGCAGATATGGAGGCGGCGGCCACCTGGTGGCTGCGTGCAGCGGAAGCCGGTCACGCAGTTTCACAGTACCGGGTTGGCGGGCTGTATCAGGATGGCATTGCCTTCGAGCGAGATGGTGCCAAAGCACTTCACTGGTTCCTGGCTTCAGCGGACCAGGGTGACCTCGATGCGATATTTCAGGTTGCGTATATTTATGCCGAGGGGGTAGGTGTCAATATCGACCTGGACAAGGCGGAGGCATACTACCGGTCAGCCGCAATGGCCGGACACGACGCCGCGCAGAACAATCTGGGCGATCTGTTGTGGGAAAAGCGCAAACCGGAGCCCGAACTGGTTGAAGCGTATGCCTGGCTGTTGCTCGCGTACGAACAGGATCCGCAGGACGAAATCGTTCTGGAAAATCTCGAGAACATCCGCAAGGAGATGACCAGGCGGCAAATGAAAAGTGGCACGTCGCTGGCGCGGCGGCTCTCCCGACGCATCGAGCGCCAGGGTGCGGAGCTTACAGAGTGACCTGGAACAGGAAGTAGTGATCGATCAGCAGCGCGGCGAACAGGTAGCCGAGGTAGCTGATCGAGTACTTGAACGTCGCCATGGGCAGCTCGTCTTCTTCAGGCTCGCGATACATGCGAATGGCGAACTGCAGGAACCGGGCGCCGAGAAGCAGCGCTGTGACCAGGTAGATCAGGCCGCTCATGCCGATCAGGTACGGCATGATTGTGATGATCACGAGCAGGATCGTATAGAGCAGGATGCTGAGGCGCGTATAGGCTTCGCCGTGCGTCACGGGCAACATCGGAATGTCGACTTTTGCGTACTCGTCTTTGCGTGCGATCGCCAGCGCCCAGAAATGCGGCGGCGTCCAGACGAACACGATCAGGAAAAGGAGGAGCGCGCCGGCATGGATTTCATTGGTGACGGCCGTCCAGCCGAGAATCGGCGGTGCGGCGCCGGCGGCACCGCCAATGACGATGTTCTGTGGTGTTGCGCGCTTCAGCCAGGCCGTATAGATGACGGCATAGCCGATCAGCGAGAAAAACGTCAGGATGGCCGTCATCGGGTTCACGAGGAACCACAGGATGAGCATCGAGATTACGCACAGGACGGATGCGAACGTCAGCGCCGACTGCTCGGTCAGCTTGCCCTGCGGCAGGGGCCGCCCCTGGGTCCGCATCATCTGTATGTCGATGCGCGCGTCGAGTACGTGATTGAACACGGCAGCCGACGACGACGCGAGGCCGATGCCGAGCGTGCCGGCGAGCAGCGGTTGGAGTCCCGGCCACCCCGGCACCGACACGAACATGCCGACGATCGCCGTAAAGACGATCAGCATGACAACACGAGGCTTGGTGAGCTCGTAGTAGTCACGCCAGATTGGCAGTGTGTCGATGTTCGTGGTCATGCGCGTTACCCGATCCGCGACAGCTTCAGGAGGCGCTTGATGTCGTCGACCATGTCGCGGGGGTTGATGGTCGGCTCGAAATACATCACGAGGTTCCCCAGGGGGTCCATCAGGAAGTATCCGCCAGCCGCGAGCGTGGCAGGTTTCTTGTTATTCAGCAGTTCGGAGAAACCGCTATCTGCCGCCGTTACCAGCCCTGCATGCTCGTCGGCCAGAAACACTGTATCGGGCGCGGTTTCGCCGTGCAAGAACACACGGACAATGCGCTCCATCTCCCGGCCGAGCATAAGCCGCGACTGGCGCGTGGTGTACAGGGCATCCTCGCAGGTCGTGTCGCACGGACCCTCATTGACGTAAATCAGGGCCCAGTAGCCGTCAGCACTTTGCGCCACTTCGGATTCCGGAACCGCCTCGATGACGTTGACGTGCGGTTCGAGCAGGGTGCCGCTGTTGACGCGGCCCTCCGGTGTCAGTGAGCCGCTGTAGTACATCCAGGTCGCGACCGCGAGCGGGCCGAAGAAAATGGCCGCGATCACGAACATCTGGAATCGCGCCCAGGTTGTCTTCTTCTCGCCCATCAGTCGAATTTCTTCTTGCGGTAGTTCCAGGCCAGCAGCCCGGCCAGTACGGCCCCCATCGCAAACCACTGCAACGCGTAGCCAAAGTGTTTTCCGGGCCCGAACTCGGTCGGGACCCAGTGTCGAACGAAGCCGTGATCTTCCTCGGGTGTCATCAGCAGGACGAATGGCTGCACAGCACGCCCGAGCTCCGCCTCGACGTCCTCGGTGCTCGGGTACACGGCATGCTTCGGCCACGATTGCGACGGCAAGAAGGCATCGCCCATCTTGTATCCTGCCCTGGGCAATGAACCCGCACGGCCGCGCACGCTGACTCGGCCATCGGGTACGGTCAGTTTTCCGGCGTCGAAGGCGCTCTTCTCGATCCAGCCGCGATTGACCAGTAACAGCGGCTGGCCGTTGCCCACGTCGAGCGGTGTGATCACGTAGTGACCGTAGCGGCTGTTCATGATGATGTTGTCGAGAATGACTTGGTGGCGCCCGTCATAACGACCGCTCGCCTGCAGGCGCTGGAACGAGCGTACCTCGCTTCCGGGATTCCAGGTGTCGAAGGATGCTTCGCTTTCGAAGAGGTCGCGTTCCTTGCGCTTTTCGAAGCCGCGCATGATCTGCCAGGCGCCGAGCCCGGCAAACTGTATGACGAGAAAGAAGCCGACAACCAGCGGCAACCACCTCGGCAATGGCTTCTTCGTGTTCACGGTATACTTCGCGCTCTCTCAACAGGTGGCACACGACATGAAAATCGTCGTACTGATTTTGCTCCTCGCGATCCTGGCCACACTGGGATCGGGGCTCTTCTATATGACCGGCAAGAACCACGATTCGGAGAAGCTGCAAAAGGCTTTCCGGGTCCGGATCATTCTGTCGGTGATCCTGCTCGGTTTTCTCGTCGTATCCTACCTGATGGGCTGGCTGGAGGCGTAGAACCCCCCCGAGACACCATTGGGGTCAGACCCCCACGCTTGGGGTCTGGCCCCAACGGTAAGGGTCTGGCCCTGGCGGTTGGGGTCTGGACCTGTTTGTTACATCCAGTAGACGAACAGGTACAGGCCGATCCAGACGACGTCGACGAAGTGCCAGTACCAGGCAACCGCCTCGAACGCGAAATGCTTTTCGGGCGTGAAGTGACCTTTTAGCACCCGGAACCAGATGATCGTCAGCATGATGGCGCCGATCGTCACGTGCATGCCGTGAAACCCGGTCAGCATGAAGAACGTGGAGCCGTAGATGCCGGACGTGAGCTTGAGGTTCAGGTCCTGGTACGCGTGGATGTATTCCTCGACCTGCAGGAACAGGAAGATGAAGCCGAGGATGAACGTGGCTGCCAGGAACCAGGCAAGCTGCGCGCGCTTGCCGGCGATCAGTGCGTGATGTGCGATCGTCACCGTAACCGACGAGGTAATCAGCAGCGCCGTGTTGATCAGCGGCAGGCCGAAAGGCCCCATCTCCGCGAAGTCACCGCCGACATTCCCGGGACCGTTGGTCGGCCAGGTAGCCTCGAAGCCTTCCCACAGCAGCAGGTTGGTGAAGAAATTGTTGGACTCGCCGCCAAGCCACGGAATCGACATGTTGCGGGCGTAGAACAGTGCGCCGAAAAACGCCGCGAAGAACATGACCTCGGAGAAAATGAACCAGAACATGCCCTGGCGGAACGACACGTCCACCTGGTGGTTGTAGAGTCCCTTCTGGCTCTCACCGATGACCTCGGAAAACCAGCCGGTCAGCATGAAGATAATGATGCCGATGCCGCCGAGCATGATGTAGAAGGCGGCGTCCGCACCGTTCAGCCAGCTTGAAACGCCCAGCATTGTGAACAGCAGGCCGACAGAGCCGACGATCGGCCAGTGGCTGCCTTCCGGTACGAAATAATGATCTTCAGAGTGTGTTGCCATGTGTCTTCTCTAAAAAGCGATGTTACTGGTTCGACGCCATTTGCGTGGTGTCGAAGAAAGTGTAGCCAAGGGTAATCGTATCGACATAGTCCGGAAGGTCCGGGTCAACGATGAACTGCAACGGCATTGCGCGTTCCTCGTTGGCGGCGAACTCCTGGCTCGTGAAGCAGAAGCACTCGAGCTTCTGGAAGTGCTCCGCGGCCGAGACCGGGGCTACGCTCGGTACGGCTTGCGCCACGGTGTCGGTGTCCTGCAGGTTTTTCGCAGTGAACGTCGCAAAGTACATCTTGCCGGGGTGGACGACCATGCTGTCGACGTCGGCTTCGAAATCAAACTGCGCGTAGCTGTTGAGCGTGGTCATGAACTCGACCCGGATCTCTCGTGTCTCGTCCGGCTTCTCCGCCACGGCAACGGCCTCGCTGTTGGTGCGCCCCCCAAACCCGGTTATCTCGCAGAACACATCGTAGAGCGGCACCAGTGCGAAACCAAAAGCGAAGCTGCCGGCGACCACGAGCAGCAGCTGGCCGACGAGCGAGCGATTCGAGCTACGCATTGAGGACACCGATCATGATGAAGCCGAGATAAAACGCGAGCGCAATCGCCGTCACGATCAGTGTCGTGCGGCGAATGTTTTTCCGGCGCTCCAGCTCGTCCATTGTTTACTCGAAGGCTTCGTTTGCGATGCGGTTTTTGGGCGGCGTCGTAAACGTATGCCACGGTGCCGGCGACGGTACGGTCCATTCAAGGCCATGCGCCCCTTCCCAGACGCGGTCCGTTGCCTTCGCGCCCTTCTTCGCCGTTAGCAGGACGTAGACAAAGATCAGTTGCGAAAGACCGAAACCAATCGCACCGATACTTGCCCACAGGTTGAAGTCGGCGAACTGCGTCGAGTAGTCGGGGATGCGGCGCGGCATGCCGGCCAGCCCCAGGAAGTGCATCGGGAAGAACGTGACGTTCACGAAAATCGTCGACGCCCAGAAATGAATTTTGCCAACCGTCTCGTTGTACATGTGGCCCGTCCATTTCGGCAGCCAGTAGTACGCGCCGGCCATGATCGCGAAGATCGAGCCGGGAACGAGAACGTAGTGGAAGTGAGCGACGACGAAATAGGTGTCGTGGTACTGCACATCGGCTGGTGCGATTGCGAGCATCAGGCCCGAGAAGCCGCCGATCGTGAACAGGAAGACGAAGCCGAGCGAGAACAGCATCGGCGTCTCGAAGGTCATCGACCCGCGCCACATTGTTGCGATCCAGTTAAAGATCTTCACACCCGTGGGAACGGCGATGAGCATGGTTGCAAACATGAAGAACAGCTGGCCCGTAAATGGCATGCCAACTGTGAACATGTGGTGCGCCCAGACGATGAATGACAGGAACGCAATGCAAGATGCGGCATAGACCATTGAGTCATGGCCGAACAGTTTCTTGCGGGCAAACGCCGGGATGATCTCTGAAACCACGCCGAAAGCGGGCAGGATCATGATGTAAACCTCGGGGTGGCCGAAGAACCAGAATATGTGCTGGAACATGACCGGGTCGCCGCCGCCGGCCGCGAGGAAGAAGCTCGTGCCGAAGAACTGGTCGGTCAGCAGCATTGTGACCGCACCGGCGAGGACCGGCATGACAGCGATCAGCAGGTAGGCGGTGATCAGCCAGGTCCAGACGAACATCGGCATCTTGAGCAGCGTCATGTCCGGCGCGCGCATGTTGATGATTGTCACGATGACGTTGATCGCGCCCATGATCGAGCTGAGGCCCATCAGGTGAACCGCGAAGATCAGGAACGGGAAGGCGTCGCCGGTCTGCAGCACCAGAGGCGGATACATCGTCCAGCCGCCGGCCGGTGCGCCACCATCCATAAACAGCGTGGAGCCCAGCAGACCGAAGGCCACGGGAAGAATCCAGAACGACCAGTTGTTCATGCGAGGCAGTGCCATGTCGGGCGCGCCGAGCTGCAGCGGAATCATCCAGTTGGCGAGGCCGACGAATGCCGGCATGACCGCGCCGAAGACCATGATCAGCGCGTGCATCGTCGTCATCTGGTTGAAGAACTCTGGATGCACGAACTGCAGGCCCGGAGTCGCCAGCTCGGAGCGGATGACCATCGCCATCGCGCCACCGACAAAGAACATGACGAGGCTGAAGATAAGGTACATCGTGCCGATGTCCTTATGGTTTGTCGAAAACAGCCAGCGCTTGAAGCCGGCCGGTGGTCCGTGATCGTCGTGAGCGTCGTCGTGATCGTTCACGTGCGTGTCGACAGTGGTCGTGGTCATTCCTGGTTACTCCGTGCCGGCGTCAGCGGCAGCGACGCGGGTCTGATCTTCGCTATGGCTTTCGAGCCAGGCCGTGTAGGCCTCCGGCTCGACAACCTCGACAACGACCGGCATGTAGCCATGGTCCTTGCCGCACAATTCGGCGCACTGGCCGCGGTAGGTTCCGGCCTCGTTGGCGCGGAACCAGGCTTCATTGACGATGCCCGGGATCGCGTCCTTCTTGATGGCGAGATCCGGTACCCACCAGGCGTGAATGACGTCGTTTGCGGTGAACAGCAAACGCACTTTCGCGCCCTTCGGTACGACGACCGGGTTGTCGACGTCGAGCAGATAGTTGTCGACGGCGAACGGGTCGACTTCGGCCCCCAGGCGACGAGCCTCCAGGCTCGAGCGGGCCAGCGACGAATAAAATTCGACGTCAGTGTCCTGGTACTTGTAGTGCCATTTCCACTGGTAGCCCGTTACGACAATCGTGACATCCGAATCACGCGCGTCTTCGAGTTTGACCATGGTCTCGGCGGCGGGAACGGCCATCAGGATCAGGATGACAACCGGAATCGCCGTCCAGACCACTTCGGCCGTCGTGCTGTGCGAGAAGTCGGCCGGCTCGGCACCCTTCGACTTGCGGTGCTTCACGAGCGAGATAATCATCACGCCGAACACCACGACGCCAATGGCGACGCACCACCAGAACACCATCATGTGCAGGTCGTACGTTTCCTGGCTGAGGTCAGTGACGCCCCTCGGCATGTTGAGCGCCCAGTCGGCTCTCGCCGTGCTCGCCAACGTCAGGCCGAGCAAGCTCAAAAACGTGTTTCGAATCATTGATTGTTCACCTTGCGAGCAGCCCGAGCTGCTGCACTTCTTGTCATCTTCCGGAAGAGTCGACGGACGATCCGAATGGTGCGAACGCCTGTTCGCAGGTTCCCCGGGAGCGCCAGGATTTCGTCCGTCAGCCGTTCTGGCCGGTACCCCAGCCAAAAAAGCTCGCGAAGTGTACCGAAGGCCGGAGAGCCATGCAATCCTGAAGCTGTGATAGTGACTGCATTAACTCTATATTTAACAACGGGTTAGGCGGTTGTCTGGATTTGGTGCGGAATCAGCGGCGGCGAATGGGAATGCTGCCCGCGTCGACGCCCCAGTTTGCCGGGTCCTGCCGGCGCCCGCCGCCCCAGCAATGGCCGTAGACGAGCTCTAGGTCGAGCGACAATCCGTCGCCATCCGCTGCGTTTTCGAGCGCCGTCGTCATCGCGGCAAACCGGGCACGGCCTGTGAGTCCGGGCGGCCGTGCCGTGAGTGCGTTGCGTGCCCCGACGGCAGTCAGGTCGGAAAACAGCCGACTCGAGTCGTTATAGCTGATCTCCAGCCGATCGACGTCGAGCACCGGGTCGCGGAGTCCGGCGTTGACCAGGCCGTCGCCGAGATTGTGCATGTCGGGAAACGGGTTCGCATGTGCATGATCGTCCAGCCCGGCCCAGGCGCGCACCACCTCCTGCAGGCTGTCGGGGCCAAGGGTGGCGAACGCGAACAAGCCGTCCTTGCGCAGCACGCGCGCCACTTCGGCAAAGACCGGCGTCGGGTCAGCGATCCACGGCAGCATCAGGTTTGAAAAAATGACATCGACCGATGCGTCCGCGAGCGGCAGTCTCGCGGCATCGGCCTGGACGAATGAGGACCTTGCGAACCAGGCTTTCTTGCGCCGGCCTTCGGCCAGCATGTTGGCGGCCAGGTCGACCGCGACGACGTGGGCGCGGCCGAAGCGCTTCGAAAGTGCAGGCATGGCAGAGCCCGTCGCAGAACCGAGGTCGAGCACGGTCGACGCCGTGACGGTCACGCCGTCAAGGCGCTCGAACATTCCTCGCCGCGTCTCCGCGTGCACGAAATCGGCGGCGTCGAACCCGGTTGCGGCGCGCTCGAAGCGGCGGCGCATGTGGCGAGAGTCGAACATGGCGCGATGGTAACAGGACGCTCGCGCATTTCCGGCCGAATTGCCCGGTTTTGCAGGCGAGTCGCCGGTTCCGATACGGCAGGATGAAAGGATGGAATCGGACAGCCTGCTGGCTCGCCTGATCGACGTGTTCGCGCCGCGCCGGTGCGTTTTCTGCGGTTTCGTCTGCGACGGTGACGAAGGCCATATCTGTGCAGCATGCTTCGAGGACCTGCCGTGGATCGCGACACCTGTGTCGTTCGAGCGGCCGCCTTTCGCGTACGCCATCGCGATGCTCGACTACCGGTTTCCGGTTAATGCGGCGATCAGGCGCTTCAAGTTCGACAGGAAACTATTCTACGGACCGGCGTTCGGCGAGGTGCTGCTACGGGCGCTTCCCATGTTGCCGGACACTGTTGACGCGGTACTCCCGGTGCCACTGCACTGGCTGCGCGAGGCACGCCGTGGGTTCAACCAGGCCCGAGAGATAGCGCTGCCGGTTGCAAAAGCACTGGGTGTGCCTTTCGTCAGAAATGTTCGGCGCCGCCGCAGGACGCCGTTCCAGTCCGGGCTCGGAGCGCCGGAGCGAGCGCGTAATCTCGACGGCGCGTTCGCGGTGCGCGGGCCGCTGGCATTCGATCATGTGCTTGTGATTGACGATGTCGTCACAACCGGCGCGACGCTCGAGACGCTCGGGAAAACCCTGCGGCAGGCAGGGGCGCGGTCGGTCAGCGCGCTCTGCGTCGCCAGGGCGACCTAAACCGTAACGGGGCTGAACGTGTAGTGCAGGACGATTCCGATGAAAACCACCATGCCGATGTAGTGGTTGTGCAGGAACGCCGCGAAACAGCCTTCTTTCTGGCGGTCGCGGGCAAGCCACAGGTGATAGCACATCATGGCGGCGGCGAGTGCGACGGACAGGAAGTACCAAATGCCCAGGCCGGCACGGTAGCCGATCAGGATCAACCCGAGCAACATGACACCCTGCAACCCGGCGATGACGAAGATGTCGACTTCGCCAAACAGCACGGCCGTCGACTTCACGCCGGCCTTGATGTCGTCGTCACGATCGACCATCGCATAGAAGGTGTCGTAGATCACCGCCCAGATCACCGTCGTGCCGAATACCAGCCAGGCCAGCTCGGGCGTCTGCCCGGTTTGTGCTGCAAACGCCATCGGGACAGCCAGTCCGAACGCCGCACCGAGAACAAACTGCGGAATCGAAACGTGGCGTTTGACGAACGGGTAGACGACCGTCAATGCCGCCGCAACGATGGCGAGCATTTGTGCGTAACGGTTCAGCATCGTAGCGAGGCCGATAGCAATCAGGCCGAGCGCCGCGAACAGGATCAGCGCCTCGGCGGGCGCGACGGCGCCGGTTGCCAGCGGCCGGGTACGCGTGCGTTCGACATACGGGTCGATCTTGCGATCCGCAAAGTCGTTGATGACACAGCCCGCCGCCCGCATGACCAGCACGCCGAGCACGAAGATCAGGAACAGCCCCTGGTGCGGGTGACCTTCTCCCGCAAGCCACAATGCCCAGAGCGTCGGCCACAGCAGCAGGTAGGTGCCGACAGGCTTGTCGATGCGCATCAACTTGCCATAGTTGCGCAGCTGGCTGACCAGTTCGGGCGAGATGACCTGCCGCAGGACGTTTTTCATGTCGCGGAGTTTACCTCACGCACGGTGCTGCCGGCGCTCACACCTTTCCATAGCGGCCGGCATCTCCGAGCCAGCGCCGGACGATTGCACGGGCTCGCTCGTCGGAGTCTTTTCGCAACGCGTCAGCGGCGACCTGTACCTGCGGCATGAGGTCGGCATCGCGGGCGAGGTTGGCGACACGGTAGTCGGGCAGGCCGGTTTGCCGGGTGCCGAGGAGTTCGCCAGGGCCGCGCAGCTCGAGGTCGCGTTGTGCAACGACAAAGCCGTCATTGGTGTCACGCAGTACAGACAGGCGCTCTTTCGCAATTCTGCCGAGAGGCGGTTTGTACAACAGCACGCAATGGCTCTGTGCCGCTCCCCGGCCGACACGGCCACGCAGTTGGTGAAGCTGCGAGAGCCCCATGCGCTCCGCATTCTCGATGATCATCAGGCTCGCGTTCGGCACGTCGACGCCGACCTCGATGACCGTCGTTGCAACCAGCAGCTGGATCAGGCCTTCCTTGAACGCCTGCATGCCACGCTCTTTTTCTGCCGCGCGCATTCGGCCGTGGACGAGGCCGATGCGTATGTCCGGTAGCGCCTGAGTCAGCATCTCGTAGCTTGCTTCGGCCGCCTGGTAGTCGAGTACATCCGACTCCTCGATGAGCGGGCATACCCAGTACGCCTGCTGCCCCGACTCGCAGGCGGAGCGTACTCGCTCGATGACCTCGCCGCGTCGAGTCTCAGCGATTGCAACTGTCGACACCGGCTGCCGGCCTGGCGGGAGTTCGTCGATAACCGAGGTATCGAGATCGGCGTATGCCGCCATCGCCAGCGTCCGTGGAATCGGGGTCGCCGTCATGACGAGCTGGTGCGGTTGGCCGTGTTCGGTGATGCCCTTGTCGCGCAGCGCCATGCGCTGGTGCACGCCGAAGCGGTGCTGCTCGTCGATAATGACCAGCCCGAGCCTGCCGAACTCGACACCCTCCTGGAACAGTGCGTGAGTGCCCACGACCAATTGCGCAGATCCGTCTGCGATGCGTTCGAGTGCTGCGCGCCTTGCGGCGACGCGCTGGCTGCCACTCAGCCATGCCGGCTCGATTCCGAGCGGCCGGAACCAGTCGGAGAAGCTGCGCCAGTGCTGCTCCGCCAGAATCTCCGTGGGCGCCATGATGGCGGCCTGCACGCCGCACGCAATTGCCTTGATGCACGCGATCGCGGCGACGACCGTCTTGCCGGAGCCAACGTCGCCCTGAATCAGTCGCATCATCGGGTGCGGTTGCGCAACGTCGGCGAGAATGTCATCGACCACTCGCCGTTGCGCACCGGTAAGGTCGAATGGCAATTCGGCAACGAACGAAGCGACGTCCTCGTTGCCTTCACTGAGCGCAATGGCGTCCTCGGTCTCGGCAATGGCTCGCAGGCTGCGCAGGCTGAGGTAGTGTGCGAGCAGCTCTTCGAACGCGAGGCGCTGCTGGCACGGGTGCGTGCCGGCTATCATGCTGGCGACGTCAGCATCGGGTGGCGGTCGATGCAGGTAGAGAATGGCGTCGCCGAGTGACGGCATGCCGAGTTTCGTTGTTATGGCTGCGGGCAGCAGTTCAGGTGGCGGTGAATCCGCAAGCAGCTTGAGCGCCTGGTCCGTCAGGTTACGTAACCGGCCCTGCTGGACGCCCTCGGTTGCGGGATAAATCGGCGTCAACGAATCATCGATCGCCGCATCCTGGTTCTCACGCAGAATGCGGTACTCGGGATGGATCATCTCGAGACCGGCCGATCCCTTGCGCACTTCGCCGAAACACGTCACACGCTCCGCGTTTTTGAACTGGGCTTCCTGCTGGCGCGAGAAATGAAAAAACCGCAGCGTGAGCTGCCCCGAGCCGTCACCGATGCGCACCAGCAGGTTGCGGCGGCCACGGAAAGCGACTTCGGTCAGCAGAACCTCACCGGAAACGAGGCAGCGCGAGCCGGCCTCGAGCGCACCGAGTTTCACGAGCTGCGTACGATCTTCGTAGCGCAGCGGCAGGAGGAACAGCAGGTCGTCGACCCGATGGAGATTCAGCTTTTCGAGTTTTTCAGCAAGCGCCGGACCAACGCCCTTGAGCTCGGTAAGCTTTGAATCAGAGCGCAAGGACCGCGTCTGCCTCGACGTCGACACCTTTTGGCAGTGCAGCGACCTGGACGGCGGCGCGTGCCGGGTACGGTGTTTCGAAATAGTCTTCCATTACGGCGTTGACGGTCGCGAAGTCGCTGAGATCGGTCAGGAACACCGTGATCTTGACGGCGTCGTTCAACGAACCGCCCGCTGCTTCGGCGACAGCCTTGAGGTTGTCGAACACCCGGCGTGCGCGCGCTTCGAAGTCGCCCGCCACGATCTCCATCGTGTCGGGTACCAGCGGAATCTGTCCCGACAGGAAAACCAGGTTGCCCGCTTTCATGGCTTGTGAATAGGTGCCGATTGCTGCCGGCGCATTGTCCGAGTGGATCGGTATTCTGCTCATTGGATAACTCTCAGGCGCAGTCGCGCGTGATGCGAATGACGTTCTTCATATTACGCACATTGCGCATGATCTTCGCAAGGTGCACGCGGTCTTTCACCTGTAACAGGAAAGAAAGTACCGAGCAGTCTTCGTGACGGCCGAGCACCTCGACCTGCTCGATGTTCGATCCGCAGTCGGCGATCGTCGCGGCCACTTCGGCAAGGACGCCGGGCTTATTGCGTGTGTCGCACGTGATGCCGCACGTGAAGTCACGCTCAATGTCGTCTTCCCAGCTCACCGTTATCCACTTCTCCGGCTGCTTGCGGAAGTTGGACAGGTTGCCGCATTGCTGGCGGTGAATGACGACGCCCCGCCCCGCGGTGAGGTAGCCCATGACGTCGTCGCCCGGAATCGGGTAGCAACATTTCGCGTAGCTGACGACCATGCCTTCGGTGCCGGCGATAACGAGGTTGGTCGTCTTTTGTTCTTCTTCCTCGCCGGCGCCCGTCAGCAATCTCGCCGTTAGCGGCGCGAGTCGCTCGCCAAGGCCGACCTGCTCGAACAGCGCGGCAGGTTCCGCGAGGCCGAGTTCCTCGAGCACTTCTTTCATGCGGACCTTTCCGACCTTGCGCAGCGACGAGCCGACGTCTTTCAGTGCGCGGTCCAGCAGGCGTTTGCCGAGGTCGACGGACTCGGTCGAGCGCAGGTTCTTCATGTGATGGCGGATGGCTGTGCGCGCCTTTGCCGTGCGGACGAACGTCAGCCAGTTCGGATTCGGTTTGGCACCCTTCGCAGTGATGATTTCCACGGTCTGGCTGTTCTCCAGCACAGTGCGCAGCGGCACCAGTCCGCGATTGATCTTTGCAGCGACGGTACGGTTGCCGACGTCGGTGTGCACGGCGTAGGCAAAATCGACGGTCGTGGCGCCCTTCGGCAACGGCATGATGTCGCCTTTCGGCGTGAAGACGTAAATCTTGTCCGGAAACAGGTCGACCTTGACGCTCTCGAGGAATTCTTCTGATGTGCCCGATCGCTGCAGCTCGGCGAGATTCGACAGCCACTCGCGGGCGCGGCGCTGTGGCGTGGCGTCGGACTTTTCCTCGGCCTTGTAGAGCCAGTGCGATGCGACGCCGGATTCCGCGACGCGATCCATGTCGCGCGTCCTGATCTGCACTTCGAGTGGCAGTCCCTTCGGCCCGAACAGGGTCGTGTGCAGTGACTGGTAGCCATTGATGCGCGGGATGGCGATGTAGTCCTTGAAGCGGCCCGGCATCGGTTTGTAGAGACCGTGCACGATGCCGAGCATCTTGTAGCAGGCGTTGACGTCGTCGACGATGATGCGGAAACCGTAGACATCGACGACGTCCGAGAGCAGGCGCTTCTTCTCGGCCATTTTCTTGTAGATGCTGTAGAGGTGTTTCTCGCGGCCGATGACCTCGCCGGTGATGTCCTCTTCGGCCATCGCGCCTTCGATTTCCTCCGTGATCTTCTTGACGATCTGACGCTGGCTGCCGCGGGATTTCTTCAGCGCGGTTTCCAGGACGCGGTAGCGAAACGGGTGCAGGTGTTTGAAGCCGAGATCTTCGAGCTGCACCTTGAGACGATTGATGCCGAGTCGATTGGCGATCGGCGCGTAGATGTCGAGCGTTTCGCGGGCGATGCGTTTTTTCTTGTCGGCGGGCATGGCGCCGAGGGTCTGCATGTTGTGCAGGCGATCGGACAGCTTGACGAGGATGACCCGGATGTCCTCGATCATCGCGAGCATCATCTTGCGAAACGATTCTGCCTGCGCTTCGGCGCGGCTGCGGAATTCGATCTGGTCGAGCTTGCTGACGCCGTCGACCAGCAGGGCGACCTCCTCGCCAAACTGCTCGGTGATGTCGTCGAGCGACGCGTCTGTGTCCTCGACGGTGTCATGCAGGATCGCCGCAATAATCGCCTCGGAGTCGAGGTTCATTTCGGCGAGTTCCTGGGCGACCGCCACCGGGTGGGTGATGTAGGGTTCGCCGGTCTTGCGTTTCTGCCCTTCGTGCGCTTTGGCGCCGAAATCGTAGGCGGCCGTTATCTTCTCGAGCTGGTCGTCGGGCAGGTACGACTGCAACGTGTCCACGAGCTGCTGCACGCCATGGTCCCGCCTGGGGACGCCGGGCAGTCTGGACAAGATTGCGGCCGTGTAATCCATCCCCCGATCATACCCAGATCAGGCACTTCGGGGACAAATATGGCGGCTGCTAGTCGCCTATCGAAATGCCCCGGACCGGCAGGACATCGTCGACTGTTTCCGGCTGCAGCAGGTCTTCGGTGACCGGCTCCTCGATTTCCTCGAGGATCGTCGGCGTCACGAGGCCGTCGGCGATCTCACGCAGCGCGATGACTGTCGGCTTGTCGTTTTCGAGCTCGACCATCGGGTCGGCGCCATGAGCGATGCGGCGCGCCCGCTTGGCGGCAACCAGCACCATTTCGAAGATGTTGTCGATATTGTCGAGGCAGTCCTCAACCGTAATCCGTGCCATGTCTCAATTCCTGTGAAAAGGGGCCAGACCCCAGGAGCCGGGGCCAGACCCCAACGCTCGGGGCCGGGCCCCGAGCGTTGGGGTCTGGCCCCTTTTGTTCGATCGAACGACACTACGGCAGGCAGCGACCCGCCGACCAGTATATATAGCCAAACGTTATTAGCGTCTCAGCCGACGATGCGGGAGACGGCGCGGCGCAGCGCCACATTGGACGTGGACGAAGAATCGCCATCGCCTTCCAGCACCGCTTCGAGGTCACCGACGGCCCGGTTCAGGTCGTCATTGACAATGACGTGATCGAACTCGTCCCAATGGGACATGTCGCTGAGCGAGTCACGCAGCCGGCGGGCGATAACCTCGTCGCTGTCGGTATTGCGCGCACGCAACCGGCGCTCCAGCTCCTCGACCGATGGCGGCATGATGAAGATGCTGATGCACTCCGGCATCGACGCCCGAACCTGCTGCGCTCCCTGCCAGTCGATCTCGAGGATAACGCTGTGACCGTCCGCGAGATGTTTTTCCACCTGGCTGCGGCTCGTGGCGTAGTAATTGTCGAACACCTCTGCGTACTCGAGCATCTCGCCCTGGTCACGCAGGCGCATGAATTCCTCTTTGTCGACAAACAGGTAGTCGACACCGTGCGCTTCGTTGCGCCGCGGCGCGCGCGTCGTGTAGGAGATCGAAAAACGTAACTCGGGATGCTTGCGAACGACCGCATGCACCAGCGTGGTCTTGCCCGCGCCTGAGGGTGCGGCGAATACAAACAACTTTGCCGTTCTTGTCACGAGCGGGTCTCGCAGTTCCGGAACCGGGTAGTTTGCCTGTCCTGTTGCGGTTGTTCACCCGATATTTCGATCAGGCGGCCGGCGCACCGAATTGCCTCGCCCGGGTCATGACGCAGTCGTATTCGATTATGGCCAGCGACTGCTTGTCGCGGGATACCGGGTACAGACCGGTGACCTCGAAGCCCAGGCGCTCGAATTCGTCCAGGACCTGCAGATAGTGAGGAGCCCCATCGTAGATCGGCTTGAGCGAGACCTCGACCTGAACGGCCCGCACGTGGTCCAGCATCGACCCGCTCCCGGCGAGCACCTCCAGGTCATAGCCCTGGGTGTCGAGCTTGAGCAGGGCCCTGGGGTTTTCCATGTTGTACGCAACTTCCGGCCACATGTTTTCCAGTGTCTGCATCGCGACTTCCTGTGTCCCGGTTGTCCGGGCGCGCCAGCGAAACCGCTCGTGCGCATATTTGTTGGCCGTCAGGAGTGACGAAAACTCGCTGGCCGCATGTGTGTTGATGATCGCCGGCTGGCTCGACGACCCCAACGCAAGTTTAAAGGCGAGCCACGTGTGATCGGATTCGGATCGCTTCACAAGTTCACCGTATGCGTCGGTAAGTGGCTCGAAAGACGCGATGCGACCGCTGTATCCATGGAGGCGCAATGAGAGCGCGAACTGGCCGGCGTTCGCGCCGACGTCGATGACAAGGTCAATCGCCTGCTCGTCAATGACGTTTGCAAGATGCTGCGCGAGTGTGTCATTCAGCTTGCGCTTCTTGATCAGTTCATAGCCGAACAGTCCGGCGACATAGCGATGAAGTTTCACCCGGGATGGAATCCGTTGCCGCCGGCAGACCGGTCCAGTTCGCTGATCGTCTGCGCGCTGTACAACGTACGTGATATGGCGTTGCTTGATTTTCGCATGGCCCGCAGAAACCATGTCGCCGTATCGACTGATGGCTTTACTCTCGGGCCGATCTCGGATTCGCGGGCGAGCGACGATAACCGGACGAACGGGGGCTGCGTTGCGTAAACCGGTACATCGAAGCGCCAGAACCGCTGCAGGAATTTGTCGACCGGCTCTTCAACCGTTGCACCCAGGCGGGCAAGGCGCGACGCTACCGTTGGTGAAATCGCGTAGCCGAGAGCGAGCAGCGGCGCGCGCCTGCACAGGTGAATCTCGAACGGCCCGAGCCGTTTCAGGCGTACCGATGCACGCACCTCCGGCAGCGAAACCCGGACAAAGCCGAGCCTGTGAATCTGGCTCGAAACGACCAGTAGTCCGGCCTGAAACGACGCGGACAGTTCGGCGTCGTCCTCGAGAATCAGGTACGGCACGCCGCTCGCGGCACACTGCCGCCAAAGCATCAGGTGACTGGCGTAGCAGGCAATCTCGGTATCTGTTGCTTCGCGCCCGCAGTTCACCCGGAATTCGAACCGGTCGTAATGGTCGATGTGCGCCGGCGCTTTTTGCGGTGTTACGGCGTCAAAAAAACCGAATGGAACACCGACCTTCGCAAACTGGCGCGCGATGTTTTGTCGCCGCGACGTGGCGGACTTCAAGCTGATGACGCGAATTTGCAACCGTCGATCCTGGCAGCGCCGCGGTGCGGCGTTGCCAGTAGGACGCCTGCACGACCGAATACCGGTCGCCGGGAGCCGTAACTACTCGACGTTCTGGATCTGTTCGCGCATTTGCTCGATGAGCACCTTCAGGTCGACGGCCGCCTTCGTGGTCTCCGTGTCGGCCGATTTCGATCCGAGCGTATTCGCCTCACGATTCAGTTCCTGCATCAGGAAGTCCAGCCGCCGGCCGACCGGCTTGTCCTCTCCGAGCGCAGCGCGAATTTCGACAAGGTGACTCTCGAGGCGGTCGAGCTCTTCGTCAACGTCGATTTTTTGCGCAATCAACGCCAGCTCGACCTCGAGCCGCGCGGGATCCGCTTCGACGTCGAGCTTCTCGATGCGCTCACGCTGTTTGGTGCGGGTCGCTCCGAGTACCTCGGGCATGCGTTTGCGCACCGACGCTGCGATCGCCGCGATCTCGACGCAACGGGACTCGAGCATTTCGCCGATGCGGGCGCCCTCGTTGGCGCGCATCCCGTCAATGGCCGCGAGCGTAGTTTCGAACAAGCGCGTCGCCTCGTGGAACAACGGCTCGACATCGATTTCGGGCTGCTGGATGACGCCGGGCCACCGCAGCACGTCGATCGGGTTGACGCTCGATCCGTCCGTCAGCCTGGCGACTTCACCCAGGCGTTCGCCGAGCAGCTCAACGAGTTCGGTATCAAGCCGCATTTCATTGTCCAGGTCCTTCGCGCGCCGGAAGAACAGCGCGCACTCGACTTTGCCGCGGCCGAGAATGGCACTGGCCTGCTGGCGAAACGCCTGTTCCTTGGGTCGCAGATCTTCGGGCAACCTGAACTGCACATCGAGGTAACGGTGATTGACCGCACGGATTTCCCAGCTCAGCGTACCGATCGCGGTCTCCGCTGACTCTCGCGCAAAGCCTGTCATACTGTGTAACATCAGCACCGTTCTCCTGAGCTTCAGTGATTTTGCAGCAATGTGCCGCCTGGATCACATTATTCGGGGGGGCAACATTCTAAGCTCTGCCCGCACTTACAGGCCAACAAAAACACTGCATGCGCATCGAATACGCGAAAGTCTCTGCTCTTGGCGATCGCCAGGACAACCAGGATCGTGCCGCCGTCGTCGTCTCCGAAAACGCAGCCCTGCTGCTCGTATTCGATGGCATGGGTGGACATTCAGACGGCGCAAGAGCGGCCGAAACCGGCCTCAAAGTTGTGCAGGACCTGTTCATGGCGGCGCAACAGCCGATTTTCGATCCACAGGGTTTTCTGTATATGGCGCTGTCCAAAGCGCACGATGAAGTTGTCGCGCTCGGCGCCGACGTCGCGGTCGACTTTCGCCCGCGCGCAACCTGCGCCGTGTGTCTCGTGCAGGAAAGCGGTTCTTACTGGGCGCACATCGGTGACAGCCGCATCTACCTGGTACGCGACGGACGGGTGCTGACGCGTTCACGCGATCACAGCCACGTCGAGGTGCTAATCCAGGAAGGCGCAATCAGCGAGGAAGAAGCGCAGGACCATCCGATGCGAAACTTCGTCGAGTGTTGTATCGGCGGCGACGCGCCGGTACCCGACATGAGCATCACGTCGAAGCAACAACTGGCACCCGGGGATGTGTTGCTCGCGTGCTCGGACGGGCTCTGGTCGGGTCTCGCCGACGACGACATGGCGCAGATCGGCAAGCCGGGCGAGGATAACCTCGTCGACAACCTCAAGGAGCTCAGCATTCAGGCGTTGCAGGTCAACTCCCCGTACAGCGACAATACGACGGGAACCGCGCTGCGCTGGCTCGGCGCCTGACCGATACGCCCCAAATACGGAGATCCGACATGCGCCCCAGCGGCCGCGAAGCATCCGAGTTGCGCGAACTGCGCTTCGTCACCAATTTCACCAAACATGCCGAGGGCAGCGTGCTGGCCGTGTTCGGCGATACGCAGGTGTTGTGCACTGCCAGTATCGAAGAGCGGGTGCCGGCCTGGATGCGCGGCAAGGGCAGCGGCTGGGTAACGGCCGAGTACGGCATGCTGCCGCGATCGACGCATACGCGCTCCGGACGCGAGGCTGCGCGCGGCAAGCAAGGTGGCCGCACGCTGGAAATCCAGCGACTGATCGGGCGCTCGTTACGCGCCGTGACGGACATGGATGCACTGGGCGAACGGACAGTGACACTGGACTGCGACGTCATACAGGCAGATGGTGGTACCCGTACCGCGTCGATCAGCGGCGCTTATGTCGCTCTGGCGATCGCGATGGAGCGTCTCGCGAAAAAAGGCAGGCTTAAGAAAAACCCCCTGCACGGCCAGGTCGCGGCAATCTCGGTGGGTATCTACAGCGGTGTTCCGGTGCTCGATCTCGACTACGCCGAAGACTCCGAGGCCGAGACCGACATGAATATCGTCATGAACGATGCCGGGCGGTTTATCGAGGTGCAGGGAACGGCAGAAGGACATGCGTTCACCGACGACGAATTCAATGCGATGTTGTCGCTTGCGCGTGCCGGCATCGCAGACATTATCACCGCACAGAACGAGGCCGTCGCCGCCGCTCTGCAATGAGTGCAAAACCCGAGAAGATCGTCATGGCGAGCGGCAATCCCGGCAAAATCCGGGAAATAGCGCGGCTGCTGGACGATCTCGGTATCGACGTCGTCGCGCAGTCGGAGTTCGGCGTTGAGGACGCGATCGAAGACGGCGCGACCTTCGCCGAGAATTCGCTGAAGAAGGCACGACACGCGGCGAGCAAGACAGGCCTGCCCGCTATCGCGGATGATTCCGGACTTGCTATCGATGCGCTCGGCGGCGCGCCGGGTGTCTACTCGGCGCGGTACGCCGGGAGCCATGGCGACGATCGGGCCAACAACGACAAAGTGCTTCGTGAGCTCGACGGCATTTCGGACCGGGCTGCCGCGTTCCACTGCGTGGCGACATTTGTTGAGCCGGGCGGCGAGCCTCTGGTCGCCGAGGGTGTCTGGCGCGGAGCAATCCTGACGAAACCGCGTGGCGCCGGCGGATTTGGCTACGATCCGCTGTTCCTGGTCCCGGACCTCGGTGTGAGCTCGGCGGAGCTGTCGCCGGAACAAAAAAACGCGCGCAGCCACCGCGGCCAGGCACTCCGCGCACTGGTCGCGCTCATAGAATCCCACTACTCATGAACAAGGGGCCAGACCCCAACCGCCAGGGCCAGACCCCAACCGCTGGGGCCGGACTCCGACGGACAGGGCCAGACCCCGAAGGCCGGGGTCCGGCCCCGCTGGGGTTGTACGTGCACCTGCCGTGGTGCGTGAAAAAGTGTCCGTATTGCGATTTCAACTCGCACACCGCCGGTGATGAGGCGCCGACGGCGCGTTACGTCGATGCGTTGCTCAGGGATATCGAATTCGAATCCGAACGTGCCGGCAGGCGGGTTGTCGAGACGGTGTTTCTCGGCGGTGGCACGCCGAGCCTATTCAGCACCGAGGAAATCGGCCGTATTCTCGAAGCCGTTCGCTCGATGCTCAGCCTGGCCAGGGATGCCGAAATCACGATGGAGGCCAATCCGGGCACCGTCGAGTGTGGCACCCCGGCCGGATATCGCGACGCTGGCGTCAATCGTCTTTCCATCGGAGCACAGAGCTTCGACGACAACCTGCTGCAGGTACTTGGGCGCGTGCACGCAAGCGACGATATCCGTCGCGCGTTCGCCGCCGCGAGAGACGGTGGATTCGACAATATCAACCTCGATCTCATGCACGCGCTTCCGGGCCAGACGATCGACATGGCGCTGGCCGATCTCGACGCCGCGATCGACCTTGGTCCGGAGCACATGTCGTGGTACCAGCTGACCCTCGAGCCGAACACCGTCTACTACGCCCGGCCGCCCGCCAACCTTCCGGACAGCGACACGGCTACGGACATCCAGGATGCAGGCATTGAGCGCCTCGCGGACAGCGGCTACCGAAGGTACGAGGTATCCGCGTACGCACGGGACGAGCTGCGCTGCCGCCACAACCTCAACTACTGGCGCTTCGGCGATTACCTGGCGGTCGGTGCCGGCGCCCACGGCAAATTCACCGATAAAGGCTCAATATCGCGTTACAGCAAGCCGGCCAACCCGCTGCAGTACATGCAATCGATGGAGTCCGGCGGCGAGCCTGACCCCGGGCGGCCCGTCGATCGCCGCGACCTGGTGTTCGAGTATATGCTCAACGCCCTGCGCCTGAGTGACGGTTTCGACGAGCGCGAGTTCGTCGCCCAGACGGGGCTAGGCGCCGATCAGCTGCGAAACGCGGCCGGGAAATCGCTCGAAAGGGGGTTGATCGAGCGCACCGTCAAAGGGATCTGGCGCCCGACTCCGTTAGGCGCACGTTTTTTGGACGACCTCGCCCAGGAGTTCCTTTATGCACAGGACTAGCGCTTGCCCTGTATTTTCAGTGTAAGAGCGGCCTGATCTCACTCGGAGTGTTGCAAAGGGCTCATAACTTGTTGATTTAAATAGGCTAACGAAATTGGACACAAAATAGTCATATTAACGGGCGGCCAAGAAAAACCGCAGCTTAGGGCAACGGTTCAATTTTCTTCCACAATGTTATCCACAGGTTCTGTGGATAAAAACCCGGGGCTTGCGGCGGACACCGCTTCCCTATATATTACGCGCCCTTTTTACTGACCGGCGCGCGCCCGAGAAAAGCAGCGCGCTCAGGACGAGCCAACATGAAAGCCGATATTCACCCCAATTACGACGACATCAAGGTCACCTGTAGTTGCGGCAACGAATTCACGACGCGTTCGACGCTCGGCGAGGATCTCCTCATTGAAGTGTGCTCGTCGTGCCACCCCTTTTATACGGGCAAGCAGAAGATCGTCGATACGGGCGGTCGGGTAGACAAGTTCCGCAAGAAGTACGGAATGAGCTAGGGCCGGACCCGCGCCGGTCGTTTCGCCGGCAACAAATCCTGGCTACAAAATACCTGAAAACCATGACTTCGGATGACCGAAGGCTCTGCTATGCTCGTAGGGTTTGATGGTTTACAAACAGAGGATTGAGATGAGCCAGGACGCATACGTCTTAAGGAGCCCCGACGGCTCCGAAATGGAACTACCCGTACGCAAGGGCACGACCGGCCCGGATGTCATCGACATCGCATCGCTGTACCGGGAAAAAGGCGTATTTACCTACGACCCGGGCTTTGTCTCGACGGGCAGCTGCGAGTCCGACATCACCTATATCGACGGTGAAGAGGGTGTCCTTATGTACCGGGGCTACCCGGTCGAGCAGCTCGCCAAGCATTCCAGCTTCATGGAAGTCTGCTACCTGCTGTTGAACGGCGATCTGCCGTCGCAAGACGAGCTCGAGACCTTCGAGACGACGATTCGCCGGCACACGATGCTCAACGAGGGCATGCTGAGCTTCTTCAAAGGCTTCCGTTACGATGCACATCCGATGGCGCAGCTGTCCGCCGTTGTCGGCTCGATGTCGGCGTACTATCACAACGAGATGGATGCCTCGAACCCGAAGCATCGCGACATTTTTGCACACCGCATTATTGCCAAACTGCCGACGATTGCTGCCGCAGCGTACAAGCTGAACATCGGACAGCCGTTTATTTATCCGCGCAACGACCTGAACTACTGCGACAATTTCCTGCACATGCTGTTCGCCGTGCCGGCCGAGGAGTACGAGATAAGCCCGGTCGCATCCGAGGCGCTCGACCTGCTGTTTATCCTGCACGCCGATCACGAGCAGAACTGTTCGACGTCCACCGTACGTATGGCCGGCAGCTCCGGTGCAAACCCGTACTCGGCGATCGCCGCCGGGATCTCGGCGCTCTGGGGCCCGGCCCACGGCGGCGCCAACGAGGCCGTGCTCAACATGCTCGACCAGATTGGCGATGTCTCGAACATCGGCAAGTACATCGACAAGGCCAAGGACAAGAACGACCCGTTCCGACTCATGGGCTTCGGTCACCGCGTCTACAAGAATTTCGACCCGCGCGCCACGATCATCCGCGAGATGGCACACCGCGTGCTGGATTCGCTCGACCGCGAAGACACGCCGCTGTTTGATCTCGCTCGCGAACTCGAACAGGTCGCGCTCAACGACGACTACTTCAAAGAGAAGAACCTGTATCCGAACGTCGATTTCTATTCCGGCATCATCTACAAGGCGCTCGGCATTCCGACGTCGATGTTCACGGTCATGTTTGCACTCGGCCGCTCGGTCGGCTGGGTCGCGCACTGGCGCGAGATGATCTCCGATCCGAAAGGCAAGATTGCGCGGCCGCGGCAGCTTTACATCGGCGCCGACAAGCGCGACTACGTGCCAATCGACAAACGCTGATCCTCAAGGCTGGCACTGAGCCGCTACCTCCGGGAACACACATACAGGAATGGCTCGCTGCGCTGCGCTTTATTTCCTGTATGTGTGTTCCCGGACGCGGCGTCACTACCCGCGTTGGCTACGATCAGCGTTTGCCGATCAGACGTGCTCGAGTAACTCCTGCACCGCATCCACATCGGCACGCCGCATCGGCTTGCCGTCGATCGGACTGATCGGCGCCTGGCGAATCCCGTCGACCGGAAAAACGGTTGCCTGGATCGTTTCGTTCAGGTGACTGAATTCGAATCCCGCGTAAGTGTCCGTCTGGCCGCGGCGACTCTTCAGGCGGCGCTCATAGGATCGAAAGTGCAGACCCATGTCGCCGATCTGCATCGCAATGACTTCCGGGCTGTCCGCAAACACGTGCAGGTTCACCGCCGAATTTTCGTCGGCCGTACCGACCAGCACCGGGCCAACCAGCCGTGGCGAGTACTCAGCGAGTATTTCCATCGCCGATAGTGCGGCAGTGCGCATCACCCGCAACAAGGCGTTGTGCGAATCGCCGCCGAAGATCTGGTGGTGATCCGCGACAGCCGCTTCGATCTCGGCATTGCCCGGCAGCGAACCGCGACCGTTGAGCCCGAGCCGCTCGGCCGCTTTCTGCTTGGCCACACGGTAGTCGCGCACACCGTGATTCACGATGATACGCGCCGCCTCCTGCGCGACGACCTGTCGCGCTCGTTCCGATTCACTGCTGCGTTTGCGTCCCATCGACCTAAAAGAGCGATTCCTCGGCCTCTTCGTCAGGGTCCGGATCGACCGCCCCGGCGTCATTGAACGGGTCTGTGAGATGCTCGATGTCCTCGCATTCCGGTACGTGGCCCTCACGGAAGTATTCAAACATCGAGTTCGGTTGGCCCGCGCGGGCAGGGCAGCCGGTTTGCTTGTCGATACGTTGCGAAACGATGCCGTCGGGCATCGGCATCGTGTGATTCGGCACGCCGTCCAGCGCGATGTCGGCAAAATCGATCCAGACCGGCAGCGCCGTTCGCGAACCTTCCTCGCCCGGGCCAAGCGGCAGATCGTCGTCGTAACCGATCCATGCGATGGCGGCGACATCGCCATTGAATCCGCCGAACCATGCGTCGCGACGATCGTTCGAGGTACCGGTCTTGCCCGACAGGTCGCGACGGCCGAGCACCAACGCCCTGCGACCGGTGCCGCGGAAAACGACGTCACGCATCATGTCCTGCACGAGAAACACGTTTTGCGGTGATACCGTTTGCGGCGCGAGATTGATGCCGTCGAACAACTCGGGCGCGTCGTTGGCATCCGGCCGATAGGTCATCGCCACATCTGCCATCTGTTCCAGGCGTGCTTCAATGCTGGCATCGGATTCCTCGTCGGCTTCGGGCGGCGGCGTATTCCCGTCACGCTGGCATTCCTTGCAGACAATCATCGGGTCGGCCTTGTAGAGCAGCTTGCCATCCGGGCCAAAGATCGCGTCGATGACGTAGGGCTTCACCCCATACCCGCCGTTCGCCAGCACCGAGTAGCCCTGCACCATATCGAGCGGCGAGGCCGATCCGCCGCCGAGCGCGAGCGAGCCATTGCGGATGAGCGCCGCATCACCGAAGCCGAAATTCGCGATGTGGCGGACTGCGTTGCCCACGTACGTGTGTCGCAGCAGTAGCCGAACCGATACGAGATTCATCGACCGCACCAGCGCTTCGCGCATTCGGGTCGGCCCGTAGAAACGTCCGCTGTAGTTGATCGGGCGCCAGTCTTTCTCGAGTTCCGACGAACGAATGACGACCGGCGAGTCATCGACAACGGTCGCGACAGTCGCACCGTTTTCCAGCGCGGCGGAGTAAATAAAGGGCTTGAAAGCGGATCCCGGCTGCCGGTAGGCCTGCGTCACGCGGTTGAACTTCGTCACCGTGTAGTCGAAGCCACCGGTTAATGCGGTTATCGCACCGTCGTACGGGTCCATCGACACCACGGCACCCTGTGCCTCGGGCACCTGTGCCAGCGCCCAGGTATCGTTTGCCGTGGGCATGACATAAATGACGTCACCAACGGCAACCACGTCGGCCGCGCGCTCCGGGTCCGGCCCGGTCGTCTCGCGATCGATAAACCGCTTGGCCCAGCTCATGCCACGCCACGGCAACACGGCCGTGCGCCCGTCCTGGAAGACGATATCGGCCGTTTTGTCGTCGTGTACCGCCGTGACGATCGCCAGCGAGAGCCCGCCGGGCGCGTATTCGCGCAGCACATCGGTAATCTCCGCCGGCCACTCCTCGAATGGCAGCGCGACGATTTCGTCGCTCAGGTCGACGCTGTCGTGTGCGCCTCGATAGCCGCGACGGCGAGCAAACGCGAGCAAGCCATTGCGCAGCGCATAGTTGGCGCCCTCCTGCATTCGCGAATCGAGCGACGTAACAACCTGGTAGCCGTCGATAGAGAACGCATCGCCGTAACGCTCTTTCATGTTCACGCGGACCATCTCCGCGACGTACGGCGCATTGAGTTCGATGGCTGCACCGTACGAGCGCGATTCCATGGGATGGTTCATAGCCTCGTCGTATTGCGCTTCGTCGATGTAGCCGAGGGCCAGCATGCGGCCCAGCACATAGCCGCGCCGGATTTCAGCATTACGTGCGCTGCTGACCGGGTTGTAGCGTGACGGCGCCGGTAACACACCGGCGAGCGTCGCAGCTTCGGCGATATTCAGCTCTGAGAGCTCCTTGTTGAAAAAAACCTGGCCGGCGGCGGCAACACCGTAGGCACGCTGGCCAAAAAACATCTTGTTCAGGAACAGCGCCATGATCTGTTCCTTCGTGAACTCCTTTTCAATCTTCCACGCAAGAAACGCCTCGGTCAGCTTGCGGCCGATGGTCTGCTCGCGCGTCAGGAAGTAGTCGCGAGCGAGCTGCTGCGTCAGCGTACTGCCACCGCCACCGGATGCGTCACCGGTGCGGGCGGCACGAAACAACGCGCGCAGGATGCCGCGGTAGTCGATGCCGGGATGGACAAAGAAACGCTGATCTTCCGCGGCAACGAACGCATTGACGACAAAGTCGGGGACCTGCTCGTAGTCGACGGGTATGCGCCGGCGTTCGCCGATTTCGCTGATAAGGCGTCCGTCGCGGCTGTAAATCCGGAGTGGCACCTGTAACGGGATGTTGCGGATCGTCTCGGCCTCGGGGAGATCCGGTTCAACGTAATACCAGGCGCCGATGACGCCGGCCACGACGCCAAGGGCTCCGAGCGCGCCTAACGTCGCGAGGACGATCAGGACCCGAAACAGCTTATGTCGACTAATGTGACGTGGTTTGGATTTTTTTTCCGTTGGATTATGCATAGTTACAGGCGTTTCATGGCGAACACCCCGGAAATTCCGGGATTTGGCTCACCTTATTAAAGGGTACCGTCGTGTTCGTCCGATGACGGAAATGTGGCGTTTTCGGGGCAAGGGCTCAAGCGATTCGACCTCACGCCGGATGATAGGCATACGGTCGCGATTGCTGCAATAACGAGTCTCAATCCGGGTAGCCGACTGGTTCACGGAAACCGGGCCCTGTGCCGCATACCATAGGGATGATTGGACCGTGAACAAAGTCACGTTTTATTTAACATTTTCTTGATATATAGTTAAATCGCTTTGCTCAGGTTCGACTCAATTTTGACTCGCAACTTACCGACTTAGAAGGAAATTTACGTGTTCGGCAAGAAACAACAGCCATTGCTGGGGCTCGATATCACGACATCGTCGGTCAAGCTGATAGAGCTCTCCCAAAGCGGGAAGCGCTATCGCGTCGAGTCCTACTCAGCAGAGCCCACACCCCCGAGTTCGGTCAATGAAAAAGCCATCGTCGACGCCAAGGCTGTCGGTGAGGCTATTCGTCGGGCCGTCAAGCGTGCGGGTGCCAAGGCCACGGACGTCGCGGTCGCCATTTCAGGCGACGCGGCGATTACCAAAGTCATCCAGATGCCGGCGAGCCTCTCCGAGCGAGACCTCGAAGGCCAGGTCGAGATCCAGGCGGACCAGTACATCCCGTTCCCGATGGAAGAGGTGAGCTTCGACTACGAGATCATCGGCCCGAACGACAAGGATCCCGAGTTGCAGGACGTGTTGCTCGTTGCGACGCGTACCGAAAATGTCGAGCAACGCCAGGCGGCGGTCAACGCGGCCGGCCTGAGTTCGCACATTGTCGACGTCGAGGCTTTTGCCCTCGAGAACGCGTGCCGGCTTCTGAGCCACCAGATACCTGACGGCGGCATGGGCCAGTCCGTTGCGGTAGTGGACATCGGCGCTTCGTCGACGACCTTCTCCGTATTGCAGGATCTGCGTGTTATCTACACGCGTGACTTCAACTTCGGCGGCCAGCAGCTGACCGAGGAGATCATGCGAACCTACGGTCTCTCGATGGAAGACGCCGGTCGCGCCAAGAAACAGGGCGGCCTGCCGTCGAACTACCAGCCCGAAGTGCTGGAACCGTTCATCGACGACATGACGCAACAGGTCAGCCGTTCGCTGCAGTTCTACCTCGCCTCAGGCGGTGGTCGCGAGCAGCCGGACATGATTCTCGTCTGTGGCGGATGCGCCAACATCCCGGGCATCGCCGACGTTATTTCGAGCCGCGTCGGAATACCGACCGAGATCGGTGACCCGCTCGGCCAGATGAAAATTTCTTCGAAAGCCAAGTCGCAGGGCGTGCACAAGGATGCAACGGCATTGCTCACGGCCTGCGGTCTCGCACTCAGGAGCTTTGACTAATGCCAAAGATTAATCTACTCCCCTGGCGCGAGGAAGAACGCAAGAAGCGCCAACGCGATTTCGGCGTGGCGATGGCCGGCGCCGTGGTCGCCGGCATTGCGGTCGTGATGCTGACGATGCTCGCGTACTCGCAGATGATTTCATCGCAGAATTCGCGCAACGAGCGACTTGGGCGCGAGATCGCCGAGCTCGAAAAACAGATTGTCGAAATCGACAACCTCGAGCGGCAGAAAGAACGCCTGCTGGCGCGCATGGAGATTATCGACCAGCTGCAGAAAAGCCGGCCGGAGATCGTTCACCTGTTCGACGAAATCGTCCGGCAACTGCCGGAGGGCGTTTACCTGACCGGCCTCAAGCAGACCGGTTCGCGTATCGAGATACGCGGCGTAGCCCAGTCGAGCACACGCGTATCCGCACTGATGCGCCGCATCGACGAGGAATCCGAGTGGCTGTCGAACTCGCACGTCGAACGCGTCGAGACGACACAGTCGGGTAATTCTCGCCAGGCCAACTTCGTCCTGTATGCAACACAGGTCAGGTCGGACGCGGAACTGGAGGAAGACGCATGAACGTCGTAGAAGAACTCCAGAGTCTTGACGTCAACGATGTCGGCCGCTGGCCGCTCGCGTTTCGTGCGGCCGTTATCGCCATAGTATTTATCCTGGTGATGGCGCTCGGCATCTGGTTTTTCATCGTCAAGGACAAGCATCCGCAGCTCGAACGCGCCCAGAAGGAAGAGGCGGACCTGCGAGTAACGTTCGAGAACAAGCAACGCAAGGCGGCAAACTTTGACGCCTACAAGGAGCAGCTTGCAGAGATCGAGGAATCGTTCGGCGCGATGCTGCGCCAGCTTCCGGGCGAAACCGAAATCCCGAACCTGATTGTCGATATTTCGCAAACGGGCCTCGCCGCCGGACTGCAGGAAAAGCTGTTCGTGCCGCAGGCTGAGGTGCCGAAAGATTTCTACGCGGAAAAACCGATCCAGATTCGTCTGACCGGCAGCTATCACGAGATCGGAAATTTCGTCAGCAGCATTGCGTCGCTGTCGCGAATCGTGACGTTGCATGACATCACGATCACGCCGGAAACCACCGATTCATTCGACAACCTGAGCATGGATGTAACGGCGAAAACCTACCGCTACATCGACGAGGAGGCAGAGTAACAATGCGCGCTTCCCAAACAATCAAAACGTTGCTGGTACTGGGCGTAGCCGCGGTGGGCCTCGCAGCCTGCGGCGACATGGACGACCTCGACCAGTACATAAACGAAGTGAAGGCTCGCGAGCCAGGCCGCATTGAACCGCTGCCGGAAATCACGCCGTACGAAGGCTTCGCGTACTCCGCCGATGCTGAGGGACTGCGCTCGCCGTTCCGTCCGGACACACCGCAGGTGGTCGGCGGTGCAGCCGGTCCGCGACCGGACGACAATCGCAGCCGCGAATTCCTCGAGAGCTTTCCGCTGGATACTCTCGGCATGGTCGGCACGCTGAATATCGGCGATACGACCTACGGTCTCGTACAAACAGCAGACGGCCTGATTCACCGCGTCGTGCCTGGCAACTACATGGGCCAGAACGACGGACGAATCACTGGAATTTCTGAGTCGGAAATCACGCTGGTAGAAATCATTTCTGACGGAATCGGCGGCTACATCGAAAGAGATGCCGCAGTTGGTCTTTCAGACTGACGCCTGAATGGAACTGGGAGTAATTGGAATGATGCTCAAACTCAATCGGACGACCGGCCTCAAACTGGTCGCATTCATGCAGGCAGCGGTGCTGCTCTTTTTGGGGGCTTCAGCCAGCGCCCAGGAAGGCAATCGGCTGCAGGACATTCAGGTCCAGAGCCTGCCGGGCCAGCGTGTTGAACTGAAACTCATCATGAGCGACACGGCGCCTGAGCCCCTGGCGTTCACGATCGAAAACCCCGCGCGTATCGCGCTCGACCTGGCGGAAACCTCGCTTGGCCTGAGCTCGCGTCGCCGCGACGTCAATCTCGGTCCCCTGAATACGATTCTTACCGCTGAAGCCAACGGTCGTACGCGCGTTGTACTGAATCTCGGCTCGATGGTCGAGTACTCGACATCGCACAGCGGCAACGTTGTTACCGTAACGCTCGGTGACGGCGACGACTACAACGCTGGTACCACCCAGTTCGCCAGCGCGCCGTCGTCGACCCCGTCGTACGCAGCACCCGGTAGCCGCGCGATTTCCAGCGTTGACTTCCGTCGTACGCGTGACGGTGGCGGTCGTGTCGTGGTCAACCTGACCGACCCGTCGACGCCGGTCGATATCCGCCAGGAAGGCGGCCGTGTTGTGGCAATTTTCAAGGACACGAGCCTGCCGGCCGAACTGATGCGTCGTCTCGACGTCATGGATTTCGCGACACCGGTTACGACGGTCGACACGTTGCGCACCAATCTCGATACGCGCATCGTAATCTCGGCAGACGGCAAGTATGAGCAGCTTGCCTACCAGTCGGACAACGAGTTCACGATCGAGATCAACCCGGCACCGGAATCGACCGAGGAAGGCTCGAGCCTGTTCTCGGAGACGAAAGAATACGAAGGTCAGCGCCTGACGCTGAACTTCCAGGACATCGATACGCGCGCCGTGCTGCAGCTGCTGGCTGAGACATCGGGCCGCAACATCATCGTGTCCGACACGGTCCAGGGCAACGTGACCCTGCGCCTGCGCAACGTACCGTGGGACCAGGCGCTCGACATCGTCATGACGACGAAGGGCCTCGACATGCGCCAAAACGGCAATGTCATCATGGTCGCTCCGGCTGAAGAGATCGCCGCGCGTGAAACGGCGGATCTCGAAGCGAAGCTTGCTATCGCCGAACTCGAGCCGATGTACTCTGAGTTCCTGCAGGTCAACTATGCGAAGGCGGGCGATCTCGCCACGCTGATCACCGGCGACGAGGGCAACTCGCTGCTGTCGGAGCGCGGCAGCATCGCGGTCGACGATCGTACCAACACGCTGCTCGTCCAGGATACGGCCGAGCGTCTGCAGGACATCCGTCGCATGGTTCGCACGCTCGACGTGCCGATCAAGCAGGTCCTGATCGAATCGCGCATCGTTGTCGTCAACGATGACTTCAGTCGCGACCTCGGTATTCGTCTCGGCATCACGAGTGACAACATCGGTAACCGCGACCTGATCGTTACGTCCGGTACCGGCGTCGGCTCCAACGACTTCCTGGCGTCGATTCTCGAAGCTGCGAACGACCCGACAGGGCAGACTCCGGTCGAGTTCCCCAACCTGACCGATCGCTACAACGTGAATCTTCCGATTGCGGATCCGGCAGGCCGGTTCTCGCTGGCACTGCTGAAGAGCGACGTGCTGGTGGATCTCGAGCTGACGGCGCTGGAAGCCGAAGGACGCGGTGAGATTGTTTCGACGCCGCGCGTTATCACGGCGAACCAGTCCGAGGCATCGATCAAGCAGGGTGTTGAGATTCCGTACCAGCAGTCGGCGTCTTCGGGTGCGACGACCATCCAGTTCAAGGAGGCTGTCCTCGAGCTGACGGTAACGCCGCAGATTACGCCGGACAACAACATCATCATGGACCTGCGCGTCTCCAAGGACAACGTCGGCGAGATTATCTCGACAGGCGGCCTGGGCGGCACGGTGCCGAGTATCGATACGCGCTCTGTCGAGACGTCGGTACTCGTTGCGGACGGCCAGACGGTGGTGCTCGGCGGTATCTACGAGACAGAGCGCCGCGAGACGATCAACAAGGTACCGTTCCTTGGCGATATCCCGATCGCGGGCAACCTGTTCAAGAGCAAGCAACGTGTCGATAACAAGGCCGAGTTGCTGATCTTCGTAACACCGCGGATCCTCGAGGAAGGTTCGAGCATTTATTAAGCCGAACCCAACGACGCAACAGCGAAAAAGCCAACCGAAAGGTTGGCTTTTTCATTGCGGCTCATAGAATGACTGCATGAAGACGCCTCGCAACCTGTTCCTCGTCGGCCCGATGGGCGCCGGTAAATCCGCTGTCGGCAGGCAGCTGGCGCGACAGCTGCATCTCAATTTCGTCGACAGTGACGATGAGATCGAGGCGCGCACGGGGGTCGACATTCCGTTCATTTTCGAAAAGGAAGGCGAGGAGGGTTTTCGCAGGCGCGAAGCCGCCGTCATCGACGACCTCAGTCGGCGTGACGGCGTCGTCCTGGCGACAGGCGGCGGCGCCGTGATCAACCCCGAAAGCCGCAGTTACCTGGGCGCCAGGGGCTTTGTTGTCTACCTGTATACGTCCGTCGAGCAGCAGGTTCGGCGTACGTCGAGAGGCCGTGAGCGGCCGTTACTCGAAGGCGACGACCCGACCGGGACGCTGGCGCGGTTGCTGGATACCCGGGATCCGATGTACAGGGAGATTGCCGACCTGGTGGTTTCGACGGATAACCGGAAGGTCGGTGCGGTGGCCAACGAGATTATCGAGCAATTTTCCTAGCGGGGCACAACCGAGAAAACACAAACAGCAATGGCTCCCTGCGGTCCGCTTTATTTGCTGTTTGTGTTTTCTCGGTTGCGCTACTCTATGCCAATGTCCGTATCGAATACGTTAGCCGTCGAGCTTGGTGACCGGAGTTATCCGATCGTCATCGGTTCCGGTTTGCTTGGCGGCAACTACCGCCTGGGCGACTATATCGGCGGTGACGACTGCCTCGTCGTCAGCAATACGACCGTTGCGCCGTTATACCTTGAGCGACTGCTGCCCAACCTTGGGGGCAAGGAAGTTTCGCATATCACGCTGCCCGACGGTGAACAGCACAAGACCGTCGACACGATGCAGTCGATTCTCGATGCGCTCGTCGAGAGTGGCGCCAATCGGGATACGACCCTCATTGCTCTCGGGGGTGGCGTCGTCGGCGACATCACGGGCTTCGCCGCGGCGTGCTACATGCGCGGCGTTGACTTCATCCAGGTGCCAACGACGTTGCTCGCCCAGGTCGACTCATCGGTCGGCGGCAAGACCGGTGTCAACCATCCGGAGGGAAAGAATCTCGTCGGTGCGTTTCACCAGCCCGCCGCAGTACTGATCGATACCGATACGCTGCAGACGTTGCCGGACCGCGAATTGAAAGCCGGGCTCGCAGAGGTCATCAAGTACGGCGCCATTTGCGACATCGCCTTTTTCGACTGGCTCGAAGCGAACATGCAGGCGCTACTCGAGCGCGATGCCGACGCACTTGCACATGCGATCCGACGCTCCTGTGAACTCAAGGCCGAGGTCGTTGCCGAGGACGAACGCGAAGCCGGGCGGCGTGCGATCCTCAATTTCGGGCACACATTCGGCCATGCCATCGAGCGTTGCCAGGGTTACGGCGAGTGGCTGCACGGCGAAGCCGTTGCGGCCGGCATGATCATGGCGGCAAACCTGAGTGGCGTTGAGACCACACGACTTGCGGCGCTTATCGCGGCCGCCGGCCTGCCAACGGAGCCGCCCGATATCGCGCCCGGTGACTGGATGAACGCGATGGGCATGGACAAGAAGGTGCAGCAGAAGCAGATACGGTTCGTTTTGTTGCATGAGTTGGGCAACGCGTTCGTCACCGGCGATTATGACGCATCGCGATTGCAAGAAATCACAGGCGCTGCCTGATGGAACAGGCGCTCGCGTCGTACGCCGCGAACGAATCGCGGAGCCGCGGCCGGCGAATTCCCGAACCGCGCTCGAAGCATCGCGGCGAGTACCAGCGCGATCGGGACCGCATCATTCATTCGACAGCGTTCCGGCGCCTGGTCTACAAGACGCAGGTGTTCGTCAACCACGAAGGGGACCTGTACCGGACGCGCCTGACCCATTCGCTCGAGGTCAGCCAGATCGGTCGCACAGTCGCCCTGGCACTCGATCTCAACGAGCCACTGACCGAGGCGATCTGCCTTGCGCATGACCTTGGGCATACTCCGTTCGGTCATGCCGGACAGGACACGCTAAACGAATGCATGCGCGAGCACGGCGGCTTTGAGCACAACCTGCAGTCGTTGCGAGTCGTCGATGAGCTCGAGACGCGCTACGCGGACTTCCCGGGCCTCAATCTCATGTTTGAAACCCGCGAAGGCATCCTCAAGCATTGCTCCGCGCGCAACGCCCGCGAACTGGGCGACGTCGGCGAGCGTTTTCTGGAGCGCCGCCAGCCGGGGCTCGAGGCGCAGATCGCGAACATCGCCGATGCGATTGCGTACAACAATCACGATGTCGACGACGGACTGCGGGCCGGCCTCCTGACGGTCGAGCAGCTCTGCGACCAGGCGCTGTTCGGCGCACAGTATCGCGTTGTGCGCGAGAAGTATCCGCAGCTCGAAGACCGGCGGCTCATCTACGAGATTATCCGGCGGATGATCGGCACCGTGGTGACCGACCTCATCGAGGAGTCGGCGCGCCGCATTCGTGAATCCGGTGTAACGACGATCGAAGAGGTGCGCGATGCCGGGGCGGCCCTGGTGAGCATGTCGGACGCGATGTACGCGCAGCACCTCTCGCTCAAGCGATTCCTCAACAAGCACCTGTACAGTCATGAGCAAAAACTTGAAATGACGGCGCGCGCCCAGGGCATCGTGCGTGACCTGTTCGACGCGTACTCGGCCGATCCCTGGCGTATGCCGGCGGAGTTTGCGGCGGCCGCCGATTGCGCCGATACGACAGGGCGTGCACGGGTGATCGCCGATTACATCGCCGGCATGACCGATCGGTATGCAATCATCGCCCACGAGGCACTCGCAGACTGATAGAATCCTGCCGCCTGCAGGAGAACCCCCAGTGAACCACAAGCCCATCCCGAATAACGAACGCCTGATCTTCGCCATGGACGTGCCGACCTGCGACCGCGCGAAAGCGCTTGCCACGGAGCTTGGCGACGCGGTGACCTTCTACAAGATCGGGCTCGAGCTGATGATGAGCGGCGAATACTTCGACCTGCTCGACTGGATGCTGGCGCGTGACAAGAAAGTCTTCTGCGACCTCAAGTTTTTCGACATCCCGGCGACGGTAGGCTCCTCGGTGCGACAGCTGAAAGACCGCGGCGCATCCTTCGTTACGGTGCACGGCAACCGTTCGATCATGGAAGCGGCGGCCGAGAACAAGGGCGATAGCCTCAAGGTGCTGGGCGTAACGGTTCTCACGAGCCTGGATCGCGGCGATCTCGATGACCTCGGATTCGACTGCGACGTCGGCGACCTCGTGCTGTCGCGGGCGAAGCAGTGCCTCGAGTCCGGCTGCGACGGCGTGATTTCGTCGGGCCTCGAAGTGCCGAAGCTGCGCGAATTCGTCGACGATAAACTACTCGTCGTCTCGCCAGGTATCCGCCCGGTGGACAACAAGCCGGTTGGCGACCAGAAGCGGGTCGTCACCGTGGAAACCGCGTTTCGCAACGGCTGTGACTACATTGTCGTTGGCCGTCCGATCCGCGACGCGGAAAGCCCGCGCGCCATGGCCGAGTCCATGCAGGCATCGATCGCCGAGACGGTGGGCAACTGATGGTCGAGCTAAAAAACGACGTATTTCTGCGCGCGCTGCTGCGCGAGCCGGTGGAGCGCACGCCGGTCTGGATCATGCGACAGGCCGGTCGCTACCTGCCGGAATACCGTGCGACTCGCGCGCAAGCCGGCGACTTCTTGAGCCTTTGCAGCAATCCCGAACTTGCCTGTGAAGTCACGATGCAGCCGCTCAGGCGTTATGCACTCGACGCGGCCATCCTGTTTTCAGACATTCTCACGGTACCGAACGCGATGGGGCTCGGGCTCTATTTCGTCACTGGCGAGGGTCCGAAGTTCGAACGGCCCGTGCAGACGGCCGCCGCCATACGCGAACTGCGTGTGCCGGATGTCGAAAAAGATCTTGGCTATGTATTCGATGCGGTACGGACGATTCGCCGGGAGCTGAACGGCAAAGTGCCGCTGATCGGATTCGCGGGCAGTCCGTTCACGGTCGGCACCTACATGGTCGAGGGTGGCTCCAGCCGCGAGTTCCCGACCATCAAGGGGCTGGCAAAGGAGCAGCCCGAGGCGCTCGAGCAGCTCATGGATACCGTTGCCGAGACGACCATCGAGTATCTCAACGCACAGATCGATGCCGGCGCCCAGGCGGTGCAGATTTTCGACACGTGGGGTGCGGCGCTCGATGCCGACGACTTCCGTCGCTTCTCATTGGCGAGCATGCAAAAAATCGTCGACGGGCTGACGCGCGAAAAGGACGGTCGTCGCGTACCGGTGATCCTGTTTACGAAAGGGGCCGGACCCCTGCTCGCAGACCTCGCCGAAACGGGCGCCGATGCACTCGGCGTCGACTGGACCACGAGCCTCGCCGATGCCCGCAAATACACCGGCGACAAGGTCGCGTTACAGGGCAACCTCGATCCGGCAACGCTGCGCGAAAGTCCGGACGTGATTCGAAAAGGTGTCGCCGACACGCTGGCGAGCTACGGCAGAGGCCCCGGGCACATCTTCAACCTCGGTCATGGCATCACGCCCGACATCGACCCCGACCATCTCGGGGCGCTGGTTGACGTGGTGCACGAACTGAGTCCCGCGTACCACGGCGAGACGGACGAGGGCTAGTCCCTGAGCGCCCGCCGCAGGATCTTGCCGACGTTGGTCTTCGGCAACTCGTCGCGGAACTCGACAATTTTCGGTCGTTTGTAACCCGTCAGGTTTTCCTTGCAGTGGGCGAGCACGTCTTCTTCGGTGACGTTGTCGTCCTTGCGTACGGCGAAGATCTTCACGATCTCCCCGGAGCGCGTGTCAGGGATGCCGATGGCCGCGGCCTCCAGGATGCCCTCCATCTCGACGACTACGTTCTCGATCTCGTTCGGGTACACGTTGAAGCCGGAGACGAGGATCATGTCCTTCTTGCGATCCTCGATCCACGTGAAGCCCTGCTCGTCCATGCGACCGACATCGCCGGTGCGAAGCCAGCCGCCCGGCAACATGACCTCGGATGTCTCGGCGGGTCGATGCCAGTAACCTTCCATGACCTGCGGGCCCTTGATACAGATCTCGCCGATCTCGCCAATTGACAATGGATTGCCGGCGTCGTCGGCGATCATCACGTCCGTTGACGGCAGCGGCAGCCCGATGGTGCCGGTAAAGGTATCGGTGAAGCGGCAGACGATCGCCGCGGGTGACGTTTCCGTCAGTCCGTAACCCTGCAGGATCCAGTTGCCGGTCTTCTGGTGCCACTCCTCGGCAACGGCAGGCTGCACAGCCATTCCGCCGCCAATACAGACGCGCAGGTGGCTGAAGTCGACGTCCTTGAACTCGGGCGTATTCATGAGCGCGGCGAACATCGTGTTCACGCCGGTGAACAGGTTGAAGTCGTGCTTCGCGATTTCTTTAGCAAACGCGGGAAAATCGCGCGGATTGGTGATCAGTACGTTTTCGCCTCCCTGCGCCATGACGGTGAGGCAGTTACCCTGCAGCGAGAAGATGTGATACAGCGGCAGCGCCGTGATCGCGACGACCGGTTCTACGCCGTCGTAAATATCGGCCTGCCAGGCAATCGTCTGTGCGACGTTGTAGACCATGTTGCGGTGGCTGAGCATGGCGCCCTTCGAAACGCCCGTCGTGCCGCCCGTGTATTGCAGGTAGGCAATATCGGCGTAGCCGATATCGACGGCGTCCAGGGCCTCGCCTTCGCCGCGTTTCAGGGCCTGGCGGAACGAAATGCTGCCAGGCAGCGAGAACTTCGGCACCTGTTTCCTGATGCGGCGCAGCACGAAGTTGACGATCGGACCTTTCGGGAAGCCGAGCAGGTCGCCGACTCCCGTCGTGATGACCTGCCGCACGTCGGTTTTGCCGACGACTTCTTCAAGCGTTGACGCAAAGTTCTCGAGGATGACAATCGCCCTGGCGCCTGAATCCTTCAGCTGGTGCTCGAGTTCGCGCGCCGTGTACAGGGGGTTTACGTTCACGACGACGAGACCGGCGCGGAAAATGCCGCACATGGCGACCGGGTACTGGAGGATGTTCGGCAGCATGATGGCGACGCGCTCGCCGCGAGTCAGGCCGAGGCTCTTTTGCAGGTAGCAGGCGAACTGCATCGACAGGTGATCGAGTTCGGCGTAGCTGAGCGAGCGGCCCATGTTGGAGTACGCCGTGTTGTTCGGGTACTTGACGAAGGCCTGCTCGAAGAGGTCGCGAACCGACTTCCACGGCGGCGTTTCGACTTCCGCGGCGATGCCCTCCGGGTAGGAGTTGAGCCAGACTTTATCCACTGAGTACCCCTTGAATTGTTCTATTTCTGAAGCGCAGCACTGATTATAGGCCACGCGTTTTCGAGAAGTATCGGCTGCGCCGCTTCGTTCGGGTGAATCCGGTCGTCCTGCAGCAGCTCGTCGTTCATCGCGACGCCCTCCATAAAGAACTCGATCCACTCGATTTCCTGTTCGGCCGACACGTCGCGGAACGCCTGCTCGAATGCCTGCGAGTACCGCGGGCCGTAATTCGTCGGGATGCGGATACCGAGCAGGACGACCTCGGCTCCGCTCGCTTTGGCGTGCTCAATGATGCGTGACAGGTTTTGCTTCATGCGCTGCGGCGGAAACCCCCGCAGACCGTCGTTGCCGCCCAGTTCGAGAATGATGAGCTCGGGCGAAAAATCCTCGAGTGCCAACGGTATGCGCGTGGCGCCGCCTTCGGTGGTTTCGCCGCTGATACTGGCGTTGATCACCTGATGTTCGTACCCTTGCTCCTCGAGCCGCGTCTGCAACAAAGCGCCCCAGGATTGGTCAACCTCAATACCGTATCCCGCGCTGAGGCTGTCGCCAAAGATCAGTACCGTTGGCGACTCGCTGCCGTGCGCGGCCGTGGCAAGCAGGATAAGTAAAAGGGATTGAATTACACGCATGACGGAATCGGCTTCATCGATAAACGGCGTCCTTTCGGCGCAGGACCTCGGTAAACAGGTTAGCAGCCCTGAAGGGACTCTGACCATTCTTTCGGGCGTCAGTTTCAGCATCGATGCCGGTGCATCGGTCGCGGTTGTCGGCGCCTCCGGCGCCGGCAAGTCGACACTGCTGGCGCTGCTCGCGGGGCTGGACCTGCCAACGACGGGGCACGTCGTCCTCAACGGCCACAATCTCGGTGAACTCGACGAAGACGGGCGCGCCATTGTCCGTGCCGACAGTGTCGGGTTCGTGTTCCAGTCCTTCCACCTCGTGCCGTCGCTGAACGCACTGGAAAACGTCATGTTGCCGCTGGAACTGGCGGGGCACGATGCCGCCCGGCAGGCAGCACGAGACATCATCGACAAGGTCGGTCTGGCTGAGCGCTGGAGCCATTACCCGGCACAGCTGTCCGGCGGCGAAAAACAGCGCGTCGCTATCGCTCGAGCCTTCGCTGCGGAGCCGGCGGTGTTGTTTGCCGACGAACCGACGGGCAATCTCGACAGCAAAACCGGCGCGAATATCATGGAACTCATGTTCGAGCTCAATCGTGAATCGTCCACGACGCTGGTGCTGGTGACGCACGACGGCGGACTTGCGGATCGCTGCGATCGCGTCCTGACGCTGGATGCCGGCAAGCTGGTGTCGGACACCGGGGCCGCCGGGTGAAGGCGATCGCATTCGCACTGCGCAGCTTCGGGCGCGAACTGCGCTCGGGCGAGGTCCTCGTCCTGCTGGCGGCAGTCGGCCTTGCCGTCGCGGCGCTCACGGCCGTCGGCTTCCTGACCGACCGGATCGGCAAAGCCGTCACGCGCCAGGCCAACGAAACGCTGGCCGCCGACCTGCGTCTGCGTTCGCAGGCGCGGGTGCCGGACGACTGGCGCGCTCTCGCCGCCGAATACGGGCTGGATACCGCCGAGACGATGGTGTTTCCGTCGGTCGTCTTTCGCGACGATGCAAGTTCGCTGTCGTCGGTGCGCGTCGTTTCCGACGGCTACCCGCTGCGCGGGCAGTTGCGCGTATCGGACGACATTTTCGCCGAGCAGGTGACCGTCGATACGATTCCCGGCCCGGGCGAAACGTGGGCCGAGGGCTCGCTGCTGGCGCGCGTCGGCGCCGATGTCGGCGATTCGATCCAGGTGGGTGAACTCGAGCTGAGGGTGACGGCCGTGCTGCGCTATCGCCCGGACCAGTCGATCGGCTTTGCGTCGATGGCGCCGACGCTCATGATGAATATTGACGACGTCGAGGCGTCGGGACTCATCGGCGAGGGCAGCCGGGTGAGCTACGCGCTGCTGGTCGCCGGTGACGAACAGGCCGTGTCGGAATTCAACGAGGCTATCGAGGAGCAGCTGCCCGAGACCATCCGCGTACGCAGCCAGGAAGAAAGCAGTGAGCGCGCCTACAGCGCGGCGGACCGGGCGCGCAGCTTCCTGTCTCTGACGGCGGTGATCAGCCTGTTGTTGAGCGCCGTCGCCGTCGCAATGTCGGCGCGTCGTTTTGCGCACCGGCGCATGGACGCCGTGGCGTTGATGAAGAGCCTCGGCGCAACACAGGGCTTCGTCATGTCCGTGTCGCTGGTGCAGCTCGCGCTGCTTGGCGTACTCGGGGTCGCTTTCGGCAGCGTCGTCGGGTTTGCGGCGGAGAGTTTCCTCTCCGGCGTGATCGGCGAGCTGCTGCAGGGTGACCTGCCGAGTCCGGGTCTGCGTCCGGTCGTGCTGGCCTGTGGCAGTGCACTTATCCTGCTGGTCGGGTTTGCGTTGCCATCGCTGATCCAGTTGCGGAACACGCCGCCGTTGCGCGTGCTGCGTCACGACGAAATGCCACCGGCGCCGTCGCGCGGCCTCGTGGTTGGCATCTCACTCGCCGCCGTCACGCTGCTGCTGTACCAGTCAATCGGCGATGCGAAGATGCTGTTTATCGTGCTGACGGGCATCGTGCTGATCGCGGGGTCGCTGTATCTCGTCGGTCGCCTCATGGTGTCGATGATCGGCAGTGCGCGTTCGGGCGTCGGCGTTGCGTGGCGCTATGGGCTCGCCAACGTTGCGAGGCGCGGTCGCGACAGCGCGGTGCAGGTGGTTGCGTTCGGTCTCGGTATCACAGTGCTGCTGTTGCTCACGCTGGTGCGCACCGACCTGCTGGATGGCTGGCGCCGCACACTGGACGAAAACGCGCCGAATCATTTCCTGATCAATATCCAGCCGCATGAAGTAGAGCCCGTCGCCGAGCTATTCGAAGAAAACGGCATCGAGCCGCCCGAATTCACGCCGATGGTTCGCGCGCGCATGCTGACGATCAACGACGTATCGGTGAACGAGCGCGAGTACCCGGACGAAGGCGGCAGCTGGCTCGCGCGTCGCGAGGCGAACCTGACCTGGCAGTCGGCGCTCAGCTCGAGCAACGAGATTGTCGAGGGAGAGTGGTGGCCGGCCGACTACGATGGCCCGCCGCAGATTTCGATCGAGGAAGAGGCCGCGATGGACACCGGGTTGACGCTGGGCGATCGGCTGAAGTTTTTCGTTGCGGGCCGCGAGGTCGAAGGTGAGATCACGAGTATTCGCAACGTGAATTGGGACTCGTTCCAGCCAAATTTCTTCATCGTGTTCTCGCCGGGGGCGCTCGACGGCATGCCGACGACCTATATCTCGAGCATGCGCATTGCCGACGAGAAAAAACCGGCGCTGCTGCCGCTGATGCGGGCACACCCGACGGTGTCGGTCATCGATATCGGCTCGATTCTCGCGCAGGTACGCGGCATCGTCGAAAAAGCGAGCCTCGCGGTTCAGGCCGTCTTCGTATTCACGCTCGCGGCGGGTATCGCCGTACTGTTTGCGGCGGTGCAATCGACAATCGACGAACGACGTTTTGAAAGCGCCATGCTGCGAGCGCTGGGCGCGAAAAAACGCACTGTGTTTTCCGGCGTCATGGCCGAGTTCGGTGCGCTAGGTGTTGCGGCCGGCGTGCTGGCCGCGGCCGGTGCGACGGCGCTCGAATGGGTCGTTGCGCGGCAGTTGTTCAACCTGGAGCCCGCTTTTAATCCGTTGCTCTGGGTCGTCGGCGTAGTGGCGGGCGTGCTCGTGGTCTGCGTCAGCGGTTACTTTGCGGCGCGCGGCGCCGTCAATGCACGGCCGGCCGATGTGTTACGGGGTGCGGTGGCTTGAGTACCAAGCTTTCGTGCGGCGTAGTGCTTGCGCGCAAGACCGACGATGGCTGGATGACACTGCTGTTGCGTGCCTACCACCACTGGGATTTCCCCAAAGGCATACGGGAAGAGGGCGAAGATCCGATGCAGGCGGCCATTCGCGAAGTCGGCGAGGAGACCGGCATCGACGACGTCGACTTCGAATGGGGTGACCGATACTTCGAGACGGGACCGTACAGCAAGGGCAAGATTGCGCGCTATTTTCTGGGCAGAACCGAACAGGACGAGGTCGTGATGGGAATCTCGCCGGAAACCGGCGTGCCCGAGCATCACGAGTGGCGCTGGGTCACGTTTGATGAGGCCTACGACCTTGGCTCGCCAAGAGTGAAGTCAATTGTGCAGTGGGCCCGACAGGTTATCGGCGCCTAGTTGTCTTCCGCCGCGGGCGTTCGCTCTTCAACGCCGGACACGTGTGACGAGATTGCACGCCACTCACCGTCGGTCTTGATCAGCACATTGCTCGATCGATAGGTGTATTTTTCGGCGACGCCCATGCCCGAAATCACAGCGACGTTGCCGTCGTAGATGTCGAGACGCTCAATACGGTACTCGAATGTTCCCGGATCCCACTGGTTGTTGCGGATGAAGTCCAGCTCGCCCTGTTTGTCGGAACGCCTGCCCGTGTTGTCGATGACTTCGAAGCTGTCATGCAGCATCCGGTCCAGCAGTTCGACATCCTGTGTCCGGTAGGCCTGGGGCCAGAGCACGGTCTTGAAATGGCGCAACACCGATTCGTCGTCGGCGTGTGCGTGGTGCGTTGCAAGAAGCAGAAGCGTACAAACGAGCGCGGCAAGCCTGGTCATTGGTTCACCTTTGGGTGTTGTGATTTGTGGCGTTTGACCGGCCACATCGAGAATGGGTTCCCTAAACGACCCGGTTGCGATCACCGCCGTCGAGAAACGAACGAATGTTAGCTGTTAGTTCGTCGATGGCTGCCTGCCTCGCTTCCTGCGTTCCCCACGCGATGTGCGGCGTGATTATCAGGTTTACACCGTCGTAGTCGAGCAACGGGTCGCCATCGACGGGCGGTTCCCTGCGCAATACATCGACGGCTGCTGCGGCGATCTCACCGTCTCTCAACGCGTCGGCCAGTGCTGCCGAGTCGACGAGCCCGCCGCGCGCCGTGTTGATCAGGATCGCCGAGGATTTCATCGCAGCAAACTGCGCTTTGCCAAACAGGTTGCGGGTGGCTTTGTTGAGGGGGCAGTGCAGCGAAACGATGTCCGAGTCCGCAAGCAACGTGTCGAATGACACGCGGTCGTCCGGGACCGTGTCGGTGCCGGCGCGCGCCGACACGATGACGTTCATGTTGAACGCGTCCGCAATTCTTCCGACACCCTGGCCGAGCTTGCCCCAGCCGACGACGCCGAGCGTCATCGCAGACAACTCGTCGATGCGATGCGTCAACATGCAGAAGTTGTCGGCCTTCTGCCAGAGGCCGGCGCAGACGTCACGGTCGTAGGCGGCGAGGTTGTGTGTGAGGTTGAGTATGCAACCGAAAACATGCTCGGCGACCGACTGCGTGCAGTAGCCGCGAATGTTGGCGACGCCGACACCGTGCCTTTTTGCGGCGTCGAGATCGACGTTGTCGGTGCCGGTTGCTGTCAGGCCGATGAACTGCATGTCGGGCGCGCCCGCGAACAATTCTTCCGAGATCAGGACCTTGTTTCCCAGCACGATAGCCGCGCCCGCGATGCGTGCGGCAACCTCGTCGTCGTCGGTATCGTCATAGATCTCGAGGTCGGGCAGCAGCGACCGCATCTCGCTGATGTCGAGACCGGGTCCCATCGTCGCCCAGTCGAGTAAGACCGCTTTCATCTGGATATTCGCCGCACGGTGTCGCAAAGTACCGGACGATGACCGAACCCTTCTGGAAACGCAAATCGCTCGTCGAGATGTCGCGCGACGAGTGGGAATCACTGTGCGACGGCTGTGCGTTGTGTTGTTTGCACAAGGTGGAGGACGAAGACACGGGCGACGTATTCTTTACGGATATCGCGTGTCGGCTGCTCGATATCGATTCCTGTACCTGCACCGATTACGCGAACCGGGCAAGGCAGGTGGCCGAGTGCCTGGTACTTGCCGCCGATGAGCCGGACGCGTTTAAATGGCTGCCCGCAAGCTGCGCTTACCGTCGGCTTGCGAATGGCCGGGACCTGCCTGAATGGCATCCGCTTGTAACAGGCGATCCGGAGTCTGTGCATGCGGCCGGCATCTCGGTGCGCAGCTTTGCAGTATCTGAACGGGAAACGACCGAGTGGAGCATCGTGCAGGACCTCGGCGCGAATGAGGACGAAAGTGACTGACTACCCCACTATTCCACTGGATAGGTATCGTGAATACCCGGTGGCCGAGATGCGCGAGCGTCTGCAGGCGTTTTACGAGGACATCAATCGGCGTCGCACCGTTCGGGAGTTTTCGGACAAGCCTGTGCCGCGGGACATCATCGAAACGGCGTTGCTTGCGGCGAATACGGCGCCAAGCGGCGCGAACCTGCAGCCCTGGCATTTCGTCGCCGTTAGTGACCCGGCCGTAAAGAAGCGAATTCGCGAGGCGGCAGAGGTCGAGGAGCGGGAGTTTTACGAGCACCGAGCGTCCGAGGAGTGGCTCGAAGCCCTGCGACCGCTCGGCACGGACGAGCACAAGCCGTTTCTCGAGACAGCGCCATACCTGATCGCCGTGTTCCTGCAGAAGTTTGGCGAGCTGCCCGACGGCCGCAAGGTCAAGCACTACTACCCGACTGAATCCACCGGTCTCGCGACCGGGATCCTGATCACGGCATTGCACACGGCCGGGCTTGCAACGCTGACGCACACGCCGAGCCCGATGCGCTTCCTGAACGAGATCCTGGGTCGCCCGAAAAACGAGCGCCCGTTCCTGCTGCTGGTCGCAGGCTACCCGGCAGACGACGCCCGCGTGCCGGATATCGCCCGCAAACCCCTGCACGACTTCACCACCTTCATAGAATAAATAGGGATCAGCTACCTTTTATCCGGTCTAAAGGTAGCTGATGCCTTTAGACCGGATAAAAGGTAGCTGATCCCTATTTAACCAGTGTTTTGCAGGCCTTGCGCGATGCCGTTGATGCTGGCGAGCAGGGCGTCGAAGATAGCTTCGTCTTCGTAGTCGCTGGCGCGCCAGCGCGACAGCAGGTCGACCTGCATCAGGCTCATCGGGTCGACGTAGGGGTTGCGCAGCATGATCGCACGCTGCAACGTGCCGTCGCCCTCGAGCAACGTGTCGTGATCCGAGAAATCCAGGATCAGGTTTTTCGTGAGTTCGAATTCGTCCCTGATGATCGGGAAGAACTGCTCGTGCAGGTCACCGGCGAGTTCTGAATACAACGCCGCAATATCGAGATCCGCTTTCGCGAGGACCATCTCCATGTCGGCCGACAGGCAACGCTGGAAATACCATTCGCTGAACATCTCGGCGACCTTGTCCTCGCCGAACGCCTCGATGGCTTTCTGCACACCGCTGCCGACACCAAACCAGCCCGGCAGGATGACCCGCGATTGCGTCCAGGCAAATACCCACGGAATCGCCCGCAGGTCTTCAACGCCCTGTTGGCGTCGCCGTGAAGCCGGCCGCGACCCGATACGCATGCGCTCGATGAGATCGATTGGTGTCGCCTTGCGGAAGTATTCGTAAAACCCGTCAGTCTCATAGACCAGCTTGCGATACGTGCGCCGACTCTCGGCTGCGATCGTGTCCATGATCTCGTGCCATTCCGGGCTGTCTGCGCCACGATGGCGCGGTAACGCCGTCGCGAGCGCGACCGAGCCGGTCATCTGTTCGAGCGTGCGCAACGCAATGCCGCGCAGCCCGTATTTCTCGTTAATGATTTCGCCCTGCTCGGTAATCCGCAGGCGACCGTTCACCGTTCCGGCCGGCGCACTGAGAACGGCGACGTGGGTTTTGCTGCCGCCACGGCTGATCGTTCCGCCGCGACCGTGAAAAATCGTCAGGTCAACACCCACTTCAGCCGCTGACTTTGCGATGATTTCCTGCGCGTTCTGCAACGCCCAGCGAGCTGCCGCGATGCCACTGTCCTTGTTGCTGTCCGAGTAACCGATCATCACCATCTGGCGATTCCTGCGACGCTTGATGTGCTCACGATAAAGCGGCACGGTCATCAGCTCTTCGAGAATCGCCGGACCGTTGTTGAGGTCGTCCACGGTTTCCAGCAGCGGCATGATGTCGAGCGGCACTTCGCCGCGCTTGTTGTGCACCTCGCCCCATTGCGCCAGCAGGATCACCGACAAGATATCGTCGGCGCCCTGCGTCATGCTGATGATGAAGGGGCCGATCGCCTCGGGACCGTACTTGCGGCGGCAAAACGCGATCGCCTGGAATACGGCAATTGTCTTGCGTGCCTGCGTACTGAGATCCATCGGCACGCCCTCGCGTGACGAAATGGCCTCAACCAGCCGCGCCGTTCGCTCGGCCGCCGGCATCTCCATCCAGTTCTCTTCGGCGAGGCATTCGCCGATGACCTGGCGATGCATCTCGGCGTCCTGGCGCACGTCCAGCGTGATCATGTGAAAGCCGAACGTCTCGATGCGCCGCAGCAGGCGCCGCACGGCAAACAGGCCGGCATGCTCACCGTTGTTTTCGGCCAGACTCCTGGCGATGAGCCGGATATCGTTCTTGAGTTGCTGGACTTTTTCGTACGGGTAGATGTCGTCGTCGTACGTCGACTGCAACCGCTGTCGCACCAGCCGCAGGAAGACCCGATACGGCATGTCCCTGTGCCGCGCCGGCACGGCGTGATACGCATTCGGGAAAATCCCGCGGTACTCCTCGATCCGGGCGAGCAGCGCGTCACTGAACCCCGCGCGGTCCGTCGTCTGCGACAGCTTCTCGCTGAGACTTGCGCATTCGTTGAAGTACTTGTCGAGGATCAGCGAGCGCTGTCGGGCGAGCGTCGCTCGAATGGTCTTCGCATTGACGTTCGGGTTGCCGTCCATGTCGCCGCCGACCCACGATCCGAAGTGCAGGATGCCGGACACCTCAATGTCCTTACCCTCGTCGCCGTAGATACGCTGCAGCGCATCTTCCATGTCCTCGTAAAAGGGCGGCATGGCGCGATACAGGACGTCGGTCACGAAGAACAGGACATGCTCGAGTTCGTCGGCCACTGTCATCTTTTCCGACGGGTGCTCGTCCGTCTGCCATCCCGTCGTCGCGAGCAGGCGAATATTCTGCAGCGCCGCCTCTTTCTCGCCGGGCGTCATCGTCGGGTTCAGCAGGTCGATCAGGAACTTCACGATGCGTTGTTCCTTGCGCAACATCGTGCGCCGCATCGGTTCCGTCGGATGCGCGGTAAACACCGGGTGAATGGAAAGCGAGTTGATCAGTTCCTGTAGTGCCGTCGCGTCGACGCCGGCCGCCTTCAGCTTGATGAACGAGTCTTCGAGCCCGCCGGGCTGGTAGTGATTGACGTCACGCAGGTAGTCGCGTCGACGCCGAATGCGGTGCACCTTCTCGGCCGTATTCACCATCTGGAAGTAGGTGGAGAAGCTGCGAATAACCTGGTGGGCCCAGGCAGGCTCCAGCCCGGCGACGAGGGCGGCGAGTTCTTCGCCCGGTTTTTCGTTGCCTTCGCGGCGGCGAATAGCGCGTACGCGCGCATTCTCGACAAACTCGAACAACTCGTCGCCACTTTGCTCGCGAATAAGGTCGCCGACCATTGCGCCCAGCGTGCGCACGTCGTCGCGCATTGCGAGTTCCTTGTCCTCGAACATGATGTCCTGGCGACGTGGGGAAGTGTGGTTGCCGCTATTCATTGCTGCCGTGGTGTCGTGGGCGGACTCAGTCGCGAAAATTCTCGTATTGCAGCGGCAAGCCGATGTCCTGCTCCTTGAGCATTGCAATGACGCTTTGCAGATCGTCGCGCTTCTTGCCGCTGACGCGCAGTTTTTCGCCCTGGATCGCCGCCTGTACTTTCAGTTTGGCCGCCTTGATCTGCTTGACGAGTTTGCGCGCGCGATCGGTGTCGATACCGCGCCGCAGGATAACGACCTGGCGTGCCTCCTGGCCGGAAATCTCGACCTCCTGTTCTTCGAGGCACGCGATATCGATGCCGCGCTTCGACAGCTTCTGGTGCAGGATGTCGAGCATCTGCTTCAGCTGGAAATCGGATTGCGACGTCATGCGAATGGACTGGCCGTCGAGTTCGTACTTCGACCCCGTTCCCTTGAAGTCGAAGCGTGTATTCACTTCGCGGTTGGCCTGGTCTACGGCGTTGCTGGCTTCGTGCGAGTCGAAGTCGCTGACTACGTCAAATGACGGCATGTGGGGCGTTCCTGCAGTTCGCTTAACCGAAAAGGTACACCCGCCCATTCCATCGTGCCAGCGAATTTCCAGACCCTGCCGAATTTCGGCAGCGGAGGGCGGTTGCGACGCGTCGCATCATGAACATATGTACCTGCAACTCGAGTCATCGCTGGTCACGTCGCCGTGCCCATTGCTGCCGCCCGAAAAGGGCGAGGAGTACCTGCCGTCGGCGTGCATGCACGTGCCGAGGGACTCCGCCTGGGTAACGATGACCGTCGACGTCAGCGACTACCTCGCCGCGGACGGCAACATCGACCTCGTAACGCTGGAACTTGCACTAAATGAGTGCATCGAGGACGGCGACCGGCAGCATGACGAAACGGCGTGGCAGGAGCCGCTTGTCGAATACGACAGCTGGCTAAACCGGCGACTTGCCATTGTGCTGCGGGGCTGGGGAGACGTTGTACTGACGCGCGGCGCCGACCCACAGTCGATCGCAACCTTGCGCGAACTCGAAGAGCTGGTTCGCTGGATCTGCGCGACGCTGCACGCGCGCTCGCGATTGCTGGCCAACGGCAGCAACTGGTGCCCGGCACTCGACGAGGCGGGTGCCCGTGTGCTTCGCAAAGACACCTCCATACGCTGGACACGTCGCTGGAAACGCGCCATTCGAGACGTTGCTGTGCGGCATCGAAATCTCTCGACGATGTCGCCGTGGGACGTGTTTCCGCGCGGCCAGCCGGCCGATCTCCGCTACGCGGACCTGTTGCCGCTGGTGCGCTTTGCCGACGCCATGTCGTTTCAGCGCGACGTCAGCATTTCTCACTGGAATGCCAAGGATTTCAAGAAGTTCCGCGAGCGGGTCGCCGCAATCGCCGCACAAAACGGGGGCGCCGGGCTCGTTGCCAAACAGGTGTGATCCGGGTACGGTGGGTGGCCGCGCCTGATTGGGCGAAGGAGAGAGGGGACCTTTTGCAGCCAATCACACCTGACGCCCACGGGATCGCCGTACTGATCCTGACGGTCGTCGCGTTGTTCCTGTTTACGCGGGACAACATCCCGCTCGAGTCATCGTCGCTCGCGATCCTGATTATCCTGGTCGCGGGTTTCCAGTTGTTCCCGTACGTAAAGGACGGCGAGGTCGTACTCGGGCCCGTGCAGTTTTTCGCGGGTTTCGGCAACGAGGCACTCATCGCGATTTGCGCGCTGATGATGGTGGGCAAGGCGCTGGAGACGACCGGTGCGCTGCAACCGCTGGCGACTGTCGTCAGTCGCGCGTGGGCGACCCGCCCGGTGCTCGCGCTCGTCACGACGCTCGTGGCCGGCGCCATCCTGAGCGCGTTCATGAACAACACGCCGATCGTCGTGTTACTGATGCCGATTCTCGTTGGTGCATCCCTGCGCGCAAAATTCCCGGTGTCGGAAGTCATGATGCCGATGGGTCTCGCAACCATCATTGGCGGCATGTCGACAACGATTGGCACATCGACCAACCTTCTCGTCGTCGGTATTTCACACGACATGGGCATGCACGAATTTTCGATGTTCGAGTGGGTGCTGCCGGTCGCGATCGTCGGCGGCTTTGGCATTCTGTTCCTGTGGCTGGTTGCGCCGCGCCTGCTGCCAGATCGCACGCCGCCGATGGCCGATACCACGCCACGAATATTCAGTGCGCAGCTGCACGTCAAGGAAGGTGGTTTTGCCGACGGCAAGACCCTGTCCGAGGTGCTGGCCAAGGCTGACGGCCTGCGCATCGACAAGATCCAGCGCAGCGAATCGCTGTTTCTCGCCAAGTTGCCGTCGGTCGTCATCCAGCCGGGCGATCGCCTGTTTGTGAAGGACTCACCGGAGAATCTCAAACACTACGAATCATTGCTCGGCGCCACGCTGTTCAATATTTCCGACGATGAGCACCCGATTGACGAGGACACGCCGCTGCAGGCGGAGGGCCAGCAGCTTGCGGAGGTCGTGATTACGCGCGGTTCACCGCTGCATCTTCGCAGCCTCGCGGCAGCGCGATTTACGTCGAGCTACGGACTGTTGCCGCTCGCGCTGCACCGTGCACGCGCGCCGAGTTCGCAGGTCACGGGCGACCTCAACCTGATCCGTATGCGTGCCGGTGACGTGCTGCTCGTGCAGGGCACGAAGGAGGCGGTGCAGAATCTCAAGGACAGCGGCAACATGCTCGTGCTCGACGGCACGACGGACCTGCCGCACACGCACAACGCGAAGCGTGCGCTGTTCATCATGGGCCTGGTCGTCGCGGCCGCGGCCCTGGGTATCATGCCGATCTCGGTCAGCGCGCTCGTCGGTCTCGGTCTCATGATTGCCACCGGCTGCCTGGGCTGGCGCGATGCGGCCGGCGCATTGTCGATACCGGTCGTCATGATCATCGTGACGTCCCTGGCGCTGGGTAAGGCGCTCATGGGCACGGGCATGGCCGACTACCTCGCGAATGGCTTCGTGAATGTGGCGTCGGCGATGCCGGCGCCGTTCATTCTGAGCGCATTCCTGCTGCTGATGACGATCATGACCAATATCGTCTCGAACAATGCGGCGGCGGCCATCGGCACGCCGATTGCGATCAGTATCGCCAATCAGCTCGGCGTGAGTCCGGAGCCGTTTATCCTGGCGGTGCTGTTCGGCGCCAACATGAGTTTTGCGACACCGTATGGCTACCAGACGAACCTGCTCGTCATGAGTGCCGGTGGTTACAAATTCTCGGACTTCCTGCGTGTGGGTATTCCACTTACGTTCATCATGTGGGTGGGCTTCTCGCTCGTGTTGCCGGCTCTGTATCAGTTGTAACGAATGGCGGGGTTGACCCTCGTGGCGGTGGCGGTAATACTCGGCTTCATGAATGCACGGTTGAACAACAACTGGTGGTGGCTGCACGCAAACGAGGGGGCGCGCGGCTAGCACACGCATTTCTGAAACGAATTCCGAAGGCCCGTCTCTGTTAATCGCTGGACGGGCTTTTTTGTATTTGCAGGACCTGAAGACAAACCAATATGCAGGCACCATTCGACATAGCCGCCGATCTCGATACCCCGGTATCGGCCTTCCTGAAACTGGGCGAGCTGAAGCCGCGATTCCTGCTCGAGTCGGTCGAGGGCGGCGAACGCCTGGCACGTTATTCGTTCCTGGGCTTTGGTGAGGCGATCGAGGTCCGCATGGACGCGGCGACGCTGACGATCGACGGCAAGCAGGAAGCGCGGCCAACGTCGCAGCAGGACTACCTCGATGCGCTGCGCCGGGCGCTCGCCAGCGCGCCTCAGCCACAGCCGGCCGACGGGCTGCCATTCTCGGGCGGTCTTGTCGGCGTGTCGGGCTACGACGTCGTGCGCCTGTTCGAGCGCCTGCCCGAGGACACCGAGAAACAAACCAGCGTGCCGGACGCGGCGTTCATGGCGCCCGCATCGCTGCTGGTTTTCGATCACCTGACGCGCCGCGTCGCACTGCTGCACGACGGCACCGAGGCCGAGCGCCAGGCGCTGCGCCGCGAGGTCATCGAGCTGCTGCGCGGCCCGGTACCGCAGAACGAAAACGGCGTTTCCGTCGAGGCCGCGAAGGCCAGCCTGACGGAGGCCGAGTTCTCGGAGCGCGTCGAGGCCTGCAAGGCGTACATTGCGGCCGGCGATATTTACCAGATCGTCCTGTCGGTGTTGTTCAGGGGCAAGACCAACGTGCCGCCGTTCGAGGTGTATCGGGCACTGCGACTGCTGAACCCGTCGCCGTACATGTTCTATTTCGACTTCGGCGACGTGCAGGTCGCGGGCTCTTCGCCGGAAGCGCTCGTGAAACTGCACGGCGATACGGCGTCGCTCAGGCCGATCGCCGGCACGTTGCCGCGCGGCGCGACGACGGACGAGGACAACGCCAATGAGCAGCGCCTGCTTGCCGATCCGAAGGAAGCTGCGGAACACGTCATGCTCGTCGACCTCGCGCGCAACGACCTCGGCCGGGTCGCAAGCCCGGGTAGCGTGCATGTCGATCCGTACCGGGCGATCGAGCGTTACAGCCATGTCATGCATATTGTGAGCGGCGTGCAGGGCACGCTCGACGATTCTTACGACCAGTTCGACCTGTTCGCCGCGAGTTTTCCGGCCGGTACGCTGGTTGGTGCGCCAAAGGTTCGCGCGATGCAAATCATCGAGGAAATGGAACAGGTCGGCCGCGGGCTTTACGCGGGCACGGCGGGCTACTTCGGCCTGTCCGGCGACATGGACCAGGCGATCACGATTCGAACGCTGGTGTTCGCGAACGGCGAGTACAGTTTCCAGGCCGGTGCGGGTATCGTTGCCGATTCGGTTCCGGCGCGTGAGTACCAGGAAGTGCTGGCGAAGAGCGCAATACTCCGGCGTGCGCTCGAAATCGCTGAGGAGGGGCTGTAATGGTGGCCGCGGAATTCAGTCATGTGCGCATGCTGCTGATCGACAACTACGACTCGTTCACCTACAACCTGGTGCAGGCGTTCGCCGCACAGGGTGCCGACGTCATGGTGCATCGCAACGACCAGCTGAGCGTCGCGGACGGGCTGGCATTGGAACCGACACACCTCGTGATCTCGCCGGGGCCCGGCAGGCCGCAGGGTGCCGGCGTGTCGCTCGACATGATCGACGCCTTTGCCGGCAAGGTTCCCGTACTCGGCGTGTGCCTCGGCCACCAGAGTATCGTGCAACACTTCGGCGGCGAGATCGTGCGGGCCGACCGCCTGATGCACGGCAAGACGTCCGACGTGAAACACGACGGCAAGACAATTTTCTCGGGCATTTCGCAGCCATTCGAGGTCGGGCGATACCATTCTCTGTGTGCCGAAAACGACACGTTGCCGGACGAACTGATCGTGACGGCCGAGACCGATCGCGGCGAGATCATGGGCGTACGCCACAAGACCCTGCAGATTGAAGGCGTGCAATTTCACCCGGAGAGCGTGCTGACGCCCGAAGGCGATACCCTGATGGCAAACTTCATGCGGATGGAAGCAGCGTGAGCAACAGCGCACTACTTGATGCCCTTCTCAGCGGCGACGACCTCGCCGAGCAGCAGGCCTGTGATCTCATGCACGCCTTCGCGGCCGGTGAACTGGAACCGGCGTTTGCCGGGGCGTTGCTGGCCGGACTGCGCGCGAAGGGTGAGTCGGCCGAGGAGATCCGTGGTTTTGCACGAGCCATGCGCGAGCTGGCCGTGGACCCGGGCATCCCCGATGGAGCGCCCGCCGTTGACGTTGTAGGCACCGGCGGTGACGGTTCCGGCTCGCTCAACATATCGACCGGCACCGGTCTGCTGGCGGCGGCCGCCGGTTCGCGCGTCGTCAAGCACGGCAACCGGTCCGTATCGAGCAAGTCGGGCAGCGCCGACCTGCTGGAACGACTCGGCATGCAATTGCCGTTGCCACCCGGCGGCGACGTCGCGTGCCTCGAAGCGACGGGATTTACATTCCTGTTCGCGCCGTCGTACCACCCTGCGATGAAAAACGTCATGCCGGTCCGTGGTGCGATGGGTGTGCGCACCGTGTTCAATGTACTCGGTCCGCTGACCAATCCCGCGGCGCCGCCGTTCATGTTGATCGGTGCGTACAGCATTCCCACGGCGAAGCTGATGGCCGATGCGCTCTCCGGGCTGCCACTGGAACGCGCATTTGTCGTGCACGGTGAGCCCGGTTGGGACGAGGCAACGCCGGTCGGGGATTTTGTGCTGCACGATGTTCGGCCAGGTAGCGTCACCGAGTCGATACGCACACCGGAAGACTACGGCATGCAACGCTGCTCGCCGCAGCATCTGGCGGGCGGCGATGCGGAACACAACGCGGCAGAATTGACGCGGGTCATGACGGGCGACGACAAGGGCGCGCATCGCGACGCATTGCTAATGGGTGTATCGCTGATACTCGAGGTCCAGGGTGCTGTGCAGGATGCCAAAGAAGGCGTCGATGCCGGTGCCGCAGCGATAGACGATGGCCGCGCGGCAGCCTTTTTGCAGGGACTGCGTGCACACTTCGAAGACGGATGAGCGACTTTCTGAAAACGATGGCCAGCCGCAGCGCGGAGCGCGCCGCACAAGCCGGCCCATTCACAGCCTCGGACTTCGACAAGCCGGTCGTGCCGCTGTCGCTCGGCACTTTCGACGTCATCGCAGAGATCAAGGACCGTTCCCCCGCCGAAGGAAAATTAGGTGTCGGTCACCCTGTTTCCCGCGGCGACCGCGCAGCCGCTTACGCGGCCGGCGGCGCCGCTGCGATCTCCGTACTGACGGAGCCCAGCCGGTTCGACGGCGAGCTCGGGCATCTCGAGGACGTCGTTGCCGCGGTTCCCGAAACACCCGTCATGCGCAAGGATTTTCTCGTCGACACCGCGCAGGTGCTCGAGGCGCGGAAAGCCGGCGCGAGCGGCGTGCTGCTGATCACGACGATGCTCGACGACGCAACCCTTGGCGCCATGCTCGATTGCGCATTCGAGCATGGCATGTTCGTCTTGCTCGAGTCGTTTGACGAGGACGACCTGCGGCGCTCGGCACAGTTCGTCGATACGGGCAAAGGAAACCTCCTGGTCGGCATCAACACGCGAAACCTGCGGACGCTCGACGTGGACGCGGATCGGCTGCAGAAGCTGTCGCCGCATTTGCCGGCGGCGAGGTGCGTTGCCGAGAGCGGGCTTCACACGGCCGACGACGCCGCACGAGTTGCCGGTTGGGGCTACACGATGGCGCTCGTCGGCACCGCACTGATGCGCCATGACGCACCAGGCGAGCTGGTGTCCGCCATGCGCGATGCAGGAGCGGCGGCGTGTTCGTGAAGGTCTGCGGATTGAGCGACATCCGGCATGTCGACGCGGCGGTGGATGCCGGCGCCGACGCAGTCGGGTTCGTCTTCTACCCGCCGTCGGTGCGCAACGTATCTGCAGCGGAGGCCCGGGCAGCGAGCAGCAACGTGCCGCAGAACATCCGGCGTGTAGCGGTCATGATGCATCCGGAGGCCGACGAGTGCGCACGCGTGCTGGAGCAATTCCAGCCCGACGTTCTGCAAACCGACGCCGCGGACTTTGATTACCTCGACATACCGGACGGCGTCGAGCGCTGGCCGGTCTGCCGCGAAGGTGGCGAGGTTGTCCGGGTGTCCGCTACCTTTTTGTACGAGGGGTTGCAGAGCGGGCAAGGCGAGACCGTAGACTGGAAAACGGCCGCAGGATTTGCGCAGCAGGGCAACATGATTCTCGCGGGCGGACTTGACGCAACCAACGTCGGCGACGCGATTCGCCGGGTGCAGCCGTTTGGCGTGGACGTGTCCAGCGGCGTCGAGTCGGCGCCCGGGCAAAAAGACGCCCGCCTGATCACCGAATTCATCAAAGCGGCAAAGGCCGCGGGGCAACACTTATGAGTACATTGTTAGCTGCCGAAGAGGCCAAAACGCTTCTCGATGCAGCCATTGCCGGCGAATTGCCGGACGATCGTGGTCGCTTCGGTCCGTTTGGCGGGCGTTACGTTCCCGAAACCCTGGTGCCTGCGTTCGAGCGTCTCGAGCAGGGCGTCAAGGAGCATCTGCACGACGATGCGTTCCAGGCGGAATACCGCAAGGAATTGCGGGAGTGGGTCGGCCGGCCGACCGCGCTGACGTTCGCACCACAACTTTCGAAGCGCTGGGGGGCGGACGTCTGGATCAAGCGTGAGGACCTTGCACACACGGGCGCACACAAGATCAACAACGCCATCGGCCAGGCGATTCTCGCAAAGCGACTCGGCGCAAAGCGGGTCATTGCCGAGACCGGTGCAGGGCAGCACGGTGTCGCCTCGGCGGCCGCATGTGCACGCGTCGGCATGCCGTGTACGGTCTACATGGGTGCCGTCGACATGGAGCGGCAGGCACCCAACGTCGATCGCATCCGGCGGCTCGGCGCGGAAGTCGTCGCCGTCGAGTCGGGCGACAAAACGCTGCGCGCGGCGATCGACGAAGCGATGCGCGCGTGGGTAACCGATCCGCACGGCATCTACTACCTGCTCGGATCGGCGGTCGGGCCGGCGCCGTATCCGTATCTCGTGCGCGAACTGCAAAACGTCATCGGCCAGGAAGCACGCCAGCAGATGCTCGACCAGGCCGGTGCACTGCCCGACGTTGCGTTTGCGTGTGTCGGCGGCGGGTCCAATGCCATCGGTCTGTTCTACCCGTTACTCGGCGACGACATCGAACTGATCGGCGTCGAAGCCGGCGGCATCGGCGACGGCCTCGGAGAGAATGCCGCGACGCTGGCGACTGGTACGCCGGGCGTGCTGCAAGGCTCGTACACGATCATTTTGCAGGACGACGACGGCCAGGTACGAGAGACGCAGTCAATTTCGGCGGGACTCGACTACTCGGGCGTCGGTCCGGAACATGCGTTGCTGCAGGCGACCGGCCGTGTGACATACATATCGGCACGCGATGACGAGGCGCTCGAGGTACTGGAGGAGCTGTGCGCTGCCGAGGGTATCCTGACGGCGCTCGAAACCTCGCACGCCTATGCCGCTGCACGCCAGTACGCGATCGAACATCCCGGCAGCAAGATCCTCATTGGCAATTCGGGACGCGGCGACAAGGACATGCCCACACTGACGAAGTACCCGGCAAGGATTCGCACGTCATGAGCGCACACGAGAAGATATCGGCGGCCCTGACGGCAGCAAACGATGCCGGTCGCACCGGACTGGTTCCTTTCATCACGGCGGGCTATCCGAAGGCCGACGACTTCATCGAAACGTTGAAGCAGGTCGCGAGCGTCGGCGACGTTGTCGAACTCGGCATTCCATTCTCCGACCCGATGGCCGACGGCATGACCATCCAGCGCTCGAGTTTCGAGGCGTTGAAACAGGGTGTCAGCCTGAAATGGATTTTCGACCAGCTCGACTCGGCGCAAGGTGAGATCGACGCGCCGCTCGTGATGATGTCGTACCTGAACCCGTTGCTCGCGTTCGGCTATGAGCAACTTGCCGATCGCGCGCTCGCGGCCGGCGTCTGCGCGTTCATCGTGCCGGATCTGCCATTCGAGGAATCGGGCGAGCTGCGTGAGGCGCTCGAAGCAAAGGGTCTTGGCGTCATCCAGCTCGTGACGCCGGCGACGCCGGATTCACGCCTGCAGATGCTGTGCGATGCGTCGCGGGGTTTCGTCTATGCCGTGACGATCACCGGCATCACGGGCGGCGACGTCGGTCTGCCGACGGATCTCGCGGACTATCTCGACAAGGTGTCAGGGATGTCGAGCCTGCCGGTTTGCGCCGGTTTCGGGATTCGCTCGGGAGAGGACGTGGCGGCGGTCGGGAAACATGCGGCCGGCGCGATCGTCGGATCGGCGCTGGTCGAGGTGCTGGAGCAGGGTGAGGACCCCACGGCCTTCCTCGAGTCGCTGCGCTAGGGCGCTACGGCATTCCGCGAGAGAGCAGCGACGTTCCCGCAATCTCGGAGCGCAGTATCGCCGAGACTTTCTCCGGCTGCATCGGGCGGCTGATCAGGAAGCCCTGTGCGAGATCGCAGTTGCAGCTCTTCAGGAACTCCAGCTGGCTGACGGTCTCGATGCCCTCGGCCGTCACCTCGATGTCGAGTCCCTGCGCCATCGCGACGGCCGCCCGGACGATGCGCTGATGGCTGTTGTTTTCGGTGATGTCTTCGATCAGGGACTGGTCGAGGACAAAACTGTCGATGAAGCCGTTGTCGAGCGACTCGAACGACACGTCGCGAGTGCCGAAGTGGTCGAGCGACAGTCGAACGCCGAGCTTGCGAAGCCGCTTCAGGACGTCGAATTCCGCTGACCGGCTTTGCACGAAGTTGCCGTCGCAGATCTCGAGTTCGACGCAGCCCGGGTCGAGCGCGTGGTCGTCGAGGGCCTTCTTGGTCACCTCGGCGATGCGCTTGTGCATCAGTTGTTGCGGCGATACGTTGATGGCTATCGACAGGTCCGGCAGTTCGAAGCGATTTTGCCAGGCTGCAAGCTGGCGACAGGCCGTTTCGATAACCCATTCACCGGCCGAATGAATCAATCCGCTCGACTCGAGAATCGGCAGAAAACGTGCGGGCGGCAGTAAACCGAAACGCGGGTGCTGCCAGCGCAGCAGCGCCTCGAGGCCGATCAGGCGGTTCGTCGCAAGATCGATTCGCGGCTGGTAGTGCAACACAAACTCGTTGCGAACCAGCGCGTGCCGCAATCCGACTTCGAGTTCCTCGCGTTGTTCGAGCTTCGCGTTCAGCGCGTTCGAGTAGTACTGGAATCGCCCGCCGCCACGCTTCTTCGCTTCGAACATCGCGACGTCGGCGGCTTTGATCATGCGTTCGGCGGTGTCGCCGGCATCCGGATACATCGCGATGCCGATACTCGGCGTCGCATATACCTCGCTCGCGCCGATTTCGTATTTCTCCGACAGCACCAGCAACAGCTTTTGGGCGGCGGCTGCCGCATTGCTTGCCTCACCGAAGTCTTCGAGGCAGACGACAAACTCGTCGCCGCCCCAGCGGCCGGCAAAATCGCCGACGCGGATATTACTGTCGAGGCGCTCGCCGACCTGCCGCAACAACGCATCACCGATATCGTGACCGAGCGTGTCGTTGACGGACTTGAACTTGTCGAGATCGATAAACAACGCGGCGAGCGGCGCGCTCTTGCGCTGGCTGCGGCCCATCGCGCGCGTCAACTGCTCCAGGAACAGCGCACGGTTCGCGAGACCCGTCAGTTCGTCGAACTGCGCGCGCTTTTCGAGTTCCGATGTACGGCGTTGCGCTTCGGTAATGTCGCGGAAGGTGATGACGCCGCCGACCAGTTCGCGCTGGCCGTCATAGAGCCCCTGACCGTTGATGCTCAGCACCACGTCGGGCTGCTCCGGCGAACGGTAGATCGCCACCTGGTTGGCAAACTTCTCGCCGCCGCGCGCACGCATCAACGGAAGGTCCGCGGAATTCCTGTACGCGTCGCCGTGTTCGTCGACGCAGCAGAATGTTTGCTCCCAGGTCGGGTCCGGCTGCATTCGCGGGCTCAGTCCCAGGATCGTTCGGGCGGCGGGGTTGATGTCGAGCACGCTGCCGGTGTTGTCGACGACGATCACGCCGTCGTTGATGTTCTTCAGAATCGACAAGACCGTGACGTCGGTACCGGAGAGCCGCGACTGCAGGCGACTGCGCTGCACGGCGTGATCGAAAACCGACTCCTGCTCTTCGACCGTAACGTCATCGACGCAGATGTAGCCCTGTGCGCCCGAACGTACGGCCGCGATACCGCGGTGTTCGTGTTCCTTTTGCGTAAGTGCAACGACAGGGTACGGCGCGAGCGACTGGACAAGATCGGACAGCGATTGCCCGGACTGTGCGATGGTCGGTCCGGCTTCGAGCAACACGAGGTCGACAATATAGGACGCGTCCTCCGGCAATTCGAACGCCGTGGACCGTGTCAGGTAAGTGCAGCAGGGAAGAGTTTCCAGCTCGCCGAGATAGTCTGCAGCGAATTCGCCTCGTCCGAGATACAGGATTGAATGCCCGGACATCAGTTCTCCATAACCCACAAGGCAGCTTTCTTCCCCATGGACGTGAATCATATGTAAACACAGGGCCTTACGCCACTTTTTATGCGCCCGAAGCGGCCGAAAACAGCGCAAATTCAAACCCTTTCAGGTGTGCCAGCATCCAAATGTCACTGATTACGGAGATGCATGACTTGGCTGCGCTTTTGACAGCGGATACCAGCGACTATAGTCGGAACATGGCGACCGCAAGTACAGATGTAGTGACCGATGAAGCGCACTGGATAGCCAGGGCGCAGCAGGCGGACACGGGTGCTTTCGAGGCGCTGTACCGGATGCACAGCGACCGGGTTTACGGCCTGTGCCTGCGGATGACGGGCAACGTCAGCGAAGCCGAAGACTGTGCACAGGAAGCGTTTATCCAGGCGTGGAACAAGCTCGACAAGTTTCGTGGCGACAGCGCGTTCTCGACCTGGCTGCATCGCATCGCCGTCAACGCCGTGCTCGGACGCATGCGCAAGTCGAAGCGCGAGCACGACCGGATCATGGCCGTCGCCGAACAGGCGCCGGCACCCGTCGCCACCGGAGACACCGGTGAGCTGCGGGACCTAGCGGAGGCGGTTGACCGTCTCCCTGAAGGCGCAAGGCACGTGTTCGTGCTGCACGCGGTATACGGCTACAGCCACGACGAGGCGGCCGGCATGCTGGGCATCGCAGCGGGTACGTCGAAGGCGCAGTTGCACCGGGCAAAACGATTGCTCGCGCAGCAGTTGAAGCAGGAAGGATTTGAAGCATGAGTGACGAAAGAGACGACAAAATGATGCAGGCGGCGAGCCGGCTGGCGACGGACATCGCGCCGCGGCGGGACCTGTGGCCGGGTATTGCCGAGGCTATCGAAGCACCGCAAAAGCGCCGCTGGACGCCGAAGTTCGCGCAGGCCGCGGCCGTGGTATTGCTGATGGGCGCATCGTCGGTCATCACCCTGTACTCGGTACGCGACAACGCGGGTCCGGGTCCGCAGATTGTCACCACCGACATGATTTTTGAGCAGACCGCGTTTGGCAGCCGCGATCTGGGTCCGGGATTTCGCGATGCGCGTGATTCGCTGGTGTCTGAGCTGGAGGTCGAGTTGCAGAAACTTGCGCCTGAAGATCGCGCAACGATCCAAACCAACCTCGCGCTGTATCACGACGCGATCGCGGACATGAACAAGGCCCTGGAGGCGGAACCCGACAACGTTCTGCTGCAGGAACGACTTTTGAAAACGTATCGTGAAGAGCTTGCGCTGTTGCGCCGGGTAGGCGGCCTGACACGCAATGTCATGCTCCGCAACGATATCTAGTGGATAAGACGATGAAGAAGTATGCATTGATAGTGCTGGTTGCGTTCCTCTCGCTTCCGGCGAACGCCGAAGAGATTGACCGCACGCTGGACGCGCACCCGAAGGGCGAGGTCTACATTTCCAACGTGGCCGGCTCGATTGCGGTTGAAGGCTGGGATCGGGATGAGATTCGCGTTACCGGTACGCTGGGCAGGAACGTCGAAGAGCTGATTACCGAGCGCGATGGCGACGAGTTCCTGATCAAGGTCAAGCTGCCGAAGCGCGGTGGACGTGGCGCCGACGCCAACCTGCACATTCGTGTGCCACACGGGAGTTCCGTGGATGTCGGGACAGTCAGCGCCAACATCGACGTCGAGGGTGTGCACGGGGAGCAAAACCTGTCGTCGGTGAGCGGCAACATCGACACGACGTTTTCAGGTGACGACGTGAGTGCGGAGTCGGTGAGTGGCACGGTCGAGGTGCGTGGGGACGGCGCGTCCGGCGAGATTGAGGCTACGTCGGTGAGCGGCAGTGTGAAAATCTACGACGCATCCGGCGAAGTTGCGGCGGAAGTGGTGAGCGGCAACGTAACGGTCGAGGGCGGGTCGTTTGAAGATGCTGTGCTGTCGACCGTGAACGGACGGTTGAAATTCCGCGGTGCGCTGCAGAAGGGTGGCGACTTCAATGCCGAAACCGTTAACGGCTCGGTTGATATCGTCTTCGACGGCGAGGTCTCGGCCGACATCTACGTCGAGACGCTCAACGGCTCGATCCGCAACTGCTTCGGCCCGGATCCGCGCCGCACGAGCAAGTACGGCCCCGGCAAGGAGCTGCACTTCACGGCCGGCGATGGCGACGGCGACATCGAGATCTCAACGGTCAACGGCGGCATCAGCCTCTGCAAAAAATAAAAAGGGATCAAAAAGGGATCAGCTACCTAATTTAGATCGCAAAAAGGGATCAGCTACCTAATTCACTGCTCCTGTCGAATTAGGTAGCTGATCCCTAATTTCTTGCATCGCAATTTGGTACGCTTGGCGACCCGTCGTGTGAGGCATCCCATGGGCCGAACCTTAAAAATCCTTGCCTGGCTGGTGGCCGGGTTTGTCACGCTTTTCGTACTGGCAGCCGGCGCCCTGTACCTGTTCTTCGACCCCAACGATTTCCGCGAGGACATCGCGGCGGCGGTGAAGGAGCGGACGGGCCGCGAGCTGCAGATAGACGGCGACGTCGACGTGTCGCTGTTCCCTTGGCTGGCCGTGCAGGTCGGTTCGACGAAGCTCGGCGATGCACCCGGCTTCGGAGACGAGCCGATCGCCGCGTTTGACAGTGCGAGCTTCAGCGTGCGCCTGCTGCCGCTGCTGTTCGGTCAGGAGATTGTTGTTGGCGCAGCCGACGTCGACGGCCTGAACCTCAACCTGAAGATTGACGACCGCGGCCGCACCAACTGGTCGGACCTGGTGCCGGAGGACGCTGCTGATGAGGCGGCCGGTGACGCCTCGGAAAGCGGCGACGTCGACATCAACCGCGTCGACCTGACCAACGCCACCGTGACGTACACCAATGCCGAGTCAGACGAGCGCATAGTGCTGGACAACGTCAGCCTGAGCATCGGCCGCCTGAAGAGCGACGGCTCGCCCGTGCCCCTTGAGAGCAACTTTCGTTTCGATGTACGCCCGGCCGCGCTCAGCGGTGAGCTATCCGCTGACACGACAATTTCCCTGGATTCCGCCGGTGGCCGCATCGTCCTCGACGGCCTGAACGTCGACGGCACTATTGAAGGCCTCGCCTCGATTCCGACAAAATTGTCCATCGCAACCGACAGCGTCTCGGTTGACACGGCCGGTTCGGCCATTGAAATGCAGCCCGTCGATCTCGAGCTGCTCGGAATGGAAATCGCCGCTGTCGTCGAGCCGTTTACCTACGACGATCGCATCACGCCGAAAGCCAAAGTCGACGTTGCCGCGTTCTCACCGCGCAGCCTGATGACCCTGTTCGACGTGCAGCCACCCGTAACGGCGGATCCAGGTGCGCTGAGCAGCGTGATCGTCGACGCGACGGCGCAGCTGATGCCGGATTCGATCGAGATGACGGCGGTCACAATCAAGCTCGATGACACGACCTTCCGGGGTTCGCTGTCGGTGCCGCGCACGGACGGTGCCTACCGCTTCGACCTGGCCGGCGACACGCTCGACGTTGCGCGCTACATGGAGCCGGCAGCCGACGACGCGGCGGGCGGCTCCGGCGACGACGTGCCGGTGGAGATTCCTGCAGATCTCATCGCGCCGCTCAAGGCGAACGGCAAGATGACGTTGCAGCGGGCGACGCTGGGTGCGATCGAATTCGAGAACATTGAGCTCGGGCTCGCCGCATCCGGCGGTCGATTGCGGTTGCACCCGATCTCTTCGGGTCTTTTCAGCGGCGCTTACAACGGCGATGTGCGCATCGACGTTTCCGGGTCGGTACCGTCGCTTTCGGTTAACGAGCGTATCGACGGCGTCGATCTCGCGAGCCTTGCGAAGGCGATGTACGACCAGGACAACGTGACCGGTACGATTGCCGGCGCGTTTCAGTTGGCCGGGCGCGGCGCGGACCTCGCGGCTGTCCAGCGCGACCTCGACGGCACGCTGTCGTTCGAGCTCAAGGACGGCACCTACGAAGGCACCGACCTCTGGTACGAGCTGCGCCGCGCGCGGGCGCTATTGAAACAGGAAGAGCCGCCCGAGCCTGTGTTGCCGGCACGAACGCAATTCAGCTCGGTAACGGTGACCGGCACCGTTACTGACGGCATCATGCGCAGCGACGATTTGTTGGCGCTGTTGCCGGCAATGCGGCTCACCGGCGCCGGCACGGCGAACCTGCCCGAGGGTACGATCGACTACGGACTGACAGCGCGCATCCTGCAGAAACCGGAGTTTCTGCCCGACGCGACGCCCGAGGAGCTCGAGGAGTTCACCGAGGCGGTCATTCCGCTGAAGATCACCGGCCCCATGGCTTCGCCGAGCATCAAACCGGATCTCGAGAAGCTGTTGCGGCAACGCGTCGAGGACGAGATCAAGGATCGGCTGAAGGACAAGCTGGGAGACCTGCTCAGCCGATGAGCTCCCGCTGGCTGCTCTTGCTGACAAGCCTGGCCGTCTGTACCGGTTACGCTGCCGAGCTGCGCGATATCAAGGTCGAGCACGAGAAGGGCGTGTACACGATGCGGTCCGAGGTCTGGTTCGATGCCGGTATCGACCAGGTTTTCGACGTGTTCAAGAGCTGGGAATACTCGACGGAGTTCTCGAGTGCGATCGTCGAGGCGCGCGACGTCGAGCCGGACGAAACCGGGCAGCCCGGCTACTACTCGAAGATGAAGGGTTGCGTGCTGTTCTTTTGCAAGTCGTTCGTGCGGCAGGGTTACGTCGAGCTCGAGCACAACGTCGCCGTGAGGGCGGTTGTAAACCCGGACACCAGTGATTTCGAACTGGCCAATGAAGCATGGACGTTTCGTGAGGAGGATGGTGGCACGGTCGTTGTCTACGACTTGAAGATGCAGCCCAAATTCTGGATTCCGCCAGCGATCGGGCCGTACTTCATCAAGCGCAAGCTGAAGAAAGACGGCGGCCGGGCGATAGATCGCATCGAGGCGATCGCGCGAGCGCTACCGCATGAGTGATTTCGCGAACCGCCTCCTGGCGTGGTTCGAGGACCACGGCAGAAAGGACCTGCCGTGGCAGCGGGACATCTCTCCGTACCGGGTGTGGGTATCCGAAATCATGCTGCAACAGACGCAGGTGCAAACGGTGATTCCGTATTTCGAGCGCTTCATGGCGTCGTTCCCCGATGTCAGTGCGCTTGCGGACGCCGGGCAGGACGAGGTGCTCGCACACTGGTCGGGGCTTGGCTACTACGCGCGGGCACGCAACCTGCACAAGGCGGCGCAGGTAGTGCGCGACGATTTCGGCGGGATATTTCCGCGGAAGTTCGACGCTGTCGTCGCGTTGCCCGGAATCGGCCGTTCGACGGCTGGTGCGATCCTTTCAATCGCATGCGGGCAGCGGCACCCGATTCTCGATGGCAACGTAAAGCGCGTGCTGGCGCGGCACGCGGCAATCGAAGGCTGGCCCGGCAAAACGAGCGTCGCCAGTGAGCTCTGGGCGTTGGCCGACGAATACACACCCGACGAGCGCGTCGCCGACTACACGCAGGCGATCATGGATCTCGGTGCAACGCTGTGTACGCGCTCGAGCCCGGCATGCGAGCGCTGCCCCGTCGCCACCGACTGCACCGCCCGCAAAAAGGGATCAGCTACCTTTTTTCCGGGTAAGAAACCGAGGAAAGAAAAGCCATGTCGTACGACGACGATGGTGCTGGCGAGCGCGGACGGTTGCGTGTTGCTTGAACGTCGCCCGGAGGCCGGAATCTGGGGCGGACTGTGGAGCCTGCCGGAGGTGAATGAATCGTCGATCGAGGAGTGGTGCAATGCGACGCTCGCGACTGCGCCGGTCGAGACCGAGTCCTGGGATGTCATGAGGCACAGTTTCAGCCACTTCGATCTGGATATTCAGCCGGTGGTCGTGCGTATCGAGCCGGCCAGAGGTAAAGTAGCGGACTCCGAACGCGAGACCTGGCACCCGCTGGATGCGCCGCCACCCGGTGGGATCGCAGCGCCCGTTCGCAAACTGATTGACGAGTTGAGGAAGAATGTCACGCACCATTAAATGCGTCATGCTCGGCGCCGGCGCCGAGGGACTGGATTTCGCGCCGTACCCGGGTGAGCTGGGACAGCGGATCTACGACAACGTGTCGAAAGAGGCGTGGCAGCGCTGGCTCGGCCACCAGACGATGCTGATCAACGAGTACCGGTTGACGCCGATCGAGCCCGAGGCCCGCAAGTTCCTCGAGACCGAGATGGAGAAATTTTTTTTCGGCGAAGGCTCCGCCGCCCCGAAAGAGTTCGTCCCACCCGGTAATTAGGTAGCAGTTACCTGATTCAATCGCGGGTCAGGAGCTGCACGCTGAACAGCTGTTCCGCGTCGGTCCAGACACGCACAACGGAGAAACCGGCCGCGTTGGCCATCGTCTCGAAGCCTTCCAGCGTGTATTTGTGCGAGTACTCGGTGAGAATCTCCTCACCGTCGGCAATTTCGAATTCGGCGTCGCCAATCTCCACCACCTGGTCCGCCTGGCTGACCAGGGAAATCTCGACGCGGCCCTCGTCCTGGTCGTAGCGTGCCCGATGCTCAAACTCGTCCACGTCAAAGGTCGCGCCGTAGTCGCGGTTCAGGTGCGTCAGCATGTTGAGATTGAACTCGGCGGTCACGCCGGCCGAGTCGTTGTAGGCGTCGTGGATGATCCCGGGATCCTTTTGTAAATCGACCCCGATCAGCAACGAGCCACCGGCGCCCGCGACCTGGTGCATGGCGCGCAACAATTTCATCGCGTCGTCGTGTTCGAAATTCCCGATCGTCGATCCGGGAAAGTAGACGACATTGCGAATCGGGGTGACCATCGGAGACGGCAGCGCGAACGGTTTCGTGAAGTCGGCGACGACGGGGCGCACGTCGATATGTGGGTAGTCATCCTGGATTGCGCCGGCAGATTCGAGCAGGAAATCCTCGGAAATATCCACGGGCACATACGCGGCCAGTTCCGACAGGTGCTCGAGCAGGATGCGCGTCTTGACGCCCGAGCCTGCGCCGAACTCGATCAGGCCCGCCTGTTTGCCGACCAGACCGACGATCTCGTCGATGTTGTCGCGCATGATGTCGATCTCGGTGTCGGTGAGGTAGTACTCGGGCAGGCGTGTGATCTCGTCGAACAGCTGTGAGCCGCGTTCGTCGTAAAAGTATTTCGGGGAGATCGATTTTTGCTCGGCGGACAAGCCGTCGACGATTTCCCGGAGCTCTTTACTCTTGGTCAGCATGGCCGTCCTTCGCGAGTCGGATCCCCAGGAACTGCCAGCGGGCATCGGGGAAGAAGAAGCTGCGGTACGTTGCCCGTATGTGATCGTCGGCTGTGGCGCAGGAACCGCCCCGCACTGTCATCTGGTTGCACATGAATTTGCCGTTGTATTCGCCGAGGGATCCGGCCAGCGGCCGGAACCCGGGATACGGTGCGTAGGATGACGACGTCCACTCCCAGACATCACCATAGTATGCCGGCCTGTCGCCGGATGCCGGGTGCAGGTATCCGCTGCCCATCAGGTTGCCGCCTGGCGGGTGCTCGCGGGCGGCGGTCTCCCACTCGAATTCCGTTGGCAAGCGCGCGCCGGCCCAGCGCGCGTAGGCGTCGGCCTCGTAGAAGCTCACGTGGCAGACTGGTGCATGGTCGTCGATCTCACGCCGACCACCGAGCGTAAATTCCTGCTCGAGGGCATCGTCCCAGTACAGGGGGCGAGTCCAGCTACGCTCGTTGACGGCGGCCCATCCGTCGGACAACCAAAGCGCGCTGTTCGTGTAAGCGCCGTCGCGAATGAACTCACGATACTCACGGTTCGTCACGAGCCTGTCACCGATGCGATGCGGGTGCAGCAACGCATCGTGCCGCGGCGTCTCGTTGTCGAAGGCAAAACCGAGGCCGGCAAAACCGATTGACTGAATCCCGCTCGCCCCAGGACTGAAAGTGTAGTCGCCGACCGGTTGTGACGGCGATACCGGCAACGTCCGGAAAACAGCCGGTTGCATCGGGTGGCACGAAAACACGTGCTTGATATCGGTTAGCAACAACTCCTGGTGCTGTTGCTCATGATTCAGTCCGAGCGTGATGACCTCCTGCATTTCGCCAGTGGCTTCGTCGGAATGCAGGAAGTGCTGCATCGCCGTGTCGACGTAGGAGCGGTAGTCGAGTACCTGCCTGAGCGTCGGCCGGGAAAGCAGGCCGCGCTGCGGCCGTTCGTGCATCTGCCCGGCCGTGTAGTAGTAGGAGTTGAACAGAAAATGGAAGTCGTCGTCGAAGCGCAAGTAGCCACGATGCGCAGCCTCGAGCACGAATTTCTCGAAGAACCACGTGACATGCGCGAGATGCCACTTGGTCGGGCTGACGTCCGGCATAGACTGCACTACCGTGTCTTCGGGCGCGAGTTCGGCCGTCAGCGCGAGCGTCGCTTCGCGAACCTTGCGGTAGCGGTCGGAGAGCGAACTGGCGGCGGCTTGTTGTTCCGGGATCACCATGTTTAGTGGACCCATTCTAACCGCGGTTTGTTGCAACTGCTGCCCAGGTCACTTGAAAAAGGGATCAGCTACCTTTTATCCGGTCTAAAGGTAGCTGATCCCTTTAGAATGGGTAAAAGGTAGCTGATCCCTATTTGAGGGGGAGTTCGGTTTTTTTCTGCACGGTGCGGATGGCAACCGACGAGTTGACGCGGGCGACGCCGGGCAGGCGTGTCAACGAGTCGCGGTGCAGCCGCTCGAAGTCGGCCATGTCCGAGACGACCACGCGCAGCAGGTAGTCGAATTCGCCCGTCATCAGGAAACATTCCATGACTTCCGGAATACCGCGGACCGCGTCCTCGAAGGCCGCCAGCTCGGACTCTTCCTCGCGGTGCAGGCCGATGTGCACGAACACGTTGCCGGCGAGGCCCACCTTCGGCTGGCTCACCAGCGCCGCGTAGCGATCGATGAACCCCGCCTCTTCCAGCGCCCGCACGCGCCTGAGGCAGGAGGATTCGGAGAGATTCACCTGCTCCGCCAGGTGCTTGTTGCTCACCCGGCCATCGCGCTGCAACGCCTTGAGGATCGAAACGTCGTATTTGTCGGGAGTCACGGCAGAAAAGACCGGAAATATGCTGAAAGTCGGCAGATAATGCCACAATTACCCCGATCGGGTAACGCTTTTTGCAAGCGAATGCCGCAGTTCTGTCGCTAAAATTTCTCGCAGAACAACGATTCGTGCTTTGGAGAGAAGCCATGATTATCGGCGTACCGAAAGAGATCAAAACCCTGGAATTCCGCGTCGGCATGACGCCGTCGGGCGTCCAGGACGTTATCGCAGCCGGCCACGAGGTCATCGTCGAGACCAACGCCGGTGCCGGCATCGGCGAGGTCGACGCCGCCTACGAGGCTGTCGGCGCCAGGGTCGTTGCGACGGCCAGGGAAGTTTTCGAAGCCGCGGACATGATCGTCAAGGTCAAAGAGCCGCAGCTTCCGGAATGCGAGATGCTGAGTAAAGGCCAGGTCCTGTTCACGTACCTGCACCTCGCACCCGATCCCGACCAGACTGCCGCGCTCATCAAGTCCGGTTGCACCGCCATTGCCTACGAAACCGTCACGGCCAACGACGGCTCGCTGCCGCTACTGACACCGATGTCGGAAGTGGCCGGCCGTCTTTCAATCCAGTGCGGCGCTTACGCATTGCAGAAGGCCAACGGCGGCTCGGGCAAACTGCTCGGTGGCGTGCCGGGCGTCGCACCGGCCGAAGTGCTCGTCATCGGTGGCGGGGTCTCCGGCGCGAACGCCGCCGACATGGCGGTCGGCCTCGGCGCCAACGTCACGATCCTCGATCGCTCACTGCCACGCCTGCGCGAGCTCGACGACATCTGGGGCGGACGCGTCAACACGGTCTTCTCGACCGCCCACGCGATCGACCAGCTGGCACCGAAGTCCGACCTGATCATCGGCGCCGTCCTGATCGCCGGCGCCGCTGCGCCGAAGCTCGTCACGGCCGATCACATCAGGGCGATGCAGCCGGGCTCCGTCGTCGTCGACATCTCGATCGACCAGGGCGGTTGCTTCGAAACCAGCCGCGCGACGACACACGCCGACCCGACCTACGTCGTCGACGATGTCGTTCATTACTGTGTTGCGAACATGCCGGGCGCCGTTGCGCGCACGAGCACTTACGCACTCACGAACGCGACGCTGCCGTTCGTCAAAGCCCTGGCCAATCTCGGATGGAAGGAAGCGCTGACGCGCGACCCGCACCTTGCGAACGGCCTCAACGTACATGCAGGAAACATCACTTACGAGGCTGTTGCCCGTGATCTCGGTTATGACTACCTGTCAGCCGCGGATGTCCTGCAGGCAGCCTGAACCTAATCCCCCTTCAGGAATCAGGCTTACTTTGGCCCGGCAGTCGCCGGGCCTTTTTTCAAAGTTCGACGTCCGCCCGCGGATCGAGCCAGCCCAGGTCTTCGTCCGGCGTCGCCGCCGTATCCGTCATCTTGACGGAAAACTTGTAGGTTGATCTGGTCAGGCCACCCGCTGGCGGCACACACATCGTCAGCCAGCCGCCCGTCGCCGAGTTGAACGATCCGGTGGCTTTGAGCCAGTCTGCCGGCGTATCGGCATCGTCGTCGGTGCTGTCGATCGTAATCACGACATCCTTGTAATTCACCGGCGGGTCCGTCGGTCGCGTTTGCGGGATCAGCTTGATGCGAAATTCCGATTCCGGCCGGATTGTCGATACCGGCAGAACCACCATCTGTGAGTCACCATAGGTCAGTCCGGTCAGCGTGTAACCCGAGAAGGTACTCCCGCTGCACGCACTCGACGTAAACGCATCGCGGATGAACTGCCCGTCGCGACAACCCGCCAGGACTGCGCAGGCAAGCAAGATTATTAGTCGTTTTTGCATTGCTTCTCCTCACCGAATCAACGGCTTACCTTCCAATCATAGACGTAATTTCGCTCACCGGCGGCGCCTTTACGGATTTTCCAGCAGCGCTCTGAAGCGCGCGTCGGCCCGCAGGTCTTTAAGGTGCGGTTCCGCTGCCAGCATAACCCGGGAGTAGCCTTTGTTGACGGCGCTTTGAAACGCGACGATAGCCGCCTCAGAGTCGCCATACTTGTTGTGGATGAGTCCGAGCACGTAGTCCGCGTACGGGTCATCCGGCAGTGCGGTGGACGCCCTGGCAATATTCTGCAGCGCCGTTTGCTCGTCGCCCAGCATGGCGCTGATCCATGCGACGTCCATGAGCAGCGCAGGATCGTTCGCGTTGACCTCGGCGTTCAGGCGCGTCAACTCCGCAGCCTTTTCGAACGCAGCCCTTGATTCGTCGATCTTGCCGGCCGCATCGAGAATGTCGCCGAGGTTCATCCACAGTAGGTAATCGTTAGGCGCGAGCTCGATGCCGCTTTCGACTGCGGCTTGTGCCTCGTCGAACCGGCCGATGTAATAATTCATCAGCCCGAGATTCGAATACGTTACCGGCTGCGGATCGATTTCGATCGACTTCCGGTACGCCGGCATGGCCTGTTCGAATTCGCCGGCAAGCATCAGCGATGCTGCCAGGTTCGAGTAACCACGAATGTTGCGATCGTCGATCAGCGTCACCTCGCGAAACTGCTCCGCCGCTTCCGCGTAGCGCCCCTGGCGATAGTAGAACACGCCGAGCGACACGAACGTCTGCCAGTTGCCGGGTTGCAGTCCCTTCGCGCGAAGCAGTGTTTGTTCGGCATCGTCGGGACGTTTCTGCAGGCGATACACCTCGGCGATTCGCGTCAGTGCATGCACGTTCTTGGGGTTGATGCGGATCGCTTCGAGATACGAACTCTCGGCTTCCGCGTAGTTGCCGCGGCGGTTGTACAGGTCGCCGAGCGATGCATGAACAATGTCGAGATTCGGGTTCAGTTGCAGCGCTCGCGCGCAGGCCCCTTCGGCATCGGTAATCGTCTGCGGGTCGTCAGTCTCGCCGAACGCGGCAACGTAGGCCCTGCAGATCCCCGCATGCGCTGCCGCAAAATCCGGGTCCACGTCGAGCGCTGCGTCAAACCAGCCGAGCGCGCTTGCAATGACGTCGATCGTATTCGGCTGGTCGAGTGCATCGATACCGCGCCGGTACAGCACGTAGGCATCCAGGTCCGGCGGCGCCGACGACGCAAACGCGATGTCCTGCACGTCGTCCGGCAACGTGACGCGCAACGACGCGACGGTTGTTTCGGTCACCTCGTCACGGATCGCGAAGTAGTCGGCCTTCGGGCGGTCGAAGGTGCGCGACAAAATGTGAAAACCCGTGGACGAGTCGATGAGCTGCACGATAACGCGGATCGTATCCCCCGATGTCTCGACGCTGCCCTCGATGTACATCGCGACGCGCAGGCGCTGCCGGACTTTTGACGACGGCGTGTTGGGTTCCAGCGTCGCCGAGTCACCGCGCGATGACACGAGCAGGCCTGGCACGCGCGACAGCCGCGTCGTGACATCGTCAACGAGACCGTTCGCAAACACCTGCGTCTCCTCGCTGCCGTCGTTGTTGACGAACGGCAGCACGGCAATCGAATTCTCGGCAACCGGGACGTCCGCGAGATCGGCGACGGCCTGTGTCGGCTGTTCCTCCGGCAGCCCGAGAAAGCGGTCGTAGACAAAAACCAGCACTGCCGCGACGGCCAACGCCCCGATCACCGACAGGTAGGTCCGGCCGAAGCGCCGGCGTCGCTCCGCGAGCGGTGACATGTCGTCGAACACGGCCCTGCCATCGCGAAACTCGAGATACCACGACAGGATGAGTGCTATAGGAAACCCGGCTATCACGAGCACGGTGACAAACGTCCCTGCCCATTTCGGCAACAACAGCTGGTCGAACACGATGTCGGCGACCTGGATCAGCAACCAGCCGACGATCAGGTAAGCGAGCGCGGTCTCCAGCACGCCGCGGCGCTGCAGTTTTTCGAGAAACCCGATGTCGGTCGCGCTGGCGCCGTGTTCGGCACCGATGACAACACTCGCCGTGTGTTCGCTGGCAGGAACCGGCTCGACAACGAGCCGGTAGCCGCGCCTCGGCAGTGTCTGGATAAAGCGCGGGTCGTCGTGGTGGTCGCCGAGTGCGTGACGTATCTCGCTGATCGCGTGGCCGAGCGCCTCGTGCGAGCCGAGTCCGGCCCCCCAAACGTGCTCGAGAATACTCTCGCGCGTGACGAGCTCGCCGTGTTCATTCGCGAGACACAGCAGCACCTCTACCGCCTTGGGCGGCAGGTGCTTCGAACCGCCCCTCCCCGTGACCTGGCCCTTGAGCGGCTCGATCATCAGCTCGCCGAGGTAGAAGCCGTGTAACAGCTCAGAATTCAAGGTGTTACCTCACCTTGCCCCGATTCTCCAAGCATAGCACCGCCGGAGCGGTGTGAGTCATTGCTCGAACACGGACTCGTCGATCTGTCCGTCGCAATCGTTGTCGACGAAGTCGCCGAATTGTTCAATCGCGCCGGGATAGCTGCTGGCATCGTTGGGCCTGCAATCGCAGGGTGCGAGGTTTGGATCCAGGGGCTGCGATCCCAGCTTGTTGCCGGGGAAGCGGCCGCCGTCCTCGCAGCGTTCGATGGCAATGTTCCTGCCGCAGGCGGGCCAGCCGTCCTCGTCATCGTCGAAGACCCCGTCGGCATAAAACAGCACCATCTTGCAAATCGCGTTATCGACGTTCGTGTGGTATTCCGATTCGCGTTGCCAGAGCGCGTCGCGCCAGAGTGGCGAGGGATTACCACTAGCGTCGAAGAGGAGAGAGCTTCCGGTCGGAATCAGTGTCGGAAACCCGGTCCGCGGTTTCTGCTGGTTGTTGTCGTCGAACTGCGGCTGCATCGGATAGGAAACCCGGATGCCGCGGACCTCGACATCGAACGCGAATCCGTACCACGAACGCGGATCATGGGTTTCGAGCCAGCCGTCAAGACTGCGAAGATCGAACCAGTCAGGGTCTATCGTGACATCGACATTCGAGATACGCCGGCAGACGTTGTTCCATTGCGAACCGGCCGGTTGTTCCGCCGGGAACCCGCAAAAGTGTACGAACGAATCCAGGCCCTGGTTCGATTCGGCAGAGAACTCGTCGCAGATCGTATGGTGTTTGTCGAACCAGCGCTTGATGTCCCATTTCACGTGCACGGTTTCGGCATACTCGAGCTCTCTCAGTGCGGCCCGGTTGCCGTTCGAGATTGCGATCGACGGGATCGTCGACGGCAATCCGTGCAACGACTGTGGCGATTTGTTGTTGATCCGGTTCACGTAGCGATCGCGGAATTCCGCACTTTCCTCGCCGCTGACGCGGTCGCCGACTTTCGCCTTGAACGGCTGCAGGATGCAGTCGTGCAGGTCTTCACTACCGATGCTGATGCAACCCAGGTAGTCCTCAGGATCATGCAGGATTTCCTGCAGCAGCGTTTGCCGGGTCGGCGTCGCCGTCAATTCGAAGTTCGCGTCGTAGACCTGCTGCTTGTCGGCATCGCTGATGTCGTCGAAGGCATCGACAACCGCCTTGAAGCGGCGGATGTAGGCCTGCAGGCTGACCGGCGTGCGTGCCCCGAGGTGCGGCGCATCCAGCGACACGTAGAGCGGAATTTTTCTTTGCGCCTGTTCCATGAACACATCCGACGCCGTGGCGAGCACGACCTGCTCGTCCATAAAGTCGACGAGATCCGGATCGGGGAGGTGGTCGGCCAGCTCCCACAATCGCAAGCCGATGCGGGCGACGACACCGCCGAGACTGTAGCCTGCGACAATCGCCCGGCGTTGCCCGGAGCCCGGAACCGGGGGATCAGGGGGAGGCAGTGCGACCAGCGTATGCTGTTCGAAGTTCGACGCGGCGGCTTCCGGCGTCGCAATGTCGGGCCGGTGCGCGAAGGTCTGCACTTGCGACAGGTCGAGCGATGGCAGCGGGATGTAGATGCCGTCCGGGCCGCCGTAGTTGAGAATTCGCTGGTAAAGGAGCGGCGCCGCCGCTGCCATGTGGGTGACGTCGGCCTCGCCGCGGAGGTGGTCGACAATCCAGATGTCGTAGCCGGCATCGAGCATCGGTTGCAGCATATTGTATTCGAGGCATCCGCGATCCGGGTCGTCACAGGTCGTCGGATTGCACTCGTCGGTGAAGTTGACGCAAAGCTGCTGCTGTGGGTCGAAGTCGCAGGGGTGGTAGCGGGGGTCCGCGGTGATGATTTCGTCGTCCGACGTATAGCTGTGCCGCACCGGTTGTCCGGCGAACCCCCATATGACGAACTTGCTGTGTTCCTCATTGTGAACGTCAAGCTGCTCGTGAATGATGAACGGCTTGTCGTTCATCTCGGGCAGCGTCGTGTCATTCGACACCAGGCGAGCGCCCAGCATGAAGCGCGGTCCATCGCCGATCGCCGGACCCTGGCTCGCGATATCGAGCACGTTCAACAGGTCGAAGTCGATGGTTCGTGGCGCCATCGCGAGTGGCAGGTCGATCGCGGTCTGCGACTCGGGCACGAATACTTCGTGGCCGCATTGCCCGGGAATCAGGCAGTACGGGCGAACGGAGACCAGCCGCACTTCGCGCGCCGTCTTCGGAATCCACTCGGTGGTTTCGGGCACCTCGAGACTGAACGTGCCTTCCTCGTCGGTCAGCGTGAAGCCGGTCGTCAGGTAAATGTTTCTCGTGTAGCCGAGTGGTGCTTCGGCCCGCCAGTGCGCGGTGCAGCGCACACCTACCCGCTCCCGGTGCAACTCGCGGTGCAGCGACGGCGAGTTGCGATATTCGTCGAGGGGGCGGAAGCCGCGCAGGCGGCCGTTGCAGTTGACGGCGGGCAGCGTAACCTGCTCGAACTCCGGCGGGTCGATGTCCTTTCTCTGCGGTCGTGCCTGGTGATAGATGTCGACCGTAACGGTCTGCAACGGGTTGGCGATCTGCAGCGCGCCGGCCCGGCCATCCGTCACGCGCCGAAGGGAGATCCGGTCACGCACCCAGGCGGCGGGTTCGAAAACGAGTTCGTTGTTGGCGCCGCCGCCATTGAACGCTTGCAGCGCATCGTCGGCGCCAATGCGCATCGTGATCGTTTCCGGCAGCCGCGGCAGGTCCGGGTCGTCGGGAGGGGCCAGTGTATCGCGGCGAGTGACGTGGATGCAGGTCAGGCCGTCGCCGGGCGGCTGGTAGCGGACGACCTGCGGGTTCACGGATGCGGGCAACTCGATGCTCTGTACCAGCGTTGCTTCCAGCGTGTTGCACGGCGTGGTGACGACACCGCGTTGCACGGCACATCCCGGTTGTACACCGCAAACCGCGAGTGCGAAAACTGCTACGACAATTCTGGTGTTCATGATCCTGCTCCTCAAAAGCCGAACATGTTCTCCACGACAACCGATACGGCTGCGGCGCCCAGCCACGACAGGAAACCGATCAGTGCGTAGAGCGCGAGCTTCGTCACCGTCGAGAAACGGAAAACGGCGACCTTGTAATCCGTGAGTCGTTTTTCCATCGAGACGAGGTCGCCGATGCGGCCAGGTTCGTAATCCGGGTCCTTGTCGAGTAGCTGTTGCTCTTCGACAGCGATCTCGCTGCGCAGCAATTCCAGTTCCGCGTCGCGCCGGTCGTAGTAACTCTGCATCACGCCGAGGGTCGGCAGCGTCGACAGTGCGGCGCCGACCAAGTACAGGACGACGAGGAAGACCGTCGACGAGGCATTCAGGCCCGGGTCGATGAAATGCACCGACACGATGCCGAGGAACATCAGGCTGACAAACGACGTGCGCAGGCCGTGTTTCACGGCCGCATCAATCGAGCGCGTTTCGGCAAGGTCGTTGACCTCGATGGATCGTGCAACGCGCGACACGATGATCGCGTCGGCGATGACGGCGTAGATCAGCCGGCCGGCGACCCAGCCGAACGGCAGCGTCCACGCCCAGTTGAAGATGTGCGGAAAAATCCAATAGGCGTTGGTCCACTCGATATCTCGCTCGGCGATGTCGATCGCGAACGAGAAGCTGATGACCAATCCGGCGAAGCCCGGCAGGAACCCCCACGGGCGTGACTGTGCGAGGCCTTCGGCTTCGAGCATGCTGCCGCTGCCGAGTTCGTCGAGCGTCTGCCGTGTCCATTGGGCAAGCTTGAAACGGGCACTCGTCGAGTACGCGAGCAGAATCATGCCGACGACGCCAATGCGATAGTCGCCGAGCAGGTACTCGCAGCCGACATCGGCGGGCGACGTGCCGCGCAGCACAGCCTGCGGCCGCCCCGACAATGACTCGAGCAGCATGTACAGAAGGAGTGTCGCGAGCCCAAGTGCAACGCCCGTCAGGCTGGTGCGCAGCGGTGAACGCCGGTACAGCAGGAAGGTCCACGGCTCCGGTGGGCGGGCGTGCTTCCCTACGGTCTGGCTCGAGTCCATGAACGTCCTTTCGCGTTACCGCTTACTATCAAAGTAGTCGCCGCGGAAGGGAAATTCAAACCATATAGAGTGGCTCAGGCGGCTTCGGCGAGTTTCGGCAGGGCAAACTCGAAGCGCGTGCCGCGATCGAGTTTGCTGGTCACGGTAATGCGGCTGCCGTGCAGGTCGAGAATGCGCTTGACGATAGCGAGCCCCAGCCCGGATGAGTCGGAGCGCGCCTCTTCGCCATCCAGCGCGCGGTAGAAACGATCGAAAATCCTGGGCAGGTCTTTTTCCGCGATGCCCGGACCGTTGTCGGCCACGGAAACCGATACGGCGTCGCTGCGTTCGGCGATCGAGATCGTGATCTCGCCGTTGTCCGGCGCGAACTGCACGGCGTTGCGCACGAGGTTTTCGAGCGCACGCTGGATCAGACCGATGTCGCCAACGGTGAATGCGGTTGCAGGATCGGCCTCGATCTCCAGGTGAATGCCGCGGCGCTCGGCTTCGATCTGGAATTCCTGCGCGATGTCCTGCGCAAGCTCGGGCAACGAAAACGCCTCGAGGCTCGGCGACACGCTGGCCGAGTCGAGTTTAGCGAGTTCGAACAGGTCGCCTATCAGCGTGCCGAGACGCACGGTGTGTTTGCGCGCCATGCGCAGGTAGCGATTGCGCTCGTCCTCCGTCATCAAGTCGCCTTTGACGATGAGCGTTTCGAGCGAGCCCTGCATCGCCGAAAGCGGTGTGCGCAGGTCGTGCGAAATGTTCGAGACGAGTTCGCGGCGCAGGTGATCGTTTTCCCTGAGCTGCGCAATCTGGCGGCGGATCTGCGCCGACATATCGAGAAAGTTGCGGGCGAGGGTATCGATCTCGTCGCCGGCGTCGGGACGCGGCAGTTCGGGCTCGACGGCAAAGCGCGCATCGGTGACGCGCTCTATCTCGCAGCTCAGGCGGCGCAGGCGTTTCGTGAGCACACGGAAAACAAGAAAACCGAGCAGCGCCGTGAACAGCACGATGGCGCCGGCGGCAATGGCACTCGAACGCAATACGTAGGAGTTGCCGATGTCGGAGGCCAGCGCTTCGTATTGCTGACCGCCCAGAACAACGTAGAGGTAACCCTCGAGGCCGTGTTGCGAGCGCACTTCTGCCGCCGAGAACACTTTTCGTGTCGCATTGCCGCGCGGGTCGTCACCGCGCAGCGGAAACTGTGCATCGCCCGCGATCAGCGTGCGAACCGGCGCGAGATCGATGCGCTCCATCAGCACCGTTTCGCCGGGCAGGTTGTGCCCGAGAATATTGCCGGACGAATCGGTCAGATAGATCTCGGCCGTCGGGTTGATGACCATGGCGTGACTTGCGAGATCGCGCAGGCTGTCGAGGTCGGCGACGCCGCCGTCGATGAGCTGGCGCTGGTCCGTGACGTACATGGCGATCGGCGCATTGAGTTTTTGCGACAGCTCCTCGTAGTACGCGCGCGTGAACGTGCGATCGACGAAAAACAGTGCCGCTCCCATGCCGGCAACGATCAGCACCAGTGCAACCGACAGCTTGGCGAACAGGCTCTTCAAGCGGCGTGCTCCGCAAACTTGTAGCCGACGCCCCAGACCGTGACGATCATTTCCGGGTGCGACGGATCCGACTCGATTTTCGAGCGCAGCCGGTTGATGTGCGAGTTGACTGTGTGTTCGTAGCCCTCGTGGCCGTAGCCCCACACCTGGTCGAGCAGGTCGGCGCGGCGAAACACGCGGCCGGGATGCCGTGCGAGATACTCGAGCAGGTCGAATTCGCGGGCCGTCAGGTCCACCGACTCACCGTGGAGTTTTACCTCGCGGCGCGACGGGTCGATGGTGACGGGACCGGCCGCCACCGCATCGTCAGCGGCGTCGGACGCGTGGCTCAGTTGTTCGACGCGTCGCAGAATCGCACGCGCCCGTGCCGTAAGTTCCAGCACGCTGAACGGTTTCGTCAGGTAGTCGTCGGCACCGGACTCGAGACCGAGTACCCGGTCGAGCTCCGAGGACTTCGACGTCAGCATCAGGATCGGTTGATAACTGCGCTCGCGGCGCACGGCGCGGCAGATGGCCAGGCCGTCGGGCCCCGGAAGGCGCAGGTCCAGCACGATCAGCGCCCAGTCCATCGTGGTCGCGAGCCGCATTCCCTCGTGACCGTCGTTCGCAACAACAACCTCGTCGCAGACATCCGCGAGATGCAGTGCGACGAGGTCGGCAATGTCCTGCTCATCTTCGACCAGCAATATCCGGCGTGGCATCAGTGGTACCACCTTCTCGTTGTTGGTGACCTGAGAATAGACCGGGAACTTCACAGAATTATCACGGCAGAAGACAAGGAGGATGCGGCAAGTCCTTTTGCCGCGTGCAGGGGACCTAGTTGATGCGCTCGATGCGTATCGACGCGACCGGGTTGTCGAAGCGGTGCTGCCCGGTCAGGTCGGACGTCGTGAGCCCGTCGCCTTGGCTGACAACGCCGGAATGCATCGAGACGCGATCGGCCTCGTCATCGCGTGCCGCGTTGAAGCCTTCTCCGCCGCCGGCCGGCCCCGGAATATGGACGGCCTGCTCGGTGTCGGCCTCGGTGCCGGCGTCGTACGCGATCGTGCGTGTCGACCAGGTGTCGCCGGCCGCGAGCCCGGAGACGTCGGCTGCGTCGAGCACCGTAATGGCGTCGTTGGTGTTGACGAGCATCGTTACGGCGCTGATGCGCAGGTTGGCAACGTCGGATGCGAGCACCTCGAACTGGATGGTCTCTTCGCCGGCCGGGCCGATGGCTGCGCCGCCGGAGGCCGTTGCCAGTACGTTGGCATCGGCGTCGGCTTCGGCGACGAGGTCGGCGTTGTCGCCGCCTTCGGCGAGCAGTTCAAGACCCGCCGTCGCCGCCGTACCCAGGGTGAACACGTTGTAGCCGTCGATGTGAGCGACGACAGCAACCGGGGAGAGCGGCTGTCCGTTCGTAAGATTGCTCACGGTGACGTCAAACGTGGCCATCGCGGGCGGCGGCGGCGGGGGAGGTGGTGGCAACGGGCTGTCGTCGTTGTCGCAGGCCGCGAGCACGCCCGCGGAGAGCAGCAGCGCCAGCGTGGTTTTGTGTGCAGTGCGCATGGCGGCCTCCTAGTTCACGACGATCGTGACGCGGATGACCGGGTTCAGCCAGCGGTGCACGGTGCTGTCGATGTCACTTGCACCGCCGGTCGGGTCGGTGTCGCCGAGCGATCCGCGGTGAATGTGTACGTTGGTGTTGGCATCGGCGCCGGCCGCACCGGTACCGCCCGTGCCGCCGAGACCGCTCGGGTCTGCGGGGATGCCGGCTACGCCGGGCATGCCGCCGCCGTTGATGATTTCGTCATTGGCTTCGGTGCCGGCATCGTACGCCGGAACGTTGAAGACATAGGTGCCCGGGTCGGTCGGGATTTCGACCGCGTTGAGGCCGGCGAAAGCGTCGTTGGTCGGCAGCAGCATCGCGACGATCGACAGTCGATCGTTCGACGTGCCGTCGGTGTTCATGTTGAACGAAATGCTCGACGCCGGTGCGAGCAGGCCACCGACCGGGTTGGCGACGACCGTGGCGCCGAGTCCGTTGACGTCGGCTTCGAGTCCCGAGATATCGCCACCTTCGGCCATTGCCTGCAGGTTGGCCGAGGCCGGCTGGCCGGTGACGAACAGGTTGTTGCCGTCCGGGTGCGCGGCGACCAGGAACGGTGTGAAGTGAATCTGGTTGGTGAGGTTGGTGATCGTCACGTCGAAGTCCGTGGCGCTCGCCGTCTGTACGGCGCCCAGCGACGCCGTCGCCAGTGCCGCGTAGATGGTTCTTTTCATGGGTGTGTCCTCCAGCTTGCGGTTCGGTGCAAATTGAAGGCGCAGCATGGCCGCGAGATCTCACGCAGAGATCACGGCGGGGTCACACGTTGCTGGAGAGTTGGTGGCGGGCTATCCCGGCACGTAGTTGGGTTTTGGCGGCAGGTTCTTGGGTTCGTACTCCTCGACCGTTTCCTTTTGCCTGCCGACGGTTTCGTGCACGGCGCATTGCTCCGAAATCGGACGGTTGCTTTCTCCGTAGGATTTCCAGACGCCGGTGAAGCTCTCGTGCAGGTGCCCCGGAATCTTCGGACACACGTGGCGCTCGATGTAACTCTTCTTGAACCGCAGGCCGTGTGCGGCCGCGCGATGGATCATCCACGCGAGCGCGACGTCGGAGAGCTCGGCTTTCTCGCAGCCGCCGCCGACATCCGAGTGCGTGCCGCTGAACCAGACTTCCTTGACGCGCTCGTCGTCGTCCCAGCGCAGGATAGGGAAGAATTTGCGGCGTTCGTCGACGGCCATCGCGTGGTAGCCGACCTTGACGTTCGGGCTCAGTTGCTTGTCGTTGTAGTCCTCATCGTTGGTGGCTTTGACGGTGTCCCAGACACCGACCATCTCGATCGGTATGTCGATGAACCGGCCGGCCGCTTTCATCTCCGCGGCACTGTTCTTGTCACGCGTCAGGTACATCTGCCAGCCGAGCTCAACGTCGGACGATTTGACGGGCACGCCGCTGTGGGCGAGCAACCCGCAAAGCCGGCGCGCGGAATACGCGCCGCGGCTGAAGCCGACGATGAAGAGCTTGTTGTTCTCCGGTGGCGTGCCGTCGTTGTAGCATCGGCGCAGGAATCGGTAGGCGCCGAGGATGCGCTTGTCGAGGCCGTAGCCGTAGATGCCGCCGGGGAGCAGTTCCCAGGCACGGGTGCCGGCGCCGCTTTCGTAGTGCTGCAGCTGGCCGCGCTTTGTGAGTGCCATGAGAAACTTGACGACGTTGGTGCCGGTGACGGTGCCGTCGGGCAGTCGTGCGGGCTCGTTCCAGGTACCGTCGAGGCCGACGATGATGTTGCGTTCGCCGCTCATTGACTCGCTCCGCTCATGTCGGCGTTCGGGTCCCAGACCTCTTCGTCCTCGTCGTCACCGGAGGGCGAGTAGCACCACCATTCGACGGTCTGCGGCACGTACAGGCCGAGGCTCACGACCGAGGCCGCGAGCAGCAGGGCGTTGGTGTTGTATTCGACGCGGAACAGGCTGTCGGTGCCGCATTTTTCGACGTCGAATTCCTTCCAGCGGAATCCGTACAGGGAGCCGTGCACGGTCTCGCTCCCGGTGATGGCGTCCGGCGTGATCGAGCCGCTGCCTTCAACCTCGACCGTGGCGCAGCCGCTGGCAACAGCAACTGTCAGTAACAATGCCAGTTTGCCGAATACGTTCATAAGCCTGTTCCTTCCACCATCCTTTCGCAGGCTATGTTACCCGATCCGGCGCCATTTACCGCCGTAACTCTGCCGTGAGCAGCAGCTCGTTGAGGTCGTGAAAGACGAGCGGGTCCTTGCCCGTGAGGTCGTGGATTTTCCGGAAGCGTGCGTACAGCGTGTTGGGATGCACGGCGAGCGCCTTGGCGGCCTGCTGCACGTTCATGCTGGCATCGGCGTAGCCGCGAACGGTGGCGGCGAGCTTGCCCTTCGTATCCGCGTCGAGAAACTGCCCGGCCCAGGCGGGCAGCGACGCACCAATCCGGTCGCGCCCGGCGTGCAACAGCATGTCGCGAAGGCCGATGTCCTTATATAAGGAGACTCGGTTGGTAACGGAGGCGAGTTCGAGGGCGAGGGCGGCCTCGCGGTAGGCGCCGGGAATGTGCGACGTGGACGGTGCGTCGTTGCTGACGCCCAGAATGATGGCGTTGCCGAAGCGACGCAGCGGCGTGCGGGCATCGTCGGCGAGGCTGGATTGCTGGGGTGTCCAGCCGGAGAGCCGGCGCGTGCGGGAAATGACGGCAACGACCTCGGTATCGCGGATCGCGACCAGTGAGCGGACCCCGAGCTTGTCGACGGCTTTGGTCAGCGCGGCACGCAGACGCTCGGCGCGGGCCGGGTTGTGCATCTCGGCAGCGTCGACGGGCTGGGCGATGATGACGCAGTAGCTCTGGCGTTGTTCGAGGTAGCCGGAACGGCGCAGCAGGGTGGCGGCGCGCTGGTCGGATTCGTCGTAGCCGTGGAGCAGGAGGTCGAGCAGGCGGGTACGGCGGTCGCCTTCGGCCTCGGCGATGGCGCGGGTGTGGGCGACGTACTCGGCCGAGGCGATGCTGGTCTGGCGTCCGGTGAAGCGGATGACGATCCGTGTGATGTCGGCGACGACGCGGGGCACCTGGGCGGAGGCGTCGGCGGATTCGAGGGCGGCGTCGCGGAGCCAGGTGAGAAGATCCTGCTGGATGGCGGCGTAACCGAGCAGGATAGCCTCGAGAGGGAATTTGCGGTCGGCGCACCAGCGGGCGTAGTCGGGGGTGTCGGCGGGGTCGGCTACTTCCTCGCCCGCGAACCAGGACTGCAGCGTGCCGGCGAGGGCGGCGAGGTGCTGCTGCAGCCGGGGGGCAACGTCCGGGTTGGTCGTGACGGTGTAAGCCTCGACATCGGCGAGGATGCGCTTCTGCAGCCAGTCATCGAGGTCGGCTTGCCTGGCGGCGAGCGCGGGTGCGGCGGCCGGCACGACACCGGCGCTGCGCAGCGCACGAAGTGCATCCCGGATGTCGTCGAGTTCGGCCATGAATTGTGCATATTACACAATATGATTGACCGATATCGCCAAGATTCGGCCAATGTATCGCTAACTAGTTAGCGATACTCTCCATTTCTAACCAATGAGGAGAGGGACATGGCGAAATACCTGTTTGTGTACCACGGCGATGCGGACATGCCGGAGGGCGAGGAAGAAATAGCGGCGATCATGGACGCCTGGGGCGCTTGGTTCGGGACGATGGGCGCGGCGGTGATCGACGGCGGCAATCCGGTGGGTGGCAATCACACGGTGGCGAGCAATGGCTCGACCAGCGAGGGTGGCGGAGCCAACCCGGCGACGGGCTACAGCCTCATCGAGGCGACGGATATCGAGGATGCGCTGGCCAAGGCGAAGGGCTGCCCGATCCTCGCTGCGGGTGGCACGGTCGAGGTGGCGCAGGCCTTCGACATGTAGTCAGGGCGTGGTGGCTGTCAGCCGGTCCCGGAATTGTTCGAGGACCGGCCTGATGGTCGCGACGTTGTCGGGGCCCATGCGCAGCATGAGTTTCTGGCCACTGGAGAGGCCCTCGAGATCCGGGTCGGCGAACTCGTAGAGGACGTTCGGGCGGGTGAGCACGATGGGGCCCTCGGGCAAGGGCGCTGCCAGCAGGTGATCGATGACCTCGACGAGCCGGTCGTTGAAGTAGGCGTCCGGGTAGCCGAGGCGCTCGTAGGCACGCTGGAACAACGGGTAGAAGCGGCGGTAGGTGTCGTAGGCGTCATCGAGATTGGCGGCGGCGACCATGCGCGCGAGCGTGTCGTAGCGGGCATAGCTCTGCGGGCCGAGCGTGAGGCCTACGTTGTCGGCTTCGGGGTGAAACGGTGTCGTGAGTTGTTTGACGGGGCGAATGCGGCTCGGGATCTGGCGGCGCGGCAGCGTATCGATCGTGGCGACGAGGCGGTCAATGACGGCATCGCGAACCAGCAGGGATTCGAGCGCGGGGCCGAAGGCGTAGCCGATCTCCAGGAGGAAGAAGGCGTCGCTGTCATCGAGCGGCGGCAGCGGCTGAAGGACGCGTTCGTCGGACGGGTCGGGTTGGTACTCCGGCACCGGGTGCATCGGTCCCGAATCGACGATCTCGTCCTCGATAACGGCGGTCGGGTTTACGGCCTCAATTTCCGGCTCCGGCGGTGGGATAAGTCGCTCCCGGTAGTGCCAGGCAACGGCTGCGAGAATCAGGATAATGCCAAGGCCGATGGGCCATTTGAGGTTTTCTTCGCTCATGTCCCCAATGTACCGCGGTTCGGCGGAATTCGCTGTGCCGATCCTTGACTGGGCCGGCCGAGATGGGTCTAATACGCCGCTCTTCGCGGGTATCGTCTACGTTATAGCGCCCGCAGGCAAGACGGCCAGGTAGCTCAGTTGGTAGAGCAGCGGACTGAAAATCCGCGTGTCGGCAGTTCGATTCTGCCCCTGGCCACCAATCTAATCAAACACTTACAAAAACTGCGATTGGCGCCCAGGTCATTTTGCGTGAGTTTTGCGTGGGTTTGCGGGAGCCTCAACTGACGTTTAAGCGCCGCAACACGACCAACTCAGGCTTGTTACCGTTTCTTTCACACACACTATTGGCAGCTTCAATGAGCTTGCTCAGTTCTGCTGCCGAGTAGTGTGTCGTCATTCGTCCGGAACGGTGGCCTAACAAATCCTGTCGGTCTTCGAAGCTCACGCCGGCAGCACGTAGTCGCCTGCCGAACGTGTGTTTCAAGTCATGAACGCGAACCTGCTTCAGCCCGACCTTCTCTCGGACCCGACACCAGGAGCTGTTCAGCATCCTCTGTATCGGTTTGCCCTCGTACGCGAACACATGCGTCGGGTGTTTCCCTCGGCGTGCGTTCACGACACGCTTGGCGATGTCGTTGAGAACCACCAGTCGTTCTTCGCCGTTCTTGACGAACGATCCCGGAACAATGAACACAAAGGTGTCGAGTGACGGGACCCTGACCTCCCAGTCCCACTGCAGCCTGCAGACCTCGGCATCGCGGCAGCCGGTGTTGACGGCGAACAATGCCATATCTGCGAGATGCGGCGGGAGCTCGGAAAACAATGCCTGCTGCTCGGTCCAACTCATCGGATAGGGTTGCCGCGGGTTGGGATTGGGCAGCATGCGGATCCGTGGAGCGCGCTCCAGCCAGGTCAGTCCGTGCTCATCCATCCACTCGTACTCGGCGAGTCTCAGGATGCGTCGCACCACCGCCAGCCCATGATTGATCGTTCCGGGTTTTCTGCCTTCCTCCCTTTTGAAATCGACCCATGGATCGAGTGTGCCGCGATGAACCCGGTGCAGCGGCAGGTGCCCGATGAAAGGCATTAGTTGCTTCAACAGGCAGACATCACGATTCAGCGAGCGTTTGTGCTGGTTCTCCTTGACGAACTTCGCCGCTGCTTCTTCGAATGTCCGCGTCGGCCTGACTCCGTAAATCTCGGCTTTGCGGATGCATTCCCTCAGCCTTGCGAGGTATCGCTCCGCTTCTGCGAGCTTATCTGAGCCAGTGCTTTGGCAAACTCTCCGCCCTTCGATCCACTTGTCGATGTGCCAAATGCCCCGCCTCTTGACGAGACCGGGCGATCTTCTGCGTCCCATGGTCGTACTCCTCTGGTGCGACCGGGACGCCCGTTGCGAGAGACATAGTCCTCCACCCAGGCGTCCAGTTCAAGGCGGTCGAAGGCGATGCCTTGTCGACCGATCGGGATATTGGTGAGCTGCCGGCGCACCTCGGCGTTGAAGCGGTTGCGGTCCATGCCGAGGTAGAACGGCGCATCGCGCAGGCGAATCAGCCGCGGTAGTAGTGCGGCTGTCGCCCGCGCGCCCGGCATCTGGGCCTTGCCCGTCATGGCTTCGGATCCCGGTCCGCCGGTGGCGTTGGTTCAAGTACCGGCCGGCCGATTTTGAGCGCACCGCGTACGCCGCTCGGTCGCACCCAGGGCCCGTCGAGCCGCCCGATCCAGCCATCTCGATCGAGCGCCAGGATCAACAGTCTTACCGTCAGCCAGTACCGGTAGCGCGTGCCGCTGACACAGTGAATAGTCTTTTCCACCAGATACCAGCGGACGTGCTTCAACTGCCACTGGTACGGCCCCACTTGCCAGCGTCGCCAGATGGTCTTGGCGATGCGCTCCGAGCGGGCAAGGTGCTGGGGCACCGTGCCGCGCCGAGATCCCGGAAGCCGGTTTGCGAGCAGCGAGCGTGCCTGGCGCGCGGCCGCACGCGGATTCGCCGGCCGGCTCACCGCGCACCCCCGATGTAGGCCGAGACCACGTCAATGCGACCATGACCCAGTTCCTGCGCGAGCGTGTGCCTCGCCTGACGATCGATGGCGCGATCGGCGGTTTGCTTGCCGGCGATGACCGGTGCCGCTGACCCGGTCAGCTGCCGGTAGCGTTCGCAGGCATAGGCCGCGCGCAAGTCATGAATCGTCTTCAGACCATAGTCGCTCCTCACCGAGGCCCAGACATGATGAACGCGGGTATTCCACTGTTTCCAGTTGAGATTGGGCGGAATCAGATTGCGACCCCTGCCCTGAGCCCTCGCGGCTCGTGCCAGACAAGCGATGTCGGATTTGGAGATCGGAACCCGTCGATCCACGCGATTGCCCCGGCCGCCTTTGGTGCCGGCCGTAATGTTGACCGCACCGTATTTCAGGGCCTGACCCACGGCGGCATGGGCATTGAGCATGGAGGCTTCCCTGAGACGTAAGCCCAGCGCCCGGGCCACCTCGACGGTTGCCGCGACCCGCTCATGGCCATCCTGGCGCAGTTGACGGGCACACTGGCGCACGGCCCTTTGATCGAGACCCGCCGGCGCGACGGTTCGTACCCGTGATCGCTGGCCGATAAAGGCCGCTGGCGCAACGCGAACCTGACGATTACCTCGCATCGCTTCCAGCACGACGTTGACCGACGACAGCAGATTCTGTGCGTAGGCCGGGGACATTCCGGCGTCGACCTTGTCCCTGAGGAATCGGGCGTAGTCCTCAACCACTTCGGTGTCGATCCACCGTGCATCGCGAATGTCCGGTTCATCCCGGCACCACGCAACGAACTGCCCCCAGCGCTCGGCGTGGCTGGCGGTTGTCCCGTAGTGTCCGTTGCCGTAGCGATCCCTCAGGGCCTGCTTGCCGGCCCATGCCATCTGCTTGCCATATCCGAAATTTCGATTTCCGCCTACCTTGCTCATGATGTATTGCTCCTCAGTGGTTGTTGTTTCGTGTCGGTTTCTCACGGTGATTCCTGCTATCCGGTGAGTGAAAAACCGCGAGATCGCTGGCGGTCACAGCGTGATGGCCTCGTTGCGAGGCAAGTCAGCGCGATGCGCTGTTGATTGAATCCCCCTGCTCGACACACCTCGGAACGACCCGTCAGGGCCGCGGAATCGGGTGCGGGCTGCGCCAGTCAATCCGTCGACTGGCCGCCGGGCAGCGGGTTTTGATGGCTCTTGCATCGTGCGGTGCACGGCCAAGGCCTGTTGGGACGCAGACTTGCGCCAGTTTCAAGAGGCCCGTCTCTGTGCGGCGCCGGGGCGCCTCACAAAGACGGGCTTAATTGCAACAGGGGTTCGACACAGGAAATTGCTGGGTCACGCATCCGGCGTGACGGCAGCAACGACCGCGTCGCGTTGTTGCGGCTTACTGAAGAGTTGCACCAGGGACTGGCGCAATACGTAGGAGGACCCCCACACAGCTATTTGTGCTGGGTCAAGGGCGCGGTGGATCGAGAAACGACACCAACCGCGTTTGGTAGGAAGAGGGGATCGCCGGCTCAGGCCGCGCGCTGATTTTCACAATCCCTTCCAGCGCTTTGGGCGCTCCGTAATTCGGAGCAGGTGTCGTTGATATACCGCAACGACGACGGTGTTAATGCAAGTATTGAATCAACGGTTTTTCGCGTTGATGGAGGAGACTCTATCGTTTGTGTAGCGGACAGACTAGCCAAAAGTGGGACAAATAGGCTGCCCCACTTTCTGGTCGATACCCTGAGAAATAGCGATGGTGGCGACTATTCATCCACGATGAGGGAGTAGCTGGTACTTCGCCCGCCACCGGGATCCTTTTGCAGAGCGCCCCGTTCGATCAGATCCAGGATGTCGCGATGCGCGGTGTCTTGTGAGCATTTCGCAATCTTCGCCCATTTGGACGTTGTCATCTTCCCTTCGAATCCGTCCAGGAGTCGGTTGAGCACCTTGATCTGGCGTTGGTTCAAAGCTGTCATAGCGAATCGCTCCCAGAAGCGCGCTTTGGCAAGGACAGTGGACAACGTTTCATCGGCGGCAGCGATCGCACGATCGAGGCAGGACAAAAACCACGTTTGCCAGCGGGTCACATCGAGTTCGCCTTTCTGTGTCCACTCAAGTGTGTGGTAGTAGTCCTTGCGCTCGTTACGAATCTGTCCGGACATACTGTAGAAGCGCTGCCGGCTTTCGTCCGATCGCGACAGCGCCATGTCGGCGATCGCGCGGGCGATTCGGCCATTGCCGTCATCAAACGGATGAATGGTCACGAACCACAAGTGAGCAATTCCTGCTTTCAGGATCGGGTCGGTTTCAGCGGGCGCGTTGAACCACTCGAGGAATGTCTCGATCTCGTGTTGAATCCGGTTGGCCGGAGGTGCTTCGTAGTGGACCTTCTCTCGTCCCATCGGGCCGGATACCACTTGCATGGGACCGTCGCTGTCGTCGCGCCATGCGGCGACGGAGATTACGTGCATACCGCTGCGTCCGGTCGGGAACAGCGCGGCATGCCAGCCGAAAAGGCGTTCTACCGTCAGTGCCTCGTCGTACTTGCTGGTGGCGTCGAGCATCATGTCGACGACACCATCGACATTTCGGTCGGACGGAATCAGTCCGGCGATATCCATGCCCAGTCGGCGGGCGATGGATGATCGAACCTGGTCGGGTTCGAGATGTTCACCTTCTATTTCGCTAGTCTTGACGACATCCTGGGTCAATGTCTGCAGGTGCGCTTCTTTGCGCAGGTCGAAGCCGAGGGTTTCCATCTTGCCCAGGAGCTTCCCCTGGGCGCGCGATACCTGGCCAAGCAAGGTGGCTAAAGCGGCCTGGTTCCAGGTGAACGCCGGCCAGTCAGGTTGTTGCCAGATGTACAAACGATAATATCCGCATAATCTGCGGATATTATGCGGACTATCCTCCGCAGGAGCAAGGTTTTTCCGCGTAGATTGCGGAGAATAAGTGGGCTATTCTCCGCACGAGCGCATCAGTCCCTCCCTAAAGCGCAGACTCCGCGAACCGCTCGTAGCGTGCGCGGAGCCGATCGGTGTCGGGGCGCTCCCGTACGCTGCGAGGCAAGATCAGCTTTGAGTCATCGATCTGTTGCAGTCCTGCTTTGAGCATCGGCCCGTCTTCTTCCCGCATGATCTCGGGGCGCACGATGATCCGATAGTCGGGCCGTATGCCAAAATACTCTCGGTCAAATGCCGCGTGGTGGATCTTGCAGAGGGAGAGACCATTGCTGACGATCGGCTCACCCGCTTCGTCACTGTCGGGCGTGATATGGGCGGCATCGAGCAGATCTGCGTGGCGTAGGCGACAGATCGAGCATTGTTCCCGGTAGGCGCGAAGAACGCGATCGCGAAAACTTCGCTGGTGCATTCGCTGGCGGACTTGCCGAGTCACGTACTGGCGCCTGACAGCATCGTCTGTGTCATCCCGCTCATATCTAAGCTGCAGCGGGTCGTCGGCAGCGACCGTGAACGTCAGTCTGGCGGGGTCGTCGCCGACAATAAAGACAGGGAAGATCGCCATGTACTGCCCTGGCACGGTGCTATAGAAATAGATCAACGGGATTCGTTCTTGCATAGCATCGCGCAGCCGGCGGTTTTCGTGAAAGTCTGGATCAGTGCCGCGGTAGCTATAAAGGAGATAGTCGCCACTGGGGTCGAACGAATCCGAATAAGGCCCGGCTGTCGTCGTGGTGATCGAAAGCGGGAAATAGTCGATCTGGCGCGGTTTGAAGATCCCCTGCGGACCCACAAATTTCACGTAGTCATCGAGGTATGGAAAACCGCGCTCCAGCAGCTCTCGAGGCAGGGTATCGCTGCCGTGCTGGTTCTGCTGCCTGAGCCAGTCAAAGGCGGCTGTTCGGCAACTGGCGCTGCGTTCGTCTTCCACGTTCGTCAGAAGTCCTTTTGTAAAGGGGATGTGGCAGACGGAAATATTGCCAGGTTTCCAGGGCTCGTGTAGCTGTGCCCGAACTTAGATCGACAGAGTCGGGTTATTTGCGGCAACCGAGCATTTGTGACCCAAGCTTTGTCTTATTTTCGGTAAAGTTTAATATAGCCAGAGTGTTATGCTATATTTGCGGTTAGTGCAAATATAGAGTTTCCGCGGAAAACCCTCGATGAGAGCAGGAACCTTCCAAAATCAGCCCACAGGCTATAGAGCGTTCATCCCGGCACCATTGCCACCGGACCCGCCGGTAGCCATGGACGATGAGCTTCAAACCCTGCTGTCAGCGGCGGATCGAGCCCTGGGCCGGTTGGATGGTTCGATCCAGACGCTGCCGGATTCGGATCTGTTCGTATTGATGTACGTTCGCAAAGAGGCGGTGCTGTCCAGCCAGATCGAGGGAACCCAGAGTTCCCTAAACGACCTGCTCCGGGCCGAGGCCAGGATCTACGATCCGGACCGACCGGCAGACGTCCGGGAGGTATCGAATTACGTTGCCGCACTGAATTACGGGCTTGAGCGGCTGGCTGACCTGCCGATCTCCGTACGTCTCATTCGGGAGATACACGAACGTGTCCTACGAGGCGTGCGAGGTGCCCATCTTCAGCCAGGAGAACTCCGGAAATCGCAAAACTGGATTGGACCGGCCGGCGCAACCCTGAACGAGGCAACATTTATTCCGCCGCCGCCACATGAAGTACCGCAGGCGTTGAGTGATCTAGAGCACTTTATGCACGCAAAGGACTCGATGCCACCGCTGATTCGGATCGGTTTGACGCATGCTCAGTTCGAGACAATTCATCCATTTCTCGATGGCAACGGCCGTGTGGGGCGTTTGCTCATAACTTTCCTGCTCTGTGAACAAGGCACCCTGTTATCTCCGGTCCTGTATCTCTCACATTACTTCAAAGCGAATCGAGCCGAATACTACGAGCACCTGCAGAACATTCGGCAGGATGGTGGCTGGGAGGCCTGGCTAAAGTTCTTTCTTCGGGGAGTTGCCGATGTATCCCGGGAAGCCACGGAAACGGCACGGGCAATTGTAAATCTCCGTGAAACGGATCGAGACAAGATCATCAACGAGCTGGGTAGAGTGGCCGGTAACGCGCTCAAGGTTCACGAGCTGTTATTCCGATTCCCGCTTGTGTCAGTGAACCCCGTAGCGGACATGCTCGAAGTCAGCTTCACTTCTGCGAATCGACTGATCGAACGCATGGTCGAAGTAGGTATTCTCGTCGAGAGTACTGGGAACGCCCGGAACCGCGTCTTTAACTACTCGGACTACATCAATCTCTTCTCGGATCAGTAAAGTGAGCGAGTCAAACAAAACGCCGGAGCAGCTTGCCAGGGACAATATTGACGAAATGTTGTCCGACTCCGGCTGGGTTGTCCAAGACAAGAAATCGATCGATTTCAATGCCGGGCCCGGAGTCGCCATACGTGAATATCAGACCGACACCGGGCCAGCCGACTATGCGCTATTCGTAGATCGAGAAGCAGTTGGCATCATTGAGGCAAAGCCCGAGAACTGGGGACAGAAAATCACAGTCGTGGAAGAGCAGGCGGCGGGCTATGCCGCCGCTGAGCTGAAATGGGTCAAGAACAAAGAGCCGCTGCCATTCGTCTATGAAAGCACCGGCACCATCACCCGCTTTACCGATGGACGAGATCCCAAGCCCCGATCACGTGAACTGTTCAACTTCGCACGGCCCGAGACGTTGCAGGAATGGCTATCCAAATCTGCTTCTCTGCGGGCCAGACTACAGGGCATGCCCCCGTTGCCGCACGAGGGACTTCGTGACTGCCAGATTACCGCTATCGAGAACCTGGAAGTGTCATTCAAAGATGATCGGCCTCGCGCACTCATTCAAATGGCGACCGGGGCCGGTAAAACATATACGGCAATTACATCTGTCTACAGATTGCTCAAGTATGCAGATGCCAAACGCATTCTATTCCTTGTCGATACGAAGAACCTGGGAGAGCAGGCCGAGCAGGAGTTCATGTCCTATCTGCCGAACGACGATAACCGAAAATTTGTCGAGCTTTACAACGTCCAGCGACTTAAGTCGGCGTTCGTGGCAAAAGACGCCCAAGTTTGCATTAGCACAATCCAGCGCATGTATTCGCTATTGAAGGGAGAGGAGCTTGATGAGGCGGCAGAGGAGGTCAATCCCGCCGAAACTCTAGTGCGCCCGAGAGAGCCAGTTCCTGTTGCCTACAACGAGAAAATTCCGCCAGAGTTCTTCGACTTTATCATTATCGATGAGTGTCATCGCTCTATCTATAATTTATGGCGCCAAGTCATCGAATATTTCGATGCGTATTTGATTGGATTGACGGCCACTCCTGACAATCGCACCTACGGGTTCTTCAAGAAGAACATTGTTAGCGAGTATGACCACGAAATGGCCGTTGCCGATGGCGTGAATGTAGGCAATGAAATCTATGTCATTGAAACCGAGCGAACGAAACACGGCGGTTCACTCAAAGCCGATCAGCCCATAGAGCGGCGCGAAAAACTTACGCGAAAGAAGCGTTGGGAACGCCAGGACGAGGATGAGCAATACACCTCAAAGCAGCTCGACCGTGACATCGTCAATCCCGATCAGATCAGGACCGTAGTCCAGACCTTCCGGGACAAGCTTCCAGAGATTTTTCCGGGGCGATCGGAGGTTCCGAAGACACTCATATTTGCAAAAACTGACAGCCATGCTGATGACATCATCCAGACCGTGCGGGAGGAGTTCGGTGAAGGGAATGAGTTCTGCAAGAAAGTAACCTACCAGGCCAAAGAAGACCCCAAGTCCGTTCTCGCGCAGTTTCGGAACGACTACAATCCGCGTATCGCCGTGACCGTCGATATGATTGCAACAGGCACAGACGTTAAGCCGCTTGAGTGCCTGCTTTTCATGCGCGACGTTAAAAGCCGCAACTACTTCGAGCAAATGAAGGGTCGCGGTACGCGCACGCTCGGTCATGATGATCTAAGGAAAGTCACGCCATCTGCGGCGAGCGACAAGACACACTATGTCATTGTCGATGCGATCGGTGTTACCAAGTCGCTCAAGACCGCAAGCCAGCCGCTTATTACGAAGCCCTCGGTTCCGCTGAAAGACCTCGCCATGGGCGTCATGATGGGGGTACGTGATGAGGATACGGTGAGCTCATTGGCCGGGCGTCTGGCGAGGCTCAACAAGCAGCTCGACGAGGCCGAGCAGGAGAAAATCCGGGAAAAGGCAGGCGGTGCGCCGCTCGGTGATATTGTTGCCGGACTTCTTTCCGCCATTGATCCCGACAAGGTTGAGGTGAAGGCCCGAGAGAACGAAGGTCTGTCCGAAGGTGACGAGGCCCCGGACGAGGCAAGAGAAAAGGCACAAGATCAATTGGTCGGCCAGGCCGCCAGCGTATTCACTAGCGAGCTCATTGAGCTTATTGACGGTATCAGGCGCGATAAGGAACAGACCATCGATCATGAGAGCCTGGACTCTGTCATCCGCGCCGAGTGGGACGGAGATTCAGAAGAGAACGCCAAGGAAATGGCGAAGGATTTTCAAGAATACCTCGAAGCCAATCGCGACGAGATTGAAGCATTGACCATCTTCTACTCTCAACCCCACCGGCGCAGTGAAGTTACCTACGGGATGATCCGCGCCTTGTTCAGCAAGCTAAAGCAGGACATGCCTCGCCTTGCGCCGCTTAGGGTATGGCAGGCCTATTCATATCTTGATGAATACGAGGGATCGCAGCCGATTAGTGAGCTAACCGCACTCGTTGCTCTTATACGGCGTGTTTGTGGGATTGACAAGAAAGTCTCTCCATACTCCGAAACCGTAAGGAAGAATTTCCAGAATTGGATCATGAAGCGCCATAGCGGCGGTGGCACAAAATTTGATGATGAGCAGATGGATTGGCTGCGTATGATTCGCGATCACATCATTAGCTCATTCCATATCGAAAGAGACGATCTTGAAATGGCCCCGTTCAATGCAAAAGGTGGCCTAGGCAAAATGTATCAATTGTTTGGTGACAACATGGATGAGGTGATTGAAGAATTGAATAGGGAACTGGCGGCATAGGATGGCAAAAAGGGAAAAGAAATCCGACTATCTTCCAACCGGCTGGGCGCAATGCACTGTTGGAGACCTCGCCAGCTACGTTAATGGGCGTGCGTTCAAGCCGTCTGAATGGAAAGATGTTGGTCGTCCCATAATACGAATTCAGAATCTGAACGATCCGGCTGCACTATATAACTACTCTCCCGAAGATCATGAGGAAAAGTACAGAATTCGACGGGGGGATTTGTTGTTTGCATGGTCGGCGTCACTGGGTGCCTATATCTGGGATGGCGAAGAGGCATGGCTCAATCAGCACATTTTTCGCGTCGATCTCCACGACGGTGTCGACAAACGATACGTTTACTATTTGCTCGACAAGATTACCGCGGAGCTCTACGCCAAGGCGCATGGTTCCGGAATGGTGCACGTCACGAAAGGAAAATTCGAAGAAACGAGTGTTGACTTGCCTCCCACCGCTGAGCAGATACGAATCGTTTCGAAGATCGATCAGCTCATCTCCGAATTGGACCAAGGGATCGAGAACCTTCAAACAGCTCGTGACCAACTGAACGTGTATCGGCAGGCTGTCCTCATGCACGCGTTTGAGGGCAAACTGACCGAGAGATGGCGAGAAGGAAACAAGGACAAGCTCCAAACCGCTGATGATCTTCGCAATGTCATCGGGTTAAATCGCCAAAAACGCTATGAGCGTCAACTCGAAGATTGGAAGACCGCGATCAAGAGATGGGAGGACAGCGGCAGGCAAGGCAAAAAGCCTGCAAGACCGAAGAAGCTGAAACAACTCGCTTCCTTGTCCGATGCAGACAAGCACGCAGACGTTCCTCCCAATTGGTGCCATACACGATTAGGAAGCGTCATTGACGAACCTAAGTACGGAACATCTAAGAAATGCGACTACGGAACTGACGGAATCGGGGTTCTTCGGATTCCCAATGTTGCCAATGGAGTCGTCGATCCTACAGATTTGAAGTTTGCAGAATTCGACGAAGATGAGACAGAGGTCTTCGGCTTGCAGCACGGCGACATCCTCACGATACGGTCAAACGGGAGCATTTCGCTTGTTGGAAAGTGCGCCCTGGTGTCTGAGGAAGATGAGCAATACCTGTTTGCCGGATACTTGATCAGGTTGCGCCCGCATCGTTGCGTCGTGCGATCCGGTTTCCTGAATGCCGTTTTGTCTAGCCACGAACTTCGAAAACAGATTGAGTCGAAGGCCAAGTCAACCAGTGGCGTCAACAATATAAACTCCGGCGAAATTCAAGACCTCATTATCCCTATTTGCGGACTGGCGGAGCAGGATGAAGTCGTCCGTATTCTTGACGAGAAGCTGTCAATCATCGATCAAATGCAATCAGATATTCGTAAGCAGCTATCGGTGTCATCGGCTCTGAGACAAAGCATCTTGAAGCGAGCGCTTTCCGGACAGCTCGTTGAACAAGACCCGAACGATGAACCGGCGTCCGAGCTTCTTGCCCGGATCACGGCTGAGAAGGAAGAGCGTAAAAAGGCAAAGAAGGCTGCCAAGAAGAAAGTGAAGAAAAAAGCAAAGAGAAAAGATGCGGCATGAGTAGTGCACCGATAGTTTCCAAGGTTTGGAGTTTTTGTACGACCCTTCGTGATGACGGGGTCAGTTACGGCGATTACCTGGAGCAGCTCACCTATCTGATCTTTTTGAAGATGGCGGATGAGTACAGCAAGCCGCCGTACAAGCGCGATGTCGGGATTCCGGCGAAGTACAACTGGCAAAGTCTCAAGGCCAAGCGCGGTGCCGAGCTCGAAGGGCACTATATCGAGCTTCTGCGTGAGCTTGGTAAGAAGAAAGGCACGCTCGGGCAGATCTTCACCAAATCGCAGAACAAGATTCAGGACCCGGCAAAGCTCTATCGTCTTATCGACATGGTTGATGACACTCAGTGGGTAACCATGGAGGCCGACGTTAAGGGCGACATCTATGAGGGTTTGCTGGAGAAGAATGCCGAAGATACAAAATCAGGGGCAGGGCAATACTTCACGCCTCGTGCTCTGATCAAGGCGATGGTTGCATGTGTTCGGCCCGAGCCTGGGAAGACTATTGCTGACCCGGCCTGCGGCACTGGCGGGTTTTTCCTGTCCGCCTACGATTTCATTGAGGACCCGGAGAATTTCAGACTTGATAAGGCGCAGAAGGACTTCCTAAAGCACGGGACGTTTTTCGGGAACGAAATTGTCGCCAATACGCGCCGTATGTGTCTGATGAACATGTTCTTGCACAATATCGGCGAGATAGACGGCGATGCAAATATATCTCCGAACGATGCCCTCGTAGCGCCGAGTGGCATGACCTACGATTACGTACTCGCCAACCCGCCCTTTGGCAAGAAGAGCTCCATGAGCTTTACCAATGAAGAGGGCGAGCAGGAGACTGACGATCTTACCTACAACCGCCAGGACTTCTGGGCGACCACCTCGAACAAGCAGCTCAACTTCGTTCAGCATATCCGCACGATGCTCAAAACGACAGGCAAGGCTGCCGTTGTCGTGCCCGATAATGTTCTGTTCGAGGGAGGAGCCGGAGAAACGGTTCGTAAGAAGCTCCTCCAGAACACAGACCTTCATACGATCCTGCGGTTGCCGACCGGTGTCTTCTATGCGCAAGGCGTGAAGGCGAATGTGATCTTCTTTGATAACAGGGAGGCCAGCCCCGACCCGTGGACCAAGGAAGTCTGGTATTACGATTACCGTACGAACATTCATCATACGCTCAAGAAAAAGCCGATGCGGTTTGAAGACTTGCAGGACTTCGTGCAGTGTTTCAATCCGGAAAACCGGCACAAGCGTAAGGCAACCTGGGATGACGAAAAAAACCCGGAGGGCCGCTTGCGCAAATACACTTACAAAGAGCTAACTGCGCGAGACAAGACCAGCCTTGATGTCTTCTGGCTCAAGGACAAGAGCCTTACTGATCTCGACAATCTACCGGAGCCGGACGAGCTGGCAGAAGAGATCATTGAGAACCTTGAGGCCGGACTGAATAGCTTCCGCGAAGTACTCGCCGGATTACAGAAGGCGAGTTAGGGGGTTGAATGCCGGACACCGCGATTATTCGTCAGATCAAGATTAATCGCTTTCGTGGAATTGAAAGCCTAACTTGGAATCCAAATCCCGGCATGAACGTCATCCTTGGCGGAGGTGACGTTGGTAAAACAACAATCCTCGAAGCAATCGCGCTTCTCCTCAGCCCATCGAACAGCCTCATTCTGTCAGAAGCGGACTACTGGCGGCGGAAGACCGAGGACGAGTTTAAGATCCGAGCCGTCATCGCATTGCCTGATGATTCAGAAATCAGTCAACAGGCAAAGTTCAACTGGCCATGGCATTGGGACGGTCAAAACGCCGTGCCTCCTGTTATCCCGGAAGGGGCGGACGATATTCCCGATCCAGATGATCCCGTCTACTGCCTGCAAGTTCGCGGGAATCCCGACCTTGAGATTTCCTGGGAAATCGTCCAGCCGAACGATGAGATAGACGTGCTTTCGCCCGCTGTGCGTAAGAGCATCGGGATCGTAAGGATCGGGGGCGATGATCGAAACGACAGAGATTTGCGCCTTGTCTATGGTTCCGCGCTCGACCGTCTTCTTTCTGATAGAGGATTGAGAGCGCGACTCGGGAAACGTCTTGCCGATGTTAACTTGCACGACGATTTAAGCGACGATGCCAAGAAAGCTCTGACCCGTCTTGACCGTAAATTGAAAGAGCAGTCTTTACCGAACAACCTCGAACTCGGCCTAACCAGCAGTCAGGGCCTATCAATCGGCGCACTTACAGGGTTGCTCGCCGAGCACTCCGAGGACGTGAAATTACCCCTGGCCAGTTGGGGCTCAGGGACCCGTCGAATGGCCACCATTCAGGTTGCCTCGGCAACCGAGTCAGAGACGCATATTTCTGTCGTCGATGAGATCGAACGCGGACTCGAGCCATATCGCGTGCGCAAGCTCGTGTCTTCGCTTCAGGCTGACGATGCGCAAAGCTTCCTTACGACGCATAGCCCCGTAGCCATCGCTGCCGCAGCAGCGGGACACTTGTGGTATCTCGATGTGAGTAGCAATGTCGGCGCGCTGCCGCCCGACAAGATCAAGAACCAACAGCGCAGAGACCCTCAGACATTTCTCTCGCGTCTGTCGGTAATTTGTGAAGGTGTTACAGAAGTCGGATTTCTCTCTGTCCTGCTAGAGAAGGCTATTTCGAAGAATTTTCCTGACTACGGGGTTTATATCGCCGATGCAAGTGGCAACCATCCAACGCTTGCTCTCCTTGAGTGCCTTAGCAGGGCGGGTCTTAACTTCGCGGGACTTGCTGACAATGATGGCGAACACACTGGCCGCTGGGCGGCATTGAAAACGAGCATGGGTGACCGCTTGTTCCAGTGGCAGAACGGCTGTACAGAATCTAATGTGATTTCTCTCGTTGCGGATGAGAATCTAGAAGTTCTAATTCAGGACGCTGACGGTGACCATGATGGTGATCGATTGCGTACCCTTGCCGATCGTCTCGGCACCGGCCAGGACAAAGACTTGGCTACTTTGCGCACTGCCTGCGCCGATCAGACAAGGAATCTTCGAGATGTCATCATCGCTGCCGCAACCGGCGACAACACGGAGGCCCCCGAGGAAAATCGAAAGGAATGGAAGAAACATGGCAGCAAATGGTTTAAGTCTGAAGACGGCGGGAGAGAACTGGCCGAAAAGCTCTTTCGCCTAGGTCTTTGGGACCAGTGTCGTGCCGACCTGATGCCGTTTCTGAACGCGGTCCGCGCGGCTGTCGGGCTAGACGCTATAGCGGACGTGGCTGATGAGCGATGAGAGTGTTGCCGCACTGCTTGACTCAAATGAGCCACTTGTTGTCATTGAGGCACCAGCCGGATGCGGGAAGACTTATCAGGGGTCTCTCTATGCGCGACGGATAGCATCCGCGCTTCCATCCGGGCGCGTTCTCATACTGACGCACACACATGCTGCATGTGCTGCCTTTGCAGCCGCAACCAAGCAAGTCAGCCGCAAAGTCGAAATCAGAACGATCGACTCCCTGATCGTACAGATTGCAACTGCTTATCATCGTTCTCTCGGCTTTCCGCCTGACCCAGGCGCTTGGGCAACGCTTGAGAACCAAAATGGATTTAGCGCTCTTGCTACTGGCGTGGCAAAACTTCTTTCTCAGCATTCCATGGTGGCTTCTGCATTGGCCATGCGTTATCCCGTCATTATCGCAGACGAGCATCAGGACTCTACTGAAGACCAACACAGGATAGTTATGGCATTGCACGAATCTGGCGCAAAGTTGCGTGTGTTTGGTGATCCTATGCAGTGCATATATAGCCGAAATGCTGCTGGCACTGTAGCTGACCAGCAGCGATGGGACGATCTCAGGGCACTTGGGGCATACGATGAACTGGATACACCGCACCGCTGGTCGGCGGGATCGCCCGCGCTGGGAAGATGGGTCCTTGGTGCCCGTCGAGCCCTAAAAGGCGGCAATGCAGTGGAATTGCCGAACCCGCTGCCGCGCGGCCTTTCTATTGCCTATGCTGAAAACAACGCCCAAAGAGCGACCGGATACAGTTGTAGTGCAGCAGACCGAAGGCCAATCGATGCACAATTCAATGCTGGGAGTCCGTTGCTTGTCCTAACAGCAAGCAATGATCTTGCCCTTGCGCTGCGCGCTTTCTGGGGCCGACGAATCTCGATATGGGAGGGGTTTACCCGCGATGCTCTTACTGACCTTGTTGCAGCCCTCAGACGGCATGAAGGTGATTCCGTCGCTATCGCCGATGCCGTAAATGGCTTTCTCGCGTCTACGACCGTCGGGTTTAGTCCAAGTGCCTTCGGAAACAGATTTCGGCAAGAGGTCGAGCAAGGATGTACTGCGGCAGCTCGTGGTAAGCCGGCACAATTGCAGGCGATGGCCCGCCTTCTAATCGAGGAGCCCGACCACAAAGGAGTCTCTAAATGCGTTGCTCTTGTGAAGGAGCTTAGCGAACAAGAAGTAAACGGATTTGGTGCGATCACTATCGATCATCGCTCTGAGTTCAACGATGCGATCAGAATAGGCACCTATCCGAGTGCCGCAGAGGCGCTTAGCGAACTACATCGACGTCGCACCTACGCGAGGCCAATGCCGCCCTCCCGTGCTATCAGCACGATTCACAAGGCAAAGGGGCTTGAGTGCGCCAACGTCCTCGTTGTCCCTTGTGATCGCTCCCGCTTCGGAGATAGCCAATATGCCAGATGTCGCCTCTACGTTGCTCTCAGCCGAGCAGCAGAATCGCTTACGCTGGTCTTATCTCGCAACACCCCAAGCCCGCTATTCAGAGTCTAACTCAGCAAAATGACGTCTATTCATGTCTCGATACGGGGTCTCGCTTGCAACTTGTATGGTACGCGGACTAGCCTGTATTGATGCGTCGGGAGGTTTAATAATGAGCACGACCATTGTGGTTTCTGCAATCACCGCCATCATTACAGCAGTAATTACGGGATTGGTGACCTTTGCGCTGCAAGAGCGCAAGCTCAAATGGGAATTGCGCACCGAGTTTATGGCAGAGCAGGCGGCGAAGGCCCTTCTGGAGCACGACGACTGGAAGATGCGCAGTCTTGAAGAAATCAAGAAGCGCCTGGGTGGGTTTGAAGATGATGACCTTCGCAAAATACTTGTCCGTGCCGGTGCTGTGAAATTTGAAGGCGAGGGCGGTAAAGAGCTCTGGGGTCTTATCTCCAAGAATAAGGACAAGCTGTAATGAGCCCGGAAAAGATCATGTTTGACTGTGATGTTTGCGGAAACCCGTATCAGTATGGGCCGCATCGCTACGAGGGACACAGGCTCCACCGGTATGGCGACATCATGGCTTGCGATACATGCTGGCAAGGTAACCACGATGGCTGGAATCCACGTCTGGAGCCCATCCTGCTTGGTCACCTCAAAGAGAAGGACTTGCCGGTCCCGGAACGCAATGAAAATGGTCTCCTGCCGCGCAAATAATCGCGAAGTCACAATACGTGTCGGCGCGTCGTGTTATCGGATTCCTGGAATCTGCTGCACCGCCTCAGCAATTCTTCGAATCTCGGTCGCAAGTGGGACCAATTCATATGTGTGCCCCATAAAGAAGAACTCTCTGCTGTCCACTAGGTAGGTGCGAAACGTAGATTCCGGCGGGACGTTAGCACCCATTCCTTTAGGATGAATATTGTCGGTCGCAAAACTCGCGGTCGCGCTTCTTGAAGCCGCTCGCGCCCATCTATCGAGCCTTTCGTCATAGTGTTCAAGGTGATTTCGAAGACTGCGATCGGCGATGGGAGAGTCTTCACCCACGTCGAGAGCGTCACGGAGCATCCGTCCACGGCGACGCGCTTGACTATTCTTCCGTTGGCCAGGAAAAAGCAGTCGAGACATATTCGCACTGTGTGTTAGAAAGCTGTGCAGAGCTCGAAAAACTTCTGAGCTAGGTATCCCCGCCTCATTCGGTTCACGACGTAGCTGCAGCTCGTCCAGATTCTGATTAACTTGTTCAAGAGCGAAGAGCGCCGAATTACACTGCGTCTTCATTTCTTGAAAGTAGACCAGTTCTTCAAATTTCGGGCGGTCGATCACTGTTCTCAAATAGATCCGTTCCGATCGTTGGTATGTCTGGAAACTCTTCGCTTGTAAGGCGCTTCTCGCCGATTGTAGTTGGCCGGTTGCGAGCGTTGGGTTCGGTGTCCTCACTCATGCGCTTCTCGTTTCCTGGCCGGTTTGCATAGAATCCGCTCGGCTGGCGGTGAAACAGGCGGGTTATACTTGCCAGCTCCTCGCCCCAGGTTAGGATGATGACCGTACCCCTGTATTTGAGCCACGGGTAATGTGGGAAATTCAGCATATCAGGCCGCTTCCTTTGCGAACACTGCAGGCGGTTTCTTGCCCAGTGATCGGTGCGGTCTGACATGGTTGTAGTGACGTTGCCAGTCGTCGATTGTTGATCTCGCATCCTCGATGCTGGCAAACCAGTGCAGGTCGAGACAGTACGCGCGCATCTTGCCGTTGAAGCTCTCAACGAACGCATTCTGCGTGGGCTTGCCAGGTTGGATGAAGTGCAGCTTGACACCGGCCTTCTTCGCCCAGAAGTACATTGCCTTTGACGTGAACTCTGGCCCATTGTCACAGACGATCGTCTTCGGCAACTTCCTTGCGATGCGATCCAGTTCCCTGGCAACGCGCTGACCTGAGATCGAGAAATCGACCACCTTGAGCACGTACTCGCGTGAGAAGTCATCGACGACGTTAAGGACACGGAAGCGGCGGCCGTTGGCCAGCTGATCAGAAACGAAGTCCATCGACCAGCGTTGGTTGACTGCATCCGGCACCAGCATCGGCACACGCGGGCGCGTGATTTTCTTGCGCTTCTTGGTGCGTACCTGGAGCCCCTCCTCGCAGTAGATCCGGTAGGTTCGCTTGTGGTTCTTAACCTCGCCTTCGATCACCAGCATGTCGTGCAGTGTCGGGCAGCCGTACTTCGGGTACTGCTCGGCTAGGGCCTTCAACCGGGATCGAAGCCTGGCATCGTTACGACCCTGCAATGGGCGCCAGGCCGCCGACCGGGAGAACCCGGCCAGCCGGCAGGCGCGACGTTCACTCACGCGACGACTCTTCAGATGGTCAACGGCCCGGCGTCGCTGCGTGGCCGTTACCATTTTCCCTCGACCAGCTCCTTCAAGGCCGCCTTGTCGAGCTCCGCTTCGCCGAGCAGGCGCTTGAGCTTGCGGTTCTCCGCCTCGAGCTCACGAAGGCGCTTGGCATCTGACACCTCCATGCCACCGAACTTGGCCTTCCAGCGATAGATCGACTGCTCAGATACACCGTGACGACGTGACAAATCCGGTGCCGAGGCCCCCGCCTCGTGCTCCTTCAGGATCGAAATGATCTTCTCTTCGGAATAGCGTTTGCGCTTCATATCGGGATCTCCTTTGCTTCAAAATACTAGGAAATCCCACATACCGCATGGCTCGAATTACGGGGGTACGGTCAATGACGCTCTCACCGGCGGCCCCTTAACTGGTGGTATTCTACAGCTCAGTAGAGGGACGGGTAAGCGAACAATGCGCGACCTACGCGACCAGTGTGTTGCCGAACTCTTAGACGCACATGCCGGAATAATGGAGGAGCTTCGAGGACGAGGAGTATTGCGGTCGGCGAACAACCCAACCGGCGATCTGGCTGAGTATCTCTTCTGCACGGCCTTCGGTTGGCAGCAAGAAGCAAACTCCGCGAAGAGCTTCGATGCCACCGACGAGGATGGCGTGCGGTATCAGATCAAAGGCCGGCGACTGCACCGCAGTAACAAGTCGCGGCAGCTTTCTGCAATTCGAGACCTAGAGGGTTTCGAGTTCCTCGCGGGAGTGTTGCTCGACGAGAAGTACCGCGTTATTCGGGCGGCCCTGATCCCGGTGGCCATCGTCCGGGAGCGATCAACCTATATTGACCGAACCAACAGCCACAAATTCTTACTTCAGGACAATGTGTGGGATGCTCCAGATGTCTCGGACGTAACAGAGCAGCTGCGCGGCATTGAGGGGCACTAATACGCGCTGGCACCCAACAGGTCATCCAAATATCCCCTCGCACCTCGTGAAGTAGCTCTGCCGCATCACCACCAATTCAGGCCTCCTGCGGTTTCTTTCACACACGGTGTTGGCACCTTCGATCAGCTTGCTCGACTCCGCTGTCGAGTGGTGTGGCTATAAGTACGGAATGGTATCAGTAGGCACACAATGAACAATAGTTACGCCTTAGGCAGCGTACGATCTGTCGACGCCAAGTTTTGCTAGAATCTCTTCTGACTGCTCTTTATTGAGTAGCTAGCCGCCTTATTTGCTACTAGACGCACGTACTACCGAGAAATTCAACATTCCCAAGCGAGGTACAGCTTTTGACTGGAGTGGATCCGTTCTTCAAATTACCAGGGTCACCATCCAAGCTCACCACGATGGAAGAGTTCTATCAGCATATGGATAGATCCCAACACTTGTGTGATTCGATCTATGAGCCGGACACATTGGATAGCAGGGACGAGAAGAGGGTTACAAAACTTGTTTCAAAGACCTTTGAGCGAGTTAGCTTTTCAAAAACAGAAATCAAAGACATCATTTTTTCAGACTGCACTTTCTTAGAGTGCTTGTTAATCGGTACCGAGATTACCGATTGTAAATTTCATAATTGTACGTTCCAGAAAACGAACACACACAAGATTGTGTTCAATAACACATACATTGACCCTTTGAGTTTCGTGTCTTGTTTGGATAAGAACAAGTATCAAAACCTTGGGGTTCATCTGTTCCAAAACTTAATGAACAACTCCCGTGATACCGCACAGCCGGAGTTCGAAGCGGATGCGCACTTTCTTTTTCTGAGATGGAAGCGATATCAAGAGATATATGAGGTCCGAAAGATATGGCAAAAAGACAAGAAGCTATCAGTAAGGAAACGATTGCGAATTCTCGTCCGGTATACTTGGGAGTTGCTCTTCGGGTCTGGAATTAGAATACGTCATTACATCGCAACTGTATCTAGCGGTGTCCTACTCATTTCAGCTGGAAACTATGTATTTCGTGGCCAACTTGGGCTTTGTGAGGGAGGCGCATCTATTGCTTCAATCGTAGACTCTTTGTATTTCTCGACCATTACACTCACAACATTGGGATTCGGGGATATTACGCCGACAACTCAGCTAGGCCGCTTAGTCGTAGCAGCAGAAAGCATACTCGGTTTCTTTATGTTCGCGACACTCGCATCAATGCTTTTTCGAAAAATCGCGCCATGAGGACAAAAGATATGTTCGTCGAAAGTATCTGCGTATTTGGCTCGGCGGCACGCCAAACGAATGATTTGTTAAGCGACAAGGATGTTCTGATCGTTTGTAGTGACTCGCAGCGAAGGCGGAGTTTGGCCAAGTCTTGGGAGCAGCGTGGATGGTCTGCCGCGGCATATGCACCTAGCCAGATAACGGGAATGATTCGACATGGCAGTCTATTCATCCAGCACCTTAAACGTGAAGGGAAGATATTGTCGGACAATGGAGGATGGCTAAGGCAGCACCTAGCAGAGGCGGCTCCGAAATCAACCTACAAGATTGACCAGCTACGCTCCATTGACCTAATCAGGCCTGTAGAGAGGCTAGGTTCCTATAGGTGGGAGGGGCTATTAGCTGCTGACCTCGCATTCGTTTTTTTTCGCAATTTCGGAATCTATGGTCTTGCGGAAAGGCGGGTGTATGAATTCGATTACTTTCAGGTGATTGAATTTCTGACATCGCAGCACAAACTGTCGAACGAGGAATCAGATATCCTGGTAGGTCTAAGAGCGCGAAAGGTGGCCTACAGGGACAGGCGGGACGATGTTGCCGGTAATTTCGACACTGACCTTCTAATAAACACATGCAATAAGGTCCTAAGGCGCCCTGAGTTAACTAGGATTGGAAAATCATCACAACTTAGGATCTTCCCTCTACGCTTTGCCACCCTTCGAGAAGTGGAAGCCAAATTGGTCGCCATGTTCGACATTCACATGTTGGATGTAAGAGGCGCCGGCAATGAGCTTGGTTCCATCTGGCGGGCAGTGACAGGTCCTCGTGAATACTCTTCGACAATTCGAAAGATCGATACAGCGTGGGTATTGGCTGCGGAGCGGTGTATTCGCGGCCGGTTTGCGGAATTCAATATCCGAAACGGGTCTGCGCAATCCTGAGTGTAATTTCTGTGCGTGAATTTTGCGTGGAACAGCTGTGCATCGTAGTGAAAAGTACTGCAAATAGTGCAACGGACGCCCCGGTAACTTGTTGAAAAAACTAAACCGAATCAACCACTTAGATTTCTGAAAATCCGCGTGTCGGCAGTTCGATTCCGCCCCTGGCCACCACATCTTTTCGGTGCCAATCGGTCATATGGTTTACACCCTATACCGGACACGTAGTTAACACTTTGCGTGTTGTGCTGCAGCGAGTGGCAGGTGCTGCGGCTGCCTCTGACACCCCCTTCAGAAGAGAATGCCACTACGGCAGGGCTGGCAAACCGGGAGCAATTCACAGGACAATGATGGTTACAGAGTGACTATTGCTGCAAATGGGGTATCGCGATTGAGAACGAGCGAATGACGATCAGACTTTTGGCTCTCAGTGCTGAGGATATCAGGGAAGCCGCTCCTGTTGACGACTTGATCGACTGGATGAGAGATGCGATGCGTATCACGTCGGGCGGTGCGGTATCTCTCCCGTTGAGGCGACAACTGGATCTTCCGGATGATCTGGGAATGCTCGGAATCATGCCTGGCTTCGTCGCCGATGAAGTGAACATGGCCGGAGTGAAGCTTGTCAGTCTGGTGCCGCCACACAGACGCAAAGGCTCCAGCCACCTGGGCCTGATGGTCCTCTACGATGCCGACGGCCTGCAACCGATATCTGTCATGTGCGGGTCAACCATAACGGCCATCAGGACTTCCGCGGTTACCGCGGTAGCGACAGACATTCTGGCGCGCAGGAACTCGAAAACGCTGCTTATCCTGGGCGCTGGTGAACAGGCTATCGCGCACGCACGCGCCTTGCGTCGGGTTCGGGAATTCTCGGAGTTTCGAGTCTGGAATCGAAACGAGAGTACGGTTGAGTCGTTCGCAAAGTTCCTGCGTGACAACGACGGACTCGATTTCCGTATCTATGATGACATCGAATCTGCCACGTATGGTGCCGATGTCGTGTGTACGGTAACGGGTGCCAGCGACCCTATTTTGTTCGGCCCCATGATCGACAAAGGCACTCACGTGAATCTCGTCGGCTCAAGTCATGCCGGCGCGGCAGAGGCCGACGCCAGCCTCGTCCAGAAGTCGGCATTCTATGTCGACTACCGCCCGTCAATATTCGATCAGGCAGGAGAGCTGCTGGCCGCCATCGATGCAGGTCTTGTCGGCAAAGACCACGTTGTTGCCGAGCTTGGCGAAGTTATTTCAGGGGAGGCCCGCGGCCGCGAAGACGAGGCAACGATCACGGTCTACAAGTCTGTTGGCGTCGCGTCCCAGGACATTGTTGCGGCACAGAGAGTTTACGATCGAGCTATTGACCGCAAAATCGGAACAACAGTTGAAATATGACCCAGTGTTTCCGGCCTGCCGCGTGAAAGCGGGCCGCTATGCGATGATGTCTTCGACCGCCGCCGCCATCTGCAGCAGCAGGTTGTCCTGACCAGCACGTGCTTCGAGTGTCAGGCCGCCGGGGAGCTCAATCCCGTCTTGTGTCACTGGCAGACTTATCGACGGCAAACCGGCGAGTGTCGCAGTCTGCATGTTTCGAATGGTCGTAAGGACTCTTGGATAACTCGATCCGGCTATCGCTATCGTGTCTTCGTCCCGCAGTGAAAATGCGACCGTCGGCGTCGTAGGAAAAATCACAGCATCGACATGCGCTCGATCCATACTTTCGTGTATCCGGTCCCTGAACTCCGGAATGCGTTGGCGCAACAGGTTCTCGTAGACACGCGTGCTCGGAGTCGCGTCGGACTGAAGGAGTTCCCGAACCTGTGATGCGACGTCGGGGCTCGAAATGGAATCTAAAAAGTCGGTCATTGACATGCCGGACGTGCGAGATCGAACGGCCGCGAACAAGTCTCGTTTGATCTCATACGCGGTGAGTGGAACGGCCAGCTCGCCGATCTTTGCGTACAGCGCTTCATCGACCAGCTCAACCAGTTCAACGCCCGAATTCGCAAGACGTTTCAGGCTGTTCTTGAACATCGCTGAAATGTCGTCGTCGAGAACGCGCGTGCGGAAATCCGTTGCGACACCTAACCGGGCCGGTAGCCTGCGCTCGCCTGGTGCTCCCGGGCCAGTACTCTGAATGACTCGATCGACCAGTCCAACTTCCGCAACATTTCTAGCCAGAATTCCGACCGCATCGCGACTCCTGACCAATGGGAGGATTCCATCCATGGGATAGCGGCCAGTACTCGGCCGGAATCCGACGCAGCCGCAGAAAGAGGCCGGGATGCGAACCGACCCCGCTGTATCCGTACCCAGGGCGATGGGGAGCAACCCCGCAGCTACCAGGGCAGCGCTCCCGCCACTTGACCCGCCAGCCGACCGAGACAGGTCATGCGGATTCTTTACGGAGCCAAGGAAGTGATTGTTCGAACTGATTCCCAATGCAAGTTCGTGCATGTTGGTCTTGCCAGCGACCAATGCGCCGGCTGCTGTTAGGCGTTTGACGACCGTGGCAGATGACCTGGCAATCGAGCCGGCGAGAATTGGTGTGCCTGCTGTTGTCGGCAGTCCGGCGACGTCAATATTGTCTTTGATACCGATCGGAACACCTGCAAGGGAGGTCAGCGGGTTGTCCGGAAACGGACGCATGCCTTGTGCGATATCCGGGTCGACAAAAGCGTTTAATTTCCCGGCAAGGGAGGTACGCATTACGGTCTCACAGACAATTCTGCAGTTTCGTACTGTAGCCAGATCAGCACCTTACAACCAGATCCGGACTTCGATTGCATAGCGATTAGTCAGTGGCGCATAAGCCTTGATACGGTCCAGACTCTACTCTTTTAGAAAGCCACACTTGGCTGGATTTCGACTGTGATCGGGGGGTTAAACCAATGTCTGTAGCATTTCGAAGCGCACTTGCGGTTGCACTGGTGTTCGCTTTATTCGGTACTTCGCCGGTGACGGCGCAATCTTTGGAAGAGATCGTTGTAACCGCCCAGAAGCGGGAACAATCCATGCAGGATGTGCCGATCGCGATCTCGACGGTGAGCGAAGCGGCATTGGCGAATAACCTGGTCACGAATATTTACGATCTGCAGGCTGCCGTGCCCGCCCTGCAGGTTCAGGCAGTCGATCCTCCCGGCCAGGGTACGGCGTTTGCGCTGCGCGGTCTGGGTAATTCGGTTTTCAACATGGGATTTGATCCCGCGGTGGCGACATTCGTAGACGGTGTCTATCGCAGCCGGTCTGGCCTGGTTTCCGCGTCAGATTTTCTCGATCTCGAGCGCGTTGAGGTTCTCAAAGGGCCGCAGGGTACACTGTTTGGCAAGAACACAACTGCGGGCGTCGTACATTTCATAAGTAAACGCCCCGACTTTGACGGTACGGCCGGCAACGTACAGTTGAGCGTTGAGGAGTACAGCACGTATCGATTGAAAGGATCCGTCAACTTCGCGGCCAGTGACAAAGCAGCGTTTCGAATCGGCGCGACATACGCACAGGGAGACGGCTGGCTGGATCTGATCGGCTCAGGGCAGGAGATTCACGATACCGATCGGTTATCGCTGAAGGCCCAGGGACTGTTCATTCCCAGCGACAGCGTGTCGATTCATGTGATTGCCGACTACGCGACATTGAGCGAGATATGCTGTACCCCATTGCGCAACGTAAACGATCCCGCTTCAGCTGCCGTTAACGGTCCCGCCGCGGCGGCGGCTGGTTCGGGGATCGTGGATCCGGCCAACATCGACAACCTGGTTGCCGAATCCAATTTGCCGCCACAGTTCGACGCCGATGACATCGGTATTTCTGCAGAGATTAACTGGGACATTAATGATGGTTTGACGCTGACGTCGATTACCGCATGGCGAAACTACGAGGACACCGCGATCAAGGACAATGACTTCTCCGGTGTCGATGTGCTCACAAGCAACCAGAGCCTCCCGGAAGTCAGCCTGCTGTCTCAGGAACTAAGGCTTTCCGGCGCAGGAGAAACGGCCGGCGGCAATTCGTATAACTGGGTCATTGGCGGCTACGTCTCCAACGAGAACATTGAAGTCGTCAATGAATTTATCTGGGGCTCTCAAATCACACTGTTCCCGTTTTTTGCGCCGGGCTTGTTTGGTAACCAGCCGGGCAGGGCATTCCATCACCTGTTCAAACAGGAAATCGACAGTAGTGCGTTCTTTGCCCACGGCAATATTGCTTTGTCGGATACTGTATCCCTGACGCTGGGAGCTCGGTACTCCAGTGACGACAAGGATGGATCGTTGGTCAGCGACCACCCGTTCACCAGCGCTTTCGGCGGCCCGAACAGCTTGCCTCTTGCTGTTGTCTATGATTACGACACGACACATGAGGATAGCGAACCAACTTACACCGCTAGCATCGACTGGAAACCTAACGACAATGTCATGTTGTTTGCGACCTACAGCCTCGGCTACAAGTCAGGCGGCATCAGCATGACCCGCGACGCTGCAGGTTCGGCAATCATTTTGGGTGATCCCGTCCTCGGTTGCCCGCCGGGGTTCACGGCCATCCCGATGTCACCCTTTTGCAGTGGGCCCATGTTCTCTCCGACCTTCGAACGTGAGGAAGCAACCCACACTGAGATTGGCTTGAAATCCAATCTGATGGAAGGTCGAATGCGGCTGAACATCTCCGCATGGAATACGGACTTCGACAACCTGCAAACGCAGACTTTGCGTACGGACGGCGCATTCGCAGTCGTAAACGTAGAAGGCGCAACGTCGAAAGGAATCGAGTTTGAGACGGATTTTGCTGCAACCGATGCCGTGACACTTAACGCCTCGATTCAGTTTCTCGATGCAACTTTCGCCGATGGCCTGCCGGCTCTATCGCCAGGATTCCCGCCGGTCGGTGGGATGAACATTCCGTTTAGCTCTGAAACGACCGCGAATTTCGGAATTACGTTTGAACAACCGGTAACGGGCGACGCATGGCGCTTTTATGGATCGGCAAATGCCTACTATCGAGACGACTACTTCAACTCAGGTGACCCAACACCGGACCGGGTGCAAAAGGGTTACACACTTCTGAGTTTCAAATTGGGCTACCGTAATGACAGCTGGGACTTCTCGGCCTGGTGTCGGAACTGCAGCGACGAGAGGCCAACCTGGAGCAATTTCCAGATTCCGTTTGACGGATTGCTGATTGCACCGCCCGGGTCCATTCACGGAACGCAATGGTCTCATGTTGCGGCGCCAAGAGTATGGGGTGTGAGCGCGGCATATAGTTTCTAGCGAGCGCGTGCTGCTACTTGGCGAAATGTGGTTCTCTCAATAGAGACTGGAGCGATATGTCCACCACATTAGGCAGGGCCCGGCTTGCGGCATACGCGCTGCCGTCCGGGCCAATCTCCATGCTGATGATGATGGTGATCGTCTATCTGGCACCGTTCTACTCAGCGCATATGGGGTTAGACCTGGCGGCAGTCGGCGGAATATTCTTTCTGGCGAGAATGTGGGATGCTGTCATTGACCCGGTCGTCGGCAATCTCTCTGATCTCACGAGATCGAAATACGGTCGACGAAAACCCTGGATCGCGATCGGGACTCCGATACTCATTGTCTGTATCTATTTCATTTTTCAACCGCCCGAAGGTAGTGGCACTGTCTACCTGACCGTCGCAGCCATTTCATTTTACGCGGCAATCACTGTTGTCCAGATACCGTATCTGTCATGGGGTGCAGAGTTATCCCGTGACTATCTCCAACGCATTCGCATTAACGGTTACCGTGAAACCGCGACAATGATTGGCATCATTCTTGTTGCAATGATTCCGTTGGTTTTCCTGCGTGGCACCGACCCGACTGTCAGTGACATCGTCAGAGTATTTACTGTCGTCGTTCTCATTCTGGTGCCGATATGTGTCATACCGGCGCTGGTATTCGCACCGAAGACAGAACCTATTCCCACCCCAAGGTTGGGTCTGGTCAAGGCGCTATACACGCTACGTGTAAACAAACCGTTCCTGCGCATGATGGTTGCGAGTCTGTTGATATGGACCGGCGGTCATATCTACAACTCGACGTCCTTGTTTCTGATGAAAGACGCGTTGGGTTTTTCTCCGTCGAATTTCTTGTGGTTCATGGCGATCCAGTACGTTCTCGCGATCGCCTGTCTGCCGCTGGTAATGCGTGCATCGGGCAAGCTCGGAAAACATCGGGCACTGATCTATGTCGGCATGGCTTTTTTCCTGATCCTGCCACTGCTTCTGGTCATTGAACCAGGAAACATCACGCAGGTTGTCATTGTGTACGCACTCAAAGGTGCCGTGACCTCCGCCATCTGGATTATTCCGCCGGCGATGGTGGCCGACTCGATCGAGCATGGGCTGCTGGAGGGCGCGGGCGATGATACTGCGCTATACATGTCTTTGTACTTCTTCATACAGAAGTTTGCCGCTGCAATCGGCGTAGGGATTGCGTTGCCACTGGCTGCATTTATGGGGTTCGACCCGCAGGCTGGCGCCAGTGCAGAGTCTCAAGCCGGTATCAAGTTTGTATCGGTGATATTGCCGGGACTCATTGCAGCGCCAGCGGCATTGTTACTCTTCAACTATCCGATAGATGAAAAGCGCCACGCCGAAATACGTGAAGAATTAGCGCAACGAGGGATCAAGACGGGGACCTGAACGGTCGATCTGCAATTCCCGCGAATAGCGGTCCGTCCGAATGCTTGATGACAGCGAGTTGTACGTCCGAGCCTGGTGGCAGGGAACTCGCGCTGTGCAGCAACCGCGCCAAAACGCGAACGCCTTCATCCAGATCAATCAGACCAACGCTGTACGGCGTCATGCAGGCGAACGGTCCGCCGGCTGCGTAGACGCGCGTCGAAGCGTAAATTTTCCCCTGGCCGTCGCTCGACTGCCACCGTAGCTCCGACCTGAGGCAAGAGGGGCACTGTGGTCGAGGTGGAAACTGCCACTCGCCGCAGGCATCGCAACATTGCAGAAGGAATTCTCCTTTCGCGAGTGCGTCCCAGAACGGTTGCGAGTTTTCGTCGATGTCGGGTGGATAGGGTCGCGGCAACAGGCTCTGGATGATCGGAAGCGTCATTGGGAAGCCTCGAGAATGTGCACGATGGCCGCATTGTAATTGCCCGCTTCGCAGCTATTCATGGCCAATCGTGCACCGGGGACCTGCCGGTCTCCGGACAGGCCGAGCAGTTGCTCGCGAGACTCCAGCAGACCATAGAGCCCGGCAAGTGCCGGCGGGTGTCCGCGAGACAGGCATCCACCGGAGGTATTGATCGGAAACTTGCCATCAATCGCTGTCGTGCCGTCAGCGGCCGCTCGAGCGCCGTCGCCTTTTTCGAAAAACCCAAGAGCTTCGCTCGCCAGCACCTCGGTAATCGTGCAGGGCGAATACAATTCGGCGAGGTCGATATCCGAACGATTGATCCCCGCATCGTCAAGTGCCGCCGGGCCGGCAGAGCGCAAGGACTCAAATGCGGTTATGTCGTGGGGTTTCGAGGATATCTGGTGCCTGCCGTCGTGACAAAACCCACGTCCTTTCACCGTGACGTAAGGAACGCCTGCGTCGCGGGCAGCACATTCGCGCGCCAACACCAGGCATATCGCGCCATCCGCCATTGCCGGGACCTCATAGAGACCAAGCGGTTCGACGATCATGCGTGCGGACAGGACTTGCTGAAGCCGCAGCGGATCACGAAACTGTGCGAGAGGATTGGTCATCGCTGCCTGCCGGCTCTTAACGGCCACGGCAGCAATTTGTTCTCGTGTGCTGCCTGTCTCAAACATGTAGCGCTGCGCATCCATCGCGTACCAGGCGATCGGTGTTGCGCCAAACGGAGCCTGAAAATTCGCATCGCCAACGACGCGGAGACCCATCAGCATGCCTGACGCCGGGTCGCCGCCCGACGTATAGGCAGCACCAAGCGCGAGCGCAAATTCGCTTCTGCCGAGCTGAATGTCCGCCGCCGCCTGGTCGAACGCGAGCCCACCGGTAATGCCCATTTCCATCACCTGGGAAAGTTGTCCGGTGCAACGCAAACCCAAACGCGCCGCAACATGCGTGGCAAATCCCTGTTGGCGCGTTGATGGCGATACCATCGTGAACACTGCAGAGTCGATGTCCGATGCGGTGATTCCGGAGTCTGCCAGTGCGTCTATGGCGACACGGCATAACAGGTCCTGCTCCGGGATCGGCGCGCGCGCGCCGTACGCTTTCGCGTAACGGCTGACAGGTGCGGCAGCGGCGCCAATAATCGCGACCTTCTGCATGGCTACACGTTGACGTACGCCGATTCCAGGGTGCCCGCAAGGAAGTGATCGCGCACGAGGCGTTTCTTGATCTTGCCGCTATCTTCACGCGGCAGGCTGCCAGCGAATATGAACTCTCTGGGCACCTTGTAGCCGGCGATTTTTTCGCGCAACGACGATACCAGCAGGTCCGCTTCAATCGGTTCCCCTGACTCGATAACAGCTACCAGTTTCTCGCCAAAGTCCTTGTCCGGTACGCCAAAAACGACACAGTCCCGGACATCGTGGAGGGTAACCAGTACTTTCTCAATCTCTGCCGGATAAATGTTCACACCACCCGAAATAACCATGTCTGTCTTGCGGTCGCTGATGTAGAGGAAGCCATCCTCGTCCAGGTAACCTACGTCACCGGTGGCGACATAATCGCCATGACGAACCGAAGCGGTTTTCTGATCGTCACGATGATACTCGAAGCGGGTTGTCGTCTCCGATCGAACGCAAATCTCACCGGGCTCACCGACCGCACACACCGAGCCGTCGTCACCGACGATCTGCAGCTCAACGCCAGGCCCGGCCCGACCGACCGAACCGACATGCTCAAGCCATTCTTCGCTACTGCAGCTGGTCGTTATGCCGATCTCTGTCATAGCGTAGTACTCGTGAATTGACGGTCCCCACCAGTTAATCATCTCGCGCTTGACATCCGGGGGGCAGGGCGCCGAGCCATGCGCGACAAACGCAAGGCTGGACACATCGTAGGTCTTGCGGACTTCCTCCTCGAGTGCAAGTAGCCTGACGAACATGGTCGGTACCATGTGCAGATGGGTTATTGAGTATTCCTGAATCAGCGCGAGCAGTTCTTCGGCATTGAATCGCGGCTGTAAGACGAGCAGACCGCCCGAGCGTACGACATGTATACCGTAAGCATTGGGCGCCGAGTGATAGAGCGGTCCGCTCATTACCGAACGCACGTTACCGATATCCAGTCCCCAGGCAACATTCGTTCGTCGCCCGATCGCAGCGATGACCTCTGCGGATGCAGACTTGCGCTTCACGCCCTTCGGCATGCCGGTAGTGCCTGATGTGTAGAACATAGGCCCGGCGACTGTTCGTGGCGCCTCATGCCATTCCGGATAAGAGGCTGTCCAGACGCGCCACTCGGGAATTCCGCCAGGTACTTCACAGCGGTCTTGCGCAATGTCGTAGGCGGCAGCAATTTCGGGAGGTGTGCGGACGCCGATTATCGTCACATTACTGCAGACGGAAACAACGGATTCTGTTAGCAGGTCTGCATGCGCGATGAGTACCTTGGCGCCGCAATCGTCCAGTATGTGGGAAATCTCCTCGGCGCTCAGGTGCCAGTTCATGGGAACCGGTGACGCCCCGAGCAATCCGGCACCAAATGTCGCTTCAAAAAAAGCGAAGTCGTTACGTAACAGAAGCGCAACCTGGTCGTTCTGCCAAACACCGAGGTCGTGCAGCGCGGCAGCGGCCTGTCGACTGCGTACGTCGAGTGTTTCCGGTGCCATGTACCGGGAGCCGCTGACAAGACCCGTGGTTGGCAAAGTCTGTCGCTGTTCGCCAGTCGTCATGCGAGACCGCCTCTTCCTACGTCGATGACGACACGGCCCCGAATCTTTCCGGCGAGCAGATCGGTACCCAAACGTACGGCGTCGGCCATCGGCTCGACGCGGTATATCTCGCCAAGCAGATCGAGATCGGCCACCTTGCCAAGTTGGTCCCAGGCTCGCTGTCTAACAGTCAGAGGCGCCATTACCGAATCGACGCCGCGCAGCGTCACTCCTCTCAGAATGAACGGCATCATGGTTGTGTTCAGTTTCGGGCTGCCTGCAAGTCCACACGCTGCAACCGCCCCGCCGTATCGGGTCTGGGCGATGACGGTCGCCAGCATGTCTCCGCCGACACAGTCAACGGCTCCTGACCAGCGCTCGGATTCGAGCGGCTTGCTCTTGCGGCTGAGCTCATCGCGCTCAATCAAAGTACGGGCGCCGAGTTTTTTCAGGAACGCCTCGTGTTCGCCTGCCCGGCCCGATGCCGCAACGACATCAAATCCAAGCCGGGACAATATCATGACGGCAACAGAGCCAACCCCGCCCGAGGCACCTGTAACAACGACCGGCCCATCTCCGGGATCAGTGCCGTGGTCAACCAGTTGCTGTACGCAGAGCATGGCGGTATAGCCTGCAGTACCAAACGCCATTGCCTGTTCTGCAGTAAAAGTGTCCGGCGTGCGGATTAGCCAATCAGACCGCACACGCATCTTCTGGCTATAACCACCCCAGTGTGTTTCCGACAACCCAAATCCATTGACGATGATCGCATCGCCTGCAGCAAACTTCGGGTTCTTCGAGTCGACCACGGTTCCGGCAAGGTCAATGCCACAGACCATCGGGAAGAACCGGCAGATGGGGCCTGCGCCGGTCAGTGCCAATCCATCTTTGTAGTTGAGAGTGGAGAACTCAACGTCAACCAGTACGTCATCATCGGGAAGGTCGGCAATCGCAAGTTGGCGAATCTCGGCGCTGGATCCGGTTTCGGTCTTGTCAGCCACAATCGCTGCAAAAGACTCACTCATCTTGTGTCGCTCACTCGGTTATCTGCCTCTGTTGCTGTCACTGTAAGGTATCGACTCGCAGATGTTCTATTAAATCGGGTTAAGCGGTTTTGCGATTCAGGGGTTAGCCGCATCACGCGCCGCCTTTGGTGTAATGCCGAAATGGCGCTTGAACGCCGTCGTGAAATTGCTGGAGTACTCGTAGCCGACTTCCAGGGCGATTTCGGTAACGCTCAAGTCGGTGGTTTCAATTAACTTCTTTGCAAGTTCCATGCGCAGCTGCTGCGAAAAGTCGAAGATCGTTGCGCCGTATACCTGCTTGAAAGCACGCATCAGCTTCGCTTCATTCAGGCCCACCGATTTCGCGAGATCAGCGATTTTCGGTGGGTCGAGAAAATCTTGTTCCAGTTGTTGGCGGGCTGCTTGCAGATTGGCAAGATCCTTGGCGGATAACCCCGAGTCGCGGCGATCAAGACCGGCCTCCGCATCAATCACCGACTGTGCGCTCAGTGTCAGCAACTCATAGCTTTTGGCCTCTGCGTACAGTCTTCGCAACGAACCGGCGAGTTCGCAGGCAAGTAGCGACGCTGCTGCTCGTGCCATGTCCGCTCTAAGCGGCATCGTCAGTTGCCGCGATTGCTTGACGTCTTTTTGCAAGAACATGCGGATGTAATCCGGCATCTCGTCGGCGACGTCGGCGAGCCTTTCCTGCAGGAAATCTGCGCTGCAAAGTAACGTTACAGACTGTTCATGCTGGCCCGCAAAGAACCACTCTCGCTTGGCAATACCATCCGGATGCAATAGCAGCATGCAACAACGTTCCGGAATATCAACTTGTTGTTCGCCGTCGAGTCGGGCTCGGCCCTCCCCGGAAAGGCGGTAGTGAAATTTTAGTGTCGCGCCCTCGCGCACCCGAATCGTCGCCGGTTTTTCGTGACGGACATCGCCGACAACCATGTCGAAACCATCGGCAATATGCACGATGTCCCGATAACCGAATGCACCGGAAATCTCCGGAATAAGTCGGATGCCGTGCTCTGGCAGGAAGGGCTGTACGCTATCCGGTGCGTAGTACTCTCGAACGTCTTTGGCGGGATTCTTTTTCCTTTTCTTTTTCGCCATAGTGAGCTCAAGAGGCCCTTGCAGGGAAGATCCAGTGTGCCCCGCTGGTGCCGAGCAAGTCAACGCAGCAAATCCACAGTCAAATTTCGCATCAAATACATACTTCTTCGAATAAGCCGGGTACAAACAAGTACTGTACGGTGCGGATGATGAGTCAGGTCGGTGAGATCAACGGTTGAATGTCGGTAACCAAAACTGGGACTACATAATTGTCGGCGGTGGAGCGGCGGGTTGCGTGATTGCGAATCGACTTTCAACGAAACCCGGCAATCGCGTTCTGCTGCTGGAGGCAGGCAAGTCGGATGCGAACATTGCGAGTCGGGTGCCGGCGGCCATCGGATTCGCGATTGGTAGCAAGACGAAGAACTGGAACTATCAATCTCTGCCCGATAGTTCGCGAGGCGGCCGCTCCGAGATGTGGCCGGCTGGCCGGATGCTCGGGGGAGGTACCTCACTCAACGGCATGATGTTTGTCCGTGGCAATAACTGGGACTACGATCATTGGGAATCGCTCGGCAACGATGGCTGGGGATACGACGGTGTCCTCCCGTATTTCAAGCGCCTTGAGGACAACGAACGAGGGGCAGACGACTATCGTGGTGTCGGCGGCCCGCTTTCCGTATCGGAAGTCCGTGTGCCGGATATTCTGACCGACGCCTTTGTTGCAGGGATGCAGGAATTGGGCGTGACTCGCAACCCGGATCTTAACGGAGCGTCACAAAGCGGTGTCGATTATTGTCAGGTTACCCAGCGTCGCGGTTTTCGACACAGCACATCGAAGGCTTACCTGACACCCGCAAGAAATCGCGAAAATCTGACTGTGCGGACGGGAGCCGAGGTAACGCGAGTTGTGTTTGATGGTGCGGTTGCCAACGGCGTGGAGTATGCGTTCAATGGCTCGCTTCGAAAGGCATCCGCAAGGCGAGGTGTTGTCATATGTGGCGGGGCAATCGCCTCACCGAAGTTGCTGTTGCAGTCGGGGATTGGTGACTCCGGCGAGCTGCGGGGGCTCGGTATCGAGGTGATTTCGCACGTCCCGGGTGTCGGCGAGAACCTGCAGGAGCATGCGGGTATGATCCTCAGCGCTCATGTCAATCGGCGAACGCTGACCAGCGACAGAAACCCGCTCAGGGCATTGATGCACGGATTGAACTACATCTTTCGTGGCCGTGGCCCGTTGTCGAATCCTGTCGGCCACGCACAGGCATTCATACATACACGAGACGGTCTTCCGGCACCGAATATCCAGATCATTTTCTCGCCTCTTTCCTATGATCATCACGAGGGAGGCGCGACGCCTTATTCGAAACCCGCTATCAACCTGGCGGTCGGCCTGTGTCGTATTCAAAGTCGAGGCACCATACGCCTGAAATCCAGCGATTTTCGCGACTATCCGATCATTGATTATCGCCTGTTGGACAATACGGACGATGTGAATCAACTGGTTGAAGGGATTCGCTTCGCACGAAAAATCTACACAACGGAGTCCTTCGGTCGCTACTTCAGGGATGAGCGGCTACCAGGCGCGGACATCGTCAGCGATGAAGCGCTTCGGGAGTGTGTCAGGGAACATTCATTCCTGATGTATCACCCGTGCGGCACTTGCAAAATGGGAATTGACGAGAGGGCGGTTGTAGACCCTTCGCTCAAAGTCCGGGGCACTGAGCGTCTCTGGGTCGCCGATGCTTCGGTGTTTCCGACGGTACCCGCAGGGAATATCAACGCAACCAGCATCATGGTCGGCGAGAAAGCGGCGGACCTGATCCAGGACAACAATCCAAACTAGAGAGACCAGCGAATGAACCACGCAATGGAGATTGACTGGCAGCAGCACGCGGCATCCGCTGACCGTGACGCGCGGGTTCGAATCAGTTCGCAGGATGAGGACGCAGCCGGTTCCTCCATCGAGTTGCAGGACCCGGCCGACGGGTCAGCGGGCCTCGTCTACTCTGCTGCAAACTCAGAGCAGGTGGATCGATCGGTGGCCGCCGGCCGAGCGGCGGACGGCGGTGCGCAGTGGTGGTCAATGCCGGCGGCGGCAAGAGGTGCCTGCCTGAACAAGCTGGCGGACCTGATGACGGCGAATGCCGCCGACCTTGCCATCCATGACTGTCTGGATATCGGAAAACCGGTCTCGGCCGCACATATGGAGGCGCACATTGCATCCAGCATGTGTCGTTATTTCGGTGAATTGGCGGACAAGATTTATGCGGGAAATCTCGCGCCGTCTGATCCGGGTTCGAGCGCGATGTCGATGAGGAAACCACGGGGTGTTGTTGCAGCGATTGTGCCCTGGAATTATCCGGTCATTAACGCAACATTGAAACTGGCGCCCGCGCTTGCCGCCGGCAATTCCGTCATCCTGAAGCCGTCTGAGTTGTCGCCCGGGTCTGCCTCTGTGCTGGCACGGCTATGCGACGAAGCTGGTATGCCACCGGGAACCGTTGGTTACCTTCCCGGGGATGGTCAAACGGGGTCTGCCCTCGCGCATCATGCCGGCGTTGACATGTTGACGTTCACAGGGTCAACAGAGACTGGCAAAGCGCTCATGCGTGCAGCCGGCGAGAGTGGCATCAGGCCCTTGTTACTCGAGTGCGGTGGTAAGTCGCCGGAGTTGGTTTTCGATGATGCACGCTCGCTGGGTGTTGACTCGCTGGCGCAGGCTATTGTCGGTGGTTGCATGGCAAACCAGGGGCAGCTGTGTGTCGCTCGCAGTCGCTTGTATATAGAGGAGTCTTTATATGACGAGTTGCTCGATGCACTGCAGCGTGTGCTGAGCCGAATTCGGCCCGGACTCCCCCTGGACCCGGAGACGCAGTTCGGGCCTTTGGCAAGCCCTGTGCAACTTCGGCGCGTCACCGAGATGGTTGAAAGCGGCGTTGAGGAAGGCGCCGATTTGTTGGTTGACGGGCGTCGCGTTGAAGTACCAAATGAAGGTGGTAGTTACATCGGGCCGTCGCTGTTCGCGAATACGGCATCAAGCATGCGCATTGTTCGTGAGGAGATTTTTGGTCCCGTCCTTAGTGTTGCCGCGTTTCGGTCCGAAGATGAGGCAATCGCCGTTGCCAATGATTCTGAGTACGGGTTGGCTGCAACTGCATGGACGACCGACCTGGGACGAACGCACCGATTGATTCAACGAATAGATACAGGCGGCCTGCAGGTCAGGGCAACCGCGGAACAGCGTTTCGGTGCTGGTTGGGGTCGAGAAGGTGAACCTCACCGCCAATCGGGTTTCGGAATTGAAGGGGGGCAGTTGGGTGTACTCAGTTACACCCGTGTGCAATCGGTACAGATCGACTATCCGCTGATCTGTCCCGGGAAGTCGTAAAAGACCCTGCCGGAATCCCACTTGGCGCGCAACGCTCGTAGTTGCTGCCAACTCTCCTCGCTAAAACATGCCCGGGCGCGTGCACCGTTTTCGAATGCGTCAACTTCATTGATGTAGTGTCCGACTGCGCTTTCATCCAGCGTGGCCGACATCCTCCTCAGCCAGTTGATGTTCTGCATGTCGGCGTCCGCATCATCCCAAACACCGTAAACGCCGATGAACGTGTCGCCGGCTACAGAGAATGCGCTGTGACCATCGACCGCTTCCGCCAGCTTGGGTTGTACGACCACGTGTGATTTCCAGGAGGGTGAGTCCATATAGATCTTTGCAATTGTCTCGACTGCCGTGCGACGGTCGTTAGTCCAGGCGTTCTCCACGGCGAATCTCCCGAAACCGAATCCGCGGCGCCAATCCATACTGTCGCTAAACAATTTTTCAAAGGACTCCGTCATCGCTGGCAGGCTGAAGACACTCTTCGCAGCCGACGGGATAGCGGCAATGGCATCGAGAACCGGCGCAGCCGTCGAAATATCATCTTCATATACCTGAGCGCGTACGGCGATCGCTTTTTTCATCTCGGCGGGTGCGTCCGGCGGCGCCTGGGGATTGTGAAGCATGAGTGCCAGCAGCTCCGTATTGCGCGGCCCGAGATCGACCACTCCGTCAAGCAATGTCAATGCCGAATCCAGCATCGCAAGAGGAAAGACGTAGGTTGAGCTGAACACCTGGGCGGGTCGGTCAAAAGTCTTGATCCGGAACTCCGTCACGACGCCGGGCAGCGCTCCACCGCCGCCGCGCATCGCCCATAGAAAGTCCGCGTGCGAATTCTCGTCGACAGACAGATTGTCACCATCGGCAGTGACGACGCGACCGCCCAGAATATTGTTGCAGGCCATCCCGCCCCATTCATCACCATTCAGGCCGAGACCACCACCGAGGGCATATCCGCCGAGCGGCACGGTAGCGCAGTGGGCGACCGGAAAACCCTGGTCGTGTGATTTGAGTCCCGCCATCAGGTCGCTGGCCCAAAGCGACGGGCCGACATCGGCTGTACCGCGCGATCCCGCCACCGAGAGCTGCTTGAACTCCGACAGGTCGAGCAGAATGCCACCGTCTCGAAGGCTTGCACCCCATACATGATGTCCACCGGATCGTACGCTAACATTCAGTCCCTCCGAGCTCGCGAACCGCATTGCAGCGGCAACGTCGCTATCGTTGTGAGGGCGCAGGATCATTTCAGGAAAGCGCGGTGGTTTGCGTGACTGCCAGATCATCCCGCGACGCCACTTGTCGTAGCCGGGCGCCGATTTCTCGATGACCCGACCGCCGAAGCCCGCAATTCTCGGCAGCGCGATGCTGTTTGAGTCAGCGGAAAGGCCATCGCTGCGCGGCCTGCTGCAGCCGGCGACAGATGCCGTCGCGCCCGCTAGCGCAGCCTGAATAAACCACCGTCGGCTTTTGGATGGCATCGTGAACCCCTTACCTTGATGCACTATTGTAGTCCTATGTGTCGCGTGCGCTTTATGCAAAAAGATCAACGATTTTGCGATCGCACGTCACATTGCATAAACCGCGGCCCTCGGCGCATAAGCCATTGATAGCCAGTCAAACGTATGATGACCCTACCGAGGCGGGAGAGAAGAATGAGGCAACTGGTTTGGACGTTGGTGGTACTGGTGCTTTGCGGTTGTGCTGAATCAGACAAGTCGGCCGGTACCGAGCCGAACCTGAAGACCGACTTTCAGACCCGTTACGTCGATCCGTACGTTGCCGGCGATACCGATGGATGGATGGAGGTTTTCGCTGACGATGCAGTGGCACTGCACGACGGGTTACCGCCGCTTGAAGGTAAGGTAGCGATTCGTAGTTTCGCGGAGGCAGTAGCGGCGAACTTCTCCATCAATAGACTTGATGCCGAAATTGATGAAGTGCGGCGCAACGGAGACTGGGCATGGACCCGCGGTCAGTTCGTTGCCGACTTTGAGGCGAAATCAGACGCTGCACCACCCGGTGTCGCGGGTGAGCGCTGGGGCAAGTTCATGATCGTGTGGGAGCGCCAGGCTGATGGAAGGTGGCTCGTAATCATGGACATGGGTAACGGCATGCAAGCCCCGGGCGAGACTTAGATCGTGTGTGACCGAACTGGACATGTGCGATTCGCACTGGTCGCTGTTGTTCTTGCTTTGGCGATGGTCACTGCGGACGCGGGTGAAACACTGTTCTACCCCTGTCAATCCTGTCACGAGATCGACGGTAGCGGTAATGAGGCAATTGGAGCGCCCGCTATCGCGGGGATGGATGCCGACTACGTTGCGGAACAGATGAGAAAATTTCGAGACGGTGTTCGAGGTGCGTCGATCGAAGATTTGGCCGGGCGGCAAATGAATCTGATTGCTTCGATCTTCACTGACGATGAAGACATAAACGCTGTCGCCGACTTTGTGGCTTCAATGGAGAGAACGGCGCCACAGCCGACGATGGAAGCAAAAACCGGTAGGGGAGACAAAATCTACCTGCAGTGTGTGGCATGTCATGGTGAGTTGGGCGAAGGTAATCCGGATCTGTCGGCGCCTGCTATCGCTGGACTTGACGACTGGTATATCCAGGATCAACTGCTGAAATTTCGCGACGGCATCAGAGGGGCGCATGAAGTCGATCAGTCCGGAGCGCAGATGAGAGCAGCAGTATCGGCTTTGACAGATGATTCAGTTCATGAGTTGTCTGTTTACGTGTCCACCCTGAGAAACGAATGAGGATAACAACGTGAAAATTACGGTCATCGGTGGCGGCCACGGCTGCTTTGCAGCCGCAGCCGAATTTACGGAGAAGGGCCATGAACTCTGTTGGTGGCGCCGGGATGCGGAGGCACATGAGGCAGTCAGAGCAGCAGGCGGGCTAAATGTCAAAGACCGGCACGGATCGCGTCACGTGCCGATGAACAACCTTGAGACTGATCTTGGTAAGGCGATCAGGGGTGCGAAGCTGATCGTGATTCCACTGCCCGCAACCACACACGAAGACCTTGCTGCCAGGATGGCGCCACACCTGGAGGCCGGCCAGGTTGTCTATTTGCCGCCGGGTACATTTGGAAGCTACATCTTCGCCCGGGCGCTGCATGATTCTCAGCCCGGCGTCGACGTTAGCTTTGCCGAAACCGGCACATTGCCATACCTGGCTCGAAAGCACGGGCCTGTTGATGTAGTTGTGAGCGGCTACGCAACGCGCCTGCCGACGGGAGTATTCCCCGCACGAAACTCGGAGCACGCTTTCGAAGTTTTGGAGGAAGCCTACCCGGCGGTCGAGCGGTGTGAAGATGCGTTAAGCGGTGCACTGATGAATGCGGGTCCGATTATTCACCCGCCGCTGATCCTGATGAACGCCGGCCCGTTGGAACATTTTGCAACATGGGATATTCACAACGAGGGTACGCAGCCGTCGATCCGTCGTGTGACAGACCGTTTGGACCAGGAAAGAATCGAACTGCGTGAAGCTCTCGGCTACAAAGCCCCGCACTTTCCGTTGAAAGATCACTATGCGAAAGAGGGCGATGAGTGGATGTACGGCAGGGCGGCTCACGAGGAGCTGACCGACAGTGGGGATTGGCGGGAGGATATTGATCTGTGCACGCACCGATACATGCTCGAGGATACGGCGATCGGTCTGTCGTTGTTCAGCTCGATTGGCCGCTGGGCGGGACAACCCATGCGAATTTCAGAGGGCATGCTGGCGATTGCCAGTGCGATTACTGGTAGGGACTTGTACAGCGAAGGTCGAACACTCGAGAGTCTCGGGTTGGCGAAGCTGGAGCGAGAGCGGGTTCGGCGGCTTCTCCACGAAGGGTTCGGCAGAAATTCGTAATGAGTGACAGCATACTGGTCATTGGCGCAGGCCGTATGGGGCGTGGAATCGCGCAGTCATATGCGCTCGCGGGTTGCGATGTCGTCCTTGTCGACCTGAAAGAACGAAGCCCGGCGGCTTTCGACGAGCTCGCGGCGTCTGTGCATTCCGATATCCGCGACGACCTGCGATTTACAGCGGAACTCGGGTATCTTGACGCAGAAGGTGTGGAGGCCGCGCTGGCGCGGATTTCGACCGTGTCTGCGAGCGCATATGACAATACCGGGGCGGCGACAATTGCGTATGAAGCGTTGCCGGAAACGCTTGAGCTCAAACAACAGGCGCTTGAGTGGGCAAACAGTATTCTGAGTCAGGACACCGTCATCGCATCGACAACATCGACTCTGGATGTCAATGAACTTGCCGCGATGGTCGATAGACCAGAGCGGTTTCTCAATGCACACTGGTTGAATCCCGCACATCTGATGCCGCTGGTAGAGGTTGCTGTTGGTGACACAACCAGTGATGTGAGTTACCAGCGAGTTCACGATTCCCTTGAGGCTATCGGCAAAGTTCCCGTGAAATGTGCCGCGTCACCCGGCTACATCGTGCCGCGTATTCAGGCCCTGGCGATGAATGAAGCGGCAAGGCTGGTCGAGGAAGGTGTCGCAACCGTGGAGGACATTGACACAGCCGTGCGCGTTGGCTTCGGTTTGCGATTTGCCGTGCTGGGGTTGCTCGAGTTTATTGACTGGGGCGGTAATGACATTCTGTACCACGCGTCCAGACACATGTCGCGAACTGTCGATGAAGCACGTTATAAGGCGCCAGGTGTGATAGAGGAAAATATGCGCAAGGGTCGAAACGGACTCCGAGAGAAGAAGGGATTCTACGACTACGAGAGCATGGATGTTGATGGGTATCGAAGAGATCGGCTGGGACAGTTTCTCGAATTGGTGGAATATTCGAACCTGTTGCCGGCGGGTCTTGGACGACAAAAATGCTAGCAGGTTGGTGGAGAGTTTCGGATGAGTAAATTTATTGCCGCAGCGGTGCAGTGGTCGCCAGTTGTTCACGATCCTGAACGCGGTGCGGAAAAGGCATGCGACGCGATTGCGGCGGCGGCGAATGAGGGCGCGACGCTCGTGGTATTTCCCGAGCTCTGGCTGCAGGGTTATCCCTACTACTCGGGTGCGCAGATGGCATCCCCAGTATACCAGGCATGGCGTGAAGTCTATTTCAACGCCGCCATTACACTGGACGGTCCGGAGATGGCGCTGATCCGGAAGGCTGCGGCTCAGCACGGTTGCAACGTTGTCATGAGCGGACATGAGATCGATGGCGCAACACTGTACAACTCACAGATGTTTGTCGCTGATGACGGCGCGTTACTTGGTTGCCACCGCAAGCTGGTCCCCACACAAACTGAACGACTTGTACATGGCAGGGGTGATGGTTCGGATCTGAATGTCTACGAAACCTCGACAGGGCGCCTTGGCGGCTTGTTGTGTTTTGAACATCACATGGCTCCCGCCCGTTATGCGCTCTGCACAATGAATTGCGAGGTGCACGCGGCCGCGTGGCCGGGACATGCGTTCCTGAATGCCGGTATTGATGCCTGCACCAGACAATTGGCATACGAGAACGGGTGTTTCGTCATCGTCGCGAGAGATGTACTTTCGCCATCCGGGATTCCGGACGGCATGCCCGATGTCGGGGACGAGGGCCATCATTTTGAGATGCATGGAGGCAGTGCAATCATTTCGCCGATGGGCGAGTACCTGGTCGAACCGGTCTTTGATAAGGAGACGATCGTCACTGCGGAGATAGACCTCGCGGCACGCTCACTCCCGAAATGGTTCATGGATGGCGCCGGGCATTATGCAAGGCCCGATGTATTCCAGCTCAAGTGGGACAAGCGACCCAAGCCTCCCGTTAAGATTATCGAATGATGAGTGCCTAGTTGCAGCCGTTCTTTAGCAGAAGTTACACGGAGGCGCGAGCACTGTTTCGACAGCGGGCGGAGAGTGCCGATCTGGCTGTAACTACCTACCATCATCCTCTCCCGGGACCAAATGGTGAGGCGCTGTCGACAGATACGGTTCTAATCGGCAGCCAGCAAGCGGAGAAGCTCGTTGTCCTGATTTCCGGGACTCACGGTGTTGAAACTTTATGCGGGTCTGCGTGCCAGTCACGGTTCGTTGCCAGGGGATCGTGGCGGGAGCTGCCGGACGATACGGCGGTGCTGCTGATTCATGCGCTGAACTGCTGGGGCGCCGCACACCTTAGAAGAAACAACGAAGACAATGTCGACCTGGCGCGAAACTTCCTGAATTTCGACGATCCCGTCCCCGAGAATGCCAGGTATGAGGAACTGCGTACCGCCATTGATTGCAGGGAGTTTCGAGGGGCCGAGCGCGACCGGGCGAATCGCATACACGCGGAATTTGTCGCTGCGAACAGCATCAACGAGTACGTCGATGCGGTGATGGGCGGCCAGTATCAGTATGCGAAGGGATTTGCCTATGGCGGTAGCGAGGCAGTCTGGTCAAATCGTCTGTTGCGAAGGATTCTTGAGCCGTTTTCGGCGACCGCGAAACAGGTACGGGTTGTCGAGTACCACAGTGGCCTCGGGCCCTATGGTTACGGATCGGCAGTGACCATGCAGTCCGGAGAAGACCTGGAAAGGGTGAAGGCCATTTACGGGCGCTGGGTGGACGCGCCCAACGATACGAGCGATGAGACTGCAGAACGGTTTCACCGCGTTCAAGGTCACCCAACGGATGGAATTCGCTCGGCGCTTCCAGACGCCTGCCTGAGTGCAATTGTCCTGGAGTTCGGCACTTACCCGCCGTTCGTTAGTTTACAGTCTCTGCTGGACGATCATTGGCTGACACATTACGGGGATGTCCGTTCTCCCACCGGCCTCGAAATCAAAAAGAAAATTCTTGAGCATCACTACCCGGCAGATCCGGATTGGCAACAGGCGGTTACCGATCGCTCGTCGCAGGTGATCGAACAGACGTTTCGGGGGCTGTAGGCAAGTGGACAATTCGCTGACCGTTAGTGATGCCCGGGCGACTGCCGATCTGATTGGCGCGCACATCTTTACTACGCCAGTCATGGAATGGGCCGGCCAAAAACTGCGATCGGCGATTGCACCAAACACGTCCGTTGTCACGAAACTCGAAGTGTTCCAGTTCGCCGGTACGTTCAAAGCGCGAGGTGCGCTTTCCAATATTTTGCGACTCGGTGACACTGCGCGAGCGCGGGGCATAACAGCAATGAGCGCCGGCAACCACGCTGTCGCGGTTGCTTATGCGGCCAACGCCGCCGGAGTTGATGCAAAGCTGGTGATGCAAAGCTCGGCGAATCCGGCGCGCGTCGCGATGGCGCAAGCGTATGGTGCCGAAATCCTGATTGCCGATGACGGGCCAAGCGGATTTGCGATGGCCGACGAAATTGCGAAGGCTGAAGGAAGGACGTTTATTCACCCGTTTGATGGTCGCAATACGGCATTGGGTACCGCGACACTGGGACTTGAGTTTTTTGATCAGGCTGGACCGGTAGACGTGATGATAATTTCGATCGGCGGCGGTGGACTGGCAGGCGGGGTTGCGGCCGTTACGAAGCAGCTGAATCCCGACTGCTATATTGTTGGGGTTGAACCAGAGGGTGCAAGCAGCATGGTGCAGAGCTTCGCATCAGGGCGGGCTGAGAACATCGGCGTGCCGAATACCATTGCTGACAGCCTCGCGCCACCGATGACGTTGCCCTATCCCTTCGAAATGTGCCGTTCAAATATCGACGAACTTTGCACCGTCAACGACGATGAGCTTCGATCGGCGATGACACTCATTTTCGACGATATGAAACTCGCCGTCGAGCCAGCCTGCGCGGCATCGACAGCGGCATTTCTCAAACTCGCGAACGCTCACGCAGGAAAGCGTGTCGGCCTCGTATTTTGTGGCTCCAACATCGATTGGCAAAGTTATAGCAAACTTGTCGAATCCAACCAGTCGGATGGCATAAGTGACTGACATCTATCACGAAGGTAACAGGTACTTTCAGGACGAGTTCGATTCCCGCCGGCTGGCGGACCGTCTTGTCGATGTCATCGTGCACGATGAGCTCGAAGAGCGCGACCGTGCATTTATAGAGTCGCGTGATCTGTTTTTCATCAGCACCGTCGACAGCCAGGGACGACCAACGGTGTCCTACAAGGGCGGTCCGGTTGGATTCGTTCGTGCTGTTGATGAAAAGACTATCGCGTTTCCTGGGTACGACGGAAATGGCATGTTTCTCACCGCAGGTAATATCTCGAACAACAGTGACGTCGGTCTGTTGTTTATCGATTTCGAAAACCCGCTGCGCCTTCGGCTTCACGGCACAGCCACTGTTGACACTCAGGATCCGCTAATTTCAGATTACAAGGAAGCTCAATACATTGTGCGGATCGCGATTCGAAATTTGTTTGTCAATTGCCCGCGCTATGTACATCAATTCAAGCGCGTGAGTTCGTCTGAGTTCGTTCCCAAGAAAGGTCGAACTACGCCGGAGCCAGACTGGAAGTCGTCAGACGAGTTTGAAGATGTGTTGCCGAAGAAGTAGGAGTGGGGATGTTCAGGGGTTGAGATGGCCACTACCACCAGTATCTTCGTGGTGGCCTTGTTACTAACTTCACGAATTGCTTCGTGACGCTTGAGCGTCATTGAGAATCGCAACAAACGCTTCAATTTGCTCTTCATCAGTTGCCCACGATGCCACCAGTCGCACGATCGAGTTTCCATCGTCGAGTTCGCGCCAGACATAAAAATCGAATCGCTCCAGGAGTTGAGTGACTAACGAATCTGGCAATATTGCGAAAATCTGGTTGCTTTCGGTTTCGACAAACAGCTGGAACCCGGCGTTGACTATTGAGCGCGAAAAGTCCTGTGCCAGTTCGTGTGCCCGTCGGGCGCACCTGAAGAGCAGGCCATCCTTGAACAGCGTTTCAAACTGGCAGCCGAGAAAGCGCCCCTTCGATAGCATCGCACCTCGTTGCTTTATGGCGAAGGCAAAATCTGCGGCGAGGGCAGGGTTGGAAATCACAATGGCCTCACCAGCCAGCCCGCCAGCCTTTGTGCCACCTATCCAGAAAACATCGGTAAGTTCAGCAACATCACTGAGTGACAAGTCATCATCGGCGACGATAGCGGCGCCGAGTCGGGCTCCGTCCAGCCAAAGCAGAAGATCGTTTGCCTCGCAGACATTCGATATATCTTTGAGCTCGCTCGGCGAATACACGGTTCCCAACTCCGTCGTATTCGAGATATAGGCCACACGCGGACGAACGGTGTGCGGAAAATGAATGTGATCGTTCATGACTGACTGGATCGCGGCGGCCGTCAGTTTTCCATTTTCGGCTGATGTGACAATCACCTTGTGCCCTGTTGCTTCAATGGCACCCGTTTCGAAGGTCACGATGTGCCCACAATCGGCTGCGATTACCGCTTCATGTGGCTTCAGAATGCTTGCAGCAATGACCAGGTTTGCGAGTGTGCCGCTTGTGACGAAGTAGATATCGGCATTAACGGGGCTGAGCTGGGCATTAACTGACTGCTTCGCGCGGTTGCAGATTTCGTCACCGCCATACGGCAAGTGCTGTTGCATATTGCTGTCGCTCAGGGCCCGCAATATCTCTGGGTGACAGCCTTCGCTGTAGTCGTTCATGAAACTGTATTTGCTCACTTGTCGCCCGGTGCTAGTTATGAAAATCGATTTGAGGGTACCATCTCAGGAATACGTCTGGTGCCTAATGTATGGAGATTGCGAATGTCCGTTCTGCTGCGAATGTGGGTATGTTTGTGTCTGCTCTCGGTCACCATTTCTGCGCAAGCCGAGTATGAGCCGTCGAAAATTACACAAGTGGTAATGCTTGGCACGGGAACACCAAACCCGAATCCAACGAGATCCGGGCCATCACTCGCAGTTGTCGTGAACGACGTGCCATATATCGTTGACTTTGGTCCCGGTGTGATCCGGCAGGCTGCCGCAATGTCGCCTCAATGACAAACGCCAATACCCCATCCCCTCAAACCATCCTCAAACAAGTCTTCGGCTACCCGCACTTCCGGGGCGATCAAGAGCAAATTATCGAGACGGCGATGCAGGGTCGCGATTCGCTCGTGATCATGCCGACCGGTGGCGGCAAGTCGCTGTGCTACCAGATCCCGGCCATGTTGCGGGAGGGCACCGGCCTGGTGGTCTCGCCGTTGATCGCGTTGATGCAGGACCAGGTGATGGCGCTGCGCGAGCTCGGTATCGAAGCGGAGTTTTTGAATTCCAGTCAGTCGTCCGAACAACAGCGGGCTGCTATGACAAAGCTTCGCGAAGGGCGGCTGCAATTGTTGTATGTGGCACCGGAGCGGCTGGTCATGGAACACACTCGCGCCATGCTGCGAGACATTCCGTTGTCGATCATCGCTATCGACGAGGCACACTGTGTGTCGCAGTGGGGCCACGACTTTCGACAGGACTATCTCGGGCTGGGTGACCTTGGACAGCTGTTCCCCGGCGTGCCGCGAATGGCGGTTACGGCCACGGCGACGGACAAGACGCGGGAAGAGATTGTCGAGCGTCTCGAGCTCAATGCACCGGCAAAATTCGTTGCACCTTTCGATCGGCCCAATATCAGTTTCGCCGTGCAGGTAAAGACCGACGCCCGCGCACAGCTGCTGAAGTTTCTGCAGGAGTACCGCAATGCGGCGGGGATCGTCTATTGCCTGTCGCGCAAGAAGACCGAGAGCACGGCCGCCTGGCTGAACGGGCAGGGGTTCGATGCGCTGCCCTACCACGCCGGCCTCGACGCCGACGTGCGCGCCGAAAACCAGCGCCGCTTTCTCACCGAGGATGGCGTGATCATCGTTGCCACTATCGCGTTCGGCATGGGCATCGACAAACCGGACGTTCGCTTCGTGGCGCATCTCGATCTGCCGAAAAGCATTGAGTCCTATTACCAGGAGACAGGCCGTGCGGGTCGCGACGGCGAGCCGGCCGCTGCCTGGATGGTCTACGGCCTGCAGGATGTCGTGCGATTGCGGCAAATGCTCGACGAGTCGCCGGCCGGCGAAGAGTTCAAGCGCTTTGAAAGCGCCAAGCTGGATGCGTTGCTCGGCTGGTGCGAGGTTACCGGTTGTCGGCGTCGGCCACTGCTCGCGTATTTCGGCGATTCACAACCTGAAGATTGCGGTAACTGTGACGGTTGCCAGACACCGGCGAAAACCTGGGACGGGTCGGAAGCCGCGCAGAAGCTGTTGTCCGCGGTGTACAGAACACAGCAGCGATTCGGTGCCGCCCATCTTGTCGATGTCCTGCTCGGCAAGGAGACCGACAAGGTGCTGCAGCACGGGCATCATCAACTCACCGTATTTGGCGTCGGCGCGGACCTGCCCGCCACAACCTGGCGATCAGTGGCACGGCAGTTGATCGTCGCCGGGCATTTGCGATCGGACGCCGCGCGGTACGGTGCACTGGTACTAACGGAGTCGAGTCGCGGCGTGCTGCGTGGTGAAACACCTGTCCGCTTGCGAGAGGACCCGAAAAAAGCGGTTGTCGCCGCCAGGCGCTCAACCCAACAGCATGTCATCGCCGACGAAGATGCGGACCTGTGGGAAGCGCTTCGCGGCTGTCGCCAGAAACTTGCAACGGAACACAACGTACCCGCCTACGTCATTTTCCACGACAAAACGCTGCAGGAGATGCTCGTGTACCGACCCCGGACCGAAGGCGAGATGCTGGGTATCAGCGGTGTCGGCCAGAAGAAGCTGGATCGGTACGGTGGCGAATTCCTTGAAGTACTACGGAACGAGTCGTTGCAGTAGCGGCGTTGCGTTCGATGAGCACCGCTCAAAGCGCTTGTCGCTCATTCTTTCGACACGCATATTGCGGCAACTCACAGGCGCATCACCGCCCCAGAGTCGCAAACGCCGCTATTGCAACCGCCGCCGCAACGACCCGCGGCGCAAAATCAGCAACCCGGTCCGGGTCAACTTCGTCCTCCGCACAGACCACAAGTGCCTCGGCCCCGTTGTAGTCGCAGACAGAAAGGCGTAAAGCCAGCAGATCGGGTGGTGCACCGAAGGCGGAACCGGGCAACGCCAGTACCCGTTTCTGTTCGAGCAGGGCGTTGGCGAGTTGCCGAGACGTCAGGACGCCTGCCTCCATCAGGCGCTGCCGAATCGGTTCGAAGTTGGGCCAGAGGTAGAAAGCACCCCGGGCTCGTGGGCAATCGACAGGCGCGCTCGCGATACGTTCCGCAGCGACGCGCGCCACGGCTGCATGAATGCTCGTGCAGCGGCGAATGTAGTCTTCGATGTCGCCGTCATCGGATACGGCCAGCAGGGCGGCCTGCTGTATCGGTGCGGCAACGCAGGACCAGGTCTCGCTTGCGATGGCGTTCAGCGCGTTGACGAGGGAACCCTGAGCGACCGGTACCAACCCGAACCCGACTCGCCAGCCGCCGAGAGACAAGTGTTTCGAGAGACCGATCGTCACCGCGGCTGCCCCGGCACACTGTGCAGCGATGCTTTGCCGTGTGCCATCGTATGCCGTCAGTGCATAGATCTCATCGCTGATCAGGAAGATGCCGTAGCGCTCGCAAACATCGACAATTTCCTCGAAGTCCTGCGACGGCACCGCCAGGCCGGTGGGATTATTGGGGGAGTTCAGGATCAGTTTCGTCGGGTTGGCGCCACGACGCTTTTCATCGACGATCAATGTCTCCAGGCGGTTCGCATCGATGTGATAGCTGCCGTCCGAGAGGTCTGCCGGCAGCCAGTGTACGCGGTCTCCGAGCATCGCCGCCTGCGGCGCGTAGCTCACCCATGAGGGCATCGGCAGAATCAGGTCGCCCTCGATGGCCATCTGCAGCGCGTAAAGGATCAGCTTGCTGCCGGGAGCGACGACACACTCGTATGCGCCGGCGTCGAGGCCGAGCCGGGCGCAGAAATAGGACTTCGCCCGGGCACGCAGTTCCGCGAGGCCGGCAACATCGTCGTAGGCATTTCGTGTTGCCGCCCGGGCCAGGGCGTCGGCCAGCCTCGGGTGTACCGGGAACGGAGATTGCCCGAAGCCCATGTGCAATAGCGGCTGCCCGCCGTCGATACTCGCCAGCGCGGACTGATTGGCGCCCAGCGTAGGGGAAAGCGGCAGTCCGGCGATCGCCGGCCGAATCCTGAGGTTCATCGCAACGGCTTCCGGGGCTCGACTTCGCGGCCCAGTGTGTCATTCTCGGCGTAACCCAGCCGACGAAGGGAAGGCTACCATGCTTTGGAACCAATCAGTCTCCATGCTCCTTTTCTGCTTACTTTTCTTATCACCGGGGGTCGCGATTCTGGCCGAGGGCGATGAACGGCCGCGAGCTCGAGACATCGGGCTGGTCGTCGGCACATTCGCTCCGGGGCCGCTGAACGCCATCACGGACGTCGAGCATGTGCGCGTCGGGCACGCGACCCGCATTGAGGGAGAGGCTATTCGAACCGGGGTCACGGCAATCATTCCCGGCCCCGGCAATCTGTACACGCATCCGGTGCCGGCGTGGATCCATGTCGGCAATGGCTACGGCAAGTTGATCGGCGAAACCCAGGTGCGCGAGTTCGGCGAGATCGAGACACCGATATTGCTCACCTGCACGCTCTGTGTCTGGAGCGCCGCCAACGCACTCAAGGAATGGATGTACGAACAGCCCGGCATGGGCGAACACACGCTGAATCCCGTCGTCGGTGAGACCAACGATTCAGTTGTGAACGACATGTGGTTGGACCCCGTTGGGAATACGGAGGTCTTCGCGGCGCTCGAGAACGCAGCGACCGGCCCGGTGGCGGAAGGCAGCATCGGCGCCGGAACAGGCACGCAGGCTTTCGGTTGGAAGGGTGGCATCGGCACGAGCTCCCGCGTGCTCCCGTCGGCGCTCGGCGGCTACACCGTGGGTGTGCTGGTGCAGACCAATTTTGGTGGCACGCTGTCGATGAATGGTGCGCCGGTCGGCCGTGAGCTGGGCGACTACGCCTACCGCGGCGAACTCGAAGCAACCATGCGTACGGATGACCGCGAGGACGGTTCGATCATGATCGTCGTCGCCACCGATGCACCGTTGAATGCGAGAAGCCTGGACCGACTCGCGATGCGTGCCATGATGGGTCTCGCGCGCACCGGGTCATTCGCCCACAACGGTTCGGGTGACTACGTGATCGCTTTCTCAACCGACCAGTCAGTGCGACGACCGCGAAGCAGCCGTCGTCCTGTTACGACACCGAAACTGGTCAATGAATCGATGTCGCCGCTGTTCGCGGCCACCGCCGAGGCAACCGAGGAGGCCATCTACAACGCGATCCTGAAGGCGACAACGGTGGAAAGCCGCCGCGGCCGCCTTGAGGCGATCCCGCTCGAGAAAACGTTAGAGATCCTCGAAAAATACAACGCGTTGCACTGGAACGAAACGTTGCCGCCGACAGGGCGCTGAACGGCTTACAGATTGGCGGCAATCTTCTTACAGATTGCACCGAAAAAGATGCTGGCAAGCCGGGGCAGCGCACGCTGTACCGTACTGACGTCGATACCTGTCGCTTTGCTAACAAACGTCGCAGTCGCGCCAATGGCGGCATCTGTGGCAAACAGGTGCCTTAGGTACGAGTGGCCTTCAATGTCGGCGACGCTGGCATCCAGCAACAATGGTTTGTCGATGAACTGTTGCGGACCGCCGGACTGCACCAGCTGACGGAGTTGAAAGCGGCCGCGGTCATCGGCCGTTTGCCGGTGCAGCGCGGCGATGAAAATCGGCGACACGGTGTTGATCAACTCATGAGTTTGCTGCGTTGATAATTGCAACGATGTCGATATTTGCTGGACGCTGGACGTTCCGTCTGCGAGAAGAATGAGATCACCGAATTCCATGGCTTGTTCTTTTTGTATTCAGTCGACCTAGTGACGCGTACCGGCTCCGCTTGGTCACCCGATAAAACCGTCAAATCCAATTTTTTGCGCACTAGTTTTGGAAACCTTACGTTTCCCGCCCTGCTGATCTAAGTTCGTTATCGCAGGGCACTGCAAAAGGACCAAATATGGTCGCGGAGGAGCGAAAAACCAAAATTCCGGCTGGCGTCACCGGCGGCATGTGTTTCATTGCACGTGTCTGTTCATCGTTGCGACCTGATTAAGGGCGGCTGGAAAGAACCGGTTTCGCGACAACGATCGTACGCCGGAATGTTTCGGTCTTCGTCGTCGGCGCCTGCCTGGTCGGATTCGAGCAGCAGTCCGGAGACGTCAACGGCATTGAGAGGTTTGCTCCACAGGTAACCCTGCACATAATCGCAGCTATGGGACGCAAGCCAGCTGTGCTGCTCGAAAGTCTCCACGCCTTCCGCAACTACGCTCAACGAAAGGCTCCTGGCAAGCGCAATCATGGCACGGCAGATCGCACGATCCTCTGAGCTGCTGCCCAGTTCATCGACGAACGACCGATCGATCTTAAGCACGTCGATATCGAATCGTTTCAGATATGCCAGCGACGAGTAACCGGTGCCGAAATCATCCACGGAAACGCACACATCAAGCGCTTTTAATTCGGCGAGAACGGCGCACGTGCTTTCAACGTCGTTCAGCAAGGTCGACTCTGTGATCTCTACTTCGATCAGGCTCGGGTCAATGTCGTGTCGTGCACATGCGTCTCTAATCAGCGCAACAGGGTCACCGTACACGAACTCAGTGGCGGAGATGTTTATGGCGACCGGAACGGCGACGCCTCGATCGCACCAGTCCGCGAGCTGCGAGCAGACCGTGTCGACAACCCAACGATTGATATCGAGAATCAACCCCGATTCCTCGGCGAGCGCGACAATGTCCAGTGGCGATACCCAACCGCGTTTCGAATCATGCCAGCGCATGAGCGCCTCAAGCCCGGCAATCTGACCGTCCGCGACTGAGTACTTTGGTTGGTAGTGCATCTCCAGCCGGTTATGACGCAATGCATCGCGGAGCGCGCTCTCGAACTGAACCCGACTTAGAGCCGCGTCGCGCATGTCATCACAAAATGATGTGTATGCCCCGGCAGTGGTTCTCTTCGAGGCATTCATCGCCGCGCCGGCGTTCTTGAGCAGCGCTTCGGCGGAGTCGCCGTGGTCGGGCGAGCAGGCCAGACCGATACTGGGCGTCATGTGCAGTTCATTGCCATCTCGCTTGAACGGGAGTTGCAGGCAATCGATCCATTCTTCCGCAATGGCAACAGCCAATTCGTCCGCTGCCTCCGCCCTCAATGCAACGACAAATTCGTCACCGCCCACACGCGCGAGCGTCGCATTCTCGCCAGGACCCGACGCGACTTTTTCCAGGCTGGTGTTAAGCCGTCGTGCGACCGCCGCCAACATTTTGTCGCCGACTTTCTGCCCAAACGAATCGTTGACTCGTTTGAAGCCGTCCAGATCGAGATGAATCACCGCAATCTCGGTGTCGTCGCTTACCGACGTCTGCACCATGTCTTCAATACGCTCACGGAGCATGGCTCGATTGGGCAAGCCGGTGAGATCGTCGAAATACGCCAGGCGGTGAATCTTCTGCTCGCGGGCATGCAGTGTCTTCAGGTTTTCCGCGCCACGCAGGATGTACCGCAGACGATGGGCCAGCAGCGACCAATTAATCGGCTTCGAAACAAAGTCCGTCGCGCCACTTTGATACGCGCGATCGATCGATTCGGAGTCGTCATCGCCCGTAACAACGACAATTGGGGTCAGCCGGTGCTCCGGGGAACAGCGCAGGCGTTCGCAGGCAGCAAACCCGTCCATGATGGGCATGTTGACATCGAGCAGAAAGATGTCGGGATTCAGTTCTGCGGCGAGAGTTACCGCGTCTTTACCGTTGCCAACCGTATGAGCCTCAAAGCCGGCAGAAGCCGCAGCCTCCGACAGCATGAGCTGCATCATCTCATCATCGTCGGCAATCAGGGCTAACGGCAATCGATCCGTGTGGCTCATACCGCTTGCCTGAATAGTTCGTTGTTGACAGCAGCGTGAACAGGCTGCAGCGATGAAATGACGTCTTCGCACAGTTCACGTGCGAGTTTTAGGTTACCGTCGCGGCATGCCGATTCGACCTGCGCCGCGAGGGTGGCGAAGTCGGTCGCGCCGATACTGGCGCTGCTCGACTTGAGCGCGTGCGACGCCTCGCGCATGGTTCTCAGGCAGCTATTCTGCCTTCCCTCGTCCAGTTGGCCGACGAGTTTCTGCGAGCTCGAGAGATAGGTCTGCAGTGCCCTCTTCAGAATGCCGGGTCGGCTCGCCGACTCCAGTTCGCGGATTTCATTGAGAGCGTCATCATCGAGCCTGACCGACGAGAATCGTGATGCTGTAATGCCCGACTGCTCGTCTGCAGGCCCCGCTGCAGGTCGCTGCCAGACCAACCTGCGGACAACGTCCTCAAGCGATTCAAGCGTGTACGGCTTGCTGATAAAGCTGTCCATCCCGGCACGTTCGCACTGCCTGGCAATTTCGTTGCCACTGTTGGCGGATACGCCAACAATAGGCATATGACTGCGACCTTTCTCCCAGGCCCGAATGAGCAACGCGGTTTCAAATCCGTCAGTGTCCGGCAGATGCGCGTCCATCAATACAAGGTCAAACGATTCGGTCGTCGCTTTTGCGATACCGATCTTGCTGCTGCCGGCGATAGAAACATCGCAGCCGAGCTCACCGAGCATGCCTTCGGCGACTAACTGGTTAATGTCATTGTCCTCGATCACCAGCACGCGAGGTCGTCGTTGCTCGGCAGAGGGATCGTTGGCAACGGTCAGCGCAGGATACGCACCCGATTCGAATTGCAACTTCTCGAGGAACGAGCGCCAACGGACCGGTTTCTGCACAACCGTCATATTCAGATCCTGAGCCGCGTTGTCGTCTTCCAGCTCGGCTGCTCTGCGACTGAGGCAAATGGGCGTGATCGAGCGTTCCTGCAGCTCCCTGACAAGCGGAAACAGCTGCGTCGCGTCGATGCCATCTGCGTCGAGGACAACAGAATCGAAGCCCTGCGTATCTCCGTCCAACGTATTCCTGAGCTCCGAGGTCGAAGCAACAGCGACGGCCTTTCCGCCTCGGTGCGTAATCTGCCGGCAGACGGCGCCAGAGAGGGAGCGAACTGGCGTCGCGATGACGATGCGTTGCCCGTCAAGCGGTTTGTCGCTGTCGGCATCCGACGTGCCGATAAACTCGAACGGAATCTCGCACCAGAATGTCGACCCGACGTTCAAGGTACTTTCGACGCCGACTTCACCGCCCATATGGTCGACGAGCTGACGGCAAATTGACAAGCCAAGGCCGGTACCGCCGTATCGTTGTGTGGTTGACTCGTCGGCCTGTGAGAATGGATGGAAGATGTGCTGGAGTTTGTCCTCCGGGATACCGATGCCGCTGTCGGTGACGTCAATTCGAATGACCCGAGTTGTACTATCGCCACCAATACAGCGGGCGTTCAGCGTAACCTCGCCTTCATCGGTGAACTTCACGGCGTTGGCGATCAGGTTTGTCAGGATCTGTCGCAAACGGTAAGCATCGCCACGTAATCTTTGCGGCACGTCCGGGTCGACAAGCCCCAGTATCTCGACGTCCTTCTTCGCCGCGGCGACGGCGAGGATCCCGGTTGCTTCGTCGACAATGTCGGTCAGGTCAAACTCCCGGTCGTCCAGCTGCAGTTCTCCGGACTCGATCTTGGAGAGGTCGAGAATATCGTTGATGATTTGTAACAGCGATTCGGCAGACTGAGAGATCGTTTGCGTGAACTCGCTCTGCCGGTCGTTGAGGTCCGTGGCGCGCAGCAATTCGGTCATGCCAATGACACCATTCATAGGGGTACGGATCTCGTGGCTCATGCGGGCAAGGAACGTACTTTTGGCCTCACTGGCTTCCTTGAGTTCGACATTACGGCGATGTAGCTCGGCAGTGCGCTGCTCAACCTCTTGTGCAAGGTTTAGCGCAATGGCCTCCTCGCGACGAATACGATCGTTTTGGTGGCGCAACAGCCAGAAAAGGCCGCCAATGAAAATCGCCAGGTAGGCGGCATAAGCCCAAACCGTTTGCCAGGGCGCGGCGTGAACCGTCACCGGGACCCTGAGCGAGACATCGTTCCATTCGCCCAGCGCGTTGGTTGCCTTGACTTCGAACACATACTGACCGGCGTCCAGGTTTGTGTACGTTGCGCGCCGCTGGTCTCCGGCATCCACGAAATCGGAGTCAAATCCCTGCAAGCGGTATGCATAGCGAATGCGTTCCGGATCAACATAGTCGACCGCCGAGAATCCGAAGGTGACGACGTCGTCGCTGTACGCGAGTTCCACTGCTCCAACTTCAGGAACGACACCGGCGGCGTGTAGTGGTCGATTCAGGACGTCGAGTTGCGTTAGCACGACAGGCAACGATCGGTCTGAAATATTGACGACATTCGGCAGGAATTCGTTGTAGCCTCGAGGACCGCCGAACATCAATCGCCCGTCCCTGGACTTGTGGTGTGCGCCGAAATTGAATTCTTCGTCCTGCATACCGTGCGATTTGTAGTACGTCTGGGTTTGCTCGGTACGCGGGTCGAATTTCGTCAGTCCGCGATTGGTGCTGAGCCACAGGAGACCGGAGTTGTCGGCCTGGATGCCGTAAACGACGTCATTGATCGCGTGGCTGCGCCCGAAATGCGAGAAGCGAACGGCTGCCGGATTTGCGGAACTCCCGTCGACGCGACTGAGGCCGCCACCTGCCATGCCGAGCCAAACGGTGTTGGAGCGATCGACAAGGATCGAGTAGACGGTGTTCGATCCCAGTGATCCGGGGCTGTCCGCGTCGTGGACATACTCCTGCATCGTACCGTGCGTCGGATCAAGCAGTATCAGTCCCGCGCCATCCGTTCCAATCCAGATCTTGCCGTTACGATCCTCGGCAATTGCCGTGGCGCGCGCTCCCCCCAGCGATGAGTCGAGTTCGTCCTCGTCCGGGTAGCGGTGAATCTGATCTGTCTCCGGGTCGTAGAGATTGACACCGCCACCAAACGTTCCGATCCAGATACGACCAAGGCGATCTTCGAACAGCGACATGATTCCGTCGGCCGACAGGCTGTTACGATTGTCGGCGTCGTGTCGGTACATCGTCAGTCGACGATCTTCGGACAGGCGTGCAAGGCCGCCGGTCATCATTCCGATCCACAGGTTGTGAGCGGAATCGTACAAAAGTGACATGACGCGCGGATCCGGCAACTCGGACTGATCGCCCAGAATCGACTCGAGAGTCTCGGAGTCTCCGGACGAGGCAACGCGGTGCAGACCTCCGGCGCCGATCGTGCCTATCCATACGCTTCCTGCAGCATCGTCGGCAAACGAAGTAACGTACGCACCGTCCATCCATTCCGGGTGCCGGTGTCCGAATCGCCAGCTGCGCGGGTTCCACCGGTTGCCACCGCCGGATCGTGTACCGATCCAGAGCATCCCGTCGTGATCCTGCATGATCGACATGATGAAATCGTCGCTGAGTGAATAGCGGTTGTCGCTATCCGCGAAATAGCGTGAGAAATTTCCGGTCCGGCGATCGAACAGGTTGAGCCCGTCTGCCGTACCGACCCAAAGCCGCGCTTCATCGTCTTCGAATACTGCCCGAACGTCATCATTGCTTAGAGAGTTCGGGTCGTCCGGGTCATTGCGATAGATGACGACGCTGTAATCCGCTGGATCGAAACGCACCAAACCTCCCTCGAACGTCCCGGCCCAGATCTTGCCGCTGCTGTCCTCTATCAGGGACAGGATGTTTCTGTCGCGCAGCGACACGTCAAGCGGATAGTGGTCGAATCGGTCGGATTCGCGGTTCCAGCGCAATATGCCGTCGTTGGTTCCCGCCCAGACGTTGCCGTCACGGTCTTCCAGCAGTGCGAACATCTGCCGAACGCCAACCGCCGAGTCCGACCCGATATCGAGTCGCTGTACCGCGTTCGTTCCGGGCTCAATTCGATTCAGGCCGGCATCGCGAGTGGCAATCCAGACGGTTCCGTCTCGTGCGATGAGGAGATTGCGTATCGCATCACTCGACAGGGTCTGCGGGTCGTCGGCGGCGTGTCGGAAGCTTCGGAACAGTCCCGTTTGACGTTCCCAGACAGAAACGCCGCCGCCATCCGTGGCGAGCCAGATGTTGCCGTTCCTGTCTTCATCGATTGACCATACGTAGTCGCTGGAGAGCGCCTCCGGGTTGCCGGGCTCGCGCCCGTACACCAGCACGTCGTAGCCGTCATATCGATTCAGTCCGTTTTCCGTCGCGATCCAGATGAATCCGCGGGAGTCCTGGTAGGTGTCGTTGACCGTGCTCTGCGACAGACCGTCATCGAGGCCGAGCTCGCGAAACACCATTGGCGATTCGGCCGTCACCGTCAACGGCTGCGATGACAGGGCGAGCAACAGCGTCCAACCAAGCAAGTGCCGGAATCTGGCGATGCGGTTTGTTGACCGACGGATCATTGTCAATCGTCCCTCCAAACGGTTATTCGTGCTCGACCCAGCGGTTGACGTTCATCGGCGATGCAAGTCCGTTGCTGATGACGGTGCTGTACTCCCATGGCAACGACTGACTCCAGAGATATCCCTGGCTCCAGAGATAACCCTGACTCCAGAGGTAACCGCGGCTCCAGACATAGCCCTGGCTCCAGAGGTAGCCCTGGCTCCAGAGGTAGCCGCGGCTCCACAGATAGCCGTCGGCGTCCAGAGGGTCGCCGTTCTGATCCATGATGTAGTAGTTGCCGTTCTCGTCGACATTCGCCGGTCCGCCATAGTGTCGTTGACCGCGCAGATCCTTGCGGATGTCGAGACCGGTGTTGGCGCATCCGCTCGCACCTGACTGGACGGCCGCCAAGGCGTCGACCAGGCCGGCGCCCTGTTGGAACACGCTGTAGGCCAGTCGTCCGGTGTCATCGACTGCCGGGCGCGCCGTCGTCATCAGCCGGCACTTTACGTCGTCGGGGGTCAGACTCGGATCGACGGCGAACATGAGCGCCGCGATGCCACTGACAATTGCCGCCGACTGCGATGTACCTGACATGGCAAAATAGCGCTCCGTTGACAGCATCGACTCCGGGTGTTGCGTGCTGATGTAGCCGTCGTACGGCAATGCCGAAACGATGTGTCCGCCGGGCGCCACGATTTCCGGTTTGACGAAACCCTCGAACGTCGGACCAACCGATGAGAAGGACGTGAGTGGGTCGTCACCTGGATCGGTGGCGGAATAGTTGTCGGACATCGCGCCGACGGTAATGACGTACGGTACATTGCCGGGCACGCCGATCGACATGGCCGATGGACCGGCATTGCCCGCCGACACGACGACGGCGATGCCGTTGTCCCAGGCACTCATGACCGCCTGATTCAGCGGATCGTCCCAGTAATAGGATTGTGGCGGCGCACTGAACGAGAGGTTCAGAACACGCACGTTGTAATCGTCTTTGTGGGCGACGACGAGGTCAATGGCTTCAATGACATCCAGATAGGTGCCGCTGCCGTCATAATCGAATGCACGCACGGCGAGTATGTCGGCTCGTGGCGCAATGCCTTCGTAAATGTCGTTCTCGGCGTGACGATCGCTGGCGATGATGTTCGCGACATGCGTTCCGTGGCCATGAGGATCGTCGGCCATGGGCCTGTCGGTCGTGTCGAAGCGGGCGATCGGCGATTTTTCGAGTATGGTGTCGGCTTCCCACCACAGGCCGGTGTCGATCACGGCGACCGTGACGCCTTTCGCCAGCGAGTAGCTGTTGTGAACGTCCGGTACATTGACCAGCTGCGGATGCTCGTAAGGCACGCGGGAAACCATGCGTTGCACCTCGGACCACTCGAGGTAGCCATTTGCCGACGTATCCCGTGAGAATTCCGTCGATTCGGTGGTCGATTCGGCGGTTGCTGCCTCGGTCGAAGCGATCTCGTCCTCCGATGCCGACTCCGTTTGTGTCAACTCGGTTTCTGTTGTCAGCGACTGTGTTCCGGTACCGGTGCCGGAGTCGGATGTCCGGTCGCGCTTGGACTTCCGTCCGTTGGCGGTGACCTCCCGATTCTCGTAAACCCGAATACCGGGCAACGATTCGAGTTCCTCAATTTGCTCGGTTGTGAGTCGTGCGCCGACGGCGTCGATGATCCCCAGTCGGCTAAGGACTTTGCCACCTGCGTCGGTCACCCGGCTGGCCGCCATATCGCTGGAACTCGCCTTGACGATGTAGCTCTTCTCAGGTGCCGGTTTCGACGTGCTGTCCGCCGCGGTCTCCGACGTCATTGCAGACGATGCGATCAGTGCGAGCGCAATACCGGTGAGCGCCTGTAGTGTTGCCCTAAATCGATTGATACTTGTAGCCATTGAAACTGCTCCGCCCGTCTTTCAGGCTCGTTCGTCGTGGGCAACCATTGCATCAGGATGACCATCGGGCGGCGCTGCAACGCGTTGGATCGCCGTTGGAAAAAGTGTGAACGGGTTCAAATAATGGCTCGGTTAAGTCGTAGCGGCGAGATCCAGCGATGAGGTGTCGGAGAGCGCCAGAGTCGCTACAAACTCGCCAAGATCGTGACCTGAAAGCGGCTGGCATATATGAAATCCCTGCGCCTCCTGGCAGCCGATATCGCGAGTCTGTTTCATGTCCGTCGCGGTCTCGATATGTTTGGCGATCAGGGTCGCCTCGCAACTGGCCGCGATAGCCCGGGCGATTGCAATGACATTGCCGGAGTTCGTCCGCGATTGGCGCCCATCGATCTTGAAAGCCGTCGGCGAAAGCTGGGACAACACCTGAAGCTGCGTCTTGCTGCTGGCGAAGTCGTCGACAACCAGACCGAATCCGGCACCACGCAGCTCGGCGAGCTGTTTCTCCACCTGAGCGATACGATCAATGGTCGCCTCGGAAACCTCAAGCTCGACTTTGTCCGGAGGCAAGCCAAGGTCGTCGACAGACGCCAACAACCAGTCGACGAACGATCCGTCAACGAGCTGCTCGTCAGCGACGTTGATCGTGACTGGCAAGGCAAGGCCGGCGTCAAGCCAGTCGCGGGCCTGCTGACAAGCGGAGACGACAGCCCAGTCCGCAACTTCGCGAACGGCGACACCGCTGTCAAGGCGCTCGAACAATTGCGCGCCATTGATGGCACCGAAGAGCGGGTGAAGCCAGCGAATCAGTGCCTCTGCGGCGATTACATGGCCAGATTGCAGATCGACTCTGGGTTGGTAGAAAAGGGTCAGCTGCTCGGTACGAAGCGCCTCGAGCAACTCTTCCTCGAGATCTTCGTGATGCTGAATGGACGCAGCTGATGGAAGCTGGCCTGCCGGGAGTGACGAATTCGCGTTGGATTCTGTCGCGTAAATCGCCGAGTCAATGAGGAGATCGATGGAGTCGCCGTCCTGCGGATACTGCGCGATACCGGAGTAGATCGCTACGCCGTCACCCGCCAATGCTTCCGTTCGGCGCAGCAATGCGTCGAGCCAATCGGTTCCCGGCGCATCGTCAACGATAGCAACGATGTACCGACTGTCGAGACTTGCAACGCAGGTGCTGTCTGCTCCAGGCAGCTCGAACCGGGTAAGCAGGGATTCGTCCATCCAAGCTATATTGAGTGACTTGCCCAGGGCTCCCAGTCGTTCGACGTAGCGCAGCGTTGCATTCCTTTGCCCCGTCGGTGTTGCAATCGTCATGCAGATGACGGCCAGTTTACGACGACGAAACCTGGCATGATCAAGACGATCTTTCAATGTCTGTTGAAACAGATGCCGGTTGGGCAGTCCCGTTGCGGCGTCAACGTAGGCCAGATGAAACAACTGCGCCTGATTGCGGTTGGTACCCTCATTCTTGAATATTGAAACGCCTACTTTGTCACGACCGCGGGCATCGAGACTCAGGGTCCAGTTCGCACGCTGTCCGCCGATCTCGGTGTCAAATTCATCCTGCCTCGACTCGCGCGTCCGAAGCACCCTACGAAGCAGAGAGACAACCTGTTTCGCGACCGCCTCTTCCAGAATTTCGTCGATATTCGACGGCGGCGGGTCCGCCGCCGGGTGATCGGGCGAACGGAGCTCCAGAATGTCGCCGCGCCGGTTGACTACTATCTCAAGCGACCCGGAGGCGGTGTGCGCCGGCGGCGCCTGGTGCGTAGTACCCGTTTCCAGCCAGGATGCAATTCGGAACTTCAGGAGCGCCCAGTTGACGGGCTTGAGCAAGTAATCAACCGCACCGGAATCGAAGGCCGCCGCAATGTCTGACTCACCGTCGCAGCCCGTCACCATGACAATTGATGGACACGAATCGCCCATTTGTTCGTGCATCGCGCGGCAGACATCAGTGCCCGCCAGGCCCGGCATGACATTATCGAGGAGCACGAGGTCGGGTGGCCGCTCGACCACCCGGCGGAGCGCCGCATCGCCGTCGGCAACACACTCAACCTCATAGCCGAGGTTTTGCAGCGCCTGCTCGACCAGGATGCGGAACGCCAGGTCATCATCCGCGACCAGAACGCGTTTCGGTCGGTCACGCATCCCGCCGGGCACGGTGTCCGGTATTGCGCTCACGTCCCTGTCGACCTTAGTTCGGCGGCAGATTCCTGACAGCGGGGGAATTCGACAGTGACTGTCGTTCCCTCATTGACCTTCGACTCGATGCCGATACTGCCGTTCATCATCTCAGTCAGTTGTTTTGTAATGGTCAGGCCGATCCCGGTACCCTCGATCGTGCCGGTCTCGTTGCGAAGACGTGCGAAAGGTTCGAATGCCTTGCCAAGATCCTGCTGCGCGATTCCGATACCAGTGTCTTTCACCGTTATCCGAACACGGTCGCTGACACTCCTCACATCGATATCGACCAAGCCGTGAGGTTTGTTGTACTTGATGGCATTACTGATCAAATTGAGCAGCACCTGGCGGAAGCGCAGGCGATCGGTCGTGATCGCAAGCTCGCGATCGGATTGCGGTGCAACCCGCACGGTGACCGAATGCTGATCGGCTTTGGTTTCGAGCATTGTCACGCATTCATCGATAACGTCCGAAACGGCAAACACCTGTTCGTCAAGGCGCAATTGGCCGGTGTCGATCCGCGTGATGTCGAGAATGTCCTCGATCAGCGACAGCAGGTGCGAGCCGGAAGCATTGATCTTGGCGAGGTAGTCCGATTTTTTTTCCGCGAGCTCATGCAGCGGCATGATCGACAGTAACTCGGAAAACCCGAGTACCGCGTTAAGCGGCGTGCGCAACTCATGACTCATCCGGGAAAGAAACTCGGTCTTGGCGCGATTTGCCGATTCCGCGGTGTTTCTGGCTTGCTGCAGTTGCCTGGTCATGCGTTTCCGGTACGACAGTTCCTCTTCGAGCTGTCGATTCGTTTCCGAAATTCTTCGCGTCAACCGATCCGCCGAGATCCGCAGATTCAGCGAGGTCGTCGTCAGCGCCGCATACTTCTTACCTGCCGTACTCACGCCCGCCGTAAACAAGGTCAGCAACGCAATATTGAACAATGTGCTATCGGACTGAGTCAGCAGCTGCGCGGGTATTACCGGAATAACACAGGTGAGCAGATAAGCCACATAGGAACGAAAGTCGGCGGCGAGATAAGGAATCGCAGCAACCGCCATCGCGCCGATGATGAGCAATGTCACCATATAGGTTTCGATCGGAGCGAATGCGCTGACCACCGCGAGCAGTCCCCAACAGGTTCCGGCAAGCGCCGCGCCAATGCGAAAGGGCGTCAATAGTGACAGTGTATCGGCGCCGCTTTCCGAGCGGCGCTGATATTCCCGGTACAGCCACATACGAAACGTGGCAACCAGCACCGACAGCCCATACCATCCGTACAGGAGTTTGATGTTCATTTCCGGGGACGGGACAATACCGACGGCGATTGCCAGAATGAATAGCGCGCCTACCATTAGAGTTACGGCGGCACCCATGCGAATATTGGCGAACAGGTGCTCAAGTACTTTGACCCGAACCTGTGTGTCGGTCGCGCTCAGCACGAGGGTGCTTCCGTGTCGCGGTACGCGGCCAGTTCCTGCAAAGTCTGGCTGTGGCAGTGTCGAAGCTGCTGCATCCACTCATCGAACTCAACAATCGAACCCTGTCCGGACTGCGTTTCCATGGACTTGCTGAGAGCCGCGAGGCGCAGCGCGCCGACCGATCCACAGGATGATCGCAGCGCGTGAGCCGCAGTTGCAACGGCACGTGTGTCCCGTTCGTGCAGCGCGTTATAAAGGTCATCGACCAGGCGTGGCGACGAGTCCAGGAACACATCGATGATTCGCACCAGCAGCCGGGCGCCGTCCGTTTTGGTCAGCTTGCGGATCGCTTCCAATACGTCATTGTCCACAAACGGACCCTCGTCCAGCGATACCTTGACTCGCGTGGCGGTATCTTCGACTTCCCTGGCGCGCAGCGCACGAATCTGCGACGTGCGACTGACACCCAACTGGCGGTCAAGCGCACCCTCGAGATCCGACACTGAAAAGGGTTTACTGATGTAGTCATCCATGCCGGCGCTAATGCAGCGATCTCGATCGCCTTTAAGCGCGTTGGCAGTCAGCGCGACGATCGGCGTGCGTTGTGTATTACCTCTGCGCTGTGCTTCGACTTCCCGGATCCGTGCGACGGCTTCGAAGCCGTCCATGACCGGCATCTGACAGTCCATGAACACGAGGTCATACTCCGTTTCCTGGAATTGACGAACTGCCTCCTCCCCGTTTTCCACCATGTCGATTCGGCACTGAAACTGACTCAACATGCCTTCGGCAACCATGCGATTAACCGTGTTGTCCTCGGCGAGCAGGATTGTGGCGCCAGCGAAGCTGGATGGGCCAGATGCGACGCGCTCATCCATACTCGATTTGCGCCTGTTGCATGCTTCGCGCACGGTTTCGACGGCACGGTTCAGGTCTGTCACAGCCTGACGAATGCCGGCGGATTCCGACCCTGTCGGATTCAGCGCAACCCAGTCGAGGCGAGACCACTCGGCCAACCGCTGCTCAAGGTCGGCCAGGGCCTTACTCGTTTCCGAAGATTTGCCGGTTGCTTCGTTCACCTGGGCGCTCATATCGTTAGCGTTTCTCATTGCGGGCCAATAACCTGTGTTCCGACGCGCACGGGTTCTGCCGTGCCGGCGGGGATGAGCGGATACTGCAGAGACTTCTTTCATGTTCGGCGGGCCGTGGCAATGTTCGGGTCGCTGATCTGCGACACCAATCACAGCCAGAGGGTCGGGCAGCCGTTCAAAATCACGCTTCCGGGTAAACCCCCGACACGTAACGTGTCAGCGTGCACGCCGCGCGATTTGACATCGCCGTTATGTGATCTGCATCACAAAATTGGTTCGGGCAGAGAGGTCGGCGCACATCGACGGCGCGGGCGGATTTGATTCAATTTCGCCAGTCTCAATCCACTGGTCGATTTCAATGAACCTTACATCCAATCGAAGCATTCTCGTTGCCGCCATGACAGCGCTCATCGTTACGATGGCGCCGCCAATGGCTAGTGCTGCAAAAGGTCCGGGATCCGGAGAGACCGACGATCAAGTATCGACGCTCACGGAGCGTGGTCACGTTGACGTGAAGCTCAAGAAGGACCGGCCCAACGCGGAGAAAGACAGAGTCGATGTCATCGTTGCATTCGATCAGGTGTCGAAATCGCGTCAGGACTCGCTGGTCCAGGCGGTCAGCGGTCGGGTGAAGCGGGAGTTCAGCGGTCTGGATATGATGGTGCTGTCGCTGCCGCGAAATTCGGTTGCGGCCATGCGCCGTGGTAACGGTGTCCGGTTTGTCGTCGAGGACGAAGCGATTGAGTCGTTTTCAGAAGCGGCCCTGCAAACGGCGGCGGTTCCCATGACCGGATCGGCCGATTACTTCCCGGTCGACCCGGCGGTCGGAATTGCGGTCATGGATACCGGTATCGGCTTTCATCCAGACCTCAACGTGCTGACACGCACAAGCTGTGTAGCACGGCATCTGTCGGCCGAAGGTAGTGTCGCGGACTATTTCGAGGTGGCATCGTTCGGCAACGACGACGGGTCCGAGTCGTGGAGCGGTAACTGGATTGAAACGGACGACGACGGATCGCCCTCGAGCAGCGGCGGCGATGCGTTCATCTACGCCGGCTCCTACCTTTACATGGACAACTACTTCGGTGGCAGTCATCCGGCCTGGGCTCGCAGTGTCAATCTCGAGGGTGCGACCGACGCGTTGCTGCGGCTTGAATACCATGGTAACGGCAATGGCGAGGCAAGTCGGGCATTGGTCGAGTTTTCCACTGACGGCGGCCAGACATTCTCCACACTCAAGGCCATCGAGCTGGACGACGAAATCGCTGGGTCGGTTGCGGTAAACCTGTCCGACTTCGGGCCACTCAGCGCATCCAGCGTACTTCGAATTCGGCTGGTCGAGGGATTCAACTGGGGCTACATCGTAATCTCGTCGGTCGTTATCGACTACGAGATTCCCGGAGATCCTTGCGTACCTGTGGCTGATGGATCGAGCGAAGCAGTCTATCTGGACAGATTTGACGCAGTCAGTTACAGCAACAGTAATGGAGCGACTCCGTGGCTGGACGGCTGGATCGAAACCGGCGACACCGGCGGCGCGAGCGGCGGGTATGTCTGGGTGGGGAGTAATTCCTACTGCCCGAACTCTTCAAGTCGCTGTGCGGGGATACACGCCGGCGGTGGCGTGGGTGACGCACTCGAGCGGCGAATCAATCTCGAGGACGCTTTCGCGGCACGACTGACCTTCGATTATCGTCTGCACAATATTGGAGGCAGCGTCGAGTATGCCCTCGAAGTGTCGACCGACAACGGTGAAACCTGGGTAGCGGAGCCACTGGCGACGTTCCAGTCGGCAGAGACCGTGTTCGGCGCCTCAGTCGATTTGTCGGATTACATTTCGAGTGAGACTCGCATTCGATTCCGCACATCGGACGACGACGACATCGCGTACCTGTTTATCGACAACGTACGCATCGAAGCGAGCCTTAACGATGTGGGCGACCCGTTCGGCCATGGCACGCACGTGGCCGGTATCATCGGCGGCGACGGATGGCAGTCCAACGGCCAATACGTCGGCGTGGCGCCAGGCGCATCGCTGCATTCGATTGCGGTGCTGGATTCCGGAGGGCGCGGCATGATGTCCGACGCTCTGGCCGGACTGGAGTGGGTGCTTAATAACGCGGAATCGCATGGCATCCGCGTTCTTAACCTGTCGCTCGGAAAGGCAGTCGAGGAGTCGAACACGACTGACCCGCTGGTGCTCGCCGTCGAGAAGCTGTGGGATTCCGGCATCGTCGTCGTCGCGGCAGCCGGCAACTACGGGCGTGACGGCAATATGACGATCGTCAGCCCCGGCAACGCCCGCAAGATCATCACTGTAGGGTCGTTGACGGATAACGGTACCGGAACGAATTTCGCGGACGACTACACGTCGACCTTCTCGTCCATGGGTCCGTCACTGGGCGACCATGTGATGAAACCGGACCTGATTGCGCCCGGCAATCGCGTAGTTGCGGCCCTGCCGGCTCGCGCGGCCTTGCGCGCGCAGTTGCCGAGTCGGCAACCGAACTGCGGCTCGGTATGCGGCAGCAATTACCTCGAGTTGTCCGGAACCAGCATGTCAACGGCAATGGTGTCCGGTGCAGCGGCGCTGATGCTGTCGCGCGATCCGAGCCTGACGCCCGCAACGGTCAAAGCAAGGCTGATGCGTTCTGCACGCAAATTCGATCGCGATATCGTGGCCGTGGGTGCAGGCGTACTCGACGTCAAAGCGGCGCTCGCGGAGTCCGGCCGGATTGTCGGCGATGCACTGTCACCGCTGATGGCTCGTTCCGAAGAAGGTGCCGTCATCCTGGTCGAAGACACGGCCAAACTGTGGGGTGACGAGACCTTCGGTGCCGGCTACCTGTGGACCGATGGTTATCTGTGGACGGACGGTTACCTCTGGACCGATGGTTACCTGTGGACAGACGGTTATTTGTGGACCGACGGGTACCTCTGGACCGACGCCTATCTCTGGACGGATGCATATCTGTGGACAGATTCCTATTTGTGGACAGACGGATATCTTTGGACCGATGCTGTGACGGACTTCAACGGATTGTTCGACACAGACGGGCAGACTCTGTCGCTCGATGACGACGAACCACGATAAACGAAACGGATGAACCGGATCCCGCCACTCCTGAAATCAGCGACGCGCCTGTTGGCTGCCCTGGTCAGCCTGCAGGCCGTCGCGAGTGTCGGTGCGGAAGAATTTACTCACTCGACGATGCGATTCGATCGCCTCGGAATCGAGCAGGGCTTGTCGCAAAGCGCTGTGATGGATGTGGCGCAGGATGCGAGCGGGTTTCTCTGGTTTGCGACGGAGAGCGGGCTGGACCGCTACGACGGCTATGGCTTTCGCCGTTACCGGCATGAACGCGGTAATGACCGTTCGTTGAGCAATAACTTTGTGCGAGACCTTGCGGTCGACGATAGCGGCGCGCTGTGGGCCGCGACCGACGGCGGCGGTATTTCCCGTTGGGACCCCGAGTCGGATTCGTTCAGCTCATGGCGCCACAATGCGGACGATGCGAACTCAATTGCGAGTGACCGGATTCGGCGTGTAATGGTGGGCGCCAGCGGAGACGTCTGGATAGCAACGCGCGAGTCGGGACTCGATCGGCTGCAGGTTGAAAGCGGAACGATCACGCACTATCGGCACGACCCACACAACGACAATTCCCTGAGCAGCGACGAAATCTATGCGATTGCGCTGGGCGACCGCGGCGAAGTCTGGGTAGGAACACGTCGGGGTCTCAACCGGCTCGATCCGGGCTCGGGCGCCGTAGAACGATTCGAAAAGACATCGAAGACTTTCGGCGCATTTGCCGATGCGCACATTCGATCGTTGTTTGTTAACCAGGCCGGCGACCTCTGGATAGGGACGAACGACGACGGCCTGCATCTGCACGTACCGGGGAGGCGCGCCGCCGTGACTTATCGGCATGACGCCGATGACGATCGCTCGATCTCGAGCAATCGAATCGAAACGCTGTTTGAAGACGCCAGCGGTCGACTGTGGGTGGGAACAGACAACGGCTTGAGCATGTTCGATCGGCAGAGCCGCCGATTCCGCCGACACAAAAGTATTGCAAACGACCTCACGAGCCTCAGCGACAACTATATATTCTCCATTTTTCAGGATCGGGGCGGAATTCTCTGGGTCGGGACCCGATCCGGTGGTGCGAACAAATGGAATCCCCGATCGTGGCTCTTTGGGCACGTTCGCCCGCAAAATGACGCAGCCGATTCTCTGAGCAACCCGCATGTCACCTCGTTTGCGATGGATAGAATGGGTCGAAGCTGGATCGGTACGTTCGGTGGTGGCATCAATGTCTTTGCATCGGACCAGTCGACGATGGAAACGATTCGCAAAGGGTCTAACGGCGAGCAGTCCTTGTCCGATGACCGCGTCATGACGTTATTGCAAACGAAAGACGGTTCGATCTGGGCGGGGACGATGCGTGGCGGGTTGAATCGGATCGATCCGGAGACATTTGCGGTGACGACCTATCGTCATGCGCAGGACGATCCCAACAGCCTTGCTGCAGATGGCGTCATGACGTTGTTCGAGGATCGGGCCGGACGCCTTTGGGTCGGCACTTTTGGCGGCGGATTGAGTCGATTCCGCCCGGCGACCGGTGACTTCGTCAGCTTCCGGAGCAGTGCAGATCCGACGTCACTGTCGAGCAACCGGGCTACAAGTATCGTGCAGGACGCCGATGGTGCAATCTGGGTCGGAACTGATGGTGGCGGCCTTAATCGCAGTAACGATGATGGGCAAAGCTGGCAACGATTCGAGCATAGTAACGACGAGCCGCAAAGTCTTAGCGCGAACACGATTTACTCACTGCACACAACGGGAGACCGGACAGTCTGGGTAGGTACCAGAAACGGACTGGATCGCGTCTATTTGCCCGACAATGACAGTGAGCGACCGATCGTCGAGAACACCAACGACCGGTACCAGATCGACGGCCGCAATATCTACAGCCTCACGAGGGACTCGGACGGTCGACTCTGGATGGGTACCGAACGTGGCCTCATCTCACTTGACACAATGTCCGGCGTGACTCGCGAATACCACAGTGAACACGGTTTGCAGGGCGACGAATTCAACTTCGGCGCAGCCTACTACTCTCCAACAGGAGAGTTGTTTTTCGGCGGCTCAAACGGCTTTAATCGTTTCGATCCGCGAAACCTGGTCTCCGAGCCACGCGCTGCGCCGATTCGCCTGACGTCGTTTGAGATCTGGAATGAAAGGGTCAGTCCCGGTACCCCACTCGAAAAATTCGAAGCAATCGAACTCGGCTATGACGATGATTCGGTCAGCTTCGAATTTGCTGTACTCGATTTCGAGTCACCGGAGCGGAACCAGTATTCGCATCAGCTCGTCGGTTTCGATGAGGGCTGGGTGGAGTCCGGCACGAACCGGCGCGTGTACTATACCAATCTCGACGGTGGTGAGTACGAGCTGAGGGTTCGTGCAACGCACGCAGACCGACAATGGTCTGGTGAAGAATTTTCGCTGCCGATTCGGGTTGCACATGCTCCGTGGGAAACGTGGTGGGCTTACACGCTATACGTACTTCTGTTGTTCGGGGTCATGTATTCCGTTTACACGCAACAGAATCGCAAGCTAAAGCGCGAGGCTCGGCTGAGTCGTCGCCTCGAGCGCGAGGTCGAGATTCGAACCGAGGAGCTGAGCGAACGAAACAAAGACCTGAGTGACGTGAATAAGCGGTTGGAAGAACTGAGCACAACCGATCCACTGACCGGAATGCGTAATCGACGTTATCTGTTTGAAAACGTGGCGAAAGACGCAGATCTGGTTTTGCGCCGGCAGAAAAACCAGAACCAGGGGCGGCACAGTCCGGACAATTCCGATCTGGTGTTCCTGATGGTCGACCTGGACGATTTCAAACGCATCAATGACGAGCAGGGTCATCGGGCCGGCGACGAGCTGTTGCTGAAGATCAGTGACGTTCTTGTCGAATGCTGCCGGACGTCCGACGAAATCGTACGGTGGGGCGGCGATGAGTTTCTGATCATTGCACGTGATGCCAATCACCTGTACGCGGCAAATCTGGCGGAGCGCATCCGCACCAATATTGCTCAGCGGGAATTTGTGGTTGCGGGCGATCGGGTTGTGCAGTCGACTGCATCCATTGGTTACGCTTGTTATCCGTTCTTTGTTGACAGACCGGATCTGGTCATCTGGGAAGACGTTCTCGGTTTCGCCGATACGGCAATGTACCAGGCCAAGAAGAGCAGAAACGCCTGGATTGGTATCGATGGCGTACGCTGGAATGGTGATGGTGAGACCTTGTACAAGCACGTAAAAGAAGACGTTGATGACCTCGTCGCCAAAGGCTTCCTTCGCTGGATAACGTCGATCAAGAGTGCCGCTGTCAGCAACGCCTGATCCATCGGCAAACGCACATGTCCTGCGGTGGCGTTTTGAGCGTGCCGAAATCGACCCAGCCTTCCTGCGCATAGTCCGGCATGGACGGCGCATACTGCTGCAGGTGTTCCTCCAATGTCTCAACCGTTACCGCCCGTCTTGTCCGTGATTGCGGGACACCGACTATGTTGATATGGTCAGAGAAGAACAAATACGGCCTGTCGGGAGGCTGTGATGAAGAAGACGAATGTCGGTGTTTCGATGCTCTCCCTCGTTCTGGGGTCCGCTGCATTCGCCGATGCCGGCGATGACTGCGTCGCAATCGGTGCTATTACTCCGCCAGCCTGGAAACTCACCGTAGAGAACGACGTTCTCGGACTGGATAACTGGCTCAACAAAAACGACGATCGCAACTACACGATGGGCGTGCTGCTCAGCACATACGGCGAGGGTTCGCGATCCGGCGTGACGGCGAAAGGGCTTGCAGTGATCGATCGACTCTGGTCACTGGACAAAAGACCGGGCCAGGTCTGTTCCTACGCGCAAACGGACTACGGTGTCTCCGCGTTTACGCCAAACGATCTGGAAGATCCCAACCCGATATTCGGTGACAGGCCCTACGCCAGCCTGATGATGATCTCGAGCTTCAAGACCCGGGTATTCGAAAACCGCGCGACGCGGACGAAGCTGGCTGTCGGTATTCTGGGGCTCGACGTCGCCAAGGCGGTGCAGCGGTTCATCCACAACGACCTGCGCGTTTCGCCACAGGATCCGTCCGGTTGGGGCAACCAGATATCGGACGGTGGCGAGCCCACCGCGTTGTATGTTTACGAAACGGTGCGCCCTCTGACGCGGAGCGAAAACAAACTCGTACCCGATGGACGGCCGTTCGAGTTCTCGTACAAATACGGCGTCAACGTTGGCTACTACACTAACGTCTATGCTGGCCTCGCGTTTCGTTTCGGGCGCTTTAACACGCCTTATCATGCCTGGGAGCCGAACCTCACATCGACGATCGACCAGGTCTATCTTGCTACAGATGATGGCGACGGCCAGCGCGATTTTTACGGCTTTGTCGGCTACGTTGCCCGTGTCGTCGGGTATAACGTGCTGCTGCAAGGTCAGTTTCGCGACAGCAACGTCACTTTCCGATCTTCGGAGATCGAGCGACTGGTTCATGAAGCAAGCGTGGGACTGACCTACACCCGGAAGTCAGGGTCGGTGTACACATTTGCAATTCAACAGCGCTCTGCCGAGTTCGACGGCCCGTTCCGCCGCGAGCACTGGTACGGTGGCATCACATTCGCGAAAGCGATGAAGTGAACGACTAGCTCACCCCCGCGATCCTGCCGTTGCGCGCCGCACTCCAGATTGCGCATTCCGCTGTTGGCGTAACGCAACACGCGGTATCAATTCTCCAGTTACGTAGTGCGTAGCGAATTTGCGTCAACTTTCACTGCCGAGTAATCGCACGAACAAATCAAAATTCGCGCGGGCACGAACTCCCTCGCAAACCATGCGATAGAAATTTGCCACACTGCCTTTCCTCCGATCCTCCATTGCAGCAACCTCAGATTTTGGCCTCTTCACAACATTGACGGCGTGTGAAGTAATCCGCCGCGTTCGGCTCATGGCGAGCCCGGACACGGTTCTTCAATCACACAAGTCTGAAGGGGGATTACGAAATGAGGACCAACTACCTTACAGAGATACGCCGAAGTTGTTTGCACGTCGCGATCAGCAGTTGCCTGGCACTGGCGTTCGCCACATCGCCGGTCAATGCGCAGGACGCGATGGACGATATAGAAGATCTCGAGGAGATCACAGTCACCGGTTCGAGGATTGCCAGGCTGGACCCGCAGATGGTTACGCCCGTGCAAGTCTACGATGCCGAGTTCATAGCGAGCACCGGCGCAGGCAATGTGCAGGAATTCCTGTTCACGGCGAGCTTCGCCGGCCCGGGACTCTTCAACGAAAACTCGACGCTGAGCCAGACCGCCGGCACCGCAAACTTCGACAGCCGCGGCTTCGGTGACGACTACGTTGTCATTCTTCTCAACGGCCGGCGCCTGCCGGGCGATCCGCTCAGCGGCGACAGTGCCACCAACCTGAATCTCATTCCGTTGTCGGCCATCGACCGGATTGAATACCTGTCAACAGGCGCATCCGCCATTTACGGCGCGGACGCCGTGCAGGGCGTTGTCAACGTCATCACGAAGCAGGAGTTCTCCGGCCTCAAGGCGAGCATCCGTCACGACGCATCAATCGACGGAAACGGACCTCGCACCGGTCTGGGAGTAACGGGCGGCGTCGTTGGCGACGACGGCTTCATCACCTTGTCGTTCGACATGCAGCACCAGGCATCGGCGCCGGCCGCAGGCCTGCCGTTGATCGGCTCCGCATCGGCGCCGAACGGTTCCGACGGACGCAGCCCAACCGGACTGCCGGGTACGTTCGCCGATCTGGGCAACGATATCTCCTATCCGGTCACGGGTTGCCCGACCGAGAGCATGCGTCCCGCCCAGTTCACCGGGTCCGGCATGGATTGTGCGTTCGATTTCGCGCCCCTTTATGAAGCGATACCGGAGCAGCGGCGATTCAACTTCCTGACAAACGGCGAGCACCGCTTCTCCGAACAACTGGCCGTCTACGGCGAGTTTCGCTTCAGCCGACTCGTTGCCGAAGTTCGCAACGGTGCCGCACCCGCATTCTTCAACGTAACCGGCGCACCGTTCCTGGCCGAGGTCGATGCCGAGATTGGCAGCGACATGGCCAACTCGCCGCTCGTCTTTGCGCTGCGACGTTCGGTCGACGCCGGACCGCGTGCCACCGACAACACGAACACGGCGTTCTCCACCGTCCTCGGTACCCGGATCGAGCTGCCCTCGGAGTCGACCCTGGACATCAGCGTCCAGAACGTCGATTCGGAAATGAACAGGGTCGGTGTCGGCGGACAGATCTCGACCTCAGCCCTTTCGAGTGCCGTCGCAACCGGCGTCCTCGACCCGCGCGAGACCTATGATCCGCAGTTCTATGCCGACAATGGTCTGACGGTCAGCATCCAGCGCCAGGCCGTCGGCCGGCAGACGACCTTCAACGCCATTCTCACCGGTCTCATCGGAAGCACGGACATCGGGTATTCCGTCGGTGCCGAGTACAAGGATGAAGACTTCTTCGACCGTGCCGATGTCGCATCGTCGACGGGCGACGTGGCCGGCGGCGCGAGCTCAAACGGTTCCGGCGAACGCCAGAACACGTCGCTGTTCGTCGAGTTCGCCTATAGCCCGATCGATACGCTGGAATTTTCGCTGGCAAGTCGCTGGGACGACTACGAGTGGGAAGGTGCCGGCACAACGTCCGGCGACGACGCGACAACGTACATGGTCGGTGCGTCGTTTCGACCGATAGACAACCTGATGCTCCGGGCTTCGTACGGCACCGGCTTTAAAGCGCCGACGCTGGGTGAGTTGTTCCTGGGGCGTTCGTTCGGCGTCATCAATGCCGTCGACACGTCGCTTTGTAACCAGGTCACGGCAGATCCCAACTCGACGCCTGCCGAAATCGAGTCCGCGTGCCGCCTGCTCGAGATTCGCTCGGTATCCGGCGGCAATCCGTTGCTGACGACGGAGTCTTCGACGAACTGGAGTGTCGGGGCGGTGTTCGAGCCGACCGACGACTGGTCTATCGCGATCGACTATTACAACATCGAGGTCGAAGACAAGATCGGCGCACTCACTGTCCAGGAGATTCTGAATAACGAGTCCGACTACCCGGATCTCATTACGCGCATCAACGGTTCGCTGACAACGCCCGGTGCCGAAGTACGCTCCAACCTGCAGAATCTGAATGCCGAGGACGGTTCCGGTATCGATCTGTCCACGCGTGCCAGCTGGGACATGAATTCGGGAATGATCGTCGGCGACCTGCGCATCGCGTACCTGATCGAACACAACCGCCAACTCTCCGCCGTACAGCCGCTGTGCAACGACAAGGGCACGACGAGCGAGCCGGAATGGCGCGTAAACGGGCAGGTCGGCTGGAAGGCCGATCGCTGGAGTGCCACGCTGTCGGCTCGCTACCTCGGCGAGACGACCGACTACAACGGCGGGCGCGACACGATCAACTTTAGCTGTGCGCCAAACCCGACCGGCGAGCTGCAGAAAGTCGACAGTTATCTCGAGCTCGGTCTCAGAGGCACGTATCAGCTGACCGATCGGCTGGAGATGGTCGCCGGAGTCATCAACCTTACCGACGAGGCACCACCGTTCTCGGAACTGGCCGCATCCGGTGGCGGTAGCTGGCCGTGGTTCGACCAGGCACTGTACGATCCGCGCGGTACCCGGTTCTACCTGAACGTCAACTACGACCTGTTCTAGAACCCGGCGCCCCTCGCGGATGCCAGAAAAGGGGCCGGCCACGCGATGTGGCCGGCCTTTTCTGTACGTGGATTACACCAACGTACGATTCGCACAGTTTGCGTGCCAAAAATGCTCGCTCGTTATCGAACCGCATTGAAAATCGCACGTAACAAACTCCACAGACCCGATCGGTCCTCACACAATGGAGTCCACTGGCTCAGTGTGAGGGATCGAGATGCAATCCGAGTTGAAACAGATTACCAATCTCGCGTTATTCGCAAAGGTTGTGCAAACGGGCGGCATTTCGCGCTGTGCCACGGACCTGGGTGTCGAACGTACGACCGTCAGCCGCCGTATCGGCGAGCTCGAAAAACGGCTGGGCGTAAAGCTGCTCACGCGTTCGCCGAAGGCCGTGGCCGTAACCGAGGCGGGCAGGTTGTGCTTCAACCAGTGCGAGCAGATCCTCGAGATCGCCAAGTCAGCCGAGACGGCGGCGACCCGGGGGCGTTCAGTCGTCAACGCTGACCCGATCGTCTTGGGGTCGCCACCGGATATCATCGAACACCTTCTGGGAAGTGCAGTAGCCGACTTCGAGGCGGATCACCCGAGTTCGAGCATCGTTTGCCGGCCAACATTCGGTGATGCGAACGGCCTCAGCGACGAGATCGACATTTCAATATCCTGGAATTCGCTGAACCCGACCGATTACCTCGTGTCACGAATCGGCGAGTTCGACCAGGCGGCGTACGCCAGCGTCGACTACATTTCACGTCGCGGCGTACCGCAGTCGCCCGACGACCTTCATCAACACACTCGTATCGAGGTGAACTCGACCTGCCGCAGAAATGCCTGGCGATTCGTACGGGATGGCTTCAACTACACGCTGCCGGCTCACGCCGACATCGAGGTTGCGAACATGCTGGACGGTGTTTCGTCGACACTGGCGGGGCTCGGCGTCTGTCTTCTGCCCAAAGTTCTCTGTGAACGTCACACCGATACCGGGCGACTGGTTCGCGTGCTGCCGGACTACAAAGTGGCGCCCAGGGAGTTGTTCCTCGTGGCGCCGCGGCAGGCTTCTCACAAACCGCGTGTAACGACGCTGCGAATATTCCTGGAGAAAAGGCTGTCCGAATTCGCGGCCAAGGGAGGTCGATCGACGACGAACTTGCGAAACGACGACGGCGGCATGCCGTAGCGCCGCGAGAATGTTCGCGTCAGGTGACTGTGGCTCGAAAACCCGGAGTCCAGCGCCAGTCGCGACAGGTCATCGCCCTGGCCGGATGACAACCGGTCGAGCACCAGCGACAGGCGCTGGCGAATGCGATATTCGTGTAGCGACATGCCGGACATGGATTTGAACAGCCGGCACAGGTAGAACGACGAAAGGCCTACCTCGCTGGCGATCGTGCCGAGATCGGTATCGTCAACCAGGTTGTTGTCGATGAACTCCCTGGCGCAATCGACCAGCCGCTTCGCCTTCGCACGAGACTCGGTTCGGACAACAGGGTTACGTGTTTTGCCGGCATTTGTCGCCGCAGACCGGCAGATTTCGTCGAGCAGCGCAAGCACCTGGCTTTCGATCGACAGAGCACACGGCCTGGTGGCATTGACCTCGCTGACGATAGAGGCAAAGCGCAACTGGATTTGCGGACTGGAGTGCATGCCCGATCGAGGAACAGAAGACGTCAGGCCATGTGATGACAATGCTTCACTGAACTCCCCGGGCTGGACCGAAAACCAGTAGGCCAGGTCCCGTCCGCCCGGATCCTGGCGGCGCTCGATCGTTGCGCCGGCCGTATGCAACAGGACGCTTGCCGGACTGATGTATTGAAACGATCTTGTGCCGCGCCGAAGCCAGATCGGGCGTGTCGCCAATACGAACATGTCATCGGCAACGGACTCGGTCAGCGGGAAGCTCTCGTGGTCTGCACGACAATCAAACTTGCCGATACGAACGTCGCGACCCTGGTACAGGTACTCCTCGATCGGCTCCAGTTTGTTGTCAGGCCATCTCACAGGTACTTGGACAGCCGCAAAAATGATGGTTCCCGGGCACTACGGACACTTATGAAAACAGCAAGATTGTGCAAGTCCGTGACGGCGAGCCTTTGAGACAATTCTTCACAACTGTACGGGGAGTAATTCTATGCGTTGCATTATTGCCATAGTTGGTTTTCTCAGCCTGGCGACGTCAGTCTTCGCGACCGAGGTCAGCGATCTCCAGACCGACGCGTCGCGAGCAATGGCATCGTCCGACTACGATGCGGCTCTCAAATCGCTAATTGCCGCGCTGGCTATCGATCCGGACGATTCCTATACAAACTACCTGGCCGCGCTCGCACATACTGACGGCGGTGGCGACCCGGGTGTTGCGCTGAGTTATCTGGAGACCGCCGCTGCCAACGGCGCACAACCGCAGGCCGTTTCCGTGCTCCGGGCCAGGCTTCTCGTTGCACAGGACAAGCGAACAGAAGCGTTGTCTGAGATCGAGTCACTTGCCGACGCCGGATTCGCGGCATTCGGGCGTATCGACGGGCAGTCCGACTTCGCACCGCTCAGGGGAGAGCCGCGATTCCAGGCGGCGTTGCAGAAGATTCGCGCGGCTCGATATCCGTGCGATGGAGACGATCGGCATCGTGCCTTCGACTTCTGGATCGGGGAATGGGACGTGTTCCAGAATGGCGCGCTTGCCGGTCGAAACCGCATCACCTCTATCCTCGGTGGCTGCCTGATATTCGAAGAATGGGAGAGTGCGTCAGGCGGCCTCGGCAAGAGCTTCAACTACTACGACCCGGGAGAAGACCACTGGCGCCAGATCTGGGTTGCCGATAGTGGCACTTTCGTCGAATTCACCGGGGCGGCACGCGACGGTGGCATCTTCTATACCGCGGAAACGTCAAACCCTGCGACCGGGCAAGTCACGTATCACCGTTTCGAATTCACCGAACACCCGGACGGCGGCATCCGGCAATTCTGGGCGACGTCGCCGGATCGCGAGGAGTGGACGACCGTCTGGGACGCGCAATACGTAAAACGAGCGGTTGGCGAATAGTGAAAACAGAGCTCGACCATTGGACGACTACAAAGATCTCGACAAGCATGACATCCTGATTCTTTCGACACTCGAGATGGAACCCCGAATGCCGGCCAGCGAACTGGGCCAGCTCGTGCACCTGTCGAGAACGGCGGTGTCGCGGCGACTCCAGGCGATGAAGGAGTCCGGCATTCTCGGCGAGCGGGCGCAGATGATTCGTTACGAATGCGTTGGCCTGCACACTCGCGCTTTTGTCGAGCTTTATGCTCGCGACAGGAATGTCGACTACATCGTCGACTCACTCCTGGAGCGAGCGGAAGTCCTAAGGACGTCCGTTGTCGCGAGCAAGTCGCTGCTGCTTCTCGAGGTCGTCACCGCCAGCCTCGAGCAACTCAATCAATTTATGAAGTGGCTGCAGAAGTTCGGCGATACGGAGACGAAGATCGTGTTTGACTCAACGACATCGACGATGCCGCTGAAAGACAGGCTTGATGTTCTCACCGGCCCCAGCGACGAGCGCTAGCGAGCTTCGGCCGATTCGAAAGGACTGACTCGCCAGATCACGTTCCCGACATCGTCCGCGACCAGCAACGCGCCGGTGCTGTCGATCGCCATCCCGGCCGGGCGACCCTGAGCGTTGCCGTCGGCATCCAGAAATCCGCCGAGAAACTCTTCCGGTTTGCCATATGGCTTACCACTACGCATTGGCACGGCGATGACGCGGTAACCGGCCGGGGGTTGGCGATTCCATGAGCCGTGCTGGCTGACGAACATCGCGCCGCGCCAGAACTCGACATCGAGCGACGCCGTGTGGCTGCCGACAGCGTAATCCGGGCGGCGCGGCACCGGGTGCTCGCTTGGCCAACGAGCATCGAGACCCGGTTGCGGGTTTGCGCCGTACCAGGTTTGCGGCCAGCCGAAGAAGTCGCCTTTGTGCACTGACGTGGCGTAGTCCGGCACCAGGTCGCTGCCCAGTTCGTCCCGCTCGTTGACGACCGTCCACAGCGTGCCGGTCGAAGGCTCCAGCGCCAGGCCATTCGGATTGCGCAGGCCGTACGCGAACAGTTCGAGCTCCCCGGTTTCGAGATTGAGACGGTGAATCGCGGCACGCCCTTCTTCGACCTCCGGGCCGCACTCACCGACGTTGCTGTTTGAGCCCACGGTGACGAACAGGCTGCGTTCGTCGGCAGTTGGCAGGATGTTCTTCGTCCAGTGATGATTTCGGCCAGCCGGCAGGTTGGCAACGATCTCGGGTTGCTCGACCACCGACGTCATGCCGGGCGTGTAGGTGAACCGCACGACCGCGTCCGCATTCGCGATGTACAGGTCGTCGCCGACCAGCGCCATGCCGAACGGCGAGTGCAGCCCCTCCGCGAACACGTGCGACTCGTCGGCAACGCCGTCGCCGTCGTTGTCGCGGTGCAACGTGACACGATCCGCGCTCGGCGTACGTGCGCCGCTGTACTTCAGGACGACGCTTGCGGCGGCGTTCTTGAAGCCACTGCACAATCCGGAGCCATCGGGCGCGTTGCTTTCCGCAACGAGGACGTCGCCGTTCGGCAGTACGTACAGCCAGCGTGGGTGATCCAGTCTGCTGACGAAGGCGTTGACACTGAAACCGCGCGCCGGCGTCGGCATCTCGCCGTCCGGCCAGCCGACGGCTTTGGCCGGACGCACCACCGGGACCAGGCTTTTCTTCGGCGCTACGAGCCGGGGGTCGGGTCCGTAGTCCGCGGTTTCGTCGAGAACCGACGCCGCCGGGAACAGGAACTGCCACAGGACCACGGCCAGTACGACTGCCAAAACGACGAGGACAATGTTGCGTAGTTTCCTGAGCATCAGCTTGTACCGCAGACCGGGTCAACCCATTTGAAAGGACCGGGCGGCGGAAAGCAATGTGTTGCCTGCCTTGCTTCCGTTCCGGGTATCGCGCGAACATACGGTATGCGCTATCTCGCGATCATCCTGGCCTTGTTCGCCGCATTGCCGGCGGGCGCGGCGGAGTGGGGCGGCTACGCAACGCTGACGTCCGACTACGTCAAGCGTGGCGTCAGCCAGAGCGACTCCGATCCTGCGGCGCAGCTGGGCGTCGACATCTCGTTCGAGTCCGGGTTTTTCGCGGGAGCGTGGGCATCGACTGTCGATATCAACAACGGTCCTACGCGGCGGCGCGACACCGAAATCAATTTGTACCTGGGTATCCAGAGACCGCTCGGCGATGCGTGGCTGGCGTCGGCTGCCATTGTTTCGTATGACTACCCGGGCCAGGTCGGCGACGTGGACTACGCCTACGTCGAGTATAAGATCGCGGCCAGCTACGAGGACTTCATCTGGGTCGAGTACGCTTACTCGCCCGACCTCTACAGCTCCGGCCAGCACTCGCACAACGTCGAGCTCCTGGCGGAGTTCGGTCTCGCAGAGGCCTGGTCGGCCAGCGGCGGAGTGGGGCACTACGACGTCAGCAAACTCACGGGGGACGATTACGCCTACTGGCACCTCGGCGCGACATGGCATGCCCGCTACGCGGATGTCGACATCCGCTATAACGACACGAGCAAGCCAGTGTCAATCATCAGCACGCCGGATCGCGCGCGAGCCCGGGTCGCGTTAACCGTCAGTATTCCGTTTTAGTCGGCGCAGCGAATCTCGTCGTCCACCGCCGCCAGCGCTGCGCAGGCGCTGATGGACACTGGCGATGAGCGTTGCGACGACGACAAGGTCTGTCGAATCGACTCGTGCGATTGCTCCGGGAACGCCGACCGCAACAGCGCTACCACGCCGCTGACGTGTGCAGCCGATAACGAGCTGCCCGAGCGGAATGCGTACTGATCCTCGGGGATCGCTACTATGATCTCGTCGCCCGGCGCGAACAAGGCGTTGCGATCCTGTGCGGGCTGCTCGTCGACGTCAATGCTGCGCTCGATCGCGATGACCTCGTCCATGCTTGCCGGAAAATCGTCCACGTCGTTCCGCGCCGAGACCACGACGACACCCGCGTCGACCGCTTTCTCGATCAACCGGCCGAGCAGCCGGTCAGGCGGTCCGACAAGGCTCAGGTTGATCACCTCGGGCGGATCGGCGAGCACCCGATCCAGTGCCTTCGACAGGGAAAAACTGTCGCACACGACCCTATCGTCCTCGCGCCAGCACGACACGTAAATTTCGAGCGCCGCTTCCGGCGCGACACCGACGATGCCAACGGCATTGTTCGACCGTGCCCCGATGACACTCGCAACCGCCGTGCCGTGATCGCTGTCGACCGACTTGCCGGTGCTCGCGAAATTTTCCTGCAGCGCAATCCGGCCGGCGAGATCTTCGTGTGTGTCGTCGGCGAAACTGTCGATGATCGCGACGCGCACGCCGGCGCCGCGCGTGTAGCGGTGCGCCGCGTCGATACCGAGCAACCGCAGCGGGTACTGCATCCCGGCATACGGGTCGTTGTAACCCTGTTCGATTCGCGTTTCGAATTCCTGCAGCCTCTGCGCCGACTCGACACGTGCGTCGGACGCAAGCGTCGCAATCACGGCGTCCCTGTCGATGCCGTCCGGCACCCGGTAGACGAAACAGTAGATCGACAGCGAACGAATGGGCCAGTGGTCGATTTCATCGAGGCCATGTTCGGCGGCGACCGCCCTGGACAGGCGCCGTACTTCGCGGCTGATCGCGTAACGCTTCCGAAAGCGGTACGGCGAGCCGCCGCCCGCATGGGCAACGCGCGCGCCGACGTTCTCGAACGTGACCAGAATGTCGCGGTCTGTATCAGGGAGCAAAGACTGCGCCACGGCGGGCCCGGCGCCGCATGCCGCCGCGAGCAACAACAGGCAGGCGAGCGCCTTCACCGGACAGGTACCTGAACAGCGACGAATTCGGCAGCGGCGATCTCGGCCTGTTCTGCAATCTGCTCGGCATAGGCGGAGAGTTCGTCCAGTGAGCGTGGCGGCAGTTCGACGACGACGCGCTGCGATTCACCGGCCGCGCCGGCCGAGATCGGCTGGCCGATGCTCTGCAGTACGGCGGACCGGCGCTCGGCCGAAACGTCCGGCTCGAACGTCACCTCCACAACGTACTGCACCGCAGCCGCCTGGCTGTCGGACGTTACGGCTTCGAACCTTTCGCCGGGACGCTCCTCGATGACGAGACTCGAAAGCAGCCAAAGTGCCGGCACCGCCACGGCGATTGTTGCCGCGATTCGCCAGGCGGACTGCGCCGTTCGACGTTGCGGTTCATTGGCCCGGGAAATGACATCTGCTGCCGTCAATTTGCTCGAGATCGGCGAGGGAGCGTCCGCGGTAACGGCCGAGCGCATTTTTTCGAACACGCGCACGTCCGACCGGCAGGTGTCGCACGATTCGATGTGCTCGCGCACTGCACGATGTTCCGCGGGATCCAGTGTCCCGTTTGCGTACCACGGCAACAGCGCGTTGCATCGCTGGTGTTCGTCAATGGCGACCTGCTCATTCATCGTCATTGCCAAGATACTCCTTCAGGGCGCGTCGCGCGTGAAACATGCGTGTTTTTACCGTGTTGAGCGGCGTGTCCGTTGCCTTTGCCGTCTCCTCGTACGTCAGGCCCGCGTAAAACACGAGCATCACCGTCAACTGGTGGCTCGGCGACAGCTTCCCGATACCGTGCTGCACCCAGTTTTCGCGTTCGAGGTTGGGCACGTCGTTCGCCTCCAGCGAGGCGGCCGACAACGGCAGCCAGCGCGGCCGCCGCTTGCGCATGCGATCGAGCGATTTGCGGTAGGCGATACCGTAGATCCACGTCGATACGCGTGAGTCGCCCCGAAACGTCTGCGCCTTGTTCCAGACCACCAGCAGGATGTCGCTGACGACCTCCTCGGACGTGCGGTACGAGCCGGTCAGCCGGTAGACGAAGCGAAACAGCCGGGGTTGGTACGTCTCGAACAGGCGCTCGAAGGCCGCCGCGTCGCCGTCTGCAACAAGCGCCATCAACTGACGCTCACGGACGTCGTCGCCGCCGGGCCGGGCCTGCGATTTCGCGTTCATACCTGTTAGTGGCCCGTTACACCCCAAATGGTTCATTCGAATTTGAACCTTTTGGGCGTTTGGCAGCGACTTACCTCGAAACAGACCAGAAACAGGTGCCCGCCATGCCCGACCCGAAACCGATACGAAACCTGACTCCCCTGCTCGTCGCTGCCTTCACTGTTGCCGCCTGCGGCGGCGGTGGTGGAGGTGGCGGCGGCAACCCGCCACCCCCGCCGCCGACCACGTTTAACCCGGTATTTTCGGAGATCCAGGCGAACGTATTTACGCCCAATTGTGCCGTTTCGGGCTGTCACCAGGGCGCCGGCGCCCCGCAGGGCCTGCGACTCGAGGAAGCCAACAGCTACGGCATGCTCGTCGACCAGGCGAGCTCGCAGGTGCCGTCGCTCGATCGCGTGGAACCGGGCGACCCGAACAACAGCTACCTCGTGCAGAAGCTGGAAGGCACGGCAGCCGTCGGTGCGCAAATGCCGCTGAATGCCAGCGCGCTGCCGCAGTCGACCATCGACATCGTGCGCCAGTGGATCACCGACGGCGCCACGGACGATCGCGCGCCGTCGCCCGACCCGATCCGCGTGACGTCACTGGTGCCGGACCCGGGCAGCGACCTGACCTCAGTGCCCACCGAGATCGTTGCGTCGTTCGATCGCGAACTGAACACGACCACAGTCGATCTCAATACCTTCCTGCTCGAGGCGAGCGGTGGCGACGGTACGTTCGGTGACGGCAACGAGACGTCGATAACTGCGACGGCGATCTCCACGTCCGGGACGCCGCCGATGACCGCAACATTCGACCTCTCCGGCGCCAGCCTGGGCGACGACACGTATCGTGTACGGCTGCTCGGCGACGGCGGAACCGTCATCCAGGATATTGACGGCAATGCGCTGGACGGCGAGTTCAGCGGCACCTTCCCGTCAGGCGACGGCACCGCCGGCGGCGATTTCGAATCGACGTTCACGCTGACGACGGCCACATCGGGCGCGACGCTGGACGAAATCCAGGCGGCCGTCTTCACGCCGTCTTGCGCGGGCTGTCACTCGGGCCCGACGAGCAACTCGCTGCCGTCCGGCATGGACCTGACCGATGCCGACGCGAGTTTCGACGCGCTGGTCGGCGTTGCCAGCCTTCAGCAACCGGCGATCCTGCGTGTTGCCGCCGGTGATCCCGACAACAGCTACCTCGTGCAAAAGCTCGAGGGTACTGCCGCCACCGGCGGACGCATGCCGGTCGGTGGCCCGTTCCTCGACCAGGCCACGATGGATGATATTCGTGAGTGGATCACCAACGGGGCGAGTCGCTGATGAGCAGGGTCAATCGATTGCGCTTCACACGTCTCGCAGCAACATTCGCGTGGGCAGCGTTTCTGCTGGTGCCAGGGACGGCGCTGGCCGAACCGTATCTCGCGGTGGCCAAAGGCATGCAATGTTCCGCCTGCCACAGTCATCCCGGTGGCGGCGGCAAACGAAACGTCTATGGCAATGTCTACAGCCAGTCGGAGCTGGCGGCCACACGAGTCGGCGGTGACGATGCCGCGATGTGGACCGGCGAACTGGGCAAGTGGTTTGCCGTTGGCGGCAACGTACGTGCCGGTTACGAATACGTTGATGTCCCCGGGCAGGACGAGACCTCGGAGTTCGACGTATCCCGGGCGACGATCTATCTCGAGGCCAGCGTCATACCCGGGCGACTGACGGTTTACGTCGACCAGCAGGTTGCGCCGTCGGCGAGCATCAATCGCGAGGCCTACGTTCGCGTCAACTCATCGTCCGGCAAATGGTGGCTGGCCGCCGGCCAGTTCTTCCAGACGTACGGGTTGCGCCTGCAGGACGACACGGCGTTTGTGCGCCGCGCGACCGGTGTGAACTTCGACAACCCGGATCGCGGTGTCCAGGTCGGCTACGAGTCCGGCGCGTGGTCGACGATGGCGTCGATCACGAACGGCTCGGGCGGTGGCAGCGAGACGGACACCGGCAAACAGTTCGCCGTTGTCTCGAGCTACGTGCAGCCGGGCTGGCGCGCCGGGCTGAGTGCAAGCCTCAACGATGCATCCGGGGGTGACCGGGAAATGCTCGGCGCTTTCGCCGGCATTCGCACGGGTCCGATCGCCTGGCTGGGCGAGATCGACCGCGTCTCGGACGACCTGTCACCGGGCGTTACTCGCGAAGCGCTCGTCGGGCTGGTGGAGGCCAACTGGATGTTCAGGCCCGGCCACAACCTGAAGGCGTCCTACGACGTACTCGATCCCGACGACGATGTGGGTGGCGATCGCGAGGTGCGCTATAGCCTGGTCTGGGAATACTCGCCGATGCAGTTCCTGCAGGGCCGGATCGGCCTGCGATCGTACGACGGACCGGGTGGTTCCGGGTTTACGAACCGGGAACTGCTGTTCGCTGAGTTGCACGGGTTTTTCTAATACGGCGAGGATGCTCTAGGCCGCCGCCTCGCGGTAGCTGACCGCCCGCTGCTGTTCAACGTCCCAGAGACAACAACGAAAACACTTCCTGATCTCTTTCAGGCTCAGCGTCGTTGTCGCCGGCGACTGCAGCTCGGGGATCGCCGCCATTGCTTCAGGCAGGCGATAGAACGGGATGCGTACGTTGAGGTGATGTACGTGGTGATAGCCGATATTGCCGGTGAACCAGTGCATGACTTTGCCGAGCTTCATGAAACTTGACGATTCCAGTGCTGCTTCGTGATAGGACCAGTCCTCTTTGGACAGGATTTTCATGTCTTCGTAGCTGTGCTGTGCAAAGAACAGGTAGCTGCCCAGCATCGAAGCGATCGTGATCGGCAACAGCATGACGAAAAACGCCGTCCAGAATCCGCCGAACGCCCACAGCGCCGCAACCGCTGTGACGTGTGCGAGCAGCGCGAGCAGCGCATCCCAGTTGCGTGCCGGGTCGCGAAAAAACGGCACCAGCGTCAGGCTGACGAGAAACACCGTCACGTAACCGGTAAGCACCGTGATCGGGTGACGTGCCACGCGGTAGTAGAGCTTCGTCGCCCACGACGCCTCCGCCCACGCCGTCGTGGTCATGACCGGAAACGTGCCGATGCCGGAGTCGTGCAGCTGGCCGACGTGCCCGTGGTGATGGTTGTGGCTTTGTTTCCAGAAATTCGGCGGCGTGAGCGTCACGGCCGAAAACGCCCGGAACAGCAATCCAGCGAATCGCGAACGCACCAGGATCGCGCGGTGCATGTAATCGTGATAAGTGATGAACGCGCGCACCATCAGCAGGGCGGCGAGGACGGAAAACACGGCTTGTACCGACCACCACGGTGTGAGCCCGGCCCCGCAAAGGGCGGCGATCAACAATGTGAACGTCGAGCCGACATGCCACCAGCTTGCCGCGACCGATTCCTTCGCGAACGGTACTGTCGCGTTGATGAGATCTTTGCCCGTGCGCGGTTCGGCGCCGGCAGCCGTGTATTCAGGGTTTCCGCTGATCATTGACGCGGAGTATAGGCAGTCAACGTGCCGAACAATTTCGAAATTGCGACAAAATCCGTCGCGGGCACGAAACGTGATCAGGCGACGTCGTCCTCGACGTCGTGGTGATCGATCGTGAGTTTTGCGATGCGTCGCGTGTAGGTGTGTATGCGACGAAAATTCTCGGCGATATCGGTTTCGAGCTCGAACGCCTCGATCCGCGATGGAGCGTCTGCAACGAGGCGCTTTGCCAGGTGCGTCGACGCTTCCGTCGTCAGCGCAATTAGCGTCGCTTTACCCTCGATCGCGTCCACCGCCTTGCGTGTTTCGCCGGTTTCAAGTGCGGAGAGCGCCAGCTCGAAAGCGTGGCTTACCTCGTCCTGAATAGGTTCAAGTATTGCCTCCGTTTCTTCGCTGATCGTAACGCCCAGCGATATGCGCTTGTGAAGAACACCGACCATGTCCTTTGCGACGACGTCGCCGATGTTCTCCAGGTAGTTGGCGATACCGACAAATCGCGCCTGGTCGAGTGGCTGTGTTGCCACGAGCTCGCGCTGTGACAACTTGCCGAGATAGATGATGATGTGTTCATACAGTGTATCCAGTTCATCATCGATACGAGTCAGCGTCCTGGCATCCTCTTCCGTGCCGTGAATTACCGTCGGCAGTGTTTGGCGAATAAGGTCTCCGACCCTGTTGCCGACTCGCAGAATCTCGCGTTGTACCTGGTCGAGGGCGAGAGAGGGTTGTTCCAGCCACATGTCATCCAGGTATTTCGGTTTCACGCCGGCCGGTTCAAGTGGCACCGGCGCAACGCGTTGCACAAGCCGTCCTATCGGTCCGGTAAGCCAGATGAAGAGCAGCAGGTTGACGACATTGAACAGCGTATGTGCGTTGGCGATCTGTCGCGGTGTGTCCGCAGCCAGCCGCTCCACCCCCTGCAACCGCCCGGAAACGGGCGACAGGTCGCGAACCACGTCGGCAAACTCAGGAATGAAAAACATCCACAGCAACACGCCGCCGGCATTGAAAACGAGGTGCGCCCACGCTGCCTGCAGCGCCTGCCGGGGGCGGCCGACCGTGGACAGGAACGCCGTTGCGCAGGTGCCGAGATTGGCGCCGAAGATCATGCCGATGCCAGCCTCGAGTGAGATAAGTCCCTGGCTCGCAAAGACGATCACGATGCCGGTGGTCGCCGACGAACTTTGCACGATTGCCGTGAACAGCGCGCCAATCGCGATCGACAGCAACGGGCTGCGCATGTTCTGCATGACATCGAGAAACGGCGGCCACTGCCGCAACGGGCCTGTTGCGATGCTCATGAGCTCCATGCCAAAGAAAATCAGGCCGAGGCCCATGATCGCCATGCCCCACTGCTTGGTGCGCATGCGCCGCGCCATGATCTCGGTGAAAAAGCCAAACGCGATAAGTACCAGGCCATACTTGTAGACGGCGAATGCCACGATCTGTGCCGTGACGGTCGTGCCAACGTTTGCGCCGAGGATGACGCCGATGGATTGACTGAGCGACAACAGCCCGGCGGAGATGAAGCCGACGACAAGCACCGTCGTAACGGAGGAGGACTGGATCACCGCCGTCACCGTGGCGCCGGCCAGGGACGCTGTAAAACGATTGGTCGTGAGTCGTGCCAGCAGGTTTTTCATGTTCTTGCCGGCAACGGTCTTGAGCGCCTCGGTCATGCGGCGCATGCCGTACAGGAACAGCGCCAGGCCGCCGCCAAGCTGCGTCAACATGACGCCGAGATCAATGCCGGATACTGCGTTCACGAGGCCTACTTAATACCACGTAGTTGCACGATGCTCCACGGAAGTTTGTGTCGGGCAACGACCGGCTACAACCGCTTGCAGGATCGCAACTGTTGCGTCAGCGTGCGCAACTCGGCGAGGTAAGCCTGTCCTTCTTCTTTGGTGTACGGATTCGATCGCATTTCGAGATCGATGGCGTCTATGGCATCGCGAGTCAGCTTTTGGCACTCGGCGCGGTCCTGCGACACCGGTTGCGGCAGGGCGGGCTCCGGTTCCGGCTCAAACGCCTCCGGGTTGTCGAACGGATTTACAAAGTCGAATTCGTCGTCGACAGGCGCAGGGGCGGGCGCAGGTTCGGGTTCCGGCGATCGCTCAACCGGCTCGGCGCACGGCATTTCCTGGAATGCGATAGTCCCGTCGTCCAGCGGGCAACGGAAAATCTCGGTCTCTGCCGTCGCACTTGTGGAGACGAACAACAGCAGGATCGATACAAAACGCACGAAATGCATCGTAAGGACGGCCTCAAACAACCGTGGCCAGTATAGCCAGCACGCTTCGTGCGATGGAACCGCGGCATGACATAAGGGTCTGAGTTTTTCGTGGCCACTCGGGGGAGAGCCAATGATTAACAAGAACATTATCCTGGTCACTGCACTTCTGTGCGCGGCGTGCTCGCGGGCGCCGGAGCCGGTTTCCAGTGACTTTTGCGATTTCGACGCCCACGATGCCGTTGCCGCACTGGTCGACGCTCACGGCGGGCTCGATGCCTGGCGTTCGCTCGATTCGCTGTACGTTGAGCGCGAGCATCTCTTTGCCGGCACGGAGCAACCGATTCGTTTCAATATTCACGGCGAGTACCCGTCGCACCGAATGATCCAGAACTGGCAGGTGCCGGCCGGAACGTTTGCATGGGACGGCGAGCGCGCGTGGTCGGCGGACTGGCCGCTGGCCGCGCAATTGATGCCGCGCTACGTGGCCGGTATCGGTTTCTATCTCGTCAACATGCCATGGCTCGTGCACGAACATGCCGACAGGCTCGAGAGCCGGGGTTGCAGCGGTACGCTGCCCGGCCGGGACAATCGTCGGTACCTCGTCGTCACGGCACACTACGAACCCGACCCGGTGCGCAAGCCCGATTGGTATGACGGGACGCGCGACACCTACGATTTGTATATCGACCCGGAGACGCGGCAGCTTGGCGGTGTCATGCAGCACTGGACGTATGCGGGCCGACTCGACACGGCGAACCTGCCCGTCGACGTGGAAGCTATTTCCCAGCTTTTCGTTCCCGACACCTATGCAGAAGTAAACGGGCTGCTTATGCCTCATACGTATACGGCGTACTCGCCGACGAATGAGGTCGCCGCGACCGGGCGCTTCTTTGACTACGACGTCGGACGCGCCTTCGACGAGCGCCTGCTGGTCCCCGCCGACCCGGCTGGGGTGGACTGGGATACGTCGAGTTCGTATCTTCGACGGCATTGACCGTAGATACCGGAAGTTCGTTGTAAACATTGCAAGCCTTGCAATAGATACTATTCGACCTCCGGTTGAGAATTATCTAAGCCCTTGAAATATCGTAATTTTTCATCTTGGCATGATGATTGCTAACTATTGGTTGAGGACGCAGAAAGGCTGCAACGCCGCTGCTTCTGCCAACAAGCAACGACACGGAGGACGAACGCAATGAAAATGCAGAAATTCATGCCATTCCTTATCGTCACATCGGTACTCGCCGCGCCAACGGCGTTGGCGGGTGAAAAGCCGGCCGACGAGGCCAACGACGGCAAATACAAGGCCGCGCTAAAGGACGCATGGCTGGACGGAAAACTCGAGACCGCGTTGCTCTTCAATGAGCACCTCAATTCATTCACGATCGATACCGACGTGAAGAAAGGTGTCGCCTACCTGGACGGGTCTGTCGAAAGCGATATTGAGCGAGACCTCGCTGTGCAAATCGCCAGGTCGATCGACGGAATCGAAAAGGTGGAGAGCGATCTCGTCGTGGAAGCTGAGACCGAGCAATCGGCAGCCAATGACCGGCGTCGTCAGTCGGCCGAGTCGTTTCGCGACGGTGTCCTGAACGCGACGCTGACCGCGCGAGTCAAGACGCACCTGGCGATGAACGAGCACACCAAGGCGCGTAACATCAACGTCGATTCCAAAAACGGTGTCGTCACACTGACCGGCTCGGTCGATTCTGAGGCTGCGCGCGACCTTGCGAATACGATCGCCAAGAATACAAACGGCGCGGTGCAGGTTGTCGACAACCTTGTCGTATCCGAATCTGAAGAAGCCGAATGACCGCAGGTCGATTACGCGTGGGGCTGCCGGCTGATGAGAGCCGGCAGCTCTCTTTATTTGAAGATCCTGCGAAGAAAAGGAGTCGGCGCCTGCGCAGGATTCGCCGCTGGATCCTCGGATTCCTGGGTTGCTGGATTCTCGCGGGTATTTCGTTGACGCTTCCCTTGCGCTGGGTCAATCCGTCAACCACGGCATTTGTCCTGCAAGACGACAACCGCACATCCAAGACACTCCATTCATGGCGGGATTTCGAATCGCTTGGCGCCAATCTGGCAATCGCAGTCGTCGCGGCCGAGGACCAGAGGTTCGACCAGCATGCCGGGCTGGATATCCAGTCCATTCGCGACTCAATAGAGGACAGCAAGAACGGCGACCGGCTGCGCGGCGCGTCGACGTTGACGCAGCAACTCGCCAAGAATATCTATCTGTGGCCCGATCGGAGCTTTCTACGCAAGGGTTTCGAGGCGTGGTTGGCGCTCAACCTTGAGCTGTTCCTGCCGAAACAGCGAATTCTCGAGCTGTACCTGAACGTTGCCGAGTTCGGGCCCGGGATCTACGGGGCCGCAGAGGCGAGCCGGCATTTCTTTGGCAAAGAGCCGGCGTTACTGTCTATGCAGGAAGCAGCGCTACTCGCCGCCGTCTTGCCGAGTCCGCGTCGCTTCAAGGCTGACGCACCATCGGCGTATGTGCGCGAAAGGCAGCGGTGGATCGAGACGCAGATGAACCGACTCAAACGAGAGAACTGGCTGTACACAATCACGCGATAAGTCCGGTGTGACTCGTCTCGCCGTCCTATTCAGAACCTGCGCGTTCGATCTCCTGCCTGGTGTTGAGGAGTTCCTCGATCAACGCAGATTCGCCGGCTTGTTCGATCGCACGGCCAATTTCAATCAACGCTTCGTCGAATCGCGATTGATGCTGTAACGCGACAGCAAGATTGTTGCGGGCGACGGTCAGTTTCGGATGCGCTGCCAACAGATCACGATAGATGCGCTCCGCGTCTTCGAATCGACCCAGATCCAGCATCGAGTTGCCCAGGCCGAATTTTGCAACCGGGTCGTCCGGCCACCTTTGCAACGCGGCATCCCAGGCGAGCGCCGCTTCCTCGCTCATGCCGACCTCTTCAACGGCCGCAACAGCATCGAAATACAGCGCCCGGTCCACACGGCTCGGCAATTGCCCCGGGCGTAGCACGGAGAACGCCCAAAAGTCTCCACGCGCCCAGGTTTTCAGGAACAAACCGATTGGCGTTTCACGTCGTTCTTCGGTGCCAGAGCGCAATATGACAGTGTCCTTTTTGGCGTCAATGCCAATGACGACGGCATAGTGCCAACGAGGGATCATCGACACGCCGAGATTCTGCAAAACCACAACCGGGCGACCGTCTTCCAGTTCGCGGGCAAGCGATGTCATTGTTCCATCCACGGGGTACGGAATGCGGCTGGCGCGCCGCGTAGCGGCCAGCATCTCGACCTGAAGCGATCCCCGTCGACCTGGCAGGTATACCTTCGGCGCCAGGTCGTCCGGATGCGCGTCCAGGCCGCTTGCTGTCAGCACTGTCGCCAACGCGGCGGGGCCACACTGGAATCGCTCCTGCGGAAAGAATGGCGTGTTGGTGAGATCGACGACGAGGTCCGCTCGTGGCAGTTCACTCACGTGCGAGGGCAAACCGGCACAACCGGCAAGGCAAAGAAGAAGGGCCGGCAACAGCCGGCCCTTTGCGCAAATCCGCAAGCGCTTCTCCTAGAAGCTCTTGAAGATGTCCGTGACCCCGACCAGTTCGAGGATCAGCAGCACGATAAAGACGGCTCCGACAATACCGACGACGTCGCCACCAGCAACCTCCTGGTCGAGGCGTTGTTCAAGGCTAACGATTTCGGCCGTTGTCATGCCCTGAAGTCGCTCGTCAATAGTTGCCTGGTCCACGCCGAACTTTTGCAGCTGCTCGGCAACGTTGTCCTGCGCCAACAACAGCTGAATCCGATCGAGGCTTGCAGTGCGTTCGCCCGCATCGATCATGTATCCGGTGCCGATTGCACCTGCATAGGACACCTGGCCAAAACCGGCCGACAGTATCGCGAACGATACAATCTGCAGCCATACCTTTTTCGATCTGTTACTGAACATTGTTTACCTCCTTCAAATTGTGATTCCGAAGTTCCTGTTGTCTGGTTTCGCCTTCGTTGTTCTCAGATTCAAGCGAAAAATAGAAAGTTGCGCCCGCACCGTCGGCACTCTCTGCCCATACCGTACCACCATGTCGAGTCACGACTCGTTTGACCAGCGTCAATCCGAGTCCGAGGCCTTCCGTATTGTCGTCGAAGCGTTGAAACGCGGCAAATAATCGTTCGGCGACATCCTCGTCAAACCCGCTGCCATTGTCGGCGACTTTGTAGAACACTACGCCATCTCGGTGCTCCGAATCGAATCGAATCTCCCGTTGTTCATTGCCACGAGTGTACTTCAAGGCGTTGCTGAAGAGGTTGATCAGCAGCAACTCCACAAAGGTTGGATCCGCATTCGCTGGCGGGATATCTCCCATTTCGAGTCGAATGGGTGGCCCGGGTTCCGACGCGACCAGGTCCTCAAACGTCTCCAGCGCCAGTTTCTCCATCGAGAAACGCTCTCGTTTAAAAGTGAGGTAGGAGAGTCGCGACAGCCCGGCCAGTCGTTCGAGGATGTCCGACATTCTCCGTATCGTCGGCGCAAATCGCGCGAGAATGTTTCGACTGCGAACAGACGCCGAGGGCCCCAGTTCGACTTCGAGCAACCCGACGTTCAGTGATAGTGTGTTCAGCGGGTTTCGCAGGTCGTGACCGACGGAGTCGGTGAGTGTCTGCAAATCCGACGTTCGCTCTGCCAACTCGCGAGTCCTCGCTTCTACCAGGGCTTCGAGATTCGCGTTCCAGGTTGAAACCCGACGTTCAGCGGCCTCTGCCGCCTGCGCGCGAGCCGTTGCGCGGCGATTTTCAAAGACAAGAGCGGCGAGCAGTATTGACAGCACCAGACCGAGCACGAGAACAAGGTCGACTTCAGCTATCGCGAAGGACTTCACCCAGGATGACGTTGGCGCATGTGTCACCGTCCAGAGTCCGCCGAACGAAGGTCTGATACGGCCGCTCCTCACCCAGCTATCGGGCGCGGCCGCATCGGGTTCATGGCGTTCGTACAGCGTGGCCCCTTTCCATTCCACATGAATGGCGAAGCCCGGCGACTGGTCGGCAAGGAAGCGTCCGAGTGCCTTTTGTGTATCGATGACCGCCACGAGCACCCCGTCGCGGCCGCCTTCCGGTCCGGCAACGACGATGGGAATTCGACTGAGTTTCCCGTCGATTGCGATCGGGTCCATGATCCGGTTGTCCCCGTGTGCGTGGGCCGCATCGAGCAACCACTGATGCGTTCGCCATTCCGCGTCATCGGGGCGATAGTCCAGCCGGCCGTTCGTCGGCGAGTACAGAAAGCGTGCCCCGGATTCGGGGTGCGACCACAGCATCAGCTCGATACCGTCAAACTGATCGAGCTGAAGCTCGTCCGACGCAGGCCATTGGGACGGCGGCAACGTCGAATACACGGACCAGTAAGATCGAACGTTGCGCAACGCCGATGTCAGCGATTCGATGTCCCACACGAGTTCGCTGCGCGCCGCATACGACTCGGCTTCTGCAATTTCCGCGACACGTTCGTCGTTGATCGCACGCAGGTCCTGCCACCATTTGATCGTACCGGCAGTGCCGACGGCTGCGATAAAAAGTGACAGCAAGAGGCGGGTCAGCATGGACATTTTTCTCCGAGCGTGTACAAATTGGAATTATGGCTCAAGGGTTTGAAAGGTCTATTCGAATCCTGCTGGTCGAGGACGAAGTCGAGGCCAGGCAAGCGATCGCACAATACCTCGAGGGTCGCGGCCATGCCGTCAGAACGGCCGGCGGCGCCGATGAGGCCCTCGCACAGGCGGCGCTTGCCCCGCCGGACGTCGTCCTCTGTGACTGGCGACTTGGCACGGATGACGGCGTCGATGTCGTCAGACGACTGCAGCAATCTTGTGACTGTGTGTCCGTTTTCATGACAGCAGATTCCTTGTCCGCACTGCGATCGGCAGCGACAGGTCTTCAGGTGCACGGATTTCTCAGAAAGCCGGCCACCATGGAACAGATTGCAACAGCCGTTGAACGGGCAGCGCAACGCTAGAGCAGGCACGGACGCGCCAGCGATCGTTTTGCAAGTCTTGCAAGGTTTGCACATCGTACATTTCCCCTGGCGCGTCCGGTTCTGGCCTAGCAGTCGGTGTCCTCGGCGCCTACTTCTTCCTTGATCTCTTCGCAGGCGTCATCAACGGCCTGTTCGACCTCTTCGATCGCTTCGTCCATGTCTTCGCCAAGCTCCTCCATAGGCCCCTTCTTCTCGCAGGCGGCAAGGAAGGCGGTGGCTAGCAAGACCGGCAGCCATTTGGAAATCGAGTTCATGACTATCTCTCCTCTGTCTTGTGAGTGCTCCAGTGCGGCCGGTCGTTCGTAGCCGCGGTCGTAGGTGAGGATTGCAAATCCCGTGCCAAGATCTGATTTGTCCCGCGTTCAACGCGCGGCCTTGACACGGTTACCGACGCTGGTCACGATTCCGGTTGTCGAGCCAAGCGGCTGATGAATAAAGGAAAACGGGCGCAGTTATGTCTCGAATAGTCATCGTTGACGACGAACCTGATCTGACCACCGCGTTGGGCGAGTTTCTTCGCATCCATGGACACGCCGTCACGACGGCGAACACCGTGGCGACGGCGCGTGACGTTCTCGCCGACCGAATTCCCGACGCGTTGATCCTCGACCTGATGTTGCCGGATGGCAGCGGACTGGAGGTGCTCGAATCGTTTGGCGACAAACGGCCACAGCGAATCGTATTCATCACGGGGCACACCGGGATCAAATCACTGATCGGCGACATGGCCGGTGACGGTGTTTCATACCTGACGAAACCCATCGAGCCAAACGATCTGCTGGGAATTCTCAACACACTTTCTGATGCAGAGCAGGTCCCTCGAGACGATGATGTGGAGCGGCATTTTGGCTCGCTTGTGGGCGATAGCGCAGCCATGCACGACGTTTATCAGAAAATCCGCCAGGTAGCTGCAACTGACAGCACGGTATTTGTGCAGGGCGAAAGTGGCACTGGCAAGGAACTGGTCGCGGCGGCACTTCACGCCGAAAGCGGACGGAAGGGAAAATTCGTGCCCGTGAATTGTGGCGGTCTCGCACACGACCTGGTTTCAAGCCAGTTGTTTGGTCACGAAAAGGGCAGCTTCACCGGAGCAACGACGCGCCATACCGGTTTTTTTGAGCGCGCGGCAGACGGGACGCTATTCCTGGACGAGATCACTGAAATGCCGCTGGAGATGCAGACGCACCTGCTACGCGTGCTCGAAACCGGCAAGATACTGCGCCTGGGTGCAGAGACCGAAATTGACGTGAATGCTCGGTTGATAGCCGCCACCAACAGAGATCCGGTCAGTGCCATCGACGACGACAAGTTGCGTGAGGATTTGTATTTTCGTTTACGCGTGTTCCCGATTCAGCTACCTCCGTTGAGGGACCGGCAAGGGGATGCCGAGTTGCTCGCCCGGACGTTTCTGAATGACCTGAATGAGAAGCATGGCACGGAGAAGGCATTTGCAGACGGTTGGGTCGAACAGGTCGAGACTCACGACTGGCCCGGCAACGTCAGGGAGCTGAAGCATACGGTGCACCGCGCATACATCCTTGCGGATGATGGCCATCTCGACATAGGAAGCGCATTTGAAGACGACGTGCCGTCGAACGTTGAGGGACTGCGCGTTGGCCGATCGATAGCCGACGTCGAGAAAGACCTCGTGTTGGCAACCCTCGAACACTATGGCGGCGATAAGAAGAAAGCCGCATCCAGTCTCGGCATCAGCCTGAAGACGCTTTACAACCGTCTCAAGGACTACGAAACAGGCTCCTGAACGGTGCCCCCCTGAGTAAGAATTGCCGCGCGCGGTAATTCTTGCAATTCCCGAAACCCTCCTGTCCTTCGGCAGCGTGCCGAAAACCGCGTCACTCTGCGGTTTCTCGTGGTTGGCACGATACCTGCAACGGTGTTAGCGAACCCAATAACGGGTGCACACCCGAGGAGGAAAAGAAATGTTGTCCTGGTCACTTACGTTTTTTGTCCTGGCCATTATCGCCGCTGTCCTTGGCTTCGGTGGCATCGCCGGTGCCGCGGCCAGCATAGCAAAACTTCTGTTCTACATTTTCCTGGTGCTGCTGGTCGTCAGCGCGCTGGTCGGCGCACTGCGTGGCCGGCCTCCCATCTAGCCGGATCAGCGAGTCTTTGAACAGACGCACTAAACAACCACTGGAGGGATACAACGATGTTGAAACGTAAACCCACACTGCTGGCTGCAGTGGCTGTCACGCCACTGATTCTTGCCGGTTGCGCCAGTACGGGAGAGCGCCCGGACGAGCAGCTCGCGCATGCCAGCGAGAGCATCGAGGCCGCCGAGCAGTCTGGCGGACGCGAGTACGGTCCGGTCGCGCTCGAAAGCGCACAGTCGAAGCTGATGCTCGCCCGGTCGGCAGCCGACCGCGGTGATCACGAGGAGGCACTGCGCCTGGCGCGTGAGGCGGAACTCGAAGCCGAACTCGCTACGGCACGCGCGAATCGTGGCAAGGCTGAAGATGCGCTTGGCGAACTGGACGAGAGCATTCGCACATTGCGCGAAGAAATTGCACGCAATCAGATGAGGGAGGAATCGTAAATGAACATGCAGAAACATATCGCCGTCGCCTTGCTTGGCGGACTGCTGGCCGCTTGTTCAACGCTGCCGGAGACCATTACTGAACTGGAGCAGGCCCGCATGGACGTAAACGCAGCGGACCGCCATCCAATGGTTGAGCGCGTTGCCGGTTCGGAGCTGCAGAAGGCCCAGACGGCGCTTGAAAAGGCCGACGCCGAGGTTCGGGACAATGGTGATCTGAAGGTCATCAAGCATCATGCGTACGTTGCGAGCCGCCATGCGGACATCGTGATGGAACGAATTCGCGAACAGGAGGCGCTCGAGCGCATCGAGGATTCCGAGGCGGAAAGAACGAAAGCCCTGCTGCAGGCGCGCGAAGCGGAGGTCGAGCAGCAAGCGGCTCGCGCTGAGGAAAAAGCTCGCCTCGCCGATGAGAAAGCGCGGCTTGCAGAAGAGAAGGCGCTCGAAGCCAGGCTGGCCGAGGAGCGTGCCGAAATGGCAGCGGCCGAGGCGGCTGAGCTGAAAGCGCTCGTCGACGAATTGCAGGCCGAGCAGACCGATCGTGGGCTTGTCCTGACGCTGGGTGACGTGCTCTTTGATGTGGATGGCGCGGATCTGAAGCCGGGTGCGATGTCGACGATCGACCGTCTGGCAGAGTTTCTCGGCGAGCATGAAAACTATGCCCTGGTTATCGAGGGACATACCGACTCGACCGGCGAGGCTGACTACAACGCGGCGCTTTCCAGCCGTCGTGCCGATGCCGTACGGGCTGCGCTGGTAAGCCGCGGAATCGACGCGGCACGGCTGCGCGCGCATGGACTCGGCGAAGCCTACCCGGTTGCCAGCAACGATTCGGCGGCAGGTCGCCAGCAAAATCGCCGGGTCGAAATAATTGTTTCGGACGCCGATGGGGACTTCCCGACTGACCACGCACGGGTATCGGCAAACCAGTAAGAAGCAATACCGGTAGAATAAATATCAGACCGGAACTGTCAGGGCGCCGCACACTCGTTGTGCGGTGCCCTGATGCAATCTTGAGGGAGGATTTTCGACGTGCCCGAACTGAATATCGATTGGCAGGAAATCATTTTCAATCTTTGGCACCTTGGCCTGGCGTTCGTGCTGGCGCTGCCTGTCGCCATCAATCGGGAGAGCGAGACCCGCAGCGCCGGACTCCGGACGTTTCCACTGGTGGCGATCGCGGCGTGCGGCTACGTACTGGTCGGGTTTTCGATCCTGGACACGACGGAAGCGGAAGCAAAGGTTCTTCAGGGACTGATTACCGGCATCGGCTTCATCGGCGGTGGCGCGATTCTCAAGAACAGCGATGGTGTCAGCGGCACGGCAACGGCGGCGAGTATCTGGACCACCGGGCTTATCGGTATGGCTGTCGCTGCCGGGCGCTACGAGATTGCCATTCTGATGTCAGCACTGACATTCCTGACATTGCGAGTCGGACGCAGGCTCAAGGCGCAAGTGAACAAATCAGACGACTGACGCAAAAAAAGGCCAGCCGGGTGGCTGGCCTGTTGGCGCGCCCGATTTCGTCGCGGCGCAGGTGCCAAGAGCAGGTTATTCGCAGACGCGCTGAACTTCGCGCCGAACGTCGTTTTCCTGCATGTTTTTCTGGATCTTGTTGCCGGCGACACCGCCTGCAATCGTGCCGACCAGGGTGGCCGCATCCTTGCCGGATCCGTCTCCGACCTGGTTGCCGGCAATACCACCGACAATGGCGCCGGTTACAGTCCCGGTAATTCGTTCAGGATCCTTCGGCGGCTGCTGAATATCGACGACTACGTCGCGACACTCCAGCGTTTCGCTGTCTTCCTCGAGCATCTCCATGCCCGCCGTAGCACTGATCGCTGTAACAACCAACGCGCCAACGACGCCGCCAACAATATAGTGCCTCTTCATTTCCAGACTCCTCTCTGAGTGATTCGAATGGATTGGTCTCGCACTAAACAAGGAGCACTTTTCGTGCCAACCTGGGGCGCGTGCCTGTTTATGAAGAATCAATAAGTTAGCCGACCCGGACCACGGCCGCTGGCAACCATTCTGCAATTGTTGCAAACCGCGGCAGAAACTACAGAGGGCCGTTGCTCACATCCGGTATTCGTAACCGTCTGCAACGGCTCCGGGTAATGGCTTCCGGCCGACGGCAATCTCGTGTTCTGATTGCCGCTATGCCAAGTAACGCCAACAGGAGCAGGTAGTCGGGCGAGCCGCCGCCGCCACCGGAACCCCCGGTGCCACCGCCGGAGCTTCCGCCGCCGGATCCCCCGCCGCCGGTATTTGGCGGTGCCGACGCTGCATCGGTCGGATCACTGCCGTACTGATACTCCTCGAAGTTTGTTGCTCCATCGCCGTCTGCGTCTTCGCCGCCGTTAGAGCGTGTGGCATCTAGACCAAAGGTGACCTCCCAGCCGTCTGGCATACCATCGCCATCGCTGTCGGCGGCGTTCGGCGACGTGCCGGCTATGTACTCGTCGTAGTTGCCGAGGGAGTCACCGTCGGGGTCATCGTCGCGATCCGATAGGGAGGTTGGGTTGAGACCGTTTTCGACTTCCCAGCCATCCGGCATACCGTCGCTGTCGGAATCGGCATTGCGAGGCAGCGTGCCGGCCTGGTATTCCTCCAGGTTGGTCAGACCGTCCAAATCCGGATCTGCGCTTGCGTCCGACGGGTCGTTCGGATCAAACCCGTGCTCAAGCTCCCAGCTGATCGGCATGCCATCATTGTCCTCGTCAGTAGGCCTGAAGCGAATTGAGTCGACAAAAGTCTGCAGTTGATTGATGTCGTTGCCGACATTCCGGAAAAAACGCCAGGAAATCCGACGGTGACCGGCCGGAACGTCAACGGAGATCGTCTGCCAATCCGTCTGCACAGCGGACAAGAACACCTGTTGGCCATCAATGAGAACCTCAAGGTCGTCACAGCAAAAAGTATTGCGTGAGTAGAGGTCGAACGTCAGAAGGCCGCCCGCAAAGTTGTCCTCCCATGTCATCTCCGCGGATGCCCATGTCTCTACCCAGGTCGGTCGCGCAACGATGTGGCCGTCCGGAGTGGACCACGTATCGGTTGTCCACCAGTGACTGTTGCTCGAGCCATTCTCAAATCGCGGAGGGATGTCGCCTGATTCGAAGGACTCGTAAAATTCGGTGACAAGTGGCGGTACGGAGGCGAAGGTCGTGGGATCGCTTCCGAGGCGCAATTCGACATTGTCTGCGAATCCGTCGCCATCAGTATCGGTCAGGGTCGGGTCTGTACTCAGAACGTTCGCTTCGTAGTCGTCCTGCAGGCCGTCCCCGTCGGTATCCAGATGATCGGGCCGGGTTCCGTAAACCTGAACCTCGTCGCCGTCACTGAAGCCGTCTCCATCCGTATCCGGTTGCAACGGGTCGGAGTTGTGCGTTCGAGTTTCCGCCAGGTCACTCAATCCGTCAGAGTCTGTATCCTGAGAGTTCGGATTCGTCCTCAGAAGAAACTCTTCGAACAGTGACAACCCGTCACTGTCCAGATCCGATTCCGCGTCATTCGGGTCGTTGGGATTCATTGCATTTCGGATCTCCCAGTCATCCGGAATGTCGTCCCCGTCGGTATCGACTTGCGTTTGAATGGCCGCCAACTCACCGGAGTGACCGGAGATATACATGTCCAGATCATCCGAAACGCTGACGCTGCCGCCGACCGGGTACGTCCAGACCGACTCGCCCGTTTCAATGTCGATTGCAAACGTTGCAATGTCGGTGCCGATAAAGACGTGATCAAGCGTGACTACAGGGTCCGTCCGGATAAATCGTGCACTGTTCCAGCGCCAGAGCTCCCGACCATCGCGCTCGTCGAACGCGACCAACGCTCTCGGTTCAACTCCAAAAACAACGCCGGGTCCCAGCGCCATGCCAAGTTGCCATGAGGCGTCGAATTCTGCGAGCCATTGCGTCCGACGTTCTGCGAGGTCAAACGACACTATGCCGGTTCCATAGGCGAGAATGAGATTGCCATAACTTCCCTGAACGATGGAGCTATACGTCGTGTAACCCGACCAAGCGAAGGTCTCATCTTTTATCGAGTGCTTTCGTTCACCAGTTTCGGCGATATTAATTCGGAGCAGCCCCTGCTCCATGGAATACGAGAAGACGTCTTCGTCAACGATCGTCAGCGTGTGACCGTCGCCGCTGTCGTGGTCCATTTGCCAGATCTCTTCACCGGTAGTTGCGTCGTGTCGTGCAATACCACCGAAATAGCCCGACGGTATGTAGAGCGAACCGTTGTACGGTAGGGGCGACCTGGATGTGGTGATCTGGTTCGAGTAGGGGACCTGGAAGTTTATGTCCCCGGTCGCCTGGTCAAACGACCAGATGAAACTGTTGTCGTGATGGCTAGTTTGAACAAATGCGGACACACCATCGTTGGCGGGTGGAGATGCGAATCCGACACCGGAAAACTTGTACTCCCAGGCAAGACTTCCCGTTTCACGATCAATGGCGGACAGGATGTAGTCAAACCTGAGAGGCTCATGCGTCGTAGTAAAAAGCATTTCGCGGGATATTGTGGCGGGCGAGAGCGGGCGGTCTGATTCGTCGGTCGGATCCATATGCCATTTGACGACCAGATTGTCGATGTCGAGTCGCATCGGTACAAACCCACGATGTTTTATGTCGCCCTGATCGGTCTCCCATTGTTTGTGCGTTGGCACGGAAATCGCGCTCGTGGGATGCGTCCGGGCGAGAAACTCGACCTCGTTGCGAAAGCCGTCAAGGTCGGCATCATCCGCGGCATCGTCGGAATTCGGATCCAGCCCATTTCTGAACTCCCAGCCATCGGGAAGTCGGTCGCCGTCTGTATCGAGACGAAGCGGGTCTGTCAACGACAATCGAATTTCCGTTTCGTCCGTCAATCCGTCTCTGTCGCTATCCCTGTTCCGAATCGATGTTCCGCGCAGGAGTTCTTCCGAGTTAGTTATCCCGTCGCCGTCGAAATCCGCTGAACTATCAGCTGGATCGTCAACCGACATACGGTGCTGGAATTCCACTGCGTCTGAGATACCGTCACCATCAGTATCGACGAGCATCGGGTCCGAGCCTACGATCAAAATCTCGTCGCCGTCGGTCAACCCGTCGCCATCGGTATCTTCGTCGGCCGGATCGGTTCCCCGATCGTTTACTTCTGCGCCATCATCGAGACCGTCGAGATCGGTATCGGAAACCGTCGGGTCCGTGCCATAGACATTGACTTCTTCACCATCGATCAGACCGTCGCCATCGGTATCAACCACGTTTGGATTGCCGTTTACCGCGAACTCCTCTGCGTTAGTCAATCCGTCCGCATCCTGGTCAAATGCGGCATCCGTTGGATCTTTTTGATCCAACGCGTTCGCCCTTTCCCACCAGTCCGGAATACCATCGAGATCTTCGTCCGGGCCGTCTTTGGGCACGGACGCAACCCACATAGACAGGTTGCCGCCGACCAGGTCGATCTCGAATCGTTGGCTCGACCTGAAGTCCTTCCGCAATCGGTGAACTTCCCCGGCAGCGCCGCCAAAGAAGAGGTGGCCGTTGTCTGTAAGCTCGGGATCGCGGAGACTGTTGATTGTCTCCAGCTCGTGAGTGTCGAGTAGCTCTCCGAGTGGCGAGAAGACTTCAATGCGCACTTGCGAGCCGGCTGGATTCTCACGTGACGCTGAGTAGTAGCGGCCTAGCGAGTCTACGGCAAACCCGTTCGTCTCCCTGGTAGCGAGCTGAATGATGCCCTGCGATGCAAGAGTCTGCGGATCGAGACGATGCACTTCACCCTGGTGCGAGCGTAGCCCGTACAACCAGCCATCCCGACCGAACTCAAGTTCTTCGAAGGATGTACCTGTGAACACGCTGTCGAGAATCGCGCCGCGCAGGTTGTATTTGTATAGCGGCGCTTCGCTGCCAACGCCTGAAACGACAAGACTATTCTCGGTTGCGGTGACGGGCTTTACTATCGAGGAGGGCGATTCGACAGCCTGGTACGGGTCAACGGTGGAGAAGGTCTCGAGTACAGGGTCGTAAATTATGGGCGGACCGTTGGCGGAAATAATGACCCGATGATCGGGGGCCATCACGAAGTCATGGTGTGTTTTATCGCCTGGGATCCAGATTGGTGCTCGCGCCAGTGAGCCATCGGTACGAATCTCGTACAGCATGTTGTTGGCGAGTCCCAGCACGTTGTCGATATTTGAGCCGTACGGTAGTGGCTGCTCGTATCGCAAATTGTCGATCGTCGCTCGTGGCCCCAATGTAACGGTGTCGCGATATCGGAATTTGATTGTATGGCGACCGTGCGGCACATAGATGCTCATTCGCGTCCAGCCCGAGTCGATCTTCTCTCCTACCAGGCGGTCGTCCACGAATACTTCCAGGCGGCCCGACTCAGCTTCTTCCGCAACGTGAGCGTCGAAATGCAAATCGCCAGCACGAAAATTGTCGGTAAAAGTGATCGATGCGTACTCATGGCGTGCCGGTCGTTCCTGCGATTGAAGCGCGAAACTACCGTTTGTTGCCAGATCGGACGACACGTCAAAGCCGACCACGCCGTCCGATCCCATTGTCCAACCAGACGGCAGACCGTTCTCAAATGATTCGAAGTAGTCATCCGCCAGTATTGGTTGGCTGCCAGGATCTGTCGGGTCCGCATTGCGAGAGACCTCGTCGCCGTCGCTAAAGTCGTCTCCGTCCGTATCCGTATGTCGAGGGTCACTTCCGTAAATGAGTACCTCGTCTCCGTCGCTCAAGCCGTCGTTATCGCTGTCGGAGTCGCTTGGGTCGGTTTGGTATACCGCGACCTCGTCGCCGTCATTGAGGCCATCGCCGTCTGTGTCACCGACGGTTGGATTCGATCCCTGGACATACTCTGCGGCATTCGAAAGACCATCACCGTCCATGTCCAGGACGCCATCTGCCGCTTCCGCGAAATCGAGTCCGAAGTATTTCTCCCACCAGTCGAGCGCACCGTCACCGTCCAGGTCTCCGCTGGTATCCACAACCAGAATCTGGTTGGTGTAGGCAGGGTTGATCACGAGAGCGCCATCGCGGTTCATGTATATGTAGCCGCCGAGTTCAACCTCCCATACAGGCTCGTGCGTTTTCAGGTCGATGGCAATTGTCGAGAACGGGTTGGTCACAAAGACGTGGTCGAGCGTAACCAGGACATTGCCACTGGGTATCGAGTTGATGTCTGAAAACCAGGTCCACTGGTGTTCGCCTGTCGATCTATTGAGAACATGCAGCCCGAGATACGAGGTGACGTAGACGAACTCGGGATCGGTGGCCATGAGCGTGCTACGCAGCGTATCAATCGACCAATTCGCGATACCTTGTTCGAGATCTATGGCTGTCAGACGGGTAAAGCAGGATACAAGTGCTTCATTCGCATCGTCGAAAACGATTTGATCGTCGTGTTGCGTACAGTTCTCGATATCAACGGTGTGTAGATGCTGCCCCGTTGTGCGTTCGTATACCTGCAGTGCGGACTGACTGATAATTCCAACGTAGAGGTCGTTTACCGCTGGCGGCGAGAAGGAGTCAGGCGAAACGCCCGGTATTGCCGACCTCCATCGCTCTGCACCGGTTGTCGCATCAAATTCGACCATCTCGGCATCGATCTTGACGTATAGCTTGCCCTCGTACGCCGTGAGGGCAGGCGCAGTATCGCCACCAATATTGATCGCAGGAAAAACCTCCTCACCTGTATCTGGATCGATGCTGAAAATCAGCGAAGACCTGATCGATGAGTCATAGGAAATGCCGTACAGGTTGCCAAGCGTCTGCTGCAGGTCGTTTGGACCAAAACCCTGGGCGACCGGATGGGCCTGCACAAGGCTCCCGTCACGCAGGTCGAATTCGCCGATAACCTTCTCGCCGTCGATGAACGCGGCGCCCGTGATCGACTGTCGCCCGACTACCGGTTGTCGCTCGCGACCCTCCAGTGGAAGTTGCTGGACCCAACGTTCCCCGAACTCCGTGGCAACGGTGTGAACGGGAATGTAGGCAGAGTGCCTGGCATCCGCCTGGAGGCCGCCCCACGGAATTGGCGGCGGAACTGATGCACGGACTAGCGGGTCAGATTCGCCGCGAAATTCGGCCCTATTCGTATAGCCGTCGCTATCATTGTCGAGGATGCCGTCAGCTGCTTGCAGCGGGTCAAGCCCAAATGAAGATTCCCAGCCATCGTCGATGTCATCATCGTCCGAGTCTCTGTCCAGCGGATTCGTACCAAGAAGCAAAACCTCCTGTCCATCACCGGCGGAGTCTTCGTCGGTATCGAAATTATTCGGATCGGTTCCGACCGCCTGCTCTTCGAACGAGGTAAGGCCATCTCCGTCAGGGTCCGCAGTCTCCTCACCGGCCGCAAGCGGGTCGAACCCATTGTCCAGCTCAAAGCCGTCGAGCAGGCCATCTCCGTCCATGTCGGCGTCAAGCGGGTCGGTGCCCGAGATATTGATCTCATCGAAGTCATTCCAGCCATCCCCATCCGAATCAGCTGATGCCGGATTGGTTCCGTAGGTTTGTGTCTCGTCAAAGTCACCAATGCCGTCTTCATCGGTGTCGGTCATTTTTGGATCCGAACCGTATACGTTCAATTCGTCAAAATCGGATAGAGCGTCTCCATCGGTGTCGGCATTATCGGGGTGCGTTGTTGCGAGGAACTCCTCAAGATTGGTGAGGCCGTCGGCATCAGCGTCGAGCGCAGCGTCGCCTGGATCCAATGGGTCGAGGCCGAAGCGCGTCTCCCATCTGTCCGTCATTCCGTCGCCGTCTGTGTCGACTACCGGCAGTTCGATTCTTACTCGACTCCCGCTAGCGACAAGGCCGTCGTATCGTGGATCGGCGACACCGGAATTGAGGACGTGATTTCGAACTTCAGTCATGCTCAAGCTCGGTGTCGCGGCTTTGACCAGGCCAACCGTTCCGGTAACGTGCGGCGCGGCCATCGATGTGCCGCTCGCGGGTCGCCAATCACCGTGATACCAGGTACTCCAGATATCGACGCCAGGTGCCGCGATATCGACATTTTGTGCACCAAAATTCGACCAAAGCGGAACATCGCCGATGCGATCGATCGCGGCGACCGCAATGATGTTGTCGTAGGGGTATGCAGCGGGATACCAGCCTGCAACATCAATGTCCTCGGCTTCGTTGCCGGCCGAAGTGACGATTAGTATGTCGCGCGCATCAAACTCGAGAACAGCATCTTCAAGCAATTGAGAATAGCTGCCACTCCAGGACGCGTTTACAGCGACTACATTTATCCCCGAGTCAAATGCCCAGATCACGTAATCCATGCACGTCAAGATTCTCGAGAGTGTTGTCCACCCCCACGAACTGAACACCTTGCAGTGCATGAGCTGCGAGTTCCAGAACACGCCGGAAATTCCTGTCCCGTTGTTGCCTGTCGCGCCGATCGTGCCGGCGACATGCGTTCCGTGGCCAAGGTTGTCCTCAGGTTCACCATCAAACGATATCTGGTCAATGCCGTGAATATCATCGACATGACCATTGCCGTCGTCGTCTATCTCATTGTCCGGAATTTCAAACGGATTCGTCCAAAGCGAATCCACCAGATCGGGATGATCAAGGTCCGCGCCCGAATCAATGATTGCAATCACGTATTCGCCGGAATCAGTTATCTCATTCCAGGCTTCCGGCGCATTGATATCGACGTCCTCGACTCCACCATCCTGTCCGGTGTTGTGCAGTCCCCACAACAGCGGAAAATCTGGGTCATTGGGAATGTCGTCAATCGAATAAACAAGGTCGTTCTCAACACGTTCAACTTCGTCGAAGCTGCGGAAATGCGACTTTGCCTGTTGAGTTGATATGTCGTCCGGCAACGAAAACATGAGCAGTCCGGGCGTTCGGTAGGCTTGCTCCTGTTCCGCGCCAATACTCTTGGCTATGGACTGAATTCGAGAAGGTGTGGTGCTGCTCGCGAATTTCACCAGAACCTGGTTTGGCACAGAGTCGGGAGCGGTTGCAGGATCCGAGAAAGTCGGCGCTTTGGGCAGGTACGGACGAGAGGCCGGTACGCTTTGGCGTTGCGGCATGATCCGCTCGGTTTCGCCGATGTCTTCCGTGCCTTGCAGCAACTGCGCAATCGACCACGCGCCGAACGCAGCACAAAGAATCGTACTGGCTCGAACAAGCCACCTGCGCGATACGGTCAAGGCTGATATACCTGCTATTCTTGTATGAGTTTGATGATAGTCAATATTAGGGGAAGCGACCAGAATCAGGTCACTAGCCGGATTTGATGCCGACGGGCAAATCGGGGTTTCCCGACGGACGCTGGTAACATGCGGCAAACGATCTTTGCGATAGATTGCCAGACATCTGCGTGGCTTTTGGAGGCAACCGAACATAATGGGAAACATCAGGTACCTCCTCCCTCTTATTGTCGCTGCCTGCGCTGGCGACAATGCGACGGATACAAGTACAGCCGACCGGGTACTGACCAACGGCCGCATTTACACCGTCGATGCGGCGCAGCCGTGGGCCGAAGCCGTCGCGATCAAGGACGGTCGCTTCGTCTACGTCGGTGACAATGCAGGCGTTGAGGCATTCATATCCGACGGTGTCGACGTGACCGATCTCGACGGCCGTCTCGTCATCCCCGGTATTGTCGATGCGCACACACACCCGGGCCAGATAAACCTCACCGTCTACGAAGCACAGTTCGACGCCGACACGCGTGACGGCTTCCTGGAGGAGCTGCAACGATACGCCGAGGCGAACCCCGGCGATGACTGGGTCCGTGGCTGCTGCTGGCCGACCTGGGTGTTTGTCGACGGCAGCAGTGGACCGGATCGCAAAGACCTCGATCCGATCTTCCCGGACCGCCCGGTCTACCTGATTTCTTCGGCGGGCCACAGTTTCTGGCTGAACTCGAAAGCACTCGAGACGCTCGGACTCGATGCTGACACGCCCGATCCGAAGTTTCCGATCGCTATGTACAAGCGTGACGAAACCGGTCGACTTACCGGCTGGCTCAAAGAGGGTGCCGGCTGGCAGCTTGCAGACGACATATTCGAGGTGGACAGAAAGCTTCACGAAGACAGCATGCGCGCGATGTTGCAGACGTTGAGCGAGCACGGCGTAACAGCGCTTTACGATGCCGGCACCAAGGAATTCAGCGATCGCGTGTACGAGTATTTGTCATCGCTCGATCGCGCAGGTGAACTCCCGCTGCGTTACGAAGGTACCTATCGAATCTCGACGCCGGATCGCGTGGCCGTTGCCATTCCGGAAATGAAACGCTTCCGCGAGCTCTATGGTGGGGAGCGCCTGAAGTTCAACACGGTAAAGCTTTTTATGGATGGCGTGCACGAAAACCGTTCGGGCGCGCTGCTCGAACCGTACGTGGATGACCCGACGTTCGTCAGCGACACGACGTTGTCGGTCGATGAGCTGAAGAACTTTCTCATCGAGCTGCACAACGAGCGTTTTGACCTGCACGTGCACGTCATCGGTGACCTCGCCACCAAGCGAGTGCTCGACGCTGTCGAGCTGGCCAAGGCCGAAGTCGGTCCCGGGTTCTACCCACGTGTGTCGCTGGGGCACCTGCAAAACGTCGATCCCGGCGACTTCGAGCGTTTCGGACCGCTCGGCGTGAGCGCGAACTTCACGCCATGGTGGCACGGCGTTGATGTGCCCGATCCGGTCGGCCGCGGTCTGGGTGAGGCCCGCGACAATGACACGTATCGCGCACGTGCAATAGCCGACGCCGGCGGCAATGTCACGTTTTCCAGCGACGACTGGACGCTCGACGTGTTATCGCCGTTTCTCGGCATGCAGGTCGGCCACACCCGGCAGTACCCGAGAGAGTGGCTCACACCGGAAGAAGATCCCGACGCGTTTCGACTGCCGGCATCCGAGAAGTTGCCGATTGAACTCCTCGTGAAGGGCTATACGCTGAACGGCGCCTACCAGTTGCGCCTCGAGGACGAGATCGGCTCGATCACGGTCGGAAAAGCGGCGGACCTCGTCATCCTGGGCGACGATATTTTCGATATGGACCCGTACGAAATCCACAAAGTGAAACCCGACGCCGTGATCATCGACGGTACCGAGGTCTTTACGCGGTAAGGAACAGGATCAGTACGGTATAGCCCGTGAATACAATCGCCAGTCCACTGAACCAGCGTGGACGGAAGATCATCAGCGCCATCAGGATGCCACCGAGTGCGGGAAAACCGTACGACGCGATGGGCGGATTGCCGAACATCGTCAGGTTCACGTACGGGCCAATCGCGAAGTAGCCCAGCATCGAGGCCGCTGAGACGCGTCCCAGCGAATGGCTGTGCGCGATGAAGTTGAGTTCCGTGTCATCGGAAATATCGAAATCTTCGGTTGGCAGTGCAAGCTCAGCCGCGCCGTAAACGAAGATCGCGCCGATCACCAGCGCGAAGAAATCACCGATCGACCACTCCGTGATCAGTCGCAGCTCCCAGCCGACCCACCAGAGCTGCAATATGTAGATGAAGATGCACAAGCCCCACAGCACCGTCGCCCAGTGAAATGTGACGCGATTGTGTGCGCGCACCAGCAGCGCGGCACTGTGCAGCAGGCGCGCCATCGCGAGGCCGAGAATTATCGAGATCGCGACAAAAATGTATTCGTGCTGAGTCAATTGCGAAAGGCCTGGTAGCTATTTCAGCCCCATACGCTCGAGAAGGTCTGCGTAGCGCGGATCGTCGCCGAGCAGTTCCTCGATGGGCCGGTAGCCGCGTACGTATACGATGCCCGGGTCGCGAACCTTGAAGCCGCGCTCGAGCGCAGCCATGGTTTCGTCCTTGTCGCCCCACGCGGCGTAGACTTGCGCCACCTGCCACGATACATCGTCGCCATAGCGGTCGATCAGTTCCTGCAGCGCCGCTTCGGCGCCGTCGATATCGCCCGTGATGTAGCGGCATTCGGCCTGGTGCTGCAGACGCAGGAAGTCAAAGGTTTCCTTTTCGATCACGACCAGCCCCTGCTCACAGTTACCCTGTCGCAGGTGCAGCACCGCTAACGAGTAGTGAACGCCGCCGCTGTCCGGTGTCGCACCGGCGAGAACCTTCGCCCTCGCCAGCGCTTCGTCGAATCGGCCTGCGTTGGCGAGCGCGCCAACGTACGTCCTGACGACGGCCGTGTTCAGCGGGTCCTGCTCCAGGGCCCTTTCAAGATCGGCAAGTTCGACATGGCGATCGCCCGCCGTCACCCGGTGCAATCGCGCCAGTTCCACGATGATGTCCGGGTCGCCCGGGCGAAGTTCCAGCGCCTTGAGCAGTGATGCCTCGGCGCCTTCCCAGTTCCAGTCGAACGTTGCCTGTACGTACGCCATCGCCAGGTGAGCGTCCGCAAGATTCGGGTCGAGCTCGATTGCCTGTTCCGCGGCCTTGCGAGCGGCCGTGAAGCCCTCTGTAAAGTCAGTGCCAAAGCTGGTCTTCAGTCCGATAGAGCGAGAAAGACCGGCCCAGGCCAGTGCCATGTTCGGGTCGATCTCAATGGCCAGCTCGAACTGTTCGATGGCCTTTGTCCAGTCGTCCTGCGTCGACTTGTAGTGGTACGACAGGCCCAGCAGGTAGGCGTTGTACGCTTCGAAATTTTGCGTCGTCGCCGGCGTAGTGACGTCCTCGTCGACGAGGCTTGCCCGCAGTGCGACTGCGACGGCTTCCGCGATTTCATCCTGTACGCTGAAGATGTCACTCAGGTCTCGATCAAACGTTTTTGACCAGATGTGATAGCCGTCCTCGGCGTTGATGAGCTGCGTCGTGATCCGAATCTTGTCGCCGGACTTCTGCACGCTGCCTTCGAGAATGTTGCTGACATTCAGTTGCTCACCGATCTCCCTCAGGTCCGTGTTCTGGTTCTTGAACGCGAACGACGATGTGCGGCCGGCAACCTTGAGTTCGCGAATCTGCGCCAGTGCGTGCAGCAGATTCTCGGTCAGCCCGTCCGTGAAATACTCCTGATCCCTGGCGGGGCTCATGTCGACGAACGGCAGTACGGCAACGGAGTTCGACAATGCGGCATTCGTCCCGGCTACGGCCTCGGTATCGCCAGTCGACACGACGAACTTGTCGGCCAGCAGCATGGCAACGGCGATCGCGAGCACACCGATGATCAGGGCGTTCAGCTTTTGTCCGGTCTTGTGGGTGATCGACTGCGCGCGGTCGACGTCTTTCTCTTTCTTGATGCCTTCCGGCGTCAGTTCGAACGCCCACGAGAAAAACAGTGCGACGGGCAGGCCCAGCAGGAGAATCAGCAGGACGCTTTTGATGACCCAGCCCGGCGCATCGAAACTGTCGAGCGCGAGTTCGGCAACCTGCGCGATGACCCAGGCGAGCAGGACGTAGGCGATACCGACACGCACAACGTTGCGACGCTTGAGTTCCTCAAGAAATCCGTTCAATGCGTGTCCCCGGTCAGTGGCGTGACGCCAACAGGCTGGAAGTATGGCAGAAATTGCCTGTCTGCGGCCAATGCGCAAGCGCCGTTCGCCGATCAGGGCGAACGGCGGTTTCCTGTCTCAATAGGCGACCGAAATTCGTTGTTGCACGTACATTGCGCGTTCTGCCTCGTCAATCAAGGCCACGGCGAAGTCGGCCCTTGATACGCGTGTTCTGCCGCGTTCATCTTCCAGCGCGCCGTTGCCGCCAATTCGGAACACGCCGGTGCGAGGGCCGTTGGTGAAGTTTTTTGGCGGCGTCACGTACGTCCACTTCACATCGTCGACCTTGCCGTAGAACTCGAGTGCCAGCATCTGGCCGAGGATCTCGATCTCGAGATGCTTCGGCAGCAGCAGTGTCGGCAGTGTTGCGGCAAAGGTGACACCCGGCCTGACCTCGAGCGTCCCCGATCCGCCAACATGCAGCAGGCGAGGCGCGTCGTCGCCGATGCGGGACAAGGCGTCTACCAGGTTTTCCGCGGCGATGAACTGGAGTGCACTCTCCGGCGCGCCCGAGTCGCCGATCACGCCTCGGACCGAAAGAATAATCACATCCTTGTCGGCAACGATTGTTGCAATGCTGCTCTCGTCGAGCAGGTCGCCCTCGACGACGGACAGAGCGTCATGTTGCATCTCGACATCGGCGGGGTTGCGCGACACGGCAGTCACCCGGTGGCCGCGTCGCAGTGCTTCCTGCACGGCATGCGAACCGACCTTGCCGGTCGCACCGTAGATCACGATGTCGAGCGGCTCGACGGCATGCGCCGCGCTCGCGCCGAGTAGCGCGGCCAGCCATATCACGAGCGTCCTGCGCATCTGCCGGTACTCAGTCCTCGCCGCGCAGTCGCTCCGCGTAGGCCTCAAAACTCACCGGTCGGCCAAGGAAGTCCTCGACCAGCTGGTCGGCCGGTTTCGAGCCGCCTGCGGCCAGCACCTTCTCGCGGTACGCGCGCGCCGTCTCGACGTTGCGCAGCCCGGTCTCCTGGAACTCGGTAAACATGTCCGTCGCGATCGCTTTCGACCACTGATAGGTGTAGTAGATCGCCGAGTAGCCGTTCAGGTGGCCGAACGACGCCCACGAGTGCGCACCGTCAATCGGCTCGAACTTCGTGTACTCGCGCGTCTTGCTGTTCATATGCTCGGTGAACTCGATTTCGTCGGGATGGGTGTCATACAGGCCGAGCGATGTCGCCGCGTACGAAAGCTGCGTGCGGGTACCCATGCCAAGGCCGAAGTCGCGGGCCGCGACCATGCTGTCAAACAACTCTCTCGGCAGGACCTCGCCGTCGGCATTCTTCGCAAATACCGAGATCGTCTCGTAGTCCCAGATCCACTCCTCGAGCATCTGCGACGGTGCTTCGACGAAGTCCCACTCCGTCGTGATGCCGCTCGTATTGCTCCAGTTCCGGTGGCCCGCGAACATCCAGTGCAGCAGATGTCCGAACTCGTGCAGGAAGGTCACGACCTGGCCGTGCTGCATCGGTCCCGTGCCTTCCGGGAAATTACAGATCAGGCCGGCGATCGGCAGTTGCACACCGTTGATGCCATTGACGAACGGGAACATCGCTGCGTGTCCGAACTTGCCGTCGCGCGGGTGCATGTCGAGATAGAAGCGCCCGATGACGGTGTCGCCGTCTCGTAGCTCGAACGCTTCGACGTCTTCGTGCCACGTCTCGGTGTCCCACGGCACGATCTGTACGCCGAACAGATCCTGCACCAGCGTCAGGATGCCGTCCCGTGACGATTCGTAGTTGAAGTACTCGCGAATCACCTTGGTATCCACCGCATATTGCTCGCGCCGCACCTGGCTGCGCACGTAGGTGCCTTGCCAGGGTTCGAGTCGCTCGGCATCGGGGTTGTCCTGGCGCAGGCGTGCCAGCAGCACGTCGTACTCCGCCTCCTGCGTGTCGGTCGTATAACGCTTCAGGTCGCCGAGGAAGCCGTGCACGCGCTCCGGCGAACCGGACATCTTGTCGGCCGTGACGAGCTCTGCGTAGTTGTCGAATCCGGCGAGCTGCGCGAGTTCGTAGCGAGCCTCGATGAGGTTGCGTAACACCGGCTCGTTTTGCGGATACGCCCGGTTGAGGAAGTGCAGGTACAGCTGCTTTCTCAGATCGTCGCGCTCGGCGTACTCGAAGAACGGAAACGCGTCCGGGTACTGCGTCGAGATGACGATCTTGCCGTCCTCGTTCGGCGGGTGTGCGGCGACGTAGTCTTCGGGCAGGCCCGCAAGGTCGTCGGCCGAATCGAGTTCCATGTAGCGAACATCTTCGCGAATGTTGCGATCGAACTCCTGGCCGATGGCCGAGAGCTGCTCGTTCAGGTCGCGAATCTTCGTGCGCGTATCTTCGTCTTTGTCGACGCCGGCAATCTGGAAAGCCAGCAGCGTCTTCTCGATCGAAAACTGCGTCTCCGCATCCGCGTCCGACACGTCGATCTTGCTGACGGCGTCGTAAATCGGGCGCGACAGGCTGAGATCAGTCAGCAACTTCTGGATATTGAGATCGCACGCCTCAGCCGCGGCACGAATCTCGGCGTCAGGATGCACGCCGCCGAGGCTCGAAGCATGAAACTGGAAGTTGTAAACACTGCCCGCGAAAGCGTCGAGCGGCTTGTAGTAGGAATCGATCGTCGGTGCACCGGGCCAGGACTCGAGCGCCGCGAGTCGATCGCGAAAACCGGCCTCCCGCGATTCGCACAACGCGGCGATGTCTTCGGCCGACGAAAACTCGCCGACGCCGGTTGCATCGTAGGCGACAGACAGTACCGGTGCGGGTGGTTCGGACTCGCCACAGGCGCCGAGGGCGAGCATCGCCGCCAGGATCACTGTTCTTTTCATGGTTTTTCCTCTAGCAAGTTTTCCGCTTATTAAACCAGGTAGGGTATCAGCCACCAGCTGCGCTTTCTGTACTCCGCCCACGCTGTGTGTCGCGACATACTGGCTTCTTTCATGATCATGTTGACGGCGAACAGCCCGATCCACACCCACAGCAGTACGAGGATTGGCAGCCAGTGCCAGATCATCATCGCAAAGCTGCCGTAGATCATCATCTCGCCGAGATAATAAAGAACGTACCGGCTTTCTGGAAATTGATAACCCACGAAAACTTCCAGGGCCTCGGTCCGCCGCCCAGGTTACCGACCAGGTTGTTCGTGAACGCCTGCACGGCGGCCGCCCAGTGCGGTGCAGCGTTGTTCGCGGTCGCGGTCACGGCTGTTCGTGGTGCTGGCGCAGGTATTCGTCGAGCATCCGCAGTCCCCATCCCGTATAACCCATTGGAATCGTCGGTCGGTCTTCCTCGATGTAGTCGGCACTCGCGATGTCGAGATGCGCCCACACCTGGTCCTCGTCGACGAACGACCCGATAAATGCGGCGCCGACGCTGGCGCCCGGGTCGCCCGCGCCGCTATTGACGATGTCACCGAATTTCGACTTGATCTGCTCGAAGTGCGCGTCGTCGAGCGGCAATTGCCAAAACGGTTCGCCCGCCGTTTCTGCGGCGGCCAGGATCCTGTCAATCAGATCCTGGTGGCGTCCGAACACGCCTCCGTATTCATCGCCAAGCGCCCGGCCGACGGACCCGGTCAGGGTGGCGACGTCGATGAGCACGTCAGGTCGATAAGTAACCTGCGCGTAGTGCACCGCGTCTGACAGAACGAGTCGTCCTTCGGCATCCGTCGAGATGATTTCGATCGTCTTGCCGGACATCGTCGTCAGTATGTCACCCGGGCGAATCGCGGTACCGGACGGCATGTTCTCGGCCAGGGCGGCGATGGCAACCAGGTTGATTGCCGCACCGCGTTTGGCCGCGGCGAGCACCGTGCCCGTGACGACCCCGGCACCGCCGAGATCGCCCTTCATTCTCCACATGTTGTCATTGGCCTTGAGGGAGATACCGCCGGTGTCGAACGTGATGCCTTTGCCGGTAAGCACGACCGGTGCTTTGTCGCCGCCGCCGTCGTACTCGATGATCAACAGTCGCGGCGGTCGTGACGAGCCCTTGCCGACACCCCAGTGCGCGCCCATGTTGAGGCGTTGCAGGTCTTTCTCGTCGAGTACCTTGATCGTGATGTCGTCGACGCCCCGAAACGCTTCCCGCGCTCGATCAACGAACGACTGCGGATATATAACGTTAGCGGGCTCCGAGCTCATGTCGCGAGCAAACCATACCGCCTCGGCGACGTGCACCAGGTCGTTGTTCCAGGTTTCCCGGGAGCCGTCGTTGGTCAGCAGGCGCACGACCGGCAACGCGGCCCTGTCGATTTTTTCTTCCTGGTACTTGTCGAAGCGGTAGCTGCGTAGTTTGTAGCCGAAAGCGACGTTCGCCGCCGTGGCACCGGTGTTACCAGCCGGCCACAGGATCTGCACCTCACCCCCTGCGACACCCGTCAGCAGCGCCGCGGCCGTGCCGCCAAAGTTTTCGGCGGCAACGCGGGTTACGGGGCCAGGGCCTGTCCCTATGAGATCGATCCGGGAGTAGGGCGCTATCCCCAGCAATGTCACGGACGTGTTGGCTTCACCGGTAAACGACGCCTCGGATGCGGCGACTGCCAGCGCGCCGTCCGTTCGCTCGTCGATACTGGCAGCGACCCCGGAGAGTGCATCGCCTTCGCCGACCGGAATCACGACCCGGCCGCTGCCCGGGATGTCGAACGGTGCGAACTCGAACGCCTGTTCGGCTCGTGCTGATACGGCCAGCACGAGTCCGGCAAGAAAAACGGTAAGTATTTTCAAAAGAACGGCTCCAGACAGTAAGTGCTCGCAGATCCGGAAGTATAGTCCAGCTCGTCACTCGATCCGGTAAAACGCAACCAGGCCGCCGAATTCGACCGGGTCGTCACCGCAGGTCTCATCGGCCGTCGAAATCGAGTCGAGCCAGGCCTGCAGCGTCGACCGCAGTTCCGCAAGTTGTTCGGGGCTGGCTCTACCCCGGACGCGCATGACGATCGCCTTCTCGTCATCCGCGTCGTCATCGCCGGCGTTCGCGAGAACGCCGAGGATTTCCTTCTCCCCGGCACGCAGCAATTCGCGAGCGGCCGCTTGTCCGTCGTCACCGGTCTCATCGTTGAACAGCGCATGGTCCGCCTCGAAGCGCTGGGCAATGGCCCGAAACGTTCGTTCGACGGTGCCGCGCTTTTTTTGCTCCGCGACGACTTCGAGCAGGCCGGCGTCGTGCAGCGCATCGACGTGGCGGTACAGTTTGGTGATGTTCTCACCGAGCTCGGTGCCGACCTGTTTGGTCGTTTTCGGCGCTTCCGCGAAGGCCTGCAGCAGGCGCAGCTTGAACGGATCGGTCAGTAACCGGACCTGTTCAAGATCTTGAATTTTATAAAACTCTTGCATTGTGCTTGTCAGGCAGCTGTCGCCGTCTTGATTATTCATGAGATCGTGAATATTATTATTCACCATCATGTGAATATTCAGGGTAGCGAACCCCATGCATCTTGTCGATCATCTTTTCATCCTGCTGCTGTTCGTCGTGCAGCCGATCTACGGCGCTTTCGAATCGCGCCGCGTTCACGCGTGTGCCGATGCCGGCGAGCCGCTCGATCGGCAGGCCTTCTACCGCAACACGATGTTCATGGAATGGACTTTCCTGTTCGTATTGTTCGTCGCCTGGTATCAGTTGCGGCGCCCGCTCGAAGATCTGGGTATCGTGGCGCCGGGCGGCCTGCCGTTCTGGATCGGACTGGCCATAGTGATCGCGATGACGGTGGCGCTTCTGCATGCCTGTCACCGGACCAGGCGCCTGTCGCCGGAAGAGAAACAGCAGCAGGCCGAGTCGTTCGGCAAGCTCGTGCGATTCCTGCCGCACACCAGAAAGGAACTCAATCTGTTCTACGGCGTTTCGCTGACCGCCGGCGTTGTCGAGGAGATCGTCTACCGTGGCTTTGTCCTCTGGTACCTCGGCCAGTTTATGCCGGTGTGGGTGGCAATAGCGGTCTCATCTGCCGCGTTCGGTCTCGCCCACAGCTACCAGGGACCGGCCAACGCGACCAAGTGCGGCTTGCTGGGGCTCGCGTTCGGCGTCCTTTATGTGTACTCGGGATCCATCTGGCTGCCGATCGTCGCGCACGCGATACTCGACATTCTGCAGGGCAAGGCTATACACGAACTGCTGCGCAATTCCTGTTATGGTCAGGACCGATCAAAACAACAAGAAAAAGCGAGGAGCCCGCATTGAACACTTCACGACGCAGTTTTATTCGCTCAGCTACCGCGCTCGGCGTTGCGGCGACGTTGCCCGGCTGGGCGTGCTCGAAAGAGAGCGCGAAAAAGTCACTCGATATCCTGGTCCTCGGCGGCACGGGCTTCATCGGGCCGCACGAGATCAACTATGCAATCTCTCGCGGCCACAAGGTTTCGATGTTCAACCGGGGCAAGACGGCGCCCGGCATGTTTCCGGACGTCGAAAACCTGATCGGCGATCGCGATGACCAGCTCGACGCCCTGAAGGGCAGGGACTGGGACGCCGTCATCGACAACTCGGGTTTCTACCCGCGCCATGCACGATTGTCCGCCGAACTTTTGAACGGGCACGTCGGCAAGTACATGTTCGTGTCGAGCATTTCGGCATACGACCAGTCGCTCGCTGTCGGTGACGACGAGTTCACCGCGCCGCCCGCGACGATGGCCGATCCGACCGACGAGTCGGAGCCGCCGTACGGTCCGAGCTACGGTGCAAGAAAGCGTTCGTGCGAGGAAGAAGTCACGAAGGTGTTCGGTGACGACGCGATCAACATTCGCCCGGGCATCATCACCGGTGTCGGCGATCCGTCAGAGCGCCTGCGCCACTGGCTCAAGCGCATCGTTGCCGGCAACGAAATCCTGGTACCCGAGCTCAACGAGGAACAGCCTGTGCAGTACATCGACGGTCGCGACATGTGCGGCTGGATGGTGCGGCTGCTCGAAGACGGGACCGGCAGCGGACCCTACAACGCCGTTGGCGGCGCTGAGCCTTACAAGGCGCGCCCGATGTTCGAGTCCATTATCGAGGCTACCGGTTCGACGTCGACGTTGACTTTCACGGACTGGCAATGGCTGACGGAGCAGGTGCCGCAAATGCCGAACTATTCGCCGTGGCACGGCGAAGGGCCGCTCGCGTTCATGCAGGTCACGAACGAAAGGGCGAAGACGGCGGGTCTTACATTCAAGCCGATAACGCAGATAGCCGAGGAGATGATTGCCGTGCTCGACGAGAATGACGATCTCCCGTGGGGACCGGGTGGCTTCGATATGGAAACGGAGGCTGCGCTGCTCCAAAAATGGCACGCGCGCGAAAGCTAGAATTCCCGCGGGTCGTAAGCCCAGTGCAGTAGTGCCTGGCGCTGTCGCGGTCGACAATCGAAGTCGTAGGGTTCGCAGTTCCTGCGGACCTGGGTGAGGTGGCGACGCATGTTCTTCCAGCGTGTCACCTGGCGGCGATCGTCATGACAGCGTCGTCCCATGTAATAGCGGCAATACCATTGAAACCAGCCGCGCGGGTCATTCGGCCAGATCCAGCCCTTGCGCCGCCACTCGGCGAGCGGCTGTGATGCGCGCACGCCAAAAAGATTGAGCTCCTTGTCGTAACGTTCGGGACTGAGTTTCGCATTCTCGAACCAGTCGTCCGGAAACTCGTCGGTGCAGTCGGTCAGGTACTTGCCGCCGAACACGCCGAGTTCGAGCATCTCCTTCGGCGTGAGCTGCGGCTGGAACTCGGGATCGAAGTTCCCGCCCATCGGCTCGGTCAATGTGTAACTGTAACCGCGCTGCATGCGATCGTTCACAACCACCTCGGTATCGGCCATTTCTATTGCACCTGTGCAACAGAAGGGTCGACCTCGAACATCACCTCGTTGCGGCGCATGATCGGCAGGCTGAACGGGCTGTTGTATCGTGCAAGCTGCGGTTCGCTCGTGATAGCGATGCCCCGGGCCTCGAGCGCATTGCGCAACGCCGCCTCATGTTCGAGGTACTTCGACGTGGTCCAGCGACCGGAATAGCGGCGTACCGCGACAACGCGTTCCGGCACCGTACGAATCCGGATGCGATCGTCATCGGGCACCGGCAGCGTGTCCAGTGTGTATTTGTCCTCCATGACGAACGCAAACGTAGAGCGATCGTCGCCCGCCGGAGCCGACGTGACCGGTGCTGTCATGGCCATCTTCTCACTGCGTTGAACGGGCCGCGACTCGACCGGGGCTGTCATCGCCATCTTCTCACGTGCCTGGTTGTCGCCGAATATGTAGCCAGCGAGGATCTTGAACGCGTCGTTGCCCTTCGAGCGGAAGTCCCCGTCCACGTCAACCTCGGCGACGATATACGCCTCGTACCGCCGCAGCTCGAACTCGTCGAACTGCTCGAGCACTGTGTAATCCGGCTCTTCGAGTGCCATTGCGACTCCCGGCGTGAACAATGTCAGCAATACAAGGCGTGACATTAGTCTGGTGATCATGAACACAGCCTCCCCATGATGGTGCGATGAGTGCACAGGGTATTCGCTGTCATTCCGAAAGGGGTCTCGGGATTGTAAAGAGGTGTGTCAGATTGTTTCAGCGACTCAGCGCGATCATCAGGACGTCGAACATGTCCAGCGGCACGCTGCGGCGCAGCCTGCGAATCGTCTTCTTGCGGATCCGTCGTTTGCTCGCCCTGTGAGCCGCCATGTCCAGGGCCTTTGCAGCCTCGGCCAGCTCGCGCGATCGCGACGCCAGTGCATCCGGCTGAACGAGTTCGTCGAAAAAGCCAGCCTCGAGGGCCGAATCCGGATCGAACATGTGCGCCGTCGTCACCCCTTTCTGGTATGCCGCCGGCGACAATCGGTGCTGCAGCACCGTCGCTGCGACTCTCGGCATGGTCATGCCAATGGCGACCTCGTTTGCCGCTATTCGATAGTCGCCACGACTACCGACGATGTAGTCCGCCGATAGCATCAGGAACACGCCCATTGCGAGGGAGTGGCCGTTACATGCCGCGATGACCGGGTACGGATACGCCATGACCCGCGCGGGCAGGGCGTATCCGCGCCGCAGCATGCGCACTGCGTTCATGCCGCCCTTTTTCATGACCTTGAGATCGAAGCCGGCCGAGAAAACGTCGTCGCGGCCGGTCAGGAGGACGACAGCCTGGTCGGACTCGGCGCGGTCGAACGCGGCGTAGATTTCATCGAGCACCCGGGGTGCCAGCGCATTGCGCTTGCCGTCGTCGATACGGATCGTCGCGATACCGTCATCGAGTTCGTATTGAACGAATTTACTGTCCATAGGCGTCACTGTACTGCCAGATTTTCCAGGTACCAATTTTGTCACCGTTCGCAAACTCGTCACCGCGCATCGCTACCTCGATCATCGCGCGACCGATCTGTTCCGCCTCGACGGCGGCGCCCAGCGGCCGAAAAAACCAGTACAGCATTTTCTGTCCGATGTGCGCTTCTTCGTCAGTCGGTGCGATGTAGTCGGGCCGGAACGCGACGACCCGCATCTTCGAGTTTTCCGCAAACCCGAACAGCGCTTTCTCGGCCTCAACCTTGACGCGCGCCCACATCGCACTCGAGTCGTCCGAGATGTCGCTCGAGCTGATGTAGTGAAAGGACACCGTGTCCTGCGTCGCGAGCGGCAACCACTGCTCGACAAACCGCATCGGGAAGTCAACGTGGATTTCGCGGTACGGCGATTCCTCCATGCCAATCGAACTCAGGCCGATAGCCCAGAAGACCGCGTCGGCGTCAGTCAGCTTGTCGACGACTGTCGTGTAGTCAAGGTAGTCCCGGTGCATCGTCACTTTGACTTTGCCGGCCGCAACGCCCGCCTCCATACGCGGCGTCACGCGTCGCGTGATGACATGAATCGTTTCGATATCGGCGCTCTCGAGCGCCGCTTTCAGTATGCCGTCGCCGGCCGTCCCGCTGGCGCCGAATATGGCGACCTTGTCGACGGACGCCGGCGGCGCCGACCTCGGCGGCGCACTGCCGCTGCTGTTGGCGACGAGCAGGGCGATGGCGATGTAGCCGACGACGAGCAGGGCCGCCGCTGCTTTGAGAATGGTGCGAATCCGGGGTACGCGCATCCGGTCATGCTAGCACCGGTGGGTGCCGTCTGCTCACCCGGCCGGCTTCAGCATGTTCGTGCTGCGCAGCATGTCGACGAACGGCTCGGCCATGCGTTTTGATCCCAGCGAATTGAAGTGGTCCTTGTCGCGATAGAGAAAGCTTGTACCGTCGTCCGGGTAGCAATAGCTGCTGCCGGACGGGCACGCAGGTTCGAACATGTCGAACACGGCCATGTTCGGCGTGTTCTCCGCAACCTCCTCGAGCAGCGACATCACGTGTGCGACCTGGTTGGCCAGCTTCTCCCGTCGCATGCTGCAGCTGTCACGCTCGTCAAGCTTGCATTGCCGGATATCATCGAAGGGAAACAATGGCGGCGGTCCCGTAACAACCAGTTTGACACCCTGTTTTGCCAGGTCGTCAGCGAGGCGAGATACCAGGTACACCCAGGGACGGATCTCGAGTGTTTCGTACGGCGGTGTGCGCGACAGGTAAATGCGTGACAGCAGCACGATATCGCCGCGCCGGAACTTCTGCGAAATCTGCTCGAACACCTTTTCGCGCGGCTCGAACGTCGTCCCGGGCTCGAATGGAAACGGCCAGCCCGGCGTTTCCACGAGATGCACACCGACACCGAGTCGCTCGTGCACTTCGAACAGCATGCCCTGCAGGTGTCCCGAGTGGCTGTCGCCCATCGTCCAGATCGTTGGCATGCCCGGCTGCGGCGGCACCGTGCAATTCTCTATCGTCTCCGGGTTCAGTTGCCGGCTGCCGCCGTCCAGCGCGCAGGTCAGCACGTGCGACTTGCCGTTGTGCAGGATCGGGACATACGGTGGCGGATGCAGTGCCGTCGTGCCGGGACCGGCATCCGTCCTCGCCAGCATGAACAGCAATACAGCGGCGATGAGGAGATTGCCGGCAATGCCGACACCGATGTCACGGATACGGCGTGAGGTCCATTCGGTGTAGCGCAGCGGCTTTTCGACGAGGTGAAAAGACGCGACCGCGGCCAGCGCCATGACAACGACGTACACGGCGGACGAGCGCCACTGGGTCGCGAGCACGATCGGTCCGAGTGCAATGATCGGCCAGTGCCACAGGTACAGCGAGTAGGAGATCTTGCCGACGTAGACGACGGGCGACAGCTCCAAAGCCCGGGCGGCACCCCCGCGACCGTCCGATGCCAGCAGCAGCGCGGACAGGCCGACGGCCGGCAACGTAGCGGGCATCGAATAGTGCTCCGGCACGAAAAAGATCGCGACGAGCGCCGCCAGCGCCAGCGGTGACAACCGTCGCAGGAGTGGTCGCCAGCGTTCAAAGTGCGCGTTGCGCGACGCGAGGTACACCAGCGATCCCACTCCGAGTTCCCAGATGCGCGCGGGCATCAGGAAGAATGCTGCCGCCTGGTAGTCGCCGTACAGCAGCACGAACATTGTGACCGACACGATGCCGCCAATGACCATTGCAATGGCAAGCGGCCGGTACGAAGCGGCGTTGAGGCGGAAGTAGAACAGCCACGCGAACATCGGGAAGACGACGTAAAACTGTTCTTCGACGCCCAGAGACCAGGTGTGAGTGAAGGCGTTAAATACCGCCGACGGCGAGAAATAGTCGAGCTCGAAGAAGAACAGCACGATGTTTGCGAAACCGAACAGCGCGGCAAGCCCGGTCTGCGTCGAGTGCCTCGGAAACGGGTCGGTCGCCAGCACCACCAGGCCGGTAACGGCAACGAGGATGGCGAGCGCCGGCAGCAGGCGTTTGACGCGGCGCGCGAGAAAGCCGATATAGAGGTGCCCGAGCGACGTGCGTCGCTGGCCCATCAGCGAACCCGTGACAACAAAACCGGAAATCGCGAAGAACACGTCGACGCCCAGGAAACCGCTGGGCAGGAATTTTTCCGGCAGGTGGCTTGCGATGACGGCAAGCACGGCGACGGCGCGGAGCCCGTCGATATCTGCGCGGTAGGAAAGCTTGTTGGTCAATTCTGGCTCGTCAGTTTTCGGGCTGCCCGGGCAACAGGACGCGTTCGAGCCGCGGTAAGCGCCAGTCGCGGACCTGAACCCCGGCATCATCGCCGAGATTGACCGTGTGCCGCAAGGAACGGCTCATCGCGCTCGCATACAGACGCTGGTAATACGGCATGCGCTGCACGTAAAACGGCAAAATTTCCTCGAGCGTCAGCTCGGAATCCAGCGTCTCCGCGAAAGCATCGTAGAAGCGGCGGATTGCATCGACGACGGGGCCTTCGTCGGCGAGGTTGTCGGACGGATCAATCGTCCACGTCATATCCCGCTGCAGAATGCAGGTCCCGGCGAAGCCTTTTCGTCGCTCATCCGTCCATTCGTCGGGCGCGATCAGGCTCAGCGACCAGGCATCCTCGATCCAGTAGAGGTAGTTCGGCACGCTGACGACGGGTTTGTATTTGAAATTCGCCGACAGGACGAGCATCGACGTAAAAAACTCGCTCAGGATCTGCCGTCTGGGCTTGACCGCAACGTCGCGCGGGCTCGACTGGTACCAGTCCAGCAGGAAACCGTTGAGGCCCTTGCCCTCCGGGTTTCCTTTCAGTACCGGCGCGAGCGCCTTGTCATCCGGATCCTGCATGGCAGGAGATTCTAGCGGCTGCTGACGGTCTCGACGACTTCGACGGCCTGGCCCGGCGACAGGCGTTCGGCGCCGCGCACGATGACCTGGTCTCCGGCAGCGACGCCGCTGGCGAGGCCGACCCAGAGACCGACAACGGTACGCACGTCGGCGACTACTTGTTCCGCCGTGCCGTCGTCTCCGACCTTGTAGATAAATCGCTGTCCGCCGCGTTCGACCAGCGCATCACGGGGGACCGCGACGGTAGTGACGGCGACGTCGCGAGGCAGACTGACCTGTACCGGCGTTCCGACCAGCCATTCGCTGTCGCCGGCTTCGAGACGAACCTCGACCTGGCGGGAGACGGCATCGCCGACCGGCACCACGGCACGGACCTTGTGCTGTTTCTCAACGTCGCCGCTGCGTACGGAAACCGGCGTTCCCGGTTTGATGTATTGCGTCAGGTTGATCGCCGCCGGCAGCGAGATCTCGATCTGGTGGGTATCGACGAGGCGTACGACGTCCGTTCCGACCGTGACGTATTCGCCGACCGACGCAATGCGCTGCACGACATGCCCGGCAAACGCAGCGCGTATCGTCGTACGCGAAAGGTCGCCCTTCGCTCTTTCAAGCGTCGCGCGCGCATCGCCGAGCTGGTGCATCGCCTGGTCCCGCATCGCGCGCGCTTCGTCGAGCAACGTTTTCGACGCGTTGTTGAGCGTTGCCAGTTCCTCGGTGCGCTTCAGCTGGCGCTCGCGGTAGTCGTAGTCGCTTTCGAGTCGGGCAACGTCAGCTTTGGCTCGCGCAAATGCGACCTCCATCAGGCGCGGATCGATGCGAGCGATAACCGCACCCTTGTCGACCGCCTCACCAACTTCGGCGAGCCAGGTGAGGACGCCTTCAACTTCGGCAGCGATACGTGAATCGTTGAGACTGACCACGGTTCCCGAAACGTCGACGACTGGCGACAGGTTGCGCGTCTCGGCTGTCGCGGTTTCGACACGCGCAGGCGGCTGTTCGCCCCAACCCTGTGCAAATGCCGCGGAACCGAAGGCGCAGACGATCATCGCGGTTATTGAAAGACTTCGTCGCATAGGTGTGATCAGGCTACTCGGCTTCAACCGGGATTCCGGTCATTGCAGGAGCTTCGCTCGCCTTGCCGGTCAATTGCAACAGGCTCGGCAGCAAAAACAGCGTGAACAATGTCGACACCGCCATACCGCCGACAATTGCGGCGGCCATGCCGCGGTATATCGCACTGCCGGCACCCGGCACGATAAGTAGCGGCAACATGCCGAAAAGGCTCGTCAACGTGCTCATGAAAATCGGTCGCAGCCGGTAGCGTAGTGCCTGGTGTACGGCCTCAGTCCGGTTCTTGCCTTCCCTTTCTGCTGCGCGGGTTTGCGCGACCAGCAGAATGGCGTTGTTGACGACCAGGCCAAGAAGGATGATAAAGCCGATCATGCCGAGAAGGTCGAGCGGCTGGAATTTGATGGCATTCATTATTGTGATTGCAACGACGCCGCCCACTGCAGCAAGCGGTATCGAGATGACGACCAGAACCGCATCTTTCAGCGAGCGGAACAGCCCGGCCATGATGAGCACAAGCAGCGCAAGCGCGGTCAGGAAGTTCGTACCAAGCGTCCCTATGGCCCGCTCGAGATCCTGCGCGCTGCCCGCGTACTGGAACGTACCGTCCGCCGGCATGAGTTTGCGCACTTCAGGTTCGATCTTCGTTTCGAGCTCTGCAACCAGCCCTTCGAGCGACATGCCTTCCGGCGGATTGACGACGACGCTGTAGACTCGCGCACGGTTGATTCGGGCGATCGTCGAAGGTGACGGCGCCACCACGAGATCAGCGAGATCGCCGAGCGGTACATTGCCGCCGAGCGGTGTCGTCACCGGCAGTGCGGCCATTTCCTCGGGCGTTTGGAAACGTGTCGTCTTCAGGTAGATGTCTATTCGTTCGCGACCCGTAAAGTATTCACCCAGCCACACGCCCTGGCCGAGCTCCATGATGACCCGCGTCAGGTCTGCGCGCGTCCAGCCGACTTCGGCCAGGCGCACATCGTTCGGTGTGAATCGCAATTCGTTGGCTTCGGCGAAGGGGTCGGGCTGCGGTTGCGCGGACGCACCCGGCAACAGCGTGGGTATCAGCTGCATGGCCTGGGATACGGCAGGTTTCAATGCATCGATGTCGCTCGATGCCAGTCGCATCTCGACCGCGTTTTCGCTTTCGAAACCGCCAAACAGGCTTCGACGCATCGTGAAGCCGAAGGTGTCGGGTACGCCGGCGATGACGTCGCTTTGCACGAATCCCTGGAACGCGTCGAGGTCCGTTCCTTCGATCGGATTGATTGCCAACCAGCCTCCGTCCCCACCCGGGAACGACCACAGGTAGTAGTCCTTGATTGCCGGTTCCTTGCGCCCGTCGAGGTGTGGCTCGAGACGCTCCATCAGGAGCTGCGCAATCTCGCGATCCGACGTTTCGATATTGGTGCCGGGCGGAAAGAACAGGAAGGTATCGACGGTGTCCCGTTTCACGGGCGGCAGGTAGTTGCTTTCCGGCCACAGCAATACCGTGAAAATGAGCGAGCCTGCCATGAGTCCGCCGATCCAGCCGTAGCGCCGCGTCGGCGTGCTGGTCAGGCCGATGATGCGGTTCGACATACGATCCCAGACCGAGTCATCGACCGGGTTCGGCGGCAACGTGCGCATCCAGTAACGCGCGGCCGTTGGCAGTACCGTAATCGCGACGAGCAACGAAACGGAGACGCCGATTGCGATGGTCAGTGCAAGATCGGCAAACATCTGGCCCTCGACATCTTCGAGGAACATGATCGGAATGAAGATCGCGACTGTGGTTGCCGTGGATGCCAGCAACGCGCCCCAGACCTGCGTGGTCCCCTTGTCACTGGCCTCTTCCGAGGATTCGCCCTTTTCTTTCAGGCGCACGATGTTTTCGAGCACGACAATGGCCGCATCGAGGACCATGCCTGTGGCGAACGCCAGGCCGGCCAGCGAGATGACGTTCAACGAACGACCGGCAGCCGACAACACGACGAACGTCGTCAGCAGTGACACCGGAATCGCGAGGGCGATGATGAACGTCGCGCGCCACTGCCGCAGGAACAGCCACAGCACTCCGATGGCCAGGATCACGCCTGCGATCAGGTTGCCGGTCAGCAGGTTGATCGAGCGCTGGATGTAAATACCGGGATCGAAGCTGTAGGCGGCGTACATGCCGCGCTCGGCGAAGTCGGTTTCGTTGAGTTCATCGATGCGTTCCTTGACGCCGTCCAGCGCTTCAAGAACGTTTGCATCGGTAGTTTTGAAAATCGAGAAGCGCGCCGCCGGACGGCCGTTGTGGTAGATGAATCCTTCACGCTTTGGTGGGCCGTATTGCACGCTCGCAACGTCGCCGAGTTTGATCGGCAGGCCGCCGCGCCACTCGAGAATGAGACCTTCGAGTTCGTCCGCATCGTAGCGCCCCTCGACACGCAACGTGTAACTGCGCCGGCCGACGTCGACGGATCCGGACGAAATATTCGCCGAACGGCCGATGCGATCGGCCGCTCGCGCGATGTCGATACCGAGGTCCGCCGCCTTGTACGGGTCGATTATGATCTGCAGCTGGTCGTTCGCGTTTCCGGTCGTATCCCACAAGCCAACTTCCGATACGCCATACAACGATGCGATCTCGGGTCGTATGACCTCCCGCAGGTATCGCTTGTTGCGGATCAGGTCGGACTCGTCACCCTCAATCTGCTCGACGTAGTATTCGATGAGCTGGTCGTTCGCATCGCCCCACTGGCCAAGGCTGACTCTCGGCTTGGTGGCGTTGGCCGGCAGCGGGCGCAGCCGGTTCACGCGGCTGATGACCTCAATAAGCGCCCGTGTCATGTCGGTTTCGAGCGCAAACTCGAGCTGGATCCAGCCGAAATTCGGCATGCTGTAAGACGCCATTTCGGTCATGCCGGGTGTGCCCTGCAGGACTTCCTCAACCGGCACCGTCAGCTCGGCCTCGATCTCCCGTGGCGAGGCGCCGGGCCACGAGATGGCCACCGACATGACCGGCTTCTCGATCTGCGGCAGGAGTTGCGCCGGAATATTGAAGATGGCGGTAATACCGAGCAGCACGACGACGGCGCCGACGATAGCGACGGCAGCCGGATTGGCCAGGCTGGCTTTGGTGAGGCGCATTCGGACCCCCGTCCTTATTGGTATTGCTGTATTTGCGCGCAGCAGGCGTAACAGGTCATTCGACCTGTGCCGGGTTCGTTGGTTGCATTATATCGATCCCCCGACGTCCAATCTGCCGGTCGGCGTACTATCATGCACACGATTCCAACTCCGACCCGGCGGCTCAGAACCTGCAATGACGGCACCGAAGAACACGAAGGAAAAGACGATCTCACTGGTGCTCGGTAGTGGCGGCGCCCGTGGCCATGCTCATCTCGGTGTCATCCAGGCAGTTGAGGAACGTGGCCTGACAATTCGCAATATCTCCGGAACGTCGATGGGTGCGGTAATTGGCGGCATCTACGCCGCCGATAAGCTGGACACCTATACCGACTGGGCGAAACAGTTGACAAAAAAGGACGTCGTTCGGTTACTGGATTTCTCGTTCACCTGGACGTCGATTTTCAAGGGTGAAAAGATTTTCGATGTTCTCAGGGAGCTGGTGGGGGACTGCCAGATCGAGGAACTCGATCGTGGGTTCACGGCGGTCGCAACGGACATTGACGCGCAACGCGAGGTCTGGATCAACAAGGGCTCGCTGTTCCAGGCCATCCGGGCGTCGACGGCGGTGCCCGGTGTCTTTGCACCGGTCGAGCTGAACGGGCGCACGCTGGTCGATGGTGGCCTGGTGAATCCGATACCGATTGCGCCCACGCTGAATGACGCGACCGACCTTACCATTGCGGTAAACCTGAATGCGCTGGACGATGAAACGGGCGTGCCGTCAGCCGACAGCGAGCCTTCGTCAACAGAGGGTTCGCGCGATGGCTATGCGGCCCGAATTTCTCGCTTCCTCGATGATCTGGTCGGCGACGACGACAATAATGATGAGGCGCCGGATGCGGCCGAGCTGCTGACGCGATCGATTGACGTCATGCAGGGTGCGATTGCGAGGCTGAAACTGGCGGCCTATGCGCCGGACAAGGTTATCGACATTCCGCGCGACGCCTGTTCGTTCTTCGACTTCTATCGTACGCAGGAGATGCGTGAACTAGGCTACGAGATGGCGACGAAGGCGCTCGATGACTTGCATTTGTAAGCTATTAATCACCTGGCGGAGGAAAAACACTATGAGCTGGCTATCGATCGACTGGCATATTGTTGTTCGCGACCTGACACACCTCGGTCTCGCCTATCTCATCGCACTCCCGGTTGCCTATGACCGCGAAGAGTCATCCCAGGGCGTGGGCCTGCGAACGTTTCCGTTGGTCGCTCTCGCCGCGTGCGGTTACACGCTGGTGGGTTTCTCCGTGCTCGACACGACCGATGCCGAGGCACGCGTACTGCAGGGGCTCATTACCGGCATCGGTTTCATCGGCGGTGGCGCCATCCTCAAGAGCGGCGGCAACGTTTCCGGCACAGCGACGGCTGCCCGTATCTGGACCACCGGGCTTATCGGTATCGCCGTTGCCTGCGACCGCTACGAAATCGCTTTGTTGCTGTCGCTGATCACGTTCCTGACACTGCGCTACGTGCGACGAATCAACGTTCCCACGAAGAACAAGGACGACTAGTTGCGCTACTCGCCGGTTCGGTAGCGCTCGAACCATGCGAGGATGTTGTCGACTTTGGCCATCAGGTGCGAAGGTCTTGCGACAATGCCGTGCGATGCCTCGGGAATTCTGACCAGCACCGTGGGAATCTTGCGCAGCATCAGCGCGTGATAATACTGCTCCGATTCGCCGATGGGCGTCCTGTAGTCAGCTTCGCCCGTCAGCAGCGCCGTCGGCGTGGTGACGTTTCCAACCAGCGACAGCGGGGACTGTGCCCAGTACGTTTGAAAGTCTTCCCACGGCATGTTCTTGAACCAATAGCGTGTCCACGCGTGCGTGCCGTCGGCTGTCAGCGTGTGGCTGATCCAGTTGATGACCGGTTTGGCGACCACCGCGGCGGCGAAACGATCCGTCTTGCCGACGATCCACGCTGTCAGCACGCCGCCGCCCGAACCGCCCGTAACGAACAGCTGGTCTTCGTCGATGTAGCCGCGCTCAATGACGGCATCGACACCCGACATCAGGTCATCGTAGTCCTGGCTCGGGTAGTTGTGGTGGATCTCGTTGACGAAGTCGTAGCCGTAGCTCGTCGATCCTCGCGGGTTGGCGTACAGCACGACGTAACCAGCGGCCGCGTAGAGCTGGATCTCGGGCGAAAACTGCGGTCCGTAGGCCGCACGCGGGCCGCCATGAATCTCGAGTATGAACGGGTACTTCTTCGCAGGATCGAACCCGGGCGGGAATGCCAGCCATCCCTGGATCTCCAGGTCGCCGACTGACGACTGCCACGTTAGTTCCTCGATAGGCGAAACGTACTTGTGTCCCAGTGCATCCTCGTTGAGCTGCGTCAGGCGTCGGGTGTCGCGATTGCCGCGGCCGACACCGACGTCCGCCGGGCGCGTTGGCAGGCCGGCCGTGTAGGCAAACGCGCCATTCTCGGCCGTCGAAAAGCTGCCGCTGGTATAGGGCCGGCCGGCTGTCACGCCGCCGACATCGTCCGCAATGGACGTCACGTCACCACTCAGTGACATCGAGGCGATGTGAGTTCGGCCGTGGTCGTCATATTGCACGTAGAAGCCGCGTGACCCACCGGCCCACTGCACATCCGCAACACTGCGGTCGAAGTCGCCACTGATGCGGCGCGACTCACCGCTGGCGAGATCGAGGACGTAAACGGCGACGTTCTCGTACCCCATCATCTTGTCGTCGAAGCCGAGGTAGGCGACGGATTTTCCGTCGGGCGAAATTGCCGGAGAGAAATCCGGCCCATTGCGATCCGTCAGCTTCGAGAGTTCGCCTGTATCGGCGTCAACCGACCACAGCTCGGATTCGATCGGGTCGTGCTGATAGTCCGGCTGCCGGTTGGCCGCGAACATGATGGTCGCGCCGTCAGTGGTCCATGCAAGCCGACCGCCGTGGTTGTAATCGCCGCTCGTCAGTTGTCGTGGCGTGCCGCCTTCGGCGGACAAGACGAAAATATGGGTATGACCTTCGGGTAACGTCCCCTGGCCATCAGCGCGGAACGGCATCGTCTTGACAACTTTGGCGCCGGGCGCCCACTCTGCCCCCTCCGGAGCCGGCGGTGGCGGGGCCAGTGGCTCCGACTGCGCGGGCACGAACATCGAAAAGGCTAGCCGGGTTCCGTCCGGCGACCAGCTCAACGCACCGGGGCTTTTCTGCACATTCGTTAGTACGGCGGTCTGGCCGGTGTCCATCCAGCGCACGTGTATTTGCGGGCCGTGTCCGTCGACGCGGGTGACGTAGGCGAGCCGGTCGCCGTTCGGCGACCATCGTGGCGAACTGAATGAGCCGCCGTCGGCGAGCAATGGACGATGATTCGCGCCGTCGCTGTCCACCAGCCATATACTCGAGACCGTCCGGTCCGTCATGATGTCGAATGCAAGGCGCTGGTAAGCGATCTGTGAGCCATCCGGCGAGATCTGCGGATTGCTCGCTCGCTCGAGCTGGAATACGTCGAGGTTGCGGAGCGGTTCGAGATGGTCATCGGCAACAGCTGCCGACGCGATGAAAAGAAGCACCAGAATCAGGCGACGCATAGTCGGTTCCCTTTTGAGTTCTTGTTTTGAGGCGTTACGCGCGGTGGACCGCGCCCCAGTTTACCTCGTTGCCCTTCGTCGGACGGCGAGGAATGTTCTGCGAGAGAATCAGTGAGCACACGGCGAAGGCCGCACCGACCAGGAATACGGCAGAATGCGATATGACCCAGACGAATCCAAGTGCCGCAGGAATAATGACGGCCGCGATGTGATTGATCGTAAACGAGACGCCGGCGCTGCTCGCAATGTCTTTCGGATTGGCAATCTTCTGGAAGTAAGTGCTGATCGCGATCGCAAGCGCAAAAAACATGTGATCGATTACGTACAAGGCCGCGCCGAGGTAGGGGTTTGTCACGAACGCATAGGCGACGAAAACGACGATCAGTCCCGTGTACTCGATTGTCAGTGCCGCGCGCTCACCGATGCGTCCGATCAGGCTGCCGATCTTTTCCGCGAACAGCCAGTTGAAGGCGTAGTTGATCAGGAACAGCAATGACACCTGCGCCGCAGAGTAACCGAACTTCTCGACCATCAGGAATGCCGCGAACACCATGAATATCTGTCGTCGCGCGCCAGAGAAAAACTGCAGCGCGTAGTAGAGCCAGTAGCGTTTTCGCAGGATCAGCTTGTTGGTCTGCTCATGTTCACTTTCGAAGTGCGGGAATCCGGCGGCCATGAAGACGGCCAGCGCACAGCAAATGCCGCCGGCAAGCATGAACAGCCACACGTAGTCGAGATCGACCAGCTCGAGGAACACCCACAGGCTCGCGTAAACCGCGAGCGACGTGACCGCGCCGACAGAAATCAACTTGCCGAGTCGCTGTGGCGCAACGGCTTTCGGGTACCACTGCAATGCGAGCGACTGTTTTACGACCTCGAAGTAGTGAAACCCGATCGACATCAGTACCGTCACAAAATACAGGCCGGCGGCATAGGGGAAAAAGCCCGTCAGCGCCACGCCAATGCCGAGCAGCGCGAGCGACAATACGGCGAATGTCTGTTCACGCAGAATGAGCAGGACGAAGACCGCCGTAAACGCCAGGAAGCCGGGCACCTCCCGCAGACTCTGCAGGATGCCGATCTCGACGCCGGTGAACTGCGCCCGCTCAATGACAAAGTTGTTGAGCAGGGCATTCCAGGCACTGAATGCCACGGGCATCGCGACGGACATCAGGACGAGTAGGGTATGCGGATTTTGCCATGAGCGCCGTTGCATCGGGCGAGCTTAGGGAGGTCCGGCTGGAGCGTCAATCATTGCGCCGCTATCGATAGACCTTTCTGTATGCCGACGGCGGCATGCCGGTGGCCCGGCGAAACTGTTTCGTAAACGCGCTTTGGTCAGAGTACCCGACGTCAAGTGCGATCGAAGCAATTGAGGCATCTGTCTCGGCGAGCATGCGTTGTGCTTCGGTGATGCGCGTCTTCAGCAGCCATTGTCCCGTTGTCAGGCCGAACACGCGTTTCATGCGCCGATCGAGCTGGTAGTGCGACAAGCCGGCAACGCGAGAGAGGTCTTCGTTGCCCGGCGCGTCGGCGAGGCGGGATTCTGCAAAGCGGACGGCCGCCGAGATCTGTCCGAAGTCCTCGCCGGACAAATCGGGCAGCTGCAGGTCGCGGGAGACGCCAACCAACCCGACGACCTCCCCGTTGCTGCCCTGCAAAGGCAGTTTGTTCGTCAGGCACCAGCCTGTCGTCCGCGTGGCGAAAGCGTGCAGCTCGAGCAGGTCGATGAGCGGTCGTCCGGACTCGATAACCGCCCGGTCCTGGGCTTCGAAGCCTCGGCCAAGCGCGGTTCCCAGGAGTTCAGAGGGCGTGCGGCCCAGCAACTCGGACTTGTCCGATTTCCCAGTTCTATCGACGAGAGTCTGGTTGACGACAACGTAGCGGCCGGTTGCATCCTTGATAAAGAATACGATGTCCGGAAGCAGGTCAAACAGGCCCTCCGCGGAAAAGGGTTCTCGTAGCTGGCCCAGGAAATCGCGGCTGGTGGTCACTTCCGGCATTCTCTAATTATGCCAAAATTCAAGTCAGTGCCGGGATCGCGATAAAGACGATTGTGTTTGCAAGCGCTAGAATCCCGGGTCCATTGGTCATGAGTCGAGCCCATGTCTGGCGACAAAAGCATTTTCTCGGGCTGTATCCCGGCACTGATGACGCCCTGCAGCGCTGACGGGGTTCCTGATTTCGACGCCCTGGCGCGCAAGGGCCGTGACCTGGTCGACGCCGGGATGCGCGGTGTCGTCTATTGCGGTTCGATGGGAGACTGGCCGCTGCTCGATGACGAAGCACGCATGGCCGGCGTCGAGCGCCTGGTGCAAGCGCGTGTGCCGACCGTCGTCGGGACCGGTGCGCAGAACACCAAACGTGCTGCTTCGCTGGCACACCATGCGCGAGAGTGTGGCGCTGATGGCCTGATGGTCATTCCACGGGTCCTGTCCCGCGGTCCGTCGCCCGATGCACAGCGGCGGCATTTCTCGGCCGTTCTGGAAGCAGCAGGGGACCTGCCGGCCGTCATCTACAACAGCCCGTACTACGGCTTCGAAACGCGTGCCGAGCTGTTCTTCGCGTTGCGCGGCGAGTATTCAAACCTGGTCGGTTTCAAGGAATTCGGCGGTGCCGATTCATTGAGCTATGCCGCCGAGCACATCACGAGCGGTGACCCGGACCTTACGCTGATGATTGGCGTCGATACGCAGGTCGTGCACGGTTTCGTGCGCTGCGGGGCGGGTGGCGCGATAACCGGTGTCGGCAATGCGTTGCCGACGGAAGTATTGCGGCTCGTGGAACTGTGCCGGCGGGCAGCCGGCGGCGATGTCGAGGCCTACCGGCTGGCGCGCGAGCTCGATGATGCACTACGAGTACTCTCGACATTCGATGAAGGTCCTGATCTCGTTCTTTACTATAAGCGTCTCATGGTGCTCGAGGGGAATGCCGAGTATGAGCACCAGCTGAATAATGGCGACCGGCTGAGTTTGTCCCAGCAGGCCTACATAGATAATGAGTGGCGGCGGTTTCGTGCATGGTGGGACGCATGGCCGGGCAAATCCGACTGAGTTCGATGCAGGTTATCGACTCTCATACGGGCGGCGAGCCGACCCGGGTCGTCATCGAAGGCGGGCCGGATCTCGGCAGCGGTACGATGCGGGAACGACTCGAGCGCTTTGCAGACGGGTTCGACGATATTCGCAAGACCCTTATCCTCGAGCCGCGCGGCTCCGACGCAATGGTTGGTGCGTTGCTGTGTGAGCCGACGCGCGATGACTGTGCCGCCGGCGTCATCTATTTCAACAACACCGGCTACCTCGGGATGTGCGGACACGGCACGATCGGCGTCGCCGTGACACTGCACTACCTCGGGCGCACCGGCCTGGGTGAGATCAGGCTCGAGACGCCGGTCGGTGTCGTGACCGTGGACCTGACCGATCCGAACACGGCAACCATCGAGAACGTGCCGAGCTATCGCTACCGCAGCGATGTCGCGGTGGAGGTACCGGGCATCGGCGAAGTGCGCGGCGATATCGCCTGGGGCGGCAACTGGTTCTTTCTTGTCGGAGAGTCGCCGGTTCCCGTCGAATTTGCCAACGAACGTGCGCTGACCGATGCGGCGAGCCGCGTCAGCGAGGCGCTCATCGAAGCGGGCATGACCGGCGAGGAGGGTGCATTGATCGATCACATAGAGTTCTTCGCCGATACGCCGACGGCCGACAGCCGTAACTTTGTACTTTGCCCCGGCGGTGCCTATGACCGGTCACCCTGTGGCACCGGGACGAGCGCCAAGCTCGCCTGTCTTGCGGCGGACGGCAAACTTGCAGAAGGTGAAATCTGGGTCCAGGAAAGCGTGATCGGCAGCCGCTTCACCGGCCGTTACCGGCGCACCGACGGCGACCGGATCATTCCCAGTATTACGGGCACCGCCTACATCTGCGGCGAGACAACGCTGGTGCAACAGGACGGTGACCCGTTCGCAAGCGGCATCGCCTGAGCATGCGCACGCAGGATGTCATCGTAGTCGGTGCCGGGATCATCGGCATCGCATGCGCGTACAGCCTGGCAAAGTCCGGCTACACGGTCACCGTTATCGACAGGGGCAAGGTCGGACGCGCTTGTTCGTACGGTAACTGTGGCTATATCTGTCCAAGCCATGTCCTGCCGCTGACCGAACCCGGTGCCGTGTGGACAGGGATGCGGTCGTTGTTGAATCCGCGCGCCGCGTTTCGCGTCAAACTCCAGGCGCGGTCGGGCCTGTACCGATGGCTCTGGGAATTCGCAAAGCGCTGTAGCCATCGACAGATGATCGCTGCCGGTCACGATCTGCACTCGCTACTCGAGTATTCGGCGAGCGAATACCAGGCGTTGTTCGCGGAGGAAGCCTTCGATTGCGAATGGAACGATGGTGGTCTGATGTACGTGTTCCAGTCACCGAAGGGCATGGCTGACCACGCCGTACACGACGACTTACTGCGGAGCGAGTTCGGGCTGGCGTCGCGGCAAATCGAAGGTTCCGATCTTGCGGCAACCGACCCGGCGCTGCGCGACGGGCTTGCCGGCGCATTCCTGTACGAGGCCGACGGTCACCTGCGTCCCGACAAGCTCGTCGATGCCTGGGCTTCCCGCGCATCACAATACGGCGCCCGATTGGTTGAGAACTGCACGCTGCTCGATGTTGAAAGAAACGCGACCGGCGTGTCGGCACTGTCGACGTCGCAGGGTCGGATGACGGCCGATCACTACGTCGTCGCAACCGGTGCGTGGAGCGGAAAACTGGGTGCGATGCTCGGTTGCAGTCTGCCGGTCGAACCCGGCAAGGGCTACTCGGTGACGATGACGCCGCCGGCGACGCCACCGCGCTACCCGATGTTGTTGCCGGAACACCGCGTCGGCGTTACGCCGTTTCGTGACGCTTACCGGCTCGGCTCGATGATGGAGTTCGCCGGCTACGACACGTCAATCCCGGCGTTTCGAGTACGGCAACTGCAGGCGTCGGCACAACCGTACCTTCGAGAACCGGTCGGCGACGCGGTCCGGGAAACCTGGTACGGCTGGCGACCGATGACCTGGGACAGCCTGCCGATTATCGGTCGTGTGCCCGGCCTGTCGAATGCGGTCCTCGCGACCGGGCACAACATGCTTGGCCTTACGATGGCTGCCGGCACCGGCAAACTGGTGCACGACATAATCACGGAAGCGCCGCCCGCAATCCCGATCACGCCGTACGCGGCAGAGCGCCTGCAATCCTGACTGCGCGAAAACGCGACGGGCGAGCGCAATCGCCCGACGAGCGGCGATCCGTTCGCCATGCAAAGGCGTAGCATCAAACGACAGACACTTTCAGGGGTGAAAGATTATGTCAATCGAGCCTACGGAACAGCGCCACTACAAGGTCGACAGGTCCGCGACGTCGAAACAACGCGTGCTCAACAAGATCGATGTTTCGGCGTTGAAGATCGACGAACGTTTTAGCGACGACTGCGATCCGTACAACAGTACCGGCCAGCACCTCGTCGACGCCATCAAGGACCGCAAGCGCGAAGAGTAGCCGGTCCGCGACAGCGCGGCGTTGTCCTGTTAACTTCGGCGTCTATGTCGACGCTTGCCGAATCGAAACCATTCTGGCGCAAAGACCTCGTATACACGGTCATCCTGTTCGTTGCCGCGTGCGCGGCAGTCGCTGTCAGTGTTGCCAACCTGGGTCCGCTGCGCTCCGAGTTCGATGCGCTGACGGCGCTCTTCTTTGTCGGCTTCGGCCTGTTCACAATAGCAACAGGCTTCCCGCACCCGCGCTTCGGGCACGTCTCGTTCGACCGCGTTGCGCAGGTGGCAAGTATTCTCGTGCTCGGTCCCATCGATGCGGCATGGATAAACGGCATCGCGTCGTTCCTGTACCCATGGCACCGGTTGTTCACTGGCGTTCCGTTCAGAACAGTGCTGCTGGCGGCCTTCAATAATGCCGGCCTGATGATGTTCGTCGTGCTGCTGTGCGGGCTGCTCTACCAGTATCTCGGCGGACCGATACCATTGCAGGAGCTGGACCTTCGTACCGGTGGCTTGTTGCTGCTGCTGATGCTGAGCATGCAGTTCGTCAACGACCTCGGCATGATGGCGATTCTCTGGCTGCGCGACATGGATCCGCGAACCGTGTTCAATGCGTTTACCTACGCCGTGGAATCCGTATCCGTTCTCGTTGCCGTGGTGGTCGCGGTTGCGATCTCGAACGCGCCGATGACGTTAGTCGTGTTGCTGCTGGTCATTCTCGCGATCGGCATGTTGATCATCAAGCAGTACGCGCTGATGCGGCAACGTCTCGAGGCGCTCGTGGACGAGCGCACGGAAGAGCTGCGCGTTCAGGCAATCGAGTTCGAGCGGCAGGCTACGCACGACAAACTGACCGGTTTGCCGAACCGTCGATTTGCTGACGACTTTCTGGAGCGCGAACTCGATCTCGCTAAGCGCAACGATGAGCACGTCACTGTCGCGCTCGGCGACATCGACCACTTCAAGCAGATCAACGATACGTTTTCGCATGCTGTCGGCGACGAGGTGCTGCAACGCGTTGCTCACCTGCTGAGCGACCGTTGTCGCAAGACCGACATTGTTGCGCGCTACGGCGGCGAGGAGTTCCTGCTCTGTTTTCCGGACACCGATGCGGAATTCGCCGAGCAGATCTGTAACCAGATCCGGCTCGCGGTGCAGAACACCGACTGGTCGCGCATCGAGTCGGAGGCCGGCAAGTCGCTCGGCGTCACGATCAGTTTCGGGTTGTCGCAGTCACACCAGGACTCCCGCATGACGACGATTCTGCGCGATGCGGACCGCAATCTGTATGCCGCGAAATCGCAGGGCCGCAACCGCGTAATTTCCTAGCGCGCGGGCGCATTGCTATATTGATCGGATGAGGGAGAGAGCCAGGCGCTGGATCGTCATGGCCGTGCTGAGTTTTTCGGGCGGTGTGATTTTCCTGTTGCCGTTTTTCCAGGAGGTGTATTACTCGCCGATCGCCGAGGCGTTGCGGCTGAACAATACCGAGGTTGGATTGCTGATGGGCGTATTCGGCACCACGTCGATGTTGTCCTACCTGCCTGGCGGCTGGCTTGCTGACAGGGTATCGCCGCGCAAGCTGATTACCGTTTCGCTCATTGCAACGGGGCTCGGTGGCATCTGGTTTGCGACCTTCCCTGGCTACAGGATCTCGCTCGCGATTCACGCTTTCTGGGGCGTCGCGATAGCGCTGCTGTTCTGGGGTGCGATGATTCGTGCAACTCGGGAGTGGGGCGGCCGTGATGACCAGGGTAAAGCGTTCGGCATACTCGAGTCCGGGCGAGGTATTGGAGAGATCGCGGCGCACTCCGCACTTCTGGGGCTATTCGGCGTGCTTGGCAGCACGGCATTCGCGCTGGCGACCATCATCAATACGATGTCCGGCATCCTGATCGCGTTGGGCCTGGCGTCATGGTTCGTTTTCGACGATGGCGCGGACGTTACCGAAAGCCGCGACGCCATCGGCCTGCGCGACGTTGCCGGCGTCCTGAAAATGCCGATCGTGTGGTTGATCACACTGGTCGTCTTCACCGGCTATTGCGGCTACTGGGGAATACTGCGTACGACGGCATACACAGAAGACGTTTTCGCCATGTCGGCGACGCTGGCGGCGACGATTGCGGTCGCGAAAGGCTATATCAAGCCGGTTGCGGCGCCGATTGCCGGATTCATCGGCGATCGTTTCGGCATCTCCCTGACAGTCGCCGGGACATTCGTCATTCTCATCGTTAGTTTCGTTGTGTTGGCCGTGTTGCCTGGAGGTGCTGCAAACGTACCGGCAATGCTCGTGACCCTGTCCATCGCATCGATCGCCGTTTTCGCGATGCGCGCCATCTACTTTGCGCTGCTCGAGGAAGGCGGCGTACCCATGGCCGTTACCGGCACCGCCGCCGGCGTGATTTCAGTACTCGGATTTACGCCCGACATCTTTATCCCGCCGCTCGGCGGCATCCTGCTAGACAGGTTTCCCGGGGATACCGGGCACCGATACTACTTCGCCCTTACCGCGGCGATTTGCGTTGTCGGGCTGCTGACGTCGCTCGTTATCTACTATCGGTACGTCCGAAAAGTGTCGACAAATACGGTGACGGCCTGAGATTCAGCGCTTGAGGTGCTTGTCCAGGAAGCGGACCAGGGGCTCGTACAGGTCTTCCGCTTCGTTTGTGTATTCGAAGCCGTGGCCGACATCGTCAAGAATAACCATCGTCGGCGGGTTGCCCCTGAGCTCCAGGAGCTTTCGCAGCCGCCAGCTGTGCTCGACGTCGACGATGTTGTCCGCGGTGCCGTGAGCCAGGAAGACCGGCCGCGAAATCTCCTTGTATCGGTACACCGGTGAATTGCTTCGCTGCTCATCGAGATCGCGCACCGGATTGCCGATCTTGCGGACGAGGTCGTCTCGCAGCGCGTCGTTGTCGCGCATGCGCGATTGCAGGAACAGGAGCGTCAGGTCGGTGACGCCTGCAAACGACGCGGCGCATCTGAACAAATCGGGGTTTCGAATCACGCTCATCAGGGCAGAGTAGCCGCCGTAGCTGGCGCCAAAGATGCCGACCCTGTCAGCGTCAATCTGCGGGTACCTCTCAATCACCTGGAGCACCGAGGCTTCGATATCGTCCTCGATCCCACGGCCCCACTGGCGTAGTCCGGACGCTTCAAAAGCGCGTCCATATCCTTCCGAGCCGCGGTAATTCACCTGGAGGACGGCATACCCGTTGGCCGCCAGCCATTGCACGTCGCCGGAAAAGTGCCGGTCGTCGCTGACACCGATCGGGCCACCATGTGGCATTGCGATGAGCGGCACCGACTCTGCAGGGCTGACGGGCAGCGTCAGATAGGCATCAACGACGATGGCGTCCGTGGACTGAACCTGCAATGCGACAGTTTCGCCGAGTGGCTTCCCGTCGAGCCACGGAGCGACCGCGCCCACGACGGTGCAGTCGCTGCCATCCGCATAGCACCGATAGATATGGCCGCGACTATTGGAGGTAAATGTGTGTACAAGAAGCACGGCAAGATCGGAAGAACGGCCGACGATGGCGATTCCGGCATCCGGGAAGCGAGATTCGATGGCTCGGTACTCGGCCTTGCGCTCTTCGTCGAAAAACTCGAACCGGAGCAGACCCTGATCGGCAAACGCGACACCTTCGGGAGCGCCGCGCCGGTCGGCATTGAGAATACGCGCAACATCGAACCGGTCATGCTGGTACAACACTTTCTGCAACGCTCGCGACTGCAGGTTGAATTCAACCGCGGCGACCGTGTCGGTAAAGGCATCTGTCAGCGCCCAGACTGACTTGCCGTCTTCGGACAGGCTGGCCAGCTCGAAGCTGACATTCTCGTTCCCCTCCCAGATTTTCGTCCACTGACCGGTTCCGGCAACGCGCTGCCACAGCTCCGGCACACCCTCGAATTCGCGTGTTCCGACGACGTAGTTTCCTGCCGCATCGGCGAGCAGGTAATCCAGTTCCGCTTTGCCGATGTCGATTCGCGCATTTCGATTGAAAGCCCGTTTGGTCCTGGTCTCGAACAGGTCGATTCTGAACAGTTCGGCATGCACGAAGTCCGCATCCAGGTTCCATCGGGCGAATACGACCTCTTCGGGTGACTCGATCAGCGGATCGACAATGTGGCCGGGAACGTTGTAACGGTTTTCTTCGACGACGCCAAAACTGCCGTCGCTCCTGTTTCCGAGCCGCGTAACCCAGAGCTGTGAATCGCCACTGACTTTGCCGCGCGTTTGCACGACGAGCGTATCGAGCCCGGTCCACTCAACGTTTGTAACGATCGCATTGTCCGAAAAACTGTGTATGACGTTGTAGTCGACCTCGTCGTTGCCAACGTAAATGTCCCGGACCTGCCGCCAGGCGACGTAGCGTCCGTCGGGTGACAGCTCGGCATCGGTGATGTTGCCCGCACGAAACAGGTCGTTAACCGTCACGTCGGCGGCAAAGCCAGCGGTTGCGGCGATCAGCCCCAACAGGAGGCCCGACACCTTTTGCCTAGCGAGCGTCATCTCCCTCCTTCACGAGAAGCTGCTTTTCAGCGAGATAAAAGTCGGCAAATCGATCGTCGGGGTACAGGCCGTTCGCGAATTCGTGTTGTTCCAGGAGGCCCGGATACCTTTGTTCCAGTGCTGTTACGACAATGGCGAGTCGGTCGTTGAAATTCGCGCGGTAGTAGCTATTTTGTATTGTGTCCAGCGTAAACACGCCAACGTAGTTCAACTTCCCCGGTTCTACCGTAAACCGGAAGTTGTGCTTGCCCAGTCGATAAAGGCGTTTTCCTTCGTACGTTTTCCACGTGTTGGGGTTTTGCATCATGCGTCGCTGCATGATTTCTTCCCAGACGTAGTCGCCACCCCTGGCGCGAATAACTCGAAAATACTCGCCGGGACGAACCGGTCCGAACGTGATCGATCCCGTAATCGAGCCTGCACGGTTGATTCGGGCATGGTGAATGAACTCGTCCGAATTCAACGCGAGAATGACCAGGCCCTCATCGGGCGCGAGTTCCTCAATATCGAGCCGCTCTTCCACATCCAGCTCGATCTGGCCGAGCACCGCGCGGTAGGTCTCAAGGTTTGCGTCGTAGGTCTGGCGGATGACCGACTTGTTGGAACACGCGACACCGGCACGGGCGAGCTCCGCTTCGTTGGTCATCATCGCGATCACGTTGTCTACGTAAGCCCGGTGCGCTTCGTCGGGACTGCTGCGCGCGATCAGTGTGTCGATGACGTTCCGCAATGCAGCAGCATCTTCCGGCGACAGGGCTTCCGTTGCGCGCTCGATCATGCCGGCGATTTCTTCCGCGTGTTGGCTACGGGTCTTGTCTACAAGTCGACGGAAGGAATCAGCGGCGTCGTCCAGCTCGGCCTGACAATCGCCGTGAGCGGGATTCGCCAGCACCGCGGCGCCGGCCAGAATGATTGCGAGTCCCCAAGTGCGCATCCCGTCCCATATTCGGCAAGCAAATCGCAAATGTAAAGGGGTTACACAAAAGTCATGAACTGGTCACAGGCTGGTCAAGCCTGTTCGGCCGGCTGTTCGTATCGTTGTTCCATCGCATCAGTGAACGGACGGATACACCATGAGCTACATACAAACGACCGCACCGGAAGCCGCCGAGGGAGACGTGCGCGATATGTACGCGCGACAGCAGAATTCCTGGGGGCACGTGCCGAACTACGCGAAGTCCTTCAGCCACCGGCCTGAACTCATGGCGCGCTGGGGTCGTCTGCTCGCGGAACTGAAGCGTCCGATGGACACGCGGCGCTTCGAACTGGTGACGTTTTCGGCCGCACACGAATTGCGCCACTCGCCGTGTTCCCTGGCGCACGGTCGGGCCCTGACGCCGTACTTCAGCAACGCAGAAATTCGCGCAATCGCCGCGGGCGAGAGGGTGTGCTCGGTGACCGACGCCGAGCTGGAAATGATGCGGTTCGCACGACAGGTCGCCCGGGATGCGGCGGCGATCACCGAGGCTGACGTTCAGCGACTGAAGGATTTCGGCTTTGCCGACGCCGAGGTATTCGACATCGCGGCGGTTGCTGCCGGGCGTGCCTTTTTCACCAAAGTACTTGATGCCGTCGGTTCCCTGCCGGATGCCACGTTTCTGGCGATTGACGCTGACCTGCGCGAGACGCTGACGGTCGGAAAGCCGATCGACACCGCCGACGTCGAGGTCATGAAGTAGGTAAGTCATTGATTTGACTAATGAACTGACAAGTCACGAAAAAGTCATTGCTTGGTCAAGTCAATCACGTCGCAAAGCACCACTATGCACACCACACGGCGGCCGGGGGTCGCTGAAACAACCTGAAAGGAGAGAGAAAATGAGTGAAGTACAAGCAACAGTAAACAACGGCGTCAACGTTGAAGCGCTCCTGGGCGCTCGCGAGGCACTGACCGCAGCGCCGGAAGCCGCGAAGTTCGTATGGCGTGCAGAAAGCGAGTGGAAGAGTGGTACGCACACGCAGTCGACCGTCGAGAGGTTCTTCGGCCTCGGTGAAGAGCAGAGCCACGTCGAAGCGTTCGAGTACAACACCGACCACCCGGAGATTTTCGCATCCGAAGACAAGGGTTCGACGCCGGTCGAGTTCGTTCTCGTCGGGCTGGCGGGCTGCCTGACGGCCGGTATCGCAGCCGTCGCCCAGAACCGCAACATCCAGTTGAACTCGGTCAAGGCAACGCTCGAAGCGCCGATGGACATCCAGGGCATCCTGGGCATCGATTCCGACGTGCGCAACGGTTTCGACGCGATCACGGTTCGCTACCAGATCGACGCCGATGCGTCGGAAGACGACATCGCCGCCCTGGTTGCCCAGTCGCAGAAACGTTCGGCCGTCTTCGACATCATTACGAACCCGACCAACGTTTACGTCGAGGTCAACAAGTGAACCACGCTCGCAAAAAGAGCGTCCGGCAAGCCGGCGCCATTGACGTGCTCGTCATTGGTGCCGGCCAGGCCGGCCTGGCGACGAGCTTCTGCCTCAACGAGCGTGGCATTGACCATGTCGTCATCGAGCGCGGGGACGTCGCCAACTCCTGGCGAACGGAGCGCTGGGACTCGCTGAGGTTGCTGACGCCGAACTGGATGACGCGCCTGCCGGGCTTCAGCTACTCCGGGGACGACCCGGATGGATTCATGAGCGTTGCCGAGGTCGCGGACTTCATGCAGTGCTATGCCATGTCTTCTGGCGCGCCCGTACGGACGCACACGACCGTCGAGTCGGTGCGTCCGTATGCCGGCGGTTACGAAGTGAAGACGGACAAGGGCCGGTGGCTCGCAAAGTCCGTCGTCGTCGCGAGCGGTGCATTCAATGTCGCGAGCTTTCCGAAAGTGGCCGAGCTGGTCCCGGACGCAATTGAGCAACTGACGCCGCACCAGTATTGCAACCCGGCCCAGCTGCGTGACGGTGGCGTGCTGGTCGTCGGTGCATCGGCAACCGGGCTGCAGCTCGCCGACGAGATTCAGCGGGCAGGGCACCGCGTAACCGTCGCGACGGGCGAGCATGTGCGCATGCCGCGCCGCTATCGCGGTCGGGATATCCTGGAGTGGATGGATCGCACGGGCATTCTCGGCGAATGCTATACCGACATGGAAGACGTCAACAGGACGCGCAAGCTGCCGTCGTCGCAACTGGTCGGTTCGCACGAGTGCGACATCCTCGACCTGAACCACCTCGTCGACAATGGCGCAAGAATCGTTGGGCGCCTGATGGGCGTCAACAACGGCGTCGCGCAGTTCTCAGGCTCGCTCGCGAATGTTTGCAAGCTGGCCGACCTGAAGATGAACCGCCTGCTCGATTCAATCGATAACTGGGCCGAGCAGCACTCCGTCCAATGCGATGCGCCGACGCGATTTGCGGCGACGCGAGTCGATGAACGTCCTGCCCTGGCGCTGGACTTCGACAACGACGACATCCGGACAATCATCTGGGCAACCGGGTTCCGGCCTGATTACAGCTGGCTCGATGTGCCCGCTTTCGATCGCAAGGGCAATCTACGGCACGACGGTGGTATCGTCGACGCGCCGGGTCTTTACGTCCTCGGCCTGCCCGCGATGCGACGTCGCAAGTCGAGTTTCATCTATGGTATCGAGGACGACGTTCGTGACATCGTGCCCCACATTGCCGGCTACCTTGGCGAGTGCGGCGCGCGCGCTGCCACCTACCAGCGTTTGACGGCTGAAGCGGCGCCATTGGCTGCCGGGTAGGCGCGTGCGTAGAGTGCGCTGACAGCGAGCGAGCAGCTTACAACGCACAACAGCGGCGCGTGTTCGAACCACCGGATCGGGTGCTCCGTCAGGCGTGCCCGCAGGAACAGCGAAAGCTCGCCGATCGCGACCAGCAGGTTGAAGAGCAGCAGGGCGAGCACGAGCCACGCGGGTATTGCGCGCCAGACAGCGGCGAGACGGCTACCGCTGTCCTGGATCGCCAGCTCGGTGACAAATACGATGAGTGCAAGCGGGATCGCGGCGGCCTGAACCTGCAACAGCACCTGCATATCGCCGCCACCGCCATCGCCGCTGATGAAAACGTACATGATGCTGATCGCACAGCTGGCGATAGCGATTGCGAAAGCAACAAGCAGCGGCGCACGAAATTTTTCTGGCATCGCGAGTTTAATCCGGCAGGTTCTCGAGCATGAATCGTCTGACGTTGTCACCCATGACGGCCCGTATTTCTGCTTCGGTGAATCCGGCATCGAGCATGGCGTCGGTGAGCAGAACGAGCTCGCCGATATCAAACGTGACGGCGATTGTGCCGTCGTAGTCGGACCCCAGCGCGACGTGCTCGACGCCCAGAACGTCAATTGCATGGCGAATCGCGCGCACAACGCCGGCCGGCGTCGGGTCGCAAACGGCAGTTTTCCAGAAGCCGACGCCCAGGATGCCGCCTTTCGCGGCCATGGCTTTCATGATGTCGTCATCGAGGTTTCTCGGCGTGTCGCAGTGACTCCGGATGCCGCCGTGCGACAGGATGACCGGCGCGGCGGAAATCTCGAGCACCTCGGTGACAACGGCCGGTGATGCGTGGGCGATGTCGATAATAATGCCGAGCTCGTTCGCACGGCGGACTGCCTCGCGTCCGAACTCCGTCAGCCCGCTTTTACTGACACCATGCAGCGACCCGCCCAGTTCGTTGTCGAAAAAGTGGGTGATGCCCATGATCCGCAAGCCGCTTTCATAGAGCCGGTCGAGATTGCCGATGTCCCCTTCGAGCGGGTGCGCGCCCTCAATGAGGTAGATACCGCCGATAACGCGCTCGCCCCGGGCGCGGCGATCGATCAGCTCCCGCATTTCTGTTTTGTTGGTGACGACGGTGACATCACTGCGTGCTGCGAGGTCGTGAAGTTTCTCGAGCTGGTACGCCGCGCGTTCGTAAATGCTGTTCCAGGTTGCGGGCGGCCACATCGATGCGACGGCCAGCGCGGTGATGTTGTCGGTGTCACCGGTATTGCTGTTGACGTTGTGCCCCTTCGGGCTCTTGGTCGTCGCACTGAATACCTGCAATGCGACGTTGCCGTCGTGCATGCGAGGAACGTCGACATGCCCGACCTCCGAGCGCTCGGCCAAATCCCGTTTCCAGAGCAGGGAATCGGTATGCAGGTCGGCAACGAACAGGGTTTCGTGCAGTGCCTGCGCCCGTTCGCTTATCGCGCCGGCGTCGTGGTCGATCTTCGTGTTCATGCTCGATTCGACCTGCGCGGGCAGGACCAGCTGGCCATAAGCCAGCACGCTGGCGAGGATGACGCTGAAGATGATCAGGTGTTTCTTCATTGGTGATCTGTAGCAGACAGGCTGGCACTCTAGCACACGGAATCCACCGGCAGATTGGCGTAGTATCGAGTGCATGGCAACGAATCGCCTGATGGCCGAGCGCGAGATTTCGAGCCGGGAGCGGCTGCAGAAAACCGTAGCAGCGGTACTCGTTTACGCCGTGGGGGCAGGCGCCCTGTGGTACATCAACGGTGGATGGCCGCGGCAACTGTCACCCGTTGTCATCGCCGCATTGGCTGCGAGCATCGTCTGGGTCGCGTATATCGTCAAGTTTGCTACGGCGACCCGGGAGACGGCATCGTCGAAAGAGGGTATACGCCTGGTGCGCATGCGTATTGCCGACGACCGGGCGGGCAAGACCTGGGTCTCGCGCATCGGACTGAACGCGAAGCTGTTGTTGCTGAAGCTGGTGTTCGTAGCCGGGCTCGCGATTGCGGCGGGCGGGCTCTACATTCTTGGCAAGCAGGTTTATACGTTCGCGACCCGCAAGATCTGGGTACCCGTCGCGATTCTCGAATACGTCCGGCCGTACGTCGACTGGTTGTTTACGAAGGACATCTGGATCGACGGGCAGCGGGCCGTCATCCTTGCCCTCAACTGGTTGTCGGCCGGGTTTGTATTCACGTTCCTCGGCGCGGCGATTGCGCTTGCGGGCTTGTCGAACATGGACAAGGTGAAGGACAAGGCGATTCGGCAGCGGCCCAGGGCGGGGCATTTCGACAATCAATAATCACGAAAAAAGGCCGAACCCCCTGCAAAGGGTTCGGCCAGGTTGTCGCGCTAGTTTGCAGCCTTGCGCGGGTTCCATCGCAGGTCCGCGAACTGGCTCAGGAACTCCATCTGGTCCCTGAGAATTTCGCGGTTAGCGAGGATCAGCCCCTCGGCACGGTTCGGAGCGTAGGGTACGGCCAGCAGGCGCATGCCCTTCGCCTCGATCTCCTTGAGGGACTTGTCTGCCTTGCGGTGGTTGCACTCGCGGCAAGCGGTAACGACGTTCTCCCACGTGTCGGCACCGCCGCGCGATACCGGGACAACGTGGTCGCGCGTCAGCTCGCAGTCCCACAGCTTGTCGCCGCAGTACATGCACATGTGGTTGTCACGCTTGAACAGGCGCTTGTTCGTCAGCGCCGGAACGTCGTTAATCAGGTCAACGACGCGATGCTTGCCACGCGTTGCAATGATCGTCGACATGCACAGAACCGAACGCCGACCTGTCAGGCGAGATACACCGCCGCTCAGGCGCACGATGTCCACACCGGCCTCCCAGGCAACCTGGTCGCGGCAGTAATGCAGAGCACCTTCCTCACGCGTAATCCACGTGATCGGGCGACCGGCAATGTCCAGCTTCAGGATCTTTGCAATCATGAGTCTAATTCCAGGTTATTGACTGAAAACGAGCGCTCCTGAATCGCTTTCCGCAGATGCCCTTCCTGGCGTATCGAGACAGGAATACCGGCATGTCACCCGTTCTTTCGAAACAGAATCGCTTTGGCAACGCGGTGTATAGCGACCTCGGTGGCAGCCTGTACGCGATGCCCTTGAGGGCCGCGCCGGACCGGTGCGTGTGATAGAAGATCTTCCGAATCCCCAGTTCTTCACGCAGGAACCAGATCGTGGCCGCGAGCATTGCTTCGTCCCAAACCTTGCGGTGAGCCGCCAGTACTGAATCGCAGTACTCCACGAATTTCGTGGTCTCTATCTCGATGCCGCAATACCAGAACGACGTCGTCTCACTGTTCGCACAGCGCAAAGCCCAGTCGACCTCACGCAACCAGTCGTTCTGAATCTCCTCGATGAGGGCTTCACCGCCGTCAAGGTCGATATCCAGGCGCGACCACGCCAGCGTTCGACGCTTTCCCTTTGCAATGGGATGCCCGCCGACCTCGAACGGATACTCGCGGTCGGGATCAACCAGCTTCAGGTAGCGCGCGTTGTGCTCGTTTGAGAAGTTGAGCTGTAATACCAGGTTGTAGCCCCGGCGTGTCGTTTGACACCAGCTCCGACTCTCGCCTCCCCAAACGCCCAGCGCCAGCAAGTAACAGGCGTAGTCGTCCGGCCAGACTTGCTCGAAAACGGTGCGCGATATTTCACCGATACCCGAGCGCGCCATGGCCTCCTTGACAATCGGTTTGTCCAGCAGCTTGGCAAAAGCCGTCCTGCGCACGTCAGCCTTCGTCGCCGGTGAGTCAAACGCCATACCCATTAGCATCAAGGCATAACGATCCTTGAAGTAATAGAACGGCGTCCTGTCATTCGGCAAGCAGTCAATAATTTCCTGAACCTCCTTTTTGTCCATATCAATCTCATCCCTTCAACGGAATGCGGATTGTGTGAGCAAACTGGTACGGCTGGCAGGACTCAAACCTGCGACCTCAACGCTCGCACTGTTGCGCTCTGTTCAACTGAGCTACAGCCGTAGAAAGAGTGGAGGGGGCGAATGCCCCCTCCGGATGCCGAACTACTGCTTCATGCGAACCAGGTCGTTCAGCACAGAGTCGAGACCACCGTATACAGAGATGTTGCCGATCTTGTCGGTAATCTTCTCCAGGGTCTCGAGCTCCTTGAGACGCAGCGCAACAGCGTTCGTCTCCATTACCTTTGCCGTGTTGAGCAGCGAACGCGTTGCGTTCGTCTCTTCACGACGACGGATAACGTTGGCCTGAGCCGCCTTTTCGGCTTCAACCACCTTGCCCAGCAGGTCCTTCATGTCGCCGGGCAGAATGATGTCCTTCACGCCAACAGACTTCACCGTGATACCGATCGCTGCGAAGCGCGCCGTCAGGTGATCGGCAACCGACGTGTCGATTGCCGACTTGTCTTCCAGCAGCGCGTCAAGCGAACGCGTACCGACAGCTGCGCGCAGCGCAAACTGTGCTTCCTTGTACAGGTGATCCAGAGGATCACGCGTCTCACGGACCGCCTTCTCGACATCCGTCAGCTGGTAGGTCGCCGTCAGGTTAATGCGCAGCGCGACCTTGTCCTTGGTCAGGATTTCCTGACCCGAGATTTCGAGAGTCTGGACACGCGTGTCGTGCAGAGTAACCGACACGTCGCGCTCCACGGCGAAAAACGCGTGGAAGCCAGGGTCCAGCTCACGAACCAGCTCACCGTCGACGTACAGGAGCCCAACGTGGCCCTCCGGTACGACGCGAGAGTAAATCGCCTTGTCGGCGATGGCCTTCAGCATTGGGTCGTTACCCTGCAGCAGGCGCTTTGCCAGGCGAGCGTCGACGTCGAGATTGTCGACAATTTCGTAACGCTCAACGCGAACACGGTGCACGCCCTTCGCAAAGATCTTGCGCGTTGCCGGCGCCATGACGAGCGTGACACGCTCATCGTGAAACACGACGGCGATCTCGTTGGCATCCGTGGTTACAACGTCGAAGAAGCGCTCGACCTCATCGCGGTACTTTTCAACCAGGAAATCCTGGAGACGGTGCGCGAACACCGGAACCGTAATGTCGAAACGCTCGACGTCAATCTTGCGCAGTACCGTCACGAAGCGGTAAACGCCAGGCTCGAGGAACTTGACGAAGTCACCGTTACGGAACAGGAGTGCGCCCTCGTGCTTGCGCACGATTACCTTCATGTAAAACATGATCACCTCCTTTTCCTCTTAGAAAACTTGATTAAGAAACATGTGGCCGTAGCCATGGCCACGACCGGAATTTGATGCAGCGGACCTCCACAACCGGAATGCGGGAGGGCGGTGCCCGTCGTCCGGAACGCCAATGCGGCATCATCCGGATGCAAAGTAACGAATCACTTTGTGTCGGGGTGACGCTGGATCGGAATTCGGGTGCGACGTGCAGCACGCCGACCGGCAAATGAGTTGCTGCGATAGATGCTCTTCGGGCGCTAGCGCCGTCTGAACCTCTGTCGCCGGAAGCCGCTGCGGACAGTGGCAGGATTACTGCCGAAGCGGAGTCGAACCGCAGGGGTTGGAGCCCTTACCTTAAAGATGGCGTGCCAGGCCATTTGCGAAATGCAGGGATCGAACCTGCGACTTTACGAACCTAAATCGTATGCTCTCCCACTGAGCTAATTTCGGTGGCGGAGTAACGCGAGAAACGTACCTGGTACACGCGTGGCGATGGCTAGCTCTTGCGCGCCGGCCGGGAGTTCAGGGAACCCGGTCCGCTAAGGCCGTTCTCTACGAAAGTCCTCGGTATGACGGTCGTGCCGTCAAAACGGGTCACCCGGGACGGTGTCGCACCGTCAACCTCCGCTTTGTAAGAGCGGCGCTCCTCTCGTTGAGCTACCGGGTATTATTTGGTGAATCGAGCGAGTACCGACCTCGCAACCTCCCGGGTAAGAACCGGGTGCTCTGCCGTTTGAGCTTTCGACTCGTGGAGTGAATCAAACACTCGACTATGCGGCGAGGCAGCGCAGCTGCCGCCCAACCGCGGACTTCGCCTCATCAGCGAAGTAGGACAGGGCAGGTGCAATGCACGCACCGGGGTCTGTAACAGTGCCGTCGACGACGCTGCCCCGTATCTTTTTCACACAATCCGCATTGTTAAAGAACAAAGTTACAGGGCACAAAAAAACCCTGATCAGAAATCCAACCAGGGCTATTTGCTCTGGAAGGGTCAAACAGTTGTTGCCCTTCCAGCAATGTGTGCGGAAAGGCTAATTCATGGATTCGTCATAAATCCAGGCCATACGTATCCCTCGGGGTTGGCAGTGACTTGCAGCCGCAAGCGCGCCGTTACCGGGTTCAAACGCGAACAAATTTTGTAGTCGCTTTTTCATAGGGGGGCGGACTATACGCATCCAAAAAAGTTTGTCAAACGTTTTTTGCAATCTGCGTTTCGATTGCATCACAATGTGTACGCGTGCCGTTGGGAGAGAAGCGTGGACAAGATAATTCTCAAGTACTTCTTTTGTTTTCTTTCCGTACTCTGGTGTTTACCACTTTATGCGCAGGACAAGACGGCGCTTGTCGGTGGGCGCCTCATCGACGGTTTGCTGGGCGAACCCATTGCAAACAGCGTCATCCTGATCAGTGGCGACACGATTGAGGCAGTTGGCACTGTCGACACTTTGCCGGTGCCTGACAACTACACGGTGATTTCCACCGAAGGCATGTCAGTCCTTCCGGGATTGTGGGACATGCACGTGCATCTGATGATCAATGGCCACGCAGACTATGCGCACTGGCACGGTACCTATACGGATCGATTCGAAAGCGAAATCATGCCGGCCTCCGCAGAACAGTTACTGCTCGCCGGTATTACGACCGCGCGCGATCTCGGTGCACCGCTCGATGCGTCGCTGAACATCCGGCGCAAGATTGACTCCGGTGAAATACCGGGGCCGCGACTCTTCGTTTCCGGGCCGTTTATCCAGAACAAGGCCTATCCCGGCACCGACGCCTATCGCTGGGGGGTCGAAAACGCCAGGGACGCGCGGGCGAAGGTGAAGCGCCTGGCCGATGCCGGCGTGGATGTCATCAAGCTCATCGATCACGACGAGATGGAGTTCGACACCGCACAGGCGGTTGTCGATGAGGCTCACAAGCACGGCCTCCCGGTCGTTGCGCATTCACACCGGCCGGACGAGATTCGGGTTGGACTGCAGATCGGGGTCGACAACTTCGAACACACGGGCCTGACTGCCGCGCCGGGTTACCCAGACGACATCGTGGATGCGTTGATCGAGCGCACGGCGACAGGGCGGGTCCGCGGTGGACCGCTTTACTGGACGCCAACTGTCGAGGGTTTATGGAATTACGATTCTGTCATCGCGAATCCGGAGCACCTCGACAATAACTGCTGGGAGCGCGGCCTCGAGCAGGAAACCATCGACGACATCAGGCAGTCGATCGCGAGCCCGAAGAGTCTGCTGTATTTCGACCTCACGCCGATGCGTAAACCGACCTTGAAAAACAAGATCTCGCAGCTGAGAGACGCCGGCGTCGTGTTGCTGATCGGAACCGATAGCGGTATTCCGATGAAGTTTCATTGCCAGTCGACGTGGAACGAGCTTGACGTCTGGGTCAGGGAGATGGAGATCGCACCGATGGATGCCATTCGTGCGGCGACCTACTGGCCAGCTAAGATGATGAAGGTGGGCGATCGCTGGGGCACGGTCACACCGGGCAAGTACGCGGACATCATCGCGGTTCGCGGCGATGTTCTGAAACACATCAACCTGTTGCAACGCGTCGACTTCGTCATGAAGGGTGGAGTGGTCTTCAAGCAGAACGGTGTTGCGGTCAGTCGGTAGCGTCCACGGCAAGCAGGCGGCAGTCTGACGGTACCGGGAACGTTCCATTCCAGCGCGGTCGGTCGGTCGCCAGAAAATCCTCGGCCGTGATTTTGCCTCCGCGGTTGGACAGCCACGCTATCAGCACGTCACGCGTCATTGGCATGTTGGAATTTAGCGGATAGCCGCCTGCCGGCATCACCGGCGTGAGGACGTTGTCGCCACCGAGCGCGATGTAATCATTGGCAATAACCCGAACGGTATCGTCGTCCCGGATCGGTGTGCCGTCGTCGCGCGTCAACTTCACCGTCATGTGTGGCCCATCGCAAGTCACGGTCGCTCGCATACCGGCGAAACCGATGCGCCGCTTGCCTCGGTGAGCCTGTGCACCGATGATGCGCCGCAGCTCGGCACCGTTCAGTTCGAGAATGACGACACGATTTTCGAATGGCGACATCTGGTAGACACTGCCGAATGTGAGATCGCCGGCGGGCAGATTGCTGCGCAGTCCGCCCTCGATATTGTGCAACGCGACATCGGCGTCGAGCGATTCGAGCAGTGCCTCTACGACCAGGTTTCCGAGCGCGGACTCCGGGCTGCCCTGCAGCGTAAACGGCGTTTCGAGGTGAATACCAAGTGTGCGGTTCTTCTGATCGTCGGCGAATTCGACAGCGCGCTCGACGATAGCGACAACGAGCGGGTCAGGATGCAGCGGGCGGCCTTCGTAGTCCGCGTGGCCCGTGGCGGCGCGCGGCGGATGCAGGACGCGCCGCGAGATGTTGCCGTCGGCATCGTATTCAAAATCGACCCGACTGAAGGCGGCAGTGCTTGCGTAGGCTGAGCTGATCGATATGTCATTGACGATGTGCGACAACCCCTGGTGAACATGTCCTGCGAAGATGTGATCGACCAGCCCGGTCGGCAACGACCTGGCAACGTTGAAAATCTCGGAACTGTCGGCACACGAAGTGAGATCGTGGGGATCGTCGAATTCCTCGCAGCGGCCGCCGGCGTGCGCAGTAACGATGACGAGGTCGGCACCGGCATCGCGAAGTGCGTTGGCCTCCTTGACGATTGCCGGTGCGAGCGGGGTTACTTCAAGGTCGTCGACGTTGGCGGCGATGGTGGCGCGCAACGCGCGCGATGTCATGACGCCGACGATGCCGACCTTCAGCGGGCCGATATCGAGCATCATTGACGGCTTGACGTTGTCCCACTGCACGGGTTCGCCGGTATCGCCGTGCACCAGGTTGGCCGTCAACAACGGAAAGTTCGCTTCCTTCGCGCGTTGTTTCAATGCACCGCGACGGTCATCGCCGGGGGAGCGAGGAATCGCTTCGGGGCCGACAGGGCCAAAGTCGAACTCGTGATTGCCGATGGCCGCCGCGCTGTAGCCGAGCGCATTGAAAGCGGCGACCACAGAGGCGCCTTCGGTCAGGTTGGACTCGAGCGTGCCTTGCCACATGTCACCGGCGTCGATGAGCAATACGTGGCCGCCATCGTCGCGGCGCACAGCGCGCACGGCTTCAACGTGTGCCGAGATGCCGACCAGCCCGGCCCGCCATTCCTCCTCGTACAACTGGCCGTGCACATCGTTGGTGCCTATCAGTGTCAGCGTGTAGGTTGCGGAGCCGTCGGATTTCGAGCACGCACCGCAAATGGCGGCGGCGAGCAGCAGTGCAATCCGGATACGCGTCATGGGGGAAAGACTATACCCGAACTACGGCGAATCTCCGCCGAAAGCAACGCCCGAAAGGTCGGACACGTCGCGCTTCCAGGTTGTCAGGTCGGAGGCGCGGAATGCGCCAAGGTGGTCGTGTCCGCACGCGCGGGCAAGTACCTGCATTAATTCGACCGACGCTGCGAAAAACGTCGCGAGCCGTTTGGCGCCCGCATCGACATCGAGCAGCGCACGCAGCTCGGGCTTCTGCGTTGCGATGCCGGCAGGGCAGTTGTTGGTATTGCACATTCGCGCAGCAACGCAACCGACAGCCTGCAGGGCCGAGTTCGACACCGCGACGCCGTCAGCGCCCATGGCCAATGCTTTGGCGAAGTCTTCGGGCATGCGCAGGCCGCCCGTGATGATGAGCGTGACATCCCGCCCGGCGCGTTTGTCGAGATGTCGTCGGGCGCGCGCCAGTGCCGGGATCGTCGGTACACTGATGTTGTCGCGAAACAGCAGCGGCGCGGCACCGGTGCCGCCGCCGCGGCCGTCCAGGATGATGTAGTCGGCACTGGCCTCCAGCGCAAAGTCGATGTCGTTCTCGATGTGCTGCGCGGACAGTTTGAATCCGATCGGGATGCCGCCACTTTGTTCGCGGACCGCATCGGCAATGCGTTTGAAATCGGCGGGTGTCGACAGGTCCGCAAACGTCGGCGGTGACACGGCGTCCTGGCCAACGCTCAGTCCGCGCACCTCGGCGATTTTCTCGGTGACCTTGTTGCCGGGAAGGTGGCCTCCCGTGCCGGTCTTGGCGCCCTGCCCGCCCTTGAAATGGAAGGCCTGCACACGCTTGACGAGATCGATGTCCCAGCCGAACTGCGCCGACGCGAGCTCGTAAAAGTAGCGGCTGTTATCGGCCTGCTCCTCGGGCAGCATGCCGCCCTCGCCGGAGCAAATCCCGGTACCCGCCAGCTCGGCTCCCCGCGCCAGCGCGATCTTGGCCTCCTGGGACAATGCGCCGAAGCTCATGTCCGAAACGAACAGCGGAATGTCGAGCTCGAGCGGTTTTTCCGCGCGCGGGCCGACCGTAAGGCTGGTGCCCACGCCAGCGTCTTCCATCAGTGGTTTGGTTGCAAACTGTGCCGTAACGAACTGAATGTCTCTCCACCGCGGTAGTTCGGTCAGGGGCACGCCCATGGCGCCCATCTCGCCGTGATGACCTGTTGTCGAAAGACCGTCACGTGCCAGTGCGTGTATGCGAGCGACAGTCGGTTCCTCGGGTGTCGGAACGGCTTTTGGCGGTCCGTCACCTCTTGTTTGCGGTGACACGTCGCCTGGTTTTGCTTTACCGAGGCGTTTGTGGGTGCCGTCGCAGAACGGGGGGTTGCCGGTCGCCTTGCACTGGCACAACCATGCTTCCGCGTCTTCGTCGACGGTCACCGGCATCGGCGTGAGTCCGGTGCCGCGGTGAGAGCCGTCGCAAAACGGCTGGTTTGCGGAGCGGCCGCAGGCGCACCAGAAATACTTTTCCCCCGACTTCAGGTTGGCTTTCGCCGGTTTTTTTTCGGCAATTATCGGTTTCGACTTGTCGGTCATGTAGGCGGTTGCTCCGTGTTGCGCGCGAAACTTTCGAGGCGCTTCAGAGTGATTGTCGTGACGCCACCGTCTGTTTCGACGAGTACCGGTGAAGGGGCCATGAAGTTTCCCGCGAGAGGTCGGTGGATAGACTATCATTATCCGCGATGGCGAAAGGGCAACGGGTTGATGTACCGAGGCGCACTGCGCTTCCCGGTCGCCAAGAGGCCTGCTCGGCGAGACTCCGGTGCCGGCTAGCGTCCGGTTTGCTGCCCGATTCGGGCAAGCAGGTCGAGCCCCTGCATCGACAGCCAGTGCAGCAGGTCGATGAACACCCAGTTCTCGGCCAGTTTGTCGCCGTCGCGTCGATAGATGTCCACGACTCGCATGTCGGCTCGGGTGTTGTTGCCTGTCAGCCCGAGAAAGCCGCCGGTAGGCGTGTTCGTCAGGTTGGCCCAGCCAAAAAATCCTGCGTAGTGTCCCTCGGCGAAACGCGTGACGTGTCCGTTAAATACCTTGTCCTTCAGCTGTGTGCGAAACGGATACTGGTGTTGTTCCTGGTAGCGCGGAATCGTGTACGTTGCGCCGATACCGGACGGGCCGAACCAGAGCATGTCGTCGTGCCAGGATTGCGCCAACAGCTCGGGCGGACAGCAATCCTCGCCGCTGTCATTCAGCGTGCTCAGGTCGCCGATCATGCGGTTGAGCAGTGCCAGCGTTTTCCGGCCGGCTTCTGTCGATTGCGGATCCAGCAGGATGCCGTCGCATGAACGCGGGCCGGGATTCAGGATTGCCGCCGCGGTTTGGGGCGGCAGCGGGTAACACCCCGCCTGTTGGGTGATCCGGAGTATGTCGCAGAAGAACGCAGACTCGGTAATTCTGCCGTGGTCGACGCGGTGAAACTCCGCATAGGGCAGAAACGTGAGTTTATGTGTTGCCGGAATTCCGAGCCAGTCGTTGTCGAACAATCCGGCCATATGGCCCATCCCGCAAACCCAGGTCGTCTGCTCGCCGTCCAGCGAATTCAGGCCGGCAAAGAAGATGTCCTCCCGGCGATGCAGCGAGTGAAATGCTTCCCGAAGCGGGAGCCAGAACTGCCCAGCTACCGCGGTAGCGCCGTGCTGCTCGTAAAAAGGGTGCATGCCTCGCCAGTGATATTCGTCGGCGGTGTATTGCCGGAGCACGTCAGCGAGTTCGTGGTCGGGCGCAGTATCGAACTGCCTGTGGAATTCGCGAACGACTCGTTTCGCAGCCTGCAGTGTTTCCGGTGGCATCGACGAAGCTCACGAGGACGGGACTGGTTGAGCATCCTATTGTATCTGGGTTCGAATGCAATATATATTGCCGGATTCGGACCACATGTCGTTGATGAGTGTCTAAGTGTCGGATTCTATTGAACATACGAAGGCTGTCTTCAAGCAGTACCGGGCGGCAACGTACGACTGCGACGAGAGTGCGCTCCGTGCCCGTCTGGCGACGTTGCTGCACCCGGATTGTGTTGTGCGTCTGGCACATCCGATGGGAGATACGATCGGTCCGGAAGGATTAATGGATGCGGGTTTTGCGCCCTTGATCGACGCGATACCCGATCTCGAACGGCGCGACAACATCGTAATCGGTGCTGTCGACGGTGGTGAACACTGGATTGCGACCGCTGGTTCCTACATGGGTGTTTTCGAGAAACCGTGGCTGGGTATTCCGGCGACGCGCGGACTCGTTTCGATGCGTTACCTCGAGTTTTACCGTTTCGAAGAGTCACGGATCAGAACGGCGCGAATGCTCTGGGACGTCCCGGCACTGATGATGCAGGCGAAAGCGTGGCCGCTGGCGCCCAGCCTCGGCATCGAATTCAATGTGCCGGGCCCCGCTACCCAGGACGGGATTATCGGCGGAGAAAGTGACCCGACTCTAAGTGCGGCAAGTATGAAACTTGTTGATGACATGATCGTCGGGCTCGGCAGGTTTGCCGAAGGTGGTACACAGGCTATGCAGCTCGAGAAATTCTGGCACCCCAGGATGAACTGGTACGGACCGGCCGGAATCGGTTCTTGCCGAAGACTGTCGGGATTTCGCAACTGGCACCAGATTCCGTTTCTGAGTGCGTTGCCCGATCGGCAGGCAATGACGGACAAAGCACACGTGGATTGCTATTTTGCCGATGGCAACTACGTAGCGTTCTGCGGTTGGCCGGCGATGAAAATGCGAGTGACCGGTGACGGCTGGTTGGGCATTGCGCCGGCAGGACAGGAACTCAGCATGGCCAGCCTCGATCTTTGGCGATGCGAGAACGGAAAGATTCGGGAGAACTGGGTAATGATAGACCTGCTCGACATCTATCGGCAGCTCGGCGTAGACGTCATGAGGCGGATGCGCGAGGTGACCTTCGATCGGCAAGCAACTGATTTTCAAACTTAGGAGACCGTGCCATGCCCGGAACGCGACCACCACAGGCACTGCGAACAGCCGACAACGATCTGTCCAGGACGGCCGAAACGCTGGCGACGGTTGAAGCGATGGTCGACGGCCTTAACGACCATGATATTGACGGCATGGGCCGGTTTTTTTCCGAGTCGTTTCGCTGGATTGGCAATGCCGGTTGTGGACGCAAGAACGGGCTGCGTGAGTTCCAGGAAAACTGGCAACGGCCGTTCCAGGCCGCTTTTTCAGACAAGGTCTGTATCGACGAAGCGAGAGTGACACAAGGACAGTGGTGCGCCGCGTTTGGCCGACAGGAAGCCACACACAGCGGTGAATTCATGGGTATCCCGGCCACCGGGAAGAAGGTCGAAATTCGCTACATGGACTTCTGGAAAGTTGTCGATGGCAAGATTGTCGATAACTGGGTGATGGTCGATTTCCCGTCGGTCATGCAGCAACTCGGAGTTGACCCGTTCAACGGGCTGGGCTGGGAGTCGCTGGACCCCGAAACGGGGTAGGCCGGGCGAATCAGGCTGCCGCTTGCTTGTCCTTGTAACGGGCGACTCGTATATCCGCCTGCGCCTTGTGCCCGGCAAAACCCTCAAGAGCACACAGTCTTGAACAATATTCCCCGATCGTCGCTGTGGCTTCAGGCGTTACGCGCTGGTAGGTACAGGTCTTGATGAACTTCCCGACCCACAGCCCACCGGTATACCGCGCCGCTTTTTTCGTTGGCAACGTATGATTGGTACCAATGACCTTGTCGCCATAGGACACGTTGGTTTCCGGACCCAGGAACAGCGCACCGTAGTTGGTCATGTTGTCTAGAAAGTAATCCGGGTCCCGCGTCATCACCTGCACATGCTCGCTGGCGATCCGGTCCGCTTCCGCGAGCATTTCCTCTTCGGTATCGCAGAGGATGATCTGGCCGTAATCACGCCAGGCCTGGCCGGCGGTTTCCGCCGTCTCCAGTGTCTCGAGTTGCCTGTCGATTTCAACCAGCGTGTCATCGACAATTTTTTGCGAATTTGTCAGCAGCACCGCCGGAGAATTGATGCCGTGCTCCGCCTGGCCGAGCAGGTCCGTTGCGCACATTTCACCGTCGCAGGTGTCGTCCGCGATAATCAGTGTTTCCGTTGGGCCTGCGAACAGGTCGATGCCGACGCGACCGTACAACTGGCGTTTCGCCTCCGCCACGAATGCATTGCCGGGGCCGACCAGCATGTCGACCGGCGCAATGCTCTCGGTTCCCAGCGCCATCGATCCAACTGCCTGAATGCCGCCGAGGCAGTAGATTTCATCCGCGCCGGCGAGGTGCATCGCAGCGACAATGGCATCATTCGGGCCGCCGGAGTGCGGTGGCGCGCACGCGATGATTCGTTTGACGCCCGCGACTTTGGCGGTCAACACGCTCATATGAGCGCTTGCCACCATCGGGTACTTGCCGCCCGGGATATAGCATCCCACGCTGTTTACGGGAATGTTCTTGTGCCCCAATATGACTCCGGGGAACGTCTCTTCCTCCACATCCACGAGTGCTGCTTTCTGGATCTCCGCAAACTTGCGAATCTGGGCCTGCGCGAACCTGATGTCCTCAATCGTCCGCTCGGGCAGCCTCCCGATTGCCGCGTCAATCTCCTCGTCGCTGAGCCGGAAGGAGTCAGGCGACCAGTTATCGAATTTCTCCGACAATTCGCGAACCGCGGCGTCGCCCCGCGTTTCAATGTCCTTGAGCGTGGCCTCAACCGTCGTCTTGACCCTGGCGTCGAAATCAGCAGCGACATCGGCGTCGATGCCGGCCTTGATGACCTTTATCACGTCCTGAAACCTCGAGTTATTGTTTCGGTATGCGCGGCGGCGCAGGATTGTCGCCGCCACGTACGATGTAGGCAGCGACGGGTTCGTCACCGCTGTTTGAAAATGCCCGCCGCTTGCCGATCGGAACGGTCAGCACGTCACCCGCGACCATTTCGATTTCACCTTCGTCAAAACCAATCGTCAGCACACCGGAGTGCAGCAAGATGACCTCTTCTTCGTCACGGCAATGAACGACCGAGCTGAAGCCCGGCTCAATGGAAACATGACGGACATGAAAGCCGTGTGGCCAGCTCATTTTTCCCGCATCGAGGCCCTCACCCGGCGAAGCCGCACCGATGATCGGAAATTCGCGCAGGCCGTTGAGCGTTGCTGAAACATCGTCATCCGCCAGCTCGCCGCGAACGACTACGCACCCGGCCATATCGTCTGCCGTCATGCGATTGAGAGCATCGACATCGGCGGGTGTCGTCGCTCGCATGGCTTTCTTGCCGTCCGGAATCGTTTCACCGCGGGTGGTATCGACCAGGCTACCGTCTTCGAGGAGGATGAGCCCGTACTCGGCGGCTGCCTCAAACACATACGGCGCCCAGGTCACATGGCCGGGATCGTCGCCGCCGAGGACGGCAAACATGTAGCCGACGTCGTCACCGACGTTCTTGAATCCACGAAACACGTGAACCGGAATGGAAATGACGTCGCCCGGGCCCAGGACGACTTCGCCATCTTCGCAGTTCGGGCCGAGCATAAATGCCCAGGTACCTTGATGGATGACGAAGACTTCCGCTGTATCGTGGCTGTGTTGCGAATTGATGCAGCCGGGCGGCTGTCGGGCACCGCCAATGTTGAATCCGTGTGGTTCCTCGATGTGGACGAACTGGTCGGGGTTCTCCGCGACACCCGGGCCGATGATCGTGAAATTTTCCTTTTCCTGGCGGCCCGGCGTACGCGTATCGATAAAGGCTGTCGTACAGGGTTTCAGATCGACATACCGAACAAGGCGTGCGGCCTTGAGCTGGTCAAGCGCATCCGGATTCAGCGCGGCTTGCTCCATCGAGACGGGTTCCTCTGGCTATCGGGCTAGAAAAAAGGGTGACTGAATGTACTGCGAATGCAAAATGAATTCAATACCGATTGTATTTCGCTGTGGCAAACCGCAGAATTAAGACCAATAATCAACAGGAATGCGCTGCATTCGAAGTACAAACAGCGCCGGATTCCAAGCGTTTCCAAGGAACTACGATTAATGCCGTCACCATCCGCGGGTGCCTACACCGCTGACCATTCGCTCGTCGACTACATCCTCGGCATCACCTACGAGATCTGGGAGGAAGGCAGGGTTGATCTGATTGACCAGTATTATGCGCACGACACCATCGTGTACGCGATGGACGGGGTCACCCGGGGCGCCGCAGCAATGATCGACGGAACCAATGCCATGCTTGCCGCCTTTCCGGACCGGTTGCTGCTCGGTGACGACGTCATCGGCGAAGGCGACAGTCGCCGGGGATATTCGTCGCATCGGGTGCTGAGTCCAATGACCAACACTGGCGACACGGTGTTCGGCCCGGCGAGCGACCGGCACGTGCGAATCATGAACATGGCGGACTGCGTGGTTGAAGATGCCGTCATCGTTCGCGAATGGCTCGTGCGCGACAATATGGCCCTGGTCCGCCAACTCGGCTGCAACGTCGAAGATTCCGCCCGACTGGTGGCGTCAAAGCGGACACCCGAGCTGGCCGATTGGTTCGATCAGGAATCCGCACGGCTCGAGTCGGCCGGCGCTCCGGCCAACGGCAGCGACGTAGCCGGTATCGATGCGCAAGGATTGTTGCATGCGCTTTGGGTATCCGGTGACGACGCGACGACTGAATCGAGCTATGCGCACTACGCCGTGTTGCATCGCTCGCCGGTGGAAGTCGTTTCCGGGCGTCCCGCAATTCTCGATCATTACCGGACTCTTCGCGAAGCATTCGAGATTACAGGCGTGTCGGTTGACCATACCTGTTGCCGGCCGGCCGCCGGCAACGTTGATCACGTAGCCACTCGCTGGGCGGTCTGCGGCAAGCATCGCGGCGAATGGATGGGTGTATCACCGGTGGGACAGCCTGTATACATCATGGGGGTCACGCACCGGCGCATCGTCGATGGCCGCGTTGCCGTTGAGTGGACCGTTTTTGACAGCCTGGCATTACTGGCCCAGGTTCTGCGGTGAACGTACGCCGGGAAATCATCGATGCTCACCACCACCTCTGGGACCTGGGGGTATGCCGCTATCCCTGGTTGATGGAAAAGGGCGTCGTGCGCTTTTTTGGCGACCCGGAACCCATCCGCCGAAATTACCTTGTCGCTGACTTACGCAATGACGCCGCCCGCTACGAAATTGCAGGATCGGTGCACGTGCAGGTCGGCGTGGCGTCCGGCGACGAACTGCTCGAGTCGCAGTGGCTCGATTCAGTGTCGAGCGACACCGGGCTGCCGTCCGCGCTTGTTGCGTTCTGTGACCTGGCCGCCACCGATGCCGAGCAACACCTGGAATCGCAAGCCGCCATCGGCCGGGTGCGTGGCGTAAGGCATATCGTCGGGCGATCTGCCGACGAAGACGCCAGCACAGGAAGCGATGCACTGCTTGACGACCCTTTGTGGCGTCGCAACCTGTCGTTGCTGCCCGGACTCGGTCTTCGCTTTGACCTGCAGCTGATACCGCCGCAACTGGAGCGGGCAGCGGTTCTCCTCGAAAAGGTACCCGACCTCAAGGTCGCTCTGTGCCATTGCGGGTCGCCATGGAACCAGGGTGCAGAGGGTCTGGCATCCTGGCGTGCCGGCCTCGAGCGACTCGCAGAAAATCCCAACGTCAACTGCAAGATTTCCGGTCTTGCGATGTTCAATCACAACTGGACTGTCGGTGATATCCGGCCAATTGTCGAAACCTGTGTTGAGGTGTTCGGGCCGTCGCGTTGCATGTTCGGATCGAACTTTCCGGTCGACAAGCTGCACAAGAGCTGGGACGAAACGTGGGTCGCCTATGAGCAAATAGCGGCGCAGTATAGTGATGCAGACCAGCGGCAGTTGTTCTGCTCTACGGCTGCAAGGTTCTACTCGATCGAATTGTCGAAACGTTAGCGCAGCCTGGCGGCAAGTGCGTTCGCACCGGAAAGAATTGAGCTCTGGTCGGAATCCAGCAGGTAAAACGACACGCCGAGTTGGTTCCACATCGGGATCTCGGACGTATCCGGGGTAAACATCCCTGCGGTGGTTCCGGCGCTGCGAGCAGCGTTGCAAATGTTGCGCACCGTGTCGATGACGGCATCGTCCATCGGCGATGCGTTCATCGCGACCGCAAGATCGATACGACCGATAAAGACGGCGTCCACACCGTCGACCGACGAAATTTCTGAAACGTTTTCCAGCGCCGCAACGTCTTCGATCTGCACGACGACCACCGTCTGCGCGGCGCTGTCGGCCAGGTGTTCAGACATTGGCTTCTTCGTGTATCGAGCCGCGCGCGTTGACCCGGCAAATCCCCGGCCTCCTTCGCCGAAACGAGCCGCTTTGACGACCGCACGAGCCTGTTCTGCCGACGTGACGTGCGGAACGACGATGCCCGTTGCGCCGGCATCGAGAGCGTTGCGTATTTCGCGGGGGGTATCATCCCCGACGCGCACCAGGCACGGAAAATCAGCGCTCACCAGGGCACCGGCACAACTGTCGAGTTCCAGGCGTCCGAAGGGGTGATGTTCTGCATCGAGCACGACAACGTCGAGATCGGACAGCGCGAGCACTTCCGAGACGACCGATGACGGCGTCTTCTGAAACGTGCCGATCGTCTGTTGCCCGGAAACCAGACGACTGCGAAACGCTGCGCACCGCTCACTCATGACGCTCCCCACAATCGATTGCTCGCGATTGCAGCACCTTCCGCCATGCTGCCGAGTTTCGCGTAAACGATGTCCTGATCGACTGCGCCGAATCCGGCAAACGTCGAAAAGCCGCAGTCGGAGCCTGCGATGACGCGTTCGCGCCCGACAATATCGGCAAACCGACAAATGCGCTCGGCGACGAGTTTCGGGTGTTCGACAAAATTTGTCGTCGAGTCGATAACACCTGGCACCAGGATGAGGTCGTCAGGCAACCGGGCGTCGGCGAATACGGACCATTCATGCGCGTGACGCGGATTCGAGGATTCGAACAACAGCGCGCCGACGTTCGCGCGCAATGCGATCGGCAGTACGATTTCCATCGGCGCGTCGTGATGGTGCGGCCCTTCGTAGTTGCCCCAACATACATGAAGGCGAACCATCTCTCGCGGAATGCCTTCGAGCGCATGGTTCAACGCGTCGACGTGAAGGTTCGCCTGTGCCACATATTCGTCGTCGCTGCGGCCTTTGAATAGCATATGTCGGCCGAGGCCAAGGTCCGGCGAGTCGAGTTGCAATACGATGCCGGCCTCGACGATCGCCTTGTATTCCGCCGCCATCGCGTCGGCGAGTGCTTCGAGGTAGCGCTCGTGAGACGGGTAGTGTTTGTTGGGTTGGAACAGGGCGATTACTCCGGGTGAGGCGGCGTTCATGAACATGCCGGTCGGGCCATGAGCATCGGCGGCGGCCAGCAAATTCGCGATGTCATCATTGACCGGTCCCATGTTCTTGACGGCAATATCGGCAACACAACACGGACGGCGGTAGGTCGGGGTGCCGCCGGACGCGGCCTGGCGTTTCAGGAAGCCCGGGAACTCCTCGAGGTCGCTGGGTGGCTGACGGTCGCTGTCGCCGTCGAATCCCGTAATCCGGTCCTTTATGTAGGTTGCGTAGCTGATCTTGCTCATTTCGCCGTCGCTGACGAGGTCGACACCGGTGGCGACCTGCCTGGCCACTACCTCGTCAACGGCATTTCGGATAATCTCGTCGGCCCGGTCGGGGGATTCCCCTTTTTCCTGCGCAAAGACGACGTCGGTGACAGCGGCGGAGCGCGGCAGGCTGCCGACGTGTGTTGTCAATATTCGGTCATGACTGGATTGCATAGTTTCGTTCCACTTGCGATGTACGGGTGAGTAACTGCTCGAGTTCGCCGGTGACGGCATCCGGCCGTTCCATCGAGGCCAGGTGACCGCAGTCGTCCAGGACAATCAGTGTGCAGTCGGGTATGCGCGTGGCCATATGTTCATGGTAAGCGACCGGGCACAGCGCATCTTCGGCGCCGCAGATCACACTGGTGGGGACGTCGATCGTGGGCAGCAGGTCTGAGTAATCGGCACGGTTCCGCAGAGCGATCGACTGGTCGCGGAAGACATCCGGGCCGAGATCGAGCGCCATGTCCAGAATTGTCTGCAGGAGTTCTTCATTGTCGCGATTGGATCTGGCGAGATATGCGGGCTTCAGTGCATCAACGGCAAGGTCACGCAGGCCGCCCTGAACCACAAGCTGAATCTGTTCGAGCCGCAGCGAACGGCGGTCCGCGGAATCGGCAAACGGGTTGGTGTCGATAAGTGCGAGATGAGAAATCCGATCGCGAGCCTGTCGCCACAACTCGAGGGCCACGATGCCGCCCATGGACAGGCCCGCCACCGCGAATCGCGGCGGTGCGTCGGCGAGGATGCCGGCCGCGAGACCGGTGATCGAATCGCTACCGGTGAGAGCCGGGACAGAGCACGGCATATCCAGGTCGTGCAGCTGCGATCGCCACAGGCGCGCATCGCACATCATGCCGGGCACAAGCAATAGGTGCTCCGCCAGCATCGGGCCAACCGTCAGGAGTCAGCGCCGAGCCGCGCCGATCCGCCGAGAACCCGGTCGCCGGAAAATACGCGTTTCTCGGGGGTCAGCTCCGGATTCTCGATGCGCTCCAGCAGCATCGATACTGCCGCTTCGCTCATCCGACCCACTGGCTGACGAACGGTGCTGAGGTCATAGGCTGCGTACCGGGCGGGACCAACACCGTCGAAACCGACGATCGAGATGTCTTCCGGCACACGCAGGTAATGGGCGCTGCGTGCTTCGTCGATGCAGCCGATTGCCATGACGTCGTTGGCCGCGATCACAGCGTCCGGCAGGCGCTCGGAACGCTGCACGATTTCCGCAAATGCCGCGCGCCCACTTGCGTAACCATAGTCTCCATTGACGATCAGCACATCGTCGATGTTCAGCTCGCGGAGCTTTTGCAGCGCACCCTGGGTGCGCTCCATGCTGACGGACGAGTCTTCGGGGCCGGAAATAATGGCGAATCGCTCGTGACCTGCTTCGGCAAGCTGACCGACGAGCCATCGTTCCCCCTCTTCCTGGTCACACCGGACAGAGTTGACGAGCTTCTCGCGAAGCGTCCGGTTATAGAAAATCACCGGGATTCCGGCATTCTCGATCGTCGTCAACTGGTCCTCGTTGAGAATTGCGGCAGTCACAACACCGTCAACCTGGTACTGCAGGACCTGCTCGACAACACTGTCGATATCGCCTTCCTGCTCGAGCGTAAACAGCAGCACGCGAACGCCGTGCTCCGAAAATCGCTGCGTGAGCTGGACGAGCACTTCAGGGTAGTAGAGGTTGGTTTGCCTCGAAATCACAACAGCGACCATGTTTGAGCGTTGCGTGATCAGGCCACGAGCGATGGCATTCGGTCGGTACCCCAGCTTGTTTGCGGCGGAAAGCACACGGTCGCGCATGTCTTTCGAGGCGCTCGCGCCCGGCTGGAAAACGCGCGACACAGCCGACTGCGAGACGCCGGCGAGTTCCGCTACATCGTAGGATGTCGCACGTTTGTGGCCACCTTTGTCATTATTCTCTTTGTCGAGCCTGGCGCTCTTGGCCATCATCGCCTCCCCGGCAACGGCTTCCAATTGATGTGGATACTAGGCAGTATTGCATTCGCATGCAATGCGGAGGCCCGGTGGATGACAGAGCTTAACGGACAGCTCGCGCTCGTAACAGGGGCGGGCCGCGGCCTCGGCCGCGGCTGCGCCGAAGCGCTGGCGGACACCGGTGCCCGGGTCATTGCCGTCGCGCGCTCGAGCGACGATCTCGCCGAGGTCGCGCGTCACAAGTCGGGCCGCATCGAGGCCTGGGAGGGCGACGTCACGTCCGACGCCCTGCTGGAGCGAATTGAGTCATTGCCGGACTTGTCGATTCTCGTCAACAATGCCGGAGGCAACCGTCCACAGCCGTTTGCGGAGGTCGATGACGAGTCGCTCGACTTCGTGATCGACCTGAACGTGCGTGCGGCATTTCGAGTTGCACGTGCGGCGGTGCGTTCGATGCTTGCCTCGACAACACCCGGTTGCGTCGTCCATATGTCTTCGCAAATGGGGCACGTCGGCTCACCGAAGCGCACTGTCTACTGCATGACCAAGCACGCGATCGAAGGGCTGACGAAGGCGATGGCCGTTGAGCTGGCGCCAAACGGCATTCGCGTAAATTCTGTTGCGCCGACATTTATCGATACGCCGCTTACACGGCCAATGCTGGACGATCCGGCGTTCAGCGAGTTTGTGCACAGCATGATCCCGATGGGAAAACTCGGAACGATCGACGACGTTGTCGCGGCTGTGTTGTACCTCGTATCGCCGGCAGCCGGAATGGTTACGGGACACAGTCTTCGTGTCGACGGCGGCTGGACGGCACAATAACGATAATCAGGGGTATTCGATGGGTGAATTTGGCGCGCTGAACTGGTCGATACTGATCGTCTACGTCCTGGCGAACCTGCTGCTTGGCTGGGTGCTGAGCAAGCGTGTCGATACGGCCGAGGATTTTTATCTTGGGCGGCGCACGACGCCCTGGTGGGCGATCGGCATTTCGGTCATTGCGACATACGTGAGTGCGTTGTCGTTTCTCGGCGGGCCGGCATGGTCGTATTCGGAAAGCCTCGCCGTCATCGCAATTCACCTGAACTATCCGATCGTTATTTTCGTCGTCATCACAGTATTCCTGCCATTTTTCTTCAATTCCGGAGTGGCCTCGATCTACGACTACATGGAGCGCCGATTCGGGCCGGCATCCAGGGTCGTGATCTCAGGCGTGTTTCTCGTGTCCCAGGCACTGACGTCGGCAGCGATCCTCTACGCGACTTCACTCGTCATTCAGTTCATCACCGGGATAGACGTTCGCTACGCCATTGTTATCGTCACTATCGTCGCCCTCATTTACACGATGATGGGCGGAATCACGGCCGTTATCTGGACGGACGTAATCCAGGCCGGGGTTTTGTTTGTTGGCGCCGGTATCATCCTGTTCGCATTGCTTTCGCAATTGCCCATGCCTGTCGGGGAGATGCTGGCTCAGCTCAAGGCGGAGGGAAAGACGAACGCGCTCGACTTTTCCTTCGACCTGACGGCGGAGGCAACCGTATGGTCCGGTGTGATCGCAATGACGATCTTTCACATCACGGTATACGGCGCAAACCAAATGATGGTGCAGCGCACGTTGGCGGCGAAGAATATCGGCGACGCGAAGAAATCGTTTCTGCTGATGGGGTTCGTGGCCTTCTTCGTCTATTTTCTTTTTTTCCTTCTGGGCATCCTCTTCTATGGGTACTTCGACGGTAAGGAGTTCGATAACGGCAATACGATTATTCTGAGTTTTGCCGCGGACTACGGTTTGCCCGGCCTCATGGGAGTGATCGCGGCAGCGATCGTCGCTGCCTCGATGTCTTCGCTCGACTCTTCGTTCAACTCGCTGGCGACCATTTCCACGCTTGATTTTTACCAGCGCTATTACCGCAAAGACGCGTCGCCGGCGCACTACCTCAAAGTCTCGCGGCTGTTTACCCTGGTGTGGGCCGTCCTCATCATTGTTCCCGCGTTTATCTACGTGAACAGCGAGGGATCGATTCTGCAAACACTTAGCAAGATCGGCTCGTATTTCGTCGGCGCAAAACTCAGCATGTACGGCCTCGGATTCTTCTCCAGGCAGGCAACCGAAAAGGGCTTGCTGGTCGGCGTTGCCGTTGGGTTCGTCATGATCTGGTACCTGGCGACACAAACCGATGTCGCCTGGCCCTGGTACTGCCTGTTTGGTGGAGGTGTGAATATCGTGGTGTCGCTTCTTGCAAGCCGGTTGATCGACGGTCCGCAAACCGAGTGGTCCGACTATTCGATTCGGGGTCAGCAAGCCCGTTTCAGGGAGGAGGGTCGCCCTGAAAAAGAAGGTGGCTGGTATCTCGTGCCCGGCAGAGTCGACAAGGTCAGCTACCTGTTGCTGGTCTTTTTTGCGGCGACGATACTGTTTCTCTGGTTGTTCCAGGTATGGGTTTAGAAAATGATGTCGCGAATCCTTGTCGTCCTTGCCCTGATTTCAATCGCAACGCCTGCGTGCGCAAAGCCGCCACCAAAAACGATAGATGCGCTGCGCGGTCTCGACCGGAACGTCAAACTTGTCGAGGTCGGGCCGATCGAGGGCGGCGAGGGGTTCTCGGCGACGCTGTTCTCGTACAGGTCAGCCGATCTCAAGGTTCACGCAATGCTGGCTACACCGGACGGTCCGGAGCCGGCAAGCGGGTGGCCCATAGTCGTTGCGAATCATGGCCACCACCCGGATCCACCCAAGTACGGCATCACGGCCGACGGCGCGGATCATCGTCCCGGAGATTACTATCGGCGGATACCGGAATTGTTCGTCAAGCACGGTTTCATGGTCGTCCTGCCCGACTATCGCGGTCACAATAACTCTGAGGGGTTTGAGTTCACAGAGGGAATGCTCGAGTCCGCGTACTACACGGAAGACGTCATCAATCTCGTCAATGCCATCGACCAGATTAACGGAGTCGACGCTGATCGCATTTTCATGTGGGGCCATTCGATGGGTGGCGAGGTAACGTTGCGCGCCTTGCTGGCAACAGACAGGATTCGCGCCGCATCGCTGTGGTCCAGCGTTGGCGGCGACATCTGGGATCAATCCTATTATTACTCGCGATACAGCGAGCCCGATGCTCCGGATAGCAGTGACATCGACAAAGCCGTTATTACGAGAACCAGGAACCAGATTGCCGAGCTGGATGGCGAATTCGATCCGGATTCGGTCGAGCCGCTCAAATACCTGGGCGAGCTGAACACACCGCTAATCATCCATCATGCGATTGATGACACCGGGGCGGCGTTCAAGTGGTCCGCGCTTCTCGCCAAGGAACTCTACCTGCGCGAAAAATCCTACGAATTTTGGCCGGTTCAGGGTGGCGACCACCTGTTTGCGGGCGACGACCTTACGGACGCCGTTGATCGCGACGTCGACTTCTTCGTGCGCCACGCGAACTGACGGTCAGCCAGCGGCCTATGCCGGCAATCGTCCGGTCAGACTCCGCAGTCAATAGAAAATAGTGCAAAAACAATTATTTATTCAATTGCCTCTATCGTTCAACGCAAAACACTTGCATTCGAAGTACATCCCCTCGTATAGTGCTGCCTCGGTATCTACGTACACAATTTGAACCAGGGGGTATCCGCCCATGAAGGCGAAAAACAAGGAACCGGTTGTGCGTGCGCGCCACTCGGCCGTTGCAGCGGCGGTCGCGACCGCGTTGACCGCGCCCGCGGTGGCGCAGGACACGATCGAAGAAATCGTGGTCACAGCGACCAAGCGTGAGAGCAGTGTGCAGGACCTTGCGGTCGCCGTAACCGCAATTTCGGGTGACTCGATTACCGAACTGAACCTGGTCAATGTCATCGATATTGACAAGATGGTGCCGGGCCTCAAGGTGCGCTACGTTGGCGCCGACCCGACCATTATTATGCGCGGCGCGGGCGCGGCGGGCACCAATGACATCGCTGTTCCCATCTACGTCGATGGCCTCTACCGGCCGCGCGCCGGCCAGGGCCTCGCCAGCTACCTTGACGTCGAGCGCATGGAAGTCCTGCGCGGTCCGCAGGGTACGCTTTTCGGACGCAATACGTTTGGCGGCCTCGTTAACATCATCACCAAGAAACCGGATACGAGCGCATTCGATTTCGGATTTTCGGGAACGGCCGGCAACTACTCGCTCGGCAAAGTCGAAGGCTATGTCAACGTGCCATTCGCCGACACCGTCGCTTTGCGCGTCACGGCGAGCCACACTCGGCGTGATCCCCTGATCAAGAACACGTTCAACAGCAACGCCGGAATGCGTGACGAAGACAATGTCTACGCGCGCGCCCAGCTGCGCTTTGAACCCTCCGACACGTTCGACGTGACCTTTACCGGCACCTACTGGAAAGACGAGTCAAACGGCAACGCCGACTACGCCGGTGTCATCCTCGGTATTCCGATCAACCCGGTCACCGGCGAAACGGATGGCGTAAATGGCGTAATGATCCCGTGCCAGGGACGCCAGCCGGGAACCGAGAATGACTCCTGGCCGATCACTGGCGGACGAAACCAGGCCGGTACCTGTGGTGTTGACGCATCAGCCGATGTAAACCCGAACGTGTACCGGATTGCCAGCGACTTTGTTCCGCAGCGCAAGATTGACGAAACGTCATTCAGCGCACTCGTGAACTGGGACGTCGGCTTCGCAAACCTGCGTGCCAACATTGGCGTTTTCGACTACGAAGAATTCCGGCTGACCGATTCTGACTTTTCGTTCAGCACCTCAGTCTGGCGTGACAACAATCCCGGCGTCACGCCGCCGACGTCAACCGGACCCGGATACTGGCAGCAATGCTGGGGCGGTCCGACCTGCGGACTCGCGGCAGGCCAGCGGGTCAATTCCAAGGCGACCCAGGCCGACATCGGTCTCAACTCGAACAGTGACGGCGCGCTGCAATGGACATTGGGCTTCTTCTACTACGACGACTCCGGTGACGGCGATACCAGCAGTGAGTTTGTCTGGGGTTATACCGACACCAACGACCCACAGAGCATCTCGTGGGGCCACTGGCTGTACCAGGGCAATGGCGGAACGAAGTCGACGGCCATCTACGGCCAGGCGGAGTACTCGTTCACCGATACGACTCGCGCAACCGTGGGACTGCGGCGGTCCAAAGACGAACGGAACTTCTTCAACAAGTACGTTGACTGGGGGCCGTCGGTCCACGGGTGGGCAGCTGGATACTATTCTGCTCACTACGCCGATCCGGGCAGCCGCTTTGATCCGTGGCCGGCGTTCGTCGCGACCCAGGCGAGCGTCGACAACCGCCAGACGGGTGAGAAGGAAAACACCGACTGGAAAGTTGCACTGCAGCACGATATTACCGACAACGCGATGATCTACGGATCGATCGCAACCGGTTATATCGCCGGCGCAATTGTCGGTGGCGGCAGTACCGATCTGTCGGACCCGAACGAGGTAATGTCCTACGAGATCGGGCTAAAGAGCACGTTGCTGGACGGAACGATGCGTTTGAACGCCGCGGCGTATTACAACGACTACGACGGTCTGAGTGTTTCTACATTCGTCCCCCAGGGCCAGACCATCGTCGCCCAGACGTCGGTGGGCGGATCGATGGAGTCGACCGGCCTCGAGGTTGAGATGTCCTGGCTGCCAACGGACGAGATGACGATCAAGGCCGGGCTCGCGTTCAACGATTCCGAACTCAAGCGCTTCGAGCGCGGCGTGTTGAACAGGGTGTTCCACTCCGGCGGTGACGTCGAACTTGGCACGCAGCCCTGCGACCAGACCTGTTCCCAGCTGTATATCCTTGATGGTAAGGATGCCCGGTTCTCGCCCGACTTCACGCTATCCCTCGATATGAGCTATGAGTTCCAGCTGGCAAGCGGAACCCTGATCCCGGGGATGTACCTCTACGCGTCCGACAGCTACAAGACGACGAATATTGAGTACTTCTTCACCAGGCAGGATCCGTATATGACCATGGACCTGCGTGCTGCGTGGCACTCGGATGATCAGCCATGGTCTGTTCAGGCCTTTATCCTGAATGCAACCGGACAGATCGTGCAGGTCGGTGGTGACCAGTACAGTCAGGGCCGTGCGGTTGCGGACTTCAACAATCCGAGAACGTACGGCGTCAGGTTCAGCTACAACTTCTGATCCCCCGTCAGGATAATGGGCAGGCACGGCCTGTCCAGGTTGTCGAAAGCCTCGCCCTGTGCGAGGCTTTCTTTTCTACGGAGACCAAAAAAAACAAGAAGATGTCCGACTTCGTAATGCAACTGCTTGAGAAAGGTTACCGGGCACAACAGACCGGCGACCCGGTGCTCGCTGAAGAAAGTTTTCGCGCAGTGCTGGAGCAGGAGCCGAAGAACATTCATGCGCTGAATCTCATGGGCATGCTGTGCGTCAACCACCAAAGGGCGCCGGAGGCGATCGAGTTCATTTCGAAGGCACTCGATAAAGTGCCGGACAATCCACAGTCTCATTGCAACATCGGACTTGCTTATAAAGATACGGGAAGTCATGACAAGGCGATCGAGCATTTCCGCCAGTCGATCAAGCTCGATCCGGGCAACCCGGACGTCTATAACAACCTGGGCAACGTGTTGCGTGTCGTCGATCGGCCGCGGGAGGCTATCGGCGCTTATGAGCAGGCGCTGAAGATTCATCCGACGTTCGCTGAGTGCTGGAGCAACCTGTCCGCGGCGCTCAACGAGGCGGAGCAACACGACCGGGCACTGAAAGCCGTGGGCCGTGCGATTGAACTGGACTCGACGCTCGCACAGGCTTACAACAATCGGGGCGACATTCTTCTTGCGATGGCCCGTTACGAAGACGCTGTCACTGCCTATCGACGTGCCATTGAGCTGAGTCCCAAGTACGCGGCGGCACTCATCAACATGGCCAGAACGCAGCGCGACATGGATCAGCCGGAGGCGGCCCGTGAGACGCTGCAGCTCGCGATGCAGATCGAGCCGAACAACCCGGAGGCGTTTCTCGTCGAAGGCGTACTCAATGAGCAGATGGGTGACCGCGAGGGTGCTGCGGCGAGCTTTGCCAAGGCGATAGAGCAGCTGCCGGAAATGACGGTGGCTCACTACTACCTGTCGCAAATCAAGGGCCGCAACGGGACGGACGATGAATTCGCGGCAATGCAGGCGCTCGACAAACGCGACGACCTGACACCCAAGGCGAGGATGTACCTTGAATTCGGGTTGTTTCGTGCGTGCGATCAGCGGGCAATGTATGACGAGGCGTTCTCGCACCTCGCCGCAGGCAATGCGATCAAGGCGGAGGCGTCACCCTACGACGATGACGATACGGCTCAGTACATTGCGTCGATCGTCGAAGCAGCGCAATTCGCACTCGACAAGCACGGTGACTCACCCGGGCTGGCGGATTCCCGGCCGGTCTTTGTGCTTGGTATGCCCCGTTCGGGTACGAGCCTGACAGAGCAGATACTGGCGAGTCACAGTGCGGTCGCCGGCGCCGGAGAGCTGAGCTACGCGTACGATACGGCACATTCGATCCGCAAGATGGTGCACGAGAAGTTTCCGGACAATATGAAGCTTCTGTCAGCGGTGCAGTTCGTGGAGCTCGGCGAGCAATACGTCAACCGGCATTCGGCAGCCAACCTGGCGTCGCGATACGTTGTCGACAAGACGCCGCTGAATTTTCAGTACATCGGCATGCTCGCACTTGCACTGCCGAAAGCGAGATTCATTCATTGCCATCGCGACCCGGTTGCAAACTGCTTCTCGATTCATCGCATGCCGTTCGATGAGAAACAAACCTATGCCCATGGTCTCGAGTCACTTGGGACCTATTACTCTCGATACTGGAATTTCATGCAGGCCTGGCACGCGATGTTTCCGGAAAGAATCCTCGACTGCCGCTACGAAGATACGGTGGGCGACATTGAGGCGCAGAGCCGGAGAATTCTCGATTTTCTGGGGCTTGAGTTCGAAGAGCAGGTCCTGGACTTCTACAAGACCAAGCGAATCGTAAAGACGCCGAGCGCGAGCCAGGTGCGGCAACCGATCTACAAGGACTCGGTTGCGGCCTGGAAAAAGTATGAGAAGCACTTGCAGCCACTGATCGACAATCTGACGGTGACCCCATGAAGGACTTCGGAACGCTCAACTGGACAATTCTGGCTGCCTACATCGTCGGTAACGTTGCGCTCGGGTTTTTCCTGAGCAAGAAAGTACACACCGCCAACGACTACTACCTTGGTGACCGGACAACGCCGTGGTGGGCGATCGGTGTCTCGGTGGTGGCGACTTACATCGGTGCGCTGACGTTTCTCGGTGGTCCGGCCTGGTCGTATGTCGATGGTTTCTCGGTCATCTTCATACACATCAACTACCCGATTGCCATCGCGTTCGTGATTACCGTTTTCCTGCCGTTCTTCTATAACAGCGGCGTTGCGTCGATTTTTGATTATCTCGAGAGACGGTTCGGCGTTGCGTCGAGAACGATCATGTCGGGCGTATTCCTGTTCGGGAATATCGCGTACTCGGGGATCATGCTTTATACGACAGCGCTGGTTCTTGAATTTATCACCGGTGTGGATGTCGTCACAGCAATAATGATCGTCGCTATTGTGGCCGTAACGTACACAATGCTCGGCGGTATCGCCGCCGTTATCTGGACTGACGTTATCCAAACGGCAATCCTGTTTACCGGCGCGTTGATCACACTTGTGCTTTTGATGAATGCGCTGCCAGAGGGTTTTGTTGGCACGCTTCAACAACTCAAGGAGATCGGCAAGACCAACCCGTTCGAGTATTCGCTTGACCCGTCCAAGGTGGGGACTATCTGGACGGGCGTCATTGCGATGTCCATTTATCACATCGTCGTCTACGGTGTGAACCAGATGATGGTACAGCGCACTCTGACGGCCAAAACGCTCGGTGATGCAAAAAAAGCCTACATACTGATGGGCTATGTCGCGTTCTTCGTGTTCGTGTTGTTCTTTGGGCTGGGTGTACTGTTCTACAGCTACTATGGAGGACGAGAATTCGAGAACGGTAATTTGATCGTGCTGGAATTCGTGTCGTCGATGGGCTTCCCGGGACTAATGGGCATCGTTACCGCGGCGATCGTGGCGGCGGCAATGTCGAGCCTGGATTCGAGCCTGAACTCGATGGCGACCGTTACGACGATCGATTTCTACCAGAAGTTCTTCAAGCGCGACAAATCACCTGAGCACTACCTGAAAGCTTCGAGATGGTTCACGCTGTTCTGGGCGTTCTTCACCGTGGTGCCGGCGATGATGTTCATCGCCAGCGACGGTTCGGTGATCGAGATCCTGAGCAAGGTCGGCTCATTCTTTGTCGGCGCCAAGCTTGCGATGTTCGGTCTCGGGTTTTTCTCCAAGCATACGTCGGAGCGCGGACTGATCATTGGCGTCGTCGCAGGCTTCCTGAGTCTCTGGTACGTCGAGTACAACCTGGACATTGCATGGCCGTGGTATTGCGCGTTGGGCGGCATCGTAAGCATCGTTGTCGCCTGGGTATCGAGCATTGCGCTTGATGGATTCAGGGACGAGTACGGTGCCTACACCGTGAAAGGACAGCTCCGGGACCACGAGGAGAAAGGGCTGCCCATGAAACAGGACGGCTGGTACGTAGTAGCCGGAAAAGTCGACAAGGCGAGCTACGGATTGCTCGTATTCTTCGTGGTTTGTGTTGCCGGGCTCTGGATCGTCCATTCGATGATCTAGCGGTCGATACGGTGAATCTCGCGGTAGCGCTTCAGGACATCCACGCCGAGTAGTTTCAGGTAGTGTAGAAAGTCGATAAAGATCCAGTTCTCTGCCAGCTTGTCGCCATCGCGCCGATACACGTCGACAACGCGCATTTCGGTGCGCGTCTCTGAAGCCGGCATGCCGAGGAATCCGTCGCCCTGGTTCATGCGGAGATTCGGCCAGCCGAACCAGGCCCCGTAGTTGCCCTCGGCGTGTTCCAGGACATGACCGTTGAACTCGATGTTCCGAAGCCCCGCCTGAAACGGTCCCTGGTGCTGGTCCTGGTAACGTTCGGTCGTATACGTTGCCCCGATGCCGCTCGGACCAAACCACAACATGTCCTCATGCCAGGTTTGTTTCAGTACGTCCTGCGACGATTCCATTCCGTCACCGACGAGGTCGTTGCACATCTGCATGATGAGGTCGAGCGTCTTTTGTGAGTCGCCCTCCGGTTGCGCGTCGAACATCACGCCATCCGGGGAGCACGGACCGGGATTGACGATCTCGGCACCGGTCTGCAATCCGAACGGGTTGTAGCCGGCCTGCTTCATAACACTGATGATATCCACCCAAAGCGCCGACTCCGTAATCTTGCCGTCTTCGATTCGGTGAAACTCGCAGTACGGGATCAGCACGATCTTGTAGGTCGGCCTGATGTCCAGCCACGGTTTGTCGAACAAGCCAAGAAACTTGCCCATGCTCGTGACCCACATGTCGTCGGCAACGAGATTCGGCCCGGCCATGAATATATCCTGACGTCGTTGCAGCGACGTGAACGACGTCTTCATCGGGTCCCAGACCGTACTCGCGACCGCGGCGGTGCCCCGTAACTCGTCGAAAGGATGCACGCCGCGGAAAGAATAATCGGCGCCAGCGTGTGCGGAGAGTGCGTCTTCGGACGCACCTGGGGCAGCGGTGTCCAGTGCCGCAAACAGATTCAGGACGATCTGTTTCGCTTGCTGTCTGTCGGCGCTCATCGGTTCGCCTGGATTTGCATCATCAGGTCGAGCTCGTTGAAGAGCATCCATTCCGCAACGATTCGGCCGTTGACGATGTGATGCTGGGTGATGCCCCAGATCTGGACGGGTTTGCCGGTCGGTTCGCCGAAGAGTCCGGCGCCTGTATGTGTTCCTTCTGCGCTCCAGCGTTCCGACGTCAGGTAGCCGTCGTTGTCGTTACCCATCCAGTAGACCTCGTCGACATTTACCTCGAGGTCCGGAAATGCCGCAAACAGGGACACCAGCAGATCCTTGTATGGCTCGCCGCCCGAAAACGCGCGGTCCGTCGGGCCGGCGAACGGAAAATCGCTTGCGTATGCCGTATTCAGCGTGCCGAAATCACGACTGTTCCAGAGTGAATCGATGGTCGCACGAGCAAAACGGTCTACGTCGAAACCGTCAACCGGGTCGGCGACGCTGATCGGTGTGGCCGGGCTGGTTGCGGACCGCAACGCCCTCCACGTGTCGGTATCCCGCGGCCAGCCAGCCGGAGCATCGCCCACCAGTTGCGGGACGATGTCATCAAGCTTGTGTCCCAATTGTTGCAGCATGCTCGAATTGTTGTACAGCACGTGCTCCAGGAATATTTCGTTCTCGAGCGCGACGCAGTTTGCGATTACAAGTACGTCGATGTACTTGTTCGTTGCCGGGCCGTACTTACTTTCTCCATCGTTGGTGCCGCGGATGATCGTTCGGTGGGAAGTGTGAAAACCGACTTCATCGTTGCCGGCCCAGACAATTTCATCGGCGAGCAACTGGATATCGGAGAACGCGCCGGTCGTATGGTATGTGTCGCTGATGATCTTCTGGTTGCCGAGCTGCAATCCATAGTCATCGTAAACGCGCGACGCAGCCGAATAGGTATCGCCGATGTACTCGACATCGCGGTCTTCCCAGATCTTGTACGTGATGCGCACGATGTAATCGATAATGTTGCGATAGGTTTCCTCGAAACCGCGCATCGATTGGGACGGTCCTCGATCGTCTGGAATGCGGACCTCGTGTCCGGTACCGCGGCCGGTATAGCGATCGAGCGAAATTGAGAAATCGGTCGGCATGTGACGTCGCTCGAGCGGCGCCGCGTGTTTTTCCAAGTTACTGTTTTTATTGCTCATTCAGCCGGCTCCAGGTGGGTGTTCCCCTGACCATTCTGGCTGTTTTGCATTCGAAGTCAAGCCGTTTGTGGGAGCGTCCGGCAGGTCTGGCGATGTTCAATCGTCGTCGATTATCAACGACTCGATGTACGCGTATGCCTCATCGTTTCCCGCCTGCAACAGGCCAACAAGTGCGATTTCCCGGCTGCCGTCGGTCAGCTCCCGGTTTTCCACGAAATCGAGGAACCAGCGAAAATTTTCGTCGGGCGTGACGATGCCGAGATCAATCGCAGCCGATACGTCAATCCGGTGGCAATTGATGTGGTCACTATTCAGTCGCAGATCGGCCAACTGGCCATCCTTCAATCGGATGACGACAATGGAATGCTCGTCGTTGTCGATTGCCCATCGGTACCAGCCACTTGCGTCGGGTGCAGGCAGGTCGGCGAGCACGGCGCCGCTCCAGAGAACGACGCCGGCGAAAACCCAGCCCCGCATCAGAAGCCACCGTCGAGTGCGCTGTCGATGATCTCCCATACGGCGTCGCTGTCCATCATCACGAGCCGCTCCAGCAACGCCTTCTTCTCCGACGGGTTGTCCGATGACCGGTACAGCTCCAGGACGCCCTCGTCGTAGTCGGCAATCAGCATTCCGTCCAGCGCGGCTTCGCGGATGTCATCGGTTGTCGCATTGCGGTAGATACCGAGCAACGTTTCGTTGACCTCATCTCCGCCGACAATGCCCATCGCCTCGATCGCCTGCAGCATCTCGTCGCTCCCGGACGCGTCCGCGGCTATTTCGCGCAGGCACTGCAGGTCGTCTGATATTGCGCAGGCATCGATGAGTGCCCCCGATACGCCCTTGCTGGCGCGAAGCTGCCGCAGCTCGTCCCTCGCGCCCATCACTGCGAGCATATCGACCGCGTCTTCGAAGTCTTTGCCTTCCGCCTTGGAGGCGATATCGAAAACGGTCGCCTTGTCGCCGGCGATCATCAACGCTTCCAGCACTGCCTCGCGTGCATCCCTGTCGCCGCTGTCATACACGCCACGTAACTGAGCGAGCGCCTCAGCGTCACCGCCGATCCCGACCATGCGAATGGCTTCTTCCTGCAGCTCGCCGCTGCTGTCCGTCGCAAACCTCAGCAACGTCGTGCGCGCCTCGGGCAGGTCAATCTGGCTCAGAATAAACAGCGCTTTTTCCTTGATGTCGGTGCTGTTGTCGCCATCCAGCACCTTGTTGATGAGTGGCAATGCACGCTCCGGTGGTGCCGAGATCAGCGCGTCTATCGCCGCCATCTTGAGTTCGTCGGTGTCGTTGCGCGGCGCTTGCTGGGCGGCGACGCTCGTAGCGAGCGCGAAGGCAAAGAGAATGTTCAGGGTCTTGATCAGGGTCTTCATGTCGGGTCCTTGCATCAGGTTGTCGTTGACTCATCTGATGATTCGCGTGCGAGCTTCGTTAGCATCACGTTGAGTTCGAAGGCGAGCTGTTCGCGCAGCGCCTCGGCGTCCTCCGGCGCAATATCGTCCGCCGCAAGTCGCAGCAGTATCGGTTCGAAGGCACGCAATACACGCGCTACTTTTGGCGCGTTGTTGTTGTCGGCCGCGTCCTCGAATAGCCGGTTCTGTTCGATGATGTCGAGTATGAGGTTGGTGCGGTCAGTCTCAGCGTTGTACGTCGTGAGCTGTTCACGACTGTTTCGCAGGTGATATTGCAGACCGCGAGAAAAGGCCACGGGCATTGCCCGCGGGTTTTCTACGGCTGCAATCCGGTTGTCCGGGACGGTCGGCGACGGGTTATCACTGAGCAGCACGCCCAGTCCGATTCCCACAGCCAGTGCCGCAGCCACGGCCATGCCCCAGAACGCGCCGCTGGCAGGCCCCGTACTGCGGGACTCCGACGTGCGGCCGTGCTCCAGTGCGGCAGCCTGGTCGATAGCGGAATGCCACTGTTGCTTCAGATGTGCTGGTGCCGCGTGTGTCTCCGCGCGGTGCGCCGAGACAATGTCATCAATGTCGTCGTTCATCGTTTCCTTCCCGCATGTCCTGCATGCTGACGCGCAGTTTCTTGACCGCGCGAAAAACGGCCTGTTTGACCTGGCCATCGTTGAGATTCAATTCTTCGGAGATCTCCCGTACCCGCCACTGCTCGAGGTGCTTCAGCACGAAGCAGACTCGCTCGACCTCCGTCAGGTCCGCGAGTTGCCGCGCGAGATCGCTTTCGAGTTCGTGTTCCTCCAGGCTTCGCTGCGGCGTATTGCCGTCGGACTCGACGTCGGTTTCGAGCGCTTCGAAAACGCCCGGGCGCGATTTGCGGATCAGGTTCAGGGCCGCGTTGATTGCGATACGGTGAATCCATGTGTCGAGGCGAGCCGACTGCTGGAACTGGTGTCGTTTGTTCCATGCGTTGAGCAGAGCATCCTGGACGGCATCGGCCGCCATGTCCGGGTTGCGCGTAATTTTCAGGCACACCGAGTACCAGCGGTCCGATCGGCTCGAGATCGCCTCGTGAAAGTCTGCGTTTGTCGGCACGCCGCCACTCTTTAATACAGCCACCATCAATCCTTTGATGCAGTGGCATGCAAAATGGTTAGCAGTTGGCTAGGCAAACTGTCCTGCGGCATGACCCGACGACCAGGCCCACTGGAAATTATGGCCGCCGAGATGACCGGTTACGTCGACGACCTCGCCAACGAAAAAAAGTCCCGGTATACGTCGGCTTTCCATCGATTGCGACGATAGCTCATCGGTACTGACGCCACCCAGCGTCACCTCGGCCGTGCGATAGCCTTCTGTTGCCGCCGGCTTGATGCACCAGGCGTGGATGCTTCCTGCGATATTACGCAGGACGCTGTCACGCAGTGCGGCCAACGGCGTATCTGCGTGATCGGGCCACAGGGCCGACTGGAGTTCGAGCACCAGTGCGCGCGGTAATGTCTCGGACAGTACGGTTCGAATGAGGCTTGCCGGTTGTGCCGCTTTTGCTGCAACGAACCTGGATGCGAGATCTGTCGCGGGGGCAAAATCGATGCTGATCGATCTGCCGGGCGTCCAATAGGACGACGCCTGCAGGGCTGCCGGGCCACTCAGTCCACGGTGCGTAAAAAGTATGTCTTCCGAGAACGTCACGCCACCAGCCTCAACGGCTGCCGCGCAGCTTACACCCGTCAGATGCGCAAACGACTCGTGCAGTTCTCCGGTAAACGTGAACGGGACGAGGCCCGCACGGGTTTCGTGAACCGTGTGGCCGAACTGGCGCGCAACCCGGTAACCGAAGTCCGACGCTCCCATCTTCGGAATGCTTAGCCCACCGGTTGCGATGACCAGCGAGTCGCCTGTGAATGAGCCCTGGCTACAAGCGACTGTGAAGCCTTCGGCAACCCTCGCGTCTTCGCAGTGAGTGAGAACTTTGACGCCGGTCGCATCGCATTCGGCAAGCAACATCGCGACGATATCCTTCGATGACCTGTCGCAAAAAAGCTGCCCGAGTGTTTTCTCGTGATAGGGGATGGCGTGCTTCTCGACGAGTTCGATGAAGTCCCACTGCGTGAGTCGACTTAGCGCCGACTTGCAAAAGTGCGGATTCGACGAGATGAAGTTTTCGGCGGTTGTGTGCAGGTTGGTGAAATTGCAGCGCCCGCCGCCGGACATCAGGATCTTCTTGCCGACCTTGTTGGAGCCCTCGAGCACCGTGACGCTCCGACCGCGCCGGGCGGCCGAGATGGCGCACATGAGGCCGGCGGCCCCGCCGCCAATTACGAGGACGTCGGCATGATCCATGCCGGGAGGATACTAGAACCCACCGCCGGGGCCAGACCCCACCCGCCTGGGTCCGGCCCCGGCAGGTAGGGTCCGGCCCCATAAGGTGGGGTCTGGCCCCAGAGGGTGGGGTCTGGCCCCTATGGGTCAGGCGTTGGCGAGGCCGTTGGCTTTGCGCTCGTCGATGAGGCGCATGCGATCGACCAGCGTCAGCTGCGATTTGTCTTCAGCGAAAATGATCTTCGTTGTCGTGTCGCCGCTGCGCTGCAGAGAATTGACGAACATGTGCAGGTGATCCATGTCGATGGCGATAATGTCGAGGCTCAGCAGGCCGTCGCCCGCGATGACGGATACGGTGAGAACCTCGGGTTCGAGCACGAGCTTGCCGCGCAGAGAATCCGCCGTCTGGCTGGGCGCGCTGACTTCGACCGTCGCGCGGACACGAAACCCGAGTGATTCGTAGTTCAGCACTTCGGCCGCGTCGTTCAGGACTTTTTTTCTTTTTAATGCGGCGATTCGGCGCGACACGGCGGTACGTGACAGGTGCACCATCGACGCGAGCTCTACGGTAGTTAGTCGCGTATTTGTCGCAAGTGCAGACAGGATGGCGACGTCATACCGATCGAGTTCCGAACGCCTTTTTGTTGTACTCACAGTTCTCCCCCTGCTTCCAAGCAGACTGCTTTTGTTGTGACCGTATTGGTCCGCTCAAGTTTCGCGAATTCGACGTTGAAAAAATTCCGCACGTTTTGGTCGCGAATCATTTTTACAACGCACATTCCGAAACAACGGGAAAAGGTCCTGATGTGTCTTAGATAAAGACGCAGCCGCAAACGGTTGCATTGACGTTAGAACATGTCGTTCTAAGGGAAGTTTTCTGCAGCTTGGGCAGCGAAATTGATTACGGGGGTAACAAATAATGCAGGGTGAGTTAAGACAAGTTGCGGACCTGGCGTTGTTCGCGAAGATTGTTCAAACAGGAGGCATTTCACGATGCGCTGCCGACCTCGGGATGGAGCGCACGACGATCAGTCGCCGCCTCGGTGCACTCGAGAAAGCGCTTGGCGTCAAATTGCTCGATCGTACGCCGAAACATATCGCCGTCACCGAAGCGGGGCGTCGCTGCCTCGAGCAATGCGAACAGCTTCTCGAGTCTGCGCAGAATGCAACCTCGCTCGCAACCATCGGATCAATCATCGCCGATGCGTCGCCGATCGTCGTCGGAGCGCCGCCGGATCTCATCGACCGTTACCTGGAGCCATGGCTCGCGGATTTCGAGAATGACAACAAGGGCATCAACGTCGAACGTCGGCCAGTCACGTTCTGGACCGAGGACGCGATCGAATCGGTCGATATTGGCATCACGCTGGCGCCGGTTCCGTCGAACGTCGGATGGACGAACACGGTCGGTAATGTACGCCAGTCCATCTTCGCGAGTGCCGAGTACGCTGAGCGACGGCCGCCGATCGCCACACCCTTCGACCTCGAGCCACACGACTGTATTGTGGAAAGCGCCGGTGGCGAACGGCATTCGTGGCGTTTCGAGCGCGGCGGCAAGGTAACGACCGTCACTGTCAAGGCGAAGCACGTTGTGTCGAGCCTGCTCGAGGCCCGCGAGGCGACGCTGGCGGGACTGGGTATCAGTCGCCTGCCGCAATACCTCTGCGAACCGTATCTGCGCTCCGGCACGCTCGTGGACCTGATGCCGGACACGGAGTCGGCGGGACGCGACGTTGTCGTCATCAGCCCGCGCAAGCGGCAGCGCAAGACCGGAACGACAGCGCTGCGCATGCATATCGAAGCGGCATTCAACCAGCGCACAATCTGAGTCGCTCGCTACCCAGTGCTTTGCGCAAATTAGTGTCGCGGCGGCGCAACGGGATTAGTTGATGCAACGATCCCGTTACGCCGTTTCGAATTCACAACGTCGCAATTCTGCCTCGTAAGAGAAAACCGAAATACGCGGAACGCTGAAATTCAGCGAATTTTCATCGCCCGTTTTCCAATCATTGCAACTCTGCGACGTATGAAAGAGTCCGACGCGAAAACGCCGCGTAAATCGGAATGACTCATATTCACAACACTTTTCACCGGTGGTCGAATCGCCCTACGCGCCGCGCACATGCGCGGCATTTTGAAATTCGATTCTTCAATTGAAACAAGAGGGGAGCACCGAATGAAAAGTAACAACGTGTTACGTTCAGCTGTGAGGCTGGGCCTCGGCATGAGTGCCGGCGCACTCGCGGTCGGCACAATGCCGACAGCGCTTGCGCAGACACAGTCCGCCGATGAGCCGCTTGAAGAGATCATCACGACAGGATCTCGTATCAAGCGCGCCGATCTCGACAGCGCGAGCCCGGTTACGGTTATCGACCGCGAGGCCATCGTCGCCCAGGGCATTACCGATGTCGGCAACCTGATCCAGCGCATGCCGTCGATGTCCGGTACGCCGTTGGGCACCACGACCAACAACGGCAACAATGAGGAAGGTACCGTCGAAATCGACCTACGCGGCATGGGACCTGAGCGCACCGTGACGCTGATCAACGGGCGTCGCAGCGTCGATGGCGGCGATTACACCACGATCCCGGCGATCATGATCGAGCGCGTCGAGATCCTGAAAGACGGTGCTTCCGCCGTGTACGGTGCCGATGCTGTTGCCGGCGTTGTCAACATCATCACGCGCACCGATTTCGAAGGCATCAACATCGACCTGCAGAACCAGGCGTGGTTTGACACGACGAACGCCAACCAGAATGCCATCTCGCTGATTGCGGGCACGTCGATGGATCGCGGCAACTTCGTGTTCGGCGCCGAATACATCGACCAGGAAGAAGCCTTCCAGAGCGACACGCCATGGGCATTCCTGCAGGGCTCGTACTACATCTACTACCAGACCGATATCGGTTGCGAGGTAGATCCGGCAAACCTGTGCACATTCTTCGGTTCATCGCGTATTCCGGAATCCCGGATCAACTTCTTCAGCCACGACCCGGCAAATGGTGTCAACCGGCTGTACCTGATTCCGTCACCGGGTGCCGTCATGGTTCCGCACGACGGGCGCACGTACAACTACGCGCCGATCAACTACATGCAGACGCCGTACGAACGGATCAACTACTTCGGTGAAGGTTCGTTCGAGGTAACCGACGACATCACGTTCAGGGCGGCGTTTCGCGGCAATAACCGTAACTCCGACCAGGAGCTGGCGCCGCTGCCCTACGATACGAATATCTTCCCGGGCTACAACGGCACGTTTAACGGGCAGGCATATACCGGCCTCTCAGAAGACAGCTACTATCTGCGCCAGGCGGTCGACGCCTACAATGCAGCGAACGGTACAGCGCTTCCCTACGAGCCGCTTACCAACGTTCGTCGTCGCATGACGGAAACCCCGCGTCACTTCTCGCAGGACGTCACGCAGTTCCAGGCAACAATGGGGCTGACGGGCACCGTTCGCGACTACGAGTGGGAGGTCTACTACAACAGCGGCAAGCGCACGCTGGTCAACAACGACCTTGGCCAGTTCTCCGGCGTTCGCCTGTCGAACGCAATGGGACCGTCCGCCGATCTGGACGGCGACGGCAACCCGGAGTGTTATGGCGACATCAACGATCCGTCGACGATTATCGTCGGCTGTGTGCCGCTGAATTTCTTCGGCGGAGAGGGTACCGTTACTGACGCTATGCTGAACTATGTTGGTGTCGAACTTGTCGACTCGCGCGTAGCGGACCAGGATATCTGGGGCGCAAGCCTCACGGGTACCGGGTTCGAGCTCCCGGGCGGTGCGTTCGGCTGGGCAGTCGGTACGCAGTACCGGGCAGAGAGATTCAAGTACACGCCGGATTCCGCAAAAGCACTGGGTCTCGTAACCGGTGGCACCGGCCAGGGAACCGACGGCTCGCTGTACTCGCGGGCATTGTTCGTCGAAGCGTACGCGCCGGTATTCGACAACGGCACACAGTCGTTGATTCTCACCGGTGGTGCTCGTTACGACGACTACAATTTGTTTGGCGATGACACGACGTGGCAGTTTGGCGTCGAGTTCCAGGCAATCGACTCACTGAAACTGCGCGCAACCGCGGGTACTGCGTTCCGCGCGCCGACGATCGAGGAACTCTTCGACGGTCTCGGCACCAGTGCGCCGACGTATACGGATCCCTGCGATCCGGGCGATTACCAGACGGGTTACGGCGGCAATGGCACCAACATCGCCCCGGGCTGCCCGCGTGCTGCCAACCGGACCGACACCCAGACCCGGTCATTGATCGGCGGTAACCTGAACCTGACGCCGGAAACGGCCGATACGTTCACGGCGGGCTTCGTGTTCACGCCGGAAATCGACGCCGGCGACCTGTCGGTAACGGTCGACTGGTGGCGCATCGAACTCGAAGACGCGATCAGCTCGTTCGGTGTGCAGTTCACGCTGGATCAGTGCTACGTCTCGCAGGTGCAGTCGTCCTGCGACCTGATCACCCGTCGCAACGACACGGACTTCACGATTCGTGACATTCTCGACTCCAACGTGAATCTCGCCGCGCAAACGGGCGAAGGCGTGGACGTCGAGGTCCGGTTCAACTTCGAGACCGGTTTCGGTGAGTTCGAAACGGCGCTGTTGTGGGCTCACTTGCTGGAGCGTGAAAAGACGCCGCGTCCGGGTGCGCCGGTCCAGAACCTGTTGGGCACGCACACACCGGTCACGGCTGAAGACGGCGGCACCTATGCCGAAGATAAGCTGAACGCCTCAGTGCACTACTATCGTGGCGACTTCTCGGTGGGTTACATGGCCGAGTACATCAGCAGCATCGGCGCACCGGCCGTGTTCGTGAACTACGTGCAACCAGTTGACTCGATCCTGTACCACGACCTCGTTTTCAACTACGAGTTCGACACGCTGGGATCAACGAAGCTGACTGCCGGGTTCACCAACCTGACGGACGAAGCACCGCCGTACATCGATCCGGGCTTCAACGCGACGACGGATCCGAACACCTATCGCGTGTTCGGTCGCGGCTACTTCGTAAGGTTGTCGCAGTCGTTCTAAAGCCGCAGTAGCCATTACTGCAACCGAGGCACCCGCAGTTCGCTGCGGGTGCCTTTTTCGTGGCTGCGCTAATCGGCCGGCAGAATGTCGAACGGTGCCGTGATGCGAATGGTGTTGTCCGCCGTCGGTTCCGTGCCGTGCCACAGAAAAGAAGGAAACAGGACAAGCATGCCGGCCTCCGGCGCAATCCAGCGTTCCGCGGGACTCGCCGGATCGGTCGCGAATGGTGGCTCGCCGAACTTGATCGATCCGGCACGTTCGCCCGGTCCGGGGTCCGGAACCTCGACGTAATAGGACGAGCTGATCCAGCCGTCCGGGTGAACGTGGCTGACATGGTTCCCGCCACCGGCCAGCTTCACCGACCAACCGCCCGAAAACCGGTAGCGACCGGCGTTTCGTGCCGTCGTCGGGTGCGTGGCATCGCGACCGATGTCCTCCAGGTACTGTCGTATCGGAACGTCGAGCGCCGAGTAAAAAGATCGGATGACCGGATCATCTATTTTCGTCAGATCGCGGACGGTCTGGCTGCCGTGGCGCAGCGACTGACCGATGGGGTGATGTCCAAAAGCATGCCAGTTGTCCAGTGCATTGCGCAGCGCCGAATTGAACTCATCGACGTCCGCGTATCCGGATGGCGGCGAAATGCGGTAGCCACGAACAAACCGATCCATATCCACGAGGTGCCGATAGGCGTCCTCATCGACCTGTCGCAATGCCGACGCCTCGTAGGCAATCCAGAGCTGGTCATCCGGGTAACGGAGGCGACCGTCCCGGATCAGCGGTAGCGCGGCATCTGCGTGGCCCTGCATCAGGAGGCTGACGATCAATGCACGCGCCAGGCTTGCGTCGCCAGGCGCTTTGCCGAGCCCCTGTCTCGCTGCGACCTCTGCGTTTTCGCCGTCGCCGAGATCGATGTACGCCGTCGCGCGTACCCAGGCCGCCAGCGGGTCCTCGCCGACATCCTGCAGATTCTGAATAGCCGACTCCGGGTCGCCGGTCTCGCGCAATAGTGACGCGGCGTCCACCGCCAATTGCGGGTCTTGCGCGGCACGATCGATGAGGGCACGGAACGCATTCTCATCGCCCGACATCCAGTAGACGTTGGCCAATGCCTTCAGAGTTACCGGGTTGCGCAAGTCGTCGCAGGCACGAGACAGGTCGTCGATCGCGCCGTCGATGTCCCCGTTCTGCAATCGCGCACGGCCGCGCATGAATCGGATCGCCGGCTGGTCGTGGCCATCCTGCATCAACGACTCGAGCAAGTGCAGGGACTCGCCTGGTCGATCGGACTCCAGCAACGCCGTTGCCAGGCCGTAGCGGGCGTCGCGGTTGCCCGGTCGCAGTCGAAGCGCGCGTCGATATTCCGACGCCGCCAGTGTGTGGTCTTCCCGCGTCGCCGCCACGCGTGCGCGGTTGAGTGCCACTTCGGCATCGTCGGGTGCCAGCTTCGCCGCACGAGCGAGCAATTTCTTGGCGGCATTCGCGTTGCCGGAACGCTCTTCCACGAGACCCAGCAGGTGCACGGCCTTCGGGTGATTGACGTTGCGGAGCGCCCGGCGTGCCTCGTCAAGCGACCCGCGGCGAAACGCATCGTATCCGCGTTGTATCGATACGGCAGGGTTCTTCATACAGCGGCGTCGCACGGTTCCAGTATGAAACAGGGTCGACAAATTATGCCGCATCGGCCGTGGCTCAATCGTAGCAATAACGCCACGATACTCGTGAGAGCATCCGTTTCTGGTCGAATCGTCGACTTAGCGGCGTTGTCGCCGGGAAGCTCGCAGTTGTTGAATCGTGCGGTGTCGAAAAACAACGATCTCTTCAGGAAAGAGGCGCTTCGTGCCCTGCGCGAGCCTGTCTACGGGCGCCCAATCATGCAGGTACCGGCAACGTGGACCTGGCTGACATGGTCGCTGGTGTCAGCGCTCGCAATCGCGGTCTTGCTGGCGCCTGGTATTACCTATCACCGCACGGCGACTGTCCGGGGTTGGGTAGTGCCGGACCGCGGCGCGACGCGGCTGGTCGCGCAGCAAACAGGCCGGGTCGAATCGCTGGCTGCACGAAACGGCGCCAGCGTTGTCGAAGGCGACGTGCTGGTGACGTTGAGTGCAGACCGTGCAGTTGGCAATGGCACCTCGTATCTGCTTGCCGGCGCGTCGAGTATTGCGGACGAGTTGTCCGAAATCGTCAAACAGGGCCGTCTTGTGTCCGGCCGGCAAGACGCTGACATTCGAAGCGCCGAGCGCCGGATGTCGAGACTGGATGACGAGGTACGCCTGCTTGCGCAACAGCAGCAGGCGCAGTCAAGGCGACTCGCCGTCGCCATCGAGAAGTTGCGGAGGCTGCGTGATGCCAACGACGCCGTACCGGAATGGCAGGTGCTGGAGCAATCGGACGAGGTCGATCTGCGCAGGGCGACCCTGCAACAGTTGCAGCAGACACAATTGGAACTTGTCCGGGAGCGTGACTCGGCTGCCGAGCTCGTGGCCAACCTGCCGGTACTGACCGAAATGCAGTTGTCTGCGCTCCGCGAACGAGAGGCCAGGTTGCAAAGGGAGTTACTGGTGCTTGAATCGGCCACCAAAGTTCCGATCACCGCACCGGTTTCCGGAACGGTCGCCGATGTCGCGATTGCAGAAGGAGACCCGGTGACTCCCGGGCGCACGCTGGTCACCGTCATACCAGAAGGGTCGCGCCTGCAGGTCGAATTGTTCGTGCCATCGTCGGCAGCCGGATCGGTCGAGGCACGGCAGCGAGTCCGGCTCGCATTCGATGCGTTCCCGCGCCACAAATTCGGAACAACGGAAGGCACGACTCTGGCAGTCGCGCAGTTCGTAACGTTGCCGGCCGAAGTGCCGCCCGCTGTTCGCCTGCGGGAGGCGGGCTACCGCGTGACGGCCGAAATCGGGCAGACGGCGTTGCCTCTTCGTGCCGGGATGACACTGGGCGCGGAACTCATTCTCGAAGAACGCACGGTAGTTGACTGGTTGCTCGAACCACTGCTGTCGCGCGGCGGATAAGCGGCCGTGGCCGTGTCAACGCCGTGGCTGAACGTTACCGGCCTGCGCCGGCTGCCGCTCGTCCACCAGTCAACCGCGGCGGAGTGCGGTATCGCGTGCGTCGCTATGATTGCCGGCTACCACGGCGCGCCGATCGACCTGGTGGCATTGCGTCGACGTGCGGCGGCGTCACTCAAGGGCGCAACGCTCGCCGCACTGGCACGGACATTCCGCGACCTCGGGTTCAATACAAGAGCGGTCACCTGCTCGGTTGACGAACTCGCCAGACTCGATACACCGTGCGTGCTGCACTGGAGGTTCAATCACTTCGTCGTTCTAAAAAGAGTCGGCCGCAACAAGCTTGTCATATACGATCCGGCGAGAGGGGTGCTGCGAAGGTCTCGACAGGAAGCGCGGGCATCATTTACCGGCGTCGCGCTGGAGATTTCTCTAACGCCCGGGTTCTGCAGCGGAAAGCAGCCACGGCAGCTCCAACTGAGCGACCTGGTACCGCGCAACGCAAAATTAATCGGTCGATTTTGCACCGGCCTCATGCTCGCGCTGGTCTGTGAATGCCTGTTGCTCGCATCGCCACTGTACCTGCAGGCGATCATCGACGGCGTTCTCGCGACCGGCGATGAGTTGTTGCTACGCGCGTTGTTGCTGGGTTTTTCGGCGTTGCTGGTTTTCCAGGTATTCGCGACAGCCTTGCGCGCCTTGACGTTTCAATACCTCGCACACGTCACGGTATTCGATATGGCCGGGCGAGCCTTTCGCCAGTTACTGCGATTGCCTCTGCGCTACTTTCGTGACCGTGAGCTCGGCGATGTGCAGCATCGCTTCCAGGCGCTGTCGCGCGTGCAGTCGTTCATCGTCGGCACCGCGCCTGCCATGCTGCTCGATGCGATGTTTCTCGGGTTGCTACTAGTGCTGATGTATCTCTACGACCCGCGATTGACGTTGCTCAATGTCGGTGCGGGGCTGACCTGGTGTTGCTGGCGACTCGGCACGACGGCGTGGCGAGTACGACTGGCATCCGAGGTATCGCAGGCCGAGGCTAGCAACCAGACGCACTTCCTCGAGTCGCTTCGGGCGATGCCGTCAGTAAAGGCGGTGAATGGCGAGAACGTAAGGAGGACGGAGTGGCAGTCGTTGTTTGCTACGACGATCAATTCAAAGATACGCGCGGGAAACCTGGCAATTGCCGACACGGCGATTCGCCAGGTCCTGCTGCAGGGCTCCCGCGTGCTGACACTTTATCTGCTCGCGCGCCGCGGACTCGAGGGGGCATTCTCGGTCGGGATGATTGCTTCATTCGCCGCGTGGCTCGGCATGCTCGGTGGACGCTTGTCGGGACTCGTTGACGGGGTCACGGCGTACCGTTTGCTGCGTGTGCCGCTGCGGCGTCTCGCCGACATCGTGTTCGCCGAACCAGAGCCGAACCCGCAGCCGGTCGACACAGGCATGCTGGGTGACATTGAATTGCAAGACGTCGAGTTTCGGTACGCCGGTACCGACAGGCCGGTAATCGACGGTTGCTCCGCTCGAATCCGGTCGGGCAGCTTCGTCGCCATCGCCGGACCGTCGGGCAGTGGCAAGAGCACGCTGTTGCAATTAATTGCCGGGACCGCAACGCTGCGGCGCGGCCGGCTTTGTTACGACGGAAGGGCGCGCTCCGTTGCGGGCCTCAGGCACCGGACAGCAACCGTCTTTCAGGACGACTGTCTTCTGCGAGGGTCGATCGCGTCGAACATTGCGTTTTGCAGTGAACGGATTGACGACATCGCCCTGAGGCGCGCGGCGCAGCAGGCCTGTATCGCCGACGACATCGAACGCCTGCCGATGCAGTACGAAACACTGATCGGCGACCTGGGTTCGGCTCTTTCGAGCGGCCAGGTGCAACGCATCCTGCTGGCGCGGGCGTTTTATCGTGATGCCGAGCTGTTGCTGCTCGATGAGGCGACGAGCGGCCTCAACCCGGAGCTCGAGAAGTGCGTCGTTCGCTCGCTGGCAAGTCTCAGTTGTACCCGAATTATCGTTACGCACAGTGACCGCGTGCTCGAAGCCGCCGACGAGGTTCTGTGGCTGCACGAAGGATCACTACAATCCTCCCGACCCTGGCAGTAAGGGCCAGACCCTACTCGTTGGGGCCAGACCCCAACGGGCAGGGTCAGACCCCATCGGCCGGGGCCGGACCCCGGCCGATGGGGTCGGCCCTTCTTCGGCCCTTATTTTCGCCAGGCGGGCGGGGTTTCCGCGGACGGGTCGAGATAGCGGTCCCTGAGCAGTGTCTGGCGGCTGTGCATGGGTATCGCCTCACCGCCGATGTAGACCTGATCCGGATACGTCGTCAGTTCGAACGGATCGGCGGGCCAGATTACGAGGTCGGCAGCCTTGCCAGCCTCGATGCTGCCGACGCGGTCGGCAACACCGAACATCTCCGCCGGCGTGAGCGTGATGGCACGCAGTGCCGCGTCGCGGTCGAGTCCGTCGGATACAGCGTTGCCGGCCGACTGGGTCAGGTTTCGCGCATTGTGCGTCTTGCTTTGGCCGTCTGTCAGCGCAACCTTGACACCGGCTGCCACCAGGACGTTGGCGGCACCGCGCCGCACATTGATGCGATCGAAGGTGCCGGGCAGGTTGTCCGTCGCCGCAACGATGACGGGGATGTTCGCTGCGGCCAGTTCGTCGGCCACCATCCAGGCCTCGGCGCCGCCGTTGATGATGACGCGAATACGATAAATTGCCGCAAGCTCGACAAGCGCTTCGATATCGCTGGCCCGATGCACGTTCGCGATCAGCGGCGCACGGCCGGCGAGCACGGGTTGCAGCGCCTCGAGGTCGGCCACGCTGTGAACATACGCACGACGCATGCCGCGTTCGAAGTCACCTTTATGCTGCCCATAGTCACGCGCTTCATCGAGCGCATTGGTGAGTTGCAGCAGCGCGCCCGCACGGCTACCGCCGGAGTATGCACTGCCGGCCTCACCCAGCGTCACAACGATGCCGGCCCCGGCGCGCAGCAGCCAGTCGTCGTCACCGAGACTGACAACAGCGGCCTGTCCCGCGAGCACGTGCCCCATGTTGCCGGTGCCATCGTCGCTGCCCGGTGCCGGCATCGTCGCAGCGCTGGTGACGCCCTCAGTGCGCGTCACATTGATCAGCGTGGATCGCGGGTTGTACGCATTCGCGACGTCGAATCCAGCCGTAAACAGTGCGCCGCGTTGCTTGTCATCCTCCGGGCTCGCCGAGCTGCTGACTTCAACCAGGCCGAGTCGCCCAACCGGGCTGAACAGGCCCGGCGTCACGATCTTGCCTGCCGCATCGATTCGCGTTGCTCCGGGCGGTACCGCGACATCGGGTCCGACCGCAACGATGTTGCCGTAGGCAATGAGTATGGTCGCGTTGTCGATCGTGCCCTGCGGACCGACCGTATGCACCCTGGCCCCGACGATCGCCGTCGTTTCGGCGGCAGCCGTCATCGTCATGCCGAGCAGGGCAATACACAGTGTGAGTCTTTTCATCGTGCACCTCCTGCGTCAGCCGCCGTGCCAAGGGTAAAGTCGGCCACCGGGTTCAGGTCGTCGTTGCCACGTTCGTACAGCAGCGCGCCGTCCACGTAGACCCGCTCGGCCTTGGTGTAGACGCTGAACGGATTACCCGACCACATCACGACGTCGGCCATCTTCCCGGCTTCCAGCGAACCGGTCTGATCGTCGATCCCGAGCGACTTCGCCGCGTTGCTCGTAATCCACCGAATGGCGCGTTCCGGCGCAATGTCGATATCGACACGGGCCGCCGCGCCGATGACTTTCGCCGCCTCCTGGTTCAGGCGCTGAATGCCGAGGCCGTCGTCCGAGTGGATCACGGTGCAGGCGCCAGCCTTGTCGAGGATCGCGGCATTTTCGCGAATGCCGTCGTAGGCTTCCATCTTGAAGCCCCACCAGTCGGCCCAGACAGCTGCACAGGTATCGTTCTCTGCAAGCAGGTCGGCAATCTTGTACGCCTCGACGGCATGGTGGAACGTACCGACCTTGTAGCCAAACTCCGCCGCGATCTCGAGCATCACCGACATCTCGTCGCCGCGGTAGCAATGGTTGTGCACGATGATCTCGCCATCGAGCACACCGGCAAGCGTCTCGAGACGCAGATCGCGTAACGGCGCCTCACCGGCACCCTCTGCGGCGGCTGCCATCTTGTCGCGGTAGTCGGCGGCTTCTATCCAGGCCGTCCGGTAACCCGCCACATTGCCCATGCGCGTGGACGGGGCCTGTCCCTTGCCGCCGTAAACTCGCTTCGGGTTCTCACCACAGGCCATTTTGAGCCCGTGCGGAGCACCCGGAAATTTCATGTCCATAACGTTGCGTCCCGGCACGTTTTTCAACGTCACGCCGCGCCCACCGACCAGGTTCGCCGAACCGGGCAGTACCTGCATGGAAGTGACGCCGCCCGCAAGCGCAGTGAGAAAACCGGGGTCGTGCGGCCATACGCTGTGCTCGGCCCAGACTTCGGCGGTCACCGGTGCGGTCATTTCGTTGCCGTCGGAGTGGGACTGCGTGCCGGGCGACGGATACACGCCGCGATGCGAATGCACGTCGATCACGCCTGGCGTGATCCATTTGCCGCTGGCGTCGACGACGTTCGCGTCTCCGGCATCGAGGCCGGTACCGACGGCGACGATCCTGCCGTCGGTCATCAGGACGTCGGCATCGTCGATACGCTCGCCTTTGCCGGTCAGAACGGTTCCGCCCCTGAGCAACGTCGTCGTCGACGGCAACGGCTCGTAGCGGCTGTCAAACGCAATGGATGTGGCGTCGGCGTCGTCCCTGTCGCACGCTGCTACGAACAGCGTGCACAACGCTGTTGCTATGATTTGCCTGTTCAAAGGAACCCCCTGGTACGGTATTTTGGCAAAGGATAGCAAGATCGCGGCCGGCGATCGCGCTAATGGCAAGGAACAGGCCGATCCGGAGAAGTCAATGAAATCCATCCGCGTTGTCGCAGTACTCGCTGTTGTCCTGGTTGCATCCGCTTGCGGCAAGACACCACCCGTCGCATCGATGACTCGCCACGTCCTCAGCCACGACGGGATCGAGCGAGAGTATTTCGTATTCCTGCCGTCATCGTACGACGACATGACCGATCACCCGGTCGCGATCTTCCTGCACGGCTACGCCGGATCGGCGACCGGCACTGAAGCGGAAGTCACACAAGGCCTGAATGCTTACGCCGAACGCGCCGGCTACGTCGTCGTGTATCCGCAAAGCACCTGGTTTATGGCGGGCGCAGGCACACCGGACCAGTGGGAGGTATCGAGCTGGAATCATATTTCCGACGGATTCGATCGCGGACCCGCCGGACCCATCTGTACGCAAAATGCCGTCCGTTATCCGTGTCCGCCGGAGTGCGGTGACTGCGGCCAGTGTGGTTGGGCGTCCTGCCATGACGACGTCGGATTCCTGCGGGCGCTCGTTGCCGAAGTCGAATCGACGCTCGACATTGACAGCGTATTCGTCGCGGGCTTCAGCAACGGCGCCATGATGGCGCAACGCGTTGCGTGCGAGGCGTCCGACCTGTTCGACGCGGTCGCCCTGATCGGTGGCCGGGCCGAGCCCGGGTTTGAATGCACTCCGACTCACCCGCTACCGCTGTTGCAGGTGAATGGTGGCCAGGACACGACGGTGCCCCCGGATGGCAGCGCCAGTAGCAGCGGCTATTTTTTCGCAAATACCGGGTCTGTTGCCGAACACTGGTCCGACGGCGAAGCGTGCGCGGCGGGACCGTCGGACTGGAGCACCGCATTGACACACGGCACGTCGGCTGAATGTACGATTCGCTGCGCCGATGAGCCGTTCGCGTCCGTCGACTGCGTCTGGCCCGACGGCGATCACCGCTGGCCAGGCACGGCAGGCACCATTGGCAGCAATGGCTACTGCGTATCGGAACTGCAATCGGCAAGCCTGCCGGATCAGACAATCTGCATTGTCCCGCCGCCGACCGAGGACATCTGGGGATCAACCCTGATGTTCGGGTTCTTTGACCGGTGGCGTTCCGCACCGTAACGCGACACTGTGAACCGCGGCCGCGAGCAGCACGGCTGCGTCGGCGGCCGTAGGCACCCGGAACGGCCCGTTTGGTCCGAGCTGATTCAGTTTTGACATTTATCAATGGCAGCCGCCGTGGTCGCAACCATACTGGACAGAATACAAGACGGCCGCAAAGCTGCGATTCAGGGGCGAGTGCATGATCGGTGTTGACGATCGGCTGATAACGCCGGCGACGATGAAATGGGTGAAGGTCGGGCTGCTTGCCGGCCTCGCGACTATCCCGACCACGATTCTTCTCTACTACGTGCTGGGTCTCGCGGTCGACGCCGCGTTTCACGGCAGCAACCTGCTACGCAGCTGGCTCGCAGTCTTCATCGGTCTCGTCTTGCTCAAGGCGATACTTGCGTGGGTATTTCGCACCGGGCAATTCCGGGCATCGAGCGAAGCGAAGCTCAATGTTCGCGACCAGATCTACAAGCAGGTCGTTCGCCTGGGGCCGGGCCTCCTCGGCAAACGGCGCACGGGCGAGATCGCCAACACTGCGACCGAAGGCGTCGAGTACCTCGACTACTATTTCAGCGTCTATTTCGTGCAGATCTGGGTCGCCATAGCGATCCCGGTTTTCCTTGTCATTGCAATCTTCTCGATCGACTGGGTCGTCGGCTTGTGGATGCTGGCTGGCGTGCCGCTGACGCCGCTGTTTGTCGGTTCCTCCGCACGCGGGTTCCGGCGAATTTCGAAGGCGAACGAAAAGGTCAAGAACCGCAACGCATCGGCTTACCTGGATTCCATCCAGGGCATGGCGACCCTCAAGATGTTCAACCAGGGGATTCGCCGCGGCAAACAGATGGAGGCCGACAACGAGAAACAGCGGCGGACGACGATGAAGCTGCTGCTGGTGGCCCAGGCGCAGTTCATCTTTCTCGAGCTCGGCTTCGCATTGTTTTCGACAGCCGTCGCGATGGGTGTCTCGCTGTATCGGTACAGCGGCGGCGAAATGTCGCCGGGCGAGGTCGTCGCTGTCGTCCTGATGAGTCTTGAATTCAGCCGGACGCTGTTGCTGATCGGCGAGTTCTTCTTTGCCGGCGCACTCGGGCGCGAGGTTGCCGCGGAGGTCGTCAGGTTCCTGGACGAGGAAGCCCCGGTCGAATCCGATGCAGGTATTCGCCCCGACCTGGCACCCGGGCAGGCGGTCGAGATCGAATTCCGCAACGTGACGTTCACGTATCCGGGTGCGGAGGAGGCCGCGATCCGCGACCTCAGGTTCACGCTGGTGCCGAACGAAACCGTGGCGCTGATCGGCAAGAGCGGTTCCGGCAAGACCACCGTGGTCAACCTCCTGTTGCGCACGCTGAATCCGGACAGCGGCGAGATCCGGTTCGGCAATGTAGCGGACGACAAGCTCGACCTCGCCTGGGTTCGGGAACAGATTTCGCTGGTGCCGCAGGACCCGTTCCTGTTCTTCGGCACGATCGCCGACAACCTGCGCATCGCCCGCGCGGATGCCACGGACGACGAGCTCCGGACAGCACTCAAAGCGGCCGAGCTGCTCGATTTCGTCGACGCGAACCCGGCAGGACTCGGCACGATGGTCGGCGACCAGGGCATGGCGTTGTCCGGTGGGCAGGCCCAGCGCCTCGCAATCGCAAGGGCGGTCCTGAAGGATGCGCCGATTGTCGTTCTCGACGAGCCTACGTCGCAGATCGACGTGGAGACCGAGACGCTGCTCAACAAGGCGCTCGATCGGCTTACCGCAAACAAGACAGTACTGTTGATCGCCCATCGCCTGAGCACGATCGAGCAGGCCGACCGAATTGTCGTCCTCGACCATGGGCACCTAGCCGAGTCCGGTACACGTGACGAGTTGCTCGCCAAGGGTGGCATCTACGCCGGGATGATCAACATCAAGCAGGACATCGAACGCGGAGGTGCGGCATGACGCGTGCAGGCAACGCACAGGTCATACGTCGCCTGCTCCGGTTCATGGCACCATTCAATCGCATCATGGTCACATCGCTGGTCGCGCGGGTTATCAAGTTTTGCGGGCAGGCGGCCGTCCTCGGCATCGCGGCGGCCAGCGTCGGCATCTACGTCAATTCGGCCGAGCCCGGCGTCGTCAACTGGGACGTCATCTGGACCCAGGTTGGCTGGATTGCCTTGTTTGGCACGATTGTCGGCATTACGTCCTACATCGAGAACTACACCGGGCACTACGTGGCCTTCAAGATCCTCGCGGCGTTTCGCGACAACTTCTACTACGCGATGCTGCCGCTCGCGCCGGCGAAAACCGGCAAGCTGCAGTCGGGCGACGCCGTCAGCCGCGTAATGACCGACTGCGAGCGCATCGAACCGTTCTACGCGCACACGATCGCGCCGGCCGTTGCCGCGATCTTCGTGCCGATCATCCTGTTGTCGTGGTGTTGGCGCGTCGACCCGACGCTGGTCTACGCGCTGGCACCGTTCTACGTTGCGAATACCGCGTTGCTGCCATGGCTCGTTTCGAAACTGGGGGGTGACGGGGTTGAGTACCGCAACCAGATCGGGCAGGTGAATGCGTTCGTTGCCGACAGCATCCAGGGCGTGCGCGATACGGTCGCCTTTGGCTACGAGAAGCGCCGCGCGAAAGAGCTTTTCGATATCGGCGCCTCGATGCAGGAAGGCCAGGATAAGCTGTACGGCGCCGATGCGTGGCAACGCGCACTCGCCGAGGTTTTCATTACCGTCGGTATTCTCGCCGCCGCATGGGTCGGCATCGAGCTGTCGCTCGTCGGCAAGATCGATCCGCTGGTGCAGCTGCCGGCCGTCATCGCGGTCAATGTCGTGGGTTTCTATCTTTCGGTCGGGCTCGCCAACAACTTCACCGACTACCGTGTCTCGATCATTGCGGCACGCCGCCTGTTCGGCATGATGGACGAACGACCAACGGTGGAGGAGACCGCGTCCGAAGCGCCGCGCGGTGAACTGGCACCGTCGTTGCACTTCGACAACGTTCGCTTCGAATACGACGCCGGCAATTCCGAATGGAGTCGTGGCAGGACAATCTTCGACGGGCTATCGTTTGACATACCGGCAGGACGTCACGTCGCGCTGGTCGGTCCGAGCGGGACCGGCAAGTCGACGATCGTCAACTTGCTGTTGCGCCACTGGGATCCGCAGGATGGGGCCATTCGACTTGGCCACCGCGAACTGACCGAGTTTCCGCTCGAGGACTTGCAATCGAAGTTTGCGGTCGTGTCGCAGCGCAGTTTCATCTTCAATGACACGGTGCGCGAGAACATTCGCATGGGGCGTTGGGACGCGACCGACGCCGAGATCGAGGCGGTCGCGCGCGAGGCCGGGCTCGGCGAGTGGCTGGAGGCGGCGCCCGAAGGTCTCGATACGGAGGCTGGCGAGCGTGGCAGCAAACTGTCGGGCGGGCAGCGCCAGCGCGTCGCGATCGCGCGCGCAATCCTGAAAGACGCACCCGTCGTCCTGCTGGACGAGGCAACGTCGAGTCTTGACATCGAGACTGAAAAGAGCGTCATGCAATCGCTGAAACGGCTGTGCGAAGGACGTACGACGCTGACGATTGCCCATCGCCTCGCAACGATCGTCGACAGCGACGAAATACTCGTCATGATCGACGGACGCATTGCCGAACGTGGCACCCACAAGGAACTTATGGCGTCCGGTGGCTGGTACTCGCGCATGTTCACCATGCAACTGGATGAGGTGGACGCTACACTCGTCTGATCGACTTGGGGGAAGCCAGCGCTCGTGGAAACCGCAACAATCGATAGCCTGCGAATTGTGCTCGACCCGGTCGGGCAGGCCGGTGTTGCCGCCGCCCTCATGCTGGTGATGTTCGGTGTCGCGCTCGGACTTCGGGTTGCGGACTTCAAACTTCTGCTCGACCGGCCGCGCATCTTTTTCGGCGGCGTCGCATGCCAGGTCCTCATACTGCCGATCGTGACATTCGCGCTGGTCCACGTCCTGGCACCACCGCCGTCGATCGCGCTTGGCATGATTGTCGTTGCCTGCTGCCCGGGTGGTTCGGTTTCGAACCTGCTTACCTACCTGTCCCGTGGCGAAGTCGCCGTGTCGGTTGCGTTGACCGCGACGTCGAGCCTGTTCGCTGCATTCCTGACACCCGTGCTCACGCTGTTCTGGTCGCAGGCCTATGCGCCCACGGCAGCATTGCTCGAGTCCCTGGACGTCAATCCCTGGCTGTTCGTCGGCCAGACGACGTTGCTGCTCGCAATACCGCTTGCCGCCGGCATGATCGTTGCTGCTCGGGCGCCGGATTTTGCCGCCGGCATCCGGAAGCACACGACCATGGTCGGTGCCGGTGTGCTCATCGGCACCGTTGTTTACGGCATCGCCTATTTCTACCCGGTGTTGTGGCCCGCTGTCGGCCTGCTTGCCGGCATCGTTATCGTTCACAACGGCGCGGCGTTTTTGTCGGGCGCGGCTGCCGGCATGCTGTTATCGAAGTCCAGCGCTGTGCGTCGCGCACTGACGTTCGAGATCGGCATCCAGAACTCCGGTCTCGCGCTGATCATCCTGCTGTCGCAACTGAAAGGTGTCGGCGGCGCGGCCGCGATCGCGGCCGTGTGGGGCGTCTGGCACCTAGTCGCCGGCGGCGCGCTGGCCGTCATTTTCAACCTGCTCGATGGAAGAACCAATGAACAACGAAACATCGTCGAAATCTAGGTGGTACACACCGCCGGTCCTCGGGATTCTCATCATGCTGATGATGATCTTCGAGAAGTTTCTCGCACACACGTACACGGTCATTACGATTTACGTGCTACCCGCACCATGGAAATACTGGGTGCCGGGGCTGCTCGGCGCGCTCGGTGTCGCGATGATCATTCGCGGCCTCGGCAAGGACCAGGTCAAGGGAACGATGCTCGGTTACGGCGGTGCTGTACTGATCTGGATGTCGTGGTTCGAAAGTGGCCTGCCGTTGCTGTCCCGTTACAACGAGATGAAGACGTTCCTGCCTGAAGAAGGCAACATGATGGCCGGATTGTTGGGTGAACACGTCATCCTGCAGGCCAGCGGGATCTTCTGCATCGTCGCGCTGTTCTTTATCATGCTGAACAAGGACGTACGTTGCCGCATGCTACTGTGGATTCGCCGCCGCATCGGGCTTGGTACTGCCGTCGGTGTGCCGGCGGCCGGCAATCGACCGAACGTCGCCCGGGTGGCTGCGTTCGAGTACGTGTTCGTCACGTGGTTTATGTACGTGCTCATGCTCGTCATCGTCGACCCGAGACTGAACGGGCTGTACCACCCGGTAACCTATGGCCTGTCCGTCATTATCGGCCTTTGGGGTATCTATCTGCTGTACAAGCTGACGCAACAGCGTGAGACAGGTTTCGCCATTCGCTACGGCATCGGCGCCGTCGGTGTCGCCTGGTACATACCGGAGTGCCTGGCGCTCTATGAGAAGTTCTACGAGTTTTACCTGTACGCCGATAAGCACCCAATTGCGATATTGGCGGTTCTCGCTGCATTCATTACGATTATCGTCATCCTGTGGCGCACGCCAGTCGATCCGAAAACGGGCCGGGCCACGATTCGATAACGTGTCAGAATTCTTCGAGCAGGCGGCCCTTGCCGACGAACTTGTCGTTGATGCCGCAGGCGCGCAGGGCATGCCAGACGCAGGCTACGTTGATCGGGATCAGCGGCTTTTGCAGCCAGTGCTCCATCGTCGGGAAAATATCGACCGTTGACAGGTTGGTGCCGCACTGGACGATCGCATCGACGTCGTCGCCGTCGATTTCACGAATCGCATCGAGCACCATCGGAATCGGAGTTTCGGCAATGGCCGTTGCGGTCGGTCGTGCGAGGCCCCTGATCGCCTTCACCTCGTAGCCGATATCGTTAAAAAAACGCACGACGTTTTCGTCACCAATCGGTGGATATGGGGTGATGACAGAGATTTTCTTTGCACCGAACTTCTGCAACGCATCGCGCGCAGCGCCGGCTCCGGTGGTCAGTCCGAGGTCACCGATCTGCTCCTGGATGTTCTTCTCGAAGGCCACGTTGCCGTCGATACCGCCCCAGAACGTCTCGGCCGACATGCCGAGCATCAGGTGTGTTACCTCGGCACTCAGGATGTTGCGTATAGAAGGTGGCAGGTCATCGCGCAGCGCGTCGAGAAAACGTTCGAACACGCGGTTGAAGTCGTCGCCGGAACGGTCGGATTCACCGGCCCAGTTGGCGATTTCAATCCAGAATCGTGAGGGATGCCAGGTCACGCCGTCGAGCACGAACTTCTGCAGGTCGTATTCAACGCCCGTGTTCGTTGACGGTATCAATACGCCGATACGGGCACGGTTCGCGATCTGGTAGTTGTCCATTGGCGCTTTTCTCTCTCCCCGACTGAAAAGCCGGGCCCGCAGCGGGGAGAATGCTGCGGGCCCGGTATTGGTTACGCGCTAGTCGCCAAAGTGGTAGCGGAAGCGCATGCCGGCTGTGCGCGGCTGCGGCAGGTAGGCGCCGATCGCCTGTGGCACGCTCTGTCCGTCCGGCAGGATGCCGTAGTCGACGTTGCTGAGACCGGACTTGACCTTGTCGTCGTTGGCCAGGTTTTCAACGAACAACTGAAGGTCCCAGTTGTTGCGCGAAAGGCCGGCGAACAGGTCCCACTCAGTGTACTGCGGCAGCCATGAGCGGTTGTCTTCACCGACGAAACGCTCCGAGCTGTAGATACCGATCAGCTCCACGTAGCCCGTGGTGCTCTCGCTGAAGTTCGCATCGTAGCGCAGCGACAGCGTGGCGAGGTTCTCCGGCGTCATTGGCGGTACCTTGCCCGTCAGGTCGGCGTCGTTGTTGCCGGCCTTGGAGCGGTTGAACGCCGACGGCGCACCGCCAACCTCGGCCAGGATCTCCGCGAGGTTGAAGCTCGTGAACTCGGCGTCCGTGAACGTGTACGACAGGCGAGCCGACATACCGTCGATAAACGCAGAGTTCCAGATCAGGTCGATCTCGGCGCCCTTGATCTCGGTCTTACCGGCGTTGATGACGGTCGTCTGCAGCAGGCCCGTATTCGGGTCGATCGACTGGTACGGCACCTGTTGATCCGTGTAGTCATAGAAGAACGCTGCTGCGTTCATACGAATCGAGCGATCGCGGAAGTCAGACTTGAAGCCGATTTCCCAGGCATCCAGTTTCTCCGATTTGTACTCACCCGAGGTTACGTCGCCGTTGGCATCGGTTGTGGCAATACCGCCCGGCTTGAACGCCTGTGAGTAGTAGCCGTAGACGAGCAGGTTGTCATTCGGCGCCCAGTCGAGCGTGACCTTCGGTACGAAAGCGTCTTCGTCGACCGTGTTGTAAGTCATCTCACCGGGGCCGAACATCCAGCCCCACCACGGGTCGTTACCGAACTGCGAGAAGAAGCCGACATCGGCGGCGCCACCTGCGTAGTCGATCACTTCGTCCAGCAAGCGGGCTTCGACGGACACGACAAACGTGTCCGTCACATCGAACGATGCCATACCGGCAATCGATGAGTGCTTCGTTTCACGCTGCAGCGGAATGTACGGTGTATCGCCGGGGCCGGTCGCAATTGTTGTGACCGCCGGAATACAACCGGGAACGCCCGGGTAGATCAGGTCGCAGAAGTTGTCGATGACGCCGGGAACGATCGGCTGGTTCAGGTAGCCGAACGGACCGAACGGGCTGTTGAATATCTGCAGCACGCCACCCGCGTCGCCGCCTTCGCGCAGCCACCACTCATCGTCAAATTGCGTGTCCATCTTCTCTGTCCAGTGCAACGCACTCAGCATCCAGGTGAGGCGGTCGTTGCTGCCCGACAGGCGCAGTTCATGGTTCCACTGCGAGGTGTCGATGCGCTGCTCCGCCATCGCGGACAGACCGTACTGTGAAAACGCAAACGGCACCGAGATGATGGGTACGCTCGACTTGTCAAAGTCTTCCTGTACGTGCGCCTGGTTGTCCGAATAGCCGAGGACGTACATGAACTGCGCATTGTCGAAGTCCATCGTTACGTCGAAATGGATCCGCGTGTTGTCGATGTCCGAGCCCAGGAAATCGCGGCCGGTCCGCGGGTCGGCGGACAGATCGATGTCGGCCTCGGTGGCGTGAATCTCGCCAACGATCAGGCCGCGGCAGGGCGGACCCGCACCGAAGGAGTCGGCGTTCGGCTGGATGCGGTCGATACCGTTACAAATCGCCGGGAACAGGTGCGGAACGCCGATGGCGTCGTCTGTCATCGTGCCCGTACCGAACGGGTTCTCGAACGGCAGGAAGAACGGATCGATCGTCTGGATCAGCACCTCTGCCCGCGGTGCCGCTTTGTAATTGCTGCGCTCGCTGCGAAAGTACATGCTCGTGCGCTCGCTGACATTCCATTCGACGGCGAGCGAGCCGCCAACCGATTCCGACGAGCCCAGGAACTGGTTCGTGTTCGGATTGCGGTAGTAACCGTTGTGGTCGACCTGCTTGAAGCTGACGCGTGCGCCGAGCGTATCGCTGAGCGGACCCGAGAACGCGAAGCCGACTTCCGACGAGTCATGCTCGTCCCAGCCGACCGACACCTCGCCTTCGAACGTGTCCCCCGGGCGCTTGGTGACATAGTTGATCGCGCCGGTAAATGCGCTGCGACCGTAGAGGGCGCTTTGCGGGCCCTTGACGATTTCCACGCGCTCGAGATCCAGCAACGCGAGGTTTGAGGTGATACCGCCACCCGCTACCGTCAGTGCCTCACTCGAGACGTCGACAAAGTCGACCAGGATTCCGGTATTCGGCCGGCCGCGCAGTGCATTCGCGCCGCGTATCTGCGGGCGTGTGTCCATGGGCAGCACGCCTTCGTCGTAGGTCAGCGACGGCGTATACCGGGCGAGCGACTTGACGTCATCGATCGACAACTGCTTTAGCTGAATATCGGTGAACACGTCGACTGCAATTGGAACCTCCTGCAGCGACTCGTCGCGTTTTCGGGCGCTGACAACGATCTCTTCAAGCGCGATGCCGGCACCATCCTGGGCATGCGTAACCGTGGCCGGCAGCGTCCAACACGCCGCCGCGGCTACCGCCAGGCTGAGTTTACTTCTGAACTTCATTTTACTTCTCCCCTTCATCCGGGCGTTGTGCCCGAGCCAATGAAACGTGTGAATCCGAATTAGTGTTCCTCGAACAACCGTCCGCGGTTGTCGTACTGGTCGGCAACCCCACAGCTGCGCAGCGCATGCCAGCAGGTTGCAACATTGATCGGTAGTACCGGTTTGCCGAGCCACTTCTCGATCGTGGGGAAAATCCCGCTCGTCGAAAGGTTGGTACCGACCTGCACGATCGCGTCGACATCGTCGCCGTCAATCTGCTTTACGATGTCCATGACGTCGTATTCCGGAACAAGTGCGATGGCGTCCGTCGTATTCTCGCACCGCAATCCCACCAGGTGCTTGATCTCGTACCCGGAGTCTTCGAAAAACAACCGCACGTTCTTATCGCCGACCGGCTGGTATGGCGTCAGTATGCTGATCTTCTTGCCCGTATTGCCGGGAACGCCCAGCGCCTCGAGCGCGGCGATCACGGCGTTGGCGCCGGTGGTGAGTCCCGTGTCGCGGCCCACCATGTCGTGAATACGATCGACAAACCCGTCGTTGCCCTTGATGCCGCCCCAGAAGGTCTCGGCCGACATGCCCATCATGACGTGGTCCGGTTTGCAGGTCATGAGGCTCTGGATCGAAGCGCCGATCGTTTCGCGCAGGAGCTCGAGGAAGCGAATGAAGTTATCATCGTCGCTGAGGTCGGTGTGCTCGATGTAAAAGCGGGTCGTATGCCAGGTAACGCCACGCGGCAGGAATCGCTGGCAGTCGTACTCGACTGACGTGTTGGTCGACGGCACCACCACGCCGATCTTGGCGCGATGCCCGATGTAGTTGTCCTGGTGGCCGTCCGTGACCTGGGCACGGTCCCGGTTCCTGGCCAGATCGATCGATCCCGGTTTCATAAGTCGCTCCCCACCGTAATCATACCGCTGCCTCGCTCTCCTGGTAGCACTTGATCATTGCACGCTCGATCAGGAAATCCCGGGCCGCCGACGGGTTCGCCGCCGTGTCCATCAGCATTTTCTGCCGCTTTTTCTGGATGTCGGGGTCGGTCGATTCCATCAGCTTTTTATTCCGGATCGTATGTTCCTGGACGAAGCGAACGGCGACGTCCTTGCGTTGCCGGTCGTAGTGCGCGAACTCCGCCTCGTAACGGGCACCATGATGATAGATCCGCACGAATTTCTCGGCGATGCAGAACGCGTCGTGCAGGCCGCCGTTCATGCCCATGCCACCCAGCGGGTTGTTGATGTGGCAGGCGTCGCCGACGAGCACCATGCGGCCGTTGTAGTACATTTCGGCAACGCGCTGATTGACGGCGTACAGGCTGCGGTGCCAGATGTCGTAATCGCCATCCTTGTCGTAAAGGTGGTGCAGGCGCGCCTGGATAAACTCGTCCGACAGCAGCAGCGCTTCGTCGTCTTCAGTTTCCGGCGTCGTCGGAAACAGCACGCGCCAGCGCTTGTCCGTGCGCAGCACGACACACCACTCCTCGGGGTCGGCCACGTAGTTAACATACGAAAAGTCGTCGAAGACCTTCTCGAACGGAAACGATGTGCTGACGACGAGAAATTTCTCGTCATAGGTGAACCCGAGATAGCCGACACCGGCCGATTTCCGGACAGCACTGCGTGCTCCGTCGGCGCCGACGAGGAATGCACCATCGATTGTGTGCTCGTCGCCGTTGCTTGCGACGCTTACTCGAACGCCTTCATCGAGCTCGGTGTATCCGGTCACCTCGTGCCCGAAACGAATATCGACGCACTCGAATTGCCGCAGTCGTTCGCAGTTCAGTTGTGTCAGCTCGTACTGCTCGAGTTGCAGTCGGTAGGGGTAGGCGGTCACATCCGCAATTAGCGACATTTCGAACGTTGCCGTTTCGCCGGTCTGCCGGTCGCGGTACTGGTAACGCGGCACCTTCAGGCCTTTCTCGAGCATCTTGCCAATTACCCATTCGTCAAGGTCGGCGAGCAGGTCCAGCGATATTGGGTGAAATGTCGAGGCGCGCAGGTCGACCGGGAGATCGTGCTCTTTCTCGAGCAGGACCACCGGTACATCGTGCTTCGCAAGGTACAGCGCAAGCGTCGTGCCGGCCGGGCCTGCACCTGCAATGACGACGGGCTTCATGCCGGAGCCTCCGCAGCGGTGAAACTGCGCACAAGGTTTGCGACCTCGTCAACGTGTGTCTCACAAAAGAAACTCCACGCGTCTTCAATGGTCGCCATTTCGCCGTCCCTGAGCAGCGCCAGCGTTGGTTCAACCGCGCTGTACAGGATGTCCTTGGTGCCGGCAAAAACGAGTGTCGGACAGGATACGGCCTCGACCGTGGCGGCGAAGTCGTGCGCGATGACCGCCTGGTAGGCAGCGAGATAGCGCTCGCCGATGCGCAGGCCGCTCAATGCGTCACGCAAGACCACGGACAACGGTACGTCAGGGTCCTTGCGTGCAATGCGTTGCCACATCTTCAGCATGTGTGACCCGTCCGCTTCGACCGGAATCGGCGCGCCGGCCGCCGGCAACGCCTGCCTGAGTTCGTCGTCAAGCAGCGGTGGGCCGGCCAGTATCAGTCCGTTCGCCAGTCGCGGGTGCTTTGCCGCAAGCTCGGCGGCAATTGCCGCGCCGGTGTGGTGACCGAACAGGACGCACTCGTCGACTCCAATTTCGTCCAGCACCTCGGCGATGCCTGCCGCGAGGCCCTTGACGGTCATCGTTCCGGGCAATGCGTCACTCATACCCATGCCCGGCGTGTCCGGTGCAATCAGCCGGTAGTCGTCCGCGAGCGCCAGCATCAGGTCTTCGAACATTTCCGACGTGCTCGGCGTCTGGTGCAGCAGCACGATGACAGGCATGCCCGGTGTTCCCGCGTAGCGGTAGTGCACCTGGCCAAACGAGGCGGCAGCGTACCCGCGATGCACGCTCATGACGGGTCCCCGAGTTCGACACTGATCCACTTGAGTTCCGTGAATTCCTCGGTCGAGTAGTGGCCGCCGCTTTTGCCGACACCGGACATCCCGAAGCCGCCAATCGGTGCAAGCGCGTTGCTCTGGAACGCATGCATTCCAACGTGCACCGATCCCGCGCGAATCCGCCGCGCGGCGTTGAATGCTTTTTGCACATCGTGCGTCAGCACGGCGGCCGACAGACCAAAGTCGCTGTCGTTCGCCAATGCGATGGCGTCGTCGAAGTCCGTTGCTTTTACGAGAGACGCGATGGGCCCGAAGCTTTCGTCCCGCCACAGCGTGCTGTCTCGCGGCGGCTCAACGACTATGGTCGGCTCATAGACCAGGCCGGCGCGAGCTTTGCCGCCGGTCAGCAGTGTCGCGCCGCGCACCAGTGCGTCATGCTGGTGTGCCTGCACCTTTTCCAAGGCCTTGCGGTTGATCAGGGGGCCGTACGCCGTCGTCGGGTCTCGCTGGTCGCCCAACGGCAGCGACTCCAGGCGTTCTTTCAATGCAGCGGTGAACGCATCGAAGAGACCGGCTTCGACGATAATGCGCGAATTGGCCATGCAGATCTGACCGGCGTGCGCGAACATCCCCTGCGCGACAATGCGCGCCGACTCGGCCGGGTCGGTGTCGTTGAGTACGATGATGGCGCTCTTGCCGCCGAGTTCGAGCTGCATGCGCTTCATGCTGCGCAGCGCCTCGGTTCCGACCGCAACGCCCGTCGCGGTCGAGCCCGTCAATGCGATGCAATCGACACCCTCATGGGATACCAGGGGGACACCACATTCGCCGGGCAGCCCTGTCACGACGTTGATGACCCCGTCCGGCATGCCCGCCTGACTGAGTACGCGCGCGTAGTTGAGCGACGTCAGCGGTGTCTCTTCCGATGGTTTCAACACCACGCTGTTTCCGGCAGCCAGAGGGAACGACGACATCTTGACGGTCAGCGACAACGGCGCGTTGTACGGCGCGACAACCGCGACGACACCGAGCGGCTCACGGAACACCATCGACATGCGGTCGTTCCGGTCGTTTGGAAACGTGTCGCCATACAGGCGTCTCGCCTCTCCGGCCGCGGTTCGCAGCAGGTCCACAGAGTAAGCAATCTCGCCGCGTGCCTTGTTGATCGTCGATCCACTTTCGTCCATCAACGTATCGAGGAATCGGGCTTCGCCTTCGGCGGCGATGATGTCTGCCGCGCGCAGCAGCACGCCTTCACGCGCCGCCGGATTCATCGCCTGCCACCGTTCGGCGCCTCGGCGCGCGGCCGCGACAGCCGCGTCGACGTCGGCCGGCTTGGCACGCTGAGCGGTTCCGATGACCTCTTCAGTCGCCGGCGCGAGAACGTCGAAGGTTTCACCATCGATTGCAGCAACCTCGTTGCCGTCAATGACCAGCTTGCCTTCGATGTTCGCCGTCATGAGCATTACCCCGGCAATCCCTGCGATACACCAATCACACGCGAACCGCGGAAAAACTCAAACGTCTCGCGCGTGCCTTCGTCGCCGATTCCGGACAGTTTCCACGCCGGTCGCGGAGCGCTCGGGTGCGGGCTGAAGAGTGTTACCGAGTTCACCTTGATCATGCCGGCCTCGAGCTGGCGTGCGACGGAGTACGACTGCTCGCGGTCCCCGAACACGTAGGCAGCAAGGCCGAACGGCGCCTGGTTCGCCATCTCGATCGCATCGCTGACGTCGGTGTAACTGTGCACGGTTGCAACCGGGCCGAAAATTTCCTCGAGCGCATCCTCGGGCGCTATCCCGCGAACGAGTGTCGGCGGAATGAACCAGCCGTTGAGGGCGGGCAACTGCGATGACTGCAGAATTTCTGCACCGCGTTCGCGATAGTTCTCGATCGCCGCCTCGACATTTCGCAGGTGCCCCTCGTGCACGAGGGGACCCATTTCTGTTGCGTTCCGCGTCGACTCGCCGATATTGAGGCCGGACAGCCGATGCATGGTTGTGTCGACCACCTCCTCGAGCAGCGACTCGTGGATGATCAGTCGGCCGAGCGCACGGCACCATTGTCCGTTCAGCGTCGTCAGCGCCGTAAGAATACCGTCGACCGTCGCCGCCAGATCCGCGCCTGGCAGGACCACCATGGCATTGTTTCCACCGAGTTCGAGCTGCGCCGGCTTGACCTGGTGTGCGCAGGCCGCGGCAACCGCACGGCCGGCATCGAGGCCACCGGTAAACGACACAGACGTTATTCGCGGGTCGCCGACAATCGCGGCGCCGGTCATGCCGTCACCGTGCAGGATCTGGAACACGCCGGCCGGCAGATCGAGGCTGGCGACGGCTTCGGCAATCAATTGTCCGGACGCCGGCGCCCACTCCGACGGTTTGAAAACGACAGGGCAGCCCGCAGCAAGGGCGCTGGTGAGCTTGTGGCAGGCGATACCGGACGGCGCATTCCACGGTCCGATGATCGCGGCCGGACCCAGCGGCAGTCGCTCGACAATGTAGTCGACGTCACGAACCAGGCAAGGCGATTCTTCGGCCAACGCGGCGGCTGCCCGAAACGCCGCGCCACAAACGCGACCGATGGTTCTCGTGTGCGTCACAGGGACACCGGTCATGACGGCGTCGACCCTGGCCATGTCGTCGATAATGGACTCGAGTGCGGCCGCTATCTCGCGCAGCTTCTCGGCGCGTTTGTCGCCTGGCAGGTGACGCCAGACTCCGCTTTTGTGGGCGTCGTGAGCCGCTTCTATGGCGGCGGCAATCTGTACCGGGGTCGAGCCGAGCTGTCGCATGATGGGCTCGCCCGTGTTGCTGTTGCAGATCGTGCCGGGCAACTCGCAACCGGGCTCTTGCCACTCGCCTGCAATGTAGTTGCGGAGCGGGACGGAATCGGGCGTCACCGTTTGTTCAGCCGGCCTTGACACCGAACTGCGCCTGCTCACCGTCTGTAATTTCAATCTGCGCCGCCATCAGCCGGCCGCGTTCGGCCGGGAATGCCTGCACGAGGGCCATCGCCATTTCGCGCAGCGTGCGCGCGTAGGGTTGTGAGAATCCGGTGCCCGACGTGCCCGCGCACTTCAGCGCGGCGGTCGCAACCCTGAATCCATGCTCGGCGACCTGGCCTTTGCACAGGCGCCACTGTTGCACGACACGCTGCTTGTCGAGGAGTGGTGGTTCGCTGGTTTCGAGTTCCAGCTGGCGGCGCAGCCAGAGCATTGCCGATTCGAGATCGACGAGCATTTCACCGATCAGCTGCTGGTGCATCGGCGACGTTCCCAGCGGCTTGCCGGTATCGGCGAACCTGCGTTCGCTCAGCATCGCAATCGTCGTGTTGTAGACCGACCAGGCGGCGCCCGCGTAGCAAGCCAGGCTCGCCAGCTGGTTGCCGACAAACGAGCCGCGGCTCATTTGCATGCAACGCGCAAACGCTCCCGGAATCGCCAGCGCATCCTCGTCGGGGACGAAGACGTCCTTGAGAATCAGGCCGTGCGTCGCTGTTCCGCGCATACCGAGAGCGTCCCACTTCTCGCGTTCGCTGACGCCTTCCGCATCGCGGTCGATAAAAAACGTGCACAAGCCGCTCGCGTCCGAGTAGCCCGAGAGGTTCGCGGTAATCAGGTAACGATCCGCTACACCGGTGGCGCAACCGAACGATTTCACGCCCGAAACACGGAACCCGCCATCGACAGGCGTCGCTTCGGTATTGATCGTTATCGCCGCCTTTTCGGACTTGACTGATTCGCTGGCAAAGTTGGCGAGCCATTGGCGGTCGCGACCCATCGTGTGCAGTACCTTTTCGGCGAACTGCCGTACGATCGGCGCTTCCTCGTCGTTGAACAGGCCGGCATCGAGCGCTTCGAGCGCGAGCATGCCGCGCGACGCCGCGCTGCAATGGAAAAAGTACGACAGTGCCGTCGACGGGCAGGCCGAACCGATTGCGAACGTGGTTGCCGCGAGGTCACGGAGGCCGCCGCCCAGCCCGCCGTATTCCTCGGGAATGATCAGCCCGAGCAGGCCGGCCTCGCTCAGTGTTCTGACGTGGTCCCTGCAGAATTCGCCACTGCGGTCGACCTCGACAGCCTGTTCCCTGATCTGTGGCAGAATAGCCTCGACGCGCTCGGCGCGTTCGCGCTCCGCGTCGCGCATTCTCTCGACCAGATGTTCGCCCGTCAGCTTCATGAAACTCCCCAAAATCCGAGGCTTTCAATGTGCCCTCAGGGGCGGTGCCGGGCTATGACATTTGTCAATCAGTCGCGGTGATCGGATCCAGTAATTGCCACGGGCGCGACGCGATAAGGTGCGTATTGCGCGAGCATTCCTTGTTGCTCGCGGCCGCCGGGTGAATGGTTGCGACCAGCAGCGCCGGATCGCCGCCCTGGCGGTGTACAACCGGCGCACTCAGCAGGCCATCAAACTCACGCTCCTGCCATTCGGTCATGATCGTAAAATCCTTCTGCAGTGATGCGATCAGGCTGCCGCGCTCGCCCGGGTTGTCCGATGCGCACACGATGTTGACGCGGTTTTCGGCCGCACGTTCCACGAGTCCGGTGCGGCCTTCCCAGTCTTCCTGCAGATCGGCGGGTACCAGAACCGTGCTGACGCCCCGCATTGCGGCCAGCCGCATCGTTTCGGGGAAAACGGCGTCGCGATCGGACAGCACGGCCAGCCGCCCGAACGCGGTGTCAACGACGTCGACGGTCGTTGCGCCGCCGTCCGCATGCATCAGGTCCTGCTGCAGCAATACCGCATCCTTGCTGACGAGGCAGGTCACGTTGTCAGCCGCCGCAAACGCGACCAGCGCGTCACCGCTGATCGCCCCCTGCACCAAAAAGGGATCAGCTACCTTTTTTCTGGCAAGACAGATCAGCTTCGCGCCGGCCGATTCGGCGGCCGCGATTGCTTCAACGTCGTTGACGGCAGCGGCCACGATATCTTCCGGACCGGATACGTCGATCGGCTGTGCGGCAGGGTCTTCGCCGAGGCTTGCGTACAACTCGGGACGTCGGTCAGCGAACAGGTCCGTACCGTCCGGGCGCGACTTGATGTCAGCCAGTGACGGGTCGATGTCGGCCACGACAATTTCCTCACCTTTGCCGGCCATCGCAAGTACCGTGCCGTCAGGCGCCACGATCTGGCTGTCGCCCGCACCGTCCAGCCGGTGGGCCGGGATGTTGATTGCCTCGCTTACAGGTCCGACGATTGCCTCCGGTATCAGCGGCCCGACCTTGTTCGCGGCCACGACCCAGACCTTGTTCTCGGCCGCGCGTACCGGGATATGCAGGTTGCCTTCGTCGATCGCGAACGAGTTGAGGCTGTTGCACAGGACCTGCGCGCCCCGAAGCGCGAGGCAGCGCGGCGTTTCGTTGATCACACCATCCATGCAGGAGTACATGGCGAGCCGGCCGATTGCCGTCTGTACAATCGGGCCCGCTTCGGTCGCACGTTCCAGGAAGTCGTTCTCGTGGCCGATCAGAACCTGCTTGTTTGTTTCACCCAGCATTGCGCCATCCGGCCCGAACAACAGACTGGTGCCCGTGACCTTTTTGCCGTCACGGCGCACTGTGCAGTTGATGACGACGTGCGCATCGATCTCAGCCGCGCAATCGGCAATCGCCGACAAAAATGGCCCATCGATCTCGACTGACACGTCGTAACAATGCTGCGCATCGTCATACCACGAGCAATGGTTTGCGAACTCCGGCAGAACGATCAGATCCGGGTTGTGTCCTGCCGCCTCGCGCAGCATGCGCAGACAGGTTACGAGGTTTGCATCGACGTCGTTGCCGACATGAAATTGCGCCGCCGCGACGCGAATCGTGTTGCTCATGCTTGGTTGCTTTCTGCTGGAAGGTCTGTGCTAATGCGCAATCAATAAGTCATTTCTTGGTTCCCTGCAAGCAGCCGGCGCTCATGGAAAATTACACTCTGGGACTCGCACTGTTCGACTATCTGCCTGTAATTGCAGCAGGTTTCGGGCTTTACATGATCTGCAAATACTGCGCGATTCTCGGTCGCTACGACGGGCCGTGGATCGTTATCATTCCGGCCGTCGCGCTGATGGGCGGGGTCCTGAAGGCGAGCTGGAAACTCCTTTGGGCTCTGCAACAGGTCAACTACCAGTGGATGTCGGACCAGCTGTTTTATTTTCTCGCGACCGCCTATGTACTGATGGTGACATTTGTCATTGCCAACTTGCGCGCCTGGCGCAAAGATCGGCCGCTCAGCGAAACATGGTGGTATGGCGCCGTGCTCGTCGCCGCGATTGCCGTTTGTCTCAGTTTGTATCTGAAGGCGGCAACCGACGGCCGCAGCTGGTCGCTTCTGCTACTGTCCACGCTGTCGGTCGCGAACCTCGTATTCCTCGTCACACTGGCGGGTCACGCGGTCAAGCGCCGTAACTGGATTGCAGTGGCGGCATTCATTGCCAACCTCGTGCTGAGCTACGTCCTGGTGGCGTTGGCCCGGCTCGAGCAAACAGCCGAGCTGCAATGGATTGAAGAGATATTGAATCTCGCCAACAACAGCCTGCTGGCCGTCGCCGCCTGGGTGCTGTTGCGACAACTGCGAAGGGAACAGACTTGAGTACCGAAAACGCGCTCGCGAACCGCAGGCTCGGCCTGTCGGTTCTGAATTCTGTTACGTCAGGAAACCTCTCCACAATCTACGTGTCCGCGATGATCTTTATCACGGCGGCGGTTTTTCTTGCCCAGGTGCAGGCGTACCTGCTGATCGAGACGATCGGCGTTCCCGAGACAGAGCGCGGCAGAGTGTCGGGCCTGATCAACTTCTGGGGCGAAATCGTCATCATCGCGACGGTCGGCATATGGGGCGCGTTGTCCGATCGCGTTGGCCGGCGGTTCGTCATGTTCGCCGGATTCGCGATTGTTGCCGCCGCTTTCTGGTTCTATCCGCGGGCAACGACCGTCCAGGAATTGCTGGCTTACCGGCTGATCTATGCCGTAGGTATCGCCGCGGTCAGCTGCATGGTCGTAACCGTGGTAGCCGACTACGTTCGTGACGAAAGCCGTGGCAAGGCGCTTGGGTATGTCGGAGTCATGAACGGCCTCGGTGCCATGCTGGCTACCTTTGTGCTGCTCAAGTTGCCGAAACGGTTCGTCGACGGCGGAATGACGCCCGCCGAAGCCGGGATTGCCACTTTCATTGTTGCTCTCGTCGTCGTGGCCGTGATGGCGGTAATCGTCTGGTTCGGATTGCAGAAAAACCCGCCGGAGCATCACGAAGAGCGCCCCGGGTTGGTTGCAATGTTCGTCGAGGGTCTCAAGGCGGCCAAAGATCCCGGTATTGCGCTCGCGTACGGCGCGTCATTCGTTGCCCGCGGCAACCTTGCCGTTGTCGGTACGTTTCTCGCAGTCTTGTTAACCACCTACGGCGAGACAGAGCTTGGTATGACAGGCGCCGACGCGCTGTCAAAGGCCGGAATGATCATCGGTATTTCGTACGCGGCCTCCCTGCTCGGTGCGCCAATTTTCGGGATCATGACCGATCGGCTGAATCGCGTATCGGCATTGATCGTTACGCTCGCGATTACATTCGTCGGCTACGGCGGCACGTACTTCGTCACCGATCCCTTTGGTGGCGTCATGATTTTTTTCATGGTGCTTGTCGGCCTTAGCGAAGTGGGTTGCATAATTACGAGTAGTGTCCTGATCGCGCAGCAATCACCGTTACGTATCCGCGGCTCGGTCATCGGCATTTTTAACCTGACAGGTGCCATTGGAATCCTCGTGGCCAGCGTCGTTGGCGGTTACCTAATGGATAACTGGATCGCCGCCGGACCGTTCGTATTCTTCGGCTTTGTCGCTTTGCTCGTCCTCGTCTGGGCGGTGCTGGTCAAGCCGCGCGTCACACCGGTCGATCCGCAGGCCACGGCCGCGTGAGTGAGTGGCGCGAACTCGCGGCGTCATCGCCGTGGGGCGTTCGCGCCATGCCTCGCGGCGGTATTCTGGATGGCTTCTTTTACGTCATCAGCGGTCGCAGCGGTCCGTGGAAAGTCTATAGCGACACGTGGCGCAGTCCTGACGGCATCAACTGGGAGTGCATGTCCGCGCGGGCCGGCTGGGGTCGCCGCTGTTACACCGAGGTGGATTTTGTCGACGGTGACATCGTCCTGACCGGTGGGCAGAGCCTGACCAGATTCTACAACGATGCCTGGCGATCGTCTGATGGTGGCCGGACCTGGCAACGGGTTTGTTCCGACGCTCCCTGGGCACCGCGCGCCGGCCACCACACGATCGTCGTCGATAGCACGATCTACCTGTTCGCGGGCGGGCGCTATTCATGGAAGCGTGTTTTCTATCCCGAACTCTGGGTCAGTCACGACAAGGGCGAATCGTGGGAATTGCGCGCCGAGTTACCGGCTGACATGGGGCGCGCCGGCATGCAGGTTGTGCACATCGATGGCACGTTGTACTTCATGGGCGGCGATCATGATAGCCCCGTGTTTTTCCCGAACCACCCGGGCCGGCGCAATGATGTGTGGAAGTCGGATGACTTGGGCCGGACTTGGGAATTGCTCGGCGATGCACCGTGGACGCCGCGTACCGGACAACAGTGTATCGCAGTCAACGACAAGATCGTTTGTGTCGGTGGACATGATCGCGATGGTGACAAGGCGCAGAAATTGACACACGATCTGTGGGTCTGGGACCCGTTGCAGGGCATGTCTGACTGGCGACTGGTGAGCAATAACGTGTGGGGCTGCGACGATGAGCCGGGGCGGGTCGGCAAGAGCGACTTCCTGCTCGAATTCCACGACGGCAAGCTCTGGACCCTGGGCGGCGATCAGGAAGTGCGGTCGCCGTGGCCGCAGAACAACGATGTTTGGGTGGCTGATGTTTCGTCGTTTTTTCTATGAAAAACAGCGCTTTGTAGTGTCGACCGGACCTACGCCCCCTCGATATCCGCGAACAGATCCCGCTTGTTGAAACCGGCCGTCATGAAACGGCCCGCCGCCTTGAGACCCGTCAACCACACGACCTTGTCGTTCGGCTTGCTGGACTTCAGGATGCCATCGGCGAGAAACGGGGTGACGGTCTCAACCTTGTCGCCAAGGATATTGAGAATTTTCTTCGTCTTCGGCCAGTCGTCGGATTCGAAGTCGTAGTCGCCGACCAGGAGGTCGGTTACCACGATGCCCGGGCTCAGTGTGTTGACGTGCACGCCGGTGTCCTTCACGTCCTTTTGCAGCGCCTTGATGAGATAGGTCACGGCCGACTTGGTGCAGCCGTAGGCGGCCATGCCCGGCGCCGTCTGTCCCCCTGAGCCGAAGCCCTCCATGTTCCAGACCTGGCCGGATCCCTGCTCGACCATACCGGCCAGCGCGACCTTGTTCGCGTACAGCATGCCGGTCAGGTTGACGTCGACAATTTTCTCGATGTCTCCTGCAGGCTGCTCCCACAAGGGTGCCCGTGAAATGCTCATGCCGGCGTTGTTGATCCAGACATCGACGTTGCCAAACTCGTTCGCCGCAAACGACCAGAGACCCTCGAGGCTGCCCAGCGACGTCACTTCGCAGATCGTGCCGCTGACGTTGTCGGCGCCGAACTCGTCGGCAAAAGCGGCGACGACGATATCGACGTCCGCCTGGTTACGCCCTGTTATGATCACGCGGCAGCCGCGTTTAAGGAATTCGTGCGCAAGGCCGTGGCCAATGCCACGCGTGCTGCCTGTTATTACGATGTTTTTCATTGCTGCTCCCCGGAATACCTATGTCACAGCCGACAACTCACCCTATCGGGTCGACAGCTTACAACCTGTCGCTGCTGCACGGCACCTGGCACGATCGTGTCGAGTTGTTCGAGCTCGACGGCCGGCCGCTTGAAACGGATCCGTTGTCGGGCAGCCCGGGCGAGAGCCCGTTCGAAAACCTCGTCTATATCGACTTCGACGGCGACCGGCTCACGCTGACCAACGTTCACATCAAGGGCCGTGCCGCAGCGGCCAAGACGTTTACCGGCCGTATGCGCGACAATCTGCTGGTTTTCGATTCGCTCGGTCCCGGCGCCTATGAAAACGTCGGCATGTCCGGCGGCCCCGGCATCCTGACATTCACGGCGCGCAAGCTCGACAAGTCGACGGACGTCTACTTTGAGCCCGATTTCATTTACATCACGGGTCCCGGTGAAAGAACCCGGCATACCGTTTTGTACCGTAATGGCGTCGCCATTCGTACGCTGACGGCCAGGGGAACACGGATTGCGCCGACCTGCGACGCCCGGCATGAATGGGATTCGCGCGGTCCGGACGGACCGGTTCACGAGGAACCGTTCCGCTCCACGATCTGGGAACACCTGGTCTGACGGCGGCTACGCCGATTTCTTGTCTTCAACGGGGCGCAGCGGCCGTTCGGGCTTGACCGGCGGCACGAGCGGCACGGTATCGATCACCCAGTTCATGTTCTCGGTGCGACGCGCCGGACTCGGGATATTCAGCACTTTCACGCCCTTGTACTTCGCAGCTTCGACAGTATCGATCTTCCAGCCCCTCTCCTCGATGCACTTTTTGCGTGCCGTGCGGAAGGTGCGCATGAACTTGTCGTCGGTAACGGACATTTCATGGGCGAGATCGTCAGGCAGGAAGTTTGGTGACGCGGCTTCGACGATCGTGGCGTCCTCTTCCAAAATGCGCTTGAGACGTTTCAGCGAACCGCCATCGAAAAACTTGAACTTCAGGAAGCTGCGGAACTGCAGCGCAAACGTCCGGGTCGTGTGTTCATCGATCGGCGTGTTGGCATCGAACATCACGATCGCCATCGACTTGTTGATGTCGATGCGGATGCGGGCAACCATGCCCGGCAGGTACCAGCACGGGTAGGTGTTGGTCGGCTGGCCTTCGCGCCGCATGCGTTTGCGATACCAGTTTTCCTTGAACTTGGGCGGGAACTGCAGGTTCTTGGAGCGGCCGTACCAGTCCGTCGACTCGATTTCGAGAATATGATTTTCCTGGGCCGACTCGGGTTTGCCGAACATCGGGTGCACGAACGACGCATGCGCGATGTCGATACCGTTTTCGACAATGCGGGCGGCTTCGGCCTTCCACGTGAACTCGGTCGCCATCATGCGCCAACTGGGATCGTCGTACTCGTCGCAGGGCGGGATCGGGAAGCGTTCCTCTTCGGGCAGATCGCCGAGGAACACCCACACCATGCCGTAGCGTTCTTCGACCGGGTAGGAATCGATGCGGGCGCGTTTCGGCGCCTTGAAATCGTCGCCTTCGGACGGAATGTAGGCGACGCGGCCGTCCGGATCGAAGCGCCAGCCGTGATACGGGCACACGACACAATCGCCGTTGGTCCAGCCTCCGCCGAGCGAGCCGCCGCGGTGCAGGCAGACATCGCTCAGGCAATGAGCCTTGCCTGACTCGTCACGGTAAAGCACGAATTTCTGGCCCAGCAACTGGACCTTTTTGGGCTCACGCGTGACGTCTTTCGACCATTCTGCGACGTACCAAAGATTGATTAACACGGTCTGCTTCCCCTGTGCGCTCGGCCTGAAATTCGTTGCGGATGTCGGAAAACTCTACCGGATCGGGCAGGTTTTCCTAATGACAAAAATCAAATGACAAATATCAAGGCTGGGCCATTGGCTATCCTGTTCAATAGTCTAGCAACTACCCGCAATTGCGGGTCATCCGCACAAGCACTAACTTGTAACACTTTGTATTTACACGAGGGGAGACCATGTCGGGGATTACACAGTCAATCGAGGAAATGGTCGGAGAGCAACCCGCCGTCGATAACCAGGAAAACTTCGACGCGTTGTGGGGCCTGCTTGGCGAGATGCTCGACAAGGTCAGGGCGCGCTTTGACATCGAGATGGACCCGTGCTGCAAGGACCTGCAGCCGTATGAGGGCCTGCCGGGGACCGGGGCGAAGGGTTATGTCGCGAACTACGCCGGCGACGGAATCGACTGGCTGGTGCACTCCTGGACCGGCAATCCGAAGCAGACGTTCACCAACATGCACCTGACGATCAATCTCGGTCCGCATATCGATGTGCCGCACTTCGGCTTCGCGCTCGGTACCGTGCCTGACCTGTTCTGGTACATGGACTATGTGCCACGCCACGACATGCTGACGGACCCGGAGTACGCCGAGAAGTATTACTACGGCGAAACGAACGACCAGTTCGTCGACATGGACCGCAACCCGACATTCACGCCGTTCGTGAGCCGCGAGTTTTACACGCGCCTCGCGCAGACGCCGAACAGCATCTGTGTCGGCGCACCGTTCACTCCCGAGACGCTCAAAACGGTTCGCACGATGGCGCACGCGCAGATCGATCGCTGGCTGAAGTGGATCGACGCAGCGCAGCCGGTACCCGAAGACCAGCGTGCCGCATTGAGCGCACGGGATGAATTTGTGCGCCGCACGATCTGCGAGCGCGATCCGGCAAACGTCGTCGTCGACAAGCTGTTCGGCAAGGAACTGGGCGACTACCTTGTCAAGACCCTGTGGGGCGGCACCCGGACATTGCCGCGCGCCGGCGCCTGACGGTCTTTCCATGCGCTCGAAGGACCCGGGACCCGGCCGCGTTGCCCGTGCGGTGTTTCGCTCATGCACGATACCGGGCGCGGACGCACCGCACGATCGTGCGTCACTGAAGATCTACTACCCGGCCATTCCCGACGACGGCGACGAGCAACGCAATGCGGGCCTCGTGCCGGCGGACAACGCCGGTGCGCCGTATCCGGTGATGATCATGATGCCGGGCATCAATGTCGGGCCCGAGTCATACGGCTGGCTGGCCGTAACGCTCGCCGTGCGCGGCATGATCGTTGTGACGTACAGCATGATCGCCGAGGAGATGCCCGGCTACATCAGCCTGACGCCGGGGCTGGACCTTTCCGCCATCACGCCCGAAACCTGGGGAACGCGGCCGTCTGCGACGGCGCTGGGCGCCATCATCAATGCGCTGGTGAATGAAAACGAGTCCGGTGTGTTGGGAGGATGCATCGATACCGGCAACATTATCGTTGCCGGCCACTCCGCCGGCGGTTCTGTGGCCATGTACAACGCGCGCAGCGACTGGTTTCCGGGGCTCAAGGGAGCCGCTGCCTACGCGGCGCATGCCGCGCCGGCGACGATGCTCGGCTTCGAGAAGGACTCGGTGCTCGATCTCGCCAACGACGTGCCGGTCATGCTGGTTGGCGGGGAAAACGACGGTGTCGTGGCAGCGAGTGCGCATCGCTACGGCGGTGAGCATCGCGACCGCATCGCGCAGACGTTCGACGACGGCCTGAGTGGTGACGGGTGCCTCGTCATGCTGAAGGGCGCGAATCATTTTTCGCTCGCGTATCCTGTCGACGAATCGACCGGTCGGCATTTCCTTGACGGCGAGGAAGAAAGCGACGGCGGTGCGATCCGGGCACTGCTCACCGACCTGCTGTCGGGATTCGTGTTCGATTGCTGCCGCGGTGGCACGCGCGTGGACGAATGCGCGTCTCATGAACTGATTTCAACGTTTCGACGCCGTTAGTCGCGGCGCATCTGCAAGAGGATTTCCGCGATGTCGGAAAAGCAACCGAGTAATTTCCAGAAAGCGATCACCGGTACCTGGCACGGAATTCCGTCCGTGTTCGAGGCCGACGGCACCCACGTCGGGTTCAACAAGGTGCATCGCGAGAGCAAGTTTGACGATGGTGTCACGACTTATTACATGTGGACCGACTTCCAGAACACGGGCCCCCTGCGGTATCGCTTCGATCTTGGGCAGGAGCCGTTCGCTTTCGGTGTGATCGATTCCGACCAGAACCGCGTTTACTGCGGGCCGGACTTCATGGGTTCGGGGCGTCCATACGGCATGCTCGTGGATTCGAATTACTATTCGCCGGGCTGGAATACGGACCTGCGAACGCTGAACCTGGTGCTGCCGGAGCGCGGCATCCAGGTGTACTCGTCCGAGTTGTACGAAGGGCCGGTTCTCGTTGCCGTATTCAACGGCATCTATATCGTGACGCAGGACGACGAGACCGACTCAGCGACACAGCGCCGCATCGCCGATTTCCTCGAGTCCGAGAAAAGCGCCGCGAAAAAGGCGTACCGCTTGCCGGTGAAGGTCGCCGGGCAGTGGAAGGGCGAGTTCGAGACGTACGACGGCGAGCAGAACCTCCTCGGCACGACGAGAGTGGAGATCGACTACACACCGCTCAGCCTGGTTCGATCACGCATGACCGTGCGAACGAGCGGTGCCATGAAACACGAAGCGACGTTTGAACGCTCGCACGACGTGGTCGTGCACAAGTTCGAGGGGCCGGACGTGTGGGGCAACGGTCGAGCTTATGGCCGATACCTTTTCAGCACCCAGCACTCCTATGGGCAGCCGTTCAAGATGCGGGCGCGCGAGACGATCATTGATGATAACTTCAGCATCTGCGCCGTCTGGCAGTTCTATGAGGGAAACAGGGAGCGCTACACCATGTTCGGGGTCCTGGAATGGGAACCGGGCAACACGGTGCTCCAGGCACGCTATGTCGAATAACGGAATCGATCTCGCCGAATATCGTCGCGCACTGAGTTGCTTTGCGACCGGCGTCGCCGTCGCTACTGCGCTGGATGCGAAGGGCGATCGCGTCGGCATGACAATATCCAGTTTCAACTCGGTGTCACTCGATCCGCCGCTGGTCCTGTGGAGCATTGCGAACAACTCGATGAGCTATGACGTGTTCATGGCATGCGATCACTTTGCCGTGAACGTGCTCGCTATGCACCAGAAGGACATCTCAGCACGCTTCGCGAGGAGCGGCACCGACAAGTTCGAAGGGCTCGAATGTCGTGAAGGTCTCTCGGGCGTGCCCATACTGCCGGAGTACGCCGCCTGCTTCGAGTGCAGCACGGAGCACCGCTATGACGGCGGGGATCACAAGATCATCGTTGGGCGGGTGCTGCGATTCGAAGACCGGGAGACCGATCCCCTGATTTTCTACCGCGGGCGATTCCTGCGCAAAGGGGGGCCGTACCCCGAGGAAGCGTCCGGCTAGTCGATTGAGACCAGTTTCAGCTCGATTTCCACGGGCTCATCGGCGACGGTTATCGCCGCATCCTTGAATTTCGGCGGCCCGAATCGCCCTTTCGCTTCGTTGCTGACGGCCGTGGGCTCCTTCGGGATACCAATAAAGTTGGTCTTCATTTTGCCGTTGTCGTCGACGTCGTGATAAAGCTGAAACGCGTAGTCGCCGGCCGGCAGCTCGACTTCGAATACGGCATCCTTCGCGACCGGCAGTGTTGCCTCGTGCACCGGCTTTTTCAGCCACGATTTCTTGCTGTCATAGACCGACAGTACGAGCTGACCTGTGTCGCCCGAGACGTTACTGACGGAGACGGTGACCGTCGTATCGGCCAGTGCGGGTGTGCACGCGAATGCGAGCAGGGCAGGGAGTAGTCGTTTCATATCAATCGCCGGTTACACTTCCAAGTTGTGAAATAGTCTCGAGGTCCAGCAGTCGTACTGTCTGACCGCCCTCGATTTCGATAATTCCGTCGTTCCGGAGCCGCCGCATCGCGCGACTCACCGTTTCCATCGTCAGCCCGAGGTAGTCGGCGATGTCCTGGCGAGTCATCGGCAGCTCAATACTGTTGTCGTCGGGGCCGACGCCGCGATTGTGGATCTCCTGCAGCAGGTAGCAGACCCGCTCATGAGCCTTCTTCTGGCCGAGGGCAAAAACCTGGTCGATCGCGTGAGAAAAAACGCTGCCACCGATGTGATTGACATTGCGTTTCAGCTCCGGGGAACCGTCAGACAGGCGCACGAAATCGCCGATCGGGAATTCCCGCACTGCGGCGCGGGTCAGGCTTTGCACCGAGTATTCGAAGAAGTCGTTGTGCGTCAGGCCGATGAAATCGCCCGGGTAGGAAAAGCCCAGGATCTGCCGGCGCCCGGCGGCCGAAGACCGCTCGATCATGATGACGCCGGACTCAAGTACATAGACACCGCGCGCCGCCGAGTACTGGTCGAAGAGATAGCTGTGCGGCGCGAGCTCGCGCACATTCGACACGCGCTCGAGCTCATCGACGATGGAATCGTCGACGTCGACAAGCAGGCGATTGTAAAACTCGGCCAGGGCCATGGAACTTCCTCCGGATTCTGCGATGATAACGCACATGATGCTTGCCCTGATGTTTGCGTGCGTTGCCGCCGTGCACGCGCTGCTGCTGGCGCTGACATTCGGCCTCAGGGCGGAGACGCCCGAGTGGCTGGTGCGGTTGCTGCTGTGCGGACTTTTGTTCGATAACACCGTGCTGGCCATCAGCCCGATGGCGTTCGGCGAGGACTGGTACTACGCACTCAGTGAGCTGCGGTACGTGTTCCACGTCTTCGTATTGCCGCCACTGGCGGTCGCCGTCGTGTACCTGGCAAACCGTGCAGGAGTGCGATGGTCGATGGGATTGCCCGACCGCCTGTTCGCAGTGCTGTTCGCGCTCGGCGCGATCGCCTTCGGCTACGCCACGGAAATCGCGAACCTGGAACTGGTGCCCGAGACGCTCTTTGGTCACACGCGTTATGTCAGCGTTCATGCGGGCCTGCCGATTGCGACGATCGCGACCAATCTCGTCGTGCTGCTGGTCGCCGCACTGATCTGGCGACGGGCAGGCTGGCCCTGGTTACTGGCCGGTGCGGCCACGATTTTCCTGGTCAACGGCGCAGCGGCGACCAGTGACTGGGGCATTGTTGCAGGCAACATTGCGGAGGTCGCCTTTGTCGTGTCGTGGGTGGCAACGCTGTACCGACTGCGCGCGAATTGACAAATATCATTTGCCGCAAGGCCCGGTTCTGTTGAACTCGGATCAAACTCGCAGGGGCCGCCATGGACACACTCGCCAGCAGAATTTCGCACCAAACACTTGACCGCATAACCGACCGATTCGGGCTCGAAGAGGTGCTCGCGGAGGACGGCGGGCCGTTCCTGCCACTGACGGCAGCACCGTTCGGCAATGCCCCGGCGGGCAGCTTTCGGTTGTGGGACGGCGGGGACAAGTTGCTGAAAGTCGTTTACACCGGTATTTCCGTCGAGGCGATCGGTCTGGATTCGCACATGATCTTTGCGTTCACGAAGCCGGATTCGCGGGTGCCGACGTTCACGCTCGACTCGGTTTACACGAAGATGCCGCCGGGCATGGACCCGAATTTCCCGGACGGTGGTGACATGTATTCGTTTCACCTGGATCTCGTACAGCGCTGCGACCTGGGCATCAACGACGAGTACATGCAGCGGTGCTACGTACCGCTGACCGACACGCAGTCGCAGGTACTGAACACCGATGGCGTCTACCCGGCGCAACTGTCGCCGCGGCAGCGTGCCATCATGTCGCCGTGGATGCTGGCGCAGCGCACGACGCCGGAAGCCTACGAGTCGGCAATTTTTCCGGCGGCCGACGTGTATCTCGAGCACTGGTTCGGGCTGGTCGAGCAGGGTGTCGACGACATCGACGTGCGCGGCGAGGCGGGTGCCGCTCGCGACGCCGAGAACCGCAAGCTTATCTTCAATCGCGAGATCGATCCGGTGTGGAACAAGATTGACGGCATGCTTGGCAGCGACGTTTCGGACTTCATGATCGGCGTATTGCAGAACCAGGGCGTGGAAGCGAAAGCCGAGATCCCGGCAAGCTGATGCGGAAGTGGGGTCGCAGACTTGGCGCACACCCCACCCGCCAGGGCCAGACCCCACTCGCCGGGGCCAGACCCCACTCGCCGGGGTCAGACCCCGGCGGGTGGGGTCTGGCCCCAGTCCGGCACCTTGACCTTTCGGTGCACGGCGAGGCCCCAGGCGAACACGACGAGGTTGAGTGCGCCGAAGATGACAAAGGGTGCTGACGGGCCGACCTTGTCGAATAACATGCCGCCGCCTTTCGTGCCGATCAAAATGCCGATGGCACCCGCGACGCCAAAGAAACCGAAGATAGCGCCGCGGTGACGTGGACTCGCCTGCTGGCCGCACAGTGCCTGGCTGCTGACGAAAGCCGAAATCTCGGCCATGCCCATCAGGAACAGCAAGACCTTGACCCACGGTGCGGTCGGGTCTTGCACAAAAAACATGCTCATGTAGATTGCGGCTGCAAACCCGGCGGCGACGGTTATCGCCGCGGCCCTGGAAATCCGGTCGGCGACGAAGCCCATGAGCAGCGAGCCAACGAGCGCGCCCGACACGACGGTGAGGGCGGCGGGCTTGATCAGCTGTCCCATAACTTCGCTTTGCGTCATGCCGAAATTCTGTTGCCCGTAGATGGACAGCCACAGCCCGAGGAACGCACCGGTCACAGCAAGGTCGCCGCGCGAGATGAACGACGCTCCGTAGGCCAGGGCGATGCCCTTGTCCTTCGCGGCTTTCGCGCCGTCGCTGAGAATTCGGGCAATCGACTCGCCTGCAGCCGCCGTAATCTGCGTGGCCCTGGGCGCGAGCCCGAAGAAGCCGATGATCGCGGCAGAGACGCCGAGCGCGGCCGCGATGCTGAACGTTGCCTGTTGCGCGCCGACTTCCGTGTAGCCCTTCGCGACGAACTGCGCCGGAAGCCCGGCGAGGATGGGCGGTATGAACGCGCCGAGCGTGGCGACGAAGCCCTGCACGCCGTTTGCCTTGCCGCGGGTGCGGTTTGTGGAATAGTCGGCAATCACGGTCACCATCATGCCGAGCATCGCGGCACTGCCGACGGCGACGATTGCGCGGTAGCCAAACAGTTCGGGGACACTGCCCGCCGTCGGGTACAGCGCAAAGCCGACGGCCGTCGTCAGCAGGCCGAATACGTACACGGCCTTGCGGCCGACGTTGTCCGACACCGCGCCGATGACGAGCAGCAGGACGAAGAAGATGATCTCCTGCATGGCGGCGAGATTGCCGGTCAGGTTGCCCTGTTCCGCGAACGGGATGCCCATGCTTTGCAGGACGCCGGGTTGCAGGACGGCGAGCGCCCCGGCGTAGGCCGACGATACGAGCACCGCGTACAGGTACGCCCACAGGTGTGCAGCGGATATCCCGGGCGAACGCTCGATGCCGAGCAGGTTCACTGGCCGGTCCGCTTCATCTGCTCCCGCCCCATGCGCATTTCAACCATCGCGTCGACCATGCCTTCGCCGAAAACCTGCACGGCAAGCTTGTTCATCGGGTCTCGTGCGTAGCCCATCTCGCGGACCGTGTGGTCGCGTTTCCGCAATGCGGCGCGTTGCTTTTCGGGTACCGGCTCGGCCGTATCGAGCCAGCCGAGCCAGCGCGTCACCATTTCGTCGACATACTTCTCGAGAATGTCGATGTTGTCGTGGTTCAGGTCGCCCATGAGGCTTTGAGTCACCGGGTTGGTGAGCGCTCGCATGTAGTTACCGTGGCTGACCGACCACTGGAAGTTCTCGTGGCCACGCAATCCCAGATACCACTGGTTGACGTCATCACCGTAGTAACGATCGAGGTAGTCGACGTCCTGCATTAGATCGCGGCGCGGCGTGTAGTCGGCGTAGAAAAACAGGTTCGGAATCGTGCCGAACACGATAACGAGATGCGGAACGTCGGTTTCCTGGCCGAGGAAGGCGGTTGCGTTCATATCGAGGATCGACGCCTGCCGATTGCCGAGCCACGAGTTCACCAGCCACTCCATGCCCGGCCCCGACCACGCTTTCATCGAGCCCTCCCATTCTCCGTTTGGCGACGTGTAGTAGTTGCGATCTTTCGTGTTTTCCTCGCGTTCGAGATCCGTGAAACGATCGGCGATGCGCTCCTTGACGCCCGAAAGGATCTTCCAGCATCGCTCCCAGTAGGGCGTTACGTCGACGTCCGGATTCTCCGCGAGAAACTGGTCGATGGTCTTGGTATCGGCGTGGCCTGACATGGGGTCTCCTATAAACCGAAGCGTTCGAACTGGTCGGGACGCGACCTGAAGCGCGATTTCAGCATGCGCATGCCGATCTTCGCACCTGTCAGCCAGCGAATCTTGCTCCCGGTCCGGTCGAACCGGAGCATCTCGTCAGCGAGAAACGGCGCAACCGTCTCTACCTGGTCAACGAGCACATTCATCATCTTGCGCGACTTCTCGAAGTTCTCGAGATTGGCCTTCGCCTCCCGGATCACGGCTTCCGTGACAACCATGCCGGGGCGAATCCGCCCGACGATGACACCGGAGCCCTGCAGTTCCTTCGCGAGCGCTGTCGTGAAGTAGTCGAGTCCGCGCTTCGTCGTGCCGTAGATCGCAATACCCGGAAAATACTCGCCGTCGCTGCCGCCGCCGAGCACGTTGAAAATCTTGCCTTCGCCCTGTGCCGTCATGCCTTTGGCGGCGATGATCGAACCATTGATCGTGCCCGGCATGTTGATGCCGAGCATCGCGTCGATCTGGTCGGGCGGCGTGTCGACGATCGGCCAGATGGTGCGCGCGAGCCCGGCATTGTTGACCCAGATGTCGACGCCGCCGAACTCGGATTGCGCCCGGTCCCAGAGTGCCTGCAGGTCGTCACGACTACTGACGTCGCAGGGCTGGCCGACCACGCGACCGGGTTGTTCCCCGATCCGGGCGAGTCCCTCGTCAACCGATGACTGGGTGCGACCGCAGATCAATACGCCATGTCCGCGCGCGGCGAACTCGGTTGCGAGACCACGGCCAATGCCCTTCGTGCTGCCGGTGATGACGACGTTGGCCACGCCTACGCGCCGGACTGCTCGACGACAGCGCGATTCGGGTCGGCGTGCTCGACCCGGTAACCTGTCGCGTAGATGCGAGCGGCCGAGATACGCCGGTTGGGCATCTGTATATGGCCAAGAAACTCCAGTCGCGGAAGATCTTCGGCGTCGCAGATTGCGTCGAACACCTGCTTGTTGGTGTAGGGCACGGTTGCATCGTCGCAGACGTTGAAGGTACCGGTGAGCCCCTCGACCAGGACATGCTCGAGCGCACGCACGACGTCTATATAGTGAATGCAATAGAGCGGAACGTCCGCGGCGAAGATGGCCTTGCCGCCCATGTAGTCGTGGCACATGCGGACGCGATCCACGTAGCTCAGGTCGCCGGGCGCCCCGTGCATGTCGGGGAAGCGCAGCACACAACCCTTTGTTGCACTCAACGTCGCGCGTTCGGCAAGCTGGTAGTACTTCGACGATGGCTCTTCGTGATTGCCGCAAGGGGTGTCTTCGTTAATCGGGTCCGTGCCGTTACCGCCGTCGCCGTACACCGAGAATGATGACGCGAAGATGACCCGGTCGCACGCCGCCGCGGCGTTTTCACAGCTGTCGACCAGGACCCGCCGGTAGTTCTCCTCGCGCTCTTCGACGGTGCGGCTTTTGCGAGCGTCCGGTGCGACCGTCACGACGATGGCATCGCAGCCGGATGCTGCCGCTCTGACCTTGTCGGCCTCGTGGCCGAACAGTACGGCCACTTCGTCAACGTGCTCGCACAGGGCGTCGACCTTCGCCGGCGTGGTCGTCGTGCCGATGACCGTGTGCCCCTGTTCACGCAGGCGTTCCGCCAGCGCGCGCCCGATGTTGCCTAGCCCGAGGATCAGTATTCGCATAAGGTCATCATATTGGCAGCGCGGAGACGGACCTTTGACAATTGTCAAAGCACTCAAAGACTACATTATCGGCTTGCAGCACGTGGGTCATGTCGTCGCAGACCTGGAGGCCGCGGTCGACGGGTTTCGCAAGTTGTACGGCGCGGACGATGTGCGCTATGTCCCGGAGAAAGCGGATGTGTCGACGCCGACGCGGTTCGCATTCGTCACTGTTGGCGACGTCGAGTTTGAAATCATCCAGCCGGTTTCCGAGGAGTCCCGAGCGATGCTACTCGCAACGCCGTCCGGTGGCGCCGGCATCAATCACGTGGCGTGGCGCGTGACCGACCTCGACGCCTGCCTGGCAGTTCTTGCGGACCAGGGTATCGGTCCCGGTCATGTCACCCCGGACGGGCCGGTGCAGTACGGTGAGAAACGCCTGGTCTACCTCGACCCGGCGGCCTGCGGCGGACTGCTCGTCGAGCTTATCGGGTCGGTCTAGTCGACGGACGCGACCAGCCTCGCGCTCTGGATCGTGGCCGTGGCCGCGTCTTTGTGCTTGTCGAAGTAGTGCGGCGTTGCTGCCATGAAGAACACCATGTAGAGCTCGTCGTCGGCGATAAACGCACCAACGGTTCCCTTTTGTTTGGGTGAGTCGGTGATGGTGACGTCGACGTCGAACATGAAGCCGCGATTCTCGCCGAAGCGGTACGGCCGCAGACCGGCGGTGGTCACCACAGCGTTGCCTTCGCCATAGAGTTTCACGAATGTCGATTCGGCAAGTTCCTCGATCTCGTTCGGCAACATACCGGCCTTGAACGCCGGCAATGCCGCGGACGAATTTCGCGGCGCGACAATCAGCGTCTCGCCATCCGCAACGCCGGGGATCACGATGATCTGGTCGAGCATCGGGCCGTCGGCTGTCCACAATACCGAGTCCTTGCGCAGCGTCGGTGCGTGCACCGGCGGCGCCTGGTTCATCGCGGGGGGCGCCACAAGCTGCAGGTTTCCGACCGCGACCGTGCCGGTTTGTACCAGCGAGTAGGTGGGTACGCAGCCGGCAAGCGCCGCGATGATGCCGATCGATAACAGGATGCGGATATTCATGATTCGTCCTCGAGGTAGAACTCGATCATCGCCCGGTCTGAGGCGTCCGGATTGATGTCGAGGTATTGCGTAAAGTATTTCCTGGCATTGTCCATGTCGTCGGCCTTCAGGTAGAGGTAGCCCAGATTGCTGTAAGCATCTGCCGGCGCCTTGCCGAGCTCGATGGCATGCAGGTAGGCGTCTCTTGCGCGTTCGGCGTCGCCATCTTCACCGCGCTGCCGAAACATCTCACCGTAGAAATACCGCACCAGGCTCGGCTCGACGCCCATCTGGAGATGCCGTTCGAGCAACTCCGACGTGCGCCCGAAACGATTTGTGTCCAGCTGGTCCTCCATGAGCAACAGGTAGTGCGAATTCAGGATGTCGAGGAACCGTTGGTCGGTGCTGCGCTCGAAATCCGGCTCGCCGAAGTTCGTCGAAACGAGGTTCTCCAGGTAATCGGCACGGTCTTCGGAGGTCGGGTGAGTCTTCGCGAAGACGCCGGGCTTCTGGCTCTTCACCGCGGCCGCTTCCTCTTCGGCAAGAACGGCCCTCCAGACCTGGTAGGAGGCGTGCGGATCGTAGCCGGCGTCGGCGAGCAGGCGCGTGCCGAGAATGTCGGCCTCGGTTTCGTGCTCGCGGCTGAACGACATGATGCTTGCAGCCGCCATCGCCTGGCCGGCACCGCCGTAGCCCGTCGTTGCGGCAAGCAGAATGTCGAAGAACAGGCCGGTCGCCATGCGTTTTTTCAGGGCTCTCAGCGTTTCAATCGAGTGCGCGCGTGTGTAGTGGGCGATCTCGTGGCCGATAACGGCTGCCAGCTGGTCCGTTGAATCGACGCGCACGATCATGCCGGTCCAGACCTGCATCATGCCGGTGGCCGTCATCGACGCGTTGAATCCGGGGTTGCGGATAACGTAGACGCGAAAGTCGTCGCAGTAATCTGCAGCGACACGGCAGACAACCTCGTTCATGTAGGCATTGATGTCGTGCTCGCGGACCCGCAGCGGGGACTTGAGTAATTGCTTTTCGTATTCGCGCATCTCCATCCAGAGACCGCGCTCGTCTTTTTCCTCGACCGGTTTGTAGCCGGGGGGCAATACGTGATCGAGTTCCTCATCGGCGACCACAGGCATGGCGGTCGCCGCCGCGAACCAGGTTGCTGCCAGCAGGGCGACAATGCGCATCAGTCTTCCGCGGGCGCCTCGTCGACACCGGTGGGCATATCACGGAACAGGTTGCGGACAGCCGTTACCGCACCGTCCTCCTTGCGCAGTTCGCCGGAGCCCGCATTGACCACGTTGAACCAGACGATGTCGCCGGTCTTCAGGTCGACGAGCGAGGCGAAACCGACTTCCGCTCCCATCGGAACCGCGACGCCGGCAGCTGCCGCCAGGATAGAAAACGCGACGCGACCGCCGGAAGCCTGGTAATCGCGATAGAACACGTAGAGCGCATAGTCGGCCGAGTACTCTTCACCGATCGAGCTGACACCTTCGCCGAGCGACCAGTCGAACGCGCCTTCTTTGGCCGGCAGCTTGAACATGCCGAAGTGATGGTCCATCAGTGTCTGGCCGACCGCACCGTGCAAAGCCTCGTAGGTGATTTCGTCCTCGGACAGGTCATCCGCATTGACGACCTCCAGGTCGGACTCGATCGATGCTGCGTATTCGACAACGGCGTTGCCGAAATTCGTGCGAGCGGCTTCTGTCCACTCTTCGTGAGGCTCGGGAACACCGGCCGCCGTGAACAGGTAGTACCGTATGTCGGGCGGCATGAGCAGGATCTTCGGGTCTTCGCCGACGGAGTCCAGCCGATCGACCTGTTTGACGTTACTGGTGGCAGCACAACCGCTCAGGACGAACACGGCAACAACCGCTGCGGTATTGCGCAGCAAGGAAGGGTACGACATGGCCATCTCCCCGGAACAAAAGCCAGGTGCTACGTTAAGCGTTCCTGCTGCAAGACACAACGTGTTGCGGTGATTTTTTACCGATTATGTCCTGAGGTGCGAATCGTGATCGTGGCGGACACCGAATACCGCAACGTGCGCGAGCGAACCCGCAACGAAAGCCTGCAGCAGGGCGACGACACGCGGATTCGCCAGGTCAAAAATGCCTTCACCGGCGAAGTAGCCGATCGATGTCGCCAGTACGATCGCGGCGAACATCGCGATGGCGGTTTTCATGCCGAGATTGGGTCGCACGATCCACCAGACTGCCATGCCGACCGGGATGCGGTGCAGGATGATCCCGAGCGCAACGCCGGAACCCGTCGCAGGCAGCAGCGCGAGGCCGTCGATTACCGCGTGCAGCAAAAGGCCGGCGGCAGCGATAACGACAATTGCCCGATGGGCCGTTTCGTGAGCACTGCGAAAAAGCCGTTCCAGAAGCATCGGGAACAGGGCGCCCGCGACGAGTATTGCCACGGCCAGATAGCCGGCCTGTTCCCAGGCTTCAGGGATGATGTGAAGAAACACGATCACCGCAATCGCCGCAATGACCAGCGCGTCGAAGATACGGCGTGCGGCCGGCCATCGGCGCATGGCGCCGTACAGAAGCGGGCCGAGCAGCAGCGCGGCGATGCTGAGGAGCAGAGTCACGGTTTCGGGCGGGTGCGGAGTGTGATTATATGGGGGCGATGATTGTGCACCGTCTGGCTGTGGTTTGTCTCTGTTTCTGGTTCTCGGCAGCCGCATGGGGTCATGGCGGCGTCGTCGAAGAAGACGATCTGTGCATCATCAAGGTCAATTACCTGCGGGCACACTTCAAGATCTACCAACCGCGCGTCACAGGCCACGAGCAGTTCTGCGAAGACCTGCCGGTCGCCTCGGAAAGCGTTTTCGTCATGGAGTACGAACACGATGCGTTGTCGTACATGCCGATCGAATTTCGCATTATTCGTGACGTGACCGGTAAAGGCCGGTTCGCTCGAATGGAAGACGTAGAGCAAATCCCCGATATCGATGCCGTGACGGTGCTGTACCGCGAACCCGAAGTCGAGCCGAGCGTGTACACCGTGCTGCATGAATTTTCCGAGGAAGGGGACTTCATCGGCATCGTTTCTGCGCGGCACCCCGAGACAGGTGTCGAGTACGCGTCGGTGTTTCCGTTCGAGGTCGGCTTTACCGGGCTCGGCTACTGGCCCTTCATCATCGGTCTGCTCGTGCTGATCCAGGTGCAATACCTCGTGATGAGTGGCCGTTTTCGCCGCTGGTTCGGCCGCTCGTCCGCTGCCGCCCTGTTGCTTGTTTTTGCCCTGCCCGTGGCGGCGTCTGACCCCGTCGTGACCTGGATGTCGCCTGACGGTGACATTGAAATCAACAAGATGCACAGCTGGATCCTGCACATTGAGACGGAGGACGGCACTGCTATCGAAGGCGCCACGCTCGAGGTCAGCGGCGGCATGCCGGAGCACGACCATGGCCTGCCGACGCGGCCACGCGTAACTGAGGATCTTGGCGACGGCAAATACCGGGTGGACGGGCTGAGGTTTCACATGCGTGGCTACTGGGAGATCGAGATAACGATCAGGTCCGACGACGAAACGTCGATCGTGATCATTCCGCTGCAATTGTGATGCCCCGACTGTTCAAGTTCATCGCGCTGCTGGTCCTGGTCGCGGCAGTGGCCTACGGCTGGCAAATGCGACCCGCGACGTACCCGGACTGGAGTGAAGCCGAACTCGCGCTCATCGAGTCGCTGGCGCTGCACTCGTTGCCCGCACTGCCGCCAGACCCGACCAACGCGGTTGCCGACGAGCCCACGGCTGCGCTCCTGGGTGAACAGCTGTTTCACGAGCCGCGCCTGAGCGCCAACGGCATGATCTCCTGTGCCACGTGCCACCAGCCGATCCGGAATTTCACCGACGGCCTGCAGAAAGGACAGGCGCTTGGAACGGTCGCCCGCAACACACCGAGCATTACCGGGACAGCCTACAGTCCGTGGCAGTTTTGGGACGGGCGCCGTGACAGCCAGTGGGCGCAGGCGCTCGCGCCGCTCGAAGACGTGAACGAGCATGGCACCAGTCGTGAACGGGTCGTCGAGCTGGTGCTGTCCGATACGGCCTACCGGGAGCAATACCATTCACTGTTCGGTCCGCCGCCGGCGACCGATACCGTCAACGTCGTGTTCGCCAACGTCGGAAAGGCGATCGCGGCGTTCGAGCGTACCGTAATGCCAACAGAGACTCGATTCGATCGCTATGCCGCCGCGCTGGCTGCAGGCGATGTCGACTCTGAGGAACTCAGCGCCGACGAAGCCCGTGGGCTGCACCTGTTCATTGGCGACGCAGAATGTATGCAGTGCCACAACGGGCCACTGCTGAGCAACAACGAGTTTCACAACACCGGCGTGATCAGTTTTCCGGGCGAGGTGCCCGACCAGGGACGCGCTGCCGGCGTGCGCGAGGTACTGGAAAACGAATTCAACTGCCGCGGTCCTTACAGCGATGACGAGTCGCGTCGTTGTGTCGAGCTGGATTTCGTGCGTACAGGCACCGAGCTCATCGGGGCGTTTCGGACCCCGTCGCTCAGAAACCTGGAAAACACACAGCCGTACATGCACAAGGGCCAGCTGCCGGACCTGATGGCCGTGCTCGAGCACTACAACGAAGCGCCGGAGGCCATGATCGGCCACAACGAAGCCGAGCCACTCGGCCTGTCGCGCCGCGAGCTGCGGCAGCTCGAAGCCTTCATGCACTCCCTCGCACCAATCCAGTGACTACACCGGTGGCTGGGCGTCCTCGTTGGTGATCGTTACGACACGATCACTGAAAAAACCGTTGAAATCCGTTCTTCCGCTCAGGCTGTAGGCGCCGATCGAGCCGAACTCGATATGGTCGCCGACCGCGATGTCTGCGGGCAGGTTTACCGGCGCCGGCAGTTCATCGGTCGAGTCGCAGGTCGGCCCGAATATCCGGAACGGTCGTGTATCACCTTCGACCAGTGCACCGCGGCGGTAGACGCGACACGGGTACTTGAGGTGGCCCTTGAAGCGCAGCTCCCAGAAAGCGCCATAGATGCCGTCATTGAGATAGATGCGGTCGGTCTTCCTCAGCAACACGCGGGTAATCGCGGACAGGCCTGGCCCGCTGAGCGCACGGCCGGGCTCTGAGAGCAGCTCGGCGTTGTCGGCAAGTGGCACGTCTGCGCGAGCCATTTCGGTTCGAGCGAAGAATGCTTCGAGCTCGGGCACGTCGAAGTCCGGGTAGGAGATCGGGAAGCCGCCGCCGACGTCCAGCAACCGGATTTTGAAATCGAGTTGCTGCAATACGTCGCGCGCAACGAGCATTGACTCGGCGTAAGCGGCCGGATCGATGACCCCGGTGCCGACGTTGAACGCGAGCGCAGGCTCGGCACCGGCTGCGCGAATTGCCCGCAGCAAATCGGGAACATTCTCCGGTCTGGCGCCGAACTTCTTTGACAGGTTTTCGAGTGCGGATTCGTGAGACACCGCCATGCGGGCGAATATCACGCTGCGCGCCGCGTCGATTTCTTCGAGCAACGGTTGCAGGCCGCTGTGGTGATCGACAACGAAATGTCGCACGCCGAATTTTTGCTGCGCGAGCCGCGCGTGACCCGGGAGGCGCGCCGGGTTCATGAAGTAAATCGTTGCGTCGCCGCACAAGCGGGCAACGAGCTCAACTTCAACGAGTGAGGCGCAGTCGAAATGACGCACGCCGTTGTCGTAGAGCGTTCGCACGACCAGCGGATGGTTGTTTGCTTTGACCGCGTAAAGCGTTCGGCCGGGGAACCCATCGAGAAAACGTCGCGTCGATTTCCGGTACACATTCGGGTACACGCAGTACACCGGAAGGTGCGGATTCTCGGCTGCGATCACGTCAGCGGCATTGTTGAACTGGTCCGTCATTTCACGGTGTGGACTCGGGGCTGGCGACATATAAGGCGTGTGCTATCGTAACAAGATCACCCCCAGCATAGTTTCATGACGTGAAAGAAGACACCCGCTCCGTCAGCGAACTCGTCGCCGACTACACACCCGGATACTCACTCGACCAGCGGTTCTACACCGACCCGGATGTCTACGACCTGGAACTGGAGCGCGTCATTTTTCGCAACTGGATTCTCGTCGGGCACGAGTCGGAATTTCCGGAGCCCGGTCACTTTCGGGTGCTGAACGTCGCCAACGAATCGGCGATTGTCGTGCGCGGCAATGACGGTGTCATGAAGGGGTTCGCCAACGTCTGCCGGCATCGCGGTTCGCTGGTGTGCCTCGAAGAGCAGGGCAGTACCGACAAATTCTCGTGTCCCTATCACGGCTGGATGTACGACGTGGATGGCAACCTGTTTGCCGCACGCGACATGCCGGAGGATTTCGACATGCAGGCCCACAGCCTTAAGCCGGTGTCGGTCGGCGTTGTGCACGGGCTGGTCTTCGTGGCGTTCACCGATGATCCCCCGTCCCTTGAGAACTGCATCAGGGATCTTGCCGAGCCGATGGCGGCGTTCGATTTCCCGAACCTCAAGGTCGCCGCGCGCAAGCAGTACGACATCCCGGCAAACTGGAAGCTGTCGGTCGAAAATTATGCCGAGTGCTACCACTGTGCGCCGGCGCATCCCGAGTATGCGGCGATGCACACGCTGATGCTGGACGACGAAAAACAGGATCGCGTGCAAAATCACATGCTGGACAAAATGGAATCCTGCGGTCTGCGCAACTGGGAGATCAATCGCGTTGACGTACATGCGCGCCCGGGAGAGATCGGTTATGGCTATTCGCGCACGGCGATGTTCAAGAAATACAAGACAGGCAGCCGTGACGGCCAGCCCGTGGCGCCGTTGCTCGGCAACCTGACGGATTACGATGGAGGCGCGTCGGACTTCAGCTTCGGTCCGTTCTCCTACCTGCTGGCGTACAGCGATCACGTGGTTGCTTACGTGTTCACGCCGGTCGAACACCGCAGCTCATGCTGCGAGATATTCTGGATGGTTCGCGGTGATGCCGAGGAGGGCAAGGACTACAACGTGGACGAGCTGGTGTGGCTTTGGGATATCACGACACATGCGGACAAGACGATCATCGTCAATAACTCGAAGGGCGTACACTCGAAGTACTACGAGCCGGGCCCGTTCTCCGGCATGGAGCGCCTCGAGAGCGAGTTTATCCAGTGGGTCCTGCAGGAAATGCAGCGCGCCTGACTAGACCCCGTGCAGGCCGCGCTTCAGCAGGGCGCGTGCAATAATCAGGCGCTGGATTTCGCTGGTGCCTTCCCAGATGCGGTCCACGCGCAGTTCGCGGAAAAACCGCTCCGCGACATTTTCGCGCATGTAACCGCGGCCGCCGAATATCTGTACGGCACGGTCAGCAACGCGGTTGGCCGCCTCCGAAACGAACAGCTTGGTGACAGAGCAGCGAGCATGCTGCCCCTTGACGTCGTCACCACGGTCGACCACGCGCGCTGTGTCGTAGGTCATCAGCCGTGACGCGTACAGCTCGGTGACGCAATCCGCGAGCATGAACTGGATGGCTTGCTTTTCGCTGAGCGGGACACCGCCGATCATGCGCTCGTTGGCGAATCGGGTCGCTTCTTCGATGAGCCGCGCCATCGCGCCGCAGCTGCGCGCGCCGATCATGATGCGTTCGTGGCGAAACCAGCTGTGCGTAAATGCCATGCCATCGCCGGGCTGCCCGATGCGGTTCGCGGCAGGAATGCGCACGTTCGTGAACCGGTAGGTCGGGTGGTGCGCACCGTAGGTGTGCGTGAACTTCGGCGTCGCCGTCACCTCAATGCCAGGCGTGCCCTGGTCGACAAAGAACAGGGCGTCGTCGTCTTCGTCCGGCAGTCGCGCCTGGAAGAAAAAGAAATCGGCGAGGTTGCCGCTGGTCACGTACCACTTCTCGCCATTCAGGATGTAGTCGTCGCCGTCGCGCACAGCGGTTGCCTGCAGGCCGGATACGTCGGAGCCGGGCCCCTCTTCCGTGATTGCGTAGCAGTCTTTTTTCTCGCCGTGCATCAGCGGCAGGATGTACGACTCGATCTGCGCTTCGCTGCAGCCTTCGAACATCCATTCCTGGGGCTCGGAGAAACACCAGGACAGCGCATTCGTGACGCGTCCCAGCTGCTCCCAGATCGCAACCTGGGACTCCATCGGCAGTTCAAGCCCACCGTATTGCGTCGGAACGTCGATTGCCGTGAAACCGAGTTCGATCGCCCGCTTCTTGTTGCGGTTCGTGATCTCGTCCGGCAGCACGCCATCGTTGAGTTCGGCTTCAACTTCGTGCGGTTGCAGGTATTCGTCGGCGTACTCGCGCGCGATCGTTTGCCAATGGCGGGCGTCTTCGCTGATTTCAATCTTCACGACGTTCTCTCAGTGGGAAATGATTCGGAAACACGGTTTCAAGGTATTCATCGATCGCGCGCATGGCATCGCTGCGGTCGAATGATTTGGGATTGATCAGGTGCGACAGCCACAAGCCGTTCGTCGTCGAGGCGAGGATCGTCGTGACCGCGTCGGCGGTGACGCCGCGGTACCCACCGTCCTTGATGATTGCCGCACACAGCTCGCGCACGACGTCATCATAGTAGTCGTCGTGTTTTTCGCAGATGCGCCGGTACGTCGGGCGCGACTTCACCTCACCGAAGAACGCGAACCACACGGCGAGCTTGCGGCGGTCGCAAATTGACGGTCGGAAGTCGAGCGCCATCAGCGCGCGGAGTTTTTCGGCGGGTGAGGGGCCGGCCCCAGCCAGCGTCTTGTCGAACTGGTTCTGGTACTCGTCCGATACGTAGCGCAGCGTTTCGGTCAGCAGGTTGTCCTTGCTGTCGAAATGCAGGTTGACGATGCCCTGCGACAACCCCGCTTCGGTCGCGACGTCGCCGATCGACGTGCTGCCCATGCCCTTGCGGGCGATGCACTTCATCGTTGCCTCGATCAGCTGCCGGCGGCGCTTTTCGCGAGATGCGGTGCGTCGGGTTGTTTTCGCTGTGGCGGCCATGCGCTCATTATGGCAGAATATGAATGAATACTCATTCATTTTTTGCGCCCGCCACCGGAGGCCCCCATGCGCAGCCTGTCCCGTTCGAATGCCCATTTCCAGCGTGCCAACACGAAGCTGCCGCTGGGCGTCGCGTCCAATTTCCGTTACTGGGGCGACGACAAGACCATCTACATCGACCGCGGCGAGGGTGGTCGCGTGTGGGATATCGACGGCAACGAATACATTGATTACCGCCTGGGGTACGGCCCCATCATCCTGGGGTACGCCGATGACCGCGTCGACGAGGCGGCACGAGACGGCCAGAAGGTCGGCGGCGTGTTTGCGCTTTCGACGGCGCGCGAATACGAAGTCGCCTGCCGCATCAGCGACATGGTGCCCGCGGCCGAACTGGTGCGTTTCTCGAATTCGGGCACCGAAGCGGTGATGGCGGCGTTGCGCGTCGCCCGCGCCTACACAGGCAAGGACGGGCACGTCGTCATGGAAGGCGGCTACCACGGTATGTCAAACATGGTTATGTGGGGCAGGGAGTACGACGACTGGAAACAGGGCGACCCGGCGCCGCCGATCGAACCGTTCGGCGAAGGCATTCCGACCGTGACGAAGCAGTTGTTTCATACCGTTCCGATGAACGACGCCAACGCCCTGGAGGACCTGCTGAAACGGAAGGGTGACGACATCGGGGCATTCCTGATGGAGCCCATCATGGGGAACTGCTGCGCGATAACGGCCGACGCGCAATACATGCAGGACGTGCGTGAAATCTGCGATCGGTTCGATGTGCTGTTGATCATCGACGAGGTCAAGACCGGGTTTCGCGTCGCAAAAGGCGGTGTGCAGGAACTGTTCGGCATCAAAGCCGACCTTTGCACGTTTGCGAAAGCGATCGGTAACGGCTACCCGCTGTCGGTGCTCGCCGGTCGCGAGGACGTCATGCGCAAGATCGGAGACAACGTCGTGCATGGCGGTACGTTCACCGCACACGGCGTATCTCTGGCCGCCGCCGCGAAGACGCTCGAGATTCTCGACGAAACGACGGCGCTGGCCGATATCGAAAGCTATGGTCGCAAGTTGCAACACGGACTCAGCAGGATCCTGGGTGCACGAGGTATTGAACACAGCTTTACCGGTCATCCGGCGCTCATGGGCCTGTTCTTTGCCGAAACGCCGCCGTCGAACTACCGTGAATGGGTGAACTCGGACTACGCGTTCTACGACACGCTCGCACCGGTTATGCACGAGCAGGGCATTCTCATTGAACCGGACTCGCGCGAGCCGTGGTTCCTGTGTGAGGCTCACAATGTGGAATGTCTCGATGAAACGCTGGACAAATTCGAGAGCGCAGTGGACATTACCTTGCCAAAACTAAAGCAACAAAAAGCCGCCGCCGGAGGACCCCAAGCCTGATGAAAACCTATGACGCTATTGTTGTCGGTGCCGGTCACAACGGACTGACAACCGCCGCGTTCCTTGCGAAAGCCGGGCTGGATGTCGTCTGTGTCGAGAAGAACGACTACATCGGCGGCGCAACGGTCAGCCGCAATCTCTACAAGGACTGGTGGTACTCCAACTGCTCCTACGTTTGCAGCCTGTTGCGCCCGGAAATCTACCGCGCGCTCGAACTGCACAGGCACGGATTGCAGGTCACGCCGTACGAAGGGTCCGTGACGCTCATGCAGAACGGCGATTACTACGGTTCGTACGACGATCATGAGGCCTCGTATCGCGAGATGGCGCGCCACTCGCGCAAGGATGCGGATGCCTACAAGAACTACTCGGCCGACACGATGCGGCAGTGCCGATTCATTCGCGACTTCCTGCTGAGCACGGCGCCGGACCCGACCTCGTTCCGGCCCAAAGACCTGAAGGAACTGGCACGTATCGGCGGCAAGTTCCTGGAGATGGGCGAGGATCGGATGAACGAGACGATCCGCTTCTGGACGATGAGCGTCGCGGACTATCTCAACGAGTACTTCGAAACGGACGTCATCAAGACGGCGTTTTCGGCAAGCGGCATCATCGGAACTGCGCTCGGCATTCACTCACCGGGTACAGCCTACGTCCTGTTGCACCACTACATGGGTGACGTTGACGGCAACGTCGGTTCATGGGGCTTTGCGCGCGGCGGCACGGGTGCGGTGGCGAAGGCAATTGCAGGCGCGTTCCAGGCGGCCGGCGGCGAAATCCGCACCGAGGCCGGTGTTGACAAGTTCATCGTCAAGTCGGGCAAGGTTACCGGCATTGCGCTCGACAACGGCGACGAGATCCACGCCAACACGGTGGTCTCGGCGATGGACGTCAAGCGGACGTTCCTGACCTGCATGAATAAGAGCGACCTGCCGGAGAAATTCCACCGGCGTATCGAGAACTTCAAGATTCGCGGCTCGTCCGGAAAGATCAACATTGCGCTGGACGGCTTGCCGACGTTCACGGCGTTGCCGAAGAACAGCCCGTTGTACCAGGCCGACATCCACTTCACGGATTCGATGGAGCGCATGGAACGTGCGTACGACGACTGGAAGGACGGCACGTGGTCGAAAGACCCGTACATCGACATGACCATCCCGACCACCAACGATCCGACGATGGCGCCGCCCGGCAAACATTTCATGAGCTGCTTCATTCAGTACTGCCCGCGCCAGGTCAATGGTCGCGACTGGACCGACGAGGACAAGGAAGGTTTCCGCAAGTCGGTCTTCGACCAGATTTCGGCCTACAGCCCGGACTTCGAAAGCCTGGTATTGCATGCGGAAGTGCGCACGCCGCAGGATATCGAGAACGAGATCGGCATCACCGAGGGCAACATCTTCCACGGCGAGCTGACGATGGACCAGCTCCTGTTCAACCGGCCGGTGCCGGGGTATGCGCAATACCGCAGCCCGATCGACGGCCTGTACATGTGCGGGTCGAGCAACCACCCGGGCGGCGGCATCATGGGCGCGCCCGGCGCAAACGCGGCCAGGGAGATCCTGAGCGACATGAAACGCCCCAACGTCGTACCGGAGAACTTTGGCGATGACTGATAAATTTGACGCAATCGTTGTCGGTGCCGGTCACAACGGCCTTGTCTGCTCTGCATTGCTCGCGAAAGCGGGCAAGCGGGTTCTCGTGCTGGAAGCCAATGAGCAGGTCGGCGGTGCGGCCGTGACGCGGGAGTTCGCCGACGGCTATTCGGTGTCCGCCTGCGCACACTTGCTGTACCAGCTGCAGCCCGAAGTTCGGAAAGAGCTGAAGCTCTCGCCGCGACTTGCCAGCAAGGACATGACGACAATCGCGCTGGCCGAAGATGGCAACCACGTGCGCCTGCATGGCGACGATGTGCAGGGCGTGTCGGATAACGACGCGGCCGAATACCGGGACTTCCGGCAGCGCACGACAAAATTCGCGGACCTGCTGCGCAAGTTTCTGAACAAGAAACCACCGAGACTCGGCACCAAGAGTTTCGAGGACCTTGCGACGCTGGGCCAGCTCGGCCTCAACCTGCGCCTGCTGGGCATGGACGACATGCAGGCGTTCCTGCGCCTTATCGGCATGAACATCCACGACGAGGTGACGGAACGGTTTGAAAGTTCGCTGTTGCGCGGGGCTGTCAGTCTCGACGCCGTGCTCGGCACGCATCTCGGCCCGCGTTCGCCGAACACCTATCTCACGTACCTGTATCGTCTCGCCGGCGATCATGGTCGCAACGCGATCCCGGCCGGCGGCATGGGCAGTGTCAGCAACGAGCTGGCGCAGGCCGCACGCAACGCGGGCGTGACGATTCGCACCAACATGCCGGTGAAACGAATCATCATTACGAACGGCAGGGCAACCGGCGTCGAAACCGAATCGGGCGAGGAGTTTGAGTCACTTACCGTGATCTCGAACGCCGACCCGAAAACGACGGTACTGGATCTCGTCGGCGCGCGGCATGCGGAGACGCGATTCGCGAACCGCATTACGCATCTGCGTGCAAAGGGGAATGCGGCGAAACTGCACCTTGCGCTCGACGGCTTGCCTGCCATCGAGGGCCTTTCAAGAAAGGATTTTGCCGACCGCATCGTCATTGCGCCGAGCGAAGACTACGTGGAGCGCGCGTTCAACCCGGCCAAGTACGGCGAAGCGTCGGCGCGACCGGTGCTGGAGATCACATTCCCGAGCTTCCGCGACGAGACGCTGGCGCCGACCGGCAAGCACGTGATGTCGGCCGTCGTGCAGTACGCGCCCTACGAGCTGAAGGCCGGCTGGGACGAGGCGGCGAAAGACGCGTTTATGAAAGACATCATGGACACGCTGACGAACTACATGCCGGATCTCGGTCAGCGTGTTGTCGAAACTGAACTGCTGACGCCGGCCGATATTGAGCGCGAGTTTCACATCAGCGGCGGTCACTGGCACCACGCAGAGCTGGTGCTCGACCAGTTCCTGTTCGTGCGGCCGGTCAACGGCGCGTCGCAGTATCGCCTGCCGATCGACGGCGTCTGGCTGTGCGGCGCGGGTACGCATCCGGGTGGCGGCGTCAGTGGCGCGCCGGGTCGAAATGCAGCGCGAGCCATCCTAAGCCGGGAGAACGCATCATGACCATTCGCGAACCCGTACCGCAGGGACCGCTCAAGACACCGTTTTATCCGCGGCATGCCGAGATCGATATCGTCAACCAGTGGCACGAGTGGAAAGGCTATTCAAGCCCGGACGCGTTGTACTGCGAGGACCTCGAGTACTTTGCGATCCGCAACGGCACCGGGGTGTTCGATCTGTCGCCGATGACCAAGTACCGGATCACCGGTCCCGACGCGCTCGACTATCTCGATCGTCTCGTCACGCGTGACATGGCGAAAGTTGCGCCAGGACGCGTTGCCTACGCAGTGTGGTGCGACGACCAGGGCCAGGTCATTGACGACGGCACGATCTTCCACCTGCGCGAGGGCGAGTACCGGCTGTGTTGCCAGGAGCGGCACTTCGCCTGGTTCCAGGACGCGACGCTCGGGTTTGACGTGAATGTCGAGCACGAGACCGACGACATTGCGGGTCTCGCCGTGCAGGGGCCGACGTCGTACAGCGTGTTGAAAACCATGGGCGTCGAGGGGCTCGAAACGCTCAAACCGTTCGGCCTCATTCACGTCGACTTCCAGGGCACGGAAATGATGGTGTCGCGCACGGGATTCACGGCCGACCTGGGTTACGAATTGTGGATCGATCCGAACAAGGCACTGGACCTCTGGGATGCTTTGTTCGAAGCGGGCAAGGAGTACAAGATTCGCGCGATCGGCACGCATGCGCTTGAAGTCGCGCGCATCGAAGCGGGCTACCTTGCGCCGTACGCCGAGTTCCTGCCAGTCGACGAAACCATTCGCACAGGCCGCTCGCGGTCACCGCTGGAGCTCGGTCTCGAATGGCTGGTCGATTTCAAGAAGCCGAACTTCAACGGCCGCCGGGCGCTTGCGGAAGAGAAGCGCAATGGCTCGACCTGGCGGCTTGTGAAACTGGATATCGAGGGCAACAAGGTTGCGCACAGCTCCTACATCTACGCCAACGCGAAAGCGAAGGGCAAGGAAATTGGCTTTGTGACGTCGGCAGTCTGGTCACCGGTGTGCAAGGCCAACATCGCACTCGGTACGGTGCGGACACCGCACGGCAAGCCGGGCGACACCGTCTGGGTGGAGGTGTACTACCAGCGCGAGATGCACTGGAACCGGGCGATGTGCAAGGCGCAGATTGTCGACAAGCCGTTCTGGTTCCCGCCACGCCGTGGAGCGACGCCGCCCAACCCGGTGTGATCAAATAGCGGTATGAAGAAGCACCGCCTCGATCCGCTGTTGCGACCGAATTCGGTTGCCGTGGTGGGCGCGTCGGAGCGTGTCGACACGATTGGCTACTGGGTGATGCGCAACCTGGCCAAGGGTGGATTCAGGGGGCGCACTTACCCGGTGAATCCGCGCTACGAGCAGGTGCAGGGTCACGAGTGCTACGCCGCGCTGGCAGACCTGCCCGAAACGCCGGACCTCGTCGCATTCGCGGTTGCCGACAGCCGCCTCGAGGCAGCACTCGACGAAGCGATTGCCGCCGGCATTCCCGCCGCCGTGATCCAGTCGACGCTCGTCATGGACGACGATACGCATCCGCCGCTCAAAGACCGGATACAAAGGAAGTTGCTCGACGCCCGCATGCTCGCGTGCGGCGCGAACTGCATGGCGTACTACAACGTGCGGGACTCGGTCTGGACTTGTGGATTCGACAGTGCCGATCATGCGCCGCCGGGCAATGTTGCGCTGATCACGCATTCCGGGTCGGGGATGTCGGGCATTATCGATTGCGAAGAGCGTCTCCGCATTAACGTCGCGATATCGGCCGGCAACGAACTCAGTGTCTCGATGGATGAGTACCTCGACTTTGTGCTCGACCTGCCGGAGACGCGAGTCGTCGGCCTGTTCGTCGAAACCGCGCGCAACCCCGAAGGCTTTCGCGCGGCGCTCGAGAAAGCGGCAAACCGGCGGATTCCGATCGTGGCGCTGAAGGTGGGGCGAACGGAAGAATCGGCGAGACTGACGGTATCGCACTCGGGTGCGATGGCTGGCGACGACGCGACCTACGAGGCCCTGTTTGATCGCTATGGCGTACAGCGGGCGCGCGACCAGAACGACATGGCGAACATGCTGATCATGTTTGCCGAATTGCACCCGGTGGGCGCGGGCGGGCTGGTTACCTTGCATGACTCGGGCGGCGAACGACAGCTGCTCGTGGACCTGGCGGCGGCCGAGGGCGTGCCGCTGACGAAGTTGTCGGACGAGACGGTCGCGAAGCTCGAAGCCGTGATCGACCCGGAACTGCCGGCTGTGAACCCGCTGGATGGCTGGAGCCGCGGTGGGCCAAATGCGTCGACGCAGATGACGACGGCGTTGACGCTGATGATGCAGGACGAGGGCGCGGCGATGGGTGCCGTTGTTCACGACCGCTCGCCCTACGGGCAGATCTACCCGGGCTACCTGAATTACATGCAGCGGGCGCGGGCGGACTCGGGGAAACCGGTGCTGCTCGTGTCGGCGACGCAGGGGTCGAGCTGCGACGAAGTCGCGGTGACGAGCACGCACTCGGGATTCCCGGTGCTCGACGGCGTGACCCCGTTTCTGCGCGGCGTGAAAGCGCTGTTTGACTACCGCGACTTCCTGTTGCGCGAGTCGCGGGCGCCGGAGGCGGTCGACCGGAAAGCGGTCGATCGCTGGCGAACACGGCTGCGCACTGGCGATACGCTATCTGAATTTGAGTCGCTGTCGTTGCTGGCCGACTTTGGTGTTACGACTACCGAGCCGGTACCCGTGTCGGGTGAGCAGGAACTGCAGGCAGCGGCGAAGCGCCTGAATTTCCCGGTTGTGCTCAAGACGGCGAGGGAAGGGTTGTTGCACAAGTCGGATCTTGGTGGTGTCGTCGTCGGCATCCAGGATGCCGAACAGTTGCAGCAACTGTACGCGCTAATGCGATCGCGGCTGGGCAATGACGCACTGGTGTCCGAGACGGTAGCGCCGGGACAGGAGTTGTTTCTCGGCGTCAAGCGAGACCCGCAGTTCGGTCCGGTCGTTATCGTCGGTTTCGGCGGCGTGCTGGCAGAGACGATTGGCGATGTGCAATTCGCGTTGCCACCGTTCGACGCGGCGCATTGTCATCGCCTGCTCGACCGGATGAAGCTTCGACCGCTGCTCGATGGAGTCAGAGGCTCCCCGGCTGTCGACGTCGATGCTTTCTGCGAACTTGCCGCACGATTTTCGGTGCTCGCCTTTGAATTGCGTGAAGTGATCTCGGAGGTGGACGTCAACCCGGTAATCGTCAATGAATCGACGGCTATTGCCGTGGACGCACTAGTGGTCGGGCGCGATCGCAGGGAGGACAGCCGTGCAGACGCTTGAGATCTACCAGTCTTTGTGGGGCATGGAACTCCGCAATCCGAACCGACCGGAGCGCACACCCGAGGAGTCGTTTGCGATGGTCGCCGAGGCGGGTTACGACGGCATGTGCCTGGACCCGGGTGTTGATGAGATCGAGAAGTCACGTGCACTGAAACCGCTGTTCGAGAAGCACAGACTCGGCTGCATGATCAATGCGTTTCCGTACACCGAGGATGAGATGGCGCCGCTGCTCGATCTGGCTGTCGAGATGGGCGCATGCCAGGTGAACGCGATCAGTGGCGTCATGCCTATCCGGCCGGAGGATGCCGTCCCGGTTGTCCGGCGATGGATTGCGGAGGCGGAGGAGCGGGGCGTCAAGCTTTTGTTCGAGACACACCGTGACAGCCTGCTAAACGATCTCTACTACACGTTGCAGCTCATGGAACTGGTGCCGGAAATGCGACTTTGCGCCGACCTGTCACACTTTGTTGTCGATCGCGAATTGCGAGCGCCGATCAATGAACGCGATGCGGCCTGGGTAAACACAGTGCTGGAACGATCGGATTGTTTCCAGGGACGAGTCGCGAATCGTGAGCAGGTTCAAGTGCAACTGGACTTTCCACAGCACCAGCAATGGGTAGATATCTTCAAGGGCTGGTGGCGTGACGGCATCGCGAGTTGGCGCCGACGCAATGACGATGATGCAACGCTCGTGTTTTTGTGTGAGTTGGGACCGCCACCTTACGCCATCACCGATGCCAATCAGAACGAGCTATCGGACCGCTGGCAGGAAGCGCTGCAGATTCGCAGATGGGTTGAAGACATCTGGCAAGCCACCGGTTGATCGGCTGGCATTCTCGTGGCAGCGGGTTAGCAGGTCATCGACGAATTGGGCAAAAGTTGCCAATGGTAATTGCCGTTTTGCCCTCAACTGCGGTCAGTCGAACGATTGATTTCGAGATATTATTAAGGTTCGCTAACAACCCTAACCGGCCGGTCGGCGATCCGACATTACTAGTCACTAAAGGGGCTTCAAATTCGAGGAACCGCAATATTCGTCTGTACGTGTGTTGCCACTGTCACACTATCCGCGTGTGGGGAATGGCCCCCGCACGGTCGAAGCCTGTCAGAGTACGTCAAGGAGCGGAAGCCGCAGATAGAAAGGTTGGTTTCAGAGTTCGAGGACTCGGAGTTCGGCCGAATTGATTGCCAACCATGTTTCGCTGACAAGCCTCAGTCGGAATGGGACTCGGTGAGTTACAAACTAATTGATGGAATGTGGCAACGGACCGAGAATCCTCGCAGTCGGGCATACGCCGAGATGTTTGGAAAGGCGGGCGTCATGTCTACCTTCAGGCGTTCGGGTGGTGAGATTGAACTTGGCATAGTTGTTCCGTCGGGCCGTAAGAAACGGCAGTACGTTGTACAGCTCTTTCACGATCCGGGTCACAGGTCTAGCACCTACAAAGAGTGCGTATCCGATTTCAAAGATATTGATTGTGGTGCGTGCAAGGTGTCAATCGACGACAGCCTCTGGATTCGTTATCAATGGTACCCCGAGGATATTGATCCAGAATTGACGGAAGCAGGCGCTAGCGGGGATATCAGCTGGGACGAGTGGCAAGAGCGCAGTAACGAGTTGCATGATGCATGTATGGAAGCGGGGTTACTGGAACAAGGCTACGAGCATGATGCCGATTGAACGTCCGGTTCCGGCCGATTCTGTTGAAAAACTCCGGTAATCAACACAACTTTATTATCTCATTGACGTAAGATCAGCAGGAGTTTTTCAACAGAATCGGCCGTAAACCGTCAGTCGCCCGGTCCAACATAAAATGACGGCTACTGACCCCAGGCAGACGTTCATACTTTCCCATCTGGGTCCCGAACCTTGAACTAAGGCAGCAAAATCCTCGACGACATTTGGCATCCGATAGAGCTTTTCGAGCCGCATCGCAATGTATAGAACTGCAAAATGTGCGGTACTCTTTGTACTTCTCCCAACGCTTCTCGGTTGTTCGGTGCCTAGAGATGAATGCGTACTTCCGGGCCAGGGTGAGTGGACTAGGCTAGGTGTCGCGCCCGAGAACCTGGATAGTATTCTGGAGAACAGTGAGCCAGAAGTGATCGACTTAGTGTCTCAAGGTACGGGCACGATCTGGTACGAACGGGTCGATGGCTCCTTCGCGGCGTGCCAATTGAGCCCCGAGTTTGGCGTCTGCGGCCAAAGCGTATATGTTTTTGGGAAGCATTCGGAAGAATGGCGTGCCGGACGATACTACGGAAAGCTCTGTTTTGAACAATCCTAGAAGAGACTTCGATGATCGTCCGCTCTTGGCAGTGGGCAGCCAGTCGCCTGGTCAGGGTCAAACTGACGGCTACTGACCCAAAGCGAACGCTCACGTATTGCATCTATGAACACATATGGACCACAAGAAGAAAGCATTGCTCGCGCGCATCAAGTCCCACGAAGACGCGCTAGCAAAAGCGCATGAGTATCTGGAAACTGGTGCACACTCAGACTGGCACGGTTTTCGTGCTTTCTTTCGACCGAAGACAAGAGGTAACCGCGACGTCCCGCCGCATAGAGACTGGGTGAAGAATGTGTTTATTCCGAATTGTGAGAAAGCCATTCACAAGGCGGAGAGAAAACTGGATCAGTTCGAATGACTGCATCTTGCCAGACACTGCCGAACTATCGAGTGAATGAAACTTTGTCGCACAGCACGCAAAAACCTAAAGGTCGCTCTTACTAATTGTTGAGGTCAAGTCATTGGAAAGAGTTGTTCGCGTCTTCCTGATCGTGGCCATCATCTTTTTATTGGCAACCGTGTTTGCACCATGGGTAATCACAAGATTGCATGACCTTGGATTGCTCAATCCACAACAAGAGGCAGAAACGCCTGCTCCAAGTAGTTCATATGCACCGTATATTGAATGGCTGCCAATGGCCGTAAGCGGAAGTAGACCAGGTTCGAGCTATAATCTCTCCTGTTGCCCCAACCGGACTGTCGGAAATTACTAGAGACTTGCTTACCATGCCGGGATCGACCGACGCAAAAAAATGGCGATTTTCGTTGTTAGGTATTCTTGCCAGCTTCGGAGCACTCTGGCTTTTGGACTTTTTATTGCCAGAGACCAAACCTAGTCTCACTAACATGTACATCGCAACAGCGACTAAATGGCTTGTTGCGTTTTCGCTCGGCGGGTTTGTGGCGTATCGCGATTTCCTGGTTCCTGCTGTGGTTTCGGCCATGCTCATTGTGGGTGGGATAGTTCTTCATACGGCGTACTTGGCCGGACAATACGGCCAACCTACTTTTCCGGTCATTACTAACAATCTTCCGATACTCGTAATAACTTCTGTCGCCTCAGCGATTGGGGCGACCGTTGGAATGTTGCTAGCGGTAAAGGTCCGCCGACAGGCCGAAGCTCTCTGAATAGAGATTTGCCAAGCGCGTTCCCGACCGAGCGCTTATGGCCGTGTCCGGTCCACAAAAAATAAGATGAGTGATATTCAGGAATCTTACGACACAAGTTTTCGTATACCCCTGCCGATTCGGATCGGCCTGTTCGGAATTCATGGTGTCATAGCCTCGCTTGCTTTCACGAGCGGATTTGGTGTGAAGCAGTTGACTACGCTCAGTCTGTACATCGCAACAAACATCGTGTTCCTACCGCTCGTATTCGTAGCGATAGGCGTGATCGGCAAAATGCTCGACCGGTCTTTCCGGCTGGAAAATGCCTACTATCTCGGACTCTTCATATCGTTACTTGCCGGTCAGAAATTGTAGGCGGCGGCTATTGGCCGTAAGGCATCGGCCATGATTCCTGAGGTAAACTAACGGCTACTGACTCGAAGCATCCATTCGTCGTTTGGCATGCTTCGTATGTCGTGCTTTCAAGGATCGAAATGTGAAAATATTTGGCTTCGCTGTACTAGTCGCCACTAGCGTTCTCATGGCTGCGTGCAGTTTTGAGTACGCTGAGATCCAAGACATTGAGATCACGCATTACCCGGATAACGAACGAAATACCAAGTTAGCTGAGGAGTTGATTTATTACGACCCTCGTTATCTGGCAGATCGTATACCTGCATTCAATGAAAAGACGTCCCAAGGAATCCGGCTTGGGTATTTTGTCCGATCATCCGATGGTCAACCCAGCTATAGGATCACATACAACCGCTCCATCGATGCGGTTTCTGACAATCTTGATGAGCTCAAAAGCCAATTCGAAGCATATATACCAATGTTTGCAGCCAAACATGCATCAAAGGACGCGTTGTTTCTGGAGCTCGAGCCGCTCGGCATGAGGTGGGCGCAAGACCTCTTCACAGAAGAGGCAAGTACTATCCTTGAGAATAGCTCTCAATCACTCCGCGACAACGTAACGGTCACTCAATTAGAGGGATTCCAAAACGAAATTCATGATTCTTCCGGTTCGCTGACAGAAATTGTTTTTGTACGGGCGCAATTCTATGAAAAGCATGCGGATGTGCCGGAATCCGTTTCGCTTTTCTACGAAGCGGAGATGGCAGACAAAAGTGTGTTCATGGTTAGGGTGAGCCTTCACGAAGAAGAACAGGAATGGCGTGCGATAGGATTCAGGTTCGATAGAATCCGTTAGATCGAGAAACAGATTCGCGCATTGCAACTACAGGACTAAAATACTTCAGCATTATCACAATGGCTTGAAAGTTGGCTCCGAGCTCTGGATTGGTACTCTTGCTGGTGATCGCATCGCCTACCCGTCTATAGCGCAATGCTCTAACTGAGCAACGAAGAGGGAAGTCTCATCTACCGAATAATTGCAATCATCATCGGCGTCGTTTTTCTCGCATATGGCTTGCTAAGAGTCGGAGTGGGTAGCGCTATGCTCGGCGACGAGCTCGGACTATTCGAAATCGACGCGCTTCAAGAGCCGATCGAAGAGGTTGGCAATTTCCTGGACGAGAAGGCAGACAACGACAAACAACTGATTCCCGTCACTGTCATTGAATACGTTAGCTACATTGCGCTAATGGGGTTGGTCTTATCGACCGGGGCGATCGGATCGCTTTTCAATAAGCCGTTCGGCCTGCCGTTGATCGCCACATTCTTGCTGATGTACGCGGCACTCTTCGTCAACTTTCAGACCATCAACCCGAAGGTTTTTCATTTGGCGGTCGCCACTGTTCTATTCTTTTTGCTCTTCTGGATCAAAAAGCGTGAGCAATCTTGAGTAAGGCCGCTTCCGGCCCAAAGCAGGCACTTACGAAATCCAGCGAATTCAAGCGGTAGACTACAAGTCGACGCTGACACCGAGGAGCGCATGAGTGACCGACGATGAATTGAACTGGACGAAGCTGGACAGCGAACCTGGACCGGATCTGCCGCTTTTTCGGGTGCGATTCGACACGATGAGGCACCCCACAAGTGCGGTGGACTTCCGGCGATTGGTTCTCGAGACCGCTGATTGGGTTAACGTCGTTGCAGTGACGAAAGACGGTCAAATAGTAATGGTTGAGCAGTATCGATTCGGTGTCGGCGAAATAACGATAGAACCCGCCGCAGGTATGGTAGATATTGGCGAAGACCCGCTCGATGCTGCAAAGCGCGAACTCCTCGAGGAAACCGGATTTGGCGGGGGAAAGTGGAGGTCCCTCGGGTCCGTGCAGGCCAATCCGGCAATTCATAACAATGAGTGCCATCATTGGCTGGCCGAAGACGTCGAATTTGTGCAGATGCCAACGCCGGACGATGGTGAGGCAATCCGCGTTCATCTCATGACTCTCGACGACGTCAAGGAGACGATCGCTAATGGGAAGCTAAAGCACCCCTTAGGATTGTCGGCACTATCTCGCGTTTTTCCACTATGGGACCTTCCTTACACGTCGTCCACAAACTAAGGTTAGATGACACTTCTGAACGCCTCCTTCCGCCCATGACCGGAGATCAAACTGGTTCGAGCTACAATTTCCTGTGCTGGCCCATACCTGCCCCTCGCTTTCAAATTGGGAGGAACATCCGACGTGCAAGATAGCTGTAGCCAGTGACCCATGAGAAATCACCCGGAAATCCTACTGTAAACTGGCGGAATCCGATCCCTTCCAACTGGTCGGATTTGTCACCAACGTGCACGAGGATCAGCTTTGAAGATAGCCCGAGTAATCATAGGAGCAATTGTCGCGTCATTGAGCATCTTGATCAGGAAGGACAGCCCGGATGGGCAAATCTCAGTGTTAAAAGTGCCCGGCATGGGATTGGCAACCGACCGTTAGTGGCCGAGACCACCGGTTTCCGCTGATTCTTCATGACTTTTTACCGAATGTCTGTTCACCACGAGAATAGACGTTTCCGCGGAAACATCCTCGAAACTACTTTAATTTTCGCGCTCAACAGCGGTAGTTCGGGAGAGTAAGGTAGAATGACGGTTGCTGGCCCTGAGCGGCCATAGGTGAAAGTGCGACAATCGACCTCACTATTGTGCCAATTGCTGCGTTTGTTCGGATAACGCGTGTGCCATGACAATTTTCGAATACATTATGGTGATGGTGTCTCTGGTTCTGGCGCTGGCCCTATCTCACGTTATGCGCCATTCGGCGGAAGTTTTTGGAGGCGAGCGAAGATACTGGGTTCATGCGGCCTGGGTCGTGTTACTTGTTTTCTGGATTCTGCAAGGATGGTGGTCGTTTTGGGATCTGCGAGATGGGACAAAATGGACGTTTGCGACCTACCTCGCCATGTTTCCCTATCCGCTACTGTTGTTTCTAAGCGGCAGTGTATTGGTTCCGTCCAATCCGTCACATCCGGTCGATTGGATGAGTTTGTTCTTCGAAAGGAAGACGTGGTTTTTCTCTATTCAGATCGTCGCAATATGCGAAGCGGTCCTTACGCCGGTACTACTGTTTGACGCACCTCTGGCTCATCCATTTAGAATATTCCAAGCGGGGGCTATTGCTTTCTTTATAGTTGGTCTTCTTGGACATTCCGCGCGGACGCAATCCGTCGTCGTGATTGGCTATGCTGTCTGGGAGGTCTCAGGAAACTTTTTAGCGCGTTTTGACCTCGGCGCGCTATCGGCTTCATAAGGTTCACATGTGGTTCGTCGCCGATCCCGTGAATCGACCGGTTTCGGCAGCGACCATTAGTCGGATTCGCTAATCGAAGGCGCGAACGTCAGCTGGAATGGAATCAGAGACGACGGATTGTTGTTCAATTTCGCGACCTTTGCGCTTACGTCAGCTCCGAGCGAAGCGCGTGCACGGCTAGTGTGCAGGGTCTGACCCTACACTGCGCGGAGCCATTCAGATCGGGTAATCGCAAAATACGGCTCCATCTCACCATACGCCCTCTTGTGGCCGAGCCGCCGGAATCCTGATTTCACAAGAACGTGTTCCGAAGCGCTGTTGCCCTCATCAATAGTCGCAACAACCTTGTCCAGCACTTCGAAATCGAAGGCAACGCGCAACATCGCGCTGCAAATCTCGGTTGCATAACCGCGACCCCAGACGGATCGCTTCAGGAAATAGCCGACCTCGATGTCGGCGTCGGGCAACTCGTCCATTACCACAAGGCTGAAATCCGTATCGTCGTCGTCCACGGGTTGCGGCAGTAGCGCGCCGGTACCGAGCTTCTCACCCGAATCCTTTTCCTTTGCACACCAGATGCCGATGCCGCCCCTGCTGCCACGACGAACCCAGCTCGAGATCTCTTTGTCTATGTCTTCGCGGCTAACGACACCACCGGCATAGCGGGTGACCTCCGGGTCGGTGAACATCTCAATCGAAATGTCGATATCGTCCTGCGTAAGGGGTGTCAGTAACAGCCTCTGAGTTTCAAGCGTGAGGTTCATCGACACATGATCCATGAGCGACGGTGCAAAGGCCAGCTGGTAGTCTGGGCGAAACGGTCGGTATCAGGAGGCTATTAATGGAAACTGCGAAGAACTAGGCGCTCATCATTGCTGCGATAAGCGTGATAGCTGCTGCAATGTCGTACGCCGGTGAGCAAAAGAGCAGGCGGCAGGCGTTCAATACATCCGTAATGGCGGAACTCGACCTGCCCTTCAACGAAGCCGTGCTCGTGGACGACACGTTGTACATCTTGGGTAACGGCGGTCTCGATCTCGCCACCATGAAACCACCGGAAGACCCGAAGGAGGAGGCGCGCCTCCTGATGGAGAATTTCAAAAACGTCCTCGCGCCGGCCGGCATGCGTTTCGAAATGTAGGCAATCGCTAAACGCTAGAGCGTATCCGGATCACCGTAGACCGGTTCGCCACCGAACAGCGTCAGTAGTACTTTCGCGTCGCTGATTTCTGCCGGCTCGATATTGAACAGGTTCTTGTCGAGCACGACGAGGTCCGCGAGTTTGCCGACCTCGATCGACCCGGTGTCCGCTTCCTGGTGATTGACGTAGGCGGCATTCAGCGTAAACGCCTTGATTGCCTGCTCCAGCGTAATTCGTTGCTCCGGATTGAATTCCGGGCTGACATTGCTGACGGCATCGGTCCGCGTCACCGCCGTTTCGATCTGCGGCAGGGGATTCACGTCCGATACAGCCCAGTCGCTGCCGAACGCGACCGTTGCGCCCGTGTCCCAGACCGACTTGATCGGGTACATCCACTTCGCCGTTTCGTCGCTGACAAACGGCCAGGTCAGGTCGATGATGTACTCGTCGGCGTAAGCCCACAGCGGCTGGAAATTCGCGATGGCGCCGAGTTCGGCGAAACGCGGTAAGTCATCCGGGTGAATGACCTGCAGGTGAGACAGGTGATGGCGGCGATCAGAATCGCCGTTGCGTGTCCGCGCCGTTTCGACGGCATCGAGTGCCTCGCGAACCGCTCCGTCGCCCAGCGCATGGAAGTGCACCTGGAACCCCGCTGCGTCGATGGCCGCGACGGCCTCGTCGAGATAATCCAGGTCGATCATCGGCACGCCGTGCGGGTCGCCCTCGACCAGGTACGGCTCGACCATGAGCGCCGTGTAATTCTCCATCACGCCGTCGACGAATATTTTCACGCTCATTGCGTGAACGTTGCCGCGCGTGAATCGCTCGCGCAGCTCGACCAGCTTGTCGAGTTGTTCCTCGGTCTCCTGGTTGTCCCACAGCAGCGCGACGACGACGCGCATATTCAGCTCGCCGGCCGTGTCGAGCTCCTCGTAGGCGCGCAGCTCCTTTTCCATCCCGTACGCTTCCTGCAGTGACGTAATACCGAGGCTGTGCATGAGGTCGCGCGCATAGGAAAGGCCACTGATCAACTCGTCATGACCGGGCTCGGGAATGTGTTCCGTCACGAGGCGCATTGCACCTTCCTGCAGGCTGCCGATCGCTTCACCCGTTTCCGGGTCGCGGTCAATGATGCCGTCGACCGGGTCCGGCGTGTCGTTGGTAATACCTGCAATCTCGAGTGCGGCACTGTTTGCCCAGCCGGTGTGGCCGTCGGCTGTCGTCAGGTACACGGGCTTGTCCGCCACGAGTTCGTCAATAATTGTCTTGTCCGCGATACCGCCAGGGCCAAATGCCGCCATTGACCAGCCGCCGCCCGTAATCCACTCGCTGTCCTGCAGGCGCTCCCCGCACTCGCGAATGATGTTGCGGTAGTCCGCAATCGTGTTGCCGTCCGCAAGCCAGCAGGTCTGGTACTCGAGGCCGCTGTAGATCGGGTGGACATGCGAATCCTGGAAACCCGGCAGCATCATCTTGCCGCGCAGGTCATAGGTTTTCGTTTCCGGGCCGATGTATCGGCGTACCCGATCGTCAGAGCCGACAAATACGATGCGATCGTTGCGGATAGCGACCGCTTGCGCCCACGGCTGTGCTTCGTTGACCGTGTAGATCTTGCCGGTGTGATAGACGATATCGGCGTGCGGTGAGCCCGGCTGCGTGTCATTTCGCACAACGTCGCCGCCCTTGATGACGAGGTCGACCTTCTGCAGCAGGCTGATGTCGCGCAGCGGGTTGCCCTTGACGGCGATCAGGTCGCCATAACGACCGGCCTCGAGCGCCCCGACATCGGCTTGCCATTCCATGTGCTCGGCAGCGGCCGAGGTTGCCGACTTGATCGCCTGCATCGGCGACATACCGCGTTCCACCATGACTTCGAACTGTTTGGCGCCGAGATCGTGCGGCAACACACCGAGGTCGGTGCCGAACAACACTTCGACCCCGGCGGCCAGCGCTTTCTCGAACACAACGCGCTGCGCCTCGGTCGTCAGTTCGTTCTTCTCCATGTATTCGTCGGCATAGCCCTTCTCGACACCCACCTCCTCGGTGTAGGTGCCGTTGTACACGTCCATGACGAACGCGACGCCATGCTCGGCAGCGAGCGCAATGGCTTCATCGTCGGCCAGTGACGCGTGCTCGATGGAGTCGACGCCGGCGTAAATGGCGTCCTTGATCGACTCGGCGCCGTGCGCGTGCGCGGTCACCTTGATACCGGCGGCATCCGCTACCTCGACAACGGCAGCGATCTCTTCGCGCGTCATCTCGGGCGCGCCCGGGTCGCCACCAATGCCGAAAACGGCGCCCGACGCGATCACCTTGATGAAGTCGGCACCTTCCGCGACGACTTCCTCGGCGCGTTTGCGAAATGCCAATGGCCCCTGTGCTACGCCTTTGCGGTAGTAAGACGGAATGTCGGCGTCCGCGACACCCGGGATATACATGTCGCCGCCGCCTTTCGGTATCGTGAGGTAAGGCCCGGCAATCTGCAGGCGAGGGCCGGCGGTGGCGCCCGAATTGATCCGGTCACGCAGGTCGCGGTCAACCCACGCGTGGTAGGCGCCGACGTGACGCGCCGATGTAAACCCGGCGTTCAGGACGACCGCCGATATTTCTTCGCTGAGTCGCCGGGTGTCGTCCGGCGTGCGCCGCAGGTAAACCGTCAGGTCACTGTAGTCGTCCGGGAAGCCGTCGAGATGCACGTGCATGTCGATGAGGCCCGGCAGGCAGGTGTAATTCGGGAGGTCGAGAATCTCGGCGTCCGCTATCGACGGATCGCCGCCGTCGAGTATCGAAACTATGCGTTCATTGCGGATGACAACGAGTTTGTCATGCCGGGGCTTTTCACCGATGCCATCGATCAACGTACCGCAGCGAACGACTACGTCGAATACTTCGGGTTCCGGAGCCGGCTCGGGCGGCGCCGGCCGTTCGCATGCGCTGACGCAGAGGAATCCGAGCAAGGCGATGGCAGTTCGATTCATAAGCAGCTCCGTTGCGGACCTCAAACAGTAGTAAGCTCGTCGTCCCGATGCAACCAGATTCCGTCCATGACTGACCCGAACCGCTTCCTCGAGCTGCTCGACCGGCAATCGCCGGTGCTGCTGGACGGCGGTCTCGCGACGCAGCTCGAAACGCAGGGCTGCGATATCAATGACGCGCTGTGGTCGGCAGGCCTGTTGCTCGACGCGCCGCAGGAAATCGTTGCTGCGCACCGATCGTTTCTCGATGTCGGGGCAACCATCATTGCGACCGCAACCTACCAGGCGAGCCGCGAGGGATTTGCGAAGCGTGGCTTGTCTCCGAATGAGGCCGACAAGCTGATGTTGCAGGCAGTTGAGCTGGCGAGCACTGCGATTCGTGAGCGGCCGGCATGCAACGCACTCGTTGCCGCGAGCCTCGGCCCGTACGGTGCGATCCTGCACGACGGCTCCGAGTACCGTGGCAACTACGGCGTCGCTGATGAGCACCTGCGGCGTTTTCACCAGCAGCGGATTGCGCTGTTCGAGCACAGTGCGGCCGACGTGCTGGCGTTGGAGACCATCCCGTCGCTGCAGGAGGCGACGATCCTTGCAGAGCTGCTGGCGGAGGTGTCGACGCCGGCTTGGGTCAGCTTTTCGTGCCGCAATGGCGAACAGGTATGCGACGGTACGCGCGTCGCCGACGTGGCCGCTGTGTTCGCCGGGCATCCGACTGTGGCTGCAATCGGCGTCAACTGTACGTCCCCGCAATTCGTGCAGGACATCATCGCGAGGTTGCGGGCCGGCGCGCCGGACAAGCACATCGTCGCGTATCCGAACTCGGGCGAGACCTACAATCCCGATGATGGCACGTGGCATGGTACCGCGACGCCCATCGATTACGCGGCTGCCGCCGTGTCCTGGGTCGAGGCGGGTGCGACGCTGGTCGGCGGCTGTTGCCGCACCGGGCCGGAGCACATCGCGGCAATGGCGACGGCACTAGGTCACTAGGCCGGGAATCTCTGCCGGCGAGGCGGCGATCGCAATCGCACCGGCGTTTTCCAGTTCGTCCACGTCCCCGTAGCCGTAGGAAACACCGATCGGCGTCATGCCGTTGGCGCTGCCGCCAACGAGGTCGTGCTTGCGATCGCCGACCATGATGCGCTGTGACGCAGCGCCGTTCTTTTCGATGGCCCAGGCCAGCAGGTCGCCCTTGTTGGAACGCGTGCCGTCGAGTTCGCTGCCGTAGACGTCCGTAAAGAAATCGATCAGGTCGAAATGCTCGAGAATTCGTCGTGCGGCCGGGTGTGGTTTCGCGGTGGCGACGAATAATGTGGCGCCCGTCGCATGTATCGTCCGCAGCGCATCGTGTATGCCGTCGTACAGCGTGTTTTCCTGCCAGCCGACGTCGTCGAATCGTTCGCGGTAGAGATCGACCGCTTTTTTGGTCAGGTCCTGGCCGACAATGTCCGGAAAAGAGTCCCACAGGGGCGGCCCGATGCATTGGTACAGCCACTCATCCGACGGACGCTCGAAACCGAGCTGCTCCACGGCGTAAACGATGCAGCGTGTGATGCCGTCGTACGGATCGGTCAGCGTGCCATCGAGGTCGAAATAGATATGAGCGCTCATAGGCTATGGTTGACGCGGAACGACGCTCGCGAAAAAGTTGAGCGTCAGGCGGCCTTCCCTGAAGTTGTCGGTCAGGCGTTCCGGGTGCGCGATGTAGGCGCTGTGCGGAACGTCGCCGGCGTAGAACACGAACCGATTGAATTTCGCGGGCACAACGTCGATGAGCTCGACGATTTCGTTGGACGCCGTCAGGTACGCCGCGGGCTCGTTGTAGGTCGGGAAATGCGCTTGCAGGAATTCGAGCGCCGCGGCCGGGTTCTGCAATTCCAGCGCCGTCGCCTCTTCTATGAGCTCGCGTTGTTTCCAGCGGTAAAACCCGGTCCCGCCGAGCCGGCCATCCTCGAACAGGTACACGAGCGCCGCATAATTCTGCCGGTCGGGCGCTGTCTTCGGGTCGGTATGGCAAAGCCGCTGCAGGTTCGACAGTTGGTGCGGCGCCAACGTCGTCATCGACAGGATCGTTGTCAGCCCGATCCCGCCGCGCAGGAAGCCGAAATGTTTCGACATTGTCGAGCGAATGAATCGCTGCACGTCCTGTGACGAGCTGGGACTCAATGGCAACGTAAACCCGGGATAGCTCTTCGGCGGGACAGTGAAGCGACGGGAGTTCGTCACGGCAAAGTCGATGAGCTCTTGTGGATTTAGGAGGAAGTCATCGACGATGACGACCTGCCCGGCGTCGCCAATCGGGCGGATTTCACAATCTGCCGACGGGTTGAGTTTGATCGCAGGCTCTATCATTCTCGTAGTTCTTGCCTCTGCGGCGACTATAACCCGGTACCGACAGTGAATGATATCGACCGCAATATCGTATCCGCGACCTGGTCGGCGCCACTGTCACCGCCAACAGCGATTCCCGATCGTGCTGACGTCGTCGTCATCGGCGGCGGCATCGTTGGTGTCTCGACCGCGTGGTTTCTTGCGAAGCAGGGTGTCGACGTCGCCCTCTGCGAGAAGGGCCATATCGCCGGCGAGCAGTCGGGCCGCAACTGGGGGTGGGTCCGGATCCAGGGGCGCGACGTTCGCGAAATCCCGATGATGATCGACAGCCTGCAAACCTGGGGCGGGCTCGCCGACGAAATCGGCGAAGACGTCGGATTCCGGCGCGGCGGTTGTCTCTTTACGGCGAATTCCGACAAGCAGCTTGCCGAACTCGAAGACTGGGCCGCCATTGCGAAGGAATTCAGTCTCGATACGCGACTGGTCAACAGTGACGAACTGAGCACGCTGGTGATCGGGGCTGGCGTCCACTGGAAGGGTGCGTTGTATACCGCCAGTGACGGGCGGGCCGAGCCACACAAGGCGGCGCCGGCCATTGCACGGGCTGCCGTGCGCGCCGGTGCCACGATCCTCGGAAGCTGCGCCGTACGTGGTATTGAAACGACCAGTGGTGCGGCGTCAGGCGTTGTCACCGAGCACGGGGTGATTCGTGCGTCGACCGTGGTTTGCGCCGCGGGCGCCTGGACTTCGATCTTTTGCCGCTCGCTGGGCATTGCCTTGCCGCAGCTTTGGGTACGAGGAACCGTTGCCAGGACCGCCCCCGCCGAGCAAGTTACTACGGGCAATATATTCGACGACCGGCTCGGCATTCGTCGCCGGGAAGACGGTGGCTACACGGTCGCGCACGGTTCGGTGCTCGAACACCCGGTCACGCCGGCGTCGTTTCGCTGGTTCCGGAAGTTCCTGCCCGCGCTGATGCACGAATTCAAGATTGTCCGGCTCGATTTCGGACGTGAGTTCGTTGACCAGTGGCGCATGCCGAAAACGTGGAACCTGGACGACGTGTCGCCGTTCGAGGAGCGCCGGGTGCTGGACCCTGCGCCGACGCCCCGTGTGCTGCGCGGCATTCGCCGCAACCTGGACACGTTGTTCCCGGCACTGGCGGATACGCCGATCGTCGAGAGCTGGGGCGGTATGATCGAATCGTCGCCGGATATCGTCCCGGTCATCGACGAAGCAAAGCGCCTGCCCGGATTCTACGTGGCGACGGGATTCAGTGGCCACGGCTTCGGGATCGGTCCTGGCGCCGGCAAAGCGATCGCGAACCTTGTGACCGGCAACGAGACCGGGCTCGATATGCACCAATTCAGGCTGGGTCGTTTTTTCGACGGCACGCCTGTCAACCTGACATCGGGGATCTAGGACGAATGACGGGTTACCCCGAAAGCTGGTACCACGCGACGGCGGTTGGCGTCGTCGAGCGGCCGCGGCTCGAGGAGTCGACCAACGCGGATGTCTGTGTCATCGGCGGCGGATTCACGGGCCTGTCTGCTGCGCTGAACCTCGCCGAGCAGGGTATGGACGTCGTATTGCTGGAAGCCGAACGTATCGGCTTCGGCGCCTCCGGGCGGTGCGGCGGGCTGATCGGTAGCGGCCAACGCAAGGACGTGCTCGAGACCGAAGAGCAATTCGGACTCGAGCGCTCGCGGTTGTTATGGGATTTCGCCGAGCTCGCAAAACAGGACATCCGGGATCGGGTGGCGAATCACAACATCGACTGCGACCTGCAATACGGCCAGGTCGAGGGGATTCACAAGAAACGCTACGTCGGCTGGCCGCAGCAACTCGCGGACGCGCTCGCCGAGCGCTACGACTACCCGCACTGCCGGGCGCTGTCACGCGAAGAAACACGTGAGCACGTCAATACCTGGGACTTTCTCGAGGGATTCTGGGACGGCCAGGCGATGACGATTCACCCGCTCAACTATGCGCTGGGGCTGGCGCGCGCGGCGGCGGCCGACGGCGTGCGAATCTTCGAAAATTCACGAGTTACCGGGTACTCGCGAACCGATCCTGCGATCGTCGAGACAGAGACCGGCAAGGTAAAGGCGAAATTCATCGTGCTGGCCTGCAATGGCTATCTCGGCAAACTCGAGCCGCGAACGGCCGGCAAGATCATGCCGATCAACAACTTCATGATTGCGACGGAGCCGCTGGGCGAAGATCGCGCGCGGTCGGTCATCAACGGTCGATTCGGTGTGCACGACACGCGTTTCGTCGTTAACTACTTTCGTATGTCGGACGATCATCGCCTGCTGTTCGGTGGCGGCGAGAATTACCGGCCGGGCTTTCCGAAAGACATCGCGAATTTCGTGCGGCCCCACATGCTGGAGTTGTTTCCCCAGCTTGGCGACGTCGGCATCGACTACGCCTGGGGCGGAACATTGTCCGTCACCGTCAACCGCTTGCCGCATGTCGGGCGACTGGAACCCAATGTATTCTTCGGGCAGGGCTACTCGGGGCACGGCATTTCCATTGCGAATTTCGCAGGCCGTGTCATCGCCGAGGCCATTGGCGGCACGGCCGGCAAGTTCGATGTCATGGCAGAGTTGCCGACACATACGTTCCCGGGCGGCACCCTGCTGCGCTACCCGGGCATGGTCCTCGGCATGTTGTACTACACTATTCGTGACAGTATTTGAGAATAGCGATGCGAAAACTGGCCTGCCTTTTGCTACTGCTCGCCGCGCCGGGTGCCTGGGCGCAGGACGAGCCACGAACGGGCTACTTCCGGGTAACGACGACGCCGCTGGAGTTGCTCGGGGAGCAGGGCGCCGAGGCAATCTCATCGGTCTTTGCACCGGACCAGGAGCTGACATGGCAGCTTTCGGTTCCCGCCAGCTACGACCCGGAGAAGCCCGCCGGCGCCATGGTGTTTATCGGTTTCGCGCACTGGGGCGGCGGACGCAAGATATGGAGCGACACGCTGGCCGAACGCAACGTGATCTGGATCGGTCTCATCAATGGCGGCGACAAGAAGCCGGTCAATGAGCGCTTCCTTCGCGCGATACTTGCGCAGGCTGTCCTCGAACGCGATTACAAAATCGATATGAGTCGTTACTACCTGTTTGGCTACTCCGGTGGCGCACAGATCGCGGCTATGCTGGCGACGGCGAAGCCCGAGACGTTCAAGGGCGCCTGGTTCTATGCCGGCGCGCTCGGGTGGGGTGACAACGTGCCGCCGAAGCTCGAATCGATGAAGCAGAACCGCTACATATTCATGGCGGGGTCACTCGATGACGACCGCCGCAAGATCAAACGCGTCGCTGACTCCTACAAGCGTGCAGGAATCGAAAATACAACCTTCGAACTCGCACAGAACGTCGACCGCAAGATGCCACCGCCGAGCTACCTGGAAATGGTCTTCGACTATCTCGATTCGCGCAACTGATTCGACAACGACAGGATGTAAGCGCGAATCGCCTCCGATTCGTCCTTCGTTATCTCGCTGAACCCGGGCATGCCGCGCGCCCCACGCGCACCGCCAATCACGATGGCATGCCAGTCCCTGTGCGTTTGCATCGTTGAGTACCGCAGGTCGGCTACAGTGCCGCCGTAGCGCGTGACGGCGTTTTTGCCGTGGCAACCGCTGCAATACCAGTGAAACGCCTGCTTGCCGTAGGCGATCGTGTCTGCGTCGGTCGTCAATTCCGGTTGCGGCGGCACCCGGCGCATATCCTTTACTTCCGGCGGGAGTTCGGCGCTGCCATCCAGCGTGAACGCCATCAGCCGGGTCGGGCCGAGCGCCTCGTCGGCGGCGTGCATTTCCGGGTACACAAACTGCAGACCGCCGCCGGCACCAACGGGAATCACGACGTATTGCTTGCCGTCGATCGCGTAACTCGCCGGCGCGGCCGTGATTCGGGAACCGGTCTTCACCGACCAGAGCAGGCTGCCGGATTCGGCATCGTGGGCGTTGAAGCGGCCGTAGGCGTCGCCCTGGAATACGAGATCGCCGGCTGTCGCCATGACGCCGCCGTTGTACGGCATGTTGTGCGGGTAGGACCAGCGCATCTCGCCCGTCGCCGGGTCGAATGCAACCAGTTTGCCCGGGTCGAATGGCTTGCCGCCGACCTCACGACGAACTTCCGACGTATCTTCGTAGTCGCCCGTCGCCGGATCGAGGTCGGACGTGACTGTCGGAATATCGACGACCGGGATATAGACCAGCCCCAGGCCGGGGTGATACGCCATGGGATTCCAGCTGTGCGCGCCCCACATGTTCGGCCAGACGTCACCGGCACCACCTTCCTTTTTCCAGAACGCGGCGTCGGGATCCAGAACCGGTCGCCCGGTTTCGAGATTGATGTGGGTCGCCCAGTTCACTTTCGCGATTTTTTCGGCGACCAGCAGCTCGCCGGTCAGCCGGTCCAGTGTGTAGTGAAAGCCGTTCTTCGGCGCGATCATCAGGACCTTGCGATCCGCATCGTCAATACGGACGTCGCCCAGCACGATGTTCATGTTCGCGTTGTATTCCCAGTTGTCCCCGGGAACGGTCTGGTAGTGCCACACGTACTCGCCGGTGCTGGCGTCGACGGCGACTACCGACGACGTGAACAGGTCGTCACCGCCATCCGGATTCCGCAGGTGCGCGAGGTACGGCAATGCGCCGGCCGTTCCGAAATACAGCAGTCCCGATTCCGGGTCATAGGTCATTTCGTTCCAGACGCTGCCGCCGCCACCGAAGCGCTCAAGCGCGTCACCCGACCAGGTCGCAGCGGCCATTTTCAAGGCCGGCGACGTGTTTTCCGCCGGGTCATGACTCGGCACGGTATAGAAGCGCCACCGCAGCTCGCCGGACTCGACGTCGTAGGCGGATACGTAGCCGCGGTTGCGGAAACCGGATTCCGATCCGGCGTTGCCGATAAAGACGAGGTCTCCGCCGACGTACGGCGAGTCCGTAATCGCGTAGCCCAGCGCCGTGTCGCAGGTTATCTGCGTCCAGTCCGGTTTGCCCGTTTCGGCATCGAGCGCGATCAGGCGACAATCGTTGGTCGCAACGAGCACTTTGCCGTGCCAGACGGCAACCCCGCGATTGACGCGGGCAGACCAGGAACTCGACGGGTCTTTCGAAAGGTGCGCCCTGACGTCCGGATCGTACTTCCACAGGATGACGCCGGTTGCCGCATCGACGGCGTAGACAACGGACCACGCGCCGGAGATGTAGATAACGCCGTCGATGACGATCGGCGTCGCCGATATGCCATCGGGGATCGGCAACATCCTCGACCACGCCAGTCCGAGTTTCGGGACCGTTTCCCTGTTGACCTGGTCGAGCGGGCTGAAGTGTTCGCCCCTGAATGAACCGCCCTTGAGAAACCAGTTCGTGCCGTCGGCGGATTCGGTCAGCACGCGGTCCTGGTCGATATCGCCCGCCGCCCACGCAACGGACGACAACAGCAACAAAATGGACGATGTACGTTTCATAGTGCGGACTATTGTGGATAAGTCCCCCCCGCAAAGCTAATCTGGGAAAAAAGGGGGTCACGATATGAAATACGCAACAGGACTGATCATTGTCGCCATCGTCGCATTTGCCGCGGGTACGCAGGCCGGCGATACGGTAAAACCCGCCGAACTGACGAGCGAGGATATTGCCGGGGCCATTTTCGAGCGCCCGGACATGTACGAGCAGACGCAAAATGGCAATACGACGCAGGATGTCACGTCGTTCCTGTCGAGCGACAAGAAGTTCGGCTCGGGAATGTATACGTCGCAGGCGACGCGCTGGGAAATCGACGAGCCGTACGGCGTCGACGAATTCATGTTTTTCCTCGAAGGCAGCGTGACCCTGACGTCGAGCGACGGCACGGTGCAGACGATCGAAGCGGGCGAGGGCGTCACAATCCCGAAAGAATGGACCGGCGTCTGGGAAACCGACGGCTACAAAAAGATCTGGGTGATCTATTCCGAAGACGGGTCTGGCCTTGAATAAATGCATGCCGGTCGCGTTGGCCACGCTGCTGCTGGCCGCGTGCGGCGAGCGCGCCGACGACAATGCCGCGGATACGGTGATTACCAATGCAGCGGTTTACACGGTCAACGACGCGCAACCGTGGGCCGAGGCCGTGGCAATCGACGGAACCGACATCGTCTTTGTCGGCGATGGGGCGGGCGCCGAGGCGTTCATTGGCGAATCGACGAAAGTAATCGACGCTGCCGGACAACTCGTATTGCCGGGCTTTATCGATACCCATGTTCATCCCATCGCCGGCGGCGGGTACGCGACTGCGTTGTCGCTCGAAACGGCTGGTACCGTCGAGGAGTGGGTTGCAGCGATCGAGGAATACGCGGCAGCTAACGAGGGTGCGCCGTTGCTGTTCGGGTACGGCTTTCTCGCGACGACCTTCGGGCCTGTCGGACCGACGCGCGAGTTGATCGATGCAGTCGTGCCCGACAAGCCCGTGCTGATCATGGACGAAGGGTTCCATGCCGCGTGGGCAAACACGGCAGCGCTGGAAGCGCTCAATATCACGCAGGACACACCGGATCCCGTGCCCGGGTACAGTTACTACAAGCGCGACGAGAATGGCGACGCGACCGGGTACCTGCTGGAAGGAACGGCCGGCATGGCGATGGATTCGCTCGACGTCATCACCGAGGATGTCATCGTCGAGGGCACAGGCATCGTCATCGACATCATGAACAGCTACGGGATTACGGCGGCATTCGACGCCGGCGCCATGGGAGATCTCGAGCTGACGCGCAACGTGTTGTCGCGCGTCGAAGCAGGCGGCCATATGACCATCCGGCTGTCCGGCTCATCCCGCCCGGAAACCGCCGAAGAAGCAGAGACCGCATACCGGGTCGCGGATGCGCACCGGCAGCAGGTGAAGGGCGAGCGCTACCATTACAACACGCTGAAAATCCCGAACGACGGCACGGTGGAAGGGCGTACCGCGGCCATGTTCGAGGACTACCAGGGTGAGCCCGGCAACAGCGGCTTTACCGTGTTCACCGAAGAACAGGTTGCGGCAATGATGATCGAAGCAGCGGCCGGCGACATGGACGTGCACGTGCATGCACTGGGCGAGCGCGCCGTTCACGAAACACTGAACGCGATCGAGGTCGCTCGGGAAGCGCAGCCGGACAGCGCGACGCGCTACACGATCTGTCACATCCAGGTCGTTACCGACCAGGACCTCGACCGCTTTGCCGAACTCGACGTCATCGCTCAGAGCACACCGCTATGGGCGTCCTATGACGTTTACGGCGAACAGTTCGTCAGCGAAGACCAGTTCAGTCGCTATTGGCGCTTCAGGAGCCTGGCGGACCGTGGCGTACGCCTGACGTTCGGCAGCGACTTTCCGGCCAGTGGCGCCGGAGCGGTCGGCATGTCGCCCGTGATGCAATTCGAAATTGGCCACACGCGCCAGGACCCGGGCGACCCGGATGCGCCGGTGCAGCCGCGGGAATCGGAGCGCCTGTCAATCGATACCCTGGTGCGGGGCTATACGCTGGATGCGGCTTACCAGTTGCACATGGAAGACCGGATCGGGTCGCTCGAGGTGGGCAAGAAAGCCGACATCGTGATTCTCGACCAGAACATCTTTGAGGTGGACCCGTACACGATCCACAAGACCGGGGTCGTCATGACGCTGCTCGATGGCGAGGTGGTTTACGCGGCGCCGGACTCGTAGATCACCATCGAGCGATGGCCAGAGCGGCAGTAGGCGAGGACCGGCCCGTCGCTTTCCTCGATGATGCTGCGATGCAGCAGCGTTGCTTCGGGCGCGATGTACATGCCGGTGACCGGCACGTGATGAAACGCAATACCCGCCGCGCCACAGGCGGCGCGAATCGACTCGGCGTCCGGTTGTCCCGGCTCCTCGTTGTCCGGCCGGTTGCAAATGATCGTTACGAACCCGGCGTCGGCGATCGCTTGAACGTCTTCGGGTCGAATTTGCGCCGTCGCGGCGTAGTTTTGCGACAGCTTCATTACGTCCATCAGACGGCGTCCAACGGAATCTTCAGGTAGCGGACCGCGTTGTCTTCGGCTTCCGGCAATTCTCCGGCACGCACGTTGACCTGGATCGACGGCAGTATCAGTTTCGGCATGCCGAGTTCTGCGTCGCGGCCTTCCCGCATCGCGACGAAGTCGGCTTCGCTGCGGCCGCCGCCGATGTGGATGTTGCTGGCGCGTTCCTCGGCGACCGTGGTTTCCCACGCAAACTCATCGCGGCCCGGCGCCTTGTAGTCATGACACATGAACAGGCGCGTGTCGTCCGGCAGTGCGAAGATCCTATGGATGGATTCGTAAAGCTGTTTCGCGCTGCCGCCCGGGAAGTCGGTGCGCGCGGTGCCGAAGTCCGGCATGAAGAGGGTATCGCCGACGAATGCGGCGTTACCGATGACGTAGGTAATGCAGGCAGGCGTATGGCCGGGCGTTGCGATCACACGGGCATCAATTTCTCCGACCCTGAACGTATCGCCGTCGGCGAACAGCCGGTCGAACTGACTGCCATCGGTGTCCAGGTCTTTCAGGTTGAAGATGCCTTTGAACGTGTTCTGTACGGCCGTAACACTGGTACCAATCGCCGTCTGGCCGCCAAGCTCTTCTTTCAGGTAGGGCGCACCGCTCAGGTGATCGGCGTGGACGTGCGTTTCCAGGATCCATTGCACCGACAGTTTCCCGGCCTCGACAAATGCGATGACGGCATCAGCCGAATCCGTGCTCGTGCGACCCGATGCGGAGTCGAAGTCGAGAACCGGATCGACGATCGCCGCCTGTCCGGATGCGGGGTCGCTGACGACGTAAGTCACGGTGTAGGTTGCTTCGTCAAAGAAGGCTTTTACGTTTGGTGTATTCATGTTTGTATATTCTAATAATATAATATATAGTTGTCAACATGATGACCAATGACTATTTGATGGCCGCGCTCGGCGGCACGCTTTTCGGGCTCGCGTCGGTTGTCCTGCTCTGGTTCAACGGGCGGATCGCCGGCATCAGCGGGATCACCTACGGCATGTTCAGCCGCACATTGAGCGAGGTTGGCTGGCGTGTCGCATTCGTCGTCGGCCTGATCGGCGGCGGCGCGCTGTTCCAGGTAGCGACGGGTACTCCGCTGATGGAGCGCAGCGACTTTCCCCTGTGGATGACGCTCGTCGCGGGACTGTTGGTCGGGTTTGGTACCCGACTGGGAAGCGGCTGCACGAGCGGCCACGGCATCTGCGGGCTGAGCCGGCTATCCATACGGTCCCTGGTTGCCACCCTGACGTTCATGCTCGTTGGCGTGGCTGTGGCGACACTGCTTACGGGTGTACTGCGATGAGCCGTGTCATTTCAGCTCTGGTTGCAGGCATCCTGTTCGGCCTTGGGCTGGCCGTGTCAGGACTCGCAAACCCTGACAAGGTTTTGCAGTTCCTGACGATTGGCCCGAATTGGAGTCCGGCCTTGTTGTTTGCGATGGCTGCGGGCGTTGCAGTGACCTTTATAGGCTACAGATGGGTACTGCATCGCGGCCCGATCCTGGACGAGTCACTGCACCTGCCGACAAGAACCGATCTCGATCGGCGCCTGCTCATGGGCGCGGCCATCTTCGGTGCCGGGTGGGGTCTTGCCGGCTTCTGCCCCGGTCCCGCGATCACCAGCCTCGCGACCGGGTTGACGGAGCCTTTCGCCTTTGTCGCTGCCATGATCGTCGGCGCACAGCTACAACGGGTGACCGAATGAAACACGACGACCTTGTGCGCATGGAAGAGGCAGCCGGACGGGCGAGCCAGATGATGAAAACGCTTGGGCACCCCGGGCGCCTGATGATTCTGTGCAATCTCGCAGAAGGCGAGCGTTCGGTCGGCGATCTCGCCGAGGAACTCGAGATGTCGCAGTCGTCGCTGTCACAGCATTTCGCACGTATGCGTGGCGAAGGGCTCGTGAAGGCTCGTCGGCAATCCCAGACCGTCTACTACTGTCTTGCCAATGGCGAAGTGAAACAGGTAATCGAGTCGCTGTACCAAATCTTTTGCCCGAAATAATCTGTTCAGAACATGAGCTAATGAGCTTCGGTCAGTTCGAGAGGGCATAGCGATGAAAAATCTTGCAGGATTTGCAGCGCTGGTGATTTTCCTGTCGGCGTGCGGCATGGCCGACGACATGTCGCTCAGTTTGCGACGATTGCGTCGCGGATCTCGTCGATCTGTGGCTTGAGTTTTTCGACGTGCTCGCCGAGGCAGTGCCTGTCGCGTGGGCAGTTCGAGCTGCGCGGGCAGATAATCGTTGCGTCCTTCTCGGCACCTTCGGCGATCCATCCGATGTTCAGGATCTTGCCGATGCTCTCGAGCTGCTTGCGGGCTTCCGCCGGAATCTCGCCGGAACCGCCGCTGCGGTTGCAGCTCGATTCGACCATGTCGATGGTCTTGATCGGGTCGATGCCCTGCGCCGCCAGCGCGGGCGCAAGATCAACGCCGGCGCATAAAACGTGCGGGTTGCCGGCGGCATCCTTGCTGCGAATCGACTGACAGCAATACAGGCGCTTGTCATCACCGCTGCGCAGCACCGAGATCTGCGATGACGGCTTCGTCGATCGCGTATTCAGCATGCGGAAGACGGCCCAGTGCTGGCACGGGTCGGAGACCAGTCGCATGTTGCCCCACGGCAGCGGAATACCGTTGCCGCGATACACGGCACGCAGGTTGCCTGGCGGATAGGCGTCGAAGTAGTGCCAGTGCTGGTACGGCGATACGCTGGACATGCGGCGCATGACCAGTGCGGTCGTCAGGTCGATGCGGTCGCCGGCGTTGATGGCGTACGAGTGCTTCGCAAGAAACTGGCGAAACGGCGTCTTTGGCGCAAGCAACGCCGCGGCAAAATAGCTGCACTCGAAATCACGCCAAGCGTACAACACGTCCTTCGCATCGAGGCGGTCAGAATCCGTATCGTGGCGGCGCCCGGTCAGCCGGCCGCCGGATATCTGCGGCGCCCGCGCGCCATCGCCGTCGTGCAGGACTTTGTGCGCAATGTGATTGGCAAGGTCGAACTTGAGACGCGCCGGTTTCTCTTTGACGGCCCGATTGACGTAGATCGTATCCGGCGCCTCGAAAAACGAGCGCACCAGCATATCGAGTGGCGCATCCATGTCGCCACGGTCCTTGAAGGAGGGTTTGTCGAACCAGCGAATTTTCAGGCCAAGGTCGCTGGCGAACCCGAGAACGTCCTCGACATGCACCGGAAACTGCTTGCGACCAACGGATTCCGCTGCGCGCTCGAGATCCGGGAAGCGGTTCTGGCTCGACTCCTGGTGGGCGCGAATCAGAAGGTGCGCAAACTGGCGCCCGGTCGTGCCGGTCTGCGCGAGCAGTTCCGGAATGACGCGTTGCAATGCGTTCTCGGAAAACAGGAAACCCGGTTCGAGCGGCATGCCGACGACAGCGGCCTTCGGCGTCGTGTCAATCGCTTCCTCTTCGAGTGACTCGTCGAAGAACCAGTCCGCATCTTTCTGGAAAATTTCGGCAATGATCTGCAACAGGCGTTCGGACGGAACACGCTTGCCGTTTTCGATCATCGAGAGATACGACACCGACGGTCCGGCTTCGGCGTCGATCTGGATGCAGCGCACCGAAAGATCCTCGAGCGTGAGTCGATTGCGCTTTCGCAGGCTCTTGATCTTGGTGCCCAGAAAATGGGCTTTGCGCTTGAGACCCTGTTGAACGGCCATGGTGCACCTGTGAAATTGACAGCGTGAAATTTTTCCTGTGAAATTTTAACGTATCCACCGATAACATAGCCAGCGCTTCCATTGAGCGCTGTTGCTATGCATGCTGTCTCGAAGATCATGTCTCATCACGAATTCAAAACGATAGGCGCGCTGCGCATCGCGCCCGTATTCCATCGCTTTGTCGAGAGCGAGCTGCTGCCCGCCATCGGATTCGACTCGGCGCCATTCTGGTCCGGCGTCGAAGCCATTGTCGAGGACCTGTCGCCGGTGAACCGGGACCTGCTGACGATTCGCGACTCGCTCCAGGCGCAGATTGACGAGTATCACATCGCGCGCCGCGGAGACCCGTGGGTTCACGATGCGTACGTCGCGTTTCTTGAAGAAATCGGCTACCTGAAGCGCGGCGACTCGTTCGGCGAAATCGAAACCCGCAACGTCGATCCCGAAATTGCGGACGTAGCGGGCCCGCAGCTCGTCGTTCCCGTCAGCAACGCCCGGTTTGCGATCAATGCCGCGAATGCGCGCTGGGGGAGCCTGTACGACGCGCTCTATGGTACCGACGTCATCGATGAGGCGGATGGCAGGGAGCGCGCCGGCAAGTACAACCCGGTCCGCGGTGCTGCAGTGATTCGCTACGCCAGCGCATTTCTCGATGACGCGCTGCCACTTACGGGAGTCCGGCATTGCGACATCAACGCGTACGGCATTGCGAAACGGGACGGGCAGGCGCACCTGGTCGCGTCGCTGGCCAATGGCACGACGGCAGAATTGTCGGATCCGGCTCAATTCGTCGGCTTTGTCGAAACGGACTCACGGTGCCGGTACCTGTGCCGAAACAACGGCCTGCATATCGAGATTGTCGTCGACCCGAGTCACCCGATCGGCAAGGAGGCGACGGCACATGTCGCCGACGTCGTGCTCGAGTCGGCCGTTACGACGATCCAGGATTGCGAAGATTCGGTCGCGGCCGTTGACGCGGAAGACAAGGTCGGCGTCTACCGAAACTGGCTCGGCCTGATGCGCGGCGACCTGGAGACGACCTTCGACAAGGGCGGTCGGTCGATGACGCGCTCGCTCGCCGGGGATCGTGTCTACACGACAGCCGCTGGCGGTGAGCTCGTGCTGTCCGGGCGCAGTCTCCTGCTGGTGCGCAACGTCGGGCACCTGATGACGACAGACCTGATGATCGACAAGGACGGCGCCGAAGTCTTCGAAGGTATCGTCGATGCGATCGTCACGACGGCCTGTGCACTGACGGACCGCAGCCGCGACGGCATGCGCGCCAACAGCAGCGCCGGCAGCATCTACATCGTCAAGCCGAAGATGCACGGTCACTACGAGGTTGCCTTTACCGATACGCTGTTCGGCCGCGTCGAGGAGCTGTTCGAACTCGAGGCGAATACGATCAAGGTCGGCATCATGGACGAGGAGCGCCGCACAACGGTCAACCTGCCGGCTTGTATCAACGCTGCGAAGCAGCGCGTGGTATTCATCAACACCGGTTTCCTCGATCGCACCGGCGACGAGATCCATACCAGTATGCAGGCCGGGCCGATGCTGTCGAAAGAGGCCATCAAGTCTCAGCCGTGGTTGCTCGCCTACGAAGACTGGAACGTCGACGTCGGGATTCGCTGCGGGTTACCGGGCAAGGCACAGATCGGCAAGGGCATGTGGCCGATGCCGGACGAGATGCGACGCATGATGGAAACCAAGACAGCGCATATCGAGGCCGGCGCGAATTGTGCCTGGGTGCCATCGCCGACGGCGGCTACGCTGCACGCGGTCCATTATCACAAACGATCCGTAAAGGCGGTGCAGCAGGAGATCGCCGAGCGCAGGCTCGCGAGCCTCGACGAGATACTGACTCCGCCGCTGGGAGACACGTCGTCGTTGTCGACTGCGGAAATCCAGGCTGAGCTCGACAACAACGCGCAGGGCATCCTCGGCTATGTCGTGCGCTGGATCGACCAGGGGGTTGGCTGCTCGAAAGTCCCGGACATCAACGACGTCGGCCTGATGGAAGATCGCGCGACGTTGCGCATCTCCAGCCAGCACATGGCCAACTGGCTGCTTCACGGCGTCGTCGACGAAGCACAGGTTGACGAGACCTTTCGCCGTATGGCTGTCGTCGTCGACAAGCAGAATGAGGGTGATGCATCATACGAGCGCATGAGTGACGACTACGACAACAGCATCGCTTTCCAGGCCGCACGTGCGTTGGTGTTCGAAGGTTGCAAACAGCCGAACGGATACACCGAACCGCTTTTGCACGCATATCGCCGGCAGAAGAAAGCGGAGCTTGCCGGCTAGCGAACGCGTGCGGCGCCTGTGGCTGGCACTGCTGTTCCCAGTGAGTCCCGCGATCGCGGACGAATCCCTGACGGTTGCCGTCGCCAGTAACTTTCATCGGGAAGCACAGTACATCGCGGAACGGTTCACTCGATCGACCGGCGTCGAGGTCCGACTCAGCAGCGGTGCAACCGGGGCGCTCTATGCCCGCATCGTGAACGGCGCGCCCTACGACGTGTTCCTGGCAGCCGACGAAGAGCGGCCGAGATTGCTCGTCGAGCGCGGGCTGGTCCTCGACGACGAACGTCATACCTACGCCATCGGGCGCTTGCATCTCCTCGCCGCCAACGAAGCCATCGGCGAGGCCGCCTGCAAGGACGGGATACTCGGCAGCGGGTTCAGGAAACTTGCGATAGCGAATCCGGAGACGGCGCCTTACGGCCGTGCGGCCAGAGAATACCTGCAGAACGCCGGGATCTGGGACGAGGTTGAGCCGCGTATCGTCTACGGCGAAAACGTCGCCCAGGTGCGGCAATTTGTCGAAACGGGAAACGCACAGCTTGGCCTGGGGGCGCGACCGCAAGTCGACGAACCCGGCAGGATGCACGACGTGTGTATCCGGTTGCCTCAGCGATCCCTGTACTCACCCATTCGGCAGCAAGTCGTGATTCTTTCAAGGACGGAAATGCCGGACGCAGCGAAACTGTTCACCGGCTACCTGCTCGACCCGGGTATCGAGACTTACATCGCAGAAAGCGGTTACGCGGCGCCTGAAGAATGAGTCTCGGTCCGCTCTGGCTATCAACGCAGCTGGCATTCGTCACGATGCTGATCCTGATAGTGCTCGGCGCACCGCTCGGCTGGTGGTTGGCCAGAACCGGGTCTCGTCTGCAGCCCTTTGTGCAGGCGCTCGTTGCCATGCCGATCGTGTTACCACCGACAGTCCTCGGCTTCTACCTGTTGTTACTGCTCGGACCCAACGGCGCGATTGGATCGTGGTGGGTCCAACTGACCGGCGATGCACTGACCTTCTCGTTTACCGGCCTCGTGATCGCTTCCTGCATCTACAGCCTGCCGTTTGCCGTGCAGCCGCTGCAAAACGCATTCGAAGCCGTGCCACAGCAAACGCTCGAGGCGGCCAGGACCCTCGGTGCGTCGAAAGTGGATGCTTTCCTGTCGGTTGCGGTTCCGTTGTCGGTCCGCGGATTCGTTAGTGCGGCCGTATTGAGCTTCGCGCATACGCTGGGCGAGTTTGGTGTGGTGCTGATGGTTGGCGGCAACATCCCTGGTGAGACGCGCGTCGTGTCGATCGAGATCTATGATCATGTGGAGACTCTCAACTACGCGGCGGCGCACCGCCTGTCACTGATCCTGATCGCGTTTGCGTTCACCGTGCTGTTCGCGATGTTCGTGATCAATCGACGGTGGCAACGACTGTGAGCGTCGAGCTGAAATTCAGGTTGCCGCGCGATGCCTTTCTACTGGACGTAGATACGTCGATTCCTGCGCGTGGCGTCACCTGCGTTTTCGGGCCGTCGGGCTCGGGCAAGACAACGCTCCTGCGATGTATCGCCGGCCTCGAAAAAACGGCCGACGCTACGCCGCCGGAGCGCCGTAACGTCGGCTTCGTGTTTCAGCAACCGCAATTGTTCGAGCACCTCAGCGTCCGCGGCAACATCGAATATGGCGCAGGTCGCTCAAAAACTCAGCGCGTGAATATCGACGAGGTCGTCGCGTTGCTTGATCTCGACAAGTTGCTTGAACGTCGTGTGCAGCACCTGTCGGGCGGCGAGGCGCAGCGCGTTGCGATCGCACGGGCGCTGTGCCGTTCGCCGCGAATCGTGCTGATGGACGAGCCAATGTCCGCCCTGGATCAGCGGCGCAAGGACCGACTCCTGCCGTACCTCGATCGAATCCGGGCGGAACTCGATGTCCCGATCGTCTACGTCAGCCACAACATCGACGAAATCTGTCGCCTGTGCGATCACCTGCTCGTCATCGACAACGGCCGCATCGTCGCTGAAGGTGCGTTGCAGGATGTGCTCGGCCGACTCGACGTACCGCAGCTCGGTGGGGGCAATACCGGCGTCATGATCGAGACGGACGTCGTCGGCTACGACGCCGAGCACGAACTCACCTCGCTGGCATTTCCGGGCGGCGAACTCCTGGTCCCGGGTCGCGTTTCCGGTTCGCGCTGCCGGGTGCGTGTGCGGGCGAGTGATGTCAGCCTCGCGCGGCAGGAACCGGTTGCAACGTCGATCCTCAATGTGCTGCCCGCAACCGTCATGGAAATCGCCGAAGAAGATGCATCGACCCGCCTCGTAAAGCTTGACCTCGACAATACGAAGTTGATCGCGCGGGTTACGACGCGATCAGTGCAGCAACTCGAGCTGCAGGCGGGTGAAAAACTGTTCGCGCAGATCAAGTCGGTCACCGTGCGCTGCTAGCAACTCGTCGAACGCGTCCTGGCTCAGTTCGTCGACGTTGTGTTGCAACGACCGACCCAATTGGCCGATCGGCAAGGCGTCATGTGGGATTACTGTTCCGTTTTCCGCTGCCGGTTTGACAGAAAACGGTTTCAACGGTGAGGTTATGTGCGTTGCGTCAAGTTATCTGCGCGTAGCGACGGGCACACTTAATTTTTCCGCAATGGCCCAAAGACGCGCTGAATGAAATCCGAGGTTTTCTACATTATCGTTGCGATGCACTTCGCAAGCCTCACGCTGTCCATTGTTTTCTATCTCGCCTGGAAAACGCTCGGCAAGAAGCCGTATGCACTGAGCTGGTCCGTTGGCTTTCTCGCGGCCGCTGCGCAATGGCTTTGCAATGTCGTTGGTGCCTGGTTCCCTACCTGGGAATCGTACTGGTTGACGGTCAATGCACTGGCGATGGGGCTCATCACGCTGGGAATTCGCGGTCATTGCCAGCGCACCAACTGGCAGCATCTACCGAAAAACCTGTGGCCGTACGTCGGCGCCATCTATGCGGTCATTGTCTGGGCAACCGTCGTGCAGCCGCACGTGGGGCTTCGTACCGCGCTGGTACCGGCCACGGCGGCAGCGACGATGTTCCTGTCGGCGCTGATGATCATCCGGCATCGAGCAAAGGCGCGGCCGGCCGAGTGGGCGGCAGCCACGAGCATGGTCGTTTTCGGCGCCTCGCAGGGAATCGCTGCCGGCATGGCCCTTATGCAGGGCGCAGACGGCGACGCGACGTACATGACGCTTTACCAGCAATACAACTTCCTGACGCTGCCTGCGGGTTACATCGCGGTGGGCATGTTCGTCATCTTCATGCTGGCGTCCGACCTGTCGGAAGAGATGAAAGAGCTTGCGGTTCGGGACCAGTTGACCGGCGTTTTTGACCGGCGTGGTCTCGGCGAGCAGGGCGCCATGGCGTATGCAACAGCGCGCCGCAACAGCACGCCGCTGTCAGTGATCATGACTGACATCGACCGCTTCAAGTACATTAACGATGAGTTCGGGCATGCCACCGGTGACGCCGCGCTCGTTCATTTCGCCGGCATCCTGAAGGAAGCCCGCCGCGCCGAAGATATCCTGGCGCGAGTGGGCGGCGAAGAGTTTGCGATCGTATTGCCCGGAACCGAACTGGCCGATGCGCTGAAGATTGCCGACCAGCTTTGCGCCCGAATCGAGGCGACACCGATGCCGGTCGAAGACCGGCTGCTGCAGATGACGGCGAGCTTTGGTGTCGCCACCGTCAACAGTTCGGATAGTTGCCTGTCCGACACGATCGTTCGCGCCGACCGTGCGTTGTACCGCTCAAAGCGCGCCGGACGCAACCAGGTCGATCTTGAATCGTCGCAGCTGATGCGGGCGATGGACGGTACGCTCAAGCCTGTCACGACCTGATCGGAGTCCGTGTAAGATACGGTGCGCCCCGCCGTATCGAACAGGGATTAGGAATGGACCTTTCCGGATTTCCGCGCGTATCGCTCGCGCATCTGCCGACTCCGCTGGAACACATGCCGCGCCTGAGCAAGCATCTCGGGGGACCGGAGGTTTTCGTCAAGCGTGACGACTGCACGGGACTTGCGACCGGCGGCAACAAGACACGCAAGCTCGAGTTTTCGATGGGTGAGGCCGTCGCACACGATGCAGACACGATCATTACGGTGGGCGCGGTGCAGTCGAATCATGTGCGGCAAACGGCGGCGGCGGCCTGCAAGCTGGGCATGCGGTGCGAAGTGTTGCTGGAGCACCGGGTTGGCAGCCCGAGCGAGACCTACCTGAGCTCGGGCAACATCCTGCTCGACAGGATTTTCGGTGCGAACCTCCGCGAATACCCGGACGGTACGGATTTTAATGCCGCGATGGCGGAAGTGGCCGATGAAGTGCGTGCGGCCGGAGGCAATCCGTACCTGGTTCCCGGCGGCGCATCGAACACGGTTGGTGCGTTGGGTTACGTCCAGTGTGGTATCGAGCTACTCGAGCAGGCGACGGAGCAGGGCATCCCGATTGACCACGTTGTGACGGCGACAGGCAGCGCCGGGACGCACGCGGGCCTTGCAGTCGGGTTGCGCGGATCGGGCAGCGACCTGCCGATACTCGGTATCGGCGTCAAGGCGCCGCAACAGGCGCAGGAAGAGAAGGTATTCAATCTCGCCGAGGCAACGGCCGAGACGGTGGGCAAGCCCGGCTGCGTGGCTCGCGGCGACATCGTAGCCGACTGCAACTACATCGGCCCCGGATACGGCGAGCCTACCGACGAAATGAACGAGGCGGTGCTGATGTTGGCGCGGCACGAAGGACTGCTGTTCGATCCGGTATACAGCGGCAAGGCGCTCGCCGGCATGATCGACTACATCCGCAAAGGACGATTCAAAAGGGGCCAGACCCTCGTGTTCCTGCACACCGGTGGTGCGGCCGGCCTGTTCGCCTATGCCGACTCGCTCAGCCTCTGACCCGATGAGTGCCTTCGTCGCATTGCTGCGCGGCATCAACGTCGGCGGACACAACAAGCTACCGATGGCCGACCTGCGCGAGCTGCTGGAGGGTCTCGGCTGCAGCCAGGTGGCGACGTACATACAGAGTGGCAACGCCGTGTTTCGGCATTCGGCAGACGAGGTCGTCCTCGGCAGGGACATCCCGGCAGCTGTCCGGACGTCGTTTGGTTTGAGCCCGACGACGCTCGTCCTCAGCGGCGAGACGTATCGGCAGATTGCCGCCGACAACCCTTATGGCTCGCAACCCGTCGACCCGAAGTTCATTCACGTGTCCTTTCTCGCGGAGCCGGCCGTCGATGCCGACCTGGACAGGCTCGAGCAACTGCGATCGTCAAGTGAGCAGTTCACGCTGACGGACCGGGCGTTGTATTTCATGGCGCCGAACGGGATTCGCGACTCGAAACTGGCGGCCGGTGCGGAAAGGTGCCTGGGTGTGCCATCGACGTCGCGCAACTGGCGCACGGTGTGCAAGCTGGTCGAGATGCTGGAGGCGCTGGACTAGCAGGATCGGCAATGTGCCAGGCCGTCCCCATGCGGTTTTCGCTGCCCGGTCTGACGGTGAGCAATCGGGTTTCGATTCGTCGTATCATGGCGGGATGCACGACGTCATCGCGATCAACGACCTGGGGAAGACCTACGCCGGTGGCTTCCAGGCGCTCAAGAATGTCAGTCTCAAGATCCGCCGCGGCGAGATCTTTGCGTTGCTCGGTCCGAACGGCGCCGGCAAGACGACGCTGATCAACATCGTCTGTGGCATCGTCAATCCGACGTCCGGTCAGGTGCTGGTAGACGGCCACAATATCAGCTCAGATTTTCGAATTACGCGATCGAAAATCGGACTGGTGCCGCAAGAGATGCCGACCGAGTCGTTCGAGACGGTCTGGAATACGTGCCGCTTCAGCCGTGGGCTGTTCGGCAAGCCGCCGAATTCGGAGCACCTCGAAAAAGTGCTGCGGTCCCTGTCGTTGTGGGACAAGAAAGATACGATCAGCATGCAGCTCTCCGGCGGTATGAAGCGCCGTGTGCTGATCGCCAAGGCGCTCGCACACGAACCCGAAATCCTGTTCCTCGATGAGCCGACGGCCGGCGTCGACGTCGAGTTGCGCCAGGACATGTGGAATGTCGTTGCCGCGTTGCGGGAACAGGGCGTGACCGTCATCCTGACGACGCACTATATCGAGGAAGCGGAGCAGCTGGCCGACCGCGTCGGCGTTATCAACCATGGCGAGATCATTCTCGTTGAGGACAAGAGCAAGCTGATGCGCGAGTTCGGCAAGAAAGAACTGGTGCTGCATTTGCAGGAACCGCTCGCCGAAGTGCCGTCGAAGCTGGCCGGCTACCAGCTGGCGTTGAGCGAAGACCATCGCGATCTGACGTATTACTACGATACGAAGCAGGAAAGCACCGGAATTACCACGCTGCTCAATGAGCTCCGCGAAGCGGACATTCATTTTAACGACCTGCAGACGTCCCAGAGTTCGCTCGAGGACATCTTTGTCGACCTGGTGCACATGGACTGATGAACTTTCACGCAATAAAGGCGATTTACCGCTACGAGATGGCGCGCATGTTTCGCACGGCGGTGCAAAGCATCATTGCGCCGGTCCTTTCCACGTCGCTGTATTTCGTTATTTTCGGCTCGGCCATCGGGTCGCGCATCACCGAGATTGACGGTGTCAGCTACGGGGCGTTCATCGTGCCGGGGCTCATCATGTTGTCCATCATGACGGAGAGCATTTCGAACTCCTCGTTCGCGATTTACTTTCCGAAGTTCACGGGAACGATTTTCGAGGTGTTGTCGGCGCCGGTTTCGTACAGCGAGGTCATCATCGGGTACGTTGGCGCCGCGGCGACGAAGTCAGTGATCATCGGTTCGATCATTCTCGTCACGGCGACATTCTTTGTGGACATACAGATTGCACATCCGTTCGTCATGGTGACGTTCCTGCTGCTGACCTGCGTGTCGTTCTGTCTGTTCGGCTTCATTCTCGGCATCTGGGCGACCGGCTGGGAGAAGCTGACGATCGTGCCGATACTCGTGATCATGCCGCTGACGTTTCTTGGCGGTACGTTCTATTCGATCAGCATGTTGCCGCCGGTCTGGCAGACCATCAGCCTGTTCAATCCGGTCGTCTACCTGATCAGCGGATTCCGCTGGAGCTTCTACGAGAACGCGGACGTGGCGGTCGGACTAAGCCTAGCGATGACAATTGGTTTCCTCGTCGTCTGCCTGCTCGTCGTGCGCTGGATCTTCAAGACCGGCTACCGCCTCCGTACCTGACAGGGCCAGACCCCACCCGCCAGGGCCAGACCCCGCCACCTGGGGCCAGACCCTACCGCCTGGGGTCAGACCCCAGGCGGTAGGGTCTGGCCCCTCTAGTAGGGTTCTGGTTCGAGGATATCGCGCATCGAGTCCTTGGACTTGCAGGTGCAGCGGGTTACCTGGCCGACGCGCTCTTCGCAGACCAGGGTCGAGCCGATGCGGCACATGTCGTTGCGATTGCCGGGTTCGGCGGACCGGTTCGACGCGCACGACGACAGCAAAGCGACGCCCAAAATGATTCCGGTGATGCGGACAAGGTTGTGACCGGGCATAACTATCCCCTGCGTAGAGTATACTTCGACCGCATGGCACGGATCGCGTTCATGGTCGCGCTCGTATTTGCAGGCGAGCAGGTGTTCGGGCTGCCGTTTCATACGCAGCGATTCTTCAAGTCGACGTTCCTCGATGTCTTCAACATCACCAATACGCAGCTCGGCGACCTGTTCGCCGTGTACGGCCTGCTGGCGATGATCGCGTATTTCCCGGGCGGTGCCCTGGCCGACCGCTACTCCGCGCGTTCGTTGCTCGTCGTGTCGCTGGTGGCGACGGCGGCCGGTGGACTCTATATGTCGACCATTCCCGGTCCGCTTGGACTCGGCATCCTGTACGGATACTTTGGCGTCACGACGGTGTTTCTGTTCTGGGCGGCACTCATCAAAGCCACGCGGGACTGGGGCGGCAGCCGGACCCAGGGTGCCGCCTTTGGCATCCTGGAAAGCGGCCGCGGGCTGTGTGCGGTTCTGGTGTCGCTGCTGGCGATCGAGGTTTTCGCATACCTGATGCCGGTCGACGTGCGTGCCGCAACGCCGGAGCAACGCGAAGCGGCGTTCAGGACGGTTTTGCTCTTGTATTCGGGGATCACGCTGCTCGCGGCGGCGCTCGTCTGGATCGCCGTACCCGCAGAGAAAAAGGGGACCGACGTCGAGTACAACCCGCTGCGCGGAATGAGCAAGGTAGTACGCCGCCCGATCGTCTGGGCGACCGCCGGGGTCATTATTTGCGCGTATTGCGGCTACAAGGGGCTGGACAACTACCAGCTGTACGCCGTCGAGGTGCTGGGCAAGGACGAAATCGAGGCATCGAGGCTGGTCAACTGGGGCGCGTGGACACGCATCGTCGCCGCGGTGGCAGCCGGCCTGATTGCCGATCGCTTCGATCCGGCCCGCTCGCTCGCCGTAATTTTCGGCGTTTTGTGTGTGAGTTTCGGCATGTGGTCAATGGCCGCGCCCGAAGGGTCCGGCATTTCCATCATCTATTTCAATTTCTTCCTCAGTTACTGCGGTGTTTTCGCGCTGCGCGGCATTTACTTTGCATTGCTGGAGGAGAACAGCACGCCCAATTACCTGACCGGTGCCGCTGTCGGCATGATCTCGCTCGTGGGATACACGCCCGAGATCTTTTTTGCGCCGATCGGCGGGCGCATTCTTGACGCCAACCCGGGCCTCATCGGTTTCCAGAACTACTTCTGGTTCCTGGCGGCCATTGCGGCGGTCGGTATCCTGATCGTCCTGCTCACGTTGTGGTTGCATCGCAACGGCCCCGAAGTGTTATGGCCCGGCGAAACACTCGACGCGAAATAATGCGGCGTTTACCGGGGCCTTCTGCCGCATGAACAATGACCGCACTATCAAAGAGCAACTCCGGCGCAATGCCGTCGCGCTGATATCGCTCGTCGTCGCTATCACGAGTCTCGCGTACAACACGTGGCGCAACGAGGCCAGTGAACACAATCGCAACCAGCGACTCGTGGCGGTAGAGATGCTCGTGCAGCTCGGCAGTCTCTACCAGGCGCTTCTCGATATCGAGTATGGCAAGGGGTCGGACGCGCCGCAGAACCTGCGCCGCGGCTGGGCGCTGGTGCGGTCAATCCACGACCTGTCGATGATTGCGGAGGGCGATCTATCGCGGGCAGGCAGCAACCTGCTGGACGTCTGGGAATCACGCTCGGGCGATCTGCGCCGCTCGGACGAGATGGCCAAGCGGGCCATCGAGGAGGCGGTTGAAACCATGCGCGGCGAGACCCATGCCCTCTTGCGAAGTCTCGACTAAGCCGCTAGGTTCGGGACATACGAGAACAAGCGAGGGCACATCATGAGAATCTTTTTCGCCGCAGTCGCCGTGCTGGCATTGGCCGCCTGCCAGCCATCCGAACAGACGACAACGGACTCGACGACTGAAACGCCCGAGGCGGCGGTAGACACTGCCGCAGCCGAGTCAAGTTCGCTTGCCGACGTTCTGGCCGCGCAGCCGGAGGAAATGCAGGCGCGTTACCAGTACCGGCACCCGCAGGAGACAATCAAGTTTGTCGGCATCGAACCGGGAATGACGGTTGTCGAGGGGCTGCCGGGGCGCGGCTGGTATACAAAAATCCTGTTGCCGTATCTTGGGTCCGACGGGCGCCTGATCGGCGCCGACTACTCGTTGGAAATGTATCCGCGGTTTTCCTTCGTGAACGAGGAGTTCATGGAAAACCAGAAAAACTGGACGACCAGTTTCGTCGCAGGCGCGGCCGAGTGGAGCGGCGATGCAACGCCGGTCGTTGACGCGTTTCACTTTGGCAGCATGCCGGAGGAGTTTGCGGGCACGGCCGACGTCGTGTTCTTTCCGCGCGTCCTGCACAATCTCGCACGCTTCGAAGCCGACGGCGACTTCCTGACAGCAGCACTGGCCGATGCCTATGCCACGTTGAAACCCGGTGGCGTGCTCGGCGTCGTACAGCACGAAGCCCGGCCGGATATGTCGGACGATTTCGCCAGCGGCGGCAACGGCTATCTCAAGAAGTCGTTTGTGATCAACGTCATCGAGCAAGCGGGATTCGAGTTCGTCGCCGAATCGGATATCAACCAGAACCCGGCCGACCAGCCAGGTGAGGACGACATCGTCTGGCGATTGCCGCCAACGTATGCGACGAGTCGCGACAACCCCGAGTTGCGGGCCGAGCTCGAGGCCATCGGCGAGTCCAATCGCATGACGCTGAAGTTCCGCAAACCGGAATAAATCGCTAGTTCGTCAAATCGAGCCCGACGACGACCGGGTCATGGTCTGATGCGCGGTACGGCATCGAAGCGTCGAACAGGTTCGGATTGCGCCCGTTGTCCAGGTTGTAGTCGAGTAACGGCGGTTCGTCCGCGTTGATGTGCCACTCAACGGTGTCCACAACCTGCGGCGCCAGCGACGGTGACACAACCGCATGATCAAGTGCGCCGATCTGGCCATCGAACAGGAACGAATACGGGCTTGACGCGCTGCTTATCAAGCTCGTCAGCCCCGCCGCTTGCAAAGCTACGATCGGGTCCTCGCGAAGATAGGCGTTGAGGTCACCCATAATAATGAAATCCGCATCGCCGCTGCCGGTCGGGTCGCTCGCCATCCAGTCCGCAAGCGCGGCCGCCGCATTCGTGCGCGTCATGTTGCAGTTGCCCTGGCCGTCACCCAGGTTGGGATCGCCTTCGGCCGCACAGTCGGATCCCTTGGACTTCAGGTGATTGATCGCGACCGTGAACCTGGCCCCGTTTGCCGTTGCCTCGAAGGTTTGCGCCAACGCCGGTCGGTTGCGCCGGTCGTTGAAGCGTGCATCGATACGGCTGTCGAGAAGGGCGTGCGGCCCGATGGCCTGTGTCGTTGTGAGCCGGTAGATCAGCCCGGTCTTTATCGCGTCGTCGTGAATCGTGCCTGTGTCGACATAAGCGTAGTCAGTCGCGCCGAGGCGAGTGTTGAGCGCGTCGACGATCGTCGCAACTGAGTCGCCGCTGTCGTTCTCCAGTTCGACGAGCCCGACAACATCGGCATCCAGCATCTCGAGCGCGACGACGATTTTCTCCAGTTGCCGCGCAAGTTCAGCCGCGCTGTCCGCGCCGCGGCAGTTGTCGTCGCCCCGCGGTCCGCACGTCGGGCTGCCCCCGTCGATGCCCGCAAAAAAATTCAGTACGTTGAAACTTGCGACACGAAAACTGCCGCCTGGCGACGGTGCGCCCGGCCGTGGATTGGTACCGGCGAACACGGGGTCGCTGTCCGGCATTAGCCGCCAGCCCTCGTCGCCGTTGCCACCGCTGCCACGTGCGTAGCGCAGGTTGCCTGTCAGGCCGGAAATCGAATCACCGGCGCGGATGGAGTATGCGGCGCCCGGCCCAGCGTTCAGCAGGCGGAAAGTTGTCGGCCACATCTCCCGCCGGCCATCGTCGAGAATGATCGAGCGCATCGCGACATCACGCTTGTGCGCTGTGAAGTCGGCGGCATCCGGCGGGTTTGCATTGGTAAATTGTTCGGGGCGCCCGCCCTGAGCGAGACCGACCTCGCCATAGCGTTCGAGATTTCGCAGGTTCGACACGAACAGTTCCTGGGGAAAGCGCAACAGCATGCCTTCGAAACGCTCCAGGTCGGCAATCTCGTCACCGTCACTGTTGGTCATCGTCCCTGCTGCCGGCATGTTGACGTCGACAGGTTGCACGGCCGCGCTGCCCGTTACACGAACTTCCGTGGCGGCAACCTGGGTTTCGCCGAAATGCTCGCTGACGGTTCCGGTAACTTCGACACGGTCGCCGACATCGACATCCGTCGCCGGATTGCCGCCGTCGTAAACAAAGACACCGTCAGACGTCGCAGGATCTGCGTCCGGCGTCAGCGACTGTAAGTAGAAGCCGCCCAGGTTGTTCGTGTCATCGGCATCGTTGTCCTGGAAGTCGCCCGTCACGACGCCTTCGATGGTTACGGACTGGCCGGCTAGTGGGCTGCTCGCCGCGCTTCCCTGCACCGATGAGATGGGTGTGGTACCCGACGCGGACGGCGGTACGACTCCGGTCGAACCGCCTCCGCTTCCGCCGCCACATCCGGCAAGCAGGATGCCGGCGGCAAGTGCTGTCCTTTTCATGCGGGCATTCTAGCCCATGTCGAACAACAACAGTTCGGACTCCTTCTCTGCCGCGATTTCAATTGTGTCGACGTCGGCGATTTGCACGCCGTCGCCGGACGCAACGGACTCTCCGTTGACCGACAGCTCGCCGTAAACAACCTGAACAAACACTTTGCGATCGGCGCCGGTCGTATGGGTCAGAGTCGCACCAGCATCCAGTACGCTGGCGAAAATCGACGCATCCTGGTGCACGGTAATCGACCCGTCGCGCCCATCGCGCGACGCGATCAACCGCAGCCGGTTGAGTTTTTCTTCGCGCGAGAATGGCTTTTGCTCGTAGCCCGGCTCCAGGTTCTTCTGTTCCGGGAACAGCCAGATCTGCAGCAGGTGCAGCTCTTCATCCTGCGAGTGGTTGAATTCACTGTGCTGCACACCCGTGCCCGCAGTCATGCGCTGTACCTCGCCGGCAGTGATCACGGTACCGTTGCCCATGCTGTCGCGATGCTCGATCGCGCCGGAGATCGGGTAGGTCACGATTTCCATGTCGCGATGCGGGTGCGTACCAAAGCCCTGGCCCGGCGCGATGCGGTCCTCGTTAATGACGCGCAGCGGCCCGAAATGTACGCGCTCGGGGTCGCGATACTCGGCAAACGAAAAGGTATGCCGTGCCTGCAGCCAGCCATGGTCGGCCTGGCCGCGTGTTTCAGATTTGATGATTTCGATCATGGTGCTCTCCTCAGGCGGCCGGTGCGAGGTGCACCAGCTCGGCAATTCTTGCGCGTGCACGGTCTATTGATTCGTCGGCGTTGACGTTCAGCCTGTCGGCGGCAACGACTTCGACGTCGTTGATGCCGATAAACCCGAGCACGTGTTTCATGTAGGGCGTCGCGAAGTCGGCTGCGCTGCCAACCGGCACACCGCCGGTCGCGACGACCAGGTACGCCTTCTTGCCTTGCAGTAACCCGCGCGGTCCGCTGTCAGTGTATCGAAACGTCAGGCGGGCGCGAGCAATCATGTCGATCCAGGCCTTGAGCGCAGCCGGTACCGAAAAGTTGTACACGGGCAAACCGATGACGAGGATGTCGGCGTTCTTCACCTCGGCTACGAGGCTGTCGGAATACGCGAGAATCTCGCGATGCCGGGGTGTGCGGACCTCGTCCGGCGTGAAATTCGCGTCGATCCAGTCCGCATCGACCAGCGGCACACCGGCGGCCAGGTTGCGGCGCGTCAGGTTGATACCGTCGTGGCGGGTCTCGAGGGCGGCGACCAGGTCCGCGCTCAGCCGGCGGCTCACCGAGCCCTCATCGCGGCCGCTTGCCGCGATCTCGAGTACGTTGGGTTGCGTGTCCTGCATGGTCGTGCTCCATCGTGATTCCGATTGAGGCTCACTATGGTTGTTGACTCAGTAGAGATAAACCGTATTCTGTGGATAAGATTGTTGCTAAAATCGCAATAAAATGGACAAATTCGAAGATATTCAGGCCTTTGCGGCCGTCGTCGAGGCCGGCAGCTTCACGGCGGCCGCCGATCGGCTGAACATCGCGACCTCCGCCGTCAGCCGCCGGGTCGCGGCGCTGGAGGAACGCCTCGGCGTTCAGCTCCTGCGGCGCACCACCCGAGTGCTGAATCTCACCGACACGGGCAAGAGTTTCTACGAACGCGGCACGCGCATCCTCGCCGACCTCGAGGAAGCGGAGGCGGCCGTGCAGCAGGAACATGGCGAGCTGCGTGGCACGCTGAAAGTCGCGTTACCGCTGTCGTTCGGTGTCCGTCACATGTGTGGACCGATCGCCGCGTTCAGTCGCAAGCACCCCCGGGTACATTTCGAACTCGACCTCAACGACCGACGCGTCGACCTGATCGAGGACAACATCGACGTGGCGCTGCGTATCGGTCGGCTCAGCGATTCGTCGCTGATCGCGCGGCGACTGTTTGACGTCAATGTTGTCGTGTGTGCAGCGCCGTCGTACCTGCACACCCGCGGCGGCCCGGAGTCGCCCGCAGAACTCGCGGATCACAACTGCCTGCTCTACTCGAATCTGCCGGAGCCCGATAAGCTGGCCTGGCGCGATGAGAACGGCCAGCAGCAGGAGGTCCGCATCAGCCGCACGCTGACCGCAAACAGTGGCGACTTTCTCGTCAATGCTGCGGCGCACGGTCTCGGTATCGTGATCTCACCAACTTTCATTGCGGCAGACGCGATTCGCAAGGGACACCTCGTGCCGATCCTGACGGACATCGATTGGCCGGTTGCGCCCGCGTATGCCGTGTACCCGCCAACGCGGCACCTTTCGTACCGCGTGCGCGCGTTCATCGATTTTCTCGCCGAGAAATTCGCGGGCACACCGCAATGGGATCGCGACTGCGATCCCGCTTAACCGTTACAACCGGATACATCGGTACACACTTTCGCAGCCATCCGGTAACAAATGCCATGTAGAGTCGGTCCTGATTTCAGGGCACCCGCAGGTAAAGGGTACGACCGGCAACAGAACAAAACCCACGGCGCGACGATACCTGACTCCCCCAAATCGGCACAGGGACGTGCCGTACCTATTCCCGCCGCCACCAGTATGGTAGAAATCAGTGGCTCAGGTGCGGGAAACATCTGTTTTGAACGGAACAACTATGGTCAGAATTACTCTTGTGCTTGCTCTGGTCGCATGGAGCGCCACGGCCAGCCCTGCCGAGCTCGTGCGCGAATTCAACGGCGCGGGCGATACGACGACGGCGACGTTTACCGTCGAGTCACCATGGATCATCGACTGGCACCTTCTGAGCCCGAAATGGCAGACAGACAGCCGCCCGTCACGGTTCTCGGCTATTGAAATTACGCTGGTCGAAGCACAATCGGGACGACACGTCGGGCGCGTCAAGTGGACCCAATCGGTCGGCAACGGTGTGCGCCTTTTCGAAACCAGTGGGCGTTACAAACTCAAAATCACAACGACGCATGCGCGCTGGAAGGTTCGAGTGGAACAGCTGACGCCGGAGGAGGCGAAGCTTTACACGCCAAAGAAACCGAAGGAAGGCTAGCAGCCCGTCAGAGGTAGTCGGGCTCGTTGCCGGGCTTCCACTTGATGTTGCAGCCGATGCTCGGAACCTGGTTCGCATCGGGTGTCGACCCGGCAAGCACGGCGTCCAGTGCCGCGCGCAGGTCGCGACCATCGACGGGAACGTCGTTTGACGGTCGGCTCGAGTCCAGCTGGCCGCGATAGACCAGTTTCAGCTCGGCATCGAACAGGAAGAAGTCCGGTGTGCAGGCCGCATCGTAGGCTTTTGCGACGAGCTGGTCGGCGTCAAACAGGTACGGAAACCTGTAGCCCCATTTTTCTGCGTCGGCTTTCATCGCCTCCGGGCTGTCTCCCGGGTGTGTTTCGACATCGTTGCTGTTAATTGCATAAATCGCCACGCCGCGCGGCAGGTAGTCGTTGCCCAGGCGCGCCAGCTCCTCGCGGATGTGCTTGACGAACGGACAGTGATTACAGATGAACATCACGAGTGTTGCCGGTGCGCCGAGGTGCAATTCGCAGACTCGCCCGTCCGGGTCGGGCAGGGCAAACAACGGTGCTACGGTGCCGAGTTCGAGCATGCGGGATTCAACGGCGGCCATGGGTTCCTCCTGGTGCGGTGCAACAGAATAGCAAAGCGCATTACGGCTGTGCGATCATCGGTCGCGTGATCGACACAAACAGAGCCAAGGGCAGCGCGATCGTCAGCGTGGCCGCCATCACCGTCATTATCTACGGCATGCAGATGGCGAAGGTGTTGCTCGTGCCATTCCTGATCGCCGCCTTCCTGGCGTTGATTACCGTGCGGCCCATGTTGTGGTTGCAGAGCAAGCGCGTGCCGAGTTTTATCGCAGCGTTCCTGATCGTCACCGCACTGATGCTGATTCTTGGCGTCGTCGGCACCATTCTCGGCACTTCGATCGCAGATTTTACCGCGGCGCTGCCCGGTTACCAGGCGCGCCTCGACAGGCTGGTCGAGGTTTCCGTCGAGTTTATCCTCAAGAACTTCAACACGGACGAGAACGTCAAGAGCATTGGCGACATGGTCGATCCGGGTTGGGCGATGGGCCTGGTCGCGACCTTGCTGAACGGTCTGCGTGATGTGCTCACCAACATGTTCCTGATCATCTTTACGATGATATTCATATTGCTCGAAGCGTCGACCGTCGGCACCAAGGTGCAGGCCGCTTTCGGCCGCAGTGCGGAATCGTTACAAGGTCCGCGCGAGTTTTTGCAGAACCTCGGTCGTTATCTCGGTATCAAGACGCTGGTGAGTATGGCGACGGGCATCTGCGCAGGCGTCCTGACCTGGTCGATCGGCCTCGACTTCCCGTTGCTCTGGGGCATGCTCGCGTTCCTGCTGAACTACGTGCCGACGATCGGCTCGATCATTGCAGCAGTGCCAGCGGTCTTGCTGGCGCTGGTACAACCCGACCTGGGCCCGGGCGCCGCTGGTGCAACCGCCGTCGGCTTCGCGCTGATAAACGTTGCGTTCGGCAACATCATCGAGCCGCGGCTGATGGGTTACGGCGTAGGCATTTCGCCGCTCGTCGTTTTCGTCGGCCTGATCTTCTGGGGCTGGGTTTTCGGTCCGGTCGGCATGTTGCTATCGGTGCCGCTGACAATGACCCTCAAGCTCGCGCTCGAGAGCAATGACGACACCCGCTGGGTGGCAATCCTGATCGGTTCGGAGCGGGACGCGCAATACGAAATCGAAAGCCGTCCCGCCGGCGAAGATCAGGCGACGTCGGCGTCCTCGTAGTCGTCGTCGAACGGTTCGGTTTCCTCGATCTGCTCGAGCAGGTTGATCGCAACCGCGACGAAATCCGTGTCTGTAATTATCCCGACCAGTGCGCCATCGTCCATTACGGGCAGGCAGCCAATCTGGTGGCGCTCGAGAAACAGTGCCGCCTGGCGCAGGCTGGCGCCCACGTCGACCGTTGCGACATCGGTCACCATGACATCGGTGAGCGCGATCTCGGCCGCGTGAATGCGATTCTCGTCACGCAGGAACGAATCGGTTGCTGCCAGGACGTTCGTCAGCGTCACCAGCCCGACGAGATTGCCGTCGTCAACGACAGGAACGTGGTGAATACGGTTTTCCTGCATCAGCGAGCGCGCTTCGGCCAGGGTGGCAGTCGGCGGCACGGTAACCAGGTTCGTGCTCATGATGGCTTCGATACTGAACATGCTCCTTCCTCCTGTATCCAGTCTAGTTGAATACAGGAGGAGGAGTATCGTTGTTAACCCGTATGCTCCCGGCCTAGACCGGAAGCTTGGTTCCATCCTTGAATGTTTCCATAACAAAGGTGGAGCTGACATCCGCAAAGTCCACGTCGCGGATCAGGCGTCGGTAGACGTCGTCGTAATGGCGCATGTCGCGCGTAACGATGCGCAGCAGGTAGTCGATGTCGCCGCTTGTGCGGTGAAATTCGAGAATCTCGGGAATGCCGCGAACGGCGCGCTCAAACTTCGAGAACCACTGGTCGCTGTGCTGGTTGGTACGGACCAGTGCAAAAATCGTCAGGCCGAATCCCATCGCTTCGGCGTCGAGTACCGTCACCCGCTCGCGGATCACGCGACGTTTCTCCAGCTCGCGCACTCGCCGCCACACGGCTGTCTTGGACATCGAGCAGCGTTCGGCGAGCTCGCTCATTGAAATGGCAGCATCCGCCTGCAGGATGCTCAGTATCCGGCGATCCTTCTTGTCCATATGTTTCGAAAAACTCACATATTCAGAACGTATGTTCCGATTATACTCCAAAATCACCAAAAACAGGAACAATGGTTCGTGGCAGTTGAACGATAATGTCACAACGCCCGGAGAGACCAGACCATGACGTTGAAAGCCAAATTTACCGAACATCCTGCCACCGTCGGCGAAACCTACGGCGAGCATTTCGTCTCGGCGATGGGGTTCTCGTTGTCCATGCTGAAAGCGGCCTTCTGCTGTGGCGTTCATGCAATTCTGCCGTTCTGTTTTGAAAAAACGGGCAGCGACTGCATCACGGGTCTTTACGACCGTATGGTGACCAACCGGAGCCGCCTGAAGGACAGCGAGCGGGAGTATCCGGCCGAAGTCGCCTGAGGCTGCCTACAAGCGGGAGTTCGGCTCGAACGCCCGGGCAATAATTTGCGGATAGGGTGGGCCGATAGTCAACGGCGCCGCGGCGGTGCTCGCGAACTATTCGGGCAGACGCATCGCCCCCACATTTGCCGCGCAAAGCTTAACAGCGACATGCCGGATCGGCATATACTCGCGCGCATGCGAACGACACCCGTCAACGTCGAACCGTGGATGCGCGATGCCCTGCGCGATGGGTTCAATGCACTGCAGGCAGGCAACGTGGAGGAGGCCGGTGAACAATGCCGGCGTGTGCTCACGGCGAAGCGGGATCTGCCGGAAGGTCACTTCCTGGTCGGCCTGATCGCGATGGAAACAAACGACCGGCGCACGGCAATCAGCGCGTTCGGTTCGGTGACGAAACTCGATCCGAAGAATGCCGCCGCATTCGGGCAGCTGGCGCAGCTTTTTTACACCACCGGCCAGCCTGCGCGTGCCGAAGCGGCGCTCGTCGAGGCCGCCGCGATCGATCCCGATGACCCGCTCGCCTGCGACCTGATCGGCAGCGTGCACGCGATGCTGGGCGAGCTCGACGACGCGCAGGCCTGGTTCAGGAAAGCCGTCGGCAAGGATCCCGACAGCGCGATGTACCTCGTCAATTACGCACACAACGAGATGTACCTCGGCAACATCGATGAGGCGGAGTCGACGCTTCGACATGCGCTGGACGTGCATCCCGACAATCCGAATGCACACTGGGTTCTGTCCGGATTGAAGAAAGCGACGGATGACCGCCACGCGCAACAGATCCGGAAGTACATTGCCGAGGGCTACCAGGCGCCGCGGGCCCAGGCGTTCATGCACTACGCGCTCGGCAAGCAGCTTGAAGACCTGCAGCAATGGGACGACGCGTTCGATGCATTCGCGAAAGGGGCTGCGGCGCGGCGCAAGACGCTTGATTTTAACGAAGCTGCCGAAATCGAAATGTTCGATGCGTTGCGCGAAACCTATGACGCCGACTGGCTCGCTTCAAAAGGTGACGGCCACGACGACCGCTCGCCGATATTTATCCTCGGCCAGCCGCGCACCGGCACGACCCTGATCGAACGCGTCGTGACCAGTCACACAGACGTGCATTCGGCGGGCGAGCTCCGGTACTTCGGCAATGCCTGCCGCAAGCTGACGGCGTATCGCGGCAGCGAGCGATTTTCCGCCAGTTTGATGCGCCTTGCAGCCGACGTCGACGTTACGAAGCTCGGCGCCATGTACCTGCAGGCCGCGGCACGCGTACGCGGTGACACGCCGCGATTCGTCGACAAGCTGCCGAGCAATTTCCTGTTCGTGCCGCTGATCCTCGCTGCGCTGCCGAATGCCAGGATCATCCACGTACGTCGCGACCCGATGGACGCCTGTTTCGCGAGCTTCAAGCAGCTGTTTGCCGATGCCTACAAGCACTCCTACGACCTGCGCGAAATGGCCCGGCACCATGCGCGCTACTACCACCTGATGCAGCATTATCGGGAGCACTTCGGCGATCGCTACTTCGAGATTCGTTATGAAGACGCAGCAAGCAATCTCGAGCCGAATGCGCGGGCGCTCATCGACTATCTCGGGCTGGCCTGGCAGGACGACTGTTTGAACTTTCACGCACAGAAATCGGCCGTGACAACGGCAAGCACGGTGCAGGTGCGTGAGCCGGCGCATACGCGTTCGATCGGCCGCTGGCGCCGTTACGAAACCCAATTGCAGCCGCTGGCCGACGAGTTGCAAAAGGCCGGTGTTCCACTAGACTGAACCGCCCGTTTTGGGCCGGGTCGAATCGACAATGAAGATCGGGACGTTTTTCACCGCCACAATCCTGCTTGTTGCGAGTGCAGCCCATGCACAGGATCGCGATGCGCGCCAGATTGTGCGCGACGCGATCGACCACTGGCGCGGCCTTTCTTCGGTCACGGAAATGACGATGGTCATTCATCGCCCGGACTGGGAACGGACGATGACGATGCGTGCCTGGACCAAGGGCCAAAAAAAGTCGCTGGTTCGCGTGATCGCGCCGCAGAAGGATCGCGGCAACGGCACGTTGACCGACGACAACAACCTCTGGTCGTTTTCGCCACGAGTGAACCGAGTCATCAAGGTGCCGTCTTCGATGATGGGCCAAAGCTGGATGGGTTCCGATTTTTCCAACAAGGATATCGCCCGGGCCGACGATATTATCGACGAGTACGAGCACACGCTGCTCGGGACCGCGGAAGAAGACGGCGTGACTGTGTTCGAAGTGGAGTCTGTTCCGCACGAGGATGCAGCCGTGGTCTGGGGGCGCGAAGTCATGAAAATCCGCGAAGACCACGTCGTTCTCGAACACGCCTTCTACGACCAGGACAACGAACTCGTCAAACGGCTGCAAACGCTGGAGATTGCTGACATGAGCGGTCGGACGATCGCCCGGCGACAACGAATGACCGAGGTCGAGACACCCGACGAGTGGACCGAGATTTCGATCGATAGTGTCGACTACGACGTCGAACTCAGCGACCGGCTGTTCACACTATCCAACCTGCGCAATCCGCGGAACTGAGATTCGTGCCGCTCGAATTCAGGCTGGCCTGGCGCAACCTGTGGCGACAGCCGAAGCGTACCTGGCTGACCACGGGCGCGATGGTGTTTTCCAACATGCTGTTGATCTTCCTGATGTCCATGCAGACCGGCATGTACGGCATGATGATCGACAACTCGCTGCAGCTCTTCAGCGGGCATATGCAGGTGCAGGCGCCCGGTTACAGCGATGAACAAAAAATGCGGCTTGCCGTACCCGGTATCGTGCCGCTGGCGGAATCGCTGCGCGACGAGCTCGGCAACGCCAATATTGCGGCGCGTGGCTGGACGTTTGCGCTGGCGTCGAGCGAGGACCGCAGCTACGGAATAGGCATTTACGGTGTCGAACCGAACTATGAACCAAACGTTTCGACGGTACCGGGGCTGGTGAAAGAGGGGCGATACCTGGGCGATCCGGCCGCGTGGGAGATCGTTATCGGGCGCGTACTGGCGCGCAACCTGCAGGTCGGTATTGGCGACGAACTTACGCTGATGGGCAGCGGCCTCGACGGCTCCTTTGCCGCGGCGGTCGTCGATGTCGTCGGCATTTTCGAAAGCGGCGTGCCGGACATCGACAGGAACTTCGCGGAGGTTCCGATCGGCGCGTTCCAGGAAATGTTTTTCATGGAGGGTGCCGGTCACCAGGTGGTCATTATGGCGCCCGAGCTCGCGAGCGTGGAGCTGCTGCGCCAGCGGGTTGAGGCTGCCCTGCCGGCAGGGTCCGGCCTGGTGGTGCCGGACTGGGACGAGCTGCAACCGGGTCTCAAGCAGGCGATCCAGGCCGACCTTGGCAGTTCGTTTTTCATGTATTTCATTCTCGTCGTGCTGGTGTCGTTCAGCGTCCTCAATACGCAACTCATGTCGGTGCTGGAACGCACGCGCGAATTCGGCATAACGATGTCGCTGGGACTGAAGCCCGGACGGCTGGGCCGCCTTGTCATGCTTGAAACGGCCCTCATGGGCGTGCTCGGTGTCGTCCTCGGCGCGATCGTTGGCGGCCTGGTGACGTCGTGGTTTTCCGTCAACGGCCTGGCGATTCCGGGCATGGAGGAAATGGCAGCGCAGTTTAACCTGCCGGACCGCATGTACCCGAGGGTGACGCTGCTGTCGCTGTTCGCCGGCCCATTGATCGTTTTCTTATTTACGATGCTTGCGGCAATTTACCCGGCTTTGCGGCTGCACTGGCTGCATCCGGTCCAGGCGATGAGGGCCGCCTGATGTTTCGTGTTCTGTTCATGCTGGCGTGGCGCAATCTGTGGCGTAACCATCGCCGCACGCTGATCATGCTGGGCGCAATCAGCGTCGGCGTCTGGGCCATGATCTTCATGACGGCACTCACCCGCGGCATGGTCGACCAGATGATTTCGGACGGCGTCCGGACATTGCCCGGGCATGTGCAATTGCACGACCCCGCGTACCTCGACGACCCGAGTATCGCGAACCGCGTCGCCCTGTCGGACGATGAGTTGAGCGCATTATTCGATAACGCCGGATTCAGCGCCTGGGCCAGTCGGGTGCGGGTGCCGGCGGTGATCACCAGTGAACGCGAATCGCGCGGCGTGACGCTGCTCGGAATCGATCCTCAGGCCGAAGCGGGCATCACGTTTATCGACGAAACATCAGTTGACGGCCGGTTCCTCGATGGTGCGGATGATCGAGGTATCGTCATCGGGCGCAAGCTCGCGCAGACACTCGAGACAGAAATCGGCAAGCGCGTCGTGGTCATGAGCCAGGATCCTGACAACGAGATTGCGGATCGGGGTTTTCGCGTTGTCGGCCTGTATTCGGCCAGTACCGCTGCGGTTGAGGAACGTTTTGCGTTCGTTGGCAAAGAGACCGCGCAAGAGATGCTCGGCATCCCGGGCGAGACGACCGAGGTCGTGTTTGTCGGCGATGACTATCGAAATGTCGAGCCGACGTTCGACGCAGTCGCGTCGGCCGTTGACGATCGAGTCGACGTGCGCCGCTGGACCGAGGTGGACACGTATCTCGGGACGATGTTGTCAATGATGGACGGATTCGTACTCATCTGGGTAATCGTGATTTTTCTCGCGTTGTCGTTCGGGCTCGTGAATACGCTGGTCATGGCGGTGTTCGAGCGCATTCGCGAGATCGGGCTGATGCTGGCACTCGGCATGAAGCCGCGCAGTATTCTCGGCCAGATCGTTATCGAGTCGATGCTGCTGCTCGCGATCGGCCTTGCGATCGGCAATACGCTCGCGTGGCTGACTGTGCTGCCGCTCGAGGACGGCATCGACATTTCCATCGTCGGCGAGGGCATGGCGATGATGGGTGCGTCGAGCACGCTCTATCCAAAACTCTATCTCGGCGACATGGTGCTGGCGACCGTCGTCGTTCTGGTACTCGGATTTCTCGCAAGCCTTTCCCCGGCCTGGCGCGCATCGCGTTACGAGCCGGTGGAAGCCATTACAAAGGCAAACTGATGACAGCGGTACGTTGTATGGAACTGTGCAAGACCTACGTCCAGGGCGATCAGGAGATCAAGGCGCTTGATCACGTCAGCATCGACATTGCGAAAGGCGGTTTCGTCTGCCTGTCGGCGCCGTCGGGCGGCGGCAAAACGACATTGCTAAACGCGATCGGCGGGCTCGACCTGCCGGACAGCGGCGAGGTCTACATTGAAGGGAAGCGCACCGACAACCTGTCGAAGGGCGCGCTTGCGGACCTGCGCCTCACCCAGATCGGGTTCGTGTTCCAGGCCTACAACCTGATCCCGGTATTGACCGCGCAGGAGAACGTCGAGTTTGTCATGCAGGTACAGGGCGTTCCCGCGGCCGATCGTGCCGAGCGTTCGCGCGCGGTATTGCGTGAAGTCGGACTCGAGGGACTCGAGGATCGAGTGCCGGCGAAAATGTCGGGTGGACAGCAGCAGCGAGTGGCTGTCGCCCGGGCAATCGCGTCGAAGCCTGCCCTGATCCTCGCCGACGAGCCGACTGCGAACCTCGACTCACGGACGTCGGATGAACTCATGGAACTGTTTACCGAGCTCAATGAGAACCACAATTCCACTTTCGTGATCGCAACCCACGATCAGCGTGTCATGGCGTACGCAAAGCGCCTGGTGCGCATGCTGGACGGCAGGATTGTCGACGACATCGATCAACGTGCTGCCTAGACTGCTCCTTTTGCTGCTCCCCTGTGTCGTATCGGCAGGGGAGTTGCGCACGGAATACGGCGGACACACCAAGCTGGCGCTGACAGGCCAGCACTGGCCCGGCGACAGCCTGGTCCGCGACGCCATCGGCAGCGACAGCATCGATTCACAGGGCGACTTGCGACTCAACCTGGAGCTGCGCAAGGACGGCTGGTCTTTCGATGCCAACTGCCAGTTTGCGATACTCAACGGAGACAGCCTGGCGTTGACCGCACGACTGCCACCGGGCAACGAGTTGTTCGCGTCCGGGCTTCCGAACGACGAGCGCCGCCTGATGAATCTGACCGACGTCGTCGACAAGGGAAGCCGGCACGCCATCCTGCATCGTCTCGACAGGCTGTGGGTCGGCTATGCGAACGACACGACGGTGGTGCGCTTCGGACGCCAGGCGCTGTCGTGGGGCAACGCTCTTTTCTACGCGCCCATGGATCTCGTGAACCCGTTCGACCCGGCGGCCATCGACAAGGAATACAAGGCCGGTGACGACATGCTGTACGTGCAATACCTGCTCGAAACCGGTGCAGATATCCAGGGCGCCTATGTTGCGCGGCGAAGCCTGCTGACCGGCGACGTCGACGAGGGCAAGTCGACCGCCGCGCTGAAGTACCACGGGTTCGTCGGTGACGGTGAGCTTGATCTGCTGGTGGCTCGCCACTACGGCGACACGGTTGTCGGTATTGGTGCGAACCGCGGCATCGGCGGTGCGCAGTGGAGCGCCGACGTCGTTGTGACGAATACGGATATCGACACCTACGTCCAGTTGTCGACGAGTCTCGCCTATTCGTGGAACAGGCTCGGCAAGAATATGAGCGGCGCCCTCGAGTATCACTTCAACGGCTTCGGGCAACACGGCGGCCGTTACGATCCTGTGTCGCTCAGCCGCAGTCCCGACCTGTTGTTGAAACTGTCACGGGGTGACACGTTCACGCTCGGTCGGCATTACGTGGCGGGCAGCGTCACGATCGAGATGACGCCCTTGTGGAGCGTCTCGCCGACCTTGCTGGGCAACCTCGAGGACCCCAGTGCCCTGTTACAGCTCGTCACCAACTACAGCCTGGGCGACAACATGACCCTGCTTGGCAGCCTCAACCTGCCGCTCGGGAGCAGAGGCACAGAGTTTGGCGGGATTGAGACAGGCATTGCGGGCCGGTATCTCGCCAGCGGACCGGGCGTATTCGCGCAGTTTGCGTGGTATTTCTGAGCCCGAGGCTATTCCTGCAACCGGCAGCTAGCCGGCCGCTTCAATCTCGGCCAGCAATCGCTTGAAGCCGGATTCGATCTCGAGTTCGAAAACGGGGTCCTTGATGCGCGCGTATTCGCCAACGTCGATCCCGATCGAGTCGTCCTCGACCAGGTCGTCGATTCGGCGGAACAGGTCCTCTTCTTCCCACCGCATGTGACTGCGCAGCCGCGTGATGTAGGAATAGGCATCGGCAACGAATTGTTCGCGCAAGACCGCAGCACCCGCGATTATGGCTTCGACGTCGTCACGTAACGCCGATCCCAGTTCGGCGATCTGGCGATGATCTTCGGTGACGTCATCCAGACCGTCCGCGAGGTCGGGTCGCCGCCGCCGCAGCTCGCCGTAGACGACATCCTCTTTCGGGTGGTGCACCGCGTCGGGGTAGACGGTCATGTAGCGCATGATGTCGTCGACAAGTTCGAAGTCCGGGTCTTCACCGGCATCGGCGCGTTCGGTCACGTTTTGCAGCAGGTCCAGTATCAACGCAATGTTGCGATGATCCTCACGCAGCTCCTGCATCAGCTGGCCTGTGTTGGGTTCCATAATGACGCGATTGTGGGACCCGATTCGGTCCGGCACTATCGGGAGATTCCCCTACAGCCGTACAAAAAGAGGCCGGCTCGCGGGACTGCACCCGGGCCGGCCCTGAGGGGAAGCGGTCTACAGGAAGCGGCGCGCCATGTTGAGCAGGTCGCCGAGGCCGCTCGTGCGGCCACCTTCGCTCTTCTTGTTCATGGCGCCCATCGCGAGCGCCGCGATAAACGGCAGCGCCTTCTTGATGAGACTGGCGTCGATTCCCGTGTCCTTCTCGGCGCTTGCCGCAACCTGGCGGCTGACGTCCTTATTGCCGAGGATGTGCCCGAGTATCTTGTTACCGTCGATCCGCGTTGCATCGGAACGCATGGTATCCGGGTCGTCGATGTAGCGATCGTGATTGCCACGTCGCAGCGCGTTACGCAGTCCGTCGAGTCCCGACGCGTCGTTTGCATTCTTCGTCAGGCCGCCCATCAGTGCCGGCGCCAGCGCGGCGATGAGTTTCGATGTCGCTGATGAGTCGAGGCCGATGTTGTCCGAAAGCTTGCCGACGCTGCTTTCGCCGCCGGTCGCTTTCAACAGGTCAAGAAGATCCATTGTGATACCCCGTTAATCGTCGAGCGGAATGCGAATTTTCTGGCCCGGGTAGATCTTGTTCGGGTCATCGATAATGTCGCGGTTCGCCTCGAAAATCTTCATGTACTTGGATGCACTGCCGTAGTAGCGCTTCGCGATTCCGCCGAGTGTATCGCCACTGACGATCTCGTAGATTTCCGCCTTCTCTTCAGGCTCCTCCGGCTTCGGCTCGGGTGCGACAAGGTCGTCGGCGACAACTTTGGTAACACCCTGGATGTTGCCGGCGATCAGGATCGCCTGGTCGCGAACCGCCTGGTTCGAGCAACTTCCGCAGATCGTGACGACGCCGTCGTCAAAGTCCACCTCGAGGTCGCTCAAACCATGCGTCCGCAATTCCAGGTGATTCTTGATGTTATCCGCGGCTTCGGCGTCCGTATCGAAAATCTGGCGGCCTACATCCTTTACAAAATCGAAAAGTCCCATTTGCAGCTCCTTCACTGTTGTCGTTTTCTCAGCGCGAGGCGCTGGAGTCACAGCATTCGACGCCCCGGGTGACCTTTTTGTCACACATCCCGTCTGTATACTTAAAGCGTAAACATTCCGAGGGGTACCGTAATGCAGAAGATTTCTTTGTTTCTGGTATTGATTTTCGTTTTCCTGACCGGTTGCTCAGTAAATCCGGTGACCGGAAAGAAAGAAATCGTGTTCATGAGTACAGCGGATGAGATTGCATTAGGCAAGCAAAATTATGCGCCGATGCAGCAATCGCAGGGCGGTGAGTACGATGTCGATCCACAGCTCACGCGCTACGTGCAAAGCGTCGGCAGCAAGGTTGCTGCGCAAAGTGGCGTCGATTTGCCCTACGAATTCGTTGTACTCAACAACTCGGTGCCGAACGCGTGGGCATTGCCTGGCGGAAAGATCGCGATCAATCGCGGACTGTTGACGGAGCTCGAATCCGAGGCCGAACTGGCGGCCGTTCTGGGTCACGAAGCCGTGCATGCGGCAGCACGCCACACCGCGAAACAGCAATCTCGGGCGATGATGATGCAGGTCGGCATGCTGGGCACGGCTATCGCGGCACGCGACAGCGATTACGGCAACCTGATCGTCGGCGGCGCGAACCTTGCCGCGCAGATGGGTCTCGCAAAATACGGCCGCAACGCCGAACTCGAGTCGGACCGCTACGGCATGCAATACATGTCGAAGGCCGGATACGACCCGCAGGGTGCCGTAGAACTGCAGGAGACGTTTGTGCGACTCAGCGAAGGGCGCCGCAGCGACTGGCTGAGCGGCCTGTTCGCCAGTCATCCACCCTCCCAGGAACGGGTGCGCGCCAACCAGGCGACAGCGGCGACGTTGCCGCGAGGCGGAGCGGCAGGCCGCGATGCGTACAAGGGCGCCATGGCACGAACTATGGAACTAAAGCCGGCCTACGACGCCTACGACGAGGGCCGCAAGGCGCTGGCCGACGGCAATAAGGAAGAAGCGCTGGCCAAGGCAACGCAGGCGCTCAACCTGTTCGGCGGCGAAGCCCATTTTCATGCGCTGCGTGGCGACATTCGGCTGATGGAGGACAACTACGGCTGGGCTGTGACGAACTACGACCGCGCCATCGACAGGCGCGACGACTTCTTCTACTACCACCTGCAGCGCGGGCTCGCCAAAAAGGAACTCGGTCAGAACGACGGCGCCGCCGCTGACCTGAACCGCAGCCTCGAATTGCTGCCGACAGCCCCGGCGCACTACGCGCTCGGAGATATCGAGCAGGCGCGCGGCAACACGGACGCGGCGATCAACCACTACAAGGTCGTGGCCCAGTCCGGAGGCGAGTACGGAAAACTGGCCACCGGCAGACTGGCACGCCTGGAGCTGCCGTCAAATCCCGGCGCCTACATACCGAGGGCCTGCGATGCCGACAGCAACGGCAACCTGGTGGTCTCGGTGCGCAACGACGCCGGCGTGCAGATCACCGGCGTCGAAGTGGCGATCGAGTACAACGACGGTGGCCGAGTGGCCAGCCGGCGTTTTGCGGTTCGCGGGCAGATTCCGCCCGGCCAGATCGCCAGCGTCAACACCGGCATGGGTCCGTTTACGCCGGGCGGGCAGTGCCCGGCAACGGTGGTGTCGGCGCGGGTCGCGGAATAGCAATCACGTCCGCCCGAAGCAGCTCCCGGCATGCACTGGTGTGGATAGACGGTCCGGAAAACACGGACCAGCAAGTCAAGCGCAGTGAAGCGAGCCATTGCAGGTCCGTGTTTTCCGGACCGTCCTGTGACCGGCGTCTACCGGTCTCGTTCGTCGAGCAGTCGCTCCATCTCGTCCATGATCGCGTTCATCTTGCGTACCAGCGCTTCGTACGGTTCCGGCTGCGCAAGATCGACGCCGGCGTTCTTCAGCAACGTGTACGGGTAGTCGGAGCCGCCGGCACGCAGCAGGTTCTTGTAGTTTTCGACGCCAGTTTCGCCCTCGCGCACGATCTTGTCATACAGTGCGGTGCCGGCGGTCTGTGACGTCGCGTACTGGAATACGTACATGTTGTAGTAGAAGTGGGGGATGAACATCCACTCGTTGTGGTACAGCTCGTCGATCACGACCACGCCTTCGTCGTGCCCGTGGTAGCGGCGCAGTAAATCGCCGTACATTTCGGAGAGCTTCTCACCGGACAACGCTTCACCGCGCTCGGCGGCTTCGTACATCGCGAGCTCGAACTCGGCAAACATGGTCTGGCGGAAAAACGTACCGCGCAGTCCTTCAAGCGCTTCGCCGAGGTAGTAGAGTTTCTCGTCAACCGTCTCCGCGTTCTTCGTCATGTAGTCCTGCAGGATCAGTTCCAGCGATGTCGACGGGATTTCGGCGATAAACGTGGCGTAGCTCGCCGTCTCGAACGGCTGTTCCTGCTTGGCATACACGGTATGCATCGCGTGACCCCACTCGTGCGCGAACGTCGACAACGAGCTGTAGTCGTCGTTGTGGTTCAGCAACAGGTAAGGGTGCACGTCATACGCAAATCCGGACATGTAGGCGCCGGAGCGTTTGCCGCGCTGCGGATAGACGTGCATCCAGCGGTCCTCCATGAACTCGCGCTGCATGTTCACCCAGTCGTCGCCAAGCACCTCCATCGCTTCCAGCGTAATTCGCTTGCTCGTTTCGAGATCAAACTTTTTGTCGAGTGACACGAGCGGCGGATAGATGTCGTAGTAGTGCATCTGATCGAGGCCGAGCATGCGGGTGCGCAGTCTGAAGTAGCGATGCAGGGTCGGAATTGCCTTGTTGACCTCGGCGACGAGCGTTCGATACACCGCTTCGGGCAGATTGTCGGAGAACAATTCGCGCTGCAGGACGCTGTCGTAGTTACGCGCCTTGGCGAGGGCAACCTGCGTCTGCAGGTGCGAGTTCATGACCATGCCGAGCGAATTGCGGTACTCGGCCCACTTGCCCCAGAAGGTATCGAAAGCGAGCTTGCGATCGTCGCGATTCTCGGCGCTGCGCGCCTTGCCGTAGCCCTGTGAATCGACGGTTACTTCTTCACCGGTCGACAGCGTAATCGTCGGCCACGGAATATCCGAGTTGGCAAGCAGGCTGTATGTCTGGTTCGGGGCACCGAAGCTCTGCGAGAAATACGACAGCGTCTGTTCCGTCTCCGGGCTCAGCGTGTGCGGTGCGTTGCGCAGCGCGTCGTCGATCTGGAACGCAAACGGAGCAAGGCGCTCATCTTCGCGGACGTAGGATTCGATGACTTCGCGACCGACTTCGATCAGCTCCGGTTGCATCCACGCCGTGGCTTCGCCGAACTTCGCGAACATGATCTGCGCGAGCTGCTCGCGCTCCTGGCCGGCCGGGTCGCGCAGGTCTTCGTCGCCTGCGAGGGACGCATAGACGTAAACACGTCCGGCTTCCTTGTACGTATCCGACACGTGCCGGTAGGCCTGGTACAGGGCGTCGGCGCTGTCGCCCAGTGTGCCGCGGCGAGCGTCAATGGCTTCGAACTCGGCCATGACGTTTTCACGGGCCTGGTTCCAGGCTTCTTCGGTCGGGTACAGATCGGTCAGATCCCAGGTGGCTTGTGGATCGGTGGCAGCGTCCTGTGCGACGGCGGCGCCACAGAACAGGAACGCCGCGAGCAGCGGCAGAATTTTATTGGACATGGGTTTCCCCCAAGGAAATCGTGTTTTGTTAGACCGCGGATGCGTTTTCAGTTCCGGCAATTTTAGGCGCAATGGCGCCGCTTGTCTGCGATAATCGGGTGCGCGCCGTATGCCAGACCAAGAACAATTCCGGGGGACAGATTGGGCATTCTTCGTTACACCGTACCGAACAGCTTTACGGCCCTGAGCCTGCTGCTCGGCGTCGCGTCGATCATTACAACCCAGCTTGGTGACCTCGAACTGGCCGCCTGGATAATCGTCTGGTGCGGTCTGCTCGACGTCATGGACGGCCTGTCGGCACGGCTGCTCAAGGCGACCTCCAGCTTCGGGGCCGAATTCGACTCGATGGCGGATCTCGTCTCGTTTGGCGTCGCGCCGGCGGTGCTGGTGTTGAACGCCGGACTGCAAATCGGCGGCATCGAGTATGAGTCGGGCCAGTTCTACGTGCTGCTGGCGGCCGTCGCCGTATTCGTGCTCGCCGGCGCAATGCGTCTTGCCCGCTTCAACCTGGTATCGGATCAGCCGAACGACGGCTGGTTCGCCGGGCTGCCGATTACCGCGGCAGGCGGCGGGCTGGTCTCGTCATTCGTGCTGGTGCTGATTCATCATGAGGACATTGCAGCGTCCCTGCCGCTGCACCTCTACCTGCCGGTTGCGATGTTCGTGCTCGCGCTCCTGATGATTTCGCGGATACGCTTCCCGAAAGCAAAAGTACGCAAGAGCCTGCTGGTCAACATCCCGCAATTCATCCTGATTGCCGGCGTCTACTATTGTGGCATTACGCGCAGCTATCCCGAGTACCTGTTCGCCGTGGGCATCTTCACGCTGATCGCCGGCATCGTTGCCGGACGCGTCGGCGCGCGCGCGGTGCGGCAACCCTGACGGCGCAATCGGGTTATAGTAGCGCCCTCGATTCTGAGGGGGTCTCCATGCTTGATCGCTTGTTCGCGGCGATAGTCTTCGTCGTCACCGTCACGCCCACCGTCGCCATCGCTGACGACCTGGACCTCAACCAGCTCGACAAACTCGGGGGATTCATCAACCTGTACTATGACGGCAACGACGGCCGTGTGTACATGGAAGTACCGGCGCTCGACGAACCGTTCATATACCAGGCGTCACTGGCCCGCGGGGTCGGCTCGAACGATCTCGGGCTCGACCGGGGCCAGCTCGGCTCGACCAAGGTCGTGCGGTTCGTGCACAGCGGAGCGAAAGTCCTGCTCGTCGAAGACAACCTGGCGTATCGCGCCACGAGCGACAATCCCGATGAACGCGATGCGATCGCCGAGAGTTTTGCCCGGTCCGTGATCTGGGGCTTTGAGGATCTCGATCCGGATGCCGCGACGATCATCGTCGATGCAACGCCTTTTTTCGTTCGCGATGCTCATGGCGTCGCGGCGTCGCTGAATCGGCAGGAAGAGGGCGCATACTCGGTCGACGCCAGTCGCTCGGCCATGTTCATGGAGCGCACCAGGGCCTTCCCGGACAACACCGAAGCGGAGGCCATTGTCACGTTCACCGGCGAACCGACGGGACCGCATCTGCCGACTGTCGTGCCGGATGCGACAAGCTTCTCCGTGCACATTCACCACTCGTTCGTGCGCTTGCCCGACGACGGTTACGACCCGCTGCCCTATGACCCGCGCGCCGGCGTTATTGGCCTGCGCTATGACACGGGCGGGTTCGCCGACTACGCGACGGCCATCGGGGACGACATGGTTCTCGACTACGGCCGCCGTCACCGCCTGCACAAGAAGGACCCGTCGGCAGCCGTTAGCGAGGCCGTCGAGCCGATCGTCTACTACCTCGACCGCGGCGCGCCCGAGCCCGTTCGCTCGGCGTTGCTGGACGGCGCGCGTTGGTGGAACCAGGCGTTCGAAGCGGCCGGGTACCGGGATGCGTATCGCGTCGAGATGTTGCCCGAGGGCGCCGACCCGATGGACGTACGCTACAACGTGATTCAGTGGGTACACCGCTCGACGCGCGGCTGGTCTTACGGTTCCTCGATCCTCGATCCACGCACCGGGGAAATACTGAAAGGTCACGTTACGCTCGGCAGCCTGCGCGTTCGCCAGGATTACCTGATCGCCGAGGGTCTGTTGTCACCCTATGACAACGACACCGTCCCGCCCGAGATGCTCGAGATGTCGCTGGCGCGAATTCGGCAGTTGTCGGCGCACGAGGTGGGCCACACACTCGGTTTCGAGCACAATTTTGCAGCAAGCACGCAGGATCGATCTTCCGTCATGGACTATCCGTTCCCGCTCGTGAACATTCGCGACGACGGCACGCTGGACCTCAGCGCGGCCTACGACAACAAGATTGGCGCGTGGGACAAGCGGACCGTGATCTACGCCTACCAGGACTTTCCGGACGGGGTTGATGCGAATGCCGAGCGCGACAGGATTCTCGCCGAAACGATTGCTGCCGGTTTCAAATACGTTGCGGATACCGACTCACGATCGCTGTCGACCGCACATCCCGACGGCAACCTCTGGGACAACGGCGCCGATGCCATCGAGGAACTGCAACATATCCTGCGTGTGCGACGAATTGCGCTGGACAATTTCTCCGCACGCACGATTCGCCCGGGACGTTCGTGGTCCGAGATCGAGGAAGTGCTGGTCCCGATCTATCTGCTGCATCGTTTCCAGATCCAGGCGGTCGGCAAGCTCGTCGGCGGGCGCGACTATCGCTATGGCGTGCGCGGGGACAGCCAGCCGATGCAATCGGACGTAGCAGCCGAGCGACAGCAGGCGGCGCTGGACGCGCTACTCGCGACGCTCGACCCGACGCTGTTGCGCGTCCCCGATGACATCGCGGCGATGATCGCTCCGCGGCCGCCCAACAACCCGAAGTCGCGCGAGACGTTTTCCGGATCGACCGGTGTCGTCTTCGATGAAACGGCACCGGCGGCCAGCGCGGTGGCCCTGACACTGCAGGTCCTGCTCGACCCGGCTCGCGCAGCCCGCATGGTGCGTAGCGGGACACCCGGATTTGTCGCCGTCACGACGGGTCTGCTCGACAACAGTTTCTACGCGAAGCCGGCCGGCGGCCTTACCGGCGTCATTCAGCGGCAAACCAACCTGCAAGTGATGAACGGGCTCCTCGGACTCGCCTTCAATCACGACGCGAGCGGCGAGGTGCGAGCCCTGGCGCTCGACGCCATCAAGGGTCTCGATGCGTGGTTGAAGAAGCAGTCACCGCGTGACGCGACCTGGCGCGCACACTACACGTTTGCGCACTACGAAATCGAAAAGGTATTGCACAACCCCGCATTGCTCGACGCGGCGGCGCCCGTGACCGTACCGCCGGGATCGCCCATCGGCCAGTAGGAGTCCGGTATGACCGCAACCGTCGCAGTCCTGATCGTCTACCTCGGCATTTTGGCCGGGCTGGCCATCTGGAGCCGTCGCGAGACCCACACCCTGTCGGGTTATTACCTGGCGGGCAAGAAACTGCCGTACTGGGTCGTCGCCTTCAGCACGAACGCCACCGGTGAAAGCGGCTGGTTGTTGCTTGGGCTCTCCGGCATGGGATACGCCGTCGGCGCGCAGGCGTACTGGGTCGTTGTCGGCGAAATTCTCGGCATCGGCGCGGCCTGGTGGCTGGTTTCACGTCGCCTGAAAAAACTCAGCGACGATGCCGACGCAATCACCGTTCCCGATGTGCTGGTCGCGAAGTTCGAAGACAAGTGGCACCTCGTTCGCGGCGTCGCCGTGTTGATCATTCTCGTCATGGTGACGACGTATGTTACGGCGCAGATGGTGGCGTCCGGCAAGGCGTTCCAGGGTTACCTGGGAATGGAATACAAGCTCGGTGTCGTCGTCGGCGCCGTGTTCATCATCGGCTATACGTTTATAGGCGGTTACAAGGCCGTCTCCTATACCGATGTCGTGCAGGGCGTGCTGATGTTGCTTGGCCTGGTCGCGGTGCCGCTCGCGGCAGTCTCGGCGGCCGGTGGCTGGGGCGGCGTTACGGCAACGCTCGCTGCCGAGGACCCGGGCCTCATCGACATGTTCGCGACGCCCGAGGGTGGCAGGCCCCTGTGGATCGCGGCTGCCAGTTTTGTCGCTATCGGTTTGCCGTTCATGGGCGTGCCGCAGTTGCTCGTGCGCTTCATGTCCGCACGCGACGACACCGAGATTCGCAAAGCCCGCATCGTCTCGATGATCGTGTTGTTCGTGTTCACGTTCGGCGCCGTCACCGCCGGCATCGCGGGCCGTGCGCTGTTTCCCGGGCTCGAAGATTCGGAAGGCATTTTCCCCAAACTGTCGACCGAGCTGTTCCACCCGGTCATCGCCGGCATGCTGCTCGTCGTCGTGTTGTCGGCCATTATGTCGACGGTCGATTCGCTGTTGCTGCTGTCGTCATCGGCCGTCGTGCGCGATGCCTACCAGAAGATCATCGGCACCAACCGTGACGAGGATACGCTCGCGTTCCAGGGCAAGATCCTGACCGTCGTCATCGGTGTGCTGGCGGTGCTCGGCGGCATCCAGCAGCCGCGCGTCATTTTCGACTTCGTGCTGGCCTCGTGGTCCGGACTCGGCGCCGCCTTCGGCCCGGTCGTCATCGGCATCCTGTACTACAAGCGCATCACGTGGGCCGGCGTGCTCGCCGGGATGATTGCCGGTTTCGGCGTCAACGTGATCTGGCTCGTCTGGTTCAAGGCCGACTACCACAACTTCTACGAAGCCATTCCGGGATTCGCGGCAGGCTTCCTGTTTACGTGGCTGGTGAGCTGGATGACGAGCAAGAAATCCTGACCGGGGTGTAACCAAACCGCGCCAGCGCCCCTATAAGGGAGTAGCTATCAGGAATTGAGGGTTTGGCTATGAAGTTTCTAAGACCGCTTGTCGCGATCGGATTGCTGGCCGTATCGGGCGTCGCCTATGCTGACGGGGACCTGCCGGATTCAGCAGACTGGTACCTGCACATCGACTTCGAGCGTATGCGCACCGAGAAAGCCGGCAATCCACTTTACGGCTGGTTGCAAAAGGAAGTGTTTGCCGAGGTCAAGTCCGAGTCCGGCATCGACCTGCACACCGAGCTGGATACGATTACCGCGTTTTCGGTGGCCCAGCAGGGTCCGATTATCGTGATGCGCGGCAATGTCTCGCAGGAAACGCGCGACAAAACCATGGCGTTGCTCGCCGCCGACGGCAGCATCGGCCCCCGCAAGGCATCCGGAAAAAGCTACTTTCGCTTCGGCGACGAGGACGATGGTCCGGACCGGCTCGTGCTGAAAAACGAGCACAGCGATGTCGGCCTGGCGCTGGAAGAAGGGGCGTGGATCAGTCTCGACGTCAATGACACGGTGCTGATCACAGCTAACGAGGACCAGATGCAGCAGCTGCTCGCCAACAACGGCAAGGTGGCGGGCACCGGCGGCCGCAAGGGGGCGCTGCTCGTCATCACCGCAGAGAAAACGCTGCTGCAGGCCGGCATGGACAGCGGCATGATCGAGGACGACGGCGACTCCGGGTTTGAATCGAACATTCTGCGCAACACGGAACAGGTCGCATTCATGATGGCTGCGGCACGAGACAAGCTTGCGCTCGAGGCGAGGCTCATCACGTCCGAGGCCGAGATGGCGCAGTCGCTGGCGAGCGTTGCGCGCGGGCTTATCAGCCTGGTCGCGTTCGATGACAGTATGGAACCCGAAGCGATCGCGATGCTGCAAAGCACAAAGGTCGACGCGGATGGCACGACGCTCAGACTGTCGCTCGCTGTCGATCCGGAACTGCTCGTGCGGACGCTCGACGACTAGGCCAGGGTGACCGCCGAGGCACAACTGATCGATGCCGCCAAAGCGGGATCCGTGGATGCGTTCACGGATCTCGTGCGACGTTATCGCGACCGGTTGTTGCGCTTCCTGCTGACGCGATGCGCAAGCTACGCGGATGCCGAAGATGCGTTGCAGGACACGTTGATCAACGCCTTTCGTTACCTGCATTCCTACGATCCGCGCTGGCGTTTCAGCACCTGGTTGTACCGGATTGCTATTCGCAACGCGCAGAAGATTCGGTCGGAGAATATCGTCGAGATCGGCGACCTCTCCGATACAGAGAGCGATCCGTTGCTGCAATGCATCGCCGACTCGGAAACCGAAAACCTGTGGGTCGTTGCGCGACGTTCGCTGAATGACGACGTGTTTGCCGCGATGTGGCTGCGTTATGCAGAAGACATGTCCGTCAACGACATTTCAAAAGCGCTTGATCGTTCCGCATCGTGGACCAAGGTCAACCTGATGCGGGCACGGAAAGTGCTCGATACCGAACTGAACGACTCAACGAGTGAAGCCTATGGATAAGCTGGCCGAACAACTCAAAGCCGATGCCGAACGCATCGACGTGCAGGTGTCCGACGAACTGGACAACCGCATCCGGGCGTCGCTGCACGGCACAGTGCAGGAACGTCCCGAGCCGGTGCGGGCACCGGGCCGCCCGGCGCTGTTCTGGTGGGCAAGCAGCCTGACCGGAGCGGCCGCGGCGCTCGCCGTCATCGCGATAATCAATTCTCATTCGCAACCGCAGGCGCCCGCCGACACGACGCCGGTTGCCGCAACCCCGGACTCGGTGACCGTCGCCATCACGCCGATGCCGGACGTGCCGATCGTGGACTGGAAGACCGAGTCGGCGATGTTGACCGAACCGCTCCGGCAGGAACTCGAAAACCTGCAGTCAGACCTCAAGAAAGCGGAGGAGAAAGTCAAGCGCGATATCGGCCTTTGAACCTGTGGAAAATACCTACTGATTCCAGTATCTTCGGATGCGGGGTCAGTTCGCCGGTATCTGAAAAACCAGCGCAACACCGGGATACCACATCGACAACGCAATGGGGATTGCGACTTAAAGAACGACGCGAACTGCACAATTAGAAAAATCCGGCAGCGCTATCGGGTGTCTGTCGGCCGATATCGCAACACCGATCAAAGGACGCACGTCGTATGCCTTTTGCTGTTGTTCTGATTCTGCTCGTCGTCGGTTCCATCCTGTTTCACCTTTTGAGTCCCTGGACATTTACCGAGTTGGCTTCCAACTGGGGAATGGTGGACTTCACCGTCGACATTACGCTCTACGTCACCGGCTTTGTCTTTGTCGCCGTGAACCTGTTCATGGCGTACTGCGTCATCAAGTTCCGCCACAAGAAGGACGCGCGGGCCACGTACGAGCCCGAAAACAAGAAGCTCGAGATCTGGCTGACGAGCCTTACTGCCGTCGGCGTTGCGGCGATGCTGACGCCCGGCCTGTTCGTCTGGGCGAAGTTCGTCGACGTCCCCGAAGACGCGCATGTCGTGGAAGCGGTTGGCCAGCAGTGGCACTGGACGTTCCGTTACCCGGGCGAAGACGGCAAGCTCGGCGAGGTCAAGGCCGAGTACATCACGATGGACAATCCGTACGGAATGAACCCGGACGACCCGAACGGCCAGGACGACGTACTGGTCTACAGTCCTGAAGCGCACATTCCGCTCGACAAGCCGGTCAAGTTCCTGCTGCGCTCGAAAGACGTATTGCACGATTTCGCGGTCGCGCAGTTCCGCGTCAAGATGGACCTCGTGCCCGGCATGAATTCCTTCCTGTGGCTGACGCCGACGAAGAACGGCCGGTTCGAAATCCTCTGCGAAGAACTCTGCGGCATCGGTCACCACACGATGCGTGGCGCCGTGATCGTCGAAGACGAGGGAGACTTCGAGACCTGGCTCTCCAACCAGCCGACGTACGCCGAACTCAATGCGAAACCGCCGGGCGACGCCAATGTCGGCGCGGCGCAGTACGCGGTGTGCGTTGCCTGCCACGGCCAGCAGGGCGAGGGCAATGCGGCCGTCAACGGTCCGAAGCTCGCCGGCCAGTCCAAGTGGTACCTGAAGAAACAGATCATGAACTACAAGCAGGGACTGCGCGGCACGGCCGAGGGTGACACGCTCGGCATGCAGATGATCGGCATGGTCGGCACGCTGGCCGACGAGGCGGCAGTGGACAATGTCGTGGCGCATATCGCATCGCTACCCGACAATCCTGTCGAACACACGATCACCGATGGCGACCTGGGCAATGGCGAGCGCCTCTACAGCGTTTGCGCGTACTGCCACGGAAAGCAGGGCGAGGGCGTCCAGGCGCTGAATGCGCCGCGGCTCTCCGGCATGTCGGACTGGTACCTGAAACGACAGCTCGAAAACTTCGACAGCGGCATGCGCGGCGCGCACCCGCAGGACTACTACGGCTTCCAGATGGGGCTCATGTCGAAGTCGCTTCATGACGAACAGGCGGTGAAGGACATCGTCGCCTACATCAATTCTCTATAGGGCGGGTTCTATGTCTTACGTTGCAATTGCCGATCGCGATCACGAGCAGGAACATCACGATCCGGATACATTCATAACGAAGTACATCTGGAGCCAGGACCACAAGGTCATTGCCATCCAGTACGGGCTGACGGCGATTTTCGTCGGCCTGATCGCGCTGGGGCTTTCGGTAATGATGCGCCTGCAGCTCGGGTTCCCGGATGAGTTCACGTTCATCAACCCGGAGAACTACTACCAGTTCATCACGATGCACGGAATGATCATGGTGATCTACCTGCTGACGGCGCTGTTCCTCGGCGGCTTCGGCAATTACCTGATCCCGCTCATGTGCGGCTCGCGCGACATGGTATTCCCGTACATGAACATGCTCAGCTACTGGATGTACCTGCTGTCCGTGCTGATCCTCATAGCGAGCTTCTTTGTCGATGGCGGTTCGACAGGCGCCGGATGGACGCTGTATCCGCCACAGGCGATCATGGAAGGCACGCCGGGCATCGATGGCGGCATCATGCTGATGCTCATCAGCCTTGCCGTATTTATTGTCGCGTTCACGATGGGCGGCCTCAACTACGTCACGACAGTGCTTCAGGCCCGCTGCCGCGGCATGACGCTGATGCGCATGCCGCTGTCGGTCTGGGGCATCTTCATTGCGACGATCCTTGGCCTGCTGGCATTCCCGGCGCTGCTCGTCAGCGCGATCATGATGATCTTCGACAAGACGCTGATGACGAGCTTCTTCATGCCGGCGATCTCGTCGATGGGCGCGGATCCGGGCTACACGGGCGGCAGCCCGATCCTGTTCCAGCACCTGTTCTGGTTCTTTGGCCATCCCGAGGTCTACATCGTCGCACTGCCGGCGTTCGGCATCGTGTCCGACCTGTTGTCGACGCATGCACGCAAGAACATCTTCGGCTATCGCATGATGGTCTGGGCCATCATTGCCATCGGCGGGCTGTCGTTCATCGTGTGGGCCCATCACATGTACGTCTCGGGCATGAACCCGTATTTCGGTTTCTTCTTCGCGACAACCACGTTGATCATCGCCGTGCCGACGGCGATCAAGGTGTACAACTGGGTGCTGACACTCTGGGAGGGCAACATCCACCTGCGAGTGCCGATGCTGTTCTCGATCGGTTTCGTCTTCACGTTCATCCACGGCGGCCTGACGGGCCTGTTCCTCGGCAACGTCACAATCGACCTGCCGTTGTCCGACACCTACTTCGTTGTCGCTCACTTCCACATGGTCATGGGTGTGTCACCGGTTCTCGTCGTGTTCGGCGCGATCTATCACTGGTGGCCGAAGATCACCGGCAGGATGTACAACGAGACGCTCGGCAAGTGGCACTTCTGGATGACCTTCCTCGGCACCTATTCAATTTATCTGCCGATGCATTACCTCGGCTTCCAGGGCGTGCCGCGACGTTACTTCTCGATGGGCAATACCGAGTTTCTGCCGGAGTCCGCGCAGGACCTCAATGCCGTCATTACGATGTCCGCCCTGTTCGTCGCGGCGACGCAGATCCTGTTTTTCATCAACGTGATCTGGAGCCTGACGCGCGGTCCGAAGTCCGACCCGAACCCGTGGGACGCAACGACGCTCGAGTGGTTCACGCCGGATCACCCGCCGAAGCACGGCAACTGGGGGCATGCGCTGCCCGAGGTGCATCGCTGGGCGTACGACTACAGCGTGCCGGGTTACAAGGACGACTTCATCCCGCAGACCGTGCCGCCCGAGGATGCGCCGGCGGGCCGGCAGCACGGCGTGCCGGAACACTAGGAACAGCGTCGCGATATGGAAATAGGCCTCATAGCACTTGCACTGATCCTCGCCACCCTGCTCGGCTGGTTGTTGAAGCAGTCGTTCAATACGCAACCGTGGGTGGCGGAACAGGTCAGCGACACGGCGCATCACGGTCCGCTGGGCGACAGCAGCAACTCGAAGCTCATCGCGCTGATGACGTTTCTTGCCGTGGCGACGTCGTTCTTTGCGCTGATCTTCTCGGCCTACGCGCTGCGCATGGACCTCGGCGACTGGGTGCCGTTGACCGAGCCGCAATTGTTGTGGCTGAACACGGGGCTGCTGGTGCTCGCGAGCGTCGCGTTTCAATGGACGCGCAACGGTGCCGTGGCGGGCAATCGCGCGCGGCTTCTGCCGGGACTGCTGGCAACCGGCGTATTGACCGCCGGCTTCGTCATTGGGCAGGTCATTGCGTGGCAGCAGTTGCAGGCGTCGGGGCAATTCATGACGAGCAACCCGTCGAACGCGTTTTTCTACTTCCTGACGGGTGCGCATGGCTTGCACATTCTTGGCGGCCTGTACGTCTGGGCCAGGGCAACACTGAAAGTCATGCGGGGGAGCGACGACGGCGCCGGCATTCGTCGCAGCATCGAGTTGTGCACGATTTACTGGCACTTCCTGCTGCTCGTGTGGCTGATCATGTTCGGATTGATGTTGTCGACCTGATGCATTGTCGACCCGATAAAAACGACCTGAGGGGTCTGTATGTCTGAAGCAGTGATGGAAAACGAAGAGCAGGGGAGCGGCTTCGTAGAAGACTGGTCGAGGGACAAGCAGGTATTCGGCGTGCCGTGGGGCAAGGCCATGATGTGGATTTTCCTGCTCTCGGATACCTTTATTTTCAGTTGTTTCCTCGTCGGCTACATGAGCGTCCGGATTGCGACGACCGATCCGTGGCCGAACCCGAGCGAGGTCTTCGGGTTGACGGCGTTCGGTGTCGATGTGCCGCTCCTGCTGATTGCGATCATGACGTTTGTGCTGATCACGTCATCCGGAACGATGGCGCTCGCGGTCAACATGGGATACCGCAAGGACCGCAACAAGACGTTCTGGCTGATGCTGGCGACGGCGGCACTTGGTGCTACGTTCGTCGGTATGCAGGCGTTCGAGTGGTCGAAACTCATCGCCGAAGGCGTGCGCCCGTGGGAGAACCCGTTTGGTGCGGCGCAGTTCGGTTCGAGCTTCTTCATGATTACCGGTTTCCACGGCATGCACGTGTCGGCCGGTGTCATTTACCTGCTCATCGTCGCATTTCGCGTGAAGAACGGTTACTACGAGAAACGCGGCGGCAACTACGAGATCGTCGAGATTGCCGGCCTTTACTGGCACTTCGTCGACCTCGTCTGGGTATTCATCTTCGCATTCTTCTACCTCTGGTAAGGGACGTCCAATGGCATCTGATGAAGGACAACAGCATCCGCTAAAGATCTACTGGATCATGTGGGTCGCGCTGTTCATATTGAGCGGAATTTCGTACTGGACGGACTTCTGGCCTGATGGCCCGGTGCGCGTCGGTGCCATTCTTACGTTAATGATGTTGAAAGCCGGCGGCATCGTCTGGATTTTCATGCACATGGGGTGGGAACGCCTGGCATTGAAAATCGCAATTCTCGGCCCGCCCGTCGCCATCCTGGTGTTGATCTGGCTGATGGCGCTCGAAGGCGTCTACGTCGAGGACTCGCGCCTCGAGCACTATGGCGAGAGTACGTTCGAGCCGAGTGAGGTGCCGCATCACTGATGCGCACCACGACATAACACCGCAATGAAAAGGCCCGGCGACGGGCCTTTTTCGTTACAATCTTTGCCATGTCGCTCAACAACCCGCATTCGATAGAGAACTTCATGTCGTCCGGCTGGCGCGGCAACTTTTCGTTGCTGACGGCCTTCTTCGGTTATTACGTCGTCGGTCGTCTCATCGCACTGGGCGTCGCGTGGTTGTTGTTCAACTACCTTGGTTTTTTTGGCTGGTTTTTCGCCGTCGTGATCTGGACGATTTACTGGTTCTGGTCACTGGTCACGTTGTGGCGTTGTGCATTCAACACCGAGTTTGCGGTCCTGTTCTATGCAGCGCGGGCGCTGGTTCTCATCGACGCCGTCTACGCGATCGCCAACCCGCCGCTATTCCTGTTCAATATGTCGTAAGCGCGATGCACGCCGTCATCTTCGACATTGACGGGACGTTGTTGCAGTCCGCAGCCGTCGACGACGAGCTGTATCGTTGCGCCGTCCGAGAGGTGCTCGGCGACGTTATTCTCAGACCAAACTTGCATGAATACGACTTTGTTACCGATACCGGCATCCTCACGCAGGTGTTCGACGACAACGGTATCCAGGCCGGCGACGTCAATGACGTGAAGCTGGCGTTCGTCCACCTGCTGCAAAAGTATGTCGACAAACATGGACCGTTTGAAGAGATTCCGGGTGCAGGAGCAATGCTTCAGCGGATGCGGGCCTCGCCCGAACACGCCCCCGCCATGGCGACGGGCGGCTGGCGAGAGAGCGCCGAACTCAAACTGAAGTCGGCTGGCATCTACTTTGACGACATACCGCTGGCGACATCGAACGACGCAGCCGAACGTACAGCCATCATGCGTATTGCGCTTGCCCGATTGAGGCTGGAGCCAGCGTCAGTAACGTACTACGGCGACGGGCCGTGGGATCGCGATGCCTGTGCTGCGCTTGGCTGGAATTTCATCGCGGTCGGGACCGAGCTGGGCGGGCTCATGCGTTACCCGGCGCTAGAGAAAATCCTGTGACGCGGTAAACTGGCTGGACTATGGGCAGGGCAATCATTCTCGTTCTCGACTCTTTCGGTATTGGCGCTACGGCCGATGCCGACAAGTTCGGTGATGTGGGCGCCGATACACTCGGCAGTATTGCGCGAGTGCGGGCGTCGTCCGATGCAGGGCCACTGCGCCTGCCGAACCTCGCACGCCTCGGTCTTTATCATGCGAGCCGGGAGAGTACGGGATCGTTTCCAGCCGGCGTCGATACCGATGTCGAGATTGTCGGTGCATACGGACATGCCGCGGAACTGTCGAGCGGCAAAGACACGCCCAGCGGTCACTGGGAGATCGCCGGCGTTCCGGTGCTGTTCGACTGGGGTTACTTTACGGGCAAGACCGATACGTTCCCCCAGGAGTTGCTTGACGAACTGATTCGCCGAGCGGACCTGCCAGGCATCATCGGCAACTGCCATGCATCCGGCACCACGATCATTGCCGAGCTCGGCGACGAACACGTCGCCAGCGGCAAGCCCATTGTCTACACGTCGGCGGACAGCGTTTTCCAGGTGGCGTGCCATGAAGAAGCCTTCGGGCTTGAGCGGCTGTACGCGCTTTGTGATATCGCGCGCGAGCTCGTCGACAAATACAACATCGGTCGGGTTATCGCCCGTCCGTTCGTCGGAGACTCACCGGATAACTACGCCCGCACCGGGAATCGTCGGGACCTGACAACGCCGCCGCACGCGCCCACGGTGCTGGACAAACTCGTGGCTGCCGGCGGCGAAGTCATCAGCATCGGCAAGATCGCCGACATCTACGCGCATCGTGGCATTACAAAGAAGATCAAGGCGAGCGGCAACGAGGCGCTGTTCGACGAGACGCTCACGGCGGTTCGCGAAGCGTGCGATCGTTCGATCGTATTCACGAATTTCGTCGACTTCGACATGCTCTACGGTCACCGACGGGATGTGCCGGGTTATGCGGCGGCACTTGAGCGCTTCGATACGCGATTGCCCGAGCTGCTCGAGATTCTCGATGACGACGACCTGCTGATCCTGTGTGCCGATCACGGCTGTGATCCGACCTGGCAGGGCAGCGACCACACGCGAGAACACATTCCGGTTCTGGCCTACGGCAAAGGCGTATCGGCCGGCTCGCTCGGCCGTCGCGAATCGTTCGCCGACATTGGCCAGAGCCTGGCCGTGCTCTTCGGTCTCGAGCCGATGGACTACGGGACCAGCTTTATCTAGGTGTTTGCCCAGTCGCTGACCCGCACAGCGACGACGTCACCCTCGGCGACCAGCGTGTCTCCCGACCAGGCGCGACATTTGACGATCGCCTTGCGCTCGTGACACTCCTCGATCGTTGCGCGGAGTACGATCTCGGTGTCGATGGGAGTCGGTGCAAGATAGCTGACCGTCAAGCGCCCTGTGACGCACCAGATGAGCGGCGCCTCTCCCGTCTCTCGTCCTTCAAGCCTGTAGTAGTGGCTGACGGCCGTGCAAATCGAATGGCAATCGATCAGGCTGGCGATTGTGCCGCCATAGACGAACTGTGGCGGGCCGGCGCACTGTTCGGGCCTGGGCATGTAGCGGCAAACGCTCTCGTCGCCTTCCCAGTGGCTCTTGATCTGCATGCCGTGCTCGTTGGTCGGACCGCACCCGTAGCAGTTATTGCCCGGCATGAGGTCCTGTATGGCCGTCATTTTGTCGACTCGGTGGCGCTGCCTGCCAGTGACATGCCAAGCCAGGCGCCCGATATCGTCAAACCGATGCCGGCGACAGCAACCCATAACGGATGCGGGATGATCGAAAGGTTATAGGCAATGCCGGCCAGAATGAGCCCGCCGACGATGCAGGCATAGATCAGCGCGCTGGCATTGCCGATTTTTGCGGCGGCGAAGGTGCCGCCGAGCGAGCCAATTCCCCAGGCGCACGCGACGAACAGGAACGCTCCGACCGGCAGTGTCGAGACATAGGCTCGCATCGCATCCATGTCGGTAAAGTCGAGATCCGGCGGCGGTGGGTACATTGAATGCCCCGCCATTTCGACGATCACGATCAGACCGCCGGCGACAAGTACGCCGGCGATGCCGGCCAGAACGTTCCTCAACATCTGTGTCTCCTGCTACTTCTTGATCAGGCCGACGATGAAAAGGAGAATCGCCGCGCCCACGGTAGACATGATGATGGCGCCGAGAATTCCACCCGCCGTGATTCCGAGCAGGTTGAAAACGAAGCCACCGACGAAGGCACCAATAATGCCGACGATGATGTTGCCGATCAGGCCGAAGCCGCCCCCTTTCATCAGTGTCCCGGCGAGCCAGCCGGCGATTGCGCCAATGGCGAGTGTGACAATCAATGATTGAACATCCATCTGCTTCTCCTTACGTGTTTCCCGGATAGTATTCTGGTTCTTTTTCTTCAGGGTGTTCTGTTGCGCTCGTTGAGCGCGGTCTGAATCCTGGTCGCAAGTTCGCCGGCTTCGCGCCTGACGCGAGCCGTATCGATTGTCAGCATTTCGCGCTCTTTCATGAGCACCTTGCCGTCGACAACGACCGAGGCGACGTCCTGTTCATCGGTTACGTAAACTAGGTGCGACACAACGTCGTAGGTCGGCACATGATGGACGTCGTCGAATGCAACCTGGATCAGGTCGGCACGCTTCCCGGCGACCAGCGACCCGGTTACATCGTCGAGGCCGGCGGCCGCAGCGCCACCGCTCGTCGCCATACGCAGCACTGCAGTTGCCGGGAGCGCTGTCGGATCCATACGTTCGACTTTCTGCAGGAAAGCAGCAAGGCGCATTTCCTCCCACATATCCAGGTCGTTATTACTCGCCGCGCCGTCGGTGCCGAGGCCGATCTGTACGCCGGCCGCAAGCATCTCGGTCACAGGCGAGACCCCGGAAGCGATCTTCATGTTTGACGTCGGGTTGTGAACGACACCGACACCGCGTTCGGCGAGAATCGGAATCTCATCAGGCGTCGGCCATACCATGTGTGCCGCAATTACCGGGCCGTCAAAGAAGCCGATCGACTCGAACATCTGCACGCTCGGCATGCCGTAGGTATCCTGCGAATACTGCAGCTCAAACGGCGACTCCGACATATGGATGCTGATGCCGACGCCAAGTTCGTTTGCGGCGGCGCGAGTTGCGGCGAGTTGCTCCGCGTTCAGCGTGTAGTTGGCGTGCGGTCCGAAGATCGGCGTGATGCGGCTGTTGCGGCCCTTCCATCGCTCGATGAATCCGATGCCCTTGGTCAGTGAGTCGTCGGCGCTCTCGGCGTCCGGGCTGCGCTGGTCGATGACGGTGGCGGAAATCAGTGCGCGCATACCGCAGGATTCGACGACCTCGGCAATCGTGTCCGGGTAGTAGTACATGTCGACGAACGTTGTCGTGCCGCCGCGAATCATCTCCCAGCACGCGAGTTCGGTACCGATGCGAACGAATTCGGCATCGACAAATTCGACCTCGGCCGGAAAAATGTAGTTCTGCAGCCAGTCCATCAGGGCGAGGTCGTCGGCGACGCCTCGCAGCAGGGTCATCGCAGCGTGCGAGTGGCCATTCACCAGGCCGGGCATGACGATCCTGTTCTCGCCCGCGAGTTTTTCGTCGGCGGAATACTTCGCCGCGATATCATCCGCACGACCGACGGCGAGTATGATGCCGTCGTCGATCGCGACGGCACCCTTCTCGATCACCGATGCATCCTCGTCCATGCTGATGACATAGTCACCGTGGACGATGAGGTCGATCGTGTCGTCGCCTGGCGGCGGTTCCTGCGACGGGCCGGAAGGGTTGCAGGCCGGCAGGGCAAGTGATACAAAAACAAAGGAAAAACAAATAGTTATTCTTTTCATGGGGCTCCCTTTTGCCGTCGATTGTAGCACCGAAACCGATCGTCCCCGTATTTCCCGCACCGCCTGGCGGCGAGCTGACAGCGGAGATGCTGAGCGCGTTTGATGAGTCCGGAGTTCTCGTCCTCGAGGATTTCGTTGCCATCGAAAAATGTGCCGCCCTGCGCGAGCGGGCGGCTCAGCTGGTCGCGGACTTTGACCCGCAAAGCGTACAGAGTCGTTTTTCGACAACGGAAAACGAGCAGCTCGACGACAGTTACTTCCAGGAGTCGGGCGACAAGATCAGGTTCTTCTTCGAGGCGGAAGCATTCGACGACCAGGGCAGGTTGCGCCAGGACAAGGAGCACAGCCTCAACAAGCTGGGCCACGCCATGCACGATCTCGACCCGGTGTTCGATGCGTTTTCACGAACGGCTGAGTTGGCCGAGGTGGTTAACAGTCTCGGATTCGAGGACCCGGCAATCCTGCAATCCATGTACATCTTCAAGCCGCCGAACATCGGTGGTGAGGTCGTGTGTCACCAGGACTCGACCTACATTTACACGGAGCCCGAGTCGTGCGTCGGATTCTGGTTCGCGCTCGAGGACGCGACGATCGAAAATGGCTGTATGCAGTTCATCCCCGGCGCGCACAAGGAGCCGCTGAAAGAACGCAACTTCCGCAACGGCGAAGGCCGGCTGGTCATCGAGACGCTGGATCGGACGCCCTGGACCGGAGAACCGGTCGCCGTGGAGGCGCGCGCCGGCACGCTCGTGATTTTTCATGGACGCGCGCCACACCGAAGCGACGCCAACCGTTCATCGAAGTCGCGGCATGCGTACACGTTGCATGTCATCGATCGGGCGTGTCACTACCCGGTTGAAAACTGGTTGCAGCGCGATGCGAACCTGCCGTTGCGCGGCTTCGACCAGGGTTAGGCATGCTGTTTACGGACGTCATACGCAAGAAGCGTGACGGTGGCGAACTGAACGACGCCGAGATTCAATTGTTCGTGGATGGTCTCGCCGACAGCAGCCTGCCGGCGGAGCAGGTGTCGTCGCTGGCGATGGCAATATTCCTGAACTCGATGAGTTTTGACGAGGCCGGAAAGTTGACCCTTGCGATGGCGCACTCGGGTACGGTGCTCGACTGGAGCAAGGAACACCTGGGCGGACCGGTCGTTGATAAACATTCGACCGGCGGCGTCGGGGACAAGGTGAGTTTCCTGCTTGCACCCATCGCGGCCGCGGCCGGCTGTTACGTGCCGATGATCTCGGGGCGTGGCCTGGGTCATACGGGTGGCACGACCGACAAGGCTGAATCCATTCCGGGTTACAACGCGACGCCGGACTTCGATCTGTTTCGCCGGACTGTCAAAGACGTTGGCTGCGCGATCATCGGCCAGACGACGGATCTTGCTCCGGCGGACCGGCGCTTGTATGCGATTCGCGACGTGACGGGAACGGTGGAATCCGTACCGTTGATTACCGCATCAATCTTGTCGAAAAAGATCGCGGCAGGCCTGGAAGGCCTGGTCATGGACGTCAAAGTCGGGAACGGTGCGTTCATGGAAAGCCACGATCGTGCCGTTGAGCTCGCAAACAGCATCATTGGAACGGGCGCGAAAGCCGAGTTGCAAACGCACGCCCTGATTACCGACATGAATGAGGTCCTGGGGACAACCGCGGGAAATGCGGTGGAGATAGCAGAGTCCGTTCGTTTCCTGCGAAATGAGGATCGCGACCCGCGACTGGACGACGTCGTCATGTCTTTGTGTGCGGAGATGGTCCTGATCGGCGGACTCGAGGTCGACCGTGGTGCTGCGCGCCGGCGTTGTGAGAAGACCGTTGCGAGCGGCGCAGCCGCCGAGGCTTTTGCGCGCATGGTCGCCGCACTCGGCGGACCGACGGACTTTATCGACAACTACAAATCTTATCTGGCCGTCGCTCCGGTGATCCGCCCGGTGATGGCGAAGGGCATTGTCCAGTCGGTCGATACCCGGGCTGTCGGCAACGCCATCATCGAACTCGGTGGCGGGCGCCGCGAGGTCGGGCAGGAACTCGATCTCAGCGTCGGCTTCACGGAAATCGCGCCGATCGGTGCGGAGGTCGGTCGTGACAGGCCGCTGGCGATCGTGCATGCGGCGACCGAAGCCGATGCGGAGTCGGCCGCAGAACGATTGCGGACGGCCTGCAAGCTGGGCGACCTGGCGCCCGCAAAGGGCCCCGTTATTTCCGAGATTCTGACGGGCTAGGGTGTCCTTTGCGGTATCCTAGGACGACCGAAAACAACAAGAAAACGGCTGGGGGAATTCTATGTCCAGGTTCATCGGCATATTCGGCATCGTTGTCCTGCTCGGCATCGCATACGCGCTGTCATCAAATCGAAAGGCAATCAACCTCAGGGTAGTCGGCGCAGCGCTTGCGTTGCAGATCGCCGTCGCGGCTTTCGTGTTGTACTCCGAGTGGGGCAGGCGGGTGCTGGAGACGATGAGCACGGGTGTGCTTGCCGTGATCGGGTACTCACGTGACGGCATTAACATGATCTTCGGCCACATGGCGAGCCCCGAGCACATGGGCGAGGGCGTAGTGGTTTTCGCCGTGCACATTCTGCCGATCATTATTTTCTTCGCCGCGCTAATGGCGGTGCTGTATCACCTGCATGTCATGCAGTTCATCGTCAAGATCGTTGGTACGGCGTTGCAGAAGGTCATTGGCACCGGGCCTGTCGAGTCGATGAACGCGGCGGCCAACGTGTTTGTCGGCCAGACCGAAGCACCGCTCGTCGTAAAGCCGTACTTGCGTGGGCTGACCGAGCCGCAGATGTTCGCTGTCATGGTTTCGGGTCTCGCCTCTGTTGCCGGCACAGTCCTGATTGCCTACCAGTCGTTCGGTGCCGAGATGAAGTACTTGCTGGCGGCCAGCTTCATGGCGGCGCCGGGCGGCCTGCTGATGGCCAAGATGTTGATGCCGGATGATCCGGGTAAGGCAGGCGAGGACTCGGCCGACTTCAAGTTTGCGAAGAGCGAACACCAGAATGTTTTCCTGGCCGCAGCGTCGGGAGCCGGCGACGGCCTGCGACTAGCCGTCAACATCGGTGCAATGCTGGTCGCGTTCGTCGCGCTGATCGCGCTGTTCAACGGGTTGCTAGGCTGGGTGTCGGGTTGGTTCGGTTATGAGCTGACGCTGCAGCAGATTCTGGGTTGGGTGTTTGCGCCGCTGATGTATGTATTGAGCATTCCATGGGCCGAGGCTCAGCAGGCAGGCGCGTTATTCGGGGAAAAACTCATCCTCAACGAATTCGTGGCGTTCATTCACATGACCGAGTACCTGGACGCGGTCGATGCCAGCGCGCGCACCCGTGCCATCGTGACGTTCTCACTGTGCGGATTTGCCAACCTGTCGTCGATTGCAATCCTTCTCGGCGGGCTCGGGGTGCTGGTGCCCGAAAAGCGCGAACTGATTGGCCGGTTCGGATTGCGAGCCGTCGCTGCCGGATCGCTGTCGAACCTGATGAGTGCAGCACTCGCCGGCCTGATGCTTTCTATCTGACGAGTGGCGGCCCGTCGCGTCATTGTCGACTGCGATCCGGGGCAGGACGACGCGGTTGCACTGTTCCTGGCAATGTCGTCTCCCGATGAGTTGGACATTCTCGGTATAACGACGGTTGCCGGCAACGTTCCGCTCGCGCTGACACAGAGAAATGCGCGCATGATGTGCGATATTGCCGGCCGTACCGACATACCCGTCTTCGCCGGCTGTGACCGACCGATAGTCCGCGAGCCCATCACGGCCGAGTACATTCACGGCGAGACGGGTATTGACGGAATTGACGTGTTCGATCCGGAAACGCCGCTGCAATCGGAACACGCCGTCGACTTCATCATTGAGTCTCTAAATAAGGTAGCAGTTACCCTGATTCCGACCGGGCCGCTGACGAACATAGCGACGGCGATACAACGAGCTCCGGAGATTGTCGATTCCATAGAGGAGATCGTGCTGATGGGTGGTGCGATGCGCGAGGGCGGTAATCGCTCGCCGTCGGCCGAGTTCAACATGCTGGTTGACCCGCATGCGGCGGAGATTGTGTTCAACTGCGGACGGCCAGTGACGGTACTGGGCCTGGACGTCACGCACCAGGTGTTGTCGACGCGTGATCGCGTGGCGCGTATCCGGGAACTGGGCAATCCGGTCGCGGACGCAACGGCCGGCATGCTCAGTTTCTTTCACCGTCACGACACGAAGAAGTACGGCAGCGAGGGCGCGCCGCTGCATGATCCATGTACCGTGGCGTATTTGCTGTCACCGGATCTCTTCAAAACGAAGCGGTGCAACATCTCGATCGAGACGGAATCGGAGTTGACCCTGGGGCACACGGCGGTCGACTTCTGGCGCGTCACCGACAGGCCTCACAACATCGACTGGGTCTATGACGTCGATGCCGACGGTTTCTACGATCTGCTGACGCAACGTCTCGCCCGCTGGGGTCAGACCCCGCCGCCCGGGGTCTGGCCCCAACAGGTAGGGTCTGGCCCCGGCGGGTAGGGTCTGGCCCTTTCAGTCGAGGTGGAAGCTGGCGGGCAGGAGTTCTGCGATCGAGTAGGTCTGCCAGTCGTGGCTGTCGTCCATCGTGATGATGATGGTGCTGTCGTCCGCGAATTCCTGGATACGCTGGCGACAGCCGCCGCACGGTGTGCACGGACCGATGTCGTTGGATCCGCCGACGATGGCGATCTTCGCAATGCGGGTGCCGCCGTTGACAACCATTTCGGCGATCGCCGCGGCCTCGGCGCAGTTGCCGAGCGGGTACGACGCATTTTCGACATTGCAGCCGACATGCAGATTGCCGTTTTCGTCAATGATCGCGGCGCCGACGGCAAATCCGGAGTAGTGGCAGTAGGCGTGCTCGCGTGCTTCTTTCGCGGCGTTGATCAGGTCGTCGTCCATGCTGCTAGTCCGTTTTGCGCATCGGGTTGTTCGGGTGTTGTGTCCAGTTGCGGGGCTCAACGTCGTGCGGCGACGTACGTTTCATCGTGATGCAGTCTTCGACCGGACAAACACTGACGCACAGGTTACAGCCAACGCACTCGTCGTCAATGACCTCGAAATGCCGGATGCCGTCGATTGAACTCGTGATCGCCTGATGCGACGTGTCCTCGCAAACAACATGGCAGCGACCACACTGGATACACAGGTCCTGGTCGATGACCGCCTTCTCGACGTAGTTGAGATTCAGGTACTGCCAGTCGGTGACACTTGGGACTGCACGACCGACCAGGTCGCGCAGCTCGAGGTGCTTGTCGTTAAGAAACGTGCTGAGTCCGTCGATCAGGTCGTCGACTATGCGAAAGCCGTACACCATCGCCGCTGTGCAAACCTGCACGTTCGTCGCCCCGAGCGCCAGGAAGTCCACCGCGTCGCGCCAGTCGGTGACGCCGCCAATTCCCGATATCGGTAACCCCTGCGTTTCCTCGTTGCGTGCGATCTCCGCGACCATATTGAGCGCAATCGGCTTGACCGCCTCGCCACAGTAGCCGCCATGTGTGCCCATGCCATCGGTCGTCGGGTACATCGTGAGATTGTCGTAGTCGACGCGCATGATCGAATTGATCGTATTGATCAGCGAAACGGCATCGGCGCCACCGTCCATCGCGGCTTTCGCCGGCGGCAGGATATTCGTCACGTTCGGCGTGAGCTTGACGATGACCGGAACAGATGCCGCTTTTCTTGCCCACTCCGTCGCCATCCGGATGTACTCGGGCACCTGGCCAACGGCCGCGCCCATGCCGCGTTCCGACATACCGTGCGGGCAACCGAAATTCAGTTCGAACGCATCGCACCCGGTGTCTTCTATTTTCGGCAGCGTTTCCGCCCACGCCTCTTCGTTCATCGGCAGCATCACCGACGCCACCAGCGCACGATCCGGCCAGTCTTTCTTGACCTGGCGCATTTCGTCGAGGTTGGTCTGCAACGGGCGGTCCGTTATCAGCTCGATGTTGTTGAAGCCGATGACGCGTCTTTCGTTACTGTGCAACGCGCTGTAGCGCGGACCGCTGACATTGACGATCGGCGGCCCTTCTTCACCGAGCGTCTTCCAGACCGCGCCGCCCCAGCCGGCTTCGAACGCCCGATTGACGTTATAGGCCTTGTCGGTCGGCGGCGCCGAGGCGAGCCAGAACGGGTTCGGCGACGTGATGCCGAGAAACTCGGACTTGAGATCAGCCATCTTCTGTTCTCCGCAGTTGCCGGTCGATACTGATCGCGGCCAGTTTGCCGTGCTGTACGGCGGTCACAGTCAGGTCCTCGCCACCAAGCACGCAATCGCCGCCCGCCCAGACGCCCTTGAGCGAGGTCCTGAATTCGTCATCGACGACAATACGTCCGCGCTCTGTCTCCGGTCCCTCGACGTCATCCATGTGCTGGCCGATCGCCTTGAAGACGACGTCGGCCTCCAGCGTCATCGATTCGCCGGCAACGTCGAACTCGACGCCGGTCACGATGTCGTCGCCGAGGATGCGCCGTGGCTTTGCGTCGGTATGCAGCCTGACGCCGGTCGTCTGCGCAAGCGCCTGTTCGAACGCGCTTGCACTGAGTTTTTCCGGTCCGCCGCGATACACCATGTGGACTTCGCGGGCGCCGAGGTGTTTGCTTTGCACGGCGATGTCGATTGCGGTCATGCCACCACCGATCACGACAACACGACGCCCGACAGGAAGTTGGCTCTTGTCGTCGGCCTGCCGCAGATCGGCAATGTACTCAATCGCATTGAATACGCCCTCGATCTGCTCGCCCTCAATGCGCAGCGTATTCGCGCCGGCAAGTCCGATGGCGAGAAAAACGGCGTCGTACTGGTCCATCAGCCTCAGGATGTCGATCTGGTCGCCAAGCGCGTAGCCATTCATGAGCCGGATGCCGCCGACACTAAGGATGTACATCACTTCCTCTTGCGCAAAATCGTCGATGCTCTTGTACGCCGCGATCCCGTATTCGTTCAGGCCGCCCGCTTTCGAATCGCGATTGAAAATCACGACGTCGTGGCCGAGCACCGCAAGCCGGTGCGCACAGGACAATCCGGCGGGCCCGGCCCCGACGACGGCCACTGTTTTGCCGGTTTCGTCGCGGCGACGGAACAGTTGCTTGCCCGCGTCGATAATCGGGTCGGTCGCGTAGCGCTGCAACAGTCCGATTTCGACGGGTTTTTCTTCGTGCTTATTGCGTACGCAGGCCTCTTCGCAGAGTGTCTCCGTCGGGCAAACCCGAGCGCACATGCCACCGAAGATGTTCTCGCCGAGAATCGTGCGCGCCGACCCTTCGATGTTGTCGCTGCGAATCATCTGGATGAAACGCGGAATATCGATTCCTGTTGGGCAGGCTGTCGTGCACGGTGCGTCGTAGCAGAAGTAGCAGCGGTCCGCCTCGATCAGCGCTTCGGAGCGGCTGAGCGGTGGATGCAGATCGGAGAAGTTGGCGTCGATTTCCTCTTTCGGGAGGCGACCGCTCCGGATTCCGGGTGCGTCAGCCATCAGCCCTTGCGGTCCACCGGAACCGGCCGGGCGAGTTCTGCCTGGATCTTGAGCGCGCTGTAGTAATCGGCAAACGGTGGCCGGTCGACGTACCGGCCCGTGCCGCGCTCCGCTGTGACTTCGCCATTGGCAAATACGACCTCGCCGTGACGCAGCGTATGCGACGCGCACCCGGTGACCGTCATTCCTTCGAAGATATTGAAGTCAACGTTCTGTAAATGCGTTTTCGCCGAGATGGTCTTGGTCGCCTCCGGGTCCCAGACGACGATGTCGGCGTCGGCACCGACAGAGATGCTGCCTTTGCGCGGATAGATATTGAAGATCTGCGCCGCGTTCGTTGAGGTTACGGCAACAAACTCGTTCATCGTGAGGCGGCCAGTGCGCACACCGTGTTCCCACAGGACTTCCATGCGATTCTCGACGCCGCCCGTGCCGTTGGGGATCAGGCGGAAATCATCCTTGCCGGCGGCTTTCTGGTCCGCACAGAAACAGCAGTGGTCGGTCGCCGTGGTTTGCAGGTTGCCGGCCTGAAGCCCGCGCCACAGTGCGTCCTGGTGCTCCTTGCCGCGGAACGGAGGGCTCATGACATAGGCGGCCGCCGTATCGAAGTCCTTGTCGCGGTAAACCGAGTCGTCAATCAGCAGGTGTCCGGCGAGCACTTCGCCGAAGACTCGCTGCCCTTCGTTGCGTGCGCGCGTGATCGCCTCGAGCGACTGCTTGCAGGAGTTGTGCACGATGTAGAGCGGCACCTTGAGTACCTCCGCGATGCGGATGGCGCGGTTTGCGGCTTCGCCTTCGCACTCGGGCGGGCGTGACAACGGGTGCGCTTCCGGCCCTGTCATGCCCGTTTCGAACAGTGCGTTTTGCAGGCGGTAGACGAGCTCGCCGTTTTCCGCATGCACGGTCACGATTGCGCCCAGCTCGATGGCGCGCGAGAAGCTGTTCACGAGCACCTCGTCGTCAGCCATGATCGCACCCTTGTACGCCATGAAGTGCTTGAAGCTGTTCACGCCGTGATCGCGAACCAGCGTTTCCATGTCCGCGTGAACCGATTCGTCCCACCATGTGATTGCGACGTGGAAGGTGTAGTCGGTAACTGCCTTCTCTGCCCAGGCGCGCCACTTGTGGTATGCCTCGAGGATGTTTTCCTGCGGCGCCGGGATGACGAAGTCGATGATCATCGTCGTGCCGCCCGCGAGCGCGGCACGGGTCCCCGATTCGAAATCCTCGCTCGCGACGGTGCCCATGAAAGGCAACTGCATGTGCGTATGCGGGTCGATGCCACCCGGCATGACGAACTGCCCGCCGGCGTCGACGACCGTCACGCCGGACGGTGCGTCGAGATTTTCGCCGACCTGCGTGATCAGGCCTTCGTGGCACAACACGTCCGCCACGAAAGTCCGGTCCGCATTGACAACGGTGCCGCCCCTGATGAGTACTGTCATAGTCTCCTCACTTCTTCGCGACGAAGTAGTAGATCAGTCCGCCGAGAATCGATCCTGTGAACCAGCCGTAGTCGTAGAACCAGCTCAGTTTTCCGGTTGTAATCGCGATCAGCGTAAGGCCGACCGGAATGAGAAATGCGATGAACCCGGGCGCGCTCCAGGCCGGGTAGGTCCCGCCGTCCTTGTACAGGGATATCACGTCGTACGCCTGGTCTTTCACCAGGAAGTAGTCGACGACCATGATGCCGGCGATGGGCCCGAGCAGGCTCGAATAGCCGAGCAGCCAGTTGGAATACAGGCTCTCGACACTGACGTCCGATTCGATCCAGCCGAGCTTCTTGAGCAGCTCCCAGCTCATCAGTGCAATACCGATGATGCCGGTGATCATCACGCCGCGATTTTCGTTGATAAGCCGCGGCGCTACGTTCTGGAACACGTTGGTGGGCGACACGATGTTTGCAGCCGTATTCGTCGAGATGGTGGCCAGGATGATCATCATCATCGCCAGTACCACCCAGGTCGGGCTGTCGATGCGGCCGATCAGGCTGATCGGGTCCGCGACCGTTTCACCGACGAGGTCGAACGATGCCGCTGTCAGGACCACGCCGAGTCCGGCAAACAGCAGCATCGTGAGTGGCAGCCCGATGATCTGTCCCATGACCTGCGCCCGCTGCGTACGCGCGTAGCGACTGAAGTCGGGAATGTTCAGTGACAGGGTCGCCCAGAAACCGACCATGGCCGTTAGCGCGGACATGAAGTACTTGAAGAACGACGAACCTTCCGGGCGAGTGGCCGGAACGGACAGGACCTCGGTCATGGACACTTTCGGCACGGCCCAGACGATCAGGCCGAATGCGACGATCAACAACAACGGGGCGGCGAGCGCCTCGAGGTGCTTGATCGACTCCGAGCCGCGTATGACGACCGTGATGTTAGCAACCCAGAAAATGAAAAACCCAAGTACCTCGCCGGTGCCGCCCAGCGCGGCCCAGCCGTCGAACACGGCGGCCAGCATCAGGTGAATGGCCAGCCCGCCGAACAATGTCTGGATACCGAACCAGCCGCAGGCGACGATCGCGCGAATCAGGGACGGGACGTTCGATCCGATGATGCCAAACGACGCGCGCAGTACGACCGGGCAAGGGATGCCGTAGCGGGTACCCGGGTAGGCATTGAGCGTCAGCGGAATCAGGACGATGACGTTGGCAACAAGAATCGTCCAGAGCGCTTCGCTGACCGAGAGTCCGAAATACGCCGTCAGCACGCCGCCGAGCGTGTATGTCGGAACGCAGATCGCCATGCCGACCCAGAGTGCGGCGACATTCCAGCGCGTCCACGTGCGCTGCGACGCGCGAGTCGGGGCGATATCGTCGTTGTAACGCGGGCTCGCGGCGAGGTCGTCACCGACGTCGAGTTCGACGTGTTCGCCAACGGTTCGAAGCGTGCTTTCTGCCATGGCCTGGACGCGTCCCCTGCGTTTACTTGTCCGTCAGGACGCCGTAAATCTCCGGGCGGCGGTCGCGGAAGAACTGCCACGTGTCCCGGACTTCGCGCACCATGTCGAGATCGATTTCATGGACGAGCAGCTCGTCGTCGCCATAGCTCGCCTGTGCTTCAATCGCGCCACGCGGGTTGACGATGTAGCTGGAACCGTAAAATTCACCCATGTTGTGTGTGCCGGCCCACGGCTCTTCGGTGCCGATGCGGTTGATCGCGCCAATGAACACGCCGTTCGCGGCCGCCGACGCGGGTTGCTCCAGTTCCCACAGGTATTTGCTGAGCCCGGCGACGGTCGCGGACGGATTGACGATGTACTCGGCACCGTTCAGTGCGAGTGCGCGCCAGCCTTCCGGGAAATGGCGGTCGTAACAGATGTAGACGCCGAGTTTGAGATACGCCGTTTCGAAAACCGGATAACCCAGGTCACCGGGTTTGAAGAAAAATTTCTCGTAGAACCCCGGGTCGACCTGCGGGATATGCGTCTTGCGATACTTGCCGAGGTACTTTCCGTCGGCGTCTATGACAGCAGCCGTGTTGTAGTACACGCCTGTCATCTCTTCCTCGTAAATGGGCACGACGATGACCATCGAGTACTTCTTCGCGTACTCCTGCATGAGTTTCGTCGTATGGCCGTCCGGAACTGTTTCGGCGGCGGCGTACCACTTGCGGTCCTGGCTCGGACAGAAATAGGGTTGCGTGAAAACTTCCTGGAAACAGAGAACCTGCACGCCCTTGTTGCCGGCTTCCTCGATAAACGGCACATGGGCTTCGAGCATTCGATCGCGGATGTCGTCGGGCTCCATCGAGCCGTCGCCTTTCAAGGCCATCTGGATCAGGCCACAGGTTACCTTCGCCATGCAATCCCCCTGTAGATTGTTGTCTTTTCAACGTGTTAGCGGTACTTCTTGTGAATACAGCATACGCTTTTCAGGGGGGAAAAGCACCGCAGAACGCGACTTTCGCCGCGCTCGAAAACGTTACGCGCCGTGCACTACGGGAACGACGTCCAGCTCCCGTGCATTGGGTTTGGCAGGATGTACCAGCCCTGGCCCCAATACGCGGCATGCCCGAGTACGTCCGCCTCGCGTGACGATTTCGTGGCCGCCGTGTTGCAGGGAGCGACGGGATTTTCGCGGGCGCACACGACGAAGTCGCTCAGGTCGTCGCCGAACAACATGATCACCCGATGTGTCTGTGCGATATCGAGACGGCGTGACAACTTTTCCTTGCCCCAGTGCGGGCGTTCCCACGCCAGCTGTAAGTGGTCGAGGTCGGTGCTGAAGCCGGCTTCCAGGAGGTCGTTGTAGGAAACCTGTTTTTGCGGGCATGTGCCCGGTTCGCCTTCGATGGCTTCGCAAGGACGGTTGGTGACGTAAAACACCTCAACTCCGGCAGCCTGGGCCTCCCTGATGAATTCGACGGCGCCCGGTACCGGCAGCGCCTTGTTGTCGCGGTTCCAGACGTAGTGTTTGTAACTCGTGTACGGCAGGTGATTGATCTGGAAGTCCCAGTTGCTGACGACGGTTTCGTCCATGTCGAGGATGATGGCGGGCGGTTTAGAGGCATCACCGGGTACGCCGGGAAGGGCAGACCAGCTCGTATCCTCCAGCAAACCGGGCAGGTCGCGACCTGCCTCGGCATAGGCCTGCAGCGAGACGGCGCGATATTCGGCAGCGTGTTGTACCCACAGCATCGCGAAGTCCGGATTGTTTTCCGCGTGAGGTGCGTCGGGATCGGCCGTTGTAGCGCAGCCACTCATAGCTATGGACATTGCGACGACCGCCGCGATGATTCCGGGTTTCGAACGACGGGCCACGTTGCGCATGGGTTCTCCGGATGCCAGAAAAGGGGAATCAGGTTAGCATGTCGGCCTTGACTCGGGGACCTCGGCCATGAAAAGACTTCTACTGTTTCTTGCTTTCGTCGTGCTGTCGGGCTGTGCGGCGACAGTCCCGGCACCTGAAGAAAAGCAGGGAATAACGTTCGTGCACCTGAACGACACGTATCGTGTCGGGCCGGTCGACAGCGGCAACGGCGGCGGTTTCGGCCGTGTCGTGACGGTGGTTCGTGCCTTGCAAGCCGAGGGTCGGGATGTGCGCATTTTGCACGGTGGAGATTTTCTGTATCCGTCACTGGAGAGCCAGTTGTGGAACGGCCTGCAGATGATAGACGCGTTCAATTACATGAACGCAATTGCCCCGATGTACGTCGTTGCCGGCAACCATGAGTTCGATCGCCGGACACCGCAACAACTTGCTGCCGCGGTAAAAGCGTCCGAGTTCGAGTGGTTGGGCGACAACTACGTTTTCAGGACCGGCGATGCCGAGGCGGATGCAGCCTTGCTGCCGGCGTATACATTTGCAGCCGCAGGCAAGACGATTGGCGTGATTGCGCTGACGTTGCACGGCGACGATGGTGGCAACAACCGTGACTATGTGCCGATCGACGGAGATTATCTCGCCGCGGCGAAACGGGTTTTGGGTGAACTCGAGGCGAAAGGTGTCGACGCGATCATTGGCCTGACGCACCTGCACCTGTGGGACGACCAGGACATCGCGCGCCTGAAAAGGGAATACCCGAAGCTGATGTTCGTCGCCGGTGGCCATGAACATGAGCCGCAGTACAGCCCGGCAGCGGCCACAAAGGCGCTCGTGGTCAAAGGCGCATCGAATGCGCGCCTGATCTGGACGATCGACCTCGACTTCGACGCGGACGGCACGCCGCGAATCGACGAAAAGCAGATCGTGCTGGACCAGAACATTGCGCTGGACGCCGGCTATCAGCCGCTGGACGACAAGTGGCGCGACCGGCTTGTCGAGAAGTTTCCGTTTCTCGAGGCGCCGATCGGAACCGCAGCGGTCCCGCTCGATGGCCGGGAAGAAATCGTTCGCTCGGTTGAAAGCAACTGGGGCAATTTTATCGTTGACCAGATGCGGCGTGCATTCGATGAAGAGAACGCAGATCTCGCGTTTATCAATGGCGGCACGCTTCGAATCGACGACGTCATTTCGGGCGACATTCATTTTGAAGATGTCGGCAGGACGTTCGGGTTCAGCTCGTTCCTGCGCTATACGACATTGACCGGTGCGGAGTTCAGGGACGTCATGGAGGCAGGCTACCGTGGCGCACCAACGTCGCAGGGCTACTTCCCGCAGGTCTCGGGCTTTCGCGTCTGTATCGATCGAAGTCGTAACGAATTTGACCGAATCGTCAGCCTGCAGGTGCCGACGGAGAACGGGTGGCAGGAGATCGACGCGGACAAGACCTACTCGGTCATCGTTTCGGATTTCCTGTACGGCGGCGGTGACGGTTACGACATCCCGAAAGACCGGCCGGCATCGAAAGCCGGTTCGGAACTCAAGTACCTCGTGCTCGATGCCATCCTGCGAGCGCAGGCAGTAGGCGCCTCGATCGGCGAACCCGTCGACCCGGACAACCCGCGCTTCCGGCAGCTCCGCGAAGCCAAAGAACCCTGCTGGAACCAGGGTCGCTGACCCCAATAAAAAGGGCGGCCCGAAGGCCGCCCTCTGGTTTTGCAGTTTGGGTTGCCGTTACCGGTCGCCGAACTTAATGTCGATACCGATACGTGCTTCCCACAGGCTGCGGCCCGTGATCGTGCGCTCCAGCGCCGTATCACGGAAGCTGTTGAACTGCACGCCAAGGCCGTCGCCCAGGGCCGTCGCATTAACCGGTTGCGGTGTGAAGAACACAGCGTCGGTAATCTTGCCCCAGTCGTCATTCAGCATGTTGCCGAAGTTGTACACCTTGAAGTACAGGCGGCCCTTGAAGTCGCCCGGGAGATTGATCTCCTGGTGAACGCGAACGTCGAAGCGGGTGCTCCAGTCTGCGTGCTGTGCGTTACGTGCAGACTGTCCTGGTGACAGGCCGTTGCGTTCCACGAAGTCCCAGAACGCAGCATCTTCCTCCGGAGACCATGCGAACGTCACGTTCGGATCCGACGGGCCTGTCGGCACGTACAGCAGGTGACGTCCAAAGAAGCCGTCGCCTTCGAAGCCGCTGCCGCCCATCGCAAAGCTCTGCGGCTGGCCCTCGTTGAAGTAGCCGAACAGCGTCAGGCGGGTCTCGTTATCGCCGAACCAGAATGCAGAGTAGTCGAGGCGCAGCGTGAAGCGATGCGGTACGACGTAGTTCGACGTGGCAGCCGTCGGGTTGAACAGGTCAACTACCGCTGCATTGTCGAAGTTGGATCCCGCCGTTGATGACGTCATCGGAACGGCGTCCTCGGCATCCGTGAACGCGTAACCCAGCATTGCCGAGAAACCGGACTCGAAGTCCTTCCTTGCAACGAGCGAGATGACGTTCGACACCGGCGTAACGCCGCTGTTGGTCAGCATGTAGTTGTCTTCGCCACGGCTACCCTCGTAGTCGTAGATCGGCATGCCGAACGACGTCGTGCCAACCTGCTCCTGCGAAACGTCAACGTAGTACGCCATGTGCTTGCCGCGCGTATGCAGGTAGTCGAACTGCAGTTCGATGTCCTGCCACGGCATGTCCCACGTACCACCCAATGCAATCTTCCACTCGCGTGGTTGCTTGTAGTTCGGGTCGATCAACGCCAGGTTCGAGTCGTTCGCATCGGCATCGGTCACCGCACCAACGAGATCGACCAGTACCTGCGGTACGTCGTAACCCGGACGGCCCTGGCCGCTCAGCGGCTCGGAATCCGGCAGTCCCGGCAGCAGCGTGTTGGAACCGCCGAAGTTGTTCCAGCGGAACTGCGCATTGGTCAGGCCGTCGTTACTCCATGCGTTCGAGATCCAGACGTTCGGGTTGCCGCCGGAGTACAGGCCGATACCGCCACGCAGTTCGAGCGTGTCGGTCGCGCCCCACGTGAAGCCAACGCGTGGCATCAGCAGGTCGAGGCCGTCGATATTGGCGTTGTTGGCGAAACCGTTTTGTGACGTAAACGTCGGGTTCAGTCTCGGGCGATCACTGGACTCGAACCACTCGTAACGCAAACCGGCAACCAGTGTCAGGTCGAGGTGATCGACAAAGATCTCGTCCTGGACGTACAGGGCATTGAGTGTGTTTTCGAAAACCGCAGCGGCATCATCGGCGACGTTGGTTCCACCGCCGGAACCGTAGTAAACCCGGCTCGGGCGTCCCAATTCGAAGCGATCGATGCCGGATGGCGCGCATGTGTCGTTCGTCAAATCGCCGTCGGAGTCGGCGACGGCCATTCCGTTCAGACGATCCATAGCGGACAGTGCCGCGCAGGCCGGGTCGGTACCCAATGAGTCGTCGAAGTAGTCGTACTCACCACCATTCGAGTGCTGCACGAAGATGTTGAAGACGTCGAGAACTTCGCGATCGTAACCTGCCGACAGAACGTGATTGTCGAACGCCATTTCACCGGTCAGTTTCAGGTAGTCGGCCTCGTATGAAAGACGATTCGCCTGGCGCGAGTCGTCCGCTCCGAGATACACGGTGCGGCGGCCTTCATCCGTTTCCAGCGTGATCTGGTGATCACCGAAATCCTTCGGCCCCACCGTGACCTGCGAGTCATTCATCTCGCTGGTGTTGTAAAAAATTTCGGTCGAGAAGCGGTCCGTCCACTGTGAGTTCAGTTTGAACGTGAACTGTTCGTTCTCGGCACCCTTCCTGTAGAAGTGGTTGGCAAACTCGAACTCTTCATCATCGCCGTCGGAATCACGCAGCTGGAAGCCGTCGTAGTAGTTGTAGATGACAGCCGCGTTGTGATCGTCGTTGATATTCAGGTCGAGACGAAGAAGATATTTCTCATCCTTCTGCGAACCGTCGCCCGGCATGCCACCCGGATCGTAGTTGTACGTGTTCTGCGCGATCGTGTTGATCCGGTCATAGTCAGCCTGGCTCAGCCACTCGCGCTCATCGCCGATACCCGATCCCGCGTGACCACGGGCAAGAAAACGTGGCGCATCCGATTCCGCGTACGCGGCAAAGAAGAACAGGCGGTCCTTGATAATCGGGCCACCGATGTCGAACCCGTAGTAGGTCTTGTCGTAAGACGGGCGGCCATGATTGGTCGGGTCGTCTGCGACACGGTCACCACGCAGGTCGTTGTTCGAGTGCTCGTAGTACGCCTTGGCCTGGAAGTCGTTGGTGCCCGACTTGGTGACAGCGTTGATGTTACAGGCTGAGAAACCGCCGTAGTTAACGTCGAACGGGGCAAGCTCAACAGCGATCTGCTCGATAGCGTCATACGGGAATGGCATGCCGACTGCTGTCGAATAGCCGTTTTCGTTGAGGCCAAAGCGGTCAGTCTGGCTGACGCCGTCCAGCGTGATGTTGTTGAAGCGGGGATGCTTGCCGGCGCAATTCAGGCCGAATCCGTCTTCGTCGTTGTCAACCATGAGTCGCGGATCGATGCCGTAGACGTCCGAGATATCGCGGCTGAATGCAACCGAATTCTCAAGATCGTCGATGTTGAACGTGGCGGCCGGACCGGATGCAACATCCACGATTTCGGCTTGCTGGCCGAGCGTGATGATTTCGTCAATTGCGGCAGCCTGCTGCATGTTGATCGTCAGTCCGTAGGTGTCGCCTACGTCGACCGACGGTACCTCAACAGTCTTGGTGCCGTTGACGGTCACCTTATACGGACCGCCCGGCAGCAAACGCGATGCCAGGAATACACCGCCGTTACTGGAGGTAATCGTACGTTTGACGCCGGACCGCAGGTCCTCGACGACGACAGTGGCGCCGCCGACCGGATCGCCGGCCGGGTCAAGGATCTTGCCTCGAATCGACGAGGTCGTTTCCTGTGCGTTTGACGCAACAGGTACGGCAAGCAGCATGGCCGCGGCAAAGCCCGCGACCAGAACCTGCTTCAACGTCGTGAGGGTCGATCCGGAAAATCGATGGTTCTTTTTCATTGTGGATCCCCGCTTGTGGAAATGTGCGAAATCCTAAGCCGTCAATATGACAGTTCGGTTTCGCCTGTTTCTTGGTAGTGACACAAATCTATCGCAGGGAAAAATGAGGCGCAATAAGGGCTTGCGGGCCAAATTGAAGCGTCCGTGAAGGGTCGGCGGGCCGCCGATATCACGACTTCAAGAAACTAAATTACCTAGTGGTTACAAGCTATTGTTTTTGGGTCAGTTCGATTGTCGCGATCATCGGCCAGTGATCCGACACGCCCATGCCGGTTTCGCTGTTGTGCCGCAACGGCCTGCCGTCGTCGGTCGATTGCGGCGCGTAAACGTTTGCAATTTGCACGGAATCCCCGCGAATCTGCGCTGTTGTTTTTGCGCCACGCGCAGACGCGAACAGGATCATGTCGAGAAACGACCAGGTGTCGTCGCGCCCGTAGTAGTAGGTGCCGCGGCAATCCGCACAGCCAACGTCGTGCGCCACCGTCCAGTTGGGCCGCGCAAAGCGGTCGAGTAAACCTTCACGCTGGTCCTCGGTGCTCGTCGTATTGAAGTCGCCGGCGGCAAACGCGTGATGATCGGCGGGCAGAGCGGCAAGCAGGTCGTTCAAATGTTCGTAGGCGGCGACCCGCATTCCGGTCGGATGAAACGGTGCCGGAAAATGAACGGCGAAAGCCGTTAGTTTCTCGCCGTCTTCGAGTTCGAACGTCGCTTGCAACACGCCGCGCGTGTCGCCCGCGCGCTCGGGAAAATCCGGAACGAGCAGCGGATGCAATTGCGCGTCACCCAGCAGCGGCAGCCTGGAAAGCAGTGCGACATCGATGCCGCGGGTGTCCGTGCCCTCGATCAGGACCGTTGTGTCGTAGCCGAGGTCGCCGAGGTAGTCATTGGCAAGTCGATCGAGAATGGCCGCATTTTCGATTTCCTGGAACGCGATGATATCGGCCCCGGCACCGTCGTTGACCTGCCGGATGGTGTTGGCGAGCAACGTCAGTTTGCGGTCGATCGCCGCATCGCTCCAGTCGAGATACAGGCACTCATTGCGCCACGACTCGACTTCGATTTCGTTGCAGGCAGCTATGTGCACCGGGTCCTGCTTGGCCTCTATGGGCAGGTAGGCCTTGTCATCCTTTCCCGGGTCGTCGACGTTGTCGAACAGGTTTTGCGCATTGAACGTCATTACAGTGACTGCGACGTCAGCCTCTTTGGGCGAGTTCATGCCGGCGCAGCCGAACAGGGCCAGCACCGCAAAGGTCGCTACGAGTCTGCCTGGGTTCATTGTCGTCTCGCCTCGGAAAGGTCAACGCGCAATATACGCGAGTGCTCGCTTTCCCCGGTAACCACCACGGTCCTTGCATCATCGGAGAATGCGACGGCCTCCGCGTTTTTGAGGTTGCCAAGACTGATGCGCAACGGATCTGTGTTGAGGGCGTCCAGCCAGGACTGCCCGGCATCGCGCTGGTAGTAGTACGCGCTGCGATAGGTGATGACGACCGCTGCGCGGTTGTCAGCCGAGATATCCATGCCGACCGGCTGCCACCACCAGTCCTTGTTCTTCGGCGCAAATTCGATGTCGCCGCGTGACGGTGCATCGAGGCTTGTTACCTCACCGAGATAGCGCGCCTCCAGGGTCTCGTTCGCGCCGGCACGTATCGGCACCGAGTACAGGCGCGGCGGTACGTCACGTTTGCTGAGTACCAGCGCCTCGTGAGTATCGACGTCGATAGCCGCGCTCTCCGCGTCGCGAGGGCCGTCGGGGTAGCGATAGTTGACGGTCCACGTAACCTGCGCCCGGCCTTTCTGCTCGACGTCGGGCTCCTCGACGAAATATAACGCGCGGCTGTCGAACTCCGCGTCGTTGTCGCCAATGGCCGCAATGGCAAGATAGGGAATGCCCCCGTCGGTAAACGATGCGAGGTCTTCCCAGTCATTGTTCTCGAGATCGTCGAGGCTGAACCGGCCGAGTTGCGCACCAGTAGCATCCGTGGCAAATACGCGCGGTTTGTTGCCACGGTCGTTGTGCACCCAGAGAAGTCCGGGCTGGCGCTGCGAACGAGCGAGCCCGCTGGCCTCACGGATGCGCTCGTCCTCGAGTCGCCCGGAAACCTCAAACAAAAAAGAAACGGGCTGCCCGGTGTCCGGGCAGCCCGCGATCAGGAGCAATACTGTCAGGCGTAGTGTTTTCAGCGCCTAGTCACCGAACTCCCAGATGGCTTCGACACCGTAGGTCAACGGCTCGTTGACGAATCCGGTGTTGTTCGAGAAGTCGATGAAGCCGAGCACATTGTCCTGGTCGAAGACGTTGCGACCAAACACAGCGATCTCGAGCCCCTTGTCGAAGTTCTTGTAGCCGATTCGTACACCTGTCTCGTGCTGGCCGTCGGTGACAAATTCTGCCGCCTCGTACAGCGGCATGTTGATCTTGCCGTAGTAAACGTGGTCGACGAAGGCGAAGATTTCGGCGTTGTTGCCGACCGGCGCATTGACGCGCGCGCTGACATTGAACGTCGATTCAGGAACCCTCGGGAACGGGTTGCCGTCGATGATCACGCGAGACGAATCCGTCGGGTCGACCGGATCGAGCGGTGTGCAAAGCCCGGATCCGCAAGGTACGACGGCGAGGCCCGGGTCGTTCAGCTTGGTATCGTTGTACGCATAGCCGAAGGACACCAGCAGGTAATCGGAAATCAGGAAGTCCGTGTCCAGCTCGAAGCCGGTTGCCTCACCTTCCTTGGAGTTGATGACGATATTGGCGTTCGACGCGCCGCCGATGATCGACAGCTGCAGATCGTCGACGATATACCGGAACAGCGCCAGGTTGATGCGAGCGCGGCTGCCGAACAGGTCCGCTTTCCAGCCGGCCTCGAACGAGTTGATCGTCTCGGGCTTCGCAACCGACGGGAATTCGAGGAAGGCGACGTCGCGCCCCTGGATCGTCTGCGCGCGGAAGCCGTTGGAGAAGCGCCCATAGAACGACGAGTTGTCGGTTGCTGCGTAGTTGACGCTGACATCCCAACTGGTCTGGCCGTCGGATACGTCGATGTCCGGCGCGAGCGATGTCGGAATACCGAGATCGAGCCACAATTGCGGGAACTGCAGGACCTTGAAGTCCTTCCGGTCATCGGTATAGCGAACGCCAACCGTGAAGTTCATGCGCTCGGTCAAGTCCCAGGAGCCCTGACCGAACACGGCCCAGGCATCGTTCTTGTGCTGGCGGATCGTGTGCTGCACATCGGCCGGGTTGAAGCCGAACGACGCGAACGAATCAGTCGTGACTTTCAGGTCGTCCGCGAAATAAAACGCGCCGATCTGCCAGCTGAATCGTCCATCGGTTGTGCTCGCCAGGCGCAGCTCCTGCGTGAACTGCTTGACGTCGGCGCCGTCTTCGGTGACGGACGGCGTGAATATCGGTCCGGGCCAGGTACGGGACGGAATCCCGAATACGTTGACATCCGCGAACGTGATACCGGCCGGTGGCGGCGGCGCGGACCCGATATTTACTACACCGCCATCGATATCGCCGCGACTCGAGCCCTTGCCCGCCTGGAACGATGTGATCGACGTCAGCGTCGCGTTGTCCGCTTCCCACTGAATATTCAGCGTCGTGCCGTGTGAATCGTAGAACTGCGGATTGTCGTCACCGCCGTCGAAGTAGACCGTGTCGCGCCGGTAATTCTGATTCAGCGCGTTGCTGCCCGGCGTAAAGACGTTGGCACGGAAAATCGACGAGGTGCCGTCGAGGCTGCGATTCTGGTGAATCAGCAGCGCGGACAGCCTGTCCGTGATATCCCAGCGGAACTGCGCCCGGATCGCCGATTCATCGTAACGGCCAAGCGATTTCTGGCCGGTGTGGGCATTGGTGATCCAGTTGTCGCGCGACCGATGCAACACGGACAGGCGGGCAGACATGGTGTCGCTCAGGCCACCGCCGACCGCGCCTTCGATGTTGGTCGTGCCATAGGTTGCGTAGGACCCCTTGATGTAGCCCGAAAGTTCATCCGATGGCCGGCGAGAGTTGATCTTGACGATGCCGGCTGTCGTATTGCGTCCAAACAGCGTGCCCTGCGGGCCGCGAATGAACTCGATGTTTTCGATATCGAACAGCGGGAAGCCTTTCAGGACAGCGCTTTCGAGAACGACGTCATCCATGACAAACGACACCGGCTGCGATGCGGCAAGGTCGAAATCGATGTTGCCGAGACCGCGCATGTAAAAGCGCGGCGCTGCACGTCCGTTCGAGGATTCGGCGTACAGTCCCGGCACACGGCCCGACAGCGCCAGCACGTCCTCGCTCCCGGTGAACAAAACGTTGAGCTTGTCCCCCTGCATCGTGGCGACGGAGATCGGAACATCCTGCAGCGATTCTTCACGTTTGGTCGCCGTCACGACGATTTCTTCGAGTATCCCCTCGATTTGAGCGTTCGCCGGGCCTGCAAATCCGGCCGCGACAGCCGTTGCGGCGATTGTGCTCAATAGCGCGGAGGACTTGTTTGTATCTGATGGGTAACCACTCATCATTGTCTCCTGGTTAAGCGTTGGCGAAGTATAACGCCGTTATTCCATCGAGGTGTAGCAGCCCGGCGTAAAGCGCGGCGCGCACACGCACAGGAAAACGAGGTCGACGTTGCCCGTGTTCCTGATCTTTTGCGACTTATGTTTCGGAATGGCGACGACGTCGCCGGCACCGACGTCACGCGGTTTATCGTCGCCGGCCTGCATGCGACCCGTGCCGGATTCGATCAGGTACCACTCGAACACCGACAACGCATGCAACTGGGTTTCTACCCCCGGCTCAACCCGCGTCCGGGCAATCGATGCTTCAGGCCAGCGATCGTCGTTGACGAGCTCGGTGATGTAGCAACGTTCGTCGGTCCAGAACTCGCGTGGCGGATCGGAGGGCATAGGCGCACAATAAGCGGATGAATCTCGAAGGTGAAGTTGTACTCGTCACGGGCGCCAGCGGCAACATTGGTCAGGGCATCGCCCGGAGGCTCGGCGCAGCCGGTGCCAGTGTCATCGCTCACTACAACAGCGACGCGCGGGCGGCGGAGCAACTGATCGCCGAGATGGGTTCGGGGTCGATCATCCACGCCGATCTCACCGATACGAGATCGATTGACAAGATGCTCGCATCGACCATGCCCACGCTGCTCGTCAACAACGCGGCGGCGCAAGACGTTACCGAACTCGCCGATCTTGACGCCGATGAATGGCGGCGCGTAATGGCGACCAATCTCGACGCCGCCTTCCTGGCAACACAGCGCTGCGCGAATGCTTGGCGACAGACAGGGGCCGGCGGCGCGGTCGTCAACATAGCATCCATTGAAGGGTCCGACCCCGCGCCGGGGCATGCGCACTACGCAACCAGCAAGGCCGGCCTGCTGATGTTCACGCGTGCCGCAGCGCTGGAGTACGGGTCATCGGGCATTCGCATCAACGCCGTGTCGCCGGGTCTCATCGACCGCGACGGCCTTGCCGCTGACTGGCCCGACGGCGTCGAGCGCTGGCTGGAGAGGGCGCCGCTCGGACGGCTCGGGACTCCACAAGATGTCGCCGACGCGGTATTGTTCCTGCTCAGCCCCGCCGCCCGCTGGATCAGCGGCACCAACCTGGTCGTCGACGGGGGAATGTCGGCCCAAAGCAGGTGGTAACCACCGCAGCAGGTGGGAGAATAATTACATGGCGACCGCGCATATCAATGCAGCTCCTGGCGATTTCGCCGATACCGTGCTCATGCCCGGCGATCCGCTGCGCGCGCAGTACATTGCCGAGACGTTCCTCGATGACGCAAAGCGCGTCAGCGATGTGCGCAACATGTGGGGATTCACCGGCAGTTACAAAGGAACCCCGGTTTCCGTCATGGGCCACGGCATGGGTATACCGTCGGCGTCGATCTACACGCACGAGCTGATCACGCAGTACGACGTCAGGCGCGTCATTCGTGTCGGCAGTTGCGGCACGTCGCATCCGGACGTGCAGTTACGCGATCTTGTCATTGCGATGGGCGCGTCGACAGACTCCGGCGTGAATCGAATGCGATTCGGCGGCTACGACCTCGCGGCACTGGCAAGTTTCGACCTCGTTGAAAAGGCGGTAGCGGCGGCACGCTCAGCCGGCGTGCGCCACCACGTTGGCAATATCTTCTCTGCCGATCTTTTCTATACGCCCGACCCGGACATGTTCGAGACGATGGCGAAATACAATGTCTATGGCATCGAGATGGAGGCCGCCGGGATATTCCCGATTGCGGCCGAAAACGACGCCGAGGCGCTCGCGATCTGCACCGTGAGCGACGACATCCCGAACGGCAAACACCTGACGTCCGACGAACGCGCGACAACATTCGACGAGATGATCTCGGTCGCGCTCGAAACAGTGGCAGGAGACTGACATGGCATTGGCGGCCGTAAAAAAAGCAGGGCGATTGCCGGACCTGTCCCGGGTACCGGCTGTCGACGAAGTGGGCGTCAACGAACGCGTGGCGCGGTTCCAGAGTCGCAGCATCAAGAAGTCGTCGAAGGTCGACGCACTGAAGATGATACTTTCGATGATCGACCTGACAACTCTCGAAGGACAGGACACGCCGGGCAAGGTCCGGCAACTTTGCCAGAAGGCGATACACCTGCATGACGCCGTGCCCGGACTGCCGCACGTTGCGGCCGTGTGCGTTTACCCGACGATGGTCGGTGTTGCGAAGAAAGCGCTCGAGGGCTACGACATCAACATCGCTTCGGTGGCGACCGCGTTTCCGAGCGGCATGTCCAAACTCAGCATCAAGCTCGACGACACGAAGATGGCTGTCGATGCCGGCGCCAACGAGATCGACATGGTGATTTCCCGCGGTGCATTTCTCGCGGGAGACTACCGCTATGTCTTCGACGAAATAGCCGCCGTCAAAGAAGCCTGTGGCGATGCGCATCTCAAGGTCATCCTGGAAACCGGCGAGCTCGGTACCCTGGATCGCGTGCGCCGCGCCAGCGTCCTTGCAATGCATGCCGGGGCGGACTTCATCAAGACCTCGACCGGCAAGATTCAGCCGGCCGCCACGATGCAGGTGACGCTCGTGATGCTGCAGGCGATCCGGGACTTCTACAAGGAGACCGGCAAGATGATCGGCATGAAGCCCGCCGGCGGCATTTCGACATCCAAGCTTGCCGTTCACTACCTCGTCATGCTGCGCGAAACACTGGGCAACGCCTGGATGACGCCCGAGTGGTTTCGCTTCGGCGCAAGCTCGCTGGCGAACGACGTATTGATGCAAATCATGAAACAGTCGACTGGCGTGTACCAGTCGGCAGACTATTTCTCACAGGATTAGATATGGCCACCCCCGAAAACAAACTCGCATTCGACGGCGGCTGGGAATACGACCCGGCACCGGAGAGTACGGACCATATCCAGGTCAAAAAACGTTATGGCCTGTTTATCAATGGTGATTTCGTGTCGCCGGAGAAGGGCAGGTACTTCGACACCATCAACCCGGCGACCGAGGAAAAGCTCGCTCGTGTCGCGGAGGCAAGCGGCGCCGACGTCGACAAGGCCGTCAAGGCGGCACGCGATGCTTATCGCACGACGTGGGGCCGCATGAAGCCGGCCGAGCGCGGCAAGTACATTTATCGGATCGCGCGCATTATCCAGGAGCGGGCGCGCGAGTTTTCGGTAATTGAGTCGCTGGACGGCGGCAAACCGATTCGCGAGTCGCGCGATGTCGATGTGCCGCTGGCGGCCGCTCATTTCTTTTACTACGCCGGCTGGGCCGACAAGCTCGAGTACGCGTTCCCGGGCCGACATGCGCGGCCGCTCGGCGTCGCCGGACAGGTGATTCCGTGGAACTTCCCGTTGCTGATGGCAGCATGGAAAATTGCGCCGGCGCTGGCGTGTGGCAATACCGTGGTGCTCAAACCGGCCGAGACCACGCCGCTCACCGCGATGAAGCTCGCAGAGGTCATCCAGGATGCCGGCCTGCCGCCGGGTGTTGTCAACATCGTGACCGGTGCCGGTGCGACGGGCGCGGCTGTCGTCGAGCACCCGGGTGTGGACAAAATCGCGTTTACCGGTTCCACGGCGGTGGGCCGTGTCATCCAGAAGGTGCTTGCCGGCAGCAACAAGAAGTACACGCTGGAACTCGGCGGCAAGGCGGCGAACATCATTTTCGCGGATGCCGCGATTGACCAGGCTGTTGAAGGCATCGTCAATGGCATCTTCTTTAACCAGGGGCATGTGTGCTGTGCCGGTTCACGGCTGTTTGTGCAGGAATCGGTCGCCGATGAGGTGATATCCAAGCTCAAGGACCGAATGGAGACGTTGATCGTCGGTGACCCGCTCGATAAGAATACGGACATCGGCGCGATCAACTCGAAGATGCAGCTCGACAAGATCAACTCCTACCTGAAGATCGGCAAAGCGGAGGGTGCCGAAGTTCATCAGAGCTCCTGTCGCGTGCCGCGCACAGGCTATTTCTGCCGGCCGACGCTGTTTACAGGCGTTTCGCAGTCAAACCGTGTCGTGCAGGAGGAGATTTTCGGGCCGGTACTGGCGATCCAGACATTCCGCCGCTTCGACGAGGCGATTTCAAAAGCGAACAACACGCCGTACGGACTTTCGGGCGGCGTCTGGACGGACAAAGGCTCCAAGATCTTCAAGATGACGCAGAGCGTGCGTGCCGGCGTCGTTTGGGCGAACACGTTCAACAAGTTCGACCCGACATCACCCTTTGGCGGCTATAAGGAGTCCGGTGTCGGCCGCGAAGGCGGATTGCACGGGCTCGACGCCTACGTGAAGCTGGGAGCGTAACGATGGCCGCCAAACGAATCGCAGTTGCAAAGACTTACAAGATTTACATTGACGGTAAGTTTCCACGCACGGAATCGGGGCGCTACTTCCCGCTCGAGGACAGGAAAGGCAATGTCATCGCCAATATCTGCCGTGGCAGCCGCAAGGACTTTCGGAACTCCGTTGTTGCCGCGCGCAAGGCGCAGCCGGGCTGGGCCAAAGCGAGCGCGTACCTGCGCGGGCAGATCCTGTATCGCATTGCGGAGATGCTCGAGGGCAGACGCGAGCAGTTCATCGCCGAGTTGCAGTTGCAGGGCGCAACGCAGCGTGCGGCTGAGAAGGAGGTCGACCAGTCGATCGACCGCCTGATTTACTTTGCCGGCTGGGCCGACAAGTACCAGCAGGTCTTCAGCGCCGTGAACCCGGTGTCGTCGTCGCACTTCAATTTCTCGGTGCTCGAACCGATGGGCGTGATTGCGTTGCTGGCCCCCGACGATTCCAGTCTGCTCGGACTGGTGTCCAATATCGCCCCGGCTATAGCGGGCGGCAATACCTGCATCGTGCTGGCGTCGGAGTCACGGCCGCTTTGCGCCGTGAGTTTCGCGGAAGTGCTGCATGCTTCCGATGTCCCGGGCGGCGTCGTCAACGTACTGACGGGATTCCGTTCGGAGCTGACCGAGCAGTTTGCGTCGCACATGGACGTCAACGCGGTGATTTACTGTGACGGCGGCAAGTCCGTCGCAAGGCAGGTACAGGAAGCGGCGGCGGACAACATCAAGCGGGTCGTGCAACGCACGCGCATCGACTGGTCGAAGCCTGACAACGACAATCCGTACCTGATCCGCGACACGCAGGAGGTCAAAACGACCTGGCACCCGATCGGCAGCTAGGTTGCGCCCGCCAGGAATTTGACGATCTCCCGGCTCACATCACCCAGCGCGGACGACGTGGCTTCAAGTTGCGCTCGTAATCTTGTTTCCCTGAAATTCGTATCGCTCGCATTCTCAACGACGTCGTAGGTGCGGGTTGCAACGGTTGTAAACGGGACCAGGCCCGTTCGGGTATCCAGAAGTACGGCCTCCACACCGCAGTACGCACGTGATTTGTCTGCGGCGAAAATGCGGTATTTTTCAAAGCTGTGACAATAGCTGCGGTACACGAGTAGGAGGTCTGCCTGGTAACGCGCCGCAGCCTCGCGGAGGTGCGGCACCGTGCGTGTTTCGGGTACGAGGATGGACGGCAAATATGAAGCGTCATACACCCTCGGCGATGCTCGCAGTTGGTCCAGAACCCTGGACTGAATATCGTCGGACGCCAGGGCAAGTTCTTCCGACCAACTCGACCACACCTCGCGGCCGAAGGGCATCAATGCAATTCGGGCCAGGGCTGGCGGCTCGTACTTGTGAGCGAGGATGTTCTGAATGGCGTCATCGGATAGTGTCTCGGCATCGCCGGCGAAAAGCGAAGAGCCGGACTGAGCGGATGCTGCCGTTTCGTAGTAGGCGCTTGGTCTCGAGGTCGGCGATACCGTCGCGCAGCCGGATAGCAGGATTCCCAAAGCAAGAAGAGTCACAAGTCGCATCGAAACGTGCACCTCGAATTCGGTTCGCCAATGCTCGAAAGCAGGTTCTGAGCAGGGCCACATCATATATCATTGGCGAAGGCGGAATATCCGGGAACCCGCTTTGGGAGATCAGGGCATCAGTTCGATAAGAGAGCGTGCAACTGAGCAGCTACCCTCGGTGTTGCTGACTTTGCTTAGCATCATCCAGGCGATAGCGCTCGAAAACCTTTGGCAGCAGACCGTGGGGCGGCAGGATCTTGCGGAGATGTCCTGGTTCGCGGCGCTCGGCTGGTTGCAGGCGTCAGCTACCTTCTTGTCGATAGTGCTCGTGTGGCTTGCATACGTCGCGCTTGCGATGCGGTTTCGGTGGACGCCGGCCCTGTCGGACACCGCTCTACCGCTAATTGTTGGTATTGCACAGTTTGCGCTAATTGAGCTGACGACCGTTGAGCGATTGGGCCACTGGTGTTTTGCCTTTGCCGTTCTGGCCGTTGTCGGTATCGGTATCGACTATCGATTCATGCGCCGCGCACGGCGTGACCCGCGCAACAAGGAGTTTTTCGATACGGTGCAGCCGGCCAGTCTGCGCGATTTTGCGCCACAAATTGCCTACGTTGCCATTGCCGTCGCAGCCGGGTGTGGAATCCTGATGACTACGAGCACCAACTGGATCGGGTGGTCGATGGTTGTCTTCGTGAATATCGCGATCATGCACAATATTTGGCTGCAGATTCACTACTGGGACAGGTCAATGCGGTAAAAACTTGCGACGCCGTCGCGTCCAGCCGCATCATGAGAAGCATGTATGCCGATCCTTCATTTCTTGAAGAACCCGGCTGGCGCGGTGATCCGCGCAAGCGCCTGCATGTCAGCCTGCTGCTCGCTGCCCTGGGTGTCCTCGCCTTTATGTCGGTATTACGGATGCCGGAGGGCCTCCCGCTGGCGCCGCTGGCCGATCTCGTCGTAACAATCCTGCCGCCGGAACCCGAACCGGCAATTGAAACGCCCGCAAGGCCGGAGCGTTCGCCGGAGCCGGACGTCATTATTCGTCCGGAATCTGCGCCGCAGGTGCTGCAGCCAGAGGCCGCCGTCGTCGACGACAAACCCCGTGAACAGACGTCTGCGACGGACTGGGACGCGATGATCCTGGAAACGGTCGCCGCGATGGGGCAGGAGGAGGCGCGACTGAAGGAACTGCGCGACGCAAAGTGGCGCGAAACCTACTCCGTCATGTTTCAACCGGAAGCCGAATTCGTGCTCGGTGATTCAAGCCCGGTGATCGACGATTTTGAATTCAAGCCGGAACTGAATGTGGCCGGAATCGGCCTCAAGATCGGCTCCTGTTTTGTTGGCGTGCCGCTGGTAGGCATCCCGGTCGAGGAGCGTACGGTAGCAATAACGGTGCTTTACTGCGCGAAGTAGTCGAGTCGGTGGGTGGTCGTTAGACCGCGGCCGTCCCATGAGCTAAGCTGACGGGTACCAGGACGCTGAGGTGCAGGATAATGGCAAAATTTCCAAGAATCCAGAGAACCTGCCCGGTCAAGAACGCGCTTTCCGATTATATGGATGGTGACGTCTGTCGCATTTGTGATCGGCAGGTATTCGACCTCGATTCAATGAGCGATTCCGAGCGAATGGCTTTCATGAGCGCGTGCAAAGACGAAGTGTGTGTGTCTTACAAGCTCCCGTTACGAAAGGTCGCAGCTGCGGTTGCACTCTCGGCTATGGCCCTGCCGGCAGCCGCACAGGACACGCTGCTGGAGCTGGATTCGGGCGTCGGAGCCTATGATGAGCTGCCGAAATGCGCCGAGGATTTCGACGAGATCATCATCATGGTCGGGGGGATCAAGGATCCCGGAAACGTCGAGTACATCGAGACGGCTGAGGATCTCGAGACACCGGAGCTTCCGGTGGTCTACGAAGAAGACGCCTGATCAGTCCGGTCGACGCTTCCTTACTTCCGACATCGCTTCCCATTCCAGTAGTGCTGCGAGCTGGTGAGCGGCCTGGATTGACCCGGGATCGCCGTCACTGATCGTGAGTGCGATATGCGTCGCGTCGAAGCCGTCGAGCGACATGTCGAAACTTCTCCATTCACCGTCTACGAACGCCAGCGTCCATGCGTGCGGCATAAACGTGTTACTCACCCCGTGATAACGCTCGCGTGAATAAACAATACCGCTGGCGACCCGTGTCGGGATGCCCGCAGCGCGGCCCAGCGCAGCAAGGACGACGGCGCCTTCGGTGCAATCGCCCGAGCGCCGAGCAATAGCGTCGGCGGCGGAAAAGTGGCCGGCAAAGTCGATTGTCTCCATGCGCTTTTTCGCACGACGTTCCAGCAACGCCATTTTCTCATTGTCGGACATGTCGGCATCGCGAAGCGATTCTGCAATGCGTGTCAGGTGAGGGTGGTCTGACTGCAGCCAGAATGTCGGTCGCCTGGCTTCAGCCAGGTACTCGTCGCCGGCTTCGAGACCGGGTCCGCAGCCATCGCAGATATCTAGCGTGAAACCACCTGCGGTAATCGCTACGCGCTGTTCGCCTGTCTGAGGCGGCGTAAATTCGGCGCCGAAACTCACACCAAACGTGTAGCGGATATGTCCGCTCATCGAGCTGCGTGAAATGCGATAGGGGGACTTGATAAGCGATTCCCGGACGGGGTTCGTCGACCCGTCCCCGCCGGCCGATGCCGTGTCGATTCGAATGGCCGACCCCAACATCGCCTGGTCCGAGTTGATCAGCGCCCCTTTGTCATCCAGGTGCAACCTGGACACTGACCGCAGTTTGTCATCGACGTAGGACTGCCTCAGCAGCGTCCTGCTGTCGACGGATTCGGCTGCCGCTGCGAACTCATAAGTGATGCGTTCAATCAGTGGCGCCCGAACATCGAGTGCGTAGAACTCCAGCCGCGGCGACTCTTCCGGGCTCCACTTTTCCAGTAGGCCTGCGCCGTTGTCGAATCGAACGCCTGGCGGGAGTTCAATTTCTGTCTCGCGTGAGTCTTCCGCAGTTTCACGGCGGACTCGTGCGATGCGCCCCGAAATGTGCGCAGTAGTAATTGTCTCGTCCCTGCCCGCTCGAGACAGGTGCGCAACCGCGATTGTGTTGCCTTGATGATCCTGTGTCAGGGTTCTCTGCTCGACCAGGGTTCTCGGTCGTGTGCCCGCCACGGCCATTTTCATGGTTTGCCGTGTAACGATCTCGAGGCCCGATTCGATCCGTCGCACGATGCGTTCCCTGGTACCGATTTCCTTGCCGTCGCGAGAAATCGCGACGCGCGAGTGCTCCAGTACCGAGTCGAGAGCATTGCTCGTCGCGCAGCCGGCTACGACGAGTGCGCCGGCAACCAACAGTGCCGGACGAAGTGCTGCCAGACGCGGAGACTTCGAGTCCATTTACCGCCCGTCGAGCAGTCCTTTCTCAATTCGTGCACCCATTTGCTGGATGACCTTCGTCGCACAGTAGGTGCCGTAGCGCGCGCAGTCGGCCAGCGACTTGTCATTCGCCCAGCCGTACAGAAAGCCCGCTGCGTAGGCATCTCCGGCACCCGTCGTATCGATGACCTTGTCGACCGGCGTTGCTTCCTGTTCGACGACGTCGTCGCCGCGCACAATGACGGATCCCTTCTCGGAGCGCGTAATCGCCCAAAGCGTTTGACCACCTTTTACCGCGTCGATTGCCGTACCAATGGTCTCAACGCCGAGCAGCATATAAACCTCGTCTTCATCGGCGACGACGATATCGACGTCGTTTTCAACGAACTCGCGGAACGCGTCCAGGTGCCGTTCAACACAAAACGAATCGGAGAGCGACAGTGCGACCTTGCCGCCATTCGAGTGAACGATATCCGCTGCCTTTTTCGTGAAGGCCGGTCCTTCTGCGATGTCCCACACGTAGCCTTCAATCAGGGCCGCTCGCGGCGAACCGACGGTGTCGTCGGTAACATCGGCGAGCGACAGCTCGAGGCATGCACCGAGGTAGGTCTGCATCGTGCGCTGGCCGTCCTCGGTAACCAGAACGTGACTGCGCGCCGTTGGCGCGCCATCCGCAGCAGGCTGCAGGCGAATGTCCACGCCCAGCGACTTCATGTCGTGATTGAAAATTGCACCGAGCTGATCGTCCCGAACCTTGCCGATGTAGGCGGCCGAACCGCCGAGATTGGCGAATCCGGCGATCGTGTTGGCAACCGAGCCGCCCGACATTTCCGTTGCCGGCCCCATCTGGTCGTAGATCGCGTGTGCCTGGTCGCGGTCGATGAGTGTCATCGAACCTGGGACGGCATCAATGCGGTCCAGGAAGTCGTAGTCGACGTGTGCAAGCACATCGACGATTGCGTTACTGATGCCGAGAAGCTGGGTGTCGTGAGCCATGATGCGGATCCGTTGGGTTGAAGCGGCGCATAGCCTACCAGTTGCGTCTTTGTTGATATAGTCACGCAATGAACCAGGAAAAACTCAAAAAGCTGCGGGCCCGGTACGCGAATGCAGGCGGCGACGACGTCTTCGATCCGAAATTCAAGAAGGTTGTCGAGCTCCTGTTCGAGGACGGCGTACGCGACAAGCCGTTTGGCGGCATTGCGACGCTACTCGATGCGCCGTTCACCAAGAACCTTGACGACGTTGACATCGGCCTGATCGGTGTACCGATGGACCTCGGCGTCACCAATCGCAGCGGTGCCCGGTTCGGGCCGCGCGCGGTTCGGGCGATGGAGCGAATCGGCCCGTACCATCACGTGCTGGACGTCGTTCCCGCCGCGATGAAACGCGTTGCCGATATTGGCGACTGCCCGATGCGCAGTCGCTTCAGTCATGACGCTTGCATGGAAGACATCGAGTCGCATTACCGGATGTTGCGCGACGCCGGCGTGCGGCCGCTGTCGGTTGGCGGCGATCACTCGATTACGTACCCGATCATGAAAGCGCTGGGCGAGAATGAACCGCTTGCCTGCATCCACATCGACGCGCACTGCGACACGGCGGGCGTCTACGAAGGCGCGAAATTCCAGCACGGCAGTCCGTTTCGCTGGACCGTGCTCGATGGCGTGCAGGATCCCGAGAAAACCATCCAGATTGGTATCCGGGGGAACGCAGAGTTCCTGTGGGAGTTTTCCTACGAATCCGGCATGACCGTCATTCATATCGAAGAGTTCGAAAAAATGGGCGTCGATGCCGTCGTCGCCAAAGCGCGCGAGGTGGTGGGCGATGCGCCCACTTACATTTCGTTTGACGTTGACGGTCTCGATCCCGTCTACGCGCCGGGCACCGGCACGCCGGAAGTCGGCGGACTGACGCCACGTGAAGCGATGGCGCTGTTGCAGGGGCTTGCCGGATTGAACATTATTGGTGGCGATGTCGTTGAAATCGCACCACAATACGACGCGACGACGAATACGGCACAGGTCGGCGGCCAGATGCTGTTCGAAATCCTGTCCCTCATGGTGCTGAACGACAAGCTGTAGCCGGTCACCGCAAGTCCGGGGAGATTAATGAGAAGATCTGCAAGCCTGCTGATCCCGCTCACCCTGATCCTGATTTACTACGGGGTCCTGGTCGGCGCGACATCTTTCGTGCTGTCGCGTTACCCGGGCATTGCGGAGTACCTGCCGCTCGGCGGCATCGACGAAATTCCCGGCAGCAACGCCGAGACGTTCGAGCCCGTGTACACCAGCGTTGAGCGCAATCTCCTGACGGCTGTCGCGCCCATCAAATTATTCGCAGCTGCGGTCGGCGCCATTCTGCTTGCGGTGCCGGTTTCGTGGGCCTATTTCATCACAAGCCGCGCACGCCGTATCGACCAGTCGTTTTTGCAGACAATCATGATCATGCCGATTCTCGTTACCGGTATCTCGATGATCGTCATCAACAGTATCGCGCTGGCATTCAGTCTTGCGGGTATCGTTGCGGCGGTGCGCTTCCGGTTTTCCCTAAACCAGCCCTCCGATGCGATGTACATATTTGTCGCAATTGGTATCGGGCTTGGCGCCGGAATCGGCGCACTTGGAATCTCGTACGTCATCTCGCTTACGTTCGTTCTGGCAACACTTTTTATCTGGAAGCTCGAGTACGGGAAGACCCTGTCGGGCCCCTTCCTGACCATGCTGACCCGTCGCGACAGCGGCGAGGACGAGTACTAGGGAATTTCGATAGTGTCCCTCGACAAGCTCAGCGGTCCGAGCAACCGCAGCCTGCTTCTGGTTCATGGCCGTGACTTCAAGCCGTCCGCCGAAGCGTACATGGACCTGTCGATGGCCGCGATGCGTGCCGGAATAGAGCGCGACTATCCGGACTGCGTCGCTCGTTTCGATTCGACGCAAAAGGCGCTTTGCTGGTACGGCGACCTCAACGCCGAAGCGTTGCAACGGGCCGGCAAGTCCTACGACGAGCAGCTGGATATCGGGGATCGCCGCAACGCACTTGCTGCATTGCGGGAAATACCGGCGCGCAAACGTTTCGGTATCGGCCAGTACGATCGACTGCCGGGCAAGTCAGCCGTGCCGGAATTTGTTGCCGACCTGGTGGCTCCGGCACTCGGAAAAGTCGGCCTGCATGGCTCCCTGATCGCAGCCGTCGCAAAGGACGTGTCGTGCTACCTCGACCGCAAGTCCGACTTTGCGGACAAAGTGCGTGAACGCCTGCGGGAGACGCTGTGCAACATGCTCGCCCGGGGCGATCGCGTCGCGCTGGTTTCACATGGTACCGGCAGCATCGTTGCCTACGACGTGCTCTGGCAGTTGTCGCACGATCCGGACCTGCGTGAGCGCTGCGGCAAAAAAAAGATTGAGATCTGGGTCACCCTGGGCGCGCCGCTGGGTGACAACCATGTTCGCAAACGGCTTCTTGGGGCGCGGGAAAAATCCGAGGGGCAGTTCCCGGTCAACGTCATATCCTGGCACAACGTGTCTGCCGAAGACGATTACACCTGTCACGACAATACGCTGGCCGACGACTTCAAGGCGATGCTGAAAGAACGCAAAGTCAGCGCGGTGCACGACTACAGGATCTACAACCTGGCCGTGCGTTACGGCAAGTCAAATCCGCACAGCTCAATCGGCTATTACATTCACCCGCGCGTGTCGAAAATCCTGTCGGACTGGCTGCAGTCTGCGCCGGCCTCCGCAACGCCTAAATACACGCTTTGACAATATCATTGTCGATGCGTTTGTCCGACTCCAGCTTCTTATAAAAACGCGCGAGGTATTCGCGCGCATCCTTTTTCGTCGCATTGGTGGTGCCGGGCGTCGACTCGACGATCGCCTCTATCGCAGCGCGCCTGGCGATGAACAGTTCGATGGTTTCATCAAGCTGTTCGTTGAAGCGGCAGCGGCCGCGATACAGGCGCTGCCGGACGTTTCTGAGCTTGAAGCGCGGGTTCGGGCCGGCATGCGGAGCGTCGACGAAACCGGACTGGTCGAAATCGTATGGGACGGACAGCCAAAGCTGGTCATCTTCGCCGAACAGCACGTGGTTGTGGCAGCAGTAGTCGTCTTTCGCCCCCCGAATTGGCGAAAAGTCCGTGTTGCCGATCATGTAGTGGAACACCGACGTGAGATTCGTATAGGCAGGATCGAGCGAGCTGAGAGTGGTGCCCGTTACGTCGACGACAGGCGCGCCAATACGTTTTGCGAGCCGGTCTCGATGTTCGATCAGGAAGCCGTAGCGTTGTTGTTCGCGGCCGTTCCGTTCCGTGTCGACCCAGGTGATGCGGAACAACCGCACGCGAAAACTGGCGTCGTGCAATTCGTTCAACATGCGGTAGGCCATGTATTCGCGAAGCAGCACTTGCTCGTATCGCGCGCTCGGCGCGCAGTGTGTAACCAACTTTACCTTGTCCTGCTTGTGAAACAGCGTGTCTTTCACCTCGGACTTGCGGAAGTTCAGTCGCACCGGCGGGAAGTCACAGATTTCTTCCTGTCGACGAAAGCGGCCACGCGTGCGAATCCCGACGTCGAAAACGATCGCTTCACCGGCGTCGTTCGTGTACTGAAACGTTGCCGGGAGTTCTTCGTCGAAAGGACGGTCCGACACCAGCGTACGCAGCGGCCCGGCGATGCGGACGTCGAGGACTGCGTCGCTTTCGAAAAGCGGGTCGGGTCCGTGTGATTCCTGTGCAATGACCGCCGCTGTGCAAAGGAACCACGCGGCAATACAAAGCGTCCAACGTATTGCCGGCATTGTTATTTTGCTCCGTTGCAGTACTCTGGATCGTCCGCATACTAGCACAGGGCTCCCTATTTCATGATGAAGCACCTGATTCTCTTCCTGGCTGCGCTGCTCGCGTCGCCCGTCAGTTTCGGCGCAGCCGAAGGGCGCTTCGAGGGCGTCGGTCGTGTTGTCGCAATCTCCGATGTGCATGGCGCGCATGGGGCCATGACCGAGACGTTGCAACAAGCCGGGATCCTTGATGCCGAGCTTGGCTGGTCGGGTGGCGATGCGCATCTCGTTATCGTCGGAGACATCCTCGACCGCGGGCCGAACTCGCGGGCAGCCATGGACCTCCTGATGCGCGTTGAACGTGAGGCAGAAGCGGCCGGCGGGCGCGTGCATGTGCTTGTCGGGAATCATGAGTCGATGCTGCTGAAAGGCGATATGCGATACGTGAGCGAAGCCGAGTACGCGGCATTTTCCGCCGAGGAGTCGGCGGCGGAGCGAGCATCGTGGCTGGCGCACTACGCGGGGCGGCAAGGCGTTGCGGCGGAAGATCTGCAAGCGGCATTCGACGAGAAATACCCACCTGGCTACTTTGCCATGCGCCGCGCGTTCCGTGCCGACAGCAAATACGGTGAGTGGCTGCTGCAAAAAGACATCGTGGTCGTAATCAACCGGACGGCATTCGTTCATGGTGGATTGTCGCCCGAAGTGACCGACCACGGAGCCGAAGGCCTGAACAGGAAAATCCGTACCGTATTGCGTGACTACGTCACGTCGCTGGCGACGCTGTATGACGCTGGCGTTGTACTGCCCACGGACAGTCACTACGATTACGGTGCAATTCTGGCCAGTCACCTGCCGGCGCTCGATCAAAGTGCGGAAGTATCCCGTGCGATCGAGGTACTGCAGCAGGTCGTCGACGAACCGCTGCTGTCGACTGACGGTCCGCTCTGGTACCGGGAAAACGTCACGTGCTCGGGGGTGACCGAAGAATTCTGGCTGGAAGAGGCGCTCGCCGAAGTGGGTGCCGAACGCCTCGTCGTCGGGCACACGCCGACGCCGACACGAACCGTGTTGCAGCGATTCGACGGCAAGCTTCTTGAAATCGACACCGGCATGCTGGGCTTCTACTACAAGGGCTCCGGCAACGCGCTCGTCATCGAGGGCGATTCGCTGTCGGTCGTCAACCAGTCCGGCGCCGTTGCCGTCGACATCGCCGAGCATCCGCGCCGTGTCGGGCGACGCAAGACGTCCCTCGCCACGGAGGACCTGGAGGCGCTGCTACGTAACGGCGAGATCCTGTCGGTGGAGAAAGAGCAGCCGAGCCCGGATCGGCCATTGCCACGGACGATCGTCAAGGTGACGGACGGCACGCACACGGTGGATGCGCAGTTTGTGCGTCGGCGGTCGCGGGGTATCTACCCTGGCGCGGCGACGTACAAGCTGGACCGGCTGCTCGATGTCGACATGACACCCGTGACCGTCGTGCGTGACGTGGACGGCAAGAGCGGCTCGCTGCAGTTCATGCCCGGCAACACGATCAACGAGCGCATGCGTTCTGCCAACCAGCAGGGCGGTGGTGCGTCGTGCCCGTTACCCGACCAGTGGGCAACGATGGCGATTTTCGATTATCTGACCAACAACACGGGCCGCAGCGCCGTCAACCTGGTCTACGACAAGTCGACGTGGAAGGTGATGTTGACAGAGAACGGCGGCACCTTTGGCAGCAAGCAGCCGGGGCGGCCGCAACTGCCGAACGTCGAGCCAACGACGATCGTTGCGTGGCAGGATCGACTGTCCGAATTGACGGACGAGGTCATCGACGCGGAGTTTTCCCACACGCTGGATCGCCAGCGGCGCCGGGCCCTGATGAAGCGCCGCGACAGTCTGCTTGAATTCAATCCGGCCAATCGCTAGGAATTTCAGTCTCTTGCCCGCTGCCCGCAGCTTTTGGACGCAGTATAATCCTTCCTTCGACAACACGGGGGCACGATGGGCAGGCTGACGACACACATACTGGACACCGTGCATGGCGGCCCGGCTGAAGGGGTCAACATCCGTTTGTATCGGATAGATGGCACCCGCGACATGGTTGCCTACGCGACGACCAACACCGACGGCCGCACCGAGGAACCGTTGCTCGAGGGCGAGGTTTTCGAAACCGGCGCTTACGAGCTGGAATTCGATATCGGCGAGTACTTCCACCGCCGAGGTGTAGAGCTCTCCGAGCCGCCGTTTCTCGACACGGTAGTGATTCGGTTCTCGGTTCGAGACGACGAGGACTATCACGTCCCCCTACTGGCATCACCGTGGTCGTATTCGACCTACCGGGGTAGCTGACCGACGTGGCCGATTCCGGCGCCATTCGTTTCGTCCTCGATGGTGAGATCATCGAGCTCACCGATGTTGATCCGACCCGGACCGTATTGCAGTACCTGCGGGAGGATGTGCGCCGCAAGGGCACCAAGGAAGGCTGCGCCGAAGGCGATTGTGGTGCGTGCACCGTGGTGCTAGCGGAGCTTGATGACAATGGTGACGCGCCGAAAGTGCAGGCTGTCAACGCGTGCATCCAGTTCCTGCCGACACTCGATGGCAAGCAACTGTTCACGGTCGAGAGTCTTGCGGATGGCGACAACCTCCACCCCGTACAACAGGCCCTTGTGCGTAACCACGGGTCGCAGTGCGGTTTTTGCACGCCCGGGTTCGTGATGTCGCTGTTTGCCCTTTACGAGCAAAACGGCAATCCGTCACGCCAGCAAATCGACGACGCGCTCGCCGGCAACCTGTGCCGCTGCACGGGTTACCGGCCGATCATTGCCGCCGCTGAGGAGATGCACGCACTGGACGGTCCGGCGGCTCCCGTTGCCATGGACGCGTTGCAGCGCGTTCGACGGGACTCGATGCTCGTGATCGAGCAGGCGGGCAAGCAGTTTCTTGCGCCGCGATCGGCCGATGAACTGGCGGCGGTGTGTGCGATGCATCCCGACGCGACGATCCTCGCGGGCGGCACCGATATCGGCCTTTGGGTGACCAAGCAGCATCGTGACCTCGCGACCGTCATTTACACGGGCAACGTGAAAGAGCTGCGGGAGCTCACTGTCGATAGCGGTTGTATCAAAGTTGGTGCAGCCGTCACGCTGACCGACGCGATGGACGCGATCGTCAGCCACTATCCGGGTCTCGAAGAACTGTTTCGGCGGTTTGCGTCGCCACCGATCCGGAATGCAGGCACGCTCGGCGGAAACATCGCGAACGGCTCGCCCATTGGCGACTCGATGGCCGCGTTGATGGTTGTCGATGCGACGCTCGTGCTGCGGCTGGGAGAGGTGGAGCGTGAGGTCCCGCTCGATGCGTTCTACCACGACTACATGGTCAACGACCTGCAGCCGGGCGAATTCGTGGTGTGCATCAACGTGCCGTTGCCGAAGGATGGATCAGTTGTGCGCAGCCACAAGTGGTCAAAGCGCTTCGACCAGGACATCTCCGCCGTCTGCACCGCGTACCGGCTGGAACTCGATGGCGAACGGGTCGAGTCGTTTCGCATGGCCTGCGGCGGCCTTGCAGCAACCGTACGGCGCGCCGCCAAAACCGAACAAGCCATACGCGGCAAGACCTGGACCCAGGCGACTATCGAGGCGGCGTGCGTGGCTCTCGCAGAGGATTTCGCGCCGATCAGCGACATGCGGGCATCGGCGGACATCCGCTTGCTGGCGTGCCAGAACCTGTTGCGACGTTTTCTTGCGGAAACGGCGGTCGATGCGCCCGAGACAGTGTACTCCTATGGACGCGCACGCTAAGCGTCCCGAAAAACGGGTGGCTGCCGTCGGCGCCGCGCTGCCGCATGACAGCGCGCATCTGCATGTGACGGGGCAGGCGTCGTACACGGACGATCTTCCGGAACCTCGCGACCTTCTGCATGTCGCGGTGGGTATGAGCGACAAGGCGCACGCAAACATTGCTGCGCTCGACCTGTCCGGCGTGCGCGCGGCGCCAGGTGTCGTCGAGGTCTGTACGGCGACGGACATTCGCGGTGAGAACAACTTCGGGCCGATCGTGCACGACGACCCCATATTCGCCGACGCTGTCGCCGAGTATGTCGGCCAGCCGTTGTTCGCAGTCGTCGCGACCGATGTCACGAGTGCGCGACGAGCCGCGCGCAGTGTCGAAGTCTCGTACGACGAACTCGAGGCGATACTGGACATCGACGCGGCCGTCGCCAGGGAGTCGTTTGTCCTGCCCAGCGAGACGCTGGTTCGCGGCGATCCGGAAAGTGCGCTTGCCGCGGCGCCTCATCGAATTGCCGGCCGCATCGAACATGGCGGCCAGGACCAGTTCTACCTCGAAGGCCACATCGCAATGGTTCTGCCGCAGGAAGATGGATGCATGCTGGTCTACAGCTCCACTCAGCATCCCGACGAAGTGCAGACACTGGTTGCCAATGCGACAGGCCGGTCGGCCAAGGACGTGACGGTAATCTGCCGCCGCATGGGCGGCGCGTTTGGTGGCAAGGAGAGCCAGGCAGCGCTCATCGCCTGTATTGCGGCGCTGGCAAGCGACAAGACCGGGCGGCCGTGCAAACTGCGCCTCGATCGTGACGATGACATGGTCATGACGGGCAAGCGCCACGACTTCAGGTTCGATTATGATGTCGGCTTCGATGATTCCGGCCGCATCCTGGGTATCGACATTACGATGGCGTCGCGTTGCGGCATGTCGGCGGACCTGTCCGGGCCGGTCAACGATCGCGCGATGTTCTCCTGCGACAATGCCTATTTCCTGGAGCATGTCCGCATCCTTTCGCATCGCTGCAAGACGAACACTGTTTCCAACACCGCATTTCGCGGCTTCGGCGGCCCGCAGGGCATGTTTGCAATCGAGTACGTCATCGACGACATCGCACGAATGCTGGGCAAGGATCCGCTGGACGTGCGCCGCCGCAACTTTTACGGCAAATCGGATCGCAATGTCACGCAGTATCGGCAGGTCGTCGAAGACAACATCATCGACGAGATTTTCGACAAACTGGTTGCGGACAGCGACTACGTTGCGAGACGGCAGGCTGTCGCCGAGTTCAACGCGTCGAGCCCGATACTGAAGCGCGGCATCGCGATAACGCCGGTGAAGTTCGGCATTTCGTTTACGAATACGATGTTGAACCAGGCGGGCGCGCTCGTGAACGTCTACAAGGACGGCACGGTGCAGCTCAACCACGGCGGCACCGAAATGGGGCAGGGCCTGTACATCAAGGTCGCGCAGGTTGTGGCCGACGAGTTCGGGATCGACGTCGACCGTATCCGCATCACGGCCGCCGATACGAGCAAGGTGCCGAACGCGTCGGCGACGGCAGCGTCGAGCGGCGCGGACATGAACGGCATGGCGGCAAAGATCGCGGCGGGCAAGATTCGCGCGCGATTGACGGAGTTTGCAGCACGCCACTTTTCTGTGACAGAAGCGGAGATCGAGTTTCGCAATAACGGCGTTGACGTTGCCGGAAACCGGATGCCGTTCGCGGAGCTGGTAGCGCTCGCCTGGGTCGATCGAGTCCCATTGTCGGCGACGGGCTTCTACAAGACACCGAAAATCAACTACGACCGTGCAACGTTCAGCGGACGTCCGTTCTACTACTTTGCTTACGGCGCGGCGGTGACGGAGGTTGTCGTGGATACGCTGACCGGCGAAAACCGGACACTGCGCGTTGATATTCTGCACGACTGCGGTGACTCGCTGAACCCGGCTATCGACATCGGGCAGGTGGAGGGTGGCTACGTGCAGGGTGTTGGCTGGCTGACGTCCGAGGAGCTCTGGTGGAACGACCGCGGGGAGCTCGGCACGCATGCGCCGTCGACGTACAAGATTCCGACCTGCTCCGACCTCGCGCCGGATTTTCGCGTAGAGCTGATGCAGAGCGCCCCCAATCGCGAAGATACGATCTACCGGTCGAAGGCCGTCGGCGAGCCGCCACTGATGCTGGCCCTTTCGGCGTTTCTTGCGCTCCGCGATGCGATAGCCAGCGAATCGAATCCGATGCCCCGACTGCGGGCACCGGCCACGCCTGAAGCCCTGTTGCTGGCCTTGCAGGAGGGCGGTGGATGAACGAATGGATCGATGAGCTCGCCGATCTTGCGGCTGCCGGCGAACCGGCGGTTCTCGTGACCGTCGCCGGCATTCGAGGTTCGGCGCCGCGCGAAATCGGGGCGAAGATGATCGTCACGCGACGGGAGTCGATCGGGACGATCGGCGGCGGGCAACTCGAATACCAGAGCTCACGCGTTGCCGTTGAGATGCTCGACGAATCGACCGCGACACTGCGCAGCTTTCCGCTGGGTTCTGCGATGGGCCAGTGCTGCGGTGGCGTGGTCGAGGTCCTGTTCGAACCGGTGAGCGGTGGCATGCCCGACTGGCTGCGTGACCTGAAAGCCCTGCACGGCCAGCGCGAGGCGGCGATCATCGCAACGCAAATCTCGCGTTCGTCGCCCGAAAAGATTGTCGTCACCGCTGAGGCCGTATTTGCCGGTGACCCGGCGAGTTCGCTCGTGCCGCGAGCCCGGGCACTGCTCCGCGACAGCTCTCGTGCGACCCGTAATGTGCAGGAGTTTTACGAGCCGGTGGTGGCGCCGTCACTCAATATCGCAGTTTTCGGCGCCGGCCACGTCGGCGCGGCCGTCGTGCATTCGCTGTCGTCGCTGGATTGCAACATTCGCTGGATCGACAGTCGGCGCAAAATCTTTCGCAAGGTACCCAGGAACGTTCGTGCAATCGAGGCGCCGGAACCGGCGCTTGAGGTTGCGGCCATGCCGGCCGGCAGTTACTACCTCGTCATGACGCACAGCCACGCCATCGATTTCGACGTTTGCGATCGCGTACTGCGACGCGGCGACGCTCGTTATTGCGGGCTGATCGGGTCCGTGTCGAAGCGCCGTCGATTCGAGAAACGGTATCGCCAGCAGGGTATGCCGGAAGCGCTTCTCGGCGAGTTGGTCTGCCCAATCGGTGTCGACGGCATCAGCGGCAAGAAACCGGCGGAAATTGCCGTAGCCGTAGCCGCCGAAATCCTGCGCCTGCACGAACACGCAAGCGCGCAGGGCGAGCTGCCGGACAACGTTCACAGGCTGCGAGGCTGAAATGGAGGCCTTCCTTTTCGAGTGGCTGAACCTCGTGGTCCGCTGGGCACATTTCGTCACCGGCATCGCCTGGATCGGCTCGTCGTTGTATTTCATCTGGCTCGACAATCACCTCGAGACGCCCCGGGAAGCGGTTGACTCGGACAAGGGCATCGGCGGCGAAGTCTGGTCGGTGCACGGCGGGGGGTTCTACCGCGCACAGAAGTACAGGACGGCGCCCGCTCGTCTGCCAGCGACGCTGCACTGGTTCAAGTGGGAGGCGTACACGACGTGGTTGACGGGGATGTTCCTGCTTGGGCTGGTGTACTTCCTGGGTGCGGAGGTTTATCTCGTGGACCGGAGCGTTGCCAACCTGTCAGCGGGTGCAGCGATCGGACTGGCCTGCGTGTTTATCGCCGGCGGCTGGTTTGCCTACGACGTCGTTTGCAGGACGCCGCTTGCGAATGACGATCGATTGATTGCCGCCGCGCTGCTCATGCTCGTGGCGTTGCTGTCATGGGCGCTGTGTAACTTCTTCAGTGGCCGGGCTGCCTACATTCTCTTCGGCGCGGTTCTCGGCACGATCATGGCGGCGAATGTCTTTTTCGTGATCATTCCCGGACAGAAGCAAATGGTGGCTGCCGCTGAGCGCGGTGAAACGCCGGACCCGATACACGGTCTGCGCGGCAAGCAGCGTTCGGTGCACAACACGTACTTCACGTTGCCGGTGTTGTTCGTCATGACCAGCAATCATTTTGCGATGACGTACAACCATGAGTTCAACTGGGTTGTACTGGTGCTGGTTTCACTGGCTGGCGCGCTGGTACGAACCTGGTTCGTTGCGCGGCACAGCGGTAGCGCATCGACGGTGACGCTCGTTGTGGCAGGCATAGCGTTTGTCGCCGCCGTTGCACTCGTAGCGCCGCGGGCTCAACAGGGCGAATCGACGACGGTCTCGTTCGCGCAGGTGCAGAACGTCATCAATGCGCGCTGCACGAGTTGCCACTCGGTGGCGCCCGTACACCCGGCATTCCCGACGCCGCCGCTCGGTGTCGTGCTCGACACGCCCGACGAGATCATTGCCGAGGCCGAACGTATCTACCAGCAGACAGTCGTGACGCGCGTCATGCCCATCGGTAACCTGACGGCCATGACCGACGAGGAGCGGCAGATCCTGGCGGACTGGTACCAGGGACTGCAGGACAGCAAATGACCTACCCGAGAGACATGCACGGCTACGGACAGACGCCGCCGGAAGCAAACTGGCCGGGCGGTGCCCGGACAGCGGTGCAGTTTGTCGTCAATTACGAAGAAGGCGGCGAAAACTGCGTGCTGCACGGCGATGCGGCATCCGAATCGTTTCTCTCCGAAATCGTCGGCGCGGCGCCCGTCGAAGGCGCGCGCCACATGAACATGGAGTCCATCTACGAGTACGGCTCGCGCGCCGGCTTCTGGCGCCTCTACCGCCTCTTCACCCGAAATAAGGTGTCAGTTACTGTATTTGGCGTTGCGATGGCGCTCGAGCGCAACCCGGATGCCGTCGCGGCGATGCAGGATGCCGGTTGGGAGATCGCGAGCCACGGCTATCGCTGGGTGGACTACCAGCACGTGGATGAGGCGACTGAGCGCAAGCACTTTCGCGAGGCCATGCGCGTGCACGAGTCCGTAACCGGATCTTTGCCGCGCGGCTGGTATCTCGGGCGCTGCAGCCCGGCAAGCCACCGGATCGCCGCCGAGGAGGGCAACTTTGTCTACAACTCGGATACCTATGCCGACGACCTGCCGTATTGGGACGATCGCTTTGAAACACCGCAACTCATGGTGCCGTACACGCTGGACGCCAACGATATGCGGTTTGCAACGGCGCAGGGATTCAACTCCGGCCAGCAATTCTTCGACTACCTGAAGGACAGCTTCGATACGTTGCACGCCGAAGGCGGCCGCATGATGTCGATCGGCCTGCATTGCCGTCTTGCCGGACGGCCGGGTCGCGCCGCGGCCGTTCAGCGATTCGTGGATTACGTGCTCGACCACGACGACGTTTGGATCGCAACGCGTCTCGACGTCGCCGATCACTGGCGCTCGACGCATCCGGCGGAGCCCCGCGATGAGTGAGTTCGTTGAGCGCTACGGCGGCATTTACGAACACTCGCCATGGGTGGCCGAGCGTGTCGAGACGCAGTTCGGAAGCACGGTAACGGCGACCGAGTTGGGACGGTTGATGGCGGATTGCGTGGACAACGCGGCGACCGAAATGCAGCTCGAGCTGATTCTCGCGCACCCGGATCTTGCCGGCAGGGCACAGATCGCGGGTGAGCTGACGGCGGAGTCCACCGAAGAGCAGTCGAGCGCCGGGCTCGACCGGTGTTCGGCCGACGAGTACGAGCGCTTCCAGGCGCTGAACGCGGCGTACAAGGAGAAGTTCGGGTTTCCGTTTATCATGGCGGTGCGCAACAGCAGCCGGGCGGAGATTCTTGACGCGTTCGAGTCACGTCTCGGCAACGACTACGATACGGAGTTCGAAACCGCGCTCGAACAGATTCACGAGATCGCGCGGTTGCGACTCGAGGCAATGCACGATGAGTGATCGCTATCGCTACTGGATCCAGCTGGAACAACCGCGTCTCGGCACGCGCGTTACGTGGGCCACTGACGAATTCTTCGGCGCCAAGGAGCGGCTGATCGACCCGGCGTCTCCTGTGTTCAAAGACGGCGTTTACGACGATCACGGCAAATGGATGGACGGCTGGGAAAGTCGTCGTCGCCGTACACCGGGGCACGATTGGTGCGTCATTCGACTTGGCGTTCCCGGCGTCATCCATGGCTTCAATATCGACACCACCCACTTTACCGGCAACTTCCCGCCCGAGGCGTCGATCGAGGCCTGCGTCAGCGACGAAGACGTTCCGGAGGACGGCTGGGAGGAATTGCTGCCGAAGATCCCGCTCTCCGGCAACAACGAGCACTGGCTGGATGTGCGTGACGATCGCGTCTGGACACACGTGCGATTGCACATTTACCCGGATGGCGGCGTGGCGCGCCTGCGCATCTTCGGCGAAATTCGGGCCGACTTCGGCGACATTGAAGGCTATGTCGACCTTGCCGCCGTCGAAAACGGCGGCCGCGCGGTCGCGTGTTCCGATGAACACTACGGGAGCATGCACAACCTCAATGCTCCGGGTCGTGGTATCAACATGGGCGACGGCTGGGAAACGGCGCGCCGCAGGGGCCCCGGCAACGACTGGGTCATTCTTGCGCTGGGCCAGCCGGGCAGGATCGAACGCGTCGAAGTCGATACTGCGCACTTCAAAGGCAACTATCCGGACCGGGTCTCGCTCGAGGCCGGTGTATTTGACAGCGACGATGCGGCGACCGACGACGCTGAGGGGTGGCGGACGCTGCTGCCCGAAACGCCGCTCAAGATGGACCAGCAGCACTACTTCGAAGAGCTCGCCGACGCGGGCGTCGTCAGTCACGTGCGCATGTCGATCTACCCCGACGGCGGCGTGAGTCGCCTGCGACTGTTCGGCAAGGTCGGCCAGTGACCATCACGCTGACGGCCGAGCCGCTGACCCGGGATCGCTTCGCGCCGTACGGAGAGGTCATCGATGCGTCACGTGATGCGGGCGATGCGATGAACGAAGCACGGTTCGATCGATTCGATGACCTGTGCAACGTCGACATCATCAACAACGGCAGCGTGGCGGTCAGCATTGCGCGCTGTCGGACACCCACCAAGTTGCCACTGCGACTCGAGATGGTCGAGCGACATCCACTGGGCAGCCAGGCGTTCATCCCGTTGAGCCCGTGCCGGATGGTGATCGTCGTGGCGCCTCCGCGGGAGTCTGTCGATGTCGGCGAATTGCGTGCTTTCGTCACGAACGGCCGACAGGGGTTCAACTACCGGCGCGGCACCTGGCACATGCCGCTCGTTGGTTTTGACGCGGGCCAGGAGTTCCTGGTCATCGATCGGGCCGGCAACGAGCCCAACTGCGAGACCCACATGATCGACGAGGTCGTGTTCGTCGAGGTCGGTGAATGACCACCGCTTACCGGGCGTCGATCCTGCATTGCCTTGCGGACCCCGGGGAGCACTCGACGCCTGACGCTATCGAGTACTTCGCCGACGGGGTGCTCGTCGTCGAAGACGGCCATGTCGTTTCCGCAGGAGATGCAGAGACGCGCTTGCGGGAGTTCGACAATGCCGAAGTCGTCGATTTGCGCGGCAAGTTGCTCGTGCCGGGGTTTATTGATTGCCACGTGCACTTTCCTCAGCTCGACATCATCGCGTCATACGGCGAACAACTGCTCGACTGGTTGTCACGCTACGCGTACCCCGCCGAGATGCAATTCGCCGACGCTGACTATGCGCGCGAAGTCGCCGGCATGTTCCTCGATGAGTTGCTGGCTAACGGTACGACGACTGCGCTCGTATTCGGAACCGTGCACGCACATTCGGCCGACGCCGTATTCGAGGCAGCCGAGGCACGCCGCATGCGACTCGTCGCCGGCAAGGTGTTAATGGACCGCAATTGCCCGCAGGCGCTGCGTGACGACCCCGTGTCGGCGTACGCCGAGAGTAAGGCGCTGATCGAGCGATGGCATGGAAACGCCCGACTAGGCTACGCGATCACGCCACGCTTCGCGTTGACGTCGAGTGACGAACAGCTGGCCGCTGCCGGGCGGCTCGCCGCCGAACATCCGGATGTCTGGGTACATACGCACCTTGCCGAGAATCGCGACGAGATCGCGGAAATCGGACGGCTGTTCCCGGATCGCGAGAACTACCTTGACGTCTACGACCACTATGGGCTCGTACGAGAGCGCTCGGTTTTCGCGCACTGCCTGCACATGAGCGACGGCGATCATCGCACGTTGAGCGCGAAGGGGTCTGCCGTCGCATTCTGTCCGACGTCAAACCTGTTTCTCGGCAGCGGCTTGTTCGATTTGCGCGCGTTTCGTGAGGCTGGCGTGCGCTGCGGACTGGGTACCGATGTGGGCGGCGGGACCAGCTTGTCGATGCTGCAAACCGTGAGCGAAGCCTACAAGGTGCTGCACCTGCAGGACCAATCGCTGCCGGCCGATCGCGCACTTTGGCTGGCCACTCTGGGTGCGGCGGAGTCGTTGTACCTGGACGACCGAATCGGCAACTTCGAATCGGGTAAAGAGGCCGATTTCGTTGTCATTGACCCGGCCGCGACCCGGCTTGCCGCGCGCCGCACGGAACGGGCCGCGTCGTGGCTCGAGTCGCTGTTTGCGATCCTGACGCTGGGCGATGACCGGCATATTGCGGCCACCTACGTGGCCGGACAAAAGGCCGGCGACTAGATCGCGTCGATAATCCCGTTCAGAGTTGCGCTTGGGCGCATTGCCCGTGCCGCGAGAACTTCGTCAGGCTGGTAGTAGCCGCCGATATCGACTGGAGATCCCTGTGCCGCGAGCAACTCCTCGTTAATCGTGTTTTCGTTATCGGCCAGCGCCTCTGCGGCCGCCGCGAACTTTTCCGCGAGCTCGGCGTCGATCTCGTTGCGCGCAACCTCGTCAGCCCAGTACATGGCGAGGTAAAAATGGCTGCCGCGGTTGTCGTGTTCGTTGACCTTGCGCGACGGTGCCTTGTTTTGCCGCAGGTAACGGCTGTTGGCCTCGTTGAGCGCGTTCGACACGATGCGAGCGCGGTCGTTGCCGGTTTTGACAGCCAGGTCCTCGATCGATACGGCGAGCGCCAGGAATTCGCCCAGCGAATCCCAGCGCAGGTGACCCTCTGCATTGAACTGTTGTACGTGCTTCGGCGCAGATCCGCCGGCACCGGTTTCGTAAAGTCCGCCGCCCGCAAGCAACGGCACAATCGACAACATCTTGGCGCTGGTACCCAACTCAAGGATAGGAAACAGGTCCGTGAGGTAGTCTCGCAGTACGTTGCCAGTGACCGAGATCGTATCGTCGCCCGCCTTGACGCGTTCGCATGTCGCCCGCATGGCTTCGACCGGCGACAGGATTTGGATATCGAGTCCCGAAGTGTCGTGGTCCTTCAGGTAGGCCTTTGACAGGTCGATGAGGTTTCGGTCGTGCGCGCGATTCTCGTCGAGCCAGAAGATCGCCGTCGACCCGGTCTGCCGCGCGCGATGCACGGCGAGTTTGACCCAGTCGCGAATCGCGACGTCCTTGGTCTGGCACATGCGCCAGATGTCGCCGCTATCGACGTCGTGTTCGAAGACAATGTCGCCGTTGCCGTTCGTGACGCGCACGACGCCCTTACCCGGGATCTCGAACGTCTTGTCATGTGAGCCGTATTCCTCGGCCTTTTTCGCCATGAGACCGACGTTGCAGACGTTGCCCATCGTTGGTACGTCGAAGGCGCCGTTTTTCTTGCAGAAGTCGACAATCTCGGCATAGATGCCCGCATAGCAGCGGTCGGGAATCATCATGCGCGAATCGGCCAGCTTGCCGTCCGGCCCCCACATTTGCCCGGACGAGCGGATCGCCGCGGGCATCGATGCGTCAATGATCACGTCGCTCGGTACGTGGAGATTGGTAATACCGCGGTCCGAGTCGACCATGGCGAGCGCGGGGCGCGATTCGTACACGGCGTCGAGATCGGCCTTGATCCCGGCCTGCTTTGCATCGGGAAGGCTGCCGATCTTCGCGTAGACGTCGCCTATGCCATTGTTGGGGTCGACACCCAGCTCGTCGAAAACCGCCTGGTGCTTTTCGAACACATCCTGGTAGTAGACGGTAACGGCATGCCCGAACATGATCGGGTCCGAGACCTTCATCATCGTCGCCTTGAGGTGCAGCGACAGCAGGACGTCCTCGTCTTTCGCAGCGTCAATCTGTTCCGCGAAGAACTCGCGAAGCCTGGCGACATCCATGCGCATGGCATCGACGACTTCACCGGCCAGTACAGGCACGGACTCACGCAATACCTTTTCATCGCCGCCGGAGCCGTGAAAGGTGATTTTCAGGCTGTCATCGGACGGGCAGATGGCCGACTGTTCGCTGGAGTAAAAATCGCCGTCCTGCATATGGGCGACCGACGTTTTTGAATCGGGGCTCCAATCGCCCATGCGATGCGGGTTGGCCCTGGCAAACGCCTTTACCGCGTCGGCGACCCGGCGGTCCGAGTTGCCTTCGCGCAATACCGGGTTAACGGCACTGCCGAGCACCTTTGCGTAGCGTCCATGGACGTCGCGCTCCTCGTCGGTCGTCGGCTCGGCCGGATAGTCGGGGATGTCGTAGCCCTGCGACTGCAACTCGCCAATTGCTGCTGTCAGCTGCGGAATCGAGGCACTGATGTTCGGCAACTTGATGATGTTTGCGTCGGGCGTCTTCGCCAGTTCGCCGAGCTCGGCAAGTGCGTCGCCGATGCGTTGTTCGTCGGTCAGTTTGTCGGGAAAGTTTGCGATGATGCGACCGGCGAGCGAAATATCGCGGGTCTCTACGGCGATGCCGGCAGCATCGGTGAACGCCTTGACGATCGGCAGGAACGAATACGTGGCCAGCGCAGGTGCTTCGTCCGTTTTCGTGTAGATGATCTTCGCGTTACTCATGTTTCCCCTTTGAATTCAGTGGTTTCGGCCCAGGCGCGCACACGGCAGGCGGGGCATTATAAAGCCCCGTGCCGGAAATGGCTCGCTTCAGACGGGATCAGGTCAGGCGGTCGCGATGCGAATGACGGGTTCGAGCTCGGAATCGGCCTTCAGCGAATTCGAAATCAGGCAAACGTGCTCGGACTTTTCGAGCATCCGGATCGCCTTTGCTTCGTCCGCGCCGGCAGGAACGTCGAGCGTCGCCGTAACCTTGAAGCCGGTAAATTGCGTTGCGCGATCGACCTTGTCGAGGGTCCCGGTGACTTCGACGTGAATGTTGTCCCAGTCGAAGCGTGACGCCCGAGCCACGGCCCGAAAGCTGAAAATAAAGCAGTTCGCAACGGCGCCGACGAGCATGGTCTCCGGCGACCACTGATCGCCAGGACCGCCAAATTCGGCAGGCGGTGCTGTGTCGAGATCGGGAATTCTGTCGCTCGACAGTGTCGCCGAACCGGTTTTGGGTCCGAGCGCGGATACAGCGTAATAGTGAGGCAGGTCTTGCACGTGTCGCTCCTGAGATCATTGCTTGTGTCAGGCCATGATCGGGGTATCGGCGGGGTTTGCAAGTATGGGTTTACCAGTACGCGTGCTACGAATCGCTGGGACTTACCAGTATGGCCCTGAAGTCATTGACGTTGGTAAGAGTTGGCCCGGTAACGACAAGGTCGTTGAGCGTGTCAAAAAACGTGTAACTGTCGTTTTTGTCGAGTATTGCCGCAGGATCGAGGTCCGCCGCGCGCGCACGATCGAGCGTATCCGGGGTTACAACGCACCCCGCATTGTCGCCTGCGCCATCAATGCCGTCCGTGTCGCAGGCCAGCGCATGGATCGCCGGGTGACCGTCCAGTGCGATGGCCAATGACAGCGCGTACTCCCCGTTGCGCCCACCACGCCCGTCGCCGCGAACCGTGACCGTGGTTTCGCCACCCGACAGGATCACGCAAGGTGCTTCGACCGGCCCGTTGCCGGCCGCGATCTGCAGGGCGAGGGTGGCGTGCTCGACCGCGAGCGAACGGGCGTCACCGGCGAGATCGCCAAGCGAATACGGCGTCACGTCGCGGTCCATCGCCAGTGCCGATGCCGCGATCAGCGCGTCGTCACTCGTCGCAAGGATGCGAACGTCCGGTTCGGCCACGCGCGGTGCCACAGCGTTCCTGATCACATCTCGCGCGTCGTCGGTCACCTTGATGTTGTAGCGATCGAGAATCGACAGCGCATCATTGACCGCTCCGGTATCTTCGATAGTCGGCCCCGATGCCACCATTGCGGGATCGTTGCCAGGCACATCGGAGATGAGCAACGTCAGGACGTGAGCCGGAGCGGCCGCGGCGGCCAGTTTGCCGCCCTTGATGGCCGACAGCTTTTTGCGAACACAGTTAATCTCGTGAATCGCGGCACCCGATTTCAGCAGCTGGCGACTGATTTGCTGCTTCTCGTCAAGCGTCAGGCCCCTGGCCGGAACCGTCATCAACGATGAGCCGCCCCCGGATACCAGGCAAACGAGCGTGTCGCCGACGCGGAGGTCATCGGCAATTTGCAGAATCGATCGCGCAGCCTCCAGTCCGGACTCGTCTGGCACTGGGTGGGCGGCCTCAACAATGCGGACGCTGCAGCAATCGACGGTGTGCCCGTACGGAACGATGACCAAGCCCTCGAGATCATCCCAGCAACGTTCCAGCTCGGCGGCCATGCTCGCGCCCGCTTTTCCGGCGCCGACGACGACAACGCGACCGGCGGGGCGGTCCAGTATCCACCGGCTGAGTGAGTTTCGGGGCATCGCCGCATCGACCGCCGCGTCGTACAGCGAGCGCAACAGTGCCTGCGGGTCTGCCATCAGCGGCGGGTCGCGGCTTCCGGTTTCACGTGCGGGGCGAGCCGGTCAAACAACTTCGCCATTTGCGGACGATTTTCTCGCAGCTCGTCGATTGAAAACCCCGACATCTCGTACGGCAGCACGAGCCAGTCGGAGGTTTCGTGCACGAAGTAGTCGGGTGTGCGCAGGGTTTTCGCCGACGGCCGGTACCACACAGTCGCGATGCGGATGTCGTTCGGCAGGTTACGGCGCAGCTTTCGCGTGAGCTGGTTGATGAGCGCATTGACGCTGGACCCGGTGCTGTAGACATCGTCGACGATGAGTAACGAGTGATGCGAACAGAGGTTTTCCAGCAAGTACTGCAGTCCGTGCACCCGAATGGCCTCGCCGCCGCTAACCATCTGCGTATAGCGAGCCGCTCCCGTGTATGAGGTGCGGACCGCGATGTGATCGGTACCAATGCCGAAATAGTCGAGTCCTTCCTGCACAGCAATGCCCACAGCGCTGCCGCCGCGCCACAGGCCGACGAGGAAGTCGGGCTCGAAACCGGCCTCGCAGATATTGGCGGCCAGCTGGAACGAATCCCGCAGGAGATCGTCCGCTCCGATAAATCGTTCATTCATTCTTGTGCCCGGCCCGTGCTGCGCTAGAATCGTGGACCGGCATTATAGCGCCACGCGTCCGAATTAAGAGAACAACAATGGACAAGACCGTACTTTCTGCCCAGGACCTGCTCGAAGACTCGATCGAACTCGGCATCAAGGTGCTTGAGAGCGGATTTGAGCCCACGATGATCATCGCCATCTGGCGCGGCGGGACGCCTGTGGGCATGGCCCTGCAGGAAACGCTCGCCTACTGCGGCGTCGAGTCGGATCACATTGCGATTCGCACGTCGTCGTATACCGGCGTTGACCAGCGCGGACATGTTGCCGTTCATGGACTCAACTACATTATCAAGAAGATCTGCTTCGATGACCGAGTGCTGATTGTCGACGATGTCTTCGATACCGGCAATACGATTGTCGCGGTGATCAACGAACTGCGCCGGCGTGCGCGCGACAACACGCCGGAGGATATCCGGGTGGCGGTTCCGTGGTTCAAGCCAAGCCGCAACGAGACGGATATGACGCCCGACTATTTCCTTCGTGAGACGGCGGAGTGGCTCGTATTCCCGCACGAGCTCGACGCGCTGACCCCGGAGGAGCTGCGCGAGCGGCGCCCCGAGATTGCGAAGATCGTGCAAAGCGTCAAACCGAAGGCCAAGTCTGCCTGACGTGCGCCGTATCTGCGTTTATTGCGGCTCCAACAAGGGCAGCAGCCCCGACTACGCCGACGCGGCGCGAGAACTCGCCGATGTGCTGGTGCGGCACGACTTCGAACTCGTCTACGGCGGCGCCGACAAGGGAATCATGGGCGTCGTTGCCGATGCGGTGCTCGAACTCGGTGGCAAGGTGCACGGCGTGATACCGAGAATGCTCTGCGAGAAAGAACTGGCGCACCAGGGGCTGACAGAGCTGCATGTCGTGAATTCCATGCACGAGCGCAAGACAATGATGGCGGCGCTCGCCGACGGTTTCGTCGCGATGCCCGGCGGCTACGGGACACTGGAAGAGATCATCGAAATCATCACATGGGGCCAGCTGAGATTTCACGACAAGCCCTGCGGACTGCTAAATGTCAATGGGTACTTCGACTCGCTGCTTGCCTACCTTGACCACGCGCAGGCAGAAGGATTCCTGCGACCGGCAAACCGCGAAATGTTGCTGCAGGACACGGACGCGGCAGGCCTCATCCGGCAGTTCGAGGCATATACGGCACCACACGTCGAGAAATGGACGTGAGTATTATCTGTCAAACGACAGGCGCAGATTACCTTTTGCGGGCGAGCGCAGATTCTGGCCGTGCAACGTATAGCGAATGCCCATGCGTTTGCCACCGAGGTCCTTTCCGACACACAGTCGTAACGGTGATACAAACACCTCGATCGGTTCACCGACGGGAATGTCGCCGATCTTCTGCGTAATGTGGACAGAGTCGTCGCGAAGGCTTACGGACGGATAGGCGGCGATTTCGTCCGGTGTCCGATCGGCGAAGCCGCCGCGAACCGATTTTCGCGGCAGCGATTCGGCAATGTAGAACGAGTTGTGATTGGGCAGGATGAGTGACAGTGACGCGTCGAGGATCGGATCGTTACCCTGGTTGTAGACGATCATCTGAATTCTTTCGCCCTGTGATTCGAACAGGAAGTGATTGTCCTCGTCGCGATACTTGCGGCGCATATCCTGAATCTCCTGCATCAATTGGTCAGGAGAGCGTTCGACGTACGGGTCGTCGGTACCGAACAGGCGGGCGTGGGTGAGGCGCGCCATGACGGTTGTCGACCCCGAATTGCGTGTACCCCGCCGGATCTTGATGAGCTGGTTCAGTTTCTTGCCGGCGACGGCCGACGGCAGTTGCGACAGGTCACAGGTGGCGACACGAAGATCCTTGTGGATGATTTCGCCCGGGAAGCCTATCTCGATGTCGCCCGCCGACACCGAATCCCGAAACTTGCGTTCGAACAGGTCGGACAACTGGCGGCGCCCCATCTTGATGGCCGCGTCGTTGACACGCATATACGCATCGCCACGCCGCAGCTTCTCGGAGTAGTCGATGCGCATCATGTACGGCCGGTCCTGGCAGTCGCCAATCTCGTAGACGCCGACGCGTTTGCCCTCGATCGTCACGGGCTTGTAGCGAACGCGAATCGGCGGCTCGATGTACTCATTTGCGAGCGACTGGTACGACGGCTTGCCGGAGAAATCGTCGGAGTCGATCTTGTGGGCACGCTTCCTGCCTTTCGCATCAAAATCGACGCCCACGACGATATAACGAGGTCCCTCGACCGACGCGTTCGCCATCGCAAGGACGTCGCGCAGGAAACTGCGAACGCCGTTCCCGCCATACTTTTCCTTGCGAAACTGGATGCCGGTCGCGGGAGTCGCAGATCGGGCAATTTTCGCTAAATTGTTCATGAACCGTTCGATTTTGAACGATTATGTTCAACAGAGTCGGAACCAATCGACACTTCTGAGAAGTGGCGCACACATAGGTTACCTGTGCGATGATGGCGCGATGTCTGCCGTCCCCGAATCCCTTGCTGCCATTGCCGTTCCGGCTCCGAGCCTGCCCGTCGACCGTATTGCTGGCGAGGTCGAACGCCAGTTCGGGCTGCGTGGCGAGTACTCGCCGTTGGTCAGCGAGCGCGACCAGAATTTCCGGCTGGTATCCGGTGACGACGAGAGTTTCGTCGTCAAGGTTGTTAGCAGCGCCGATTCGGTGACGACAACGGAATACCAGATCGAGGTGCTGCGCTTGCTGGAGACCAGGGGCGTGTCTGGTGTTCCGCGCATAGTCCGAACGGTCGGCGGCAACACTCGAGGCGTGATCGAATGTGATTCGGGCGACGATCTCATGTTACGCATCGTCAGCTGGGTTGATGGCACGAGTCGCCGCGATGATGCGGCTAATGAAAAGTCTGCCGCGAGTCTTGGGCAAAAAATTGCCGAACTCGACAATGCGCTCGAGGATTTCCGGCATCCCGGTGAGAACCAGGTACTGCTCTGGGATACGCAACGAGCTGCCGAGCTAGGCGCCCTGGTTCAATTTATCGATGACGTGGATATCCGCAGGAATGTGGAGTTGGCGCTAGCGGATTTCCAGTCGCGTGCACTGCCGCGGCTGAATGACCTTCCGACCCAGACGATTCACAACGACATAAACGGCGAGAACGTCCTCTACGACGGAGAAAAAGTTTGCGGCATTATCGATTTTGGTGACCTGCTGCGGGCACCGCGCGTCATCGAGGTCGCGACCGCGGCAGCGTATTTGCGCTCACCGGAGCAGCCACTGCGCCTGATCGCTCCAATGGTGAGTGCTTACTGTGCGGTGAATCCACTGGTGAGCGACGAACTCGACCTGCTGTTCGATCTCGTCCGTGCGCGCCTTTGCATGACCGTATCGATTCTTCATTGGCGACTGTCGGCGCGCGATCCCGACGATCCGTACCGTCAGAAATCGTTGGCGTCGGAGGCGAGTGCGGCACCGTTTCTTGCATCGCTCAACAAGCTCGGTCGGGAGGAATTCGTGAAAGGGCTTCGGTGAGGAGAACGGCTGCGGAGGCGTTACCAGCCAATCAGGCGATCGTTTTCGGGGTATGATGGCGGCTTGGATCTGACCGGAAGCAGCCGTTAAACGCGGCGTGGGGGCGCAGATGAAATCGTCGGTAATTGGATTTGTCGCTTTGTTGTTAGCTTGGCCGGCTCAAGCGCAGCTTGCGGAGCCTAACGACCAAGGTGTTTCATTTGGTCACATGCACCTGGTCGTTGCGGATCTGGATCTTCATAAGCAACTCTGGCCCGACCTTTTTGGTGCCGAGCTTGTGGAAAATCAGGGCTACTCGGCGGTGCGCATCACCGACGCCCTGATTTTTCTAAGAGAAGCTGAACCAACTGCTCCGTCAGTAGCAACCGCAGTTGATCACTTTGGGATAACGGTCCAGAACGTTGAGGCTGTACTGGCCAGGTGGCGAACACTGGGGTATGAGGTTGATTCGCAGACAACGGACGAATGTGGGCATATCACCGCCTATATCACGATGCCCGGCGGGATAAGGCTGGCGTTGACCCAGGACCCTGATCACGGCCCAGGTGCCTCAATGGACTATGTTCAAATCACCACAACGATGCGCGGTGAGCTGATGGCTTGGTACGCAGACCTGTTCGGTGCCAAAGCTTTCGACGGGGGTGGCAAGCACCACGCCGCAACGGTCCCCGGTTCTGAGTTGCGTTTTGATGACGCAGCAGCAAATAGATTGCCGACAGATGGCGCTTCGATTGACCACATTGGATTCGAGGTTCAGAAATGGGACGAGTTTGTTGCAATGCTCCGGGGATACGACATTGAATTCGAATTCGGGCCGGTCTATATCGAGAGCCTTGAATTGTGGGTTGCGTTCTTCAATGATCCCAGCGGTGTTCTGGTAGAGATAACGAACGGCCTGGATCATTTCTAGTGATCTGTTTTTCAAGGCTGGCTGTCGGACATTCACTGTTCCAATTTGCACGGAAGCGAAATTGTCTACACCTTCGAAGAAGGCAAACTGGAGTATCGGTTTGTTGCAGGGAGGATGAAAGGAGCCTTCGCGAAGAACCTCGATTTCCTGTCCAGGCGGATTGACGATGAGATCTACTTCGTTAGCTGGCACGACTCGAACAATGCCTTTTACATGACGTTGGTGCTCGATCTAAAGAACAAGAAGGAGTATTTCACTTCGATATTCGGTTATGCGAACGAGTCGCCTCAAACCAATTTTATGGAGGCGGACATCGTCAATATCACGTTGCTATAGTGAGTCTCGCTAGAGCGGAGCCCAGTTCAGAATTACGTCGTGCAGTGAAGATTCCCAAAAAAAACCCCGCGCAGGCGGGGTTTCTTGTGTTCACAGGTCTTATCCCAGTATCGGCGGTTCTTCCTCATCAGGAGGCTCGTCGCCAGGAGGTTCATCACCTCCGGAGCAGTCGCCAGCTTCAGGGCACACGAAATCGCTCGAGCAGGCTTCCGGTGTGGTGAAAAGTCCACTGCCGGATGGGGCACCTTCAACAAGTTGGTAACCGTCCGAATGATGCTTGACGTTTTTCTGACTGCCCGACTTGATGGCGATCATCGTTATGGGTCCGGGTATCGGGTCGCCGGCACTCGTTACGCAATCGACCGTTGCATCGTACACGTCGTCGGCGCCTGTAGCCGAGTCGAAATCTTCATGCTTGACCCATGTCGAACCGCACCACAGCACGACGTTTGACAGCCCCTTGCACGAACAAACCCTGGCCGTATCATCGTCAATCGTGCAGGACGCCGTAGTGGCGACACTGTTCTGATTGGGCTTGCCCCCTTTGGTACCCGGATCAGGCTTTTCTGCCACTACGGCCATCGGCATAGCCAGCAGCAAGCCACCGAGGACGACGGCGGGCTTCAGTAATCGAATCGTCTGTTTCATGTCCGAACTTCCTTGTCATATGAAGCGAGCAGGTCCGCCACGTACGCGAAATCCGTTCGTTTGTGGCGACGATTCAGACTGATCCCTTGAGAAGACTCCGTCAAGCGGCAGTTAACAGAATCTTCACGGCGCGATTGTTTTATGTGACGCGGTTAACAAGTGATGTCCTCAACGAGCCGGCGCAAACTTCGGAATCCCTCAATGCTATCGGGTCTGCCTTTTCGGTAATTCCCCGCCAAGACAGACCGTGTGCATCTTTGACCAATAGTGGCCCTATACGCCGAGAAACCTGAGAAACAGTTCAGGGATTCAAGCGTTTGCGATCCGTAACATGGATCGCGGAGATTTCGTCAAACAGAGCACCCCCCAATGAATCTGGACACCGCACTGTCCATATTGCTGATCTTCAGCGCCGCCTGCTACCTGCTGATGGGTATGCGGTTGATCTCGTCCAGGCGTGAGATCGGCAGCATGCCAATCGGCGTGCTCTTTGTTGTCATCAGCATGTGGGTCATGGGCGGTGCAATTGAGCTGCTGTCGACGTCGTTCACCATGTTCACGGTCGGTCGAACCGGTCACTTCATCGGCACGGCGCTGGTCCCGGTCGTCGCTTACGTTTGCTTTCGCGAATACACGGGCTCGGGCACGCCGACGCGGACAACGATAATGCTGCTCATTATCCCGACGGCATCGATCGTCCTTGCAGCGACCAATGTTCACCACGAATTCATGTGGTTCCTGCCAATCGCCAACGAAGCGGGCGAATTCCTGACCCGTCCAGAGCGCTGGGGGCCGTGGTTCCTGTTCATCCATTTGCCGTACAGCTATGCGGTGATCGGCGCTGCGATGTTGACACTGCTCGTGCACAGTTCGGCTGTTGCGCCGGGCCATCGTCGCGGCTTGTTTCTTCTCGTTGCAGCCTGCGTCCTGCCGTTGGTTACAACGGCTGCGTACGATCTCGGCTATGGTCCCAATACGGTTTCATATGTGCCGATAGCATTCGCGGCGATGGCGCCGATCTACGCCTGGCTGATCCTTGGCGAGGAGATTATCGAGTTCACGCCGCTTGCTTACGAGACGGTTTTCCAGAACATGCAGGACCCTGTGGTCGTAATCGACGATCAGTGCAGGGTCATTGGCTTGAACTATACGGCCGAATCCATGTTGTCCGTCAAAGAGCGCGAAGCCCTGCGCGCTCCGCTGGAGCGATTGTTCGGAGATGACTCGCCCGAAGTCTTCGAAGCACTGGATTCGGGTCAGCCGCAAAAGATGATGACGGCGACCGGGCGCTTTCTGCACGTCCAGGTTTCGCCGATCGCAACGAACCGCAGTTCAGTCCGCGGAGGCAAGGTACTGATGTTCCGCGACGTGAGCGACGTCGAACGTGCACAGCAGGAAGTACGGTGTAGCGAAAAGCTCCTTCGTACACTTGTCGATCATTCAGTGAACGGCATTATCCGATTCCGGTGGGCGAGGGACAATCGCGGGCGTGAGCACCTGAAGTGCATTTTCGCGAACGCCGCGGCTGGCCGGTTTCTCGGCACCAAGTCCGGCAATCTCGTCGGCCGCACAGCGCTCGAAATCCTGAGTCTCGCAACATGCGGTATGGAAATCGACGCGGCCGAAGAAGTCCACGACGAATTCGATCTTGCAATTCGGAAAAACCGCAGCCTGGACACCGAAGTGCATTGTGCACGCGAAGGCGCCGGCCGCTGGCTGCGTCTGATCTGCGAACCGATCGGCGACGACATTGCGATGACGTTCGTGGACATCACCGACGGCAAGGCGAAAGAGCGTCAGATGGAATCGATAGCTATATCCGACCCGCTGACCGGGGTATTGAACCGGCGCGGTTTCGAACGAGACGCGGCTCGTCGACTAACGGAAAGCCAGGACGACGCGACCGGTGCACTAATGTATATCGACCTCAATGACTTCAAGCAGATCAATGACCGGTATGGCCATGATGTTGGTGACCAGTTGCTGACCATCGCGGCCGAACGACTGCGCAAGAGTTTGCGGTCCTGCGACATCATTGGCCGTCCGGGTGGTGACGAGTTTGTCGCGCTGGTGCCGGATGTCGATGACGAAATTGCCGACAAGTTGGCCGGTCGACTCACCGGCGCACTCGAAGCGCCGTACACAATCGGTCGGCAACAACTGCAATGTGCGGCGAGCATCGGGCTCGCGCTGTACCCCAGGAATGCCAACACGCTCACCGGCCTGATGCGTGAAGCCGACCGGGCCATGTATCGCGCGAAGGCGCGAAGCCGCAGCGTCATCGAAATCAGCGGACCTGGACTCCTCGAAAAAGCCATGTAGATTGGAATTTCACTCAAATTAACGCAACGCGCTTGCGGACCTTCAGTGTTGCTACAGTAATATATTCCTGGACCGCCCGGTCCATAACGGAAACCCGCAATAGAGATCCCCGCATGTTCGTGCGAAATGCGGTACAACAGTGGTTCGTGTTTGTCCTCGTCGCCAGCATCGTGTGTCGCGTTGCCTGGACCAGGACATGCCGATAAGCCAATTGCCGCCAACGCACAGGCTTCCATCGCGTTCGGCATTGCGTTCCGCGCCGGCCAGAAGGTGATCGACTACGTGAACGAAAAGGGTGACGGTTATCGCGAATCGTCGATGCAGAAGCACGGCATACTGCCGGTACCGGCGGTGTTCGCAATCGGTCAGGACGGGGTCATCCGCTACGCGTATGCAAATGCGAACTATAAGGAACGCCTGCCAGCCAAAGATCTGATGACCGTCGCACGCGAGACCGCTACAGACTGATCCCGGCAAGTGATAACCTTCGTGCTCGCAACGAACACGAAGACCTGATCATGACGGAAGCTTTCATTTGCGACGCCGTGCGCACGCCGATTGGCCGCTACGGCGGCGCATTGTCCTCTGTCCGCACGGATGACCTTGGCGCTCGGCCGATCACGGCCCTTGTCGAGCGCAACCCGGGGATGGACCTCGCGACGATAGGCGACCTCGCGTACGGCTGTGCCAACCAGGCCGGCGAAGACAACCGCAACGTGGCGCGAATGGCTGGTTTGCTGGCCGGATTACCCGTCGACGTCCCGGCAGTCACGGTAAACCGGCTTTGCGGATCGGGCATGAACGCGATTGGCAATATTGCCGATGCGATCCGTACGGGCGGCATCGGGCTGGGCATCGCCGGCGGCGTCGAGTCGATGTCGCGCGCACCGTTCGTCATGGCCAAGCAGTCGACGGCGTTTGGTCGCAACACTGAGTTGTATGACACGACGCTCGGCTGGCGATTCGTCAACCGCAGGCTTGAGGAACAGTACGGCATCGATTCGATGGCCGAAACGGCGGAAAACGTTGCCGACGACTTCGGCGTTTCGCGCGAAGACCAGGACGCCATGGCGTTGCGAAGCCAGCTGCGCGCGGAAGCGGCGATCAGGGCGGGTACCTTCTCGGACGAAATCGTTCCCGTCACCATTCCTCAGCGCAAGCGTGACCCGGTGGTCGTCGATACCGACGAGCATCCGCGTGCGGGCTCGACGGCCGAGGGCCTGGCCAGGCTGCGGCCAATCGTTCGCACGGACGGTACGATCACGGCGGGTAACGCGTCGGGTATCAACGACGGCGCCTGCGCGCTGTTGGTCGCCAACGAAACGTCAATGAAGGCCGCCGGGCTCGAGCCGCTGGCACGCGTGGTTGGCTGGGCCGTGGCCGGGGTCGAGCCGCGCATCATGGGGATCGGCCCGGCGCCGGCATCGCAGAAGGTGCTCGCGCAGTGCGGACTCGACGTCGGGCAGATGGACGTAATAGAACTCAACGAAGCGTTTGCCGCGCAGGGGCTGGCAACGCTCCGGCAACTGGGTGTCGCTGACGATGCCGAACACGTCAACCCGAACGGCGGTGCGATCGCGCTCGGTCACCCGCTCGGCATGTCCGGCGCACGCATCGTCGGAACGGCGGCCTACCAGTTGCGCCGCACCGGTGGTCGCTACGCGCTCTGCACGATGTGCATTGGCGTCGGCCAGGGCATTGCGATGATCATCGAACGGCCCTGATGAAGCGCGCACCAAGTTACGAATCCCAGGAGCTGCGCGAGTTCGCAGAGGTGCTGCAGGGGCGGCGCACGATCGAGATGTTCCTGCAGACCCGGATTCCGGAGGGCCTGGTTCGCGAGGCCGTCGAGGCGGCAACGTGGGCGCCCAATCATCATGTGACCGAGCCCTGGCATTTTTACCTGCTCGGTCCGGAAACGCGCGAACAGTGCCTCGATCTTTGCCAGGCCATTGTCACCGCGAAGAAGGGTGAGAAAGCCGGCGCGTTCAAGCGGGACAGCTGGTCGCAAAAGCCCGGCTGGCTCGTCGTGACGTGCCGAAAATCGGAAGACCCGCTGCTGCAGTCCGAGGACTATGCCGCGTGCAGTGCCGCAGTGCAGAACTTCATGCTGTATCTCTGGAAGGCCGGCGTTGGCAGCAAGTGGACGAGCGGCGACATTACGCGTGACCCGCGCTTCTTCGAGATCGTCGGTATTGATGAAACGGACGTCTTCGTCGTCGGCCTGATCTGGTACGGTTATCCGAAGATCACGCCGGCGCAGTCGCGCAAGGGCGTCGACGAGGTGCTCGAACACCTGCCCTGATGCCACGACAACAACCCATTACCCGAGGAATCGACATGCTCAGGATCCTGACAATCACACTGGCGCTATGCGCTGCAACCACGACCTTCGCCGACGATGTTCCGCGCACGATCAGCGTGTCGGGCACGGGATCCGCCTCGATCACGCCGGACCGGGCACGTATCAATATGTCGATCGTAATTCGCGACCCGTCCCTGACCGAGGCACAGGCTGAGGCAGCCGACGTTGCGCAGAAAGTGCTGGCGATGACCGATGCGCTCGATATCGACCGCAATCGAGTCGATACCACCGGCGCATCCGTGACACCGGACTACCGCTACGACCGCGAGCGTGGCGAGCAGGAGTTGAAGGGATACATCGCAACGCGCAATGTAGTGATCGTCATCAAGGAACTCGACAAGTTGGCGCCGCTGGTGGAAGGCGCGGTCGATGCAGGCGTCAACCAGGTGACGCCGCCGCAGCTCTACAGCAGCAAGCGGCGAGACGCGTATCGCGAAGCACTGGATAATGCGGCGAAAGATGCGCGCGCGAACGCGGCGCAACTGGCGAAGTCACTGGGCGTTGAGCTGGGTGCAGCTGTATCCGTCAACGCGAGCCCGTACAACCCCGTGCCGATGCCGCAGCAGCGCGGCTACGCGGCGCTGGCGATGGAGGCCGGCGACGCGGCGGCAACGTACAACGCGGGTGACCAGGAAATCGTTGCGAACATCAACGTCGTTTTCGAGATCAACGACTAGCGACGCATCGCGAGGTAAATTGCGGCGGCGATTCCCTCGGCGCCAAACAGCATCGCCATGACGACGATCTGGTATTGCGCTGCGATAATCGGTGATACGCCGGACAGGATCTGCCCGGTCATCATGCCCGGTAACGCGACGAGGCCGACGGCGAATAACGCATTCGTGATGGGAATGAGCGCCGCCTTGAATGCGACCCGGCGCGCATCGTCGTAGTTCTCGCCGCGCTTCACTTCGGCATCGAATCGTTCGGCCGCGAGTGTTACGGCAGTCATGGCGCCTGATAGTGTCATGCCGGCGAGCGGCACAACGTAGCGTGGGCTGAACCACGGCTCTACACCGATGACAGCCTGGGTGACGAGCACCAGCGTGCCGATTCCGCCGACACCGATAGCGAGCAGGGCCTGCAGGTAGGCCTGCAGGCTTCGATGCGCGAGTGTCCGCGTTGCGATCCAGCTCGCGACAAGCAGCATCGCGCCCAGAACGGCACCGATGATCATCCAGTTGTCCGACCTGAAGACGAAGATCAGCACGTAGCCGATCAGCATCAGCTGTACAAGCATCCGGGCGCTCGCGTAGATCGCGGTACCGGGACCGGCTCGCCAAGCGGCCATGATCGCGACGACGATCGCGACCGGAACGAATACCAGTAACAGGCTATGGAACGGGATCTCGATAACGCTAGTATTCATGGGCGTATTGTGACGGCCGTGGCGCGTACCTGCCACTGCGCCGGCAAGGGAGAGAGGTGGTGACCGACAAACTTGTCAGCCCGGGACAGGCGATTCATGAGCACGCCACGGCGAGGCCGGACGAGATCGTCCTGGTCTGTGCAACGCAGGATGGCGATGACGCAACATTGACGCGGCGCGAGTTCGATGAATGGACAAGCCGCGTCGGTCATTTGCTGATCGATCGCGGCGTCGGGGTTGGCGATTTCGTCGGCGTGATTTATCCAAATTGCCTCGAGCACATCGTTGCAACGTTCGGTATTTTCAAGGCTGGCGGTACGCCGATGCCGGTCAGTTACCGAATGCCGGCGGCGGAGCGGGACGAGCTGTTGAGTCTCGCCGATTCAAACGTCGTATTCTCCGATCTCGAAGACCTTGGCGGCATCTCGCGTGCCGATATGGGCAACCTGGGCTCGTACCCGGTATCGTTAACGGCCGATGTGATTCCGCAGCCAACGAAGGCGGTCGCGTCCGGCGGATCGACGGGACGACCGAAACTGATCGTTTCGCCGGGCGCGTTTGCGTATCCGCCAGGTGGCCACGCACTTGCGCCGGTCTTGCAGCTCGCCGACAACGACCTGATGTATTCACCCGGGCCGTTCTATCACAATGCGCCATTCCTGTTTACGATCGTCACGCTGTACAGCGGCGGGCGAGCTTTGATCAACGAGCGGTTCCAGGCAAACAAGGCACTCGACCTGATCGAACGGTATCAGCCGACGGTACTCAACCTCGTGCCGACACATATGCAGCGTATGTTGCGGGAGCCGGATATCGAGTCTCGCGATCTCAGCTCGGTACGCATGCTCTGGCACCTGGCCGCGCCGTGTCCCGACTGGGCCAAGGAAGGCTTTATCGATCTGCTTGGTGGTGATCGTATCTGGGAGTTGTGGGGTGCGACGGAGCTGACGGGGATTACGACAATCAGCGGCATCGAATGGCTCGAACATCGCGGCAGTGTCGGCAAGGGACTCATGACGGAAATCCGGATTGTCGACGAAGACGGCAATGAATTGCCGGCGGGGGAAATTGGCGAGATCTATACGCGTTTTGCCGGAGCGCCTCCCGGTTACGAGTACGTTGGCGCCGAGCCGTTGCCACTGAGCGTGGATGGCTTTGCCAGCGTTGGCGACATGGGCTACGTCGACGACGACGGCTACATGTATCTGAGCGATCGGCGCGTGGACATGATCATCACGGGCGGCGCCAATGTGTTCCCGGCGGAGATCGAGGCAATAATCAGCAGTCACCCGAAAGTGATGGACGTGGCTGTCGTCGGACTCAAGGACGAGGATTTCGGGCGGCGTGTCCACGCGATCGTAGAACCGCGCGACATGGACGCTGCGCCGAGTGTCGAGGAACTCGATGCGATGTGCCGCGAGAAGCTTGCGAGCTACAAGATACCGCGCGGCTACGAGTTCATCGCCGAGCTGCCGCGCAATGACGCGGGCAAGATTCGTCGGCTCGATTTGCGTGACGAGCGGGGCGGCTAATCCCTGGCGAGTTCGTCCGGGTGGTGAAACATGCGGTTCGGGCAAATGAGCGGTCGTGCGAGAAAAATCAGCGTGACCAGCAGGCCGGCAATCGCAATGACGACAACCGCGTTGCGCACGGTGCCGTCGTAGATCAGGGCGGCAATCAGCGCTCCGGCCGCGCCGGAGAGGTTCTGCGACGTACCGAGAATCGATGACGCAACCCCGGCGATGCGCGGCATCGGGTCCAGTGCGAGGACCGTCGCGTTGGGCGCGAGTATGGCGATCGTGAACATGTACTGGCACACGCAGCCCCAAACCCACCACAACGGCGCCGAGTCAGTAACGGCAATGTAGGCAAACTGGCCGCTGGCCAGCAGCAACAGCAGCGTGCTGATTGACACCAGTTGCATGCTGTCGAATTTCGTGACCAGCCAGCGGTTGACGAACGAACCAAGCAGGATGGACAGTCCCGCGCAAGCGAAAATCAGCCCGTACTGCTGCTTGCTGAATCCGTAAATTTCGACGACCAGCGCCGCCGAAATCGCGATGACGGATAAGAATCCGGCCGGGAGGAACACGAGGATCAGGAAAGCGAAAACACTTTGCCGGTGAGAGAAAAACTCGCGGAAACTGCCGGCGAGCTGCCGCAACGGATGTTCGGAGGCGTCGGGCGTATGTGTTTCGGCGAGATTGAGCCGGATGCCGGCGATTAGCATGTAGCCGCACACGGCGATGGCAACGAAGGGTGCCCGCCATCCCCATTGCGCGATCAGGAGCGCACCAATGGACGGCGCGATTACCGGGGCGACGGTGAATATCATCGTCATCAACGACATCAGCCGTGCGGCTTTCTGGCCACTGGATACATCCCTGACCATGGCGCGCGAGATCACGATCGCCGCCGATGCGCCGATGCCCTGCGCAAAGCGCGCCGCGAGCATCACGTCGATGTCGTTGGCCATTGCGGCGACAGTCGCGGCAATGACGAACAAGCCGGTTCCGACATACAACGCCGGCATGCGCCCGAATCGATCGGCCGCGAGGCCCGACGGAATCTGCCCGCAGGCGAGGCCGACCATGAATACACCGATGATTTGCTGGGTACGCGACAACGTTGTCGACATCGCGTCGACCATGTCGGGAATCGCCGGCAAACTGAGGTCGACCGTCACCGCCGCCGTGGCCGTCATGAGGCCGAGCGTGATAACAAATCGTTTCGATTGGGTGAGGTGCGCGTTCAAGGAGCGGTAGTGTGCCCGCCCGACAGCAGTTCCGCCAGTTGTGGTGTGCCGTACCAGTACGCGAGTTCGCGCGGATGCCCGATGTCCCAAACGGCAATATCGGCGCGTGCGCCCGGCGCAATCGTGCCACGGTCGTCGAGGCCGAGCGCGTGCGCCGCGTTGCGCGTTGTGCCGGCAAGACATTCCTCCGGCGTTAGTGAGAACAACCGGGCTGCGAGCAGCATCGCGGTTCGCAGCGAACACAACGGCGATGTGCCCGGATTACAGTCTGTCGCGACGGCGATCGGCACGTTGTGTTCGCGCAGCGCGTCGAGCGGCGGCGATTGCGTTTCGCCGAGCGTAAGGAATGCGCCGGGCAGGAGTACGGCGGCCGACCCGGATTTTGCCAGCGCGGCGATACTGTCAGCGGGTGAATACTCGATGTGATCGGCTGACAACGCACCGAACCTGGCGGCCAGTGCAGCGCCGCCGCAGTCACTGAGCTGGTCGGCGTGCAACTTCACTGGGAGGCCGAGCGCTTTGCTGCGCTCGAACAGCCTTGCGACCTGAGATGCACTGAAGGCGATCGACTCGCAATATGCGTCGACCGCGTCGGCAAGACCGCGTTCGGCGACTGCCGGTATCAGTTCATCGCAGATCACGTCGATATAGCCCTCAGAATCGTCGGCGAATTCAGGTGGGACCGTGTGGGCGGCGAGGAGGGTGGTGCGAATGGTGAGCGGCGTCTCATCACCGATACGTCGGGCGACTTCGAGCATTCGGATTTCGTCGTCGACGGTGAGGCCGTAGCCGGACTTGATTTCTATTGTCGCAACGCCTTCGGCAGCTAAAGCCAGCGCTCGCGGCAACGCGAGATCAAAGAGTTCGTCGCTTGACGCTGCACGGGTTGCGCGAACGGTATTCATGATGCCGCCGCCGGCCCTGGCGATTTCCTCGTAACTTGCCCCGGTGAGCCGTTGCTCGAACTCGGCGGCGCGGTCGCCGGCGAAGACGAGATGCGTGTGACAGTCGATCAGTGCCGGAGTGAGCCAGTGGCCGTTGACGGAACGCTCGACATTCGCCGAACCGGCTGGCTGCTCGTCTTGTGGCCCGAACCAGGCAATTTTCCCGTCGGCGATCGCTAGCGCTGCCGGCCGCTCGACGATCCCGTAGCCAGGGCCAGACATCGTCGCGATGCGCGCATCCGTCAAAAGCAGGTCCCAGTCCGCCACCAAAGCTCCTCGTCAGTTGCGCCGCAAAATAACATGGTCTAACCTGTATATACAACCTAACCAATCAGGCGTCGGTCACCCTGGACCGAATCCAGGGTGACTGACACCCAATTTAGCGGCTACATGGAATTCTGCAGAAAGTGCGATGATTGTATTTGCCAGAAAAGCTTACCTGCCGGGCGGCTGGGCCGATGACGTACGGATCAGCATTGCTGACGGTCGTATCAGCACCGTCGAAGTGGATTCGACAGCTGACGATGCCGACGTGGTTGTCGGCTTTGTCATTCCCGGTCTCTGCAACGCACACAGCCACGCATTCCAGCGGGCGCTCGCCGGGCATACGGAGCAGCGTTCACCGGCTGGTCGCGACAACTTCTGGACGTGGCGCGAGCGTATGTACGAGTTGGCCGGACGGGTCGGTGCGGCCGAGCTGACAGCGATTGCCCGGCAGGTGTATTCGGAAATGCTGTGCGCCGGTTATACATCCGTCGCGGAATTTCACTACCTGCATCGCGATCCCACCGACCCGCAGGCGAATGACACGATGTTCGACGCGATCGCAGCGGCGGCGAGCGAGAGCGGTATCCGCCTGACCTATGTCCCCGTCCACTACGAGCGAGCCGGATTCGAGGATCCCGAACCGACCGCGCAGCAGGCGACATTCGCGATGAGCGTCGACGATTTCCTCGAACATCACACCCGCGTCGCGGCCAACAACGATGTGACAGTCGGCATCGGTGCGCACAGCCTCCGGGCGGTGACACCGGACTCGCTGCAACGCATCGCCGCCGTGGCAACCGACGCCTTCATTCCGATGCACATTCACGTGGCGGAGCAGCAACGCGAAGTGGACCAGTGCCTCGCGTCGTACGGGCGCCGTCCGGTGCGCTGGTTGCTGGAAAACTTCGATGTCGATCGCAACTGGTGCCTGGTGCACGCGACCCACATGGATCACGAGGAAATCGACACGCTCGCAGCGTCCGGCGCGGTCGCCGGCCTCTGCCCGAGCACTGAAGCCAATCTTGGTGATGGCCTGTTTCCGCTGCACCGTTTCCTGAACAACGGCGGGCGTATCGCGATCGGCTCTGACAGCCACATCTCGATAAACCCGTTCGAGGAATTGCGCTGGCTGGAGTATGGCCAGCGGCTCGCCAGCCGGATGCGTAACGTCGTGTCGTTGCGGGATTCGCATGTCGGTAGTGAGCTGTTCGAACGGGCACTGGAAGGCGGCGCTGCGGCAAGTGGCCAGGAGGCGGTCGGGCTCGGCGCCGGCGCGCCGGCCGACCTGGTCGTTCTCAACGACGAAGACCCGATGCTTGCCGGCCACGACGACGCTACGCGCCTCGATGCGCTCGTGTTTTCCGGTTATCCGCTGCCCGTCGAGCGCGTCATGGTTGCCGGCAACTGGCATGTCGTCGACGCTATGCACGTCGCGCGCGACTCGACGAGGCAGGAATTTGTGCGGTCTCTTAATCGAGTCGGAGCGCGGTCATGATCGAGAAACCCCGTTACCAGCAGCTCAAGGATCACATCATCGAGCGCATCTCGAACGGCGACCTGAAACCGGCCGACCGGGTGCCGTCAGAAAATGAACTTGTCGAGTCCATGCAGGTTTCGCGGATGACGGCCAACCGGGCTCTGCGCGAACTTACAGACGAAGGCTACGTCGACCGTGTTGCCGGTCGTGGCACGTTTGTTTCTGACTTCCGCTCTCGATCCGACCTGCTCGAAGTGCACGACATTGCCGACGAGATCGCGCGCCGTGGTCATGCACACTCGAGCCGTGTCATTCGCGCATCGCGGCAGCACGCACGTGGCGAGGTAGCCAAAGCCCTGCATGTCGACCAGGGCACCGCTGTCTTCCACCTGCTGCTCGTGCATTACGAAGACGGTTTGCCGATCCAGATCGAGGATCGTCACGTGCTCGCCAGCTTTGCGCCGGATTGCCTTCGGCAGGACTTCACAGCGATCACGCCGAGCGCCTACCTGACCGGTATTGCGCCGCTGCAGGAGGCGGAGCAGGCGGTTCGCGCAAGCCTGCCGAATGACGCAGTTCGGCGGCGGCTCGACATGAGTGATAACGAAGCCTGCCTCGTCGTCGTCCGCCGCACCTGGACACAGGGCCGGCCGGTAACCTTTTCTCGACTGCACCACCCCGGCAGTCGCTACGAACTCACCGGGCACTACACGCCCCCCGGAAAACCTCGCACGACGTCGGCCGATGTCGTGGAGCTGGAGAAACTACGCCAATGACCCGCACTATCAAGGCCCCGACGGGCAGCAAACTGAGCTGCAAGAGCTGGCTCACCGAAGCACCGCTGCGCATGCTCATGAACAATCTCGATCCGCAGGTCGCCGAGCGCCCGCAGGACCTTGTCGTCTATGGCGGCATCGGCAAGGCGGCGCGCAACTGGGACTGTTTCGATGCGATCGTAGCCACGCTGAAAGAACTCGAAGACGACGAAACCCTGCTCGTGCAGTCGGGCAAACCCGTCGGCGTCTTTCGTACCCACACCGATGCACCACGTGTGCTGATCGCCAACTCGAACATCGTTCCGGCCTGGGCCAACTGGGATCACTTCCGTGAACTCGATCGCAAGGGCCTGATGATGTTCGGCCAGATGACAGCGGGCTCATGGATCTACATCGGCAGCCAGGGGATCGTGCAGGGCACCTACGAGACGTTTGTCGAGATGGGTCGGCAACATTTCGATGGCGACCTTGCCGGCCGCTGGATACTGACCGCCGGTCTGGGCGGTATGGGCGGCGCACAGCCACTGGCCGCGACGATGGCGGGTGCATCGATGTTGGCCGTCGAATGCCAGGAGGACAGGATCCGGATGCGCATCGATACGGGTTACCTGGACGAAAAAGCCGACTCGCTCGACGAGGCGCTGGCGATTATCGACACGGCGCATGCCGAGGGTCGGGCCGTTTCAGTCGGGCTGCTCGGCAATGCCGCCGAGGTGCTGCCCGAGATGATCGAACGGGGTATCAGGCCCGATGCCGTCACCGACCAGACATCGGCGCACGACCCGGCAAACGGCTACCTGCCGATCGGGTGGACGGTCGACGAATGGTACGAAAAGCGTGACAGCGACCCGGATGCCGTTGCCGCCGCGGCGGTGAAATCGATGGTTGTACACGTCCGGGCGATGCTCGACTTCCAGTCGATGGGCATTCCGACCTTCGACTACGGCAACAACATTCGCCAGGAGGCATTCAATGCCGGATTGGAAAACGCCTTCGACTTCCCGGGCTTCGTACCGGCGTATGTCAGGCCGCTGTTCTGTCGTGGCGTCGGACCGTTTCGCTGGGCCGCTCTGTCGGGCGATCCCGAGGACATCTACAAGACCGACGCGAAGGTCCGGGAACTCATCCCCGACGATGCGCACCTGCACAACTGGCTTGACGGTGCGCGCGAGCGCATCCACTTCCAGGGACTGCCGGCGCGAATCTGCTGGGTCGGGCTCGGCGAGCGGCACCGTCTCGGGCTCGCGTTCAACGAAATGGTCCGTAACGGCGAGTTGAAGGCACCCGTTGTGATCGGCCGCGATCATCTCGACAGTGGCTCCGTTGCCAGTCCGAACCGTGAAACCGAGGCAATGCAGGATGGCAGCGATACCGTGTCCGACTGGGCGTTCCTGAACGCGCTGCTGAGCACCGCGGGCGGCGCAACGTGGGTGTCGTTGCATCATGGCGGCGGCGTCGGCATGGGCTATTCTCAACATGCCGGGCTGGTCATCGTTTGTGACGGGTCGGATGCGGCAGACCAGCGTATCGAGCGTGTGCTCTGGAACGATCCGGCGAGCGGAGTCATGCGGCACGCCGATGCCGGCTACCAGATCGCCATCGATTGTGCCCGCGAGCATGACCTCAATCTGCCCATGGTGGATTTTGGAGATACGCAATGAAACTCACGATCGACAACCAGCTGATCCCGCTCGCGACGTTGCGCGAGGTCTGGCACGGACCGGTGGAGGTCACGCTCGGTTCCGATGCCCGACGACGTATCGCCGAGTCCAACGAGCTGATCGAAGACGTCGTTGCACACGGTGACACCGTTTACGGCGTCAACACCGGATTCGGCCAGCTGGCGTCGGTGAAAATCAGCGACGACGAACTCTCGCACCTGCAGGAAAACCTGGTCCGGTCACACGCCGTCGGCGTCGGCGAAGATCTCGACGACGAAATCGTACGGCTCATCATGCTGATGAAGGTGATTGCGCTGGCCGAGGGATTTTCCGGCGTGCGACTCGAACTCGTCGAGACGCTGTGTGCGCTGATCAACAACAATATTTATCCGCGCATTCCCTCACGCGGCTCGGTCGGTGCATCGGGTGACCTTGCGCCGCTCGCGCACATGGCCGGGGCGTTAATCGGCACCGGGGAGGTTCGCGTAAACGGCAGCCTGGTACCGGCGGCGGTCGCCCTGAAGGAGGCGGGCATACAGCCGGTGAAGCTGGCGCCGAAAGAAGGACTTGCGCTGCTCAACGGAACCCAGGTGTCGACTGCATTGGCGCTGGCCGCCGTATTTCGTACAGAAAATGCGCTCGCCGCTGCACTGGTCGCCGGCGCAATGTCGTCCGATGCGATCAAGGGCAGCGATACGCCGTTCGATAAACGCATCCAGAACGTCCGTGGCCACGGCGGGCAAATTGCCGTCGCCGGCGTCTTGCGCGACCTGATGCACGACAGTGAGATCCGTGCGTCCCACGAAGGCTGCGATCGGGTGCAGGATCCGTACTCGATCCGCTGCCAGCCGCAGGTGATGGGCGCCTGCCTCGACGTGCTGCGCCACGTGTGTGCAGTCCTCGAAACCGAGGCCAACGCCGTGACGGACAATCCACTGGTTTTTACCGACACGAAAGCGGTCCTGTCCGGCGGCAACTTTCACGCCGAACCGGTTGCACTTGCAGCCGACTACCTGGCACTTGCTATTTCGGAAATTGGCGCGTTGGCAGAGCGGCGCATAGCGTTGCTGATCGATTCGCACCTTAGCGGACTGCCGGCGTTCCTGGTCGAAGACGGCGGACTGAACAGCGGCTTCATGATCGTGCAGGTCACTGCAGCGGCGCTTGCATCGGAGAACAAGTCGCACGCACACCCGGCAAGCGTCGACAGCCTGCCGACGTCGGCGAACCAGGAAGATCATGTCAGCATGGCAACCTACGCCGGCCGTCGCTTGCACACGATGCTCGACAACGTCGCAGATATCATTGCGATCGAGTTGCTCTGCGCGGCCCAGGGAATCGACTTTCATCGCCCGCAAAGAAGCTCGCCGCCGCTTGAAAGGGCGTTCGCGAATATTCGCGAAATATCGCCGAAATACACCGAGGATCGCTCACTGTCGTCAGATATTCGCCGCATTTCGGCAATCGTCGATCACGGCGACTACTGCAAATACGCTGCGTCGGTGTTGCCCAGCCTGAGCCAGTGAGCGACGTCTACTATTTCCGGCGCGGCGATGGCCCGCTTCTGATCAGCGTGCCCCACGACGGACGCGCGGTGCCGTACGGGATCGATGCGCGGATGACGGCGGCCGGCAAGCGCCTGCCCGACACCGACTGGTACGTCGCGAAGCTGTATGAATTCGCGACCGACATTGGGGCGAGCGTCCTTGTCGCCAACTATTCCCGTTACGTCGTCGATCTCAATCGTTCGGCCGAGGACGAGGACCTGTATCCCGGGCAGGTGAAGACCGGGTTGTGTCCGGAGCAGACCTTTGCGGGCGACGCCATCTACAAGCAGGGTGTAGTGGACGACGACGAACGCGCGCAGCGCGTCAAGCGTTTCTGGCGCCCGTACCACGACAGGCTGTCGTCGACGCTCGCCGATCTGCGAGAGCAATTCGGGTACGCGTTGCTCTGGGACGCACATTCGATCCCGAGCGTCGTGCCGCGGTTGTTCGACGGCGAATTACCGGAACTGAGTCTCGGGAGCAACGATGAGCAAAGCTGCGAACCGTCAATCGCCGCTGCGGTAAATGCAGCTGCAGAGTCCAGCCCGTACAGCAACGTTTACAACGAACGATTCAAAGGCGGCTATATCACGCGACACTACGGCGGGCCGCCGAACAATGTCCATGCGCTGCAACTCGAGATCGCGCAACGCGCCTACATGGACGAGTCTGCGGTCCGGTTTGACGACGAAAAGGCGGCGAAACTTCGTGCTACGCTGCGCGCGATGCTAACGGCTTTTATGGGCGCCGCCGGAAAATGACCGACAAGAAAGTAACCCGCCGAAAATTTCTGAAATCATCCAGCCTTGCCGCCATGACGACGGCACTGGGCGCGGGCATACCGTTTTCGCGCAACCTGTGGGAGGGGTTCGTCCCGGTGGCGCTGGCCGACGCCGGGTTTACGATCGAAGGCAAGTCCGGGCTCGTCGTGCTGAATGACCGCCCCATCAACGCCGAAACGCCCGCGCATTTGCTCGACGATCCGGTCACGCCCGCGTCCCGCCTGTTCGTACGCAACAACGGTATTCCGCCCGCGACCTGGGATATCGATCCGCTGGCGTGGACCGTGCACGTCGAGGGGGAGGCCTGCGTGAACCCGAAGGTGTTTACGCTGGGCGAACTGCAGCAGCGATTTCGGCATCGCACGCTGCAGCTGCAACTGGAATGCGGCGGCAATGGACGGTCCGAGTTTTACCCGGGCGCGAAGGGAAACCAGTGGACGACCGGTGCGATCGGCTGTCCGGAATGGACCGGCGTGCGCCTGCGGGACGTACTCGAGGATTGCGGCATTGGCGACAACGCCATCTACGTCGCCTATGAAGCGGCGGACATGCACTTGTCGGGTGACCCGACCAAGCGCCCGATCTCGCGCGGCGTTCCGGTGCAGAAGGCGCTCGAAGACGAATCGATGATCGTCTGGGCGATGAACGGCGAACCACTGCCGGAACTGCACGGCTACCCGGTACGCATGCTGTGTTCGGGTTGGCCGGCATCGGTCAGCGGCAAATGGCTGACGCGCATCCTGGTGCGCGACCGCGTTCATGACGGCGCCAAGATGACCGGGCAGTCGTATCGCGTTCCCTGCAAGCCGATTGCGCCCGGCACGCAGGTTGCCGACGATCACATGTGCATCATCCAGTCGATGCCGGTGAAGTCATTGATCACCTTTCCGAAGTCAGGCATCGAAACGCCGCAAGACAGGAGTCTTGATCTGCGTGGTCATGCCTGGGCCGGCGACCGCCGGGTGCGCGAGATGTACACGTCGATCGACTTCGGAGCGACATGGCAAAAGGCCAGGCTCAGGAAACCTCGCAACAGGTTGGCGTGGCAACACTGGTCGGCGAGTGTTCGCTTTCCGCAGGACGGCTACTACGAAATCTGGGCGCGCGCCGTCGATGATCAGGGCGTGTCCCAACCGATGGTATTGCCAGGCTGGAATCCGCGCGGCTACCTCAACAATGCGTGCCACCGGATTGCGGTCCGGGTAACGGCGTGAAGCGATTCGCTCTCCTGTTGCTGCTGTTGCCGACGGCGGGCGTGGCCGAGACCGACGAGAAAACCGGCCTGGCGATCGACAGCGACTGGGAACTCGTGCGGGCCCATTGTGGCGGCTGTCATTCGCATGCGCTGGTGACGAGCCAGCGTGCCGACCGGCAAACCTGGCTGGACGTCATTCGCTGGATGCAGAGCACCCAGAACTTGTGGCAATTCGAGCCGCAGGTTGAAGCACAAATCCTTGATTATCTTGAACAAAACTACGGTCCGCAGCCAAGTCGCCGGCGCGCGCCGATTCCCCCGTCACTGATGCCCGAAGTGACGCCGGCGGTTCAGTAGGCGTTCAGCCCGGACTGCCCAAAATTCGCGCCACGTTCTGGGCTATCATTGCCCCCTCTCAAGAGTCCGCCAGGTGACCTGGCTGCAGATTCAAAGGATTCAAACAATGACATTGCAGATCAAACGTATTCGTACATTTGGCATGATATTCGCGCTGCTGTTCGCGACTTCAGTCATGGCCGCATCGGCCGCAAAAATCGAAAAACGCTCAAACGAGGCGTTGCAGACGTTCCAGGACGAGGTCAATGGCGCTGAAGTTTTTCTCGGGCAGGCGGCCGGGTACCTGGTGTTCCCGCGGGTCATCAAGGTGGGCATGGGCCTCGGTGCTGAAACCGGCGAAGGTGTACTGCGAGTCGGTGGACAGACGGTCGATTACTACCGCACAACAGCGGGATCGGTCGGCCTGCAACTCGGCGCGCAGGCGAAGTCGATCGTTGTCGTGTTCATGACGCAGGACGCGTTGCAGAAATTCCGCAACTCGAGCGGCTGGAAAGTCGGTGTTGACGGTTCGATCGCCCTGATCGATCTCGGTGCCGGCAAGACCATTGACACGAACAACATCAAGGATCCGGTCGTCGGGTTCATCTTCGGCTCGAAGGGTCTCATGTACAACCTGACCCTCGAAGGCACCAAGTTCTCGAAGCTCGACAAGTCCTGAACAAGCCATCGATCCAGCAGCGACTAAGCGACGAAGCGCGCGCGCTTCCGTCGCGGTCGCACGGCTGGTTTCGCAGCTGGTTCCGGAAAGTCTGGGACGTTCGCGGTGGCGGGCTGTACGCCTGCGGATTCGCGATCACGTTTCTTTGGTACGAGCTCGGCTCACTGTTCGACGATATCGCCGGAATCGGCATGGTCTTCGACGGGCAGGTATTCGAGTTCATCAAGGGATTCATCGTCGACTCCATCCGCAACACGATTGCGGCGTTCATGTGGCCCGTGCACATCGTCAGATTTGCGCAACCGTGGGGTGCTATCGCGCTGGGTCTCGCGTTCTGGTTGTTTCCGATCTATGTGAAGCCGCACATTGAGCGCTGGCTGTTCGACGACGATGCGGTCGACGCCACGCCAATCGACGAAGACAGCAAGGAATGAGGCGCAATCTGCTACCGCACAAGTGCTGATGTCTCGGAGGGACAGGAAGGCGCTACGTCGCGGATTCGCGTAACAACAACTACGCTTGTTGGTATGAAGCGCTTCCTCGAATGGCTGTTCATCGTCGTGGTCTCGCTGCTTGGTGTTGGCATCGCTGGCGTACTGGTCGTGTACGTCCTGATCGGCAGCGACCTCTCTAAGCAATTCGAAATCGGCGGAGTGGCAGTTGCGTTGACTGACGATCCCGAGGTCATCGCCGAGGGTGGTCGCCAGGCTCGTCTAAGAGGGTGCAATTCCGGTTGTCATGGTGACAACAGTCATGGCCAGGTTTTCTTCGAACTGTTTGATGGCACCCGGGTCGTTGCACCCGATCTCGGGCGCATCGTGAATGAGTGGGACGTGGCCGACGTCGAACGCGTCGTTCGACACGGTGTGCGTCGGGACGGCACCAGCACCCTGGGAATCATGCCGTCGTCCATGCTCTACGGGCTCAGCGATGAGCACCTGGGCGCCATGCTCGCCTACCTGCGCAGCCAGGGGCCGGGCGCGGAACGCCTGCCGGAACGAAATCTCGGCCCGGTGGCACGCCTGATGATGCTCGGATTCAAGCGGGACTTCGGCACGATCCTCTCGGCCGAGGAAGTGGACCACGATGCGTCGCGGTTAGACCCGAACCATCCTGATGAAAAGGTGCGAGGCCGTTACCTTGCCGAGACTGTTTGCATCGAATGCCACGGGCGGGATTTGCGCGGTCTGCCGAGCGAGGACATTCCGTCGCTCGCGATAGTTGCCGCGTACAGCGAGGGCGACTTCAGGAAGCTGATGCGCGAAGGCGTTCCGATCGGTGATCGCGAACTCGACCTGATGGCGGAGGTCGCTGTTGGCCGGTTCGCTTTTTTCACGGACGACGAGTTGCGCGACCTGTACCGCTACTTGCGAACGCTCGCCGAAGGGGCCTGATCCGGCGGCGTTGCCGCCGGCTGTCTAGGACGTGGTTTCGGCGATGCGGCCCTGTTTTTGCGCGCGCTCGGCAAACTCTTCCTGCCAGCTCGAGCGGTGCTCGGCGGGCGCAATCTGTACGGCCGTGACCTTGTACTCGGGACAGTTGGTCGCCCAGTCGCTGTACTCGGTCGTGACAACGTTCGCGCCGGTTTCGGGATTGTGAAAGGTCGTGTAGACGACGCCCGGTTTTACGCGCTCGGTGATTTTTGCGCGTAACGTGATATCGCCTTTGCGACTTGCCAGCGACACCAGCTTGCCGTCCTGGATGCCTCGCGTTTCCGCGTCTACCGGATGCACCTCCAGAATGTCTTCCGGGTACCACGCGTTGTTCTCGGTACGGCGCGTCTGCGCGCCTACGTTGTACTGTGACAGGATACGTCCTGTCGTCAGCAGCAACGGAAATTTGCGGTTTGTCCTTTCTTCGGTCGGCTCGTAGTCGGTTTCGACAAACAGGCCCTTGCCGCGCACGAACTGGTCGATGTGCATGACCGGCGTGCCCATCGGCGCGTCATCGTTGCACGGCCATTGCACGCTGCCCACTTCGTCGAGAAACTCGAAGCTGACGTTCCTGAACGTCGGCGTCAGCTCGGCGACTTCGTCCATGATTTCGGCGGCACTCGAATAATGCATGTCGTAGCCCATCGCCTGCGCGAGTTCCTGGGTGATGAGCCATTCGTCCTTGCCCTGCTGTGCCGGCATGACCGGGCGCACGCGATTGATGCGTCGCTCCGCATTGATGAACGTGCCGTCCTTCTCGAGGAACGACGTACCGGGCAGAAACACGTGGGCAAACTTCGCCGTTTCGTTCAGGAACAGGTCCTGCACGACGACGCATGCCATGTTGCGGAATGCCTCCTCGACGTGATGCGTGTTCGGGTCGGACTGCGCAAGGTCTTCGCCCTGGATGTACATGCCCTTGAATTCGCCGGCGCAGGCGGCGTCGAACATGTTCGGGATGCGAAAGCCCGGTTCCGGGTCGATCGTCACGCCCCAGTGCTGTTCGAACTGGGTGCGGACGTCTTCTCCGGAAATGTGGCGGTAGCCTGCCAGTTCGTGCGGGAACGAGCCCATGTCGCACGAGCCCTGTACGTTGTTCTGGCCGCGCAAAGGATTGACGCCGACGCCGGAGCGGCCGATGTTGCCCGTCGCCATTGCGAGGTTGGCCATACCCATGACCATCGTCGAGCCCTGGCTGTGCTCGGTAACGCCGAGACCGTAGTAGATGGCGGCGTTGTCCGCCGAACCATACAGTCGCGCTGCTGCTATCAGTTCGTCCGCGTCGACGCCAGCAACTTTCGCGACTTCCTCCGGGGAGTTCTCGGGTTTGAGGATCATCGCCTTCCACGATTCGAACGACTCGATGTCGCAGCGTTCGCGAACGTAGTCTTCGTCCACAAGGCCTTCTTTGACGATCGTGTGCGCGAGCGCGTTGATAACCGGGACATTTGTGCCCGGTGACAGCGCGATGTGATGTTCGGCTTCGATGTGCGGCGAGCGGACGAGCCCGATTTCTCTGGGGTCTGCAACGATGAGCTTTGCGCCTTCTCGCAGGCGACGCTTCATCTGCGATGCGAATACCGGGTGCGCGGCCGTCGGATTGGCACCGATGAGCAGTATGACGTCGGTATCCATGACACTGTCAAACGGCTGCGTACCGGCGGATGTGCCGAGCGTCGTCTTCAGCCCATAACCGGTTGGCGAGTGGCACACGCGCGCGCAGGTATCGACATTGTTGTTGCCGAAGCCCGCGCGTACGAGTTTTTGCACGACGTAGACTTCCTCGTTTGTGCAGCGCGACGATGTGATGCCACCGATCGATTTGCGGCCGTACTGCGCCTGGATGTCCCTGAACCGCTTCGCTGTGTATTGAATCGCCTCGTCCCACTCGACTTCGCGCCACGGGTCGTCCGTGTTGTCGCGAATCAACGGCTTCATGACGCGGTCGCGGTGCGACGCATAGCCCCAGGCAAATCGTCCCTTGACGCAGGAATGGCCGTGATTGGCCTGGCCGTCCTTCCACGGTGTCATGCGCACGACCTGGTCGCCCTTCATCTCCGCCTGGAACGAGCAACCGACACCGCAATAAGCGCACGTCGTGATCACCTTGTGGTCGGGCTGCCCGTGCTCGACGATACTCTTTTCCATAAGCGTCGCGGTTGGACAGGCCTGGACGCAGGCGCCGCAGGAGACGCATTCGGAATCGAGAAAGTCTTCACTGATGCCGGCCGATACTTTCGAGTTGAATCCCCGGCCTTCGATCGTCAGCGCAAACGTGCCCTGCACTTCGTCGCACGCCCGCACGCAGCGCGAACAAACGATGCATTTCGAGGCGTCGAACTGGAAGTAGGGATTGGAGGCGTCAACCGGTGCGTCGAGATGGTTTTCACCGTCGAAGCCGTAACGCACGTCGCGCAGCCCGACGGCGCCGGCCATGTCCTGCAATTCGCAATCGCCGTTCGCCGAGCACGTCAGGCAGTCGAGCGGGTGGTCGGAGATGTACAGCTCCATGACGTTGCGACGCAGCTTCGAGAGTGCGGCAGTCTGAGTGCGAATCTCCATGCCATCTTCAACGGGCGTGTGGCACGAGGCCGGGTAGCCCTTGCGGCCTTCGACCTCGACGACACAGAGTCGGCACGAGCCGAACGGCTTGAGGGAATCGGTCGCGCACAGCTTCGGAATATCGATGCCATGTTCGCGCGCGGCGCGCAGGATGCTGGTGCCGGCGTCGACGGTCGCCGGCATGCCGTCGATCGTAACGCGCACAGGCTCGGTGGATGTGCTGGCCGGTGTGCCCAGGTCTGTCTGGCGAGTCTTGTTCATTCAGCGCCTCTGTGACGTGTCCGAGGGCGCAAAATCCTCGGCAAAGTATTTTAGAACAGATCTAACGGGATAGGGGGTCATTCCACCCATTGCACACAATGAAGCGTCTTCCATCGTGTCGCACAATTCGACCAAAAGATCATAGTTTTCATCACGTTGTTCGCCCGCGATGAGCTTGTCGACGACTTCCGCGCCGCGGGTCGAGCCGATACGACAGGGTGTGCATTTGCCGCAGGATTCGATCGCGCAGAACGCGAATGCGAAGCGTGCCAGCTCGGCCATATTCGCCGTGTCGTCGAACACCACGATGCCGCCGTGGCCGATCATCGCGCCGATTTCTATGAATGCCTCGTAATCCATCGGGACGTCGAGCTGCTCCGCCGGGATATAGGCGCCGAGCGGTCCACCGACCTGCACGGCTTTGACGGGTCGGCCACTGGCCGTACCGCCACCGTAATCCTCGATCAGCTCGCGTAACGTAATCCCGAAGCTTTTCTCGACGAGACCACCGCGCTTGACGTTGCCCGCAAGCTGGAAAGCGAGTGTGCCTTTCGAGCGGTTCACGCCCATGCCGGCATAGCGATCGCCGCCGAGGTTGACGATGTTCGGTACGGACGCGAGCGATACGACGTTGTTGACCACGGTCGGTTTGCCGAACAATCCTTCAAGTGCCGGCAGCGGTGGTTTGTAACGCACGATGCCCTTTTTGCCCTCCAGGCTTTCGAGCATCGCGGTTTCTTCGCCGCAAACGTACGAGCCGGCACCGAGGTGCAGGTCGATGTCGAAGTCGAATCCGGAGCCCCGGATGTTGTCCCCCAGCCAGCCGGCGCTGCGTGCCGCGTCGATTGTGCGGGACAGGACAGAATGGGCAAGTGGATACTCGGAGCGGAGGTAGATGTAGCCCTTGCTTGCGCCGACAGCGAAGCCGGCGATGGCCATGGATTCGATCAGGCCGAACGGATCGCTTTCCATCAGTATGCGATCGGAAAACGTGCCGGAGTCGCCCTCGTCGGCATTGCACGCAATGTATTTCTGGTCGGCCTCGGCGTCAGCTACGGTACGCCACTTGATGCCGGTCGGGAAACCGGCGCCGCCACGTCCACGCAACCCGGAGTCGGCGACGGCCTTGAGCACCGCCTCGGCGCCGTCGGCGAACGCTTTTTCCAGCGCCTTGAATCCCTGGTGAGCGAGGAAGTCGTCGAGCGACAGCGGATTGATGAGTCCGCAACGCCAGAAGGTCCAGCGATCCTGGCTGATCAGGTAGTCGATCTCGTTGATCGGCCCAAGTCGCTTGTCATGCGCGCCGCCCTTGAGGAACCCGGCGTCGAACAGGCTCTGCACGTCGTCCGCTGCGACGTTGCCATAGGCGACGCGTGCACCGTCCACCTCGACTTCCACCAGCGGCTCGAGCCACGACGCACCCCACGACCCGTTGCGCACCAGCTCAATGTTGTTGCCGGATTCCTTGTTGATGCGAGCGATCTCGAGCGCCACCTCGTCGGCGCCCATCGACACGGCGGCCGTCTCGCGCGGCACGTATACGCGGGTACGGCCCATCAGTCGGTGCCCCGCATGTCGTCGAGCAGCGCGTTGAAGCGCTGCGAATCGACTTTGCCGTGCGTCTTGCCGTCGATCATGACAGCAGGCGCGCAGGCGCAGTTGCCGAGGCAGTAGACGGGTTCCAGCGTCACGCCGTTTTCGGTTTCGTGCAGCGATAGGGCGAGCGCCGTCTGAGCGTGGTCGGTCAGTGCGCGGCTGCCCATTGCCTGGCAGGCCTCAGCCTGGCAAATCTTGACGATGTGCTTGCCCGGCGGCTCGGTGCGAAAGTCATGGTAGTACTCCACCACGCCATGTACGTCGGCGCGCGAGAGATTCAATTCGTCCGCCAGCTGCCGAATCGTCGCTTCGGATATCCATCCGTGCCGGATGACGATCGTCTGCAGGATCTGCACGAGCATTTCCGGCCTGCCGCCAAACGTCTCGACAATGTCGCTCACGCCCTGTTGGTCTTTAGTCGCCATTAGCCGATGCGTTCCTTCCCTGTATAGATATTAAAGGTATCACCGCGCAGGAAGCCTACCAGCGATACGTTGAATTCTTCGGCCAGGCGCACCGCGAGGCTCGACGGTGCGCTGACCGCGACCAGCAGCGGCATGCCGGACATCAGCGTTTTCTGCATGAGTTCGAAACTCGCCCGACCCGATACGACCAACCCGAGGTCGTCGGCCGGCAGCCGGCCGTCCTGCAGCAGCGCGCCCACGACCTTGTCGACCGCATTATGGCGACCCACGTCCTCACGCGTCAGTTGTATTTCACCGTGTGAATCATACGCTGCCGCCGCGTGCAGGCCGCCAGTACGCTCGAACGTTGCCTGCGTTTCACGCAGCCTGGTCGGCAGCTGCGTGAGGTCGGCCGTGGCGATCGAAAAACCGCCGTCGCGCAATCGTGAGGCGCCGGTCACGCGGAGTGCGTCGAGTGACGACTTGCCGCAGACACCACAGCTCGATGTCGTGTAGAAATTGCGCTGCAGCCGGTCCAGATCCGGCGCGATGCCCGGCGCAAGGTCGACGCGAACGATATTGTGATTACCGGAATCGGGAGCCGGCGCACCGCAGTGTGCGACGTCCAAAATATCGGCGGCGTTCGAGACGATGCCTTCCGTAAACAGGAACCCGAGGGCGAGTTCCGCGTCATGTCCCGGCGTGCGCATGGTAACGGCAACACTGCGCGCGGTTCGTCCGCGCGGCGTATCGAAACCGATTCGGATTTCCAGCGGTTCCTCGACCGCCACGAAATCGCCCACGGAATTTGCGCAATCGCCGCGGACTTTTTCGAGTTGTATTTCGAGACTCGCGTCGCTCATTCGGGGGTCCGGGAGCCTTATCGGCAGAGCAGTATATCGCAGCGTCAATGGCTTACGCTGTAAATGAGAATCGTTCGCAAAAACCGAGAAAAATCATACGCATAAGCCGTTATGCGTACGTTCAGGAAAGTCCGATATGATGCGCCCCGATCCGAGTATTACTGAGTTAGACACCGAGGAGACTCCGTTGAGCAAGATTGCACGCCGCAAGTTTTTGAAACTGTCCGCAGTCGCTGCGGCCGGTACGTTCGCCATTTCCGGTCGCGAAGCGCTGGCCGGTGACATGCCGAAGCTGTCGGAAGACGATCCGACCGCCAAGGCGATGAAATACACGCACGACGCATCGACGGTCGACCCGTCCACGCGCAACAATCCGGCCGCTGACCAGACCTGCGCAAACTGTGCGCTGGTGCAGGGCGCGGATGGGGAAGAATGGCGTCCATGCCAGATTTTCCCGGGCAAAGCCGTTGCTGCCGCTGGCTGGTGTTCGGTCTGGGCGCCCAAGTCGTAGCAGGAAAGAACAAGCACCAGGAAATACACCGGCCGCTGGCCGGTGTTTTTTTGCGCATTGGAAACGCATCGATCCTGTAGAATCCGCGGCTGATAATCCACCCTCACGCAGCCAGTCCGGAGAACACCCGTGTTTGAATCGCTCGAGCCCGCACCCGCGGACGCCATTCTCAAACTGATCGCCGAAAGCAAAGCCGATGCCCGGCCCGACAAGGTCGATCTCGGTATTGGCGTCTACTTCACCGAGGACGGCCGCACACCCGTGCTCAACACGGTGAAAAAAGCCGAGGCGCGAATTCTCGAGACACAAGAGACAAAGGCATACCTCGGTACCGCCGGTTCGCCCGACTTCAATGCCGCGATGCGACGGCACACATTCGCGACCGATGCGTACGACGATCGGCTGGTCACGGTGCAGGCGCCCGGTGGTTCCGGGTCACTGCGACTCGCCGCCGGCCTGCTGTACAAGGCTAATCCCGGTGCCAGGATGTGGGTATCGGAACCCACCTGGGCAAATCACGTACCGCTGCTCGGCAGCGTGGGTTTTGAATTGCAACCGTATCCGTACTACGACACGAAAACGCATAAGATCGACTTTGACGGCATGCTGGCGGCGCTGAAAACGGCAGACGCCAATGACCTGGTCGTATTGCACGCCTGTTGCCACAACCCATCCGGTATGGACCTCGACGAGGACCAGTGGCGCGCCGTCGCGGATGTCATCGTTGAGCGCGAGCTGGTGCCGCTCGTCGACATGGCGTACCAGGGGTTTGCACGGGGGCTCGACGAGGACGCGTTTTCCATTCGCCATCTTGCGACCCGGGTACCGGAGATGGTCGTTTCCAACTCATGCTCCAAGAATTTCGGTCTGTACCGCGACCGCACCGGCTCGCTGTCCGTGTTGTGCCGTGATTCGGCAACGCGCGATATCGTCGCGACGCAACTGAGCGGTCTTGCACGAACACTCTATTCAATGCCACCGGACCACGGCGCTGCCATCGTTGCAACGATCCTCAATGACGAAGCGTTGTATTCCGAGTGGGTGGGTGAGGTGGCCGAAATGCGCGACCGGCTGAGGGGCGTAAGGGCGCTGTTGAACGACAAGCTGAAAGAAAAGGCGCCGGGGCACGATTTCTCACACCTGGTACGCGCTACCGGGATGTTCTGTTTCCTTGGGCTCACGCCGGCGCAGGTCGAGCAGGTCAAGATTGACCACGGCGTCTACATGGTCGCGTCCAGCCGCATCAACGTGGCCGGGATCACGCAGGCGAACGTTGACTATCTCGCCGCCGCGATAGCTGCCACGCTGTAATCCGGACAATGACGGCAATGACGAACGGGATACCGAACTTCCAGTAGTCCCAGGTCATTGCGTGCTCGAGATTGCGGGGAATGCCGAAGATCAGCGCGGCGTACACCAGCCCCGTTCGGTGCAGCAGCTTCCACTTCCTGGGCCCGAGCGCCCGGGTCGGGCCATCGAACGACGTGATGAACATCAGGTACAGCATGACGTACGCGCCGCCACCGACAACCAGATTGAACAGCGGATAGGAGAGCTCGGGCTGGCTGCCGAAGCGATACGCGATCAGACCGAGGTGTACCGTCATCGCCGACGTCAGTGCGACGCCGAGCAGGCGCCGCTTGCGCAGCAGGCTGGCCGTCCAGTCGGCCCGCAGAATCTGCTGCAGCGGTCGCGCAACCAGGATCAGGATATAAATTGCAAACGCCAGTTGCGCCGTGTGCCGGATGGGTCGGCGAACGATTTCGTCGCTGAATTCGTGGCTGCCGATCCAGAGCAAAGACGCCGCGGCGGCGACAAGTCCGACACCGAAAAACACGATCCAGTTCCTGCGGCTACTCGCTGACATCATCGCTCGGGCTCCAGATAATCCGGCTGGCCATGCCGATATTGTACTTCTCGGCGATGCCGCCGTTGAGTTCGATTACGTACTTGACGGGCTCCGTGGCGCTGCGCGAGTTTTCGGTCAGCGGCGTCGCGTTGCGATTGATCGACGACACTGTGCCGTCGGCACGGACAAAAAGGATATCGAGCGGGATGTAGGTATTCTTCATCCAGATCGAACGGATGCCGGGTCGCTTGTAGACAAACAGCATGCCCGTTGTTTCGGGCATTTGCCGGACGTGCATCAGTCCCTGGCGATGCTGTTCGAACGTCAGCGCGAGGTAAACATCGAATTCGAGCCGCTCGCCGACATCGTTCTCGATCGTCAATGTATCCAGATCGTAGGTCTTGCTGAGTGCCGTGCCATCGGCCGTAAAGGCTTCGGGCGATGGAGGTTCCTTGCAGCCGCCGGCCAGCAGGGCGCAGGCAATCACTGTGTATGACATTCGGGTGATCACGTCGCGTCCCAGTCGAGCGTTGACGAGAATGACAGCCGGGCGATCGTCACGGCGCCGCTGCCATTGAGTTCGGCGAGCGGCGCGATACAGTAGACCTCACCGGATATCGCGTATTGTGCATCGTCGATGGGATCCTGGGCATTGACGTCGGTCCAGCAGGATTCGAGGTCGGCGGAACTGAAAAAACGGCCGCTGCCCTCGACCGTCACCGTAACATTGCTCGCGAGCTCGCTGCCGGGTTCGCCGCGGACCAGTCCCGGAATTGCGATAATGACCGACAACCGGTCTGTGCCGCTTCCACCGACGAAACGCAACCGGGCGCCGGCGTTGTCCGGCCGGCGCATGCTCTCACAGTCGAGCGCATCCGCGGTGTACGCAAAGCGGGTTTCGATGGCGCCTGTCATATCGCCGCTGAGGTGCGCGGCTTCGCTGCAGGTTGTCGTGACCTCCGCTGCGGGGAGCATCGAGGCCGCGGCCTGATCGTTGGTCCCGGGTTCGGCCCGGCAGGCGAGTAGCAGCAGTGAAGCCAGGGCGGCCGATACGCAAAAAACCCGGTTTCCATCAGGATCCTGCAAGAATGTCGCACCACACTGGCCAGAATTGGGGCCCATACTACGCAATTGGGCTCGCATTTCGAGAAATTTCGGCGCGACGAGTTGGCGGCACAACGCATCATCACTAGAATGGCACGCCGCCTCGCACGATGGAGTACTTAATGAGCGTCAGGGAACAATTTCAGCAACTCGAAGCACACGCCAGCGGGTTGATTATCGGTCAGACGCACCTGATCAACCGCATGCTGATTGCGCTGCTGTGCGACGGCCACCTGCTCGTGGAAGGCGCGCCGGGGCTCGCGAAAACACGCGCTATCAAGGTGCTGTCGGAAAGCGTCGAGGGCAGTTTCCACCGCCTGCAGTTTACGCCGGACCTGCTGCCCGCCGACCTGACGGGCACCGACATCTACCGGCCACAGGAGGGTACCTTCGAGTTCCGCAAAGGCCCGCTGTTCCACAACCTGATCCTTGCCGATGAGATCAACCGTGCGCCTGCGAAAGTGCAATCGGCGCTGCTCGAATCGATGGAGGAACGCCAGATCTCGGTCGGTGACAAGACGTACCCGCTGGACGGCCTGTTCATGGTCATGGCCACACAAAACCCGATCGAGCAGGAGGGCACCTACCCGCTGCCCGAAGCGCAGCTCGACCGGTTCCTGCTGCACGTAGAGGTGAACTACCCGACGCCGGAAGACGAGCGACGTATCCTGGTGCTGAACCGCGACGAAGCGAAGAGCGGCGAGCGCGACGCGTTCCAGCCGCCCGAGCTGCTGTCGTGGGAATCGATCCAGGCCGCGCGCATGGACATTCTCAACCTGCACCTGGCGCCGGAACTCGAGGAATACATCGTCAACGTGGTCGTCGCGACGCGCAACCCGGGCGCCGTGAGCGACGCGCTCGCGGGGCAGGTGCTGTACGGCGCCAGTCCCCGTGCCAGTATGGGCATCGATCGCGCCGCACGCGCTCACGCGTGGCTCGCCGGCCGCGACTTTGTCGGTCCCGAAGACATCCAGGCCGTCGCACCGGACGTGTTGCGCCACCGACTCGTCCTGTCGTTCGAGGCCGAAGCCGATGGCGTCGATCCGGGCACGGTCATCACCGGCATTCTCGACGGCGTCGGAGTGCCTTAGAGGTTCGCGTGTGCCCTAACAGAGTCAACCGTGCACAGGCTTGATCACATCCCCGAAGATGCGTCGCCCGTCTCTGTCAGCCAGGCGGGACTGATCCGACTCAACGGGCCGGCGCGCGCCATCGCGCTCGATGTGTTGCGCGTCAATTCGCTGCAAACCGGCGCATACGTTTCGCATTTTCGGGGGCGTGGCATGGAATTCGACGAGTCACGTCCTTACCAGCCCGGCGACGATCCGCGCAGCATCGACTGGCGCGTAACGGCACGCAGCACCGAGGCATACACCAAGTTGTTCCGCGAAGAGCGCGAGCGACCGGTGCTGGTCGTCGTCGACCTGCGCTCGGGCATGCACTTCGCGACTCGAGGTTGTTTCAAGTCCGTCAATGCCAGCCGCGCAGCCGCATTACTCGCCTGGGCTGCGCATCATCGCGGCGACCGGCTCGGCGGGCTGATATTCGGCGACACGACGCACCGCGAGCTGAAGCCGCGTCTTGGGCGTCGCGCCGCGCTGCGCTTTGTCCACGAACTCGTCGAGCATCCGGACTGGTCGCGAAAAGGTGTCCCCGATGGCACCGAGCCGTTGACGAACGCGATGTCGGCGCTGCGGCGCGTTGCCCGGCCGGGCAGCCTGGTCGTCGTTGTCAGTGACTTCATTGGTTTCAACACGGGCGCGCAGTCGTACCTGTCGAGTGTTGCGCGTCACAATGAAGTGCTGGCCTTGTTCATCAACGACCCGATCGAACGCGAATTGCCACCGCCAGGACGTTACCGGCTGGTGTCCGGCGACGACGAGATGGCGATCGACACGATGATTCCGGCAGCACGCCGCGACTACGCGAACGACTTTGCAGAACGCCAGCACGACCTGGAGAGTTTCTGCCAGCGCTACGGCGTTCACCTGATGCCGATGTCCACCGACGATGACCCGGTGTCGTCGCTGCAAACGGCACTGGGACGGAGGAGCCACTGATGGATCCCGACCAGCTGCCGTTGCGCGACCTGCACCTGCCGGACCCGGTTGGCTGGTGGCCGCTGGCACCGGGGTGGTGGGTGCTGATCGCGATCGCACTCGGTTTGCTGGCCTGGCAGGCCATTCGCTGGGCGAAGCGGTGGCGTCGGAATGCGCCGCGTCGCTACGCGCTGCGCGAACTGGCCGATCTCGAGACCGACTATCTTCGCCACCGCAACCCGGTGCTGCTTGCGAAGGAATTGTCCGAGCTCCTGCGGCGTGCCATGCTGGCCTACGCGCCGCGCGACGAGGTGGCCGGCCTGACCGGCGAAGCCTGGTTGCGTTGGCTGGACAAGGGCCTGCCGGTTCCGTATTTCCACAGGGCGGGCGCCAGAAGCCTGTTGTCGCTGCCGTATCGCGACCCGGATAGCGAGCACGACGATGTCGACGTAAACGCGTTGTTGTCGGCCGTGAAGATCCGGCTCTCGACACCACTGCGGAGGGCTGCCTGATGTGGTCTTTCGCGTGGCCCTGGGCGTTCCTGGCATTGCCGTTGCCGCTGCTCGTCTACCGGTTTCTGCCGGAGGCACGCGACCTGTCCGAAGCCGGCCTGCGCGTGCCGAACCTCGACAGTTTTGCGACGCTGCGCGATCGTGGCGGCGCGGAAAAATTCGTCAACTGGCGCACCTGGGTGGCGGTCCTCGCCTGGGCATTGCTTGTCGTGGCTGCCGCGCGACCGGAGCGCATCGGAGATGAGCTCGATGTGCCCGTGGCCGGCCGCAACCTGATGCTGGCTGTCGACCTGTCCGGCTCCATGGACCAGAAAGATTTCGAGCTGGCGGGACGCCGCGTCGACCGGTTGACGGCGACCAAGGCTGTCGCGTCGGACTTCATCGCGCGCCGCGAGGGCGACCGGATCGGACTGATCTTGTTTGGCGAGCGTGCCTATCTCCAGGTACCGCTGACGCTCGATCGCGAGACCGTCAACGTCCTGCTCATGGAGGCATTTATTGGTCTCGCCGGTGAAAAAACGGCCATTGGCGATGCCATAACGCTCGCTGTTCGACGCATCCATGAACAGGAAGTAGACGAGGGCGAGCAGGTGCTCATTCTTCTCACTGACGGTGCGAACACGGCGGGCGAGGTTGCACCGCTGAAGGCGGCGGAGCTCGCGCAGCAGATCGGGTTGCGTGTTTACACGATCGGTATCGGTGCGGAGCAGATGGAAGTGAATTCGCTGCTCAGTGGACGCCGTCGCGTCAATCCGTCGGCGGACCTCGACGAGGAGACGCTGACGCAGATCGCGGGACTGACGGGCGGACGTTATTTCCGCGCGACGGACACGGCGAGCCTGCAGGACATCTATGCACTGGTCGACGAACTCGAGCCGGTCGAGGAGCCCGAAACCGGGTTCCGCCCGGTCAAGTCCTACTTCTATTGGCCGCTCGGTGCGTCGCTGGGACTGGTCGTGCTGGCGGCGCTCGCCAGCTTGCTGGCCCGCGCGCGGGTTCGACGAATGGCGGAGGCACAGGCCAGTGTTGGCTGAGTTTCATTTTCTGCGCCCCGAATGGCTGCTCGGCATTCCGGCCATCGTTGTTCTGGCTGTCGTGCTGGCGCGCGGCCGGCTCGGTGCCGGCAGCTGGCAACAGGTGATCGACAAAGCACTGTTACCGCACGTCTTGTCCAGGGCGCCGCGGGGCGGTAGCGACCCCCGCTGGTGGTTAGCGAGCCTGGTCGGCGTGCTGGCCTGCACGGCGCTGGCGGGTCCGACGTGGCAACGCATTGAACAACCGGTTTTCCGCGCCGACGAGGCACTGGTCATCGCATTCGACCTGTCGCGTTCGATGGATGCCCAGGACGTCGCACCAAGCCGCCTGGCACGCGCGAAACTCAAGGTCCTCGATATTCTCGAGCGCCGCTCCAGCGGACAGACGGCGCTGGTCGTGTACTCCGCGAACGCCTTTACGGTCACGCCGCTGACGACGGATACGGACACCATTGCGTCGCTGGTGAACAGCCTGTCCACCGACATCATGCCAAGTCGCGGCAGCTATCCGGAGGTCGCGATCAACAAGGGCCAGCAGCTGCTGGAGCAAGCGGGCGCGATGTACGGCGAAGTGTTGTTGATTACGGACGGCGGTTCGTCGCCGGCAGCGAGCGAACGCGCGCGCGACCTGAAGAGTGCCGGTTATTCATTGTCGATCCTTGGGGTCGGTACAGTAGAAGGTGCACCGATTCCGCGTCAGTCGGGTGGCTTCGTGACGGACAATCGCGGGCGCATCGCGGTGCCCCGGCTGGAGGTGTCCGGATTGCGCGCGCTGGCAGGTGCCGGCGGCGGACGCTATGCGACCATCACGCCGGGCAATCGCGACCTCGACAGACTTCTGACCGGTGAGATTGCCGGTGCCGGCCGCGCGGCCGGCGACGATGCGTTGGCGACAGACCGCTGGCGCGAGGAAGGCCCGTGGATCGTGCTGCTGTTATTACCGCTTGCCGCACTGGCATTCCGGCGCGGGTGGGTGCTGGTGGCGCTTATCGTCGTCGTGCCGTTTCCGCAGGCGGCACATGCCGATACCTGGAGCGATCTGTGGTTCAACAAAAATCAGCAGGCCGAGCGCGCGCTGGAAGACGGTAAACCGTCGGCCGCGGCCGACCTGTTCGAGAACCGGGACTGGGAGGCGGTCGCGCGCTACCGCGCCGCCAGCTATGCCGACAGCGCCGCGTTGCTCGCCGAGCGGGACGACCCGCGCAGTCTTTACAATCTCGGCAACGCGCTTGCGATGCAGGGCAAGTTTGACGGGGCGATCGATGCGTACCAGCGGGTGCTCGATCGCGAGCCGGACAACGAGGATGCCCGCTATAACCTGGAGTTGGTCGAAAAGGCGAAAGAACAGCAGGAACAGGAGCAGCAGGCACAGGGCGACGACCAGCAGTCGACGGAAAATCCTGGCGGCGAAGGCGAGCAGTCGGACCAGCAAAGCGATCAGCAACAGGCGGGCAACGAGGGCGAACCGTCGGAGAGCGAAGAGGGCGATCCAACCGATCGGGGCGACCAGGAGATGAGCGAGGCCGACATGCAGGCGTTGCAGGAGGAGTTGCAGCGCGCAGCCGAAGAAGCCCAGGACGGGGAAGAGGTACAGCAACTGTCGGCAGCGGAGCTCGCCGAGCTGCGGCGCCAACAGGAAGAAGAACAAGCGCTGGAACAATGGCTGCGACGCATCCCGGACGACCCGGGCGGCCTGTTGCGCACCAAGTTTCGTCACCAGTACAAACGGTCCGGCAAGGACCAGGACGGCAACAACGTGTGGCCGGACAACGAGGTTCAACCGTGGTAAGCAAAAAGCACATCGTTTCCCTGGGCATGGTGCTGTTCCTGTCGTGGTCGGCAGTACAGGCGGACGTGATCGCGCGCGTCGATCGGCCGAAAGTCGATCTCAACGAATCGTTCGAGCTCAAGATCTTCGTCGATACGAACATCGACATGGAGCCGGACCTCACGGTCCTCGATACCGACTTTTACCGCGGTCAGGTGTCGCAACTCAGCAATACGTCGATCGTCAACGGGCAGATCAGTCGCAGCAAGACCTGGTCGGTGGCACTCATGGCGAAACGGACCGGCACGCTCGAGATTCCGCCGATCCCGGTCGGCACCGAGACGAGCCAGCCCGTCAGCATCGTGGTCAACGAACCGAGGAAAGCGCCGCCGGGTGAGGCCGACGTGTTCGTGACGAGCGAGGTCGATCAGGAAGAAGCCTATGTGCAGTCGCAGATTTTGTATCGGATCAAAATCTACCGGGCGGTGCAGGTCCGACAGCCTGCGCTGCGTGAGCCGCAGTTTGCCGGCGCCGAGGCGCTCATCGAGCTGGCCGGCGACGAGCGTTCGTACGACGCGATACTGAATGGGCGTGCTTACCAGGTTCATGAGCGCGCCTTCGCCATCTACCCTCAGGAGAGCGGCGAGATTTCGATTTCGCCGGCGCGATTCGAAGCGCGCGTGCTTCGCGATGGCCGCATTACCGGCCGCAAGGTGTTCGATTCGAACCCGCACACGATAACGGTGAAGCCGATACCGGCGCCGCCGGCGCGGCACCCTAATGCAGTCTGGCTGCCGGCACGGGACCTGCAGCTCGGCGAAGAGTGGTCGCGAGAACCGGATCGCATCGACGCCGGCGAACCGATCACGCGGCGCGTTACGGTGAGTGCGCTTGGCCAGCTTGAGACCCAGATCCCCGCGATCGAGCCGCCGCAGATCGACGGCATGAACATTTATGCGGACAAGCCGGAATTGAGCCGGCGGATCGAGGCGGAGGGCATCCGCGGCGTGCGCCAGGACCAGTACGCGATGATCGGGGTGCGTGGCGGCAATATCGAGATTCCCGAACTCGTCCTGCCGTGGTGGGATATCGAGGCGGAAGAGTGGCGTGAAGCACGCTTGCCCGCCAGGACGTTGCAGGTGAAGGCAATGGCGCTGCCGGAACCGGAGGCTGAAGAGCCGGAGCCGGCGGCACCGGAAAACGAAGCGCCGGCTGAGCCGGCCGTCGTCGACGTCAATGGCGGCTTCTGGAAGCTGGCGGCACAGGTGCTGGCCGTCGGCTGGCTGCTAACCGCACTCGCCTGGCGCATGAGCGACCGCGAATCGCGCCGGGAACCGCGCGATCCCGGGCCGCCGCCGATCTACAAGCAGCAGGCAAAATTTGTGAAGGCGGCCCGCAAGGCCGCGGCGGCTGGCGACGCCGCCGGCGTCAAAGCGGCCGTGATCGAGTGGGGACGACTGCAGTGGCCGGGCAATGCACCACGCAGCGTCGGCGAGTTTGCCGGCCGGGTGAGTGAGCCGCTCTCAAGCGAACTGCGCAAGCTTTCAGCGGCGACCTACGGCCGCAACGGAAGCGGCTGGGACGGTGCTGCCCTGTCCTTGGCGCTGCGCAAGATCGTCCCGTTGCGTGACGAAGCGGCCGAAGCGGCGGCTGCGAATCCGCTGCCGCCGCTGTTGCCACCGGGTACCTGACTACCAGTGACCCGTATTTTCCATCGACGCCCAGGGTTCTGCGGCGGGCAGGGCGTCGCCCTCCTGCAACAGCTCGATCGAAATATTGTCCGGTGATCGCACAAAGGCCATGCGGCCGTCGCGAGGTGGCCGGTTGATCGTGACGCCGCCGTCCATGAGGCGCTGACAGGTTTCGTAAATGTTCTCGACCTGGTACGCGAGGTGGCCGAAGTTGCGTCCCTCGCCGTATTCCTCTGGGTCCCAGTTGTAGGTCAGTTCAACCTGTGCGTCTTCGTCACCGGGTGCTGCCAGGAAAACAAGCGAGAAGCGTCCCTGTTCGTTGTTGTAACGCCGGAGCTCCTCGAGGCCGAGCTTGTTGCAGTAGAAATCGAGCGACGCGTCAATATCGCTGACGCGCACCATGGTGTGCAGGTATTTCACGGTGGTTTCCCTCTTGTTGGACTCACCCGGGGTTTGGTTCCACAATGTTAGCGTGAATGGCATACGTACGATAACGCTCGACCTCGACGATACGCTCTGGGAGATTCATCCGCTGATCCGTCGGGCGGAAACCAAGCTCTACGAGTGGCTCGGCGCTAATTTTCCGCGCATCACCGAGATGTTCTCGCGCGATGACATTTGGCAGATACGCAAACAGGTGGGCGCAGAGTTTGCCGACCGCTCGCACGACCTGACCTTCATGCGTCGCATGGTGCTTTCGCGGGTGGGCATCGCGGCAGGCTATGGCACAGATTTCGTGGACGACGCATTCGACGTGTTCGACGAGATCCGGAATTCGCCCGACATCTTTCCGGAAGTCGTTCCGGCACTTGAATCCCTGGGGCGGCAGTTCACGCTGGTCGCGGTCACCAACGGCAACGCGAAACTCGACAAGATCGGGATCGACCATCTGTTTGACGACATCGTAACGGCGGCAAGAGCCGGCGCGGCGAAGCCCGCGCGACTGATATTTGACGTTGCGGTAAGGGCGGGCGGGGCGACGCCGGAAGAAACGCTGCATGTCGGCGACCACTGGGAATACGACGTCGACGGCGCCCGACAGGCCGGGTTACGGACGGCGTGGGTCAATCGCGTTGGCCACGTGTGGCCGGACGGATTCGCACGCGCCGATATCGAAGTCGACGACATCGGGCAACTCGTACCAATCCTGGCCGAACCCTGAGCGCGATGTCGCACCCGATCATTATTTACGTTCCAGGTTTGTTGCCGAAGCCCGAACCGGAATTGCATCGTGATGCACTGCTGCGCTGCCTGCTGGCCGGCGTCGAGCGGGCCGACCCGGCCGTCGCGAGAGCGATAGCGACGACGTCAGGCAGTTTCGACATCGTGTCCTGGACATACGATTTCTACCGCGGTCACCGCGACTTCGACCTGGATCGTGCGGCGATCGACGCCGTGATAGAACAACCCGGCCCGAGCGCACAGGACGTGCGTGAAGCCACGGCCTGGACCCGTCGTCTCACGCGCTGGATCTACCGCCTCGGCGACCGCCTGCCGTTCCTGATTCCGCACATCGCGAGCGAGCGCATGGAGGTTCACCTGCGGGACCTGAATCGCTACGTCAGCAATGAGAACGGCATTGCCGATCACACGCGCCAGAAGCTCAAGGTCCCGTTACTGGCAGCGGCGGGCGGCGAACACCCGTTGCTGCTGATCGGCCACAGTATGGGTTCGATCATTGCGTACGATTCGCTGTGGCAGCTTACGCACCGGCACGGCAACGCGGTAACGGTCGACCTGTGGCTGACGATGGGCAGTCCGCTGGGGCAGAGATTCATGCAGAAGCGCATCAAGGGATTCGGCGCGAACGGTCGCGAACGCTTTCCCGCGAACGCAAAACGCTGGAAGAATCTCGCGGCCATCGGTGACCTGACCGCGCTGGATGCGCGGTTCGCGAACGACTTTCGCGAAATGCTGCAACTCGGTCTCGTCGAATCCATCGAGGACGAATCGATTTACACGTGGTTCAGGCTCGACGGGCAGCTGAACGTGCACTCCGAATACGGCTACCTGGTCAATGAACGGACCGCGCACACCATTGCCGAATGGTGGCGCGGTCACGACGCGAGTTTGCAGGCCTAGCTGGACTCGAGGTTCGGCTTGATCACGATGTCGATGCGGCGGTTACGCGCGCGTCCCGACTCGGTCTCGTTGCTCGCTACCGGCCGGGTTTCGCCGTAGCCGGTCGCGATCAGGCGGTAGGTCGGAATTCGCATCGCGTTGATCATGTACTGCTGCACGGACTCGGCCCGTTCCTGCGACAGTTTCTGGTTCAGGTCGTCGCCGCCGTGCGAGTCGGTATGGCCTTCGATGATGAGTTCACTGCGCGGGAAAACGTCGATGGCTTTTTCCACCTTGGCGAGCAAGTCGAAGTTGTCCGGCTTGATCTGCGATGCGCCGCTGTCGAAGCTTAGACCGACGAGACGCAGGATGACGTTGTTGCCCTCGCGGAAAACGCGTGCCTCTTCGTTGCTGAACATCTGTTCGACCTGTTCGAACTGTTGCTTGACGCGCTCCTGGGCTTCGATGCGTTGCACCAGTGCCGCACGCTCCGCCGTTGCGCCGCCGAGCCGTTCGTCGAGTGCCGCGAGCTCGTCTTCCATGTCGGCAATGCGGATCGCGTTCTCGGCCTGTTCCTGCTGCAACGCCTGCAGCTGGTTCGCCTGCTGTTCAAAATAGGCGACGAGCTCTGCCGAGAGTTTGTCGGGCCCGTCCTGCATGTCCGGCACGATGTCGGCAACGCCGGCAATCGCTTCCATCGGTTGTTCCCACAGCAATACCAGTTGCTCGGCCGTCAGTTTTTTGTCGCGAACCTGGCGCACGATCTCGGAAAGGTAGATCGCGTGTTTCGCTTCGTAGTTGGCGCGCTTCGCAAGGCTGCGCGGCAGGTCCGTGTCGTAGCGATTTTCATTCAACTCGCGCTCGGCACGGGCCAGCAGGCTGGTGGCCTTGTTGTAGGTAATCGGCGCGTAGCGGTCGACACGGGCGCGCTTGGCATCGGCGAGCAACTGCCGCGTATCGGTCAGGTATTGCTTCTTGATGGCGTCGAGCTCGGCATCACGGTACAGCGTTGTCGCCTTGATCTCGTTGTTCTTCGAGTTCTTCAGGTCGCCGCGTTCGAGAATCTGGATGGCGCGCTGGAACGTGCGTTGTGCGTCGTCCCAAAGCTCGGGCGACAGCTTGGGCGCGAGCGCGTTGGCGGCGTCCTGGCGGCTCTTCAGTGCCTGGGCGAAATGCGTGCGGGCGAGCTCCGCGGCTTTTGCGGCCGCGCGGAAATGAGTCGCTGCGTCCGACGCATTCGAACGTACTGTTTCGATGTTGCGGCCGCGTGCGAGGGCCTCTTCGGCGTCCTGATACTCGTTCATGCCGCGGCCCCAGCTGCGGGGCGCCAGCAATTCGGCATTGGCGGCTTCGGCGGCAGCTTTTGCGGCGTCGGCTTCCTTGAAAAAGGTCTCGCGCAATTCGCCCTGGGCGTTGGCGACACCGGCGAATACAACGGCAATGACTGTGAAGGCGACTTTCAATAGTCCGGATTTCGCGACCATCTATTTGATTCCCTTAGTGTTTCCTTGGTGACCCGCCCACGCTCAAGCGAGTGGGACCGGATGTTACATAGGCTCTGACAGCAAATCTGTGCCACGTGTCCAAACCGGGCCAAATTTTACGCCAAATCGGTACGGGTTGTGACTTATGTCGAATTTTCGGCATCTCCGGCCCGATATGCGGCGATTTGTGCTCTGGCTCACAGTAACTGACGTCCCGGACGCGTAATTTGGTCACATGTCCGCCAAGTACTACACGCAGTTCATCCTTACCGACGCCGACTATCGCGGCGGTAACGAATTCTGCGGAGTGGTCGAACTGAACTGCCCGATGGAGCAGGACTCGGACCGGCGCGACATCGAAGCGATTCTCGCCCGCAACTTTGACCTGCAACAGGATGCTGTAAAGCTGGTCAGCTGGTCGAGACTCCACTGAATTCTGACTGGCGTCTGAACCCCTTTCCCCCTGATTCTCCCGGCTCCGGCCGGGATTTTTTTATCAGGGCCAGACCCCACCCGCCAGGGCCAGACCCCACGCGCCAGGGCCAGACCCCGCTCGGCGGGGTCTGGCCCTGGCTGTTTGGGTCCGGCCGTGACTGTGCGACAATGCGCCCCGCTATGAGCAATGACACCAGCAAGTTTCGCGGTATTCCCATCGTCGACACACGTGTGGAAAGCGGCAGCAAGTACGAGACAAGCGAAGGCATTCGGGCCGTCAAGAATGGCCAGAAAGTGCGTCGTGACTCGGTGCCGCTCGTGCGTGGCGACAAGCCAAAATGGCTGCGGGCGAAAATGCCATCGGGCGTCGGTTATTCGAGCACGCGCAAGATCGTGCATGAGCACCGGTTGAGCACGGTTTGTGAAGAATCGATGTGCCCGAACATCGGCGAGTGCTGGAATGCGGGCACCGCGACGATCATGGTGATGGGCTCCGTCTGTACACGGGCCTGCCGTTTCTGCGCCGTGGATACCGGCAACCCGAAGGGCTGGCTCGACCCGGAGGAGCCGCTGAACTCGGCGAAGGCCGTGCAACTCATGGGACTGGAATACGTCGTCATCACGTCCGTCGACCGCGATGACCTGCCTGATGGCGGTGCATCGCACTACGCCGAATGTGTGCGCGAGATCAAGCGCCTCAACCCGGACACCGCCGTCGAGGCACTGACACCGGATTTCAATGGCGTCACCGAGCACGTTGAACTCGTTGTCGACTCGGGACTCGAAGTGTTCGCGCAGAACGTCGAGACGGTCAAGCGCCTGACGCATCCCGTCCGCGACCCGCGCGCAAGTTACGAGCAAACGATCGAGGTACTGCGCCATGCCAAGGCACACCGCCCGGACGTTCTCACGAAAACCAGCCTGATGCTCGGACTCGGCGAGCGCGACAACGAGATCATGAAAACCATGGACGACCTGCGTGCCGCCAACGTCGATATCCTGACGTTTGGCCAGTACTTGCGGCCAACGCCGAATCACCTGCCGGTTGAGCGCTATGTCACGCCGGAGGAATTCGATACGTATCGCACCGAAGGACTCGAAAAGGGGTTCGTCGAGGTCGTCGCCGGTCCGATGGTGCGTTCGAGCTATCGCGCGGAACAGGTTCTGCAAAAAAATAACGTTGGCATCGCCGTATGATGGAATTCCTGGCTGAGTACGGCCTGTTCCTGCTCAAGGTCATTACGATTGTCGCTGGTATCGTCGTAATCATCGGCGTGGCCACATCGTCCGGTCGAAAAGGCACCCAGGACGGCCTCGAAGTCGACCACCTCAACAAAAAATTCGAAGTATTGGCCGACGCATTGCGCAACGCGATTTCCACCAAGGACGAACGCAAGAAAGCGGCGAAGGCGAAGAAAAAGCAGGACAAGGAAAAAGACCAGGCCAGGCGGCCGCGCAGCTTCGTGATCGACTTCAAAGGCGACCTGAAAGCGAGTGCCGTACCTTCCCTGCGCGAAGAAGTCAGCGCCGTACTCGACGTCGCCGAAGAGGGCGACGAAGTCATCGTGCGCCTCGAGAACCACGGCGGTATGGTTCACGAGCACGGACTTGCGGCCTCGCAGCTCGTACGCATTCGCGAGCGCGACATCCCGTTGACGGTTTGCGTCGACAAGGTGGCAGCAAGCGGCGGCTATCTCATGGCCTGCGTCGCCAACGAGATTCATGCGGCGCCGTTTGCAATTCTCGGTTCGATCGGCGTGCTTGCGCAAATCCCGAACTTCAACCGCCTGCTCGATTCGCACGGTGTGGACTTCGAGCAGATCACGGCCGGCAAGTACAAGCGCACGGTGACGATGTTCGGCGAAAACACCGACGAGGATCGCGCCAAGCTCAAGGAAGAACTCGAGGACGTGCATACACTCTTCAAGGATGCGATCGAAAAGTACCGGCCCGGGCTGGACCTCGACAAGGTTGCGACCGGAGAGCACTGGTACGGCACGCGCGCACTGGACCTCAAGCTTGCGGACGGCATTCGGACGAGCGACGAACTGCTCGCCGAACGCGCCCGGGACCGTGACCTGTATTCCGTGCAGTACAAGATCAAGCAGCCGCTGCAGAAACGCCTGCTGGCGAACATCGATGGTGCGCTCGAGAAGGCGGACGACGCCGGTTGGCGCCGGCGGTTCGAATCGCGCCTGCCGCGCTAGACGGCGGAACCGACGGGCCGGCGGCCAGTCGAACCTAGGGCAGGTATAATTGCGAGGAGTTTCGAGGAGTTTCCGGTCATGAGTCGTTTCAAAGCACTGATTTCCCTGGTTATCGCCGCACAGCTGGTTGCCGCGTGTTCGACCTCGCCGACCGGCCGGAAGCAGGCTATCTGGAAGTCCGACGCCGAGATGGAAGCGCAGGCGGCCGGCGCATTCAACCAGATGCGCAATTCGCTGCCGCTGTCGACGGACCGCGCCAAGATCGATTTCGTCAAGTGCGTCGCCGAAGCCATCGTCTGGGAACTCAACCCGCCTTACAGCGAGATCGAATGGGAGCTGGCGGTTTTCGAGGATGAATCGGTCAACGCGTTCGCCATGCCGGGCGGCAAGATCGGTGTATTCACGGGTATCCTCGAAGTCACCGAGAATGAACACCAGCTCGCCGCCGTCATGGGTCACGAAATCGCGCACGTCACGGCGCGTCATTCCAACGAACGCGCGTCGCGGGCATCGCTGACGAGCATCGGCATCGACGCCATCGCGATCGTGCTCGGCGGCGGCTACACGGGCGGCACCTACACGGCACAGCAGGCATTGCACGCCGGTAGCCAGCTCGGCATCACGTTGCCGCACACGCGCAGCCAGGAATCGGAAGCCGACATCGTCGGGCTGGAGTACATGGCCAAAGCGGGCTTCGATCCGCGACAGGCTGTCAACCTGTGGCAGAACATGGCCGAGGCCGCGGGCGACAAACGCCCGCCGGAACTGATTTCGACGCACCCGACCAGCGAGACGCGTATCGAAAACCTGGTCAACGAATGGCAGGAAACCCTGCCGATTTACAACCAGGCAGTTGCCGACGGCAAGGAGCCGGACTGCAAGAAGACCTGGTAGTGCCGGCGGCATTCAAGGACCATTTCTCCGAACGTTCCGACGATTACGCGGCCTACCGGCCGACCTACCCGGCCGCGCTGTTCAACTACTTGCAGAGCGTTGCTCCCGCACGGCGATTGGCATGGGATTGCGCGACCGGTAGCGGGCAGGTCGCACTCGCACTCGCCGAACATTTCGACAGCGTAATTGCGACGGACGCGAGCAAGCCGCAGATCGATGCGGCGCGCCCCCATCCAAAGGTCGACTATCGCGTCGCGGCGGCCGAATCATCGGAACTGGAAACCGGCAGCGTCGATCTCGCTACCGTCGGACAGGCGTTTCACTGGTTCGATGCCACCGGCTTTTTCGACGAAGCGCAACGTGTAGTGGGCCCGAATGGCGTCCTGGCTATCTGGTGCTACGAGACCTGCACCGTTTCAGTGGATTGCGACCGCCCGGTGCGGCACCTTTACACCGACCTGACCGGCCCCTACTGGCCGCCGGAGCGTGCGTTGATCGAGGAAGGGTTCGCCAGCGTCGTGCTGCCCGGCACAGCACTCGATGTGCCCGAGTTCGAAATGTCCCTGTCCTGGACCGCGAATGACATGCTCGGCTACCTGCGGACCTGGAGTGCCTGCAAGCGCTTCGAGGCGGACCGGGGCACAGACCCGGTTCTGCATATCGAGGACGAGCTGCGCGCGGCGTGGGGTGACACGCCGCGGACCGTGACCTGGCCGTTGCGCGTGCGGGTCAGCCGATTGAATACGGTAGACTAGGGCCCGGTTCCCGCCCGGATCTCCAGATTGAAATCTCCGAATCACTATCTTCGCATCGCGCTCTTGTTCGTTACGTCGTTGACGACCGGCGGTTGCGCGCTGGTCGACCAACTGACCGACAGCCTGGAACGGTCCCGCACGCGCGGGGCAATCCCGCTGGACGAACGTCCGGTCGAACCGCCGATCGATGCGAGCGCTTTCACGCTCGCGTCACCGGAGCAGATGGTCGTTGGCAAGCCGCAAGTCGTCTTCACGTCGGATACGGACACGCTCTCCGATCTCGCCCGGACCTACGGCCTCGGCCATGACGAACTTGTCGCGGCGAACCCGGATGTCGATCCGTGGCTGCCCGGCGAAAACACGCCGATCGTTCTGCCAACTCAGTTCGTATTGCCACCCGTCGAGAAGCGTGGCGTCGTACTCAATATCGCGACCAAGCGACTGTTCTATTTTCCGCAGGCGGGCGAGGGCGAACCGCAACAGGTCCTGACCTACCCGATCGGAATCGGGCGTGTCGGCTGGGAAACACCGCTTGGCGAAACGACGGTCATCGCGAAGGCAAAAGACCCGTCGTGGTGGGTGCCGGCTTCGGTGCGCAAGGAGCATGCCGAAATGGGCGATCCGTTGCCGGCCGTGGTGCCGCCCGGGCCGGACAATCCGCTCGGGCATCGAGTGCTGAAGCTCGACATGCCGGGTTACCTGATTCACGGCACCAACCAGCCCTACGGCGTCGGCATGCGCGTGAGTCACGGCTGCGTGCGGCTGTATCCCGAGAACATCGAATTTCTGTATTCGCTCATCGATATCGGCGAGCGAGTTGTCATCATCAATGAGCCTTACCAGGCCGGCGAGCAGGATGGCTTCCTGTATTTCGAGGCGCATACGCCACTCGAGGACGACGCAGTGCCCGCCGACGAACGCCTGCAGCAACTGATCGACGCGCAGCTTGATGCCGATGGTCGGCCGCTCAACTCACACCTGCGCGAGCACATTCTTGCCGTCGCCGAACAGGCGAGCGGATTGCCGGTCCGGGTAGCCATGTACGACGCCTCCGAGTACATGGCACGCGCGAGCGTTGTCGAGAATGTCGTCGAAGTCGATCCCGACGAATACACGCTGGATGAAATTCGCGAGATGATGAGCGAAGTCGAGGAAGGGGCGGCCGACTAACCCTGTTCGAAGAACCGCCGGAATTCGTCGGGAAGTTCTGTGCCGGATCGCACCACGTCGTCCCACGACAAAGCGCCGGAGTTTGTTGTCGCCGCAGAACTGTAGGTGTTCCAGAAGCACACCGGCTCTTCGACAGTTGCAGCATCCTGCAGCAGGGCCGCCATGGCCTTGCCCGTGTACGTCGTCTCGAGATTAAGGTCCAGTTCGCGGTTTGCGAATGCGACGGCGTCAAGCGTTGGCTCGTCGACGTGCGCATAGCCGCCGGCAAAAAATCCCTCACGCCACGTTACCCGGGTGCGCGCCGCGACGTCGGCCGGCACCGTCTTGTCGACGCGTTGCATCAACAGCGCCGTCTTTTCGATCAACCGCTGCAGGACCTCGGGTCGCGTAAAGTCGTTGGTCGCAACCCTTACGGCGTGCAGGTCACAACGCAGGTCGGCGAGCGCCAGCCCGAGCGCCAGTCCAGCCACCGTCCCCATCGTGCCGTTTGCCACGTAGATTCTCGACGGGCAATCGAGTTCGCCGGACTCGACCTGGGCGGCGAACTCCAGGCCGGCGTTTACAAACCCCAGTGCGCCGTACCAGCAGGTGCCGCCGAGCGGCACGGCCCACGCATTGCGGTTTTGCAGGAAGCGGCGGAACAGAAGGACCTTGCTCGGTTCACGCCGGTAGCTGACGATCTCGGTGCCGATTTCGACGTGTTTTGCCAGCGTGCCGGCCACCTTCGGCGTCGCGCGCTGGTTCGACAGGAAACAGGTACAGTCGAGCCCCAGCTCACGTGAATGGATCGCTGTCGCCAGCGCATGGTTCGACCCGGCCGCACCGAAGGTGGCGATACGCCGTGCGCCGCGGTCGAGCCCACGCCCCAATATGTACTCGAGTTTGCGAACCTTGTTGCCGCCGTAAAGCGCACTGGTGGCATCGTCGTGCTTGACATAGACGAGTCGTGACTGGTCGTTGATGCGAACGTTGTGGCGTGAAACCGGCGTCGGCGTCGATGCAATGGCCACCCGTGGCATTCTCGCCCTGATGCCGGGATACGCATTGCCGAGATAGTTGCTCATTACATAACAGGTTAGCGAAGTGCACTGGTGCGCGCATCCGTTTACACTGTCGCCACGCCAATCTGACCGAGTTCGGAGACAGGTTTGTCAGATGCAGTTGACCGTGGCATCACGGTCACAGAAATCGCGTCGCTGGATGAACCCATCGACGTGTGCCCGGAAACCACGGCCGCCTTCGTTGGCCGTGCGCTTCGTGGACCCCTCAATACGCCCGTTCTCGTCCGGAACTTCGGCGAGTTCCGACGCCGTTTCGGCGACGTCTGGGGGCGCTCCAGTCTCGGACCGGCGGCAAAACAGTTTTTTGAACATGGCGGCAAGCAGCTCTTTGTCGTTCGCGTTGCCAACGACGCGCGCGGTGCAATGCTGGTATTGCCGGCGCGTGGCTCGGCGCTCGTATTGCGCGCGGTTGATCCCGGGTCGACCGAGAATGTTCGTGCCTCGGTCGACTACGATGGTATCGATGCCGAAGACGACGAGCATTTCAACCTGACGCTGCAGCGTGTCGATCCGTCGACGGGCCACGTCATTGACCAGGAGTTTTTTCGTGCCCTGTCGTATGACGAGTCGTCGTCCGATTTTGCCGGCGATGAACTGCTGACCTCGGAGCTGGCGCGAGTCGAACATCCGTACCCGACGCATCGGCCCGAGCGCACCCTGGCCCCGGGCAGCGCATGGGAGACGGCGTACACGAGCCCGGCACAGGCCGGTAGTGACGGTGTCGAGCTCTCGAACTACGACCTGGTTGGATCCCGCGCGGACCGCACTGGCCTGTTCGCGCTTGAGCAGGTCGACGGCTTCGATATCCTGTACCTGCCTCCGCCCGGCAAAGGGCGCGATACCGGGCCGGCCGCAATACTGGCCGCCGAGATGTATTGCCGTGAACGTGGCGCGATGCTCATCGTCGATCCGCTGGCAGGGTGGGATGACGCCGACGCGGCCGTTGATGGCGTGCGCGAGCTGGGCTACCGCAGCCCGAACATGCTCGGCTACTTTCCACGCATGGTGGAGCGTGGCAGTGACGACGACCGGCCGGTCGGTGGCGCCATTGCCGGTCTCCTGTGCAAGCAGGATCGCACCTACGGGCCGTGGCAGGACCTCGACCGGGTCACATTGCATCGGCACCTGCGCCCTGCCATCGATCTCGACGACGAAGATGAGGCGCAGCTGCGGCGCAGCGGTCTCAACTGCATTCTCAATGGCCACGCTAACCAGTCGCGCGTCGTCGGGTCGATGACAATGGGCCGTGGCAGCGAGGCCGATCGCAAATTCATGCGGCTGCCCGTGCGGCGATTCTGTTTGCAGATGATCAACACGATCGCCAGGGCGACGCGCTGGGCCGTGTTCGAGCCGCTCGACGCCAATCTCGCCAACCGGATTCGCGGGCAGGTGCTGACGTACTTCGATTGCCTGAACGATCTCGGCGCATTCGCCACGGATCACTTCGTCGTGCAGTGCGACGCGGGTGTCAGCCATCGTCGCGACGAAAAGGAACACGGCATTACGCTGCTGCTGCTGTTTCATCCGGTCGGGTGTGACGAGCCGGTCTCGATGACTCTGCACCAGACGCCATCCGGCTGCCGCGTCGGCAGCACGGCATTCGGGCTCAGTCTTCACGCCTGATTCAGCTTCGACAGGCTGTCATATGAACATCCACCGCGAGCCACCAATGACATGGGAGGCGGCATGAGTGGCAGCGATGTTCTTGACAATAACCCACAGATTCGGCGCTCGGCACTGGCAGCGCTGCACGACCAGGTTTTCGGCTGGGCACTGTCCCGCTGCGACTACAACCGCGCGGTCGCGGAAGACCTCGTGCAGCAGGCGTACGTTGAATTGCTGGCAGGACGCGCCCGATTCGACGGGCACTCGACGCTCAGGACCTTCGTCTTTGGCGTTGTTCAGAACCTGTCGCGCAGTCGTTACCGTCGCATCGCCTCGAGGCTGCGGCTGGTGGGCAAGGTGGCCGTCGATCCCGGTGAGCACCACGCGGCCGCGCCGGTTATCGACGATTCATCCGGCATCTGGCAGGCCGTGCAGCGATTGCCGCGGCGTCAGCGCGACGTCATCGAACTGGTGTTTTGCCGCGACATGACCATTGAAGAGGCGTCCGCCGTCATGGGTGTGACCACGGGTACCGGGCGGCAACACTACGACCGTGCGAAGAAGGCATTGCGATCAAGACTTGGCGAGGACTACGGGAATGAATGACGACAAATTGCGGCGACGACTGAAGAACGCGCAGCAAACGGCCGACGGCAGTGCGCCGCCGTTTGCCGACGTGTGGGCCAGGGCGGAGGCGCGCCGCGGTCGCTGGCGGATTGGTGCCGGCGTCGCTGCCGCGGTGGTGACAGGCGTCGTCGCGCTGCTGATTGCGACGCCGGAGACGGCCGACCCGGTCTACATCGACCTCGATGAGCTGCAGGCCTCGACAATGTGGGTGGCGCCGAGCGACGCGCTGTTACCCGCGAGACGATTTGACATATTTCATGAACTCCCGGTGATGTTCGAGTCAACCGGAGGGGAAGAAGGAGCGTTACTATGAACAAGGGAATCCGGATTTTGCTGATGTGCCTCATGCTGTCGGGACTGGGAACCACGGCGGCGGCGCAGGACGTCAAGGACGATCCCTTCAGGGGCAAGCTGTTCCCGCCGAACGTCATTCTTGAGCATAAGGACGATTTAAAGCTTACAAAACAACAGTTTACGGATATCCGCGCGGCGGTGGTCGAGGTACAATCAGGCGTCGCCGAGCACGAATGGGACATGGCCGAAGCCTACTCGGCACTGATGCAGGCCCTCGACCGGACGCCGATCGACGAGGACGCGGTACTGGTGCACGCCGAATCGGCACTGCGAGCCGAAAACGAGGTCAAGAAAAAGCAGATCGCGATGCTGGTAAGGCTCAGGAACCTGCTGACCGGCGAACAGGTTGCCTATCTCGAATCGGTAACCCGATAGTACGACCGGGTTCCTCGAAATCGATCGCCTGCGGGGCAAGACTATGAAGATGAACCGACTGATAGTTACGATAGCGGCCGTGCTGGTCGTCGCCGGTTGCGGCGGCGGGTCGGGCGGTGCCCAGGAACCGCCTCCGCCACCACCCCCGCCGATCACCAAGGCCGAGGCTACCCAGTTCCTCAACCAGTCGACGTTCGGCGCCCTCGACAGCGAAGCGAACACGGTCATCAACATACGGTTCGAGGCATGGATCGACCAGCAGATGTCGCGTCCCGCCTCGTTGCAATTGCCGCACCTGCAATCGTTGCCGCTGCCGCAGTTCGATTTCCAGCTGCAGGCCGATCGCGCCGACATTTGGTTCCGTAACTCGCTCTGGGGCGAAGACCAGCTGCGCCAGCGTGTCGCCTTCGCGCTGTCCGAAGTCTTCGTCGTCAGTGAACTCGGGGCGCTCGGCAATGCGCCTTTTGCGCTGGCCGACTACTACGATCTTCTGGCTCGCAACGCGTTCGGCAACTACCGCGACCTGCTGGAAGAAGTCACGCTGCATCCGGCGATGGGCGTTTACCTCAGCATGCTCGGCAACGAAAAGCCCAACGCCGCGCTCAACATCCGTCCGGATGAAAACTACGCACGCGAAGTCATGCAACTGTTCTCGATCGGGCTGGTCGAGCTGAACATCGACGGCTCGCAGCAGCTCGACAACCAGGGCCAGCCGATACCGACCTACGACCAGGCGGTTATCGAGGGATTTGCGCACGTCTTTACCGGCTGGACCTGGGCGCTGAGCCCGAGCTTCCGGCAGGCGCGCCAGACCCGCGCCAACCAGGTGATTCCGATGCAGTTGTGGGAGGAGTTCCACGATGCCGGCGAGAAGACCCTGTTGAATGGAGTGATACTGCCGGCCGGGCAGGGTGGTGAGCAGGACCTCTCCGACGCGCTCGACAACATCTTTAACCACCCGAACGTCGGGCCGTTTATCGCCATTCGTCTTATCCAGCGGCTGACAACCAGTAATCCATCGCCCGGCTACATCCGCCGCGTCGCGGAAGTGTTTAACGACAACGGGCGCGGTGTACGCGGTGACCTCGGTGCCGTCGTGCGTGCGATCCTGCTCGACGTCGAAGCGCGCCCGGACATGCCGATGGAGATCGACGGCAAGCTCAAAGAGCCGCTGCTGCGGCTCACGCAGCTCTGGCGCGCCTACAATGCGACCTCCAACAGTGGGCGGTATCCGCTGAATTTTGCGTACATCATTTTCGGGCAGGGTGCGCTGCAGTCGCCGTCGGTGTTCAACTTTTTCAGTCCGTTTTATGCACCGCCCGGCGAAATCCGGAACAGCGGGCTGGTTGCGCCCGAATTGCAGATTGCCACCGAGTACCTGAATACCTGGTATACGAACTACATGTTCTTCCAGACGTTCGGCAACAATCAGACGAACGAGGAACTGGGCGATGACGACGTCTATATCGACATCTCCGAGGAGATGGATGTCGCCGACGACATTGACGCATTGATCGACATGGTGGCGGACAAGTTGCTGGGCGGCCAGATTTCGCCGACGTTACGTGCAGAAATTGCCGGCATGCTCGAGCGGCTCCCGGAAGAGGACGCGGTATTGCGCGCGGCCGAGGCAATCTACTTCGTCGTCACGTCACCCGAATACGCGTACCAGCGATAGGACGAGGGGAGATACGATGAAAACATTGAACAGGCGGGACTTCCTTCGTACCAGCGGCGCAGCGGCATTGCTGGCGGCCGCTCCCGGCGTGACCTACGCTCAGGTGGTCGGCGGTGGCGGTGCGTTTACGGACTACCGGGCGCTCGTGTGCGTATTCCTTTTCGGCGGCAACGATTCCTACAACATGCTCGTGCCCAGCAGCAATGCCGAGTACAACGCGTATGCCAATTCCCGGCAGAATCTCGCGATCGCGCAACAGGACCTGTTGCCCATCACGACACCGGGAAGCGGGTCGTTGACCTATGGCCTGCACCCGTCGATGCCCGGTATCCAGGCATTGTTCGAGTCGGGCGACGCGGCTTTTGTTACCAACGTCGGCCCGCTGGTCGAGCCGACGACACGCGACCAGTTCTTCCAGGGATCGGTGACGCTGCCGCCGCAACTGTTCTCGCACAACGACCAGCAGGACCAGTGGACGTCATTGCGTGGCGCCGCACCGAGCGCGACCGGCTGGGCCGGGCGCATGGCGGACCTGATTCGCGACGGTGTTGCCGGCCAGCAGATGGCGACGAATGCGTCGCTGTTTGGTTCCAACCTGTTCCAGTCGGCCGACGAAACGGTGGCCTACATCATGGGTCCCGGCGGTCCGCTGCAGTTCCAGGGCTTTTCGCAGGACCCGCAGTCGATTCTCTACGAGCAGCGCCAGGCATTCCTGCGTGTCGTCGATGCTGAATACGACTCGGTCTACGAGCGTGCCTTTGCCGAAGTACAGCGCCGGGCAATTGACGCCGCCGATACGGTAACTGCCGCGCTGAACGACCAGCGCAGCAACAATCCGCTGTCGACAGCGTTTCCGCAGTCGCAGCTCGGCACCCAGCTGGAAACGGTCGCGTACCTGATCCAGGCGCGGGACACGCTGCAGATGCAGCGCCAGGTCTTCTTCGTAGCGACCGGCGGTTTCGACTCGCACGATGACCAGAACCAGAACCAGCCGGGTCTGCTCGGCGGTATCAGCGGGGCCATGGCGTCGTTCCACGCCGCGATGGGCGAGATCGGTATGCAGGACAGTGTCACGTCGTTTACGCAGTCGGACTTCGGTCGCACGCTGACATCCAACGGCGATGGTACCGACCATGCGTGGGGTGGCAACCAGCTGGTGGTCGGCGGCGCCGTCAACGGGCAGCAGCTGTACGGCAGCTACCCGACGCTGGAGATCGGCAGTGCCGAGGACGTCGGCGGCGGACGCTTTATTCCGTCGACATCGGCCGACCAGTACGCGGCAACGCTGGCGAAATGGTTTGGTATTGCGGACGCCGAACTCGATACCGTGGCACCAAACCTTTCGAACTTTGCGCAACGTGATCTTGGGTTTATGATCCCCTGATTCTGATTCAGGGGCTCCCCAATGAACAAAACCGCTGCCGCAGCCTGCGCTGCGCTTCTCCTACTTGTCGGCTGCGCGAAGAGCGAGGGACCCGCTGAAACGGCCACCGCCGATCCATCGGCGACGCTGAACGCGCTGTTTGACGAGTATTTCGAACGCAACCTGGAAATGAACCCGGTCAGCGCTTCGTTTATCGGTGATTACCGCTACAACGACCGCATGGCGAATACCAACAGCCCGGAATATCGTGCGGCGGCGAAGGCGATGGACGAGGAATTTCTCACACGGCTGCTGGAGATCGATCGCGATGCGCTGGGCTACCAGGACCAGCTCAGCTACGACATTTTCAGGATCAACCGCGAACAGGCGCTCGAGGGATACAACTACCCGTTCCATCTGGTCCCGGTGAACCAGTTTTATTCCATGACGAATTTCTTCGTGCAGCTCGGCAGCGGTACGAGCGCACATCCTTTCAAAACCGTAAAGGACTACGACGATTTCCTGTCGCGTGCGGACGATTACTCGCGCAATGTCGACCAGGTGATTGCCAATATGAAGGAAGGCATCGCGGCGGGCGTGACACAACCTCGCATCCTGATGGAAAAGCTGCTGCCGCAGGTCGACGCGCACATTGTCGACGATCCGAAGGACAGTGCGTTTTACGCGCCGGTCACGAACATGCCCGAAGACTTCAGCGAAGCAGATCGTGAGCGGCTGACCGCAGCGTACGAAGCGAAGATCATGGACACGATCGTGCCGGCGTACCAGCGCTTCAGCAATTTTCTGGGCGACGAGTATATCGGTGCGGCCCGTGAGACTGTCGGTTTGTACGCGCAGCCGAATGGTCCGGACTGGTATGCGTACATGGTGCGCCTGCGCACGACAACCGATCTGACGCCCGACGAAATTCACCAGGTTGGCCTCGACGAGGTCGCGCGCATTCATGAGGAAATGCGGGGCGTCATGGAAGAGGTCGGATTCGAGGGCGGCCTCAAGGACTTCTTCGACTTCGTTAATACGGACCCGCAATTTTTTTATGACGAGCCGGAGGAACTGATCCAGGGCTACCGCGACATGTCGGATCACATCATCGAGTTGTCGAAGGCGCTGTTTGACGTCATGCCGAAGACGGCCTTCGAGGTGCGGCGTGTCGAGCCGTTCCGCGAAGCCTCCGCGGCCGGCGGTTCGTATTCGGCCGGAACGCCGGATGGCACGCGGCCGGGCATCTTTTATGCGAACGCCTACGACATCAAGGCGCGCGGCAAGTGGGCCATGGAGTCGTTGTACCTGCACGAGGCGATCCCGGGGCATCACTTCCAGATCATGATCCAGCGTGAGAACGAGGAACTGCCGCGCTTCCGTCGCTTTGGCGGCTTCACGGCTTACTCGGAGGGCTGGGGCCTGTACGCCGAGTCGCTCGGCAAGGAGCTCGGCATCTATACCGATCCGTACAGTTATTTCGGCGCATTGAATGCGGAACTCTGGCGTGCGATTCGCCTTGTCGTGGACACCGGTATTCATGCGAAACAGTGGTCGCGCCAGGAGGTGCTCGATTACATGTTTGCGAACTCGGCCGTTGCCGAGGTGCGCGCCGTAGCCGAAGCGGAACGCTTCATGGCAATTCCGGGCCAGGCGCTCGCCTACAAGATCGGCCAGCTCAAGATTCGCGAGATTCGTGACAATGCCGAAGCACGGCTGGGCGACAAGTTCGACGTAAAGGCCTTCCACCGCGAAGTCCTGAAAGACGGCGCCATGCCACTGTCGATGCTCGAAGCCAAGATCGACCGCTGGATCACCACCCAGCTCTAAAAAAAGGGGCCAGACCCCACCCCCCGGGGTCTGACCCCACCTGTTGGGGCCAGACCCTACCTGCCAGGGTCAGACCCCGGCGGGCGGGGTCTGACCCTGCAGGGTCCGGTGGTATGCTGCGCGCATGAAGGTGGATCGCTTCCTGAGACTCGCCATCGCAATCGGTGTGCTCGTCGTGTTTATCGTCGCGATGGGCGCATTGCTGTTTGTCACCGAATCGGCGCTCAACATCTGGGACAGGCTGCGCGAGGGCCCGGCCGTCTTGCTGTACGCTTATCTGTCGATCATGGTGCTGCTTTTCGTCGCAGCTGCCTGGCTGATCTTCCGTCTCGTCGTGCGGCGCAAACCGGTATCCACCAAAGCGGCCAAACCGTTATCGCAGGATGACATCAGCGAGCGGCTCCGCGAGGCCGAATCAAGCGGTGTCGATACCAGCGAGGCGCAGTCAGAACTCCGGCAGCTCGCGGCATCGCAGGCGGACGGTACGATCCAGCTTTGTTTTTTCGGCGAGGTCAGCGCCGGCAAGAGCTCGCTGATACGCGCACTCGTGCCCGATGCCGATGTTGCTGTCGATGTCATCGGCGGTTCTACGCGGGAAGTGCGCCGCTATCGCTGGCGGGCCGATTCCGGGGACGAGATTCTGCTGGTCGACGTGCCTGGCACCGGTGGTCACGAACAGGGCCTCGACGAACTCGCTACCGAAGAGGCGCGCCGCGCGCACCTCGTGCTGTTCGTTTGCGACAGCGACCTGACGCGCCACGAGCTCAACGCAGTGCGTGCCCTGCTCGGTTTCGACAAGCCGATGATCATCGTCCTCAACAAGTCGGACCGCTACGACCGTGACGAGCTTGCCGCCGTCATGCAGCGACTGCTGGAACGAATCGATGAGCTGGGCGGCGAAGCCAATCGCGACCAGGTTGTCGCCGTAACCGCCGGCGGTGAGTCCGACGTGATCGAGCGTCGCGGGGATGGCAGTGAGTCGACCCGGCGCCGGACACGAGACGCCGACATCAGCGTGCTGGTCGTCGCGATCAACCGCATGCTGTCCGTCGACGGCGCAGCACTGGACGCCCGGCGTGAGCGCGCAGTGTTCCAGATAGCCGCGGAGAAGCTCGCCGCTGCCGAGCAGCGATACCGGGAGCAACGCGCAGAGCAGATTATTCGCAACTCGACCCGCAAGGCCGTAATTGGCGCGCTGGCCGCAGTCAGTCCCGGCACCGACGTGCTGATACAGGGCTACATCGGGACGGCAATGACGCAGGAACTGTGCTCGCTCTATGGCGCGACGCCACGCGACCTCGACGTCGAGGATTTTCTGAACCTGACACAGAGCCGCGTCGGTCGGGCTTTGCCATTGTCACTGGCGGTGTCCGGCAACGGCCTGAAAGCGTTCCCGGGCATCGGCACCGTAGCCGGCGGCCTGGTCCACGCCGTGGCCTACGGCCTGATATTCGACGCACTGGGCCGAAGCCTTGTGCAAACGCTGAAGCGTCACGGCAAACTGGTGCCGGAAGCGGCAGCGCAGGAATTTGAGGAAGGAATCAGTGAGCATTTGGAAGCGGGCGTTCGCCGCGTTGCCAAAATGGCCCTGGACGAAACCAAAGGCTGAGGCGCCCGCCGACGGCGGTGCGGGTCATCTCGGCCTTGCGCGCGAGAGCCTGCGCGAGCTCATCCATGACACGCGCCTGCCGGCCGGCGTCCGCGAATCGCTCGCACACGACTACGATGCCGTGCAGGGCATGCTCGACAAGATCGAGCATGGCCACTTGCACCTGTCGGTCTTCGGCCGCGTCAGCACCGGCAAGTCGTCACTGCTCAACGCGCTGATCGGTCGGGAGGTTTTCTCCGTCAGCCCTCTGCACGGCGAGACGCGATTCTCGTCGATGGAGGCCTGGAACGAAGTAGAGGCGGGTGGCGTGTTTCTCATCGATACACCGGGCCTCGATGAAGCCGGCGGAGAAGATCGCGAGGCGCTCGCGCGCGAGGTTGCCGCCCGCTCCGACCTCGTGATTTTCGTTATCGACGGCGACATCACCGATACCGAGCTGGACTCACTGAAAGCCGCGATCGCCGAAGGTCGGCCGATTCTCGTCGTTCTGAACAAGAGCGACCTGTACACAAAGGAAGAGCGCGACGCGCTGTTGCAGTCTGTCCGCGAGAAAACACACGGCATCATCGACCCGGATCACATCATCCTCGCCGCGGCCCAGCCACGCCCACAGGTTGTCGTTGCGGTCGACGAGAATGGCAGGGAAGTCGAAACGCACCGCGACCGCCAACCCGATGTCGCTGCGCTAAAACTCAAGTTGTGGCAGGTGCTGGAAGCGGAAGGAAAAACCCTCGCCGCACTCAATGCGAGTTTGTTCGCCTCCGACCTGTCAGACGCCGTCGGCTGCCGCATTCTTGCCGCGCGCCGCAATCTCGGCGAACGTCTTGTGCGCACGTACTGCATCGCCAAGGGTATCGGCGTTGCATTCAACCCGGTGCCCGTCGCCGATTTGTTTGCCGCGGCCTTCATCGACGTCGGCATGGTTGTGCATCTGTCGAAGGTGTACGACCTGCCACTGAGCAAGAAGGAAGCCGGCAAGATCGTCGGCGTTATCGCCGGCGAGTCAGCGGCACTGATGACCACCGTGTGGGCGCTCAACTTCGTCTCGTCGGCGCTCAAGGTCGGTACCATCGGATTGTCGACGATTCTGACCGCCGGAGCACAGGGCGCCATCGCGTACTACAGCACGTATCTCGTCGGGCAAGTGGCATCCGAGTACCTTGCGCAGGGCAAGTCGTGGGGCGAGGGCGGTCCCAAGCAAGTTGTCAGCGAGATCCTGGCGTCGCTCGACCGCGATACCGTACTGCGAGACGCGCGCCGCGAAATCCAGGCGCGCCTCGGGCTGAGCTAGATGGCAGTCCTCGATCGCGAAACGCGCATGCGTCGTATCTGGGAAACGGTGCGGGACATTCCGACAGGCTGTGTCGCAAACTATGGCCAGGTTGCCGAAGTGGCCGGAATTCCGCGCGGGGCACGGCAGGTGGGTTATGCGCTGCGACATGCGCCCAAGGAAATGCAGCTACCCTGGCACCGTGTTATCACGTCCTCGGGTAAGCTCGCATTCGACAGGGACAGCAGCGCGTTTCGCAAGCAACGCGCGCGGCTGGCGGAGGAAGGTGTTCCCGTCCTGAACGGCAAAGTTGATATGGAAAAATACCGCTGGCAACCGGATCTCGATGAATTGCTGTGGAAGCCAAGCTCAATGTGGGACGAGGATTGAACGTCAGCCGCAAAGTCCGCTCGGCACTCGCAAACCGGTATTGCAGTGCGCGCGTTCGCGACAAGCGTCGCAGGCGAGCTGAACTGAAGCGCCGTCTTGCCGGCGAACCGCATGTCGTGCGTGCATTTCTGCAGGCCGATGACCCGTATTCACGATTACTGGCGCACTACCTGCCGGCGCTGGCAGAGACTTACGACATTCAGCTGGAGCGGCACACGATCGAGGCGCTGGGTGACGAATTCCAGCCGGAACCCGACATGCAAGCGGAGTATGCGCGCGACGATTGCATGCGCGTTGCAAGCGAACTGGGCGTGACCGTTACGGATTGCATCGACCTGGCGCCGCTTTCGCCGGACTCGCAGGCGCTACTGGCAAGACTCGGGCACTACAACAGCGCCATGCTGCACTACGGCGGCGAGTGGTACTGGGGCGTCGATCGATTGCACTTCCTGACCGCGCGACTCGACGAACTCGGGCTGCGCCAAACTGAATCGCATAATCCCGCGCTCGCGTCGATCGAGCGCGCAATGCGGGTCTCGCTCCCGGTGACGCCGCCGGCCGCGGCGCGAGACCTTCCGCCGCTCGAGTACTTTATTTCGTTGCGCAGCCCGTATTCGGTCGTGTCGCTGAACCGCGTATTTGCACTGGCCGACGCCTTTCGACTGACGCTCGAAATCCGGCTCGTCCTGCCGATGGTGGCGCGCGGCATGCAGGTGCCAAGAGCCAAGGCGAGATACCTGTTATTCGACGCCGCGCGGGAAGCGGAGCGGTACGGCGTACCGTTCGGCGATTTCGCGGATCCGCTGGGCGCCGGCATCGAGCGCGTCTATGCCGTCCACCAGTACGCACGCGCGGAAAACCGCGAGCGTGATTTCATTCTCAACGCCGCCGCAGCAATCTGGGGCGAGGGGGTCGACGTTGCGACCGATGACGGACTGCGCAAGGTGACCGGACGCACCGGGCTGTTCTGGCCCGAAGTAAAGGAAGCCCTGCAGTCGACCGCCTGGGAGGAGGAGGTTGAGGCCAATCGCGCCTACATGATGGCGTCCGGCAGCTGGGGCGTGCCTACATTTCGACTTGGCGATTTTGTCACGTGGGGGCAGGATCGGCTCTGGCTGCTCGCGCGCCATATCGAAGACCAATGTGACACCGGGGAAGGGATACTCGTATGACAACTGTGATTTTTTCGCATGGCCAGGAGAGCGGTCCGTGGGGTACCAAGATTCAAGCCATGGTCGAACTCGTGCGCGGCCTGGGTTGTAACGCTGACAGCATCGACTACCAGGGGATCGCGGATCCGACCGAACGTGTCGCGAAATGTATCGACGAATGCCGCGATATCGACGATCCACTGATCCTGGTCGGCTCGAGCATGGGCGGGCATGTCGCCACTGCCGCTGCCGCTGAAACCGGCGCAACGGCGCTGTTCGTGCTGGCTCCAGCCTACTACATGGAGGGCTACGAGGCGCTGACGCCGGCCGCACCCGACATTCCCATTTGCATCGTACATGGCTGGCATGATGATATTGTGCCCGTAGAGAACAGTATCCGCTTTGCGAAGGACTGTTCCGCGACACTGCACGTGGTGGACGGCGATCATCGCCTGACGGCGAATATTTCCGAGATCAACGGCTACCTCGAGCTATTTATAAGAAAACTATCCGGGAAATGACACCAGAAGGGAGGGTTCCCATGCGCTATCTAATTTTGTTTTTCAGCTTGTTCCTGTTTGCCTGCGGTGGCGGCGAGTCCGGCGATGCGTCAAGTGACGCGGCCGATGCCGTCGACGCTGCTGCCGAAGCGGCGGGCGACGCCATGGATGCGGCCGGTGAGTCCGTTGACGATGCCGTCGATGCTGCAGCGGATGCGGCCCAGGACGCCGTCGACGCTGCCGAGGATGCGGTCGATGCGGCAGGCGAGGCGATCGAAGACGCCGCGGACGACGCGGAAGAATCGATGAACGACGCGCTCGACGCGGCTGAAGAAGCCGTGGAAGACGCGACCAGCTGATTCCGCAATGAAGGTGACAGTCGCCCTGACCTGGTCACGGCGACTGTCGCCTTTTCTTATTTACAGGGGGAGTTGCTGGCCCTCGTAAGCGACGTTGTACCCGCGTCGTGCCACTTCTTTTCGCGCGTCGCTGTCGTCGATCAGCAGCGGGTTGGTGTGATTCATGTGAATGAAAATCACCCGCGCACGTTCCTCGTCGGTCAGATCATCGAGCAGCGCCATGCTTTCGCTGACGAACGGGTGCCGAATCTTGCTCATGTCGCGCCCCGGCAATTCGCCGTCCGCAAAAAACGCCGCATCGATCAGCGCATAGTCAACGGACTTCACGACATCGCGCAGATCGGTGTCCCAGTCGTCCCATTTATCGATGTCGGGAATAAACACGGCCGACTTCGACGGGCCGTCAATGCGAAAGCCGACCGTTTCCGAATATTCGTCCCGGTGCGGAACCCGTATGGGCGTTACCGTCAGGCGGCCGAGCTCGACGGGGGTGCCGCCCTGTAACCGCCGCACTTCAATATTCCGGAACCGCACCAGCTGATCCCACGGCCCGTTGCTTTCAAGGAATTCGGCCATGCGCGGCATCGCGTAGACCGGCACGTCCCGGCGGCCGGAGGCTTCGTGACCGAAATGCATGAGCCCTGTGTAATGCCCGATGTGGGCGTGAGTCAGGAATACGCCGTTCAGCACATATTCACTGTCCGGTGCCACCCGGTGCAGTCGATACATCTGCTCACGCAGGTCGGGCGTCGCATCGAACAGGTATTTGGTCTTTGCGCCCTCGTCGACGACGGCGATGGAACTCGTCGTGCGCCGCAACCCCGGATCTTCCCAGGCACGCATGCAATGTGGCTTGTAGCAGTCGGTCTGCGGGTAACCGGCATCCTGCGCAATGCCGAGCACCTGGATAAAGACAGCCGAATCGGCTTGTGAGAGTGCCGGCAGCAGGAGCAGCCCGAGCATCGCCAGGGCATTGAATTTCAAACGAATCATGGACTCAGTATAGTCGCCTCGAAGATCAAAAATGGACAAATGTCAACGGTCTACGAGCGCCTCGTTTTGGGTAGACTTGTGCGCCATGAACGTCCGCGGCGTCATATTTCGGCCCCTGTACTGGCTGGCCGGCAAGGTCTTCTCGATCTGGGCGCGGCCAACGGTCCAGCCGGAACTGCCGGCGGAGTACATCACCGATACGGATGCGGCCGTTTGCTACGTGCTCGAGACCGGCGGACTCGCCGATATTCTGGCGCTCGAAAAAGCGTGTGCCGAACATGGCATGCCGTCTCCCACCGGTTCGTTCGAGTTCTGTGGCGTCAGGGAGCCGCGGCGTTTCGTGGTCATGCGCAATCTCGACGGCGTTTTCGTGCGACGCCCGTCCCGCGAAGGGTCGCGACGCCTGCGGCGCCTCGTCGAGGGTGCTGCCGACTGCGAGCAGGAACTGCTGCTCATCCCGGTTGCCATCTACTGGGGGCGATCGCCTGAAAAGGACCGTTCCGTGTTCAAGCTGCTGTTTTCCGAGAACTGGGAGATCATCGGCAGGACCCGCAAGTTCTTCGTGACGTTGCTGCACGGACGCAACACGCTGCTGCGTTTCAGTCACGCGTTGCCGATTCGCAGCATCTGCACGGACGACATCGAGGCGCCGGTCGCATTTCGCAAACTGTCCCGAATTCTGCGCGTGCATTTCCGCAAGCGGCGATCGGCAACCGTGGGACCGGACCTGTCGCACCGTCGCACGCTGGTTGACCAGGTGCTGCGTGCACCGGCCGTGCGCCGTGCGATCAACGCCGAAGGCGGCGATGACATTCGCAAACAGGAAGTGGCGCGGCGCAAAGCGGAGAAGTACGCACTCGAGATCGCCGCCGATATTTCGTACCCGACTATCCGCGTCCTGGTCCGCGTTCTGCGCTGGTTGTGGAATCGCATCTACGACGGCGTCGAAGTCAATCACATGCAGACGCTGCATGACGTGGCGAACGAGAAAGAGGTTATCTACGTTCCATGTCACCGCAGCCACTTCGACTACCTGCTGCTGGGCTACGTTACCTACCAGGAAGGACTGCAACTGCCGCACATCGCCGCGGGCATCAACCTCAACATGCCGATTGTCGGCGGCATCCTGCGTCGTGGCGGCGCCTTTTTCCTGCGCCGCAGCTTCAAGGGCAACCGGCTGTACGCCGCTGTCTTTGACGCCTATATCCAGCAGGTGCTGGGTCGCGGACACTCGATGGAATACTTCATCGAAGGCGGTCGCAGCCGCACCGGCCGGTTGTTGCAACCGAAAGGCGGCATGCTGGCCATGACCGTCAATGCCTACATCACCAACCCGCAGCGCCCGATCGTGTTCGTGCCCATCTATTTCGGCTACGAGAAACTGATCGAGGGCGATTCATTCATCAGCGAGCTGGGTGGCGCGGCAAAGCAAAAGGAGTCGCTGGGCGGGCTAATCCGATCCGTCAAGTCGTTGCGCGACCACTTCGGAAAGGTCGCTGTGAACATCGGCGAGCCCATCGACCTTGAGCCGCTACTCGACACGATGCGCCCGACCTGGCGGGAACACGAGGCGGAGAATGGTGAGCGGCCGTCGTGGCTGACCGGCATCGTCGATGAACTCGGCGAGCAGATCATGCAAAACATCAATTCGGCAGCCGCAGTGACGCCGATCAGTTTGCTGGCGTACGCGTTGCTCGCAACGCCCAAACAGACGATCGGTCTCGCCGAGTTGCGGCGCCAGATAGAGCTCAGCCTCGCGCTGCTGCACCGGTTCCGCTATTCCGAGCTGGTCACGACGCCGGACTGGACGCCGGACCAGATCATCGAGCACGGCGAAAAGCTCGGCGTCATCAACCGCTCATCGCATCCGATGGGCGAGGTCATTCACATGCCGGAGCGGACAGCTGTCCTGATGACCTATTTCCGCAACAACGTCCTGCACCTGTTTGCGGTACCGGCGGCCGTCGCCTGCTGCTTCATCCAGGGACGGCAGCTACCGCACTCTGAACTGCAACGCCTCATTCGCCTCATTTACCCGTTCATGAAAAAGGAACTTTGCCTGAAGTGGGAGCACGACGAGGTGGACACGGTCACGACCGAGGCGATCGACTCATTCCTGGACCTCGGTTTGCTGACCGAGGGCGATGGCAAGGCGCTCGTACGCCCGCCCGCCGGATCGGCGAAAGCGTTCCAGCTACTGATGCTCGGGCAGTCGATGGTCCCGATGTTGCAGCGGTTTTACCTGGCGATTGCGATCCTCGTCAGGAACGGTTCCGGGACATTGTCTCGTGCGCGCCTCGAGACGATGTGCCAGCAAAGCGGCGAGCGCCTGTCCATGATCTACGGCCTGCACTCGCCGGACTTCTTTAACAAGACGCTGTTTCATGATTTCATTCGCACCCTGCAGGACCTCGACGTCCTGCGACGGAATGCTGAGGGCGCTATCGAGTTCGATGACGACCTGACGAGCATCGGGGCCGATGCCCGGCTCGTTCTCGGTGAGGAGATTCGCCACAGTATCCTGTCGCTCACAGTTGCGGAATCACCACAGGAACCCGAATGAAAGTTGTCTCGCTCTATCGTTTCCTCGACCTCGAGGATACGCAGTCGTTTCGTGACGAGCTGCAGGCGCTGTGCGACGCGCAGGGCCTGAAAGGCACGATGCTGGTCGCACACGAGGGGTTCAACGGTTCACTGGCGGGCGACGAAGCGAACATCCGCGTCGTACTCGGCTGGTTGCGCGAGCAGGTTGGCGCCGACGATGAACTCGATGGCCGCTGGAACGACGTCAGCGAGCCACCGTTTCGTAAGATGCGTGTCAGGATCAAGAAAGAAATCGTCACCCTCGGCCGCCCGGACATCCTGCCGCACAAGGGTACCGGTGAGCACGTCGATGCGAAGCGCTGGAACGAACTGATCGCAGACCCGAACGTCGTCGTCATCGATACGCGCAATCACTACGAAATCGAGGTCGGAACGTTTCCGGGCGCGATCGATCCGGGCAATGACAGTTTTCGTGAATTTCCGGAGTTTGCGAAGGAACTCGCCGACGAGTCGACGGACCGTCCGCTCGCGATGTTCTGCACGGGCGGTATTCGCTGCGAAAAGGCGACGGCGCTGATGCAGGAACTCGGCTTCGACGAGGTCTACCACCTGCAGGGCGGGATCCTGAATTACCTCGATACCGTCGCCAAAGCCGACAACCAGTGGCAGGGTGAGTGTTTCGTATTCGATACCCGAGTCGCCGTCGACAAGGATCAGGCCGAGGGCAACTACGTGCAATGCCACGCTTGCCGCCGCCCGCTGGGTCCCGATGAACTTGCGTCGCCGGACTATCGCGAGGGCGTGTCGTGCCCGAAGTGCGTCGATGCGTCGGATGCCGACCGCAAGGCGCGCCTCGAGGAACGGCGCAGGCAGGTCGCCCTGGCCGCACAGCGCGGCGATACGCACATCGGGCCGAAAACCTGACCGAATTCCTTGCAGATCCGGCAAATTGGGGCTAAAAAGGTCTCATGTTTCAGCTATTTGCAATATTCCGCAGAACAACGGCGTCGCGTCGCGGCCTCGCCGTTCTGCTTGCATTCTGGCTGAATCTTGCGGCGATACCGTGCGCAATGGCGCTCGAATCGTCGGAGCCGGCGCACGATTGCTGCCCGCCCGAACTGCAGGTCGAGCCGTTGGAGTGCTGTACGCTGGACGACGTGCTGACGGGGAGTCGCGTTCAGCACGATCTCCCGGACCAGGAGTTTGCTCCGCTGCCGCAACCGGTCATCGCCGGAATCGTGCCGGGGCGTTCGGACATCGTCAAAGCCCGGCCACCGCCAGGTCGTTCCGGGTACCCGCCACCCGTCTTTCTCGCGAATTGCGTATTTCTGAAATAGCCAACGCCTCACTGTAAATCGAAGTCTTCGTTTACAAGCAGGAGTTGGTTCCATGTTTTCTTTTATCGGGCGAAAGTCCGGACTATATATTCGTTGCGTTGCCCTGTTCGGCCTCGCATTGTCGACAACGGCGTTCAGCGATGCTCGCGTACCGCTATCGCTCGCGGAAGCCGAGCGCCTGGCACTGGAGAACGAGCCTGGTCATCGTGAACTGATCGAGCGCGCGGCCGCGCTGGATGAACAGGCGACCGCAGCCGCCCAGTTGCCCGACCCCACATTGCGTCTCGGGATCGCGAACTTCCCGATCAGTAGCGGCGGGTTCTCGACCGAGGGTATGACGCAGGCACAGGTCGCGCTTCGCCAGGCGTTCCCGCGGCGCGGGGTGCGCAAGGCCACTGAAGAATCGTTTCGGGCAATGGCTGACGCTTCTCGATCGGCCGCATCCAGTCGCGACCTGGACGTTCGCGAAGCGGTGCGCCACGCATGGCTGGAAGTCTATTATTGGCAGCAGGTCGGGGAAATCCTCGAAGAATCCCGGGCGTACTTCAGTGACCTTGCAAGCGTCACGGAGTCGCAATATGCGGTGGGTCGCAGTTCGCAACAGGATCTCCTGCGCGCAGAACTGGAACTGACGCGTATCGATGACCGAATGATTGCAGTGGCACAGTCGAGAGCGATGGCACAGGGACGACTGTCAGAGTGGCTCGGCGATGACGCGTTTCGCCGTGCCGCTCCCGTGCTTCCGGACTGGGAACAGTTGCCCCTGTTGCCGGCGTTGCGTGAAAGCATTGCCGGGCACCCTGCGATGGCGGCGGCGAGGGCATCTGTCGCTGCCAGCGATGCGCGGGTGACGCAGGCGCAGCAGCAGAAGAAACCGGGCTGGGCAATCGATGTCGGTTACGGCTACCGTGACGGGGTCCTGCCGAACGGCGAACCGCGCTCGGACATGATCAGCGTGAACCTTGTTGTCGATCTGCCCGTGTTTTCGAAGAACCGCCAGGATCGCTCGCTGGCCGCAGCGCTTAACGACCGCAGCTCGGCCCGCTCGGCAAGTGAACGTGTTGCTGCGAGCCTCGAAAGCAAACTGCGTGCCGAGTACGCGCGCTGGACCGATCTGACACGACGACTCGCTCTTTATGAAACCCGCTTGCTGTCGCTTTCGGAGCAACAAGCCGGCGCGGCGTTGCGCGCATACGAAAGCGACGCGGGGGACTTCACGGACGTTGCCCGCAGCTTTGTCGATGCACTGAATGCGCGCATTCAGCACCTGGAAATTCAAGTCGAGCGCGCGAAAAGTTTCGCGACGCTCGCCAGCCTCGCGAGGGTTGCACCATGAACAGATACCTCATTGTCCTGCTGGCCGTAGTCGTCACAGCCGTCGTTGCGTTTTTCGCGGGACGACAGATGTCGTCGACGGGTGCCACGACGTCGACTGCAAAAACCGGCGAGCGCGAAATCCTGTACTGGGTCGCGCCGATGGATCCGAACTACCGTCGTGATGAGCCCGGCAAGTCACCGATGGGTATGGATCTTGTACCGGTCTATGCCGACGACGTCGATGCGCAGCCCGGCGTCGTCAGGATCGACCCGGCTGTTGTCAACAACCTCGGCGTGCGTACCGAAGCGGCCACACGTGATTCCCTGAACCGCCTGATTGAAACGGTGGGTTACATCGCCTACGACGAGGATACGGTGCAGCACGTCCATACACGCGTCGATGGCTGGATTGAGGTGCTGGCGACCAAGGCGACGGGCGACCGTGTCGAGAAAGGCCAACTGTTGTTTGAATTGTATTCGCCGAAGCTCGTCAACGCGCAGGAAGAGTTTATTGCCGGACTGAACAGCGGCAATGCGGCCCTGCAGCGTGCGTCCAGGGAGCGACTGGTTGCGCTGGGCGTCTCGGCCAGCGAGATCGTGCGCATCGAGCGCGACCGCAAAGCCAGTCGACGTGTCCGCATCTACGCGGAAATGGATGGCGTTATCAATCACCTCGGCGTGCGCGAAGGCATCTACGTTACGCCGGCCACGGAGGTCATGTCCGTAGCGAAGCTCGACAGCGTTTGGGTCGTCGCCGACGTCCTGGAGCGGCAGGCAAACTGGATCGAACCGGGACAGGAGGCGATTGTCGAGCTTGACTACCAGCCGGGTTCCGAGCTGCGCGGCATCGTCGATTACGTCTATCCGGAACTCGATCCCGTGACGCGGACACTCAAGGTGCGGCTGCGTTTCGACAACCCGTCCGGCGCGCTGCGGCCGAACATGTTTGCGCGGGTACGGATATTGGGACGCGCGACGGGTGACATCGTCAATGTGCCCAGGCGGGCCGTCATTCGCGGCGGGCGTTCCAACCGCGTTGTCGTGGACCTGGGGGACGGACGATTCGAGTCACGGCCTGTCCTGGTCGGCGTTGAATCGGGTGACCGGGTCGCAATTCGCCGCGGACTGCGCGAAGGTGAGCGAGTCGTCGTGTCGGCGCAGTTCCTGATCGACTCCGAGTCGAATATCGATTCGGCGATGGATCGCATGAGCGACGGGACATCTGCACAATGATTGCCCCACTCATCCGCTGGTCGATCAGTAACCGCGTTCTCGTGCTTCTCGCCGCGGTACTTCTCGCTGCATTGGGCATTTATTCGGCGCGCCATACGCCGGTCGATGCGCTACCCGACCTGTCCGACGTTCAGGTCATTATCAAGACGAGTTATCCGGGCCAGGCGCCGCAGGTTGTCGAAGACCAGGTGACGTATCCGTTGACGACGGCGATGTTGTCGGTGCCGCAGGCGGTTACCGTGCGCGGTTATTCCTTCTTTGGCGATTCCTACGTCTACGTGATTTTCGAGGATGGGACGGACCTGTACTGGGCTCGCTCACGGGTACTCGAGTACCTCAGCCAGGTATCCGACCAGCTTCCGGAGACGGCGCGTTCCGCACTCGGGCCGGACGCGACCGGAGTGGGCTGGATATTCCAGTACGCACTGGTCGACCGCAGCGGCGGGCACGACCTCAGCGAACTGCGCAGCCTGCAGGACTGGTTCCTGAAATACGAACTCCAGACGGTCCCGGGCGTATCCGAAGTTGCGACCATCGGCGGCATGGTGCGGCAGTACCAGGTAGTCGTGGACCCGGACAGGTTGCGGGCATACGGCATTGCGTTGTCGACGATCAAGTCGGCGATCAGGGCTGGCAACCAGGAAGGCGGCGGCTCCGTCATCGAAATGGGCGAGGCCGAGTACATGGTGCGGGCCAGCGGCTATCTCGAAGGTATCGACGACCTCGCAGCCATTCCGCTGGGCGTCAACGACAATGGCACGCCATTGCAACTCGCCGATGTCGCCGATATCCAGCTCGGCCCCGAGATGCGTCGTGGCGTCGCCGACCTCGACGGGGAAGGGGAAGTTGTCGGTGGTGTCGTCGTGATGCGCTGGGGCGAAAACGCGTCGGCGACGATCGATGCCGTCAAGACGCGGCTGGCCGAGTTGCAACGCAGTCTGCCGGATGGCGTGGAGATCGTCACGACCTACGATCGTTCGGAGTTGATCGAGCGATCGGTCGACTCGCTGACCGGCAAGCTGGTCGAGGAGTTCGTGGTTGTTGCATTGATCTGCGCGGTCTTCCTGTTTCACCTGCGATCTTCGGCAGTGATCGTACTCAGCCTGCCGCTCGGCATCCTGGTGGCGCTGATCATCATGCGCCAGCAGGGTATCAACGCGAACATCATGTCGCTCGGAGGAATCGCCATTGCGATCGGCGCGATGGTCGACTCGGCGATCGTCATGATCGAAAACGTCCACAAACACATCGAGAAAGAACCGCTGACGCCCGAGAATCGCTGGCGCGTCATTGGCGATGCGGCGACCGAGGTCGGTCCGCCATTGTTCTTCTCCCTGCTGATCATCACGCTCAGTTTCCTGCCGGTGTTTACGCTCGAAGCGCAGGAAGGCCGTCTGTTTGCGCCGCTCGCCTACACCAAGACGTATGCAATGGCTGCGGCGGCGATACTGTCGATCACGCTCGTTCCGGTGCTGATGGGCCTGTTCATTCGCGGCCGGGTTTTGCCGGAGAGTCGAAACCCCGTCAACCAGGTCCTGATTCGACTGTATCGACCGGTGATCGATCGGGTCATCGCTTTTCCCCGCGTGACATTGTCGCTGGCGGCGGTGATCCTGCTCATCGGTCTATGGCCCGCGACGCGACTCGGTTCGGAGTTCATGCCGCCGCTCGACGAAGGCGACCTGATGTACATGCCGACGACATACCCCGGCGTGTCGATCGACAAGGCGCGCGAGATGTTGCAACACACGGACAAGCTGATCATGTCGGTGCCGGAGGTCAAGCGCGTGTTCGGCAAGATCGGGCGTGCCGATACGGCGACTGACCCGGCCCCGCTGACGATGATCGAAACGGTCATCCAGCTGAAACCGCGCAGCGAGTGGCGTGAAGGGATGACACCCGAGGGATTGCGCGCCGAGCTTGACCGGGTCGTGCAGTACCCGGGGTTGACGAATGCCTGGGTCATGCCGATCAGGACGCGGATCGACATGCTGGCGACCGGTATCAAGACGCCGGTCGGCATCAAGGTGGCGGGCCCGGACCTCAAGGTCATTGAGCGTATCGGCCGGGACCTGGAGGCGGTCTTGCCGCGCGTGGACGGTACCGCATCGGTTTACTCGGAACGGGTTGCCGGCGGACGCTACGTCGACGTGGACATCGATCGGGACAAAGCGGCGCGATACGGCATGAATATCGACGATATCCAGGAGATCGTGCGCTCGGCTGTCGGCGGTATGAATGTCACGCGAACCGTCGAGGGCCTGGAACGCTATCCGGTCAACGTACGCTATCCGCAACGCGTCCGCGACTCGGTGCAGCAACTCCGCTTGCTGCCAATCGTGACGCCGACCGGCGCGCGAATCGCGCTCGCCGACATCGCAGCGATCGGGGTTGCCGACGGGCCGCCGGTGATCAAGAGCGAGAACGCGCGCCCCAACGGCTGGACGTACGTCGATATCGCCGGCCGCGATCTCGGCTCTTACGTCGCCGAGGCGCAGCGCGTCGTCGCGGATTCGGTTGCGCTGCCGGCCGGCTACTCGCTCAACTGGTCAGGTCAATACGAATACATGGTGCGTGCCAGGGAGAAGCTGACCATCGTCGGACCGGTGACGCTGGCGATCATCGTCCTGCTGCTCTACATCAGTTTCCGGCGTTTCGCCGAGGTGGCGATGATCCTCGGCACCTTGCCGCTGGCACTGATCGGCGGCCTTTGGCTGTTGTACCTGCTCGAATACGAGTTGTCGGTCGCCGTCGCCGTCGGATTCATCGCGCTCGCGGGCGTCGCCGTGGAGATCGGCGTCGTCATGCTCGTCTACCTGAACCAGGCAATTCGTCGCCGCACGAAGCCGGGCGGCCGGCTGACCGTCGACGATATTGAGCACGCCGTTGTCGAGGGTGCGGTTCTTCGGGTGCGGCCAATCATGATGACGGTCGCCGCGACGATTGGCGGCTTGTTGCCGATCATGTTCGGGAGCGGCACCGGCTCGGAAGTCATGCGTCGCATCGCGGCACCGATGGTCGGCGGCATGATCAGCGCAACTGTTTTGACGTTGATCGTAATACCGGCGTTGTTCGTGCTCTGGCGTCGGCGGCAGGCGACGGCGGCCTAGGCGTCGAGATCCGGGATCATTTCGCTTTCGAGCGTCGTGATCATGTCCTTGAGGAGCAGTTTGCGCTTTTTCAGGCGGCGGATTCTCAGCTGGTCGACCATCGGGTCGTCCTGGAGCCGATCGATGAGGTAGTCGAGATCCCTGTGGCTGACACGCAATTCCCTTAACCGCTCAAGCCTTGCAAACGATTCGGTATCGATCTTGTCCGCCATTTCGTCATGCTACTCGGTGTCGGGCAGCAGTGCCAACCAGTCCCGGTCGCGGGCGCCTGTGACCAGGAAATACGGGTTCAGGATGTCCTCTTTTTCATTGTATTTCATAGGCTTGCCGTCAAGCGTCACGACGCTGCCGCCGGCCTGTTCGACCACGGCCTGGGCTGCAGCCGTGTCCCATTCCGAGGTCGGCCCGAGACGCGGGTACAGGTCGGCGCCACCTTCGGCAATGACACAGAATTTGAGCGAGCTGCCCATCGGGATCATCTCGCATGCGCCGAGGTTTTCGAGGTAGGCGTCCAGGCTTGCGCCGCGGTGTGAACGGCTGCCGACGACACGTAGCGTCTCGCCGCTTTCGGGCGTTACCGCGATTTTTTTCGTCGAGCCGTCGCTGTCGCGGCGTTCCGCGCCGAATCCTTCGCAGCCGATGTACGTCTTATTCTGCACCGGCACGTGGACGACGCCGAACACCGGGCGATGGTTGTCGATGAGCGCGATGTTGACCGTGAACTCGCCATTGCGATTGACGAACTCCTTCGTGCCGTCGAGTGGGTCGATCAGCCAGTAACGGTCCCATTTGCGACGGGTTTCGAAGTCGGGCAGGCCCTCTTCCTCCGAAATAATCGGCACGTCCGGAGTCAACGTCTCGAGGCCGGCCACGATTGCGCGATGTGACGCGAGGTCTGCCTGCGTGAGCGGCGACTCGTCGTCCTTGGCTTGAACGTCGAAATCGGTCGAGTAGACTTTGAGGATCGCCTCGCCTGCCTCGACGGCCAGCGCGACGATCGGATCGATCAACGATTGCATGGGTTTTCCTGTCTTCAAACCGGGCGCGAAGTATAACAATGAACATGACACCGCATACCGTCCTGCAGCGAGCAGAGACACTGATGCTCGATATGGACGGCACATTGCTCGATCTCGCGTTCGACAACTTCATGTGGAAGGAACATATCCCGCGGCAATACGCGATCGCCAATGACATGCCGTACGAGGATGCGCTGGTGGACCTGATGCGTCGCTACCAGTCCGTCCACGGCGATCTCGAATGGTATTGCCTCGATCACTGGTGTGACAGGCTGGGACTGGACGTCGTGCAGATGCACCATGACATGAGTCACCGAATCGGTTACCTGCCGGGCGCATTGCAGTTTCTGCGCAGCCTGCGTACCCGCGATATTCGGGTGCTGCTGGTGACGAACGCGCACCCGGATACGCTGGCGCTCAAGGATGCGGTGACCGGGCTGGGCGACTACTTCGACGGCCTGCACAGTTCGCACACGTACGGACATGCAAAGGAAAGCCAGGACTTCTGGCACGCGTTGCAGGAAGACGTCGGGTTCGGTCCGAACACGACACTGTTCGTAGATGACGCACAGCGCGTCCTGCGGAGCGCGCGCGACTACGGCATCGAGATGCTGGTGACCGTGACACGGCCCGACTCCGGCCGTCCGGTCCTTTCCGGATCCGAATTCACCGGCGTCGAGTCCGTCGCCCACCTCCAGGAATAAGGGCCAGACCCCAACCGCAAGGGCCAGACCCTGCCCGGTGGGGTCAGACCCCATCGGGCAGGGTCTGGCCCTTGTTAGCGTCGTCTCGGGCGCCGATTGCCGCCGGGCTTGCCGCCACGTTTCGGCCCGCCACGCGGTTTGCGCTTGCGCGGCGGTGGCTTCACGATCTCGGGCAGATCGCCGGGCTCGTAATTCGCCACCGGTATCTTGTGCCCGATGTACGCTTCAACATCGGGGAGAGACATCACGTAGGTTTCGCAACCGAGGCTGATGGCATCGCCCGCGGCACCGGCGCGCGCCGTGCGCCCGATGCGGTGCACATAGTCTTCCGCGTCCTGCGGCAGGTCGTAGTTGATAACGTACTGCACGTCCGGAATGTGCAGTCCGCGCGATGCCACGTCGGTGCCGATCAGCACGGGCAGCTCGCCGTTCTGGAACTGCATCAGCATCCGCAGGCGTTTTTTCTGCGGCACGTCGCCGGAGATCGCCGCGGCGTGGATGCCATTGGCTTCGAGGTAGTCCTGAACTTTCTCCGCCTCACGCTTCATGTTCACGAACACCATGATGCGCGCAGCACCCATCTCGCGAATGAGACCAATGAGCAGCGGCATTTTGTCTTCGTTCGACGGATAGAAGATCGCCTGGCGGACCCGGTCGGCCGTCACCTTGTCGGGCTCGATCCGGATCAGCTCGGGCTCGTTCATGTCCTCGAACGCCAGTTCCATGACGCGATGCGAAAGCGTCGCCGAGAACAGCAGGTTCAGTCGTTTGTCGGGCTTCGGCAGTCGCCGCAGCAGGTAGCGAATGTCCTTGATGAAGCCGAGATCGAACATGCGATCCGCCTCGTCGAGGATGGCGACCTGCACACGATCGAGTTTGAATACGCCCTGCTTGAAATAGTCGATGATTCTTCCCGGCGTACCGATCAGGATGTCGACACCGTCGGCCAGCGTGTTGCGCTGCTTTTCGTAGTCGGTACCGCCGAACGCCAGCCCGATCTTCAACCCGGTGTGTTTGCCCAGCTGCTCGGCGTCATTCGCAATCTGCACGGCGAGTTCACGCGTTGGCGCCAGCGCGAAAATCCGTGGCTGTTTGTCCTCGTGGTCGCCAGCGTCCGTCGTCATGACGAGGTTGAATGCTGCGATCAGGAACGCGGCCGTCTTGCCGGTACCGGTCTGCGCCTGGCCGGCAACGTCGTGCGGCTTCAGGGCGATGGGCAGCGTGCTCGCCTGGATTGGTGTGCAGAACTCGAATCCCGCGTCACGTATGCCGGCGAGCACGGTTTCGTGCAGCGGCAGCGTTTCGAATCTGAGATCGCTCAGATGGTTTTCGGACATAAGATAAGAACCAGAAAATAGGTGTAAAAAGCTTGCAAAATGGCGCGCGAAGCGGTCAAATTGGCCCTAATTCGACGCGACACCCGTCGCACCCGCCAGTTCGATTCTTCTTTTTCGATCCAGATTTTTCGAAAGATCCAGAATTTGTCGGCCATAAAGCTGCGACATAGTGCCTGATAGTTAAGGCAGCGTCATCCGATTTATCAATGTTCGTTCGTCCTGGGGAGGCAACGGACAAATTCCTTAGTAACTCTACACCTGGAGGATGTGACCGGTGAGCGACAAGATTGTGCACACCACAGACGGCAACTTCGATGCCGATGTACTGCAAAACGACAAACCCGTACTGATCGACTTTTGGGCCGAATGGTGCGGACCCTGCAAAATGATCGCGCCGATTCTCGACGAGGCGGCGGACGAATACGCCGACAAACTGCAGGTCGTCAAACTCAATATTGACGAGAACCCGAACATCGCACAGAAGTTCGGCATTCGCAGCATCCCGACTTTAATGATTTTCAAAGACGGTGCCCCCCAGGCACAAAAACTCGGCGCGATGTCGAAATCGCAACTGGCCGAGTTCCTCGACACCAACATCTGAGAGATTTTTCTTGGCACAGACAAACCAGAAAAGCCGATCCAACCGATCCGGTAACAAGGGCAAGGGCAATCCGAACCGCCGCCGCCGGCGCAAGCCGCCGCAGGATATCTATCCGGACGACGAAGGTTCCCTCGAGGTAATTCCGCCCGAGCAACTCGAAGCCAGCAAGAGCGTCATGAACCTGACGGAGCTGAAGACGCGTCCGGCCGCCAAACTCGTTGAGCTGGGAGAGTCGCTCGGCGTCGAAAACATGGCGCGCTCGCGCAAGCAGGACATGATCTTCTCGATCCTGAAAGCGCATGCGAAAAACGGCGAAGACATCTACGGCGAGGGCGTCCTCGAGATTCTGCAGGATGGTTTCGGCTTCCTGCGATCGGCCGATGGTTCGTACCTGGCCGGTCCGGATGACATCTATGTCAGCCCGAGCCAGATCCGGCGGTTCTCACTGCGCACCGGCGACACGGTTTCCGGCCTGATTCGTCCGCCGAAGGACGGCGAGCGTTACTTCGCGCTGCTTAAAGTCGGGCAGATCAACCATGACGCGCCGGAAAACGCGCGTTCGAAAGTTCTGTTCGAAAACCTGACGCCGCTGTTCCCGAAAGACCGGCTGTTGCTCGAACAGGGTAACGGTTCGACCGAAGACCTTACGGCCCGCATCATCGACATGGTGGCGCCGATCGGCAAGGGCCAGCGCGGCCTGATCGTATCGCCGCCGAAAGCCGGTAAGACGATGCTGCTGCAAAATATCGCGTCGGCAATCTGTGCCAACAACCCGGAAGTCGACCTCATGGTGCTGCTCATCGACGAGCGCCCGGAAGAGGTCACCGAGATGGAGCGCACGGTACGCGGCGAGGTTGTCAGCTCGACGTTTGACGAGCCGGCGAGCCGGCACGTGCAGGTTGCCGACATGGTCATCGAGAAGGCGAAGCGCCTCGTCGAGCACAAGCGCGACGTCGTCATCCTGCTCGACTCCATTACGCGTCTCGCGCGTGCGTACAACACTGTCGTGCCGAGCTCCGGCAAGGTGCTCACTGGTGGTGTCGACGCCAACGCGCTGCATCGTCCGAAGCGATTCTTCGGCGCCGCACGCAACATCGAGGAGGGTGGCAGCCTGACAATCCTCGCGACCGCGCTTGTCGACACCGGTTCGAAGATGGATGAAGTGATCTACGAGGAATTCAAGGGCACCGGCAACATGGAGATCCACCTCGATCGCCGCATTGCCGAGAAGCGCGTTTTCCCTGCGATCAACATCAATCGTTCCGGTACGCGTAAGGAAGAGTTGCTGACGAAGGACGACGAGCTGCAGAAGATGTGGGTACTCCGCAAGGTGCTGCATCCAATGGACGAGCTCGCGGCGATCGAATTCCTGCTGAACAAGTTGCAGGATACGAAGACGAATACGCAGTTCTTCGAAGCAATGAAGCGGTAGTGGGGTGACCCGGCCGTGCTGAGGTTGCCGCTGCTGCGCGGCGCAACAGGGCACTGCACCAGCAAGAACGGAAAACGCGGCCCCGGTGGCCGCGTTTTCTTTACAACACAATTCGCCACAATCGAAGCACCGGGCGCGCACTTGCGTTGTCCAGAGTATTCCCTGTCACCAACCAGGGAGCTCCCAATGAAATACTGCATCGCGATAGTACTACTCGCTTTTTCCTCCGGCGCATTCGCGGAAGGCTGCGACTACGTTGCCGGTACATGGCAGATTGACAGTTACGACGACAACCTCAATGCGCAGGTGTCGGCGGAATACATATTCTCCGACGGAGGCAGCCTGCGTATCGACTTTCGCATAGTCAGCGAAGACAAGAACGCAGATGAGAATCCGGCCGAGGGCCAGGCAATTCGCATCAGCGAATCATCCTACATTTCGCGCTGCTAGCGGCGTCTCGAACGGTTCCCACCGGTCGATGTCGGCCATGCGCCGCAACTGCTCTTCGACGAACTCGATAAAGACCTTGACCTTCGCCGGCGGATTGCGATTCGGATAAATCGCGTAGATGCCGTAGTCGGGTGGCGCTTCAAACTTGTCGAGTACGAGTGCCAGTCGACCCGCTTTGAGGTCGGCCTCGACAAGCAAGCGCGGTACGCGGACGATGCCGCCGTCGAGGCATGCGATCAGCAACAACGCCTGGTCGTTGTTCGAACTGGTCGTACATTGCAACGGCACTTCGAAGGTTTCGCCCCGTCGCGTGAAACGCCAGATCACGTCGCGCTTCGAAAGTGTCAGGCACACGTGGCTTTTTAATTCGCGGACGTGCACGGGTTTGCCGCGCCGCTCGAGGTACCCGGGCGATGCAACAAGCACTTCCGGCGTCGATGCGATGCGCCGCGCCATCAGGCTCGAGTCGTTCAGCTTTTTCGCGATCCGGATTGCTACGTCGAGGCCTTCGCCGATGATGTCGACGTAGCGCTCGTCGAGGTGCACGTTGAGGCACACGTCCGGCCAGTTTTTCTGGAATTCCTTCATCAGCGTCGGGATGAGCGATGCGCCGAGACTTGTTGCCATCGTGAACGACAAAACGCCACTGGGCCGCTGGTGAGTGTCGTGAATGGCTTCCGCTGCCGAGTTGATCGTGTGATCGAGTGTGGCGGTATGCGTGTAAAACTTGTGTCCGGCTTCGGTGAGACTGATGCTGCGCGGAGAGCGGTTGAACAGGATGACGCCTAAATCATTTTCCAGTCGTGCAATTCTCTTGCTCACGGCGGACCGGTTCATGCCGATGATTTCGCCGGCTCGTGTGAAACTCAATGTTTCTGCCACCTTGTTGAAGACGGCAATGTCCGCAATATTCATTCGACCGCAGTCCGTTGCACCGACTGTCCGGAATCCTGTACGCACTTCCATGCCACGCATCCGGCGAGTCTGGCATCGCTCTAACAACACACGCCCGCTATTCAAAATACAGTAAAGATCTCGTTACACAAAACAAAATTGAACAATTGGGAACGATTTCCTGTATTGACAACATTGTGTTTCTTGAGGTGCCCGCTTGCTCGCACGATTTGCCTGTACATTCACGCGCGGAAAAAGTGCATGCAGGAGGCAGGCTACAATGGGCGATTACATGATAAGTGACCGGTGTCCGTATTATCTTACCCATGAAACTGTTGATTCACGCGGCGAGGAAATCGGAATTCCCTACTGCAATCACCCAAAGCACTCACCGCTCGGTCACCGCATGGTCGATCGCGGTGTGAATGGCAAGCAGCTGCAATGCGGCGGCAGCCTCAGCAAATGCCCGATTGCTGTCTATTGGCACGACACGGACAAATCCACGGACTCGTCTTAAGTTCACTTGCACAGCGACCGCACGCCATCCGGCGTACAATGACCGGGACGCGCGACCGGTTTTTGCCAAACCCTGCGTCTAACATCCGGAAGGCCCGAAAGGCGAGCGGATGGCGGTATATCTCGAAGACAAACAGCTGGTTCGCCGGCTGCTGAAAGGCGATGAAAAAGCGTTCAATCGCTTTTTCACGGAAAACTTCGCGCGCCTGTATCGGTTCGCGCTGGTTCGTCTTTCCGACGATCCGGATGCCGCACGCGAAGTCGTGCAGACAACGATGACCAAGGCGGTTCGCAAACTGAGCACCTATCGTGCGGAGTCTGCCTTGTTCACGTGGCTTTGCGCGATCTGCCGCAACGAAACCAGTGACTGGTTGCGGCGCCAGGGTCGCTACCACGAACACATCGTGCTGGTGGAGGACTATCCCGAGATTCGCGCGGCCGTCGATTCCCTCAGCATTCCCGAAAGTCAGTCGCCGGAACGACAGTATCGGCGTGCCGAGTTGCTGCGCCTCATCCAGGTTGCGCTCGACCGCTTGCCGCCAAAATATGGCGACGTGCTCGAATGGAAATACGTAGAGGGCTATTCCGTGAAAGAAATCTCAGGACGGCTCGGCATCGGACAGGAGGCCGCGCAATCAATGCTTGCGCGGGCCAAGCGCGCTTTCGCCGATGCCTACTCGACAATGGCGGCCGGATTATGAACGAAGTAAGCGACGACAAACTCGAACAACTGCTGCGAAACGCCGAACCGCGTGTCGCGCCGGATCCGGGCGTCGAAGAGGAAGTGCGCGCGGCCGTCCATGCCGAATGGGCGCAGTCCGTACGAAGCACCGGTCAACGCAGGCGCGCGCGGTGGTTCGCGATGGCTGCTTCGGTCGCAATCGCCGTCGCGGCAGGGTTTGCGTATTTAGTTCCGTCGTTCGAAGAGCCGATCCAGGTTGCGGTCATACAGAAGAACTTTGGTTCTATCTACATCCTGGAGTCGTCGTCCACGTTGACCCCGGTAGAGGACCTGGGCTCGATTCGTGAAGGCCAGACGATCGTGACGGGCAAGGGCGACTCCGGACTGGCACTGGCGTGGCACGGCGGCGGTTCGCTGCGGCTCGATAGCGACAGCGAAATCGAGTTTACCGCTGCCGACGTCGTTCGACTGAAACGCGGCAAGCTGTACTTCGACACACAACCGGCGGCGCTGATCGCCAGCATCGACGGCGGTGGCAGTCCTGCGCTCGCGATTGAAACTGAATTCGGTCGCATCGAACACCTGGGTACCCAATACATGATCGAGGTCGCGCCGCGCGAAATGGCCGTCAGCGTACGCGAAGGCGAGGTATCGGTGACGACCCGTGGCAGCACAGCGACGATAGCGACCGGCAAGCGAGGTGAGTTCAGCGGCCGAGGCAATCCCGTCGTGCTCAACGTCGAGCGCTTCGGCGGTGACTGGGACTGGGTTACGGCGACTACGCCGGCGATCAATATCGACGACCGATCGATCGATGATCTGCTGCAATGGGCGTCGCGGGAGCTGGGCTACGACGTTCGCTACGCGAACGACACGACGCGGCAGCGCGCAAGCGATGGTGACCTGAAAGGATCCATCGAGATGCCGCCGGAACAGGCGGTCCGTACGTGGATGTCCACAACGGGATTTGAATGGCGTATTGACGGGGGCGTGATCTACGTCGGCAAACACGACTAATCGGCTTTGCCTGATCCTGGCATTGCTGCTCGTATCGACTGCCCTTCGGGCGGACGAGACTCCGGCTGCACCCATGGTCGGGAAGCGCGTAGCCGCAGTGATCGACGAATACCGCGCCAGCGATCATCCGTTTGCCTACAGCACAACATTGCTGACGGACGCGATGCTCGTCGAGACGCAACCGGCGCCGGGCAGCCCGCTCGAGGTCGTCGAACAGATACTCGCACCGCACGGTCTGACGATTCGCGTCGAAGCGGGCGTCTGGCTCGTCGTGCCCGCACAGGAAGCCGAACGTTCAGAAGAGCCGATTACAACGACGACGCCCGGGAACGTTACGCCGCCTGTCGAAAACGTCGTGGTGTCCGCAAGTCGTTACGCGATCTCCAGAGACATCGCCACGTCGAAGTTCTCGATCGATCAGCGCACGATCCAGAACATGCCGGACATAGGCGAAGACCCGCTGCGTGTGACCCAGCGCCTGCCGGGGGCGGCGGCGAGTGGCGCGTCGGCCATCGCGCACTTCCGCGGCGGTGAAAAGGGCGACATCGGTATCATGCTGAACGGGCAATGGTTGTTCGACCCGTTCCACATTCGCGACTACCAGAACATCTTCAGCGCGATCGACGCGCGCGCGATCGAAGGCGTCGAGGTATTTACCGGCGGTTTCCCGGTGCGCTACGGCGACAGAATGAGCGGCCTGGTCCTGATGGACTCGATCGAGTCTGAAAAAAGCCGACAAACAGAAATCGGGCTCAGCGTATTCAACACGTCGTTCCTCACGGCGGGTCGCCAGGGCGATTCCAGCTGGCTGTTTTCCGGGCGCCGCGGCAATCTCGACCTGGTGATCGACTCGAAGTTCGGGCGGCCGTCTTACTTCGATCTGTTCGGCGAATACGCGTGGGCGCTGTCGCCGGGAACACGCATCTCCGTCAACGGGCTCTATGCCGCGGACAAGGTCAATCTCGTCCTCGAAACCGAACCCAGCGAACGCGACGAGATGCGAAGCTCGACACGCAACACGCAGTTCTGGGTGCGGCTGGAAAACCAGTGGTCGGACACGATGAGCAGTTCGACGGTGGTATCGGCGACAAACTACACGAACCGGCGCGACGGTTTTGCGAACGACGAGGAAAAGATGGTCGCGACCATTGGCGACTACCGGGAAATTCGTCAGGTTGGCCTGCGGCAGGACTGGCTATGGACGGGCTCCGACAAGCACCGTGTGCAGTGGGGTTTGCACGCGAGCTCCGGCAAAGCCAGGTTCGACTACCTCGCAATGGCCGACTACTTTGGCCTGCAGGCGCGATACGAAAACCAGCCGGCTGCAATAGTGCGCGACGTTAGTGCCTCACCCAATGGTGGAAGCTACGCGATTTATCTTTCGGACCGCTGGAAACTACACCCGGGTCTGATCGCGGAGTGGGGGCTGCGCTGGGACGACCAGACTTATACGGACCTGACATCCGATTCGCAGTTGAGTCCGCGGCTTAACCTGTTGTACCGCCTCGGTGAAAAGACGGAGCTGCGCCTGGCCGTCGGCCGCTATTTCCAGTCGCAGCCGATGCAGTCGCTGCAGGTCGAAGATGGCATCACGAACTACTGGCCGGCGCAGCGCGCCGACCACGTGATTCTCGGACTGCAGCATACGATGGCGAACGACATCGCGTGGCGAGTCGAGGTTTACAACAAGCATTTCGGCAAGGTGCGGCCCCGGTTCGAGAACCTGTTCGACCCACTCGGGCTCATGCCCGAGCTGCAGGCCGATCGCGTGCGTCTGCAACCGTCAGGTGCGCGCGCCCGCGGACTGGAGATCTCGGTCAACCGCAGTACCCGCAATGCGAGCTGGTGGGCGTCGTACACGCTCTCGAAGGTGACCGACCGAATCAATGGCGTCGATGAGCTCAGGAGCTGGGACCAGACGCACGCGCTGCAGGCGGGCGCCGAATGGCGTGGTGAGAAGTGGACGATGGCAGCGGCGACCAGCGTTCACACCGGCTGGCCGACGACGCCACTGCTGCTGACCAATGACGGTACGGCAATTCCGGGACCGCGCAACAGTACCCGGCACGACCTGTTTGCCAGCCTCGATGTTCGGGTCAGCCGCCGTTTCGACGTTCGCCGTGGGTCGCTACTCGTCTTCTTCGAGGCATCCAACGTGCTGAATCGCAACAACGAATGCTGTGTCGACTGGGACATTGCCGAGGACGCCGCCGGCAATGACGTGCTGGAGCGCGGCCAGGACTACTGGATGCCATTCCTTCCTGCCGTCGGCATTCTGTGGGAATTCTGAGGCTCACAGCAACAACGTTGGAACGCGGAGTGATGATGCTGCCTGTCTGTAGATCTGGATGTGCGCCGCGATGTCCGCCGCGTGCGGATCGATCAGTGCAGCCGCACGATTCCTGACTGCGGCGATCACCGGGTTGCGGCTGTCGGAGATCGAGTCGTTGCTGGTCACCACGAACGGAATCGAGCGCGTCAGGATCTGCAGCAATCCGGCCTGCCAGCTCGAGCGATCGTGCAGGTGAACGACGTCGACGCGCGGCATCAGGCAGTGCGCCGTAACGGGCGAGCGCACACACGGTCCCACCGTAATGCCTTCGACGATATCGAGTCGTTTCGCGAGCTCGGTATTGCGTACGATCACGTACTGGTCGAAACCGTGTTGGCGCAGCGACTCGATCAGGCGAACGAAGTGCTCGCCGGCACCATTGAATGTCTCAGCGAGATTGATGTGTCCGAGCATCAGTTCAGTCTTCATCCGGCTCGGCATAGAGGGCGCGGATGGAGTCGTCGGTGAGCGGGTGATCAGCGACAAAATCTGCGGCCTCGACACGAACGCGTTCCGACGGATCGTTTAGCAGTACAAGGACGGCATCGAGCGATGCCTGGTCGGATTCGCCGGACAAAAGGGTGACACCACGCGTCCGGTCTCTCGCGTCGGTACTTGCAATGAGTGTCAGCGCCTGCTGCCGATCTTCATCGACGCTGTAACGGTCGCTCGTTGCAACCATGGTGTCGCTGCCGGGTTCGGAGTCCGAATGGATGAGCAGGCGGCGCGAGCCGTCAGGATAGGTCACCAATACGTAGTCCTTGCCCCGCGGAATGCCATCGTCCGCGGATGCCAAGAACGAAAACAGCAGCGCGAGACCACACAGGGTCTCGCGCCGCAGCCCGAATGACACGCTATTCATCGCCATCCTCTTCGAGGAGGAAGCAGCTTTCTATTGCTGTCTGGTTATAGCTCGCTTCGCGTGCGAGTACCTCGTACTTGAACGTGTCGCTTTGCTCGAGGAACTCTTCGGGGATCGTCATTTCAGTGACATCCGGGGGCAGGATGACACTGAAGACGCTGGCGAATTCTTCACCGCCGGGTAGTTCGATCTCGGCCTCGACAACCACCTGGTAGTTGTGAATCTCGACGACAGGGGCGTTTTGCGGATGTCCGAGGGAAGGGTGCGAGTGCGTGACGGGGTCCCACGCGATAACGACATCGCCACCGACGGTCGGTGCGTCGTAGCCGGGTTCCTCGTCGTCGCACTGCAGCGCCGCGGAGGTCCCGTTCACGGTCGGGTTCGGCGGAGCAGGGATGACGTGCGTGATCTCCGCCTCGCTCTCGAGTTCTTCGCCGTTCAGGGTAAGGCCCTCGACTTCGTAGGTCCCGGCGGGAAACCGCCGGAAGAAGGTGGCCGGCGGCAGTTCGTCAAACGTTGGTTCGGCGCTTTCGAAGAAGAACTCGGTCAGTCCCTGCCGTCGCAACCGCCCGCGCACGGCAACCGCCAGCATGCGGCGTTCGTGCGGGTCCTCGATTTGCAGCCGCTTCCACGGACCACCGTCGATGAGGGCGTGAATGCCGAGGTCGCCGTCGGTGTTGTTGAGTTCAAAGAATATCTCGGCGACATCGAACGGGATTTCGTCGTCGTCGTGATCGTCGGCCAGCGCACCGGTTGGCATGGCAAACGCAGCCGCTGCGAGCGGCCAGTAACGGGTTTTCATGGCTATCCCTCCTGAATGAGTCTCTGCGTGCCCGTAAGACGAAAGGACGGCCGAAAATCGGTCTGGATTGACAGATGTCCATAATTGAGATAGTTTATCTCAAATATGGATGATACCAAGCAAAACATCCTGGCCGCGTTTCGCAAGATTTTTCGCCCGGTTGCGAAGATCCTGCTGCGCGCGGGCATCAACTGGAAGGAGGTCGCGGAGGTGGGCAAAGCGACCTACGTTGAGGTTGCCGGTGCGGAATTCGGCATACGCGGTCGACCGACGAATGCCTCGCGGGTAGCAATCCTGACGGGCTTTACACGCAAAGAGGTGGCGCGACTGCGCGGGGTGTTGGCCGCGGAGGACGAGCACGTTATCGACAGCATGAACCACGCCACGCGCGTGCTGACAGGCTGGTACACCGACGATGAGTTTTTGTCCGACGAGGATGCGCCGCGCGCGCTGGACGAACCTGCGTTTGAAGCACTGTGCAAGCGGTACGCCAGTGACGTGCCGCACACGACGATGCTGAAAGAACTGCGACATGTCGGTGCGGTTGTCGAAACGGACAGCGGCAAGCTGGTGGCGCAGACGCGCTATTACATGCCACAGCAACTCGACCCGGCGATGGTGCTGAGTTCCGGTAGCGTCCTGGAGGACGTCGGCAACACGGTGGCCTACAACCTCGCCCGCGGCGACGGGGACAGGCCCCGCTTTGAACGGCGCGCGACGAATACCCGCGTTGCGGCACGTGTTGCGCCGAAGTTTCAGGACTTCCTCGAGCGGGAAGGCCAGGCGTTCCTGGAGCGCGTCGACCAATGGCTCACAGATCATGAAGTAGATCCGAAAGGTACCGAAAAGGCGATACGGCTTGGGCTCGGTGCTTACTGGATCGAGCAATGAGGACAGAGAAATGAGAGGACTAATCGGAATATTGCTCGCGGTGGCGCTCGCTGCGTGCGGCAGCGACACTTTAACCGCGGGCATCGACGCGCGCGGCGGGCCGGCTGTTGGCATCGTGTCGAAAGGGACGATATCCGGCTTCGGCAGTGTCATCGTCAACGGTGTCCGTTACGAGACCGGGACAGCGACGTTCGACATTGACGGGGCGAGCGGCACGGAAAGCGACCTCGCAGTCGGGCAGGTGGTCGTTATCACAGGAACTGTGGGTGACACTGCGGGAACGGCGACAGCGCAGACGGTCATTTTCGACGATGTCGTTGAAGGCCCGGTATCGGCGGTCGACGTCGCCGCGAGTACGATAACGGTGCTCGAACAGCTGGTGCACATCGACGCCGACACATCGTTCGACGACAGCATTTCGCCGCCGTCAATCGAGGGTATCGATGTCGGCGACATTGTGGAGGTCAGCGGGTTTCGGCGGGCCGATGGGTCGATTAGTGCGACGCGCATCGAACCAAAACCGGCCGGCGGCGAATTCGAGGTTACCGGCATTGTCAGCAACCTCGGTGCGTCAACGTTTCAAATCAACGCGCTCGTCGTGGACTTCAGTGCAGCACAACTGGACGATTTTCCGACGGGAACACCCGAGAATGGTCAGCTCGTCGAAGCGAAAGGCACATTGCTGGGCGGCAGTGGGGAACTCATCGCGACCCGGGTAGAGTTCAAAGGCAACGATCTGGGGGCCGACGACGGCGACCAGGTCGAGATTGAAGGGTTCATCACGCGCTTCGTATCAGCGACGGACTTCGATGTCGAAGGGGTCCCGGTTACGACCGATGGCACAACGACCTACGAAAATGGAACAGCCGCAGACCTGGGGTTGAACCGGAAAGTCGAAGTCGAAGGCGTCATGAACGCCAACGGTGTTGTGGTTGCCGACAAGGTGGAGCTGAAGCTGGCCAATTTCATACGGATCGAGGGCATGGTGGACGCTACGAGTGCATCGTCGGTGACCATCTTCGGTATCCAGATCGGCGTAAATATCCAGACGCGGCTTGAAGACAAGAGCAGTGCGGGCGTCGAACCATTCGCCCTGTCGGATATCAGTGTCGGCGACTATCTTGAAACGCGGGGCTTTGAGGATGCGACGGGCGTCGTGGCGACGCGGATCGAGCGCGAGGATTTTGACGGAGAAGTCGCGATTCGTGCCTTTGTGGATTCGGTGAGCGATCCGAGCTTTACGATTCATGGCGTGCCGATCGAAACGAACGGCGGCACGGTCTTTCGGGACCTGAACGACCAGGTTATCTCAGCCGGTGCGTTCTTTGGTCAGGCGGATGGACGCCTGGTCGAGGCGAGCGGTACGCCCAGCAATGGCGGCATCCTCGCGGACGAAGTTGAGTTGGAGGATTAGTCCTGTGACTGCATGATCTCGATGAACTCGGCAAGGGGGATCGCCTCCTTGCCCATCATCGAGAGCGAAATTTCGTACCGGGCCGCGAACTCGGGGAAAATGTCGAAGACCATGGCCAGACTATTCATCTGTTGCTGGATGTCGATTTTCCAGCGCCGCGAGGAAACTGTCGACGCGTGCTGACCGGACGCGTCGCTGAAGTCGCCGGATGACAGGTGCATTTCCCAATCGCCGATGTAGTTGATGACACCCGGGGCAATTTCGAAGGTGTCGGTGGCGGAACCGGGCTCCTCGCGACGAATAATGGGTTCCTGCACGGTCGAGAGCTCGAACCGGAAATAGACTTTCGATTCGTACTTGCTCCAGAAATACCGGCCCGGTGGTGCGATCACGATGCACATCTTGGAGTTGGTGCCGATGGGCTCGCATTCGGCCTCTGTGAGACTCACGACGTAGCCGGTCTCGTTGTGGGTGAAATCGAACCACGCCTTCTTCTCGGTACTCAGGCCGTTGACGCGGACCAACAGATAGCCGTGACCGCCGGCGGAAGAGGTGCCCTGGGCAGCGCTGACGTCTGGAATCAGTATCGCCGATGTCGTAACCAATACAGCAAGCAAGAGTAGCCGAGTCACGCGTCAGTCCTTCTCGACGGAGGAGTTTTCATCATAGCAAACGGACCCGATCCAGTTTCGCGCGCGCCGCTCGAGGCGGCTGCCCGTATCCTCGCCGTCAAAGTCCGACGGCGAAACATCAAGGCGCGACTGGTCGAAGTCTCTGAAAGTATTGACGTTTACCACCGCATAGACCCGACCGTTGACGGTGCTCGTAACAATGGGAACCACGCCGCAGGTGCGGCACACATGAAATTCGGCAGTGCGCGTACCAAATTCGTACGGCGAGACTTGTGACCGGTCTTGAATGCTCAGAAACAGCTCGGCGCCCGGATGTGATGTCCAGACCCCGCCACGCATCGTGCAAAAGCTGCAACCACACCGTCGGGCAGGAATCGGCCCGGCGTCCGGCCAGGTCAGGCGAAAGGCCATGTTGCCGCAATGACAGCCGCCGTGGATCACGGTCGGAAGATTTGTTGACGATGCCTCTTCAGTCATGCCTCCTCCGGCCTGACCCAGAACCAGCTGATTATCACCAGCAATCCAAACACGGTGTAGCAGACGGCAAAGACCCATGCCGGCGCGTTGTAGTACAGGATGGTTTCCAGCCAGTGTGAGATGAAGGTGCCGCTGTAAACAGCGTCACCGGCTTTCGCTCTCAGTGCCATCTCCCACGTCGTGAGCGGGCAGATCATGCCAAACCACGACTGAATGACGACGATGCCGATCGACGCCAGGTGCGCAAGGCGAAACGTGCGATTGTAAACCCAGCGCCACGACAGGAGCTTGCCGACAAGCACGAGCAAAAGGCCGAATACGACGAACGCAACGAAGAGCACGTGTATGAGCAGTACGAGGTCGGCGGCAAGGAGGTAGAGGGTAGTCGAGGTCATTCACGATTCGCCGCCAGAAAAGCGGTTTCTTCCTCCCCAGGTAAGCATTGTGGCCAGCATGTGGCACGCGCCGATTGCCAACATCTTACTCCGATGTGCGAAGCACAATTTCAAACATGGGCAACATCCTGCCGGGAACGCTCTCCGACTCGCGACTGCCGATTCGATTCGCACCGCAGGCCAGGTAGAACTTTTCGGCATTAGGATCGCCCTGTATCAAGAGTGAAGCCCCGGATTGTGCTGCTACCGCATTAATAGCGTGTTTCATCAGGCCTCGACCAACTCCGGTGCCAATATGTTTCGGTTCAACGAATAATGCGGCGAGTTCGAACCGCCGGTTCGATAGCGCTTCCAGTGCATAGAAACCCAGAATCTCGGAACCTCGCTCCGCTACTGCAAAGTGATACTTGCTGTCGGCCAGTTGGTCCGGTTGGTACGTCAGTTCGCGTTCACAGGATTGCATGAAGTCGACTGAGTATCCCCAGTGTGCCTTGGATCGCAGTGCAAGCGCCGAAAGATGCGCTGCTTCCTCAGGTACGGCATCACGGATTGAGGTTGTGTGGGACATTCGCCTGATTTAGAGCTAACCGGCAAACAGCTTATGGCGCGTATGTGGCAACTTCAAGAAGCGTGTCTTTTGCCAGGCGGCAGCGAGCGGCGTTTAGATAGAGCGCACTTGCCCGGAATCAGCCGACTCGCTCGTGTGGTCGGGCACCATCAGTCTTGCAAAGAAAATAGTTTCCTGACGAGCGGGATACATGGGCCCGATACACGATATCTCCCGCGTCGAGAATCATCGTGGCTATGTGGAATCGGTCAACAACAAAGTTGACGGAAATGTGAGGTGCTCCCCTTAGAGTTCCACCCCAGGCGTACGGACCAGGCGCTTCCCCCTCCTTCAAAACTTCAGAGTGAATACCCACAAACTCGCCGAGATCGGCACCGAATATCTTTAAGTGGATACTCGACTCGTCGACATCACCGTTGTCCAGCGATTCGATCAGTTCAACCAATTTCTGGACATCGAATGCAACAATTTCGCAGCGAAGTGTTCCTGACCTGCGGAGATAGCTCTCAATCAGTCGTTGTTCGACGCCCTCGGCCGCCGAGGACGGGAAGTCGACCGTAATTGAGGCTGACTCTTCCGCCGGAGCTGAAACGGAAGTTAGCACTGCATAGAATGCCAAGAATAGTTTGAGTCTAGACACGGCGTCGTGCGCTCCAACGTTGAGCCAACTTGCGACCAGCATATGGCGTGAAGCTCGCCATTAGCAAGCATCGTGCAAAGGCCGGGCGGCACGGCGCAGCGACTGGTCAGGCTCCCCCATTTATCAGCATAAACTCCTCGTCGGAAGACATTGGCTCAAATCTCAGAATCAATTTCTCGAACGCCGGGTCGTCGATCCACATTGAGTCTTTGGGTGGGTCTTTGCTTCGTTCCAATGCACGAGACTTCATCACGTCTCTGGGACAGACTACGTTGTAAAAGCGCGGTATAGCACCATTGTCTATGACTCGCTTGCGGGCAGTGTCTCTTGAGTTGCGCGTCCAGAAGCCATGGTCAATGATGACGTCCTGTCCACTTCCTAGTTTGGCTTCAGCCTCCTCCCAGATAAGTTCCTCAACTTCGATGAAAAGGTCCGGGTATTGCGCTTCCGGCGGGCTTGGTCCATAGAGGCGAACCATCCACTCATCAAAGGAGTATCGAGTCGCCAAGGTCTTTCGCTCGAGCGCTCTTGCAAACGTCGTTTTCCCGGAACCGATGAATCCGACTAAGAGATGCGCGATCGGCCGCATAAGAGTCCTTCGAAAGTGCAACGCGAAAACGGGCGTGCCGCCGCACTGTCCAACGTTGAGCCAGCCGGCAGAGAACAGCGTCTAGTGAGGTGTCAACTCCAAAACTTCCACCATGGCTTTGATTGCGGAACCGTTTGTCCAGGGGATTGAGCTACGTTGGCGGTCAAGGCCTTTCCGTCTGCACCGTATTCTTCGCCTTCGTCACCTTGAACTTTTGCATTTAGAGTCGTAGCAATCAGGTGCATCTTCCCGAGGATTTCCTCGTCCGGATTTTTCACGCTTATGCGGTCTTGGAAGTGAGAGAACCAGGCCATGTTTCCGCTAACACCATGGCCGGAATAGGCGGTCCATACAGCGATTCCAGGGTCGTCCACCCTCAGAACGGAACCGTCCCGCGTTTCCGCCTCCGCGAATCCGTCGGCCCTCATATCTTCGTCGCCGTCGACATACTCAAGCCACTCATCCAGCGAAATCTCAGGGCCGGATTCGTCAGACCACTCAGACTTTCGGGTAATGTGGATTTCGTAGCCTATGGTAGGTCTCCTGACAGCTAGCGCTGAGCTAGCTTGTGACCAGCTTATGGCGCACTTGTTACGACTGCAAGCGCCATGGCATGAGCCGGACGACGCCGTGCAGCGACTAGTCAGGCTTTTACACCGACGACATATACACCGACGAGCGAAACAGCGGCTCCGAGCAGCAAACTCAGCATGTTCATCCCCAGATGGTAGCGATACAGCCGTTGAGGCACACCATCGGGTGGAGTAAGTTTGGTTCGAAATCCGTTCGTGGATAAAAGCGCCAAAATCACGAGCGGAATAAACATGGAGAGTTGGACAACTACCGTAGTACTCGGGACGCCGAGGTCCATCAGTAGGGCACCACGGCCCAAAGTGACTACGGCGAAGCCCAAAATAAAGGGTATGACTCGACTCACTAACAAACTGCTTAGTCGATGCCATGTTCTCTGAGCAGCCGCTTCGGTGCTTTTAGCTCCCATGCCGCTCGCAGCAGCCCCTTCACCTCATCAGCATCCGCGTTCTGCAAAGAAATACGGACACCCACAACCTTCTTTCCCCACGACAATTTCTCACAGAACTCGGGGTACATTGATACCGCCAGCTCCCTCTGTTGTTCGCCGACGAAAACATGCAAGTGGGTTTCCTCTGGCGGTACTGTAGCGAGTATCTTTCCTCGAACACGAAAGGAGCTGAGTTTGAAATGCGGCTCTTCATTCACTTCTGGAAGTGACAGAGCGTACTCTCTAGCTTCATCAATGTTCACGGCGCGATTCCCGAGGGTTGATTCGATGTGTCGAGTCGATCAAACGTCAAATTGACTTACGGCCAGCTTGTGGCGCACCTGTTGCGTACGCAAGAAGCGTGACCTGAGCCGGGCGGAATAGTGCAGCGACTGATTAGTTTGCAGCAAGTCTATCGCCGGATGCGGCACCACTTGCCTCCCTGACCATGAAACGTCTCGGCCATGAGCGAGAATACGGCGTCACAGGATTTGCAGTCAAAGAAATGTCTAATTACGTCAGGAAAGGGTTTGGTTGGATCTAGGTCGGAAAAGTGACCCTGGCCGATCAGTGCCCGGTCAGACTCGAAAGAGTTCCACTCAAGGACACCCGCTTCTTCCGCCTTCCTTATCTTTCCAATAATTCCGGCCAATTGAGCTGGCCCGTGGATCGAGACATCAGAATCAAATTCGTCACATTGGTCGCACACTCTGCTGCTGCCTAACGCTAAGCTAACTTGAAAATAGCGTACGGCGGCATTCTTGCCTTTGCAACAATGAAGACGGGAGTTGTTCGCAAGTGCAGTGCATTGTTAGGCTGCACCGTGCGCCCGTCTCAACGTTAGCTTGCCGTTGATAGAGGATGCTATCAGAGGGACATTGGTGTGCGTTATCTGTCGAGTATCACGCCCTCGAGCACATCGTGAATCACCTGAGTAGCGACTTCGACGAGAAGCACCCTTCCATTCAAAATAACGCGCTCGTGACCGTACCCCTGCATTCGAGCATGGGGCTATGTGGGAGATTCAGCATATCAGGCCGCTTCCTTGGCGAACACAGTGACCGTACCCCTGCATTCGAGCATGGGGCTATGTGGGAGATTCAGCATATCAGGCCGCTTCCTTGGCGAACACAGCAGGCGGTTTCTTGCCCAGTGAACGGTGCGGTCTGACGTTGTTGTAATGACTTTGCCAGTCGTCAATTGTTGATCTCGCGTCCTCGATGCTGGCGAACCAGTGCAGGTCGAGACAGTACGCGCGCATCTTGCCGTTGAAGCTTTCAACGAACGCGTTCTGTGTTGGCTTGCCAGGCTGGATGAAGTGCAGCTTCACGCCAGCACTCTTTGCCCAGAAGTACATCGCCTTCGACGTGAACTCCGGTCCGTTATCGCAAACGATCGTCTTTGGGAGCTTCCTCGCAATGCGATCAAACTCATGAGCAACCCGGTGACCCGAGATCGAGAAGTCGACAACCTTGAGAACGTACTCGCGCGAGAAGTCATCGACGACGTTGAGGACGCGGAAGCGCCGGCCGTTGGCCAGCTGATCGGAGACGAAGTCCATTGACCAGCGTTGGTTCACGGCATCCGGCACCAGCATCGGAACGCGTGGCCTAGTGATCTTCTTGCGCTTCTTGGTGCGTACCTGCAGCCCTTCCTCGCAGTAGATCCGGTAGGTTCGCTTGTGGTTAACGACTTCGCCTTCGATCACGAGCATGTCGTGCAAGGTCGGGCAGCCGTACTTCGGATAGCGCTCGGCCAGCGTCTTCAGCCTGGCTCGCAGCCGGGCATCGTCACGGCCCTGCAGAGAGCGCCAGGCCGCCGACCGGGAAAACCCGGTCAAACGGCATGCGCGGCGCTCACTGACGCGACGGCTCTTCAGATGATCAACGGCCCGGCGTCGCTGCGTGGCCGTTACCATTTTCCCTCGACCAGCTCCTTCAAGGCCGCCTTGTCGAGCTCCGCTTCACCGAGCAAGCGCTTCAGCTTGCGGTTTTCTGCCTCGAGCTCACGAAGCCGCTTGGCATCCGACACCTCCATGCCGCCGAACTTCGCCTTCCAGCGATAAATCGACTGCTCAGATACGCCGTGACGGCGGGACAAATCCGGCGCCGAGGCGCCGGCCTCGTGCTCCTTCAGGATCGAAATGATCTTCTCTTCGGAATAGCGCTTGCGCTTCATATCGGGATCTCCTTTGCTTCAAAATACTAGGAAATCCCACATACCGCATGGCTCGAATTACAGGGGTACGGTCAATTCGGTATCCCGAATCGGTGCCGCCACTCTTGGCGCTCTTCGATTGTACTAGGGAAGAATCGAGACGTATCGATTCCGTTGTGAACCGTATACCAAGCAACACTTGGGTAGCGCCCGCGCATGGTGTCGGTAACGAATCTTGCTGGTGTAATGCCAATTGTTGCGCGCGCTGCACAACGGTCAACGTTGTTGAGCTGTTCGTTGCTGTAGTAGGTATGTTGACAATGTACGTGAATTGCGACAGTCGTGTCGGTTTCAAGATTTTCGATCAGCCAAGCGTCTTCCGCCGAATCGGGGTTCTGGGATACGACAAGAGATGCGCTATATAACGCTTCAATTGGGGCGGGTATCGATGGTACTCCTTCCAAGCCACAGATTTCCGCAATTCCGGTACCAAGGAAATCCTGCCCGTATGCGGCCGTTCGATTTGGAAGTAGGAGGGCCCGCATTCTGTTTGCCGCCTAACGTTAAGCTAGCTTGGGACCAGTATCTGGCGGCCTTCTTGCGAATGCAAGAAGGATGACAGCTAGCCAGGAGATACAGTGCAGCGCCTTGTTAGGCTGCACCTTGAGTCTTGAGGACGGTGGCTCTTAGCAATGCGAACGTTCGTCAGCACCTTCGGTGCACTGACGGTATGATTGTCTCAGCCAAGACAGGGGAGAGGCCATGAACTGGGAAATTGTGGGAGCGATCAGCGAACCTGTCAGTGCGATCGTAGTCGTCGTTACACTGATCTACGTCGCGCGGCAAATCCACCAAGTTAATACTCAAAGTCAGGCAAGTGCGCGGTATTCGTTCATTGATGCTTACGGACAAATGAACACGTCGATTTCAAGCGACAAAGAAGTCGCGTCCATATTTCGGCGCGGTTTCAAGGGACTCGAACTCGACGAGGATGAGCACTATCAGTTCTTCGCCCTTGTAGGTCAGTTTCTTAATACCTGGAGCGCCCGGTACGACTTACATCAGGAGGGACTTCTTCCCGAAAACCAGTGGACAATGGTTCGCAAAGACATCATTACGTTAATGACGGAAGCGGGTGGCCGTTCGTTTTGGGAGCGGCATGGCAAACACAGCGTGCATGATGCGTTCCGAAAAGCCATTGACGAGGCTCTTGCAAGCGACGAAACGTCCTACACTATGGAATAGACAATCTCGGGCGAAGTCCAGGTTTGTTCTTGGCGCGACTGTTGCGACTTCAAGAGGCGTGACATTAAGCCATGCGGCAGAGTGCAGCGACTGGTTAGGTTGCAACACACGCTTTCTATGTCTTCCACCAACTCAGGATGTCGTTGGTGTCGTAACGAAAGCTGCGAAAGAACTCTCGTTCGCTCTTTGCGACGATCGTATCGGTCTCGGTCGAATGCTCCCAGTACCGTACGCTTCCGTCGCAGTGTCTTAAGAAGAAATTTCCGTCAACGTCTGCCGCGACGATGTGCACTTGTTTTCCGCGCCACCAGCTTGCAACAAGTGGAGGCGTCCACTCGAATATTCCGATTACGTGAATTTCGCGGCCGTTGAATTCGTAGATCGGTTTTATACCGATCTCCTTTGCAGCTTTCTTGCGAAAATCGTCGGTCACCGTTGCTACCTAACGTTGAGCTAACTTGCGACCAGCTTGTGGCGCAGTTGTTGCGACGGCAAGAACTGTGTCATGAGCCGGACGGCAGAGTGCAGCGACTGGTTAGACGTCTTTGTCAATGAGGCGACCTGCCGCAAACTTGTGCAGAATGCTCGAGATCAGAGTTTGATAAGGAATGCCTTCGAGGAGTGCTCGTTTCTGAATTGCCTCTAGATCTCGACCGGCCATTCGAATATTTACTCGCCGATCTTTCCGAAACGTCTCACGTGCATAGGCCTGGTAACGGTCCGACTCCTTCTCACTGTCACGAACAGAACGCCAGTCCTCCGCTTCCACAGACTCGAGAATGTCTTTTTCTTCAGTACTCAGCTTCGCCATGTCATTTACCTAGATACTTCTTCGTCGCTTTACGGCTAGGAATAATCGTTTTCAGGAACACCTCTTTATCGTTCTCTACGAACGGCACTAGGTGCGCGTACTCCTCGACTTCAACTACGAAGATTCGCTGTCCCTTGTAGCGGTCTTGGTTTGGGTGTTCGAGAATGTCGAGGATGTCACCGTTTTCAATGTGGAACAGGACTTCTTCAAACGAGATACCTCGATCCTTGCGGAGCTCCTCGTTCTTTTCCGTGTTCCAATTGAAACGCTTCATGTGGCGATAGTACCACAATGTGTGCCGAATGGCATCAGTTTCGAGAGACGTCTAACGTTAAGCTAACTTGCGACCAGTATCTGGCGCGCTTGTTGCGAATGCAAGAAGCGTGACAGATACGCAGGAGGCCAAGTGCAGCGCCTTGTTAGGCGTCATGTGCGCCGTCGCCAACGGGTGGGGTTTCGGCGCTGGTCTATAACCGCGACTACCAACGCAATATCTCCCCTAATCTGAAAATACAAAGCGTACGGAAAACGACTCAGAAGCGCGCGTCTTGTGTCGCGGTACACCACCGGAAAGTGATAGGGGTTTTCGATTATGCGGCCTTCGATCCTCTCGAGTTCCGCAATGAACCCTGAGCCCAGGCCAGCATTCTGTCCCTCGTACCAAATAGCGGCTTTTTCTACATCTAGCGCAGCTGCTGGGCGGAGCTGCAGCAGCATCACTTAAGGCGAGACAGAATCCGGGTTTTGACCTCATCCCAAGGAATTCCGGCGTCATCTCCCGAATCGATCTCATCGAGGCGCTTGTCCAAAATCCTCTTGTGCGACTCGGGGACCTCCAGACGGTCTCGCTCATCGCCGAGACTTTCCCAAAGTACCTCAATGAGTTCGAGTCGCTCTTCGGCATTCAAGTCGTCGATTTGAATTGAAGGTATTGCCATAGACCGATTATACCGAGGTACCAACAATCGCGCTGAACGAAAAGCGTGCAATATGTTTAGAAATGACGCCTAACGTTGAGCTAACTTGCGACCAGTATCTGGCGGCTTTCTTGCGAATGCAAGAAAGATGACAGATAGCCAGGAGGCTAGTGCAGCGCCTTGTTAGACTGCACTGCGTACAATTTTCGAAGTTCGTCGATCGGAAACTTGGAATTCGGCTTCCCAGCATGCATGGGCATTCGGTTGAGCTTGCGAATGATATCGGGAATCTCTGGACTATACGCGCCGCCCGCATTGAGAATCATGTACTTGTAGTGAAACGCCAGGTCGTTAGCAATGCCGAGCACGCTTCGGTCCGCCGACTTTCCGATTTGTATCTGTTCGTACTCGCCCACGATTCGATCAACTACCTCTTTCGAAAGCCTCTCCGACGCCACCACGCATGAAAGCGTATGATAGAACATCTCCGGCAAGTCTCGAATCTCGGCGCGGCTTGAATCAGGGACGATGAAATTGAACAGAGTTCGGTCGTTAACGAACAAGATACACTTACGGCGATTGATATGGATCAGATTCGCGTGCCACTGACCAAGGAACGAGAATTTTGGTTCATCGTAGTCCGGATCACGAGGCAACCCCATTTCCTTCAGCAGTTTTGCAGTACACCGGATTAGCTGCATGAGATGAGTGCTGTCTAACGTTAAGCTAACTTGCGACCAGCTTATGGCGCGGCTGTTGCGACTGCAAGAGGCGTGTCATGAGCCAGACGGCACAGTGCAGCGCCTTGTTAGGTGACTCACTCCCAAGCAACATCGTGAAAAGCCTCGTTGCTTGCGAGTGTGGCGAACACAGCGGAAACAAGTTGGTCATCTCGAGTCGCTTTCCCCTTTCCAAGCAGGATCTCTTTTAGGGTTCGTTTGCGGTCGAACTGAATCAGCCACTCAATTTCCAGCCCACTCGCCCCGTCTTCCTCGTCAAAAGCGACCGCGCCGATCATGTAGGTTCCGGAGGGGCCGGTCGCCGAGATATACCAGCCCCAATCTTCCGGGCTAGGGTCCGTCAACTCGTAACCCGCAAGCGAAAAGTTCTGCTCGAGCCAGACGAGGACGCTCTCTCCCGCGATCGGGTTTATGGGATTTGGTGTTTCTTTGCTTGTATCGAATTGTGATGTCTTAAACGATATGACCTCGTTCACAGAGTCACCTAACGTTAAGCTAACTTGCGACCAGTATCTGGCGGCTTTCTTGCGAATGCAAGAAAGATGACAGATAGCCAGGAGACACAGTGCAGCGCCTTGTTAGATGGCATTCAAAAGACAGTCTTCACGACTTTGTCGACACCCGCAATAAGATCGTTCACATCGTCCTTGGTGGGTTCCTTTCCTTTATTGTGATCGCAGAGATTCCGAACATCACCGAGGTGTTGAATAAAGCGCCACTTAGCGGTGCTAATGGTCGAGGCTTTCTTTAGCATTTCATTGAAGTCCGAAATCGTTGGATGCTTCTTCCGCGTCTTCAAGCCATGTTGTGCGCAGACATGCCCTAGGTGTTTTTCGAGGACCACACCAGCTATCGCCCCTGCCCCGCGGGTAAATCCATTCTTGTTGAGTTCCGCTGCAGCTTCCAATTCTGAGTCAAACAAATCAGCCATGAGCACTTCGTGGATGTCGAACAGCTTGCTTTCGAAGCGCTTCTCGGCCGACTTAAGTATTGCCACCTGAATCTTCATCTTCGGCAGTGCTGCATTCTTGTCTGCAATTACATCGCCATATCTGCGCGTCGTAAGACCAACAAGGTAGTCAGATATTCCGTAAGTAAGAAAATCAACCTCTTTTCTCTTTTCGTTCTTGTACTGTTTTACGAAATCTTCGACACGGGCGGGAATGACCTGGTCGATCACAGATAGCGCCTCCGAGTACCAGGATTCGTACTCTCCATCAAAGGACGGCAGCTTAATTTTGTTCTTCTTCAATTCTGCCGCTAGGTCATCGGACAATTTTCCCAAGTCGTTCGCCATTGAGTAGTACAACAGATCGCCGCGAAGAGTTAAGTCAGACACTTCCTCTTGTAGTGATTTGGATTGAGCGACCATGAACGAATGCCTTCTAACGTTAAGCTAACTTGCGACCAGTATCTGGCGCGAGTGTTGCCATTGCAAGACTCGTGACAGATAGACAGGCGACTTAGTGCAGCGCCTGGTTAGACACCCTCACACTCTCGAACCATGCGTTGATGGTCGTGTAGCCATTGAACTTGCTCGGGTGTATCGGGAACCGTCAGTTTGCGTGCGTGTGACACAGCTTTAAAAGCGTCTTCGACCGAAAGACCATGATGTAGCAGTGCGGCTGCCGCCAGAAGACCGGACCGACCGATTCCAGCGCGGCAATGAATGGCTGTGTGGTGCCCACCCGCGGTCCTGAAGTAGATTGATTTGCTCAAGTTTCCGAATTGAACGGGCGAAGATGGAACACCACGGTCTGGAATGGGAAAGGACTCGAACGCAATCCCAGCTTGCTGACAAAGTGCATCCTCTTCGGAAAGGCCAAGCTCAAAAGACTCACCTGGCTCCAGAAGTGAAACGACGTGAGAGAAACCGGCGTTCGCAAGTGCGCCGAACTCTTCGTCGGCGTACACTCCGGCAACCGGCCTGCCCATAACAGCAAACCAACCATCGGTTGGAGAATCGATGCGGTAGAAGATTGGTTGCAAAGTAAGAAGGGTGTCTAACGTTAAGCTAACTTGCGACCAGCTTATGGCGCGAAGGTTGCCCTTTGCAAGCTTCGTGACAGAAGCCGGGTGGCAGAGTGCAGCGCCTGGTTAGGTGGCACCGTACTGACGGGAGCACCGAACGCTACGAGAGTGGCTGAACGAAGTAGGTCTGGTCGTTGAACTCAAACGATTTCCAGTCTTCGGGAACCGTTGCGGCACAAAAATCGTCACTTTCGGTTCGCACAAGGTACCCGTCACACTCGACTGACCTATCTTTGTAGAGCCATTCGCCCTTCGGCAGTGTTTTTAACTGATCGGAATGAGCAACCGGAGGACCTTCACTGAGGGGACTCATCCGCTCTGAGGTTGCAGATTGATCTACGCGGCTCTCGCCAGAACAGCCAACAATCAGGAGTGTTGCGATCCAAAGCTTTTGACGGTGCATGATTTTGCCACCTAACGTTAAGCTAACTTGCGACCAGCTTATGGCGCGCTTGTTGCGTATGCAAGAAGCGTGACATGAGCCGGATGGCACAGTGCAGCGACTGGTTAGATGGACACCTCATTGATCGCAGTCGCAAAGATGCCTGCTCTTCTCAAGCGGCCAAGCTGACCAGGTGTGGTAAAGCGGTTTGAACCACAGACAGACCTGTTTCGACTCGTAACGATTTAGATCGATCCAAAAGGATTCCGCCATCGAGTCGTGATTCCGAATCTTTATGAGAATCCTTGAGCTAGGGTCTTTCAGGGCGTATTCGAAACCGCGGCCCTCTGATACCCCAACAACTGGACCGTCATCGATTTGCACCGAGTAATCAAGCGGCTTGAGCTTGCTGCCAGAAAGCTCGGCCAGTTGAATATTCTTCTGGTGTTCTGAGGCGGAGCTGACGCACACTCTTGGTTTCGCGGTCTCCTGAGCGGCAACCGGTACGTATAGTAGTACTACTAACGCGGCGAGGATTCGTGTCATCTAACGTTAAGCTAACTTGCGACCAGCTTATGGCGCGCTTGTTGCGACTGCAAGAAGCGTGTCATGAGCCAGACGGCAGAGTGCAGCGCCTTGTTAGATGGCACGTCGATCTCTTGGCTGTAATACGCGGTTCTTGCGCGTCACTCGACGTCATCATCGTCGTCTAAGAAGAATCTATCGGGCGCGAAGATAAGGAACAAATAGAATGGCGCCCCGTACAGCAGCCACTTGAGGGCCCCGCGCAAGTTCTCCTCAGAAAGGATCGGAACAAGTGTATCCGCATCGCTGACGAGCCTGCTATGGCCGATGAGAGTGACCAAAACACCAAAGATCGCAATCAACGCGATCACAAATGGTTTTCGTCTGGTCGATCTATTTTCGTCGGCGGGCGGCATAGATTCGGCAAGTAGAAGGTACTGACAGCGTTAGAAAAGCCTTAATTGCCATCTAACGTTGAGCTAACTTGCGACCAGTATCTGGCGGCTTTCTTGTCTTTGCAAGAAAGATGACAGATACGCAGACGACAGAGTGCAGCGACTGGTTAGGCAGGCGTCCGGGTTTCTTGCCAGATCGACGGCCACTGGGGGCGCTCGTTTCGTCTATTGTTCGATGAGTTCTCCGCCATTTTCTGTAACGGAAACTCGAGCAATCTCTGTTACCGTCTCAGCAAAAGTTGACAAATCGCCAGTTAGCTGACTTCGATTAGCAAACCTGAAGTTGAACGGAGGTTCTAAGCTACAAATATCTCCTGACACCCAGGAATCGTTTAGCGCGTCTAAGTTTTTGCCGTGCCATTCGGGTGCGCCCATCTGTGGAAGGACCGTATTGTAAAAGTCGGCAACAGAACAAACTGTATTCCAATCAACTTTGATGGTGGATGTTCTCAATGCCAAGCCGCCTAACGATTAGCTAACTTGCGACCAGCTTATGGCGCGCTTGTTGAGTATGCAAGAAGCGTGACCTAAGCCAGACGGCACAGTGCAGCGACTGGTTAGGTGTCACATTCATCCGTCGTCCACTGCACCGACTTAATTTCGCCGTCTTCAACAAGAATGATTACCTTTCTTTCCGGCGCATAATCCATCTCATCACCATCGTCGAGTATCGTGCAACTTTCCTCCGCATCAAAGTCATAACCGCCATATCGAATCGAAACTCTGTAGTCGAAATCGGTTGCTTCGATGTCAAGTGGAAATTGGATGTATTCGATGTAGTTCAATCGAGGCAGATGAATTCTGTCCAAAACTTCCTGCCCTAAGCTCACGTTTCCGTCAGGGGTCCCAATCGTAAAGAACTTAAGCTTTTGAGTGTTTCGGTCTATTTCCGCTGATACAGAGAATCCGCCATCTTCCTCTAGCTCAACTGTTGACCAAGTAAGCCAACGCGGTTCGGATGCTGTTGCATCTAGAGCGATGAGATACGTGGCCAGGAAGAGGTATTTGACGATCTTCATGCTGACACCTAACGTTAAGCTAACTTGCGACCAGCTTATGGCGCGAAGCTTGCTTTTTGCAAGCTTCGTGACAGAAGCCGGGTGGCAATGTGCAGCGTCTAGTTAGTATGCTTCTACGCCGTCGCTTCAAAATGAATCTTTTGAACTTGTGACAGACTCAACGACTTCCTTGCCTGCCACAGATCAAAATTGTGCTGCATCGCCAACCAACTCTCGGGCGAGCGGCCAAGAGCCTTCGAGAGGCGTAGAGCCATCTCCGGGCTCACTGAACTTCGCTCGGATACAACACGGGCCAAAGTCGACGCCGCCACACCCAGACTCTCCGCCAATGAACGGATGCTCAGATCGAAGGGCTCGATGTACGTCTCCCGGATAAACTCGCCCGGGTGCGGGGGATTATGCATAGCCATCAGTGATAATCCTCGTAGTTAAGTACATATACGTTTCCGTCTCGAAACTCAAAGGTTAGGCGCCAGTTTCCGTTGACCCAGATAGACCAGCGATCTTTCGCTCGGCCCTGGAGTGGATGTAACCGGTACCCAGGAACGTTCATATCCTCAATAACCTCAGCAGTGTCGAGTGCTGCCAGTTGCAACCTAAGTCGGTTTGCATGAGTAGCCTGAATCCCCGCTTTAATACCAGATTCGAAGAATTTCTTGAGGCCCTTATGCTTGAACGACTTAATCACAGTGATAGTATAGCGTGTTGCGCATCACGCAACAACCGAAATTTCGAGCATACTAACGTTGAGCTAACTTGCAGCCAGCTTATGGCGCGCTTGTTGCGTATGCAAGAAGCGTGTCATAAGCCAGGTGGCACAGTTCAGCGATTGGTTAGACGGCACTACAGAAAGCTCCGAAGTTCATCTAACGTTGTTGTAACGTCAAGAATGTCGAACCGTTCTCGATAAACATTCCGATAGATATATAGAGCTCCAAGTCCAATCTGGGCAGCAGACTTCAGTCCATGCTCTAAAGCGAGGGAATCCCCATTCAGATAGAGTTGTTTGATCGAGACTTCGTCATCACTCGAGATCATAGAAATATTGCTCGTAATGGAACGCTCGTTCGGATGGCCTCCGTAGTCGATGGTTCGCTCGTATAGCGAATTGATCGTTTCCCAGAGCACAGGGTCCTCGCACTCAAGCGTACGAATTACCTTTCTGTTACTGAATTCACTTCGAACTCGGCTCAGACTTTCTTTGTCTTTATGCCTAAGCAGCCATACATTGCCAAGAAACGGATTCTTTGAAATGTGTAATCCATAAAGCGCGAACTCCAGGCAGCTTCTAAGCACGCAGAACGACTCAGTCGTTTGGCCGGACATAGCAAGTTGAGCTCCCGCTCGGTAAGCGGCGTGTGAGCGAATGAGAAACAGGGGCTCAAGAAGTTCCTGTGTTACAGATAGGTTCTCGGTTATCGAGCGATAGCAGTCGTCCACAGATAAAAGAAAAGAAAACTGCGGCTTCTTATGTGTAAAGGTGGCGAGAACGTTGCCGAACGCATCGTCGAAGAATTTGGATAGTCGGTCTTCTGACCAGCCGGAAGGCAGCTGTTTCTTCGAGTCCTTGTTGGTCACTTTGCCGTCTAACGTTGAGCTAACTTGCGACCAGCTTATGGCGCGAAGGTTGCCCTTTGCAAGCTTCGTGACATGAGCCGGACGGCAAAGTGCAGCGTCTGGTTAGGCGGCAGCAAGTTGTGATCCTCTTGCTCGGTGATTAAAGCGGCAAATGTTCTGTTGGTAGTTCTTCAAGCTCAATTGATTCAAGACCCGATAATTTCAGAACCTCTTTGTATGCATCGAGGATTGTCTGATGAATGGACTCGAGGTCTTCCAACATGATTGTTCGACCATCATTCGAGTTCCTGCGATTGTTGTGTTGCCGATAAAACGAATGAGCGAGCCGATTTCGCTCACCAAGGGCCGTTTCCAGGGTCGCAGCAATTTCACCAAGCGATTCATCAGTATTACTTAGAGATTGAATTAGCTGCCCAAGCGTCTTCCGATTTACGAACTGTGACAATTCCAGAGCCTTATCGCGACTAGGGTTCTCGAAGAGTCCCTTCTCGATTGCGCCGGCTCGAAATAGAAGTGTTCCCAGCTCTGTCTCTAGAAGTTGCGCCGCTTCAGATGCGAAGCCAAACTTTTCGTAAATGTCTTCGATTGTCGGCATCGATGGTGCCGCCTAACGTTAAGCTAACTTGCGACCAGTATCTGGCGGCTTTCTTGCGAATGCAAGATAGGTGACAGAAACGCAGGCGGCACAGTGCAGCGACTGGTTAGGCGCCACTTCGTTCTGGCCTCAATGGCAAAAATCGCTCCGGCAACATGAGACCGATAATGAATCCGCAACCAGATAGGGTCGACAGTAACCACCACTCGAGCGGCTTGCTTGAGTATCCGCCGTACAAGTCGGTGAGAATTGGAATCAACGGAAATGCGGCGGCGGCAATGCTTGCTAGAAAGGCGCGCGCCAGGAGCCGCCACACACTCGAAGAATTCGAACGAAAAAGAAAGGCGTAAACAAGGATACAGAAGAGAGCACCTGCGAGAAGGCAAGGAATCAGTAGGAAAGAAATGAAGTCCAGGAGGAACTCCGAGAATGGAGCGCGACTGGGATGCGCCAGCGAAGGGACAAACGTCAAGCACCAAGATACGGCGCCGCAGACCAGGGGGACCCCGAAGCCAAATGCCACTGTTGTTGAAAATACTCGTTCGAGTTGACTCATTCGCGAAGTGACGCCTAACGTTGAGCTAACTTGCAGCCAGCTTATGGCGCGCTTGTTGCGTATGCAAGAAGCGTGTCATGAGCCGGACGGCAGAGTGCAGCGACTGGTTAGGTATTACTAATCGTGAAGGGCTGTGCCAAGTCCCGAATTTGCGTCAATTGGCCCTCAATAGATTCGTACTCGCCGGCCACAATGACGTCTCGATAATCCTGAGCGAGGAGCTCGACAAGTTTCTCTAATTCTCGCAAGGATGCCTTACTGGCAACCAAGGCACAGCGGAGCATTCGGTCTGTTGCTGGGGATTCAGTATGGTCTTTGGCATCAGTCAGCAAAGCGAAGACGGCAGCAACATCTCGTTCCTCGTAGTTTGCAAAGACGAATTCCTTAATGTCCTGTTGCAATGGTGAGTGATACCTAACGTTAAGCTAACTTGCGACCAGTATCTGGCGGCCTTCTTGCGAATGCAAGAAGGATGACAGATAGCCAGGAGGCACAGTGCAGCGCCTTGTTAGGTGGCATTATGCCGCGGCCGGCCCTGCCATCTCGTGCAGCGCTTCGGCAGTACGCATCCAAAGCTCTCAATGGAAATTGCTGCGCTTATGCCGAAGATGGATACACCAGCCTTGAAGAGCTTGCCCTCCGGACACTCGAAGTAAACGGCGTGCTCGTCATTGCGCACGACTTCACTCCCCCACTTCATTCGTTCATTCATCCAGACAAAGATAACGTCATCGTGAAGAGTGCCATCGAGGCAGGAACGAAGGGTATCGAAGGCTGATTGCGAGACAACCGGTTGCCCTTGATCCATATAGATTATTCCAAGAAGTATCTTTATAAACGCCGCCTGTAACCCAACTAGACTATCTGGAGTGCAGTCTATTCCCCAGTACTCGACCATATCTCGTCGAAGAATATTTATGTCCGCCGGCAGAGAATGAAGATCCGTCTTGACATTTTCGCTAAGCCATTTCGAGCCATCTGATTGAGTTTTCTTTGGCTGGAAGTCGATTACCACACCACGATCTGTAACTCTGAAGAAAAAATGTCCCTCCAGTTTTCGTCCGTCCTTTAATGTCGTAGTTGATGAAAGCTGCTCGTGCCGACTTGCTACAGACCCAGCGAAAAGCGCATTGAGTCGCAACCACTCATTACCGCTAATTTTCGTATCAATGGTACTACCCGCCGTACTATTGCATCGTTCGCAAACGTTGATCACTGTTCGAGAATCGCCGCCGATAGATTGCGGAATTACATGTTCTTCGGTCGAATCTCGTACGTCATCTCGATCGCAATACGGGCAGTAGTTGTCAGGCTGCAGAGATGAATTGCGGTAGGAGATGAGTGCCACCTAACGTTAAGCTAACTTGCGACCAGCTTATGGCGCGAAGGTTGCCCCTTGCAAGCTTCGTGACAGAAGCCGGACGGCAGAGTGCAGCGACTGGTTAGGCGTCATGTCACGAAAAATCAGGAAGAAGTACAGTTCCAACTTTCGATTCGTCTGTTTACTAGCTTCTCGACCTCATCGATGTATTCGATATTGTTGTCGGTCAATTTGAATGAATAAAAGAATTCTTGATAAACGCGATAAAAACGGCAGTCATTTAGATCGTCTCTCGATCGCGAGTCTGCACAGGAATAGGCGACCCATCCATCCAAAAACTCTCGAGTAAAAACCTGGTCTTCTGGAGCTTTCCAGCGGACGAAACTCCACATAGAGTCGTCATGTACATTTACCCTGAAAAGGTCCGTACCTGGTACATCTTGGTAGTCGGCACCTGCCCTAACAATCCTAATTAGCTCTTGATCGTATTGGGAAAGCCCTCGAACCGTGTCCGATCCGATTACGCGCACTGTGATAGGCATGTGTTTCCGTTCCCCGTTTATGGGATAAGTGCTTGGTGCGTAGTCCGGAACTGCAGCCAGAATTTCTTCAACTGGCAATTTAAACAAACGGCTACTGCCCTCATTATCGAGGCCGGCAACAGTTGAGAAAAATGACGTCAGTTCATCGGTTTCGTGCTCAGATTCGCAGTGACTAAAAGGACCTGCTATGGCGATATCGCTGCATACTAGCGAGAGAACGAAACAAAACTGAAGTGTCAGAGACTTTTTCAACATGACGTCTAACGTTATGTCTTTGTCTGAAACGCGCGAATAACCGGTGACAAAAGGCAAATAGGGAGGTTGAGGATGCCGTGGGGTCCCCTGATAACCTCGATGTGTAGTTGGTTATTGTGCATAGACGGACGGTTAAATTGTAATGAGCAGGAAGCTTGTCGATGTCATCGCGGAGGTGTGCCGAACGGAGCACTACGCCTATCGAACCGAGGAAACCTATCTCAAGTGGATCAAGCGCTTCATCGCGTTCCATAATAACAAACATCCCCGCGAGATGGGTGCGCCGGAGGTGACGGCGTTTCTTTCGAACCTCGCTGTCGAGCGACACGTCACAGCCTCGTCTCAGAACCAGGCGCTGAGCGCGATTCTCTTTCTCTACAAGAAAGTGCTCGGCATCGAGCTGCCGTGGATGGTCGATATCGTTCGCGCCAAGCGAACCCGCCGCATGCCGGTCGTGCTCACACGCCGGGAAGTCGAAAAGGTGCTGAGCTGTATGACCGGAAAAACCTGGTTGATGGCCAGTATGTGCTACGGCAGCGGCCTGCGCATGATCGAGTGTCTACGTCTGCGGATAAAAGATATCGACTTCCAGTACAAGCAGATCATGGTGCGCGATGGCAAGGGAGGCAAAGACCGAGTGACAATGCTGGCCGATCAACTCATTCCGCACCTCGAAATCCAGATGGCGCACGTAAGCCACCTGATGAAAAAGGACATCGCGCTGGGCAAGAACGGCGTTTCATTGCCCGACGCTATCGACCGCAAGTACAAGAATGCTGCCAGTAGCTACGAATGGCAGTACCTGTTTCCGTCGGGCCGCTATGCCTACATCAAGCACAACAACAGCCGACGACGTCACCACGCCCACGCGTCGGTACTGTCTCGTGCGATCACGGCGGCCGTCAAGGAAAGCGGTATTACCAAACGCGCGACGACACACACGCTGCGTCACTCGTTTGCGACACACCTGATCGAGCGCGGCACGGATATTCGGACCGTGCAGGAGCTGCTGGGTCATTCGGACGTCAAGACAACGCAAATTTACACACACGTCCTCAAACGGGGCGGGAACGCCGTGCGTAGTCCGTTGGACGCCTGACAACAGCGTCAGTCGAGATACGTTACCTTGCCGGTCTCAATCGAATACTCTGCGCCGACGATAGTGAGATCTCCGTTCGCCAGCAGCTCCTCGAGAACTCGCGACCCGTGCGCAAGGCGACTGACGGATGAACGTACATTCGCCTGTATCGCCTCCTCAAGCGAATCATCGGGTCGCACGGCCGGTTGAACTCGATCGACAATCGAGCGGAGGTTTGGCGAGCGTACGGCATCCTCCTTGCGGAGTTCCTTCAGCGCTGCAATGACGGCGCCGCAGTTGCTGTGACCCAGGACAACAACCAGTTTTGCTCCCAACTCGCTGGCCGCAAACTCAACACTGCCGATCTGGGACGGTGCGACGACATTGCCCGCCACGCGAATGACGAACAGGTCTCCGAAACCCACATCGAAGATGAGTTCTGTCGGAACCCGGGAGTCGGAACACGCAAGAACCACGGCGAACGGCGACTGGCCTTTGGCCAGTTCCGGGTCAAATCCTCGCATGCTAACGGCATGGGTCGAGTTGCCCGACACAAACCGGCGATTGCCGTCCTTGAGTCGTTCCAGCGCTTCAGTCGCTGAGATCATCCGCGCACATTACCCGATTCGATGTTCAGGCAGCAATCCACCGGTGCAGAAACACCGACGTGCCGGAAACGAAATGCGTTTGCTCTTTTGGCAATTCGACGTAACCGTCGGTGCCGGACAATGCGGCGAAGTCTCCCGACGTATTCGTTTTCACCGGGATGGCGATGACCTGGCCCGATGTATTCGACGTCAGCCGAACTGGCTGGAAGCACGTCAGCTCGGGTCTGAACGAGACACTGGTGGCCAGCGCCGCGAATTCTGGCGGCGCATTTCGTAACCCCGATGCCCGGGCCAGCGACGGCACCACGTACTGCCGGCAACACACCAGCGCCGATACCGGGTTGCCCGGCAGCGCGAACACGAGCTGACCTGTCTTGCCCTTGCCGAACCACATCGGTTTGCCCGGCCGTTGGCTCACCTTGTGAAAAACAACTTCTACGCCAAGGTCGGCCAGTACCTGCGGCACGTAATCCGCCTTGCCCATCGAAACGCCACCGCTCAGGATCAGGACGTTCGCCTCATCCAGGTGCCGGCGTAGCGACTCGCGCAACGCATCGATGTCGTCGGCCACATGATCCTGCGTGCAGTTGCGGTAGCCATGTTGCCCCAGCAACGACTCTATCGCCGGCCCGTTCGACATCCGGATCTGGTGATCCTCGATCGGTTCACCGGCCGGAACCAGTTCGTTGCCCGTCGAGACGATGCGTATGGTCGGGTCCGCCGCAACCGTCACGTCTGTGTATCCGCATGACGCGATAACCGCAATATCAAGCGACGAGACGCGCGCGCCCGGCCGCAATAACTCGTCGCCCTGCCTGTAGTCGGAGCCCTGCGGGTGAATAAACCGGCCGGCTTTCACGTCGTAGTTTTCGTCGAGCGTCGCGACACCGTCAGACACAGTGATTCTTTCGACAGGGACGATGCAATCGGCGCCTTCCGGTCGCGTGGCGCCCGTCATGATCTCGATGCATTGGCCGGGTTCGAGCGTCATTGCCTTGTCCCCGGCCTGCTGCATGCCCTGGATCGGGAACGAGCGTTGGTCGCTTTCGGCAGAAAAGGCGATGCCATCCATCATGACGCGGTCAAACGGTGGCTGGTCGCGCTCGGCGACTATCGCCTGCCGCAACACCCTGCCGGTCGCCGCGCTGACGGGTACGGTCTCACTGTCGAACTCCGGCGAATTCGCCAGTACGGCCTGCAGCGCCTCGGCCGTCGTGAGCACGTCCGCTACGCCTGCTCGCGCGCGATCGCGCGATGCCCGATATCGCGTCGGCAGTACACGTCTTCCCAATCAATGGAATCGACTGCGCAGTACGCCTGGGCTGCGGCCTCGGCAACGCTGTTCCCGAGACCCACAACACACAGCACACGACCACCCGACGTGACGACGTCGCCGCCGTCGACCGCTGTACCGGCGTGAAAGACCTTGCGCGCATCGCCACCTGCCGTATCGAGGCCCTTTATCACCTTGCCTTTCGCATAGCCTGCCGGGTAACCACCCGCCGCGAGCACGACGCCCAGCGCCGCGCGCGAATCCCACTCGGCACGCACGTCACCAAGTTGTCCGTTCAGCGTCGCCGAACAGATGTCCGCCAGGCTCGACTTCAACCGCGACAGGATCGGCTGCGTTTCCGGATCGCCCATGCGGCAATTGAACTCGATCACCTTTGGCGTGCCGTCGGCCATGATCATCAGGCCCGCATACAAAAAGCCAAGATACGGGTGGCCGTCCGTTTTCATGCCGTCGAGCGTTGGGCGAATCACCTCGTTCATGATGCGCGACTCGATCTCGGGCGTCACGACCGGGGCAGGGGAGTACGCACCCATGCCGCCCGTGTTCGGACCGACGTCACCTTCGTCGCGTGCCTTGTGGTCCTGCGACGTGGCCAGCGGCAGAATCGTGTCGCCGTCGGTGATGACGATGAAGCTCGCTTCCTCCCCATCGAGAAACTCCTCGACAACGATGCGCGCGCCCGCATCGCCAAACGCGTTGCCAGCCAGCATGTCGGTTGCCGCCTGTTCTGCTTCTTCGAGCGTGTGCGCGACGATTACGCCCTTGCCGGCTGCAAGTCCGTCCGCCTTGATAACGATCGGCGCGCCCTGTTCACGAATGTTAGTCAGCGCTTCGTCAAGATCGGTGAAGTTCCGGTACGCCGCGGTCGGAATGTCGTGCCGGGCTAGAAAATCCTTCGTGAATGCTTTCGAGCCTTCGAGCTGCGCGGCCGCCGCCGTCGGGCCGAAACACGGCAGGCCGAGTTCGTTGAATCGGTCGACAATACCCGCAACGAGCGGCGCCTCGGGGCCGACAATTGTCAGGTCTGCGGCTTCGTCGCGAGCGAGTGCCGCCAGCGCCTCGATGTCGTCGGATGACACAGCCACGTTTCGCACGCGCTTTTCGCGTGCCGTTCCGGCGTTGCCCGGCGCCACCAGGACTTCGTCGGCCGTTTGTGCGCACTTCCACGCCAGCGCATGTTCGCGCCCGCCGCTGCCGATGATCAGTACTTTCACTTGCTAGCCTCTAGTGACGAAAGTGACGCATGCCCGTAAAGACCATCGCGAGGCCGTGTTCATTCGCGGCCTGGATGACCTCGTCGTCGCGCATCGATCCACCTGGCTGGATAATAGCCGAGATACCGGTTTCGGCGGCGGCGTCGATGCCGTCGCGGAACGGGAAGAACGCATCGGACGCCATGACCGACCCCTGCACGTCGAGATTCTCGTCTGCGGCCTTGATCGCCGCAATCTTCGTCGAGTACACGCGGCTCATCTGGCCGGCGCCAACGCCTATCGTCATGTTGTCCTTGCAAAAAATAATCGCGTTCGACTTCACATACTTGACCACGGTCCACGCGAACAACATGTCCCGAATCTGTTCCGCCGTCGGCGCGAGCTCGGTAACGACCTTCAGGTCGTCCTCGGTGATCCTGCCAAGGTCGCTGGTCTGCACCAGCAGGCCGCCCGACACTTTCTTGAAGTCGAGGCCACCGGCGGAAGCGTCGTCCCACGCGCCGGTCGCGAGCACGCGAACATTCTTTTTCGCCGCACAGACTTCGGCCGCATCCGCTGCTACCTCCGGCGCGATGATCACCTCAACAAACTGCTTGTCGATGATCGCCGATGCTGTTTTCGCATCGAGCGACCGGTTGAACGCGATGATGCCGCCAAATGCCGATGTCGGGTCGGTCTTGAACGCTTTCTCGTAGGCCTCCGTGATGTCGCCGGCAACGGCCACGCCGCACGGGTTGGCGTGCTTGACGATCACACAGGCCGGATTTTCGAATTGCTTCACGCACTCGAACGCGGCGTCGCTGTCGGCAATGTTGTTGTACGAGAGTTCCTTACCCTGCAGCTGCTTTGCTGCCGCCAGCGACCCCGGCGCCGCCCGCTGATCGACATAGAACGCCGCCTGTTGATGCGGGTTCTCACCGTAGCGCAGCGTCTGCGTGCGCCGGCCCGAGTACAGGAAGCGTTCGCCGAGCACGTCGTCGCCCAGCGAACCCGACAGGTACGTCGTTATCGCCGTGTCGTAGCTTGCCGTGTGGGCGTAGGCCTTGGCGGCCAGGCGACGGCGGTCTTCTATGCCCAACCCGTCGCCGTTCAGCGCTGCGAGCACACCGTCGTAGTCGTCCGGCTCGACAATCACGGCCACGCCATCGTGGTTTTTCGACGCCGCGCGGATCATGGCCGGCCCGCCGATGTCGATGTTCTCGATCGCATCTTCAAGTGTCGCGTCGTCTCGTGCAATCGTCTGCTCGAACGGGTACAGGTTTACGACGAGCAGGTCGATTGGCTCGATACCGTGTTCGTCCATGACGGCTTCGTCCGTGCCGCGGCGTCCGAGCAGGCCGCCATGAATCACCGGGTGCAGCGTTTTGACGCGGCCACCCATGATCTCGGGAAAACCGGTCTTTTCCGACACCTCGATGACGTCGAGGCCGGCGTCACGCAACTGGCGGCAGGTGCCACCTGTCGACAGCACCTCGACACCGAGTTTCGCGAGGCCTTCTACAAAAGGGATGAGTCCACGCTTGTCAGAGACACTGACCAGCGCGCGTCGAACGTTGAACATCGGGGCTCCTGGGGGAGGGAGTTGTTACTGAATGAGCGAATAAGTCCTGAGTTTCTTGCGCAGGGTGCCGCGATTGATGCCGAGGATTCCGGCAGCCTGGCTTTGGTTGCCCTGCGTGTAATCCATGACGGCTTTGAAGAGCGGTCGTTCCACCTCGCCAATGACGAGGTCGTAAAGATCCCCCGGGCGATCGCCGTTAAGCGTCGTAAAGTACTGGTCGAGCGCGTCTTCTGTGTGTTTGCAAAGCGGTTTTTTGCTTTTTCTGGATGTCAGCTCATTGTTGTTGTTCGACACGGCGGCTCTTTCCTGAATTTTTGGGCTCCGTCCCGGAGCCTCTCTCCCCAGCTTCCGAAAAAGTCAGGCCGCCAAAGATACGCCTCCGTCGTCGCGATCGAAGTAGTTCTCTGTGAGTCTGAGTTGTTCAGAAGCACTTTCCACTCGCACTACCCGGTGACGAAAGTCGTCGGCGTTGGCCAGGTTGTTGCAGTACCAGGTCAGGTGCTTGCGAGCCACTCGAACCCCGGTATGGTCCCCATAAAACCGGTGCAGTTCGTTCAAGTGGCCGAGCATAATATCACGCAATTCGTTTTTATCCAGTCGCGGTTTTTGCGCACCCTTAAGCAGGATTTGTACCAATTCCCGGAAGATCCACGGGCGTCCCTGTGCACCGCGCCCGATCATTACTCCGTCGCAATTCGTTAGGCGCAAAACTTCAAGAGCTTTCTCAGGAGTGGTGATGTCGCCGTTGGCGATTACGGGGATTCCAACCGCGTTTTTTACCGCTGCAATTGTCTCGAATTCCGCGCATCCCTTGTACTTGCATGCGCGAGTGCGCCCGTGAACGGCCAGCGAACGGATGCCCGACGCCTCGGCAATACGCGCAATCGACACGGCATTGCGGTGCTCCGGGTCCCAGCCGGTCCGAATCTTCAGGGTGACCGGCACGTCGACGGCCGCAACCACGGCCTCGAGAATCTCGGCGACGAGCCGTTCATCGCGCAGCAACGCCGAACCGGCTGCCTTCTTGCAAACCTTCTTCGCCGGGCAGCCCATGTTGATGTCGACGATCTGGGCACCGCGCCGTACCACGGCCAATGCCGAGACGGTGTTTCGACTTCGCCGTTTCCCAGAGGCTCGTGTCCGCCGTCGTCATCTCGGACGTCGTCATGCCGGCGCCGAATTGCCGGCAGATGCGGCGAAACGGCGCGTCGGTCACGCCCGCCATCGGAGCGAGCACGAACGGGCTGGGGAGTTGCCAGGGGCCTATTTTCAGCGGCTGGAGTTGCATCGGCCAATTCTAACCTCTCGTGGTACGCTGGCGCGCAAAACAACAACAACAACGGAGTGCTGCACGATGGGGTATTTTCGAGTTATGGGGTTCGTGCTCATCAGCCTGGTGCTGATCGGGTTCGTGTCGTTTTCTTTCGTGCGCCCGGGCGGCGTTACCGGGGTTCCGCTGCTGCTGCACCTGCACGGCGCCGTATTTCTTTCGTGGTTCATTCTCTACATCACGCAGACGACGCTCGTCGCCCGGCGAAACATCGCACTGCACCGGCGGCTGGGTCAAACGAGTCTTGCGCTCGCACTGGCGATGGTCATTCTCGCGTTTGTCGTCATGCGCGGTGCGTTGGCCAATCCGAGTTTCAGTATTGCCGGAATGCCACCGGCCGCATCGCTGATGTTCCCGTTTTCGGACATCGTCAACTTCTCTATCGTCTACCTGCTGGCCCTCATCAACCGGGGCCAGCGAGATACGCACAGCCGCTTCATGTTGCTGGCCGGTATGCTCATGATCGACCCGGCCGTAGCACGCATCGCGTTAACGATGGGCGCGACCGCACCCGTGATTCTCGTTATCGAGCTCGGGCTGTATGCGTCATTGTTCGTCTACGATTTCCGGACGCGCGGGCGTCCTCACTGGGCAAGCGTGCTGGGGCTCGGGCTATACGCTACCGCGATGGCGGCAAAAATCGTCATCGCGCCGGGCGACGCCTGGGCGAGTTTCGTCGCGACGCTCTTCGGCCAGGTTACTTGAAGTCCTTGATACCGCAGCGCATGGAGTCGCCGGCGGCGCGGTAGCAAACGATCACCTTGAATCCGGTGACGTCGAGTGACGGCACCTCGAACGTTGCCGAAGCTTCGAACGTTTTGCCGGGCTCGACGAGTTTCCGCGGGTCCAGGTCCTGTGCCAGGTAGTCGGTCGGGTCCAGCGTCGTCGCACCCAGCACCTCCTGGAAGCGGTCGGTCAGTGAAATGCTGATAACCGGGTAGGGCAGGGCTTGCTCCGACGTGTTGCCAATGCGCGAGAAGATGGACAGTTTTCTGGCGCCGTCGCCGGTTTCGTCCTCGCCGATCTCGATGAACTGTCCCTTGCTCACCTCGACAACCCAGCCGGACACATCCCAATCGGGTTGCAGCGGTGCGCCGAACAGGCGATAGACCGGGCCGATCGTGTTGTTGAACGCCGGAATCGTTGCGAGGGCTTCACGGGACTGGTGCATGACCTGGATGAGCAGTAACAGCACGAGACCGACAACGCCGGCGATCATGCCGTAGCGGCGCTCGCCGGGTTTGTTTGCAGCCTCTGCTTCAGCCAATCGCGCCGCGTTCTGCAGCTCGGCTGCGGCGGCCGCGTCGGCCGCCAGTTTTTCGTTGTCCATGGCAGAGCGAATGAACTCGCCTTCCATGATGATCGTTTCGAAACCGGCCTCCGCATCGTTGCCGGCGACCTCATCCGTGATGTCGTTCTCGTCATTCTTGCTGGCACTGATCGCGTCTTCGGCCCGATCTTCCGGGATGATAATCGTCGACGAAAACCCGTCGTCATCCTCGACGGCGAGGGCGAGCAACTCCTGGTCAATTTGCATATTGACGGTGTGTTCTTCCTCGGTCATCGGTGCTGCCAGGCGTTCGGCGATAATCGATTCGTCGAGATGCTCGTCGGCATCGTCACCGATTGCGGCAAGTTCTTCCTCGATTCTGTGTGATTCGACCTCGGGCTCCTCAATGAGCTCCAACTGCTCATCGAGATCGTCCAGCTCGTCCTCGGTCTCGGCTTCTGCGTCGGCCTCTGCTTCAGCCTCGATTTCGGCTTCGCCCTCGGCGTCCGCGTCAAGCTCAACCGAGATCGTTTCCTCGGGTTCCGGCTCCGCTTCCAATTCAGCCTCAACTTCCTCCTCGAATTGAGGCTCGGCATCGAGTTCGGCCTCGAACTCATCGAGAATGTCCGTCCATTCGTGCGGATCGCTCAACGCGAGATCGGGCTGGGGTTCGGGCTCGGGTTCCGGTTCAGGCTCGGGTTCAGGCGCCGGCGCCGGTCTGGCAATTTCATGCTCGCCGGCCTCAAACCCGAAGTCTTCGGGCAGCGGTGTGTTGTCGTCGAAGCGCAGTTCCTCGACAGGCGTCTTCGCAGGTTCGTTGGCTTCGGCCTCGAAAATTTCCGGTGACTCGACGATATCGGGCGTGCGTGTCAGGAATTCGTCAACCGGCGTCGGCGAGTCCTCGAGCATCTCATCGATGCTGGTTTCGTCGTCGATGAGCATGACTTCGTCGACCTCGACGCCGGGTCCGTCGTCGTCGTCGAGCACGCGCCATTCCACGCCAGTGTCCTCGATGCGGATATCGGATCCGGCAAGTTGGTCCAGCGTCTTCAGCAACGCGGCGCTTTGTTCGGCCGAAATGGATTCGGGCAAATCAGGATCGGGCTCGACAGCCGCGGTCTCCGGCCTGAGTTCGGGCAGCGGCGGTGCGGCGTCGACGGCGGCCGGTTTCTCCGGCTTGTTTTCCGACAGGTACTCGAGCGCGTTGAACGCATTGGCACAGCCCCCGCACCGGACCTGGCCGGCGGCCTGTTTCAACACTTCCGCTGTCACGCGGAACGCGGTTCCGCAATCTGGGCACTGCGTGTACACCTGGGCCTATCTCCGTCTACCCGTCAGTCTCGACCATGTCTGGCCGTCCTGCTCCATGAACGCCGGTTCATCGAAGTTGATCCAGCGTTCGTAAGCTGCCATAACGTCGGGTGCTTGTTCACATAATACGCCCGACAAGGCAAGCATACCGTTGTCGCTAATCGTTAATGTGATGGATTCGGCAAACTGGACAAGTGGTCCGGCGAGGATGTTGGCGACGACAACGTCAAATTGACCACTGATTGGGTCCGCTGAGCCAAAAACCTCAATATTTTCAGCCACTTCGTTCGCCAGTGCGTTGTCGCGCGTGGCGATGACGGCCTGCGGGTCAATGTCCATGCCAACGGCCCGTTTGCAGCCGAGTTTCAGGGCGGCAATGGCGAGCACACCGGAACCGCAGCCGTAATCCAGCATCGACCGGCCCGTAAGGTCGAGGCCGTCCAGCCATTCGAGGCAAAGTGCCGTCGTCGGGTGCGTGCCGGTGCCGAAGGCGAGCCCCGGGTCGAGGCGCACGACCACGGCGTCCGGCGCATCGACTTCGTGCGTCGTCGGGCAAATCCACAGGCGCCGGCCGAAACGCATCGGGCCAAAGTCTTTCAGCCATTCGCGCTCCCACTCGCGGTCTTCGAGGGGCTCCCAACGATGCTCGGGCAATTCCGTCAACGAAAGATCGGCGAGCAACGCGCGCTCGACCCTGACGCGGTCAACGGCGTCGTCGAACAGCCCGGTTACGGAGGTCGTTTTCCACAGTGGTGTTTCGCCCGGACCGGGCTCGAGTACGGGATCGTCTCCGGCGTCGGTCAGCGTGACCGAGCACGCCCCTTGCGCAAGCAGGGATTCCTCGACGTTCTCCGGATCGAGCACGTCGAGTTTCATAACGAGTTGCACCCAGGCCATGGTTGCCGCGGGTCACTTCAGGCCGAGGCGCTTCTCGAGGTAATGAATATCGGTGCCGCCTTCGGCAAACGCCGCGTGCTGGAAAATCTCCTGGTGCAGCGGGACGTTCGTCTTGATGCCTTCGATGACGACTTCGGCAAGTGCGTTCTTCATGCGCGCGAACGCGGCCTCACGGCTCTCGCCGTGCGCGATCAGCTTGCCGATCATCGAATCGTAGTAGGGCGGTACCTTGTAGCCGCTGTACACGTGGCTTTCCATGCGAATGCCCGGACCGCCCGGCGGATGCCACAACGTAACGAGGCCGGGCGACGGCATGAAGGTCTTCGGGTCCTCGGCGTTTATCCGGCACTCGATGGCATGCCCCTGGATTTTCACGTCGTCCTGCGTCAGCGACAGCTTTTCGCCGCTGGCGATGCGCAATTGCTCGCGCACGATGTCGACACCCGTGATCATCTCGGTGACCGGGTGCTCGACCTGCAGGCGTGTGTTCATCTCGATGAAATAGAACTCGCCGTCTTCGTACAGGAACTCGAACGTACCGGCGCTGCGGTAGCCCATGTCCAGGCATGCCTGTACACACCGCTGGCCGATCTCGTTGCGTTGTTCCTCGGTGATGCCCGGCGCCGGGGCTTCCTCGATGACTTTCTGGTGACGGCGCTGCATCGAGCAGTCGCGCTCACCGAGGTGGATGGCGTTGCCGTGCGTATCGGCGAGCAGCTGGAACTCGATGTGGCGCGGCTTCTCCAGGAATTTTTCCATGTACACGACGTCGTTGTTGAACGCGGCGCGTGCCTCGGCCTTCGTCACCGTGATAGCGGCGATCAGCGAGGCTTCCGAATGCACGACGCGCATGCCGCGACCACCGCCGCCGCCTGATGCCTTGATGATGATCGGGTAGCCGATCTCGCGGGCGAGTCGCAGGTTTTCGTCGGCATCTTCGCCGAGCGGCCCGTCTGAGCCGGGAACGCAGGGCACGCCGGCCTTTTTCATCGCCGCAATGGCGGAGACCTTGTCGCCCATCAGGCGAATGGCATCGGCCTTCGGACCGATAAACGTAAAGCCACTCGATTCGACACGCTCTGCGAAGTCCGCATTTTCGGAGAGGAATCCGTAGCCCGGATGAATGCCGGTCGCGTCTGTTACCTCGGCCGCACTGATGATGGCGGGCATGTTGAGGTAGCTGTCGGTCGACTGTGGCGGTCCGATGCACACGGTCTCGTCGGCGAGCAGCACGTGCTTCAGGTTGTTGTCGGCCGTCGAATGGACCGCAACCGTTTTGATGCCCATTTCGCGGCAGGCGCGCAGCACGCGCAGTGCAATCTCGCCGCGATTGGCAATGACGATCTTGTCTAACATTGCGGCAGCCTTAGCCTGCGCGCTGGTCGATGACGATCAATACCTGGCCGTACTCGACAGGTTCACCGTTCTGGATGCGGATCGACTTGATCACACCGGAAACGTCGGCCTCGATCTGGTTCATCATTTTCATCGCCTCGATGATGCACAACGTGTCGCCTTCATTGACGCGATCGCCAACCTGAACGAACGGTGCAGCGCCCGGTGACGATGCCGCGTAGAACGTGCCGACCATGGGCGCCGTAACCTCGAAGCCTTCTTCGACTTCTTCCGGCGCAGAGGCGGGCGCTTCCGCAGCGGGCGCTGCGGGTGCCGCGGCAGGGGCCGGCGCTGCCGGCGCGGCAATCGCTACCGGCGCCGGTGCGGCTGCGGCAGGCGCGCCTTGTGCATAGCGGCTGATGCGGACCGATTCCTCCCCTTCGGTGATTTCGATCTCCGCGATACCGGACTCGTCCAGCAGTTCGATGAGCTTCTTAACTTTTCTAATGTCCATAGTCGGGTCTCAGTCGTTGTCCTCTGCGTCGGTGACCGATTCATGGGCGACCTGCAATGCCAGTTCGTAGCCGCGGGCTCCGAAACCGAACAGGCAACCGTACGCGATATCACTAAAAAAACTGTTGTGGCGAAATTCTTCCCGCGCAAACGTGTTGCTGAGATGAACTTCGATAAAAGGGATTGCTACCGCGAGCAGCGCATCGCGAAGCGCGACACTCGTATGCGTGAACGCGCCCGGGTTGAGAATGATGAATTCCACGCCGTCGTTGCCGGCCTGCTGCACGCGATTGACGAGTTCGTGCTCTGCGTTGCTCTGGTAGCACGCCAGCTCATGACCGCGGTCTGCCGCCAGTGCCGAGCAGCGTGTCTCGATGTCGGCGAGCGTCGTGGCGCCGTAAACTTCGGGCTCACGCGATCCGAGCAGGTTGAGGTTGGGGCCATTGAGAAGCAGGAAAGACGACATTTTTAGGTGTTTTGCGCGCGTTCCGCGGAGATGGCGGCAATTCTAACCCTTTTCGGGTACGATCGCGCAAGTCTTCAATGGAGATAGCGATGAACGAGTCCTCAAGCAATCCGTATTCAGCACCGGAAGCTGATATCACGCCCCAGTCCGGTAGTGGCGCCGCCTTCGCCGAGTTTCCACGCTTCTCCGCCTGGTGGGTGTTCTTCCTGTCAATCATCACGTTGTCCGTCTACTACTATTACTGGCTGATCTCGCGGGCCTCGATGATCAACCGGGCGTTGCCACAACGCCCCATGTCGATCGGTCTGATCTGGGCTCTCATCGCTATCGCTGTCGGAAACTCGATCTACAGCAACTATGTGCAGTTCGTTGGTGGTCCGGACCCGGAGCAGCTTGGGTTATTTATGCTCACAACGAGCGCTGTGTCACTGATGACGACCGTGATTTACTTCGTCATCGTGTTCGCCATGCGCAGCCGGATCAATGAGCTCACCGGAGCGCCGAAGGGCACCAGCTTGTGGTGTAACGGCATCCTGACGTTTTTCTTCGGACCGATCTATCACGCGTACAAGATCAACCAGATCAAAGACGCCGAAAGCGGCGTCGGCTAGAGGAATCCCAGCGCCTTCTTCGCGTCGTCCTTCGACATCTCGGCGCGGTCGAGCTGGATCATGACGTCGGCGATCTTGTCGAGTTGCTCTTCGTGCAACTCGCCGATGTAGGCTTCGAGGTACTCGCCGTCTGACGCGACGAACATCGTAAACGGCAAGCCGACGAACTCGATACCGGATGACTCCGCAACGGCCATCGCGTCTTCCTGGCCGATGAGGATCGGGTAGTTAAACCGCGCGGCCTCGGCGTAGTGCCCGACCTCTTCCGGAAAGTCCACGGCGATGCCGATGACCTGGATGCCATCCTCCCCGTACTTGTCCTGGAACGCCTTGAGTACCGGGATCTCGCGTTTGCACGGGCCGCACCACGTCGCCCAGAAATTCAGGATGCGGCTTTTTCCCTCCCAGTCCGACAGGTTGCGCTCAACGCCGGTCTCGTCGGGCAGCGTGAACGACGGGTGCGTCACAATATTGAGCGTCACCGGCGTGTCCTGGATGTTCGGCTTTTCGACGGGAGGCTGGGCGACTTCCACCGGAATGCGTGCCGCGTAGAAAAGGGCGCCGGCCATCAGGGCGACAAACGCAGCGGCGAAGATCAGGAAGACTCGGGACATCAGGGGGTCTCAAACGGGTTCGCGGCGGATTCTACCTTAGCCGCCGACCCGATGGTCAGCTCGCGCTCGACGGGGAGGTAGCACAGGCCATCCTCCTTGCAGCCCTGGTACGTGAGCTCGATCATGAGCTCATCGTCGCCCGGATCATTGGCGCTGAGCGCCGCCGTCCCGGCCGCTTCGATATAGAAGACCGCCTGTTCGCCAAACCACTCGTCGGTGATGGTCTCGCTTGTGGAAAGAAACATCGGCTCGCCGAGCTCGACGCCGGTCGTCAGCGAGCGGACTTCAATCTTGTCCTTGTAGAGGTAGTAGCCCGGCAGCATCTGCACGCGGAACAGCACGTCGTCGCCGTCGCGTTGTGCCTCCGGAAAAAACACGTCATCCGGCGGCAGCGGCGCATCCGAGGCGTCGAAAACGGTCTCGGGCGGTTGCGGCAGCGTCGATTCGGCGCAGCCGCTTGCCAGGGCGAAGAGGGCGCCCGCGAGGGCAAGAGGTATCAGTGGTTTATTCATCGTTGGCATTCGATTCAGAGGGGCGGCATAAGTTTCCGCGGCAATTGTGCTTGAAAAACGAGGCCGGATGCCCATAATTAGCACTCCTTGCGGGGGAGTGCTAACAGCGGTCCTTCGCGAAACCGCCATAAGACGGTTAAAAATCAATAGTTTACAGGAGATAAGCACCATGAAGATGCGTCCGCTTCATGACCGGGTCATCGTCAAGCGCATGGAAGAAGAGCGCACGTCGCCCGGCGGAATCGTAATCCCCGACGCAGCGACCGAAAAGCCGATCAAGGGTGAGATCGTTGCCGCGGGCAACGGCAAGATCCTTGAGAGCGGCGAAGTTCGCGCCCTCGATGTGAAGGTCGGCGACAAGGTCCTGTTCGGCAAATACGCCGGTACGGAAGTCAAGGTTGAAGGTGAAGAACTGCTCGTGATGAAGGAAGACGACATCATGGCAGTGATCGAAGGTTAAGAGGATTTATAGAAATGGCTGCTAAAGAAGTACGTTTCAGCGATGACGCTCGCCAGAAAATGTTCGCTGGCGTGAACGTTCTCGCCAATGCGGTAAAAGTGACCCTGGGTCCCAAAGGCCGCAACGTCGTGCTCGACAAGAGCTTTGGCGCGCCGACCGTCACCAAGGATGGCGTCTCGGTTGCTAAAGAGATCGAACTCGAGGACAAGTTTGAAAACATGGGCGCGCAGATGGTCAAGGAAGTTGCTTCCCAGACGTCTGACGTTGCCGGTGACGGTACGACGACCGCCACGGTTCTCGCACAGGCGATCCTGCGCGAAGGCCTGAAGTCGGTTGCCGCCGGCATGAACCCGATGGACCTGAAGCGCGGCATCGACAAGGCATCGGCTGCCATCGTCGAAGAGCTGAAGGCGCTGTCGAAGCCTTGCGAAGACTCCAACGCAATTGCCCAGGTTGGCTCTATCTCCGCCAACTCGGACACGGAGATCGGTGAGATCATCTCCGATGCCATGGACAAGGTCGGCAAGGAAGGCGTTATCACGGTTGAAGAGGGCTCCGGTCTTGCCAACGAACTCGACGTCGTCGAGGGCATGCAGTTCGACCGCGGCTACCTGTCGCCGTACTTCATCAACGACGCGAACAGTCAGCAAGTCGAGCACGACAACCCGCTGATCCTGTTGTTCGACAAGAAGATCTCGAACATCCGCGACCTGCTGCCGATCCTCGAGGGCGTTGCCAAGGCTGGCCGTCCGCTGCTGATCATCGCAGAAGACGTTGAAGGCGAAGCGCTCGCTACGCTGGTCGTCAACAACATCCGCGGTATCGTCAAGGTTGCTGCCGTCAAGGCGCCGGGCTTCGGCGATCGCCGCAAGGCCATGCTGCAGGACATCGCGATCCTGACCGGCGGCCAGGTGATTTCGGAAGAAGTCGGCCTGTCGCTCGAGAAGGCAACCATCGACGATCTCGGTCAGGCCAAGAAGATCCAGATCACGAAGGAAAACACGACGATTATCGACGGTGCCGGCAAGCCGGCTGACATCAAGGGTCGAGTCGAGCAGATCAACGCCGAAATCGCAGAGTCTTCATCGGACTACGACAAGGAGAAGCTGCAGGAACGCGTTGCCAAGCTGTCCGGCGGCGTTGCCGTCATCAAGGTTGGCGCTGCGACCGAAGTCGAGATGAAAGAAAAGAAAGCACGCGTTGAAGATGCGCTGCACGCAACCCGCGCCGCTGTCGAAGAGGGCGTCGTTCCGGGTGGTGGTGTTGCGCTGATCCGTGCTGTAGGCAAGGCCAAGGTTGAGGGCGACAACGACGACCAGAATGTTGGTATCAGCATCCTGCGTCGCGCGGTTGAAGAGCCGCTGCGTCAGATCGTTCGCAACGCCGGCGGCGACGCCAGCGTTGTCCTGAATGCTGTTGCAGACGGCAAGGGCAACTACGGTTACAACGCGGCAACCGGTGAGTACGGCGATATGATCGAAGCCGGCATCCTGGATCCGACCAAGGTCACGCGTTTTGCGCTGCAGAATGCGGCCTCGGTTTCCGGTCTGCTGCTGACGACCGAAGCCATGATCGCCGACATGCCGAAGGACGAGGCGGCTCCGCCGATGCCGGACATGGGCGGCATGGGAGGTATGGGCGGCATGATGTAAGTGCCCGGACCTTCTGGTTCCAATCGAGGCCCGACGAGCAATCGTCGGGCCTTTTCTTTTGCGTGACAGATACAATGGCCGGCCAAGGAGGTACGCATGCAGGTCTTTGTCATCGCGGTGTCATCCGCGCTCATCGTGTCGTTCATGTGTTCGATTTTCGAATCGGTGCTGCTGTCGCTCAATCACGCGCAGGTCGAGATGATGGCCGCCAGGCGCAAGCCGGGCGGGAGGATTCTCAAGGCGTTCAAGGAACGCATCGACATCCCGATTTCGGCGATCCTGATCACGAACACAGCGGCGCATACGATCGGCACTGCCGTCGCCGGCGCCAGCTATGCCGATGTGTTCAATCCGGAGTCGTTGTGGATATTCACGCTCGTCTTCACGATCGTCGTCCTGTTGCTCACCGAGATAATCCCGAAGACGCTCGGTGTTGCCTACGCACAGGCACTGGCGACCCCCGTCGCCTACGGGATTCGTGCGCTTGCAATCGTCCTGAAGCCGTTTGTCATCGTCAGCGAGGCGATCTCGAAATCGCTGCGCGGCGACACGACAGGCCCGGTTACGTCGCTGGACGAGATTCGATTGCTGGCGACCATCGGGCACAGTGAGGGCGTCGTCGGGCGGCAGGCCGCCAACATGATCGTCGGTGCATCCGACTTGAGAAAGCTCAGTGCCGCGAACGTCATGGTGCCCCGCAAGGACGTCGTGATTCTGTCGAAAGAACTCACGGCGGCCGAAACGCTGGAGAGACTTCGAACGACCGGGCACAGTCGCTTCCCGTATTCGTCAAGCGGTGAATCCGACAACGTCATCGGGATCGTTTTCGCCAAGCAGATTCTTTCGCAGCTCGTTGATTCGCAGTCCGATTCGATTCGCTGGGACGAACTCGTCCACGATCCGATTATCGTGCCCGAGACCGTCGCGCTCGACTCCCTGCTGCGGACTTTCAGGCAGAACCGACGTCACATGGCGTTGATTGTCGACGAGTACGGCGACTTCCAGGGCATCGTCACGCTCGAGGACGTTATCGAAGAGGTGGTGGGCGATATCTTCGACGAATGGGATACGCCGAGTGAGGACCTGTGGCTGCGACCGGACGGTTCGATCCGTGCGTTCGGTAGTGCTGAATTGCACCGGGTCTGCCGCGCGATGGGCGTCGAGATGCCGGACGAGTCGGAGATATCGACGATCGGTGGCCTTGTTGTGGAATCGCTCGGACGAATTCCAAAGGTCGGCGAAACGCTGGACTGGCAACGGCACAGCATCGAAGTGCTCAAGGCCAGCCGGCGCGGTGTGGACCTGGTGGCGATATCGAAGAGTCGTTAGCGCCCTGCACAAGCGCCGCTCCCGCACATCCCGGTGTTTCGCGGCATAAGTGCATCCTGCACAAAAAAGCCCCGCTCTTGCGAGCGGGGCTTTGCCTTTCTACAACAGGCGTTGTTGGCGGCGACTACAGGTCCATGTTGTAGGTCGCGCGGACATACCAATACGCTCCATTGAACCCGAACGGGCTGAACTGGCTGTAGAGGTTGCCTACGCCGGCCGCAGCGCCCGGGTTTTCGTCGGGCTTGGTGTCAAACGCATTCTGCAGGCCAACTACGACGGTGAGTTGGTCGTTGAACGCGTAAGCGCCTTCGAGATCCACCAGCGTCTTGCCGTCGTAGACATTGCCATCTTCCGAGTCGTACCAGTCGTCGAAGTAGCTGGCACGAATCAGGAAGCGCCAGTCTCCCATGCTGTGATTCGCCGCAATGTTGTAGCGAGTTTCAGGCAGGCCTTCTTCGTACTCGCGGATCCGGGTCGCGCCGATGTTGTTACCCGGGTTGACGACCTTGGTGTCCGTGTTATTGAACGCAAGGCTGAAGACCGTGTCGCCCGCCGACCATTCGACCGGATACGTGGCGACGATATCGAAGCCTTTTGTCTCTGTGTCGAAGTCATTTGCGAAGAAGCGGAAGTTGGCGAGATTGCCGGCACTTGTGATGCCCTCGGCGATAAGCTGAGCCACCTCGGCCGGCGTCAGTGCAAAGTCCTGCGTCAGGCTGATGCGGTCGTCCACTTCAATCTGGAAGTAGTCGATGGTGACATCCAGGCTACCGACGTTGAAGAACGTGCCAAACGTGAAGTTGGTGGACTCTTCGGGCTCGAGCGGCTTGCCGCCACGCAACAATGCCGGTCCCGACGTCGACGGTACCGTACCGTTGTTCACGAGGTCCTGGAGGACGAGGTCGAACTCGGTCGATACGTTGAACGCATTCGACTGTCCCGGCGTCGGTGCTTTGAAGCCCGTGCTCACCGTGCCGCGAATACCAAAGGTATCCGTGATCCGGTAGTTCGCTGCGACTTTGTAGTTGGTCGTAGTTCCGAAGTCGTCGAAGTCTTCATAACGAAGTGCCGCGCCAAGCAGCAGGCTGTCGGTCGGTTCCCATTCGCCGTCAACGTACAGAGAAATGTTCTTACGATCGAACACACCGCCTGCGATGTTGCTGAAGCCCGGGAAACCGTTCGACGCGGCGCTGAAACCCTGATCGGCAAGAATGCCGATTTCGAAAGACTCCTGCTGACCAACGGTGATTTCAAACTGCTCGTTGCGCCATTCCGCACCGAACGCGAGGTTGGTGTTTTCGGTCGGTGAGTAGCCGAAATCGAGGTTGATCATCTGCTCGGTCTGCGTGTAGTCACCCGGATCGAATGCCGTCGGGGTTGCGGGACCGAGAGAAGCGTTGACGGTATTGCGAATGAAGAAGTCAACATCATTCATTCCGGCGCCGGCACTGAAGTCCCAACGCAGTCCGTTGTCGGTTTCGCCACGAACGCCGGCGGCGATCGCCGCATCTGTGACATCGCCGCCGAAGCGCGGTGTGAAGCCGCCCGGAAAGAGCTCGACAAACGACCAGCAATTGTCGTCAGCAACAACCTGCGCAAGGATCGTGGGATCCGGAATCAGATTGTTGTTCGTCAACGGAATACCGGCCGGGCACGCACCACCGGTGCCAAGTCCGTCCATATCGCCAACGCGAACCGATGCGCCGCCGTTCGGGTCCAGATCACCGTTTGCATCCACCAACGGCCCGGCGAATACGCCGCCGCGGTTGGTCGGATTACGGAAATAGAAGCCGCCGTCGACATGCTTCTGGGCAAAGTTGCCGTGCATGTAGGCCTGCGTTCCGCCGTCGAGATCCAGGCCGAGATTCGCAAACAGCTTCAATTCGTTCGTGATCTCCGGAGTGCCCCAGATCTGCGCCGGGTTGGCAACGGCCGTGTTGCCCGCCGCAATCAGCGCTGCCGCGTCATTGCGCTGTACTGAGCGATCGGTAGCGTCCTGTTCGCCGTACTCAAAACTGAAATTGGCGAAACCGCTTGAGGTCAATGGCAGTCCGATATTGCCCGACACGCTGTAGGTCGCGCCGTCGCCTTCGGTGAACTCGCCGTACTTACCTTCCAGGGTGATGCCTTCTGCATCGTCGCGCAGAATGAAGTTCATCACGCCCGCGATAGCGTCCGAGCCATACTGTGCGGCCGCGCCGTCGCGCAGGACTTCCACCTGTTTTAGCGCAACGGACGGGATCAGCGAAATATCCGGTCCCTGCGCACCGTCGGCAACGCCGTTGCCGAGCCAGTAAATGACGGCAGCTCTGTGACGTCGTTTGCCGTTAATCAGCACCAGCGTGTGATCCGGTGCCAGGCCGCGAAGGTTCGCAGGACGAACGATGGTGGCCGCGTCACTGATAGGCTGTGCGTTGACGTTATAGGATGGAACGACATTGCGAACGAGGTTCGACAGGTCGGTTCCGCCCTGGTTTGAAAAGTAGTCAGCCGACAGTACGTCGACCGGCGCGGGCGAGTCTTCGACGGAGCGCGCTTTCGCACGAGTACCCGTCGTGATGATCTCTTCGATCTGCTCTTGCGCGGAAACCTGTTGCGGTAACGCAACAAGCGCGGGAGCAGTCAGGGCCAGCAACACCCCCGAGTAAATGCTGAACTTGCTCTTCATTGGGTTTCCTCTTTGTGTGAATGCGTTGTAATTAGCGGTTTTTGAGTCGAAATTGGCCGTTTGGTTCCATGCCGGGTGACTACCGCTCTTATTGATCGCCACCGCGTTGCGCCCTCGCTACACAGTGGATTCTGTTCAATATTCTATTTTGTACTAACGGAGTCAAGTAGGAACGGCAATTAGTTAATGCCTGACGGTTTTATCGCGCGAAACTATTGTCGCGCTTGAGGTTTTTGCTCAATTTCCAGGTCAGTCGGGCGCCGAGCAACGCGGCCAGGATGGCTGCGTAGATGAGTGGCTCGGTGATGTCCTTTTTGACCTGCCACCAGTAATGCCATACGCCGAGAACGGCGACGGCGTAGGCCGCGTAGTGGAGCTTGTCCCAGCGGCGGCCCATCCGTCTGCGGATGCCGTTGGTGGACGTGGCCGCCAGCGCAAAAAGCAGGACGACGGCGACAAAGCCCAGCGTGATAAACGGTCGTTCCGTGAGATCTTCGAGGATGTCGGCGAACCGCATCTCGCGATCGAGCACCCACCAGGTCAGGAAGTGCAAGAGTGCGTAGAAGAACGTAAACAGCCCGAGCATTCGCCGGAATCGCACCAGCCAGTTCAGACCGGTCAGCCGCCGCAGCGGCGTGATGGCCAGCGTGATCATGATGAATCGCAGCGCCCAGTTGCCGAATCGGTCGAGCACCTCCTCCACGGCGTTCGGCCCGAGCGAACCCGTAATGCCGAGGCCATCGGTGACGACGAGCACCGCGGGCACAAGGCACAGCAGGAAAACGATCGGCTTGACGACAAACCGGATTGTTTGCAGCGTATTCAATCGGGTTAGTAGTAGTGGCGCAGATTGATGTCTTTGTAGAGATGGGCAACGTGCTCACCATAGCCGTTAAACATCTGCGTTTCGATCTTGCTGGCGAACAAGCCGGACCCGATGCGGCGCTCGCGAGCCTGGCTCCAGCGCGGATGATCGACGTCGGGGTTCACGTTGGCGTAAAACCCGTACTCGTGCGGTGCCGACATGTTCCAGCTCGTTTTCGGCTGCCGGGACGTGAAGCTCATCTTCACGATGCTCTTTATGCCCTTGAACCCGTACTTCCACGGCACAACCAGGCGAATGGGCGCGCCGTTCTGGTTGGGTATCACCTTGCCGTAGATGCCGACAGCCAGAATGGGCAGCGGATTTGTGGCCTCGGCGATCGTCAGCCCCTCGCGGTACGGCCAGTCGAGAACGCGGCGGCGAACGCCCGGCATCTGTTCACGGTCGTTTAACGTCTCGAACGCGACGTACTTCGCGCGCGATGTCGGCTTGAAGTGTTTGACGACCTCGGCCAGCGAAATGCCAACCCACGGGATCACCATCGACCACGCTTCGACGCAACGCATGCGGTAAATGCGTTCTTCGAGATCGAACGGCTTGATGAAGTCCTCGAAATTGAACGTACCGGTTTTCTCCGCGTGCCCGGTGACCTCGATTGTCCACGGCCGCGTTTCAAGCTGATGCGCATTGCGGTAGGGGTCTGACTTGTCGAGACCGAATTCGTAGAAGTTGTTGTACGTCGTGATGTCCTCGTACGAGTTCGGCGTTTCGTCGGTGCTGAACGGGCTTTTCCCGATACCGCGGAGTGGCGCGCCGGACTTGCCGGGAACGACGGCGGCGAGGGCAGCAGGAGTCACCAGTGCGCTGCCGGCAATGGCGCCGGAACGGATGAACTCGCGGCGATTCAGGTAATTGGTCTCGCTCGTAATCTCGCTGGGCAGGATGTCAGCGGGTTTCTTGATCAGCACAGTCATGTCCTTAACCGGAGGCGTTGGGTATAAGACCAGCGACGCCAGCCGAATATTGCAGAAAACTTGTAACAGAGTAATGCTGGGTGCGTGATTGCTGGTAACGATATTGCGCGCAGACTGCTGTTCGTCTATTACGCGGCGACGCTGGTCTTTCTATTGCTCGATTATGTCGCCGGCATCAATGTCAGGTTGTCCTTTCTCGAGGCGCTTCCCGCGGCGCGCGCCGGTTACTACGGTGTCTGCTTCCTGTGCTTCGCCCTGATGATCTGGCGCCCGGCCTGGACCGTGTTGATCAGCGCTTTTGAGGGCTTGGTTACGATCGTGGCGCTAACGTTGGCGATCGGGGTTCGAATTTTCGTAATCTCCGATGAAATGATCGACACGGGCCGCGGTTTCGTCACGCCACAAGAGATCTGGAACTACCTGCTATCGGGCGGTGCCGCTTACATCGCGTGGTTTCGCGGTATTCGGCAGCTAAATGCGGGTAAAATTCACGATATTCAATAAAATTGTCTGAGTCAGCCGGCTGTTTGGTGCATCGATGGGCGCGTGACTGGTCGGTTAGAAAGGTGCTATTTAGGCGAATTTAGCGTCTTTTCGCACATTTTCTGGAAAGTTCAACAAACTTTGGCCGATTTGCGGCATCCAAACTAACAGGAGACGCTGGATTCAGCTGATGTTCAAGCCGACCGGCGTACGCTTGATATCAATCGCGAGGGCCATATGTCCGGGCGTAACGAAGGAGCATCGAGCCATGAGTGAGACACTTTCCGGCATCGTCCGAAGTAACAACCGCGTGAATCCGACGGCCTCATTGCACGTTGAGGTCATCGCGGACCTCGTTTGCCCGTTCAGTTTTATCGGCAAGCGCCGTTTCGATGCAGCATTGAAAGCTGTGCAGGGCCCGAGCGATGTCAGCTGGTATCCGTATCAGCTGAACCCGGACATTCCGAAGGGCGGCCTGCCGTTCGACGTCTACCTGACGCGGCGATTCGGGAGCCCGGCGAACGTGGATCCGGTGCTCGAGCACCTGGTGCAGGAGGGTAACGAAGCCGGCATCGAGTTCCGCTTCGACAAGATCCGCCACGTGCCCAACACGTTATCGGTGCACCAGCTCATGCAGCTCGCAGAAACGCTCGGAAAAGACCAGTCTGCGTTGGCCGAGGATCTGCTGTCGGCGTTTTTCGAGCAGGGTCGCAACATCGGCGACCGCGCCGAGATGATCGACATCGCAGCGCCCCACGGCATTGCCGCCGCCGACGTCGTGAAAGCCATCGACAGCGACCAGGTACGGCAGGTGGTCGTGACGCGGGAGGCACAGGTGCGCAGCAGCGGACTGTCGGGTGTGCCCGGATTCCTGATCAACCGTCGTCTGCTGGTCGTTGGTGCGCAGGATACGAACAACATCGTCAATGCATTCGACCGCGCCATGTTCGGCGAGGGCACCGACCAGCTGTTGTCACCCGCGCTGCACTAGCCAGTCGATAATCAGCCGATTCACGGTCTCCGGGTGTTCCTGCTGGCTCCAGTGCCCGCAGCGTTCCAGCGTGTGAACCGTCAGGTCGGGAATCAGCGGCTTCATGGCCTCGACATGTTCCGGCCCGACGACGAGTTCGTCGGACGCCGCAATAAACAGCGTCGGGATGTCGATGACGTCACTGACGCCCTCAAAATCACGCCAGTTGCGTGACCAGTTCCGATACCAGTTGATTGGCTTGGTAAAGCCGCTTTTCCGGAACGCGTCGACAAAGACATCGAGTTCGTCTTCGGTCAGGATCTCCTCGCCGCCGACCTGGACTCGCTTGAGCAGGTTGACGAGACTCAGCACTTTCATGTCGTCCGGCCATTCGTCGAACACCGATCGCGCAACCTGGTTCTTGCGGATGAGGCGTTTGAAGAATTTGCGTGGGTCGGCGGCGAACGCGCGATCGGCCTCGTCCGAGTCCTGGAAATTGACGATGTAAAAGTCGGGGCCGAATCGATTGCGAAACATCTCGATCGGATCGATCGGCGGACGTGGCGTATGCGGAATGTTGAGACCCACGAGGCGGTGCACACGGTCGGGCGCCTGTTTCGCAAGATGCCACATGAGCAGCGCGCCCCAGTCGTGTCCGACAAGCGTTGCGGTGTCGATTTCCAGCTGGTCCAGCAGGCCGAGCACGTCATTGATCAGTTCGGTGAGTCGATACGCGTCGATGTCGTCGGGCCCACCGGTTCGGCCGTAGCCCCGCAGGTCGGGTGCAATGGCGCGAAACCCGGCGTCGGCGAGCGCAGGAACCTGGTGGCGCCAGGAAAACGCGAGCTCCGGAAAACCGTGCAGGAAAACGACCGGTGCGCCTTCCCCCTGTTCATAAACGGCCATGTGAATACCATTGGTATCGACGAAATGCGGCTCGATGAACATGGTGTCATTTGACAGCAATGGCGCCGCAATCGCAAAGTGACGGTATCCGACGCAGAAGCGGAGACCAGCGATGATGCAGCGCTTCGTCAAATTGCTGATACAGGTAATCACGGGCACCTTCTTTCGCAAGGTCGATGTCGTCGGCCTCGAGCACGTGCCGCACGACGGACCGGTGATCTTCGCCGGCAATCACCCGAACGCCCTGATGGACGGCTGGCTGCTGACGGCGAAGTGCGGTCGCTTTCCACTGCATTTCATGGCCAACGCGAAGTTGTGGAAATACCGTTTGCTGGGCCCGTTGCTGGACGCGTCGGGTGCCGTTCCCGTGTATCCGCGCGAGGAACACGGCGACGATGCCGACAATTCGCTGGCATTCGAACGCCTGTACGAGGTGATCGAGTCGGGCGGCTGCATGGGCGTGTTCCCGGAAGGCGTCAGTCACGTCGAATCGCAGCTCACCAAACTCAAGACGGGGACGGCACGTATAGCACTTGCGGTGGCGGCGCGAGGGCAGGTCGACGTTACGATCGTGCCGTGCGGCCTGAACTACATGCATCGCCACCGCTTTCGCAGCCAGGTACTGCTGGAGTTCGGCGATCCGATCGTCATCGACGAGTACTGGGTGCAGCAATACAGAGACGACGAGCATGCGGCGGTCGCAGCGCTCACAGAACACCTTGCGCATTCTATTCGCGCCGTAACGATCAATGCGCCGGACTGGGCGACCCTGCGATTCGCGCAAGCGTCCCGCCGGCTGTACAAACCCACGGCCGCGCACCTGTCGCCGGCGACTTACGTCGAGCTCAATCGACGTTTCCTCGAGACCTACGCGCAGCATGTGACGGAACCGGACATGGTCCGGTTTCGACACGACGTTGAGGACTACCAGACGCGCCTCGATGTTCTCGGCCTCAAGGATTACCAGTTGCGCGGCGAGATCTCGATTACGAAGTCCCTGCGGCGCCTGACGTGGCGCGCGACGCTCATGATGTTGCTGTTGCCGCTCGCGATCCCGGGCGCACTGTTGCATCTGCCGATCGGGTGGATAGCGGCTACGGTCGGCGAGCGTTTCAGCTACGAGCAGGATGACGTTGCGACGCTGAAAGTTTTCGCGACGGTAGCGTTGCTGCCGGTTCTGTACCTGTTGATTGGCATCGTTACCTGGCAGAACGCCGGTCCCTGGTGGGCATTGGGGGTTGTCGTGGGGCTGTCTGTGAGTTTCACGGCGTCCGTCTGGCTGATCGAGGCGCAGGCTTACTTGCTGTTCTCGATTATCTCGATATTGCGACGAACGCGGCTGCGCACGGAGATCGAAGCGTTGCGCGGCATTCGTGCTAGGCTTGCCGACGAAGTGCGCGACCTCGCGAACCGCTTCGCGGATCCGTCGAAGCCGCGTATTTTTACCGATGACGACTTCGCAAACCGGCATCGGTAGACGTCAACGTTAGGGAGGTAACGCGATGAATACTCCTCGCATCCTGATGCTCTCAATACTCGTGCTGTGCGCGACGGCAAATGCCGACGAAACGAAACCGCCAAAGCACAACCCGGAATGGACCAACCCCACGACCGGCGATCCTGGGCAGAAAGTGGAGAAGCCGAGAGCGGTGCCGGTGGAAAGCGTTGCGAGCGAGCTGCAGGGTATCGTTGTCCTGTGCGCGAAAGACCCCGAGTCACCAGAGTTTCGACGTGCATGGTCGGGCTACGTCGTAAAACACGGGTTGTCGGGCGACAAGCTGCAGAGCACCATTCAGAAAGTCGTTAATGAAGCTTTCAAGCATCGGCAAGAGTATGGCCAGCAGCAGGGTACGCGCATGCGGTCGGCGAACTGGAAAGACGAGACCTCGAAGGCAATGCACGACACGGCGATGGCCGTGATCCGAAAGATCGGGTAGCGAGGCCTTATGAACTATGCACTGGTTTTTCCAATGGCGGCTCTCGTGGCCCTTACATTCGTTGTCCAGATCGGCGTGTTCCGCACCCGCGTGGCGGCCGTGCGCCGCGGCGATGTCAAGGCCTCCTTCTACAAGACGTTCCAGGGAGAGAACACCGAGCCGAGAAAGGTCGCGCAATTCTCGCGACATTACGCCAACCTCTTCGAGGTCCCGGTTCTGTTCTATGCAGCCGGCATCACCGGGTTGGCAACGGGCCTCGGCGGGGCGCTATTCGTCTGGCTGGCATGGGTCTTCGTAATCGCTCGCGCCCTGCATGCGCTGGTGCATCTCGGGACGAACAAGATCAACCCGCGTATCGGTGCGCACCTGCTTGGCTGGATCGCCGTGCTCGCGATGTGGGGGCTGCTCGCCTGCGGTGCGGTTTCGGCGTCGTAAGCCTTGTTTTTCCAGCATTTCCCGGCTACTTTGCGCCCCAGGACATTGATGGGGACGAGTAAGCAGCCCAACCGAGCGAAAGCGACCGGAAGACAGTGAGAGCTCCGGGCCCGGACCTGCCGAATATCACCCCGGAGTCGCCATCCGAAAGGGCCAGGCCCGAGTAGACATGGCCGGCTGATCCTCGATACGGATGACGGGCCGAAAGGCCCACGAGACGGCTTTGGCCGTGAAACCGGGTGGTACCGCGAAACCAACACTTCGCCCCGGGCAATAAAGGGATCAGCTACCTTTTACCCGGTAAAAGGTAGCTGATCCCTTTATTGCCCGGGGCGTTTTGCTGTGCAGAGGATTAGACGTGGCATTTAAGGAAGTATCGGGGCGTTACAACGGACCGGAGATCGAGTCGGAAGTGCTCGAGTTCTGGCGTAAGCGCGACGTATTCGAAAAAACGCTCGAGCAGACCAAGGACGGGCCGCACTTCAGTTTCTCTGAAGGCCCGCCAACAGCTAACGGCAAGCCCGGTATCCATCACGTTCTTGCGCGCACGTTCAAGGATGTGTTTCCTCGCTACAAGACCATGCGTGGCTACCATGTACCTCGCAAGGCCGGGTGGGATACGCACGGCCTTCCGGTCGAGCACGAAGTCGAAAAGCGATTGAAAGACGAAGGTCGTATCGAAAGCTACGACAAGGCCGAAATTGAGGAAAAGGTCGGCATTGCCGAGTTTACGAAGCTGTGCCGCGAGTCGGTCATGACCTATATCTCCGACTGGGAGAAGATGACCGAACGCATGGGCTTCTGGGTGAATCTCGACGAGGCCTACTACACGCTCAACAACTCGTTCATCGAGTCGGTCTGGTACCTCCTGAAGGAGATCTGGGACAAAGACCTCATTTACAAGGGCTACAAGGTTGTCCCTTACGATCCACGCATCGGCGCGACTCTGTCGTCGCATGAACTCGCCCAGGGTTACAAGGATGTCGAGGACCCGTCGATCACGGTGCGCTTCAAGGTTGCCGAGTCCGAAGGCACGTACTTCCTGGTATGGACGACCACACCGTGGACATTGCCGTCGAACCTGGCGCTCGCGGTCGGCGACGACATCGACTACAGCTACTGCGAGTCCGACGGCCAGACGCTGATCGTCGCCGAGGCGCTTCGCGAAGCCGTGTTCCGTGACGTCGAGCACTCGGTTACGAAAACAGTCAAGGGCTCGGCACTCGTCGGCACTCGCTACGAGCAGTTGTTCGACTACATCGACGTCGACTCGTCAAACGTGTTCCAGGTTTACGCGGCGGACTTCGTCAGCACGGAGAGCGGAACCGGTATCGTGCACACCGCGCCAGCATACGGTGTCGACGATCTTGCGCTCGGCCAGGCCAACGACCTGCCCGTTGTTCATGGCGTTGGGCTGGACGGCCACTTTATCGACGACGTTGAACCGGTCGCCGGGCTGTTTTTCAAGGATGCCGACAAGATCCTGATCCGCCTGCTCAAGGAGCGTGGGATGATGTTCCGTTCGGAACGTTACTTGCACAGCTACCCGTTCGGCTGGCGCACGGGCGACCCGATTCTCTACTACGCAAAGAACGCGTGGTACATCCGTACGTCAAAATTTGCGGAACGCATGTCCGAGCTCAACCAGACGATCAACTGGGTGCCCGAGCACATCAAGGACGGTCGTTTCGGTAACTGGCTCGAGAACAACATCGACTGGGCATTGTCGCGAGAACGATTCTGGGGCACGCCGCTGCCGGTCTGGACCGACGGCGACGAGTTCATGTGCGTCGGTTCGGTGGCGGAACTCGAGGAGCTGACCGGGCGCGAGCTGAGCGAGCTCGACCTGCACCGTCCGGCGGTCGACGACATCACGTTCGAAAAAGACGGCAAGACGTGGACACGCGTGCCTGAAGTGATCGACTGCTGGTTCGACTCCGGCGCGATGTCCTACGCGCAGTGGCATTACCCGTTCGAAAACCGGGACAAGTTCGAAAAGCACTTCCCGGCGGATTACATCTGCGAAGCGATTGACCAGACACGTGGCTGGTTTTACACGTTACACGCCATTGCGACGCTCGTGTCGGATAGCGTTGCCTACAAAAACTGCATCTGTCTTAGCCACATCGTCGATAAAGACGGCAAGAAGATGTCGAAGTCGCTCGGCAACATTATCGATCCGTATGATGTCTTCGACTCGGTGGGTGCTGACGCGCTCCGCTGGTACTTCCTGGCGCGGCTGTCACCCGACGTTCAGAAACGCATCTCGGTCGATATCGTGGCCGACGTTGCGAGCTCGTTTATCAATACGTTCTGGAATACGTACGGGTTCTTCGTGCTGTACGCGCGTATCGATGATGTCGACCTCGCGAAACAGGTGCCGGTCGCGGAACGTCCCGAGATCGATCGCTGGGCGCTGGCGCTGGCTCACGATACCGTCGTGACGGTAACTGGCGCACTGGACGACTACGACGCCAAGACGGCCGGTGAGGCGATCGAAGCATTCGTCGACCAGTTGTCGAACTGGTATGTGCGTCGCAACCGCCGCCGCTTCTGGAAATCGACCGACCTCGACGACAAACAGTCGGCTTACCTGACCCTGTACGAGTGCCTGTCAACGGCAACACGACTCATGGCGCCGTTCGCACCGTTTTTGGCCGAAAACGTGTACCGGAACCTGGTCCGCGGCCTTGATCCGGATGCGCCGGAGTCCGTGCACCTGGCGACGTGGCCGATCGCGGATGCGTCGTGGAAGGACGACGCGCTGGTTGCCGATATTGCCGTAGTGCAAAAGGTGGTCGGACTGGGACGGGCCGCACGTGCAAAGTCGGGAGTGCGAACGCGGCAGCCGATTGGTCGTTTACTCGTGCGCGCGCCGAATGATGCAGCGTCAACGGCGCTTGACAGTCACAAGGACCAGTTGCTCGAGGAACTCAATGTCAAAGCCGTTGAATTCATTGCCCGCGATGCCGGCATCGTCAGTTACAAAATCAAGCCGAACCTGCCGAAGCTCGGGAAACAATACGGCAAGTTGCTACCGAAGATCCGCCAGGCGTTACTCGATGCCGACGGTGCAGCGATCGCAAGCGCGACGGCGGCGGGTGATGCGTTCGAAATCGAGATCGATGGACAGACCGTTGCGCTCGACGGCGATGACGTACTCATTGAGACGCATTCGGCCGAAGGCTATTCGTGCGAAGCGGACTCCGGTTACCTCGCCGCACTGGACACGACGCTTGACGAAGATCTGATCAATGAAGGATTTGCGCGCGAGATCGTGCGCTCGGTGCAGGATGCGCGCAAGCAGGCCGGGCTCGAGGTGTCGGATCGCATTACGCTGGGTGTTTCGGGAACGGGCGCCGTCGAAAAAGCGCTTGAAGTGCACCGTGATTACCTGATGAACGAGACGCTTGCGACCGATTGGCAGGTGAAACAGGCTGACGCCGGCTTTACGGATCATCGCAAATTGGGCGACGAGTCCTGGACGATCGAAATCACCCGCAACTGATCAAAAAGTAGTCAACACTGTGTCGCCAAACGCACACACCGCGCGCACTTGCGCAAGGTTTGGGAAACCTGCTATAAGAACCGGGCGCAAGATTTTGAATCACATAGGGAGTAATGAGGGACATAAGGCTCTGCAGGGGGCCGGCTACAGGAGGTAGCAAACTCCAATAACAAAAGCGTACAAGCTGCCTGAGGGTTTGGCGGCACAACAATAATCGAAACGCTGGAGTGGCAATGACTGACCACGTCGATCGCTTTCACGCCGCACTCACGGTGCTGGCGGGGCATGGCCATATAAAACAACGACTTATCAAGGCCTACGAAGAAAACCTTTCCGACCTTCATGAAGACGAATTGCCCATTGCGCTAAAGCAGTCATTCTCGGATTTGAGACACCAGATGCAGAAAGTGGCACCGCTGAACGGCGAGGGGCCCATTTGCGCGTCGGTCCGCAAGATGTCGTGCGAGGAAGCGGCGAACTGTGCCTCATCACTCGTCGTGTTGTACGGCGATTTGATCCGCATGAACGACGATAGCCAGGCTTCACTAGCGATGCACGATGTTGAAGAGGTTCGCGTCCCGCCGTTCCTCGTAAAATCGGTCTAGGCACCGGGGCCGGACCCCATACGACAGGGCCAGACCCCACCTGTTGGGGTCTGGCCCTGTCGTATGGGGTCCGGCCCCGGCCGTTGGAGTCTGGCCCTACTTGATGGGGTAGTAGATGTAGGTCAGCAGGCGTTCTTCGGGTGTGTTGCCCGGGTCGGAGACGTAGGATTCCCAGGCGGCGCCGTTTCGTTCGATCCCGAGCGCCGCGAGATACGCCGACACCTTGCGGTGTGTTTCATTGAGAGTCCTGTAGGTGCCCACGTGCTTGACGCGAATTACCGGGCCGGCGTAAGTCTTGCCGATGCGCACGAGCGGATCGCCTCGATCCGTTGCGTCACCGAGCCCGCGCACCGGAATCGCCGCATCGAACGCGAGATTCGCGCCTTTGAAACCGCGCGTGATCGACAGGGGCGCGCCCGCATCGCTCAGGCCCTGCTCGTCAATGAAGTTCAGGATCGCAAAATACGCCACGCGCAGCGCCTCTGCGGTCGCGCCGGGCTCAGGCCGCGCCGTCGTCGACAGGTACGCGATATCCAGCGCCTCGACGACGATGTGTTCCGCCTCGATGTCGCTGAAGTCGGCCGACGGCAGGCTCTCGGCCAGCTCCTTGAGTCGCTCCAGGCCCGAAAAGTGATCGCGCGCCACGACGCCGCCCAGCATCGACGCGAAGTAGCGACCGACGATATTCATCCCATAGTCGACTTCGAAGCCCCACGTGACCAGCGTCGAACTGACGCCTTCCGTCACATCGAACCAGGCGCTGGCTTCGCCTTCCTCACCGGGGTTCATCGCGATATCGACGCGCTCGTAGGGTCGGGTAGCCGTAATGACCTGTGAGCCACTGCCGATGACCGCGCCGTCCCAGGTCATGACCGCGCCTTCGCCGCGCGGTGCACCGGAATAGAGAATGCGAGCGTTGGGATCTGCGTCGGCCCAGGGCGACCAGTGTGCGTGCCGCCGAAAATCGTTGACCAGGGCGAAGACGGTTACCGGCGGAGCCTCGATCTCGATCGACACCTCGACCTGGTGCGTGCGTGGCAGCGCGAAGCCGATGACCACGAGTAGCAGGAGCAGTCCGAAGACGCCATAGATCAGTTTTTGCAAAACAGGTGAACCCGTGAAACCGCAAATCGGCCGGAATTATTCCACAGAACCGGATCGATAGGCACAATGCGCGCATGACTAAAACTCAGGACGCATCTCTGCCCATCGGCGTTTTCGACTCCGGTGTCGGCGGACTCACGGTCCTCAAGGCAATCCGCGCGGCGCTGCCCAACGAGGATCTCATTTACCTCGGCGACACCGCGCGGTTGCCGTACGGGACCAAGAGTCCGACGTCGATCGTTCGCTACGCGACGCAGGCAACGAACAAGCTGTGCGAGCAGCCGCTCAAACTGCTCGTCATTGCCTGTAATACCGCAACGGCCGTTGCGCACGATGCGTTGACCGCTTTGCTCGATCCGGTGCCGGTGGTCGGTGTCGTTGGCCCCGGCGCAAGTGCGGCGGTGAGCTCACGTCCGGGGGCGTCGCACCTGGTACTCGCGACAGAGGCGACCGTGCGCCTCGGCGCCTACAGTGCGGCAATTACCGCGGCCGACCCTGCCGCGCAGGTCCGTGAGCACGCCTGCGAGTTGCTGGTCGCGCTGGCGGAGGAGGGCTGGACCCGCGGCGACATCGTGAATGCCACGATCCAGCGCTATCTCGATGACGCGACGGCGGATGGCTATTCGCCCGATACGATTATCCTCGGCTGCACCCATTTTCCGTTGCTGCGCGACGCGATCGCCGATGTTACCGGTCCGGGCGTGCTGGTCGTCGACTCGGCCAGCACGACCGCTGCCCGCGTGGAGCAGGCGCTGCAGGAAGCCGCGGCGCTGAATGACAGTGGCGGAGCGCTGCAACTGATGGCGACCGACGGCGCGACACGCTTTGCTCGCGTCGGCGGGCAATTCCTCGGCGAACCGTTGACCGCAACAGAAGTGCATCTCGTCGATCTTTGAGGTCGATCGTCGATCGTATACACGTCCTGCTGTGCGATAATCGGCGGCTACAAGAACTACGGGGAGCAGACCTTGAAGTCGATCGAATTTTTGCGCCGTTTCGGCGCGCTGCTTGTTGCCGCTATGCTATGCGCCTGCGGACCGGCGCAGGAACCGGAAACCACCTTTGTGCCGCTCGAGACGACTGAACCTCGTCCCGAGATATACGCCGACTTCACGCTGACGGCGGATCTCAGTCACCTGACCGATAACCAGCGCGAGATGATCGGCATCCTGATCGAAGCATCGCAGCTCATGGACGACCTCTTCTGGCGACAGGCGTACGGCGACGACTATGCATCCTGGCTGGACTCGATCGACGACATCGATACACGCGTGTTCGCCGAATTCAACTACGGGCCCTGGGACCGGCTGGACGGCAACAAGCCGTTCGTCGATGGTGTGGGCGCGAAACCGCCGGGCGCGAATTTTTACCCTGCCGACATGAGCAAGGACGAGTTCGAGGCAGCGTACCTGCCGGGCAAGGCCGACCTGTATTCACTGGTGCGTCGCGACGGCGAGGGCAACCTCACGCTGGTGCCCTACCACGTGGCATACGCCGATGAGCTCGGCAAAGCCGCTGAATTGCTCAAGCGCGCCGCCGACCTTGCCGAGAGCCCGGACTTCGCGAACTACCTGAAGCTGCGCGCCGCCGCATTGATCAGCGACGAGTACCAGCTCAGCGACATGTACTGGATGGATGTGCGCGACAACCAGGTCGACGTCGTCATCGGCCCGATCGAAACCTATGAAGATGCGCTGTTTGGCTATCGCGCGGCGTTCGAGTCCTACGTTCTCGTCAAGGACATGGAATGGAGTGACCGGCTGAGCCGCTTCGCGGAATTCCTGCCCGCGCTGCAGGAAGGCCTGCCGGTGCCGGACGAGTACAAGTGGGAGATGCCGGGCACCGATTCCGACCTGAACGCCTACGACGTCATTTACTACGCGGGCGACTGCAATGCCGGTAGCAAGACAATTGCCATCAACCTGCCCAATGACGAGGAAGTGCAGTTATCCCGTGGCACGCGCCGCCTGCAGCTCAAGAACGCCATGCAGGCCAAGTTCGACAAGATTCTCGAACCGATCGCCGACGAACTCGTCGACGCGTCGCAACGTCAGCACATTACGTTCGATGCGTTTTTCTCGAACACGATGTTTCACGAAGTTGCTCACGGCCTGGGCATCAAGAACACGATCGACGGCAAAGGCACGGTGCGCGATGCGTTGCTCGAGCACGCGTCGAGCCTTGAGGAAGGCAAGGCCGACATCCTCGGCCTGTACATGATTCGCGAGTTGCATAAGGCAGGCGAACTGGGCGAGGTCGACCTGCGTGACTACTACGTCACGTTCATGGCGGGCATCTTCCGCTCCGTTCGCTTCGGTGCGTCGAGCGCGCATGGCAAGGCCAACATGGTGCGGTTCAACTACTTCCGCGACGCGGGTGCTTTTGAGCGCGACCCCGAGACGGGGCGTTATCGCGCCGACTTCGTGAAAATGGACGCGGCGATCGCCGATCTCTCGCGGCTGCTGCTCACCATCCAGGGCGATGGCGACTACGACGGTGCGGCCGAGCTGGTCCGGTCGAAGGGCATCATCACGCCGCAACTGCAGGAAGACCTCGACCGGCTGACGCAGGCGGAGATCCCGGTCGATGTCGCGTTTCAGCAGGGCCCGGCCGAACTGGGTCTGGACTAAGGTCTCAGTTTCCGAGATCGCGCTTGGCGATACGCGGCAGCTTGTTGCCGAACAGTGTTGTCAGGATCAGCGCATCGCGCGTTTCGAGGACGCCGGTCAGGGTCGGAAAGCGCGCCGACGGATCGTGCATGTTCATAAGCACGTTACCGTCCCGGTCAATCGCGATGACGTGAGAAAACGGCTCGGCTTTCGGTCGTACCGCGGCCGGAAGCCGTTGTACTATCTTGCGCAAGAACGGCTTGTCGGCGAGCCGGTCAACCAGCGCATTGCGTGGCGCGGCGAACCCGACCCAGAAGCGATCCTGCAGGCCGCGCGTGATGTTGTCGGGAAACCCGGGCAGGTTGTCGAGCAGTACTTCCGACGTACCGGCCGCCGCGCCGGTCAGGTGCAGCTTGTGTATCCGGTAGGTGCCGGTTTCGGCGACCAGCAGGAACGCGCCGTCAGCGCTGACAGCGACGCCGTTGGCGTAGTTCAGGCCGGTCATCAACGTTTCAACCGTTCGCTTGGCCGGGTCAAAACGGAACACCCGTCCGTGACCGCCATGCTCGAGAATATCCAGGAGGCTCGCCTCGTAGGATCCGCCATACTCGCGCGCGCCGAACTTGCGGCTGGATTCACTGAAATAGATTGTGCCGTCGGGGCCGATGTCGACGTTGTTGGCGTAGACCAGCGGTTCGCCGTCAATCGAATCGACAAGTGTCTCGACGCTCGCGTCGGGTCGGATACGCTGCAGGCCATCGTAGGCATTCGCCACGACCAGCGAGCCGTCGGCAGCGGCAACGATGCCGAGCGGTTTGCCGCCAGGCCGGGCAAACTCCGTGATACCGCGGTGATCGAGCTTTAATATGGCGCCATTCACCGTCGTCATGTAGATGCCGCCGGGCCCGAGCGTGGCGTCCTCGGGCGACTCGTACTCGCCGAGATCGATCGCAGCGGCGGGCGCGAGCAGGTCATTCGGTGCAAACGGATCGACATAGCCGCGATCGGCCGGCGGTTGCCACGCGACCGGGTCGACCGGCACCGGCCATAGGGCGAGATAAACAACTGCGATCAGTATCAGCGCGGTGAGTGCGCCGAGCAGCTTTTTCATGGTCCGCTAGCGGGCGCCGTCGATGATGCGCATGAACTCGGCGCGCGTCCTGGCATCCTTGCGGAACGTGCCGACCATCTGGCTCGTCACCATGGACACGTCCGACTTGTGAATACCACGCGTCGTCATGCACTGGTGCTTGGCTTCAATGACGACGCCGACGCCTTTGGGTTGCAGCACGTCCTGGATGCAGTTCGCGATCTGTGCCGTCATTTTTTCCTGCACCTGGAAGCGACGCGCGAAGGCCTCGACGACCCGCGCGAGCTTGCTGATGCCGACAACCTTGTTGCGCGGCAGGTAGCCGACGTGTGCGCGACCGATGATCGGCGCCATGTGATGTTCGCAATGAGACTCGAACGCGATGTCCCTGAGGACGATCATCTCGTCGTAGCCTTCGACCTCCTCAAAGGTTCTCTGCAGGTACTCGACGGGGTTTTCCCGGTAGCCGCTGAACCAGTCCTCGTAGGCACGCGCGACGCGCTTCGGCGTGTCGAGCAGGCCTTCACGGCGTGTATCTTCGCCCGCCCACAGCAACAATGTACGGATCGCTTCCTCCGCCTGTTTGCGGCTGGGCTTGCGCGGCTTGGGTTGTTTTTTCCTTTTCATGTCCGGCCGATGTTACAGATCGTCAAGGGTCTTTGGCCAGTCTCGCTTCAGCAGCAGCGATAGCGACCGGTCCCGCAGCAGGCGACCGTCGTTCTGGCAACGGGCACAGTAATTCGTTTCGTTCGACTTGTAGCGGATGCGCTGAACGGGGCCGCCGCAGTCCGGACAGGGCTTGCCGTAGCGACCGTGCACGGCCATTTCCGGCCGGAATGCCGTGACCTTCTTTGGAAACTCTCCGTTGGCTTCGGTCAGCAGGCGGTCGCGCCACTCAGTCAGCGTCGTGCGGGTCGCGGCGTACAGCCTGTCGAACTGGTCGTCGTCGAGTTTTTGCGTCAACAGGACGGGGGACAGTCGCGCCGCGTGCAGGATCTCGTCCGAATACGCATTGCCGATGCCGCTCAGGATATGCGGGTCGGTCAGGCCGCGTTTCAGGGTGTGGTTCGTTCGGGTCAGCACCTCGCGAAACTGCTCTAAGGTGGATTCCAGCGGCTCGAGTCCGCCCGGGTCGTGCTGCTGCAGGTCGTCCTCAGTCGAGACCAGATGCAGCGACGCACGTTTTTTGGTACCGGCCTCTGTTAGCAGCAGGGATCCGTTCTCGAAGTCGAATGCCGCCAGGTTGGTCTTGCTGGTCAGCGAAGGTGGCGTGGGCTTCCACTGGAACCGGCCCGCAATCATCAGGTGGATAACCGCCCAGCAACCGTTGTCGAAGCCGATTGCGACGCGCTTTCCGATACGTCGGACCGCCTTTGCGTGTACTCCTGCCAGGTCGGCCGGTGACGGGGCGAGGCTTCGCAGCAGGAACGGATTGCCGATGCGCAGTGCGCCGAGTTTGCGGTCGATGATGTGCTGCCCGATGGAATCGACGTAAACGTCGATATCCGGCAATTCAGGCACAGCTCACACCGGTGCCGCCGAGACCGCAGTAGCCACCCGGGTTTTTCGCGAGGTATTGCTGGTGGTACTCCTCGGCGTAATAAAAGTCGCCGAGCGGCTCGACTTCGGTCGTGATGGGGCCGAGCCCGGCGTCGGAAAGCCGGGCCTGGTAGGCGGCCAGCGAGTCGCGAGCGGCTGTCTCCTGGACTCCATCCGTGGTGTAAATCGCGGAGCGGTATTGTGTGCCGATATCGTTGCCCTGGCGCATGCCCTGGGTCGGGTCGTGGTTTTCCCAGAACAGGGCCAGCAGGTCGGCGTAGCTGATAACCGACGGGTCGAAGACGACGAGCACGACTTCCGCATGGCCCGTATCGCCGGAGCAAACCTCCTGGTACGTCGGATTGGGTGTCATGCCGCCGGCGTAACCGACGGCCGTCGAATAAACGCCGTCCGCCTGCCAGAATTTGCGTTCGGCGCCCCAGAAACAACCCATCGCAAAGACAGCCGTCTGCAGCGGCGCGGCGAACGGACCCCTGATCGGGTTGCCGTTGACGTAGTGGGTGTCAGGGATCGGCATCTCGGCGCTGCGCCCGGGCAGCGCGCTGTCACGGCTTGGCATGGCCATGTTTTTCATTCGCTTTCGTCGACCTCGGCGACCTGCTCGCGGTTTGCCTCTCGAATGGCATCGAGGTCGTCCTGCAGGTAAGTGAATTCGTGCTCGAAAACGAGACCCGCGGCCTCAACCGGCACGCCATCGACGATGCGTGGCCGGAACGACCGACTGCGTATCTCGCGATGCACCATGCGCTGCATGTCGGTGAACTCGGGCGGGAAGGCTTCGGTGCGAATGTCCCGCACGCGCCCCCGTGTTGTGACGCTGTATTCAACGACGATGCGGCCCGTCTGGACTTCGGCGCGCTGGCCGGAGCCTTTCCCGGCGAATGTCGGCAAACTGTCGGTGCGTGTCGGAACCGGGTCGGCGAACAATTCGTCCCGGAATGCGTTACGCGTCTCGTCTGTCGACAGATCGTCCCAGACTTCCTTGTAAATCTTGCGTGCCCGGTTCGACGAATCGACGTACGTGTAGTAGTCCGCCAGTGCCAGTTTCGTTTTCGCGACCTCTTTGAAGTCAATATCGTCGGAACGCTCCGCGATGCGCATGGCACGCTTGAAGTACAGCTCCCCGGTCGCAACCATGCCGTGCTGCGCCGTCTGCGACAGCGTGATATCCACGAAATAGTAGGATTCGCCGAGGCGCCGCAGCGGTTCGATCAGCATCGGGTCATTCTTGTCACCGGATGCCTCTATGATGCGGATGGCGCGCCGGTAGGTCGAACGCTCCTCGTTGTAATAGCCGGCACGATGCTGCCAGGTCGCGCGATTCATCAGCGACGGGATCAGTCCCATCGGGTCCTTTTCGTAGAAGCGGACGTTCAGGATATGAATCCGGTCGAGAATGTTGCGGGCAGCCTTCAGGTCGCCCATGCGCAGGAAGGTTTCCGCAACCGACTCGAGAATCTCGACCTGTCCGATGTTGTGCGGCCCGTCGTTGACCTGCGTGATATGCGCCGCGCGAGTAAACGTGCGATTGGCGCGATCGGGCCGGCCGGCGGCGAGTTGTGCGGAGCCGAGACCCTTTAACGGGTTGACGAGCGACGACGACAGGCGGTTGTCGACGGCCTCGAGTATCTCGACTGACGACGTGAAATTCTGGATGGCGGCGTCGTACTGGCCGTTGCTGTGTTGCACGATCGCCAGGTTGTTGAGTGCGCTGGCGGTCTCGCTCGACCGCGGTCCGTAAATCTTGATCGCCATCTCGACGATGCGTTTCGCTGCGACATCGGCCTCGTCAAACGTGCCTTCGTTGATCATGCGCCGGTAATGCGCAAACTCCTCGAAAAGCCGTTCCTCGGTAACCTCTTCATCGTCGATGATTTCCGGCACCTCGACTTCGGGTTCCTCGTCGGCCACCGGAACGGTCTGGTCGAGCAGACTGTCGTCGTCATTTTGGTCGACGGTTTCGTCGGCCATCGGAACAGTCGGGTCCAGGGGGATGCCGTCGTCGTCGACGTCCTGCGCCGCGGTAGACGCTATAGAAAATGCCAGGAGGGCAGGGAGGTATTTGATCGTCGAGCTCATGCCGGTACTTGCATAGGTTCAGAATCGTTCAGACCGCTCTCAAGGCCAATAGTTCTGCGGTCTGCGGCGTAGAAATCACTATACCGGCAGACGTCGGGCGAGGGTAGCGAGAGATCAGAAAGGCAGACCGAGCTGTTGTTTCGCAGGGTGCAAAAACTGTGAACAATCAAGGGATTGCTGATAGCCACCGGTGTCGAGAGCGTGGCGCTTTGCGGCCGCCGCGAAGCGGGCCCCCAGCATCTCGGCGTAAGGTCCGCTGCCGGTCTGCCTTATGCCAAATCGGGCATCGTAGGATTTGCCGCCAGCAGACTGCTGCATGAGGCTCATTACGTGCGCGGCCCGGTCCGGGAAGTGCCCCTGCAGCCACTCTGTAAACAGGCTTTCGAGTTCGTGGGGCAGGCGCAGGAAAATGTAACGGGCATTGCCGGCACCCGCGTCCGCCGCGGCTTCCAGGATCGATTCGATCTCCCTGTCGTTGATCGCCGGAATCACTGGCGCGAGCAACAGGCTTACGGGAATACCCGCCGCCGTCAGTCGCCTGATCGCTTCAAGGCGCTTACCGGCGGCGGGCACGCGCGGTTCCATGATGCGTTTCAGGTCGGGATTCATGGTCGGGATGCTCACGGCGACCGACGCCAGGTTGTCGCGCGCCAGATCGGCCAACAGATCGATATCGCGCTCGATCAGATGACTCTTGGTGATCAGGTTGACCGGATGGCGGTATTCGGCAAACGTCCTGAGCAATTTGCGGGTGAGCTCGAGCGAGCGGTCGGCCGGTTGATACGGGTCGGTGTTGGCGCCGATCGTGATCGGCTTGCACTCGTAGGCGGGCTTCTGCCATTCCGCCACGAGCAGCGTCGCGGCATTCGGCTTGAAAAAGATTTTTGTCTCGAAGTCGAGGCCGGGAGACAGGTCCAGGTAACTGTGGCTCGGCCGGGCGTAGCAGTAAATGCAGCCGTGCTCGCAGCCCTGGTAGGGATTGATCGAGCGCTCGAACGGAATGTCCGGCGAGTTGTTGTGGCTTATGATGCTGCGCGCAGGCATCGCCGTGAGCACGGTTGCCGGTACCTGCAGCGCAAGCTCGTGCGCCGCCTCGGGATCGAGTTGTGCCTGTTGGTCCGAGAATCGGCCGGCCGGCGACGACAATGCGCCGCGGCCTTTGTGTGCGGGGTGGGCCACAAATACGTCCGGTATCAGTTACTGTGTTTTTATACAGTAACTGATACCGGAATGCCATACGAGACTTGTCAGCAGGCACAACGATTCGCGGTTCCGCGAGATGCGCCGACCGTGGCATCATGCGTTCCTAACGCGCCAGCGCGCTCCACATTGACAAGGTAGTCATGGCAGCTTCGACACACGCCTCCGCCGCGAAAGCAATCCTGTACGCCTTCATCGCCAACTTCGGCATTGCGATCGCCAAGACCTGGGCATCGATCGTGACCGGATCCGGCGCGATGATGGCCGAGGCCATTCACTCCTACGCCGACACCGGCAACCAGGTGCTGCTGTACCTGGGCCTGAAACAGTCGCAGAAACCGCCCGACGACAATCATCCGCTGGGCTACGGCAAGCTCAGCTATTTCTGGAGTTTTATCGTCGCAATCCTGCTGTTCACAATGGGTGGCATCTACTCGGTGTACGAAGGCTGGCACAAGCTGCACCACCCTGAGCCCTTGTCGCAGGTGTGGATTGCTGTCGCCGTCCTGGTCGTCGCGATCATCCTCGAGGGCGGCTCGCTGCTCGGCTGTATCCGCGAAATCAGCAAGGTGCGCGGCGACCAGCCGTTCATGTACTGGCTCAAGCACACTCGAAACTCCGAACTCGTGGTCGTACTGGGCGAGGATATCGGCGCGCAGCTGGGCCTCGTACTCGCACTGGGATTCATTATCACAGCGTCGGTGACCGGTAATCCGGTCTACGACGCCATCGGCTCCATTTGCATCGGGATCATCCTGCTCGTCATCTCGGCATTTGTCGGCTGGCGTGTGCGTTCATTGCTGGTCGGTCGCTCGGCGCACCCGGATATCCAGAAGGCCATTGACGGGATCATTGCCGAACATCCGGAGATCGAGGAAATCTTCAAGGTCATCACGGTGCAATTCGGGCCGGACACGATGCTCGCTGCAAAGATCCGGCTGAATCCGAAGCTGACAGTTGACCAGGCGGTCGCAACGATCAATGCGCTCGAGCAGAAACTCGACGAGCGCATCCCGAACCTCAACTGGTGCTTTATCGAGCCGGATGTGACCGACGACTAGTTCGAGATCCGCCGCCAGAAAAGGCGGACCCCGAAAATGGCAACAGCGGCGGCCGCCGCGATGCTGTTGACCGGTGACAGCAGTGCCTGGAGCCAGTCCGTCTCGATCTCGACGATCGGGGTCGGCAACAATTGCGACGTCAGATCGATCATTGAAAACAGCGGATCGGCAATGTTCGCGGCGAACGCGATTCCGAGTGCCGCAGCGACTCCCCAGAAAACGATAGTTCGGCGGCGTTCTCTCACGAGGCGCTGCATCACCTGCTGCGTGAACTCGGCGCTGGGCGTCACGCGGCCCGCGTCGGCGAAGAGTTCGACGAGGCGCGGATCCCGTTCATCACTCATGGCGATTCCTCATCTGTGGCGTCATACGCGGCAAGTTCCTGCTGCAGTTTGATTGTGCCGCGACGAATATGCGATTTGACGGTTCCGAGCGGCATTCCGGTTACTTGCGCGATTTCCTTGTGCGTCATTCGATCGTGGTAGCTCAGCACGACGCAGAGCCTTACATCCGGCTGCAGCGTGGACAGCGCGTGGTCGAGGTCCATTGCGAGGCTGGTCTTGTCTGCGGCGGGCGTGTCCGACGGCTGGTGCTCGGCGGCATGGCGCAGCGGGTCGTTGCGGCGCTGATGCTGTAACCAGGTGTTGATCGCCGTTCGCTTCAGCCACGGCCCGAAACGGGCCGGATTGTGTAACTGGCGAACGGACCGCCACGCCTGCATGAATACCTGTTGCGAAAGGTCGTCTGCGAGCGCGGCATTGCCGCTGCAGCGTCGCATCAGGTTGCGTATCCAGACCTGGCGGCGATTCACCAGTTCTGCAAATGCCTCGCGGTCGCCTGACTTTGACAGTCGCACGAGTACGGACTCCGGGTACTTCGGATAGGCGGCGGGTGCCTTCGGCACAGTGAGCTAACCGCTGTACGGATTCTTTTCGGCCTGTTCCCTGCGCCAGGCATTCTCCGCAAATTTCGCGGCGGCGAGCAGCCCGATGCCGACGCAGGCAACCAGCCCGGCGACGCCGATCAGCTCCCTGAAGGCGCCGACGAACCACCCGAGAATAGCCAGCCCGGGTGCTACGAATATGACGATGAGGCCGCCAATCTTGAGGTCGCGATCCGGGCGTTTGTTGTTGCCCAGAATCTTGTCCATCAATGCTTCGTCGACGGGCTTGCCGCTTTCCACCATGCGCCGCAGGGTCTCGTGCTCGGCTTCGCGTTTGCGCACGCCGTCCCAGATGCCGCCGACGACGGCGGCCGCGATAAACAACCAGAAGCCAAGGCTGGCCAATCCCAAAAATCCAGATTCCATTGCGTTCTCCTCCGAAAACCGGTGTTTCTACGGGTGGAGATGCAAACCTGACGCCCCCGGATGCACCTGGGCCGACTTTTTTTAGTCGGCAGACGCCTTGTAGAGGTGTACGTCCTGTTGCGGGAACGGGAAGGAGATGCCTTCCTGATCGAAGCGCTTCTTGATGGCCTCGGTCAGGTCAAACATCACGGCCCAGTAGTCCGGCGTCTTCACCCACGGCCTGACGACGAAATTGACGCTCGAATCGGCGAGTTCGGAGACGGCGATCGTCGGGGCCGGATCGTTGAGGATGCGTTCCTCTGCAGCGATCAGCTCCTCGAGCGTGGCGCGAACCTTGTCGAGATCGTCGTCGTAGCTGACGCCGACAACCATGTCGACGCGGCGCGTATCGTTGGCCGAGTAGTTGGTAATGATGCTGTCCATGATCTGGCTGTTCGGCACGATGATCTGCTTGTTGTCGCCGGTGCGCAGGACGGTCGTCAGGATCTGCACCTGCTCGACGACGCCGGAAATACCCGCTGCTTCGACAAAGTCGCCGACGCGATAGGGGCGGAACAGGACGATCAGGACGCCGGCTGCGAAGTTGGACAAAGAACCCTGCAGGGCGAGGCCGACGGCGAGGCCAGCCGCACCGAATATGGCGATAAAGGACGTCGTCTGGATGCCGAGCGCACCGATCGCCGCAATGATGACAACGACGAGCAGTGCCATGCGAACGAGGTTGCAAATGAAGGTTTCGAGGGTCTTGTCGACCTCCTGCTTGCGCATGACCCGCCGCAGTGCGCGCACGACGAGCGCGATAGCCAACTTACCGACGTAGAAAATGACCAGCGCGATGAGCAGGTCCTTGGCAAAGTCGACGACCGCCGTCGACGTGACGCCGTTGTCTTCGAGGAACTGCATAAACTTGCCGATGTTGTCGTTCGCTACGCTTTCGATGCTTTCATTCATTGCTGAGTCCTTGGGTTACTGTCCCGGGATGCCTTCAACGCCCGGCTGGAAACGGAATATACGATAAGGTCCCTGCTCGCGGATATGCGCTTCGGATTGCAGGATGAGTTCGGGAAGTGCGCTGTCGGCGATGTACAGGTAGCCGTCGGGGCCGAAGGACAGTGCGTCCGGCCAGCGTATCTGCTCCGAGCGGATCAGGGTGGCGAGCCGGCGATCGGGGGATGCGCGGAAAATGGCGCAGTGTTCAACGTCGGTAACGTAGACGTTGCCTTCGGTGTCGATGCTGAAACCGTCTGACAGCGGCTTGTCGCTGTGGCGTTCGACCTTCTTGCCGAATTCGGCGTCGCCGATCGATTCGTCGACCACGTCGGACAAGCGCACGCGATACAGGCCCGAGCCGCTCAGTGCGCCGAAATACAGCCACTCCGGGCCCAACGCGATGCCGGCCACGCCGCCTCGCAGAGCGACCATGCCGCCGAGGAACTTCATGTCGCGACCCATGTTGCGGATGACGTAGTTTTCCGCGGAAACGCTGTCGTGACTTTCGAGAATACGCCGCGCGTTGCCGGTTTCGACGTCGTAGACGATGAGCGCAGGTTTCTTGCGCCAGAAGCTGGCATCCGCGATGACGATCGTGCTGCCGTCAGCGCTGACCTGGAGATCCTGCAGGAGCGAGCCGGTCGGTGCGATCGCCGGGCTCAGGTTCTGGTTGCGCAATACCTCGCCCGTGTCGAGATCGATCGCGACGATTTTTGCCGATCGGGTGCCGTGGTTGCCATGATCGATTGCCCAGAGTCGATTGAACCGGTCAATTGCGATGCCGAGCGGTGTGTCGAAGAGCTCGGCTTGCAGAGCAAGCGACGGGAACGGAACGGATGCGCCGTTAACGTATTCGAGGAGCTTGTTGCCGCGCGTCCTCGACTCGGGGTGCACGGTGAAGAAGACCCGTCCATCGGCGCTGACGGCAACATTGCCGATCGGTTCGGGGTAGGCGAGGACTTCCTCGATGCCGTCGGCGCGCAGCACCGGCGGACCGGTCAGGTTCGGGTACGGATCACCGCCGCCGTGGCGTAGCCAGAGGGCGGTTGACGCAATAACAAAAATGATGACCAAGAACAGCAGGATGTTCTTCATGTTGGCTGCTGCATCCGTTGCGCCTGCGAAGCGCCTGATTCTACCTGAATACAGTGGTCTTAGTTGAGGGCGAGCAACCAGCTGACGGTGATGATAGCGAGCGTAGTGGCACCGGCGAGAAGCTGACCGGTTTGTGATCGGGGCAGCGGGCCGAAGCGGATCAACAGGCTGCCGCTCAGGAACCCGGCAACAAAGCCGAGCAGGTGCGCGCCGACGTCCGTGTTGTTGATCCCGGTTTCGGCGTCGACCGAACCGCTGCCGGTAAACATGAGCAGTGCAAGGCCGCCGACGATCGGCCCGATGCGGGTGGTCCAGCGGTCGTGCTCCTGTGACATCAGCTTGCCGCGCCAGACATAGCCGGCCACCAGGCCAAGCGCGGCAAACACCGCTGTCGACGCACCGATCGCGCGATGCGACGGGTCCAGCAGCAATACGTTGACCGCATTGCCGATTCCCGCCGCGAGCACGATCACCAGCCAGGCGTAGCCGGAACCCAGCAAGCGCCCGGCGAACAGGCCGAAGAACACGCCGAACACCAGGTTGCCGGCCAGGTGCTTCAGGCCCGAGTGCAGCGTCAGCGCCGTAAACAGCCGCCAGACTTCGCCATCGCGCACGGCCGCGCCGTGGACGTGGCCCGCCAGGCGCCAGTTCTCATCGAAGAACGAATAGCCCTCGAAACCCATGACCAGGCAGACCACCAGCACGTAGCCAATCAGGCCGGGTATCGGATCGAACACCTCCGGGTTGTGCGGCTGTGGCCTGGGTCGCGCCGGCGGATTTTCCTCGTCGTACAGCCGCAGCTCGGCGGCGGCGTCCGCGGACCAGCTTGACGGCACGACGATGGCCGACGTGACACCGTCCTGGATCACCTGGTGCGGAATGTTCGCCGCTTCCAGGACCAGCGCGCGGTCAAGGCAACTCAGGCGATTGCCACTCTCGAATACGACGCGCAGGTCTTCGTCCATGGTTTCAGTCGGGGTTCAGGTGGGAAAAACGACAATGAAGCCACTATCTAATCACGAACACCCGGCTATTCAATGTCAATCTGGAAAAAACTCTACTTCGGCACCGCGTTCGCCAGCGCCGTTTTTCTCGCCATCTCGCTCTTCTAGCGGAACCTGCGGCCGTGCCGCTCGGTCTCCCCAATACGGTAAGCTAGGCCTGTCGAACGGGAGTCTTCATGAACGCACGAATTCTGACGCTGATGGCGTTGCTCGCAGCCGGTAGCGCCGCAGGCGAGGTTAGCGACGCCGGTCCCGGCGGATTTACGACCACGCATGAAGTTCTTGTCGACGCGGATCGCGCAGCGGCCTGGAATGCGGCCGTCAACGACGTCGGCAAGTGGTGGCACTCGGATCACACAATTTCGGGGGACGCCGCCAACATGTCGATCGATGTGCGCCCCAACGGCTGCTTCTGCGAGTCGCTGGGGAGCGAAACGGCGGGCGTCGTTCACCTCAATGTCACGATGGTCAATCCGACTGTCGTCCTGCGCCTGACCGGCGGTCTGGGTCCCCTCGGCCTGATGGGCGTCAACGGCAACATGACCTGGGAGTTCGAAGACGCCGAGGACGGCAACGGGACGCGCGTCCGGTTTACGTATGCTGTCGGTGGCTATCGGGAGGGTGGCCTCGACACGATCTCGGTGCCGGTCGACTACGTCATCGGCGAAGCACTGCAGCGGCTGAAAGCCTACGCCGAAACCGGCGATCCGGAGCCGGCGCCCGTTGACTGAGCCCGCTACTCCCCGGCCTTCGTCGACCGTCGTTGTCGCGCGGCGCGCATCGCTCGATCCGGAGATATTCATGGCACGTCGTCATGAGAAATCGTCGTTCGGTGCCGCCTACGCGTTTCCCGGCGGCGTGGTCGAGCCTGACGACGCCGGCGTGCACGGCAACTGCATAGGTCCGGACGACGCCGAGGCCAGTGCACGCCTCGGCATCGAGCGCGGCGGTCTCGATTACTACAGCGCCGCGATCCGCGAGCTGTTCGAGGAAACGGGGGTGTTGCTGGCCGATCTGTCCGCGGTTGACGAAGATCTGGCCGCGGTGCGTGACAACTTGAACAACAGCTCTGACAACTGGGAAAGTTTCGTCTCCCGCAACAAACTGCGGCTCTACTGCGACAGCCTGTCCTACATCAGCCACTGGATCACGCCGCCGCAACAGGCAAAGCGCTACTCAACGCGATTTTTCCTGGCAGAACTGCCGGCGGGCCAGGAGGCTGTTCATTGCGGCGGTGAGCTGACCGACTCCTGCTGGGTGACGGCGTCGGAGATGCTCGCGGCCGGGCGTCGCGGTGACGCGAAGCTGCATTTTCCGACCATCAAAACGCTGGAGAGCATCGCGCGCCACAAGTCTCTCGAGGCATTGCTGGAGTGGGCCGCGTCATGTGTCGACTGGGGTATCACGACGATGGTACCCATGGTCATTGAGCGCGACGGCAAGCAGGTCATTGCGCTGCCGGGTGACAAGGACTACCCGGGCAATCGCACATGACGGCGTTCGGGCCGGACATGCCTGCGTTCAGTAAACTCGCGCCGGGCGTGCGGCGTCTCGTCGCGCCGAACCCGTCGGTGATGACCGGGCCCGGTACCAATACGTACCTGGTTGGTTCGGAGGAAGTTGCGATTATCGATCCGGGGCCTGCCATCGACAGTCATCTCGACGCTATCGTGGACAAGGCTCCGGGTCCGATTCGCCGGATTCTCGTGACGCACACGCACCCGGATCATTCGCCGGCGGCAAAATCGCTGGCGGCAAGAACGGGCGCGGAACTGCTTGGCCGCCCGGCGCCCGAGGGCCCGCACCAGGACGACACGTTCGTGCCGGACCGGGTTCTCGAAGACGGTGATCAGTTGCTCATCGACGGCATCGCGCTGGGTGTGATTCACACACCCGGCCACGCATCGAATCACGTCTGTTTTCGCCATGCGCAACTCGGCTGGATCTTCACGGGCGACCATGTCATCGACGGGTCTACGGTTGTCATCGACCCGCCTGACGGCAACATGAAGCAGTACATCGAATCGCTTCGGCGCGTGCAGTCATTTCGACCGTCAAAACTGGCGCCCGGTCATGGCGAACTCATCGATGATCCGGACGATGTCATCGACTGGATTGTCGACCATCGCCTGGAGCGGGAGGCCAAAGTGCTCGATGCATTGCGCGCCAATCCCGGACTGACGTCGATGGAACTCGTGCCGCACGTATACCAGGATGTCGACAAAAAACTCTACGCGTGGGCGGAGCGGTCATTGCTGGCGCACTTGATGAAGCTGGAAGAGGACGGGGTGGCACGTCGTGACGGCGAAACGTGGATTTCTTAGCCTTGCCGTAGCATTCGGTTTAGTGGTCGCGACATGGTTTGCTACGCGAGACGCCGAGACAAACCGACACACAGAGCCTGTAAGATCACCGGATATTGCGGCGATGCCGGAAAATACCGAGCCGTCCATTCCATCGCGCATTCTGCCTTTCGGTTTGCCGGAAGACGGGCAAGTTTCGGATGAGGCGTCGCAGCCAGGTGATTGCCATAACGGTCGCGACGTTCTTGCCGGGCTGCGGGGCGACGCCCAGGAAGCGATTATCGCGGAGTCGGTAAATGTATTGTCGAAATCACGCAGCGCGGAGCATCTCCTCGCCGCCGCATTGCTTGCGGGCGACTCTACAGAACGACATTTCGAGCTGCTGAGCTCTGCCGAGCGAACGCTGGACAGCCCCCTCGCTGCGTGGCACCGGCTTCGTAATTGCCGCGACCGATCTTGCGACCGAAAAGCGGTTGCGCTTCGCGGACTGTCGATGGACTCATCGAATGGAGCCTTCTGGACGAGTGTCGCGCAGTCTGACATTGAGGATCGCAACTGGGTCGCCGCAGCCGCCAGCCTCGAAAAAGCGGTCAGCGCCACGCGATTTGACACCTATTTCGCCGACACGGTGATGCTGTTGGAAAGAGGATTGGCAGCAAGCAGCAACTTGAATTACACCGAACGGTATGCCGTTGCAATGGGCCATGCGTCCGCACAGGCGCTGCCCGAATACAAACACTTGATGGATGCGTGTAAATCCAGTGAAAACGAGGATGGAACGTGGGTTTCCCTTTGCAGGGATCTCGGCAACATGATGGCGGCGAACAGTGACGACGTGGTTTCGACGATGATCGGCTACACACTGGTTCGCATCGCCGCAGAGAGAAGCGGAGACCTTGAATACGCAGCGCGACTGGAAAAAGAAAACCGAGATGCCTACCGAGGCATGAAAAAGGTTTTCTTCGATTCAGGTGCCGACAACCTGATGGTGAACGATCCGCGTGTGGCCGCAATGTATCTCGAGGTATTTGCGAGCCACGGTGAACTCGCAGCTATTCGAGCCGTAGCGAAGGAGGCCGAACGACTCAGGAATGACGAAACATACGACCAATGCAACTTCGAAATTCGGCCGAGCTTCTCGCGCTAATCAACCACCCAGCTACTCGGTCCCTTGACGAAGTCGGCAATCGATTTCGTGCGTTCCATGCGCGTGGCGTGGTGGGCGTAAAACGCGTCTTCGAAGCTTGTTGCCGGTTGCCGATAGATGACACCCATCGCGACGGGCAGATGCAGGTCGATCAGTAATCGCGCAATGGTTGCATTCCCTTCGTCGTGGACGAGCACGTTGTCCGGCGACTCGATCGCGTCGATGACTTCAAGCTCCAGTGTGTCGCGATTCAGGTGAATGCCCTTGCCATTGTTTTCGCCGAACAACATCGGCTTGCCATGTTTCAGGTGGAGCTGCGTGTTGGCGGCGTTCTTGCGATCCGTAAAGTCGGCAAACACATCTTCGTTGTACACAATGCAGTTCTGGAATATCTCGACCAATGCAGCGCCGCGGAACGCGTGCACCTGCGAGAGCACGTCACTCATGCCCGCCTTGTCCGTGTCGACGCCACGCGCGAAGAATTTCGCCCCGGCGCCGAGCGCAAATTGCCCCGGCGAGATCGGCGTGTCGACGGAACCGCCAGGGCTCGACGGCGACGTCGTACCGACGCGTGACGTAGGTGAGTATTGGCCCTTTGTCAGGCCGTATATCTCGTTGTTAAATAACAGGATTTTCAGACCGACGTTGCGGCGCAGAGCGTGCATCAGGTGGTTGCCGCCAATCGACAAGCCATCCCCGTCACCTGTTACGACCCAGACATCGAGGTCCGGGTTTGCGAGTTTCAGTCCTGTCGCAATCGATGGTGCGCGCCCGTGAATCGTGTGAAACCCGTACGTCTCGACGTAGTAGGGAAATCGCGATGCGCAGCCGATGCCCGACACGAAAGCGGTATTCTCCGGACGCGCGCCGCAGTCGGCGAGTGCCTTCTGTACGGCCTTCAGGATCGCGTAGTCACCGCAGCCGGGGCACCAGCGCACCTCCTGCGATGTAGCGAAATCTTTCGGCAGCAGCTTGTCGGTCATGACGATGCTCCGTTGCGCGTTGCTTCGATTCTGTCAACAAGTTCGCCAATCTTGAACGGCTGGCCGCTGACCTTGGAAAACACGATCGGGTCGACGTCGAGCTTGTCTTTGAGAACAGTGGACAACTGGCCCGTGTTCATTTCCGGGACCAGAACGTTGTCAAACCGGGCGAGCAGCTCACCCAGATTCCTGGGCAGCGGATTGATGTAACGCAGGTGCACGAAGCTCGCACCGGTTGCGCGTGCCGCCTGGAAGATCGGGCCATAGGTTGACCCCCAGCCAACGACGACAAGGTCGCCCGACTCCGGGCCGGATTCCACCTGTTGATCGGGAATGAAATCCGCCACCGATTCGACTTTTGCACTGCGCAGATCCGTCATTGCCTGGTGGTTCTCGGGATCGTAGGAAATATGTCCGGTCGCAATGTCCTTTTCCAGTCCACCAATGCGGTGCATGAGCCCCGGCATGCCCGGTACGACCCACGGTCGTCCGAGCGTGGTCTCGTCGCGTGCGAAAGCGCGGCGTTGCGGACTCTCGTCGCTATCGGCAACCGCTGTGTGGTCTATCGGCTTGAGCGTCGAAACATCCGGGATCTTCCAGGGCTCCGCAGCGTTGGAGAGATACCCGTCGGCGAGGAGAATGACCGGCGTCATGTGGCGCAGCGCGATACGGGTTGCCTCGATCGCCATCGAAAAACAGTCGCCGACGGTCGATGCTGCGACGACCGGGATCGGCGTATCCGCGTTGCGGCCGTAGACGGCCTGATACAGGTCCGACTGCTCGGTCTTGGTCGGCAGGCCCGTCGACGGACCGCCGCGTTGCCAGTTGACGATGACCAGCGGCAGCTCGGCACTGACGGCCAGTCCCATTGCCTCGGTCTTCAGCGCGATGCCCGGTCCGGAACTCGACGTGACGCCGATCATGCCGCCGTAAGAAGCACCAATGGCGGCGCAGATTGCCGCGATTTCGTCTTCGGCCTGGAACGTTCCGACGCCCATCTCGGCCAACCGTGTGAGCCGATGCAGCAATGGCGAGGCCGGCGTAATCGGGTAGGAGCAGAACATGACGGACTTGTTCGCCAGCTCTCCTGCCGCGGCGATGCCGAGGGCGAGTGCCTCGGCACCCGTTATCGAACGGTACTCGCCCGGCTCGAATTCACTGGCGGGGATCGATACCTGCGGCAGGGCAGCTGCGAGCTCCGCAGTTTCGCCATAGGCGTGGCCCGCGTGCAATGCGACCTTGTTCGCGTCGCGCAGCGTCGGATGTTTTTCGAGCCGACGGTCGATCCACGCCTCGACCGGTGTCGACTCACGATCGAACATCCACAACAGGACGCCCAGCGCCCAGAAATTCTTGCAGCGGCCGCCCTCGCTCTTCGAGAGGCCGAATTCCTTGACCGACTCGAGCGTCAGTCGCGTGATGTCGGCGGCGACGACCTGGAAGTCGGCCAGCGTGTCGTCGTCGCGCGGATCGCTTTCGTAGCCGGCCTTGGTCAGGTTGCGTGCCGTGAACGCGTCATTGTTCAGAATGATGAGCGCGCCCTTCGGCAGCATCGGCAGGCTGACATTGAGTGCCGCCGGATTGAATGCGACCAGTACATCGGGTGCGTCGCCGGCCGTCGTGATCGGGCCGCCACCCAGGTTGATCTGGTACGCGGAAACGCCGAACGTCGTGCCGACCGGTGCACGAATCTCGGCCGGGTAGTCGGGGAAGGTCGCGAAATCGGCCCCGGAGAGCGCCGTCGACACCGCGAACTGCGATCCCATGAGCTGGATACCGTCACCTGAGTCGCCCGCAAAGCGGACGACGATCGATTCTACGTCCTTGTTTTTATTCACGAATATTGAAGCTTTGAGCGCTGCGCAGGAAGCCGGGTTGGCGGTGAAAATGTGAGTTTAACGCAATCGACACAGGCGCTGTTATGTGCATAATTCACGGCTTGATTCGCGTACCCGTATCGCATACGGTACGCGCCCCCGACCGAGGACCCGAAGCATGACATTCGTTGTCACCGAAGCCTGCATCAAGTGCAAACTGACCGATTGCGTCGAAGTGTGCCCCGTGGACTGTTTTCACGAAGGGCCGAACTTCCTCGTTATCGATCCGGATGAGTGCATCGATTGCACGCTTTGCGAACCCGAGTGCCCGGTTGAAGCGATCTACTCCGAGGACGAACTCCCGGCTGGCCAGGAGAAGTTCCTGGAACTCAACGCGGAGCTGTCGCAGGAGTGGCCGGTCATCACGGAAATGAAAGACCCGCCCGAAGATGCCGACGAGTGGCGTGAGGTGACGGACAAGCTGCAGTACCTCGAGCGATAGGCCACAGCGACTCCTGCGCGTCGTCCGATGAGCGCAAGCATCCCTGCAAAAATTATTCGTGCCGTCACAGGTTGGTACGTCAAGGGCCTGAACCCGGAGCGGGTGGACGTCGAGAAGACTCGCCGGTTGTGGGCGTTCGGCGTCAATTTCCTGGTGCCCGCATTCGGTGTGCGTCGCGAAGCCACTGCTATCGGCGGCGTCGACGCCGAATGGCTGATCCCGAAAAAGACTGCGCCCGGCAAGGTGCTCTTGTACCTGCATGGCGGTGCTTACGTCCTGGGAAGCCCCGCCACCCATCGCCAGTTAGTCAGTCACCTGGCACGGGCGGGCGGCTTGCGCGCACTCGTCCCGGACTACCGTCTTGCGCCGGAAAACAAGTTTCCAGCGGGTATTGAAGACTGTGTGAATGTGTTCAGGGCTCTTGTCGCAGACGGCACGGACCCTGCCGACATCATCGTAGCGGGCGATTCGGCGGGCGGCGGCCTGGCCGTCGCGATGATGTTGATGCTGCGGGACGCCGGTGATCCATTGCCCGGTGCCGCGATCCTGCTGTCGCCGTTGCTGGATCTGACGGGGAGTGGTGAGTCGATGCAATCACGGGCGGCACTCGATCCGTGGTTCCGACCCGAGAACATTGGCTACGTCGGTCAGTACTATTGCAAGCCCGGCGACGAGACGCACCCGCTCGCGTCACCGGTGTTTGCCGAGGTTCACGGGTTGCCGCCGCTTTACATCCAGGTCGGCGATCGAGAAATCCTGCTCAGCGACTCGGAACGCATCGCGAATATGCAGCGTGCCGCCGGTGGTGAGGCCACACTCGAGGTATGGCCGGGCATGTGGCACGTATTCCAGGTGTGTACGCGCAAGATGCCCGAGAGCATGCGGGCGATACAGAAAATCGGCACCTACATCCGGAGCCGCTAGAATCCTGCCTGGCGCTGCGAGTCGTCGTACATCTTGGTCAGGAACGAGCGGATGGCCGGTTCGGCTTCGTCGCGCGACATGAGTTTCTGTTGTTCCAGTACTTTTGCCATGTCTTTGATCGAGCGTTTGCCATCGATCAGCGACATCATGAATGAATAGATCTGTGTGGTCATGGCCTGTTGCCGGAACGACGGTGTCAAAGGCACCGGGTCCTTGCCGGTGACGATCCAGTCGGGCAGCGCCTTGTGGCGTTCGGGCGCGTCTACCGCGCGCTCCTTGTAAGCCGAGAACGAGAATACCCGTTCGCGGCGGCCGTGCCGGCTGGCCGGCGAACACATGTACGGGATCGTCGCCTGCGACACGTACGGATCGGAAAAACCGGCTTCGGCGACGATCGCCTTGGTTTCCTCGGGACTGTAGCAACGCGTCCGCTTCGGGCTCGAGAACGCCAGCGACCCGAAGTTCACCCAGCGTCCGTTGTCGCGCAGCAACCGGTTGATACGCGCAGCGAGCACCGGCAGGTCCTCGGAAATGATGTCAATGAGCCACGGGGTCACGACCGTGTCGAAACCGCCGGTAGGGCAGGGCGGGCGGAGTGCATCACCAATAACGAGGTGAAAGTTGTCGTCCACCGGTTCTGGTGCGGACAGCTGTCGCAGGACGGCATCGTCCTCGAGCGATAGCGGCGCGATCGGGAACTCGTAGAGGTTCAGTTGTGCGCCCGCGGTCACCGCTTTCGCGACGAGCATCAGGAGCGGATTGAAGTCCATCGCGACGGTCGACGCGCAATCGAACGACGTGTGGATGTCGTAGGCCAGGCGCCCGGCGCCGGAGCCAAGCACCAGGACATTGCCGAGATCGGCGTGATCGTGCAGTACCGAGCGTACCTGGTCGAGCGATGCCTTGTTCTCCTCGTCGCCCCACCCCCAGTCGCGATGCACGTTCGCGTAGTACGTGTTGAGACCCTGATCCGACGGTAGCCGCGTGCGAAGCGCCAGGTAGGTTTCGTAGTTGCCGCTGAGCGCGTGCGTATCGACCGGACCGAGAATCTTCTGCAGCTTGCGGCGGTGTGAGTCGAGGCATTTCTTGTAGCGCTCGACGCGTCGCCGGGCGAGCGCCGGGATGCCGTCTGCCTTGAGCTCCGTTTCGAGGCCGGCGATCTCGTGACCGATCTGCTGCAATGCGAATTGCAATCGTCCGCGCCATTCTCCCAGCGTGGCCTGCGGCTCGGCGAACATCCACGGCATACCCTCGATGATCGGGAAGTCGACCTGGCAGGCCTTGCAGGACAGTGCGTCGTCGGAGGTTTCAAGCGGCGCCTTGTCGCAGCGCGGGCAGGCGAGGAGGTCGTGAAGGTCGCTCATGGCGAAGGATTATGAAGGGGCCAGACCCCAACGGAAAGGGCCAGACCCCACCCGGTGGGGTCTGGCCCTTTCCGTTGGGGTCTGGCCCCTTTGCTCAAACGGGCTGCGTGATGACGCCGTTTACGATCGGCGTAAATGCCGTGTACTGGTCCAGGTCGCTGCCGAGGCCGTGGTTCCAGCCCGGGTACAGCAGGTTCTGAAAATTCCCTTGTTCGCCGTGCAGCGCCATGTAGTTCAGTATCACCGAATTCACGAGCAGGTTGACGTTGTTCGCCATAGGCGTTGCCGCTCGCATCACAGAGCCGCCGGCGTCCATCGCGCCGATTTGCTGGTGCACGGCCTGTTCTTCAGGTGTCGCGCCGATCAGTGTCGGTCTTCGCGTCGGGTTGTAGACGAGGAAGAAGCTGCCGGCCGTTGACGAGTTGTCACTCGTCCACTCGCCTTTACCGCGTCCGTCCTGTGAGGCGTCGATAGCGCCGTTCGATGACAGCGAACCGTCACTGAACACGTACATCATGAGCGGTTTGCCGAGGCGCGCCGCGTACTCGAGGCACGCGCCCATGCAGCGTCCGGCGCGGAAGTCCTTGACCTCGCCCTCGGCGCGCGCACCGCCATGGTAGTCGTAGCCACCCATCTCGATGCAGCCCGCGCCGGCGAAACCGTTCAGGACGAGCTTCATGACCGACGCCGTCTTGCGAAACTCCGAGCCGTCTCGTCCGCCCGCGGTTATTTCTGCGGTCGTAAAGATGCCGGTGCCGTCATCGGCCACGATATCCGTATCGAGCAACGGATCGATCGGCACACCGCCGAAGCGCTCTGCGATATCGGCGGCTTTCAGGTAGCCACAATTGACAGCCTGCTTGATCGCCGCGTCGTTTGCGACCTGCGTATTGACGTTGCCCATTTTCGCCGTTGACAGCCGATAGATCGATTCCATTACCGCCGTCGCATCACCCTGCGAGAGGATGCCGACGAGATCGCCCGTATCGACGAGGTTGACCACGTCGCTGGGTCGATCGACCTTGGTCGGGCGCATCTCCGGGTCGTAGAAAATGGCCGGCAGCATGGAATTGCCGCCCGAGTCGGTGTTCTCGGACCCGGACAGCGTCAGGATCGAACCCTTCGCTCCCGCCAGCGCAATGCCGTACATCGGGTTGTGCGGGTTGTTGCCGGTATCGTTGTCGGAACGCGCCGGGATCATAGCGCCATTAATATTGGCTTCGGTGCCGGGCGTCATGCTCTGCAGCATGCCGCGGCGGAATGCGCTGTCGAAGTGGAAACCGAGCCCTAAGTCAAAATTCGCGAAGTCGTTGCCGTTCGCGTCCTGGAGGCCCGGGACCATGTCGCCCGGCAGACCCATTTTTTCGTAGCCTGCTGTCGAGATGAAGTCCTGCTGTCCACCCGGACCACCGACCAGCACGTTCGAGCCAAAGATGTTCGCGCCGCCCGCCAGGTCGAAACAGATGAACGGGATCTTGCCCGCGCCGTCCGTGATGTTGCACGGCGTAGCACGTTGCGAATCCAGGTCCGGCGACAGCTGCGCAAATGCGTTCGGTGCCGTGAAGGCGCTGAGCACGCCGCCCATCGTATACGCGGAGCCTGTCATGAAGCCCTGCGCTACGAACTGGCGTCGCGTGACAGGACGCGGATGATCTCCATGAAGCTGCGGGGCATCGTAGTCCCGTGCGTTTCGTTTCTTCGTCATCGGTTTATTCCTTCAAGTCCTGTCGTTTACTGCACCAGCGTGGCTGCGCTGCCGAGAACGGCGGCGCACACACCTTTTGCAATAGCTCGTGTATCACTCGGGCCTGCGAGCAGGCGATCAACCAGGTTATCCGGGCGCAGGCCGGACGCGGCGAACGTTGCCAGTTCCTCGTTGACCTGTGTGTAGCTCGGCTGCGTCGCGATCTGCGGTCCGGCCGAAGTCTGGCCGACGGCACGCAGAATCAGCGGGTCGACGAAGTTGCCGCGGTTGCCGGCGCTGAACGCCGTGCCTGCCGCCTGGTTGAAGTCGAATGCCGGCCATACGTTGCCTGCATCCGGATTCGGGTTCGCATTCGAGCCGATCGCGGCGTCGCAGTACTGAATTGCAAGCTGCGCGATTGCGACCTGGTGCGACGACAGGAATGTGTTCACATCCTCGACTGCCGGCAGCGACTGGCGCAGCTCCTGGTACGTTTCGTTGACGTGATCCGATGTGTCGCCCGCGTCGTTCGTGTACACCCGGTTGCGGTCGACGCCGAGGATCGAGGCATACGATGCGTCGATCTCGTCGAAGGTGCGCACGCCGATGTGCGACGCCTCGGGCAGGTCGGTCGGGGTGACGACCAGCATCGGGTCTTCGGGTCGGTTGTAGACCGCGCCGTCGATGTTATCGAACGTCAGGAAGAACTGGTCGTCTTCCGGACCCTTCTCCAGCGGCACCACCGAGCCGAGCAACAGGTTGTTGATCAGCAGCGGTTGGCCGAGTTCGACGTTGAGATTCGGGTCGGTCGACTGGTCCATGTTCGCGTACGACTGGCCAACGGCAACTTCCTTGCCGTTCATGGCCAGGTGCAGGCCCTGGATCGTCACGCCGGTCGGCGTCGAGCCGTCGAGCGTGATGAAGTGCGGCTTGTCGAACAGATAGGCGTACGAGTCGAACTGCTGCGCCTCGAACAGGATGAACGAGGAATCCGGTGCCGCGCCCGAGATGCGGTCCGATACGTCGAACAACATGTAGAAGCGCTCGCCGACACCGGCGTCGAAGTTCTGCTGGATCTGTTCCTGCGTCAGCGCGCGGCGATGAATCGCCGCGAGCCGGAACGTGCCTTCAAACGTGCCATCGCTGGATGCTTCGTTGCCCAGGATGAACGCGAAGTTGTCCTGCCAGTCGACGAACGTGCCGCCCGGAACCGGGTCCGCCATCGTCGTCAACGTGCCGTTGACATAGATGCGGCGACCGTCGATCGGGTTATAGGTCGCGACGACATGTTGCAGTGTCGCCTGCAGGACCTCGTCCGCATCCGGCGTCGACAGCTGCGGATCGCCGTTCAGGCTGGTCTCGTTCGTGCGCAGCAAAAAGTCGTAGTTGTACAGCGTCTGGTTCAAAGAGAAGTTGCGCGTCGTCTGGCCGGCCGAATAACTGGCGATGCGTGACATTTCCTGCGTCACGTTGGCCGGAACGACCCACGCCTCGATCGAGAATTCGCCGGACTCGACCAGCACGTCATGCAGTTTTTTGCTGGTCGTCGTCGAACCCTGGGCCTTGCCCGGGCCTTGCGCCACATCGACGCCGATCGTGATACCCCAGCCGCCGTACCAGCTGACGTCACCGGAGAAATTGAGATCGATCGCCGGGTCGACGCCGCTCGTATCGTAGGCGACGAGACCGCTGCCGGTCTTGAATTCCCACAGCGCGATCTGCGCGTCTTCGTAGCGATTGCCGCCCGACGCGAGTGTGCCGTCGACAAGACGAATCGCTTTACTCGTAACCAGGTTCGGATCGACGACTGTCGCCGGAATGCCGTTTGCAAACGCGGTGATGGCGTTGAGCATCTCGTTGGACGACGAGTTGCAGTCACCACCGTTCCAGCAGTTGTGCGACTCGCCAACCGGTGGCGGGCTTACCTTGATGACGAAGCGAGAAGCGGCAGGATCGTCGAGATTGATCTTGGCCTTTGCTGCTTCGTACGCGACGTTGATATCCGGATCCGCAAAGTACGGCTGCTGTGCCGTCGCCGCTTCCGACGAATGGCAGTTAGAGCAGTACTGCGACAGGATCGGACCGTGAATCAGCGCCTGGAACGACGCCGGATCAGCCGGGAAGTTCTTGCTGTCCGCCGGATCCTGCGAATTCGGCGGTGTCAGGACGATTTGTCGGCCACCGCCTGACGTGGCGCCAACCCAGTTCTCGATCCACGTCGTCATGATCGTGCCGCAAACGCCCGGGTCCTCGACCCAGCAGTTGTGGCGTTCGGTTGTCGAGCTGACCTTTTCGACGATGCGCGACAACGCCGGCTGCGCCTCGTTGACGACGGTAACGGCCTCGTCATAGGCAAGGTTCACATCGTCATTGCGCACAAACATCGGGTTCTGGCCCACAGTTTCGTTGTGGCAGTTGCCGCAGCGGTCGGTCGTCTTCGCGTTGGACCAGAATTCCTGCTGGAACTTCAGGACCTCGGCGTTGCGGGCGACCGGGCCCGTGTACGTCGTGTTGTTGTTTCCGCCACTGCCAGGCGCCTGCGGGTTCGCCTCGGTCTGGGCGCCGCCGCCACAGGCAGCGAGGACCAGGCCGGCGATGGCCGCGAGGACGCCGACACGGGCATGGGCAGCAATTCCGGTTGCTTTAGTCATTATCATGTCTCCCTACTGGCCCATGCAGTAAACGGCGGAATCCGCGAATACCTGCTTCATCGAGAACGGGCCGGACGGTGCCACCGCCGGGTCGTCGCTGCCGCGGAAGCGCGTGATCATGGCGCTGACCGCATTGCGGTCGGCCGCATCTTCGGGTTCGCGCAGGCATACGGCGCGGAATACTTTCTTCACCTGGCAAGCCGCAAACGCATGGCTGTTGCCGAGTTCCTGGCCGAGCGACTTGGCGCCGGCGCCGGAGCCCGTCAGGTTCGGGTCAAAACCGAGGTAACGGTTCTGCCCCTTGCGCCAGTAGTTGTCCCACTGGTCGTCCGGCGTGCGAAAGCCGGGCGGGAAATTGAGATCGTTGTTGAAGTACTTCGGCTGCACGTTGCCTGGCGTGTACTGGATGCTGCCGGCCGTGTCGTCGTAGTTGTAGTACGCAAATGCCTGTGCCATCGGGTCCATGCCGGTGTGACAGCCGACGCAGTTATTGAGGAACAGACGGCTGTCGCCACCCGGGCTGCGGCTGACATCCTGGCGGATACGATCGGTCGGCAACGCCGGGTCGTGCATTTGCTCCATGTCGTTACAGAGGTGATTCAACAGCGTAAAGCGAAACATTGCGCGGTTGGTGCCGGCGATGAAAAACGCCTCGGCCGCCGCGCGCGTGGTCATCGCGCCCGCTGTGGCGGTGCTTGGCAAGCCATTGATCGACGACTGGGTTGTCTGCGTCAGGTTGTCGCGCAGGTTGACGTTGTTCGCCTCGAGCTGCGCATAGTGATCGTTGTTACTGCCCGACGGTGCTGCAACGCCGCTGCCGACGTACGCCATGTCCGCGGACAGCAGGTTGTTGAAGGGCACGTCGTCGCGAACCATGCCGACGACGAGTGCAATGTAGTCGTTCAGCGGAACGAACTGGCTCTGGTCGCGATTCGTCCAGGGCGCCGCGAAGTTTTTCAACGTGACGTTGTAAAAGCTCGCGTTGTTCATCGCGATGTACGCCGCGCAATCTGCACCCGTCACGCCGGACGGGCATAGCGGGTCGGTGCCATTGGATGCAATCACAGCTTCCATCTGTGACAGCACCGCATCGGTCGGCGGCACACCGGCGAGACGATCATGAATTCGCCGGGCCTGTTCCAGCGTGCCGCCATAGGCGGGCAACGCCAGTACGGCACCAAGCAGGGCCGTTGCCACGAGGCGTGTCGATTTTGTCCACGTCCATTTGTTCATATCGTTTCTGCTCTTCGAGTCGTTTTTCATACGAGCCTGGTCGCGAAATACTGCCAGTCCCCAAGCGATAACTCCGTGAAAGCACTCACAAACCGGTTATTCACAAGCGTTTCCCTGTTCTATAAAGCAAGTGCTGTGCCAGCCTTCGCTTGTCGCGCGCGGGAAGTCGAAAAAGCCATATAAAACAAATATATAAAGGCTTGGCATGCACGTCGGCCGAAGCCGCGATATGTCAACAGACTGTCTCCAGTTCCGTACAACTTATGCGGCCGCGCGGCTTAAGCCACTGATTGCGAAGGACTTGGCAACTGTCTCCGATCCGAGACAGGGACGTCACTGGGTGACACCGCCAAACAACAATGTGGAGCAACATAAAGCTCGGACAAATTCTCACCAAGGGCATGATTCGCTGAAATTGTGTGCGCAAGTTCACAGTGCAACGCGCTTGTTCGTTGTCGGGCTTTTGAGACATTACATCGGGCATTCGACGTCTCTTATAATTTTGTACGCGAAGTCGAATTTGTAGCAATGAAATTACCAGCTTACGCGGTTTGTGATCGTGTTAACGGTAAGCATCCGGTTTCGCAACGTACCCTGCCACTAACCCTAAGGTGAGAGTTATGAACGGGCTATCGGAACTTCTCAAAATCGGAAGTCGAGCTACGGCGGCCAGGATGGTCGCGGTGACGATGGCGTGCGCGCTCGTTGCAGCATGCAGCAAGGGCGAAGGTGTGCAACTGGGAACCGGCCAGGATCCCGATCCGGCAATCATCGATTTTCCGATCGCGTACATCAAGTCGCCGATTCCGACCGACGACAACGGCGTGTTCGAACAGACCGATTTGCGCGAGCAGATTACGTTCGACTTCGGTGCGGATCTATTTTTTCGCGATCGCGCTGCCGTGGGTGCAGACCCGGTCAACATCACCGAATCGGTTGCGAATGGACTCGCCGCAATCCGCGACGTCGAAATCGACTACGACGGCAGCCGGTTGCTGTTTTCGATGCGCGTCCCGTTCGAGATGGGTGTCGACGAGGACGACCAGGTGGCCACCTGGAACATCTGGCAGTACATATTCGAGACCGGCGTGCTGGAGCGCGTCATTCCGACAGACCTGACCGCCGAGATCGGTCACGACATCATGGCCAAATATCTGCCGGACGGGCGCATCATTTTCTCGTCAACGCGACAGACGCAGTCGCAGGCCATACTGCTCGACGAAGGCAAGGGCGCTTTTCCGGCGCAGGATGAAGCCGACAACGAGTACGCTTTCAACCTGCACGTCATGAACTCCGATGGCACCGGTATCAAGCAGGTGACCTTCAACCAGAGCCACGACCTGGATCCGTCTGTGCTGGCGAACGGGCAAATCGTATTTAGCCGCTGGGACCGCAGCGGCAATAGCGACGAGGTCAACCTGTACCGCATGAATCCGGATGGCTCCAATATGGAGCTCCTGTACGGTAATCAGAGCCACGATACCGGATCGAACGGTGAAACCATCCAGTTCATGCAGCCACGCGAAGTCGAAGACGGTCGTATCATGGTGCTGGCCCGTCCCTTCAGTAATACCGAGGGTGGCGGTGAGCTGATCTTCATCGATACCGAGCAATACGTTGAGAACACGCAGCCGACTGCGCCGAACATTGGCGTTCTGACCGGTCCCGCGCAGGAAGATGCCACTGTCAACGAGGTGCTGACGGAGCCCGGTGTGCCGTCGCCAGGCGGCCGCTATTTCTCTGTTTACCCAATCCAGGACGGCACCGATCGCCTGATGGTGAGCTGGACGCAATGCCGCCTGATTGAAATTCTGCCCGACGACGGCGATCCGAACACGGTCGACGAGCGGATCGTTGCGTGCACGGATGAAAACCTTGCCAACGTCCTTGTTGACAACGACCCGGACAACCCGGTCACGCCGGCACCGGGTGACTTTATTGTTGCACCGCCGTTGTACGGCATCTGGATCTACGATCCGCGGGACGATACGCAGTTGCCGATCGTGCCGGGTGAAGAGGGCTTCATGTTCACCGAGGTCGTGTCTGCGGATCCGCGCCCGTTCCCGGCCGTTATTCCGGACGGCATGAACAATTACCCGGATGACGTAACGCTTGTCGATGCAAACGAAGCGGTTATCAATATCCGCAACGTTTATGACATTGACGGCGCGTTGCTGCCGGGCATCGATCCCTATGTAATGGCGGACCCGAACCAGACGCTGGCTGCGGATCGTCCGGCGCGGTTCCTGCGCATCGAGAAGGCCGTATCGCAGCCCGAAGACGATTTGCGGGACATCGACGACACGGCGTTTGGCGTTACGACGTTCTTCGGCATGAAGGAAATCGTCGGCTATGCAATGATCGAGCCGGACGGCTCCGTCATGACCAAGGTTCCCGCGAACGTCGCACTGAGTATCAGTATTGTTGACGAGCGGGGCATGAGTATTTCGCAGCGCCACTTCAACTGGATCCAGGCGGCGGCCGGCCAGGAGATCACCTGCAACGGCTGCCACGACACGGACAGCGACCTGAGCCATGGCCGTAAGGAAGCGTTCGACAGCGCTTACGCGGGTGCGCAGACAGCCGGCGTCGAGTTCCCGAACACGGACCCGCAGTGGTTTGTCGGCGAGGTCGGCGAAACCATGGCCGAGGTACGTGCGCGCATAACGTGCGCAAACGACAACTGCTCGTCGATCGAGCCGTCGCTGAATGTCATTTACCGCGACGTCTGGAGCGCAAACCCGCTCGACAACAACGGTAACCCGATCAATCCGGATATCGACTACCTGTACACGGACCTGACAACGGCGTCGCCGACGTCACTCGCGTGCCAGACAGACTGGCAGTCGCAGTGCCGCAGCATGATCAACTACGAAACGATCATTCACCCGCTGTGGAGTCAGCCTCGCATCGAGACATTCGATGACGACAACGATCCGGCGACGCCCGAGGTGCCGGTCCTTGACGGCAATGGCAACCCGGTCAGCAACAATTGCATCAATTGCCACACGGCAGTAGACCCCGTACTGATGGTCGCGCAGGTCCCGGCCGGGCAGCTTGAGCTGACGGATGGACAATCTGTCGATGAGCCAGATCACTTCCACGCCTACCGCGAACTGTTAGTAACTGATAATCTTCAGGAATTACAGGGCGGCATGCTGGTTGATGTTGTCGTGGTGGTGGGTCAGGACGCGGACGGAAACGACATCCTGGCCAACGTTCCCACGCCGGCACCGGCATCTGCGGGCAGTGCACGGGCGTCGAGCGATTTCTTTGACCGTTTCACCGATCCGAACGATCAGGTTCATTTCAATATTCTTTCCGGGGCGGAACTGCGCCTCATTGCGGAATGGTTGGATGTCGGAGCCCAGTATTACAACAATCCCTTCGACGCCCCGGCCAATTAAGTTCCTCGCATTCGGAAGCCTGGTTGCCGTCGTACTGCAGTTATTTCTCGCGGCGCCGGCAGTGGCGGATGACGAGTACCGCAGCGTAGTCGTTGCGGATCCGTACCTCGAAATGCACACGGGGCCGGGACGCGGCTACCCGATCGACCATGTCGTCGACCGTGGCGACACCGTTGAAGTTATCAAGCAACGCACGGACTGGTACCTCGTGCGTACGGACCGCGGCAAGGAAGGTTGGGTCGATCGTGCCCAGATGGAGAATACGCTCCAGCAGGATGGCACGCCTTTGGATTTCGGCGATCTCGGGCTCGAGCAGTTCACGAACGCCCGGTGGGAAGTCGGTGTGCTTGCCGGTGACTTCGGCGGCGCGAATATCACGTCGTTGTATGGCAGCTACTCGCTCAACCCGCACGTGTCGGTTGAGCTCTGGGGTTCGCAGATCCTGGGCAATTTTTCGAATGGCTGGATGGGCAGTTTCAACGTCGTCCACGAGCCGTTTCCGGAGTGGCGGTTTTCGCCGTTCTTCACGCTCGGCGCGGGCATGCTTCAGACGAAGCCCAAGCCAACGATTATCCAGGGCGTGGATCGCACGGACCAGATTGGTCATGTCGGCGCCGGGTTCCGCGTATACACGACGCGGCGTTTCCTGTTGCGGGCGGAATACAAAAGTTACGTGGTTTTCACCAGCCGCGACGAAAATGAGGAAGTAGAAGAATGGAAAGTCGGTTTCGCGTTCTTTTTCTAATAGTAGCGATCCTCAGCCTGCCGGGCTGCGCCGCAACCAAAAACCTGTTCGGATTCGGGCGGGATGAGGCGCCGCCGCCAACCTCTGAGCCGCCGGGCGAAGTCGTCGACCCGCAGGTCGAGCGCCGCGACATCAAAGAGCCGAAGATCGACCGCGAGGACTTCGAAGTCGGCGCGTTCGTCGGCATCATGAGTATCGAGGATTTCGGCTCGAACGTGGTGTACGGCGCCCGCGTTGCGTACCACATGACCGAAGGGTTTTTTCTCGAGGGAACCGCCGGTACCAGCGAGGCCGGCCTGACGAGTTTCGAGGTGCTGTCCGGCGGTGCGCGCCTGATAACCAACAGCGAGCGACAGCTTACGTACGTCAATCTCAATCTCGGTTACAACATCCTGCCGGGCGAGGTATTTCTCGGCGAAGGGCGGGCGTTCAACACCAACCTGTACCTGATCGCCGGCCTCGGTTCGACACGATTTGCCGGCGATGACCGGTTCACGGTCAACGTCGGTGCGGGCTACCGCTTTCTGTTGAATGACTCGATGGCGATCCACGTGGATTTCCGCGACCACTTATTCGATATCGATCTCCTCGGCGAGGAGAAAACGGCGCACAATCTGGAAGGCCATATCGGCTTTACGATGTTCTTCTGAGGAAGCGGTCACATTCAGCTTCGTGTGACAGCGATAGAGTAGGGATTATGACAATGGGCATGCAGAAAATCGGAAGGGTACTGCTGGCGGCGTTGCTGCTGGCGGGCTTGAGCGGTTGCGGGCCGATCGAACCGTGGGTGAAACCGTACGAGCGCGACAAGCTGGCAGACCCGATCATGGCGCTGGACGGTGACCCGGTATCGGTGTCCTACATCCAGCACGTCTACGAAGCGCGTGAAGGCGCCAAGGGCGGCGAAGGCGCCGTCGGTGGCGGCTGCGGGTGTAACTAGGCCGGATCGATGCTGAGACGCGTTTCCATAGTCACGCTATTGCTGGGACTGGCCGGCACCGCGACAGCCGGCGTATTGCCTGACGATCGCGCGGATGTCCTGTATCACCTGTACGACGGCGGCGGTGTCACGATTGACGGTCCGTCCGTGCTGGTGCGCAAGAAGATCGGCAGCAGTTTTTCGGTCGTCGGTAACTACTACGTCGACATGATCAGCTCCGCTTCCATCGATGTCGTAACACAGGCGAGTCCGTACAATGAAGAGCGCACGCAGTATTCACTGGGCGTTGACTACCTGCGCGGCAATACGACGATGCGTGTCGGCTGGACGACCAGTGAAGAGTCCGACTTCGACGCCGAAACGGTAAATTTCTCCGTCAGCCAGGACATGTTCGGCGACCTGACGACGCTCACGTTGAGCTACGCTCTCGGCGACGACCTGGTGCGACGCTCCGATGACCCGACGTTCGAGCGACCGCTCGATCGCCAGATTTACGGTGTCGGCGTTACACAGATCCTCACCAAGAACCTGATCTCGGCCGTGAACTTCGAGACAGTGACCGAAGAGGGGTATCTCAATAACCCGTACCGATCGGTGCGTTACTTCGACTCGGGCAGCGCGCTGGGCTACAGCTTCGAACCCGAACTGTACCCCAACACTCGCACGACCAATGCCGTCGGCCTGCGCGCGCGCTACTACCTGCCCTACCGGGCAGCCGTCGAAGGCGAGTACCGGTTTTTCACGGATACCTGGGATATCGAAGCGCACACGGGATCGCTAAGCTACATACATCCCTGGGGCGACTGGACGTTTACCGGCAAGTTTCGCTACCACGACCAGACCGGCGCGCACTTCTATCGCGACCTGTTCCCCGGGCCGCAGGCCACCAACTTCCGGGGCCGCGACAAGGAAATCAGCGCGCTGACCAGCTACACGTTCAAGCTGCAGGCGGCATATGAAATCCTGAGCGACGACGGTGTCCCGACCTGGGGATTCATCAAGCGCGCCAAGGTCACGGCGTCCCTCAACTTGCTGCACGTCGACTATCACGAATTTTCCGACCTGACGGCGCTGCAACCGATCGGTGACGAACCGCTGTACCAGCTCGACGCCGATATCTTCCAGCTGTTTTTCTCGATCTTCTACTAAGACGAATTGCGTTCGCTTTGTGACCTGGCTCCCGCTGCGGGCGTCATTCCCCTGTCCACCAATGGAGAATCTCGTATGAACAGACTCGCAATTATTGCCGCCGCAGCGGTCGTACTGTGCCTGTCGCCGGCCGTCCACGCTGAAGGAAAGGGCAAAGGCAAGGAAAAAGACCTGGCGGAGCAGCACGAGGACAAGGCGCGCGGCCGGGAGCGCATTGCCGACGAGAAGCGGCGCATCGATGAGCAGCTCGATGACGAAGGCCGGCTGGAAGCCGACGAGCGTCGCGCAGAAGCCGAGGAGCGTGCCAGGGAGGTTCGCGAGCAGGAAGAGGGCTTCGGCAACGATCTCGACAAGGGCCAGGAGAACGCGGCCGGTCGTGGCAGCGAACGCGCCCAGGAGATGCGTGCGCGTCGTGACGAACGCAAGGAGATCATGGACGAGTACAAAGGCGAGCGCCGTGACGACGAAGCCGACGCGGTTGATCTCGTCGATGTCGATGATGACGACGACATGGCGGACGAGAAAAAGGCCAAGAAACCCTGGTGGAAGTTCTGGGGTGATTGATCGCTAGCGGAAGCGTTACACTCCATTCTTCGATGGGATGGAGTCTCGCTTCCAATGACCACGATAATTCTCGGCGCCGCGCTCGCGGCGCTCGTTGCCGGCGTCTGGCTCTACAATCGCCTCATCCGTGGCCGCAACCGCGTCGACACGGCCTGGAGCGATATTGACGTCCAGTTGCAGCGCCGGCATGACCTCATTCCACGCCTTGTCACGGCAGTCGACCAGTACAGCAAGTATGAGAAAGCAACACTCGAGGCTGTCACCGAACTGCGCGCCGAGGCCATGCGCGTTACCGAGGTGCGGGCGCGCGGCAAGGCGGAGGAAAAGCTTGCCGAGGGTGTCGGCCGCATCATCGCCCTGGCGGAAAACTACCCTGACCTGAAGGCGAATGAGAACTTTCTGAAGCTGCAGCAGGAGCTCGTCGAGACCGAGAACTACCTGCAGTTTGCCCGGCGCTACTACAACGGCTCGGTGCGTGACTTCAACACCGCCGTCGAGTCCGTGCCGAGCAACATCGTTGCGAACCTCTTCGATTTCTCGCAGCGCGATTTCTTTCAGAAGACATCGGACGATGCGGCCAACGTCCCACTCGTCAAGCTCGGGTCGGTCGAATGAACAGACTGCTGCTGTTGCTGGTGTTGTTGCCGGTGTGCGTGCTGGCGGACGAACGCATCCTGGCATTTCACAGCGATATCCGGGTGTTTCCGGACGGCATGGTCGAGGTGACGGAGACGATACGCGTTCGCGCCGAGGGCAAGCAGATACGGCGCGGCATCTATCGAGATTTTCCGATCGACTACGAGGACCGACTCGGCAATGACTATCGCATTGCGTTCGAACCCCTGTCGGTGCTCCGCAACGACCGCGTGGAGGCGTTTCATACCCGCAAATCTGGCCGCGATATCCGCACCTATTTCGGCCGTTCCGACGCCTTCATCCCGCACGGCGAGCATACCTATACGTTTCGATATCGGGTCAACCGCATGCTGGGGTTCTTCGATGAACACGACGAGCTGTACTGGAACGTAACGGGCAACCGCTGGGCATTCCCGATCGACACGGCCAGCGCGACGGTCTACCTCGAGTTCGACGAGCCGGCCGAGGCGGTGCTGGTTGACGGCTACACGGGGCGGTACGGCTCGACGGCACAGGACTACAGTCGTCACCAGGACGGGTCGGGTGCACTGCATTTCAGGGCCAACAAACCATTACCAGCCGCACACGGACTGACGATCGTCGTCGGCTGGCCAAAAGGGCATGTTGCCGAGCCAACCGCGATGCAGCGCGCCTGGTGGGTGATCAAGGACAATCGAAACCTGTGCGTCGCAGTCGTCGGATTCATGCTGCTGCTTCTGTATTACATTCCGGTGTGGCGGCGCCACGGCAAGGACCCCGAAGAAGGCGTCATCGTCACGCGTTACGATCCACCCGATGGTTTCTCGCCCGCGTCGCTGCGCTATATCCGCCAGATGTATTACGACGACAAGGTGATGACGGCAGCAATCGTCAACCTGGCCGTTAAAGGCTTCCTGACCATCGAAAAAGACGATGATGACACGCACGTGCTGCGCAAGGATGATGTGCGCAATGCGCACTCAATGCTGGCGCCGGGCGAACTCGAGCTGTTCCAGGCACTGTTTCGTGATGCAAACGAGGTGACGCTGAAGGACAAGAATCACAAGATACTCGGCGCAGCCAAAACGGCGCACAGGGAATCGTTAAAGGCCGACTACAAGAAAAACTACTTCGTGACGAACGGTCTGTATAACCTGCCGGCGATGGCCATCGTCTTGCTGACGACGGTAGTGGCGCTGAATACCGGCGACGGTCCCGAACCGTTGGTGATCGCGACGATTGCGTTGTCGTTCGCAACGATGGTGTTTTTCGCCATCATCATGCGTCGCCCGACGCTGCGCGGTCGCAAGTTGCTGGACGAAATGCTGGGCTTCAAGGATTTTCTCGAGATTGCCGAAAAAGACGAACTCAACCTGCGCAACCCGCCGGCAAAGACGCCCGAGCTGTTCGAGATGATGTTGCCGTTTGCGTTGGCCCTCGGCGTCGATCAACAGTGGTCCGAACGGTTCGCCGGTGTGCTTGCAGCCATTCGCGACCCGAACGGCAACGCGTACTCGCCGTCGTGGTACAACGGGAACTGGAATTCCCGCAGCTTGTCGACGACCACTACCAGCCTGACCAACGGCCTGCATTCGGCCGTCGCGAGTTCGGTCACGCCGCCGGGATCATCCTCGGGCGGTGGCGGCGGTGGTTCGTCCGGTGGCGGCGGTGGTGGCGGCGGCGGAGGAAGTTGGTAATGAAGTACCTGGCAGTGGTGTTGTTGTGCGCGCTGGCCGCATGTGGTCGCAGTACGGAAGCGCCACGGCCGAACTCGGCGGATCGGGTACTGTCGAACGGTGCGGTTTACACCGTCGACGCGCAACGCAGCTGGGCAGAAGCCGTTGCGATTGATGACGGGCGCATCGTCTTTGTGGGCAGTGACGATGACGTAACGGCATGGATCGGCGAAAACACCGAGGTCGTCGACCTCGAAAGCCAGTTGGTGCTGCCGGGTTTCCATGACTCACACATTCATATCCTGATCGGAGTGCTGACCGACGAAGAATGCGACCTGTTGCGGCTCGAGTCCGCACAGGCCGAGGCAGAAGCGCTGTCACGCTGCACCGAGCTGGAAGGGTTCGGCGACGAGAAGTGGATCGTTGGCGGTGGCTGGGCCGAAACCAACTACCCGGAAGCGAATCCGAAAAAGGGCCTGCTCGATGCACTGTTTCCGGATCGTCCCGTCTACCTGTTGTCGACGTTCGGTCATGCCGTGTGGGTCAATAGCAGGGCCCTCGAGCTTGCTGGCATAGATGGTGACACAGAGGATCCTGTCGGCGGCGTCATCGAGAAAGACCCCGAGACAGGCGAGCCGAGCGGGACGTTGCGAGAATCGGCAATGGGCCTCGTCAAGAGCAAGCTACCGCCGGCGACGCTGGAGAGGCAGCTGAAGAGCCTGGCCGCGGCGCAGGCGTTGACGCATTCCTTTGGTATTACGGCCGTCATCGAACCGGGCATGGATGAGGCTACGATGACGCCTCTCGTCGAATTCTCCGACCGGGGCGACTTGAAGCTGCGCACCGTAACGTCGCTGTCGCCAATCGGGTTCGAGGTGGCGGCGATCGACGACAGTTTGTTCGATTTTCTTGAAATGCGCGACCAGTGGCGGCGCCCCGATATCGATGTCGATTCGGTCAAGATCTTCGTCGACGGTGTCATCGAATACTGCACGAGCCCGTTGCTGGCGCCCTACGCCGATGAGGACTGCGGTAGCGGCGACGATTTCTTCATGTATCAGAGCGATAACCTGAGCCGATACTTTACCGAACTCGATGCGATGGGGATCAAGATTCACGTGCATGCGATCGGCGATGCGGCCGTGCGGCAGGCTCTCGATGCGTTCGAGGCCATGCGAGGCACGAATGGCATGAATGACAACCGACACCAGATCGTGCACCTGCAGTTGATTCACCCCGATGATCGGGCCCGGTTCGGCGAATTGAACATTGGCGCGACGTTTCAGTTGCTGTGGGCGTACCCGGGGCCGGACGTCACCGAGTTGACGATACCGATGATCGGCAGGGAGCGCACCTGGCAGACGTATCCGGCAAGATCCGTCCATGCGCTTGGCGGCCGCATCGTTGGCGGCAGCGACTACTTCGTAACCGACCTGAATCCGTTGCTCGCAATTGAGACGGCGATTACCCGGCGGAACCCCTGGACCGACGATGGCGAGACACTGAATGCGGATGAGGCGCTCGATCTGGCGACCATGATCGAGGCTTACACGATTAACGGGGCCTACCAGATGGGCCTCGACGACGTGCAGGGGTCCGTCGAAGTCGGCAAGCGTGCGGACCTGGTCGTTGTCGACCGGAACCTGTTCGACATCCCGGCGTCTGAGATAAGCGACGCGAAGGTCACAATGACCATTTTCAACGGACAGACCGTTTACGAATGAACCAGCCCGCCTACAGTCGCCGGCGCTCGAACAACAGCGCCATTCCTGATGTTATCTTGTTGCTGCTGCTTTCCAACGCGCTGGTCTTTGCGCTGCAAAAAATCGCGCCGAATATCCTGTGGCCGTATTTTGCCCTTTGGTCGGCTGATGCGATCCGTCCTGAGTTCATGCCGTGGCAGCTCCTCACCTACGGCTGGATGCATGGCAACCTGACTCACATCGCATTCAACATGTTCGGCCTGTGGATGTTTGGTACCGATCTCGAACGCCAGTGGGGGCCACGCAGGTTCATTACATTCTTCGTTGTTTGCGTGATCGGATCCGGAATGGTGCAGTATTTGGTCAGTGTGATCCAGGGGGGTGCCTACCCGACGGTCGGCGCGTCCGGCGGTCTGTATGGCGTGCTGCTTGCCTACGGCCTGACGTTCCCGAACCGCATCATCGTGCCGCTGTTTCCGCCAATTCCGATGCGGGCAATCGTTGCTGTCGGCGTATTCGCCGCGATCGAGCTGTTTTCCGGTATCAGTGGCGTTCGCCCGGGCGTCGCCAGTTTTGCGCACCTCGGTGGTATGATCTTCGGCTTCCTGATGCTGAGTTTCTGGAGTCGTCCGCGGCGCCGATGAATTCGTTGCCTGCACTGGCCATTGCCACCGCCATGCTGGTCCTGATTCCCGGACCGAACGTCGCGCTGATCGTCGCCAATTCGCTGCGCTCAGGTTTTCGGGCAGGCGTTGTGACGGTACTTGGCACCACCTCCGGCGTGGCGCTGCAGTTGCTGCTGGTCGTGGCCGGCATGGCCGCGCTCGTCGACATGGCGGCGGAGGCCCTGTCCTGGATCCGCTGGGCTGGCGTTATCTACCTGATATTCCTTGGAATTCAGGCGTGGCGGACGCCGGTGGACGACCTGGCCGCCGTCACGGCTGCACCGACAGTCTTCTGGCGCGCCTGCCTGCTGGCCGCCGCCAACCCGAAGACGCTGTTGTTCAATGCCGCCTTCATCCCGCAATTTGCCGGAGACGGATCCGTGGGCCAGTTCGGCCTCGCCGGCGCGGTGTACCTCGCCGTGCTGTTGCTCGGCGATCTTGCCTGGGCGGCATGCGCGAGTTCGGCGCGCGGCGGCCTGGCGCGGTATTCTCGGTGGCGTAACCGGGTATCGGGATCATTCCTGGCGCTGGCCGGCATCGGGCTCGCCGCCGCCAATCGCAACTGACATTCGCAACTTTTTGGGCCGCTGAGGCATCCAATACAGGTCAACCAGGGGGTTTACCATGACAATGAAACGCAGAGACTTTATCGGATCCGTTGCCGCGGGCAGCGCGATCGTGACCATGCCGGGGTTCCTGAGCGGTTGTGGCGTACAGACGGCGACGGCCGTCGCCGCGAAAGCGCCGGACAACCCGTTCATGGAGTGGTTCGGTGTGGACCAGGGCACGGTCGCCCGGGTCATGTCCGAACTGACAGCACGCGGTGCCGACGCATCGGACCTGTACTTCCAGCATTCACGCAGCAATTCGTTGGGCCTCGAGGACGGTATCGTCAGCGCGGCCAACACGTCGATCGAGCAGGGCGTCGGCCTGCGCGTCGTCGTCGGCGAGCAGACGGGCTACGCATTCACCGAAGACCTGACGTTGCCATCCATGCTCGCGGCCGCGCGCACGGCATCGGCCATCGCGGCGGGCGCGCAGGTGGTGCCGCCGCAGTCGTTCAACCCGTTGTCGACCGGTGAGCTGTATACGACAAGCGTGCCGTGGTCGGATGTCGGCATCGACCGCAAGTTGCCCGTCTTGAAGTACGTCGAAAAAACGGCCAAGGCAAAAGACCCGTCGATCGAAAAAGTCGCCGTCTACTGGAGCGATGGCGACGACCGCGTGATGATTGCGACGCTGGATGGCAAACTCGTCACGGACAGCCGCCCGATGACGCGCGTTACCGTTGTCGTGACGGCGAAGAAAGACGGCGAAACGCAAACCGGCTACTCGAACATCGCAGCGCGCGAGGAATTCTCGTGGTACACCGAAGAACGCCTGAATACGATGATCGACGAGGCGGTCGATCGCACGTTGATCCAGTTCGAAGCGAAACGTCCGCCCGCCGGCGAGATGCCGGTAATCCTCGCATCGGGTGCCAGCGGCATCCTGTTGCACGAGGCCATCGGCCACGGCATGGAGGCGGATTTCAATCGTAAGGGCACGAGCATCTACTCCGACATGATCGGCAAGAAGGTTGCCGAGCCGTTCGTGACCGTCGTCGACCAGGCAACCATTCCGCGGGAGCGCGGCGCACTGAACTACGACGACGAAGGCAATGCCGCAGGACGCACCGTGATGGTCGAAAACGGCATCCTGAAGTCGTACCTGCACGACCAGATCAGCGCGAAGCAGTACGGCCTGAACCCGACCGGGTCGGGCCGCCGCGAGTCGTATCGATTTGCGCCGATGCCGCGCATGAGCTGCACGTTCATGGAGGACGGCCCGCATACGAAGGACGAAATCATCGAGGCCGTCGACCACGGCATCATTTGTGAGACGTACACGAACGGCCAGGTGCAGATTGGTGCGGGCGACTACACGTTCTACGTCAAGAACGGATGGTTGGTCGAAGGCGGCAAAGTGACGGCGCCGATCAAGGACGTCAACATTATCGGTAACGGTCCTGAGTCTCTGAAGCGAATCACGATGGTGGCAAACGACGCGCGGCTCGATACCGGTGGCTGGACCTGCGGCAAGAACGGCCAGAGTGTGCCGGTCTCGCAGGGCATCCCGACTGTCCTTGTCTCCAACATGACCGTGGGAGGCGAAAATGCCAGCTGATCTCCAAACGAAGGCGGCTGAAGCCGTCGACATGGCGCAGGCTGCGGGCGCCGACGAGGCGGTAGCATCGGTCAGCCAGAGCCGGGACGTCGAGTTCGAGTACCGGGACGGGGCGCTCGAGAAGGTGAAGGACACGACATCGCAGGGGCTCAGCATCCAGGTCTATGCAGACGGCCGCTACTCGAGTCATTCGACCACCGATCTCAACGCGGATCGGCTAAAAGGGTTTGTCGCGGAGGCGGTTGCCATCACCCGGGCGCTGGAGCCGGATGAATTTCGAAAGATCACGTCGCCCGAACTATTCGCCAACCAGCCGACGGACGACCTGGATCTCGTCGACCCCGGCATCGCGGGCATAGAGCGTGAGCAGCGTCTGCAGTGGTGCGAAGAGCTTGACGCGATTGCGACCGATCACGAGCGTGTCATCTCGGCGACCGCCGGAATTTACGATGGACGCTCAAACTCAGCGTCAGTCAGCAGCAACGGTTTCAGCGGGTCGCGTGAGTCGACGTACTGCTGGTATGGCGCAAGCGTCTCGTTGCGCGACGAAGGCGACAAGCGCGCCGAGGACAGCTTCTATGCCGGTGGACAGCATATCGACATGTTGCCGGCAACGGAGACGGTTGCGAGCACCGCGCTTGAGCGAGTCCTTGCACGGCTGGGTTCCGAGAAAGGGCCGACGGTCAAGTCGACGATGGTCGTGGATTCGCGCGCGGCCGGGCAGTTGATTGGTCGGTTGCTGCGCCCGGCGAACGCTCGCAGTGTCCAGCAGGGCCAGTCCTACTGGGCGGATCTCGTCGGAGAAAAGGCGTTCAGCGACAAGCTGACGATCATCGACAACCCGCTGCTGCCGCGCGGTTTCGGCTCTCGCCACTTCGATGGCGAGGGGATTTCGGCGAAGGTGATACCGGTGGTCGAGCAGGGCGTTGTCCGCAACCTGTATGTCGACACGTACTACGGCCGCAAGGCCGGGCTTCAGCCGACAACCGGATCGCCGTCGAATCGAATCGTCGGGACCGGCAATCGTTCACTGAATGAGCTGCTGGCCGATGTGGGCAAGGGCGTTTACGTGACGTCGTGGCTCGGCGGCAACGCCGACAATACGACAGGCGACTTCTCGCTGGGTTTACGTGGCCACATGATCGAAAACGGCAAGATCGGCCGCCCTGTCGGCGAAATGAATGTGACGGGCAACCTGCGTGACCTGTTTGCACGCCTCGACGCAACGGGCAACGACGTCTACCCGTACTCGACGACGCTGTCGCCGTCCCTTGTCTTCAGCGACGTCGACTTCTCCGGCGCATAAGGGCCAGACCCCACCCGCCGGGGCCAGACCCCACCCGCCGGGGCCAGACCCCACCCGTTGGGGCCAGACCCCACCCGTTGGGGCCAGACCCCACCGGGTGGGGTCTGACCCCGTCAGGCTGAGCTGCCGCCGTCGATCGGGATCGCAACACCGTTAATGTGCGCCGCCGCGTCGTCGGCGAGGAACAAGACGAGCGCGGCGATCTCCTCCGGTGCGGCGATGCGCCCGCTCGGAACTTCGGCGGCGGCTTTCGCCAGGAACTCGTCGATATCGACATCACTGTCGTCGGCCTCGTTCACGAGCATCGGCGTATCGACGTCGCCCGGACAGACCGCGTTGATTCGTACTCCATCCGCGGCGTGATCGCGCGCCATCGCACGGGTCAACAGGACCAGACCGCCCTTGCTCGCACAATACGCCGCTGCCCGCTCGCCGCCCCTCAGTCCCCAGTCCGACGCGATATTGACAATCGAGCCTCTCGCATCGACAAGGTACGGCAGCGCCGTGCGGCTAAGGTAAAACGGCACGTCGAGATTGATGTTCATTGTGAATCGCCAATCGTCATCACTCGTGTCGCCAACATCGGCGCGAACGATGACGCCGGCACTGTTGACCAGGCAGTCCAGCGACCCGAATTCGTCGATCGTATCGGCGATCAGCTCGTCGCAGTCTTCCGAGTCGGCGAGCTCTCCGGCCCAGGTCGCGATGTTTTCGGAAACGTCCGCGACCTCCTCGAGACGACTGTCGTCGCGACCGGCGGCCATAACGTCCCAGCCGGCCTCTGCGAACGCGATCGCGATGGCGGCGCCTATTCCTGAGCTGGCGCCCGTTACCAGTGCAACACCCATGATCTTCCCCTATACGGTCGATCGTGTTATCCAGTGTAGCCTATGACGACCAACGAATCGTTACAGTCACTGGGTTGGCGCCCACACTTCGAAACCCAGCTTGAATCCGGCGATTCCAGCGTAGCGGCACGGATCTGCTCGGTGCATCGGGGTCGAGTCGAGCTGATCCATGCCGACGGCTTGTCGAGCATTGAGCTTGGCGCGACGAGCGCGGCAATGAGCCTCGCGGTCGGAGACTGGGTAACGACGGACGCGAGTTGTACTAGTGTGCTGCGTCGCCTCGAGCCGTTTTCGCTTTTTAAACGACGTGCACCGGGAAGCGGTGCGGAGGTTCAGCGCATTGCTGCCAATGTCGATACGTTGTTCATCGTGACGTCCGCAAACCGGGACTTCAATGTGGCTCGACTGGAGCGCTACCTGGCCATCGCGCAGGACGCCGGCGTGTTCCCGGTCGTCGTGATCACGAAGATTGATTTGAACGAGGAATTCGCTGCTTGCGTATCGGATGCGAGCCGGCTGTCGCCGGGGATACTCGTTGAACCGGTCAACGCAACCGACCCTGCCGCGGTCGAGGTTCTACGGGGTTGGTGCACACCGGGCCAGACGGTCGCGCTGCTGGGGTCGTCGGGCGTCGGCAAGTCGACGATCGTAAACTCGCTGGCCGGCACCTCGCTCGACACACAGGCAGCGCGCGAGGACGATCAGCGCGGTCGACACACGACGACCTACCGTTCGATGCATCGCCTCGAGGGTGGCGGCTGGCTGATCGACACCCCGGGAATGCGCGAATTGCAGCTCGTTGACGTCGGCGAAGCACTCGATGACGTATTTGCCGAGATTGCTGTACTGGCCGCAGACTGCCGGTTCGCGGATTGTAGCCACGAGTCGGAACCCGGCTGCGCGGTGCAGGCGGCAATAAATTCAGGGACGCTGGATGCGAAGCGTCTGCAGCGCTATCGAAAGCTGCTGAATGAAGACCGGCGCAACTCGGAAACGCTGGCCGAACGGCGTTCCCGGGACAAGTCACTCGGCAGGCTGTATCGCAGCGTGCAATTGGAAAATCGCCGCAAAAAGGGCGGTTGAGCAAGCGGGGCCAGACCCCGGCCGTTGGGGTCTGGCCCCAACGGCCGGGGTCTGGCCCTGGCAGGTGGGGTCAGACCCTCAGGTCGTCGTTGGCGTAGACTTTCTGCAGCTTGCCAGTGACTTCGGCGAGATCGGGTTTGAACGTTACGCCGAGCCACTCGTCGACGGCCGCGACGACAGCGACTCGCTGGCCATCTTCGGCGATGGCGCTCTGAATTTCGTCCGTCAGCAGGAACTCTTCCGTGGGGCCAGGGTTCCGTGCCAGGAACCTCTCGAAATTTGCCTCAAGGCGCTCCATGAGCCTGTCGTCGAAGCCCCAGATCGCCATTGATGCCAGCGTGCCGCTTGCGACGGTTTTCGAATTTCCGTCGCCGTCCGTGCCGACGATTCCGTTGCCGCCGCGCTTGATGTCGTACGTCTCGGTCACGTCGGTCAAAATGCCGTCCGAGACTGCGCAAATGCCGCGATTCACGCCACCTTTCTCGCTCAGCGTGCCGTCGATGGGATAACCGACTGTGCCCCAGTCGTCCGACGCCCGCAGCAGGTCGGCCAGTTGCTGGTAGGCGTGCTTGCCGTAGAAGTCGTCGGCGTTCACGACAATGCCCTTACCGCTGAAATGCGGCTTGGCCACCAGCAACGCGTGCCCCGTGCCCCACGGTTTTTCGCGGCCGTTGACGAGATGGTCGTAGCCGGTCGGAACCAGTTCGTGAGTCTGGTCGACCAGTTTGACGTCGAGTCCTTGCGGTAGTCGTGGCAGAATATGCTCTTCGATGATTGGCCGCACTCGTGTGTTCACGATCAATATCACTTGAGCAACGCCGGCACGCGCCGCCTCGAGAATGCTCAGCTCCATGATCGTGCGGCCGACGCCGTCAATCTCTTCAATCTGCTTGTCGCCGCCGAAGCGACTGCTCATGCCGCCTGCAAGGACGACGAAGGTCAGGGGTTCATTAGTCATGGCGCGAATGATGAGGGGTAACTGCCGCCGAATACAAGGCGCGCGTCACCGTTTTGTGACGGGGTTAGTCGAGTCGACTGCGAACTGCCAGCAACAACACGGTGACGGCGACGAAAACGAGAACGTTCAGAATGGCACCGAACCGGAAGCCGTAGTAAAGGCACAACGCCGAGTCGAGCGGCGCCCAGATCAGAACGGCAAACAGCATGGCGCGCCAGCTTTGTTCGCCGGGCGAGTCCAGAAACTGTCGAACCAGTGAGCCGAACAGCAGACCCCAGCTGGCAACCGTCGGCCCGAAAACCGCCACGAGAAAGGGTGACCACTCGAACCCCGGCGCGGCCGGCAGCCGCTCCAGCACCGCAAGTAGTGATGACGGGAAGAAGCCACTCACAAAAACGACGAGTCCGGCGACAACGTGTACCGGACCAACGAGCCGCAACAGCTTTTCTGTCACTTGCGGAGTTCCTTGCGAATCACCAGCTTGAGGCCGGACCAGGTTTCGTCGACGGCACACACCTTGACGTCGACAAGTCCGAGGGGCAGGGCCACGTTACGAATGACATCCTCCGTGACATCGGTTGCAACGCCGGCGCTTTTCTTCGGCCAGGAGACCCAGATCATTCCGTTCTGGCGGATGGAGCCCATCATCGACGGGAGGCCCGCGACAAGCTCGTCTTTCGATTTGGTAAAGAAGTGCAGCAAGTCGATATTGGAGCGAAACCGCGATGAAACGATAACGTCGTCCGGCAGCGGGGTAACGAGCGCGTTGTAATTCGCCGGCGCATTGCGCACACACACGCGAAAGCCGGGCTTGTACCCGAGCTTGGAGACCAGCGGTGTTCCTGAGTATCCGGACATAGAAGTAAATTGGTGGGCCCGCCAGGACTCGAACCTGGGACCAAGGGATTCACTGTACCCGAGTGTTTCCACTCGGAGCGGACTATCTCATCACCCTCGACCGCATCGTTAGGGGCGGGACGCTCTAGCCTGTTATCAAGGACACTAAAGTCCCCAGGTAGTCTCTGCACCTTCCGCGAGTGCACTCGCGACTTGGCTCAGGATTGCCACCGGCACTACCCGCTGAGGTTTCCCTGAATTCATCCCGTTCAACATCGGGCTTTCGCCCGAAGCGCACCTTCTTGATGAGTCCCCTGCTCTAACCAACTGAGCTACAGGCCCACACTAGGCGCGGGATTCTAGCAGAAAAATCGCGACTGCATTGGAATTGAAAATCTCTATGTTTTGCCGAGTTTTCGTTCGTTCGTCGTGAAGGGATATGGCGCAGCAGACTCGCGGCCTGCGTCGTAAGCAACGAATGGTAAACGTGCTTGGAGGTTGCTGTTGCCGGTGCGGATACAGGCGCAATCTAGCGGCACTTGAATTCCACCACCGAGATCCTGAGCTCAAGGAATTCCAACTGGACTTGAGAAGTCTCTCCAATCGCGCTTGGGCAATTCTGATCGAAGAGGTCGCAAAGTGCGATTTGCTCTGCTCGAACTGTCACAAGGAGGTCCACAACCCTCTGATGCGCAACAAATAGACGATGGCTTCCACTTTGGCTCGATCGAGTCTGCCGGAACCGTTCCGGGTTGCCGCACTCTAAGCACAGACGACAAGAAAAATTCAGGGGGAGAATCATCGTGACACTTCGACTGACAACGGGCGTCCTGCTCGTAATTGCGGCCGGCATCGCGAACGGCGAAGAATCCAAATCCGAGAATGCGTGCCTGGACGGGCCGATGGCACAGTTCGGCCGCTACGTCGGCGACTGGAAAATCACCGACGAGAGCTTCGCGCGCGACGGCAGCGGATGGAACCCCGGCAAGGGCGCGCGCTGGGTCTTCAAGTGTGTCGGCGACGGGACCGCCGTGCAGGATTTCTGGAAGCCAAACGGTGGTGGCTGGGGAACGAACCTGCGTACCTACAACCCGGATACCGGTTCATGGGAAATCGTCTGGGCCTCGACCGGTCTCAACGGCCTCATGCAGATTTCAGCCGAACTGCAGGACGATGGCAGCATCCTGATGGATATCCTGAAACCTGCACAGGAGCCACCGCGTCGCATCATCTTTTTCCCGCCTGACGAGACAGGCTGGGACTGGGTGCAGGAGTGGTCGTTTGACGGTGGTGAAACCTGGGTTCCCGTCTACAAAATCCACGCGACGCCGTGGGAAAACCCCGCAACCTGAGGCCGGATATCGACTCACTGTTCGTTCCACATAATTCCCGATTGACCGCTCAGTTTCGGACGTGACACCAGTCAACGAAGGATAGTTACCAAACGGTTAATCTCGCCAGAATCGCTTAGTGCAGCTTGGGTGCGCGACGATTGTGGTCGCGGTTGAACAAATATGGTGTCGACGAGCAAGTCATACGGATTTGGGTTGCTGGAACTCATCGTGGTGCTGGTCATTGCCACGTTGCTCGTCTCGCTCGCGATTCCTGCTTATGACCAGTACGCACAGCGTGCTCGTGTAACCCGGGCCGTCGGGGACGTCAGCGAACTGAGCCTGATGATCGAGCGCTACCGGCTTAGCAACAACGATCGCGTTCCCGACTCGCTCGCTGAACTGGGCGTCGAGATTCCCACGGACCCGTGGGGAAACAGCTACGAGTATCTGAACATCGCAAACGCCGGACTGGGCATGGGCGATTTTCGCAAGGACGGCAAACTCAATCCGCTCAACACGGATTTCGACCTGTACAGCCCCGGGCGTGATGGCGAATCCGCCGGACCGCTGTCGGCGGAAAAAAGTCGAGATGACATTGTCAGGGCGAACAACGGCTCTTACATCGGACTCGGCGAGGACTACTGATGAGTATTTCCGTCGTCCGCACTGCATTCCGACAGGGAGTCGGCAAACGAGTCTTCGAGCTGTTCATGGTGGCCGCCATTCTCCCGATGTTGATAACGGCCGTTCTCGCATACTCGGAATTCAATCGGGGCTTGCGCCAGGAGACTTCGAAGGCGCTCAAGAACAGCGCCAAAGAGTACGGCGTCGAGATTTTGACACGCCTCGAGCAGTCCGCCTACAAAGCCGACGAGCTGGTCAGGATTGTGGAGCGCAAGGGCATCACGGCTGTCACCGATCATGACTACCTGCTCGACGATTTCGAATCGGTATGGGTGTTCGGCGATGTCGCGCCGGATCAGTTTGCAAACTTGTCCGTCGACGAAGAGCGGCTTGAAGCCGTCCGTGGCGGAGCACCGCGCCTGGTTCTGACCGACAGCGGTCAGCTCGTCTTGCTCAAAGCTGCAGGAGACTACTCGTTCGGTTCTCCCATACTGGCTCTGCACGTATCGCCGACTACGGTCTGGGGGGCGCGAGAAAACCTCCCGTTCAACACAGAATTCTGCGTATTCTCAACGACCGGACTGCCGCTGTATTGCACCGTACCGGTCGAGGCAGGCGTACACGCAGCCCTGCTCGCCGACGGTGACGGTACGCGCGGCAGCCTGTTCGGAGAGTGGGAGCACGATGGTGACATGCAGTTCGTCGCCTTGTGGCAGCTGTTTCTTCGCGGCGCATTCGGCGCTGAGAGCTTCGATATCGTCGCCGTGCAACCGCAAAGTTTCGCGATGAAGTCCGGGACGGACTTTCGACGCATTTTCATACCGGCTGTTGTTCTCATTATTCTCCTGGTCGGTTCCCTGGCCATGTACTTTGTCGCCCGAAGCCTCGGGCCACTGCAGAATCTGACAATTGCGGCGCGACAGGTCGCAGCGGGTAACTTCGAGTCGCGAGTCCGTGTGCGGACCGGAGACGAGTTTGAAGCACTCGGGGACGCCTTCAACAACATGGCAGATCGCCTGAGCCGCCAGATAGCTGCGCTCGAGGCGATGTCCGGGATCGACCGCATGATTCTGACCGGCACCAAGGTCGACGAAGTGTCCGAAGATGTCGTCCGCCACCTGATGGAACTGACCCGGTGTGAATCGGCGGCGGTCATCGCGCGCGATGCCGACGCTCGGGAAGCCGCGCGCATGACATCGCGCAACGGCGACGACATCTACCACGACCGGATAGAGTTGCCCGACGACGTGGGCAACCGGTGGTGCCAGCCGCGCCAGGTCGTCCTGGACGACGTCGACCCGCGCGAGGCACCGTACCTTGAGCGATTCGAATCGTTCGGAAATCGGTTCGCTGTCCTCATTCCGGTCGTTCTTCACGAAGATCTCAAGGGCGTACTGCTGCTCGGGTTTAACAGGCAGTTCGACATGTCGAGAAACAGCCTGCAGCGTTGCGTCGACCTTGCTGCCCGATTTGCAGTTGCACTCGCGAGCGTGGAGCGTGAGGAGGCGTTGTACAGGCAGGCCCATTTCGATCCGCTGACGAGTCTGCCGAACCGGCAGCTGATGAAGGACCGGCTGTCACAGTATCTCGCGACCGCAAAACTCGACAATCACAGCGGTGCCCTGCTGTTTCTCGACCTCGACCGATTCAAGGAGATCAACGATGTCTTCGGGCACTCCGTCGGCGATGTTGTGCTGGCGCAGGCCGCCGAGCGTATCGAGTCGGAAGTGCGCGAGCGCGATACGGTGGCTCGCCTGGGCGGCGACGAATTCGTGGTGATATTGCCCAACGTTCGGAACGAACGAATCGTTCGTGCGACGGCCGAGCGCCTCCTCGATCGGCTTGGGGAAGCGTTCTCGGTCCGCGAGATCGATCACTATCTCAGTGCCAGTATCGGCATTGCGATGTTTCCCGAGGATGGAGCAACCGTCGAGACGTTGCTGAAGAATGCCGACGCAGCGATGTATCGTGCCAAGGATGCCGGGCGCGGTCGTTTCGAATTTTTCTCGAAGCGGCTCAATGCGGAAAGCCGTCGCAAGATCGGCATCGAACGCGACCTGCGCAGCGCGTTCGCGCGTGGTGAGCTCGACATTGTCTACCAGCCGCAATTCGATATTTCGAGCGGTGAGATCAGTGGGGCCGAGGCATTGTTGCGCTGGAATCACCCGGAGGCGGGTGCGATCTCACCGGATGAGTTCGTTCCACTTGCCGAGGATTCGGAGCTGATTGTCGACATCGGTGCGTGGGTTGTCGACAAGACCTGCGAAGACCTGCGCGGCATATTCGAGAAGGGCTTTCATCCCGGGCCGGTATCGATAAACGTTTCGGCGAGGCAGCTGGCCGACAAACGATTCAGGCAAGCTGTCATGAAACCGATCCGGCGCCACAGCATTCACCCGGGATACATGCAACTCGAAGTCACGGAGACGACCGTCGCGCAGAACAGAAACATTGCGATTGCAATACTCGAGGAACTGCGAGCCGAAGGGGTGCGCGTCGCTATCGACGATTTCGGAACCGGCTATTCGTCGCTAAGCTACCTGCAGCAACTGCCGTTCGATGTCATCAAGATCGACAAGTCATTTGTCGAGCGTATTGGCAGCAGCATTACGTCCGACAACATCTGCCGGACGATCATCAAGATGGCCGAACAGCTGGGCAAGAAGTCGATCGCCGAGGGCGTCGAGAGCGAGGAACAGGTCACGTTCCTGAGGACGGCCGGTTGCGACTATGCGCAGGGATTTTTCTACTCGAAGCCGCTGCCGCGCGCCGAGTTTGCCGAGTTCGTCGAGAAGCAGGATTTTCACACGCGCCGCCGCCGTGCGCTGGAAATCGTCAAATAAAAAAGCCGGGTGAGATACCCGGCTTCGTTTTCGATGTTGCTCTGCGTTGCAGCTGACGCCTGAATTGGCGAGTCAGTCTTCCAGCAGGAAGCTCCGCAACTGGTCCGAACGCGTCGGGTGGCGCAGCTTGCGCAACGCCTTGGCTTCGATCTGGCGAATACGCTCGCGGGTGACGTCAAACTGCTTGCCGACCTCTTCCAGCGTGTGATCGGTGTTCATGTCGATACCGAAGCGCATGCGCAGAACCTTGGCTTCGCGCGGCGTCAGGCCCGCGAGCACCGAGTGTGTCGTTTCCTTGAGACCCGATGTCGTAGCGGAGTCGACCGGTGAATGCACGGTCTGATCCTCGATGAAGTCGCCGAGATGCGAATCTTCGTCGTCGCCGATCGGTGTTTCCATCGAAATCGGTTCCTTCGCGATCTTCAACACCTTGCGGACCTTGTCCTCGGGCATCTCCATGCGTTCGGCAAGTTCGTCCGGCAGCGGCTCGCGCCCCATCTCCTGCAGCATCTGCCGCGAGATGCGGTTCAGCTTGTTGATCGTCTCGATCATGTGAACCGGGATACGAATGGTGCGCGCCTGGTCGGCGATCGAGCGCGTGATGGCCTGGCGAATCCACCAGGTCGCGTAGGTCGAGAACTTGTAGCCGCGACGGTACTCGAATTTGTCGACAGCTTTCATCAGGCCGATGTTGCCTTCCTGGATCAGGTCCAGGAACTGGAGGCCGCGGTTCGTGTACTTTTTCGCGATCGAAATTACCAGTCGCAGGTTGGCCTCGACCATTTCCTTCTTCGCGCGGCGAGCCTTGGCTTCGCCGACGGACATCTGGCGGTTGATTTCCTTGATCTCGGCAATCGAGAGGCGCGTCGCTTCCTCAACGGCGATCAGCTTGCGTTGCGCGCGCAGGATGTCGTCCTTGAGTTTGGCGAGAATCGACGAATGCTTGCGCTTCGCGCGAATGTGCTTGTCGATCCACTTGAGGTCCGTTTCGGACTTCGGAAAGCTCGACAGAAAGTCCTTACGTGGCATGCCGGCGTCGCGAACGCAGATCTGCATGACCAGGCGCTCCTGGCTGCGGATGATTGAAACGACATCACGCAGGTTGCGAACCAGCGCGTCGAACAGTTTCGGCGCAAGCTTGAGCTCCATGATCTGGTCGGTCATGTCGGCCAGGGCCTTGGCCGTGCGCTTGTCCTTGTAACCGTACTTGTCGAGATACTTCATGCCGCGGTTGAAGTGCCGGCGAATGACTTTCACGCGCGCCTTGACCTCATCCGGGTCCGGGCCGGTGTCGACGACTTCGTCGTCGTCATCGTCGTCGGACTTCGGCGCCGGCGGCTTGATTTCTTCGGGCTCGTTCGGGTCGATGAACCCGACGACGAAATCCTGCATCCGGGTTTCGCCGCCGATGACACGGTCGGCCACTTCGAGCAGTGCCTCGATCGTCGGCGGAAAGTGCGACATGTGGTACTTGACCTGGTTAAGACCGTGCTCGATGCGCTTGGCGATCTCGATCTCGCCCTGGCGGGTCAGCAGTTCGACCGTGCCCATTTCGCGCATGTACATACGGACCGGGTCGGTCGTGCGCCCGAACTCGGCATCGACGCTCGCGAGGGCGGCCTCGGCTTCTTCGGCAGCCTCGTCATCGGTCGCGGTCGCGTCGCTCAACGTGATTGACTCAACATCGGGCGCCTTCTCGTGCACGGTGATGCCCATGTCATTGATCATGTTGACGATGTCTTCGATCTGCTCCGGGTCGACAATGTCGTTCGGGAGGTGATCGTTGACTTCCGCGTACGTCAGAAAGCCCTGCTCCTTGCCACGGGCGATCAATTCCTTCAGCTGCTGAGCCTGTTTGCTCACGCTTCCAACTGCGCTTTTTTCGGTCAAGACAAAACCCCTACGGGTAAAAAATACAAACGATTAATTCTACTCTCGTGCGAAAGCCGAATCTACCTGAAATTAATGAGTTACGCGGCCAGCAGAAGTTCCTGCAGCTCGGTTTTTTCTTCGACCGTAAGGCCGTCAACTCGTTGTTTTTCAATCAAAAACTCGATTCTTTCCTTGCGCCCGGCCTGTGCCAGCTGGCGCAGGCAGGCAACCAGCTCGGCGGCCGGGTCAAACTCGTCGTCATCGGGCATGGCAACCGCGGCCAGTTTGCCCAGATGCCGGCCTGCATTGTCATGGCGCCAGCGCTCGAGGAGACCTGCTGTCGTGATGTTGGGTTCCGACTGTACGGTTTCAATCAGCGACTCGAGCAACTCGATCCCCGGCCGCTTTATGCCGGCCAGCAGCTCAATGTCGAGCTTTGCCCCGGCTTCCGGGTGGTTCAGCAGCAGCGTAATGGCGCGGCGAACCACTGACGGTTGTCCCGATTTTGGCGTCCTGTTCGCGTAACTGACGTTTGTCGAGGCCGGTTTGGTCACTGTGTCTGCGGAACTGCCGGCAGCGAGCATCTTGTCGAGCTTCGTTGAACTGAGCCCGACCGCCTCGGCGAGGCTTTCCACGAGCAGCTCGCGGTAGACGCCCGCGGGTATCCGGTTGACGAGCGGTCGCGCGGTCTCTGCCAGCTTCGCGCGCCCGTCCACGGACTCCATGTCGACCTGGCTGGCGAGTTCCCGAATCAGGAACTCGGACAGGGGTAGTCCGGCGTCGAGCAGTTCCACGAACGCCTGCGAACCGTTTTCGTTGACGTAAGAATCCGGGTCGTGGCCGTCGGGCAGGAACACGAAGCGGATCTGGCGGCCTTCGCGAATCTGGGGCAGGGCGTTTTCGAGCGCTCGCCAGGCGGCCTTCTTGCCGGCACGGTCGCCGTCGAACGCAAAATAGACATTTTCGGTCAGGCGAAACAGCCGGTTCAGGTGCTCGGCCGTCGTGGCCGTGCCGAGCGTCGCACACGCGAAATCGATGCCGTTGCGGGCCAGCGCGACGCAATCCATGTAACCCTCAACGACGACGAGGCGCTCGATGTGGCGCAATGCCTGGCGTGCTTCGTAAAGTCCGTAAAGCTCCCGGCCCTTGTGAAACAGGACGGTCTCGGGAGAATTCAGATACTTCGGTTCGCCGTCGCCCATGGTGCGACCGCCGAAGCCGATCGTGCGGCCACGCGCGTCGCGAATCGGGAACATGACCCGATCGCGGAACCGGTCGTAGTGCTTGCCCTTGTCATTGCGAATGATAAGGCCCGTGTCGAGCAGTCGTTTGGTGGCCTCATCCGACTGGCCGAATTTGTCGAGCACGTTGCTCCAGCCGTCTGGCGCAAAACCGATGCCGAAGCGTTTCGCCGTAGATCCGTCAATGCCGCGGTTCTTGAGGTATTCGACGGCCGCCGGTGTTTCCTTTAGTTGCGCCTGCCAATGGCGGGAAACCGAGTCCATCAGCGAGAACAGTTCATCGTAACGCCGTGCGGGTTTGTCGCTTTCGGTTCGCGGAACGTCGACGCCCATCGAGCCGGCCAGGGCTTCGATCGCCTCGACGAAACTCATGTGGTCGTACTCCATCAGGAAGCCGATCGCCGTGCCGTGCGCGCCACAACCGAAACAGTGGTAGAACCCCTTCCCGGGGCTGACCGTGAACGAGGGCGTTTTCTCGTCATGGAACGGGCAGCAGGCCTTGAACTCCCGACCGGCCTTCTTGAGCTGCACGCGCCGGCCGACGACCTCGACAATGTCGGCTCGCGCGATAAGGTCGTCAATGAAGTCCTGCGGGATCAGTCCGGCCATAACTACTCAAACGTCGCCCGGCTGTCGCCGGGTCTTTCCGGGTGTTCTTATTGTTTCGAACTAGCATAGCCCAATGCGCCGGCAATGCCAGAGCGCAAAATTCGGGCCAATCGGGAGGGCTTTCGGGCGGCCCTAAAGGGCGTTCAGACGTTCTTTGACAGTGGCGCTGACGGCGCCCATGTCGGCGCGGCCGGCGGCCTTCGCCTTGAGCATGCCCATGACTTTGCCCATGTCCTGCATGCCCGAGGCACCAGTCGCCGCAATCGCCTCGTCGACCATGGCGGCAAGTTCGTCGCCGGAGAGTTGTTCCGGCAGGTAGGTGTCCAGGACGACGACCTCGGCTCGTTCGATCGCTGCGAGGTCCTCACGGCCTCCATTCTCGAACTGTTCGATCGAGTCGCGGCGCTGTTTGACCATCTTGGTGATGACGGCCAGGGTGGCCGCATCATCGAGTTCCTCGCGCGTATCGACCTCAACCTGCTTGATCGCCGCCAGGATGAGGCGCACCACTTTCAGCCGGTCCTTGTCACCGGCCTTCATGGCGGACTTCATGTCTTCTGTGATCTGGGTCTTGAGGGACATTGCGCGTCGCCGGGGGCGAGACGGCCCCGGAAGGAGACTCGATTTAGTACAGGCGCTTGCGCTTGGCTTCTTCGCGCGAGATACGCTTCATGTGGCGCTTTACGGCAGCCGCCTTCTTGCGCTTGCGTTCCTGCGTCGGCTTTTCGTAGTACTCGCGACGACGGAGTTCCGTCAGAATTCCGGCCTTCTCGCAGGCACGCTTGAAGCGCCGCAGTGCAGCGTCAAAATACTCGTTCTCTTTTACTCGAACGCTTGGCATTGTTCAGGTGTTCCGTTCAGACATAAATAAACCCGGCACATGGCCGGGACTGAGCCGCGCATTTTAACTCCCTGATTGGCCGTTTGCAAAGCCTTTGAGGCCGCTATTCAGGGCCAGACCCCGGCCGCCGGGGTCTGGCCCTGAAGGGTAGGGTCTGGCCCTTACAGGTGGGGCCTGGCCCCGGGGGTTGGGGTCTGGCCCCTTTTGGTATGATCCGCCGCCTATGAATATTCTTGGTATCGAAACCAGCTGCGATGAGACCGGCGTGGCCGTGTTTTCCACGGAGTCAGGGCTCGTCGCGCACGCGCTGCACAGCCAGGTGGACCTGCACGCGGTGTACGGCGGCGTCGTGCCGGAGATTGCGTCGCGCGACCATGTCCGCCGGCTGTTGCCGCTGGTGCAGGAGGTCATGGGCGAGGCGGGCATCGACAAGCCGGACGCCATTGCCTACACCGCAGGTCCGGGCCTTGTCGGCGCTTTGATGGTCGGCGGTGGCATGGCCAACGGCCTCGGGCTTGCCTGGGGCTGCCCGGTGATTCCCGTGCATCACATGGAGGGTCACCTGGTCGCGCCCATGCTCGAGGACGAACCGCCTGCGTTCCCGTTTCTCGCGTTGCTGGTATCGGGCGGCCACTCGATGCTGATCAATGTCCGGCAGCTGGGCGACTATGAAATGCTGGGTACGACACTCGATGATGCAGCAGGCGAGGCATTCGACAAGACGGCCAAGTTGCTCGGGCTCGGCTACCCTGGCGGGCCCGCGCTCGCCAGACTGGCCGAGAAAGGACGTGATGATGCGTTTGCGTTCCCGCGACCCATGCTCGGCAAACCCGGTTTCGATTTCAGTTTCAGCGGTCTCAAGACGGCCGTGATGCTCGAGGTGCGTGCCGCCGAGGCAGCGGGGACCATCGACGAGGTTCAGGCCGATATCGCCGCATCGTTCCAGCGAGCAGCCGTCGACGCGCTCGTCGGCAAGACCCTGAAAGCCGCAGAAGCCCGCGATCTCGAGCGCATCGTGATCGCCGGCGGCGTCGGCGCCAATCGCCTGTTGCGGGCCGACATGGCGGACCGGTTTTCCGGCCGCGTGTTCTACCCGAGATTCGAATTTTGCACAGACAACGGTGCAATGATTGCCATCGCCGGCGCCCTGCGCCTGGCCGAGGCGTCGGACGCCGATGAAATCCGGGCACAGGCACGCTGGGCCCTCAACTCGCTGAACGTGCCGGCTGCGGCGTGACGGACGGAACCATGGACAAGATTTTCTTAAGCGAACTAAAGGTCGACACGATCATCGGGATCTGGGAATGGGAACGGCGCATTCGCCAGACTGTCGTGATCGACCTCGAGATGAGCGCCGACATCGCGAAAGCCGCCGCCACCGACGATGTCGCGGACACGCTGAACTACAAGTCCGTGTCGAAGCGCATCCAGGAATTCGTGGCCGACTCGAGTTTCCAGCTTGTTGAAACGCTGGCAGAACGCATCGCGTCAATTATCCGCGACGAATTCGATGTCGCCTGGGTACGAGTCACCGTGCATAAACCCGGCGCGATCCGCGGATCAAAGGACGTCGGCGTATCGATTGAACGCGGGGCAGCACCGGTCCGATGACCGTAGCTCAGCCGGCAACGATCTACCTCGGGCTTGGCAGCAACGTTGACCCGGAAGCCAACTTGCGGCTTGGTATTCGCGAGCTCCGCAGGCGGTACGGCGATGTCGAGCTGTCGGCGGTGTACCGCAATCCGGCCGTCGGCTTCCAGGGCGACGATTTCCTGAACCTCGTTGCACGGATTCGGTCGGAACAATCGCCACAGGCAATCTGCGACGAGATCGAGCTTATACATAATCTCTCGGGCCGCACGCGCAGCGGCAATAAATGGGAAGCACGTCCACTCGATATCGATGTGCTTCTTTACAATGACGAGATTATCGAGGAGCCGCCGGTGCGGGTGCCACGGGACGATATCCTGAAATACAGCTTTGTTTTGCGTCCGCTGGCTGAACTGGCGCCGGATCTCGTGCATCCGGTGACCGGCAAGACCATGCACCAGCACTGGCAGGAGTTTGACGTGGCCAGTCATCCACTCGAGCTCGTCGGCGTTATTGTCTAAAAGAGGTTGAGATGAAGAAGTTTTTCCTGACGATCGGTACCGCCATGCTGGTCGTCGCCTGCAGCAGCGGCGGCGACGGCACCGGCAACGTGACGCAGCAGCCTGACGCCTGCGATATCAACGGACAGAAACAGTACGTGCTGGACGCCATGTACGACTGGTACCTGTGGACCGACGTGTTGCCCGCCAAGTCGAGCGTCAGCATTGCCGACTATTCGACGCCGGAATCGCTTTTGGCGTACCTGACATCGTTCCAGCCACTCGACGATTTCAGCTTCATTAACGATGCAGACGCCGACGCCCAGTTCTTCGGCGAAGGCAAGTACGAGGGCTTCGGATTCAGCTCGCGCTTCGTCGCCGCCGACGACCTGCGCTTCTCGCGCGTATTTCTGGACAGCCCGGCCGGTACCGCCGGACTCGCTCGCGGAGACCGCGTGCTGACGATGGATGGCCGCACGATCGCCAATATTGAAGCCAACGAGGGCGTTGGCGCTTTCTTTGACGCCAATGATTCGATCAATTTCACGCTGCGCCGCGTCAACGGCACCGAGTACTCAGTAATGGTCACCAAGGACATCGTAACGATCGACCCGGTTCCGCAATGGCGCGTCATCGACGCGGGCGGTGGTCGCAACGTCGGCTATATGGAACTGGCGACGTTTATCAGCACGGCGGATTCGGTATTCGACACGGTGTTCGCGGATTTTCGTGCAGCCAATGTCACGGAAGTAATCATCGACCTCCGTTACAACGGCGGTGGGCTCGTGAGCACGGCCGAGTTGCTGGGGGACTACCTCGGCGGGCTGGTCGCGGAGAACCTGACGTTTTCGCGCACCGAGTTCAACGCGGCGCGTGCGGCGGCGAATAATCGCGAGGAGTTTTTCGAGCGTCGCGGCAATTCGATGAGTCTTTCGAGCCTTGTCGTTATTGCGACGCGCAGCACAGCCTCGGCGAGTGAGCTCGTTGCCAACAGCATGATTCCTCACGTCAACGTCCAGATTGTCGGTGATCGCACTTTCGGCAAACCGGTCGGACAGGTCGGCCTCGAGTTTTGCAGCAAGATCCTGCGTCCTACCTCGTTCAAGACCGTCAATGCGAACGGCGAGGGCGATTATTTCGACGGACTGCCGCTCGGCGCCGGCTGTGCCGCGGCAGATGACCTCAATATCCCGGTTGGAGACGATACGGACCCGAACGTCGTCGAGGCGATGGGCTATCTCGAGACCGGCGCCTGTCCGATCTCAGCAACGCCCGGAACGCAGCAGAAGTTGCGGTACCAGCACGCGAGTGAGCAGGAATTCCGTCGTGGTCCGCCGCACCGGGAGTTCCTCGACGCCTGGTAACGCGGCCGCTACCAGCCTATCGAACGGCCGCCGTCGACAGCGATGATTTGTCCGGTGACGTAGTCGGCCTCGCCCAGCAGGAACAGCACACAGCCGGCGATGTCCTGCGGCGTGCCCGGCCGCTCCAGCGGCACCTGGCGCAGAATCGTCTGCTTCACGGCATCGGGCATGCCGTCCTCCGGCCACAGGATCGCGCCCGGCGACACACCGTTGACGCGTATGTCCGGCGCCAGGTCCTTGGCGAGCGAACGTGTCAGCATCGCGAGACCGGCCTTTGCCGGGCCGTAGACGACGTGATTGCGCAGCGGCCGCTGCGCATGGATATCGACGATGTTGACGATTGCGCCGCGCGACTCGCGCAGGTACGGCGTCGCCGCCTGGGACAGGAACAGCGGTGCTTTCAGGTTGCTGCCGACGAGATCGTTCCACTCGTCTTCGGTGATCGTGCCCACAGGCGTCGGGTAGAAACTCGATGCGTTGTTGACCAGCGCATCGAGACGACCACCCCAGTTGACCACGTCCTCGACCAGGCCGGGCAAACGGCCGATTTCGAGCAGGTCACATTGCATCGCAGTGGCCGAATCGGCCCGGTCGGCGTTGAACCTGTCGACCAGTGCAAGCGCGTCGTCTGCAGAGCCGCGGTAGTGGATGGCAACCCGTGCGCCGGCCGCATGCAGGCGTGTCACAATAGCGGCCCCGATACGCCGCGCGGCGCCGGTAACGAGTACGACCTGGTTATCGAGTGTCTGTCCGGACATGCAGTCATTCATAAAGGCTTTGTCGCACACATGCAATACGAGTCAAGGCGGTCGCTGCCACAGCCGGATGCCGCCAGCGCAGAGCACAGTGAGCGCGTAGCCCGGCACCTGCAAGGAATCATGGCCGACGGCCCCGTCAGCTTTGCCGAGTTTATGCATGAAGCACTGTACGCGCCGGGACTCGGTTACTACAGCGCCGGCTCGACCAAGCTCGGTGCGGCTGGCGATTTCGTTACGGCGCCGGAGGTGTCATCCGTCTTCGGCGCCGTCGTCGCGCGGCAATGTGCCGAAGTGCTGGCTGGCATTGATGGCGGCGCCATCCTCGAGTTCGGCGCGGGCAGCGGCAAGCTCGCGCTCGACCTGCTTCAGGCGCTCAAAAAGCTCGATGCACTGCCGCGCCGCTACTGCATCCTCGAAGTGTCGGCCGACCTCCGCGAACGCCAGCAGGCGCGGCTGCAGTCGGAAGCGCCGGCTCTCGTTGAACGCGTCGAATGGGTGTCCGGCATTCCTACCGGATTCACCGGCGTAGTGATAGCCAACGAGGTACTCGACGCGCTGCCCGTTGAGCGTTTCGTGCGGCGCGATACTGGCGTGCAGCAGCAGTGCGTGGTCGCGGACGGGGACCGTTTCTCGTGGGCAGAACGTGGCGCACCCGATGCGCTCGCTATGGCCGTTGCAGGCATCGAAGCGGATATTGGCCACGCGTTGCCCGACGGCTATACGTCGGAGGTCTGCCTTGCCGCACCGCGCTGGATTGCGGACATCGCGGCCGGTCTGGAGCACGGCGCGATGTTCCTGTTCGACTACGGTGTGTCGCGCCGCGAATACTACGCGCCCGATCGTGATGATGGCTGGCTGCGCTGTCATTTCAGGCACTACGCACACAGCAACCCGCTCGTTCTTCCGGGTATCCAGGACCTGACGGCCTGGGTCGATTTCAGTGCGGTTGCCGGTGCCGGTGTCGATGCCGGCCTCGACATACTCGGTTACGCGCCGCAGGCACAATTCATCATGGGCGGGGGCCTCGAAGCGGAAATGCGCTCGTTCGCCGGATTGCCGCCTGAGCGACAGGCTGCGTTGTCGGGCGAGATCAAAACACTTACCCTGCCCGGAGAGATGGGCGAGAACTTCAAGTGCATCGCATTCGGTCGCGGTAACGTCGCTACACCATCAGCCTTTCAATTCGCGGACAGGACGCAGACACTTTGACCACGTTCCAGATCATCATCCTCGCCATCGTCCAGGGGCTGACGGAGTTCCTGCCGATTTCGAGTTCGGGACACCTCGTTCTCGTTCCCAATTTCGCTGACTGGCCCGATCAGGGGCTGGCTTTCGACGTTGCCGTGCATTTCGGCTCGTTACTGGCCGTCTGCGTGTTCTTTCGCCGCGACATCGTTGCCATGCTGCACGGCGGCGTTGCGATCTTGCGCGGCGATACCAGCGAGCCGGAATCGCGACTGGCGCTTGCGATAGCCATTGGCACCGTGCCCGCAGCAATTGCCGGGCTGCTGTTCGCCGGCTGGATCGAAGCCAACCTGCGCGACCCCATGGTCATCGTCTGCACACTCGCCGGCTACGGCGTGCTGATGGCGGTGGCCGACTACGTGGGTCGCCGGGAAAGAACGATCGCGTCGGTGGGGTTGAAGGATGCGTTGATCATTGGCTGCGCGCAGGCGCTGGCGCTGGTACCGGGCACGTCGCGTTCCGGCGTAACGATGACGGCGGCGCGGTTCCTGGGGTTCGAGCGTGCCGATGCGGCGCGTTTTTCGTTCCTGCTGTCGACGCCGGTCATTTTTCTCGCGGCCGCCTACCAGCTGCTGCAGTTGTTGCGCGGTGACGAAACAGTCATGTGGGGAGAGCTGGCGCTGGGCGTCGCCGTGTCAGCGGTTGTTGCGTACCTTAGTATAGAATTCTTCATGCGCGTCGTGACGCGCATCGGATTGTTGCCGTTTACCGTTTACCGCTTGTTGCTGGCCGCCACTATCGTTTATGCACTGGTTTAAGCCGTCGCTGTTGATATTGATAGCAAGCCCGGCGTGGGCCGTGGAAAGCTATGTCATTGGCGGCGGTGTCGAGGCGGATACGGCCGACGGTATTGCAGCCGCCGTACTCGCCGATGTACAGATCAGCGAAAAGACGTTCGTCTACGGGTCGCTTGCCAGGAACTCGGTCGACCTGCCGCGAGACATCAGCCTGAATACGACCTACGGCGATATCGGCGTCGATCATCACTTCGACCCGGTCGGAATCCGCCTTGGTGCCGCGTACTGGGGCGACAACGACATTCTCGATTCTATCGACGCGCGTGCGTCGCTGTACTTCGACAACGACCAATTCATGTTGTCCGCCGACATCGAATACCGGGACTTCGAATTCGACATTCCGCCGACGGATTTCCTGCCCGGGCGCGATGTCCGGTTTCACGCGAACGGACTCGGTGCGAGCGGCCGGGTTCGCATCAATGACGTCGTAAGCCTGAACTTTCAGGGCATCAGCTACGATTACAACGTGCCGCTGAGCCTCGACGCCAATCGCGGCATTCTGGAGTTGCTGTCCGTCTCCCGCCTGAGCCTGATCAACAGCCTGATCGACTATCGCGTGGGCGGCGGAATCGGTCTCGATTTCGGCGACCGGCGGTGGAACATCGACTACCGAAACTGGGAAGGCGCCGTAGACGGCAGCCGTACGGATTCGACAACGCTTCGCTTTCTGACACCGATTGGCGAAAGAACTGACATCGAGTTCGGACTCGGCGTCGACGACAACGACCGGTTCGGATCCGTGACGTTTTTCTCGGTGTTCGTGTATTTCTACGGCGGCAGCTAGCCGGGCTTCCGAAGCGCCTCGACCGCCCGCGTTCGCGCCTTGCGAATCGCTTCGGGAATCTTCTTGCCCTCGTGCTCCGCGGCAATAGCCGCCGCGTCCACGCTTGCCGCCGCTTCCAGCGCGTGGCGGAAAATACCGGCCTGCGGGTACGGTCGGTTTTCGAGGCCGGTGCGGCCACGGGCATCGGCTTCGCAAGTCACAAGGAATTGCTCGAAACGCCCGGGCCGCCGGAAGGCATCGGTGCGTTCGAGTACCTTGACGATCGTCTTCGACCGCAGTTCCTCGACGCGATGGCAGTGCGTATGGAATTCCGCGACGATCAGTGCCAGGTCACGGCAGCCGCGCGGCAGCGGCAGCCGCTCGGCCATTCTGCGAATCAGTTTGCAGCTGCGGATCTCGTGGCCGGGATGACTCGGCAGCTTCTGCCTGGGTGTATTCCCCTTGCCGAGATCGTGCGTCAACGCGGCGAAGCGTACCTCGAGGTCGTCGCTCATTGATTCGGCCTGGTCGAGTACCATCATGACGTGCACACCGGTATCGATCTCCGGATGCCATTTCTCGGGCTGCGGAACGCCGAACAGGGCATCGACCTCGGGAAACAGCTTTTTCAGCGCGCCGCACTCGCGCAGCGTCTCGAAGAACACGCGACTGTTTCGACCACGAAGCGCTGCTTCGGTTTCCTTCCAGGTGCGGTCTGCGACCAGCGCATCCACTTCGCCATCCGCCACCATCCGTCGCATGAGTTCCAGTGTCTCCGGTGCGATGGAAAAACCGAGATCTTTGAAGCGAGCCGCAAACCTGGCGACCCGAAGGATACGGACCGGGTCCTCACGAAATGCGTCGGATACGTGGCGCAAAACGCGGTTTTCGCAATCGTCGAGTCCGCCGTGCGGGTCGACTGTCCGACCATCGGCGTCTCTCGCAATGGCATTGATCGTCAGGTCGCGGCGCGACAGGTCATCCTCGATCGACACGTCGGGAGAAAAGTCGAACGCAAAGCCGTGATAACCGGGCGCGGTTTTGCGTTCGGTTCGGGCGAGCGCGTACTCCTCGCCGGTTTCCGGGTGCAGGAAGACCGGAAAGTCCTTGCCGACCTGCTTGTATCCGAGGTCGATCAGCTCGGCGGGCGTCGCACCCACGACGCACCAGTCCCGCTCCGTGTGCGGGATGCCAAGCGCTGCGTCACGAACGGCGCCACCGACGAGATAGACCTGCATCGTGCAATAGTAACCCGTGGTTGCGTTTCCGTCGCCGGCGACGCAGAGTCGCTGCATGGTTCGGTTTGTAGCACTCTTGCTCGTGTGTTCGGGATTGCACGGCTGCTATTACATGCAGGCGGCGGCCGGCCAGTTCGAGGTGATGAACAAGCGCGAGCCCGTTGACGCCGTCATCAACGATCCGGAGACAGACGCAGACTTAAAGGAGCGACTGCAACTGGTCGCGGCTGCACGCGAGTTTTCGATTACGGAGCTGGGCCTGCCCGACAACGACAGCTACCGAACCTACGCCGACCTCGGGCGCGACTACGTCGTCTGGAACATTTTTGCCGCACCCGAGTTTTCGTTGCAGCCGAAGCAATGGTGTTTCCCTGTAGCCGGATGCGTGAGCTATCGGGGTTACTTTTCCAGGGATGCCGCCGAAAAGCACGCGGACAAGCTGCGGGGCCAGGGCTTTGACGTCGCCGTTGGCGGCATAAGCGCCTATTCAACGCTGGGACGATTCAGCGATCCGGTATTGAGCACGATGATGAGCTGGGACGACACGGAACTCGTCGGCACCCTGTTCCACGAGCTGGCGCACCAGGTGATCTACGTCAAGGGCGATTCGGGCTTCAACGAGTCGTTCGCGATGGCAGTCGAGGAGGCTGGCGTTCGTCGGTGGCTGGAGTCGACGGGAAACGCCGGCCAGTTCAGCGATTACCTCGCCGAAAGAGAGCGCCGACGGCAGCAGATGAAGCTGCTCGAGGCGGCGCGCGAGGACCTCGAGGTGGTTTACTCATCCGATGCCAGCGATGCGGACAAGCGATATCTCAAGGAGGCGCGGTTGCAACGCCTCGTGCAGGAGATCGCGCAGCAGTCGGGCGGCAACGCGTCGGGCTGGTTGTCCGGGAAGATCAACAATGCACACCTCGCGTCCATGTCGCTGTACGAGGGAAGGGTGCCCTTTTTCCGGCAGCTGCTCGCCGATTGTGAGCAGGACTTCCCGTGTTTCTATGCGGCCGTCAGGGAGCGGGCGGCACGTCCGCCGGCAAGCCGCTACGACTAGTCCAGACCGGCCCTAGCGTGACGCGAGTTGTTCGTTGCGCGCTTCGACCGTGCGCAGTTCGTCGGACAGGCGGCGTACCTGGCCGGTAATGCGCCAGTGGAAAATGGTCTGCGCCGTCAAAACCCGCTTGACGTATTCGCGTGTCTCGTTGAACGGAATGTTTTCGATCCAGACGCGTGCATCGACCGTCCCTTTCTCGGGTAGCCACTTGTCGACGCGATGGGGTCCGGCGTTATAGGCCGCCGTCGCCGGGATGTGATTGCCGGAGTAGCGTTCCGCCATCATGCCGAGATAGGTCGTGCCGAGGCGGATGTTGTCGTCGGGGTCGGTCAGGGTTGCGAGACCGGAGTACTGCAGCTGGATTTCCGCGGCCACCTCGCGCCCTGTCGCCGGCATCAGTTGCATCAGGCCGATTGCGCCGGCGTGCGATCGCACGTCGCGCATGAACAGGCTTTCGCTGCGCGCTATGCCGTAAGCCCAGGTTGGCGAAATGCTTGCCGTGACCGACGCCGCTTCGAACGCGTCCTTGAACGGCAGCGGATAGCGCAGCGCGAGGTCGTCGTACTCGCCGATGCTCGCCGCTGTCGCTATCGCGCGCGAATGCCAGCCCCAGCGGTCCGCCAGAATAGCCGCCTGCAGCTTTTCTTCGTCGCGGAAGTAGCGGATGGCCGCGTCCCATTCGGAGCGGCCGCGACCGTCCTGACCGACGTAGAAGAGTTCGCGAGCGCGCACGATGCCGGTACGTGAAGCGATCGTGCCGATGATCGACTCGTCAGCCAGCAGGCCGGTATCGTCCAGCGGGTAGGCCTTCTGCAACTCATCAGCCGCGAGAAAGCCGTAATAACCGCGCTCCTCGCTCAACGCTTCGAGTTCGGGCAACGCGCGCAGCGCATCCTTGGTGTTCTTGAGCGCCACGGCCCGCCAGTAACGCCACTCCTCGGTGCTGCGAACATCGTCGGACATCAACTCGATGTCTTTCGCAAGCGCGCGCCAGTTGGCATCGCGCAGGCTGATACGCGCCCGCCACCGCAATACTTCATCGCTTTGTGCGGCCGCGGGGAGGCTGGTGAGCCGCTTGTAGGCGCCCGGCAGGTTGTCGCGGGCGGTCCAGAGCGCAATGTGACGCGCGGTCAGCAGTTTTTGCGATTCGGAAAAATTGTGGCGCTTGACGACCTTGCGCCAGAGGTCATGTGCCAGTTCCGGGTCGCGGTAGGTCAGTCGCTCGGCGGCGTAGACGAGCTGCGCGCGCAACGTGTCGTTGTCGGCAACCGCACGTTTTTTCCTGAGGAATGCCTCCGGATCGGTTTGCGCGCGCTGCCATTCGGTCGCGATATCGATATGGCGTTGGTCGATCTTTTTGGCAAGCCAGCGCGCCAGCGAGAACTCACGCTCCTTGATCGCGAGTTTGAATCGATCCTGGTACTGGACGAGGCCGAGATGGTTTTCGTCGGCGAGAAAACGGAATACCGGGTCGCACTCGTCGACCTGGCTGTGTCCGACCAACCAGAGTTCCAGTGCCCGATGCGTGACGCGTTGCTCGCGTCCGGCGTCAAGCTCCGCCTGCAGGGCAAGGCAATCGAGCCTGGCGAATCCCTGCCCCTGGTAGAACTGTTCGTAGATCGTGAGATAACTGGCGAGGTCGCCACGACGCGCGAAATTCAGGGCCTGCCGGTAGCGTAGTTCGCGTGCCGGTTTGAGGCCCGCGTACTTGAGCAGGAAGGTGTCGACCTCGACGGTTGGCACCGTCCTGATATTGGCCTTGAGCCAGGTCGCGCGCAGGTCAGGCCACAATACGTAGCGTTGCAGCAGCTGCTGGTCGGCGGCAGGCAGTGACTCGACCGCCTGCCAGCTGCCGCGTTCCACGGACTCGTAGGCGTCACGAAAAAGTTCGCGCTGGCGTTCAAGGTCCGATGCGGCCGTCGCCGGCGCCTGCACAGCCAGCCAGCAAACGCAGCTCGCGGCAAACCTCAGTACATGACGATTCTTCATGGGCACAGCACGTTGTTACGTGCTGCCCATGTTAGCGGATTTGGAACATCAGTTCGCGGTCACCGCGGGTCACGTTCAGGAACAGGATGCGGTACTGGGCGGCAACGCGCTGCAGGTCCGCGAGGTTCGACACGGGAATCCTGTTGACGCGGGTAATCAGGTCGCCCGAGCGTAGTCCGCGTTGTGCTGCGGAGCTGCTTTCCTGCACCTCGATAATCTCCACGCCATCGACGTCCGAGGCCGTCGCCGCGCTGGAAAAAACCGCGCCAGCGAGGCCGGGGTGGATGTTTTCCCCCAGCGCCATCTGGTTGGCGGCGTTGCCCAGTGTCGCCGTCGTCGAGCGGCGGTCGTCCTTCCGGTAATAGGTGACGTTGACGGAGTCACCCGAGCGCATCAGTCCGACCTTGTTGCGCAGCTCGAACATGTTGCTGACCTTGTTGCCGTTCAGCTCCGTTACGATGTCGCCGGCCTCGAGGCCGGCCTGGTCGGCACCGGACCCCGGATTCACACCGGTGATCAGGACACCGCCGTCGATGTTGCTGCCGAGCGCGGCAGCGGCCTCTGCGTCAACCGTTTCGATCGTGACGCCGAGCAGCCCGCGGCGAATCTCGCCGTAATCCAGGATCTGGCTCATGATCGAACTCGCGATTTCGGTCGGGACGGCGAAGCCGATACCGACGTTGCCGCCGGTACGGCTGATAATCGCTGAATTGATGCCGATGAGCTCGCCGTTCATGTTGACCAGTGCGCCGCCCGAATTGCCCGGGTTAATCGATGCATCGGTCTGGATGAAATCTTCGTAGCCGTTCTGGCTGATGCCCGAGCGTCCCAGGGCGCTGACAATGCCGGACGTCACCGTGTGGTCCAGCCCGAACGGGTTGCCGATCGCGATGACAAAGTCGCCGACGCGCGCCTTGCTGGAATCGCCGACCGGCATGTCGGTCAGGCCTTCGACATCCACCTTGATGACCGCGATGTCGGTGCCGGGGTCCGAACCGACGAGTTCGGCTTCGTATTCCGTGCCGTCGATCAGTGAGATTCGGATCTCGTCGGCTTCGCCGACGACGTGATGGTTGGTCAGGATCAGGCCGCGCTCGGCGTCCACGATCACGCCCGAACCGGCGCTCTCCACCTGGCGACTGCCGCCACGGGAATCGGGCAGGCCGAAAAAGCGCCGAAACTCGTCGTTGCCGAACGGGCTCTGCCGCGATTGCACGGTCTGGCTGACGCGGATATTGACGACCGCCGGTGCGACTTCCTCGACCAGCGGCGCCAGGCTGACAACGGGCTCGCCCCGGACGGCTTGCGGCAGCTGCGCCAGCGCGCTTCCGGTCGAAACGATTAACGCGAGAATTGAGGAAAGAAAAAAGCGGGTTGTCGTCATGACCGGTTGCCTCGAATCTGTCATCTGCGAAGGTAGTGGTCCAGAGCTGAATCGCTCGTGAACACAATGCCTGAAAGGAATTATAGGCCTATCAATTGATGCCCGAACGCAACAATTAGTCGCGTTCGGGCAGTCTTTGGTTCCGTCTTATGCGGCTTCGACGGTGATGCGTCGGGCCTGCACTTCGGGCTGTTTGGGGATCGCGACCTCCAGGATGCCGTTGCTGCTCCTGGCCGTAATGCCGTCCGCATCTGCCGTCTCGGGCAGCGTAAAGCGGCGGAAGAAGCGGCCGGTCAGGCGTTCGAAGCGCTTGATGCCGTCATTTTCGCTGCGGTCCTCGGCGTGGCGCACGCCGCTGACCGTCAACACACCGGCATCCATCGAGACCTCGATGTCGGCCGGGTTGACGCCGGGAACGTCGGCACGCAGTACAAACCGGTCTTTCTCTTCGACAATGTCGACGGCCGGCATCCAGTTGGCGATGGTGTTTTCGTCCCCTTCGCCCGGGACGCGACGCGTCGCGAGTCGGTCGAGATCGCGGTGCAGCAGATCGACGAAAGACCAGGGCTCAAAACGAGTGATATTCATGGGTTTTCTCCGCAATTGGTGGCTGGGATGCACGCTATTTAGGGTCGCCAGAGCCGGTTTCAAGGGCCTTTTTTCACGTGGAAACAACGCATTTCCGGCCGCTTTTGCGGGTGATTTCGACCCGTCAAAGGGCCACTATATGTTGTGCTTTGGCGATTTCTCGAAAGTGGCTTTTTTTTTCCTCTATTTTTAAAGCACTTACTCGCAAAGATTTCGTAACTTATTGATTCAGTTTGCAAAACACCTATGAAGAAAAATGCCGAAATCGCTTGACAGCAGTCCTGTACGGGCATAATCTAGTGCGCACTCAGACACAACATCTTGTGTCTATTCAACGAGGAAAAAGAAGCTGGCAACGGCCCTCGTCGTGTGTTCTCTGGCACCTGACGAGCGGGATCCTTTGTCCTCGAAGAAAGCGCGCCGGCCAGTGGCCGGGTAGGGATAAGAAAGAACGCACGGGGCCTCCTTAAAGGGAGTTCAGGGGAGATACAGGACCTATGAAGTCTGCCGTTAATCTGGATACGCACACGGTCACGGACATCGAATTTCAACCGGCATCACTGGATATCTGGGATGCGAAATACCGCCTCACCGCCAAAGACGGGGCGAAAATCGACCAGGATCTCGACGACACGTACAAGCGAGTCGCGCAGGCGCTGGCCGACGTCGAGGTGGAGTCGAAGCGCGAGCACTATTTCAAGGAGTTCGTCTGGGCGCTGCGCTCGGGCGCGATTCCGGCCGGTCGCATTATTTCCAATGCCGGCGCCCACGAGCACAAGCCAGCGACGTCGACGATCAACTGCACCGTGTCGGGTACGGTTGGCGATTCGATGGACAATATCCTCAACAAGGTGCATGAAGCTGGCCTGACCCTCAAGGCCGGTTGCGGTATCGGGTACGAATTCTCGACGCTGCGGCCGAAGGGCGCGTACGTCACGGGTGCGGGCGCCTACACGTCCGGCCCGCTGTCGTTCATGGATATCTACGACAAGATGTGTTTCACCGTCAGTTCGGCCGGCGGGCGGCGCGGGGCGCAGATGGGTACATTCGATGTCGGCCACCCGGATGTCATCGAGTTCATTCGCGCCAAGCGCGAGGACGGGCGGTTGCGGCAGTTCAACCTGTCGCTGCTCGTCACCGACGAATTCATGCAGGCCGTCATCAATGAAGAGGACTGGAAGCTTGCGTTCCCGGTGACGCCGAAAGAAGTCGAGGTCGACGGCCTCGATGTGTCGGATGACACGCAATTCGTCTGGCGCGAGTGGCCGGAAGCCGGTAACTACGTCACCGACAACGAGGGCCTGGCGGCCTGCAAGATCTACAAGACGCTGCCGGCGCGGCGCGTCTGGGACATCATCATGGCGTCGACCTACGATTTCGCGGAGCCTGGCTTCGTGCTGATCGACAAGGTCAACGAGATGAACAACAACTGGTTCTGCGAGAATATCCGCGCAACCAACCCGTGCGTGACGGCCGATACGTGGGTGCATACAGAGTCGGGACCGCGCCAGGTTCAGGATTTGATCGGCAAGCCCTTTGCGGCGCGCGTTGACGGCGCGTCGCACGCGAGCGGAGCCGAGGGATTCTTCAAGACAGCTACCAAGGCCGTCGTGCGCCTCAAGACTCGGGAAGGCTACCAGCTTCGTCTCACCGCGGATCATCGTGTGCGCCGGGTGACACGTTTTACACGCTACGAGACCAGCACCGAATGGTGCGAAGCCGGCAAGTTGCGCCAGGGTGACCGTGTACTCCTGAACGATCACCGGACGAATGCGTCGTGGCAAGGCGACTACAGCCAGGAGCAGGGCTACCTGCTCGGAATGCTGGTTGGAGACGGCACATTGACGGCGGATCGGGCGGTGCTGTCGGTATGGGCGTCGGCTGCCGTTGCGAACGGTGCCGATGCATCGTTGTCGGCGGGCGCGCAGGCCGTTATGGCCGAAGCTTTGCGTTGTGCATCGACAATGCCGCAACGCGCTGATTTCTCCGGGTGGAGCGAGGTTAACGGCCGCGGCGAATACCGTTTGCGGCTGGCATCGTTGCGCGACCTGGCACTAGAGCTTGGCATGCAACCCGGCAACAAGCGCATCAGTGCGCGCCTGGAGCAGGCGTCCGGTGATTGTTACCGGGGGTTTCTGAAAGGGCTGTTTGATGCGGACGGCTCTGTGCAGGGATCGCAGGAGAAAGGTGTCAGTGTTCGCTTGTCGCAGTCGGATTTGCCGTGCCTGGAAAGCGTACAGCGCATGTTGTTGCGCCTTGGCGTGGCGTCGGCCATCTATACCGATCGTCGCACAGCGGGTATTCGCGTATTGCCGGACGGCAAGGGCGGTAGCAAAGAATACGCAACCCGGGCACAGCACGAATTGGTCATCAGTGGAGAGAATCTCTCGCAATTCCAGGCGCTGGTTGGATTCTCGGACAGCGACAAGGCGGAACGCCTGCAGCGGTTGTTGAGCGGTTATCGTCGAGAACTCAATCGCGAGCGCTTTGTTGCCCGTGTCGAGAGTGTGGCTGCCGATGGCACGGACGATGTCTACGACGTGCAGGTGCCCGGCATCAATACCTTTGACGGGAACGGTTTGCACGCACATAACTGCGGGGAGCAGCCGCTGCCGCCGTACGGCTCCTGCCTGCTCGGTTCGGTCAACCTGACGAAGTTTGTCGAAAAACCGTTCACCGAGGACGCGACATTCGACTGGGACAACTTCCGCAAGGTCGTCAGGGTGTTCACCCGCATGCTCGACAACGTCGTCGAGATCAACGGGCTGCCGTTGCCGCAGCAGCGCAACGAGATCCAGCGCAAGCGTCGTCACGGCATGGGCTTTCTGGGTCTCGGGTCGACAATTACGATGCAGCGCATGAAGTATGGCGAGCCGGCGGCGGTCGAGTTCACCGAGAGAGTCGCGCGCGAGCTGGCGCTCGCCGGCTGGGAAGAGGCGTTGGAGCTGTCGAAAGAAAAGGGTCCCGCCCCGATCATGAACGAAACGTTCGAGGTCACCGAGGAGATGCTCAGGAAGCGCCCGGAGATGCGTGCCGACGGCTACCAGGTCGGTGACAAGGTGCCCGGACGCATCCTGCATGCCAGGTACAGCCGCTACATGCAGCGCGTTGCGGCAGAAGCGCCGGAGCTCGTCGAGCAGCTGGCTGAGCAGGGTGCCCGGTTCACGCACCACAGCTCGATAGCGCCAACCGGCACGATTTCACTGTCGCTGGCGAACAACTCATCGAATGGCATTGAGCCGAGCTTTGCACACCATTACTTCCGCAACGTGATTCGCCAGGGCAAGAAGACAAAAGAGAAAGTCGACGTGTTTTCGTTCGAACTGCTTGCCTATCGTGCGCTCGTCGACGAAGAGGCGATGCCGGCCGGCGTCGGCGAGGGCGCACCGGGCAGCACGCTGCCGGATTACTTTATTACCGCGGACGAAATCACGCCGAAAGAGCACGTCGACATCCAGGCGGCCGCCCAAAAATGGATCGATTCGTCGATTTCCAAGACGGCGAACGTTCCGACGGATTACAAGTACGAGGACTTCAAGGATATTTACCTGTACGCCTATAGCCAGGGCCTGAAGGGTTGCACGACGTTCCGCTTCAATCCGGAGGCGTTCCAGGGCGTGCTGGTCAAGGAGAAGGATCTCAAGAACACCGTCTACACCTTCACGCTCGAGGACGGATCGACGATTGAGCTGAAAGGTGACGAGGAAGTCGAATACGACGGCGAGACGCACACCGCCGCCAACCTGTTTGATGCCTTGAAAGAAGGCTACTACGGCAAGTTCTAGCCGGATAGGACACACGATGAACAAGATTGACAAAAAGATTGTTGGCTATGCAGTGAAACAGCCCGAAGCCGAGCAGAAACCCGAAGTCAAAGAATTCCCGCGCGAAGGCGGCGGGGATCGTGCCGAAGTCATCCGCATGCACGAGAAGCTCGAGCGTCCGGAAATGCTCGTCGGCTCGACCTACAAGGTGAAGACGCCGGTCTCCGATCACGCCATGTACGTGACGATCAACGACATCATTCTGAACGAGGGTACCGAGCACGAGAAACGCCGTCCGTTCGAGATCTTCATCAATTCGAAAAACCTGGACCACTACCAGTGGATCGTAGCGCTGACGCGTATTATCTCGGCCGTCTTCAGGAAGGGCGGCGATGTGACATTCCTCGTCGAGGAGCTGAAGGCCGTATTCGATCCGCGCGGTGGTTACTGGCAGCCAGGCGGCAAGTTCATGCCGTCGATCATTGCCGAGCTCGGCCACATCGTGGAGAAGCACCTGATCATGATTGGCATGATTTCAACACCGGAACTCGACGCCGGCCAGAAAGAGTTGATCGCCAAAAAGCGCGCCGAGTTTGAAGAAGCGCAAAAGCAGACGGATGCGTTTTCGGACAGCGAGTACCCCGAAGGCGCGCAGCTCTGCGCCAAGTGCAACACAACGGCCGTCATCATGATGGACGGCTGCATGACGTGCCTGTCATGCGGCGACTCGAAGTGCGGCTAGAAGCCGGACATACCGGCTAGACGCGAGGTCAAGGGTGTCAGCATCGTGCTGACGATCAAGGATAGCCAGGTGACCCGTCGCGACGGCCTGCGGCGGATGACCGCAGTGTGAAATTCACACTGTGAAATTTTTTCTGTGAAATTCTTCAAGAAATGAACGTAGACTGATCCTCAGCAGGCACAGGAAGTGCCTGTGTTTTGTTCAGCACATTTGAGGATTCAGTCATGTCCCAGTATTACGACGACGTAGCTAACGCCGCCAACCTGATCGCCAGCCAGGGCAGCGCATGGAACGCCATTGACCCCGAAAACGTCGCGCGCATGAAGGCGCAGAACCGCTTCAGGACAGGTCTCGATATCGCGCGCTATACCGCGAAGATCATGCGCGAAGACATGGCGGCCTACGACGCGGATCCCTCCAACTACACGCAGTCGCTGGGCTGCTGGCACGGCTTTATCGGCCAGCAAAAAATGATCTCCATCAAGAAACACTTCGGTACGACGAAGGGCAAGTACCTGTACCTGTCCGGATGGATGGTTGCCGCATTGCGTTCCGAGTTCGGGCCGTTACCCGATCAGTCGATGCACGAAAAGACGTCGGTTCCGGCCTTGATCGAAGAGCTGTACACGTTCCTGCGCCAGGCCGATGCACGCGAGCTCGGCGGGCTTTTTCGCGAGCTCGACAAAGCCCGGGAAGAGGGCAATACCGTCGGTGAGCAGGACATCAAGAAGCGCATTGAGAACTTCCAGACGCACGTCGTGCCGATCATTGCCGACATCGACGCCGGCTTTGGCAACGAGGAAGCGACCTACCTGCTCGCAAAGAAGATGATCGAGGCGGGCGCCTGCGCGATCCAGATCGAAAACCAGGTATCCGACGAGAAGCAATGCGGCCACCAGGACGGCAAGGTAACGGTGCCGCACGACGACTTCCTGGCGAAGATTCGCGCGGTTCGTTACGCGTTTCTCGAACTCGGCGTCGACGATGGCGTCATCGTTGCACGTACCGACTCGCTGGGTGCGGGCCTGACCAAACAAATCGCCGTGACGAAGGAGCCGGGCGACCTGGGCGACCAGTACAACGCATTCCTGGACGTTGAAGAAATTGCACCAAAGGACCTGCAAAACGGCGACGTTGTGATCAACCGCGACGGCAAGCTGGCGCGTCCGAAACGCCTCGCCAGCAACCTGTACCAGTTCCGTTCGGGAACCGGTGAAGATCGTTGCGTACTCGACTGCATTACGTCGCTGCAAAACGGCGCCGACCTCCTGTGGATCGAAACCGAAAAACCACACATTGGCCAGATCGGTGGCATGGTGAACCGGATTCGTGACGTGATCCCGAACGCGAAACTCGTCTACAACAACAGCCCGTCATTCAACTGGACGCTGAATTTTCGCCAGCAGGTGTTCGACGCCTGGCAGGACGAGGGACGCGACCTGTCCGCCTACGATCGCGACAAGCTGATGAGTGCCGAGTATGACGACAGCGAACTGTCGATCGCGGCCGACGAACGGATTCGCACCTTCCAGGCAGACGCAGCGCGCGAAGCCGGCATCTTTCACCACCTCATCACGCTGCCGACGTACCATACGGCGGCGCTCTCGACCGACAATCTTGCGAAGCGCTACTTCGGCGACGAGGGCATGCTGGGTTACGTCCTCAATGTGCAGCGCGAGGAGATTCGGCAGGGTATCGCCTGCGTCAAGCACCAGAACATGGCGGGTTCCGACATTGGTGACGCGCACAAGGAATACTTCTCCGGTGATGCGGCACTGAAAGCATCCGGCGCCGACAACACGATGAACCAGTTCTCGTAGTGCGGCCGACCACCGATCTCTACGACGACTTCGAGGACATCGTTACAACCTGCTCGGTGCAGTTTCGGGACTTCGGCGGCAAGCAGCAGTTTTTTGGACCGGTGCGCACGGTCTCATGCCATCACGATAACGTCCTCTTCCGGCGGTTGCTGGAAGAGGACGGCTCGGGTGGTGTCATCGTCGTCGACGGGCGGGGATCCACCGAGCGGGCCCTGATGGGCGACAGGCTGGCCGCGAACGCCGCGGCAAACAACTGGGCCGGCGTCATCATCCATGGCGCGATTCGTGACTCGTCCGGGATTGCCGTTATTGATGTCGGCGTCAAGGCGCTGGGCACCAATCCTGCCCGGAGCGACAAGCGCGGCCACGGTGCTGTCGACGTCGCGGTTGAATTTGGCGGAGTCTGTTTCGAAAGCGGTGCCTGGGTCTATTGCGACGAGGATGGCATCCTGGTGTCGCCGAAGCGGCTCGAGTAAGGCTGTCGCTGCAAGTCCTTGAGTCAGGTAAGATTTGGCTCCGTGACTATCTCGATTCCCGATTTCTCCGAAACGCGCGTTGTCGTGGCCGGCGACGTGATGCTGGACCGCTACCTGTTCGGCTCGACCGGCCGTATTTCACCCGAGGCGCCCGTGCCGGTCGTGCACGTACACGAAACCGACGATCGACCCGGCGGCGCCGCAAACGTTGCGGTCAACCTGGCAAGCCTGGGTGTCGCCACGAGCCTGGTCGGCGTAACCGGCAAGGATGAGGCGGCTGACTCGCTCGCGGCAATCATGGGCGGGCGGGGCATTACCTGCGACTTTCACAAAGTCGATGACCGGCCAACCATTACGAAAACGCGAGTGCAAAGCCGTGGCCAGCAACTGATCCGCCTGGATCAGGAGAACGTGGCGCCGCTCCGCGGTGACGGGCTTGTCAAGGTGCTCGAGAAATCCGTTGCGGGCGCTGGAGCGGCCATCCTGTCTGACTACGGCAAAGGCGCCCTGACGGAAGTCGAGGCGATGATCGCGGCGTGCCGCAGTGCAGGGGTGCCCTCACTGGTCGACCCGAAAGGCACGGATTTTTCGAAGTACCGCGGTGCATCGCTCATTACGCCGAACCAGACGGAGTTCGAAGCGGTCGCCGGAGTCTGTCAGAGTGACGACGACCTGGTACAGCGCGGCCAGGCCATGGTCGCCGACCTCGAACTGGATGCATTGCTGGTTACGCGCAGCGAAAAGGGCATGTTGTTGCTGGAATCCGGGCAGGAGCCGGTATTTCTGTCGACGCAGGCGCGCGAGGTGTACGACGTGACCGGTGCTGGCGACACCGTGATCGCCACGCTGGCGGCGGCGTTGGCAGCCGGCCATGGGCTCGCCGCTGCTGCCGCACTCGCCAATGTTGCGGCCGGACTGGTCGTGCGCAAGATCGGCGTGGCAACGGTCACGCCCGGCGAGATCAGCATTGCGTTGCACCAGCGCGGGCAGGGCGGCCGCGGTCTGGTCGGGCTCAACGAGCTGCAGCTCATGGTTGCCGAGTCGCGCGATCGCAACGAGCGCATCATCATGACCAATGGTTGCTTTGACGTGCTGCACGCCGGGCACGTTTCCTATCTCGAGGAAGCGAAGAGCCTCGGAGATCGTTTGATCGTTGCGGTCAATGACGACGACTCGGTACGCCGACTGAAGGGCGAGTCGCGTCCGATCAACGCACTCGAAGACCGCTTGCTCGTGCTGGCAGGGCTCGCCGCCGTTGACTGGGTCGTGCCGTTTTCAGACGATACGCCGGCCGCCCTGATCGCCGCGGTATTGCCGGATGTCCTGGTCAAGGGGGGCGACTACAAGCCCGACGAAATTGCCGGGGCAAAAGAGGTTCTGGCGAACGGCGGCGAAGTGCGTGTGCTGGCGTTTCGCGACGGCCATTCGTCGAGTCGAATTATCGACAAGCTCGCTGACTAGGGTCCGCCGGGAAAAGTGCGATTCTTCTACAACCTGCTGACGTATCTGCTGCTGGTTCCGTATGCGGGCTACTGGCTCCTGCGCGGGCTGGGAAATCGCAGTTATCTCGACCGTATCGGGCAACGCTTCGGTTTCGGTTACCCGCGTCTCGATAAATGCATCTGGATACACGCCGTCTCCGTCGGTGAGGTGCAGGCTGCGGTACCGCTGATACGTGCACTACAGGAACACTTTCCAGGGCGGCGCATTCTCGTAACAACGGTGACGCCGACAGGCGCCGCACGCGTCGCGTCTATTTTTGGTGACTCCGTTGAGCATTGCTACAACCCGTTCGAGTTCCCGCACGCCATTCGCAACTTCTTCGAAACGGTGCAGCCGCGCGCCGCGATGATCATGGAGACGGAAATCTGGCCGAACCTGTACCGCGGCTGTGGCAAGCGGCAGATACCGCTGATCCTGGTCAGCGCACGGGTGTCGCCGCGCTCGATTCCCGGCTATCGGCGAATGTTGCCGTTGATACGGGAAACGCTGTCGCACGGCATCATCATCGCCGCGCAAAGCCAGGCCGATGCGGACCGGTTTCTCGAACTCGGCGCGAATTCGGTCCGCACCTGGGTGACGGGCAACATCAAGTTTGACGTGGAAACCGATCCGCAGATTGCGGAGCAGGGCGGACTGCTGCGGCAGGCGTTGTTCGGCGATCGCCCGGTATGGATCGCGGCAAGCACCCACGACGGCGAGGAAGACCAGCTGCTGGCCGTCCACCGGCAGTTGCTGGAGCGCTTCCCCGATTTGCTGCTGGTGCTGGTGCCGCGTCACCCGGAACGGTTTGCGCCGGTCCGACAACTCGTTCGCAAGCAGGCATTCGATGTAGTGTCTCGCTCAGACAAGCAATCCTGCGAAGCCACAACGGAAGTCTTCCTCGTTGATACGATGGGCGAGGTACCGCTGTTTTATGCGGCCAGCGACATTGCGTTCGTCGCCGGCAGCCTCGTTCCCATCGGTGGTCACAACCTGCTGGAACCGGCCGCGCTGGGGTTGCCGATCATCACCGGACCGCACGTATTCAACGCGATCGATATCGCCGAAAAGTTCATCGAGCTGGGCGCGTTGCGGATGGTGGCGAGCAGTGACGAACTGGCCGATGTCGTGGCCAGGCTGCTCGATCAGCCGCACGAGGCGAAACTGCTGGGGGACAACGCACTCAAGGTGCTGGCGCAGAACCGGGGCGCATTGCAGCGGCTCCTGGTGTTGCTGGAGCCGCTGCTGAGCGAAGAGTAGCGGCCGGCTACGACGCGGGTTCTTCTTCCTCGGCGAGGCGTTCTTCCGGCGTCGGTCGATCGACCAGCCAGCGGTCGATTTCCTCGAGGTCCTGTACGCGCAGGCTGCCTGCCGCCTGCTTCAGCCGCAGCACGTTCATGATGTAGTCGTAGCGGCTCTGGTAGTAGTTGGTAATCGCCAGGTACAGCGAGAATTGCGAGTTAAGTACTTCGACTATCGTGCGCGTACCGACTTCGTAGCCGGCCTGTGTGGCCTGCAGCGCGGTTCGGCTGGACGCAACGGCCTGCTCCAGTGCCCTGACACGACTTTGTTCGGACAGGACGCCGAGATACGCGTCACGGGATTGCCGTTCCGTTTCGCGGGTCACGCGTTGCAGCTGTTCCATCGACGCGCGATGCAGGTAAACGGCCTCGCGCACGCGCGACGACGTGCCGCCGCCGGCAAACAACGGGATGTTGAACTGCAGCACGATGCTGTCGCTGTCGTTGCGCAGATCGTTCTCACTGATGATCGGTTGCCCGGTAATCGGGTTGATCGCCGAGTACTTCGACGATGTATCCGACGTGCCCGTCGTCGCGGTCAGGTCCAGTGTCGGATAGTGGCCGCTGCGGCGGAACGAAATTTCGTCGCGTGCCAGTCGTTCGTCCAGCCGGCTCGCCACGAGATTCAGGTTCTGGCTCATCGACAGGTCGACCCATTCCGCTTCGCTCTGGTCCGGCGCCACCAGCGGGAAGTCGTCGCTCGGCGCTTTCAGTTCAGCAACGTACTCGCCCGTGATTTCGCGCAGGAATTCGCGCGCAGTTGCCAGCGATCGTTTGGCCGCGATTTCATCGGCAATGGACTGGTCATAGGCCGCCTGTGATTCCTGAACGTCGGTGATGGCGATAAGGCCGACGTCGAAGCGTTGCTTGGCCTGCTCAAGACGCCGCGCGATGGCTCGACGATCGGCGTTGATTGACGTCAGCCGGTCCTCGGCGGCCAGTACGTCGAAATAGCGTTGTGCGACGCGCACGATCAGGTCCTGCTGCGCCGACTCGCGCAGCGCTTCGGCGCGGGCAATCGTCTTGTCGGCACGTTTTATGTTGACGATCTGGTCCCAGCGGAACACGGTCTGGCGCAACTGGAATCCCCACTGTGCCGTGTCGCTCTCCGTGGTCGCGGTGACCGGGATGGGTGGCTGCGCCGGATCGGGCTGGATCAGGTCCGGACCTGCGCGCTCCGACATCGTGTAGCTGCCGCCGAAGCCCACCTGTGGCAGGTACACGCCGCGTGCCTGCGGTTTCGCCTCGAGCGCTGCAAGCCGGCGCGCTTCCGCTTCGTGGATCGACGGGTCGCTTTGCAGTGCCTGCTGGTAGATCTCGAGCAGCGAGGAGGCTGAAGCCGGGCCAGCCAGGGCAAGAGCGAACAATAACGCGTTGATCTTTATAAGTTTTTTCATCTTATCCCGTTCCGGATTGGAGCGCCCGTCGCGATACGCAGGGGCGTGAGGTGTTATAGTCTACTATATCACTAAACCAGTTGAAAACCCTGGTGTCTGGACTTAGATGCGGCAACGGCCCGACTGGTTTCGTGAGGGCCGCAAATAATCCGTCAGAATGAAAACTGCGGTGGCAGCGCGCCGTTTGTCAGCGGCGCGAGTTCGGTCTCGAACAAGGCCTCGCTGTCCCAGCCGTCGTCTGTTTTCGTGACCCGACGCGCTTCCATGACGGGCGGGTCGCCGACGACGACAAACAGCCGTCCGCCCGGCGCGAGCGCGTCGACAAGGCGCGAGTCGAAAGTCTGCAACGACCCGGTGACGGCGATTGCGTCGAACGGGCCCTCAGGCAGTTCGGCAGTGCCGTCCATCTCGAGCAGTTCGACGTTGGTGATATTGCACCGGCCCAGTCGCGCGCGCGCCGTCTCGATGAAATCGGGGTAGATATCGATCGATGTCACGTTGCGGGCGAGGCTGGCGAGACACGCGGTCAGGAATCCGCTACCGGTGCCAATTTCGAGCACGTTGTCATCGGCGCCGACCTGCAGCGCCTGCAGCACCCGGCCCTCGACGGTCGGCGTCATCATCGATTCACCGTTGCCGATCGGGATTTCGGTATCGGCAAATGCCAGCGATTCGAAGCCGTCTGCGACGAAGTCCTCGCGCGGTACCTCCGCCAGCACGTTGAGAACGCTCTCGTCGAAGACATCCCAGGCACGTACCTGCTGTTTGATCATTTGCTGGCGGGCGAAATCAGTGTTCATGCGTGTGCTACCTGTAGTTTCCGGTCATTGCCCGGATTGTGGGGCAAGCGCCTTGCAAAACCGCGGCGCGACGCCATCTGGGTCGTCCACGGTTCCAGAATTATGGTGAATCGCCGCGGCGTGGTCACGTTGCTGGGATATGCTTACAGACGCTTGGTTTATGTAAGCTTTTTGTACCTCAAATCTCCGCGTTCGGAGATACGTATTGAGCCCAATAATAACAAATGAACATCTCCGTCCAGACGGTATCTTGATAATAATAATGCGTCGACTTCCGGGCTCTGCATGTCACCACTTCTGATTAACGCCGTATTCGTCCTGCTCGCGGCGGTCGCGGCGGGCATCGCAGCCTGGCTGTGGGCGAGTCGCAGCAACCTGATGCGTCGCATCCGGCGGCTCAACGACGAGATGCTGGAAGCGTCAAGGGACGCGTCGGTCGGGCGTCGACTGACCGTTCCGAACGATGCCGATACCGCGCAGGTTGCGAACACGGTGAACCGCCTGTTCGATGCGCTCGGCGAACGCGACGAGAAAATCCAGGGACGCGATCGGCTGTTTCGCGACTTTGCCCATACGTTGCCCGAGATCGTCCTGATCCATGACGAGAAGATACTGCTTGCCAACGAGTCGGCGGCGGGGCTCGTCGGCCTGGCACCGCCGCAGCTCGTCGGGCGCGACGTTGCCGATCTCGTCAAGCCGGCCTATCGCGCACTGTTTCGCAAGACGGTTGCAAAGCGACTCGCCGGGGAGGACGCGCCGCGACGTATCGAAGTGCAGCTCATCAACGGCAACCAGACCGGGTTGTGGGTGGAGGCGCAGAGTTCGAATATCGAGTTTCGTGGTCACCCGGCGATCATTACCGTCGCGCGCGACGTCAGTCACCGCAAGAGTCTCGAAGTATCGCTGTCACGGAGCAAGCGCCAGGCGCAGTACACGCTTGAGTCGATTTCCGAGGGAGTCATCACAACCGACAATGACGGTCGCATCGACTACATGAATCTCGCAGCTGAGACGCTGATCGGCGCCAACCGCGACGACGCGTCAGGACACCGGGTCGGTGAGCTGTTTACGCTGGTGGACGATGCCGATCGCCGCCCGCTCGGCGACCCGGTCGAGCGTTGCCTGGCCATGCGGCGCCGCGTCAACATGGGGCGCCGCGCGGTAATGGTCAGCGCAGACGGCGAACACGAGCATTCGGTAGAGATCACTGCCTCGCCGGTGCGCGGGCCGGGTAACAGTATTTCGGGCGCCGTGGTCGTATTCCACGACGTCAGCGAGCTGCGCGGCCTGACGCGCCAGATGTCCTACCAGGCGACCCACGATCCGCTGACCGGCCTGATCAATCGCCGCGAATTCGAGCGACGGCTTGACGACGCGATGGACTCGGCCCACGCCGAAGAGGCCGTTCACATGTTGTTCTACATGGACCTCGATCGCTTCAAGGCCGTCAACGACACCTGCGGGCATCTGGCGGGCGACAACATGCTTCGCGAAGTCGCGGCGCTGATCAAGGAGCAGGTGCGTGACTCCGACTTCGTCGGCCGCCTTGGCGGTGACGAGTTCGGTGCGCTGCTGATCGGTTGTCCCATTGACAAGGCGCGACAGATTGCGACCGACATCTGCAATGCCGTCGCCGACTACCGCTTTGTCTGGAAGGACAAGATCTTCAACATTGGCGTCTCCATCGGCCTCGTCGAAATCAGCCATGCCAGCGGCACGCTGCAGGATGTCATGAGCGCGGCGGATTCCGCGTGTTACATGGCAAAACAGTCGGGTCGCGGCCAGGTGCATGTCTATTCCGCGCGTGACGAGGCCGTGGCGCGTGAACGCGGCGATATCCAGTGGCTGCGACAGCTGCAGGAAGCGTTGCACGAGGACGGCTTCGAGCTCGCGGTGCAGCCGATCATCGCGATGAGCGGGCCGGTCGAGACCGGGCCGTCTGTCGAGGTGCTGGTGCGCCTGACCGATGGCCGCGGCAAACCGACCGGCTCGGCGGAATTTCTGCGGCCCGCCGAACGCTACCAGATGATGCCGCAGATCGATCGCTGGGTGATCAATGCGGCCCTGACCGCCATTGCCGGCGGTGAAATAAAGCTCCCGGCGCATCGCAGCTGCGCGATTAACCTGTCGAGCCAGACGCTCGGGGACGAATCTTTCCTCGGATTCGTCGTGGATGCGCTGGACCGCTCCGGCGTCGCCCCGTCTTCGATCTGCTTCGAGGTCACGGAAACGGCCATTTTGTCGAACGTGCAACATGCGCAGCGCTTCATCGAGGTGCTGCACGGTATCGGTTGCGAGTTTTCGCTCGACGATTTCGGCAGCGGCCTCGGGTCGTTCTCGAGCCTCAAGCATTTGCCCATCGACTACCTGAAAATCGACGGCACCTACACGCGCAACCTGCAGACCGACGAGGTCAACCAGGAGATGGTGGCTGCGATGATCAAACTCGCACGCAAGATGCAGTTTCGCATTGTCGCCGAGCAGGTCGAGCAGCAGGAAGACTTCGACTGGCTGCGCGATGTCGGCGTCGACTTTGTGCAGGGGCACTTCGTGGAAGCGCCGGCGCCCCTTGGTACGACATCGCCGACCGGCACCTATCGCATCCTGAACCCGTAGCCAGACTCCGGTAGCGGGTTGCTAGCGCCGGCGCAGCAGGAGAACCCCACCGAGAATCAGCGCGGACGCGATGTAGTCGAGCGCCGTGATCGGCTCATTGACGAGCACCGCGCCGATGAACAACGCCACTACCGGCGGCAGGAACGTCACGGCCGATGCACGAAACACACCCAGTCGGTCGACGATATAGTAGTAGCCCATGAAGGCGCCTCCGGTGCCGAACACGCCGACACCCAGCAGCAATGACCAGAACGCGAGCGGGTCCGCTGCGAGGGGTCGCAAATCCGGAACGTCGGTTACGGCAAACTGGATCAGTATTGCGAATCCGAGCTGGTAGGCTGCAAGCGCCGTGGCACCGATCCCGAGGGGTGACAGGAATTTTCGGGCGTAGACAAACGACGCGCCGAAACTCAGCGAACCGGCGACCATGTACAGCACGCCCTCGGGAGTTGTCGCCGAGATCGCCGAACCGAAGGGTCTTGCGAGCAGGACGATGCCGACGAATCCGATCAGGATCGCCGCCGCCTTTCGTGCGCCAAGCGGCTCATCGCGGAGGAAGATGACGCCGGCAATGGTCGCGAAGATGGGTACGGCGCCGCTGATGACTCCGGCGATGCCGGAGGGCAGCAGCGACGTGCCGACGGCAAACGCGTAGTAGTAGAAGCTCGCGGCGAGGCATCCCATGACGAGGAAGTGATGTGCGTAACGCAGATGTTCACGCCGGAACTGACGCGTGAGGACACCGAAGGCCAGCACGACGAGGAAGCCGGGTATGACGCGCACGAGAACGATCTGGCCGGGCGAAATGTATTCGACGGCCCACTTCATGAAGATGAAGTTCGCGCCCCAGACCAGGGCAAGGTAAAAGACGACCGCGACGATCATGGTGCGACCATAGCGGAAACGCGGAATCACCGCGCAAAAAAAAGCCCGGCACATGGCCGGGCTTTCATGGTCCCAAAGAGCGTCGCTCCTACATGAACTTCAGCAGGATGCCGCCGTACTGTACGAAGAACGGTACGAATACCAGCGACAAAATGGCCGACAACTTGATCAGGATGTTCAGTGACGGGCCGGACGTATCCTTCAGCGGATCGCCCACCGTATCGCCAACGACCGCGGCCTTGTGATTGTCGGTGCCCTTGCCGCCGAGATTGCCGGCTTCGATGAATTTCTTGGCGTTGTCCCAGGCGCCGCCCGAGTTTGACGCCGAAATTGCCAGCACGCCGCCGGCGACCAGTGAGCCGGCCAGCAGTCCCGCCGTGGCCTGGATGCCGAACAGGAACCCGGTCACGAGCGGTGCACCCATGATAAGGACACCGGGCGCAACCATTTCGCGAATGGCGGCCTTCGTCGAGATCGCGACGCACTGCGCGTAGTCGGGATCGCTGGTGCCTTCCATGATGCCCGGGTCGTCGCGGAACTGACGCCTTACTTCCTCGATCATCTTGAACGCGGCTGCGCCGACCGATTTCATCGTCATGGCCGTGAACAGCGCCGGCAGTACGGCACCGATAAACAGTCCGCTGAAGACCATCGGGTCGAGCAGGTTGATCGAGCCGAGCAGGTCCGAGGTCGGGTCCTGTTCTTTCAGCAGCAGATCGGCACGGGTCAGAAACGCAGCAAACAGCGCGAGTGACGTCAGGATGGCGGCACCGATAGCGAAGCCCTTGCCGATGGCGGCGGTAGTGTTGCCGGCGGAGTCCAGGACATCCGTGCGATCGCGCACGTGTTCCGGCATGCCCGCCATCTCGGCGATACCACCGGCATTGTCGGCCACCGGGCCGTAGGCGTCGATCGTCAGTGCGATGACCAGCGTGCCCAGCATGCCGAGGGAGGCGATCGCCACACCGTACATGCCGGCCAGCATCCACGGAATGTAGATGGCAAGGCCGATCGCGAGGTACGGACCGACGGCGCTCTTGTAGCCAAGTGCCAGTCCGAAAATGATGTTGGTCGCGGTACCGGTCTGGCACGACTCGGCCACTTCCTTGACCGGTTTGTAGGCGTCTGACGTGTAGTACTCGGTGAGCAGACCTACGACGAGGCCGGCGATGAGACCGGTCAAAAAGCACAGGTAAACACCGAAGGACGTATATGCGACGCCGTTGATCTCGAAGTTCGCCGGCACCAGCATGTCGGTCACGAAGTACATGACGACCGCCATGATTGCACTCGAAATGATCAGCATGCGCTTCAGCGCCGGGCCCACCTGGGCTTCGGTGTTGACGCGAATCAGCAGAATCGTGAGCAGGCTGACCGGGATGCCGATTGCCGAGATCGCGATCGGGTACAGCAGCGCATCGACGTTGCCGGCGAAAGCAATCGCGCTGATGACCATTGCGGCACAGGTGCTCTCGGCACAGGAGCCGAACAGGTCGGCACCCATACCGGCGACGTCACCGACGTTGTCGCCAACGTTGTCGGCGATAACGGCCGGGTTGCGCGGATCGTCTTCCGGAATTCCTGCCTCGACCTTGCCGACGAGGTCGGCGCCGACGTCGGCTGCCTTCGTGAAGATGCCGCCGCCGACGCGGGCGAACAGCGCGATGGCAGAACCGCCGAGACCGAAGCCGGCAATGACTTCCATCAATACGTGCGACGGCAGGTCGGCAGGCAGTACATATTTGAGGCCGAGATAGATCAGCAGCATGCCAAGCGAGGCCAGGCTGACCAGCGCGAAGCCCATGACGGCGCCCGAGTGCAGCGCGAGGTTGAACGCGCTGGAAAGCGACTGGTTGGCCGAGACCGTCGTGCGGGCATTGCCCGCGGTGGCGATCTTCATGCCGATGTAGCCGCTGGCGATTGAAATGATCGCGCCGAAAATGAACGCGACGGCCGTGTAGATGCCTTCGTTGACGTTTGCGGTGTGGTGATCGTCGATCAGGAGGGCGATGACGATGCCGAACAGGACCATGAAGATGGCCATGAACTTGTATTCCTGCTTGAGGAACGCCATTGCGCCTTCAGCGATCGCCGCATGAATCTTGCGCAGTTTACCGCGCGTGTCGGCATCTTCGACACCCATATCGACCGCGACGCGGCTGACCGAGCGCGAGTAGTAAAGGGCCACAGCGAGTCCGAACAGGGACAGGGCCAGGATAATCGCAACTGACATACTGATTGTTACTCCGTCATTGTTGTCCGTCGGGAGAGGAGGCGGCGCGCAGTGCCGCTAGATGCGTTTTGCCGCACCTTGGGCTTTGTGGAACGCGTCCGGGATGCTCTCACCGAAAGAAATCTGTCGTTTTTATGCTTTTCGTCCGCAGATCGGTCTCGAAAGCGCGCGCATCATACCACAAATTCGCGCCCGGTCAGGGGCTTCACGCGACGATTCTTGAGTCTGGCCGTTTTTGGTAAGCCATTGATATAAGGGGGGTAATTCTCCCCCTTGATGAGCGGCTCGAGGTACCGGCGGCCGGCGGCTGTGATGCCGAAACCGTCCTTCGTGATGTAGCGGCGCGGCAGCATCTTTTCCTTGTTCGCGATACGTCCGAGCGGGGCGGACTCGATTTTCCAGCGATACGGGGTGTCGGACACCCGTTTGATGACGGGCATGACGGCCGTCTTGCCGGCGAGCGCGAATTCGACGGCCTTCTTGCCGACGGCATAGGCCTGCCTGACGTCGGTGTCAGAGGCGATGTGCCTGGCCGATCGTTGCAGGTAGTCGGCGATCGCATAGTGGAACTTGTAGCCGAGTCCTTCCCGGACCATGTTGGCGACCACGGGAGCGACGCCGCCGAGCTGGGCGTGGCCAAACGCATCGCGGGTGCCCTGGTCGGCGAGGAATTTGCCGTTCGAGTACGCCGCACCTTCCGAAACGACGATGACGCAGTAACCATAGTCATTCACGCACTGGCGGACTTTCTTCAGGAACTCGCGTTTCCGGAACGCGATTTCCGGGAACAGGATGATGTGCGGCGCATCGCCGGGTTCCTTGCCGGCGAGCCCGCCCGCCGCGGCAATCCAGCCGGCGTGGCGTCCCATTACCTCGAGAATGAACACCTTCGTCGATGTTTCGGCCATTGATTCGACATCGAGTGCGGCTTCCTGCGTCGAGACGGCAACATACTTGGCAACGGACCCGAACCCGGGGCAGTTGTCTGTAACCGGCAAGTCGTTGTCGACGGTCTTGGGTACGCCGAGGCAGGTCACGGGAAAACCCATTTTTCGGGAGATCTGCGATACCTTGTGCGCGGTGTCCATGCTGTCGTTGCCGCCGTTGTAAAAGAAATAGCCGATGTCGTGCGCCTTGAACACCTCGATCAGGCGCTCATACTCGGCGCGGTTTTCGTCAATGCCTTTTAGCTTGTAGCGCGCGGAACCGAATGCGCCGCCGGGCGTGTGCATCAGGGCCGCGATGGCGGCGGCGCTTTCCCTGTTCGTGTCGATCATGTTTTCCGTTAATGCGCCGATGATGCCGTTCTTGCCCGCATAGACATTGGCAATCTTGTTCCTGTGCTTGCGAGCGGTCTCGATGACGCCGCAGGCGCTTGCATTAATGACGGCCGTGACACCACCCGATTGGGCGTAAAAAGCGTTCTTTGCAGGCATTTCCAGGGTCCTTGCGCGTGGCGGGAAAGGGCAGAAGGATACCGTGCATTGACCTCCATGTCCTTTCTCGGTAGCGTACCTCGCCCCTGCCCGGAGCGGGGTTTGTACTGGTTCTTGAAGAGACTGAAACAATGCGTATCGTACTGCTGGGCGCGCCGGGTTCCGGCAAAGGCACCCAGGCCAAGAAACTCGAGGAAGACCGCGGAATCCCGCAGGTGTCGACAGGCGACATGTTGCGAGCGGCCGTGGCTGCGGGCACCCGCTTCGGCCTGCAGGCGAAAGAGATCATGGAAGCCGGCGACCTGGTTCCCGACGAAGTCGTGCTCGGCATCATCAGTGAGCGATTGATCGAGCCCGACGCAGAACAAGGTTTCATTCTCGACGGGTTCCCGCGTACGACGCAACAGGCCATCGATCTCGAGCAGTTGCTCGATGAAATGGGAACTCCGCTCGATACCGCTGTATTGATGGACGTTGATTTCGACATTCTCATGAAGCGCCTGACGGGCCGTCGCACCTGCTCGCTGACCGGAAATCTGTTGAACGTGTACTTCTCGTCTCAGGAGGAACTCGACGAGTGCACGAACGCGGGCGGCGAGTTGATCCAGCGAGAAGACGACAACGAGGAAACGATTGCGAATCGGCTCGAGGTGTACCGGGAAAATACCGAGCCGCTGATCGAGTTCTACCGCAAGCGGGACAAGCTGGTCACCGTCGATGCGGACGGCCCGATCGATTCCGTCTATGAACGGCTGACGGACGCACTCGCGTAAGTCACAGGAAAGCCCCGCCGAATGCTTCGCTCCCGCTTCACTATCAGGCGCGTGAACGAAACATTCGGCGGGGCTTTCTTACGGTTCAGAGCAGCGTCCGCAGTTCATCGCCGATCAACTCAGCTCGCCAGCCGGTGAAGACCCGTGTATCCCGGATTCCCGAGATAATCACTGACGACAGTTCGCGCTTGGACGCGATGGTTTCTGCGGCGAGATCGAGCGATTCTGCGCAGGCCGCTACCTTGGCCTGCATCGCCTTCAGCAACGCCTTTTGTGCTTCGTCGGGTGCACGGGGCGGTTGGTAGTTGTTTTCGTCGTTTTCCGATGCTTTGACGTTCTGCACGAGCATGTCACCGACGCGGTTGGCAATCTTCGGTGTGATGCCGTCTATGGCCGACAGCTTCTTGACCGACGTCGGCAACTGGTAGGCAACGTCCAGCAATACGCTGTCGCGCAGGATCCACTGCCGCGGCCGGTCGCGCTGGATGGCTTCCTGTTCCCGCCACGACGCGAGACGGGCGGCGGCAGCTCGGCGCCGCCCGCGAAAATTCCGTGCCCCCTTGAGACGGTCAAGCGCTTGTGCAGCGCCCGTGTCATAGAGCGCCGGATCCAGCAGCAGCGCCGAATCCTGGTTGGCCCACTCGAGTCGGCCTTTTTCCTCGAGCCGCTCCTGCAGAACATCGGCGGCCGGGAGCAGGTATTCGACGTCCTCGGCCGCGTATTCGAGGAAGGCGTCCGGCAACGGCCGCCGGGTCCAGTCGGCGCGCGTATGCGATTTCGCCATGTCGACGTCGAACAGCTCTTTAACGAGGCCGGCATAGCCGACTTGTGGCGGCATGCCGAGCAATGCCGCGGCGACCTGCGTGTCAAAAATCTGCGCTGGCATCGTGCCGGTCTTCTGGAAGATCACCTCGATATCCTGGCGCGCTGAGTGCACCACCCAGCTTTTCGACAGCAGAACCTGCCAGAAATCGTCGTCATCGTGGCGCGACAGCGGGTCGACACACCAGATGTCGCGATTGGCAGACAACTGCACCAGGCAAAGCTGCGCGAAGTAGGTTTTTTCACGCATGAATTCCGTGTCCACACCGAAGCGGTTGTGGGTTTCGAGTTGCGGAATCAGGGAATCGGGTTCGTCGACGTACTGGTAGTCGGGCATTGGAAAGAGCGCACTCCGTGTTCAGTCTCGGAGGTTAACATGCGATGATCCACAACGTGTTGCCATTGATTCAGACATTGATCGACATCCTGCGCCTGCGCAAAGGCCCGGATGCAATTCCGTATTCGCAGGTCCTGCTGGTGTTGCTGTTCGCGGTCTGGGCGGCAACGCACCTCATCGCCGACCTGTTGCTCGAACAGGACTTCGCATTTGCCGATACGCTTGCACGGATGTTGATTTCATTGCTCGGGCTAGCCGTCTACGGACTGATCATCGTCATCAACGGCAAGAAGCCGCGCCTGCAGCAGTCCTTCTCGGCACTCGTCGGCTGTGGCGTGCTGCTGACAGTTCCGCTTGTCCTGTTGTCGCTCGGCGTCCCGACGGAGGCGCGCGAAGCCGGCGCCATGGTTTTTCTCATCATCCTGGCATTCTGGGCATTGATTTTCTGGGGTGTCGTGGTCGATGCGCACATCATTGCGAAGACGGTGGAAAGGCCGCTGCTTTACGGTTTCCTCGTCGCAGCGTCGGTACTGATGCTGCAACTGACCCTGGTGTCCGGGCTGAACAATGCAGCGAGCGGGGCCTGACGCCATGCATATTCACATCCTCGGTATCTGCGGAACCTTCATGGGCGGTGTTGCTGCACTCGCCAGGGCGGCGGGGCACGAGGTGACCGGTTGCGACGGCAACGTCTATCCGCCGATGAGCACGCAGCTTCGCCAACTCGGCATCGATATTCACACGGGCTTCGACGCGGAGCAGCTTGCGATCGACCCGGACTGCGTCGTCGTCGGCAACGTCATGAGTCGCGGCGTCGACGTGGTCGAGGCGCTGTTGAACAGCAAATTGCGCTACACGTCGGGGCCACAATGGCTCGCCGAGAATGTGCTGCATGAACGACACGTGCTGGCGATCGCCGGGACGCACGGCAAAACGACGACCGCGAGCATGCTCGCATGGATTCTCGAGGATGCAGGCCTCGATCCGGGTTTCCTGATCGGGGGTGTGCCGGCAAACTTCGGCACCTCGGCGCGATTCGGCAACTCGAAATACTTTGTCGTCGAAGCGGACGAGTACGACACGGCGTTCTTCGACAAGCGTGCGAAATTCGTTCACTACCGACCGACCACGGTCGTGTTGAACAATCTCGAGTACGACCACGCGGACATCTACGACGACCTCGACGCGATTTTCTGGCAGTTCCACCAGCTCATGCGGATGGTGCCGGGGGAAGGTACCGTCGTTGCCAATGCCGGCGACGACAACGTCGGTGCTGTCCTCGGGCAGGGATGCTGGACACCGGTACAGTCGTTCGGCGCAAATGGCGACTGGCGCGCACGTTTCGTGGACAAGACGGAACGGCGCATCGAAATCACCGACCCGGACGGCACCGCGATCGAGACGCGCTGGGAGATGGCGGGAGAGCATAATCTCGAGAATGCGACGGCGGCCGTGGTGGCTGCCGTAGCGGTCGGCGTGCCGTTCAGGAAGGCGGTCGATGCCCTGTCGCGCTTCAAAGGTGTGAAGCGACGAATGGAGCGAACGGCAACGGTTGCCGATATCGCCATCTTCGATGACTTCGCCCACCATCCGACGGCAATTGAAAAGACGATTCGTTCGATGCGACACCGCTTCCCGGGCCAGCGCATCGTCGTCGCCGTTGAACCCCGATCGAATTCGATGAAACTCGGCGTACACAATGAACGCCTGGCTGAATCGTTGCAGGACGCCGACCTGATCTGGATGTTCCGTCCGGACGACATGGGTGACGCGTTTGCCGACGCCCTGGTGCCGCTCAAAGCGAAGCTGCGCATGTTCGACGACTACGACAAGCTGGTTACGGACATGTCGACCCGGCTGCTCCCGGGTGACCAGGTCGTGTTCATGTCCAACGGCGGATTCGGGTCGGCACGGCAAACATTGACCGCGTTGCTGCAGAGAACCCGCGGCTGACCCGCCGGGATAGCGAGATTTTGCTTCACTGAAGGGCGAAAAAAATCGCTATCCCGGCGTGCCAGCCGCAGCAAACCGGACCCACACGGTCTATGTTTACAGTGTGAACGTGCCGATTTTTCCACTGAATACGGTCCTGTTTCCGGGTGGGCCCCTGCCGCTTCGGATTTTCGAGTCGCGCTATATCGACATGGTTGGCCGCTGCATGAAGAATGACGAGCCGTTCGGCGTGGTTCTGATACGCGATGGTCACGAGACCGGGCCGGCAACGACACACGCGGTCGGAACGCTGGCGAAGATCACGGATTTTTACCAGGGTAGCGACGGACTCCTCGGCGTGACGGCAATCGGGGAGCAGCGATTTCGCTTGTTGTCGAGCAAGCGCAAGGCCGACGGTCTCAATATCGGTGACGTTGAACTGATACCCGACGAGGAGCCCTTTGCGCTGCCATCCGACTACCGGGAGATGTCACACATTCTCGACAGCGTCCTGGACGACCTGGGTCGATTGTACGAATCGCTGGAGCGCCGCCTGGATGACGCCGTCTGGGTGACCTATCGATTCACTGAGATCCTGCCACTTGACCTCGAGCAGAAGCAGGCCAGTCTGGAAAGCCGCGATACCGAGGCGCGGTTGAAAATGGTCAGTGAGCTGCTCGACAGCGTGCGCGGGTCGGCTGGTCACTAGGCCACGCCTTACAAGTTCCTGAACACCCGGGCCGCGGCCTCGATCGTTGTTGCGATTTCCTGTTCGCCGTGCGCGGCGCTGATGAAACCCGCTTCAAATGCGGACGGCGCGAAGTAGACGCCTTCGGCCAGCATGCCGTGGAAAAACGCCCTGAAGCGCTCGATATCGGCGGCAGCGACCTGGTCGAAACGCGTCACCGAATCGGCGTCAGTAAAGACAAACCCGAACATACCGCCGGCGTAGTCCGTCGTCAGTGGAATACCGACATCGGCGGCGGCTTCTGCGAAACCGCTCATCAGTGTCGCGGCGGAGGCTTCGATCGCGTCGTAGAAGCCCGGTTTTTCGATTTCGGCAAGCGTTGCCAGCCCGGCGGCCATCGCTATGGGATTTCCGGAAAGTGTGCCGGCCTGGTAGACCGGTCCTTCCGGCGCAAGCATGCCCATGATGTCAGCACGTCCGCCAAACGCCGCAGCGGGTACGCCGCCGGCGACGATCTTGCCGAGCGTTGTCAGGTCGGGCGTAATTCCCAGCACGTCCTGGGCGCCGCCAATGGCCACGCGAAAGCCGGTCATGACCTCGTCGAAAATCAGGACCGCACCGGCGCTTGTGCACAGCTCGCGCAATGTTTCGTGAAATCCTGGCACCGGTTTGACCAGGTTCATATTCCCCGCGATCGGTTCGACGATGACGCAGGCTACCTGGTCGCCGACTTCATCGAAGACCTTGCGGACGGAGTCCGTGTCATTGAACGACAGCGTGATCGTGTGCTCGGCGAGGCCGGCCGGCACACCCGGCGAACTCGGAACACCCAGCGTCAACGCGCCGGAACCGGCCTTGATGAGCAGGGAATCCGAGTGACCGTGGTAGCAGCCTTCGAACTTGATGATCTTGTCGCGCCCGGTGAAGCCGCGCGCCAGGCGAATCGCCGTCATTGTGGCCTCGGTGCCCGAGTTGACCATTCGCACTTTCTCGAGCGACGGCATCAGTGAACGAATCTTTTCCGCCAGACGCGTCTCGAGTACGCACGGTGCGCCAAAACTCAGGCCGTCTTTCGCCGTTTCGGTAACGGCATCGATCACGGCCGGGTGCGCGTGGCCGAGAATCATAGGTCCCCAGGAGCCGACATAGTCGATGAACCGACGACCGTCTTCACTCTCGAAGTAAGCACCACTGGCGCGTTTGACGAAGACGGGATCGCCGCCGACGCCCGCAAATGCCCGTACCGGCGAATTGACGCCGCCGGGAATGACGCGCTGTGCTTCAGCAAAAAGGCTCATAGTGCTCCTCCGAGGGAGCGCGGATGCTACCGGAGTCGGTCGCCTTCATTCAACTTGTGGATTTCCACACCCCGGGCCTCGAGTTGCTCGGGTACGCCGACGTCGCCCACGAGGTGCAGCGAGCCGACGACGACGAGGTAGTCCTCGTCGTCGTCGAGCAGTGCCATGATCTGCTCTACCCAGCGGTTGTTGCGATCAACGAGGATGGCCTGGAACAGGTCGTCGTACTCGGACAAAGGCTCCAGCATCTCGGATTCGAGCAGGTCCGTGTCACCCATGCGCCAGGCCTGGATCAGCTCGTCCATCATGTCCTGCAACGCCGCTAACTCCTCGAGCGTCGAAATCAGCATCTCCCGCTGCGCGTCGTCAGGAAGTCCGTCGAGCATGCGAATCTGTTCTTCGGCCGTTTCGAGGCCTTCGATCTCCTTGCCGTCGCGCGCCGCCATCGTCGTGACCCACATTTCGATGCCCAGCGTCGGGTCGAATCCGATTCGGCTCAACGCAATGAGTTCGACCATGACGGCGGCATACCACGGTTCGACCTGGTCGAGCATGTGCAGTGGAATGCCCTGGCGCTCCGCGAGCGCTGCAGCTGTCTCGTAGTGATTCGCGCCGAGCCGGTCAGCCAGTGTCTCGCCGTTTGCGAGCTTGCCGTAGCGGACGAACAGCGCCTGCGTGGCAAACGGGTCGAGATCGTCCATGTCGAGTTCCATCAAAATGGTTTCCGACTCCTCGTACGCCGCCTCGATGACGGTCGGCAACGGGTGGTCCTGCGGGCGCAGGAGATGAATGGAGCCGAGGATGTAGACGGCGTTGGTATCGCCGCTGACTTTCCACATCGTGACGGGGTGGCCGTCGGCGAGAACGGGCATTGAAGCGAACAGGAGTGCGAGTGGCAGCACGAGCAAGGTGTGTACTTTCATTCGTCGACCCAGATCAATTCATTGCCGACGGTGCCGTCGGGACGAAGCGTCAGGCGCCGATAGGCCGGTGGCTTGTCGTCGACGTCGAATTCGTCGCTACCGGGTTTGAACTGGCGGCAGGTTGACGGCGTCGCGATGATTCGGATGCCTTCGTAGTCGTCGTCGTAGTCCTGGTGTACGTGGCCGAACGCGACGAGGCGAATCTTCCCCAGCATGCGCAGGCGCTCGAGCAACTGGTCGCCGTTTTTGAGTCCGACAGTATCGAGCCACTTGCTGCCCATTGGGATTGGCGGATGATGCAGGAAAACGGCGACGTGTTTTGCCTGCGTCGACCTGACCGCCTCGTCGAGACGTTCGAGCTCGCCGTCCGACAGTGCGCCGCCCGCGTCGCCGCTGACACAGCTATCGAGGCCGATTGTCAGCCAGCCGCGGTGTTCTTCCCTGGCGCAGTACGAAAACGGTGGCCGCACGCACACAGCCTGCATGAGGTCGCGAACGTCGTGGTTGCCGGGAATGCAATGAACGCGAAGATTCAATGGCAGCAGCAGGTCGCGGAAGCGTTCATACGCCTCGGCACTGTCGTCCTGGATAAGGTCGCCGGTGACAAATACGCGATGCGCGCGCCAGTCACCGGTATGGTAATGATCGAGAACGCGTTGCAGGGAGTCGGCAGTAACCGTGCCACGCAGTTCAGCCCTGGAATCGGCGAACAGGTGCGGGTCAGTCAGGTGCAAGACCCGAATGGAATCCTTGTCGGTATCGCTCGCCGAAATACGCGTCGTCCTCGTTGATCAGTAGCGGTAGTGCTCCGGCTTGTACGGGCCGTCCTTGTCCACGCCGATGTAAGCGGCCTGGGCCTCGGTCAGTTCCGTTACCTTGGCACCGATACGGTCGAGGTGCAAACGTGCGACTTTTTCGTCGAGGTGTTTCGGCAGCACGTAAACCTTGTTCTCGTACTGGTCGCCGTTCTGCCACAGCTCGATCTGTGCCAGCACCTGGTTCGTGAACGAGTTCGACATCACGAAGCTGGGGTGCCCGGTACCGCAACCGAGGTTCACGAGACGGCCCTCGGCCAGCAGGATAATGCGTTTGCCGTCCGGAAAAATAACGTGATCGACCTGCGGCTTGATATTTTCCCACTCGAACTGTTTCAGGTAGGCGACGTCGATTTCGTTGTCGAAATGTCCGATGTTGCAGACGATGGCCTGGTCGCGCATGCGCTCCATTTGCGGGCCGCTGACAATGTGGTAGTTGCCCGTGGCCGTGACGACGATATCGACCTTGTCGATGACGTCATCCAGCTGCACGACGCGATAACCTTCCATCGCAGCCTGCAACGCGCAGATCGGGTCGATCTCGGTAACCCAGACGGTTGCGCCGAGACCGCGCAGCGACTGCGCCGAGCCTTTTCCAACATCGCCGTAGCCGCAAACCACGGCGATCTTTCCGGCGACCATGACGTCGGTGGCCCGTTTGATGGAGTCGACGAGCGACTCGCGGCAACCGTAGAGGTTGTCGAACTTGGACTTGGTGACCGAGTCATTGACATTGAACGCCGGGCATTTCAGCGAGCCGTCCTTCATCATGTCGTAGAGGCGCTTGACGCCCGTCGTCGTTTCTTCGGACAAGCCCTTGATGTCTTTCATGAGCTCGGGGTGCTTGTCGTGCAAAACCTGGGTGAGGTCGCCGCCGTCGTCGAGAATCATGTTCGGGGTCCAGCCATCCGGACCCGTGATCGTCTGCTCGACGCACCACCAGTACTCTTCCTCGGTTTCGCCTTTCCAGGCGAAGACGGGCACGCCCGCGGCAGCGATCGCGGCGGCGGCATGATCCTGCGTCGAGAAGATGTTGCACGACGACCAGCGGATGTCCGCACCGAGCTCACGCAATGTTTCGATGAGCACGGCGGTCTGGATGGTCATGTGCAGGCAGCCTGTGAGGCGCACGCCGTCGAGCGGCTTCCGGCCCTTGTACTCCTCGCGGATGGCCATGAGGCCGGGCATCTCGGTCTCGGCGATCGCAATCTCGCGGCGGCCCCAGTCGGCGAGCGTAATGTCGGCGACCTTGTAGTCATTGTCGTCGATGGCAACGGCTTCGTTGCTCATAGTCTGTCTCCTGAAGATAGGGTGTCAGTCACCTTGTTCTGAGTCCAAGGTGACTGACACCTGATTAGTGGGTCAGGCGGAGGCTTTCAGCGCTTCCGCTTTGTCGGTGCGTTCCCAGCTCAGATCGATGTCTTCGCGGCCGAAGTGCCCGTAGGCGGCAGTCGGTTTGTAGATCGGCTGGATGAGGTCGAGCATGTTCAGAATGCCGTACGGTGTCAGGTCGAAGTGCTCGCGAATGAGCTCGGTCATCTTCGCATCGGAGATCTTGCCCGTACCGTAGGTGTGAACGCTGATTGACGTGGGCTCGGCCACACCGATCGCGTATGACACCTGGATCTCGCAACGGTCGGCGAGGCCGGCCGCAACGATGTTCTTGGCAACATAGCGTGCCGCGTAGGCCGCCGACCGGTCGACCTTCGACGGATCCTTGCCGGAAAAAGCGCCGCCACCGTGGCGAGCCGCGCCACCGTAGGTGTCGACGATGATTTTGCGCCCGGTCAGGCCGCAGTCGCCCATCGGTCCGCCGATCTCGAAGCGGCCCGTCGGGTTGATGTGGTATTTGGTGTCCGCGGACAGCAGCTCGGCAGGCAGGATGGGCTTGATGATCTCCTCCATGACGCCTTCGCGAAGGTCGTCCATCGACACGTCCGGGCTGTGTTGCGATGACAGGACCACGGCATCGATCGATACCGGTTTATTGTCGACGTAGTTGAACGTCACCTGGCTCTTTGAGTCCGGCCGCAGGTACGGCAGTGTGCCGTTTTTGCGCACTTCTGCGTGTCGCCGCACCAGGCGGTGAGAGTAGGTGATCGGCGCCGGCATAAGCACGTCGGTTTCGTTGCAGGCATAGCCGAACATCAGGCCCTGGTCACCGGCCCCCTGTTTCTCCGCCGCTTCACGGTCGACGCCCATGGCAATGTCCGGCGATTGCTTGCCGATGGCATTCAGGACCGAGCACGACGCGCCGTCGAAGCCCTTGTCCGAGCTGTCGTAGCCGATCTCGAGCACCGTGTTGCGCACGATCTCCTCGATGTCGACCCAGGCGGTCGTTGTGATTTCGCCCGCGACAATAGCGACACCGGTTTTGACCATGGTCTCGCAGGCAACGCGCGCCGATTTGTCCTCGGCGAGGATGGCGTCGAGAATGGCGTCGGAAATCTGGTCCGAGATCTTGTCCGGATGGCCTTCCGAGACCGATTCGGACGTAAACAGGAATGCATCTGACATGTTTTGAGTCTGTCCAGGCTTTGGGGTGGCGCATTGTACCCTTGATGCGGTCCTCTATAACAGGGAAAATGCGCCGCTCGCGCAAGCGCTTTTCACCCCTCTATATAAAGGGCGCAATGCCCCCGACCGAACAGGCCAACATGTCACAAAATGTTTCTGCCGCCGGCCAGCCAGCCCGGCGCGATCTCGCGAATGCGATCCGTGCGCTGTCGATGGATGCCGTGCAAGCCGCAAATTCCGGCCACCCCGGCGCCCCGATGGGCATGGCGGATATTGCCGAGGTCCTCTGGAACGACTACCTGAAGCACAATCCGGCGAACCCGCGCTGGGCCGATCGCGACCGCTTCGTGCTGTCGAACGGCCATGGCTCAATGCTGATTTACAGCCTGTTGCATCTCACCGGTTACGCCGACTTCCCGATCGAGCAACTGAAGAATTTTCGGCAGATGGGTTACAGGACCGCCGGTCATCCCGAATACGAGGAAGGCGGTCCGATCGAGACGACGACCGGACCGTTGGGGCAGGGCGTCACCAATGCGGTCGGCATGGCGATGGCGGAGAAGATGCTCGCCGCACGGTTCAACCGTCCCGGGCATGACGTCGTCGATCACAAGACGTGGGTGTTTCTCGGCGACGGTTGCCTCATGGAAGGCATCTCGCACGAAGCGTGCTCGCTGGCGGGCACGCTCAAGCTCGGCAAACTCATCTGCCTGTACGACGACAACAACATTTCCATCGACGGCGAGGTCGATGGCTGGTTCACCGACGATACGGCGAAGCGCTTCGAGTCCTACGGCTGGCAGGTGATCGACAATGTCGACGGCCACGATGCCGCTGCCGTTGCCGCGGCGATCGAACAGGCGACGGCCGATACCGGTCGCCCCTCAATGATCTGTTGCAAGACGATCATCGGCTTTGGCGCGCCGAACAAGCAAGGCACGGCGTCGACGCACGGCGCACCACTTGGCGATGACGAGATCGCCGCGGCGCGCCAGGAACTCCGCTGGAGCCACGCCCCGTTCGAGGTACCGGACGACATCGCGGCAGCCTGGGACGGTCGCGAACGCGGCGCGTTGCTGGAGAACGACTGGAACGGGCGGTTTGCGGCGTACAACGCCGAGCACCCGGAGCTGGCTGCCGAGTTTGCCCGCCGCATGGCCGGCAAGCTGCCCGACAACTGGCAGGAAATCGCGGCGGCCGGCATCGCCGAAATCAATGCGGAGGCCGCCAAGATGGCGACGCGGCAGGCGTCGTTGCGGGCGCTGAACGCTTTTGCACCGGCGCTCCCGGAGATGGCGGGGGGCTCCGCCGACCTGACGGGGTCAAACCTCACCAGGCACAATGACTCGACACCGATCTCCGGGGACGATGCCGCCGGCAACTATATCTGGTTCGGCGTTCGCGAATTCGGTATGACGGCCATTTGCAACGGCCTGCGTTTGCACGGAGGATTTATCCCATACTCCGGTACATTCCTGACATTCTCGGACTACTCGCGCAACGCGCTGCGCATGGCGGCACTGATGCGCATCCAGAATATCCAGGTTTTCACTCACGACTCGATCGGCCTCGGCGAAGACGGCCCGACGCACCAACCGGTCGAACACACGGCGTCCCTGCGACTGATGCCCAACATGAGCGTCTGGCGTCCCTGCGACACGGTCGAGACCGCGGTTGCCTGGAAGGTGGCACTCGAGAACCAGGCCGGCCCGACGAGCCTTGTACTCACGCGCCAGGGCCTGCCGTACATGACGCGCGACGACGTACAGATTGCGAATATTTCGAAGGGTGGCTACGTGCTGCGCGACAGCGACGGCACGCCGGACATCATCCTGGTCGCGACGGGCTCGGAGGTCGAGCTCGCCGTGGCGGCAGCGACAGCACTGTCGGGCGACGGTATCAGGGCGCGCGTCGTGTCGATGCCGTCGACAGACGTCTTTGATGCACAGGACGCAGGCTACCGTGAGTCGGTCTTACCCTCCGGCGTCACGGCACGCGTCGCGGTCGAGGCCGGGGTGACCGATGCCTGGTGGCGCTACGTCGGCACGCAGGGCGCCGTGGTCGGCCTGGATCGTTTTGGCGAATCCGCACCGGCAGGCGAGCTGTTCGAACATTTCGGCTTTACCGTGGACAACGTCGTTGCCACCTGTAGAGACTTGTTGAACCCATAATTCGGAGTAAACACCGTTGGCTATCAAGATCGGTATTAACGGCTACGGAAGAATCGGCCGCTGCATCGTTCGGGCGATCCACGAGCTCGGCCGGGGCAACGAATTCGACGTCGTGGCGCTGAATGACCTTGGCGACCCGGTAACCAATGCGCGACTGACGCGTCGTGACACGGCACAGGGCGTTTTCCCGGGCACGGTCGACGTGGACGGCGGCGATATCATCGTCAATGGCGATCGCATCAAGGTGTTTTCCGAGCGTGATCCGGCGAAACTGCCGTGGGGCGAATACGACGTCGACGTCGTTCTCGAGTGCACGGGGCGATTTCGTACCCATGATGCGGCCAGCAATCACTTAAACGGCGGTGCCCGGAAGGTGTTGATTTCAGCGCCTGGCGGTGCCGGCGTGAAGAAGACCGTGGTCTACGGCGTCAATCACGACATCGTGACTGCCGACGACAAGGTGATCTCAAACGCGTCGTGCACGACCAACTGTCTCGCGCCGCTCGTAAAACCGCTGCACGATACGATCGGCGTCAATCACGGCATCATGACGACCATTCATGCCTATACCAACACGCAGGTCCTGACCGACGGCTACCACAAGGATCCGCGCCGGGCGCGAGCAGCGACGATGTCGCAGATACCGACGTCGACCGGCGCCGCCAAGGCTGTCGGCCTGGTGCTTCCGGAGCTGAACGGCAAGCTGGACGGGTTCTCGATGCGTGTGCCCACAATCAACGTCTCGTGTGTCGACCTGACGTTCGAAGCGGCCCGCGACACGTCGGTCGAGGAAGTGAATGACATTCTTCGGGCCGCCGCAGACGGCCCGTTGAAGGGTGTCCTGGGCTACAGCGACGAGCCGCTCGTATCCATCGACTTCAATCACGATCCACGCTCATCGATCGTCGATACCGAGCTGACCAGGGTCATGGAAGGCAACATGGTCAAGGTCCTGTCCTGGTACGACAACGAATGGGGCTTCGCGAACCGCATGCTGGATACCGCGACCGTGCTGATGAACGCGAAGTAGGCGCGCGCATGGCCGTCAACAGGATGACCGACATCGAGTTGTCGGGAAAAAGGGTACTGATTCGCGAAGACCTGAATGTGCCCGTCGCTGACGGCAAGGTCACGTCTGATGCACGAATCCGTGCGGCCCTGCCAACGATCAGTGCGGCGCTCGAAGCCAATGCCGCCGTGATGATCATGTCACACCTGGGTCGTCCGACCGAGGGCCGGCCGGAGGCGCAATTCTCGCTGCGACCTGTCGCGGAATATCTCGGCGAACTGCTGGGGCGCGAGGTGCCACTCGTCACCGACTGGATTGATGGCATCGATGTCGAGCCGGGCGACGTCGTCCTGTGCGAGAACGTGCGTTTTCTCGAAGGCGAGAAAAAATGCGACGAGGCGCTCGCCAGGAAAATGGCGGCGCTGTGCGATGTCTTTGTGATGGATGCGTTCGGTACCGCGCACCGGGCGCAGGCGAGTACCTACGGAGTCGCGGAGCATGCGCCCGTCGCGTGTGCCGGCCCCTTACTCGCGGCCGAGCTGGAGGCACTCGCAAAGGCCATGGACGATCCGGCGCGGCCGTTTGTCGCCGTTGTCGGCGGGTCAAAGGTGTCGACCAAGCTCACGGTGCTTGACGCCCTTGCCAGCAAGGTCGATACGCTGATCGTCGGTGGTGGTATCGCGAACACGTTTATCGCTGCGGCGGGCCACGGAGTCGGTAAGTCGCTGTATGAAGCCGACATGCTCGATACGGCCCGGACGCTGGCTGGCAACGAAGAAGATCGCGCCGACATACCGGTACCCGACGACGTAGTTGTTGCCGATGAGTTCTCGGCGGACGCGACGGCGACTACCAAAGCTGTCGAGTCGGTGCTGGGTGACGAAATGATTCTCGACATCGGGCCGGAAACGGCGCAACGCTTTGCGGCGATCCTCGCTAATGCCGGAACGATCATCTGGAACGGGCCCGTCGGCGTGTTCGAATTTGATCAGTTCGGCGCCGGCACCCGGGTGCTCGCCGAAGCCGTAGCGACGAGTGCCGCGTTTTCGGTCGCCGGCGGCGGAGACACGCTGGCGGCGATCGACAAGTACGGTGTCGCGCAGGACATTTCCTACATTTCCACGGGTGGCGGCGCGTTTCTCGAGTTTGTCGAAGGCAAGAAACTGCCCGCCGTCGAGGTGCTGGAGCGACGCGCCGACCGCTAGGGCCAGCGACCGGTGATCGCGACCGTGGTACCCGGGTACTGGATGTTGACGAACAGGGTCTCGCCGTCCGGCGAAAAGCAAACACCCGCCAGTTCGGAATTCGAATAAGCGTTGCTGGCAATCGCGTACTGACTGCCGTCAGGGCGAATGCCCACCAGCCCGCAGGGCCCGGCAGTATCCTCGCAAACGACCAGGTCCCCCCAGGGTGCCATTGTCAGGTTGTCGGCATTTCGCAACAGGGAACCGGGCGTCGCCTCGGCCACCAGCTCGAGAAGACCCTCGTCGCGTGACATCGGTCGATACGTGAACACCTGCCCGAGACGCGCGGGGCCGCCGATCGTGCACGTGAACGCAAGTCGATCGTCAGCCCAGCAAGCACCTTCGCCGCGCGCGAACGTCGCGGCTCCCGCCGCCGCACCTCGTTTCCGCAAATCGTCGACCGTCGTATCGACATTGTCGAGATCGAGCCAGTGGCAGTCGACCGGTTGACCGGGTGCCATCTGTGTATTGCCGCCCCAGTTGTGCGCAGGTATGGAGTCACCGTTGCCAATCGCGAGCGCCTGCAGCCGACCACCATCGGCGAGCTTCCCCGGTGTTGTGGGCAGAAAGCGGTACAAAAGGCTGTAGTGCTGGTCTTCGGTCAGGTAGACGAAGCCGGTCGACGGATCGACAGCCGCTGCTTCGTGTTCGAAACGACCCATATCCCTCAGCGGCACCGGCTCGACGATCGAATCGGCGCTTGATGGCACCTCGAAAACATAGCCGTGTCGTTGATCGCGAACGATTGCGTTGCCATTCACCTTGTCCGGTCCCGGCGCCGAGAATATTTCCTCGCAACTCAGCCAGCTGCCCCACGGCGTCGGTCCACCGGCGCAGTTGAGCTCGGTACCGCCGAGACTCAGGAACTGGCGTTCCGTTTCCCGGGTCTCCGGATTCCAGATCGTCGTGGTCGTGCCACCCAGTGCCGGCGTCACATCGTTGCCGCGGTCGTAGAGTCTGTCGCGGATCGCGGCCGGCACTTTTTCGTAACCGTCCGAAAATCCGCTTTCTTCCGGCCACCCGGCCAGCGTCTCGTGATTGCAGACCAGGGCAATTCGACCATCGTCGCGGCCGAAAGCCGCCATGCCATCATGAGCACCAGGAACGAATACACCGTCACTCATCGGCGTTCCGACGCGAGAAACGATCGTGTAGGACAGGCCATCGGCAAGATCCAGCAACGCACCGGGATCCGGCTTCAGTGCACCGAACTGGTGCGGCACCGCAACGCATGCGGCATTGAGCGCCGGCGTCGCAGCGGCAGCCGTGATGCACTTCAGAAAGTGGCGTCTGTCCATGTGTCCCGTCACGCAGAAAATGCTGTAGAGAGCATAACCAACGAATATGACGACCAAAAGCCGTAGTTGCCACATCGACGCACCGCGAGTCGTTGAGCTGTGCAATAATCCGCGCCATGCAGAGACGAACCAAGATCGTCGCGACGCTGGGACCGGCGACAGACGACAAGAAAATCCTGCGCAAGATGATTCGAGCCGGCCTCGACGTCGCGCGCCTGAATTTTTCCCATGGTGACGCGGATGATCACCGCAAGCGGGCGCAACGCCTGCGCAAGGTGTCGGAAGCGTGTGGCCGTGAAGTCGGCATCATGGGAGACCTGCAAGGGCCGAAAATTCGCATCTGTCGCTTCAAAAACCACAGCGTTGCACTGAAGGACGGCGACAGCTTTTTCCTCGACAGCGCGTACGGAATGTATGACGGCGACCAGGACGGCGTCGCTGTCGCTCTCGACACACTGCACGAGGACGTGAAGCCCAGGGACATATTGTTGCTGAACGACGGCCTAATCACGTTGCAGGTCGACCGTATCGATGGCACCCGGATACATACGACGGTTGTTGCTGGCGGCATCCTGTCCGACCACAAAGGTATCAACCTGAAGGGTGGAGGGCTCTCCGCGCCGGCATTGACGGCAATCGATAAGGAGAACATCAAGCTGGCGGCGGAGATCGGTGTCGACTTTCTTGCCGTGTCATTTGTACGTAGCGGCGAAGACGTCGCGGAGGCGCGTCGCCTGTTTCGGGACGCCGGCGGGCACGGGCATATCGTTGCGAAAATAGAACGCACGGAGGCCGTGCAGCATATCGATTCGATCATCGAGGCCTCCGACGTCATCATGGTTGCTCGCGGCGACCTCGGTGTCGAAATGGGCTACGCCGAACTGATCGGTATCCAGAAGAAGCTGATTCGCAAGACCCGCAAGGCGCACAAGATCGTCATCACAGCGACGCAGATGATGGAGTCGATGATCCAGAACCCGATTCCGACCCGCGCCGAAGTGTCGGATGTATCGAATGCCGTCATCGATGGCACCGATGCCGTCATGCTGTCGGGCGAAACTGCCGTTGGCCGCTATCCGGTCAAGGCCATCAAGGCGATGGCCGAAGTGGCACTGGGCGCGGAGAAGTTCCCGGTTCCGATAAGCCAGACCAGTCACCGGATGCAGGACCATTTCGATCTCGTTGACGAGGCGATCGCAATGGCGACGATGTACACGGCGAATCACATGACAGTAAAGGCGATCATCGCGTTGACCGAATCGGGCTCGACAACCCGCTGGATGTCAAGAATCCGTTCGGACATGCCGATCTACGCCTTTACGCCGCATGTGGAAACGAGTCGCCGCGTCGCGCTGTACCGTGGTGTATTTCCTGTCGCGTTCGAGGTCGACACCAGCAATCCGCGCGGTTTGTACCAGGACATTTTTGCGACATTGCTCGACAATAAACTCGTTGACGTCGGCGACCTTGCGATCCTCACCAAGGGCGACCTGGACGGCGTATCCGGCAGCACAAACTCAATGACGATCATCAAGATTCGCGCCGCCAATCAATGAGACTGCTCAAGCGCCTGGCAATCGGGTTGGTGCTCGCAATCGTCTTTGCGATCACCGCCGCCTGGCTGGCGGTTCGCGGCAGCCTGCCGGACCTCGACGGCACGCTCGAAGTCGCCGGTCTGGAAGTCGCGACGACCATCGAGCGCGACGCCGCCGGCATACCCGTCATAACCGCCGCCAATCGCCTGGACCTTGCGTTTGCGACGGGTTTTGCGCACGGCCAGGACCGGTTCTTCCAGATGGACCTGATACGCCGGCAGGCAGCCGGCGAGTTGTCGGCGCTCGTCGGGGCGGCGGCGCTTGACGTCGATCGCGCGTATCGTTTTCACCGGTTCCGCGATCGCGCGAGAGCCGTGCTGGCACGTTCCAGCAACGAGGAAGTCGCTTTCCTCGAGCGCTATGCCGAAGGCGTGAATGCCGGACTCGAGTCGCTCGGTGTCCGGCCTTTCGAGTACCTGCTGCTGCGGAGCGGCCCGGAGCGATGGTTGCCGGAAGATTCCCTGCTGGCCGTGTACGCGATGTTCGTCCAGTTAAACGATTCGCGAGCGAGAAAGGAGGTCCAGCGGGGACGTGCGCGCGGCGTGCTGCCCGCCGACGTCTATCACTGGATGTATCCGGATGGCACGCCTTGGGACGCGCCGATGATGGGTGAGCCGCGAAACGTCCAGCCGCTACCGGCCGCCGATGTCGTGAATCTGCGTGGCGTGCCGGACGTGGCGCCTCCGGCCGGCGAAGTCGGGCGTCCGCCCCTCAATGGCAGCAATAACTGGGCCGTGTCCGGTGCGCTGACGCCCAATGGCCGCGCGCTGGTTTCGAACGACATGCACCTGGGCCTCAATACGCCCAACATCTACTACCGCGCCCGCATCGTACAAACGGGACCCGGCGCGCGGGATGTGACCGGCGTCATGCTGCCGGGCACACCGTTCGTCATCGCCGGCAGTAACACGCAGGTCGCGTGGGGTTACACAAACAGCTATGGCGACTACACCGATGCCGTCTTGCTGCGCCCCGGTACCGAGGACGGTACCTACGTAACGTCGCACGGCGAGCGCGAAATGGATGTGTTGCGCGAGGTGATCGAGGTAAAAGGTGAGCCACCCGTCGAGATGCAGATTCGCGAAACGATCTGGGGCCCGGTCCTCGAAGACGCGGATTACCCGGGCGGTGAGATCGCCGTGAGCTGGATTGCGCACTACGCGGATGCCGTGAATTTGAACCTGATCGGGCTGGAAACGGCAGCGTCGGTCGAAGAGGCGCTCGACATTGCCAATACGATGGGCATGCCGCCGCAGAACTTCGTAACCGGCGATGCGGCCGGTAACATTGGCTGGACGATCGCCGGCAGGATTCCGGTCAGGGCAGGCTACGATCCACTGCTACCCGCTGACTGGAGCGACGGCGCCGGCTGGACAGGCTGGGTCGCCCCAGAGGACTATCCGCGCGTCTACAACCCGGATAGTGGTCGCATCTGGTCGGCGAATGCGCGCGTCGCGGATGGCGATGCACTGCGAATTATCGGTGATGGCGGTTACGATCTCGGTGCGCGGGCACAACAGATTCGTGACGCCCTGTTCGCGAAAGAGACGTTTGCGCCGGAAGACATGCTGGCAATACAGTTTGACGACCGCGCGTTATTCCTCGGGCCATGGCGCGACCTGCTGCTCGATGTCCTGGACGATGACATTGTCGGCGACGACGCCGGCCTCGCTGCGTATCGCGACCTGGTTGAAGGCTGGATTCCACGCGCGGTGCCGGAGTCAGTGGGCTACCGGCTCGTTCGCGCGTTCCGGCTCGAGGTCATGCAGCGCATGTTCTACTCGCTGACGACGCCGGTTCGCGAAGCGCTCGGTGCGGACGTGTCGCTGCGCCGCAGTAACCAGTTCGAGGCATTATTGTGGGCCACCGTTTCAGAGCGGCCGGAGCACCTGTTGCCGGGCGACTACGAGAACTGGGACGCGTTTTTTGTCGCGGCCTTGCGGGACACGATGCAGTTCTACGAAGAAGCCTACGGTGGCGAGCTCGCAGAACGTCGCTGGGGTGAAATCAACACGGCAGCAATCCGTCACCCACTCAGCCAGAGTGTGCCTGTCCTCGGCCGTTTTCTGGACATGCCGGCCCAGGAACTCAACGGCGACTCCAATCTGCCGAAGGCGCAGGGACCGTCATTCGGCGCATCCGAGCGGTTTTCGGTGTATCCCGGGGACGAAGCGCGCAGCCTGATGCAGATGCCAACCGGCCAAAGCGGCCACCCGATGTCGGACTTCTACGCCGCCGGCCACGACGACTGGGTGGAGGGCCGTCCCAGCCCGTTCCTGCCGGGCGAAGTCGTCCACACCCTCACGCTGCGGCCCGCGACACGGTAAACTTCACGGTTCCCGGCGGCGCGCCGGACTGGACCAGGAAGCATGTCAGACAACAGATTCACAGGGACAAGCTCGTACATCGCGACGGACGACCTGACGATGGCGGTGAACGCTGCTGTCACTCTTGAGCGTCCGATTCTCATCAAGGGCGAGCCGGGTACGGGAAAAACGCAGTTGGCGATCGAGGTCGCCGGGTCGCTCGGCCGGCCGCTGTTCGAGTGGCACATCAAGTCAACGACAAAAGCACAGCAGGGACTGTACGAGTACGATGCGGTTGCGCGCCTGCGCGATTCGCAACTCGGGGACGACAAGGTTCACGATATTTCGAACTACATTGTGCGCGGAAAATTGTGGGAAGCATTCGAGTCCGACGTGCAGCCGATCCTGCTGATCGACGAAATCGACAAGGCCGATATCGAGTTCCCGAACGACCTGCTGCAGGAACTCGACCGCATGGAGTTCTATGTCTACGAGACCCAACAGCTCGTCAAGGCGAAGCACCGGCCGATCATCGTCATCACGAGCAACAACGAGAAGGAACTGCCGGACGCGTTTTTGCGACGCTGCTTCTTTCATTACATCAAGTTCCCCGATCCGGAGACGATGGCGAAGATCGTCGACGTGCACTTTCCGAGTCTCAAGAAAGACCTGTTGAGCGAAGCACTGAATGCGTTCTACAAGGTTCGCGATGTCCGCGGCCTGAAAAAGAAACCATCGACATCCGAGTTGCTCGACTGGATCAAGTTGTTGCTTGCCGAGGATATACCGCCGGACGCGCTGCGGGCCGAGAACAACAAGAGCGCGATTCCGCCGTTGTACGGTGCCCTGCTGAAGAACGAGCAGGACGTGCACCTGTTCGAACAGCTGGTGTTCCTCGATCGGCGCACCAACCCGCAGTAACAATCGATGCTGATCCCGTTCTTCTACCTGTTGCGCGAAGGCGGTATGAAGACCTCGATTACGGAGCTGCTGACGCTGCACGAGGCGATGCAGGCGGGGCTCGCAGGGCAGAGCGTCGACGACTTCTATTTCCTGGCGCGTTCATCTCTCGTCAAGGACGAGGCGCACCTCGACCGCTTCGATCGCATTTTCGGCGCTTACTTCAAGGGTATCGACGACTCCCTCGAAGACCTGTTCCAGGATATTCCCGAAGAGTGGCTGCGGCACCAGGCCGAGCTCATGCTGACCGAGGAAGAGCGCCGTCAGATCGAGGCCATGGGTGGCTTCGAGGAGCTAATGAAGGCATTGCAGGAACGCCTCGACGAGCAGGAGGAACGACACGAAGGCGGCAACAAGTGGATCGGTACGGCCGGAACGTCGCCATTCGGCGCCTACGGTTACAACCCGGAGGGCGTCCGGATAGGGCAGGCGGGATCGCGCAACCGCAGTGCCGTCAAAGTCTGGGACAAGCGTGAGTATCGCAATCTCGACGATTCCGTCGAGCTCGGAACGCGCAATATCAAGGTCGCACTGCGACGCCTGCGCAAGTTCGCGCGTGAAGGAGCGGCCGACCAGCTCGATCTCGACGATACGATCGACAAGACCGCGCGCAATGCCGGGCTGCTCGATATTCGCATGGTGCCGGAACGTCACAACGCCGTGAAAGTCCTGCTGTGTCTCGACATTGGTGGCTCAATGGATGATCACGTGCGCATCTGCCAAGAGATGTTTTCGGCGGCGCGCACCGAGTTCAAGCATCTCGAGTATTTTTATTTCCACAATTTCGTTTACGAGTCGATGTGGAAAGACAATCGCCGTCGCCACAACGAGAAGACGCCGACGCTCGACATCATTCACAAGTATGCCAGCGACTACAAACTGATTTTTGTTGGCGACGCGACGATGAGCCCGTACGAGATAGCGTACGCCGGCGGCAGTGTGGAGCACTGGAACGAGGAGCCGGGTGCCGTCTGGATCAAGCGGCTACTCAATACCTACCCCAAGGCGATCTGGCTGAACCCGGAGCCAGAGGCGCGGTGGGATTATACGCCGTCGATCAAGATGATTCGTGAGCTTATGGACGACCGGATGTATCCGTTAACCATCCGCGGACTCGACGACGGCATCAAGGCGCTGCATTAAGCTTTGATTACTGGCGCGTCGAGTGTTGCCGACACAAAAGACGGCGAGACTTACCCGACGTCTGACAGCGCCTTGAGGTCTGCCAGCACTTCTTCGGAATGTTTGGTCGGGTCGACCTTCTCGTAGTGCATGGCAATGGTGCCGTCAGGACCGATGATGAACGTCTGGCGTTTGGCCACCGTCATACCGAACATGCGTGTCTTGACGCCGTACGCGGTTGCCGCTGTTCCTTCGGTATCGGCCAGCAGCGGAAACGGCAGCGAATACTCCTCGGCGAAGGCTTCGTGCGACTCGACGTCGTCGAGGCTCACACCGAGTATCTGCGCATTGAGGTTCTTGTAGGCGAAGATGTTGTCGCGAAATTCGCAAGCCTGCGTCGTGCAGCCGGGGGTATCGTCTTTCGGATAGAAGTACAGCACCACCCATTGTCCGCGGTAGTCCTCGAGCGAGTGCAGCTCGCCATTCTGATCCGCAAGCTCGAAATCCGGTGCCGGTTGGCCGGACTTGACCTGCTCGTTGGCAACGCCGACGGACGTAAAAGCCAGAGTGGCTGCTGCCAACACCAGGGCAGTGGCTGCAAGAATCGTGTTTCGCTTCATTGGAGTTTCCAGTTGTTGCGGATGCGACCGCGGTCTCGCCAAACGGCTTCACAATATAATACGCTGCGTCCGGTGATTCTGTAACTCTTTGTATGACTTTATGGACCAACCGACCGAAACTGCGAAAATCGCGCTCGTCCTGCCTGGCGGCGGCGCACGCGGCGCATTCCAGGTGGGCGTGCTCAAGGCGCTTGCAGAATTGTTGCCAAAACAAAGCCCTAATCCGTTCCCGGTCATCAGCGGCACGTCAGCCGGCGCGGTCAACGCCGTCGTCATGGCCTCCCGGGCGGAGCGATTTCGGACGGCCATCGCCGAGCTGGAGCGGGTCTGGGGGCATTTCCGCTGCCACCACGTCTACAAAACCGACAACTGGACGATGCTCAGGAGCAGCCTCCATTGGGCTGCCGCGCTGATCACCGGTGGCCTGGCCCTGAGCCCGCCGAAATCCCTGCTGGACAACTCGCCGCTGCGGCACCTTCTCAGTGGCCAGATTCACTTTCCGCGCATCCAGAATGCGATTGACGCCGGCCACCTCGACGCGGTGGCTGTTACTGCAGCCGGTTACGGCTCGGCGCGGTCAAAGACGTTTTTCGAGGGCAGCCGTTCTCTTGAGAGCTGGGAGCGAACGCGCCGGCTTGGCGTGCACGTCGAGCTCACACTCGACCACCTGATGGCGAGCATTGCCGTGCCGATGGTGTTTCCGCCGCAGCGCATCGGCAACGAATTCTACGGTGACGGTGCGATGCGACAGGCGACTCCACTGAGTCCGGCCGTGCATCTTGGCGCCGATCGAATACTCGTCATCGGCATACGCGACGAGACCGGCGATATTGCGCCGGACGACCCCGGCGACTCGCCGAGCTTTGCGCAAATTGCCGGTTACATGCTCGATACGTTGTTCATGGACGGCCTGTATTCCGATCTCGAGCGGGTCACGCGCATCAACCAGCTGATTGACGCTGTGCCGCCGGAGCAACGGCAAGGTCCCATGTCGAAAGTCCGGCCCATCGATACCATGCTCATCGTGCCGAGCGAGGATTTGCGGGTGATCGCGGAACGCCACCGCAAGGCATTGCCGCGCGCCATTCGCGCGCTGCTGCACGGTGTTGGCGGCAACAGCCCGGGCGAAAACAAGCTCCTGAGCTTCCTCTTGTTCGAGCAGTCCTATACGCGTGAGCTCATCGCGCTCGGCTACCGGGACGCGATGAAAGTGAAGGACCGGTTGGTCGATTTCGTCCAGGGCAGGGCGGTGCCGCGACTGTTTGCACCCGACTGGATCCAGCGCGACCTGAGTGCATTTGAGGCGAAGCGCTGACGTTCTATAGCAGGTACATCGCGCCGAGTCCCAGGAAGGCGAGGTAGCCCACGACGTCGGTAACGGTTGTCAGCACCACGCCACCGGCCAACGCAGGGTCGACCTTCATTTGCCGCAGGATCAGCGGGATACTGAATCCGGCGAGCGCCGCGACAAACAGGTTAATGATCATAGCGGCGCCGATAATGGCGCCGATCTGCCATTGCCCGAACCACCCGTACGTAAACAGCGAAACGACGACCGCCCAGCCGATGCCATTGAGCAGCCCGACCAAGAGTTCTTTTCGCAGAATACCCACGGCGTTGTCCCGGTTGATCTGGCCGAGGGCAATGGCGCGCGTAATGATGACGAGTGACTGTGTTCCGGCGACGCCACCCATGCTCGGTACGACGGGCATCAGTACAGCGAGCAGGACGACGGCGTCGATAGTTGCCTGGAACTGGTCGACGACGGCCGCGGCCAGGAATGCTGTAAACAGGTTGACGCCCAGCCAGATCGCGCGGCGACTGGCGCTCTTGATGACCGGCGCGAACATGTCGTCTTCCTCGTCGAGGCCCGCAGCACTTTTCAGCGAGTGCTCGGCCTCGTCGCGTATTACGTCGACGACATCGTCGACCGTGATACGCCCGAGGACGCGAAAGTCGGCATCGACGACCGGTGCCGAGAGCAGGTCGCGATTCTCGAATTCCCAGACCACGTTCGATGACGATGTGTCAGCCGTAATCGGCATGACGTCCGTCGACATCACGTTCGCCACCATCTCGTCCGGATCGTTGGTCAGCAGGCGTGACAGGAACAACGAGCCGATGTAGGTATTGTCGCGACTGACGACGAAGATCGAATCGGTGCCATCCGGGATTTCACCGACGGCACGCAGGTAACGAGTGACGACCTCGAGCGTTACATCAGGACGCACGGTCAGGATGTCGACGTTCATCAAACCGCCGGCACTTTCCTCGTCGTAGGCCAGTACCTGCTGGACGCGTTCCTGGTCCTGCTTGTCGAGTGACTGCAGGACTTCACTGGTGACCGTTTCGGGCAGGTCGACCAGCAGGTCCGCCAGGTCGTCCACTTCCATGCCGTCGACAGCGGCGACGAGCTCTTCGGTGCCCATGCCTTCGAGCAGGAAGTCACGAACCTCTTCGGCAACTTCGACGAGGATGTCGCCCTCGATCTCCGGGTCGACGATCTCCCACAGCATCGCGCGTTTCTTGAGCGGCAGGGATTCGAGGAGTCGGGCGACCTCGGACGGGTGCAGGCTGTTGACCATGACCCGCGCTGCGCGCATGCGCCCGCCGTCGAGTTGTTGGCGGAGCAGATCGAGGTTGGCTTTCGTATGCTCGCGCGCTTCCATGCGCCCGGAGTGTAGCAGCTTAGCGGATGCGATGGTCCGTGAGTCCGTTGTGCCGTAGCAGCACAGGATCGTGAATCTCTCGCAGTGCCGCTGCGATTTTTTCGGCCATGCAAACAGAACGATGCTGGCCGCCCGTGCAGCCGATCGCAATCGTCAGATAACTGCGTCGCGCGTCGCTGAAGCGCGGAATCCAGCGTTTGAGAAAGGCGACAATATCGTCGTGCATCTCACCGAAAGTGGCATGCGATTCGAGGAACTCGACAACCTCGGCATCCTGTCCGGTAAGGCCACGCAGTTTCAGCGACCAGTACGGGTTTGGGAGACAGCGCATGTCAAAGACAAAATCGGCATCCGCCGGGATTCCGAACTTGAATCCGAACGACTCAATCAGCACCGACAAGGAATTCTCGGCGCGGCGGTCGACCCGCTCGCGAATCACGTCGGCAAGTTCATAGACGCTGGTCTGCGATGTGTCGATCACGAGATCGGCGGCGTTTTGCGTCTCGGCGAGAATGTCCTGCTCAGCGGCTATCGCGGCTCGCAGCTCGGCACCGTGTTCAGCCAGCGGATGCCGTCGTCGCGATTCGCCATAGCGTTGCAGCAGAATTTCCTCGGATGCATGCAGATAGATGATCTCGGTGCTGACACCTTCTTCAAGCAGGGATTCGAGTACGCCGGGGAGTGCTTCAATATCCTGCGAGCGGTTGCGTGCATCGACGCCGACCGCCAGCAGCTTCACTTTGCTGGAGCGAACTTCGGTGACGGCCGCTTTCAGCAGGGCCGCCGGGATATTGTCGATACAGTAGTAGCCGAGATCTTCCAGCGCGCGCAGCGCCACGGTCTTGCCCGAACCGGACAATCCGCTGACGATAATGAGCCTGAGTTCGCGAGACATGCTGCCAGGCGAGCCGGCGGTCAGGCGCCTTGGGCCGCCTGTGACACCGCTTCAGGCTCTTTGCGGATACCGCCAGCTACCAGGGCATCGTACAGGTCGCCGCTGCTGTTCTTGCTGCGCAAAGTTTCGCGAAGGGCCTCGTCCTTGAGCAGCTCGGTAATGTGCCTGATCTCGGCATAGTCGCTCTCGTCGAGCTTGGTCGGCACCATCATCGCGAATACGAGGTCCACCGGTTCGCCATCGGCGGCGTCAAAGTCTACGGGCTCGGACAACTTGATCAGGGCGGCGATGCTTCGGTCCACGCCCTCGACACGGCAATGCGGGAATGCGGCACCGTTGTCCAGCCCGGTGCAGCCGAGGCGTTCGCGGTCGAACAGGCACTCGAAAATGGTCTCGCTGGCAATATCGGGAGTCGAGCGAACAAGTAGCTCGCTGACGATTTCCAGGCAGTGCTTCTTGCTGCGCGCTGTCGCGTTGCAGAGTACGCCGTCGGGCTTGATGAGGTTTTCGAACGACATTGGGTGTTGGGTCTGAATGGGATCCGTGCGGCCGGCTGACCGCACAGATCCTGTGTCGGGTCAGGCGTACCTGATTTTTTGTTTGTCTTTTGCGTGGTGGTCGACGAGCTTTTCCTTGTGCTTGCGCACGCGACGCTCAAGCCGGTCAACGAGACCGTCAATTGCGGCATACATGTCTTCCTCGGTGTGGTCGACGTGCAGGGCGGTTCCGCTGACCTGCACAGTGGCCTCTGCTTTATGCCTCAGCTTTTCGACGGTCAGGATACAATGGACGTCAGACACGAGATCGAAGTGGCGCGCTATTTTCTCAAACTTGGTTTCGACATAAGCACGGAGTGAGTCGGTTACTTCGACGTGGTGGCCTGAAACATTCAATTGCATGGTTTTCTCCTGTTATCGGTGTTGTAGCCTCTCAATCAGAATAGCAGTTCGTTCCCCCTGTTATGGTTGTGACACATACCTATTTTTCAACGTGCGTCGCGGACCCTGCGATCGCTCGACGACGGAATATTCATAGCTTCACGGTACTTCGCCACCGTCCTTCTCGCAACCGAAATACCCTCGTCCTTGAGTAAGTTGGTGATCTTGCTGTCGCTCAGCGGTTTGGCCGGGTTCTCGGCGCTGATCAGTTTGCGGATTTTTGCGCGAACCGATGTCGAGGACTGGTCTTCCCCGCTTTCCGAGGACAGGTGACTCGAGAAAAAGTACTTGAATTCGAATACGCCGCGCGGCGTATGCATGTATTTGTTGGTAGTGACCCGAGAGATGGTTGATTCGTGCATGCCGATTTCCTCGGCCACGTCCCGCAGCACCATGGGTTTCATTGCCTCATCGCCGTGTTCGAGAAATTGCTGCTGCCGCGAGACGATGCTGGTCGCCACCTTGAGCAGCGTTTCATTACGAATCTCGAGGCTGCGAATCAACCAGCGAGCTTCCTGCAACTGAGACTTCAGGACGGCATGTTCCGCACTGCCACGCAGCAACTTGGCGTATTGCTGGTTGACCGATAGGCGTGGTACTCCGGTCGGGCTGATCTCGACTGTCCAATGGCCGTCGACTTTGCGCACGAACACATCGGGAATGACGTACTCGGCCGCCGCCGAGCTGACCGACAAACCCGGTTTGGGATTGCAGGCGCGCACGAGGGCCAGTGCCTCGTGCAGCAGCTCTTCCGAGGTTCGGAGGCCGCGACGCAACTCGCCGTACTGACGGCCGGCAACCAGGTCGAGGTGGTCGGCGGCGATGTCGAGCGCAAGCTGGTAGCCAGGTATCGCCGGGTCGAGCTGGCGAATCTGCAGGATGATGCATTCCGACAGTGAGCGGGCGCCGACGCCGACGGGGTCGAGTTTTTGCAGCTTGGACAGGGTCGCCTCGACCTCGTCGGCCGTGACAGGCGGTTGTTCATCGAGGCTGTCGACAATCTCGTCGACGTCGGCGGCGAGGTAGCCGTCGTCATTGATCGAATCAACCAGCGCTTCGCCGATCACCGCTTCGCGGGCCGAGAAGTCCTCCATCTCGATCTGCCAGTAGAGGTGTTCGTGCAATGTATCGCCGGATTCGTCGGCGAATTCGGTGATCGGCCGGCCTTCGCCGTTCCAGCCGCTGTCCTGGCCGCGTTCCGTCGTGCGGGCCTGCCAGGATTCCTCGACCTTGATGGTTTCGACTTCCGCCGTCGACTCGGCCGTCGTGCGTGGCACATCGGGCAGATCTTCCATTTCAAGCATGATGTTTTCTTCGAGCGCTTCCTGGATCTGCGCATTCAGGTCGAGCACGGGGAGCTGCAGCAGGCGAATGGCCTGCTGCAATTGCGGCGTCATCGTCAGCGACTGCCCGAGTTTTAGCTGCAGCGAAGGTTTCAGCATGGTTCGGCGCGCGGTTTCTCTCTCCTGCACGCAGTATGCATCAGAGTTTGAATTCCTGTCCGAGATACACTTCTCGAACGTGCTGGTTTTCCAGAATTTCTTCCGGCGAGCCGGACGCGATCAGGCTGCCGTCGCTCAGTATATAGGCGTGGCCACAGATACCGAGCGTTTCGCGCACGTTGTGATCGGTAATCAGTACGCCGATATCGCGCTCGCAGAGGTGCCGGATGATGCGCTGGATGTCGAGAACCGAGATCGGGTCGACCCCGGCGAACGGTTCGTCCAGCAGGACGAATGACGGGTCCGCTGCGAGTGCGCGAGCAATCTCGACGCGACGCCGCTCGCCGCCGGACAGGCTGATCCCGAGGCTCGACCGCACATGGCCGACGTGCAATTCGTCCAGCAGGTTTTCGAGCTCCTGTTCGCGCCCGGCGCGGTCGAGGTCCTTGCGGTTCTCGAGGATTGCGAGGATGTTCTGCTCGACCGTGAGCTTGCGAAAGATCGACGCTTCCTGCGGCAGGTAACCGAGTCCGAGCTTTGAGCGTTCGTGCATCGGTTTCGCGGTCAGGTCCTGGCCATCGAGCAGGATATTGCCGCCGTCCGCTGCAACCAGACCGACAATCATGTAGAAAGCGGTCGTTTTGCCCGCTCCGTTGGGCCCCAGTAGCCCGACTACCTCGCCGCTCTTGATCTCCAGCGAAAGGCTTTTGACCACCTTGCGCATTTTGTAACTCTTGGAGATGTCCTGGACGCTGAGAATGCTCATTGATTCTCGTCGTCCACGTCGGGGACGGGAAGTTCGCCCTCGGTCGGTGTATAGGTTATGCGGACCCGGTCGTCACCGTTGCCGGATGAATCGGCGTCGATGCGGCGTTCGGCAATATTGTAAATCAGCGACTCTGACGCAATTTCATTGCCCGCTTCGGTGATCGTCACGTTGCCGGAGAAACGAATAATGCCGGCGCTGACGTCGTATTCGAGCCTGCCCGCTTGTGCGTGGGTGGCGTCTTCGGCATTGTTTCTGCGCAACTCATACGTGGCGGGCGAACCCGCTACTGTCGCTGACGTCAGTACGCTTTGCTGAAATGTCAGGTCGGCAGAATCGCACTCGATGCGACCTTGTTGCACCTCAATAACGACATCACCGGTAAAGGTCCATTCGGCGTCCTGCTGGCCGCGCAGCGTCGCGCGACCCTCACCCGCCTCGATGGAGATGTCGCCCTGCGAAAACCTGACGCCCTTGTACGTGATGGTATTTGCGATACCGTCGTAAGTCGTCTGGTCCGCGTCTATCGTCAAAGGCAGACGGAGACCGAGATTCAGGTCCTGCGCCAGCGCCGGGGCACTCGCGACAATCATCACAATTATTGAAATCGTCAGTCTGGTCATTCAGGGTGCGATCTTGCCGCGAACGTTGGATTTTAGCTCGATCTTCTGATCGTTGAGCGATGCTAGCATGCCTGTCGCTGTCAGGCTGCGCTCGCCGATGCGAATTTGAACGCGATCATTTGTCTCGGCAACGTAGCGTTCCGGATCGAGCTCCAGGTAATGAGTGCGGATCTCCGTTTCTTCTTCCGGTTGTTTGCCCGGGCTCAATGCCACCACGTGGCCCCGCAACGAAATCCGCGGGCTGCCTTCGCGCAGGGTCGCCTCATCCGCATTGACGGTCCATGGCACTTCACTGTCGGGCGAGTAGCGGATCCTGACGTCAGTGAAATCGATGCGTTCGTCTTCTTTCTGCTCGGCGTGTTCGGCTTCAATTTCGTACAGCAACGTGCCGTCGGCATCGGTTCCCAAAATTCGCGCTTGCTTCAGGTAGTAGCCACGGTGCTCCGGATCAAACGGTAGTTCGTCCTCGTAGGACGGAACATTCGTGCGCGACAGGTACCAGCTTCCGAGTGCGCCGGCCGTCAGCACGACGATAAAAATGACGGTGCGTGGACTCATGCGTCGTTTGGACCCACGGAGGCCAGCACGAGTTCGCAGACCTCCCTTACGGCGCCGAAACCACCCCGCGCCGTTGTCGAGTAGGCGCAGGCGGCGTGGACGGCCGGAACCGCGTTTGCCACGGCGACAGCGAACCCGACGTGCCCGAGCAGCGGCAGGTCGGGAATGTCGTCGCCGACGTAGGCGCAATCGGCGGCTGTAATCCCGAGCTGGCCAACGATCTCGTCGAGTACCGCGACCTTGTCCCTGCAACCCTGGACGACATGCCGGACGCCAAGCTCATGCATGCGCTGCTTGACCGCGCCGGAAGTGCGGCCGCTGATAACGGCAACCTCGATGCCGGCTCTCAGCAACTGCCGTATTCCGAAACCGTCCTGTGTATGGAATGCTTTCGACTCAACACCGTCGTCGCTGAGATAGAAGCGGCCGTCCGTGAACACGCCGTCGACATCGAACGCCACCAGGCGGATGCTTGTGGGCGCCTCGCTCACATCAAACCCTCGCGAAACAGGTCGTGAATGTTTAGCGCGCCGACCAGCCGGCCGTCGTCGTCGGCGACCAGCAGGGACGTGATCTTGTTTTCCTCGAGCATGCGCAGCGCCTCGGCCGCGAGAACGTCGGCGGTCGTCGTGATGCAGTTGGCATGCATGACGTCGCGAATCGCCGTTTTGTGAATGTCGGCGCCGGTGTCGAGCGTACGGCGCAGGTCGCCATCCGTGAAGATGCCCTGAATACGATTGTCGGCGTCGACAATCGCGGTCATACCGAGACCCTTGTCCGTCATTTCCATGAGGCCGTCACGCAGGCTGACCCCGGCTTCCACCGACGGCACCCGGTCGCCTGAGCGCATCACGTCCGAAACCCTCAGCAACAGTCGTTTGCCGAGGCTGCCGCTCGGGTGCGAGCGCGCAAAGTCCTCCGCGGTGAAACCGCGTGATTCGAGCAGTGCCACGGCCAGTGCATCCCCCATCGCCAGTGTTGCCGTGGTGCTGGCTGTCGGCGCCAGGTTCAGCGGGCAGGCTTCTTCAGCGACACTGATGTCGAGATGGACATCCGCCGCTTCGGCCATCGTCGATTCGGGGTTGCCCGTCATCGAGATCAATTTTGCGCCCATGCGCTTGACGACCGGGAGGATTGTGACCACTTCCGCTGTCTCACCCGAATACGAGATGGCCAGCAACGTGTCATGCCTCGTGATCATGCCGAGGTCGCCGTGACTGGCCTCCGCCGGATGCATGAAAAACGCCGGTGTGCCGGTCGATGCCAGTGTCGCGGCGATCTTGTTGCTGACATGTCCGGACTTGCCCATCCCGGTAACGACGACGCGTCCCGGTGTGTCGAGGCACAGGTTGCAGGCCGCTACAAACGAATCGTCGAGACGGTCCTTGAGGTCGGCAACCGCGCGCGACTCGATGTCGATCACGGTGGCGGCGAGCGCAATCATTTCGTCCCGGTTGAGCGTGTCAGGCAAGGGCTGCCCCTTGGAAGTTCGAGTTGCCCGTATTCTAGCAGCCTCCAAATACTGTTTTGGCAGGCTACTATATGTTTTGCGTCACGACGTAGGCATCGTACGCAATGTAGGCGACGACGAGCGCCAGCCCTTCCATCCGGGAAAGCTGCGCCTTGCCGTCGTAGTCGTAGGTCATTGCAAAAAGCACGAGCGTAAACGCCGACATGACAAAAATGTGCAGGGATAGCACGGTCGGTGCAATCGCTGTTGGCTGGATCGCCGACGCGACGCCGATAACGGCGAGCAGATTGAAGATGTTGGAACCGACGATATTGCCAATGGCGAGGCCGTACTCGCCCTTGAGGGCGCTGACCAGTGACACGGCAAGTTCCGGCAGGCTTGTGCCAAACGCCACGATCGTGATGCCGATGACGACTTCGCTGACGCCCAACGTCTTGGCGACGCCGATTGCGCCCTCGACCAGCCAGTCGGCACCGAGCAGCAACACGCCAAGACCCACGACGATCCACATGATGGCCATGGGCATACTGACGTCCGTCGGAATTTCGGCCTCGTAGTCCTGGGCGATCGGGTCGTTGTCGGCAGAGCGGAGCCCGAGTCGTGCCAGCCAGAACATGACGATCACGAGGCCTGTCAGCATCACGATGCCGTCGACCTGGCTCAGTATCTGGTCAAGAAACAGTGACACCGTCAGCAATGAGACGGCGAGCAGGGCGGGCATCTCGCGGCGCAACGTCGCCGATTCGAGCGGGATCGGCCGGATCATGGCGGTCACGCCGAGGACCAGGCCGATATTGACAATATTGGAACCGATGGCGTTGCCGATGGCCAGGCCGGGTTCGCCGCGCAGTGCCGCGACGACTGAGACGAGGATTTCAGGCGCCGATGTGGCCAGTGCCACCACGGTCAATCCGATCAGGAGCGGCGCGATCCCCAGGTTGCGGGCGGTCGCGGCGGCACCGTGAACGAACCGGTCTGCGCCCCAGATCAGGAGCACGAGGCCGGCAATGATGTATCCAATATTGCCCAGCATATGTTCTTATTTGATGTGCAGTCGTGTCCGTTCGCAGCACCATGACAGCGTGCGCCGGACGGGCACGGGCCGGCTATGATACACAATCGGGCTGAGGCATTGTGAATGCCCGGCCCATTGCGGTTACACTTCGCGACCCCTGAAAAATCCGGTGCAGTATGCGCCAGGCACGCCGAAATGAACCCATCTGAAATCACACAGCTCATCGAAGCCGGTTTCGACAACGCGATCGTGCGCGTCGAAAGCGACGACAATACCCACTACGGCGCACTGGTCGTGGCGAAGGAATTCGAGGGTAAGCGGCCAATCGCGCGGCACCAGCTCGTTTACAAGACCTTGGGAGCGCTGGTGGGCAACGAGATTCACGCATTGTCGATTACGGCATTGACCCCGACCGAGTGGCAGGAGCGCAATGGATAAGCTCCTTATAAAGGGCGGCGCCCGGCTGGACGGGGACGTCAAAATATCGGGCGCGAAGAACGCCGCGTTGCCGATTCTGGCAGGAACGCTGCTGGCGACGGAGCGAGTCACGGTTGGCAATGTGCCACACCTCAAGGACGTCACGACGATGTTGTCGTTGCTGCAGATGATGGGTGTCGAGGTCACGCTGGACGACACGATGACGGTAGAGGTCGACGCCCGCAATGTGACCAATTGCGAGGCGCCGTACGAACTCGTCAAGACGATGCGCGCGTCTATCCTCGTCCTCGGACCGCTGGTTGCGCGGTTCGGAAAAGCCGATGTGTCCCTCCCCGGCGGTTGCGCCATCGGCGCGCGTCCCGTCAACCTGCACGTTTCCGGACTGCAGGCGATGGGGGCGGAGGTTGCCGTCGAGGACGGCTACATCAAGGCTCGTGCGGACCGTCTCAAGGGTGCCCATATCGTTTTTGACACGGTGACGGTAACCGGTACCGAAAACCTGCTCATGGCGGCCGTGCTTGCTGACGGTGAGACGGTGCTCGAGAACGCCGCGCGAGAACCGGAGGTGACCGACGTCGCGAACTTCCTGATCGGCATGGGCGCGAACATCAAAGGTGCGGGCAGCAGTACGATCGTTGTACAGGGCGTCGAGAAGCTCGGCGGTACGTCGCACGGCGTGCTGCCGGATCGCATCGAGACCGGAACCTACCTGATCGGTGCCGCGATGACGGGCGGACGCGTCCGCGCTACCGACACGGCGCCGGATACGCTGGAAGCGGTGCTGATCAAGTTGAAGGAAGCGGGCGCGACCATTTCAACAGGCCCGGACTGGATCGAGGTCGATATGGGGGGCCGCCGACCGCGGTCCGTCGATATCCGGACGGCGCCGTACCCGGCGTTCCCCACCGACATGCAGGCACAGTTTTGCGCCATGAACGCGATCGCTGAAGGCGTCGGTACCGTGACCGAGACGGTGTTCGAGAATCGTTTCCAGCATCTCCTTGAAATGCAGCGCATGGGCGCGGACATTCGTATCGAAGGGCACACGGCGGTGTGCACGGGCGTGGCAGAACTCAACGCGGCACCCGTCATGGCAACAGACCTGAGAGCGTCGGCCGGCCTCGTCCTGGCCGGGCTTGCGGCGAACGGCGAGACGCTCGTCGACCGGATCTATCACGTCGATCGGGGCTACGAGCGCATCGAGGAGAAACTCCGCGGACTCGGCGCCGATATCAAACGCGTCGCCAGTTGAGGTGCGGCGATCGTCGCTTGCGGCGCGGCCGACATAGTGCATTCCAGGAAATAAAGCGCAGCGAAGCGAGCCATTCCGGAATGCACTATGTCGGCTGTGCCGCTCAGTGTCGTTCGAATCCGATTATCGGCGGGTCGGGATCAGCGCCGTTTCCGACTGTGGATCCTCGGGTCGTTCGACCGACGTGACCGTCGTGCTGAATCGCTGGCCGTTGCGCAGTGCGACCACGTCGACCTCGTCGCCGGGCCGGGTGCTCGCCGAAATCAGCAGCGCCTGGCGCTGCGAATAAACGGGTTCGCCGTTCATTTCCAGGATCACGTCGCCTTCGTCCAGCCCGGCGGCGGCCGCCGGACCATCGTCATAGACGTCGACCAGCAGGATGCCGTTGCCGCTTTCGATGCCGATCGCGACGCGTTCGGCATTGGTCAGGTCGTCCGGGACGAGCCCCATGTAGCCGCGAATCACGCGGCCGTTCGTCTTGATCTGCTCAATGACGCCACGCACGAGATCGACGGGGATGGCAAAGCCGATACCCTCGGTGCCGGGGTCCTGCGCCAGGACGGCCGTATTGATACCGACGAGTTCGCCGCGCGTATTGACGAGCGCGCCACCGGAGTTCCCGGCGTTGATGGCGGCGTCGGTCTGGATAAAGTTCTCGAACGTCACGAGGTTCAGCAAGCCGCGGCCCGTGGCGCTGACGATACCCTGGGTGACCGAGGTCGTGAGGCCGTACGGATTGCCGATCGCCAGGACGACATCACCGATCCGGAGCTGGCTCGTGTCGCCAAAGCGGATGGCCGGCAGTGATCCGGCATCGACCTTCAGGAGCGCGAGGTCGGTTTCGACGTCGACGCCGACAATTTCCGGCTCGATGATGCGGCCGTCGCCGAGCTGCACCCGGATTTCCTTGGCATCCATCACCACGTGGAAGTTGGTGATCAGGTAGCCGTCGGGATCGACGATGACGGCGGACGCAAAGCTCGTCGTCATGCGCAGCCTCGGCGCCATTTCGGCGCCATCGCCCTCATCGAGGCGCTTGGTGTAGATATTGGCCACGGACGGGGAGCTGACGTCCACCGCATCCGCATAACTGGACGGACCGGAGCCCGGTTCGGCGCCCGGCATCAGGTCCGGACGCACGAGAACGACCAGGAACGCGACCGCGAGACCCACGACAACGGACTGCAGCATGAAGATAAGTGCTGACTTCAACCCTGCCATTGGCAGCCTTCTGCTCCTCTCATGTCAGTATCTGGCTGCTAGCCAATATTGTTTTGCCGCGTGTATAATGCGCCGTGGTTCCGCACCTGGACCCGGGGCTACCGTCATCCTGACGGCAAACCGGGCCTGCTGCAAATCTACCAGTTTCGAAACAAAGCAAAAACGCGCTGAGAAGAGTCCGCACACAGAACGATCCGAATCATGCCAGTGTGGCAATCCTGGTCCTGGAATTGGGGCAGGACTGACGTTCGCGTACGAATTTTCAGCCAGGCGTATGGGAGTGCCTGATGACCGAAGACGACCTTGATCGCAACAGGCGTCATTTTCTTACCGTTGCAACCGTAGTCGTCGGCGCTGCCGGCGCCGGCGCCGCAATGATTCCGTTTCTTTCCTCGCTGAAGCCCAGTGCCCGTGCACAGGCGCTCGGCGCACCGGTCGAGGTGCCGTTGGGGTCGATGCAGCCGGGCGAGATGGTGCGCGTGTTGTGGCGCGGCAAGCTGGTCTTCGTTCTGCGGCGCACCGAGAAGATGCTGGGAACGTTGCCCGGGCTTGCTGACGAGTTGCGTGATCCGGACTCGACGGAGTTCCCGGACAACCAGCCGGAGTATGCGGCGAACGAGACCCGTTCCGTGCGTCCGGAATACCTGGTCGTTGAAGGCTCCTGTACGCACCTCGGATGCGCTCCCCTTGAAGATTTCGAAGTGCGTCCGGCCGAAGGCTGGGGTGGCGGCTTCTTCTGCCCGTGCCACGGATCGAAATTCGACCTGGCGGGCCGCGTCTACAAGGGCGTACCGGCGCCGTCCAACCTGCGGATTCCGCCGCACCGATTCGTCAGGGATGACCTGATCCTGATCGGCCAGGACACGGGAGCAGCGTAATGTCGAGAATCGAAGCCGAAGTAGGCACGCCGAAGGGCGGTTTCATGAAATGGATTGACGACCGTTTCCCGTTCACGGAAACGATGAAGCTTCACGTCACCGAATACTACGCGTCGAAGAACTTCAATTTCTGGTACGTGTTCGGCGTGTTGGCAATGGTTGTACTCGTAATCCAGATTTTCACCGGCATTTTTCTGACGATGAACTACAAGCCGTCGGCAGAAGAAGCGTTTGCGTCGGTTGAATACATCATGCGCGACGTCGAATGGGGATGGTTGATTCGCTATATGCACTCAACCGGGGCCTCGTTCTTCTTTATCGTCGTTTACCTGCACATGTTTCGGGCGATGCTGTACGGCTCCTACAAGAAGCCGCGCGAACTGATCTGGATCATCGGCATGCTGATCTTCTTCGTGCTGATGGCAGAAGCTTTCGCGGGTTACCTGCTGCCGTGGGGCCAGATGTCCTACTGGGGCGCGCAAGTCATTATCTCGTTGTTCGGTGCGATTCCGTGGGTCGGTGATGCGCTGGTTGAAATCATTCGCGGCGACTATTCAATTTCGGATATCACGCTGAATCGATTCTTTGCGCTGCATGTCATTGCATTGCCGCTGGCACTCGTTGCGCTGGTGTTCGTCCACATCGTGGCACTGCACCACGTTGGCTCGAACAACCCGGACGGCATCGAGATCAAGGAGAACAAGGGTCCGGATGGCGTGCCGGTCGACGGCGTTGCGTTCCACCCGTATCACACGACAAAAGACCTGGTTGCAATCATCATCTTCCTGATGTTCTTTGCGGCCGTGGTGTTCTTCGCGCCGGAAATGGGCGGCTATTTCCTCGAGCATGCGAATTTCGAGCCGGCCAACCTGACGGCGACTCCGGAGCACATCGCGCCGGTCTGGTACTTCACACCGTACTACGCGATCCTGCGTGCGGTACCGGACAAACTGTGGGGCTTCATTCTGTTCGGCCTGTCGGTGCTGTTGCCGGCATTGCTGCCATGGCTCGACCGCTCGCGCGTTAAGTCAATTCGCTACCGTGGCCCGTTGTACAAGGGTGCGCTGACAGTCTTCGTCATTACGTTTTTCGCTCTTGGCTGGCTCGGTGTGCAACCGGCAGAAGGCGTCTACGTTCTGGCGGCCCGGATCTTCGCGGTGCTGTACTTTGCCTTCTTCCTGTTGATGCCGTACTACACATCGATTGACAAGACGAAGCCTGTACCGGAGAGGGTGGTTTACCATGGATAAGGCCAAACGCATGAACAAGTTCCTGGTACTGGCAACGGCATTTATTGCATCGACCGGTTTTGCGGCCGGTGGCGGCAGCGCGCTCAACGACCACTCCGAAATCGAACCGGACAACCTTCGCTCGCTGCAACGCGGTGCCGCGAACTTCATGAACTACTGCTCGGGTTGTCACTCGGCACAGTACGTTCGGTTCAAGACGATCGGCAACGACCTCGACCTGTCCGAGGACGATCTCGTCAACAACCTGATGTTCAACGCCGAGAAAACCTTCGAGACGATTCAGTCGTCGATGCCCGCCGAGGATGCCGCACGCTGGTATGGCACACCGCCGCCGGACCTGTCTTTGATGGCGCGCGCCAAAGGTGCCGACTACATCTACAACTTCCTGCGCGGCTTTTATGTTTCGGAGTCGAGCCCGACAGGTGTCGATAACGTTGTGCTGGCCGGTACCAGCATGCCCCACGTATTGTGGGAACTGCAGGGATACCAGAAGGCCAATTTCGACGATCACGAGAACGAAGATGGCTCCGTAACGCATACATTCACCGGTTTCGAACAGGTGACTGAGGGCAGCCTGGATTCGGAAGACTATGACCAGTTTGTTCGCGATACGACGAACTTTCTCGCGTACGTTTCGGAACCGGTGCGCAACCAGCGCATGGTCATCGGCAAGTGGGTGCTGATTTACCTGGTCGTGTTCCTGGTGATCGCCCGCATGCTCAAGAAGCAAATCTGGAAGGACGTGAAGTGATGGCAGTAGTTGCGAACAGACGCTCCGTAATGACGCTGTTTTCGCGTCCGACGGATATTCACAGCCACCGCACGCGTCTCGTGCTGGCTGAGAAAAATATCAATATCGAGATTGCGAACGTCGCCGGGCCGGATCTGCCCGAAGACCTCATGGACCTGAATCCATACCACACGGTACCGACGCTTGTGGATCGGGACCTGACGTTGTACGACTCGCGCGTTATCGTTGAGTATCTCGACGAGCGCTTCCCGCATCCACCGCTGATGCCGGTCGATCCCGTAACCCGTGCGCAATTCCGGCTTGCGTTGTTCCGGATCGAAAAAGACTGGTACGCAATTGCCGAGGAAGCCGAATCGACCGCGGATGGCAAGCTTGGAACGAAGGCGCGCAAGATGCTGCGCGAGAGCATCCTGCAAAGCACCGAAATTTTCGGTGCACGGCCGTACTTCCTGAGCGACGAGTTCTCACTGGTGGACGCAACGATCGCACCGCTCCTGTGGCGTTTGCCGGTCTATGGCATCGAACTCGGCAAGGAAGCGGACCCGATACATGATTATATGGATCGCGTATTTGCGCGACGCTCGTTCCAGCAAAGCCTGACGGAGCTTGAGCAGGAAATGCGGCTGTAGGTGCCAGGGAGCGCCGCGGGAAACTACGACACCGCTTCACTGAAAGGTGCGGATCGTCGCGATTCGTCGTGGCGCTGTCTGGTATTCGGACTGCAAGTCCGGTCTTAAGTTAAGTTTGAAGCGTTTGCTCAAAAGAATGATAAGCTACGTATTCCTCTGAATACCCGGTTCTGAAGTTGTGAATCACAGAACGCGCTCGAAACGCCCGTATCTCATCCGCGCCATGCATGAATGGATGGGTGACAACGGCCATACCCCGCATATTGTCGTCGACGTCTCCACGGACGGCGTCAGCGTGCCGATGGAACACGCCAAGGACGGCAAGATCATCCTGAACATCAGCGAATCGGCGGCGCACAATCTCAAACTGACCAACGATGCGGTGAGTTTTCGGGCGCGCTTCGGCGGAGTGCCGTTCGATGTCTGGGCGCCGATGAAATCGGTGCTGGGGATCTACGCTCGTGAAACCGGGCAGGGCATGATTTTCTCCCACGACGCCGAGACGACCGAAACGGTCGAGCAGGCAGTGCCGGAAACGCCGGCCGAAGAGAGCCGGTCACGACCGCATCTCACGATCGTCAAGTAGCGGAACACGAATCTACCCACCGGGCCTGCCGACAAAGTGCATACTGGAATGGCTCGCTGCGCTGCGCTTTATTTCCTGTATGCACTTTCTCGGCAGGCCCTGCCGCAGCGTTCGGTTCGGTAGTACTACTTACTGCCCGAGAATGGTCGTGTCGATCAGGTCACACAGGCAATGAATGACCAGCAGGTGCACTTCCTGAATGCGTGCCGTGCGTTCCGCGGGTACCCGAATCTCGACGTCGTCCGGACCGAACAGGCCCGCCATGCGGCCGCCATCGCGGCCGGTAAGCGCGACCACTTTCATGCCGCGTTCATGCGCTGCGGCAATCGCGCGAATGACGTTTTCGGAATTGCCTGACGTTGAAATGCCCAGCAGTACGTCCTGTGGCTTGCCGAGCGCGCGCACCTGCTTCGCGAAAATATCCTCGTACGAATAGTCATTGCTGATTGATGTGACCGTGGACGCATCCGTCGTCAGTGCGAGGCCGGGCAGGCCGGGACGCTCCATTTCGAACCGGTTCAGGAGTTCCGACGAGAAATGTTGCGCATCGGCGGCGGAGCCGCCATTGCCGCAACTCATGATCTTGCCGTCGGCGAGCAATGCATCGCTCATCACACGTCCAGCCGCGGCAATGCTTTCGGCCAACGGCTCGGCCGATGCCTCCTTGGTCGCAATGCTCTCCGCGAAATGGTCGCGAACTCGGGCTACAGAATCCATGGTTTCTCCGCCGGATAATGGTGCGCAGATTGTATCAGCTGTGGCCTACAGCGCAGAGTCGCCAGGCCGGAATGCATCCCGGATCCAGGTACATCGAGGTTCCTGTTCACCTTCGACGGCGACGACGTCGAATCGGACCGTGTGGTTGTTGAATCGTGGATTGCGTGTCAGGAACAACGCCGCCGTGCGGATCAGTTTGCGTTGCTTGTAGTCATCGACGGTCAGCGCCGGCGCTGTAAATGCGGTCGAGGCCCGGTACCGGACTTCCACGAAGACCAGAGTCTGCCCATGCAACAGGACAAGGTCTAATTCTCCCGAACGTTGGCGAAAGTTCCGGGCAACCGGACGCAGCCCGTTTGCGAGCAGGTAACCGAGCGCAGTCTGTTCGGCGTGGCTCCCTGCTACTGCTGAGGAGCGAAGTCCCACGGTGCTTCGTCGGCGGAATCTGGCGGCAGCCGGTCGCCGTCATCCGTCATGTCCTGGATCGGCCCGCCGAATTCATCCTGGTCGGGCAGGACGACCGGTTCACCATTCTGGAATTGCGCCCACGCGAGCCGACGGTGCACGCGACCATGCTGGTCGAGGAACAACCGGCCGGTGGCGCCGTCCAGTTCCTCCATCGGGCCGCTGCGCCCCGCATACAGTGACGCGATCAGGTTGTAAGAGTCATACCCCATTGCGTGCAGCCGGCTGTTTTCCTTCGGCCAGTAATCGTCGTACTTCGGCGGCAGGAACTGGATCCAGGGTTGTGGGTCGATGAGCCACGGAATATCCGCGAACATGATGCCGTTCAGGTCGGAGTTTGATCGGCCGTCCCGTGCGTTGACCGTTGACGTCGAGTAGACCGGCAGATCACCCGAATAGTGAAACTTCAGCTGCGACTTCAGGAGGCGGCCATGTCCGACGTCCGCTGCGAGAAACACGAACTCGGCATCCTGGCGTCGGCGCGGGTCGAACTGCAATGCATAGTTGCCGATGTTGGCGCGCAGCCGGCGGTAGCGCTGCACGCTGCCCGAGAGGCCCATCAGCGTTTCGATCTCGTTGGAGAAATCCTGTTTGCCGACAGTGTACGAACGGTAGTCCAGCAGAGTGCCGCCGAGTCCTTCGAACTCGGTAGCAAAGCTCTGCAATACGCGGCGTCCCCAGGCGTTGTCGGGAACCAGCGCGACGGCCCGCTGATAGCCGTCGTTCAACGCGCGCCCGGCGGCGGATGCGGCTTCGTCCTCGGGTGACAACGCGAACTGGTACAGTCCGGGCGGCGCCAGTGTATCTTCGGGAAGGTAGTTGAGGGTGAGCACCGGCACCGGCACCAGGATATCGTTGGCGAGTTCCACGACGCTGTTTCTGAGCAGCGGCCCGACGACAAACTCCGCACCGTCGGCAACCGCGGCCTGGTATGCAGCGCTTGCCCCGCCTTCCGCGTTAACGTCGTAAATGCGTAGCGTCTGGCGGTCATCCAGAGCGCCGGCCGTCGCGAAATAGGCGCCCAGGAAACCGTTCTGTATCGCCTCGCCGTTTGCCGCATACCGTCCGGACAGCGGCAGCAACAATGCGATCTGGCGCGGATAGTCGAGTTGTTCGATGTCCGATGTGCGCGATTCGCCAATGATCATGATTGCCGGGTGATCCGGATTGGCATCGCGCCACCGTGCAATGCCGTTGCTCCAGCCGATGCCTTGCTGGCCGGTTGACGTCGCGAGCGAACCGAGTGTCAGCCAGCCACGTGTCGTCTCGTCGGTGCTTGCTTCCGCGGCTTCGCGAAGAACTTGCGGATCGCTGTAGAGCAGTCCTTGCCACAGCCGGTCGCGATTGCGCTCGATGCTGCCACGGCTGTTCAACCAGCTTTCGCGCTGGGTCATCAGTTCGACCGACCGTGCGGGGTCACCTTTCTGTATCCATGCGTCGGCACGCAGCGCCTCGACGCGCAGTCGGTCGCGCTGTGCGAGTGACGTCCGGCTCATCGGTTCGAGTATCGCGAGTGCGGCGTCGGGGTCGCCCTGGTAGAGCGACATCGCGGCGTCGTTCGTATTCCAGATTGACAGCAGGCCCGGTGTGGTCGGACGGGACACCGTCGACTGGGCGTTGCGCGCGCGCGCGAAATCGCCCGCGTCCAGCCATTGTTCCGCCGCCAGCAACGTCAGGCGGTCGCGCTCGTTGCCGACGGCGTTCGTTGCAAGGTAGATGTACTGGCCCGCCGCATCCTGGTGTTGCCCGTTTTCGGCGAGCCGCTCCGCACGACGCTCGCCCGACCCGGAAATGCCGCCGATCGGGCCGGTTGCACAGCCGCTGACAACAAGTGCGATCGCAATGAGCACAAGGAAGCTTGCCAGTGAACTCGGTTTCCCTGCAGGATGTGACTTCGTTAATGCCATTCGTTATTCAACCGGAACGTTAAGGGCCCAGCGCCAGATGAGCGGCACACTGTTCGTTGTAGCAACGCCGATCGGCAACCTTGAAGACCTGACACCGCGAGCACGCCAGACGCTCGCTTCGGTGAGGTTCGTTGCCGCCGAGGATACCCGGCACACCGGGCGATTGCTAATGCATATCGGTGCAAAACCGCGGCAAATTGCGCTGCATGATCACAACGAATCCGGCGTCGTCAGGAAGATCATTGAAACACTTGAAAGTGGCGACGATGTGGCGCTGGTCAGCGACGCCGGTACACCGCTGGTCAGCGATCCGGGCTATCGACTGGTGCGGGCTGCCCACGAACACCAGGTTCCGGTCGTGCCCATACCCGGCGCGAGCGCTGTCACCGCGGCGCTTTCGGCCGCCGGGCTGCCGACGGACCGCTTCTGTTTTGAAGGATTTCCGCCACCCAGGCCCGGTGCGCGGCGCAAGTGGTTGGCGGCGCTGGCGCAGGAAAATCGTACCCTCGTGATCTACGAGTCGGTGCACCGCATCTCCGCCAGTCTTGCGGATATGGCCGAAGTGTTCGGGCAGGATCGGCGTGCCTTTATTGGCCGTGAATTGACGAAACTCCACGAGCAGTGCGTTCAGGAAACGCTGGGCGAACTCCGTCATCGGGTCGCGAATGGCGACATCCCGACCAAAGGTGAATACGTCATCGTCATCGACGGATCCGACAGCGCGGCAACAGAGTCCCTCGATGCCGACCGCTTGTTGCGATTGCTCGCCGACAAGCTGCCACCGAAAGAAGCGGCGGGCATCGTCGCGACCGTCACCGGCGCAAGCAAGAACGACCTCTACAAACGCCTCATCAACCGCACGCCCTGACAAGCAGGGCCAGACCCCACCTGCCGGGGCCAGACCCCGCCCACTGGGGCCAGACCCCAATGGACGGGGTCTGGCCCTGTTGGTGGGGTGGTGTAGAATGCGCCGCCTGAGAGAGCCGGAGTCGGCCAGGCAATCGCTGCAGGCAACTGCAGAGGAAAGTCCGGGCTCCTTCGGACAGGGCGCCAGGTAACGCCTGGAGGGCGCGAGCCCATGGATAGTGCCACAGAAAAGATACCGCCAGCATTGCTGGTAAGGGTGAAATGGTGCGGTAAGAGCGCACCGCGCGGCCGGCAACGGTCGTGGCAGGGTAAACCCCGCCCGGAGCAAGACCAAATAGGGGAGCAGGGCGCAGCAATGCGCCCGCCGCCGGTACCGAGCGGGCTCCCGGGTAGGTTGCTTGAGGCGGTCGGCGACGGCCGTCCCAGATGAATGATTGCCCCAGACAGAACCCGGCTTATTGCCGGCTTCGGCTCTCTCACCTGCGGGATCAGCTACCTTTTATCGGGTCTAAACGGACTGCAGCTGCTGCACCTTTAGACCCGATAAAAGGTAGCTGATCCCTTTTGCTGTCACGTGGTTGCGCAAATCAAGGGCATTCCTGCTGCAAACCGCCGCCTGTCGCCATTTTCCGACTCAAGTTTCAGGTTTTGTCGAAGAAGGAGCTGTAAGCCGCTGATTTGGCTCGCGCAGCGACTGCCATTTTTCGCCCTTTTTAGGCCACCGAATCGCCCCTAAGTCCCTGTACAACAACAACTAATTGATTAGCGTTGTTGACCCTGCGGAGGCCGCGGACCTATAGTGTCGAAAAGTGGAAAAAAGTGGGAGGAAATGGGCGTCCTGCCCGGAAATCGCGCCAGAAGAGCGATCGCCGGCAAGTCCAGATCATCGTGTTTCGAGGGGCTACCAAGGTTTCACTCGACGCCAAGGGGCGTATGGCTATACCGACCCGGTACCGGGAGCGGCTGGCCGCCCGTTGTGATGGGCAAATCATCGTCACGGTTGATAAGGACCACTGTCTCCTCGTTTATCCACTGCCCGACTGGGAAGAGCTCGAGCGCAAGCTGGTGCGGCTGCCCAGCATGAACAAGGCCGCACGGCGAATTGTGCGAATTATGGTCGGTTATGCGACTGAGGTCGACATGGACAAATCAGGCCGGATCCTCGTCTCGAAAGAGCTGCGCGAATTCGCGAGTCTCGAGCGTTCGGGAATGCTGATCGGCCAGGGCAACAAGTTTGAATTGTGGGATGAGGCAACCTGGAACGAACGACGCGATCTGTGGCTCGCGGAAGAGGACGACGGCGAATTGCCGGCCGACCTCGAATCGATTTCCTTCTAGGCGGATTCGTCCATGAGCAGCAACGCGCATGTGCCGGTGCTGCTGGGACCGGTCCTCGACGGACTGGCGATAAAAACAGACGGCTGCTACGTCGATGGAACGTTTGGCCGCGGTGGACACAGCGGGGAAATACTGAAGCGACTCGGATCTTTCGGAAAATTGATCAGCATTGATCGAGACCCCGACGCGATTGCTTCAGCACCGAATGCCCTGACCAGTGACCCGCGATTCGAACTGGTAAGGGGTGAATGTGCAGAACTTGAAACACTCATGGAAGAAAGGGGGCTCAGCGGCGAAGTCGACGGACTTCTGCTCGACCTGGGCGTCTCCTCCCCACAACTGGATGAGGCCCGTCGTGGCTTCAGTTTCCTCCGCGACGGCCCGCTCGACATGCGCATGGACCCGGACTCGGGGATACCTGCAAGTGCCTGGCTTCAGGCTGTGGAAGCCAAAGCGTTGACTCGAGTCCTGCAAAATTTCGGCGACGAGGCGCACGCCTCTCGAATTGCTCGCGCAATCTGCGCTGCGCGCGAGAATGCACCCCTCGAGACGACGGCCGAGCTCGCGACAGTCGTCGAATCGGCGGTGCCGGCCAAAGCGCGCCAGAAAAAGATTCACCCGGCGACGAAGACCTTCCAGGCGATTCGCATTGCCGTAAACGGCGAACTCGAGCAGCTCGAGGCTGCATTGCAGGCATCGCTCAACGTGCTGCGTAAAGGTGGCCGCCTTTGTGTCATCAGTTTTCATTCGCTGGAAGACCGCATCGTCAAGCGCTTCATGCGTGATGCGTCGCGCGAGTCTGAACAATACCGCGGCATGCCGGATGTTCCGGCCGAGTTTCGCCCGGCACTCGCGCTCGTCGGCAAGCCGATCACCGCAAGCAACGCGGAAACCGAAGAAAACCGGCGCGCGCGCAGTGCGCGCCTCAGAATCGCGGAGCGCACCTGATGCAGCCGGCACCCAGGAAACAGCCATTCCTGCTGGTCTTCGTCTTCGCACTGGTGTGCGTATTGAGTGCCATGGCGCTCGTCTACACGAAGCACGAATCACGCAAGCTTTTCGTCGAGCTGGAAGGGCTGACACACGAACGCGACGAATTGAACATCGAATGGGGCCAGCTGCAGATCGAGCAGAGCACGTGGGCCACGCACGCGCGCATCGAGCAGGTCGCGACGGAAGACCTCGCGCTCGTCCGACCCGAGGCGACGGACATTTACGTCATTGAGCGACCATGACCCGAGGCGCCGAAACAAAACAACAGACTGCACGGCGCTTCGTCGGCAGGGTGACACTGGTGATGATGCTGTTCGGCATCGCTGCCAGCTCGTTGGTTGCGCGCGCGGTTTACCTGCAGGTTCTCGATAAAGACTTCCTGGTTCACCAGGCCGACGCGCGCCACCTTCGGACAGAAAAGATCACGGCGCACCGCGGCACGATCACTGATCGCAACGGCGAGCCACTCGCAATTTCCACGCCGGTTGACAGTGTCTGGGTGAATCCGCAGGAATTCGCGCCCGCCGTCGACAAGATCCCGCAGCTGGCACGAATTCTGGGCCTGAAGCCGGAAACGCTGATGCGCCGCATCACCCGTAGCATGGACAAGGAGTTCCTGTACCTCAAGCGCCATTTGAATCCGTCGATCGCGAATGACGTCATGTCGCTGAAACTGCCGGGTATCAACGTGCAGCGCGAATACCGACGCTACTACCCGGCGTCCGAGGTCACCGGGCACCTGGTCGGTTTCACGAATATCGACGACGTCGGCCAGGAAGGCCTCGAGCTGGCGATGAACCACTGGCTCGAAGGCGAGCCCGGCGCCAAGCGCGTGCTCAAGGACCGGCTCGGTCGTTCCATTGAGAACGTCGCCAGCATCCAGCCGCCGCGGCATGGCAAGGACCTCAGCACGAGCATCGACCTGCGTCTGCAGTACCTCGCGTACCGCACACTTAAGCAGGCCGTCAAAACGCACAAGGCGCGCTCGGGTTCGATCGTTATCCTGGACGTCGAGACGGGCGAAGTGCTGGCGATGGTCAACCAGCCGACCTACAACCCGAACGATCGCTCACAGCTGATCCCCGAACGCTATCGCAACCGCGCTATTACGGACATCTTCGAGCCCGGCTCGAGCTTCAAACCGATCGTCGCAGCAGCGGCTATCGAAAGCGGCCAGTTCCGTCCGAGCAGCGTCATCGATACGTCGCCCGGTCATTTCATCGTCGGACCGAAGAAAATCGAGGACACGCGCAACCTCGGGCGTGTCAGCCTGACGACGATCCTGGCGCGCTCATCGAATGTCGGGATTACGAAGGTAGCGATGACGCTGCAACCGGACCAGCTGTGGGACACGATGAGGCAGTTCGGACTCGGGGAGATGACCTCCAGCCTGTTCCCGGGCGAATCTGCCGGCATGCTGTCTCACTACCGTGACTGGCGCGAAGTCAGCCAGGCGACGATCGCCTATGGCTACGGCGTTTCGGTAACGCCGTTGCAGCTCGCACAGGCGTATGCGGCTATCGGCAATGACGGCGTAATGCAGCCGGTATCTCTGGTCGTGCAGGACGATGTCGCTGACGGCGAGCGCGTCATCGGCAAAGACACCGCCGCCGATGTGCGTCGCATGCTGGAGGAGGTCGTCCGGCCGGGCGGCACGGGCACAAAAGCGGCGGTTGACGGCTATCGCGTTGCCGGCAAGACCGGCACAGCGTGGAAATCTGCGCCTGGCGGCTACTCGCAAGACAAGTACTTTTCGATTTTTGCCGGCCTCGCGCCTGCGAGCGATCCGCGGCTGGCTGCAGTCATTGTCATCGACGAGCCGAGCGGCGAGCTTTACTACGGCAGCGACGTCGCCGCGCCGGTGTTTTCCGACGTCATGTCGGAGTCGCTGAGATTGCTCGCCGTCGCGCCGGATGCACTGCCGGCCCGCGACGCCGGCAACGTCATGCAGGCCATGGTCGATTCCGCGGTGGGTCAATGAGTATGCCGGCCGAACACCTGCATTCCAGACCGGGCCTTCGAGAACTGCTCGACGGATTCGCGGATGCCCCGGCAATACCGCTGTCGGGGATTGCCAGCGACTCACGCAAGCTCGGCGAGGACTTCGTGTTTTTCGCCTGCCAGGGTCTGACCAGCCACGGCATGGACTATCTCGACCAGGCGGTTGCGAGTGGTGTCGCAGCCGTGGTGTATGACACGGCGACCGCCAACGCGCCGGATGTTGCCGCTGTACCGTTGATCGGCATTGCCGATCTCGGGCGTCATCTCGGCGAGATAGCCAACAGGTGGTTCGACACGCCGACGGCAGCGATGCATGTCGTCGGTGTTACCGGAACCAACGGCAAGACGACGGTTGCCTGGATGCTGGCGCAGTGCCTGCAACGACTGGAGAAGCGCTGCGCCTATGTCGGCACACTGGGCTTCGGTATGGATGAGCTGGACGTTGCAGAAGGCATGACCACGCCGGCTGCCGTCGAGTTACACGGGCAAATGGCGGGATTCGCCGACGCCGGCGCCAGTCATGTGGCCCTGGAGGTTTCGTCGCACGCGCTGACGCAGGGCAGGGTTGACGGCGTGCAGTTCGATGCCGCCCTGTTTACCAACCTGTCGCGCGACCACCTCGACTACCACGGCGACATGCAGGCGTATTTTGATGCCAAATCGCGCTTGTTCCTCGAACACGAGCCAAAGACCCGGATCATCAATGTCGACTCCGAACCTGGCGCGACACTCGCCGAACGCTGCGGGCAGGACGTCATTACGGTATCGACAAACTTACACCGCGTTGCCAATGGCCGCACCTACGTTTTTGTTCGTTCCGTCGTCGCCACAGCGCGCGGCTCCGAGATCACGTTCGCGAGCAGCTGGGGAGGCGGCTGTTTTGAACTCCCCGTACCCGGCGACTTCAACGTGGCGAATGCCGCCATGGTCCTGGCCTACCTGCTGTCCGCCGGGATCGACATCGAGGACGCCTGCGGCGCGCTGGATCTTGCGGAAGCGCCGCCCGGCCGCATGCAACGCGTCGCCGACAGTTCAGTGTACGTCGACTATGCGCACACGCCGGACGCCATCGAATCGGCATTGCGGGCATTGCGGCCGCACTGTCGCGGCAAGTTGTGGGTCCTGTTCGGTTGTGGCGGCGATCGCGACACCGGCAAACGACCACTGATGGGGAGGCTGGCGGAGCGCCATGCCGACAAGGTGGTCGTAACGAGCGACAATCCGCGCACCGAGGAACCCCACGCGATTATCGACGACATCGTTGCCGGCCAGTCACAACCGGCAACCATTATCGAAGATCGCGCGGCTGCTATTGCATGGGTGATTCGAAACGCCGCCGCAGACGACGTCGTTCTCATCGCCGGCAAAGGCCACGAGAATTACCAGGACATCGGGGGCGAACGCGCGCCGTTTTCCGACTACTCGGTTGCGTTGACCGCGCTGCAGCGAAGGGGTGCCGAATGAACGGCTCACTCCGGCAGGCGGCAACGAACATAAACGGCACACTGCATGGCGCCGACCGCGACTTTGCAGGCGTCAGCACTGACACTCGTACGCTCGCCGGCGGCGAATTGTTCTTCGCGTTGCAAGGCCCGAACTTCGATGGTCACGACTATGTCGGCACCGCATCGGCAGCCGGCGCGGCGGGTGCTGTCGTCAGCCGCCTGCTCGACAACGATATCGCACAGATCAAGGTCGACGACACGAAGCTCGCGCTTGGGCGCCTCGCGGCTGCCTGGCGACAAAGCAGGGAACTGCTGGTCGTCGGCATAACCGGCAGCAACGGCAAGACCACGCTGAAGGAAATGATCGCGGCGTGCCTCGGTCGTACTGCACCGACGCTGGCGACAGCTGGCAACCTCAACAACGATATCGGTGTACCGCTCATGCTTTGTCGCATCGAAGATGAGCACGAGTACGCCGTGCTGGAGATGGGCGCCAATCATGCCGGCGAAATTGCCTACCTCGCGAAACTGGTCAATCCCGATGTCGTCGTTATTACCAACGCCGGTGACGCGCATCTCGAAGGCTTCGGTTCTGTAGAGGGCGTGTCGCGCGCCAAGGGAGAGATTCTGCAGAATGAGGATCGCCCGGTTACGGCGGTTCTCAATGCCGACGACACGTACTTCGATTACTGGTGCGCGCTGGTCGAAGACATTGAAGTACTGACTTTCGGATTTGCGGAGGACGCGGACGTGTGTGCGACAAACGTCAGCGTTCTTCCGGACCGTAATGAATTCCTGATGCTGACACCGCAAGGCGACGTGCAAATCAGCCTGCCCGTTGTCGGGATTCACAACATCAGAAACGCACTTGCCGCCGCCGCAGTTGCACTGTCGCTTGGGCTCGACATCGCAAATGTAAAGGCTGCGCTCGAAAGCATGGCGCCTGTAAAAGGGCGCCTGCTACCTCTTCCCGGTATCGGGGGGTGCACGTTGTTTGACGACAGCTACAACGCCAACCCGCTATCGGTCAAAGCGGCTGCGGAGTTTCTCGCAGCCCTGCCGGGCGATTCGTGGTTCGTCCTCGGCGACATGTTTGAACTCGGAGAAGATGCAGAGGAACTGCATCGCGAGGTTGGGGCGTCGGCACGGGCAAGCGGGGTTACGCGCTTGCTCGCGCTCGGCGACCTGGCAAAGGCGGCCGTCGATGGCTTCGGCGACAACGCCAGCTGGTATGCGTCAGTAGACGGTCTCATCGAGGAATGCGCGTCGGCCGGAGCCGGCGTCAACGTTCTCGTCAAGGGGTCGCGTGGCATGCGCATGGAGCGCATCGTCGACGCCTTGCGCGCGCCGGACGCGCTGCGGAAGGAGGCCTGACATGCTCCTGTACCTCACCAACTACCTCGCCCAGTTCGAATCCGGCTTCAACGTATTCAACTACCTGACGATGCGCGCAATTCTCGGTGCGCTGACCGCACTGGCTTTTTCGTTCATCGTCGGTCCGCGCGTCATCCAGCACCTGTCGGTCAAACAGCTCGGCCAACCGGTACGCGACGACGGGCCGGAAACGCACTTGCTCAAGGCAGGCACACCGACGATGGGAGGTGCACTGATCCTCGCGGCGATATCCGTTGCGACCCTGCTGTGGGCCGATCTCGAAAACCCCTATGTCTGGGTCGTCCTGTTCGTGACACTTTCTTTTGGTGCCATTGGCTATGTCGATGACTACAAGAAACTGGTCCTGCAGGATCCCGCCGGCATTTCGGCGACGCAAAAGCTCTTCTGGCAGTCGACGGCGGCCATCATCGCTGCTGTCGCCCTGTACGTTACGGCGACAGACGACGTGCAGACGTCGTTGTTGATTCCGTATTTCAAGGATCTTGCGATCCCGCTTGGCATGTTCCAGGTCGTCGTAACGTACTTTTTTGTTGTTGGCTTCAGTAACGCGGTGAACCTTACCGACGGTCTCGACGGTCTCGCCATCATGCCCACCGTGCTGGTCGGCGGGGCCCTCGGCATATTTGCCTACGTCACCGGCAACGTGAACTTTTCGGAATATCTCGGCATTCCCTACGTCGCGGGCACGGGCGAGATCCTCGTGTTCTGCACTGCGCTGGCGGGCGCGGGCCTCGGCTTCCTCTGGTTTAACACATATCCGGCGCAGGTGTTCATGGGCGATATCGGCGCGCTCGCACTGGGTGCCGCACTGGGTGTCGTTGCCGTCGTCGTGCGGCAGGAAATCGTGCTGGCGATCATGGGTGGCGTTTTTGTCGTTGAAACGCTGTCGGTCATGATCCAGGTAGCGTCGTTCAAGCTGACCGGCAAGCGCGTATTCCGCATGGCGCCGTTACACCACCATTTCGAACTCAAAGGGTGGGCCGAGCCAAAAGTCATCGTCCGGTTCTGGATCATCACGGTCATCCTGGTGTTGATCGGACTTGCGAGCCTGAAGATCCGATGAGCGGCAAAAAGAAAATGAACCTGGTCGCCGGACTTGGCAAGACGGGAATGTCGATCGCCCGCTTCCTCAAACGAACGGATGCGAATGCGATTTTCTTCGACACGCGTGACGAACCTCCCGGTCTCGACGAGATTGCGGAACTGTTTCCGGACGCCAAAGTCCTTTCCGGCAACGCGAAGCTGCCGAAAAACATCGATCGCGTCGTCGCGTCGCCGGGCATTCCCGACAGCCAGTCGCTGATGGGAAAGGCGCTGAAGAAGAAGATCGAAGTCGTATCGGACATCGAGTTGTTTGCGCGAGAGGCAGAGGCGCCGTTTGTCGCCATTACCGGGTCCAACGGCAAAAGCACCGTGACGACACTGCTGTATCACATGTGCAGGGCCGACGGACGTAACGCGCTGGCCGGCGGCAACCTGGGCGAGCCGGCGCTCGACCTGCTGGCCGAGGACAAGCCGGATATCTACGTGCTGGAGCTGTCGAGCTTCCAGTTGCACCGCACCTCGAACCTGCCGGCGCGGGTTGCCGTGCTGCTGAATATTTCGCCGGACCACCTCGACTGGCACAAGGATGAGCAGGAATACATCGATGCCAAGTACCGCGTATACCGGGAGGGCGAGGCTGCGGTCGTGAACCGCGCTGACGAAAAGGCGGGCGAGATGGCGGCGCACTGCGAACGCGTGATCAGTTTCGGCGCCGATGAGCCTGCGGATGGGCATTACGGGTTGCGCTCGGTCGACGGCCAAACCTACCTGGCACGCGGCGAAACGCTGCTGCTCGGCGTTGGTGACCTCGCGATGTATGGCGTGCACAACCAGCTCAATGCGTTGGCTGCACTGGCCGCCGGTGAATTGCTCGAACTCGACATGGCGTCGATGTTGCAGGTGTTGACCGAGTTCCCGGGTTTGCCCCATCGCATGCAGTTTGTCGCGCGCATCGGCGGCGTCGACTACATCAACGACTCGAAAGCGACCAACGTCGCCGCGGCTGTGGCGTCGGTAAGCTCGGTGGACTCGATGCTCGTTCTTATCGCTGGCGGAGACGGCAAAGGCGGAGATTTCGCCGAGCTGGCCACGGCCGTCGAAGACAAGTTGCGCAGCGCCGTACTGATCGGAATGGATGCGGAGAAAATTGCGAGCGCGCTCGACACCGTCATGCCCGTGCATTTCGCCGAGTCGATGGACTCTGCCGTGAAACTGGCAGCGTCGTGCGCCGAGAGCGAGGACACGGTTTTGCTGGCGCCGGCCTGCGCCAGTCTCGATCAGTATACGAACTACATGGAGCGGGGCGACCGCTTCAGCGAAGCGGTGGAGAGGCTCAAACGATGAGTAGCTCCGCGATAACGATGCCGTTTCCGGCACGTATGAAGACGCAGTTACAGATCGACCCTGTGATGTTGTCACTGGTGCTCGCGTTGTTGCTCGGCGGCTTTGTCATTCTCGCATCGGCATCGATCTCGATCTCGGAAGATGCAACCGGCAATCCTTTCTTCTACCTGCAACGCCAGCTGTTGGCGGCGGCGATCGGCCTTGTCGCCGGTGGTGTCTGTCTGTTCCTGCCAATGCAGCTGTGGCGCAATCTCGGCCCGTTGATGCTGCTCGCCGGATTCGGCCTGCTGGTCCTCGTACTCGTCCCCGGTGTGGGCTACGAGGTGAACGGCAGCACGCGATGGGTTCGATTCGGCGTCATCAACCTGCAGGTCTCGGAGCCCGCGCGACTCTGCTTCCTGATGTATCTCGCCGGTTATCTCGTGCGGCGCAACAAGTCGTTACGCGAGGAGTTCACCGGCTTCCTGCGGCCGATGATCGTGCTCGCGCTGGCCGGCATGCTGTTGCTCGCCGAACCGGATTTCGGGGCCGCCGTTGTTCTGTTGGCGACGGCGCTGGCAATGATGTTCGTTGCCGGTGCCCGCGTCCGCGACTTTCTCGTGTTCGTTGTGCTGGGCATCGTCGCGATGGGTGCGTTGGCCGTTGCATCGACTTATCGCATGAAACGGTTGACCGGGTTTCTCGACCCGTGGGCTGACCAATTCGGTTCGGGTTTCCAGCTGACCCAGTCGCTGATCGCTATCGGTCGAGGCCAGTGGTTCGGCGTCGGTATCGGCGAGAGTGTGCAGAAGCTCTTCTACCTGCCCGAGGCGCACACGGATTTTATTTTTGCCGTCTATGCCGAGGAGTTTGGCCTGATAGGTTCCCTGTTGATGATCGGCCTGTTCCTGGCGCTGGTCTGGCGCGTCTTCAAGCTGGCGATGCGCGCCGCAGACGCTGAACGATTTTTCGACGCCTACATCGCGATCGGCATCGGCACCTGGCTCGGTATCCAGGCGTTCGTGAATATTGGCGTCAACATGGGTCTGCTGCCGACCAAGGGCCTGACCCTGCCACTGATCAGTTACGGACGATCCAGCATGATCGTCACGATGGTGTGTATCGCGCTGCTTCTAAGAATTCATCACGAACTCACGGTCGACGCGAAGCCCGTCAACCGCAAACGCCGCTCGAGGAAGAAGAAATGAGCGGTGCACCGATCCTGATCATGGCCGGCGGCACCGGCGGGCACGTCTACCCGGCGCTCGCCGTCGCCCGTGCGCTGCAGGCGGCGTCGCAGGACGTCGTCTGGCTGGGTACCGAACGCGGACTCGAGGCGCGTGTCATACCGGCCGCCGGAATCGATATTGAATGGCTGAGCGTCAAAGGGCTGCGCCGCAAAGGCCCGCTGGCGCTCGTCATCGCGCCCTTCCAGGTCGGCCGGGCGCTGCTGCAGGCGCTCGGTGTGATCCTGCGTCGTAAGCCCGTGGCTGTGCTCGGCATGGGTGGATTTGCAAGCGGACCGGGCGGCGTCGCCGCCTGGCTGACGCGCCGTCCGCTTGTCATCCACGAGCAAAATGCTGCCGCGGGCCTGACCAACCGTCTTCTGGCGCGTCTTGCCCGGGTTGTGCTGCAAGCCTTCCCGGGCAGTTTTAATTCCAGTGTCGACGCGCAAACCGTCGGCAACCCTGTTCGCGATGACATCGTCGCCATCCCGGCGCCCGGTGAGCGCTATGCCGGTCGACAGGGCGAGCTGCGCCTGCTGATCCTCGGCGGCAGCCAGGGTGCGCTTGCGCTCAACCGGGTCGTACCGGCAGCACTCGGTCAGCTCGACGCCGACGTGCGCCCGGTCGTCAAGCACCAGTGTGGCGAACGTACGCTCGATACGGCGCGGAAGGCCTATGCGGAGCACGAGGTCGATGTCGAACTGCTGCCGTTCATCGAGGACATGGCCGCGGTGTACGCCTGGGCGGACCTCGTCGTGTGCCGCGCTGGTGCCCTGACTGTCGCCGAGTTGTGCGCCGCGGGTTTGCCGGCGGTATTCGTACCCTATCCCGCAGCGGTCGACGATCACCAGACGGCCAACGCGCGGCCCATGTCTGAAGCCGGTGCGGCCGTCATTGTCCAGGAGGCGGACCTGACGCCGGCGATGCTCGCCGACCTGTTGCGCGACTGGCTGCAGTCTCGCGCCGAACTCATGCGTCGCGCGAACAGGGCGCGCGAACTTGCGCAGCCCGAGTCGACGCGGCGCATCGCGGAAATCTGCCTGGCACAGGCGAGGTTGGCAACATGATCAACCGTATGCGCCGCATCCACTGCGTACACTTTGTCGGCATCGGTGGTTCCGGCATGTCCGGCATCGCCGAGGTCATGTTGAGTCTCGGCTACGCCGTGCAGGGATCCGACCTCAAATCGAACAAACAGACAAAGCGCCTTGAAAACCAGGGTGCAACCCTATTCATCGGCCACGCTGCCAACAACATAAGTGCCGCTGACGCCGTCGTCGTTTCCAGCGCGGTCGATGAAACCAACCCGGAGGTTTCGGCGGCACGCGAGGCCCGCATGCCGGTTGTCAGCCGCGCCGAAATGCTGGCCGAGCTCATGCGCTTTCGCTACTCGATTGCGGTTGCCGGCACGCACGGCAAGACGACAACAACGAGCCTTGTCGCCAGCCTGCTTGCCGAGGGCGGGCTGGACCCGACGTTTGTCATCGGCGGACGGCTGAAAAGCGCAGATGCCAACGCACGGCTCGGACAGGGCGATTACCTCGTCGCCGAGGCGGACGAGTCGGATGCGTCATTCGTGCATCTGAAACCGATGCTCGCCATCGTCACCAATATCGACGCCGATCACATGTCGACGTACGACGGTGACATCGAGAAATTACGCAGCGGATTCATCGAATTTCTGCACAACCTGCCGTTCTACGGTCTCGCGGTCGTCTGCACGGACGATCCGGGAGTCAACGAAATTCTCGGCGACATCGGTCGATCCGTGACGACCTATGGCACGAACGAGGGCGCCGACGTGCGCGCTGTGAATATCGAATTCGATGCGGCGACGACCCGCTTCGACGTCGTGCGCGGCGATGAGGAGCCACTGCATATCACGCTTCGCCTTCCGGGCATGCACAACGTCCGCAATGCGCTTGCGGCCATAGCCGTTGCCGATGAGCTTCAGGTATCGGCGGAGGCAGTCGTCAGGGCGCTCGGGAAGTTTGAAGGCATTGACCGCCGCTTCCAGAACCTCGGCGACGTCGCAACGAAGCGCGGCACGGTCACCATCGTTGATGACTACGGTCATCATCCAACCGAGGTTGCGGCGACACTGGCGGCTGCCAGATCCGGCTGGCCGGGTCGGCGTACGGTGCTCGTTTTCCAGCCGCACCGCTACACGCGGACACGCGATCTCATGGATGACTTCTCGAGTGTCCTGTCCGAGGCCGACGTGCTCGTGCTGCTGGACGTCTATGCAGCCGGCGAGGAGCCGATTGCCGGCGCCGATGGACGCTCGATGGCACGTGCGATTCGGTCGCGTGGTGCCGTAGAACCCGTCTTCGTCGAGTCGCTCGATGACGTCAGAGACGTCCTCGAAGACCTGCTCGAGGAGGGCGATCTCGTACTCACGATGGGCGCAGGCGATATCGGCGCCTACGCACAGACGCTGCCCGATTTGCTGCAAGACGGACCGACGCTCAAGGTGCATTCATGATGGCCGCAGCGAGAGAAATCGCGGTACAGGGCGAACTCCGCTTCGACGAACCGATGTCGAAACACACCAGCTGGCGCGTCGGCGGGCCGGCAGAGGCGTTTTTCGTGCCGGCGAGCATCGAGGATTTGTCGATGTTCCTGGCAGGCCTCGATGCCGGCACGCCGATTTTCTGGCACGGCGTCGGCAGCAACCTGCTGGTGCGCGACGGCGGGATTCGGGGCGTCGTGATTTCGGCGACAACAATGCTGCGCGACCTGGAGCGCGTCGATCACTACCTCGTGCGAGCCGGCGCAGGACTGCCGTGCACGCAGCTTGCTCGCCAGTGCATCCGCTGGGGACTGGGGCCTTCGGAATTCTTCGCCGGAATCCCCGGGACTGTCGGCGGCGCACTGGCAATGAACGCCGGCGCCCACGGCGGCGAGACCTGGGAGCGCGTGGAATCGGTCCGCACGATAGACCGCAACGGTGAGATCAAGGAACGTGCGCCTGGCGAATACACCGTCGGGTATCGCAGCGTGACCGGACCGGCGAACGAATGGTTTCTCGAAGCGACGTTTCGCTTCGAGCCGGACGTGACGCCGAGCATGGAAACGATGAAGGCTATGCTCGAGCGTCGCAAGACCACGCAGCCGCTCGGCCTGCCAAGTTGCGGATCGGTGTTTCGCAACCCCGAGGGCGATCATTCCGCACGGCTGATCGAAGCGGCGGGTCTCAAGGGTCACCAGATCGGTGGCGCCGAAGTTTCCGACAAGCACGCGAATTTCATCATCAACCTCGGTGACGCGACGGCGACCGACATCGAAGAACTCATCAAACACGTCAGACAGACGGTTCTGGAGAAACACGGTGTCAGACTGATTCACGAGGTACGCATCATCGGGGAGGGCGCCGATGGCTGATGCGATCCACGATCTGCGGTACACCGTAACCGACGCGGCAGAATTCGGGCGCGTCGCGCTGATGCTCGGCGGCACGTCGAGTGAGCGCGAGGTCTCGCTCGATACCGGTGCCGCGGTCCTCGATGCACTGACGCGCCGTGGCATCGACGCGCACGCCTGGGATCCGGCAGAGAAGACCATGGCCGAGTTCGCCGCTGCCGGCTTTGACCGCGTGTGGAACGCGTTGCACGGGACCGGCGGCGAGGACGGCGCATTGCAGGGTTGCCTGGAGTGGCTCGGCGTGCCGTATACCGGCAGCGGCGTCATGGCATCGGCCATTGCGATGGACAAGGTGCGCAGCAAGCACCTGTTTTGCGCGGCGGGCATCCCGACGCCGGAGTATGCGGCCGTCAACAACCATGCCGAGGCATTGATTGCGGCCGAACAGCTCGGATTTCCGCTGTTTATCAAGCCGTCGGGACAGGGATCGAGCGTCGGCATGTCCAAGGTGTTTGAGCGCGCCGACCTCAATGACGCAATCGATCTTGCGTTGCGCTACGGCGATACCGCGCTCATGGAGCCCTGCATTATCGGGGACGAGTTCACGGTGGCGATTCTGCAGGGACAGGCGTTGCCGACCATCCGTATCGCGACTCCGCGCGTCTTTTACGACTATCGCGCGAAGTACCAGTCCGACCGTACCGATTACATCTGCCCGGGTACGGACTCGGCGGATGAGGAACAGCGCTATGCCGATATCGCGCTTGCGGCGTTCGCCGAACTCGGGTGCAGCGGCTGGGGCCGTGTCGATTTCATGACCGGCGAGGACGGCCAGCCGCTGGTGCTGGAGGTCAATACAGTACCGGGAATGACCAGTCACAGCCTCGTGCCGATGGCCGCGAAACAGGCGGGCATCGATTTCGACGAGTTGTGCTGGCGCATCCTGGAAACGAGTTTTGCTGCCGCGGTTGCCGGTGGCGAAGGGGAGGTGGCGCGTCATGGCACGTAAACAGGCCAAACGTCGCAAGCAAAAGACGCCGCGTTTCAAGATGCCGGTCATTCGCATTGGCCGCATCGTTACGCCGGTCATTGCCGCAGGCCTGGTTTTCGCCACGTACCGGCTGAGCCTGGCGTTGCTGGATCGGGAGATCACCTCCATTGAAATCAGCGGGCCGTTCCAGCGTGTTTCCGCGTTGCAGATTGAGGAAGCGATCAGCGGCCAGGTCGGTGCGGGCTTCGTCGGCGCCGACCTCGAATTGATTCGTGAAGATATCGTTGCGCATCCCTGGATTGACCAGGCGCGGGTTGCGCGCCGCTGGCCGAGCCGCCTGTCGATCACGGTAACGGAGCAGGTTCCCGCTGCGGTCTGGGGCGAGGACGGTCTTCTGAATACACGGGGTGACCTGTTCATCACCGGGCTGCAGCGCGTGCCGCCCGAGTTGCCGAGACTGAGCGGGCCGGACGACAAGTCATCCGAGGTCGCCGAGCGTTATCTCAAAGTACGCGAACAGCTGCTACCGGCGGGACTGGACCTGAAGAGTATCCACCTCGATGCGCGCGGGTCCTGGAACATGATCCTCGCAAACGGTGTTGAGATCCGGCTAGGGCGCCGCGACGTGGCATCGCGGACAGACCTGTTTCTTGACGTCGTCGCAAACATCATCACGAGTCGTGCCAGCGACATCGACTATGTCGACATGCGTTACGGCAACGGCTTCACGATTGGCTGGAACGGCGGGCCAAAGACGCCGGTCGGCGATCCGCGCGACGCGGACCGCGAAATGCTCGCATCACGGGGAACGGAGTGACCAAAAGACCTGACAAGAATCTGATCGTCGGACTCGATATCGGCACGTCGAAAGTCGTTGCGATCGTCGGTGAAGTCAATGAAGAGGGCAGCATCGAAGTTGTTGGCATTGGCTCGCATCCGTCGCGCGGCCTTAAAAAAGGTGTCGTGGTCAATATCGAGTCGACCGTGCATTCGATTCAGCGGGCTGTCGAGGAGGCCGAATTGATGGCCGGCTGTGACATCCACAGCGTTTACACCGGCATTGCCGGCAGCCACGTTCGTAGCCTGAACTCGCACGGCATCGTCGCCATTCGCGATGCGGAGGTGAGCGCGAACGACGTTGACCGCGTCATCGATGCGGCGCGTGCCGTCGCCATTCCGGCCGACCAGAAGATCCTGCACATCCTGCCGCAGGAATTCATCATCGATAACCAGGAAGGTATCCGCGAGCCGATCGGCATGTCCGGCGTTCGCCTCGAGGCCAAGGTGCACATGGTAACCGGCGCCGAAAGCGCCGCGCAGAATATCGTGAAGTGTGTGCAGCGCTGCGGGCTCGAGGTTGACGACATCGTGCTCGAGCAACTGGCGTCGAGCTACGCCGTGTTGACCGACGACGAAAAGGAACTCGGTTCCTGCATCGTCGACATCGGCGGCGGCACGACCGATATTGCGGTCTTTCTCGGCGGCGCCATCCAGCATACGGCCGTTATCCCGATCGCCGGCGACCAGGTGACGAACGACATCGCAGTGTCAATGCGCACGCCGACGCAATACGCCGAGGAGATCAAGATCAAGTATGCCTGCGCGCTGTCGCAGCTCGCGAACCCGGACGAAACGATCGAGGTCCCCAGCGTTGGTGATCGGCCGCCACGGCGGTTGGCACGGCAGACGCTCGCCGAGATCGTCGAACCGCGTTACGAGGAATTGTTCGGTCTCGTTCGCGACGAGCTGCGTCGCAGCGGCTTCGAAGAGCTCATCGCAGCCGGCGTCGTAATAACCGGCGGCAGCGCAAAAATGGAAGGCGCCGTGGAACTGGCCGAAGAGGTTTTCCACATGCCGGTGCGACTCGGTGCGCCGCAGTATGTCGAAGGACTCATGGATGTGGTCCGCAACCCGATCCACGCCACCGGCGTCGGGTTGCTGTTGTACGGCTACGAGAACCTGACTCGTCGCCAAGGTCGGTCGACACCGATCGGCGGCAACCTCGGGGAAGTCTGGGACCGCATGAAGGCGTGGTTCCAGGGGCATTTCTAGTTTTTTATCGATGCGTTCATGGTGGACGCGTCGCAGGGAATAGCAACAAGTTGTTAAAGCGGAGGAAGACTCAATGTTTGAATTAATGGATGCGCACAGCCAGAGCGCTGTCATCAAAGTCATCGGTGTCGGTGGCGGCGGTGGCAATGCGGTCGCGCACATGGTGGAGACGGGCATCGAAGGTGTCGACTTCATCTGTGCGAACACGGACTCGCAGGCACTGAAGGGATCAAGGGTACGAACCTCGTTGCAGATCGGCTGCAACATTACCAAGGGACTTGGCGCGGGCGCTGACCCCGACATCGGCCGCCAGGCCGCAATGGAAGATCGCGACCGGATTCACGAAGTGATCGAAGGCGCCGACATGCTGTTTATTACCGCCGGCATGGGCGGTGGCACGGGAACGGGTGCGGCGCCGATCGTTGCCCAGGTGGCGCGAGAGCTGGGCATCCTGACGGTCGCCGTTGTCACGAAGCCATTTCAGATGGAAGGTGGCAAACGCATGCACATTGCGGAGAGCGGGATCAACGAGCTGGGCAAGTATGTCGATTCGCTGATTACGATTCCGAACGAGAAGCTGTTGACTGTGCTGGGTGGTGAAACGACCTTGCTCGACGCTTTCAAGTCGGCCAACCAGGTGCTGCAGGGCGCAGTGCAGGGCATCGCTGAGCTGATTACGCGACCGGGACTGATCAATGTCGACTTCGCCGACGTTCGCACTGTTATGTCCGAGATGGGTATGGCGATGATGGGCTCCGGCATGTCGTCGGGTGAGGACCGGGCGAGGGAAGCCGCAGAAGCCGCCGTTTCCAGCCCGCTGCTCGAGGACATCAACCTCGCCGGCGCGAACGGCGTACTGGTGAACGTGACGGCCGGCATGGACCTGTCGATCGGCGAGTTCCAGGAAGTCGGCAACACGGTCAAGGAGTACGCTTCGGACGACGCGACGGTCGTTGTTGGTACCGTGATCGATCCGGACATGACGGACCGAATCCGGGTCACCGTCGTTGCCACCGGTCTCGGTCAGCAGGCGGCCAACGCGGAATCGCCAATGCGAATCGTGCGTCGTCCGGCGGCACAGGCTGAGCCGAACTACCAGACGCTGGACAAGCCGACGGTGCAGCGGCAGCGCGCTGTGGGTGACGGCCTCGAGGGTGCCGGGTTGCAGGAGGAGTTGCTGGACATCCCGGCATTCCTGCGCCGACAGGCTGACTAGAGAGCCATCGGGCGGCAGCCCGGGGCGCAGGATACTCCGCTTGGACGGCTCGCATGTCGAGCCGTCCACCTGGCCGACCCCGGGCACCGTCTCCTCGACAGGTTACTTACAGAACGTCCGTAACAGACTGATTATTTGAAGTTTTTCCTTTTTTTTGCAGTTTCATGATAACCTTCCGCGCCATATGCTCAGACAGCGAACATTAAAGACGACGATACGCGCCACGGGCGTCGGTCTGCACTCCGGTGAAAAGGTCTACATGACCTTGCGACCGGCCGCGGAAAACTCCGGCATCGCCTTTCGTCGCGTCGATCTCGAAGAGCCCGTCACAGTGCCAGCCGATCCCCGGCTCGTTGGCGAGACGATGCTCGGTACCACGCTCGTCAAGGACGGCGTCAAAATCGCGACGGTTGAACACCTGATGTCGGCGCTCGCCGGTCTCGGTATCGACAACCTCAACGTCGATTTGTCGGCGGCCGAAGTGCCCATCATGGACGGCAGCGCCGGACCGTTTGTCTTCCTGTTGCAGTCAGCCGGGATCGAAGAGCAGAACGCGGCGAAGAAGTTTATTCGTATCAGGAAAAAGGTTCGCGTTGAAGATGGAGACAAGTGGGCCGAGCTGCTGCCGTTCAATGGCTTCAAGGTAAATTTCGAGGTGTCCTTCAATCACCCCGTTTTCAACAAGCTGAGCCAGCACGCAAGCATCGATTTTTCGTCGACATCCTTCCTGAAAGAAGTCAGCCGCGCGCGCACGTTTTGTTTTCTGCGCGATGTCGAGGCACTACGCGAACGCAACCTGACACTCGGTGGCAGCATGGACAATGCGATCGTCCTCGACGATTACCGCATCCTGAATGAAGACGGGCTGCGCTACTCGAACGAATTCGTGATTCACAAGATTCTCGATGCCATCGGAGACGCTTACCTGCTGGGCCATAGCCTGATCGGGGAAATGCGCGCGTACAAATCCGGGCACGATCTCAATAACAAGCTGTTGCGCGCCATGCTTGCCGACGAGTCGGCATGGGATGAGGTCACGTTCAAGGACCCGAAGAAGGCGCCGATTTCTTACGCGACGCCGGCGTACGCGTGATTCCTTCGGCTACGGCGAAAATTCGACGTTAGTGCCCTCCAGATAGAAATGGGGACAGGCCCGTAGGGCCAGTCCCCTGGCTAATTAGCATCGGGGTGCTATTAGCAAGGGGTCTGACCCTACGGGTCTGACCCCATTTCTCCGGAGAACCTCACCCCTGAGCCACTCTCACCCTGACGGTCTTCGCCACCACGCCCGCCTTCTTCGCCGCATCGAGTAGCGTATCGGACTCGTAGCGCAGCCGATTGGCCCACGCCGACGTTGCACAGATCACGACGAGTTCGCCGTCGTCTCGAAGGTTCGCGGCGACGATGGCGTCGCGATCGGACGCCGGCAGGGCAGCGGACAGCATGCTTGTCAGCTCGCCCATGGCCCTGGCGCGCTGGATGACCGTGGCTAAATCCCCGTTTTTACTAGGATTTAGTAGATTTTCAAGCTTCTTGGCGGGCATCAAAATGTGACGCAGTTTGCGCTTTTTTTGAAATTTCCGTGACCGAATCGCGCAACTGCCGGCCTTTCCTTGTAATGGTTTCCGACATTATGCATAGTTTCGCTTCGATAAAGGCATACCTGTCGAAAGGCAGGGTCGCAAATCCACCGGTCTAAGGGGCAATCCAGCGTGATTTTCCTACGGCAGCGGGGCTACCAGATTGAGCAGGAACGGCAAGCAAACAAGAATGCGAACAGGCGAATGCGGGTTTGGGGACCGGCGAATCGCGGCTTGCACCGTCTTTGAGAATAGTGACCGAGCGCACCCGGGACGTTTTTGATGAATGTTGTAATTTTCGGCAAGGGGTTCGGCAAACCCCGGCAAGTCAGCCTGTCCGGCCCACTGGCCGTCGCGGGTATTGCCGCGGTTGCCATGTTGGTATCCGGCGTCGGCTTTGCCGTCGGGTCCTGGCATGCGGAACGCACGGGATCCGGAATCAGCGTTGCCGAGTTGTCCGAGCTGCACGGCCAGATCGAATCTCAGCGCGAAGAAATTGCCACGATACGGCAGGAAAACGAAGACACGCTTGATGCGCTTTCTATCCGTATCGCGCAGATGAATGCCCGTGTCATTCGCCTTGATGCGCTGGGGCGGCGACTCACCGAAATGGCCGAGATCGAAGACGGCGAGTTTGATTTTGACTCAGAGCCGGCCGTCGGTGGTCCGGAAGAGCCGACGTCAGCCGGTTCAAACGTGGCGGTACCCGACGTACTGGATGCAATGACGTTGCTGGATGCGCAGCTCGAGAACCGCGAGTCTCAGCTTGATGTGCTCGAAGGCGTCATCATGGGTGAAAACCTCAAAGAGCGGGTGTATCCACAGGGCCGTCCGGTCAAATCGGGTTGGCTGTCTTCCTATTTTGGCAAGCGCACGGACCCGTTTACCGGCAAGCCCGCCAACCACACAGGCGTCGACTTCGCCGGCAAGATGGGCGCCGAAATTGTCGCCGTTGCCGACGGCGTCGTCACCTGGTCGGCCAACCGTTACGGTTACGGCATCATGGTGGAAATCAACCACGGTAATGGCTACGCGACGCGCTACGCTCACAATTCGGAAAACCTGGTTGCCGTCGGCGACGAGGTGAAGAAAGGCCAGATCATCGCGTTGATGGGTGAGACAGGCCGCGCGACGGGCCCGAACCTGCACTTTGAAGTCCTGCGAAACGGCAGCCGGGTCAATCCGGTGAAGTTCATTCGCGACTCGTCGAAGTAGCGCCCCGAAATCCCGATTCGACCTTGCCGCCGAGCGTTTCGGCGGCTGGCTTGTGATCGCAAAAAACGCCCACAAATCGCGACATTAACCCCCGTTGGCCGTAGAATAGCGGCCTTTGTTTGACCCGACCGGACACGTTTTAGTGGCTAACTTCCTGACCCGCATTTTCGGCAGCCGCAACCAGCGCCTGCTGCGCCAGTACGGCAAAATCGTCAAAAAGATCAACGCACTCGAAGAGGGCCTGCAGGCACTTGACGACGCGGCGTTGCGGGCCAGGACCGATGAATTCCGCAAGCGCTATAACGACGGCGAATCGTTGCACGACCTGTTGCCCGAGGCCTTCGCTGTCGCCCGCGAGGCATCGCTCAGAACGATGCAGATGCGACCGTTCGACGTGCAGCTGATCGGTGGCATGGTGCTGCACGATGGCAACATCGCCGAAATGCGCACCGGTGAGGGCAAGACGCTGATGGCGACCCTCCCGGCCTACCTGAATGCGATCAGCGGCGATGGCGTGCATATCGTTACGGTGAACGAATACCTGGCGCAACGCGACGCGGACTGGATGCGCCCGATCTACGAGTTTCTCGGCCTGACCGTCGGCGTAACCAAAAGTGGCCAGTCCCAGGAAGAAAAGCGTGCGGCCTACCGGGCCGACATCACGTACGCGACCAACAACGAGCTCGGGTTTGACTACCTGCGCGACAACCTCGCTTTTGCGACGGCCGACAAGGTCCAGCGCGAACTCAACTTTGCGGTCGTCGACGAGGTCGACTCGATCCTGATCGACGAAGCGCGCACGCCGCTGATCATTTCCGGTCCGACGGAATCGTCGACCGATCTGTACGCGCAGATCAACAAGCTGATTCCAAAGCTTTCGAAACACGAAGAGACGGACGATCCAACCGGGTATGACATTCCGGCGGACAACGTGCTGATCGATGGCAAGGAAATGACGCTGCAGGACGGTATCGCGTATGCCGACGAGCGCGATGCCGACCTGGCAATGACCGAGCTCGACGGCAAGGTCGCACAGTGCCGGCTCCTGGCGCACGGTGACTACACCGTCGACGAAAAGGCGAAGCAGGCTCACGTTACCGAGGATGGCCACACGCGTGTTGAGCAACTGATGACGCAGGCCGGGTTGCTCTCGGAGGGCGAAAGCCTGTACGACGCCGGCAACATCCGCCTGTTGCATCATCTCAATGCGGCGCTGCGCGCTCACGCAATGTATCGGCGCGACGTCGACTACGTGGTGAAAGACGGCGAGGTTGTCATCGTCGACGAGTTTACCGGACGCACGATGCCCGGACGCCGCTGGGGCGATGGATTGCACCAGGCCGTCGAGGCCAAAGAGGGCGTCGCGATTCGCCAGGAAAACCAGACCGTCGCCTCCATCACGTTCCAGAACTACTTTCGCCTCTACAACAACCTGTCGGGCATGACGGGTACTGCGGACACCGAGGCATTCGAGTTCCAGCAGATCTACGGCCTGGAAGTCGTCGTCATTCCGACGCACAAGCCGATGATCCGCGACGACCAGCCGGACCTTGTCTACCTGACGGAGAAAGACAAGTACGAGGCGATCGTCGAGGACATCGTGGACTGCACGGAACGGGGCCAGCCGGCGCTGGTCGGTACGACCTCGATCGAGGCATCCGAGCTGCTGTCGAAATTCCTGACGAAGAAAGGCATCAAGCACGAGGTGCTGAACGCGAAGCAGCACGAGCGTGAGGCACACATTGTGCAGAATGCGGGCCGTCCGGGCGCGATCACGATTGCGACCAACATGGCGGGCCGCGGTACCGATATCGTGCTCGGCGGCAGTCTCGATGCGGCGCTGGCCGAAGCCGGCGACGGTGGGGACGAAGACAAGATCCGGGCCGATTGGCAGGAACGCCACAACCAGGTCCTCGAGGCCGGCGGACTGCACATCATCGGTACCGAACGCCACGAGTCACGGCGTATCGACAATCAGCTCCGGGGTCGATCGGGTCGCCAGGGCGACCCCGGGTCATCGCGTTTTTACCTGTCAATGGAAGACTCGCTGATGCGTATCTTCGGTGACCCGGAAAATACCAAGAAGTTGCTTTCGCGCGCCGGCATGCGCGAGGGCGAGGCAATCGAAAGCCGTATGCTCTCGAGGCAGATCGAACGTGCGCAGCGCAAGGTGGAGTCGCACAACTTCGATATTCGCAAGAACCTGCTCGAGTACGACGATGTGGCCAACGATCAGCGACGCGTCGTTTACCAGAACCGTGCCGACCTGATGGAATCCGAGGATGTCGAGGAGGCGATCGCGGCAATCCGCGAGGAGGTCGTCGGTGCGACCGTCGAGCAATACATTCCGCCCGGCAGCCTGGAAGAAATGTGGGATGCCGACGGCCTGAGTCAGGCGCTGGAAGCCGACTTCGGCGTGCGTGCCGACGTCGCCCGCTGGATTCACGAAGACACGACCCTGAACGCAGAGGCAATCGCGGAACGTTGCATCGGGGAAGCGGCGAAAGTCTACGAGAAAAAGGTCGGGGACATCGGTCCCGAGCTGATGCGAGGCGTCGAGAAGCAAATCATGCTGCGACAGCTCGACCATCACTGGAAAGAACATCTCGCGGCGATGGATCACCTGCGGCAGGGAATCGGGCTGCGCTCCTATGCGCAAAAGAACCCCAAGCAGGAGTACAAGCGTGAAGCGTTCGAAATGTTCGAAAGGATGCTCGAACAGGTCAAGCACGACACGATCAGCATCCTGTCACGGATTCGTATCCAGGGTGAAGAAGATCTCGACGAAGTGAATGCGCGTCGCCGTGCTGCCGACCAGATGCGCGCACAACATGCGGCAGCCCCGTCGCTGGGCGGCGCGCCCGCCGGCAGCGCCGCGCCGCCACAGGGACAGCCGGCCGCACAACCCGCGGCGCCCTTTGTGCGCGACGGCCGCAAGGTCGGTCGCAATGAACCGTGTCCCTGTGGGTCGGGCAAGAAATTCAAGCAGTGTCACGGCAAGCTCAACTGACGCAATTCGCCGATGAAGCACTTTGACGTTGCTGCAGGGATTCTCTGCGATGAATCCGGGCGGGTCCTGATCGCTGAGCGCCTCGGCGGTGGCCCCTTCCAGGGCTTGTGGGAATTTCCGGGTGGCAAGATTACGTCGGGAGAATCGGCGCCCGAGGCGCTGTCACGGGAGCTTGCCGAGGAACTCGGCATTGAAGTGACGGAGTGCGCGCCGTTCATGAACCTGCGCCACGAGTACGCCGATCGCGTGGTTACGATCGAATTCTTTATCGTGAGCCGGTGGAACAGCGAGCCGGTCGGCCGCGAGGGCCAGCAACTGCGCTGGGTACAGAAGGACCGGCTGGATGCGGACGAGCTGCTGCCGGCGGACGTGCCTGTCATCGAAGCCCTGAGGACCAATCACTAGCCCGGCGTCCGCTGCCGGGCTACCGCGTTAACAGATCGAAAGTCCGAACGACACGTCGTGCCCGGTCTGGACCGCGCGGCTGTTAACGGTGGACCATTCCAGGAAGCGAACGGTGAAGCGATGCTGGCTGCCGCTGATTTCCGGAAACAACCCTGTCTCATTCGCCAGGCTGACGCGTAACAGGCGGCAGTTCGCGTCCTTCTGCATGTTGTGCTGGTACATGCCGTTGATCGCGAGCTTGTCCTGCGGTTGCGCACTTTCACGAATCAGCCAGAGCACCTCCGTTACCGCGTCACACAGCGGTCGCACCGCCTCGATCCACTTGCCCATGTCCTCCTGACGACGTTCGATCGGCTGCCGCAACCAGTGGCTGTATTCCGGCAGGTCGAATTCACAGGTGCCTCCCGGGATGGCACTGCGGTGCTTGATAGCACTCAGGAACTCGCTGTCCTTCAGCGTTTGCAGAAACCCGGTACCAATTCGAGATACCTCGTCGCGGCTCGACGCCAGGTTGTGCACCAGCGTATCGAGTCGTCCGCCATCGACGCCCGAGTGACTCTGGAAGCGTTCGAGCGCGGAAATCTGGTGTTCGAGTTCCTTGTGGACTTCGCTACGCACGTCGCCGCGGGACAGGATGGCCAGAATCTCGAGCAGCGTGGAAATCGTGGCGCGAGTCGCCCAGTCGGCCTGTCGTTCGCCGTTGTAGAGCATCTGCTGGTACAGGAATTCGAGCCGCAGGAACGTACGCATGCGTTCCGACACGGGCTGCTCGTAGTGCGACACCCCGACGGCGGCTCGAGCGGCAATATCTCCAGCAGGTTTAGCCATTTAGCTATTCTGCGCCACACTCGTGCCAGTGGCAAATTGGCATAAACCCGGCGCAGATTTCGAGATAGAATCGGCTCACTTCCGGATGCCGGGCTGCCGCAGACTTGACAACAAGACAATCCTTGAGCCGATTCGGCTCGGCGCACACGCTGCGGATCCTCTCGGGCTGGGCCGTCGTTCTGCTTGCCGGCGTATACGCGTATTTTCCCGGGTTGCACGGTCCTTTCGTCCTCGATGACTTCGGCTCCATTGCCGCGCTCGGGGAGCGCGGCGGGGTTGTCGATTGGGATACCTTCAAGGCGTTCGTGTTCGGCGGCGGGGCCGGGCCGACCGGTCGACCGCTGTCGTTGCTCAGTTTTCTCGTCGACGCGAACACCTGGCCGGCCGAGTCCTGGCCCTTCAAACGCACCAACCTGGCTATTCACCTGCTAACCGGCGTCCTTTTCGGTGTGGTGACCGTGCAGGTCCTGCGGACGCAGAACGTCGAGCCGCGTTCGGCACAATGGATTGCATTGTCCGTGGCGGCCTGCTGGCTGCTGCATCCGTTCCTGGTGTCGACGACGCTCTACGTCGTGCAGCGAATGGCACAGTTGTCGACGCTGTTTACGCTCGCTGGCTTGTCGGCCTACATGTATGGCCGGAGTTTGCTCGGCACGAATCGTTTACGTGCCTACATCGCCATGTCAGCGGCGATTGTTTTTTTCGGGCTGCTGGCGACCCTGTCGAAAGAGAACGGCATCCTGTTACCGATGCTGATCGGCGTTTTCGAGCTGACGATCTACTCGGCGAGTTCCGCCGGAACGGAAAGACTGAATCGACTATGGATGACGGCGTTCATTGTCGTGCCGTCCGTCGTGGTGCTGGCCTACCTCGGCAACCGCGTCTTCAGCGGCACGTTTTTCGAGGTTGTACCGCCGCGGCAATTCAGTATTTACGAACGCCTGATTACGCAGCCCCGCGTGCTCGTGGAATACCTGCAGCACTGGTTCATCCCGAAGCTCTATACGACCGGTGTTTTCCAGGATCACTTCATCAAGTCGACGGGGCTCCTGTCGCCGGTGACGACCCTGTTGAGCATTGTGTTGCACCTTGCGGCGATTGCCCTGGCCTTTATTCAACGACGGAAGTGGCCGTTGCTGAGCATGGCGATTCTGTTTTTCTATGCGGGACACTTGCTCGAGTCAACGGTTATCAACCTGGAAATGTACTTCGAGCATCGCAATTATCTGCCGGCGGCATTCCTGTTCCTGCCGATACTGGCGGGCGCGTACAAACGGTTTTCCCGAACGACGTATGCGGTGATTGTCGTTGCGTTGCTGATCTTGCTCGGCAGCTTTACCCGGTACTCGGCGACGATCTGGTCGGACTTTTCCAGCATGGTGGAAGCGTCTGCTCACAAGGCGCCTACATCGGCACGTGCACAAACGCAGTACGCGGTAAACCTGTTCAACGCGAATCGAATCGAGGAATCCCTCGCAACTCTTGATCGCGCCATCGAGAACAGTACATTCGACGATCCGTTGCTTCTGGTCAATCGGCTTGTCGCGTTGTGCAACGTAAACCGCTTGTCCGGGGACGAGTTCGAGCGCGTTGCACGGACGCTCTCGCCACTCAAGTACGATGCACGCCATCTGAAAGTTTATACGCGCCTCGCCGAAGCCGTAGTCGAGCGACGCTGTCCGGCCGTTTCCAACAGCATGCTCGCGTCACTGTTCGAGCGCATGCTCACGGTCCCGTACAATGCGGACCCGTCTCTATTGCCGTACTCGCAGATAACGTACCTGCTCGGATTCGCTCGCGCCTACAATGATCAGGCCGACGCAGCAATCGCCGCTTTCGAGGCGTCGCTGTCATCGAGGCCGGGTGCTACGCACGCGATGATGATGGCCGCAGTGCTCGCGACCAACGGTCACGGTAAGGAGGCGTTGTACCTGTCAGATATCGCGCTCGAGCAAATCGAAGCCGAAGCAGAAGTCAGGCGTAGTGGGGCGTCCGCTAGTCGGTCGGACATTCTCCACTTCCAAAAGGTCGTCAGGGACGAGATGCGGGCTTCGCCAGCCGTCGATACACCTGGTCCAGCCGATTGACCTGTTCGCGGGTCTCGTCGAAGCTTCCGTCGTTTGCAATGACGTCGTCGGCAATCGCCAGCCGTTCTTCGCGACTTGCCTGGGCGGCGAGTATTCGTCGCGCCTGGTCCAGGGTTTCGGCGTCACGCGCCAGAAGTCGACGGATCTGCGTGTCTTCGTCACAGTCGACGACGAGCACGCGATCGACGAATTCCAGCAGCCGCGACCCGACGAGCAACGGGACAACGATCAACTGGTAGGCGCCGCCCGCGGCGTCGGCCTTGCGCATTGTTTCGGCACCAATGATCGGATGCAGGATTTCCTCCAGGTCGAGACGTGCGTCACCGTCATCGAATACGATGCGCCGCAACTCGCGGCGGTCGAGGTGGCCGTCGTCGTCGACGACGTGATTGCCGAAGCGCACGCGAATGCGCTCGAGCGCCGGCTGGCCGGGCTCAACCACTTCGCGTGCGACGACATCGGTGTCGATGATCGGGACGCCGAGTTCGGCAAACAAATCGGCGACGGTGGATTTGCCGCTGGCGATGCCGCCGGTCAGTCCGATGCGCAGCGGTTTTGTCGCGCGCTCGCTCAACTAAAACGCCATCTCAAGATAGGAATTCCATATTTGCCGGCCCCACAGCATGGCGATCCACCCCGCCGCAGCGAGGTATGGGCCGAACGGGATCGGAATCGTTCGATCGCGGCCGCGGAATACGATCATCGCGATGTTGATCGCTGCGCCGACAACGGCGGACAGCAGGATAATAATCGGCAGTAACTGCCAGCCGAGCCACGCGCCGAGCGCGGCCAGCAGCTTGAAATCGCCGTAGCCCATGCCGTCCTTGCCGGTGATCAGCTTGAAGACCCAGAACACGCTCCACAGCGCCAGGTAGCCTGCCATGGCGCCAACGATGGCATCTTTTGGCGAGACGAACAGGCTCCGGGCGCCGTCGAGCGGGTGAAACAGGCTGAGCGCCAGGCCGACCCAGAGCAGGGGTAGCACGATCGAGTCGGGGATCAGCGTGGTATCCGCGTCGATCATGGCAATCGGAATAAGCCCGAGCGTCAGTGCAATCGCTGCCAGCGCCTCCCAGCCGGGGCCGAAGTGCCAGGCGCAGGTGGCAGCCAGCACGGCTGTCAGCAGTTCGACGAAGGGGTAGCGCGCCGAGATCGACGCACCGCAGTTGGCGCACCGCCCCTTCAGGAGCAGGTAGCTGATGACCGGAATGTTCTGCAGGGCCGTAATCAGGTTGCCGCATCCCGGACAACGGGACCGCGGCACGATCAGGTCGAAGCGACCGTCCGGCAATTCCACGTCCGGCGGCGCTTCGTTGAGTTCCTTGGCCTGCTCTCGCCACTCGCGCTCCATCATGATCGGCAGCCGGTAAATCACGACGTTGAGGAAGCTGCCGATGAGCAGGGTAAAGGCGAACACCACCGCCGTGAACGCGGGTGCGGACTGGTTCAGGAGTTCGAGCATCCCGGATCTCCGAATCTATTGATTTGAAACACAAAAAAACGGCGTTCGGAGTGTCCTCCGAACGCCGTTGTAATGCAATGGCTGCGGCGCGTGTCTGCCTTTGTTCAGACGACGGCGCCGAGCTTGAAGATAGGCAGGTACATCGCGACGACCAGGCCGCCAACGAGCACGCCGAGAATCGCCATGATCATCGGCTCCAGCAGGCTGGACAGGTTGTCGACCGCGTTGTCGACGTCTTCTTCGTAGAAATCGGCAACCTTTGCGGACATGTCATCGAGCGAGCCGGACTCTTCGCCGACGGCGATCATCTGGATGACCATATTCGGAAACAGGTCGGTGTTTTCCATCGCGATTTGCAAGCGTTGACCCGTCGCAACTTCGTCGCGCATCTGCAGGACGGCCTGCTCGTACACGATGTTGCCTGTTGCGCCGGCGACCGACTCGAGTGCTTCGACGAGCGGCACACCCGCGGCGAACATCGTGGACAGCGTTCTGGCGTAGCGTGCGATAGCAGCCTTTTGCATGATCGCGCCGATGATCGGTGTTTTCAGCATCAGCCGATCAAGGAAATGCCGGAACTGCCTTGAACGTTTCTTGAAATACAGGAATGCGCCGACCGCGCCACCCAGGATCACCGCAATATAGAAGCCCTGGCTGCGCACGAACGCGGACAGGTCGATGACCATTCGCGTAAAGGTCGGGAGGTCGGCGCCAAAGCCCTTGAACAGGTCCTCGAACGACGGAATAACGAAAATCAGCAGAATGGTTGTAACGATAAAGGCAACGACCAGTACGGCAGCCGGGTAGGTCAGCGCCTTCTTGATCTTTTTCTTGATCGCCTCGGTTTTCTCTTTGTAGGTGGCGATCTTGTCGAGCAGCGTCTCGAGCGCGCCAGCCTGCTCGCCGGATTCGACGAGGTTCACGAACAAGTCATCGAAATACAACGGGTGCTTGGCAAGCGCTTCCGCCAGCGAGCTACCGCCCTCGACGTCGGCTTTGATTGCGAGAATCAGCTTTTGCATGGCAGCATTCTCGTGGCCGTTGCCGACGATCTCGAATGCCTGGACGAGGGGAATACCGGCGGCCAGCATTGTCGCAAGTTGCCGTGAAAAAATGGCAATGTCGCCGGTCGTGATCTTGCCGCCGCCGGAGAACAGCCCTTTTGACTGCTTCTTGATGCGGGTCGGCACGACACCCTGGCGACGCAGGTCGGCGCGCACCTGGGCCTCATCCGGCGCCATGGCTTTGCCCTTGACCTTCTTACCCTGCCTGTCGGTTCCTTCCCACAGAAACGGTGTGTTCGTAAACGTTGCTGTCTCAGCCATCTTTTTCGTCCAGTTGATCCGTAATTAACTGATTTAACTACTCAATTGTAACCCGGTTGACCTCTTCAAGGCTGGTAACCCCGTCCTTGACTTTGTTCAATCCGGCCTGTCGTAAATCGATGACCCCCTCCTGTGAAGCCTGATCCGCGATCTGCATGGCGTTGCCGCCCTCCATGATGATGCGTCCCATGGCTTCGGATACCTCCATGACCTGGAAGATACCCACACGGCCCTTGTAGCCGCCGTTGCACTGTTTACAGCCTTTCGGCCCGAAGATCGTAACGCCTTCTTCCAGTTCCTCCGCCGTAAAGCCTTCCTTTGCGAGGGCTTCTTTCGGTATGTCTTTGACTTCCTTGCAGTTATCGCAGAGGCGCCGTGCCAGCCGCTGTGCGATGATCAGGCTCACAGACGTGGCGATGGCGTACGGCTTGACGCCCATATCGACCATTCTTGTCAGTGTCTTGGGCGCGTCGTTCGTGTGCAGCGTCGACAACACGAGGTGGCCGGTCTGTGCGGCCTTGATCGCGATCTCCGCGGTTTCGAGGTCACGGATCTCACCGACCATGATGACGTCCGGATCCTGGCGCAGAAACGCCTTCAGCGACGACGCGAACGTCAGGCCGACTTTCGGATTGACGTTGACCTGGTTGATGCCGGGCAGGTTGATTTCCGCCGGATCCTCGGCCGTCGAAATGTTGCGGTCTACGGTGTTGAGGATATTGAGACCCGTGTACAACGAGACCGTCTTACCGGAACCTGTCGGGCCCGTGACGAGGATCATGCCGTACGGCTTGGCCAGGTGTTTCTCGTAGAGCTCTCGCTGGTGATCTTCGTAGCCGAGCATCTCGATGCCGAGTTTTGCACTCGACGGATCGAGGATACGCAGCACGATCTTCTCGCCAAACAGCGTCGGGCAGGTATTGACACGAAAGTCGATCGCGCGATTCTTGGAAAGCCGCATCTTGATGCGCCCATCCTGCGGCACGCGGCGTTCGGCGATGTCCATGCGCGACATGACCTTCAGTCGCGCACAGACCTTATTGGCGAGCACGACGGGCGGTTGTGCGACTTCGCTCAGCACGCCGTCGAGGCGTGTGCGAACGCGGAAGTATTTTTCATACGGCTCGAAGTGAACATCGGATGCGCCGCGTTTGATCGCATCGAGCAGCACCTTGTTGACGAATCGGACGACCGGCGCATCCTCGACGTCGTCGCGGTGATCGTCCTCTTCTTCTTCCTCGCCAGATACGTCCAGGTTCTCGAGGTCGAAGTCGTCATCGTCCAGGCCGCCCATACTGGTGTCGACAGCTTCGATGGCCTTGGTGATACGTTCTTCGAGTTTGTCCTGCTCGACAACGACCGGGTCGATACGCAGGCTGGTCGCGAACTTGATGTCGTCGATCGCCTGCAGATTGGTCGGGTCGGCAATGCCGAGGAAGATGCGCTGGCCGCGTTTTACGAGCGGCAGCACGCGATGTTTGTTGATCAGCTTCTGGTCGACGGCACGGATGACGTCCAGGTCGACTTCGACGGCATCGAGGTCGAGAAGCGGTACGCCGAATTCGTGGGAGGCCGCGACGGCGATCGCCCGAGGGTCGGCGATTTCCTCATTGACGAGGTGTGCGATGAGCGAAATACGTTCTTTCTTGGCGCCCTCGGTCGCCTCCTGAAGCTGTTCTTCGGAGACGATACCGTCCTGCACGAGCCGTCGTGGGAGACCCGCCAGGTTGGTTTGTGAGGCCGTTGCCGCCATAGAATTCAGCTTATGTCGTGTTTCTGTGAGCGTTACAGTCTCACTGATCCAAGTGCCCGATTCAACTGGATTTTGTGCGGTCGTTCACAGTTACGGAATTTGATTAAGTAAAAGACTGAAAATGCCGGAATCGGGCGCTTATCGGCCTGATTTCGGGCGTACCGGATCGCTTATTCGCGGCAGGACGAGCTTATCCGCGGCAGGACGACGGCAGGTAGCGGGTTGCAATTGTCGGCGCCTGATGCTGGGCCTGTACCCCGCCTCCCTGCAGGATAACGGCACCGCCGCCCGGGGCCGGTGCCGCGCCGCAGCGCCAGATGATTGCGCCGGCCGGCGTGCTGTACGGGGTGAACGAAATGACGTTACCGAGGATATCGGCATGCGCGTCGTTGCCGAACGTGATGTCAATGCGGCCGTCGTCAACGTCGACCTGAGTGACAAAGGAGCCGGATGTGTCGGTTGGTAACGGCGACATGCCGGCTTCGACCCGGTCGGCCGGGGGACGTCCGTAGTTATTGAACGCATCGATAATGGGTGTCTTCGCGTGGATGGCCATATTGATCGCCTCGGCGACCTGGGCGCGCACCGTGTACGTCTGGTACGCGGATACGGCCAGCGAGGCGAGTATCGCGATAATTGCGACGACGATCATCAGTTCGATGAGCGTAAAGCCGGATTCGCACTGCTTCGATTTGTTCATGTTGTTCGCGCTCGGGCTCAGGTATCTGGAGTGTACAAAAGAAAGGCCCCGGTGTTTGCCGGGGCCTCGCTTGGTATTGCCAGCAACCAGTGTCTGGCTGCTAAGCCTGGCACCGGTCGTCTTACTGACGGCAGGTTGCCGGGCGGTACTTGGCTTCAACACTACCAGAACCAGCGGGGCAAGCCCAGATGACACTGCCGGCCGCGGTTACAGCGGACAGCGTCAGCGTGTCGCCCGTAACGTTGGCATGAGCGTCGACACCGTACGTGATCGTGATGATGCCGGCAGCAGTAGAAACAGACGCCGTGTACTTGCCGTTGATGTCGGCAGCAGGCGAAAGGCCAGCCTGCGTGTTACCCGTCGGGAAAGCGCCGGTGTCCATCGTGAACTCGCTGACAGCCGCCTTGGCGCCACCGGCCAGCGTCAGGCCTTCAGAAACCTGTGCGCGGATCGTGTAGTCCGAGTAAGCCGGGATAGCGATAGCCGCCAGAATGCCGATGATCGCGACAACGATCATGAGCTCGATCAGTGTAAAACCTTGTTGCTTCTTCATCTCTTCGTCTCCATGAAGTGAGTCTTTAATTGATAACGGCAAAAATCGCCTGTACGGGAGATAAAGCAAGCGCCGTGCCAACTTCTCGACCGGAATGTTAACTTATTGATTATATTAAATTTATCGGCATAATGTGACGATAAGCACTGTCCGCAAACAGTGACAAAAGTGCGGCCAAATTGTCGGATTTTGGTCAGAAAGTGACAATTTTTGTCAGTTTTTGACGCAGCTACTCGATATTGAGCTTCTTGATCCGGTACCGCAGTTGCCGGAACGACAATCCCAGCAGCTTTGCGGCCGCGGTCTTGTTGTAGCGCGTCTTCTCCAGGGCCTCGACGATCGCCTGGCGTTGCACGTCTTCGACCTGGTCACCGAGCTTGCCGGCCGCGAGTCCGCCCGCCGAACTGCCGGCTGAATCGCCGGCGCTGGTTCGCATGTGCAGGTCGTCGGCCCTGATCGTGCCGCCGGCGCACAGCGTCACCGCGCGTTCCAGCATGTTCTCGAGTTCGCGCACATTGCCCGGAAAGTTGTAACGCAACAGCGCGTCCTTCGCATCGTCGGCAAACACTGTTCCGTCATCGAGTCGCCCCAGGATATGTTCGGCGAGCAGCAACACATCGTCGCCGCGGTCCCTGAGCGCCGGCACGTTGAGCTCGATGACGTTGATCCGGTAATAGAGGTCCTCGCGAAACTCGCTGTTTGCGACCATGTCGCCAAGGTTGCGGTGCGTCGCCGAAAGGATCCGGACGTCCACGGTATCCTCCTGTGCGGCACCCACCGGGCGCACTTTCTTTTCCTGGATCACGCGCAACAGCTTGACCTGCATCGGCAACGGCAGATCGGCGATTTCGTCGAGAAACAGCGTGCCGTCCTGCGCGCACTGGAACAGGCCGGCCTTGTCATTGATCGCCCCGGTGAAACTGCCTTTGCGATGACCGAAGAACTCGCTTTCCATGAGCTCGGCCGGAATCGCGCCGCAGTTCACGGGGACGAACGGCCCGCCGGACCGTGGGCCGCTGTCGTGAATCAGCCGGGCGACGAGCTCCTTGCCGGTGCCGGACTCGCCCGAGATGTGCACCGGTGCCTGCGAGCGCGCCACCTTGTCCACCATGTCGCGCAGCTCGTGCATGCGCGCCGATTCGCCGAGCAGCTCGGAGTCCTGCTGCTTGGCGCCCGACAGTCGCAGCGCGTTCTCGACGATATTGCGCAGGTTACCGAGGTCGAGCGGCTTGGAAATAAAATCGAACGCGCCCAGCTTCAGCGCCTGCACGGCCGTCTCGACATTGCCGTGCGCGGTAATCACTGCAACGGGGACGCCCGGCGCGTTGCTCTGCATCCATTCGACAAGCTCGAGGCCGTCACCGTCGGGAAGCCGCATGTCGGTAAGGCAGATATCGAACTGCCGCCGGTTCAACAGTTTCTTCGCGCTCCCGACGTCCTCGGCCGACGCGGTCTCGATGTCCATACGACCGAGTGTCAGCGTCAACAGCTCGCAGATATCGGGCTCGTCATCGATGACCAGGGCCTGCGGTTTCGTCATTGATCTTCCTGTGAATCCCAGCGGTCGGGATCGGCAAACACGATACGGAAGATACTGCCTCCACCGGGGCGGTCAAGGTAAACCAGGGTTGCCCGGTTCAGTTCGCAGAGCTCACGGGAAATATAAAGGCCGAGTCCGGTGCCGCCGGAGCGCGCCGTGAAGAATGGCTCGAAAATCTTGTCGGCGGTCGCGGCGTCGACGCCGAGGCCGCAGTCCAGCACTTCTATATAGGGGCGGCCCTGGCCCCGGATCCGACCGCCCCGGATTTCGACCATGATGCCGCCCGTTTCGCTGGCATATTTCACGGCGTTGTCGCACAGGTTCCACAACACCTGCCGAAGGTGACCGCGATCCATGCGCACCTCGAGCTCGTCCGGCACCTCGCCGATCGTGAATTCGCCCTCCTGCAGCTCGAGTGTACGCACGAATTCGTCGGCAAAATCGACGAGCCACGATCGCAGCGCCAGGCGCTCCGGTCGGCTCGATTCACGACGCGACAGCTGCAGGACGTTGTCGATTATGTGACTTACCCGGCTCGAATGGGTCTGGATGATCTCGGTCAGGCGCTTGTCATCGTCGTTGAGCACGTCCGATTCGCCGAGCAACTGCGCGGCATGGCTCATGGCGCCGACCGGGTTGCGGATCTCGTGGGCGATACTCGCCGACAGCCGCCCGAGGGACGCCAGCTTGGACTGCTGCACGCGCGCGTTCATCAGGCTCACGTCCTCGAGAAAAATGAGTATCGGGCCCGCACGTTGACCGTCTTTGCCGAGCGGGGCGAGGTGCGCCGTAATGCGGGCGCTGTCACCTTCCGCCGGCAGATTGAATTCGGGATGGGAGTGCAGGTCAAGATCGCTTCGCCAGGTGGCGATGTAGGCCGCGAGAGGACCGAAGAGTGTCGCGAGCGGTGTGCCGGCGGTGATCGCGCCGCTGCCGAGCAGCCGCGTCGCCGAGCTGTTGATCAGTCGTACCGAGTCATCCGCGTCCACGACGACGATACTCTCGCGCAGGTGCTGCACGATATACTGGTTCAGCTCCGACAGGTTCTTGAGGTCGACCCCGAACCGTCGCGCCAGCTCCTCGCTCGCCGCGATGCGCCGTGCAAGCGGCTGCACCGCCAGCGAGACGGCGAGGATGATGCCGGCGAGAACGCCCGCTGCCGGGTAATTCGCGGCCCCGGTTGGGCTGACGAGCTGGGAGTAAAGCTGCTCGCCCAGGATAAAAAACGTCGCGATGGCGGCCAGTACCGCCGAGATCCGCAATGGCAACACCAGGCTGCCGGCGCCGATAAACACGAGGAGCAGGCCACCGAGACCGCTCGAAATGCCGCCACTGGCGTGCATCAGCAGGGTAATGGCGAGTATGTCCACCATGAGCTGCGTAACGCCCAGCGGTTTTTCCGGCATCCAGCGCTGGCGCAACGACACGGCGGACAGGATGGCAAAAACCAGGTAGCCGGCGGCGGTCGCGGCAAACAACGTTGGCTTGGCTTCGCCGAAAAAGCGCAGTTCGCTGCCGGCCGCGAAGGTAACGAGCATGGCCGACGCGATCAGCAACCGAAACGCGTTCAGGGTGTTGAGTACGCGCAAGCCGAGATCGGGCTCTTCGGTGGCACGTTGGATCAATGCATCCCGGCTCCCGCGCAGGGTCCTTTTGAGCGGGGCATCAGTCTCGACCGAATTCATGCGCGAATTGTAGACCGAATGTGGACAAGGGTCGCGTAAACCTACAAAATACGGCTCCTTTTTCGCGCTCGACGCGAAAAAACCTTCCCCGAAAGCTCCACAGACCGACTAACAATGAATCTGCACGAATACCAATCGAAACGATTGTTCGCCGACTACGGCATTCCGGTGCCGCGCGGCATTCCCGCGACGTCCGGCGATGAGGCCGTCAAGGCGGCGGAAGAACTCGGTGGCGACCTCTGGGTGGTCAAGGCACAGGCCCACACGGGCGGCCGCGGCAAAGCCGGCGGCGTGAAGCTCGCCAGGACGCTGGACGAGGTGCGTGAGTATGCCGACGAAATGATCGGCATGACGCTCGTCACCTACCAGACCGGACCCGAAGGTCTGCCGGTCAGCGTGGTGTATATCGAGGAAGGGTCGGAGATCGATCGCGAACTGTACCTGTCGATGCTTGTCGATCGCGAAGCGAGTCGCATCTCGTTCGTGGCGTCCGCCGCGGGCGGCATGGATATCGAGAAAGTCGCGGCCGACACGCCCGAGAAGATCTTCACGGTGGCGATCGCGCCGGATGCCGGCCTGCAGGATTACCAGTGCCGCCAACTGGCGTTCGGGCTGGGTCTGGACAAGGCGCAGATGCGCCAGTTCGGCGACCTCGTCAAGAAGTTGTATCGGCTCTACCTGGATTGCGACGCCAGCCTGATCGAGATCAACCCGCTGATCGCGAACAAGGACGGCGACATCATTGCGCTCGATGGCAAGATCAATATCGACGGCAGCGCCCTGTTTCGGCAGAAGGACATCGCCGAGCTGCGTGACCCGTCGCAGGAAGACGAAGCCGAGCGCAAAGCAGCGGAACACGATCTGAACTACGTATCGCTCGACGGCAACATTGCGTGCATGGTCAACGGCGCCGGACTCGCAATGGCGACGATGGACCTGATCAAGCTGCACGGCGGCGAACCCGCGAATTTCCTCGACGTCGGTGGCGGCGCCACGGCCGAGCGGGTCGCAGCGGCCTTCAAGCTGATTCTTTCCAATGACAGCGTTGAAGCGATTCTCGTGAATATCTTCGGTGGCATCGTACGTTGCGACCTGATCGCCGAGGGCATCATCACGGCCGTCAAGGAAGTCGGCGTCAGCGTTCCTGTCGTCGTACGCCTTGAAGGAACCAACGTAAACAAGGGTCGTGAGTTGCTCGCGTCGAGCGGGCTCGACATCATCGCGGCCGAAGACCTGACCGATGCGGCGAAGAAAGCTGTCGCCTCGGCAGCCTGACGGATTTCAGCAATGAGCGTTCTCGTAAACAAAGATTCAAAGATTATTTGCCAGGGCATTACCGGCAACCAGGGCTCGTTCCATACGGAACAGTGCATCGAATACGGTACGCAGGTCGTCGGCGGCGTAACGCCGGGACGCGGCGGCTCGGAGCATCTCGGTGTCCCCGTATTCAACACGATGCGTGAGGCCGTCGCCGAAACCGGCGCCGATGTCAGCATGATTTACGTTCCGCCGCCGTTCGCAGCCGATGCCATTCTGGAAGCGGCGGACGCAGGCGTCGGGCTCATTGTCGCGATCACGGAAGGTATTCCGGTCAACGACATGGTCAAGGTGAAGTCGGCCCTCAAAGACCACGATTGCCGCCTGATCGGACCGAACTGCCCGGGCATTATCACGCCGGGCGAATGCAAGATTGGCATCATGCCGGGCTTCATCCACAAGCCGGGCCGCATCGGCGTCGTGTCGCGCTCCGGTACGCTGACGTATGAAGCCGTCTACCAGACGACGACCAACGGCCTCGGGCAGACCACCTGCATCGGCATCGGCGGCGATCCGGTGCGCGGCGTGAATTTCATCGATTGCCTCGAGTTGTTCGAGGGCGATCCGGAAACGGATGGCATCATCATGGTCGGTGAGATCGGAGGCACGGACGAAGAAGCTGCGGCGGAGTTCATCAAGAGCAACGTTTCGAAACCGGTCGTTGCGTACATTGCCGGCGTCACGGCGCCGCCGGGCAAGCGCATGGGTCATGCGGGAGCGATTATCGCGGGCGGCAAGGGCACTGCCGAGGACAAGTTCAAGGCGCTCGACGCAGCCGGTGTCGCGACCGTTCGGTCGCCGGCCGAACTCGGGTCGAAAATGCAGGAAGTGCTGGGCGGCTAGCGCAGGCCGCTCACAATCGACCGGGCCGGCTGAGCATGAGCCATAACGTCAAAGTCGCACTGGCCCAGCTCGATCTTGCCGTCGGCGATGTTGCCGGCAACACCGGCAAGATAATCGACTATGCCTGCACGGCGCGCGACGAACTTCGCGCCGATATTGTCGTATTCCCGGAACTCAGCGTTTGTGGCTATCCGCCCGAAGACCTGCTGTTCCATGCCGGGCTTCGCCACGGTGTGGAGTCCGCAATCACCGAGATTCGCAATGCCGTTAACGGTATCGCGATTCTGATCGGATTTCCCGAGTACGACGACGACAATATTTACAACGCCTGCGCTGTATTCGTCGACGGCAAGGCAGTCGCTCACTACCGTAAACAGCTGTTGCCAAACTACAGCGTGTTCGACGAGGAGCGCTATTTCACGGCGGGACGCGATGCGTCGGTGTTCACAATCAACGGTGTGCGAATCGGCCTGAACATCTGCGAGGATGTCTGGAAGTCCGGCCCGATGCGCTCCGCACGCAGCGCCGGCGCCGAATGCGTCATTGCCATCAACGGCTCCCCCTACGAAATTACCAGTCAACAACAACGCGAGAGCCAGGTACGCGCGCGCATCGCCGAAACCGGCGTGCCCGTGGTGTATGTCAACATGGTTGGTGGCCAGGACGAACTGGTATTCGATGGCGGGTCGTTCGTCATGAACGCCGACGGGCAGGTCGTGTTTCGCGCCCCGGCATTCGACGAAGGCCTGTTTGACATCACGGTCGAGGGCACAGCCTCTGGTGTGGTAGCCCGGCGAAGCGAGGTTGCGGAGCCCCTGGAACTCGAGGCCAGCGTGTACAAGGCGCTCGTCACGGGTACGCGTGACTACATCGGCAAGCACGGCTTCCCGGGCGTCATCCTCGGGTTGTCCGGCGGTATCGACTCGGCGCTGGTGGCGACCGTGGCGGTCGACGCAATTGGCGCGGACCGGGTTCGGGCCGTCATGATGCCGTTTCGCTACACGTCGAACATGAGCCAGGAAGATGCGGCCAAACAGGCGGCGGCGCTCGGAATTCGCTACGACGTGATTCCGATCGAACCGATGTACGAGGCGACGGTCGAGCAACTCGGCCCGGTGCTTGGCGACCGCGAACCCGACGCGACCGAGGAGAACATCCAGGCACGCTGTCGCGGCATCCTGCTGATGGCGATCTCGAATAAGACCGGCCGCATGTTGCTGACGACCGGCAACAAGAGCGAGATGGCGGTCGGTTACGCCACCCTTTACGGCGACATGGCCGGCGGCTTCGCGCCGATCAAGGATTGCAGCAAGACGCTCGTCTACCGTCTCGCGCGCTACCGGAATTCGCTCGGTGACGTTATCCCCGAGCGCGTGATTACCCGCGAACCGTCAGCCGAATTGCGACCGGGGCAAAAAGACAGCGATTCGCTGCCGGACTACGACGTACTCGACCCCATTCTCGAGGCGTTTATCGAAGACGACCTGTCGGTCGCAGAAATAACGGAGCGCGGCTTCGATCGCGACGTCGTCGTGCGAATCCTGGCGATGGTGAAGCGCAACGAGTACAAGCGGCGGCAGGCGCCGCCCGGTGTCCGCATCAGCGGCCGGGCATTCGGGCGTGACTGGCGTTACCCGATTACGTCGGGCTACAAATTTCGCGGGCCGTCTCCGGCTCTGCCCTAGCCGTCGCCCGGGAAATTGGCAGCCAGTACCCTTCGGGCGTCGGCAGCGAGGTCCGCCATGCCCAGTTCGTCGTAGGCCTCTGCCATGATTTCCAGCGAGCGGCGATTCGCCGGCGCGCCGTTGTACTGTTCGAGCGAATTCTTCGCTCGGCTGGCGGCGGCGACGTAGGCGCCGCGGCGCAGGTAGTAATCCGCGACATGGTTTTCATACGCAGCCAGCCGGTTCTTGATGGCGACCATGCGCTGCTCGGCGTCTGCTGCGTACTCGCTCGTCGGGTAGCGTTCGACGAGACGGCGAAACGTCGTGTAGGCGAGGTCGACATCCTTGGGCGGCCGCTTGGTCATGTCACGCTTGAAGCGGCGCTCAAGCCATCCCGCGCCCGGCTCGAAATACGAAAGACCCTTAATATAGAGCGCGTAATCGACCCGGGCATGCGTGGGATTCTCCCGCATGAAGGTGTCGGCGGCCTCGACCGCCTCCTCGAGACGACGGCTCTGGTAGTAGGCATGCATGAGTTCGAGCTGGATCTGGCGGGCCAGGTCACTGAACGGATAGCGCGCCTGGATCGCCTCGAAAATCTGGATGCCGCGCCGGAAGTTCTTGCGCTTGATCGCTTCCTGGGCCGTCTCGTAGGCCTCGGTGATGTTTTGCACCTCGGTCTGTTGCTCGTCATTGCCGGCGCAGGCGGCCAGCATGCCACCGAGCAGCACGATCAAAACGAGCCGGAATCGCTTCAGCGTCGTGGCGTTGCCAGGCGATACATTTGGAAATTCAGGTTGCATACTGTCGTCTGGGTCGATCAGGGTCGGCGAGTATACCGTAAACTCGGGCGCATTCATGAGTGTCGAAAAGCAAATAGTCGCAGTGCCTGAGGAGCTTGCCGGCCTGAGGTTGGACCAGGCGCTCGCGAGGATGTTTCCGGATTATTCGCGCAGCCGGCTGAAGGATTGGCTGCTGGCAGGTTCGATATCCGTCAATTCCGGTATCCGGCGGCCACGCGACGCGGTCAATGGTGGAGAAATCGTCACGTTTGCGCCGCAACCGGAGGCCCAGGTCGTCGCGGAACCGGAGCCGATGACGTTGTCAGTCGTCTATGAGGATGACGATCTGCTGGTCATCGACAAGCCGGCGGGGCTGGTCGTGCATCCGGGCGCGGGAAACTCCAGCGGCACGCTGATGAACGGATTATTGCACCACGCGCCGGCGCTTGCGGAGGTGCCGCGGGCGGGCATCGTGCATCGCATTGACAAGGATACGACCGGTCTGCTGTTGGTTGCGAAAACCCTCCCGGCGCACACGGCGCTGGTGCGGGACCTGGCCGAGCGCGACATATCGAGGCAGTACGTTGCGGTTTGCAACGGCGTTTTGACCGGCGGCGGAACCATCGATGAACCCCTTGGGCGGCATCCGGTCGACCGCAAACGCATGAGCGTGCAACAAAACGGAAGACCGGCCGTGACCCACTACACGGTTGCCGAGCGATACAGGGCGCATACGCTGGTTGACGTCAAACTCGAGACCGGCCGGACCCACCAGATCCGGGTCCATTTTGCGTATCGACGCCACGCACTGGTCGGCGACCCGGTCTACGGCGGACGGCTGGCACTGCCAAAAGGCGCGACCGAGGAATTGGCGGCCACGCTGCGGTCGTTCAGGCGCCAGGCACTGCACGCGGAAAGGCTGGCCTTCCGGCATCCGGTGAGGGGTGAGGATTTGACGTTTGAAGCGCGGCGTCCGGCGGACCTTTCTCGGTTGCTCGATGTTCTACGCAGAGATGCGGCGGATGGCTGAGTGGATCCCGGCGGATTGGCCGGCGCCCGACGGCGTTGTAGCCGGTACCACGCTGCGCGGCTGGGGCGAGGCGCCGTTGCCGGTCGACGGTGAACCGTGCTGGTTGACCCAGGTGCACGGCAATTGCGTTGTCGATGCCGGCGCCTGTGAATCTCCGCCGGAAGCGGATGCCTCGGTTAGTACCCGTGATGATGTCTGCGTCGTGCGCACGGCGGACTGCCTGCCGGTATTGCTTGCTGCGACGGACGGGACCGTAGTTGCGGCGGCCCATGCCGGCTGGCGCGGGCTGGCAGCCGGCGTGCTGGAGAACACCTTGGCGGCAATGCCGGTCGATGCGGCAAACGTTCTGGCCTGGTTCGGACCCGCGATTTCGCAGAATGCGTTCGAGGTTGGCGACGAGGTACGCGAAGCATTCGTCGATCAGGATGGTGCAGCCGTGTCCTGCTTTGCCCGCAATGCGCGCGGCCGCTGGCAGGCGGACCTGTACGCATTGGCGCGCCAGCGGCTGGCTGCAGTCGGCGTTACCAACGTGCACGGCGGCGGGCTGTGCACGTACGCGGATGCCGATCGCTTCTACTCCTACCGCCGCAACCCCGACTGCGGCCGCCTCGTCAGCTTCATCACCAGCAGGGCCAGACCCCACCAGTAGGGGCCAGACCCTACCCGCTGGGGTCAGACCCCACCTGTTAGGGCCAGACCCCGAGCGTTGGGGTCAGACCCCGCTGGCCGCGGGATGGGCCTGGACAGCGCGGCACCTTGAAAAAAGGGCAGCGCGGCGCCACATACGGGGCAATTCACGATACAGGCGGGGATCCCCCATGCGATTGGACAAACTGACCAGCAAATTTCAGCTCGCGCTCGCCGATGCACAGTCGCTGGCCGTGGGCCAGGACCACCAGTTCATTGAGCCTGCGCACCTTATGGTTGCGTTGCTCGACCAGCAGGGCGGCAGCGTTCGCGGCTTGCTCATGAAGGCCGGCGCGAACGCCAATCTGCTGCGTTCGCAACTGGGCGATGCGATCGACCGCATGCCGAAGGTTGAGGGCTCGGGTGGCGAGGTGCATATCGGCTCGGATCTGCAAAAACTTTTCAACATCACCGACAAGCTCGCACAGAAGCGTGACGATCAGTACATCTCGAGCGAGCTTTTCGTACTCGCGGCACTTGATGACAAGTCGCCGTTGAAGACCGTCATGGAGCAGGCGGGCATCGTAAAGGGCGCAATCGAAAAAGCGATCGACGACCTGCGCGGTGGTGCCCACGTCAACGACCCGAACGCCGAGGACACCCGACAGGCGCTCGACAAGTACACGATCGACCTGACCGAGCGCGCCGAGCAGGGCAAGCTCGACCCGATCATCGGTCGCGACGACGAAATTCGGCGCACGATCCAGATCCTGCAGCGGCGAACCAAGAACAACCCGGTGCTGATCGGTGAGCCAGGCGTCGGCAAGACCGCGATCCTCGAGGGGCTCGCGCAACGTATCGTCAACAACGAGGTGCCCGAGGGGTTGCGTGGCAAGCGCATCCTGTCTCTCGACATGGGTGCCCTTATCGCGGGTGCGAAGTTCCGCGGCGAATTCGAAGAGCGGCTGAAAGCGGTGCTCAGCGATCTCGCGAAGCAGGAGGGCCAGATCATCCTGTTCATTGATGAGCTGCACACGATGGTAGGCGCCGGCAAGGCCGAGGGCTCCATGGACGCCGGCAACATGCTGAAGCCCGCACTGGCGCGCGGCGAGTTGCACTGCGTCGGAGCGACGACGCTCGACGAATACCGCCAGTACGTTGAAAAAGACGCTGCGCTCGAGCGGCGCTTCCAGAAGGTGCTGGTCGAGGAACCGACTGTCGAAGACACGATCGCGATCCTCCGCGGTCTCAAAGAACGCTACGAGGTGCATCACGGCGTCGAGATCACGGACCCGGCAATCGTTGCTGCGGCAACCCTGTCGCATCGTTACATTTCCGACCGGCAGTTGCCCGATAAGGCGATTGATCTGATCGACGAGTCGGCGTCGCGCATCCGCATCGAGATCGATTCGAAACCGGAGGCGATGGATCGCCTGGAGCGGCGCATCATTCAGCTCAAGATCGAGCGTGAGGCGCTGAAAAAGGAGTCGGATGACGCCTCGACGAAACGTCTCGACGAACTCGAGGAAAAACTCGCTGAGCTTGAAAAGGAGTTCGCCGACCTCGAGGAGGTCTGGAAGGCCGAAAAGGCGGCGATGCAGGGAGCGACACATATTAAAGAAGAACTCGAGCGCGCGAAGCTCGAGCTCGAAACAGCGCATCGTGCCAACGATCTCGCTCGCATGTCCGAGTTGCAATACGGACGGATTCCCGAGCTCGAGCGCCGGCTGCAGGACGCGATGGCGGCCGAGAACCGCGAAAACACGCTGCTGCGCAACAACGTGACCGAAGAAGAGGTGGCCGAGATCGTCTCAAAGTGGACGGGCATTCCGGTTTCCAAGATGCTCGAAGGCGAAAAGGAAAAACTGCTGCAAATGGAATCCGTTGTTCAACAACGCGTCGTCGGCCAGGACGAGGCCGTGACGGTGGTTGCCAATGCGATTCGTCGTTCGCGCGCGGGACTTTCGGATCCAAAGCGACCGATCGGTTCATTCCTGTTCCTCGGCCCGACGGGCGTCGGCAAGACCGAACTGACCAAAGCGCTGGCGAATTTCATGTTCGATACCGACGACGCGATGGTGCGCCTCGATATGTCAGAGTTCATGGAGAAGCACTCGGTCGCCCGATTGATCGGCGCGCCGCCGGGATACGTCGGCTACGAAGAAGGCGGCTACCTGACAGAGGCAGTTCGCCGTCGCCCGTATTCAGTCATCCTGCTCGACGAAGTCGAGAAGGCGCACCCGGACGTATTTAACGTACTGCTGCAGGTGCTGGATGACGGTCGCCTGACGGATGGCCAGGGTCGTACCGTCGATTTTCGCAACACGGTCATCGTCATGACCTCGAACCTGGGTTCCAACCTGATCCAGGAGATGGCGGGCGAGGAGAGGTACGACGAAATGAAGGCGGCGCTGATGGAGGTTGTCGGCACGCACTTCCGGCCCGAATTCATCAACCGCGTCGATGACGTCGTCGTGTTCCACCCGCTGGGTCGTGAGCACATTCGAATGATCGTGGATATCCAGTTGGGTTACCTGCACGATCGGCTTGCCGAGCGCGACCTGAAGATTCACCTGTCGGATGCGGCGCGTGACAAGCTGGCCGACGCAGGGTTCGATCCGGTGTACGGCGCACGTCCGTTGAAGCGGGCGATCCAGCAACAGGTCGAGAATCCGCTGGCCCAGGCGATCCTGCACGGGCGCTTTTCGCCGGGTGATACGATCGAAGTCGGCGTCGCCGACGACCGACTGGATTTTCAGAACGCGGCATAGGCTATAATTCGCCGCCCTCGGCGGCCAACATCGCTACGGAGTAACAATGCCGATTTACGGATACGAGTGTCGATCTTGCGAGCATACGTTCGATACGTTGCAAAAGATCAGTGACGAGCCGCTCGTCGACTGTCCGGAATGCGGTGCGCCGGAGCTTCGCAAGCAGCTCAGCGCGCCGAAGTTCCGGCTCAAAGGGAGCGGCTGGTACGAGACGGATTTCAAGACAGGCAACAAGCGCAACGTGCTCGACGACTCGGATTCGAAGCCCTCTGAGGCGAAGGACGATACCAAGAAAGAGCCGAAGTCCGAATCGAAAGACAGCAAGCCGAAGTCGACCGAGGCGAGCGCTTGAAGCAAGTTCGCAAGTATCTCGTTGCCGGAATCCTCGTCTGGGCGCCGCTGTTTGTCACGTGGCTGTTGCTGCGCTTCGCAGTCGGGCTCATGGACAAAACGCTCGGCGTCATACCCGAGCGATACCAGCCTGAAAACCTGCTGGGTTTTCATATTCCCGGGCTCGGGGTGATATTGACGGTTCTCGTGCTGTTCCTGACGGGGCTGCTGGCCGCAAATTTTGTCGGTCGTGCGTTCGTCAATGGCTGGGAATCGCTGATGGATCGCATTCCCATCGTGCGGCCGATCTATTCGGCAGCCAAGAATTTCGCCGAGATCGTTTTTTCCGACTCCAGCCAGTCGTTCAAGAATGTGCTGCTGATCCAGTACCCGCGCAAGGGGCTATACAGCCTGGCATTCCAGACGTCGTCGGAACTTGGCGAGGTGCAGGCGAAGACGGGGGATGAGGTTGTGTGTTGCTTCGTGCCGACGACACCCAACCCGACTTCAGGCTTCATCATCATCGTGCCGAAGCCCGATGTTATCGAGCTCGACATGGAAGTCGATGAGGCCCTCAAGATGATCATCTCGCTGGGCGTTGTAGTGCCACAATGGCGCGGCGATCAGATCAACGAACTGCCGCTCAAGATGCCGGAATAAGGTAGTAAAAAGGGATCAGCTACCCTATTTCTGACGCGCAGCCACTCGTTGAACTCTCTACGAGGAATTAAGGTAGCTGATCCCTTTTTGTCCGGCTTGCCTAGCCGCCCACCAACCCGTACCATTCCGCCTCTTTTTTCAAGGGTTTTCCCGGATTTTCGTGATGCGTAGTCATTATTGCGGAGAGATCGACGCGTCTCTCGACGGCGAAATTATTGAGGTTTGCGGGTGGGTCCACCGGCGCCGCGACCATGGCGGCGTGATCTTCATCGATCTGCGTGATCGTGAAGGTCTGCTGCAGGTCGTTTTTGACCCCGATCGCCCGGAGATCTTTGCCGACGCCGAACGCATTCGCTCGGAGTTCGTCCTCAAGGTGAAGGGCCGGGTTCGGCCGCGCCCGGAAGGCACGGTCAACCCGAACATGCGCACGGGTGAGATTGAGGTGCTCGCACACGAGCTCGAAATCCTGAATCGCTCAGAGACACCGCCGTTTCATCACGACGAGCAGGCGAACGAAGACATTCGCCTCAAACATCGCTACCTCGACCTGCGCCGCGAGAACATGCTCGGCAACCTGATGTTGCGCCACAAAGTCACCAAAGCGATGCGCGACTACCTCGATGCCAACGGTTTCGTCGACACCGAAACGCCGATGCTGACGCGCGCAACGCCGGAAGGTGCGCGCGACTACATCGTCCCGAGCCGCACACACCCGGGCAAGTTCTTCGCGCTGCCGCAAAGCCCGCAGATCTTCAAACAGTTGCTGATGATGTCGGGGCTCGATCGTTACTACCAGATCGTGCGTTGCTTCCGCGACGAAGACCTGCGCGCGGATCGCCAGCCCGAATTCACGCAGCTCGACATCGAGATGAGTTTCGTCGACGAGCAAGACGTCAACGACGCTATGGAAGGCCTCGTTCGCCACCTCTTCAAAGAGGCGCTGGACGTTGAGCTACCAAACCCGTTCCCGCGCATGACCTATGCCGAGGCGATGGATCGATTTGGTTCGGACAAGCCGGATCTCAGAATCGATCTCGAACTCGTCGAAGTCTCGGACCTCATGGGTTCCGTCGAATTCAAGGTGTTCGCCGGTCCGGCGGCCGACCCCGAGGGCCGAGTTGCCGCGCTGTGCGTCCCGGGCGGCGCCGGGATGAGCCGCAAGGTCATCGACGACTATACGGCCTTCGTCGGTCGTTACGGCGCGAAGGGACTTGCTTACATCAAGGTTAACGACATCGACGCGGGTGCCGACGGCCTGCAGTCGCCGATCCTGAAATTCCTGCCCGACGAGACGATCAATGGCATCCTCGAGCGCACCGGTGCAAAAACCGGCGACCTGATCTTCTTCGGTGCGGACAAGGCGCGCGTAGTTAACGATGCACTTGGCGCGTTGCGGGTCAAAGTCGGCGAGGATCAGGACCTCGTTGCCGATGGCTGGGCGCCGCTCTGGGTCGTTGAATTCCCGATGTTCGAGAAAGATGCGCAAACCAAACGCTGGACGTCGTTGCACCATCCCTTTACTGCGCCGTCAGTCAACGATGCGAATGCACTCAAAGCGGATCCGGGGGCCGCACTTTCGCGCGCCTACGATATGGTGCTGAATGGCTCCGAAATCGGCGGCGGATCGATTCGTATTCACGACCAGGCGATTCAGGCAGCCGTATTCGAGCTGCTCGATATCTCCGAGGAAGAGGCCGAGGAGAAATTCGGCTTCCTGCTGACGGCGTTGCAGTACGGCTGCCCGCCGCATGGAGGCATAGCATTCGGGCTCGATCGCATCGTCATGTTGATGGCCGGTGCCGACAGCATCCGCGATGTCATCGCGTTCCCCAAGACGCAGACAGCGGCGTGCCCGCTGACGAACGCGCCGGGCGAAGTGTCGGCCGAACAGCTCAAGGAAACCGGCATCCGGATTCGAGCGCCGCGCACTGAGTAGTTCGTCCGCATCGGTCGTGCTCGTACATGGGTATTTCTCCCATGGTGTCGGCATGTACCTGATCAAGCGCCGACTCGAGCGCGAATACGCGCTGCGCGCGGAAGCGTTCAGCTATCCGTCGGTCGCCGGCACGCTCGACGAAAACGCAGCGTCGCTCGCCGACTTCATGCGCAACCAGCAAACCGATTCCACGCACGTCATCGGCCACAGCCTCGGCGGAATTGTTGCACTGCGGGCGATGGCGACGATTCCGGAGTTGCCGCACGGACGCCTGGTCTGCCTGGGCTCGCCGCTATCCGGTTCGCGCGCCGGGCGTATCCTTGATGAGTTCGATTGGGCGACGGACATTGTCGGCAATTCATTGCCGGATGCCGTGATTGATCATTCAGCCAGCGAGTGGGCCGCCCACGTCGCCGAGGAGCGCGATATCGGAGTGATCGCGGGTACCGTTCCGCTTGGCTTCGGGCAACTGGTTGCGCGGTTTGGTGAACCCAACGACGGCACGGTAGCGGTATCGGAAACGCGCTTTCCGGGCGCCCGCGATCACCTCGTCATGAAGACCAGCCACAAGGGCATGCTGGTGTCGGCCGACGTCGCCGACCAGGCGGGCGCATTTCTGAAACGCGGCGAATTTTTGCGCTAATCGACAACGCAAGGCGCCGGCTTTTTTTTGCCTCGGCGTGCAACGGGAATCAATTCTTGCAACTCGCGCTCAAGAGAACGTCGGGCAGTTGCTCCCAGGAAGAGCGCGCGTCAGCCAGCGATTGGTAGGCACCAAGAAATTCGCACGGCCCTGCCGCTATCAGGCTCGCGACGTCTTCCGGCCCAAGTTCTTCGAGCAGCCGGTACGTCATGACCGCTCCCGGAACAGCACCCCATTTTTTCCAAAACGGCACTCCCGCATGAGAGCGATAGATTTTCTCGCGGGCCATTGCCGGGTCGGGAGTGTTTTGCAGGTCTTCGACGTTTTCGTGCAGTAATTGAAACACGCCCGCCGTTCGCTGCTGCCAGTCCTCGTAGCTGATTTCGGGATAGAGCCTGCGTCGAAACGAGTAATAATGACCAACGCCTTCGTTGATTTGCTGGTAGGCGAGGTATGCGATCGGGTCCGGGTTCGATTCGGCGGCCTGCAACAGGTTCGGGTAGGTCGTCTTGAATGTCACATGCCAGACTTCGTGGGTCAACAGGTGCGGCAGGAAGTCGGTCTCGACATTACCGACGTCGATGAACTGACGAACGCCTTCGGGGAACCAGAAGCCGTAGCCGTCCGATGGCGAGCCGCACACGAGATGAAACTTCAGGTTCTTCGGGAGTGTGCCTTCGCCGGTCAACGATTCGATATCGACAAGGCCCGCAGCGATTTTTTCCCAGTCGCGCTCGATCATCGCCAGGTTGGACTCGATGCGTGACCTTGCGTTGTGAACCGCGTGCAGGTCGTATTGAAACGCTTCTCCGTAGCCGCGACGCAGTAGCTCGGTGACCGGAGCTGCCTCCATCGCATTCCGAATCGCCGGCGTATCGCCTTCCCGGGCAGCGGCGAGACAAAGCGGGACCAGGTCCCGGTCCAGTTCCTGGGCATCAGCCGAACCGATCATGGAACCAAACAGTGCAGCATACGCCGTCAGCAAGATAATGAGCCGCCGCCACATGCCGAATGCCGCCATTCGTGTCACAACGACCACTGTCCTTAATCGTCCCGTTCGGCCAGTGACGTCAGTCGGTAGATTGCATCAAGCGCTTCGCGTGGCGTCATGGCGTCCGGGTCCAGCGCATCGAGCGCGTCGCGGACGGCGTCCGGTTCGGAACTCGGCACGGCTGCCGAGAAATCGAGTTGGCCCTGCGGGTTATGCGAATGCGCGGCTTGTTGCGACTCGAGCGTCGCGAGGTATTTCCTGGCGCGGCGAATCACGTCTCCGGGCACCCCGGCGAGCGATGCCACCTGCAGGCCGTAACTCTGGTTGGCGGGCCCCGGCTTCACCGCGTGCAGGAACACGAGCTGGCCGTCGTGCTCGGTCGCGTCGAGGTGCACATTCCCGCAGCCGGGAATTTCCTGTGCCAGTGCCGTCAGCTCGAAGTAATGTGTTGCGAACAAGGTGAATGCCCGGGTCTTTTCGCCCATATGATGCGCGGCGGCCCAGGCAAGCGACAAACCATCGAACGTACTCGTGCCGCGCCCGATCTCATCCATGAGCACCAGGCTGTGTTCGGTGGCGTTGTTGAGGATCGTCGCCGTCTCTGTCATCTCCACCATGAAGGTCGATCGCCCGCCGGCGAGATCGTCCGAGGCGCCAATCCGCGTGAAAATGCGGTCGACCGGACCGACGCGCAACCGGTCCGCCGGCACGAAGCTGCCGATGTGCGCGAGGAGGACGATCAGCGCGGTCTGCCGCATGTAGGTCGATTTACCGCCCATGTTCGGTCCGGTAATGACGAGCAGCCGGCACTCATCGCCGAGCGCAAGGTTGTTGGCGATAAACGGCGTATCGATGACCTGTTCGACGACGACGTGGCGTCCGCTCTCGATCTCGATGCATGGCTCGGAACACAGTTCCGGCTGCTTCAGCTGCAGCGTCAACGCACGTTCAGCGAAGCAGGCGAGGACGTCGAGTTCGGATAGCCCGGCCGCTGCCAATTGCAGCTCGCCCAGCACGTCGTGCAGTTGATCGAGCAGCCCCTCGTACAGGAACTTCTCCCTGGACAACGCCCGCTCCCTGGCGCCGAGTACCTTGTCTTCGAACGCTTTAAGCTCTGGCGTGATGTAACGCTCGGCGGCCTTGAGCGTCTGTCGCCGCACGTACTCGACGGGCGCCTTGTCCGCCTGCGCTTTCGAGATCTCGATGTAGTAGCCGTGAACGCGGTTGTAGCCGAGCTTCAGCGTCGAAATGCCGGTGTTCTCGCGCTCCCTGGCCTCGAGGTCCACGAGGTACTGGTCGGCGTTGGTCGCGATGCCGCGCAGGTCGTCGAGTTCATCGTCGTAGCCCTCGGCAATGACGCCGCCGTCGCGAATGAGCATCGGCGGGTTGTCGACGATGGCTCTTTCGAGAAGCCGCCGCTGTTCCTTGTGTTCACCAATCTGCCCCGCGAGCTCCGAGAGCAGGGGTGATTCAATTGTCGCGAGTTGTTTCTGCAACACCGGCAGCCGCGACAAGGCCTCGCCGAGTTGTCGCAGATCGCGCGGACGCGCGGACCGCAGTGCCACGCGTGACAGGATGCGCTCAACGTCGCCTATGCCGTCCAGCGCCTCGTGCAGGTGCTCGGTAGCACCGCCGGCCAGCAAAGCGTCTACAGCCTGGTAGCGCGCGCGCAGCACGGCTGCATCGCGCAGGGGGCGTTGTATCCAGCGTCGCAACAAGCGGCTGCCCATCGCGGTGCTGCAGTGATCCATGACGCCTGCCAGCGTGTGCTGGTCGTGGCCACTCAGTGAATGCTCCAGTTCGAGGTTGCGCCGTGTCGGGCCATCCATGACGAGGGCATCGTCGTGACGCTCGACGCCGATCGACTGCAGGTGCGGCAACGCCGACTTCTGGGTATCGCTGACGTACTGCAACAATGCGCCGGCGGCGGCGATGCCGTTGGGGTACGGCTCACAGCCGAACCCGGCCAGGTCGCGCGTACCGAACTGGTTACAGAGGAGGCGTGTCGCGCTGTCGAGCTCGAAATGCCAGGGCGGCCGGCGAGTGACGCGAACGTCGTCGTCGAATGCCCCCCCGAAAGACTGGTCCTCATCGACAATGATCTCGGCCGGGCGGATGCGCTCGAGCTCGCCACTGGCGGCCTCCGCGCCGGCGACCTCGGTCAGGCGAAACCGACCTGCAGAGAGATCCAGCCACGCGATACCGACCGTGTCCTTGCCGGAAAACACGGCGGCCACCGCGTTGTCACGCCGCTCCGGGAGCAGCGCCTCGTCGGTCAACGTGCCGGGCGTTACGACCCGCGTCACCTTGCGTTCGACGGGTCCCTTGCTGGTCGCCGGATCACCGACCTGCTCGCAAATGGCGACGGACTCGCCCTTGCGCACGAGTTTCGCCAGGTAACCTTCGGCGGCGTGGTAAGGGACGCCGGCCATCGGAATCGGATTCCCGGCGGATTTGCCACGCGCTGTCAGCGTAATGTCGAGCAGCGCTGCCGCACGCTTTGCATCGTCGTAGAACAACTCGTAGAAGTCGCCCATGCGATAGAACACCAGCATGTCCGGGTACTCGGACTTGATGCTCAGGTACTGGCGCATCATCGGCGTGTGGACGGCGGAGACTTCGGCTTTCATTTCTGCTTTCGTAATCAGGAGGTGTCAGTCACCTCAGACTGGAAATAAGGTGACTGACACCCTATTTTGAGAGCTGTGAAAATACTGCATGTCGAAACCGGACGCCATTTTTTGGGTGGCCCGCAGCAGGTTATCTACCTGATCAATGCGTTGCGCGAGCGCGGCGTCGAAAATCGCCTCGTTTGCCCGCCCGGGTCCGGCATCGACTCGGTGGCGCGACAGGCCGGCATTCGCGTGCACAACCTGTTTTGCGCCGGTGACCTCGACTTACCGTTTGCGTATCGGCTGAACCAGTTCATTCGCGATCAGCAGCCGGACATCGTGCACTGCCACAGCCGCCGCGGCGCCGACATTCTCGGCGGTCTGGCGGCGAGCATTGCCGATGTCCCCGCCGTCGTATCGCGCCGTGTCGACAACACGGAAATGCGGGTCGTTGCGACGCTGCGCTACAAACCGTTCAAGAAGGTGATCGCGATCTCGGACGCGATCGCCGATGTCCTGCAGGAGCATGGCATCGAGCCGGAACGCGTGGAGGTGATTCGAAGTGCAGTCGATGCCGAAGCGTTCGCCCGCGAGCCGGACCGCGCCGCGTTTCGCCGCGAGTTCGAAATCGGTGCCGACACGTTGACGATCGCCGCCGCCGGCCAGCTCATTCCGCGCAAGGGCCATCGTTATCTGCTGCGCGCGTTCGCCGACGTGCTGGTGAGCCACCCGACGGCGCGATTACTCATCTTTGGCGAAGGCGAACTGGAAGATGAACTGCGCGCCGAGGCCGACGAGCTGAAGCTCGGCTTTTCGGTTCAGTTCGAGGGCTTTCGCGACGACCTCGACGAATTTATCGGCTGTTTCGACATCTTTGCTCATCCAGCCGTCGCCGAAGGTCTGGGCGTGGCGGCGCTGAAAGCAGCGGCGGCGGGCGTACCGGTCGTGGGGTTTGCCGCCGGTGGCATGACCGAGGCCGTCAGGGACGGCGAGACCGGGTTGCTTGTGCCGCCGGAAGACGTCCTCGCACTCGAAAACGTACTGTCGAAGCTGTTGGACGACCCGCATCTGCGCGCTACGCTGGGCGATGCCGGTCGCGAGCGGGTGCAAAACGAATTCTCAATCGCTACGATGGCCGACAAGCACCTGGCGCTCTACGAATCGGTACTGAATGGCTGACCACGACTCGATCCGCAAGCTCGCGGAAGCACTCGTTGACGAACTTACCGCGTCGCGAAAAGCAGTGGCGACGGCCGAGTCCTGCACCGGCGGCTGGATTGCCAAGGCCATCACCGACGTGCCGGGCAGTTCGGCGGCCTTCGGCTATGGAGTCGTCAGCTACGCGAACAGCGCGAAGGAAACCCTGCTCGGCGTAAAGAATGAAACGCTCGAGACGCATGGCTCTGTCAGCGAGCCGGTCGTTGAGGAAATGGCGCGCGGCGTCCTGCACCTGAGCGGCGCCGATATCGCCGTCGCCGTCAGCGGCGTCGCGGGTCCCGACGGCGGCACGAAGGACAAGCCGGTCGGTACGGTCTGGTTCGCATGGGCGGTGCGCGACGGCGCGAGGGCACTCGTTGATACCGGTCTCGAGCAATTCTCGGGTGATCGCGAGCTCGTCAGGGAAGCGACCGTCGCCTACGCGCTGCAGGGCGTTCGCGAGCGTATCGAATCATGAATACGCGGCGCCTGTTCTTTGCGTTATGGCCGGACAACCGACAGCGCGACCGGCTTCGCGATGTCGTCAACTCGGTTGCCAAGACCGTCGAGGGGCGAGCCGTCGACCGTCGCAACTGGCATGTGACGCTGGCGTTCGTCGGCGTGTTTCCGGAAGACCGCATACCGATCCTGCACGAGAAAATGAGTAAGATCGTCCTGGCACCGTGCCGGCTGCACTTCGACCGGCTCGAATTCTGGCCGCGGCCGAAGGTCGCGGTGTTGAGAGCGGCGACGGTGCCGCCCGAGATGCAAGCCGTCGTCGATGCGCTGAACGGCGCCCTGGGCGAGGTTGGAGTCCGTACCGAGGACCGCAACTTCAGGCCGCATATCACCGTGGTGCGCAATGCGCGGCCGTTCCAGACGGAACGACTGACCCAGCGGGCGACGATGGAGTGGAGCAGATTCGAGCTGATGGAGTCGGTTTCGGGGCCGGGTGGCGCGAGCTATCGGCCGCTGAAACAGTAGTTTGCCACCGGTTTCTCGAATTTCTTGCCAGATTGCCGAATTTCGACCCGCCTGAGATCTACTATTGACGCGGCGTTCGTGAAATAATACTGTGCAAATCCACAGTACCCCGGAATTCGCCGTCTGGCGGCCCTGAAACGACCTGACAACGGATCAAAACAATGGACGACAATCGCAAAAAAGCACTCGCGCAGGCCCTCGGCCAGATCGAAAAGCAGTTTGGCAAAGGCTCGGTCATGCGCCTCGGCGACAACAATGCCGCCAAGGACATTGAAGCCATTTCGACGGGCTCGATAGGACTCGACGTCGCGCTTGGCATCGGTGGTCTGCCAAAGGGACGTGTCGTCGAGATTTACGGTCCGGAGTCTTCCGGCAAGACCACGCTGACGCTGCAAGTGGTTGCCGAGGCACAGAAGCTCGGCGGCACGGCGGCGTTCGTCGATGCCGAGCATGCGCTCGATCCAAGCTACGCCGAAAAGCTCGGCGTCAACGTCGACGAGTTGCTGGTTTCGCAGCCCGACACGGGTGAGCAGGCACTGGAGATCACGGACATGCTGGTTCGCTCGGGTGCGGTCGACATCGTGATCGTCGACTCGGTTGCGGCGCTGACGCCAAAGGCGGAAATCGAGGGCGAAATGGGCGACTCGCACATGGGCCTGCAGGCGCGCCTCATGTCGCAGGCGCTCAGGAAGCTGACGGGCAACATCAAGCGCTCGAACACGATGGTTATCTTCATTAACCAGATCCGCATGAAGATTGGTGTCATGTTCGGCAGCCCGGAAACAACGACGGGCGGCAACGCACTCAAGTTCTATTCGTCGGTACGTCTCGACATCCGCCGCATCGGTGCGATTAAGAAGGGCGACGAGGTCATCGGCAACCAGACACGCGTCAAGGTCGTCAAGAACAAGGTGTCGCCGCCGTTCAAACAGGCCGAATTCGAGATTCTCTACGGACAGGGCATCTCGCGCCATGGCGAGATCATCGATCTCGGCGTACAGCACGGCATCGTCGACAAGGCGGGCTCGTGGTACAGCTACGGCGACGACCGCATTGGCCAGGGCAAGGAAAACGTGCGCGAATTCCTGAAACAGAATCCGCAGATGGCCGAGGAGATCGAAGGGAAGATCCGGGCGAAGCTCCTGCCGTCGAAAGAAGCGCTCGCCGCGGACGAACCAGCGGACGATGCGGAGGCCATTGAGGCCTGAGGGCTGGCGTACGGTCAAATCCGGCAGGGCACCGGAGTGCTCATGCGCAGCATGGCGACGGCGCGTCTGAAGAAAGCAACACAGCAAGTAAAGCGCAGCGAAGCGAGTCATTGTAGTGTTGCTTTCTTCAGACGTGTCGGCGCCGAACAGACGTTGATTGACGAACACTGATGCAACCCGTCCACGAGGAAATCCGCGAACTGACCGGCGACGATCCGGATGACCGCTTTGCGTGCCCGAAGGAAATCCGCAAGAAAGCCATGGATTTCCTAGCGTTGCGTGATTACGGACGGGCGGAGCTCGTTCTCAAGCTGGCCAACAAGGGCTACAAGCGTTCCGTCGTTGAGGACGAGATTGAGCGGCTCACTGCGGAAGGCCTGCAAAGCGATACGCGGTTCGCCGAGGCGTTTGTCCAGTCGCGAATCAACCAGGGCAAAGGGCCGGTCCGCATTCGCTCCGAGCTGACCCAGAAGGGGATTCCCGACGGCATCATCGACGCCGCGATCGAGGAGGCCACCGTCGACTGGTTCGAGCTCGCCAGCGACGTTCGAGAGAAAAAATTCGGCGCGATGCAGCCTGCTGACTTCAAGGAAAAGGCGCGCCAGATGCGGTTCCTGCAATACCGGGGTTTCGAAGCAGACCAGATACGCTCGGCCGCCGGCGATTAGCTCGCCGGGTTAGTGCATTTCTCGCGCTAACCGTTACCATACGCCCGATGAACAGCATGACGAGTAACGAGCTGCGCCAGGCCTTCCTGGACTTCTTTCGGGACCAGGGCCATGAGGTCGTGGCCAGCTCTCCGCTGGTGCCCGGCAACGACCCGACGTTGTTGTTCACCAACGCCGGCATGGTCCAGTTCAAGGACGTGTTTCTCGGCGATGACAAGCGCAGCTACAAGCGCGCGGTGACGTCGCAGCGGTGCGTGCGTGCGGGCGGCAAGCACAACGATCTTGAAAACGTTGGTTATACCGCTCGGCATCACACGTTTTTCGAGATGCTCGGCAATTTCAGCTTCGGCGACTATTTCAAGCGCGAGGCTATCCGGTACGGATGGGATTTCCTGACGAAGACGCTCGGCCTGCCCGAGGAACGCCTCTGGGTGACCGTCTTCCGTGAGGACGACGAAGCCGCCGACATCTGGTTGAAGGAAATGAAAGTCGATCCGGAGCGATTTACCCGGATGGGCGAAAAAGACAACTTCTGGGCCATGGGTGACACCGGTCCGTGCGGTCCGTGCAGCGAGATCTTCTTTGATCACGGTCCGGATGTCGCGGGTGGTCCGCCGGGATCGCCGGACGAAGACGGCGACCGGTATGTCGAGATCTGGAATCTCGTCTTTATGCAATTCGATCGGTCGGCGGACGGCACGCTGACGCCCCTGCCGAAGCCGTCGGTCGACACCGGCATGGGGCTCGAGCGCATTGCTGCCGTCATGCAGGGCGTGCACTCGAATTACGAGATCGACCTGTTCGCAAACCTGATCGATGCCACAGCGACGACACTCGGCGTAAAGAACGATGGCTCCAGCTCGTTGAACGTCATCGCCGATCATATTCGTGCCTGCTCGTTCCTGATCGTCGACGGCGTACTGCCGGGCAACGAGGGCAGGGGCTACGTGCTGCGGCGCATTATTCGCCGCGCCATACGGCACGGCAAAAAACTGGGCGCCAGCGACCTGTTTTTCTACAAGCTTGTCGAACCTCTTGCCGCGGAAATGGGCGACGCCTATCCCGAACTGTCCAAATCCCGGGCGCACGTCGAGAAGGTCCTAAAAAAGGAGGAACAGCGTTTCGCCGAAACCCTCGACCAGGGCATGGAGATTCTCGAGTCGGCGATTGCCGCACTCGATGGGACCGAGATCCCCGGCGATGTCGTCTTCAAACTCTACGACACCTACGGGTTCCCCATTGACCTGACAGCGGACATCGCCCGCGAACGCGACCTGAGCGTCGATCAACGCGGCTTTGACGTCGCGATGAGCGAGCAACGGGATCGTGCTCGTGCTGCCAGCAAGTTCAGTGCTGCCGATGGTGGCGCGTTGAAGACTGATGTCACCACCGAATTTCTCGGCTACGACGGTACCGATGGGCAAAGCGAAATCGTCGCGCTGTTTCGGGACGGCGAGCCGGTGGACACGCTGGGTACCGGTGATGCCGGCGCGGTCGTGCTTTCGGCGACGCCGTTCTACGCCGAGGCCGGTGGGCAGATCGGCGACACCGGCATTCTCGTAACGGACGGCAAGCTGTTTCGCGTTGACGACACCCAACGAAGCGGCGACGCCAACGTCCACTTCGGCGACGTTGAACAAGGCGAGCTGAAAGTCGGCGACCGGGTCGATGCCGTCGTGAATGCGGATCGCCGCCAGGCGATCCGCCTGAATCACACGGCGACGCACCTGATGCATGCCGCGCTTCGCCGCGTGCTTGGTGAGCACGTTACCCAGAAGGGCTCGCTGGTGGCGCCCGATCGGCTGCGGTTTGACTTTTCGCACTACGAGGCGGTCACGGCCGAGCAACTCCAGGCGATCGAGGACCAGGTAAATGACGAAATACGCCGCAATGTCGCCGCCGAGACAAACCTGATGACGTACGACGATGCCATCGATTCCGGTGCGATGGCGTTGTTTGGTGAAAAGTACGGCGACAAGGTGCGCGTTTTGCGGCTGGGTGACTTCTCGGTCGAGCTTTGTGGCGGCACACACGTTGATCGCACGGGCGACATCGGCCTGTTCAAGATTACGTCGGAAGGTGGCGTTGCCTCGGGGGTCCGGCGAATCGAGGCCGTGACGGGCAAAGGTGCGCTGCAGTGGATTGACGCGAACCTGGCGTCGCTGTCGCATCTCGCCGGCCAGCTGAAAAGCAGCCCCGATCAGGCAGCGGCCAAAGTCGAGCAATTGCTGAAACGCAATCGCGATCTTGAGAAAGAACTGGCGGCGGCCAAACAGGCGCTGGCGATGGGGCAGGCGACCGACCACACGGATAGCGTCCAGGAGGTTGACGGTATCAAGGTCCTTGCGACGCGCATGGACGGAGCCGATGCGAAGACGCTTCGCGATGCCGTGGACCGGTTCAAGGACAAATTGCAGAACGCCGTTGTCGTGCTCGGCTCCGTCGAGGACGGCAAGGTGCGTCTCGCGGCCGGCGTGACGAAGAACAACATCGACAGGATTCGCGCCGGCGACCTGATCAAGCCGGTCGCGGAGCAGGTTGGCGGCAAGGGCGGCGGGCGCCCGGACTTCGCTCAGGCCGGAGGAACCGATGCGGCAGCGCTCGACGCGGCGCTGGCATCGGTTCCGAACTGGGTAAGGGAAAACCTGTGATTGCAAGGCGAGTGGCCGCGTTCCTGCTGGCGGCTTTGGGGTCGGGCGCCGCGGCAGGCGATGTCCTCGACGACTACGTGTCGCTCGCGACCGGCGAGTTCAGTTCGTCCGTGCAGGCACAGAACGACGCGCGCTACGATGCGATCACTTGGCAGATTACGGAGATCTGGCGGGGAGACTCTGACGGTGCGCGCTGGTTGTACACCGAAAGCTGGATGGACGAGGGCGACCGTCCGTACATGCAACGGATTTCGAAAATTTCGCGGCAGGATGACGGCACGCTGCTGGCAACGCGCTTCCGGATTCCCGAGCCGCAGCGTTTTGTCAGCGCCTGGCAGGACCCGGAACGGTTCGCGGCGTTGCGCAAGGATGATATCGAGGAGCTAACCGGCTGCGATGCCGTCATCGTCAGGGCCGGTGAGCATCGATTCGAAAGTGGCACTCGCGGCAATCAGTGCAAGAGCATCTACAAAGGGTCGAGCTACGCGATTTCGTACAACACGTTGTCGGCAGATGGCATGACCAACTGGGATCGCGGATTTACGGCCGATGGCCGGCACGTCTGGGGGCCGGCCACGGGCGGATACCAGTTCCATCGTGCGGGCGCTGACACTTCCTGCCATTCTCCGGTGCGCATGCTCGTCTACGGCGAAATCACCGACCGCAGCAAGTTCGGTGCCTATGCCCGGGCGATTGCGGAGGCGGGTTTGTACCCGCAGACCGGCGGCTACTATGAGGCATTGTCGCCGGCGATCGAGGTTTTCGAAGGGCAGCCGCCACCCACGCGCGGGGTCGTCATCGTCCGGTTCCCGTGTGCGCAGGCGGCGCGCGATTTCTGGTATTCGGAGGCCTACGAGGCCATCAAACCGCTGCGGGCGGGGATATCCGAGTTCGAGGTGCTGCTCTTGCCGGCGCCACCGGTGGCTGGGTGGGTCCAGTAAGCTCGCTCTGCGCAGGCACGCAAAGCGAAAATCAGCTAAAATAACAAGAGTTTAAGGACTGACACGCGTAAAAGAGCGGGGCCGACACCCGCCAGGCAGGAGTAGGAAGTCATGCTGATTCTGACGCGACGAGCGGGCGAGACGGTAATGATCGGGGACGACATCACGATCACCGTCTTGGGAGTGAAAGGAAACCAGGTCCGGATCGGGATCAATGCCCCGAAAGACGTGGCCGTCCACCGCGAAGAAATATTCGAGCGAATCAAGAGCGAGCAATCTGGCGAACCGGCCGAAAAGACCGACGACTGAGCCGGATTTCCGCTTTACCCGATGTTTCCCTGACAGTAAGATGTGCGCCCCGCGCAGACGTGCGGGTGCAAAGAACGGAGAGATGGCTGAGTGGTCGAAAGCGCTCCCCTGCTAAGGGAGTATACGTTAATAGCGTATCGAGGGTTCGAATCCCTCTCTCTCCGCCAAAGTGCTGAAAGGCCCCTTCCGGGGCCTTTCGCATTTTTGCCGAGAGAGGATGGGATTCGAACCCTGTTCGACCCGAGCAGCGGCGTAGCCGCAATCGGGAACGCGAAGCCAAAGGCGGAGCGTTTATCCCTCTCCGTCAACCAACTAACCAACTCTCATGCACGCTCTGCGCAAGTCCTGCAAAAACCGCTGATTCGTCGCCAGCTTCTGCGCATAAGGAATCTCCGAGGCGCCACCCTTGTGCCGCACGGCGTCGCGTGTCTCGCGTTTTTCAGCCAAGGTCCAGTTGTCCGGGTGGGCGGCAGCGACAAACGGGGCCAACGCTCGTAGTCCGTTACGTTCGTTTGCAGACCAGCGTGCATAAGACCGAATGTCCAGGTCACGACACACGCGTTCAGTGATCGCTTGCAGCGCTTCCGCCCGTGTTCGGCCGGGAGCGTCGGCAACGATCCTGGTTGCAAGCATCGAGCTCGTCTGCAACCACTCCTCGTCGAAATAATCGCTGGCCCTGGTGCCCGGAAGCGTCAGGTGCATGTCGCAGGCTGTCAGCGCTTTGAGCGTCGAGATGCTGCAGCGGTAGTCCGGATTGCGACGCCGGCGTGCAAGCTCGCTGCGAGCCAACGCGCGAACCGCCTTGTCGACAGGACGGTAGCCGAGTTTGTAGTAGAACCAGAACGCGCCGCTCCTGAGCGCTTCGGTATTATCCGCACCGAGTTGATACGGGTTTGCGATGTAGCGCCGGCAACCGAGCAGTGTATGCAGCACGCGCATGACCTGCACCCAGATGAATGCAGCGCCGTGGCCACGGAATTCCTCGAAGACATTGACGCCAGTGTTGACCTGACCGAACACGGCACTGGCACCGCCATACCCGACGGGCACGCCGTGTGCCAGCACGAGATGACCCACCGTGCACTCAAGTGGATAGCGGACAGCGGGCCTGAGACCGAAAATGACAACCGAGAGTCCGGCCCCGACGTTCGCGACGTGCACATCGTTCGCATTCGCGCCGTTGAAATGGTTGGTCTCACGATGGCGTGTTGCGAGCGATGCGACGGCAACGTCAACCAATCGTCGGCCTTCTCTGGAGGTGGCGTGGCGGATGCTGTCGACCGGCCGCCGAATCTCGTTTTTGGCGCTGCTCGACAATGTCATGGCGCCTGATTCGTCGGCAACCAGTGTCATTGCATTGTGAGGTAACGCAAAGCGACTGCGACCAAGATGCCAGGCCAACGGCAGATCGGCCGCATCGTATTTCTCGCGCGCCACCGAGTCCGGGCCTGCGGCCCGTAGCTGCGACATCAGCCAGTCAAAATCGGTACCCGGTGAATCACCCTTCGCCAGTTGCAGCCAGTCCTTGGCTGAACACCAGCCACTGTCGAAGTACTCGTCATCGGCTGGCAACAACAGGTGTCGCAGCAGGTTGTCGACGGCCGCCTCGTCTTCGATTTCTGGCCAGTCGATCGTTACCTGCCCCGGTGCGCTGCGGGCAAGCCACTTCGCGACATCCCACGAGAAGCGGTAGAAGATCGTGGTGCCCGGCAGCCCCGAGTCGTCGAGTTGTCGAGCTTCCCGGGCCGGCAGTGTCCCGATGAGGTCCCCAAGTGACGCGAGATCTGCGACTGCTGACCTACGCTGTTCGTTCGAGTCGGCGAAGGCGCGCTGCCTGATTAAACGTCGGTAGTGTTGAAGGAGCTGCGATGCGGATGCGGGCATCTCGATGCGGTCACTTCAGCAGTTCGTGGTCTTCGGGGAGCTGATGTGTCACCCACATCGCCAGCCGGTGTTTGATACTGGGTAACGAGATTTTGTCGTTCGGTATCGGGCTGATCTTCTTGTCGTGTATCAGCAGCCGGTAGGCGTACTGAATCTTGAGGTCGTGCGAATCGGTCGGTTCCAGCTCGACTACGCCTCGCTTGACGGCGTCATCGAGGATCATGTCGAGCGCCAGCTTCAGGAGCTGCTTTTCGTTTTTGAGCTTCTTTGCCACGACGGCAGAATACAACAAAATTAGACCTTTACCTTGGGTTGGCACATCAGTAAGATAGCCGCCCCTGCGAGGGTCCCACCCCCGCGACAAACACAAGCGCCCGTAGCTCAGCTGGATAGAGTACCTGGCTACGAACCAGGCGGTCGGAGGTTCGAATCCTTCCGGGCGCGCCATATATCAACGACTTAGCGGCCCCTAGTGGGCCGCTATTTCGTTGTGTAGGCAGCGTGTAGGCGAATAAAAGAATCTACTCTGGGATCGGCCACACGGAGTCTACAGGCTCGACGAGTTTAGCAATTGCGCAAGATGCTCCGTGACGACCGCATCGTCCCTGTCGTGATAGGGTGGATTTCATCTATGGCCTTCTTGAGCTAGCAACAATGAGCACTGAGCCGTCTGCTGATGGTATCGATTTGTCGGACAAGTCAGACAGTGAGCTTGTCAGTCTACGCATGGCAGTCGATGCAGAGCTATCGAAGAGGGGCATCAACTTTTCAGTCGGAGAAGTTGGAGAAAGAGTTGCGGTTGAGTTCTTTAACTCGAAACCGGGATTGCCAAACTTGATGGAGGCGCCCACTGGGGCCAAGAATGTCGATGCGCTGTCAAGAGACGGAGACCGGTATTCAATCAAGACGCAAGTCAAGGCCAAGAAATCCGGCACGATTTACCCCGATCGAAACGACACAGAAAAACAACTCTTCGAGTACCTGCTAATAGTCAGACTATCCCGCACGTACCAACTGGAAGCTCTGCATCGGTTTTCGTGGGATCAGTTTTGTGAAGCCAGGGCGTGGGATAAACGGATGAATGCTTGGTACATTCCGGTCAGCAAAAAGCGCCTGGCCTTGGCAGAGCGCATCGTTTAGCTGAGAGTGGTGTTAGGCACTCTTCCTTAGCGTAAGAGCTTTTGCGTCCTCGTCCAGATTTCGAATTACCCGAACAATATTCTCTACAACAGGGGAGCAAATACCGTTCCCGCATAGCTTCACCTTATTTCTGCGTGACGTAGCGGAAAGCAAGTGCTGACTGGCCCCCATCGCGCCCAACAGTTCGGGAGGTTGAAGCATACGTAGCATCGGCGTGTTTCCTTCCCATGTCACTAAGCCAAAACGATCAAGCGTAGTGATTGTACGCAATGGCACGTCGAGTCGCTGCCACCCGCCCGCATAGTCAGAACCATAATAGACAACTAAAAAGGGAACGCGCCGACCAAGCGCGGCAATCGCGCGTTTCGCTCGTTCTTTCGTAGCCTCCGCCCTTCCCTTGCAGTAGAGCCTTCGGCTTTTCCACTCGCCTTCCATATCTATGATTGTCGATGCGGGATTTGTTGGGAAGTCAGAACTAATATCATCGTTCGAGATTTCGATGCCGTGTCGGTTGGCGACAAGAAATAGCCTCCTCCGCGACTGAGCAACTCCGAAATCCGCCGAATTCAATATCAATTGAGAAACGGTATATCCGTCTTCTGCCAAAGACTGCTTGAACTCGCTCAGGCGTGGCCAAGCTTTAAGGCGCGTGACATTCTCCATAACGATCCAATTCGGCTTGAATTCGTCGATCCAACCGAGTAGCTGAAACGCTCCATCTCTGCTCGCCTTTGAACCGCTCCGAGTTCCTCGGGCTATCGAGTGCGCTGTGCACTCGGGAGATCCGAGAATCAAATCGATTTCTCCAATGTGTTTGTATTCTGCGGGAATCAAATCCTCCACGGGAGACTGGACGACCTCGGCGTCGGGAAAATTTAACTTGTACGTATCCGTCGCAACGTCCCAGTTATCAACGGCCAACGCCGGTGCTGCGCCAGCGGCGACGGCGCCACGCGCACCCAGTCCCGCTCCGCAGTAAAGATCGATAAACCGCATTTCGATACCCGCACCCAACCTAGTACCAGGCTACCAGGCTATCATTGGCGAAACAACCGTTTCGAGCCGCAAAGTTGGACAGAATCGACGAATCCGCACGATCCCGAAATATGGCGGCAATTCGCGGTAAAGATACTTCGCCAGAAATCGCCGTTCGAAAGTTTCTCCACAGCAAGGGGTTCCGATACAGATGCCATGTCCGGTCGCTGCCTGGGTGTCCCGATATTGTCTTAAGAAAGTACAAAACGGCGATATTTGTACATGGTTGTTTCTGGCATCGACACTCTGGTTGCAAATACGCGGCGACACCAAAAAGTAATGTCAAATTTTGGGCCGAAAAATTTCGCAAAACTGTGGGGCGAGACGCGAATGTACAATCGACCCTGACTAAACTTGGTTGGCGGGTATTGACCGTATGGGAGTGTGAAATTGGTGTCGCGAATCTCGAAGATCTAGCATCTGAGCTGCGTGCGCCATTTGATAGAGGTTGACCGATTATTGCGTTTGTAATGGTCTATCGGAAACGAACCGCATCTAGGCGAAAACATCACACTTCTTCTGCCAGACGGGTTGGTGGATTTAGGTCAAAATTTCTTGAGTTCGCGTAAAGTACACAGTTAGCCATTTAGTTCGGAAGGTCGATGAGTACAGAGAGAGTTGCTTTCAAGCCGCGCGCAAGGCTGCTACAGCTTCTTGGCGATCAGCTAATAGGCAGTGGTCGCCTGGCAGTCTTTGAGCTTGTCAAGAATGCCTATGACGCGGACGCGACAGAAGTAACGATCACAATGGACGGGATTCGTTCGGGTAGTCCGAGGATCACCGTGCAGGATGACGGTACTGGAATGACCGTCGAGACGGTTCGCGACGTTTGGTTTGTGCCAGGTCATGACCACAAGAAGAAACAACGCGACGAGCGAGAGACAACCAAGAAAGGACGGATGCCGCTGGGGGAAAAAGGGGTTGGCAGGTTCGCGGCACACAAACTCGGTGAAAAAATCGAGTTGGTAACCAAAGCGAAGGGTTGTCAGGAGGTGGTCGTCTCGATTGACTGGGCGCACCTAATGAAATCGGAGTTTCTGTCCGATGCAAGAGTAACGATCAAGCAGCGCGAGCCAGAAGTTTTTAGGGGTAAGAGCACCGGTACCGTAATTACAATCGGCGACCTGAAAGACAAGGAATGGACTCGCGGTGATCTGCGTAGGTTAAACAGCCAAATTACTTCGATATGTTCACCGTTCGGAGATGGTCCTGATGAGTTTCATGCAGAGCTGATTATTCCTGAGTATCCGGAATACATTGAGGGCATGGCGTCGATCGTCGACATCATGAAAAAGGCTATATGGGTATACGAGTTTTCTTACGACGGAGAGAAATTTGAGTGGGAGTATAAATTCTCGCCCCCAAAGAAGATCGGTATAGAAGGTCGTAAGAAGTCGAGCAAGAAAGGCGAGAAGCTCCTAATTCCGCTTCGTGAATTTGATGCGAGCACGAAGAAACGCGGGTCCGTAACTGCTGACGACAAGATGATTCAGGGCATAGGTCCTATCGTAGGCAAGATTTACGTTTTTGACCGTGATCGTGACGTCCTGAAGCTGGTGACGGAATCGTCAACTCTCACGAAATTCTTGAACGAAAACGGTGGCGTTCGCGTGTATCGCGACGGCATGCGGGTTTATAACTACGGCGAGAGAGACGACGACTGGTTGGGGCTTGACTTGCGACGGGTCAATACTCCAACAGTCAAGATAAGTAGAAACATCGTCGTTGGAATGATTAGTTTGCGAGTTGATGAAAGTCATGATCTCGAAGAAAAGACGAATCGGGAAGGCTTCATTGAAAACGACGCATTTGGTCGCCTTAGGAGTTTGGTTCGTGGCAGCTTGAGCGTCCTGGAGACTGAACGCCGTATTGACAAAGATGCGATTAGAAAAGCGACTGCAAGCCCACGTGATCTAGAGGCGCAGAAAGTCAAACGGCCGGTAGAGAAGCTTCGTCAAATAGCCAAAGAAAAGAATGTAGATGAGGCGATGGAGCCCTACATTAAGCGTCTTGAGAAGGACTATGAAAGCCTTAGAGACAGTATGCTCCAGGCCGGAATATCTGGCCTTGGGCTTGCGACAGTCTTCCACGAAGTGTTGCATGGCGTACGGTCTTTGCACGACAACATCAAGTCGGGCGCTCCGATTAAACAGGTAAGGGGTCAAGCTGAAGAGCTCGTTCGGCTATTGGACGGGATAAGCGCGCTGCTTCGCAAAGGTCCCAAAAAGGACACAAGCGTTGCAGACTTGGTCAGAAAGGCACGGACAGCCAGCCTGATTCGATTCAAGTCACATGGAGTAAAGCTTGTAAGCCCGTTCTTGGAAGATGAGAAACTCGACTTTGTTGCCTCAATTCCAAGTCAACTTTTCGTTGGTGTGCTTACGAACCTTCTCGACAATGCATTCTATTGGACGCGAGTTCGTTGGTCGGCAAAACCTGCAGATATTAAGAAGTCCAATCGACAGATCTATATCGGCAGAAGTGACGACTTTGAATTAGGGCCTGCGCTGATCATCGCCGATACCGGGCCAGGTTTCGAAGACGACCCAGAGAACCTAGTGCAGCCGTTTTTTACAAGGCGGCCGGATGGAATGGGTTTGGGTCTCTACTACGCCAATATGGTCATGGATATATGCGGTGGTGAACTCTTGTTTCCGGACGCCGATGACGTGGATATTCCTCCGAAATTCACGGGTGCGATCATCGCGCTCGTCTTCCCCAGAAAATGATCGATCCGCACCTGAAAATTATTGTCATTGACAATGAAAAGCCGCATCTTGATGCGCTTGTCAAAGGGCTGACGTCGGCTGGTTTACCGTGTATGCCATATCATTTTGCTGGCGACTTTCCGGACGGAAACCTAGTGTCTGGCTGCCGAGTAATCTTCTGTGACCTTCATCTCGGTGAGATTCCCGGAGGGGCAGGTGGCGTTCCTGAGCTCGCGGCAATCGCTAGTTTTCTTATGGAGTCAATCTCTGATGAGCATGGCCCATATTTACTTGTTCTGTGGTCGCAAGATGCAGAATGGATGGGGCATATGGAGGGATATATTGAAACACTCGATGCTCATCAAAGGCCCGTCCGTTGTGTGCACCTCGATAAACATGACCATATCAATCTGGCTACTGGCGAGGTAAAGGACCTTGATGCTTTGAAAACGGCGCTCTCGGACGCTTTGGAGCCTGTCCCAGCAATCAGGACGTTGTTGGAGCTTGAATCCGCAATGAACAGCGCGTCGGCACAAACGGTTTCGCAGATATACAAGCTCGCTGGCCCCGATACCTTAAAGGTCGAAGATCATGCTGAGGGAGTATCCAAGCTGCTTGGTTCCTTGGCGGAGGCGGCAAGTGGAAAAACTCACGCGGCAAACGACCCGTGGGCTGCAGTGGTTGAGGCACTGACACCATTGATCGGAGATAGATTGAGGAGAGCTTCGGTCGCGTCCCGTAGCGATGAGTACTGGAAACAAGCAATTGATGTGGAAGCACATAAACGTGGCACCTCGAACAAGTCTGCAGCGGCGATCAACTCAATGCTTAACTTGGATTTTCATGTCGGTAACTTAAACTCATCGTCACGTGGTGCCGTCTGCGTGCCTCCAAGTTCGTGGTCGGTTGCGTCGAGATTTGGCCTAAAGATCGCAGAGTTATACAAGCTGTTGGGGGTTCTAAAACCCAGCGAGCTGACAGACCCGAAATGGAGGCTAGTGCAGATTGATGCTGCGTGTGACTCAGCACAATCAAAACCGGGCGTTATCCCGTACGTTCTTGCACTGGAGTTACCAAGGACTTTTGCGAACAACAGCAAAAAGGCAAGCAGCAAGACTCCAGAGGCATTGTGGTTGAGCCCATGGTTCGAAAAAGATGACGAGGTGGTGCAGATCAGGGCGCACCCACGACTGATCCAAGGATTTAGTCCGTCTTTCGCCTGTCGTCACCTCACCATTGAGTTCCGAATCCGGGACCAGCTCCTTGAGGATTTGGTTTTCGCAGCAAGGACGTATGCGGCTAGACCAGGTTATGTGTCCGTAAGGAGATAATGGAGTATCCGCAAATGGGCAAGACGTACGAAATATCGTCTCGTGACTATCTGCGGCGTGCGAGAGAGTGCGTTAGAGAAGACTCCGTAAGCTCGCTGTTCTATGCAGCGCTCGAAGTGCGAAGCGGAATCGAAGCGAGGATGCAAGAGTATTTGGAGGTGTGGGACCACATCGCAAAAAAGAAGAAACGCGGATGGCGAATCGTTGACTTGGGGCGAAATGTTGAGAACTCATTCTGACGTGCCCCAGGTTCTGCGTTCACCGACCTAAGCTATTTTAGCTCGCTTTTCGTACTCCACCGGGCTGAGTCCACCCAGTGTCGAGTGCCGTCTTTTCGGATTGTAGAACCTCTCGATGTAATCAAAGATATCAGCTCGTGCTTCATCGCGCGTCCGGTATCGGCGTCGGCTGACCCGATCGTCCTTCATTCTCGAGAAGAAGCTTTCCATGACCGCATTGTCGTGGCACTCGCCAAGACGGCTCATGCTGCACTCGATGCCGTGATCCGCTAGCAGCTTTTGGAACTGCTCACACGTATATTGGCTGCCCTGGTCGCTATGATGCAGGAGTTCGGTGTCAGGCCGGCGGCGCCAGATCGCCATAATCAGTGCGTCGGTCACCAGGTCCGCTGTCATGCGCGACTTCATCGACCAGCCAACGATGCGGCGTGAGAACAGATCGAGTACTGCAGCAACGAACAGCCAACCTTCCGCGGTCCAGACGTAGGTGAAGTCAGCCACCCATTTCTGGTTCGGCGCTGTCGCCGTGAACTCCCGGTCCAGGCTGTTCGGCGCAATTGCGCTCTCCAGACGCTGTCCCTTATCCACCGGTCGCTTGCGTCGTTTCGGCTGAGCCAGGAGCTTCAGAGTCCGGACCAGCCGAGCCACGCGCTCCCTGCCGACGTCATGACCCCAGTCCTTGAGGTCCGGCCAGATACGGCGAACACCGTAGGTCTCGCCGCTGTCGGAGAAGCTCCGGCGGATGTCCCGGATCAGATCCTCGTCGTACAGCGCTCGATCACTCGGTGGTCTCGAGCGCCAGCTGTAGAACCCACTTGGCGAGACATCGAGCACCCCGCACATCCATGTCACCGGCCAGATCCCTCGATGCTTCGCGATGAACTCGAACTTCACGCTCAGTCCTTTGCGAAGTAGGCCGCGGCTTTTTTTAGGATATCCCGCTCCGCTTTCAGCCTGCGGATCTCTTTCTTGAGCTGCGCGATCTCAGCCTGTTCAGGCTTCATCTGCCCGGCACCTGGGAATGCATGTGCTGGATCTTCTCGGTACTGCCGTACCCAGCGACGTAAAACGTTATCGTGAATATCGAGATCCCGGGCAGCCTGGGCGACCGAAACGCCTCGCTCTTCGACCAACCGCACCGCCTCTAACTTGAACTCCCGGCTAAAACTTCTTCTTGCCATTGTCGTACCTCCAGTTTCATCATCTCACCTTATCTTGGTGAACGTGAAAACTGGGGCACGTCACCTAATCTTGGTGAACGCGAAACCTGGGGCACGTCAAGGTGGCGTTGTAGCTCGGCTGCATTTCAGTGACCGGTCTCCGGTGAAAGAGTTCAGAAATGACAGTATTTCTGCCACTTAGGCAATAAACCAGCAGGCGTCGAAAACCTAGAATGATGTCTTGGGAAATACACAATTTTGGGGGAGGCTGACATTGCGCAGATTCTCTATTGCCCTTCGGCTGCTTGGCGTTGTGAAGACGGCACACATTGGTCCTATGGGTAGGGAAACGATGGTTTCGAGATTCGTATGACCAGGAGAAGTGAGTTAGACGAATCACGATTGGTAAACGAATTGCCCAGATTAGGCTGGGTGTCGTTGTTCGCCTTGCTGGGAGCATGCGGCGGCGGAGGCTCGGCGCCGCCGCCGGATATCGCAAGTCCCCCATCTCCGCCGGGAGATAGCCAGTTCGCCGATGCGACAAGCGGTTCTGGGATCAATTTTACGATTCTCAGTACTAGGTGGCAAAACCAACTACTGGAGTTGCCGAGAATCGCAGGGGGTGTCGCTGCGGGGGACTACGATCGGGACGGCGATGTAGACCTGTTCGTCGTTCGCGGCGATCTGCTTCCCAATTTGTTGTACCGGAATTTGGGCAACAACGTATTTGAAGATGTGGCCGAATCTGCGGGAGTGGCGTGGACAGACCCGACAAATCTCCCGGTTCTTGAAAACTACTATCACAGCGGCCCGACCTTCGCTGATATTGACGGCGACGGTGATCTCGATTTGTTCCTGGGCGGGATATTTGGTGATCCTGCTTTGGTCTACTCGAATAACGGCGACGGCACTTTTTCGAATCAAACGGCCGGTTCCGGCCTGGAGGCTTTAGAGGGCGTCGATACGATCTCCGCTGCCTTCGGAGATTATGACCTGGATGGTGATCTGGACCTTTTTGTTGCGCATTGGACGACGCGTCATTCGCCGACTCAGGTACGTGATACGTACAATTTGTGGCGCAATGACAGTGATGCCAGCGGTATCCGGTTTTCCAGCGTATCCGTTAGTGCTGAGATAGCACCGAGTATCGTTCACCTACCAGACCCGAACGCCGAGAACAGCGCAGGCATTGACTATTCGTTCGCACCAACTTTCGCCCGAGTTAATGACGATCTCTTCCCCGATATTCTTAGCGTTGCCGATTTCAATACGAGCCAGGTATTCATGAATGCCCAAGACGGTACGTTTGACAATGTGACTGACGTCTCGGTGATTGACGACAACAATGGCATGGGATCTGCCGTGGGCGACTATGACAACGATGGCGATTTGGATTGGTTTGTTTCCAGCATATATGGTCCGAACGAGAATCCATCCGCGACTGGAAACCGACTGTATAGGAACGACAACGGCACCTTTGTAGATGCAACGGATGAGGCCGGCGTAGTAGACGGAGGTTGGGGATGGGGGGCGTGTTTCGCCGATCTTGACAATGACGGCGATCTGGATATCTACCACACCAACGGCTGGGAAGGATTGGTATATGCCGGTGACTTTCGCCAAGACACGAGTCGGGCATTCATATCCGACGGCAATGGCGGTTTCGAGAATCAGGCGCCCGAACTGGGGTTGGCCGATGCCGAACAAGGTCGTGGCGTGGTATGCGCAGATTTCGATAATGACGGCGACATCGACGTCTTTCTATGGCACCAAAACGAGGACAACGCAGGGAGTCTCTTTCGAAATGATGTCAGCGGCAACAACTTTATATCCGTCAAACTTAACGGGCGGGCGCCGAATACAGAAGCAACAGGGGCTCGCATATGGGCCGAAGTAAACGGAGTAACGCAGATGCGGGAAATAGTTGTCGGGAGCAACTTTATTTCTCAGAACCCAACAACTCAGGTTATCGGGTTAGGAAGTGCTGCGCAGGTTGACTCGCTTACAATCGAATGGCCGGATGGACAAGAAACCGATATGGGCGTCCAGCATGCGGGGCAGTTCCTGGTCATTGATCATCCGGATAAATAGCAGTATTGGATTTACGCATCGTCTCCGCTCTGGAGAAAATCGGGCAACTCGAAAGTGAAATCAGACAGTGCGTTTTCTTCTGCCGGAAATACCAACAATTCGGCCACTGGTGACATCAACGTTGTGAAACCTGAGCAGTAGACTCGGTCAATACCATCAACAATTCCTTTATGGGGGAGAAATAGTTGTGACCAAGCAAACAAAGTCAATCCTTGGATTGCCACTCGCGTTGTTGGCGGGTAGCTCAGTCGGATTATTCGGTTTCTCTACTGCCGTGGCTCAGGATGCCGCTGACGACGCTCTCGAAGAAATTACCGTGACAGCACGTAAGACAGATGAGTCGCTGCAGGACGTGCCGATTTCAGTCAGCGTAATGAGTGGAGATTTTCTCGAGTCGGCTCGTGTCGACAACACGCAGGACCTCTATATTCGCGTGCCGGGCCTTGGTTTTGGCCAGCCTTTCAAGAGCTTCACGCCGACCGCAATTCGTGGCGCGTCTACCCAGGATGACAGCATCGGCGTTGAGCCTAATGTTGGCGTCTTCATTGATCAGGTTTTTGTCGGTTCATCGACATCGATTGAATTCGATCTCCATGATCTCGAGCGGGTTGAGGTTCTTAAGGGTCCGCAGGGCACCATTTTTGGCCGCAACAGTAATGGCGGCGTAATTCACTATGTCACGCGAACGCCTGATGAGGAATTCCGTGCCGCAAGTACGATTACTCTCGGCAACCACGACAGAGTTGAAGTCGGTGGCTACATCAGTGGCGAAATTTCAGACGGAATTTATGGCAGTCTGTCTGCGCGCAATCGCAACACCAGTGGTTACGTACGAAACCTGGTTACGGGCAACATGCTGGGTCAGGAAAAGGTCTCCAGCGCTCGCGCCAAGCTGCGCTTCGAACCGAGCGACGAATTGGACGTTATCCTTTCGGCCGACATGACATCGGATCAATCGTACGGCGCTCCTCGCTATCACCTGGGCCCGAGACCGGCAGGCCTTCCCGCGGGCAGTCCTTACGTGGATGCCAGCGGCGGCAATACGAGCATTGCTACGGGCCATGACATCCCGGACGTTCTGGCCATGGATTTGGACGGCGCTTATGATCGAGTCGGTGTCGGCTTCTCCGCAACAGTCAAATGGGATTCGAATGTTGGCACGTTTCACTCGATAACTGCTTACCGTGATTTCGATGGCGAGATGATCAATTTCGACTTCGATTCGGTCAATGGCAGAACATCGGATGGTCTTGATACGACGGAGGGGTTTCCGTATCAGCAGACACTTTTGAGCGCGTTCAGCCAGGAGTTTCGTCTCGACTGGGCAATCGGTGATAATGTTGATGTAACGTCCGGATTGTTCTATCTCGACGAAAACCAATACCGAATTGAGCATCTGGCCGCGCAAGGTATCCCCGGCAGTGCATTCTTTGCCGGCGATTCAGTTCAAAGAGACATTTTGGACCAAGAGATGGACTCCACCAGCTTCGCGGTGTTCTCTGAGGCGAGGATTGGCCTTGGCGATGCAGTGACATTATCACTGGGTGGTCGATGGACGCGCGATGAGAAGGATGGAACGACAAACTGTCACCAGGTAGGTCCTTTCTGGTGCGGATTCATCTATACAGTCAGCTACAGTGCAGATTGGACCGAGCCGACGTACCGCGCAATTTTGGATGTAAGCCTGTCCGATAACGCGATGGTGTACGGTTCCTACGCGAAGGGCGTGAAGACCGGCGGCTTCTCAAACTCCGCGTCCGCTTGCGGTGGGACTAATGACATTGATGTTTGTCGCGCGCTTCTTGGCACGCCCTACGATCCGGAGTTTTCTGACTCGTATGAGTTGGGCGCGCGCCTTCAGTTTGCTGATGGACGAGTGACTCTGAACCCGACCCTGTTCTATGTGGAGTACACCGATATTCAGGTTCTCTTCCTGGATGGTCCTTCGCAGGAATTTATTTCCGACAACCTCGGTTCGGGTGAGAATACGGGATTGGAGTTGGACTTCAGTTTTGCGGCCACAGAAAACCTCGATGTATGGGCGACGTACGCTTATCAGGATAGTAAGTACGGCGCCAATATTCAGAGTTTTGGTACGCCGGCCGTGGGCAACATGCTGCAGTTGACGCCGGAGCACTCGTTCACAGCGGGCTTTAACTATGAACGTCTGCTCGCGAACGGCAAGTCAATTACGTTCAGCGGCGACATGGTTCAAAAAAGCCGACAGTACGATGACTTCACAAACAATATTGAAGCGTCCACGGAGTACAAGGACCTCGTAAACTTCAGGATCGGGTACAGGCCAACTGACGCGATTCATGTTTCACTCTGGGTGAAGAATCTTCTGGACGAGCGCTACGAAGTCGGAACTAACTCGGGATTCGGTGGATTTGTTTACAGCAATGCGGAATTGGCCGCCAATGCTAATAATCTCTACCCGGGCGGATCAGTTGGTATCTGGAGGTCATACACTCCACCACGTACTTACGGCCTGACATTCCGTTGGGAATACTGAGCAAACAGCTTGTAGTCTGAGAACGGTTTCTAACTAGCCAGAAGTAACTTTCGAGTACAAAGACAGTCCCTCTCCGCCACCTCCAATACTCAGGAGGATAGCGGGGGGGGACTTTTTGTTTACATTAGCGAATTGGGTCGGGAGAGACTCCCAAACCTACGGAATCGTCGATTGGATGAGGTTGTCAGCTTGCTCGTCCGGTTGGACGTGTCCGGCTAAAGGTCAGGATGCTCGAGAACGATGTCTGTGGCAGCTTGTACGGCGCTCACGATACTCTCACGACCGTCGGGCCACTGCACTCGTAGCTGGTCAATCTGTGCGGCGGATCCCAACCCAATGACCTGACCCGTAGGGTTCTGCGAAGTAAAGTTGTTGCCGATCATGATTTCGCGCATTTGTGTAGTTGCGCCGACCGTTGCATATATGCGCGCACCAACTGCTTCGGTGTTGGGCGGCAACCCTTGCAATCGCACAGTTACCGAGTTGTTGTTAGTCTCGTCATTTCGATATAAAGACGCCGCATTTACTTCGTTGCGGTGCAGTTGAAACACGTCAACATCACCGTCCCTGTCAAAGTCGGCACAAACAACACCACGGCCTTCCTCTCGGTCCCCCAGGCCAAGTTCGGTAGCTTGGTCGGAGTATGTCAGCGACTCATCCAATACGAATGCACGAGTCACATCGTTCTGGAATCGGGGAATAGACGTGACCGGGAAGCCATTGGTTTGGTAGATGTCCAAGTCGCCGTCATTCTCAAAGTCCATAAAACATGCTCCCCAGCCCCAGCCGCCACTCAGTACATTGACTTCTTCCGTTACGTCACTGAATACGCCAGCATCGTTTCTGTAAAAGCGGTTGCCGGTCCAGGAGTCGGGCAAGGCACCGTCGAGGATTGCTGAGACAAACCAGTCTAGATCGCCGTCATTGTCGAAATCTCCTACGGCGGAACCCATGCCATTGTTGTCGGTAATCACATTACTGTCGGTCGCGTTGGTATATGTCCCGTCACCGTCGTTAATGAAAACCTGGCTTGTGTTGAAATCGGCAGTGATCACAACGTCTGGATAAAGATCATCATTCAATCGAGCAAATGATGGCGCAAACGAATAGTCAAAGTTGGAGTCTCCCTGCGTGGACTCCGCGATAATGCTTGGGGAGATTTCGCTCTCGATACTCACGCTTGTGAACTGGATCGTTTCTCCAATACCAGTTGTGTCGTTTCGCCACAAATGATGTGTATCACCCGGAGCTCCAATAATTCGTGGAGTGCCCCAATGAGCAAGAAACATGTCCAGATCGCCGTCCAAATCGTAATCACCAAAGGCAGCCGATATGTTTTGAATGCCGGTGAGTGCGGCAACTCCGGCCGTCGCGCTGACGTCCTCAAATTGACATTGCCCATTATTGCGAAAAACAAATGACGGATCGCCAAACAAACCGCCAATAAAGAGATCCAGGTCCGAGTCGCCGTCAAGATCGGCAAACGTTGGGCCACTGTGGCGATAGTTTTCATTCGTCGACTTCGTATTCGCGACGCCAGCGGCCTCGGCGCTTTCTGCAAAAACGCCATTGCCGTCGTTGAGATACAAAAGGTTTGGTCCGATATCACCCCTGACGATAAATAGGTCGATATCGTTGTCGCCATCACAATCGCCGGCAGCGACGCCGCCAGCGAATGCCTGCACATCTTGTTCAAACGTGCCGAACAGAGCTTCTTGGTATCCAAATCGAAAATCGATACCCGAACCGGTCGTGACGTTGGTGAATTGCTTACTGCTCGCCGGTGGCGTTTCGATCGGACTGGAAGTGTCCGACTGAGAACCGCCGCCTCCGCCACAGCCTGTGACAGAGAAAGACGACAATACAAGTGCGTAAGATAAACGGCATCGCATTTGAGGACTCGATACGGATTTCTGGAGAATCTCACTAGACTATCTTGAGTTTGAAAGTCACGGCATGTCACAACCGGCCGCAAGATTGTCTTTTCGGTCCAGCACTCGTTAGGGGACGGCGTCACTCCATTCTGAGCAATACGTTCGGCGACAACGCGGCGTCCCATTCAGCCACCCGGTCAGCCTCAAATGACATTGCCAATGGCGTCGTAGAGCCTGAATACTGGCGCATTCGTCACGAGAGGAGTGGATCGATCGACGCCCAAATGAACAAGGGAATGGTCTTGGTATTACTCGTGATGACAACGGCCCTGACCATCATGTCCCTGGATCTCTACTCGCCAAGCCTGCCGGGCCTCCCGGAGTACTTCGATACCACCGCGGAACGCGTAAAGCTCACAATTGCCCTGAACGCCGTAACTTACGGAATTGGCACATTATTTTACGGCCCATTGTCGGAACGATTTGGTCGTCGGCCAATCTTGCTGGGTGCAATGGTCGGCTTTTCGGCATGCGCAGTGTTCTGCTCCGTTGCAGCAACGATTGAGCAACTTGTCGTAGCCCGGATCCTTCTCGGTTTTGCCGCTGCTGCTGAAGGTGTGCTGGTCTATTCGATTCTCAGCGATAGTTTCAAAGGCCCGGACCAGGTTCGTGCTTTTTCAGTCTGGCATGCTGCTTGCGCCACGGTCCCGATCTTCGCACCGTTTATCGGTACTTACATATACGAATCCATGGGTTGGCGTGCGAACTTCTACCTGCTGACGACGATCGCTGTTATCGCTACCGTCCTATTGTGGCGTTACCTTCCTGAAACGAATGATCCAGCGAAAAGCACATTCTCTCTGCGACGGATGTACTCTGACTATGGCAAGCTTATCCGAAGCAAGTCGTTCTTGTGCCTTGCGGTAATTCAAAGTGCAGCGGTTGGATTCTTCGTTGCATTGCCTACGGCGTTTCCGTTTATTCTAACGACGCAGTACGGCATGTCCGAGGGATTCTTTGCCATCTACAATGCGGGAACAATTTTTGCGTTCATGTTGGGCAACTTCGCAACGCGCGCTACTGTCAAACGACTATCGCCGCGGCGCGTGCTTATTGTTGGTGTCAGTGTTATCGCCACTGCCAGCACCCTGTTGTTGCTATTGTCCCACTCGGGCATCACGGCATTGCTCGTCGTTTCAATCCCGGTTGCGCTAATAGCTTTCGGCAATGGTTTTGTTTTTACGACTGTTCCGCCGCTCGCTATGAGCGTAACGGCGAGTGCTGCGGGAGTGTCAGCTGCACTTCTGCTGACAATTCAATCGACATTGGGTTCAATGACCTCTGTCGCCGACAGTATTCTGGTTGACGGCGGGATTCGACAGTTCGCTAACATTATGTTTGTGGTGTCAGTAGTGGCGGTAGTCGCCGCCACAATTGGCCTGCGCGAGAAGATTGAATGACAAAAGAAACGCAAAGCAAGGGCGTGCTGTTAACTCTTTTGGTGCTCACCACGGCGTTGATGACAATGTCGAACGACCTGTATGCACCGAGTATTCCTCACTTGCCCGAGTACTTCGGCACGACCGATGAAATGGTCAAGCTGACAATAAGCCTCTGGAGTATGGCTTACGGGGGACTACTGCTGATTTACGGACCACTCTCTGAAAGATTTGGTCGGCGTCCCATACTCGTTGGTGCAATGGCGATCTTCACCATTGCCACATTCTATTGCTCAGTTGCGACGACGGTCGGGGAGATGATCGTTGCCAGAGTTCTTCAGGGTGCTGCTGCCGGTGCTGAAGGCGTATTGGTGCTATCGATCATTCGAGACAGTTTTGACGACAAGGGGCAAGTCAAGGCATTTTCAATCTATCGCGGTGTATCCGCGGTGCCTCCCATCGTGGCGCCAATTATCGGCGTTTACGTTTTCAAGGCTTTCGGCTGGCACGCCAACTTTATCTTGCTTGCCGCTGTCGCATTCGTTGTAACGGTGTTGTTGGCCAGGTACCTAAAGGAGTCGGGTGGTTCCAATCGCTCCCCCGCAGACCTCGGCACGACGTTGTCGAGTTACTTGCGTCTGATCCTTAGCATTCGTTTCGTCAGCCTTGCGTTGATCATGGGGTCCGCAATCGCGTTCCTGGTAGTTTTCTCAACCGCGGTTCCATTCATTCTCAATGGTGTCCTTGGGCTCGACCTCGAAGTTTTTCCGTTTTTCCAAGCTGTCATCATGGGTGCCCTGATTGTGGGCAATATCATCGCAAACCGTCTGGTGGGCATCATGCGCATCGATCGATTGCTTCTCATCGGTATTTTGATCGTCCTATCTGGGTGTATTGTGCTGTTAGTTGTCCTGACCAATGACCAGTTGAACCTTGCGACGTTGGGTATGTCTCTGGTCATCGTTGCCGTCGGAAACGCATCAGTGCTGGCAACCGTCCCAACGCTTGCGATGAACGCCACCCATGTGTCGACGGGTATGGCGGCTGCGATGCTGCTGACGTTTACGTCAATTCTCGGTTCGACTACCGCGATCATCGAGGGGCGGATCAATGACGGTACAGCGCAGTCTCTCCTCACGGTGCTCGGATCGGCGACGGTCATCGCGCTTGTCGCTTATGGATTTGGGGTAAGGTTGACCAAGCCCGCCATTGCGGAGTAGCTGGGAGCCAGTATGCAGAAGTTGCGATTTCACCATGTTGGCATACCGACCGAACGGCCGCTTCCCAAAGATGGCTACAGTCCAAGGCTAAAGATGACCGGACAAGGGTATTTCGATTCACCCTATGCTGTCGAGTGGATGAATTTCGACGACGACAATGAGCTGCCGGAGATCATTAAGACCGTACCGCACGTGGCGTTTGTCGTTGACAATCTCGACGAGGCGATTCGAGACAAAGAAGTTATCGATCCGCCATCAAGCCCTGCGGAAGGTGTAAGAGTGGCATTCATCGTGGACAACGGAGTGCCTATTGAATTCTTGGAATTCGACAAACCGGAGAATGAGGTCTGGCCGCATCCCGGAAAATTCGAGATTGAATAAAGAGGAGTATTGACGGTGTGTGATACGTTCGCGGCGCTAGGGAGCTGGACAAACTTGGGTCAGGGCATATTTGCGAAGAACAGTGACCGTGAGTTCTACGAAGCACAGTACTTTCAAAGTCTCCCTGCGGCCCAATTCGACACCGATGCAAAGGTGCGAATTACCTACGTCGAGATCGATCAAGTCCCTGAGACAAAGGCAGTAGTCCTGTCACGTCCACATTGGATGTGGGGTGCAGAGATGGGCGCGAACGAGGACGGACTGGTCATTGGCAATGAAGCACTCTTTGCCAACGTTCCTGCAGGAGAGGAACCGGGCGTGATTGGCATGGACCTGGTTCGACTTGCATTGGAGCGGACGGCGTCTGTGGATGAGGCGATTGACCTGATTACCCAGTTGCTCAGGCGATATGGCCAAAGTGGCAACTGCGGCTACAAAGAGTCCTGCGTGTATCACAACTCTTTCCTGCTGCTGGATCCGAATGGCGCATCAGTGCTGGAGACAGTTGATCGGGAGTGGGTCGTGCGGGATGTTCAGGACTACGATTCTATATCCAATGTTTATACGACGTGCAGGGATTATCGGGACAGCAGTGAACGACTGAGCGACTACGCGCTCGAAAAAGGGCTGATGGACAGTGCATCTGGCCTCAACTTCAAGCAAGTTTTCGAAGACCCGAAAGAGGCGGATTTCGGTGAGCGGCGGCGCGCCCGCTCGCGGTCACTGCTCGAATCTGCCAATGGAAAGCTGTCCGTGCAAGATACGTTCAAGATTTTGCGAGACCACGGCGAAAACGGCGGCGAAGACTACTGGGAAGCGAGGTTGTGTCTACACATGAAGGGCAAGTTCCTAGACGCGACGACCTGCTCAATGGTGTCAAGCGTTGCTGCAGATCGACAAGTACATTGGGCGACCGGAACTGCAGCAACGTGTACAAGTATATTCAAGCCAATCGTTGTCGGTGTGGAGATTCCAGATCACGGGCCGGCGCCGGGCGAAAGTGACGATGGGCAGTCGCTATGGTGGCGTCATGAAGCACTTCGAAATTACTTGCTGGCCGAAGATCCCAACTCCGATGTAGTTCAAACATTCGAAGCAGAACGTGACGTGCTTGAAGCGACATTTGTGGATCGAATGAGCCAGGACGACGACAATGTCGCTGCCAAGATTGCGGCATGCTGGAAAGATGCAATGCGTTTCGAAAATTCCTGGATAGAGACGGCGAAGAGAAATAGCAATTCGTCCTCGGTCAATTTGGACAGTGATGTAGCCTGAAAAGACATTCTTCACAAGGTCGCGGGCTCGTAATATTTGGGCATGCGAATCGCTAGTGTTGTAGTTCTGGGTTTATTTTTCTCGCTGACCGCATGCGACAATGTTCCGAGCGGGGCCCCAGCAATAACTCCGTTTGAGGCAACACCGGATGCGCGCGATCCGTCGGTGGCGCGAGAATGGATAGAAGTACTCCTCGACGCGATCAGAAACGATTTCGCGCGGCCTACTGTCCACGCACGGAATCTTCATCATATTTCGTCCGCAATGTACGATGCTTGGGCGGCATACGATGGTCAGGCAGAAACCTATCTTCTCGGCAAGACTATTGGTGGTTTCAGCTGTAGCTTTGACGGCATAACGATACCTGTCGATTTGCATCCCGCACGGGAGAAAGCGATAAGCCACGCGGCGCTTCGGTTGCTACTTCATAGATTCTCCGGCTCCCCTAACAGCGCTGCTACCGCCGCGACAATTCGGGCAGAGATGGATGCGCTTGGCCACGACCCAGACGACGAGTCTATTGACTATCAGAGTGGGTCGGCAGCCGCCCTCGGCAATTACATTGCCGATTGTTACATTCGGTTCGGGCTTCAGGATGGTGCCAACGAAGCCAATGACTACGCCAATCTGAGCTATCAGCCTGTGAACCTGCCGATCGAGCCGGAACTCCCGGGCAATCCGAACATCACTGATCTGGATCGTTGGCAACCGATTTCGCTGACATTGTTCATCGATCAGGCCGGCAACCCGATTAACTCGGAACCGGAGTTTCTCAGTCCGGAGTGGGGTAGCGTTCAGCCGTTCTCGCTATCGGACGTTGACCGTACAAGCTATCAACGTGACGGATTCGACTACTCGGTATATCTGGATCCAGGTGCACCGCCGAGCATCGTCGGGCCGCTGGTCGACGAGTACAAGTGGGGGTTCTCGCTAGTCTCTATCTGGTCGTCACAACTCGATCCTGCGGATGGGGTGATGATCGATATCTCGCCGGCGAGCGTCGGAAACATTACGGCGTTTCCGGCATCGATCGCCGAATATCGAAACTTTTATGATCTGTTCGATGGTGGCGATGCGAGCCTGGGCTATGCGTCGAATCCGGTCACGGGTGCGCCCTATGCGCCACAAATGGTTCCGCGCGGAGACTACGCTCGAGTATTGGCCGAGTTTTGGGCTGATGGTCCGGATTCCGAAACACCACCCGGTCATTGGTTCGTAATTTTGAATGAAGTCAGCGATCACCCGGATTTAAGAAAGCAGTTTGAAGGCGCGGGCGAGGATCTGGGGCCACTTGAATGGGACACTAAAGCCTATTTCTTGCTTGGCGGTGCCATGCACGACTCCGCGATAGCGGCTTGGGGCATTAAGGGCTGGTACGACTATATTCGGCCAGTGTCCGCGATTCGCGCGATGGCGGATCGCGGACAGAGCTCAGATCCGACGCTGGCATCGTTTTCCTCGGATGGCATTCCGCTAGAACCCGGCTATGTCGAACTCGTAGAAGCCGGTGATTCGCTGGCCGGTGCGTCGGGGGAGAATGTCGGCAAAATCAAGCTGTATGCGTGGCGCGGGCCCGACTTCATTTTTAACCCGGCGGTCGATCAGGCTGGGGTCGGATGGATTCTTGCCGAAAATTGGTGGCCCTATCAGCGCCCCTCGTTCGTTACCCCGCCATTCGCCGGCTATGTGTCGGGACATTCAACTTATTCGAGAGCCGCGGCCGAAGTGCTGACCCTGCTCACCGGAAGCAAGTATTTTCCTGGCGGCATGAGCGGATTTGAGATTGCCGCGAACGACTTTCTCGTATTCGAAGAGGGTCCCAGCGTTGATATGACGCTGCAATGGGCAACGTATAGAGACGCGTCTGATCAGTGCAGCCTGTCGCGAATTTGGGGCGGTATTCATCCTCCGGCCGACGATATTCCGGGCAGGCGAATCGGAGAGCAAATCGGAATCCGCGCATTCGAGCACGCCAAGACCTACTTTGACGGCGGCAGCTAGCGCCACAAATTCTTGGATATAGATCTCATACTTGACGACGATCCGACGCCTGAATTCAAGGCGATGATGTCTGCCGTTCTGCGACTGCCGATCGATGAGATGGAGGAGTGGCAGCACGGCTTCATGGCGCCAACACAGTTTGTTACAAGCTCTGGACGCTTTCGAGTCTTTGTTGTGACGGGGCGAACGCGGTTTCGGATCCCCTATTTTACGAAGAAGCGGCGGAGAATCGAATCGCCCAACGAGATCGAGACAACAGATATCGAGGGATTCCATTGTTTTCTTGCGGACAGTCGCGTCGAAGAACTATCAAGCATTTTTGAGAATGACTGCGGAGTCGACTGTTTCAATTTTTCTGTTGAGTCAGGGGTGACGATAAAAGTGCGAAACTCCAACATCAACATACCTTACATCGAGGCGATGCACCTCGGTTACTGCTAGAGCGCTCGTCTTGAAGGTTTGGAGGTAGTCGTGAACAAGCCCGGCGAAAATTCAGTGCGGATCGCATGCGCACAACTTGACCTTACGGTCGAAGACCCGTCGCGAAACTCTCAGGAGGGTGATGCAGCAATTCGTGATGCAATTAACCGTGGTGCCAGGATCATCGTCCTGCCGGAGCTCGCAACGTCCGGATACATGTTTGAATCCGAAGCAGAAGCCCGATCTAGGTCCGAAAGAACTGACGGACCAACGCTAACACGCTGGGCGGCATTGCTCGAAGACAGCGATGCGATCGTAATTGCGGGGTTCTGTGAACTGGCAAGCGACGATAATCTCTATAACTCCGTCGCACTGCTGACGTCGAGCGGCGTGAAACATGTGTACCGAAAAGTGCACCTGTGGGGCGATGAGAAACGCTCTTTTCAACCGGGTGACAGAGCGCCAGCCGTCATTCGGACACCACATGGCCGAATAGCCGTCGGAATTTGCTACGACGCATACTTTCCGGAACTGGCACGCGCTGTTGCTTTGTCCCGCGCGCAATTGCTCGTATTGCCGACAAACGCACCGCGCAATTTACCAAATGAACCACCACCGCCGGCGAGTTTCGGTGACACGCCGATGCAGATTCAAATCTGGTCTTCTATAGCACACGTGAATGGAATGTTTGTTGCGGGTTGCGACCGATGTGGACCGGAACGAGGCGTCGAGTGGATTGGAGGTAGTGCGATTATCGACAACAACGGTGTAGTTCTGGACAAGCACCCGGAAGACTTTGGAGCCAAGATTCTGATCGCTGACTGCAACTTGTCAGAGGCGGACAACAAAGTGAGGGGGTCACGGAACAATTTATTGGACGATCGCCGTCCGGACGTGTACCCGACGATGGGCGAGGGGCCGGCCGTCACGGAAATTGATCTGCCTGACTGACAATCTAAGCGCGGGTCCGTCTTGCGGTCTCGTGACTGATCTCATTTAGAACGTCGTAGAACGAGATTTCAAAGTTTCGGACTTTTGGCAGCCAGATTCCGTCGAATGGTTCGATGCCGCGATTTGCTCGATCTTGTCGTGATGCAGCAAAAGCGTCTGGTGAGTCAGACTGATACACGCCCCAGAATCTCTGGCGTCGATTGCCGAGATCATTGTCATCGGGCTCGACCTCGAGTCGCCAGGCTTGATTTATCCCCTCGTAGCCACAGATTTCGGGCATATGCTTGTTGGAATACCAGTCGTCGAACTCCTTTTCTTCGGCCTCGCCATCAAGGTCGATGTCGAACTTGACACACGCCCAGCAGTCGCCTCGGTTCTCGTCGCCCTGTCGCTTCAGAACGCGATAGTAGGTTCGTTCCCAATCGAGCACGTAGTCATCGACATACTGTTGCCAAGGGCCCCAGGGGTCACCTGGATTGGAAATAGTCCCTTCCTCAAGTGCGCGATTAAACGTTGCAACTTCATCGATCTCGTAGATGGCATGGTACTTGTGTGGCGCCGTTCCAATCGCCCCGGGATGATCGGCGTGATTTGACTGGGTTCGCCAGCCGTAGGTAAAGCCGTCCTTCTCTACGTACTCGCCTTGATGGTCATTCCACCACTCATTCAGTTCGTCTTCCCGTGTCTGACCGCCAGGCGCGTCCGGCGAGATATTGGCTTTGACGATTGACCAGTAGTTGCCTTTCATGGGGCTCAGTCTCCGGTGATATTCAGTTTGCTGGTGTCGGGCCGCTTGTCAGCCCATGGTTGCGCCTCCTCCAATTGTCGAGCGAGGCGAAACAACGTTGCTTCGTTACCAAGCGACGCTGTGAAGTGGCTTCCGATTGGGAGATTGTCGTCGTTCCAATGAAGTGGAACGGACATCGCCGGCAATCCCGAAAGATTCGCCAGGCGACAGTAGGGCGAGAAGCGTACATACCGCTCAACGTCATCATCGGGCCCATAAAATCCGCCCAGATCAATCGGCGGTTGGGCAAGTGTCGGCGTCAACCAGACATCGTAGTCACTCAAGAACCGGGCGAGCTCTGCTGTCGCTGTGTCCAGGACCTGTAGATTCCGGAGATATTCACCAGCGCTGACGTCTTTGCCTTGCTTGAAGTATCGCCAGGTAAGTGGTTCGAAATTTTCCTCTGCCGGACGAACGCCTGTTCGGTTACTTGTTTCATGCACCAGCCAGGCATTGCCACAGGCCCAGACACCAAACCATGACTTGAGCAACGCCTGCGCATCAATCGATGGGGAATCTTCAATGACGTCATGGCCCAGTGACCGACACAGCTCGGCGGTCTTTACAAGGGCTGCCGAGCAATCTGCATGCACCGGTATATCGACAATTGGCGGCTCGGTCAGTGCAATACGGAGACGCCTCGGTTTTTTCTCCAGACTTAAGAGGAAAGTCCCCGACGGTGCGTTGGGCGTGTACGGGGAACCAAAAACCGGACCGTGCGTTGCATCGAGCATCGCGGCGCTGTCACGTACCGATCGGGTGATGACATGCTCGCAGATCACACGTGCGTGTAGATCGCCGTATTCAGGACCAATCGGGTTGCGTCCTCGCGAAGGTTTCAGTCCGAATAGTCCGCAACACGATGCAGGAATTCGGACGGATCCGCCGCCATCGTTTCCGTGTGCGATGGCAACCATAGACGTTGCGACTGCCGCAGCCGATCCGCCACTGGACCCGCCGGTTGTTTTCTCGAGATTCCACGGGTTTCTCGCTACGCCAAGCAACCTGCTTTCGGTAACCGGCGTTGCACCGAATTCGGAAGTGTTCGATTTGCCGACAAATACCAATCCTGCGTCCCGGTAGCGGCGTACAAGTTCGCTGTCCTCGGGGCAGATGTAGTTTTCGAGGGAACGCGACCCTTCGGTCAATCTCGTGTCCGACACCTTGGCGAGCAGGTCCTTGATGAGCATCGGAACGCCAGCGAATGGACCATTGTGATTCGCGCGTGACTTGGCATCGGCAAGTGCGGCTTCGAACATTGGTGTTACCACCGCGTTCAATGGCGCGTTAAGCGCCTCAATTCGATCAATCGAGGCGCTGACAAGCTCAACTGACGATACCTCGCCACTCCGGACGAGTTCGGCTTGGCCGACGGCATCGTAGTCTAGAAGAACTTCACTAGCACTCAAGACGACTTACTCAGCATCGCCGGCAAGCGACAGCGTTACGGTGCCAAGACCCTCAAATCGACGGGCTCGGCAAAAATCGGCAAACTCATCCAGTGCGGATTTGAGCTGACCGATAATCACGATTGTGTTGTAGCCCGACTGCATTTTGCATTCGGCCGTGCCGTAGGTGAATGCAATTTCGCCGAAAAACGGATCCCAGGAAATGTCACCCGTTCTGGGTAGGCGAGTCTCGTTCTCTTTACGGTCTGGACCCAAATCGTACGCACGAGTACTCATTATCATCTCGCCGCTCCACGCGACGTGAATTACCGGTACTTCGAGCGGTAGCAACTTGATAAGCCCGGCGACTGATTCAGGAACACCCTCGTCAAACAAGACACCGTCACTTGAACCGCCCTCCCACGAGAGCCGGACTCGAGTACCACCCAAACGAGTTTTGTTCCAATGCTCGTCCCAATAGAACTTTTCGGATTGATTAGCCATTGTCCGTGGCCTCGTACGTTATGTGACGCTTCACAAGCCTGGCCTTCGCGTTAGCCTGTTCGGGAAATGGTCCAACGCCACGGACAGCGGCAAATTCCGGTGTTTTCATTGCATCTGCACGGTCAAGTTCGTAAAAAGTCACTTGCTGCAGGCGCCCATTTTCGTCGACCTCCTGCCCCCTGTATCGGGTTGCTCGAACAAACCCGGGACACTCGACAATCTCAGGTAGATGAACTGTGTCATACCATTGGTCCCAGTCCGCCTCGATTTCTGGATCGATATCCACGTTGACGACCATTACCCACTCAGCCTTGGACACCAGTATTCCCCTTGATGATTGTCTATTGGGCATCGAATTCCAGAGAGAGTTACCGGACGATGCGATACGCATTTTCTTAAGACGTTAGCGAGCGTCACCGAAGCGAACAATGTCAGTTAGGGCCTGAGTCCTGTCAAAATGGGCGACACAGAGACACGCGCGAGTAGTTAGATAATTGCGACGGGACGGACCATTGATCCAGTGGAACCCGCGATCCGCAATGGCAGACAAAGAAAAAGAAACTCGTGAACATTGTCGGCTGCCAGCTGATCGAGATAGGCCAATTCGATGATGTGGATTCCGTGATTGATCAGTAGTTCGACGTGCACCGGCAGATATTGATCGGCTTGCGGTGCAGGAAGCTGCTCAAATCCCTCTGTATCCGAGCCAGCCAGAACAACACCTTTCTCCGCGAGTATCGTTGCCACTTCCAGGTTTATACCGGCACCTGAATACGATTTCGATTGTTCGGGCCCTTGTAGCCACCAGCGCATGAATCCAGTCCGAAAAAATACGGCGTCGCCGCGACGGAGTTCGGTACCTTGTGCATCCAGAGCCGCTTCGACCTGACTCCATCCAATGCCGTGACCAGGCTCAAGGTAGTCCAGGCCCACTGCCGGCGGAATATCGACTAGGACGCCACGGCATATGAACGGCGGCAGGGCTGCTCCATCATAGGTTTTGGCACCGACATCACCCAGGTCTTCGGCTTCAGTTCGTCCGCCTCGCCAGTGATTGTCGTGACCACAGGTGACGTGGCACAGGGCATCGATGTGTGCGCCGGCGTGCATCGATGACACGATGAGCTCGCTGACGAACGAGTCATCAGTCTCGCGCGGTCCGTTGTCTACCAGCATTCCGCGCGGCGTCCGATACGTCGTGATGGTGAATGGTGGATGTACTGGATGTACGGCCATACCGGACCATCGACCTGCATCGAGGTCGTATACCGTGCCGGTTTTCGCCAACTTCAGTGCGTCCAGGATTTGTGATCGCTCGAGAGTGCCGGCCGCACCGAGTTCCTCAAGTCCAAGAGTTGATGACGGCGCAAATTGCTTGAGCCAATGATCGGAAAACTTAGTCATGGTGAATTTACGATTCAGGATACATTCGGGTAGCCACCTCCGACCTCGATGTTGGCACCTTGCGTGAAATGTGAGTCGGGCGACACGAGGTAAAGCACCGCTGGGGCAACGTCTTCAGGTGTTCCGAGGCGGCCCGCTGGAGTGATCGAGATTGCGGCGTCGACGACGGCCTGGTTCTCGCGAATTGCCTCATTCATGGGCGATGCAATCCAGCCAGGCGATACGGTGTTCACCGATATGCCGATTGGCGCGAGCTCAACCGAGAGAACTCGGGACAGTGAATTTATCGCGCCTTTGGTCGCGGAATATGCAGACGTCGCGGCAAATCCGCAGCGCGCCGCAATGGAAGACACAAATACCACCGATGAACCTTTCGGCATGTGTTGGACAACGGCTTGTGTCAGAGCGAACGGTGCACGAACATTGATCTCGTATTGCTTGTCAACGTTTTCGATTGGGCAGTCGAGAAATCGAGTTTCAAGATAGATGCCAGCCGAGTTCACGAGACTGTCAATGCGCCCAAACGCCTTAAGGGTTTGGTCGACAACTTGTGACGGCGCGTCGTCACTGCAGAGATCAACAGATATCGCGGCCGCTGTTCCGCCAGCTTCCTCAATGTCACTTACCACAGCGTCCAGTCGTTTCTCGTTTCGACCGACGACCATGACCCTTGCACCGTTCGCGGCTAGCAACTTGGCGATAGAGATACCGATCCCGGAGCTACCGCCTGTGACTATGGCAACTCGACTAGATAAGGGTTTCGTTGATTCACCCACGTGTCTTCTCCTGTTTCATGCTTTCAATTTGGGCGATATTGAGAACCGCGCTTCTGTTTTTTGCGTTACCGTCTCCAATGTCACTCCGGGCATCAGCTCTTCGACTTCAAATCCTGAATCGGTCCGCCGAAATACAGCGAGGTCGGTGATCAGCAAATCAACCTTGTTTTCGACCGTAATTGGCAAGTTGCATTTCTTGACGACCTTGCTTGCGCCGCTACGGTCCAGGTGTGTCATCGTGACAATGAGTTTTTTCGCGCCAGACGCCAGGTCCATCGCTCCGCCAACACCGAGCAGCGGCTTGCCAGGCACTGCCCAGTTAGCCAGTGAGCCACTCTCGTCAACCTGAAGTCCGCCCATCACAGCGGTATCGATATGCCCGCCACGGATCATGGCGAAAGATGCGGCACTGTCGAAGTAACTGCTACCGGCTAGTGAGGTCACTGGAATCTTGCCGGCATTGACCGGGTAATCGAGTGCACCGCCGCTGGAAGGGCTGGGGCCTACGCCGAGCATGCCGTTTTCGGTGTGCAGAATGATGCCGTCCTCTTCATCGATCAGATCGGCGACAAGCGTAGGGATTCCGATTCCGAGGTTTACGACTTCGCCTTTGGCTAGTTCGTTGAGTGCGGCCCGCGCCATTTGAAGGCGGGTAGGATCTGCATCGCGATTGCTTGCCCTCACAGTTGCAGACGAGCCAAGGTCGTCGATTGTCGTCGTCGCCTCCACAAGATAGTCCACGAAGCAACACGGCGTATGAACGTGCTCAGGCGCAATCGTTCCTAATGGGACAATTTCCTCGACCTCCGCGATTACGAGGTCAGCTGCCGTCGCCATCGCCGGATTGAAATTACTCTCTGTCATTCGGTACTGGAGGTTGCCAGCCGTATCAGCTTTCCACGCTCGAACAAACGCGACATTTCCTCGAATCGGACTTACGAAGATCATCTCAACGCCGTTGATTTCACGGGTCTCCGCATCGGCAGCCAATCGCGTACCCGCCGCAGTTGGTGCAAAGAATCCACCAAGCCCAGCGCCGCCTGCCCGCAGAGCTTCGGCCAGATTGCCTTGTGGCATCAAGGTGGCGTCGATCTTCCCATCCTGAACAGCCAAAACCGCTTCTCGGTTGCTCGTGAAATACGAGCCGATTGCCTTGCAGATCTGCCCGTTCCGAAGCAGTCGGCCGCCACCAAGACCAGCTTCGCCAATGTTATTGCCAACGTAAGTGAGTCTTGAGGTGGCGGTTTCTGCCAACGCATGCAGTAGGTGAACGGGATTGCCGGTCATACCAAATCCGCCGGCGAGCAGAATGTCACCGTCGACGACTTTGGTGGCCGCCTCTTTTGCTGAAATCACGTTTGCGGTTTTCATCGGTACCAGGAGAAACAAGGGTGCTCTCAATACTATTGCCCGCAATCAAATTAGACATCGTCATTTTGTTACCGATTACCACTAAGGATGCCGAAATTACCACTGTCGACTGGGGTCCTGTTTTGATTGGATTCAACAATGCTGAACATCGATACCCACTGCCACGTGTTGTGCATGGCCGCCGAAGAACTTGTTGCTGACCAACCACAAAAGATAGGCGAACGCGCAGCAATGGTGGAGAACCTGGGCGAATCGTCAGTCATCTGCAATGAGCAGATGATGTCATCGTTATTGCCTAAGCTGACGCAATCGGAAGCCCGCCTAAAGGACATGGACGAGCAGGGCATTGATGTTCAGGTACTGAGTCCTTCACCGACACAGTACTACTATTGGGCAGATCGCGACCTCAGCGAGGAGCTGGTCAATAAACAGAATGAGTTTATTGCGGAGATGTGTGCGTCGCACCCGACTCGATTCGCTGGCATGGGGGCCGTTTCGCTGCAGCATCCCGAGTTAGCGGTGCAACAACTAAAGTCGTTTGTAAAAGAGTACGGCTTTAGGGGAGTGGAAGTCTCGTCTTTGGTCGACGGTAAGGAAATTGCGGACAAGGAGTTCCATCCGTTCTGGCAAGCCGCAGCGGAGCTGGGCATCGTCGTGTTCGTCCACCCACTGGGCACGACGTTGGGTGCGCGTACTAGCCAATACTACTTCGCGAACCTGGTTGGACAACCGCTGGAGATCACATTGGCATTGAGCCAAATCATCGTCGGTGGCGTCCTTGATAAATATCCCCAACTCAGCCTGCTGGCGGCACACGGTGGCGGCTACCTTGGCTTGTGCTCTGGGCGAATCGATCACGGTTGGCGGGTACGACCAGAGTCACGCACCACTCCGGAGTTGCCAAGCGAATACCTAAAACGTATTTACTTTGATTCGGTCGTACACGATCAAAGAGAGTTACGACAACTGATCGAAAAGGTGGGCGCCGAAAACGTTGTCATTGGATCCGACTATCCATTCGATATGGGCCTCAAAGATCCTGTTGGTCACCTGTGCAAAATAGACGCCTTGTCGGAGCAAGAGTTGGGATGCATCCGCGGCTGCAACGCACAAAGGCTGTTCGGCATTGGGATCGGGCCACACAAATGACTAGCTGGCCGAAATCGTGACGGAGCGGACCCGCAATAATTCGACGGAGAGAACTTCCAGCGTCCGCAACATAGGCATTATTGCCCACGTTGATGCGGGCAAGACGACCCTGACTGAGCAGCTGTTATTCAAGAGCGGCGCGATAAGAATTGTTGGACGTGTCGACCATGGGACGGCACAGACCGACTCCATGGAGGTGGAGCGGGAACGGGGCATTTCTGTACGCGCGGCTGCGACTTGCCTTAACTGGAAAGGAACGGAGATCCGGGTGATCGATACGCCCGGACATGCAGACTTCTACGCAGAGGTCGAACGTTCAGTGGCGGTGCTGGATGGCGCCGTTCTCGTCATATCAGCAGTTGAGGGCGTACAACTGCAAACCATGGCCGTGTGGCGGGCACTTCGGGAGTTACAGATTCCCACTCTTATCTTCGTCAACAAACTTGATCGCGTAGGCGCCGATATAGATAAGACTCTGGATGCGATTCGAGCATCACTGGCTAATCATATTTTGCCGATTCAGAGAGCAAGGATTCCGGACCATCGCGATCCGGAGGTTTCCGCCCTCAGACCATCCGACAATCTTGATCTGAACAGCGTCGAAGCGTTGGCGGAGACTAATGAGAAAATTGCAGATCGTTACCTAACAGATGACGCAGTTCAATGGAGCGATGTTTCCAGTAGCCTAAGGCAACTGGTGGCCGAGGGCGCCACGTTCCCGGTACTGTTCGGTGCCGCAAAACTCGGAATCGGAGTTGGCGCGTTACTCGATGCCATAGTCAAATACTTGCCGCAGCCGCATGGTGACGACACTGGCGCGCTATCAGCCATAGTGTTCAAAGTGGAAAACCAGAAGTCGGGTCGGCTTTCTTTTGTAAGACTGTTCGACGGCTGTATTCCGGTCGGTGGAGAGCTCCAGGTACTCTCGGCCGATGCACACGAAAAACCTGCTCGTCTACTTAAACTTGTTGTCGGCGGCGACTACGAACCCACAGATATTCTGATGGCTGGCGATATTGGCGCTCTCTACGGTATGCAGACGACGAAGGTCGGTTACGTGATTGGTGCCGAGAATCCGAGCCGCCAGCTGTCGGATTCGGTCGAGCCAATGCTCACGGCGCGAATCGATCCTGAATTACCTAATCAGAGGAACGATCTACTGATCGCGCTTCGGGAACTCGAAGATGAGGACCCGTTGCTGCGTGTCATTTGGCAAGAAGATCGACGACAAATCGACGTGCAGTTCTTTGGTGAGATTCAGATGCAAATCATCAAGGAGGTGCTGGCGACGCGCTTTGGGATTTTGGCCAACTTTGATGAACCCGGTGTTCTCTACAAGGAAACCCCTATTCGGACGGCGACGGCACGCGTAGAGCATCGCGAGAATGGATTTGCAGATATTGAAATTCAGATAGAGCCGTTGCCAATGGGCGAAGGATTCAAATTTGAATCACTGGTTAAGGCGGACAAAGTGTACTTCAAGTTTGTTAAGCAGATACCTCAACTCATTGATGTGGCTCGACTTAAAGGGCCAAGAGGCTGGGAGGTAATTGACTTCAAAGTTACCTTGATTGACGGCTTCTCGCGATACGATCTTGGCACGAAACCCGGTGACTTCAAAATCGTAACACCGAGAGTATTGGCGGACGCACTTCAGTCAGCTGGCACGCGGCTACTCGAGCCTATGATGAGTTTCGAGATTGAAGTGCCAGAGGAATTCGGCGCACAAATTTACCGCGACCTAATGGGAATGCGTGCTCAGTTCGAATCGGCTTCACCAAGCAAAGGGCGCCTTCGCTACTCTGGACTTGTGCCATTTGCTGAGACATTTGCAAATACGTCAACTCTCTACGCCTCATCGCATGGCCAAGGTATTCTCCGAACCCGATTCTGGGGCTATCGACCCGTCGAAGGTAAAACCCAGTAACGTCCGATAAACTCAATATTTTGGCCGATTAGGACACCCTATCGGCCGAATCGGATATGGTTTGGTACCCCAAACGACAATAAGATCCAATCAGGGGTGCTGTGCCACTCAAAAACCGGAGTAATCGATGAGGGTGACCGATCAATGACGGCAATTCGTGTGCAATCCAAAGACGACGTGTTGAAGCTCCTGGAGGAGCGTGGCACGACGCACGTGCAGATAGGTTTTACAGATCACACAGGTCAGATTCGCGGCAAATACATTTCGAAGGCGAAGTTCTTGAGTGCTTTGGACGGAGGTATCGCGATGACTCGAAATCTCGCGGCCGTCGACTTCAATGATGTGATCTACCCGATCGATGGATTGATCGTAGATGGCGGAGGCTTTGGAGACAGTGTTGCGCGGATTGTGCCGGAGTCTTGTCGGCAGGTGCCTTGGGAAGACGCAAATCGCGATTTGTTTTTCCTGATAGAACATACGGGTGAGGGCGTCGACTACGATCCGCGGGTATTGTGCCGTCGCGTGTTTGAGAAAGCCGAAGCAATGGGTTTTGTTCCGTACTTGTCCTGTGAGTTAGAGTTTCGTTTATTCAATGAGTCGGTGACATCCTTGCACGAGAAAGACTATGCAAATCTCGAGCTTGCCACACGTACATCTAACTACCTGAGTGTAATGCGACAGTCGTCATGGGCTGATTTCTTCGCGGAGCTTACAAACAACATGGAATCGATGGGCATTGGCATCGAGTGTGCACATTGGGAGCTAGGCCCGGGATTCGCCGAGTTGGTCATGGGCTACGACGAGGGGATGCGCGCGGCAGACAATGCGGTGATCTACAAGACGTTTGCCAAGGCATTTGCATTGCGACGAGATTTGTTAATGAGCTTCATGGCTCGTTTGAATGAACAAACGGATGGTTCAAGCTGTCATATCCATGCTTCACTCAGGGATTCGAGTGGCGTCCCGGTTTTTCATGATGACTCCAAGCCAGACGGAATTAGCGATACGTTGCGCTTCTTCGTTGGCGGCATGCAACGAAAGCTACCGGAGATAACTTTGATGCTGGCGCCAAATGTAAATTCCTATAAGCGATTGGTCCCCGGCATCTTTGCGCCGATTGCGTCGAGCTGGGGTGTCGATAATCGTACGACCAGTATGCGCGTTATCTCCGGTTCACCGAAGAGTCAGCGCGTCGAGAATCGCGTTCCCGGCGCCGACGTAAATCCCTACCTTGCAATTGGTGCTCTCTTTGCAGCGGGACTTTGGGGGATTGAGCACGAGATCGAACCTACAGATGAGATAGCGGGCAACATTGACGATGTGATTGATTCCATACCGAATGAACTCATGCTGCCTACAAATCTAGGGCGCGCCATTGATCTTTTCCGAGACTCCGAGTTTGCAAACGAGCAGTTTGGCAGCGAGTTCGTACGGATATTCGCGGCGAACAAGGCGGCGCACCTTGACGAATTTCAACACGCTGTTACAGATTGGGAAGTGAAGCGCTTCCTGGAGATGGCATAGATATGAAACCCGCATCTGATGAGGCACTGCTCGGACTTCGAGACTACCGCGAACGTGAAAGCACCGCATACAATGCCAATGATCTGAGTATGGTGGATAATTTCCACGAGGACATCGTTCTTACATCAAACGGCGTTCCAACTTTGTTCGGGCGCGACGCTGTTCGAGAGTTTTTTGCGGCCGTCTGGTCCGAAAACAAAACTCGATTCGTTGCAGTTGTTGACGAAAAGACCATGGAACACGACGATCTTCTTTTCATTGCGGGTCGCTTCACGCTAGAGATCACGAATCGTACGACAGACGATGTAACTTTGGACCATGGACGATTTCAAGGCGTGCTGAAGAAGGACGCATCTGGTAGGTACTGCCTTGTTAGAGAGGCGTGCATGGATTGCGAGCCACCGGCCGATAGTGGGTGAGACGGACAATGTCACAGGCTCTGAAGCAACACACAAATAAGGAGTTCGGGCTTAGCCCGAGCATCTATATGAAGCGGCTTCTGGAGGTGGCATCGGGCTACGGGGTAGAGCGATCAAGTGTACTGAGTCGTATCGGAATGACCGAAGAATCGCTTGAAGACTCAGAAATCTACTACACCATCGAGCAACACGTGGAGTCGTTGAGAGCGATTCAGGACACGACACCAATTCCAGGGCTAGGCCTTCTGGTTGGACAGCAGATATCAATCGCGGATCACGGAATCATGGGTTATGCCATGTTAAGCAGCCCAACATTACGAAAGGCGATCGATATAGCCACGCGATTCCAAAGCCTGACAGATCCAATATTGCACATTCGATTTGGGATTGACGGAAACGACGGAGTCATTATTGTCGAACCGCTGGTGCTGCTTGGTGAAGCGTACCGGTTTGACGTTGAAGAAACACTGGCTATTTGGCAGATAATTCTTGAGACGTTTTTTGGAGACAACGCGGGAGCCAGCCTTGTCCGGGTAACCTGGGAAAAACCCGAATACGTAAACATGTACGACGACGTATTCAAATGTTCAACAGAATTTTCGGCGGCGGCCAACGAGTTTCGATTCCCGGCCGAACTTGTTGATCAGCCACTCGACTTGGCAAACGATCAGGCGGCTCGGATTTGCGAACAGGAGTGCGCCCGACTTCTTCGGAAGATGAGCCAAGGTGAATCAATTCTGGATACCGTTCGACGCATCATGATTAATGCACCAGGTCGCTTTCCGGATTTGCCTGAGGTTGCAGAAAAACTGAAGATGAGTCCGCGTAATTTGCGAAGACGCCTTGCGGATCTGGACACGTCCTTTCGCGAAATTTCCAGCGACGTACGGATGCATCTCGCGACTCAGTATCTGTCGGACACATCGTTGTCCGTCGAGCAAATTGCCTTCCTTATCGGGTACGGCGAGGCGTCAAATTTTCATCGAGCGTTTAAGAAGCATGTGAAGATGACACCAGTCGAGTTCAGAAGGCAAAGTCGAGAAGGGAGGCGCAGCCTGGCTACTGCGTGACGCTACTGGCTCGCTTCTTTGATCTGAGGTGCAATCAACCGGTTCGGAACGACGTCGCGAAGAAAGACTTCATCCACAGTTTCATGCCGTTTGATCAATTCTGCGGTGCTGCCCGCAACCAGTACCGTACCGGGTCGGGGCAACGCATTAAAATTTTGGGCGCACGGTTCGATGTAGGACCCGGTATTCAGCAGAGCAATGACATCGCCAACTTCGGGCGACGGCATTTTGACCTGGTAAAACAGGATTTCAAGGTTGCAGGTCTGCCCGACGATATCTCCTTGATAATCGGCAACATCTCCTGCCTTGTTTGCTACGAGAAAATCAAACATCGGATTCTCGAGATTTGCACCACCAACCCCGAGAAACATCTGTGACGTATCGACTTCAACCCACCTATGTTTGATGTTCTGTTCTTCGGACTTGATATTTCGAACTGAGGTGACGTGGATTCCGGTATCACAGTGGATGCCGCGGCCGGGCTCAATCTCAACAACGAGATTTGTAGAGTCCAATTTTCGCTCTTGCATTGTTTGACGGCACGTTGATGTGACAACTTCAGCCAACTGTTGAAGTGTTGGTCCTGGATATCCCTTGATTGTCACGTCGGTGTCATCATCGGGAAAACTTGGAAATCCTCCGCCAAAGTTGATGACATTTGGTGACCAGCCACCCAATGCCTGGCCTAACTCCGCCGTCAAATTGATCGTGTTCTGGACCCAAGACCTCCAGACGTCGAGAGCTTTGTTGTGACGTCCCATATGGACATGAACGCCTACTGCGAGAACATTGGTCAGCTCTTGGTAGCGTTGCGCCATTTCCATCAGTTCAGACTTAGGGATGCCATATTTGACGATCTGAGTGAAATCACGAATCAGGTGATCCGGAACGTAGTCCGAATTCGCGTCCGAGTCGGCAAGATAGGGCTTCAGTCGAAACATCACCGTTGCGCATTTCCCGAGACGTACCGCTTCCTGCTCACAAAGCTCCAATTCTCTAGGGCTGTCCAGAACGATACGTGCGCCTATGTCGATCGCACGGCGTACTATTTCAGAGTCCTTTATCGACCCATTGACCGAGATTAATGATGGCTCTACGCCGCCGCGAATCGCCGCCTCCAGTTCGCCCGGTCCAAATACGTCGCAGCCGGCGCCCTCAGACGATAGGACCTGACGAATAGCAATGAGCGGGCTGGCTTTTATCGACGGCATAACTCGTACAGAACCCTCGGGCCAACAACGAGCAAATGTCTCGAAGTAAGTGCGAAAGTTCTGACGTAAGTGATTTTCCGAGACTACGAATAGTGGCGTACCGAACCGGCGTGCGATTGAGGTGACGTCGCAGTCTTCGACGAAAAGTTGTCCGTCTCGAATGCTCAATGACTGGTTAATTTTGGCAACAGACAACTGAAGTGTTTCCCAAAAAAACTCGAAAAAAGAGTATAGGTACCGAGGTATTAGACGGTTATGGCAGGAATGACAGAAAGCATGTCGATTTCGGCCACCAAAAAGTCAATGATTTGCATACCCCTGAAGCCGCAACGGCACGGGCATGTCCGAAAATGACAGGGAGAAGGCCCTAAAGGCTCTGGCGCTGGTTGAGCACGTCGCTACCGTGGTCGTAGAAAGATTCCGTACGCTAGCGCCAGCAGCTACGAGAGTATCTATCGCTCCTATTGACCACTAAGGGCTTTCTAGTTGCCAGACGCGATATCTATTTCAGCTTCGAATCGTCAAGCAAGCATTGATGCGCCCCTGCCGACTATTGCTGCGATCTGGGTTGCGGTAGTCGGTGTTATCGCCTACATGTTTTTGCCGCTGATGTTGGGTGGCCTCGCCGACGATCTTGGCTTCACAAATAGGCAGCTAGGCTTTATTGGTGCGGCCGAGGCGGCCGGGATGGGCATAGCAAATGCGTTAGCTGTTTTCTGGATAAGGCGAACAAGCTGGCGCTCCATCATCGTATGGGCCTCGCTGATGATGGTTGCGTCAAATTTGGCTTCGATCGCTATATCGACTTTCCCTCTGATGTTCGTTGCACGACTGGTCGACGGTTTTGCCGGTGGCGCTTTGATTGCACTTGGTGTTGCTTGTCAATCGGATAACAGCAACGCTGACCGAGTATTTGGCTACTTCGTTGCTACTGAGATGTTGTTCTCCAGCATCGGTTTCGTCCTATTGCCCGTCTTGACAGCATCATTTGGCGTTGACGGCGTTTTCGGTGCGCTCGCAGTCATTTCACTGACGGGATTGTTAGCCGCAGTTGTACACCCACGACACGGGGCTGCGTCGCGGGAGAGCGACGCGGGCTTTAGCCTAAAGGCGTCGGCGTCGTTTGTTTCGATCGTGGCGCTTGCAGGCGCATTGTTGTTTTTCATGTCTCAAGGTGGGCTCTGGGCGTTCATTGAGAGAGTCGCGATCGCTAGTGATTTACCGGCCCAACAGATTGGCAACGCACTCGCGATATCGTCGATTGCCGGAATTGTGGGTGCGCTCGGTGCGAACTGGATATCGTCTCGAATTGGCGAATTGCGCGCGTTTGCATTTGTATTGGTTGGCGAAATCATCTGTATCTATCTGCTATACGGTGAACTCAGCGTTATCCAGTATGCGACCGCCGCCAGCATGTTTATTTTCTTCTGGGCGATGGGGCTGCCGTTGATGTTGAGCCAACTCAACAGGCTTGACCAAACTGGGCAGCTGGTCGTTCTTCTCTATGCAATGACTAAACTTGGCTATGCGCTCGGGCCGGCGTTGATGGGGCTCATGGTCAATGGTGATGACTTCAGCGCAGTTCTTAGTACTACTTGCGTTCTGTGCGTAGCCGGTCTTGGCATATCAATCTGGCTTTCGAACGGCGGTCGCGTAGAGGGCGAGGCCGGAAATTACTGATGCGTACTTGGGGGACATCATGAACATGAAAGACTATGAGTCAATGTACGACGGATTCGTGTGGCGGCGTCCGGAAAACTTCAACTTCGCCGCAGATATCATTGATGCGTGGGCAAAAGACGATCCCAGTCTGAATGCCATTCATTGGATTGATGACAATGGTAACGAGCGACTCATTTCGTTCGCCGAGCACTCTGCGCGTGCCAAGCAACTAGCGAACGCACTAGCGGAGGCTGGCGTACGACGTGGCGATTATGTGTTGCTAATCTTGGGCCGCCAGGTTGCTTGGTGGGAGGCGATGACGGCGTGTATTCGCTCTGGTGTAGTTGCGTGCCCCGGCACATCACAGTTGTCATCCAAAGACATTTCGCTTCGGATCAAGGCTGCCAATGCAGTGGCTGTTGTCACGGATGACATAGTTGCGGACCGCGTAGACGAGGTCGCTGGCCAATGTGAGTCGTTGCAGACGAAGATCGTAGTTGGAGCAGAGCGCGAAGGATGGCTGTCTTATGAGAGTATCTTGTCGGCCGCGTCAGACAATCATAAGTGCGTCAACACGGCACTGACGGACCCTGCAATCTGCTATTTCACATCCGGCACGACGGGACTTCCCAAAATGGTGCTGCATGACCAGGGATACGGGTTGGCGCATAAAGTCACGGGAGAGTACTGGCTGGACCTCGGCAACGACGACCTGCATTGGAATATCTCTGATACGGGTTGGGCAAAGGCAGCCTGGTCGAGTTATTTCGGTCCGTGGAATCAGGGTGCAACGCTGTTTATCCATGAGTGCAGTGGGTTCGACCCGAAGCGTACGCTGGATATCTTGAGCAAGTACACGATAACGACGATGTGCGGCGCGCCGACCATCTATCGAATGCTGGTACAACAAGACCTCAGTGCGTACAACTGGGATAGCCTCCGACATTGTGTTGGCGCGGGTGAGCCATTAAATCCTGAGATCATAGATACATGGCAAGAAGCCACGGGAATCCTGATACGAGACGGATACGGTCAGACGGAGTCTGTCATTCTCTGCGGCACGTTCCCTTGTCTTGAAGTAAAGCAGGGATCCATGGGTAAGCCTTCGCCCGGAGTCGATTTGCAGGTTATTGACCACGACGGCAAGGAACTACCTGCAGATCAGGAGGGTGATATCGCGGTGCGTGTATCACCGGAGCACCCGCTAGGCCTGTTTACGGGGTACGCGAAGTCAACTGGTGACAACTCCGAGTGCTTCAAGGGTGACTGGTATCTGACCGGTGACCGTGCGGTCCGCGATAGCGACGGCTATTTCTGGTTCGTTGGCCGTGCGGACGACGTAATAATCTCTGCCGGTTATCGGATCGGCCCGTTTGAGGTTGAGAGCGCTCTGCTTGAGCATGACGCGGTTGTAGAGTCGGCGGTCGTTGCTAGCCCAGACCCGTTGCGCGGCGAAGTCGTAAAGGCTTTCGTTGTACTCGCCGATAGTCAGCCAATCAGTGACGAGTTGATCAAGGAACTGCAAGATCATGTCAAGGCGGTTACTGCGCCGTACAAATATCCGCGCAAAATCGAATTCGTGGCCGAGCTTCCCAAAACGGTATCGGGCAAGATTCGACGAGTCGAGCTGCGGGAAAGAGAATGGGCGGAGAAGCGATAAGCTGCTCGCTCTTTGAGAGGCCGCCTATTTGGCTGTGAAATCAGCCTGATCGACAAACTTGTTTAGTTGTTCCAAGCTCGGAAAGCCTCGGCCCGCAGTTGTAAACTCGATGAGATTTCCAAACGGATCTCTGCAATAGACGGCACTGCCACCGCTATCGAAGGATACTGGTTCGTTCATCACCAGGTGTTCGTCGTAGCGACTCACCTTCTCGTAAACTGCGAACGCGTCATCGACTTCAAAGCCAATGTGTCTGATACCGGGTTCGTGGGCTCCCAAGTTGGCATTTTCGGTTGATGGACTAGGACTATGGTATTTGAACAGTTCCAGGTAGCTGTTGTGGGTACGTAGCAGACGCACGTCCGCGGCGGACTGGTTTAGGCCAATAATCTGATTGATTGTGTCGTTCGATGGAGCCCATGAAAACTCCAAGACGCATTCGAAGTCCAGTACGCCACAGTAAAACTCAAGTGCATGACCCAAGTCTGTAACAACAATGCCCGGATGATGAATTCCCCTTATCAATCGACTTCTCCAGTTTCAGTTCATTGGATGTTTAGGTTGAAGCACCATGTCTGCACAAGTCTACGCCGATATCTCCTGTTGCATCAGTGTCAATTTGTTGAGCCGTGTCCGAATAAGATTGGATGGCGTCCGGTCAAGCCATTGGAAGTTGGCCGCCTTGGCACTTCAATGGCGTAAGGGGTAATACGCGATCAACTGATAGGAGTGATTCAGGTGAGCAGAGACTTCCTGGCAGTTTGCCTATTGTTGGCCTGCTGCATTACGACAGTTGCCGCCTGTGGTGATAGATCAATCGAGAGCATGGATATGCCCGGACACCCAACGCAAGACTCCCTTGATGACCTGGCACACTATAGAGAATTGGAAAGACACTCTTTCGATACTTCGAATCCAGCGGTCTTTGAACGGTTTTCTGAGGATGTGGTCTTGATATCCGCTGGAGCACCGACATTGAAAGGCCGCGACGCTGTAAGGCAGCATTTCTTGTCAATTTGGAAAACACATCGAACCCGTTTTGTAGAAGTAATCGACGATGAAGTACACCGGGTAGGGGACACACTTATGGCAACCGGCCGCTTTACATTGGCGGTTTCTGAAATCGATTCGCCCGTAGAAGAAATCTCTAGTGGCCGATTCATAGCAATATTTCGGCCGAATCCAAGTGGTGAATTTGAGCTTTGGCACGAAGTAGTAACAGATGCTGGGCCCACAAACTCCGAATAGGTGGTAGAACGACTTGCCAGATTCTGTTGCACAACGAAGTTGTGGCTGGGAGGCTTGTCGGCCGCGACCGTGACCCCCTCGGTTGGCGGCCAGCAAGCCTCTTGGCCCAATATGATAGACCGAAGGCCTTTTCGGGCATGGAGGCATGCAGCCGTTGCCGCATACATTGTCGGTGTGTTCGTTCGTTCAATTCTGTGGCTATTCGAATCGTGCGGACCGGACCTAACCTAACTGGTTTGCAGGGGGTACCTGAAAAATGAGTCTACGAATCGGCGTTATGCATACGCTCCCATCCGAAAAAAGCGGAGAAGCGTACGAATACAACATTCGGATGAATGACCTTATCCACAAGAATATGGATATGGTGCGCTCTGATGGAACTGAGATTACATTCCAGTTTCCCCACCTTGGCTTGGATGGATTCGGCGCATTTCAATACGCTTACATGAACGCGCTCAACGACATTGAGACGTTGCGTGGCTATATGGAAATGAGTGATTCCGGCGATTTCGACGCGGTGATCGGCTGGTGCTTCTACGACCCCATGATGTTAGAGGGTCGGCAGGTAATGGACGTTCCACTAATTATGCCGGCAGAAGTGTGCATGAAAACGGCGACCATGATGGGTGCATCATTTGGTGTCGTTACGACGAGCCAAAAGACTGAATGGGTAGTCAAAGAGCTTGTTCACAAGTATCGACTGGAGCACGAGTGTGCCGGTGTCAAAGGCATCCGAATCAGCTTCCAGGATCAGATCGATGCTTTGGACGACGCTCGGGCCAATATTGATGGCTTTATTGAGGTTGCACGCGAATTGATCGCTGACGGAGCGGAAGTCTTGATTCCTGGTTGCATGCTGGCCGACACCTGCTTGCGTATGGCGCCTGGGTGTGAGGATGAGTACCCGAACGGACTAACTCACGTTGATGGTGTTCCGATCTTGAACGTGACGGCCGTCGTATTACTGGAAGCGGAAAAGTTTGCGAAAATGAAGGTCACGGACACGCCGTGGATCTCACGCAAGCTGTTTTATAACACCGGCAAGGATGATCCGGAATCACAGAGCGAAGCTTCGCGCTTGATGGAATACTCCGGCCCCGGGTTCTGGCGGGACGGTCCCGAGCGTGGTGCGGTTGTCGACCTCAAATCCGGTACCGGTTGACGATCTAATTCGGTCTGAACGGCTGCCCAAAAACTTCGCGGAGACCGTCGCCGACGTATACATTCCCGTCGTTGAGGCGTTGGGTGAACGTTTCGAACCAACTACGGATCGACCAGCATCGCTTGTTGGTCTGAACGGTTGTCCAGGGAGTGGTAAATCGACATTTGCTCGTTTTGTCGAGCGATTGCTCGAGTCGCATCGAATAGCGGTGCTATCACTCGACGACTTTTACCTACCCGCGTCCGATCGTATTGAACTATCCGTTGAAGTTCATCCGCTTCTTCGTCATCGCGGCATGCCCGGAACACACGATGTGCAATTGCTCTCTGACACGATCGCCGCTCTGCGCGCCGCTTCAGACCTATCAGAGACGTCTATTCCTGTTTTCGATAAATCGACTGATGACCGCCTTGGACAATCAGAATGGAGATCATTCGAGGGCAAAGCCGACATCATTTTGCTCGAAGGTTGGTGCGTTGGCGTTCAGCCACAATCCGAATGCGAGTTAGACGCGCCGGCAAGTAGGTGGGAGTCAAAGCATGATCCTGCCGGCACATGGAGGCGCTACGTCAACTCGCAGCTGCAAGGTTGCTACGCTCCCGTGTTCGACAGTTTGGACATGCTGATTCTGCTAAAGGCACCGACCGTTGAGACCATCTTCAGATGGCGGCGCCAACAGGAGGACAAACTGCGCCAGGTTGGCAACGCAATGGACAACGCCGAGCTTCGGAGTTTCATGATGCAGTTCTTACGGCTGACGCGGCATATGTACTCTACATTGCCAGATCAAGCCGATGTGCTGGTCGAGTTTGAGGAGGACCGAACTTTGAGGCGATTGCAGTGCCGTTAGACAAACACTCATTCCAGTACATTGGCGCATACGTTTCTACCGATGCGGCAGTGTCGACTTATGAGGCACGAATTGAGGTTCCTGGCAACGTGAGCTGGGTCGACGCAATGACGTTTCCGATTTACGAAGGTGTGGCTTCCAATACCGTGCTTCTCAGATTCCGTACACCCAATATTGATGCAGTATTGAAGGAGTTCAAGCAACTGGCGCCCGTGCATCAGAACGGCTATGGCAGACGGACTGTTGTAGTTGGATATGACGGTGTTCCTGTCGAGATCGAAGAATCAGCGCCAGCTCCATCAGCCAATCAAACTGACTACTCGTACCACTCGTTCTGGATTCCGCGTACAGAGGCTCATGTTCACGACATACGTTTGAGCGATGCCATGATGTATGTGAACAGTCGACCTAATCCGTTCGGAATCGGCTGGGTTCGGTACGATTCGGATGCTCCCTACGACAGTATTATCCATTCACTTCCGCACGTCGCCCTGACCGTCGACAATGTTTCGGAAGCGGTTGTCGGGCGCAAAGTGCTTATTCCGCCAAAGCAAACTCAACCGGGTCTAAGAGTCGCGTTTGTCGAAAGCGGAGGATTCCCGATCGAATTTGTCGAAATAGATCCGGAAATTCTCCCAAACGGCATTTGATGACGGTGGCCGAAAATGCCATATCTCTGTCCTAAGCTGCAATATCTCGGAGTTGAGTGACCGCTTACCATTCCGCGCGAAATTCAGTGTGATAGCATTCGGCGCCGCAGGACGTGTTGTAGCTATCATCGCAATCTATACCTGAGAGACCGAGCCGTGAAACTCAAGAACAAAGACGACTTTCGATTTCATCATCTTTCCATTCCCAGCACCGCGCTGCGCGACGGTGAGGTGTTTGATGAGCATCTGAGATGTTGGCGAGTACCGGGATCGTCGAACGCGTACGGGCTTGAATGGGCACGATATGAGTATTCGGCCGACAGGCCTGCGCTTCTGGAACAGCATGCACATATCTCGTTTGAGGTTGATGATCTGGAAAAGGCACTCGTCGACGAAGATGTAATAGTTGCTCCCTATCAAGCATCAACCGGCGTGAGCTCAGCTTTCATCGATGTGCTAGGCGCACCGGTGCGACTCTTGGAGGTCGATGAATCGGCCAGTGGCATAGACGCCGAAAACCCGATCGAGAAAGGCGGCAAGCCTCTAATCTATCACCATACGGGCATGCCCAGCGACGGCGAATGGGAAGACGAGATCAAGGTTCCCCATCTCAATCTTGCGTATCTTCCTGGCAAGCTGAATACGTACGGAGTGGAATGGCTGCGGTTTGAGGAAGGAAACAAGAACCCGGATATCATCAAATATATTCCGCACATCGCGTTTGAAGTCGATGACATTGACAAGGCGATCGTTGGCGAGAAGGTAATTTATCACTCCGGCAGAGACGACTCCGGCATTATTGTCGCGATGATTGAGGTTGATGGTGCGTCGATCGAGTTTCTCGAGCTGGATCGCACAGTTTGCGGTGATCAGTTCGACCGCTAACCAAGCCTCACGCTCCGGTCCCTTTACACCAGTCATCTACCGCTGACCGACATTCGTTCGTTGGCTTCGCGAACGAATCTAAGTTCCTGACTGTGCCTCCTATAAATTCGTCCGCGTTGATTTTACTGGAGTTGTTCTCGATGGCCGTGTAGCGTCGCCGGATGAATAAATGGCTCCTGATTTTCTTGCATTCCGTGGTTTCGTCATTGCGAATCCGCCGGGATTTGGCGTTTGAAAACCTCTTGCTGCGACAACAGCTAGCGGTGTTGAAAGAGGAGGACAATCGGCCCCAACTCTCTCAGGCCGACCGTTCTTTCTGGATTCTCGTTTCGAAGATCTGGCCGCGATGGCGGGATGTGTTACACATTGTGCGGCCCGAAACCGTAATCCGATGGCATCGCGAAGGATTCCGTCGTCACTGGACGCGCAAGTGCCGGAATAGGGGGCGACCGCTGATCGACCCGCAGATTCGGGCTCTGATCCATCGGATGTGCAAAGCCAATCCGCTGTGGGGTGCGCCGAGAATTCATGGTGAGCTGCTCAAGCTCGGTATCAATATCTCAGAGGCCGTCGTCTCCAAGTACATGATCAAGAATAGAAAGCCGCCATCACAGACTTGGCGTACCTTTCTCGAGAATCACGCCAATGACATCATCGCCACGGACTTTTTCACGGTGCCAACAGCGACCTTCCGCTTGCTGTTCGTACTTGTCATTCTCAGCCACGATCGGCGAGAGATCCTGCATACCAATGTAACCGAATCGCCGACGGCTGAATGGACTGCCAGACAAGTGATGGAGGCTATCGGTCTCGATGATTCGCCAAAGTACCTGGTCCGCGATCGGGACCGGAAGTTCGGCGCGAGGTTCAGTCGAAAAGTCGCATCCGCCGGTTTAAAGGAAGTCCTGACGGCGCCTGCGTCACCGTGGCAGAACGCTTACGCGGAGCGTGTCATTGGCACGATCCGTCGAGAATGCCTCGATCACACGATCACCTTAGGCGAGCAGCATCTCCGCAGGACGGTTAGGCGGTATGCCTGCTACTACAACGAGGTCCGCACGCATCTTTCGCTGGATAAAGACTCGCCGAAGGGAAGGATCGTTCAGCTTCCTGATCGCGGCGCCATCCAATCGCGCCGACACTGCGGTGGATTGCATCACGAATACTATAGGCAAGCCGCATAGGATGAATTTATAGGAGGCACAAATCAAATTTCTGATGGAGCAAATCGATCTGTCTCGCACGGATTTGGCGCCCTATACTGGGGCAAGTGGTCGTGTGTCTGAGGTGTTGAACAACAAGCGGAATCTGACGCTGCCGATGATCAATAAACTGAACAAAGGCCTGAAGACTCCCTACGAGCGCTTGATTCACTAGCTGCCGACAAATTTCCGACACCAGTTCTGCATTGTTGTGCAACGTACTGAAAGTTAGTCAACGAGCGCCGTCTTTTAGGCTTTATTTTTTAGTAAGTTACGGCGCACATGCTGGCTACGAACCAGGCGGTCGGAGGTTCGAATCCTTCCGGGCGCGCCATTTTTCAACGACTTAGCGGCTCCTGGTGGGCCGCTATTTCCTGTGTAGGCAGCGTGTAGGCGTGTCGCAGTTTGCTCTGCCTCGACCCATGCCTGCTACTACAACGAGGTCCGCACGCATCTTTCGCTGGATAAAGACTCGCCGAAGGGTAGGATCGTTCAGCTTCCTGATCGCGGCGCCATCCAATCGTGCCAACACTGCGGTGGATTGCATCACGAATACTATTGGCAAGCCGCATCGGATGATTTCATAGGAGGCACAGTCGTCAAGACCGCCACCGTTAGTCGTCCGCCATCAGTTCCAGGTACAGGTCCTCGAGATCCGTGTGGGACACATCCCGGCTGGATAATTCCTCCAGCAGCCGGCCCTCGCGCATGATGCCGACGCGGGTGCCGGACTCCTTGGCGCGAAACAGGTCATGACTCGTCATCAGAATGGCCGCACCGTCATCACGCATACGCATAAGCAATGTCGAAAACTCATTGCTCGCCTTGGGGTCAAGGCCGGAAGTTGGTTCGTCGAGCAAAAGGGCTGTCGCCTCCTTTGCGAGTGCAATCGCTACGCCGACTTTTTGACGCATGCCCTTGGAATACTGGCTGACCGGTCGGTCGATGGCCGCTTCGGGCAGCCCGGCCCTGAGCAGGAAGCTGCGACAGGCCGCAGCATCGTGGTTGCGGCCTCCCAGCGTGGAAAAGTACTGCAGATTCTCGAGACCGCTCAGGGCACCGTACAGCATGACCTGTTCCGGGATGTAGGCGAGGCGTGCCTTGCTGCCGACAGGATCGACGTTGACGTCGATATCATTGACGTGCGCCGTGCCCGCGGTCGGCTCGATGAAATTCAGAAACAGGTTGATCGTCGTCGTTTTCCCTGCCCCGTTGGCGCCGAGCAGGCAATAGATTTCGCCGGGCTCGACTTTGAGTGTCAGTCCTTTGAGCGCTTTGTGCTCGCCGTAATGTTTGACGAGATTGATGGCTTCGAGCAAAGCAATACTCCCTGTCAGGTCGCGATCATCGGTGAATCGCCGTAAAGCGACGGTAACGAACAGAGGCAATGGCGAACAACAGCAATGTCAATAACGCCAGAACCAGGAATGTCGGCAAGGTTGCTGCGGCGCGATCGGCGGCTGTCGGTGGCTTCCAGGCAAATTCCGGCATATGTTCCCAGTCCGCATCGTCCAGCAAGCGTTGTTCGTCTAGGGCCGAAACGAAAAACGTTCGCCAACGCCCATGGTGCTCGAACGCGGCGTTTCGAAACTGGTCATGATACTCCCGGTCGCTCCCGGCAAGCCGGGCCAGCGCCTTGTTGAACGCGATGGCAGGCGATACGAACCGCAATCGGTTGACGAGCGCGGTCTGGCGATCGGCCTGGATGCTGAACTGCTCGAGTAGCGGGCCTATGCTTTCTTCGATTTCCGCTTCGCTCGTGCTTACCGCCCGGAAGTAGGCCTCCTGCTCGGCGTCGCCGCCGCTAAGGCCCGGGTGATCGAAAAAGTAGGCTTCTCTCGCATCGGCCCCCCGTTCCTCCGCCTCGGCGGCCGCCTCGCGCAACTCCGTTGTCAGGTTGACGCGCGACGGAGCGGGAAACAGGCTGGTCGCCGCCAGTGCGACGGCCGATGGAATGATCACGACAAACAGCAACCATGCGTTTGCTAGCACGACACCGTTGGCCGCCGACCCACGATCCCAGCCATTTACGACGGCAGCCAGTGCGAACCAGAACAGCGCATACGCCAGCGTAAGCCCGACCCATGCAAGCATAGTAATTGCCGCCGGCCAGTCGGAGAGCCAGCCGAGGCAGGCAAATGCGAGCAGTTCGGCGGTTGCAATCGCGACGACGATCGCTAGACCCCGGGCAATCAGTTTGCGCGCGACATAGTGCTGCGGCGATGTACCCTGGGCGCAGGCAAGCGCCATGACGCCGAGTTCCTTCTCTCGGGAAATGACATCGTAAGACAGCGCAATAACGATGATCGGCACGACGAACACGAGCACGAATGCGAGGTCGAATGTGCCGACGGCCAGGCGCAGGGGGTTTCCGAGCTCTCCAGCGCGTTTCTGCAGATAAGCCGCATGCGCATCGAAGCGGTAATGATCCGGCAGCAGTTCGCTTGCCCCGGCGGCGAGCGGGGCGGCCGGCGGCGACGGCATGACGACATACTCGCTGAGCACGCTGAAGCCAAGCGCGCCGGGCCGGGCGGCCACGGGAATGCCGGCATCCTGGCTCCGGCTGAGTCCGGCCCGCAGGTTTGAGCGCAATTGCGCCTCCGCGACCAGGAGATCGTCGAGGGCGACGCGGGCCTCCGCTTGTCGAAGTACACCGTTGATCGCCGCAATCGCGGACAGGCACAGCAGCAGAACGACCAGGAGGCGCAGGCCACGAACGTGCCGCAGGAGTTTCAGCTCGGCAGAAATCGGCGAAGATGACATGTCAGACGGTCACCCTCAGACGCTGCGCGCTGGTCCATGCGAGAACGACGCTCGCAAGCAGCCACATAGAGAGAACCAGCAGATACGGGGCGGCATGCGCCAGCGCATTGCCAAATGACTGTGCCGGAAAGCGGTAGTCGCCGATCGACTGCCACAGATCCGGTCCGCTTCGATAGTTCGCCTGGCCGGGCGCCGAGTTGGTCGTCAGGTCCCGGTTCAGGACCTCTATGAAGTCGAGCCGGAAGGCTTCGGCATGCTTGCCGAAGCCAATGAACTGCTCGAGGCTCGTGCCCGACCACTGCATTGATGCAAGCTCGATTGCAATGCGCGGTGAAAGCAGGCTGGCCGTGCCGTAAACCGCCTGCTGCGACAACAACCTGTTTTCGAGGTCCGCGAAATGCCGTTCGAACACCGCCGCATCCAGTTGTTCGGTCAAACTGAACACGATGCCCTGGAAATTGATCGGCAGTTCGTCGGTTGACTCGACCCCATACAGTTCAAGCATTTGCTGCCGGCGCTCTTCGATGACCTCGGTCGGGGCGCGGCCGTCGAGCCCCGAAGCCTTGTCCGCTTCGATCGCAGCAGCGAAATCAATTGCAGACGGCAGATCGTGGCGAATTGCGGCGATGTCGGCGGCCAGTCTCGGCAGGACGAAACTCGTTACCGCCCAGAAGGCCAGCAGTACGACCAGCGCCACCTGCGCCGTCGCGGCGCGCGCGGATACGGCAAGCGACAGAAACAGGATCGCCAGGGCATAGAGCAGGTAGGTCACGACCAGCGCAACGGCCTGCGGCAGCGACGCGATCCCGTCGGGGACAATCAAAAGGACGATCAGTCCTGCGAGCAGGATCGGCCCGATGACCGTCATGACTGCGCCGGCGATACCCAGTGCCTTGCCGATCAGCAGTGTGCCGGGAGTCACGCCGGTGCCCAGGATCTGCCGCAGGGTTCCCTTCTCGCGCTCGGCTGCAAAGGCGGGAAACGCAAGCAGGATGACGAACAGCGGCAGAAGGATCTGCAGCGTGTACGCCGCCGTGAGCTCGGCGATGCCCGTGGCGGCTGCGTTGTCGTCGGCGGGCCGGCCGCCGGGCAGGTTACGCCGATGCGCCTCGAGCCAGATATAGACGCCGCTGTACGACGTGACGCCCGTGTCGAAGAACGACAGTGGTGTCACCGGTCGGATCGCATACAGGCCGTAATGCGCAGCGGCGTGCGGGTTCTTTTCGCCCTGTGTATCCCACTGCTCCTTAATGAGCGCCTGGGCCGCATCGCGCTCACGGCTGACATCCGAGTATCGCGCCGCCGCGGATGCCAGCGCTACCAGCAGCATGACGATCAGCATGATCGCCGTGAGGCGAACCCTCGAATCACGCTTGAGGGCGAGGAACTCCTTGCGCGCGACGGTGCCGACCATCTCAGCGAATAGGCGCCGTCACGCGCAGAATCCGCTTGTCGAAGTCGTCGATGTAGGCATCGATTCGGACTTCCCAGTCGCCCGGAATGATCATGTCGTTGACCATCAGGTGGTACATCCCCGGAGCCATTCGTTCGGCCTCCTGCTCGATGCCTTCGAGGGATGCCGTTGGCAACGACAAAAAGACGCGCACGCGTTGCAACTCGAAAGGCTGGCCGTTCGCATCGGTCATACTCAGCATGAGCATGTTCTCACCGGTTCGGGCCGGCGTGACTTCCAGTCTGGCGCCCAGTGGGCCGTCCGATGCTTCCAGGACGATGCCATCACTGGCACCGGCAACCTGGGCATTGGCGGCAACCATTGCCCGCGGTGGGCTCGGGAGCGTCAGTGACACGGCGAGGGCCATGACGATCATCATGAGCCAGTACTCTGCGCGGATCGTGCGCCGCAGCGCCGCACGTCCCGTCTCGGGCCTGCGCGCGAGCAGGTCCGTCAGGCGATGTTTGTTGTAGAGCGCCAGCATGACGATTATCGCGGCGACGATTATCTTGGCCAGCAGGCGAATCCCGTAAGCAGTGTCGACCAGTGCCGCGATGCTTTGCAGCTGAACCCAGCTGATGACCAAACCGCTTATCAGCAGAGCCACGACAGCCCAGACGCCGCGTGCGGAGAAATCGCTCAGCAATCGCGTCGCGACTGTGGGCTCTTCACGCGTGACGGCAACCCTGAGCGGGACCAATGCTCCGAGCCAGGTCGCCGCCCCGATGAGATGGATACCGACGACAAGTGCCATGAACCATGCGGGCGGCGCCGTGGCCGCATGTCCCGTAACGAGAAAGCTGCCCAACACCAGCGCCGCGCCGGTGACCAACGCGGCAGGATGTAGCGATCTGCGCCTGAAGTGGAATGCGAGCAAGAGTGCGCCGGGAAACCCGATCAACGCGCTCGGACCGAGTGTCGATGAGAATCCTGTCATCCAGGTATTGCCCGAAAACAGTGCTGCAGGCCCGGCAGCCAGCATTTCGGCGCCGCCGACGCCGATACCGAACGGCAGCGCAACGGCTGTGATAACGGCTGCGATGAACCCCTGACGTTGCAAGCGATCTGCGATGCCGGCGGGCCATGTAAGGAGTAACAGCAGCAGCGCGCTTCCCGCCGCAAGCGTGCCGCCGACGTACAGCGCCAGTCTGTTGGCGGCGACCGGTAATTGCCAGCCGCTGACCGCCCCGGCGTCGCTGATGTCGTCGAGTTCAGCCAGCGGCTCGCCGACGGCAAACATAACGGAGCCGCCCACCGGGTGTGTATCGGCCGAAATAACACGATAAACGACCACGTAAGTGCCGTTGGCAAGTTCCGCGTTGAGCGGCAGGAAAACATCGTTTCCCGACACACTGAATTCGCCCGGCTCGCCGACCTCGGTCCCTTCCGAGTCCAGCACCTTGAGAAAAATCGGACCGACGTTCTCGTTGAACCCCAGCCGGATTTCCGAGGGCGATGCTTCGAGTTCGGCTTTCGAACCGGGATCCGAAGTGAGGAGAACGGCGTGGCCCGAGGCCGCCTGCGAGAACAGAACGGCCAGTACGCCAAATAGTGCGCGGGTGCTAGTCACGCGATGGGCCGGGGCGCCGATCCTCGAGCGATTCCCATTCCCACGGGTACTGTGGCCGCTCGGGTTTGGTGAGAATCAGGTAGGGTGCAGGGGTTGCCGTTGCCGTCAGAAATGCCCAGAACTTCTTGTGGAAATCCGGGTCGTCCAGGTTGAGTTCATCGGCCGGTAAATCGACGTAGTAATCGTCGCCGCCATCGCAGTCATTCAGCGTGCGGAAAAACAGGATGCGCCCCGGCTCGTTCGGTAACATGCCGCGGAAACGGAATTCCCCGATACGGTCCGGCGGGAGTACGCTCTTCGGATTGCTCCAGATGATCTCGTCGACGGTCTCGGTGATTTCGCGGGCGCCGCCTTCTACCTTGATGGGCGGATCGAGTTTGCGCATCTTGACCGTGACATCCCAGTCCTCACGATGATGTGTCGTCACGCGCAGCATGCCCTCGGGGATCTTGATTCGCACCTGATTTACCGGGATACCCTTGCAGCCGTGCGGCACCCGCATTGTGATGTCGTGAACGTAGCCGGCGGGCGCCTCTTTCGGCATCACGTAGTTGTGCGCGAGTGCAGTTGAAGTTGCTGCCAATGCGAGCAGTCCAGTCAGAAGTCGTTTCATCGGATTTCCCCTTTATCGTTCCAGGCTTGCAATCGTTCGATCAAAGACATGCAGTATCTTGCCCACCGTCGAGTCGTCGAATACGACGTCGACCGTCAGTAGCGCCAGGTCGGCGCGGTTGATTCCGACGCCGACAATCGACACGTCCTCGGATATTTCCGCCTTGCCGGCGCCAAGGCCTCCCGGGCGAATGATCGTGTAGTCGGGGCGAACTTGCTGGCCCGGTCGCTTGCCGATGGCCGATATCACGGCCGTAAATGGCGCATTGGCCATCGCCGTGTCAACGGCATCGGCGCTGGTTGCATCGCCGACGACGAATTCGACGCCAAGCGATTCGATCGGCGACCGATCGGAGCTTTCCCGGACGAACACCGTCACCGCGGCACCGCGCCGACGAAGTTCGCGCACGATCTCTGTGCCGGTGCGGCCGGTGCCACCGAAGACGAGCACCGACTCATTTTCCGCGCGGGTGAAGGCATCTCGCTGCTCGGCAGCGACGGGGCCGACCAGTCCGGTCGCCGCCAGCAAGACCACGGCCCGCTTCATGATGGACTTGATAATCGACACCCCTATAATTGTTATATAGTTGTAACAATATACCAACTTAGCTCAAAGGGGAAAGCGGAATGTGGAGAATCATCACTTGCCTGCGGGACTGACAGGCCTGCCGTATCTCGTTACCCGCCGGACGGTCCTTGCGGGGAGTGGTGCGCTGGCGATTGCCGCGATGTCACCCACACTCGGCGTCGACAACACAATCCGGACCTGGCGCCGGTATGCGGATTGCCGCATCGGGCAAATACACGTGGCCATCGCGGAGCCCGTTGCTCGACCAACCCCCGCGAAACCAGCGCTCGTCTGCCTGCACCGGAGCCCGGTTTCAGGTATCGAGTTCGCGGCATTCCAGGCCGTAATGGCAACCGACCGACAGGTGCTTTGCCCCGATACTGTCGGCTACGGCGGCTCCGACTCCGTGGCGTCGCAGCCGGCGATCGAGGACTATGCCGCTGCGCTAGCCGATGCGCTGATCGCGCTCGGATATGGCGAAGGTGGTGAGGGAGCGATTGACGTCGTCGGTTCGCATACCGGTGCATTGATCGCCGTGGCGCTGGCGACGTCTTACCCCGGGCTCGTTCGGGCGCTGGTGTTGCCTGGCGTGCCGCTGTTTCCAGAAGCAGATCGACCGTCACTGCTGCAACGCTGGGGACAACCCAGGCCATTCATCCGGGATCCCGGCTACGTCGGCCGCAGTTACCGGGATACGGTAATCGATGCTGCCGATGGTCTGTCGCCGGCGAGACGCCATGCGCTTTTCACCACTCAACTGCGCTCCGGCATGGACAGCCATTTCGGCCTGGTCGCGGCGTTTCGCTACGATACCGAGAACGCGCTTGCGCGCATTCGGCAACCTGTCCTGCTGCCGGTGCTGAATGAAACCCTGGGGCCGAACACTCGCGCGGCCGCGGCGTTCATTCGCAATGCAACACTGCTCGACCGACCCACCCTCGGCAGCCGGGCCTGGGACCTGCAACCTGAGCGCGTGGCATCCGATTGTCGTGAATTCCTGGATGCGCTGCCGCGACAGAAAGCCAGCGCCGGAACCTTGCCGGACAAGGGTCCGACGCGCGATTCGTCGAACGTCCGCCGCTGGCGAAGTTACGCCAGGACCCGATACGGCCAGTTGCACATGCGGTCGGGCGCGCCCAAGCACACGGACAGGGCGCCGATCGTCCTCCTCCACCAGAGCCCGTTGTCGGGATTGATATTCGAGGAACTGATTGCCGAGCTTTGTACGGATCGAATCGTGCACGCGGTCGACACGCCGGGTTTCGGCGATTCCGACGGGCCTCGACGGCAGCCGGAAATCGCGGACTACGCTGCGGCAACGGCCGAAGGTCTGCGTGATCTCGGCGCCGGGCCGTTCGATGTGTTCGGGTTTCACACCGGTTCCTGTATCGCGGCCGAGCTTGCCCGTCAGTCTCCCGATCTCGTACGCCGGTTGATTCTGTGTGGAGTTCCGTACTATGAAGCTTCGCGGCGACTGGAAATGCAGAACCGCTTCTTGCGCCCCTACGCGTTCTGGAACGATCCGGACTACGTCGACGAGATGTACAGGCGTATCGTCATCAACGGGGATCCGGCGGTCGATGCAAAGCGTCGCCTGCAGCGCTTCACCGATCGCATGCTTGCCGGGCCGAATGGCGAATGGGGTCCGCGCGCCGTGTTCGCATGGGATGCCGATGCCGGGTTAGCGGCGATACGGACGCCGACTTTGTTTATGGCATTCGAGGAGGTGATGACGGAACCGACCCGCAAAGCGCATCGCCGGATGCCCGGGGCGCAGTTTCGTTACTTGCCGGACCTCGGCATGATGGGGTTCATGACAAAGCCCGCAATTGTCGCCGCCGCTATACGCGATTACCTGGACGGCGAGCGGCGTTGAAAGTGAAGGACAATCGGCCTCAACTCTCTCAGGCCGACCGTTCTTTCTGGGCTCTCGTTTCGAAGATCTGGCCGCGATGGCGGGATGTGTTACACGTCGTGCGGCCCGAAACCGCAATCCGATGGCATCGCGTCAGAGGCCGTCGTCTCCAAGTACATGATCAAGAATAAAAAGCCGCCATCACAGACTTGGCGTACCTTGATGCCTGGATCACACGATCACCTTAGTCGAGCAGCATCTCCGCAGGACGGTTAGGCGGTATGCCTGCTACTACAACGAGGTCCGCACGCATCTTTCGCTGGATAAAGACTCGCCGAAGGAAAGGATCGTTCAGCTTCCTGATCGCGGCGCCATCCAATCGCGTTGACACTGCGGTGGGTTGCATCACGAATACTATGGGCAAGCCGCATAGAATGAATTTATAGGAGGTACAGTTTAGTTAAAATAGAAATTACTTATACAAGCCCACCGCACGCGAACCGTGCACTCGCGGCGGCCTCACGTCACGCCGAAAGGCGCCAGGTGTGATCCCAACGATTTCCTTGAATCCTCTTGATAAATGGCTTTGATCCGAGAATCCCGATGCGTTCGCAATTTCAGCCAAAGTCATGCGGCCTTGCTCAATGAGCAACATTGCGTGGTGAACACGTTTCTCCTTGACAAACCGGCCAATCGACTTGCCGTAGTGCTTGCGGAATGTCCGGCTGAGATGTACGGGATGCACGCCAGCCTCGCGTGCGAGTCTTCCGTTGGTATGGTCTTCCAGAAACTCGCAGTCCAGTTTTTCGGCAATCCTGCCCAGCCAGAGCGGCGCGACCGTTTGGGTGCGTGCATCGGCCCTGGACGCGTAACCCAGCATTTCGAGGACGAGCCCCTCTGCAATCAGTTCGGAGCCAAGTGACCAGTTTCTGAATTCGTTGCGTAGCTGTCGGGCCAGGAAAACAAGATAGGAGTTGTTTTCCGAGAACTCAGCAGGGGTTTTCCCGTAGTCGTCGAACTGCCTCATTAGTTCATTGTTGACATACACGGAAAACGTCCGTCCGTTGGTGCCCGCCATGGCGTCGGCGTGAACGATCTCTGCAGGTCGCCATATGATTGAATTCACCGGATGGTGAAACGTCTTGCTACCAAGTTGCTCCCGATACACACAGTTTTCGGTCAGCATGAAAAAGGCTTGCGCATGTTCGTGCAGTGAGTATTCGAACGCGCGTTCGTAGCGTTCTTCCGCGAAGACTGCGGAGTTCGTCCGACGTTTAAAAACAACCAGGCGATCGTACTTGTGTTCCTCCAGTGTCGATTTTGCGTCGTTCATGGATTGTCGTCACCACAACGTTGCATCCGTTCCAGAGCTGGTTTAAGTCGTTCAATATTGCGAGCAGTCGATCATGCCATCTTTGCCAGGGAAGGATTTGCCGGCGCCCGGCGTTGGCGGGTCCTGACTAACAAATGACATTCATGAGCCTTCCACAAAAACGCACTCCACGCTAGCGAGATCAGATGAAAACCACTCTAGAGACGACGAACCGTTACTTTGGCTCGACCTTCATCAACGTTGCCGTAGCCTTGCTGTTGGTGCTCACCGCCTGTTCCTCTGATCCGGCGCAGGATGTCGCGCACCAGTCTGATGCGCCGGAGTCGGCGAGTCCCTTTGACAGACTTGTGGACCCCAGCGGTTGCGTCATTGAACAGATCACGGCAGGCGACAACGATCAGTATCAGGTGCAGGGTGTGTCGACGGATGGGAGCTTGCTTCTCATGGCCTTCAGACAGAAAGGTGAGCCAAATCTTGAGTCGCGGGGTTATGAGATGGACCTCGCGACCGGAGAGAAAACCGATCTTTCCAGCATCTTTACCAATTCCGGCACGTACTCGCCCGACGGCAAGTTTATTGTCGTGGCTCAAGCGAGTGGCAACGGAAAGACCGACATCTACGAATATGAACGAGCAACGGGTGAACTGCAGTCAGTGGCATCGCACGAAGACTGGGACTGGCTGCCTAGTTACTCACCAGACGGCCGGATCATTCTGTTTAACTCATATCGTGTAGACGGGCAGTCGGATATTCACATTCTCGATAAATCTACGCGAACCTTGCGACGCCTCACCGAGTACCCCGGTTACGACGCTCACGCACAGTATTCGCCGGACGGTGAGCGCATAGTCTTCAATCGTCAGCAGGGCACACGAGAAGGGGGAGGGGACATTTTTGATTTGATAGTGCTTGATGCCAACACTGGCCAGGAAACTCAGCTGACTGACGGCAAATATGCGGACAGCTATCCAGCCTGGGCGCCAGACGGTCGCCACATCGTCTATAGCTCGGATATCGACGGTCAACACGGAATGCTCAATCTCTACATCCTGGGTCCGGATGGCGAACGTGTATCCCGGCTTACCAAGGGAGACTGGAAGGATAGCTACGCCTTCTGGACGCGAGATGGTGCATTCATTTATTTCAACTCAGACCGATCTGGCGGATCAAACATTTTCCGGCTGCCGATGGTTGGCCTCGAGTGTGTCCGGGACGTTGGTTGAACGGCCGGCCGTTTTCGCGCATTCTTGCGACGTAAATGACCCATTGCCGCTCGTTTGCAAAGCTCTGCGGCGGCGTTCCAATGCATAAGGGGATCCTTGTTGAGAAGCAATTCATCTCCCAGCGTATTCTTCACATTGTGTCGGACAGTTCTGTTGTTGTTCGTCGCAACCACGTCGTGGTCCGTTTACGCCGAATCTGAATGGCCCTCATCTTTGATCGAGCGTACGGATCGCTACGCGTTCTACAGCAACTTCTGGATAAACCTTCACCATTTTCTGTACGCACAGGCCCAGCGCGCGGACGGGCAGCCAATCGATGGCGGTCGAAATCTGAGTAGGGACGAGTTTGCTCAGATTGACGGAGCGATTGACTGGTATCGAGACAACCTCGCCGATCGCGACTTGTTAATGGATCGCCGTATGTACGCGGTAAAACGTGCATTGATTGGATACGAGGCGCACGTTTTACCCGAAGCGGGCGAAGTGGCCGGTGAACATCTCGCGCAGCTCGAGACCGCTGCTTCGATTTATCGGAAATACTATTGGCCGCGACATGACCGGCAGAACAGAGAGATAGTGGCCTGGCATCTGGACCGGATCCGGTCTATGGAGAACCAGGTGCTCGATCGCATCTCGGAACTCGCACAACAGCCATGGCCGGATGAGGAAATTCGAGTCGATCTTACGTGGGATGCGAATTGGGCAGGTGCATATTGTACAACTCAACCCATTCACGCCGTGTTGACGTCCAGACCTGGAGGACCTGATAACTCCTGGCCACCCGGCGGATGGCTTGAGCTTCTTTTCCACGAGCCGTCGCACGCAATTATTGATCCGGACCAATCAACTGTCGGCAAAACAATATTTCAGGTTGCAGAGCAACAGGGGCATCTCGATCCCGGGCAGCTTTGGCATGCCGTGCTTTTTCTATTCTCGGGTACAGCCGTTCAGGAAGCCCTCCACCAAGCAGGGATCGATCACCAACTACTAATGGTTAGCGAAGGCATCTTCAGCCGCTACCAGCCAGAAGTGAACGAAGGGTTCTTGAAATACATAGCCGGCGATGACGATTTGCTGAGCGCTACGCAGGCAACGCTGACAAGAATATCGGCGACGAATACCCAGCGCTAGAGTCGAATTCGGGTACTCGTGATTATGTGATCGTCATTTCTGGCCATGCGGCACTAGGTGCGGCAGGTTCTCACGAGGGACAGGAAGGTGCACTGCAAGCTCGATAGCTTGTAGCGTATCGACCGTTCGTCCGAGCCTTCGCAGCAGAGTCTCCCACCGTGGATCCCCTTGCAGGTCCTTGAGGACAGCGGCATTCGGCGAGACATTGAGTACGCCGTCGGCAAAAGCACGGGAAAACCACTCCATCGCGGTATCTTTGTTGCCCATGTAGGTGTAGGTAAGACCCAGCCAATAGGCCAATCCTCTGTCGCCGCCTTGATACGCGTCCACAAGGTCTGCCATCGCGGCGTTGAAGCTGTCCGTCTGACCGAGTGCGTGATAGACCATCGGTGCCAGGCGGACGTGAACCCGCGATCCCGCGACTGTCTCAAGTCGTTTGAACGCGGCGTCGGCATCGCCTGCGTACGTGTAGGCAAGAATCAGGCGGGACTGGCACGGACCGGTCCCCGCGTTCATGACCGCGTTGATCTCGCACACGCGTATTGCATCGCGATAGCGGCCAGCCAGGATATACGTTGATGCCAGGTTGACCTTCGAAATGTTGCCAATCGGGTCCTGTTCGAACAGGTATTCGGTGACGCGGACAGCATCCTCATGGCGTCCAAGCGAATTCAGCAATATGGCCGCCCACCGCAGCAGAATGGTGTTGCCCGGGTCGATTCTCAGTGCCTTTTGCATCCGGGCCGCAGCCGTCACGAGATCGTTGTCCCAGGCATCGAGCAGAATGCCGCTCATTCCGAGCGCAAGCGGGTCATCCGGATCGATCGCCAGCGCGCGATCAATCGCGCTACGCGCCCGTCGCCCGACTTCGTCGAGTGGCAAGCCGGCACTGTTGACCGTGTCGTCATACAAGGCGGCCAGCCAGACCCACGCGGGAACATAGTTCTCATCGATCTCCAGAGCGGCCTTATAATAGTCAAACGCCTGCAGAAACGAATCGCCACCCGTGTGCTCGTGCAGGTAGCGCGCTTTGAGAAACAGTGAGTAGGCCTCCGGGCTGGTTTCCCGCGTTTCGATCGCTCCAGCGAGTAAAGTCAGTTCCAGCTTGCTGACAACCGCCACGGCGATCTCTTCCTGAATCGCGAAGATGTCGTGCAGATCGCGATCGTAGGTCTCCGACCAGATGTGAGTGTCGGTGCGTGCGTCGATCAGCTGCGACGTGACCCGGATTCTGTCTCCCGACGTCCTGACCGATCCCTCGAGAATGTAGGCAACTCCAAGTCGCTCCCCGATATCGCGAATATCGAGGGATGAATCGCGGAAAGAAAACGAGGACGTCCGCGAAATGACACGCAGCTCACGAATCTTCGTCAGCAGGTTGAGGAGCTCCTCCGATATGCCATCCGACAAGTACACCTGGTCACCCGCCGGCGACATGTCCGCAAAGGGAAGAACAGCAATGGACCGATTGGCTACGACCGCCTCGGTAGCCGGGGGTCTGCGCGGTTCGTCCTTCTGCGCAAGCCACTGGTTTGCTGCTGTGAATGCCGCGATGCCTATCGCGATTGCGCCGAGAATGTAAATCAACCTGCGATTCTTGTTCCACCGCAACGCGGTCGTTGGTGCTTTGTCAGCCAGCTCTGTTGCGGCCGGCAGCAATTGGTAGCCGCGCTTCGGAATGGTACGAATGTAGTCGGGGTCCGAGCGATCGTCGCCCAGTGCCTTGCGCAGTTCGCCGATACACCGCGTCAGCGGCTCATCGCTGACAGCGCGCTCGCCCCAGACGTCACGCAGCAGGTTTTCACGTTCGACGACCGCCCCACCGGCTTCGGCGAGGTGCACGAGGACTTCCATTGACTTGGGCTGAACGTGACGGTCTTCCCGATCGCGGCTGAGTCGACCTTCCAGCGGATAGACCGTCCAGTCACCAAGCGTGAATCCGGAACGCAGGGCCATTGTTGAACCTCAATTCGAAAATCAACAATACCGGATTCCCAATCGCGAATGAAGGAATACGGCCGGCCCTGCGTGACCCGATCATTCGGTGTCGTCGTCTTCGTCAGTTTCGTCTGCTGCCGCTTCTTCCGCCTTGGCCGCTTCCTGATCGGTCCGAGTCCAGTGAACTGAATTGACAATGCTGTACAGCTCGTCATCGTCTATTGATTCGCGGCGAATCTTGGCAGGCGGTGCCGGCTCGTGATTGAGCTCCCGTTCGAAGCTCTGCTGGACCTGGTCAGGCTCGCCTGCTACCGAGGGGTCCGTGGCGATCCCGAAGAAGGCGAGCACTGCCAGTGCGGTGAGGATCTTGTTCCGTTTCATTTTCAACACTCCGTTAGTGGTCATTCGCGTGGCAAGCCGAAATCGGCCGCCAGCGTGGAGTGCATACTGGTGAATGAGTGAGGACGAGTACTGTCCAAAACACTCGTTTTTTGTTCTTTTTTTGCGCTTTAGGGCACTAAGTGCTTGATTTTGGGGTGCTAGTGCAGCGGGGTACGAGAAGTGTCGCCCTATCAGGCTGACCGATGGCTGCTGCAAATGGCTCCTGTATCTGGCCACGATGGCGAGATGCGTTACACATCGTGCGCCCGCAACCGTAATTCGTTGGTACCGAGGATGATGTGCCGACGTACCTGATCCGTGATCGGGACCGGAAGTTCAGCGCGAGCTTCTGTCGAAAAGTCACATCCGCCGGTTCAAAGGAAGTCCTGACGGCACACGGTGAATTGATAGGAGGCACAGGAAGCTTACGTACTCTATCGCAGCCTTGAATTCTCCAGCCGTGCACCGGGAGAGAGCTCTCGCTATCATTTCCTGCGCATTGCCAATGTCGTTTCGGTATTTTCCCAAGATTTCCCGCCATCGGCGGATCTCTGCTCAATGACTTTGTACGAATCTCCGGTCACTTCGACGAGTCGCAGTTGATGAACAAAGTCAAGCGACGTTGTTCCACGAACGCGCCTTAGTATGATGTCATCGTTATCAACCAACCAATGATACTGTGTCACAGACCCGGTACTAAACACGTAGGTTTCAACCCACATGCTGGATGTCGGTTCGAAGTATCCGAATGACCGAAAGGTAAAGTCGGAATCTTCGCTTGTGAATGACTGGGCTATCGTGCAAGTCTCGCGATGCGCCTCGGTGCTAAGGGTCCCGATCGGTATTCGAGACTCATCCTTAATCGTAAACTCCTGCCACGTTCCGACGAACGGTTCTATGATTGCGAAATGTTTGTTGTCGCAGGCAACTGCGGGCGCAGTAAAAGCAGCACCTGCCAACAGAGCGGCAACCGCGCAATGCGACTTAATCATTGTCATTGGTTTATCTCCCTGATTTCCCGCCGGGGCAATTTAAGAACTTGGAAGCTGTTGGCAGCTCTTCCTCATCATACTTCTTGGTGTGCTTTACGTCTCGTTTGCGAAAGGTCACGTCCGCTGACCTGGCCGAAGTTCTGACTTCGCCGCCCTTACCGTGGCAGAACGCGTACGGCAAGCGTGTCATCGGCGCATTTCAGTCACCTCGACATTGCGGCCGTTCGCATCATGAATACTTCCGTCATGCGGTCCGGGATGAATTTATGGGAGAAACAATCATCTTTTGCCAATAACTCAGAATTTGGCTAAACTAAAGTGAAACGTTTCACTTTGGGTTTGCCGAATGGCGAAGAAGACCGTACTAATAGACTCCGACTTCCACGCACTTGCTGATGACCATGAAGCATTGCTGATGGTGGCGGAGCATCACAAGGCTGGTTACCTGAATCTTCGCGGCGTTACGACTGTGACCGGTAACACCTGGGCCAGAACGGGTGCTGAACACGCCGAAGATGCGATCAAACGGGCTGGCTTGTACGATATACCCGTTGCTGAGGGTGCAGGTCAGCCCCTTTTGCATCGTCAGTCCGACTTTGCACATCGATCGCGTCTGTACGGTGCCGCGTTCGGTGGCGCGTGGGGTAATGCCGACCTGCTTGAGAAGCAGCCATCGCCACGTCCTGAGGCAATGAATGGTGGACGCCACGCAGTGTCCTTCCTGATTGATCAGATTCGTAGTTCCAATGATCCTGTAACGCTGCTTGCGATTGGCCCACTAACCAATATCGCGCTGGCACTGAGGATTGCGCCTGATATTCGACGCAATATCGACAGAATTATTTGCATGGGTGGTGCCTTTTTCGTGCCTGGAAACGTCACACCCTCCGCCGAGTTCAATTGGTGGTTCGACCCGGAGGCAGCTGCAATTGTTCTCGAAGAGGATCTGGATCTGTTGATCGTTCCTTTAGATGCAACCGACAAAGTCGTGTTGGACATCACTCGGTATCAGCGGTGGTCAAGCGTGTATGGCGATCTGGATGTTTTCCAGAGATTCCACAAGCCAAAATTTGAGCCCGTATTTGCGAAAAGCCCAAAGTTTGTACTGCCTGTCTGGGATGCGTTGGCCGCCGCGTGTTTGCTCGACGGTAGTGTTGTTCAGAAAAAGAAGTCTTTTTGGCTGTCGGTCGATTGTTCTGAGGGGCCGAGCTACGGCCGAGTCGTTTCATTCTCGGACGCGAGCGAGTTCAATTTGAACAAGCCGGAGCGGAAACGCGCAACGGTCGTACTCGAGGCCAACAGCGACCGATTCTGGGCGCTGTATGAGTCGCTCGTGTTCGCCACTCGTGGTGGGGATTAATGATGGCGGCAATGCAGGCTGCCTTAGGCATCGGATTGGTACTCGCACTTGCGACATTGTTGTCGCGCTCGCGCCGCGAGATCTCCTGGAAAGTTGTCGGCATAGCCCTGGCAGGACAGGCAGCCACCGGTGCATTGTTTTTACACGTTGATTGGGCCAAGCAATTCCTGGTAGGCGTCACGGTATTTGCCAAGTCAATTGAAGCGGCAACCCAGAAGGCGACGGCATTCGTGTTCGGCTATGTTGGCAACGCCGAGTTGCCGTTTGAGCAAATTGAAGGTACTTCAACCTTCATCTTCGCTTTTCAAGTGTTGCCCGTAATCATGGTCATCGGCGCTATATCAGCCATGTTATGGCACTGGCGTGTCCTGGGCTCGATCGTGGCAATTGGTGCGTGGCTCGCCCGAAAAACGCTTGGTGTTAGTAGTCCGGTTGGGTTTGCGGCCGTTGCAAATGCGTTCCTCGGCATGATCGAGGCGCCGCTGCTTATCAAGCCCTACCTATCGCGTATAAGCTCGTCTGAGCTATTCGCGGTTATGGCCGTTGGCATGTCCACGATCGCCGGCGGTACCGCCGTCATCATCAGTGGAATTATGCATACCGACCCGGCGGCGTTCGCAAATTTGGTAACCGCGACACTGATGAATGTTCCGGGCGCACTGGCGCTGTCGTTAATGCTATTCCCGGCAATCAACAGCGAAACTCGTAGCGACGAGGTCGTTAGTATCGAGACCCCGTACCGAAGCACGATGGATGCGCTTGTCACTGGCACTGCCGATGGCGTAAAGATCTTCGTAAACGTCGTATCCCTCCTGATCGTTTTCGTAACGCTCGTCGCACTCCTGGACGGGCTTCTGGGATTGCTGCCTGGCGAACCATCACTGGCGAAGCTTCTGGGATATGCTCTTGCTCCCGTCGCGTGGCTCATGGGGATTACGCAAACGGAGCTGCTTGACGCAGCATCGATATTAGGCACGAAAGTTGCGGTCAACGAGCTGGTCGCGTATTCGGCGCTCGCTGAGAGTTACGGACACCTGTCGGAACGTACGCACTTCATATTGACGTTCGCGCTCTGCGGATTCGGCAATCTCGGCAGTCTGGCAATCATGATCGGCGGTGTTAGCGCGATGGCACCAGAGCGGCGTGACGAGATTATCCGGTTTGGAATGTGGGCGCTTCTCGTTTCATTTATGACGAACTGCCTGACAGCGGCCATCGCGTCGTTGCTCTATCTGTAGAGGAGAATTGGTGTTGGCCAATGAAGTAGCAAAGCCCGCATTTGTCACGTTTACCGGAATTGACGATGTGGCCCTCGTGAAAGGAATGACGGAACTGAGTCATCGGTACCCGGTCGAGTGGGGCGTACTCGTAGATCGGGAACAGGCAGGTAGTCCACTGTTCCCAACCGCGCAGCAAATCGATCGATTTCGCGCTGCCGGTGTTCGCCTGTGCGCGCACATTTGCGGAACTTACGCGCAACAAATTGCCAGGGGCCAAAGCCCGGACCTGAACCTCGCTGGATTTTCGCGCATACAGGTAAACCACGGCCGCGATGGCGCAAATGAGCGAGTGGTCAGCGCCGTAGGCCGTTACGCGGCGAAGCAGGGCGTTCGCGGTGTTTTGCAGTGTAATGGGCCGTTTCCAGAGAGCGAGACAGCGGTTGACTGGCTGTATGACGTGTCGTTCGGCGAAGGCGTGCGCCCGACTTCGTTCCCGCCGATCCGATCACAACACCCGTTTTGTGGAATATCCGGCGGAATCGGACCGGGTAACGTTGCACAACTCATTGCGGAGCGAATCGACGTTGCGGGCGATTTCGACTACTGGATCGACATGGAGTCGGGTGTTCGGACCGGTGGCACGTTCGATCTCGTCAAGTGCCGAGCCGTTTGCGAGGCCGTATACAGCTAACAGCGGCGCAATTGCGCAAGTTAACTGAAACGTATGACCCCACTAGGCGAGGCACTTTCCCTGATCAGAATGCAGTCCGCCCAGCCGCATCGCGTAAACATCAATAACATATTGTTTTTACGAATATATTACTAACTTCTGTATGCCCTCTCGTTCGCTCGAACAGGAGGGCCGATCGCGGGCAATTGAATTACGGATATTTCGGGGTTAAACTGGTCAAAAGAGTGAAACGTTTAATTCTCAGCACAGGGGGAATATCCATGAAGAGGCTAGAAAGGATTCTCAGCACCGTGCTTATCGCGACATTGGTCATGCCTTTCGTTGCGATCGCGCAGGACGACGAGGCAATTGAAGAAATCAGGGTGCTCGGCCTGAAAGAGCGCTACGGCAGTGGGCTCGGCCGTGCAGAATTTGTGCTGGGCGAGGAAGACATTCAGTTGCGGCCCGCCGGCGCCGAAATTACTCAGGCGTTGGTGAAAATTCCGGGCGTCCAGGTGTCAACCGGCGATTCGCGAGGCGGCAGTTTCTCGCTTGAGCTATATCTACGTGGTCTGAACGATCAGCAAATCGGCCTCTCGGTCGATGGAATTCCCGCCGGTGACGCGCGCTTCAATGGTGGTTCTCCGCCAAATCGTTACGTCGATAGCTCTAACGTCGGTCTCATTCGTGTATCGCAGAGCTCTGGTGAGATTGGTGCCCCGTCTCGCTCAGCGTTAGGCGGCTTTATCAACTTTGAAACAATGGACCCGGACAATGGGTTTGGTGCTGAGTTTGGAATTGCTACGGGCAACCACAATTATCAAAGGCTCTTTGTCAAAGTTGATACTGGCGAGATCATGGACGGACTGACGAGCTACTGGAGCTTTTCCGATCAGTCGAACGATATTTACACGGGACCCAGGAACCGCGACAAGTCACGTCAGCACTTCGATGGCAAAATTGTGAAGACGTTCTCGTCGGGTTCGATCGTCAAATATCGCATCAGCTACAACGAACTCAACGACAATGATTTCGGTATCGTATCGCTCGGCGACTTCCTAAACGACCCGACTTCCGATACGGTAAATGACGTATTTGCCGGCGACCCCGATGTCGATGGTGGTTTCACTGGCTTCGGTGGTGCTCTGGGTGGCGTCCGCGAGGATCTGTTGACATACCTCAATATCGATCTGGCGTTATCCGATACGGTTGGCTTGTCGATCAATCCTTACTATCACGACCTGGAAGGCGAGTCGTTTGCCTATCAGACCGATTCAACGACCACTGTGTCGGGTGATCCACGGGATCAAAACACGATTGAGGAGGAGTTCGACCAGGGCGGGAACCGCGTTGCCGATATGCGTGTTACACCGCGTAACCGTGAGCGCTCCGGTGCCACAGCCGAACTGACATTCGACAATCTCGGAGGGTTCAACGACATTCGCATTGGTGCGTGGTTCGAGAATGACGAAACCAACGAGGATCGCAATTTCTTCCGCGTTAATGACGTTCGGAGCGGCATCGAGTATTCGGCCAGCTCGCTTGGCTATATTCAGTACGAGCGCACCCTTGAAACCGACACCACATATTTCTATGTCCAGAACAAGATGCGTTTGCTCGACGATAAGGTCGGAATCGACATCGGACTAACGATGCACGATGTTGAGTACAGCTGGAATTCGCCGATCGAGTTTTCAGGCATTAACAAGATCACGGCGGAAACGGACGGCGTCGATCTGAAATTTGGTGGCGTTTACCATTTCACAGATACGTTAGAGGTTTTTGCAGGTTATTCGGAGAACTTTGGCGGAATCTTCGAAGATGCGTTCCTGGGATCAAGTGACGCGATTGACCCGCGAACGCTTGAGCCCGAAACGTCGACAAATATCGACATCGGTCTGCGCTATGTCGGAGACAACGCCGCGCTCTCAGTGCAGTATTACCAGATCGATTTCGAGAATCGCCTTACGACAGTGCCTACGAATGTTGATCCGAACGACATCGATGACGTAATCAACGGCAATTCATCGACGCAGGTTGTCAACCAGGGTGGCGTCGAGGCAAGCGGCTTCGAAGTTACCGGCTCGCTAAATGTCGGCGATTTCAGTCTGTACGGTACCTACGCGAACCAGTCCGCCGAGTGGGCGGCTGATGACCCGAATCAGGGCATTATCGCCGGTGCTGCGGTGCACGATATCCCTGACAACGCATTCTTCGGGGAGATTCAGTGGTCGCCAAATGATGAATTTACGGCTGCGCTCAATGCGAAGTATGTCAGCGACCGACTCGGTGCTAACATCTTCGTACCCGGTTTCTGCAATCCGTTTTTCTGCTTCGACGAAAATGGCAATGGCGTCAACGGTGGCGACTTCCTGCGGCACGAAGAGATCGACGGCTATTGGTTATTGGGGATTTCGGCCACGTACGATTTGCCGACTATCGCCGGGATGGATCGCTTACGCCTGCAGCTCAATATCGACAATTTATTCGATGAGGAGTTTATCGGCTCGGTAACAGGCGCGACGTCCTCGCTGCCGGAGTTCGGTGTCATTGGCGGCTTAACAGCCGAGTCGGCGCTTGATCGCTATTTCATTGGTTTCCCGAGAACGGTTACGCTCAGCGTAAGCGCCGAGTTCTAGATCCCCCGCAAGGCCTTCCCGGGCATGAACCAGAGCGCCGCGGAACCGCGGCGTTCTCTCTTCTGAAGGGGTTGAGCAGTGACAGGAATTCGCGCGGTTACCACCGGTTTTGCAACAGTCGACTATTCCATCGAGCTGGCGGAGCATTTTGATGGAACGGGTACACGGACCGTTCGCCATACGGCTCAGGATGCTTGGCCACGCCCTGGTGGTGCAGCCCTGTATGCGAGCAAGCAGCTCGCGCTAAAAGGTATTGAGGCGGCGCCTGTAACATGGATAGGGTCAGACGTTGGGGGAGATGCTTACCGGTCCGCCTGCAACAGTGCAAACGTTTCGACCGATGGAATCAGAGTCCTTGATGGCTCGACAACAGCGGCCTGTTTTCTGATCTACCAACCCAACGGCGACTACGGCTGCCTGTTTCAACCCCCTGATGTGGTGCCACGCACACTGACCGAAACCCAACGAAAGCTCTTAGTCAACGCAAATTTCGTTCTGATCGCTGTTGGTCCGCCGTCGCTTTCCGACGAGATATTGGATGCAATCTCACCTGCGGCGATAGTCGCCTGGGTGGCCAAAACAGATTTGACGGCCTACCCTGATGACGTGCGCACTGCATGCGCCAGGCGAGCAAATTACATCTTTTGCAATGCTGGCGAACGCGAGTTTGTCAACGAGTCTGTAGGGGAGTCGCCACGTCCTGGTCTTGTAATTGTTGAAACGCGTGGTAGCGATGGTGTCCTGGTTGAAGCGCACGATCGCCTCGTCGTTGTTCCTGTAGCTGAAACCATCGAGACTCCGGATACCACGGGGGCGGGCGACACGTTGGCAGGCGGAACGATGGCGGCCGTGCTTGCAGGTGAAGCTGATCTGGAGGTTGCTGTCGCAGCGGGTATTGCGCAAAGTGCAAAACTGCTAAAGAGCCGCAAGCCAAGATAGTGAAATCGAGAGCGGAGTTTACTCCACCGATTTTTAAGTTAAAATTTAACTGACGATTTCACTCTCAGTCTCCGAGAAAGGCACGATGCCCCGAAAAAAGACCACCAAGGGCGGCAAGCGAAGCCGAGCGACTCTGCATGATGTTGCCGCGGAGGCCGGAGTCTCTATCGCGACAGTCTCGTACGTATTGAACAACAGCGGTTCGATCAGCACCGACATGCGTAAGAAGGTGCGCAAGGCGGCCGCGAAACTCGGCTACCGGCAGAATCGTGCAGCGCGCGCCATGAAAACCGGCCACAGCGATATTATTGGGTTGGTCATTCCGAACATCGAAAATCCGTTCTTCGCGACACTGGCCCAGGCAGTTCTGCTCGAATGTCGGCGACACGATCTGCAGGTTTTTCTTGTCGACACTGAGGGATCGCACGACACCGAGCTCAAAGCCATGCAGGGGCTTGTTCAACAGGGCGTAGACGGCGTCATCGTTTTCCCGATTGACGACACCGTAATCGGGGAAGGCCTTGGCGATGATGTTCCTGTCGTGGTCCTTGATCGTGACAGCCCGGATCGAGACCTCGTACAAGCCGAGTACGCCGAGGGTGGGCGACTATTGGCGGATCATCTTCTTGGCCTTGGTCACAAGCGTTTTGGGATTCTTGAGGGACCGCAGGTTGCGACCAGCGCCAAAGAGCGCAGCGTTGGGTTCGCCAAGACCATAGGGCGCAAAGGCAAGATCGTCTGGCGTGTAGAACACCCCTTTTCGATGGAGCTTACTGACGCGGCTGTAACGCGATTGAATCAGCGGAACGTTACCGCCGTCGTTTGCGGCAACGATCTGATTGCGATGGGTGCTATTCAGTTTTTCGATGCGTTGGGCGTCAATGTTCCTGGCGAGGTTTCGGTTGTCGGATTCGACGATATCGCGTTTTCGAAAGTAGTAAGCCCTTCGCTTACGACGATTCGCCTGCCCACCGCGCAGATGGGGATTGAGGCGGTCAATCTCTTGATACGCCGTCTGAGGATGGAAAATCTGCCAGACTCGAGAAGCCGCGTTGTGCTGAATGTCGAACTGAAGGTACGTGGCTCATCAGGTCCCGCAGGCTAGTGAGGACCGCTCTTCATACCGCCGGCAATCTGATCAATCTGGCCATGCCAGTGATCCACGTCTTCGCGTGGCAAAAACGAGCCCGTGAAGGAGTTTTTCGCCAGTGTCACAAGTTCGTCGGCCGTTAGCTCAAGCGCCGCGGCGATCGCACGGAAATTGTCATTCATGTAGCCACCAAAGTACGCCGGGTCATCGGAGTTGACGGTAGCGAGAAGATTCGCGTCGAGCATCTCGCGAAGCGGATGGTTCTCCAACTTGTCGACGACGCACAGTTTTTGATTTGAAAGCGGACAGACCGTCAACGGAATCTTCCGTATCGCAATTCGTTCAACCAGTTTCTTGTCTTCCATCGCGCGGTTGCCGTGGTCAATACGATCGACGCGAAGTGCATCGAGCGCCTCCCAGACGTAGCTTGGTGGGCCTTCTTCGCCTGCATGAGCCACGAGTTTAAGGCCAAGTGCATGAGCGCGCGCGTACACCGACATGAACTGTCCTGGTGGAAAGCCGACCTCGCTGGAGTCGAGTCCGACACCGACAAAATGTTCGAGAAAAGGTTCAAGGGCGTCGAGAGTTCGTTCAGCGTCCTCCACCGGAAGGTGTCGGAGAAAACATGGAATCAGCTCAACGCTCAATCCTGATGCATTGGCATCCTGGATAGCGCGAACGAAACCCTCTACGACAGCCTCAATCGGAACATCCCGCCCGGTATGTCCTTGCGGATCGAAGAACGCTTCAACGTGCCGTACGTTATCAGCGCGTGCACGATTGAAGTATGCGGTAGCGAGATCGTAGTAATCCTGGTCGGTCAGCAGAACATTCATGCCGACGTAGTAGATGTCGAGAAACTCCTGCAAGTCCGAGAAGACGTAGGCCGAACGGAGCGCTTCGACGGAGTCAAAGCCAATTTCAACACTGTTGCGTTGGGCCAATTCGAAAAGCAACTCCGGCTCCAACGACCCCTCGAGGTGAATGTGCAGCTCGGCCTTGGGAAGGCGGTCAATCAGTTCGTCTGTCGACATGGCGGCCTCGCGTACATATAATGAAACGTTTAACTCCTTGCAGATTATCACCTGGGAGATTGTATGCCAATGCCTCGAGTGCTGGTTGCCGGCGGCGTCAATATGGACACGACCTACCGGGTCGGTGCGCTCCCGAAGGCTGGCGAGACCGTCAATACCGTCTCCAAGAGCCAGGCTATAGGCGGTAAGGGGCTCAACCAGGCACTGGCCGTACGACGCGCCGGCGCCGAGGTTGGAATAGTCGGATCGGTAGGTGACGATGTTGCGGGTCAGGACATACGCGAGTTCTTGCTGGCGGAAGGCATTTCCTGCGAATTTCTCTCAGTGTTGCCGGATACGGACACGGGGCGAGCAATCATCCTGGTTGGCGATGATGCGGAGAACCTGATTGTCGTCGATCTTGGCGCTAATCTTGAGACGGCAGTCGATGTTGTCGGGCAGCTCGGCAATACTTGGCACGGTATTCGGATCGTAGTTGGCAACGGCGAGGCTCCAGCGCAAGTTGTAAGGGCGCTCTTCAAGGCGGCAAGAGCAAAGTCGGCGACGACTGTATGGAACCCGTCGCCAATGCCAGACGATGTTGAAGAACTTCTCACTCTCACCGATACGCTCGTTGTAAATCGTACTGAAGCGGCACACCTGGTCGGTCGTGATGCGACGGCAGTTGATCTGGGGCAGGCGCTCGTGCGACTGGGTCCGCCGGAAGTAGTGGTCACGCTTGGGGACAGAGGCTGCCAGATTTGTAATCGCCGCGAGAGCATACTGGTTCCGGCCCTGGCGGTTGATGCGGTCGACCCGACCGCCGCGGGTGACACATTCCTTGGGTACTACGTTTCGTTGCGCCTCGAGGGATTCGAGGCCTGTAAGGCAGCGGAAATCGCGAGCCAGGCAGCAGCACTTTGCGTGCAGCGCATTGGCGCTTCCGATGCGATCCCTACACGCGACGCGCTTGGCAGCAATGCGTAATCGATACCTGGTAAGCCACGCAAGAAGGAACAGTTTGTTGGTGGCGACCACTGGTACCAGTGGCAAAGTGCGCTTCCGGATGACTCGCCACGAAAGATCCGTTGCGTTTTCGATATGCAGGCAATCGCTTACCGAATGCAATCTATGAGTGCGTACATCCCGTCCAAAAGTCCGGAGGTTCCCAGTCCACGTGAAGCCAGCTTCCAGAATGGCGTTGGGATGTTGGCGGGACAAAACAATGGCGCGATGCTAGGGGACTTGTTGGCTCGCCTTTCAGTCGACGAGCTTTATGACTACGTCGTCTTCTTTGACGATGGTGAAAAAAACGTCAGTGCTGTAACAGACTGGTTTAGCGAACACCGAATTGCGACAGTGAGTTTCCTTTATCAAGGTGAGGCCACCAAGTTTCCGGGCCACGACCTGGAGCGTACGGACTCCGAGACCGCTGCACTTCTCGGCGTGTTCGAGGCATTCGACGGTGAAGAGCTTTGCGCGCCTGGGAGTTGAAGCACTATCGCCGTGGAGCTTTTGAGGAGAGACTGAATTATGCATGACTGGTCGTTGAGAAAAATTTTGACCGCCGCGGTGGTTCTGGTGTGTCTCGAGGCATGCTCGACGCAGGCCGTTTCTCCAGATGAACCGACTTTTCGTCACGAGCTACCTGGGACCGTGTTGCCGTGGAACGGCGCAAACTTCGATGCTGCAGACGATAAATTCACGTTCGCCGTATTCTCGGATCTGACCGGCGACGAACGGGACCGGGTATTCGAAATCGCTGTTGCGCAGCTGGCACTGCTCCGTCCCGAATTCATAGTCAATGTCGGAGACCTTATTGAAGGTGGCACTGAGGATCTGGATGAAATAGATCGCCAGTGGGACTCATTTAACGAGCGCGCCGGCCGCGCTACAGCGCCAATGTTCTATGTCAGCGGCAATCACGACATTAACAATGTCGTGCTGCGGAACGCTTGGAACGCGCGGTACGGTAGAAGCTATTACCACTTCGTGTATCGGAACGTTTTATTCCTCGTGTTGGATACTGAAGACAGTACACCTGCTCGAATCCAGGAAATGTTTCGTGCGAGAGCGGATGCCATCGAGATTCTTGAGTCAGAGGGATGGGACGCGTTCATCCAAACAGAGTATTTCACGATGCCGGAACACAATGCTGGCAATATTTCGGCGACGCAGTCACGGTATTTTCAAGATGCGATTGCAGCAAATCCGGACGTCCGCTGGACATTTCTGTTCATGCACAAAGCACCCTGGAAACGGGAAGATATGAAGGCGTTTGCGGAGATTGAGGAGGCCCTGAGTGATCGTCCGTACACGGTATTCAATGGTCATGTGCATGCCTACAAGCACGAAGTACGACACGGTCGCGACTATATTCGTCTCGCAACGACCGGTGGCTTTCACAATCCGAAAGAGGGCCGGTCAATGGATCACGTTGCGCTCGTGACAGTCAGCGAATATGGTATCGATATCGCGAATCTGCTGATGGAAGGGATTCTCGACAAGACCGGGCGCATTCCTCTCGAGGGCGACGACGTTTGTTTTGATCCCGAGTCGTGCGGCGAGTCCGAATAGTCATGATTGCGCAGTTGTGCAGGCGGCATGTAGGTCAAAATTTGCGCTGCGTACACCAACCCAGCGGGCTAACCCATAGGTTGTATGCAGGCCGAAATTGCGTGGAGTTGCACGTGTGATTTCGACGCGGTCGTCGCGTAATTTTCTCCTTCTCTCGCTGACCATTATCACGGCCATTCGTTATGGGGCTTTCCACTCACAGCCGTGACTTAGCTACCGGGGTCACTTCTCAGGATCCCCCATGGCCCCATGCTCTAATCCAGAGGTACGGTCACAAAGTCTGGCAAAACGGGGAGGAATATTGGAGTTTCAGGTCAACGTGATACTGGAGTACGCCGGTATGCATCACGAATACTACCGGCAGGCCGCCTAGAATGAATAAATGGGAGGGACGGCGGATCACTATCCATTGACCGCTGCCATTTGCGGTATGCTCACCGACCAGGAAGTGGAGCGAACTATGGGATTGTCGCAAGGTCGATCTGTTCGGTCGGTCGGAATAATCACCGTAATCTTAATGGCCCTGGCGTTGCCGGTTGGAGCGCAGGAACCGGATTTCGTCGTCGTCGTTATCGGTGACGGACCGTCCGACCGTCTGGCCTCGCAGCAGGACCTGTATATTGAAGAACTGCTCGCATTGGCCGGTTCTGAATTCGACGTAGAAATACGTCGAATCGATGGTAACTGGTCGCGTGAGTCGACTGAACGAGTGCTCGATAGGGCCTATTCTGATCCGACCGTGGACATGGTCCTTGTGGTCGGATTCGTGGCCAACCAGGTTGCAGCCACTCGCGAGGAATATCCAAAACCCACTTTCTTACCGCTGATTCTGGATACGGGACTATTGGTTTCCGATGAGGTGAACGGTACGTCGGGCATCCCAAACCTGAATTACCTGAACGCCTATGCGAACTTTGCCGATGATCTCGATACATTCTCGCGCTTTCTCGATTATCGCAACCTTGTCTTGATTGTCGACGCCGCTCTCTCGTCTTCGATACCTGAGCTCCGCGATGCGGCATATCAGGCGAGCGAAGCCCGTGGCATCAACCTGATCGAAGTTGTTCATGACGGCATCGATCACAAGTTGATGAATCGTGTGCCGGCCGAAACCGATGCGATTTTCATAGCGGGCCTGCCGCGTATGCCGACCCCCGAGTTTGAGGCACTGATCGATGCGATCAACGACGCGAAGCTGCCGAGTTATAGCTTTGCGGGTGTCGCGGATGTCGAGCGTGGGCTACTCGTAACCGATCGTGAACCGCGCGATTTCGATCGGCAGGCACGACTCAATGCACTCAACATGCAGGCTGTCATGATTGGTGGTAGAGCGGAAGAGCAGCCAATCGCATCACTGCACAAGGAGCAACTGACCATCAATATGGCGACCGCCCGCAAAATCGGGCTGTCACCAAGCTTCGAAGTTATCAAAAATGCGGTGCTTTTGAATCGCGTTGAAGTGGTGAGCGGCAAACAAATCGGTCTTGTCGAAATCGCACGACTGGCCATGGAGAGAAACCCGGAACTGATTGCGGAAGGCTTTGGAATCGAGGCCGGCGTGCAGAGTATCGCGCGCGCGCGCGCCAATCTGTTACCGCAGCTTGATGTTTCCGCTTCGCAAACGTTGCGCCGCGATTCGCCAAGTGTCTCCGCTGGCCTGTTTGCCGAGCGATCGCTCGATTCCGCTTTGAACGTCAATCAACTCCTGTATTCTGATAGCGCGCGCGCCAATCTCGAGATACAGAAGTCTCTTCAACAGGCGCGGCTCGCGAGCCTTCGACAATTTCGCCTTGATGTTGTTCTCGCGGCGACCAGCGCGTACTACGCGGTCCTGAATGCGCACTCGCAACTCGAAGTGCAGGAAAACAATCTGCGTACCATTCAGGCCAACCTCGAGCTTGCGAAGGAACGGGTGCGGCTCGGTTCATCGACGGCGGCGGACGTCTATCGCTGGGAAGCCGAGGTCGCACAGTCAATGATAGTTGTGCTCAATGCCCGATCCGCGGAGAATCAGGCGTGGGACGCACTCAACCGCGTCCTGCAGCGCCCGCAGGGCGAGAGATTCGCCTTGCGTGAAGCGTCGTTCGACGAACCGTTCGTAATGACACGCCGGGAATTTGATCAGCTAATCGCGAGCCCTGCGGACTATGCGCGATTTTCCCGTTTTTATGTCGATCGAGCGCTAAGGCAGTCTCCCGAGTTACAGCAGCTCGATGCACAAATTGTCGCGAAAAAGCGGGAACTCACGTCGCAGCGGCGCGCTTACTGGCTGCCGGATTTCTCGATTGGAGGGCGCTACACGAACAATCTGGGTCAGTCCGGAGTTGGTGCCGGTCCGCAGGCAGGCGAAGACCTTAATGACTGGAGCATTGGAATTCAGGCGACGCTGCCCATATTCAGCGGTGGTCAGAAGCGGGCAAACGTCTCGAAAGTCGAGTACGAACTCCGGCAGTTGATGTCGCTGTACACAGCAACACGTGATCGCGTCGAAGAACAGATTCGACGACAGCTTTACGCTGCGCAGGCCGCTTACGTACAGATTGACCTCTCTGCCACAGCGGCGGAGGCGTCGCGCAAGAACCTCGAACTTGTCAGCGACGCCTACGCACAGGGTACCGTTACTGTAATCGAACTTCTGGATGCACAGAACGCAAGTCTCTCTGCATCGGCGGCATCCGCCGAGTCGCTATACAGCTTCTTGACAGTCATCATGTCCTTGCAGCGTGCTGTTGGCGGTTACGATTACTTGCTTGACGCCGAGGGAAGGGACGCATTGGCAAGGGAGTTTCGCCTGTACCTGACAGGATCCAGCGAATGAATACATCTAGACACCACGGACTTATCGCGGCGACGCTGCTGCTGACTATTGCGTGTGGCGAGGCCGAAGCGCCACACGAGGAACGTTTGCGACCCGTTCGTTACCTGACCGTAAGCGACGACAGTGTTGTCAGAGACCGAAACTTTTCCGGTATCTCGAAATCGAGTCTCGAGTCACGACTGAGCTTCAAGGTGAGCGGGACAATTACGCAACTGCCAGTACAAATCGGCCAACGCCTGGCGGCGGGCGAGCTCATTGCGCAACTCGATTCGGCCAGCTACATGTTGCAGTCGCAGCAGGCGCAGGCATCGCTGGTCGAAGCGCAGGCCAACAATCGACAGGCATCTGCGAATTACGAAAGGACGAAAGGCCTTTACGCAAACGACAATGCATCACTTAATGATCTGGACGGTGCTCGAGCAATGGCAGAATCGGCTGCGGCCGCGGTTGCTGCGGCGACGAAAGCACTGGAAATCGCGCGCCTGAATGTATCCTACACACGTCTGACGGCTGACTTCGACTGTTCCATCGCGTCGCTTGACGTCGAGGTCAACGAAAATGTTGCGGCGGGGCAGCAGGTCGCGTCGGTGAGTTGTGGCGACGCATTTGAGGTTACGCTCGATTTGCCTGAAAGCCTGATCGGCCTCGTGGATTACAGCACGCCAGTCGATATCAGGTTCAGTGCAATTCCCGATCAGGAATTCTCGGGTGACATAACCGAGATTGCGGTCGCGTCGTCAGCCGGTGCTGTGTTTCCTGTTGTGATCCGGATAGACGGAACCCATCCGTCTTTGCGTTCGGGCCTGGCCGCAGATGTGACCCTTAAGTTTGAGTCCCCGGCAGTGGCAGGTAAGGGCGTCGTCATTCCGGTGGGTGCCGTAATCAACGATCCGGCAGGTACATTCGTATATATCGCAGCGGACAACGGGGAGGATGTTGAGGCCGTAATTGAACGACGACCCGTCGTCGTCGGTGAGCTGTCGCAGTTCGGAATTGAGGTCGAGTCGGGGCTGCAGCTCGGTGACCGAGTCGTTATCGCCGGGGTGTCGGTTATTCGCGAAGGACAGCGCGTGTTGGTTTCCGCAGAATAGTAACGAGCGCGATGAATCTCACGGCTGCCTCAATTTCTCAAAACCGCATTACCATCACGGTCGTGGTGCTGCTCATCATTGCTGGCAGTATTGCCTACGATACGCTACCAAAGGCGCAGGACCCGGGTTTCACCGTCCGGACCGCTGTAATTACAACGCGATTTCCCGGGGCGAGTCCGGAGCGTGTTGAGCTCCTGATTACCGACAAGATCGAGAAAAAAATTCAGGAGATGCCCGAGATCGACTCGATTACCAGTGAATCGCGAACTGGCATCTCCGTAATTAACGCTAACTTTGCAGAAAGTTACAAGGTTATGCGACCGATTTTCGACGACCTTCGGCGCAAGGTCGATACCGTCGTTCAGGACTTGCCGCAAGCTGCGGGAACACCCGAAGTAAATGATGAATTTGGAGATGTCTTTGGCAGCGTGTACACGTTGGCCGGAGACGGCTTCTCTTATGCTGAGCTTAAAGCGGTTGCCGACGAGCTGCGTGACAACCTGCTTAAAGAGCCTGATATCGCGAAGGTGTCGATCCACGGTGCGCAGCAGGAAGTGATTTTCGTCGAGTACAACAATGCACGGCTGACTGAGCTGGGCTTGTCACCGCAGCAGCTGTCAGCCTCATTGGGATCCGTAAACATCCTGTTGTCCGGTGGCGACATTGTCAGCGGCCGGGAGCGCATAACACTCGAACCGACGGGAAACTTCGAGTCGGTTGAGGATCTCAGTCGCACGGTGATTCAACTCCCGACCGGTGCGCTCGTTTATCTTGAAGACATCGCCAACGTTTATCGCGGCTACAAAGATCCGCCTCAGAGCATCAGCCGCGTCAACGGTGAACCGACGTTGGCCATCGCGATATCGATGCGAGACGGCGGCGACATACTCAAGCTCGGCAATCGACTGGATGTGATCATGCCAGAGTTGATCGCGCAATATCCATGGGGTATCGAGATAGAGAAAGTCTGGTTTCAGGCAACGCTGGTAGATGAAGTCGTTAAGTCGTTTACGTCAAGCCTGATTCAGGCCATCGTGATCGTTGTAATCGTGATGATCGGGTTTCTCGGTATTCGCACCGGGCTTGTCGTCGGATCATTGATACCGACCACAATGGTTGCGTCATTTTTTGTGATGCAGGTATTCGATATCACGATTAATCAGATTTCACTGACGGCGTTGATCATCGCTCTCGGCTTGCTAGTCGACAACGCCATTGTCGTTGTCGAGTCAATACTCGTTAAGCGAGAGAGCGGCAAGGACCCGGTGTCGGCTGCTGTTGAGGCTGGCATGGAATTGAAGTTGCCATTGCTGGTATCGTCACTAACGACGGCGGCGGCCTTCATGCCAATTGCGATGGCCAAGTCCGCTGTTGGTGAGTACACCGCCGACATTTTCTACGTCGTCGGTATCGCCCTGCTGTTGTCGTGGCTACTTGCGATGACGTTTATTCCCATGTTGTCGACAGTTGCGCTGAAAATCCCGAACTCGGGCACGGGCGGAGAGGATTCTTTCGATGGACGTTGGTACGGCTATTATCGCTCGTTGCTGGGCGCGTCCCTTCGGTGCCGCGCCCGCTTTGTCGCGCTGGTCATCGCCCTGTTTGCATTGGCGATTGTGGGACTCGGTCACGTGCGCCAGGAGTTCATTGCTCCGTCCGAAGACCCTGTGTTCTCGGCAAAACTCGAGTTGCCGCTTGGCACGTCGATCGAGACCTCACAAGAGGTCGTCGCGGACATCGACACATTCATACACGAAAGCTATTTTGACCCGACCGACGAAAACGCCAAAATTCGCAACTGGCTTACGTTTATCGGTGATGGCGGCCCCCGATTTCAGTTGAGCCTTAATCCCCCGAATCCGAACCCGGCGAATTCGTTTGTTATTGCGAATACGAATGATGGCGAGGATGTTGCTGATGTAATCGCGGGTTTGGAATCCTATATTCGCGAACAGCATCCGGATCTGGCTGCACAGGTGAAACGACTCGATAACGGTCCACCCGTTGAGTTTCCGATCATTGTCCGGATCGCGGGTGACGACATCGATACGTTGTATAGTCTCGCGGACCAGGTAAGCAATTTTCTTTACACTTTGGCGCAAGTTTCCTCGGTGCAGAACAGCTGGGGACTACAAACCAAGAAGTTGATGGTTAGTGTCGATCAGGAGCTGGCGCGTCGAAGTGGCGTAACGAGTGAGGACGTCGCGTATTCGTTGCAGGCGGGGTTGACGGGCATTGAGCTGACCGAGTATCGCGAAGGTGACGAGCTGATTCCTGTCACAATGCGAACCGTCGCGGCAGATCGACAGGACCTGAGCAAGCTTGACGGCCTCAGCGTCTATTCGCAAGCGACCTCTCGCAACGTACCTCTCAAGCAGGTGGCGGACGTCGCGTTGGCGTTTGAGGCGGGTGTGATCGAGCGTCGTGATCGCGACAGAACAATATCTTTGAACGTGCAAATTCAGCCGTGGGCTACCGCGGCCGATGTTGCGGATGAGTTGAAACCCTGGATTTCACAGGCTGCCGCGGAGTGGCCGGCAGGACACAGATTCGAAATCGGCGGTGAGACTGAGGAGTCTGGGGAGGCCAACGCCTCGATCGCCGCAGAGCTACCGACTGCGGGCATGCTGATCTTGTTGCTTCTGGTCGGCCAATTCAATTCATTGCGACGCCCGGCGATTATTTTGTCCACCATTCCATTGGGGCTAGTCGGTGTATCGTTTGGATTGTTGATCGCAAACTCGTCGTTTGGGTTCTTTACTATTCTCGGCTTGATTTCACTGTCCGGAATCATCATCAACAATGCAATTGTTCTGCTGGATCGCATAGCCATTGAAATTCGGGAGTTCGGCCGCTCTCAGGCGGACGCTATCGTGGTGGCCTGTCAGCAACGATTGCGACCAATCCTTCTGACGACGGCCACCACAGTGCTCGGAATGACACCGCTGCTTTGGGGCGGCACTGCGATGTTCAAGCCGATGGCGATAACAATAATCTTCGGCCTGGCATTCGCCACGGCATTGACCCTGCTTGTCGTGCCGGTGCTATATGCAATGTTCTTCCGGGTTTCCTTCGCCAAGCCGATGTAACGCCAAATTGCCCAAGCCAATTGTGGTGAAGTGTATTGATGTCGGACCGCTGCGCCAACTTCCTGGCCCTCGACGTAAACTTCACGCTGGAGCAAAGCGGGAAACGAGTCGGCGCAACGACCCGGCGCCCCGGAGAGTCAAAACGTCCTGGCTGATTCTTTCGCCACTGAGATGCGACGCAACCGGCGCGACCAATTCATCGAATTTTTTGACGAGCATGTCGAGCGATGCTGGGTTTGCGGGCGTACCGATACTGTCGAGGACTTCGCTTCGACGGGTCGGGCCGTCTTCAAGTTCGATTTCGAGCCAGCTTCCGAAGTGCGCGGGGAAGCGCTTCTGCAATTGTTCGTCGCAAACGACATCCACCCGGTCGGCGATGTCGAGAATTCGACGGTCTGTCAGCGCCGCTTCCGTGAAGCCGGCAACGGAGCGGGGACCAAAGACCGTTGCGGCACCTAAAGCGAATGGAAGACTGTACTGTGCAGCCATTTCCGATTCGGGGCGGCGAACAACGTGTTGCGTCGACAAAACGTCTGGTCCGCCGACCGTATAACGCCGGATGCGGTCCGGTTCAATTGAGAACTGCTTGGTGACATCAGCCAGCGCGTCGAGCGTCGAATGGAAAAAGCGGCAGCAGGGGTACAACTTGAAACTCACGCGATGTATCTCGGGAGCTTCGGAATGGCGCTGCACCAGGCGCGCGCTGTCGATAGTCTGGCCAAACAGACGCAGCAGCCCGTATCGTCCGGCAAGGGCATTCTCCGGACCCTCGACGCCGAGCGTCACAAGGTCAGCGGCAAGCACCGCATGCAGTGCCGCGAGTCCGCCATGAAGTCGCTTGATGGTGGTGCCTGTCGCCTCCTGGCTGAATTGCATGGAACCGCCAGCCATCGATAGTACGAGCCCCCAGCCACGCATCAGTTGAGTCGCGCTAAGCCCACGCAGATTGGCGATCGTGGCCAGCGCTCCGAAACCGGCAAACAGGCTTGTTGGATGAAACCCGTTGTGGACGACGTCAGCCGCGCCTGTCGCCGCGCCCACACGACCAGTCACTTCGTAGCCGGCGATAATTGCCGCGAGAACTTCATCCGGCGCGCGACCCTGCGCAAACCCGTCTGCGAGCGCGCAAGCGATGACGGGAGCGCCCGGGTGCGTGATCGACTCGTCGTGTGTGTCGTCCAGTTCGAGTCCGTGCGCGGCGGTTGCATTGGCGAAGGCCGCGTTGGCAACGGATGTCGTTCCGGACCCGGCGAAGACGGGTGCGTTTCCCGATGCCGCTTGTTGCTGCACCCAGCGACCCAGCGCCTTTCCCCACGGCATGCAGGCTCCGCGGTAGCAGCAGCCAAGATGATCCAGCAAAAGCTTGTGCAGCTGCCCGTGATCCCGTTCGTCAAGGTCATCGGGACGAATTGCCAGCACTTCGGATGCGAGTTGCCGTTCTAAAGAATTAGTCATGCCACTTTGCAAAGCCTGTCGCCTGCTGCATGCTAATCGCAAAAGGCGACGACCAACAAGGAACTCCCGGCCGTGATTCCCCGACTGACTGATGTACCTACCGCGTCCGATGCGTTGCGCCTGATGCAAGGCGGTGCGCTCGGCCGAGATGACTACTTTGCAATGTGTATCCGGGCCATTGAAGAAAGTGAGACACGGGTGCGCGCGTTCGCGAGTGTCGATACAACGCCGAAATCGATTGCAGACGGCCCCCTCGGTGGCATCCCGATCGGCGTCAAGGACGTCATCGATACGGAAGATCTGGCGACCGAATGCAACTCACCCCTGTACGAAGGACGGCGGACCACTCACGATGCCGGCTGCGTGTCGGTGCTGCGCGCAAAGGGAGCGCTTGTACTCGGCAAGACAACGACGGTCGAGTTTGCGTCGCTCGGCCGGGTCGCGCCAACCACCAATCCTCACAATGCGGCACACACACCCGGAGGCTCTTCTTCAGGATCGGCCGCCGCAGTAGCTAGCGGCATGGTGCCAATCGCGCTCGGCACACAAACCGGCGGCTCGATCATCCGGCCGGCATCGTTCTGTGGCGTAGCCGCACTGAAGCCGACCTTCGGCGTGGTTCCCGTCAGCGGGCTGAAACCGTATGCCCCCAGCCTCGATACCATCGGCTGGATGGCGCGATCGGTGGCCGACCTTCGTCTCGCGTTCGAATGCTTTGAAGGACTCGAAGAACCGTCGACGACACCCGGCACGATGCGAGTCGGATTCTACCGCACTCCCTACTGGGACAAGGCAGAGGAGGCGACGCGAACCGCGCTCGATTTGACCCGTAAAAAACTGCTGTGCGCGGGACACACGGTCATTGACGTGGAGGGGCCGGATGGCGCGGACCGCCTGAACGTCGCACAGGACACGATCATGCATGCCGAAGGCAGACTTGCGTTCCTTGGCGAATATTCGTTGTGGAAAGACCGCTTGCACGGCGCATTGCGTGAAGAAGTCGAGAACGTGCGCAATATCACCGGCGCGCAACTTGCCTCGGCCTATGACTTTCTGGGCGAGATGCGGCCGCGCATGGAGAAAGCCTTGTCAGAGTATGATTGCTGGCTGGTGCCGGCCGTGCCAGGTGAGGCGCCCGCAGGGCTCGAAAAGACCGGCGACGCGGTATTCAACCGACTCTGGACCGGACTGCATTTTCCGGCGATAGCGCTGCCTTGTACGAGCGGGCCAAGTGGATTGCCGGTCGGTATCCAGCTCGTGGCGCCGCGATTTTCGGATCGTCGCCTGCTGGCTTCTGCATCGGTCGTCGAGGCTCTGCTCAACGAGGAGTGAGTATCGGAATCTCGGCGACGGACCCGAGGTCTGCCAGATTCCGCAGGCTCTCAAACAGGGAGATTGCAATTCCTTCACCGTAGCCTGGCGCCACGCAGTCCATGAACTTCGCTCGAAGTTCGGAGTCGTCCATCGGATTATGGCCGTGTCCCCGAAAGCGTCTGACGGGTTCGCTTTCGATCCAGCCTCCGTCGTTGTAGCGGAACGCGACTGAATCGGCGTAAGCCCCGACCGGGTAATCCGGGTCGTCGTCGGGACCGACCTCGATCGAAACCCTGGTCTGGAGCGCTTGTATGTCATCGCGCTGAACGAATGCATCGCGGAGTTCGGCGAGGCCGACGCGTCCTTCGATCAGGCCGGCCGCAACGCCGAATTCGATGCTGAATTTGGCCTCAAGGGCTGTTTTCGGTGAGTGAAAGCGCATAACAGCCGCGTGTTTCTCGCTGACACGTACGACGACCTCGGCAATGTCTTCAATCACGGGTGATCGGTCCCGGTGCAGCTGGATCGCAGCGTCAATGCCTCTTTGCGAGGCGCCGACCGTGGGATGTGGCTTGATATTCAGGCTGTCGTCGGCCGAAATCCAGTGCTTGCCCAACCAGGCCGCGTCGGATTCGAGATCGACATTGTTGTTCGGCGACAACGCCGCGAGCAGACCGCCGGTGCCATCCACTGCATGCGGTCCCGCGTCGATTCCTCTGAGCGCCAGTTCCACGCAGCTGACGCCCGCCTCGGCGGCACGTGCGCCCTGGTAGGGCTTGGCCTGTGTCCCGAAGTTGTCCATGACGCCACCGCCATTGGCTGCAGCGAGTCCCAGCGCGTTTCTCGTCTGCTCAGGGGTCAGGTGGCGCAGAAAGGCCAGTGCCGCGGCGACGCCGAGCGGACCGAATGTGCCCGTCGGATGCCAGCCCTTCGAGTGCAGGTGATCGGGCTCGCGCTTCATGATTGCGCCCCACACTTCGAATCCGGCAAGGTACGCGCGCAGCATGGCCGCACCGGTGCAGGGCGTGCGTTCCGCTTCGGCCAGAATGGCCGGCACGAGCAGCGCCGACACGTGGTTGGAAAACGCGTAGTCGTCGAAATCCAGGGCGTGTGCAGCCGCAACGTCGACCAGCACTGACTGGGATACGGTTGCACGTCGGTCGCCCAGCAGAAGTCTCGCAACGGGTGGCCCGCCTCTTTCGCGGACGTGTTCCAGCAGATTGCGCGTGACGTCTTCGTCCCTCCCGGCAAGCATGACCGCAACACAGTCGGTGAATCCGTCTGTCGCCAGTTGCATGGCCTTGTCGGGCACGCCGTCAAGATGCCCACCCGTCAGAAAGTCAACGATCGATTCGGTTAACGCGCCCATGATGCCTCTCGTGGCCGATTGCCTCGCCTATGCAGTGTCTGGTATACCAAAAGTTTGCCGCTGACATTGGAGTTCCTGTGACCGCCGCCGTCGACAAAGCCTACGCTGTCCTGCGCCAGAAGATCGTCAGTGGCGAACTCGCGACAGGGACGCGGTTGAAGGAACGCGACATTGTGGCTGAGCTCGATGTCAGCCGCACGCCGGTCCGAGAAGCGCTGCGCCGGCTCCAGGCGGACGGACTCGTCATTATTGAGCCACGCCGCGGCGGCGTCGTTGCGGGCGTTAACAAAGACGAGGCACACGAAATCTATGCGCTCGGCATTCTGCTTGAGAGCTATGGTGCCGGTCTCGCCGCAAAGCGAATCACCGAAGATGAACAGCGATCGATCGAAAAAATCCTCGACGAGATGGAGACGGTCCTGCGGGATGACTCGTCCGCGGCGCGGAGCCGTTACCTCGAACTCGATGCCGAATTTCACCACGCGATTTCTGCGATGACCGGAAATCGCCACCTGCAACGACTCATCCGTCAGGTCGTCGGTCTCCCGGTGCTTGTTCAGGCGTTTACCCATTACAGCCACGATGACCTGTTGCGCAGCCTGCAACAGCACAAGACGATTCTCGCGGCACTGGCGGCGGGCGACGACGAATGGGCGGAAGCGGCGATGCGTGCCCATATTCTCGCCGGTCGCGCCGCCACGCTCGACCCCAAAAACCCCTAGTTGGTATACATATTGAGCGTTTCATAGTCAAAGACTAGCACTTTTTGGCAAAATCGCGTATTTTGGTATACCAACAGAGCAGGGGGACTGCCTCTTACCATGCGCAGGGCGGCAATCGATATCGGTGGCACGTTTACGGATCTCGTATTCTGGGATGACGAGGCGCGCCAGGTCGTGGTGCACAAGCTGCCGTCCACGCCCGATGATCCCGGCCGGGCGGGCATTGATGGTCTCGAGCAGTTGATGCAGCGCGCCGGGACAGAACCGAACGAACTCGATTTCCTGGTGCACGGCACGACCGTCGCCACCAATATTCTTCTCGAGAAAAATGGCGCCTCGGTCGGGATGATTACGACACGCGGCTTTCGCGATGTGCTGCATATCGGACGCAAGAACCGGCCGCACAACTTTTCTCACGCCCAGGAAATCGTCCGGCAGACGCAACCGCTGATCCGGCGCAGACACCGCATGCCCGTCAGCGAACGCATTACAGCGCCAGACGGCGAGGTCGCGGTCGAGCTGAACGAACAGGAAGTGCGCGAAGCGGTTCGCGCGCTCAGGGAAGAAAGCGTCGAAGCCATCGCCGTGTGCTGCCTGATGTCTTTCCTCAATCCGGAGCACGAGCGTCGTATACGCGACATAGTCTCTGAGGAGTATCCGGGCGCCTACCTGTCGACCAGTTCCGAGGTCACGCCACTGTACCGCGAGTATGAGCGATTCTCGACGACGGCGCTGAACGCTTATGTCGGCCCGAAAACGGCGACGTATCTCGATCGGTTCTCGGAAAATCTCTCGCAGCGCGGATTCCGTGCCGAGCTCAACCTGATGACGTCGGGTGGCGGCATCGCACCGGCATCGGAGGCCCGGGCGCGACCCGTGTCACTACTGTTGTCCGGCCCCGTCGGCGCACTGATCGCCGGTATCGAGGTCGGGCACCAGGCGAACCACCCGAGCGTCATCACGCTGGATGTCGGTGGAACGTCCGCCGACATTGGTGTCGCCCCGGACGGCCAGCTGCGCATGAAGCACCTGCTGGACACACGAGTGGGTGACTACGATGCCATGATGCCCATGGTCGACATCGATACGATCGGTGCAGGCGGCGGATCTATCGCCTGGATCGATGACGGCGGTATGTTCCGCGTCGGCCCACGCAGCGCCGGCGCGCGGCCGGGACCCGCCTGCTATGGCCACGGCGGCACCGAACCGACGGTGACTGACGCCATGACAATGCTCGGCTGGTTTCGGGAGCAGGCGCTGGAATCGTCGGGTTTGCACATTGACCCGGCATTGGCGCAGCAGGCGATTGCCGACAATATCGCAAGTCGCCTGGAGCTCGATGTTCTCGATGCCGCCGCCGGCATCTACCGGATTGCCGTCAACAACATGGTTGAAGCGATCCGGGTCAACAGCGTCTCCAAGGGATATGACCCGCGCGAGTTCGCGCTGGTCGCCTACGGTGGCGCCGGCGCGGCGTTTGTCGTTGAGGCGGCACGACAACTCTCGATACCAAAAGTGATCGTTCCGCCCAATCCGGGCGTTGGCGCGGCAGCCGGGCTTCTCGCCACCGACACGCGCTTCGAGTACCGCAGCACCTTGTGGCAGCCGCTCGATGAAGCCGATACCTCGCGCATTGAGGATGTTTACCAGTCGCTGCGGACCAGGGCCGACCGTCAGCTCGAAAACAGCGGCATTGACAGCGACCAGCGTCGGTTCGTGTGTCTCGCGGAGTGCCGGTACATCGGGCAGGGCTATGAGCTCACCGTCGAAGTGCCGGCCCCGCCGGTCGATGAAGCCTGGCTGGAGTCCGCACGTGCGGCATTCCACGCAGCACACCAGACAGCTTACCTGAGACGTTTCGAAGACAAGCCGGTGATGATCGTCAATGTCGGCCTCGTCGGTATCGGTGCGGTCCCGCCCCTGGCGCGTTCACCACTGGACGAGGGCTCGGCGACGATTAACGACGCCGCAATTGTCGATGAAAGGGACGTGCATTTCGTCGTCGGCAATAGCGCGGAACGACACAGGACACGATTCCTCGAACGGGATCGATTGCTGGGTGGCAATGTCATCGCCGGACCGGCGGTAATCGAGCAGACGGATACGACAACGGTCTTGCCGCCCGGCACCTCTGCAGAGGTGGATTTGTGGGGCAACCTGATCGTCAGATTCACGGGAGATGACGATGAATGAAGCGGTGCAAGCGACCATTGACCTGGCGGCGGCGCGCTCGACGGGCATCGGCGGCGATGTCGAACGGCGCTGGCAACGGGTCCCTGTTGACCCGGTCAGCCAGCAGGTTATCGGTGGCGCTCTGCATGCCGTCGCAATCGAGATGGCAGAACTTCTGTACCGCATGGCCTACTCGTCGATCATGCGTGAGTCGCGTGATATCGGCGCGGGCATCCTCGACTTCCATGGACGTCAGCTGTGTGAGAGCGATTCGACACCCATGCATTGCGGTTCGCTGCCTGCTTACGTCAAAGGAGTCAACCGCAAGCACGCCGACAGCTACGTGCCCGGCGACGTCATCCTCCACAACCATCCGTACTACGGTGCGTCGCACTCGCCGGACTACGGCGTGCTCGTGCCAATCTTTGCAAATGGAGTGCACGTCGCGTTCGCTGGCTGCACGGGACACATGGTGGATATCGGCGCGGCCACACCAGGATTTTCGGTCGACGTTCCCGACTTCTGGGCCGAGGGCCAGGTCATCGACGCCGTCAAGATCGTTGAGGCAGGGAAGCGCAATGAAAGCGTGTGGACCCTGATCATGGACAATGTGCGCACACCGGAGGCCAATACCGGCGACCTCGAGGCAATGATCGCCTGCTGCAACCTCGGGGCGAAGCGCTTCGAAGAGCTCATTGAGCGCTACGGATTCGATACGGTAATGAGCGCGGCGGAAGACCTGATGGACTATGCCGAGCGACTCATGCGCCAGCGCATCGAGGCGGTACCGGACGGCGTGTACGACGCTCCGCTCGGCTGGCTCGAGGATGACGGCAAGAATTTCGGCGAACCGCTGCGCATTGCGACCAAAGTAATGGTGCAGGGTAGCGACGTCTATATCGATCTGACCGGTTCGAACGATCAGGTTGAAACCGGGTTCAACTGTCCGTTCGAGGGCAGTGTACTCCCGACAGCAAACTTTGCAGTTCGCGCCCTTTTACTGGACGAAGCCAAACCCGGTGGCGACATCCCGCAGAACGATGGCGTATTCCGGCCTGTGCACGTCATTGCGCCCTTGGGATCAATCTATAATCCGGAACAGCCACACGGCTGCGAAGCGCGCTTTACACAGATTAACCGCATCCCGGACCAGGTCCTGCAGGCGCTGTCGCCGGTCATGCCCGAAGAAGTGACCGCTGGAAACTCGGCCAATGTTTCGAGCTTCGTGTACAGCGGCAAGGACGGCAAAGGTGCGGACGAATATTGGGTGATCATTGAGATTAACGAAGGCTCGTATGGCGGCCGCTTTGGCAGCGACGGTATCGATGCGATCGATTCACTGATGGCCAACACCCGAAACAACCCGGTCGAGGAAATGGAGCTCGGCGCACCCATGATTTGCGAGCGCTATGAGCTGCGCGATGAAACGCCGGCAGCCGGTCGCTGGCGTGGCGGTCTCGGCGCGATCAAGCGCTGGCGCATGCTGGCGGACACCGGCGTCAGCTCGACCGGCGACAACCGCTCGATTGATCCGCCGCGCGGCCTGTTCGGCGGCAAAGACGGTCGTCCAGGGCGCATTACCGTCAATCCCGGCAGCGACAAGGCCCGGGAGCTCCCCGCCAAGATCTCGCACGCGCAACTGAAAGCCGGCGATCGCCTTGAAATCGAACTCGTCTGCAGCGGCGGCTACGGTGAGCCCGTTCAACGTGACCCGACTGCCGTTCTCAACGATGTCCTCGACGGCTTTCTCGACGCCGCCACTGCGCGCGAACAATACCGGGTCGTGCTCGACGCCAATCGCACGAGCATCGACCTCGAGGCCACTCAAAAACTCCGACACTCATGACCAGGGGGATTCAGCTATGACCATTCACAAAACCGGCCCGCTCGCGGTTTCGATTGCCGCGCTGTTGGCCAGCGGCAGCGCGTTCGCGCAGGATGACGCGCTCGAGGAAATCGTCGTCACGGCCGAAAAGCGCGAAGCCAGCATTCAGGATGTGCCAATCGCCATCGCCGCCGTTACGGGTGAGACGATTGAGAATCTAGCCATCGATGACATCATGGACCTCTACGTACAAACGCCGGGCATGTCGTTCAGTCGCGCCGGTGGCGAGGCGCAGGTTTACATTCGCGGCATCGGCACCGACGCCTTCGGTGTCACGATTGATCCCAGCGTCGCCATCCACATGGACGGCGTGTATCTCGGCAGACCACAGATGGGCCTCGCCCAGTTTCTCGATGTCGAGCGCGTCGAAATCCTCAAAGGCCCGCAGGGCACATTGTACGGTCGCAATGCGACCGGCGGCGCCATCAACGTCATTTCACGTAAACCCGGCGACGACACCGACGGCTATCTAGGCCTCGGTATCGGCAGCTGGGAACGGCAGGAAATCAAGGCCGCAGGCAACGTGCAACTCGGAGAAGGCTGGGCCGCGCGGTTTGCCGGCCGGTATCTGGCCGACGACGGATTCACCGACGACCTCGATTCGAATGGCGAGAACAGCATCGACGACCAGGAACTGACGGCATTGCGTGGCACGTTTGCCTACGATAACGCCACCCTGGTTAACGCCACGATCGTCGTCGAACATACCGACTTTTCGAGCGGCAACCGCTCCTCGAAACCGCTGGACGGGCTCTCGTTCGCCGTCGTCAACGGCGCGGCAGCGCAGGATTTCGGCCAGACCCGCAACAACCTGCCGACCTACCATGACTGGGACAGCAGCGGATTGTCGCTGACCCTGAATGTCGACTTCAGTGACAGCCTGACGCTGACCTCGATCACCGGCTGGCGCGACTACGACAGCGACTTCTTTTTCAATACCGACGGAACCGAGATCGAAGTTACGCGCTCGTATTTCGCGTACGAATCGGACCAGATCTCGCAGGAGTTTCGCCTCGCATCGAATACAGACAGCGCATTGTCGTGGATGATCGGTGCCTACTACCTCGACGAGGACAAAGAGGGTGCACTCGGCCTGGGCCGCAATACCCATCCGTCATTCGGCACGGTGAGTTTCATCATTCCGAACACCGACGAGACGCAGGCTCTGGCGCTGTTCGGCGAGGTCAACTGGCAGATCAACGATCTCTGGTCTGCAACGCTTGGCCTGCGCTATTCCGATGAGGAGAAGTCCGACTTCACGAGCGTTGGCGCCATCTTCGGCGACTTTACGGGCCTCGAAAGCACCGGCAGCGTGGTGCAGTTTTTTACGCGAACCGAAGATGCAAGCTGGGATGACGTTTCTCCGCGTCTCGTGCTGTCGTATACACCGAACGCCGACACGCTGATCTACGGCTCGGTCACCCAGGGTTTCAAGAGCGGCGGCTGGAATGCCTTTGACGGTTCGCCGGCGTTCAACCCCGAAGAAGTCACCTCGTTCGAGGTTGGCTTCAAGTCCGATTTCGCGGATGGCACGGTACGGCTTAACGGCTCGATTTTCTCCTACGACTACAAGGATCTGCAGGTATCGACGTTCCAGAACGGACTTACCGTGACGACCAATGCTGCCGACGCGGACGTCTGGGGTGTCGAACTCGAACTCTGGGCACGGCCAACACCGGACTTCATGCTCGCAGCGAGCGTTGGCTACCTGAGCGCCGAGTACAAGGACTTCCAGTCCGCCTTCGGCAGCTGCCCGGCCGACGCGACGCCAGCTGAACTTGCCGGCGGCTGCATGGGCGCGGCGGCCGGCGAAGCCCGCGTCGTGCAACTCAGTGGTAATACGCTGCAGAACGCGCCCGAGCTGAAGGCCAACGTCAACGGCACCTACACGATCGGCCTCGACGGTGGATCGGCAGTCGACCTGTTTTGGCAAGTGTCGCATCAGTCGGAGATCTTCCACACGCAGTTCAATGACCCGCTGATCGGCCAGGATGGCGTCACACTTGTCGACGCACGGGCGGCCTGGACATCTGCCGATGACAAATACACGGTTGCGTTGTACGGCAAGAACCTGACCGACGAAGAATATTTCCAGAATACGGTGCGCTTCACGTCGCTTAGCGAAGGCAATCCGGCGGACCGTTTCAATATCGGTGCCGGGCTCGGCTACCCGGCGCCCGGTGCCAGCTGGGGCCTCGAGGGAACTGTCCGGTTCTGATCGGTGGCCGAACCGCAAGCAAATGCGAGAAACCTGACAGGTTGGTACGCGGTCGTCATCATGACGATCGCGTACATGTTCTCCTACATCGATCGCCAGATCATCTCGTTGATGGTCGGCCCGATTCGCGAAGATCTGGGCATTTCGGACTCCGCATTCAGCCTGCTTGTCGGCCTCGCTTTCGCACTATTTTATACAGTCCTCGGCATTCCGATCGCGCGTCTCGCGGACGCTCGCAATCGTCGCAACATCATTGCCATTGGCATCGCGTTCTGGAGTTTTGCAACGGCCGCATGCGGGCTGGCAAAGAACTTCACTCAGCTTTTCGTGGCGCGGATTGCTGTCGGCGTCGGGGAGGCCGCCTTGTCTCCGGCTGCTTACTCGATGCTGGCCGACATGTTTTCACCGAAAAAGCTCGGTCGCGCGATCGGCGTTTACAGCAGCGGCGTGTTTATCGGCATCGGCCTGTCGTTCATTATCGGCGCCTACCTCGTGACTGCGCTGGAGGCGAATGGTGGGCTCGCGCTGCCGTTGTTCGGTCATCTCAAGCCCTGGCAGGCCACCTTCGTGATCGTCGGCGCGCCGGGTGTGCTCATTGCGCTCTTCATGCTCACCGTTCGCGAACCGAAACGTTCGAACATGGCCGCGGACACCATGCCCGTGCGCGCCGTCGTCGGCTACGCGGTGCGCCACCGGCGCGTCTACCTCTTCCATTTCTTCGGCTTTGCCATGTTGACCCTGATGTTCAACGGCATCATGGCCTGGGCCGCCGAGTATTTCATTCGCATCCATGAAATCCCAAGGGCCGATATTGGTCCCCGGCTGGGCATCCTCGCGGCGGTGTTTGGCGGGACCGGTATCGTTTGTGGTGGGATGTTCAGCGATTTTCTGGCAGCGCGTGGGTACGTGGATGCACCAATCAAGGCCGGATTGACCGGTGCGATCCTGTTGTTGCCTTTCGCCGTCGCCGCGCCGCTTGTCGACAATCCCGATGTGTCGTTGATGTTGTTTGCACCGTTGTTGTTTTTTGTCAGCTTCCCTTTTGGTCCGGCCGCCGCCGGGCTGCAGCTCATCACGCCGCACCGCATGCGTGCGCAGATGTCGGCGGTCTACCTGTTTTTCGTGAATCTGACCGGGATCGGGTTCGGCGGCACGGCGGTTGCACTGATGACCGATTTCGTTTTCCATGACGACCTGAAACTGCACTGGTCGATGGCGAGTGTTGCAGCAATCGGGGGAGTCCTCGCAATTCTGTTGTTGACGCTCGCGCAGAAGCCATTCCGATCCTCGATAGCGGAGCTCGCCGATGACGGTGCTGCGACTGCGCATTGATCATGTCGGTCTGCTTGCGCCGGCAATTGGACCGCTTGCCGACGAATTCCGCAGGCTTGGCTTTACAGTCGTCGGACCCACCGAACTAACGTCGGTCGACGACGACGGCAGACAGCTGTCGCTTGGCCAGTTCAGCGCCCACGTCATGTTTTCGGGCGACTATATCGAACTGACCGCCGTCGAAGCGCCATTCCCCGGGCATCACCTCGAGCAGTTCCTCGACGCGCCCTGGGGTCTGCGGCTGCTGTTGCCCGCATGCGATGACCTTGAAGCGGCACACGAGCGTTGTAGTACCGCCGGTGCCAGGCCGGCGGCCATCCAGTCGGCGAGCAGGGCCTTAAGCTACCGCCCCGGCGCCGAGGCGCACTTCCGCTGGTTCGGGTTGCCAGCCACCGACTGGCCTGACGTCTTGCTGGCCTGGGTTGAACATCAGACCCCAGACCTGGTTTTCGACGAAAGTGTCAGCACGCACGCGAACGGTGCCTGCGGCCTGACCCGGCTCATCTACATTGGCGATCGGCTCCCCGACCGTTACCGCGTACTGGATACAGGCGGGCCACACACGATCGAGGTTTTCACGAGAGAGCAAGCGCGTCAGCTGCTTGGCGTCGATGTTTCGCGCACCACGCCCTTCGCGGGTATCGGCATTGCGGTGAAGGATGTTCGGGCGGCGGCTAAACTACTGCACGATGCAGGCGTTCGAACCGTTTCCAGCGATCTCGGCCTTGTTGTCCAGCTCGAATCCGGCAATTGCATTATTTTCGAGCCGGAATCGTGAAGTTGAAGGTCACGCTAGCGCGCCGTTCGCGTGCCGGTCAGTACGACGACGAGAAGACGGCACGTCGTATTGGTATCGTTGACCCAGCTATGCATGTTGCCGGCCTGGACCAGCAAGTGACCCCGGCGCATTCGCAGCTGCTTGTCGGGAAGGACGAGGACGATCTCGCCTTCGAGCACGGCGATGTAGTCAAGACTGTCCTGTTTGTGCAGAGGGATGTCGGACAGGTCGCTGCCCGGCGGAATCTCCGCAATATAAAAACTGCTGCCTACGAACCCGTTCCGGTAAGCGTTGCCGGCAGTGGCGCCGGTATCGCCATCGACGACAAGGGGCACGGGCATTTCAGCGGTTTCCCAAAGACGAACGATGCGAGAGCCATTGAGCTCGATGATATTCGTGCCGGCGTCGTCGGCCATGACTTGCGCGGCGCCGTCGGCGTCTTCGATCGTGACAATGCGGCGAACATCGGGCAACGGTTGCGCCGCGCAGGCGGTGAGCACGATAAGTGCGCAAGTGACAATTACAGTTCGCATGCTAATCCCTCGGTGCGCCATCGATGTAACACTGGCACACTCGGGGCTTGCAGAACAAGCGTGAAATATCGATGGCATTGACCGGCGGCGAGCTCATCACAGGCATTTTGCGTGAGGCGAATATCGGTACTGTATTCGCAGTGGCGGGCGCGTCGCACACACATCTTCTCGCGCCGCTCGAAGCTGCGGGTACAACAATCGTGTCGAATCGGCACGAGGCTGGGGCAATTGGCGGCGCGGACGGCTATGCGCGGGTCATGGGCGGCCCCGGCGTTGCCCTGATCGTTGCCGACCAGGGGCTGCCGAATGCGATCGGCGCGCTGGCTGTTGCGTGGCATGCATCGTCGCCGGTGGTGGTCATCGTGGCTACGCCACCCCGAACACATGCAGAGTCCGACCGTGCGATCGATCAGGATAAGCTGGCGCTGGTTGCACCGCTGACCAAGTGGGCATGTTCCGTGCCATCGATTCATCGCCTGGGCGACCATCTGCAGACGGCGCTCAAGCACGCTGGCGGCGGGCGCCCGGGGCCGGTCGCACTCCTTGTTCCGGAAGAACAGTTGCAAGCGACGACCGACGCGGTCATCGCGTTACCGGCAGCGGTTCGTCCGCCACAGCCTGACAAGACTGCAATCGACGATGCCGTGCGGCTGATCGCCGCGAGCGAACGCCCGATGATTATTTCGGGTGGTGGTGCCGCCTGGTCCTGTGCCAGTCGACCGCTGCGCGAGTTATCGAGCGCTTGGTCGATCCCGATTCTGGGTAACAGTCTGGGGCGTGGGCAGGTCAGCGAGGATAACGAGCTGTCATTCAGCTGGCCGTACGCGCAGGTCGCGGCCAAGGACGCCGATCTGGTGCTCGTCGTCGGAGCCCGGCTGACTCAGCGGTTGGGATTGGGACTGCCACCACGATTTGCCGCCGATGCGCGGTTTATCCAGATCGATATCGACACTGGCGCTTTTCACCGCAATCGTCCCGTCGACGTGGCGATCCACGCTGATGCAAACGGTGCCCTGGATGCACTTGTCGCCGCACTTCGCGATGCGGGTGTGAGGGCGTTCGACCCGGGCTGGTTGCAGGATGGCATTGCCGATCGCAAGAGACGCATCGCAGAGCTGGTTGCTGCGCCGGCAAACGCGATCCATCCATTACAACTTGGCGATGCGTTGATGCGGCGACTTCCCGAAGAGACGCAAATTGTCGGCGACGGTGCAGATATACAGACCTGGATGTACGGTGCGCTGCGCGTGCGGCGCGAACGCGGTTTCCTGGATCACTACCCGATGGGAGCGATGGGTTCCTCAACGGCGCTTGCCGTGGGCGCTGCCGCTGCACATCGTGAGGCGTTGGGCGGCGATGCGCCTTTGACGCTCCTGGTTACCGGCGATGGTGCAATCGGGTTCCACCCGGCAGAGATCCATGCTGCGGTCAGGGCGGAGCTCAATCTGCTTATCGTCATTGGCAACGATGGCGCGTGGGGCACGGAAATGCACGGCCAGCGGGCCGCAATTGGCAGGGCCATCAACACAGAGCTCGGCGTACTCCCATACCACAAGCTCGGAGAATCTTTCGGCGCCGACGGATTCCATATCGGCACACCGGCCGAACTCGAGCCCGTGCTTGACCACGCGTTTGCCGCGGAGGGCGTGAGAGTCGTCAACGTCGAAATCGACCGCGATGCCGGAAAAGAGCTCAAGGAGAACCCCGACGTACGCATGATCGTGTTCAGTGACATTCTGGACGGGCAGGCGGAGTTGGCGTGAAGCTGTTTTATTCACCATTCCACGACTTCGTGCATAAGGTCCTCGTCGTCGTTCACGAGGCCGGACTGCAGGACAGGGTCGAACTCGTCCCGACTTTCCCGTTTCGGAACCTGGATGGCGAGTGGGTCGAGGGGGAGTACGATATCACCGCGATAAATCCGCTCGGCAAGGTGCCGTTTCTGACACTCGACGACGGGTTGGCGATTTACTCGAGCCAGGTTGTTGCGGAATTCCTGGACAGCCAGTCACCGGCCCCGCTTTATCCCGCAAACGGGCCAGAGCGGTTTGACGCGCTGCGACGCCTTGCGCTGGGTGATGGCGTATTCGAATTTGCCGTGCAGATGAGCATGGAAGGCTGGCGGGCGCCCGCAGACCAGCGCGTCGATCTGTTTGCGTGGCTATGGCCGAAGATCGAGAGGACTATGGATCTTTGTGATCGAGAGGCGCCGGCGTGGACGCGGTTTGACATTGGAGGCGCCGGGCTGTTGCAGGGCATCAGCTATGCGGATGCGTGGGCGTCGGATCGGGATGACATTCCGCATAACGTCATGCAGGAATGGCGACAGCGCTGGCCTGATCTGGCTGCCTGGTTCGAAACCGCAATCTCGAGGCCGTCCGTGCGAAGCCACTACCAGGTCACGTACTCCGATGATTGGTCCCCCGAGCGGCATGCGCGTGCCGTGGCGGAAGTTATGGAGGCACGTCAGCATGATTGAGTTGTACTTCTGGCCCACGCCGAACGGCAAAAAGGTCGCCATCATGCTCGAGGAGTGCGGCGCAGAATACGAGCTGAAGCCCGTCAATATCCTGAAGGGCGAGCAGTTCGAACCGGCCTATCTCGCGATCAGCCCCAACAACAAGATTCCGGTCATTGTCGATCGCGACAACGATGACTTTGCGGTGTTCGAATCTGCCGCGATACTGCAGTACCTCGCAGAAAAATTCGATCGGTTCATGCCTCAGGATACGAAAGGCAAGTACACGGTCCTGCAGTGGCTCGGTTTCCAGAGCGCGCACGTTGGCCCAATGTTTGGCCAGTGCGGACATTTCCTCGGCTACGCGCCCGAAAAAATTCCGTACGCGATCGATCGTTACCAGAACGAAACGCATCGCCTGTACGGCGTCATGGACCAGAGACTCGCCGACGTCCCGTATCTTGCGGGCGATTATTCGATAGCCGATATGGCCGTGTATCCATGGATCGAAGTGCGGTGGTTGCACGAGATCGATATCGACCGCTATTCGAACGTCAAACGCTGGTTCGACGAGATCGGGCAGCGCCCAGCGGTCGACAGGGCCATGAACCTGCTCAGGGAGCACGAAGTTATCGGCAATCCGACGGATGAAACACGAGAGGTTTTTTTCGGCTCAGCGCAACAGCGACGGTCGCTCGAGTAGTCGTTGCCGTATTGACTAACGTGATTCCGGCGGCACGGGCCTGCCGATGACGGCGAGGCAGATTCCCGCAACGACCATCATGCCGATAAAGATCAGGAAGACAGGCGTGTATGAGCCGGTCGTGTCGCTTATGTAGCCCGCGAGTGGTGCGGCGGGTGCCGTGATCGGAATGTGCAACGGGTTCATGACGCCCATCGCGCGACCAACACTTTTTGCGCCGAAGCCGCGCGCTATCAGGTTGGTCCAGGTCGGCGAGACCCCACCCGTCGCGAGACCGATGACGAAAGCGGCCAGGAGAACGGGCGAGTAGGCGTCGGCGAGAGCGAGCAGGATGAGCCCGGCGATCATCAGCGCTACGGTCACCAGCCCGGATTTGCGAACGCCCAGGCGATCAATAAGCTGGCCGAACGCGATCTTCCCGGCGAAGGAACAAAACGCAATGGTTGAATACAGGAGGGCGATCTGCTGGCCTCCGAACCCCAGATCCTTGCCGTGCAGGCTCAGGTTGGCGAGCAGGCCAAGCGTAACGGCCAACATGCTCGCCGTGATCAGCGTCTGCAGCCAAAATGCCGTTGTGCTGAAGATCTCTCGGATGCTCCAGTCGTGGCTATCGGCCAGGGCGAGGTCGAAGCCGGTGTCGTCGCCCGCTTCCTCCTGCACCAGCCCCTTGTCCTCCGGATAGTCTGCGATGACTTTCCAGAACATAGGCGCAAACAGCAGTACCACGACGCCAGTCACGAGGAGCGACGTGCGCCACCCGTATGCGAGGAACATCCATGTCAACAGCGGGGGCGCAATCGCGCCGCCGATCGAGGTCCCTGTGACATTGATTCCGAGGGCGAGACCGCGTCGCTTCCTGAACCAGCGTGAGATTAACGTGGAGCTTGGCAATACGCCGATGGCGACTGCGCCAAACGGAATCAGCAAGGCAAATGTAGCCCAGACAGACAGCAATGTTCCGGCCTGACTCAAAACGATCAGACCCAGGCCGAGGGAGACAATACCGGCGGCCACGACGTGTCGTGCTGACTTCTTGTCGACGTACAGGCCAACGAACGGTGACAAGGCATTCGTGCCGATCGAGAGGAACGTCTCGATCAGCGTAATCTTTGCGCGCGATGCGCCAAAATAATCCTCGAAGGTCGACGTGTAGATTCCCATCGACCAGAAAATCAGCCCACCCTGCAGTGTGTTGCCAACGACGCCCATCGACGTGATGGCCCACCCGTAGAATGGTCGTTTTAGTTTCATTCTACGTTTCGACCGATGCGTGTCCGGACCTAGTTGCGGCGCAGGAAGTCGAACAGGATCTCGCAAAATGCGATCTTCTGTTCCTTGCCGGCAACAACGTGGGCGACGTCCTCCATCATGACGCCCTCAGCTCCCGGGATCCCCTCCTCGAGCGGTAAAGTGGTCCGCGGCCCGGTCACCATGTCCTGGCCGGCGTGTACGATCAGCGTCGGGCACTCGATATTCTGCAAGCGGTCACGGACATCGTGCGTCAGGCAAGCCTCGACGAGACGTGCGTGCGCGTCGTAGCGTCCGTTGAGCTCACTCCACGGGCCTTGCGGACCAAGGAGCCTGTCCTTGAACTGCTCATAGTAGTCCGGGAGAAAAGACATCAGAACGACGAATTTCTGGAAGGCGAAGAATCCCATTTCGTCGTGCACGTCCCGGAAGAAGCGAAGCTGGTCCGCGAGAAAATCGTCACAATAGGCCCACGACCCCATGTTGACCATGGAGCGGACGAGTTCGGGGCGCGCTAGCGCGACTTCCTGCGAGATGCATGCACCCATGCCAACGAGCCCGACAAAATGAGCGTTCGTCCAGCCCAGGTGGTCGAGTAGTGCGATGACATCCTGCGCATACAGCGCCATCGACGGTTCAACCTCGGGGTCATCCGTCGACTCGCCCACACCGCGATAATCGACGATCAGGACCTGGTACTGGTCGGTCAGGCCGCGTGCCAGGTTGCGCACATTTCCGTGACAAAACGTTCCCCACCCACCCATGCAAATGAGCGGATCGCCCTCGCCATGGATTTCGTAGTACATATCGTGATCATTGACATTGGCGATCGGCATCTGCGCTGAATCCTGTTTGAAGCTGAACTACCAGCCGGAAAACCGATGATACGCGTCATTGGCGGGAAAAACCGGGTCGGCAGGGTGAAGCGTTCGTGGCGGGTATGTGCACTTTGTCCGCTGCCGGATGAGCCGTATTTCCTGGCTGCCGGCTCTCGTCCCGCACGCCAGGTCTGGCGGTCAGTCGGCAAACCGAATATAGCGACGCATTGGCTACGAACCAAGCTGTGGTGATTTCAAAGCCTTTCGGGCGCGTCAAAATCCTGGACTAACGCGTCCTCGCCTGTGCGTTGCGAAGCGATAGATCCGTGCGACTGCTATTGTCTGTGTGACTGACCCGAATCGGAGAAGAGCATGTGGATGCAGCGTTGCGGCAGACGATTGGTTGCATTGGTGCTGGTTGTCGGAATAATCGGCGCGTTTCCTGCAGCCGCTGACGATCGCGCGGACAAGCCGAATGTCGTTCTCGTTTTGATGGACAACTTCGGATGGGGCGAGATTGGTGCGTATGGCGGCGGCGAGCTGCGCGGGGCGCCGACGCCCAACATCGACAGCATCGCCACTGAAGGCATGCAGCTCATGAACTACAACGTCGAGGCGGAATGCACGCCGTCCCGGGCATCACTCATGACGGGGCGCTACGGTATTCGCACCCGCCAGCGACCGAACGGACCGCCACGTGGCGTCTGGTACGGCATCACGGCCTGGGAGTACACGCTGCCCGAAATGCTAACGGATCAGGGATACGCCACAGCGATCTTTGGCAAATGGCATCTCGGCGACACGGAAGGTCGCTACCCGACGGACCAGGGATTCGATGAATGGATCGGAATTCCACGCTCGTCCGACCGGGCGTTCTGGCCGGATAGCAACAGCTTTGCGCCGGGCAGTCACCCGGATGCCGTGTTCACTCATGTCATGTCGGCGAAACGGGGCGAAACGCCGCAAGAACACGAAGTCTACGGGCGCGAAAAGCGCAAGTTGATCGACCGGGAAATCACAGACCAGTCGATTGATTTCATCAAGCGAAAGGCGGCCGAAGAGCAACCGTTTTTCGTATTCCTGTCCTACACGCAAACGCATGAGCCAGTTGACCCGCATCCGGATTACTACGGCAAGACGGGCAATGGGAGTTTCGCCGACGTCCTTGCCCAGACCGACGACTACGTCGGTGACGTCATGCAGACCATTGTCGACCTGGGGCTGAAGGACGACACCATACTGATCTTCACCTCGGACAACGGGCGGGAGGGCATACCCCGATCATTCGGCTTCACCGGGCCCTGGCGCAGCGGCATGTTTTCCCCGTACGAGGGATCGTTGCGAGTGCCATTCCTGATTCGCTGGCCCGGGAAAATACCGGCGGAGCGCGTATCGAACGAGATCGTGCACGCGACAGACCTGCTCCCGACATTGGCCGGTATTCTCGATGCCGATCTTCCCGACGATCGCGTCTACGACGGCGTTGACCAGACTGGCTTCATGACCGGAGAGACCGACAAATCCGCGCGCGAGTCCGTGGTCATCTACATCGGCAACGTGTTGTTTGGCGTCAAGTGGCGCAACTGGAAGTTGTTGCTCAAGGAGTTGGATGAAGACACGTACGCGATTCGGGAGATGGCGTATCCATCCGTCTACAACCTGATCGTCGATCCGAAGGAAGAGGTGCCCGAGCTCAACTACCTCAACGACACGTGGATCGACTTCCCGCTTTACCAGGTACTCGAGGATCATGAGGCCTCGATCGCGGCGGACCCGGGCGCTCCCGACCCATGAGTTAGCGGGCTACCTGTCGAGTTCGGTTTGTAGCGCGCGGATCTGTGCGTTGTCCGGGAATTGCTCGGCCAGTTCAGCGGCGACCGCGGCCGCCGATTCTGTGTCGCCCAAATCGCGATAGATCGTTGCCAGCGCCCAACCGATATCGAAGTCGGCGGGGAACCGCTTCCTGGCCCCCGCCAGCACCCGGATTGCTGCATCCGGCTGGCCCAGCGAGTTGAGCGCAACGCCGTACACGTAGACGAACAACGGCGAGTCCGGATCGATGTCGGCCGCACGTTGCAGATGCTGGAGCGCTTTTTCCGGCTCTCCCGAACGAACCCGGTACAGTCCGTAGGCATGCTGAACCGCGGCAAGGTCGGGCCCGACGCGCAATGCGTGGGCATAGAGTCGGGCAGCTTCGGTGGTATTGCCCAGTCGATTCTCAAACTCGGCAAGACCGAGCGCTGCATCCGGCATGAAAGCCGACGTGCGCGTGGCGTTCCGGTATTCGTCCGCGGCGTTCGGAAACGCGCGTGCATCTTCGACTGGCAGCAAGTCTCGGTAGTCTACGTAAGTCAATGCAGCTTCGATGCGCACTGACCGAACCGGGTCGCGCAAGAGGTGCATGCCATTCTGCATTCTCAGGCGCGGCTCATGGTTTCGCAGCGCACGAAGCGCACCAATTCGAACCAGCGGGTCGGGATCGTCCAGTTGCTCGAACAGTACGTCTGCGTGATTGGCGCTGGTAAACGGCCCCAGCAGCGACAGCATCGTCGCACGCGCAATCGGTGGAAACGCCGGGTTTGCGATGCCGACCAGCAAGTCTTCGTTCGCGCCACCTTGTCGCCCGGCCGCAATTGCCGCACCGTAGTGATCCGGGTCGTTGTCCGTTCCGGGCAGTCGGAAGCTGTGATCCCGGCGATCATCAACGCCCATGTAGGTCGTCGCGGGCATATGACAGGTCACGCACTCGCCGGCATTCTTGCTGCCGTGCTCTGCGCTGGCAAACGTGGTGTCGAGATGACACGTCGCGCAGGTATCGTTCGGGTCCGGGCCCGCTCGCAAGCGCCCGGAATGTGGGTCATGGCAGTCGCTGCAGGTGACGCCGGCTGCATACATCTTGCTCTGGACGAACGAGCCGTAGACATAGACCTCTTCAAGAATGCGGCCGTCCGCGTGATACAGACCATCTTCGAGAAGCGCCGGCATATGGGTGTCTGCGAGCGGCTTGCCGTACTCGTACTCCGCAGTGACGACGCTACGCCGGGCGTGGCAGCGCCCGCAGGATTCGATTTCCTGTCTTGCGGTATTCGGGATTGTGCGTTCGGCTATGCCGGTGTCGGGATTCATTACCCATGCGGCGTCGCGCCGTTCGCGAAAGTTGATGCTCAGTCCGAGGACGTCGTCAAACGCTTCGACCTCAGCTTGTGCGACATGAGCGGCACCGGGACCGTGGCATGCCTCGCAGCCAACTGAAACTTCAGAGTACGACGTATTGAACGCATCGGCTTCGATGTCGTAGCCGGTTACCAGGTTGGTCGAGTGGCACTCCGCACACATGTAGTTCCAGTTGAAGTATCGGCCGGTCCAGTGCAACGGATCGGCTGAATCGATGTATTCGTCTGCGTACAGGTGATACCAGCGTTGTCCGCCGTCATGCTCAGGCCGCGAGTCCCACGCGAACTGCAGGGCCTGCTTGCGACCGCCGGGTGCATCGACGAGATATTGCTGCAATGGCGCAACACCGAAGGTGTGAGTAACACGGTATTCGATCGATTCGGCATCGGGTTCGCCAAGGGACACGATGAAGCCCTCGCCCCGCCGGCTAAACGTCGCTGATGAATCGAAGTAAGGAACCGTGACGTCAGAGAAGTCGGCGAGCACCGATTCAGTATTGGCAACCTGCATTGCCCGTTCATGGTGGCTGCCGCGCCATGCATCGAACTCCGGCCGGTGGCAGGATTCGCACGACGGACTACCGACGAACGAAGCGCCAGTCGGCAAAGGGTGTGAAGCAGTCTCGTCCTGCGCGCAGCCGCTCGTGCCCAGCACAGCAACGGCAGCCACGCTGCACAAGACCTTAAGTGCGTGGGTCAACTCGCGTCCCGAGTGATCGCATCGCGACTGCGCTCGAGGCTCTGCGTAGCCTCTGCCCCCATTTCCAGCGCCAGCACAACCTGCAATGCATCGAGCAGAGCGAGATGCGCCAGCCGCGAACTCATCGGTGTATACAGGTTCCTGTCCTCGATGTCGTCGCAGGGAAACAGCAGTGTCGCGGCATCGGCCAGCCTTGACCCCCGGTTCGTCAGTGCAAGAACCGTTGCGCCGCGGCTTGCAGCAAGTTCGGCGGCGCGCGCAAGCTCAGGCCATTGACCGCCACGTGACGTGATAATCAGGACGTCAGCCGGTTTGGCGATGCCGGAGAACTGCAGCAGGTCGGGCGTGTTCGTCAGCGCGCTGCAGGGAATACCGAGCCTAAAAAATTTCTGGCAGGCATCGGCTGCGACATGTCCCGATGCGCCCAGTCCGGCAAACGCAATTTGGCGTGCACCCGTGAGTGCTGCCACTGCATCGGCAATCGGCAGGTCCTGCGAGATCGAACGCACATCAGTCAACGAACGGATCGACGCATCCAGTACTTTTGCGACGGCCTCGCTTGCGGTGTCGTCGACGTGCACGTCGCTGTGCGCGGTGCTGACGGGACGACTCAGCTCTTCGGCGAGCTGGATCGTGAAATCGCGAAACCCCTCGGAGCCGACATGGCGGCAGAACCGGATAATGGTCGGCTCGGAGACCTCACAGGCCGCAGAGATCGCGGCGAGCGTGGACCGGGACGCCTGGCGCGGGTGTTTGAGCACCCAGCGCGCAACACGCTGCTCCGCCCGGCTGAGCTCAGATGCGACCTCTTTGATCCTTGACAGCATGTAGCAAAACTACACTTCTGTAGTAAGAAATACCACCAATATGTCCACTTTTCGCCAAAAGTGTAGCAAAATTTCGTGAAATTTCAGTCGAGGCAATGCAAATGAGCATCAAGATCGGAATCAACGGCTACGGTCGCATCGGGCGCAACATCGTGCGCGCAATCCACGAGTCCGGGCGTGCGGGTGAGTTCGACGTCGTCGCGATCAACGATCTCGGCGATCCTGAAACGAACGCGCACCTGACGCGCTTTGACACGGCTCATGGCCACTTCAACGGTGTCGTCGATGTCGACGGCGGTGACATCGTCATCAACGGCGACCGCATAAAGGTGTTCGCCGAACGCGATCCTGCCAACCTGCCGTGGGGCGAGCTTGGTGTCGACGTCGTGTTTGAATGCACCGGGTTGTTCCGCACGGCCGAGACGGCCGGAGCGCATCTTGCCGGCGGTGCGAAAAAGGTCGTCATCTCTGCGCCGGGCGGCGAGGGTATCGACAAGACGATCGTCTACGGCGTCAACCACGATGCGCTCGAGGCGTCGGACCGGATCATCTCGAATGCATCGTGCACGACCAATTGCCTTGCACCGCTGGTAAAGCCATTGCATGAAAAGGTCGGCGTCAAGCATGGCATCATGACGACGATCCACGCGTACACGAACGACCAGGTCCTGACCGACGTGTTTCACAAAGACCTGCGTCGGGCGCGCTCCGGCACGATGTCGCAGATTCCGACCAGCACCGGTGCGGCCAAGGCCGTTGGCCTGGTCCTGCCGGAACTGAATGGCAAGCTGGACGGATTCTCAATGCGGGTTCCGACGATCAACGTCTCGGCCGTCGACCTGACGTTCGTCGCCGAACGTGAAACGTCGATCGAGGAAATCAACCGGATTCTGCGCGACGCCAGCAACGGCCAGCTGAAGGGCGTGCTGGCGTACAATGAGGCGCCGCTCGTCTCGGTCGACTTTAACCACAACCCGGCGTCGTCGATCTACGACTCAACGCTGACAAAGGTCATTGACGGCACCTGCGTCAAGGTCGTTGCCTGGTACGACAACGAGTGGGGCTTCTCTAACCGGATGCTCGACACGACTGTCGCGCTGATGGCAGCGAACAACTCGCTTCAATCACGTAGTAAAGCGGCGGCCTAGTCCTCGACCGGATACGCCGGCAGGGTCGAGTTCGTAATCTGGCGCAGGATACGGATCACCTGGCAGGTGTATCCGTATTCATTGTCATACCAAACGTAGAGCACGCAGCGCTTGCCGGCCGTTTTGGTCGCGAGTGCATCGAAAATACCGGCGGCTCTCGATCCGACGAAGTCCGTTGACACCGCGTCCGGCGCATTGCTGTAGCCGACCTGTTTTTGCAGCTCCGAGTGGAACGCCATGTAGCGCATGTGATCGTTGATTTCTTCGGTTGTGGTTGCCGTTTCCAGGTTGAAACTCAGGATGGCCATTGACACGTTTGGCGTTGGCACACGCACCGAGCTGCCTGTCAGCTTGCCGGCCATTTCCGGCAGCGCCTTGGCGACGGCTGTTGCCGCACCGGTCTCCGTCAGCACCATGTTCAGGGGCGCGCTGCGGCCGCGGCGATCGCCCTTGTGGTAGTTGTCAATCAGGTTCTGGTCATTGGTGTAGGCGTGGACGGTTTCCATGTGGCCGTCGATGACCCCGAACTTGTCGTTGATCGCCTTGATAACCGGAGCGATCGCATTCGTCGTACAGGATGCGGCCGACAGGATCTTGTCGTCCGCCGTGATCATGTCGTTGTTGAGGCCATGAACGATGTTTTTGATGTTGCCTTTTCCGGGCGCCGTCAGCAGAGCATGAGTCGCGCCGTTTGCGTTCGTGTGCTGTGACAGGCCTTCCTCGTCGCGCCACGCGCCGGTGTTGTCGACGACGACGGCATCCTTGATGCCGTATTCGGTGTAGTCCACCTCGGTCGGGGCATTTGCGTAGATCACGCGTACCCGTTGGCCGTTGATGATCAACGTCGAGTTTTCGGGATCGGTGCTGACGATTCCGTCGAAAGGGCCGTGGACCGAGTCGAGTCGCAGCAGGCTTGCTCGCTTCTCCAGGTCATTGCCTGCACCTTTACGCACGACGATTGCGCGCAGTCGCAGGTTCGAGCCGCGTTCCGGCCGATGGCACAGCAGTCGGGCGAGCAACCGCCCGATTCGGCCAAACCCGTAGAGGACGACGTCACGTCTCGTGTCTTCCTTCGATTCGCCTTCAAAAGCCGACGCGAGTTCTTCTTTCAGGAACTCCACGCGTGAGATGTCCTTGCCGAGTTTGCGGTACTTCACATACAGCTTGCCGATGTCGATGTGCGCCGATTTTACGGGCAGCTCGCTGATCCGCTTCAGGATTCGCAGCGTATCGACGGGTGTCAGGTCGAATTCGCCGAGTTCGTGTACGGTGTGATGCGCCTTGAGAATGTCAGTGACCGAGCGCTTGACGAGAAGTTGGCCAAGCACGGAAATCTCCACCGAGCGCTCGCGGTACAGCTGGCCGATGATCGGAATCATCGCCTCCGCCGCGATTTCACAGTTTTGCCAGTCGTTTTGAACAGGGTTGCGGTCGCCGTCCGCCATAGCCACGTCTCCTTCGGGAAGGCCGGCATTCTAAGCGATAAGGCGTGTCGGGGCGATACCATATTGCGGAAGCGAAGGGCTTCGCTGACCTTTCGTGCCTGCACGCCATGATGATCACCGGCCATCCCGAACAAAGTCCCGGTCGGCTAGTTCGAGGGGCTGCGATTCAATACGAATGCGGCGACCAGCAGCACCGGCAATACGACAAGCGTAGCCAGTGATACCGTGACGCCCGGATTGGCGAACGTCAGTGAAGCATCGGGGAACAACGCCGCGCCCTTGAAGAACAGCGTGAAATGGATGGCCAGCGCGACGACTGACCCGGTCCACACCAGAGCCACCGGCGCCTTGCGAAACAGGACGCCCAGCAATAACGGCGGCGCTGCGGCGGCCGTCAGTCCGTACACGCCGGTTTGCCCGAATATACCGAGCAACTTTGGCGGCTGTAGGTTAATGAGAAAAGCGGCGATCGCAATGACGACCAGTACGATGTGACTGACTTTTAACGCAAACGCCATTTGTTCGTCCTGGCTGTGATGTTCGCGTCGTTCGGCAAGATTCAGCACCAAATCGTTCGCCGTAATTGTCGACATCGATACCAGCAACCCGTCAAGCGTCGACATGGCCGCTGCAAGCAGCACGATGCCCACGATCGTGAATACCCAGTCCGGGAACATCGTTTCGAGGTACTTCGTCATGACGAGGTCCTGGCGAAAGGCGCCAGTCCCGGCATCGACGAGTGCGTCGGGTGGCACCGCCAGGTGCGTAAAGAACCCTACCGACCCGAGCATCTGGAACAACCCGAAGATAATCGCGAAAACGACCAGGTATTGCTTTACGGCACGATCGTCTTTGACGTACAGGGCTTTGGTCAGTATGTGCGGCTGGCAGACAACAATGGCACCGACGACGAATCCCGCTACGTAAATCGAAAACACGTCGTTAAACAGGCTGCCATCCGGATTCACAGTAGCGACCAGGTTCGGATCGACGGCACGCAGTGATTCGACAATCGAGCCCGGTTGTTGCCATGTCAGCCAGATACCCGAAGCCAGCACCAGGATCGAAACGCCGATCATCAGGCTGCCCTGCAGCATGTTGGTCAGTACGTGTGCATAGGTGCCACCGATGAACACGTAACCGGTAACGAATATCAGCGTTATGCTCAGCGCGACAAGGTTGGAAACACCCAGCAGCGACTGCATGACGATGGAGATGCCGCCGACGAGCAGTACAACGAATGCGAATGACAGCAGGTTGAGCACGGAGAAAAACAAGGCGAAGCCCTTCGACTCATAGCGTTTGCCGATCCAGTCGGGAATAGTCAGTGCGCTTGATGCTGCGCCTATCCGGCGGAACTGGAATGACAGCACCATCAGCATCGCGAGAAATCCGACGCCGACGCCAAGCGACATGTGAAAGAATGCTCCCCAACCATCCACGTAAACGAAGCCGGGGTTGATGATGAACGTCGACGCCGACGAAACGCTTGCCGCCAGCGTAATGCCGACGACCAGCGGATTCATGGCGCGGTCGCCAATCGCGAAACTGCTGAATCCCGATGTCTTCCTGAATCCGCGATAGCCGAGCCAGGCTGTGCCGACGAGATACGCGATAAACAGCGCCCAGGCGAATGTCAAAGCGGCTTGCCTGCCAGCAGGTCGAGCGTGGCCTTGACGACACGAATCTGTGCGCCGTCGCGGGTCGCATAATGTTCGCCCGTGTAACCCCACCAGTCCCAGCACCCGTTCGGGTTCATCGGCGCGATCTTGCTGCTGTCGACCTGCGGGTAGAGCACAATCAAATGATTCGTATCGGCCCATTCATTGAAGCCGGCCAGGCGGGCAAACGCGTCGCCGACGTACGCGGTCGACTGCAAACACCCGTGAAACGCGATATGTACACCGCAGGATTCGCCGGCCGTGCATGTGTCCGGGACGTAGGCGAGGGCGCGCGGCAGCATCGCCGCGTCGTCTGCATCGGGTTGCCGGACTTCGATGAGTTTCCCGTCGGCAGCACCACGCGGCTGCAGGTCGCCGACGATATGTGCAAGCAACTCGCCAGCTGCGTCATAGTTGCAGGCATTCACGTACGGCTCGGCAAGGGCATCGCACGGGGCGCCGGCGCCGATAGACGGAAAGCCATGCGGTGCCGCGACACTTGTTACAAGGCTGGCCTCAACGCCCGCCACTCGCTCATAGAATGCGACGGCAGCGGCGCTCGCGTCGGGGTGCATAATGTGGTCGTTCGCGCCGTGAAAGATCCACACCGCATCGCTAGCAAGATTGTCGACAGGATCGATCTGCGCATTGTTGTTCGTGTAAGCGACGAGATCGTCAACGCCGATTTCCCCGCCCTGCATACAGGGGCCCAGACCCTTCTTCAGGCTGTTTTCCGCACAATAATACGGACCGCCAGCGATCAGGGCGGCGCCCGAGACGAGCTCGGAATGCGCAATGTGCATTTGCGTCGCCATCATCGCGCCCGAGGAGACGCCCGATACCGTGATCCGTGCTGCATCGACGTTGTACGAGTCGACGGACGTCGGTTCGGGCTGTTCGCCGTCGCACGCGGCAAGTGCAAGACCGGCAAGAATGGACAGGCGCTTCATGCCACTGATTCCATGAATGCGTCGATCGCAGCAAGGCACTCGGGTTCGTCGAGCAGGGGCACATGGCCGCGATTCGGCACGGCAATGACATTCAGGTCCGGTTTTCGCGTCAGCATCTTGTCGATAATGTCTTGTGTCAGGATGTCGGACATGACGCCCCAGAGAAGGGTGACGGGCTTGTCGCTAAGGGCATCAAACAACTCCCAGGGGTCGCCTTTTTGTGGTCCCACCTTGCGCACCGCTTCGCCAATGTTGTTGTCAATGTCGAGGCGGGGCACACCGTTTTCGTCCTCGCGATAGGCTCGCCATGCCATCTTCTTCCAGTTGTCGTCCGACAGGCCGGGCAGCCAGTCGCCGTAAATGGTCCTGGTTTGCTCGATGGCCTCGTCCCAACTCGAGACGGGCGGCACGCGCCCCGTGTATTCCTGCACGCGGGCGATGCCTTCGGGGTTAATTTCCGGTCCGATGTCGTTGATGATCACACCGGCAACACGTGCACCGTCGGTGGCCGCCATGACCATCGAACACAAGCCACCCAGCGACGTGCCGATGACGACAACCTGGGCGATGCCGAGATGATCCAGCAAGGTCCAGATGTCGTTGACATAGGTCAGCGGGTGATAATTTGTCCACTCCGGGTCGTACTCGGAGAAGCCGCGTCCCCGCAGGTCGGTGGTGATCACGCGACGCCGATCGGAAAGGTGGTTCGCGAGGTCCTCGAAGTCGCGATTGTTTCGTGTCAGTCCGGGCAGACAGATGACGGGCGTGCCGTCACGGTCGCTGCCGAAATCACGGTAGTATAGGTTGAGGCCATCGCTACTCTTGTAGAACGCGCCATTGTCATCGATGTTCATTGCAGGATCTCCGCGTAGGTATCGCGCAATTCACGCTTCAATACCTTGCCGTTGGGATTGCGCGGCAGTTCGTCGACAAAGACGGTCTTCGCGACCCGCTGCTGTTTGCCAACGCGTTCGTTTATCCAGCCGCTGAGCGCCTCCGCAGCAACATCGGCGCCGTCGGCGCGCACCACGACGGCGACCGGCGTCTCACCCCATTTATCGTGAGGCACACCGATTACGGCAACCTCGCTGACAGCAGCGTGCGCCACGACGGTCGCCTCGATATCGGCAGGAAAGATGTTTTGGCCGCCAGAAATAATCATGTCCTTCTTGCGGTCCACCAGGTACAGAAAGCCGTCGCTGTCAAGTTTGCCGATGTCACCGGTGCGCAACCATCGTTGGCCCGACGGATGCACCCAGGTCGCCTCCTCGTTGGCTGCATCGTTGTCGTGGTAGCCCGCCATCATGAAGCGCGAGTGTCCGACTATCTCGCCCGCTTCGCCATGCGATAACATTTCGTCGTTGTCACCGAGTATCGCGAGCTGTTGTCCGGGGCAGGGGCGTCCGACAGATGTGGTTTTCGCGCGAAGATCTTCAGGCGACAGGATCGTCACGAGACCCTCGGTCAGGCCATAGAGCTCGATGAAGTCTCCCGGCCAGCGGTCGGCCAGCTCGTGTTTCAATCCCACCGCGAGGGGCGATCCACAACACATGCACGCGTCAAGGCTTGAAAGATCGTACTTTTCGAAATCGGGATGCTCCAGCAGTTTCTGGTACTGGAGCGGGACCATTGCGGCATGCGTGACGCGTTGCTTATCTATCGTCTCGAGGCAATCGGTCACATCAAAGCGCCGCGATACGATCAATGTGCCGCCAGCAAAAAACGTCGCAAGCATTCCGACCCAGACGATGTTGGAAAACAAGCCCAGGTTACACAGGGTACGTGCGCCCGAGTGGTAGCGCAGCGCGACCGCCATGTCGCTGCCCCAAGCTTCGCGGCAGGCATGGTCATGCACGATGCCCTTGGGCAGGCCGGTCGTGCCTGAGCTGTAGATGATGTTGCATTCGTCCGTCGTGCTGATGGAAACCGCGGGCCGATCTGCGGCAACGCTACCCTTGAAGTCCGCGTACTCATGCCAGCCATCCTGCAACGTGTTGACAGCAATGAGCCTCGACGCCGTATCCTCATGCAGGCCGCTTCGCAACCCATCGACGCGCAAAACGTGTTCGCCCGACGCGATGACAGCACGTGCCGCGGAATTTTTGATCATGCCGGCGACTGCGTTGTCAGTGATAGATACGTTGAGCGGCACCGCGACCAGCCCGGCGCGGATGATGCCGAACATGGCTTCAACCATCTCGAAACTGTTTTTCATCAGGACGACGACGCGATCGCCCTTGGAAAGCCCCGATTCCAGCAACGCGTTGGCGAATTGTGCGGTGCCATCGCCGAATGCCGACCATGTGATTTCGGTATCGTCGACAACCACAGCGGCCTTCTCGCCCAAAAAGCGCTGGTTCATCTCTATGATGTCCGGTATCAACAGGGGTCTTGGCGAAAACCACGCCATAAGGGCCGTCCAACAGAATTCAACGAGCGTTGAATACTAGTTGAACGACTGTTGAAATTCAAATACCGGTCGGTTAGCGTGGAATCATGGGTAACGACAATCATCCGACACGCGAACGTATCCTGGACTCTGCCGAAGAGCTGTTCGCGCAACGCGGCTTCGAAGGGGTATCCGTTCGCCAGATCATGACACGCGCCGAGGCCGACGTATCACTCGCGTATTACCACTTCAAGTCGAAACGTGACTTGTTCGACCAGGTCATGCTGCGCCGCGTCGAGTACCTCAATGAAATCCGCCTCAAAGCGCTTGCCGAGGTCGAGGAGCGTCACCCCGACGATGAGCCGACGGTCGAAGAGATCATTGGCGCTTTCACGCGGCCGTTGCTCGAGTTGCTGGCCGAGGACCACGAAAAATGGAGTCACTACTACCAGCTGATTGCGCAGGTAAATAACTCGCCGGACCGCGGTGGCGAGCTCATGTCGCGATACTTCGACCCTCTGGTCTCGCGATTTATCGATGCGCTGAAGAAGGCGCTGCCGGACAGTGACCCGGTCGATCTCTACTGGAGTTATCACTTCCTGTCCGGCGCGTTGACCCTGACATTTGCCGAGACCGGACGTATCGATAACCTGTCCGGGGGTATCTGCAAGTCGACGGATATCGCCGAGGTCAACCGGCGAATGCCCGAGTTTCTCGCCGCCGGATTCCGCGCGCTCTGCAAGAAATAGTGTTCCGATGCCGTGACTGGCGAAATATTGATTCGTCCTTGTATTTCAACGGACGTTGAATTAATCTTCCTTCAACGTTCGTTGAACTAATGGCCTGCGACTGCCATTTCCATTTGTAGGGGGAGATATGAAATCGTCTTTAATTTCAATTACCTGTAAAGCGCTGGCCAGCGCCGCCGTGATCCCCGCGTTGATACTGATGTCGGCGCCAGTCGGCGCGCAGGATGGCGGTGCAGACGAGGCACTCGACGAGGTTACGGTCACGGCGCGGCGTCGCGAGGAGTCGCTGCAGGATGTGCCGATCGCGGTGACAGCGTTCAGCGGTGACTACCTTGAAGAAGTTGGCATGCCGGACATTATCGGTATTACGCAGTCGACGCCGAATGTGACCCTTGAAGTCTCACGCGCAACCAGCTCGACGCTGACGGCATTTATTCGAGGCGTCGGTCAGCAGGACCCGGTAGCCGGTTACGAAGGTGGTGTCGGCATCTATCTGGATGACGTTTACCTCGCTCGTCCGCAGGGCACCGTGTTCGACATCTACGACGTTGAGCGAATCGAGGTGCTGCGTGGACCGCAGGGTACTTTGTATGGGCGAAATACGATCGGCGGGGCTGTGCGCTACGTCACCAAGCGACTGTCAGACGAGCCAATGCTGAAGGGAAAAGCGTCTGTCGGCACCTACAAGCAGCTCGACGCTGCACTGACATTTTCAGCACCGGTTTCGGATACGTTTCGTATCGGCGGTACGTTGGCGAACTTCACGCGTGACGGTTTTGGCAAGAACCTGTTCACCGGCGGTGAGCACTACGACAAGGACGTTATGGCGTTTCGTGTAAGCGCGGAACTCGATGCTACCGACGCCGTGTCGATTCGCTTTTCGGCGGACTACACCGATGACGACTCAGCGCCGAAGTCGGGCCATCGCCTGATACCGGGCGGCCTGTCCGGCGCGCCTGTTCTTGGCGACGTCTTCGATACGCGGGCGGGTATTGAGACCATTCCATCGTCAACCGGCGGAGTAGGCCAGAACGTCAAGCAGCAGGGCGTCCATCTCACGATCCAGTGGGATATCAACGATGCGCTGACATTCAAGTCGATTACGGCCGATCGTGAGGACGAGTCCGAGTCACTGATCGACTTCGACTCGCTGCCGGGCAACGATTTCGACGCTCCGGTGATCTACACCAATGAGCAGTTCAGCCAGGAATTCCAGCTCAACTACACGACGGACCGGCTGTCGCTCGTATCCGGCATCTACTATCTCGATGCCAACGCGTTCGATGCGTTCGATGTCGTTCTCGGCAACCTCGGCGTTACGTCGTTCACACTGGGTGACTACGATACGAAGGCCTGGGCGGTGTTTGGCGATGCCGCGTGGAATATCAGCGACTCGGTGAGCATCAATCTGGGCGCACGGTTTACCAGTGACGAACGTTCGACATTGGTAACGCGCGAGCTGTTCCTCGGTCTCGGTTCGCCATACTTCGGAAACAGCGGCGCAATTTCGCTGACCGTACCGGTACCCGGACTCGTACCGACATTTACGGGCACGCGCACCGACGAAGACTTCACGCCGCGAATCAGTGTCTCGTGGGCGCCGAATGACATGCATAACCTGTACGCGTCGATCAGTCGTGGATTCAAGGGCGGCAGCTTCGACCCGCGCGGTGCGTACCAGATTCCGGGCGTTGAAAAAGGCTTCGAACCGGAAACGGTCGAGACCTACGAACTCGGCGCGAAGTCGGTCTGGGCTGATGGCCGTGCCTCCACAAACGTTGCAGTCTTCTTCTCGGACTACAAGGACATCCAGGTTCCCGGATCAATCGCAATCGACACCGACGGCGACGGCATCAACGATTCATTTGCGGGCGCGACCACCAACGCCGGCAAGGCCGAGATCAGCGGTATCGAAATCGAATCGAACTTCGAATTCACCGATTCGTTTACAGGCATGGCGTCGATCGGATACATCGACGCGAAGTACACCGAGTGGCTGGTGAACGATGTCGATATCTCGGGTGACCGCAAGTTCCAGAACACGCCGGAGTGGGTTGCCAACCTGCAACTGCGCAAGGAGTGGGAAGCCAGCTTGTTCGGCAAGTCGGGCTCCATGTCGGTCATCGGTGGCGTTTCGTACAAGGATGACATGTATCAGTTCGAGATCCCGAATCCGCTTCTCGACACCGATGCCTACACGCTGGTTGATCTCAGCATCGGCTGGAGCGACCTCGACGATCGGTATTCGCTGTTCCTGCATGGTCGCAACCTGACGGACGAGGAATACAAGGTCGCATCCTACGATTTCCCCACGCTCGGACTTGAAGGCGTGCAGTCGGCGTTTTACGGTAACCCGAGAACCGTGACGCTGACCGGTACCATAAACTTCTTCTGAGAGTTGGCAACCATCCCCCGTGGTTGCGGGGTAAGGCCGCTTCGTCGAAGCGGCCTTTTTTGTTTCAACGCAACGGAACTCGACAATGAACCTGGATGGAAAAACGATAGCGATCACCGGCGGCGGACGCGGCCTCGGTGCGGCAATGGCATTGCGACTGGCGGGACAGGGCACAAAGCTGGCGCTGATCGATCTCGACGAACCTGCGCTTGAGGCGACGGCACAGGCCTGCCGTGAACGTGGTTCCGCCCGGGTCGAGTGCTACACCGCAAACGTCTCGATCGAAGAGGACGTCGTGACGACGTTTTCGAGGATTCGAGACGGGTTCGGCCAGCTCCACGGCCTGGTAAACAATGCCGGAGTGACCCGCGACGCACTGACCGTCAAGTACAAGGACGGCGAACAGGTATCGAAGATGTCGCTCGACCAGTGGCAACTCGTTATCGATGTAAACCTGACCGGCGTTTTCCTGTGCGGCCGCGAAGCGGCGGCCGTCATGATCGACACCGGCTCAAAAGGCTGCATCATCAATATTTCGTCGATTTCGCGGCACGGCAATATTGGCCAGGCTAATTACTCGGCGACGAAGGCCGGCGTCGAGGCAATGGCGGTTGTTTGGGCCAGGGAACTGGCACGTTACGGAATCCGGTCGGCGTCTGTGGCGCCGGGCTTCATTGGTACCGAAATGGTGCAGTCAATGAAGCCGGAAGCGCTACAGAAACTGAGCGCGGGAATACCGGCGCAGCGCATTGGCGACCCCGATGAGATTGCCAGTGCCGTGCAGTTCATCTTCGAAAACGACTACGTCAGCGGCCGTTGTATCGAAGTGGATGGCGCGCTACGGATCTGAAGGCAATGCCGACGCGGACCTGGCGGCAAATTGCACCGCCGAAATTTCTTTCTCGATGCCACGCTCGTCGCGCACCCAGGTAGGGAACGTGCAGCTCAGGGCGCCCGCCGTGCGGCCATCCGGCCCGTAGACCGGTGCAGCGATGCAGATCATCCCGCGCGTGATTTCCTCGTTGTCGATCGCATAACCGCGCTCACCGATTGTTGCGAGTTCATCGCGCAAAGCGGATCGGTCGGTGATCGTGTTCCGGGTCAGTGCGGCCAGTTTTCGACGCAGGACTTGCTCCTGTTCGGCCTTGGGTGCTGCAGCGAGCAGCACCTTGCCAATGCCCGTGCAGTGCAGCGGAAACGCCTTGCCAATTTCCGAGTGCAGTCGAATGCCGAAATCGGCCGACTCGACCTTGTCGAGGTAAACGCCCTCGTCACCGTTACGAACACCGAGCGTCGCCGTGTGACCGGTCTGTTCGTGCAACTGCTCCAGATGCGGGCGGGCGATCTGCCGCAGGTCGTAGCCGGATGCAACCTCGGATCCCAATCGTGCCAACAGGAGCCCGCCCGAGTAGCGCCGCGGTTCCTCGTCGAAGCGCAGGGCGCCGATATCGACCAGTTCGTTCAGCAACCGGTGCGCCGTCGATTTTGGTACGCCGCTGTCGCGCACGGCCTCCGAAAAGGTTGCGCCGCCGGCGCCGATGACCGCATCGATCAGCTGGAAGGATCTTGTCGTTGAACCCACGGTAATTCCTCCATTGACAGCCGGGCCAAATTCGGCAAGAATTGTCCGAATAAAGAACAGTGTTCCAAATATGGAACAACTTGTCAACACAACAACGGGTGGGAACCAACATGTCAGAACTCGAATCGCGCCTGAAGGCGGCGCCCGTAGTACCGCTGGTGCAGGCGGACGATCCTGACATTGCCGTCCGGACGTCGCGGGCGCTCGCGGCAGGCGGCCTGCAGGTTGCCGAGGTGGTTTTCCGAACGGACAGGGCGCTCGAGTGTCTGCAGGCCGTTGCAAACGATGTGCCTGAGATGATTGCCGGCGCTGGCACCGTCCTCAGCGCGGCGCAGGCTTCGGCCGCCGTCGACAACGGTGCGAAATTCATCGTGTCTCCGGGCCTGGATGACGGTGTCGTCGGAGTGGCGAAGGAGCGCGGCGTGCCGGTGTATCCGGGAACAATGACACCAAGCGAAGTCCAGCATGCGTTCAACCTCGGCCTCGATACGGTGAAGTTTTTCCCGGCCTCGATTGCCGGTGGCGTACCGGCGCTCAAGGCGCTGGCCAGCGTGTTTCGCAATATGCAGTTCATGCCAACCGGCGGCGTTGGTCCCGGCAACCTGGCCGAGTTTCTCGCGGTGCCTGCCGTGCTCGCCTGTGGCGGCAGCTGGCTGACGCCGGCCGATGCAATCAGCAACGGGGACTTTGATCGAATTTCAGAACTCGCGGCGGAGGCTGTGGCCATCGCGCGCACAGCAAGGGGGCAGGACAATGGGTAAGTTTGTATCGTTCGGCGAAATCATGCTGCGGCTCAAGTCTCCGGGGCAAGAACGGTTTTTCCAGTCGCCGTCGCTCGAGGCGACTTTTGGCGGCGGCGAGTCCAACGTGGCTGTCGCGCTGGCAAATTACGGATTTGACGCCGCATTCGTCACCGCGCTGCCGGACAACGACATTGCCGAAGCCTGTATGCGCGAAGTGCGCAGCTTTGGCGTCGACGTCAGCGGAATTCGCCGCAGTGGGGATCGCATCGGCATCTATTTCCTCGAGGGTGGTGCCAACCAGCGCCCGAGTAAAGTCGTCTACGATCGCGCCCACTCCGCCATCGCCGAATGCGGACCGGGAGACTTCGATTGGCCGACGATTTTCGACGGCGCCGAGTGGTTTCATATCACCGGTATCACACCGGCGTTGACGCAGTCGGCCGCGGACCTGTCGCTGGAAGCCTGCAAGGCAGCAAAAGCTGCAGGGGTCACGGTTAGCTGCGATTTCAACCATCGCGGCAAGCTCTGGAAGTACGGTAAATCCGCGCCCGAAGTCATGCAGGATCTCGTAAAGTACGTCGACGTCGGCATTGCAAACGAGGAGGACTGCCAGAAGTCGCTCGGCATTTCGGTCGATGTCGATGTGCATTCCGGCGAACTGGACACGTCCAAGTACGAGGCGTTGTCGCAGAAGGTGCTCGACATTTATCCGGACATGTCGATCATTGCGATCACATTACGCGAAAGCCGCAGCGCCGATACCAACGGCTGGTCGGCCTGCCTGCGTGATGCGGACGGGTTCAAGTTGTCCCGGCACTACGAAATCACCGATATCATTGACCGCGTCGGCGGGGGCGACAGTTTTGCCTCGGGTCTGATCGCGGGTCTGCAGCTGTTCGACGATCATCAGCAATCGCTGGAGTTCGCCGTTGCCGCTAGCTGCCTGAAACACTCGATTTCCGGGGATTTCAATCGTGTGTCGAAGTCTGAGGTGCTGAACCTGATGGGCGGCGACGGCTCGGGCCGCGTACAGCGCTGAGAGTTCCTGTAGAAAGACGACACCACGAATTGGAGCGTTTGGCGCGCAGTATCGATACAATCGCGTCGAAACTCGAAAGGGAATAGTTCTTGGACCCAGTTGTCTGGTTTTTCGTACTTGGCGTCGTTGCCGGGCTGGCACGGTCGGACCTGCGTATCCCGCCAGCCATTTACGAACTGTTGACGATCATCCTGCTGCTGGCGATCGGGTTGAAGGGCGGCGTGGAACTCGCGCGGAGTCCGTTTGACGGCTTGTTGCTGCAAGCCGTGCTCGTTGTTGCCCTGGGTGTCGCGATACCGCTGGTCGTCTTTCCGCTCGCGTACTTTGCAACACGTCTCGCGCGCGCGGATGCAGCCTCAATTGCTGCGCACTACGGCTCGGTCAGCGTGGCGACCTACGCGGTGGGAGTTTCGTATCTCGGCACTCGCGGTATTACCTACGATCCGCAGTTGCCGTTGTTCCTCGTGCTACTCGAAGTGCCCGCCATCGTCGTAGGCATCGTGCTGGCGCGGGGCGTGACGCGCCAGACGCGGTGGCGTGAACTCGCCCAGGAGATCGTCTTTGGCAAAAGCATCGTCCTGTTGCTGGGTGGCCTGCTGATCGGCTGGGTAGCCGGCCCGGCCGGCGTTGCCAGCATCGAGCCGTTGTTTTTCGACCTGTTCAAGGGCGTACTCACGCTGTTCCTGCTCGAGATGGGCCTGATCGCGTCGAGCCAGGCACGGGAGCTGCGCGCAAAAGCGCTGTCGATACTGACCGTCGGCCTGGTATTGCCCGTACCGCTGGCAGCGGCCGGTGCGCTGCTTGGCGTATCGCTCGGTCTGTCGCCCGGCGGCACCATGTTGCTGGCCGTCCTGACCGGTAGTGCGTCGTACATTGCGGCACCGGCAGCGATGCGAATCGCCGTGCCCGACGCCAACCCCTCGATTTCTCTAACGGCATCCCTCGGTGTAACGTTTCCCTTCAACGTCTTTGTCGGGGTTCCGCTGTATCTGCGACTGGCCGAGTGGCTGCACGCCTAGGAGAGAGACACGTGACATCTGCGCAGCGAAAACTGGTAACGATCATCGGGGAATCGATTCTCGAGGATTCAATCTGCAAGGACATTCTCGAGCTCGGTGCCACGGGTTATACAGTAACCGACGCCAGGGGCAGTGGCGATCGGGGTCGTCGCGGCGGTCGTTGGTCGACCAGCAGCAATGTGCGTATCGAGGTCGTGTGCCAGGAGGACGTGGCCGAGCGTATCAAGGCGCACGTCCATGAAAAGTACTTCAATGACTACGCCATGATCCTGTTCGAGACCGATATCTCGACAGTACGCCCGGACAAATTCTGAATCGGTACCAGCCAAGACCGGCCCGACGACCGGAGTCGCCGGACCGGCATTTCCAGGGGTGTTGCGGAGAGCTAACCAGCCGCCCCTGGATCAGGCAGCTACCTTGATGCGGCGCGGTTGCGCTTTTGCCTGTTTCGGAATCAGGATTTCGAGCACACCGTGCCGATCCGTTGCCTTGACCCGTTCGGCATCCACGGTGTCCGGCAGCAGGAAGCGACGATAGAAGCGACCGCTGCCGCGCTCGGTCCGTCGGCGAACGACGTTCTCGTCAGCTTTTTCAGCCTGCATGAAGCGTTCGCCGGTAATGGTCAGCACGCCGGCCTCCAGCGTGATCTCGACGTTCTTGGGATCGACGCCCGGGACGTCGACGTAGAGCTGGAACTTGTCGTCGAATTCATTGATATCGACGCTCGGCACCCAGTCGGCGCTGACGCTGCTGCTCTCGCCGCTCACAAGCCCGGAAAACAGCCGATTGATGTCGTCCTGCAATTGCCGGGCACCAAACCAGGGTTCGTAATTGACTAATGACATTGCGTTGCCTCCAATGATGTAACTTGTTGAAAACACGGCAAGTAATTGCCAATGTAGGCCGTAGATAGGGTTGCCTTCAGCGTTTTCAAGGGTGGCTCCGGGCATTTTTCTTGAAATTTTCCGACGCGCTCCTACTTAGTCGAAATCTTCAATTGAGCGGGAGCAAAGTAATGCGTATTCGGCGTGCTTCATTGCCTTTCTCATGGTGCCTGGCGGTTGTTGCGGTCCTTTCTGCCTCGCCCGGCGCGGTTGCGGACTGGCCGGCAGAACTCACGGACGGCGATCGACCGACGCTGGCGCCGTTGCTCGAACGGGTTACGCCGGCCGTCGTCAATATCTCTGTAACGGGTTCGGTCGAGGTGCGCTCCAACCCGATGCTGGACGATCCGTTTTTCCGCCGCTTCTTCAACATCCCTCAACAGCCGAGGTCCGTGCCGCGCCAGAGTGCGGGCTCGGGTGTGATCGTCGATGCCGACAAGGGCTACGTGCTCACCAACCATCATGTCATCAAGGGGGCGGACGAGATCGAGGTAACGTTGCAGGACAGGCGTCGAGTCGCCGCCGAACTGGTGGGCAGCGACGAAGGGACTGATATTGCGTTGCTCAAAATCGATGCCGACGACCTCGTCGAGCTGCCGCTCGGCGATTCCGAGAATGTCCGAGTCGGGGATTTCGTCCTTGCTATCGGCAACCCCTTCGGGCTTGGCCAGACCGTAACCTCCGGCATCGTCAGCGCGCTCGGGCGATCCGGCATCAACGCCGAGGGCTACGAGGATTTCATCCAGACCGATGCGTCGATCAATCCCGGCAATTCCGGTGGCGCACTGGTCGACATCGACGGTGACCTCATTGGTATCAACACGGCGATCATCGCGCCGTCGGGTGGCAACGTGGGCATTGGATTTGCCGTGCCGGTTGCCATGGCCGAAGCGGTCATGGAACAGCTCCTTGAATACGGCGAAGTGCGCCGCGGGCGTCTTGGTGTCGTCATCCAGGACGTCACGCCGGAACTCGCGGAGGCGCTTGACCTCAAGCAGCCCGAGGGAGCTGTCATTACGCAGGTGCAGCCAGGGTCGGCGGCAGAACAGTCCGGACTCGCGGCAGGCGACGTGGTCATCGCGGTCGATGGCAACCGGATCAGCAACTCAGCTGAGCTGCGCAACCGAATCGGCCTGACGCCGGTCGGTGATGACATCGAGGTCACGGTGCTCCGCGACGGCAAGCGCCGCACGTTCGACATCGAGATCAGCGCGTCAGCCCAGGCCACGCTGGCGGCTGGCGATTCGTTCTCACGATTGCGCGGTGCCGAAATTCGGGACCTGGATTCGGGCCATCCGCGCTATGACGATGCGCGCGGGCCGATCGTCGCAACCATCGAGCAGGGCAGTCCGGCGTGGCGAAACGGGCTACGTGAGGGCGACATTATCCTGGCCGTGAACAGGATTCGCGTACGTTCGGTCGAAGAGCTTGCGTCGGTGCTCGAGCGCAGTGGCTCGGCCATCGCGATGAGTGTATTGCGCGGCAATACGAGATTGTTCGTCGTGGTCCAATGACGTTGAGGTAGCATTGGCTGAAACCGGGAGAGGCCGATGACTGATGCCATAGCGTCGTCGCACGAGCAATTTCGTGCGCTGTTGGACGAGGATGCGAGCGCCGGCGAGCTGGAACGACTGCTCGATTCAATGGATGCAGGCGAGCTGTTGCACAGCGTGTTCCTGCTGGACCCGGACGAGCAGCGCAAGTTGCTGCTGGCGATACACCCTGATCGGGCTGCGCACCTCGTCGAGGAAATCCCCGAGTCTCACGCCGCTGACCTGTTCGAAGACATGGCAGTCGAGGATTCCGCTCCGATCATCGAGGAAATGGCCAGCGACCATCGCGCCGACGTATTGCAGGAACTCTCGAAAGGGGATGCCGAGGCGATCATCGCCGAATTCGACGACGACGATGCCGAGTCGGCGCGTGAACTGATCGCCTACTCCCCGGACGAGGCGGGCGGCCTGATGATGACCGAGTACGCGGCGTACCAGGCCAGCGACAATGTCGGCTGGGTTATCGAGCAACTCACGCGTGACACCTCGGACTACCAGTTCCTGACCGTCCATTACATTTACGTCCTGAACGACGACAGGACGCTGGCCGGCGTCGTGCGGTTGCGCGACCTCGTGTTCGCCAACGCAACACAGCGGGTCGGTGATGTTGCGACTGAAGCATTGATGGTCCCGCCGACAGAGTCCCTGGACGAGCTGGAAAATTTCTTTATCGATCATGACTTTGCCGCCGTTCCCGTCGTTGATGAAAACAACGTCATGCTGGGAATCGTGCGTCGTCGGGCGGTGCTGGAGGCGTTGGCCGACCGGTCCGAATCCGATCACATGAAGTCGGCCGGTATCATCGGTGGTGACGAGCTTCGCAGCATGCCGGTTATCGTCCGGTCGCGCCGCAGGCTGGCCTGGCTCAGCATTAACATCGTGCTGAACGTCATCGCCGCGAGCGTTATTGCCATGTACGAGGACACGTTGACTGCGGTTATCGCGCTCGCCGTTTTCCTGCCGATTGTCTCGGATATGAGTGGTTGCTCGGGCAACCAGGCGGTTGCCGTCAGCATGCGTGAGCTGACGCTGGGCGCAGCGAAACCGTCGGACGTGTTACGTGTGTTACGCAAGGAGGCGGCCGTCGGCCTGATCAACGGGGCCGCCCTCGGTCTGCTGTTGGGATTCGTTGCCTGGCTGTGGAAAGGCAGCATCATGCTGAGTGTTGTCGTCGGTGTTGCGCTGGCAATGAACACGTTGATCGCGGTGATCATTGGCGGCAGCGTGCCGTTACTGCTGAAGCGCATGAGCTTCGATCCTGCCGTGGCGTCGGGACCGTTGCTGACGACGGTTACCGACATGGTGGGCTTTTTTCTGCTGCTGAGTCTCGCAACGCTCGTCCTGCCGATGATCTAGGCGCGCAAAAAAAAGCCCCCGGGGTCGGACCCCGGGGGCGTGTTGATACTGCCAGAAAAGCTACAGGTTGTTGGTCGAACTACGACGGCATGCCGTAACTGTCGAACTCATCGGCGTCGTAGTCGTCATATTCGCTGTAGTCGTCGTCGAAGTCGTCGTAGCTGTCGTCGTCTTCCCAGCCACGGCGGTGCAGCGAACGGTACTTCCCGCCACTGGCCCAGCGGCGCTCATCGCGGCGTTGCTGGTTCAGGAAGTGGCGAAACGCCGACCCTGAAGTGATGTCCACGTCGTCAAAATCGTAGTCGTACGGGCGCATTGTTCATCCTCCTCTAGCGAAGATGCGATCGGGAAAACTGCGGCAGACTCCTCGGCATCACCCGTTGAGCTACCGATTGTCGTACCGCAGCGGAATGGGCAAGCGGACGGGGCATGTGTTGGTCATGGAGCTCGCACTGACTTCCGGTCTTTTGCAGCGCGAGTTGGTCGGTCGTTTTGGGGGTCATGTCTCAGCCCGTCCGGGACAAGTGATATGTTGGCTAGTATCTGCCAAAATACCTTCATGTCAAGTATTTTTATATCAAAATAAAACTCGATTATGTCAAATGATATTGTGGATGGAATTATCGAGCAGTGGTCCGAAGAACGGCCCGAGCTCGAGACCGAAAGCCTGGGGGTCGTCGTGCGCGTCATGCACCTCGCGAAGAGCTTTTTGCGACAGGGGACGCAGGCCCTGGAGCCGCTGGGCCTCGAGTTGTTCGAATACGACGTGCTGTCGGCGTTGCGGCGCCAGGGAGCGCCGTACGCGCTCGCCGCATCACAGCTTGCTGCGCAGGCGGGACTATCGACGGGTGCGATGACGAATCGCATCGACAAACTGGAGAGCCGGGGACTGGTCGAGCGACGCGCCGACGAGGACGATCGACGTTCGGTCATCGTTTCGCTGACCCGAAAGGGCCTGCGGAAAATCGAGTCGGCTATCCAGGCGAGGCTGGAGGCGGCCGATGAGAGCCTGCGTTCGCTGTCGAAGGCCGAGATCCGAAACCTGTCGGCCAGCCTCCGGAAATTGACGTGAGCCGCGCCTAGCCGGCGCCGCGTGTCCGCGTCTTGCCGGGTTTCGCGTTTTTCTCGATGAACTCGATGATCATGCCGGCGACATCCTTACCCGTCGCGTTTTCGATACCCTCGAGTCCAGGGCTCGAGTTGACCTCCATGACGACAGGGCCGTGATTGGATCGCAACAGGTCCACACCGGCGACGTTGAGCCCCATGATCTTCGCGGCGCGCACGGCGGTCGAACGCTCTTCCGGCGTAATCTTGACGAGCTTCGCCGATCCACCCCGATGCAGGTTCGAGCGGAACTCGCCTTCGCGCGCCTGGCGTTTCATCGCGGCCACGACCTTGCCGCCAACGACGAGGCAGCGAATATCCGTGCCGGCTGACTCGCCGATGAATTCCTGCACCATGAAGTTGGCTTTGAGGCCGCGGAACGCTTCGATCACGCTTTCGGCTGCTTTCTTGGTCTCGGCCAGTACGACGCCAACGCCCTGGGTGCCTTCGAGCAACTTGATGACCACGGGCGCACCGCCGGCAATCTTGATGAGATCCTGTGTGTCGTCCGGCGAGTTCGCAAAGCCCGTTACCGGCAACCCGACACCCTTGCGCGCCAATAGTTGCGAGGCGCGCAGTTTGTCGCGCGACCGCGTGATCGCCACCGACTCGTTGACCGAGTAGACGCCCATGACCTCGAACTGGCGAACGACTGCAGTTCCGTAAAAGGAAACCGAGGCGCCGATACGGGGAATGATGGCGTCTATGCCGGTAATGGCTTCACCGCTCAGGTGGACGCTGGGTTTGTGGCTCGTGATGTTCATGTAACAACGCTTGTGGTTGATGACAAGCATTTCATGACCGCGTTGTTTGCCGGCCTCGACCAGGCGCTGCGTGGAATACAGGTTCTTGTTTGTCGACAGGACGGCAATTTTCACGTGTTTTGTCCTTCGTTAATTGTGTTTTCGAATGTCTCGACGACGTCGACCACCTGTGGAACGTCCGTAAATGCACCCAGGTGAAACAGTGCATCGCCTTCGTGCGCCAGCGGCAGATTGCTGCGGCCGATCACGATGCCGTCGAACGGTGACGGGATGGGTGTCTCTGCCGCGCCGAGCGGGTCGCTGATTATCGCAAGGGGCTGGCCCGCGGTGACGCGGCTGCCCAGTCGCACCTTGCCGGAGACAATGCCACTCGTGCTTGCGCGCACCCAGCGCGTTGATTTTGCCACCATTGGCTCGACCCGGCCCGGTGTTTTTCGCGCAGGGAGCATGCCGGTGTGCCGCATGACATTGATGATTCCGCGAAGTCCGGCCCGAATGCACGTCTCGTCGAAGCGCAAGGCTTCTCCGGCTTCGTACAACAATATCGGGCATCCCAGGTTCGACGCGCAGTCGCGCAGGGAGCCATCGATAATGTCCGAGTTGACGATGACCGGCGCGCCGAAGGCATGCGCAAGGTTCTCCGTTTTGTTGTCATTGAGTTTCGCGCGAATTTGCGGCAGGTTGCTGCGGTGCACCGCGCCCGTGTGCAAGTCGATGCCGAGATCGGATTTGGAGACGATCTCGGAAATGAAAGTGTGCGCCAGTCTTGCGGCAATGGACCCCTTGGCACTGCCGGGGAATGACCGATTCAGGTCGCGGCGATCAGGCAGGTAGCGAGACTGGTCGAGGAACCCGTGCACGTTGACGATGGGCACGGCGATCAGCGTACCGCGAATGGAGCGCAGCAGTTTTCGTCGCAGTAGTCGGCGAATGATTTCGACACCATTCAGCTCGTCGCCATGGACGGCTGCCGACACAAACATGATCGGCCCCTGCCTGCGGCCGTTAATAACCTTGACCGGCATGCTGAGCGATGTCGAGGTATACAGGTCGGCAACCGGAAGGTCGACGGCCGCCCGTTCGCCGGGCGCAACGGTGACGCCACCGATTTCGATCGATTTGTTCGCTGCCACGTCGTTATTTCCTTCGTTTCTTGCCCAGCAGGTACGACCGTGCAGGATCGACGATGGCCCGATCATTGATCGCGGTTCGCCCAAGGAGCATCCTGAAGCGCATGTCGTCGCGTGCGGTTAGCGTCATTTCGACAGGCCACTCCCGGTCGCCCAGGCGCACCGGTGATTCAATAACATAGCGTTCTTCCTTGTGACCGCCGGAGTCGGACACGATGCGCCGGTCAATAATATCGCCGACGCAGGTGAGATAGGTTTCGTTGTCGTTTTGCCGGGGGTGAATCAGGAATTCGATGCGATCGCGGCCATTTTCCGTGAACGGTCGCAGTTCGAATGCATGCAATGCCGACGTGCGGGCGCCGGTGTCAACCTTGGCCTTGATTCTGGAGATTCCGAGCGCCGGAAGGGCGACCCATTCGCGCCAGCCGAGCAGCAGTTTCGAATCCGCTTGTTTCATTTCCCGCAGATGTTGTTCTCGCTTCGGAGTGACGATCTTAATCTGAATGTCGTGATACGCATAGTATCCTCGGCCGCGATGTTCAAACGAAGCGTTGAAAATGCTGCAGCACGACGAGGTGTCGATGATCCGGGCGGCCGTCGCCCACGTGCGGGCTCGATCTGAATGGCGTCAACCGCCCTTAATCTATGCCGAGGTCGACAAGCGTCGCCTCAATACTCTCGCGAAGTACGCGCACCACGAAATCGACGTCTTCCTTCGTCATCGTCAGCGGCGGTGACATGACGTTCAGGTGTACCAGCGGCCGGACGATCAACCCACGCTTGTCCGCTTCGTTAGCGATACGCTTGCCGATGTCCAGTTCCTCATCGAAGAGCTCCTTCGTCTCAGTGTCTTTGACGAATTCGACGCAAACCATGAACTGCTTGCCGCGCACCTGCCCGACGATCGGCAGGTCGCTCAGCGTTTGCAGCTGTTCCATGAAGTAGGGTCCGACCTCCTTTACATTGTCGAACATCTTCTCGCGTTCCATGATCTCGATGTTCTTGAGGGCAGCCGCACACGCCACCGGGTGACCCGAATAGGTGTAGCCCTGTGTAAAGCAGCGGCCCGTTCCCTCTTCGGCGATCACATCGAAGATGCGACTCGAGAAAATGGCAGCGCCGAGCGGCAGGTAGCCCGACGTCAGTCCCTTGGCGCAGATTATGATGTCCGGCTGAATGTCGAATTCATCGACCGAAGCGAACCAGTGTCCGAGGCGACCGAACCCGGTAACGACTTCGTCGGATACGTAAAGAATGTCGTACTTCCGGCAGATCTCCCACATACGGCGGTTGTAGCCTTCCGGCGCAACGATGACGCCACCGGCGCCCATGACCGGTTCCGCAAAGTAGGCCATCACGCCGTCGGCACCGCCGAGCTCGATGACCTTGTCCTCGAACTCCTCTACGAGTCGGTCGACAAACTGTTGTTCCGATTCACCGTCCCGCGCTTCACGGTAGAAGTTCGGTGCGGTCACGTGATGAATCGTGTCATCGATGTAGTCGAACAGTGGCGAGCGGTCGCCCGGCTTGCCGCCAATCGACATCGCGACATACGTCGACCCGTGATACGAATGAACGCGCGAAATGATGTGTTTCTTGCCGCGCTTGCCGCGTGCGTTGTTGTAGAACTGCATGAGACGAAACGAGGCGTCGTTTGCCGTTGAACCGCCGCACGTGTACAGCACGTGGTTCAGATCGCCCGGCGCCAGTTCGGCCAGCTTGGCGGCCAGTTCGGCGGCGGGAACGTTGGTCATGTCGACAAACGTACTGGCATACGACATCCTCGCAGCCTGCTCGCCGATCGCCTGTGCGACTTCCTTGTTGCCGAGGCCAATGTTGTTGCACCACAGGCCGCCTACGGCATCGAAATACTCATTGCCATCCGTATCCCAGATACGGCAGCCTTCGCCGCGGTCGATAGGCAGCGCACCATCGTGCTTGAATACGTCGAAGATCTGCCAGGGATGGACGAAGTGGTCTTTGTCTTTTTGTACGACGTCGTCGGTGTGCGTCGTTGTCTGCTGTTCGGCCTTTTGCATGGTCGGGTTCCTTTTGTTGGTTCCTAGGCTACTGTCTGCAGCTCCCCGATTCACTGCCCGAAATAGGCTACTGCACCCGAACAAGGGTAGGGCGGACGGCCGATGGCAATGGTAGAGTACTGAAATTAATACGGATTCTTCTCACCAATGAACGAGGACAAAACGTCGCCGACGGTCGGCGTCATCGGCGGCATGGGCCCCGCGGCGGCAATCGATTTCATGCACAAGGTCGTTGCACTGACCCCGGCCGAGCGTGATGAGCAACACGTGCACATGATCCTCGACAACGACCCGACGGTGCCCAGCCGCCAGGATGCGTTGCTGGCCGGCGGCGAAGACCCCGGTCCGGCCATCGCGGCCATCGGACAGCGGCTCGAGGTTGCCGGCGCCGATTTTCTCGTCATGGTCTGCAATACGGCGCACGCTTTCGTGGGGCCACTGCAATCCCGGGTCCGCATACCACTGGTTTCGATCATCGACGTCACCGTCGATGCGTGCCGCGGCTTCAAACGCGTTGGCGTACTGGCGACGGATGGCTGCATCCGGAGCCGCATATACCAGGACGCGATGGAAAGGAACGACGTCGAATGCGTGTTGCCGACAGACGCAGAAATCGTGCAATTGACGGCGGTTATCGCTGCGGTCAAAGCTGGAAACCTGGGCGATGCGGTGGTGCAAGGTACCGTGCAGGTTGCCAATGCGCTCGTCGAGCGCGGCGCCGAGGCCATCGTTGTCGGTTGTACGGAGATATCGTTGTTTCTTGAACCCGGCACTCTGACTGTGCCCCTTTTGTCGTCGACCGACCTGCTGGCAGAATACGTGGTCACCCGATGCAGCGAGACCCGCCAGGCATGAACATTTTTAAGCAATTCCAGATCGAGGCGGCGCACAAACTGCCAAACGTTCCCGAGGGTCACAAGTGTGCGCGGCTGCACGGCCATTCGTTCGGGATAGAGGTCCACGTTTCAGGCGAGGTCGGTGCCGAATCCGGCTGGGTGCAGGACTTTGCGGATGTTGGCGCCGCTTTCGAACCGATCTACCGGCGTCTCGATCACAACTATCTCAATGATGTACCCGGACTCGAGAATCCAACGAGCGAAAACCTCGCCATCTGGATCTGGAACGAGTTGGCGCCGGCGCTGCCGTTGTTGTCGAAGGTGGTCGTCCGCGAGACCTGCAACAACGGCTGCAGCTATGAGGGCCCGGGCTAGTTGTTCAGGCAGGACACCGGTGAGTGAAGCCAACGAAGAGTTTGCAGAACTGACGCGACGTCTGTACGAGGTCGTTTCGGCGCCGGCGGCGCAGCGCGACTGGGATTCCATTCGGTCGCTGTATCACCCACGCGCAACGCTGGTTCGTACGGGCCTCGACGACGACGGCGGTCCGTTCGTTCTCGCCATGACCTTCGACGAGTATGTCGCGAACGCATCGGAGCTGCTCGACGGCGTGGAATTCAGCGAGATTGAACTGATGCAGCAGGTCGACGTGTTCGGTAACGTGGCGCGCCTGTGCAGTGTCTACGAATACAGCTATCGAGGTGCAGAGGTGCAGCGCAGCGGGCGCGGCGTCAATTTCCTGAACCTGGTCAATGCGGGCGACGGCTGGAAGATCATGAGTATTGTCTGGGACAACGAACGCGCCGGCGTCTCGCTGGCGGAAGCGGGGCTGCCGGTCCCGCGCTAGTCGCTGCCACGCAGGGTCGGCCTCGACAGGCCCACGGTCAGCTTCTCGCCAAGAACCTCGCGGCGGAATCGAAACAGCTCCGCGGGGCGACCGCGGCCAACCGCCGTTGTACGGCCTATGGGTTCAACGAGATCGGCGTTCATGACGAGTCGCCGGAAATTCTGTTTGTGCAGGTGCGCTCCGCTGAGTGCTTCTGCGACTTTCTGCAATTGCAGCAGCGTAAACTCGCCGGGAAGCAGTTCGAAGACGACGGGCCGGTAGGCGAGTTTACCGCGGATTCGACCGAGCGCCGTCGCCAGCACGCGTCGGTGATCGGAGGCCATCGGTATCCCGATGTTGTCCGCTGCCTTTACTTTGGCGTTGCCGGATATCGCCGCGGTATCGCGCATTGCTTCTGAAAGGATGCCGGCGTCGTAAAGCAACTCGAGCCGTTCGAGTGTCAGCACGGCGTCCATCTCCGTGGCGCCGGGGTTGCCGAAGGTGACGTTGATGCGTTCCTCACGATCGCGCCGGGCCGCCTGTGCCCGTGACTGTGCTCGCCATTCCGCGAGACGTGGCGCGATCACCGCATCGAGTTCCGCCGGCCGACCGTCGCGCCAGTCCTCCCACGGCAGGAACTCGTACCAGTTCGCCCAGCGCGTGCCCTCGAGCGGGACTTCGTCTTCACGAGTCAGCGCCACGTAGGCGACCGACAAAGTGCGAGGTCCGCCACTGATTTCGGCGGCTGTCCGAAAGCGGTTGCCAAAGGTGTAAAGCTGTTCGACGTAGTAGAGATCCAGCCCGGCCTGCGACCCGATCAGTTGCCGGAAGCCGTCTTCGAGGCTCGCATGGTCGCCGGGCACGAACGGCCCGTTCGGCAACGCGAGCTCGTCACCGCGGTCGACGACCAGAACCCGGGGCGCGCCGTCGGTCACGGCGACGAGCACACCGAGGAGATCGACCACGGTGTCGGATTTGTTGGTTGTCATTCCTGGTGTCGGCACTGTCCGAAAAAGTACATGAGAGTGGGGTTGAACTATATGCTCAGAGTGAGCACAATATATATATACTCCAATCGAGCATTAATTGTACAGGTGCATCATGGCCGCAACGTCTATCAACCCCGCAACCCTCGAAATCGTGGCGCCGCTCTACGAACGTGTGCGATCTGTCATACCCGAAATTGAATGGCCGCTGCACGCCGAGCACATTGCGACCATCAATGACCTGAAACGCGAAAAGAACGCGGTCATCCTGGCGCACAACTACCAGACGCCCGAGATTTACCACTGCGTCGCGGACATCACCGGAGACTCGCTGGCGCTGGCGCAGCGCGCCGCGGACACGGACGCGGATGTCATCGTGCTGGCCGGCGTTCACTTCATGGCCGAAACCGCGAAGCTCCTGAATCCTGAAAAGACCGTACTGATTCCCGACCTCAGTGCTGGCTGCTCGCTGGCCGAGTCCATCACGGCGGCGGACGTTCGCAACCTGCGCCAGCAATATCCGGGCGTGCCGGTAGTGACCTACGTCAACACATCGGCGGAGGTCAAAGCGGAATGCGATATTTGCTGTACGTCCGGCAACGCACTGGCCATTGTCGAATCACTTGGCAGCGATCGCGTCATTTTCCTGCCGGACGAGTACCTCGCGTCGTACGTTGCCGGGCAGACGGATGTCGAAATCATCACGTGGCAGGGGCATTGCGAAGTGCACGAACGCTTCACGGCCGAGGAACTCGAGAACTTCCGGTCCGGCCACGACGGTCTGACGATTATCGCGCACCCGGAGTGTCCGCCGGACGTCCTCGCCACATCCGACTTTGTCGGTTCGACCGCGCAAATGCAGGACTACGTGCTCCGGGAACGGCCGGCTAAAGTGCTCATGGTGACCGAGTGCTCGATGAGCGACAACGTCTCGGCCGGTATCGAAGACGTCGAATTCATCCGGCCGTGCAACCTGTGTCCGCACATGAAAAAAATCACGCTGGCCAATATTCGCGCATCGCTGGAGACGCTCGCGCCCGCCGTCGAGATCGATCCTGCCGTTGCCGACCGTGCTCGGGCGGCGGTTGAGACCATGCTCGCTGTTGGCCGGTCGAAAATGACCGAGGTCGCTGCCTGACGCCACAACGCCGACGCCGCGACTATTGATTGGGTCGCGGCGTCGTATCGCCGTTCTGCCGATGGCGACAGCGCTACTGGTAGTGCGGGTCGATCCAGGGTCCTACCGATCGCGACCGCACCGGCTGTACCAGCACAGGCGCTTCGGTGCCCGGGTAACCCTCGCCCCAGTTGACGGGGTCGCCCTTCATTTCGACACTGGCGTTGTCGGCGTACCAGTCGACCAGGCGGCCGTTAAAGTGACGGCGCGTCTACGGCTGGATGATCTGGATCGGGGATACGATGTCGACCAGTTCAATGTCGAAATTCAACACCTGCCCGGCGAGCGGATGATTTCCATCCACGGTGATCGAATCTTCCGAAACGGCAGCGACCGTGAACATCATCGCCTGGCCGTCGGGGCTCATGCTTTGCAAAGCCATGCCGACTTCCGGTTCGATGTCGTTCGGGAGCGCGCTGCGCGGAACTTCCTGCACGGCCTGCTCGTGGCGTTCGCCATAGGCGTCCGCTGGCTGAATCGTCACAGAAATCTTTTCGCCAACGGACATGCCGTCGACGGCCTGGTCGAAGCCGGGTATGACCTGGCCACTACCGACTTCGAATTCCAGCGGGTCACGACCGGCCGATGAATCGAACTGGGTACCGTCATCGAGGACGCCCGTGTAGTGGATTTTGACGGTATCACCCGACTTCGCCTGGCTCATGATGTTGCTCCCTAGAGGGTCACGATGTTTTCGGCCTGGGGACCTTTCTGGCCCTGGGCGATCGTGAATTCGACCTTCTGGCCTTCAGCGAGCGTCTTGAATCCGCCGCCCTGGATGGCGCTGAAATGCGCGAAGACATCGGGGCCCGATTCCTGCGCGATAAAGCCGAAGCCTTTCGATTCGTTGAACCACTTGACGGTTCCGGTAACTGTGGACATTAGTATTTCCTGTTTTTTCAATAGATTATGAGCCTCAAACTGTGGCTCGTGAGGCTGGAAGTGATGCGATTACTGATGAAATACCGGTCGAACGAACGTCGAAATGGAGTGCAAAAGAAATGGCGCACTTGCTAGCGGGGCGGAGTATAGACCACGCAGCAGAGAAATACGCGACTAATTACGTCTGTCATTCCCGAGAAGGTACGACCAGGCCAGGAACGACGCCAGCATGCCGCTGCCGAGCAACAGGACGGACAACTTGCCGCGGTGCGGCGTATCGGCCGACCAGGTGCCGCTCGAATCGAGCCAGTAGAACGTGTACATGGCGAGCAGCCACGGCAGCGCGGCAAGTGCGGCTCGCGAGCCGGAAAGCAGTCGTGACTTCCACAACGTTTGCATGTGCCGATACTAGCATGCACGTCCTTTGCGTCTTCTCAACCTACCGGCGGGGTCGACCCGGCGATCAGGGGGTGGAAGAATGCCAGCGATGCTGAACCACAAGGCGCTCAACGGCTGGTTCCTGTTCTGGCTGATATCGGTCCCGATGTCGGCCGTCATGATTGCCGAAATGCTGCACACGGACCTGGCTGGCGGTGCCGGTGTATCTCACATGATCGGTTTCTCCGTGAAGTTCGCTGTGCCATTCATCTTTGTCGTCGTCGCGACATCAGCATTGCAAAAGCTGTTCCCCGGCGAGATACCCGCCTGGTTGCTCCGCAATCGCAAGTACATCGGTTTGTGTTTTGCCGTCGCGATGGCCTGGCAGGGCGCGTTCATTTTCCAGATGTCGTTTTTCCACCGCGAGTACTACTACGACGAAATCTTCTATCTGCGAGATGAGCTCGAAGGCAGCACGGGTTACCTGTTCCTGACCGGGATGGTCCTGACGTCGTTCGAATTCGGCCGGCGCCGGTTGAGCCGGCGTCAGTGGCGCATGTTGCATCTCTGTGGCCTGTACTTTTTGTGGGCGTACCCGTTCAGCGTCTACTGGTGGAATCTTTCCTACTACCCGGACCCGCAGCCGATCGACTTCGTGTTCTACACGATGGGATTTGTCGCCTTCGTTCTCAGGATAGCGGCGTGGGGCAGGCAACGACTGCGTGAGGGTGCCCGCGAGTTTCCGGACGGCCAGACGCCGGCGTCAATGCGAGTTTTCGGCGGTGCGTTCATCGGCCTTGGCTTGTTTCTCGCAACCTGGGGCCTGCGTTGGCAGGAAGCGACGACCGGTTTCCTGACCGGTCCGGGCTGGTCGGCGACGCTGGAGCTTTGGTTGCCGTACTGGCCGTTTGAGCCGTTCCTGTCGATTTTTCTGATTGGCCTCGGTACCCTCCTGACGACCAGAATCCGGGCGTAACGCATGACACTTGCTTTTATCGGGGCCGTTATCGGCCTCCTTGCCGGTGGGCCGTTGGGGGCCGTCGCCGGCGGATTCATCGGCTACATCGCTGCCGCGCTCTTGCAACGCTCGGTCGTCGGCGGTCTCAGGATCGCGCAGAACGAACTGATCGATGCGACGTTCTCGATCATGGGCGCACTGTGCAAGGCCGACAGTGTGGTCACACGGGACGAGATCGCGGCGGCCGAACAGGCGTTCGACCTGCTGCGTCTCGACGACGAACAAAAGAAGCAGGCAAAAGCGGCATTCGGCCGCGGCAAGGCGCCCGACTTCGATCTTGACGCTGTGGTTGATCGCTTTGCCACGTACGTGCGCGGGCGGACACCTCTCGTGCAGCTGTTCCTGCAACTGCAATGCATGGCTGTTGCGGCGGACGGTACGTTTCACCCCGCAGAACACGCGATGCTGGTGCGTATCGCGACGCGCCTTGGCCTCAACGAGCACGACGTCGCACAACTTGAAGCCCTGTTGCGCGCCGCGACGGGCAGCGGGGCGGGGCAGCGTCCAGGCGCGCCACCCACTCGTGACCGCCTGGCCGATGCCTACAAGGCGCTCGGCGTGTCCCCCGATGCGTCGCCGTCCGAGATCAAGCGGGCGTACCGCAAGCTTATCAGCCGGAATCATCCGGACAAGCTGGCGTCACGCGGGCTGCCGGAGAGCATGCGCGCCGTGGCGGAAGAGCGCTCCCGGGAGATCAACGCCGCCTACGATCTTGTGAAAAGCGCTCGCAAGTTCGTCTAGGAGTGGGGCCGGTACGCCGGACGCTCCATGAGAAAGGGAACGTCCCCGGGATTGCTGTCGATCGTGCGTGCCAGTTCATGGCCCGAGTAGACGGCATGCGCGATGATGCCGGGGACCTTGCAGTCGCCAATCGGGTGCACCCTGTTCGAGTCCGGCTCGCTTTCTGCGAGCTGGCGGTACAGCGAGTCGTTGCTCCTACGGTTGCCGACGACGACGAGCGAACGGCAGTCGATGGCCGATTCGGTCCGGTCATGCCAGGCGCTCACCAGCGTTGCCGTGGCGCCGTCAAACCCCGTTACGAAGTGCTCCAGCACGATGTCGACGCCGAGGTCGATCATGCGCGCGCGGATATCGCCGAGCTCGTTGTTCATGAATGTCCAGGCGGCAACCGAGTTCGCCGGAGTGACGTACGTGACCTGCACGTCGCGGCTCCGCATCAGCTCGGCGATACAGCTGCCCATGTAGTAGTGGTTGAAGTCATAGACGACGACCGGACCTTCGGGCGTGGTACCGCCAAGTATGTCATCTGGCGTATAGACGTTGTCGTTCGCCGGCGAGCTCGTCGGGATGCCGGTATCGACGTCGAGCAGTTCCCGGGTCCACACTGCGCCGGTGGCGACGACAACATCGTCACAGTCAAACTCACGGACATCGTCGGCGCGTAGCCGACTGCCAGGGTAGATGTCCACGTTGCCCATGGATTGCAACAGGTTCACCCGGTAGTCGCGCACGCGAGCCCAGCTCGACAGTCCGGGTAGCCGGGCTTCGAGCGTGACGCGTCCGCCGAGTTCGTCACGAGCATCCGCGAGTGTGACGCCGAAGCCGCGTCGCCCGAGCGCGAGCGCGCATTCAAGGCCCGCCGGTCCGGCGCCGACGACAAGAATGCGCGTCGACGAATCGCCCGGCTCGATCCGCTCGGGGTGCCAGTCTCGCCGCCACTCCTCACCCATCGTCGGGTTCTGCGTGCAGCGAACAGGTATGCAGTCGTGGTACCCGGACACGCAGATATTGCAGCCGATGCATTCGCGAATCTCGTCCTCACGGCCTGTGTCGATCTTGCGTGGCAGGAACGGGTCCGCGATCGAGGGTCTCGCAGCACCCACCAGATCGAGAATGCCCCGTTTGACCTGGCTGACCATGTCGTCGGGCGACGTAAATCGCCCGACCCCGACGACCGGGCGCGACGTCAGCGGCTTGACGAATGTCGTCCACGGCTCCTGCGCACCCGCATCGCAAAACCGCGCAGAACGCGTTTCGGTGGTCCAGCTCGACGATTTTATGTCCCACAGGTCGGGCAGGTCGGCGAGCATCGTCACGACATCGTGAGCGGCCGTCTCGTGGTGCTCGCCGGGAATCTGCAGCAGTTCTTCCGAACTGAAACGCAGTGCGATCGCGCAGCGGTCACCGACAGCGTCTTTCAGGTCCTCGAGGATTTCGCGGGTCAGGCGGACGCGATTTTCCAGGCCCCCGCCGTACTCGTCGGTGCGCTGATTGAGCCACGGCAACAGGAACTGGTACGGGCCGAAGTTCATTCCGGAGTAGACGTAGATGATGTCGAAGCCCGCTGTTTTGGCACGCTTCGCGGCGTCGACATGCCAGCGGCGAAGATCACGAATATCAGACTTCGACATCGCGGCCGACTGCGCAAGATTGATCCAGCCAGGGTAGGTCGAATTTGCGGAGAGTCCCGACGCCGACAGCAACGGCATGCGCGACATTCGGTTGCCGGTTCCTCCGCCACCGTGCCAGAGTTCGACGCCGGCGAGCGCGCCGTGTTCGTGCACGGCCTCGACCATCGGCACATAAGAGCGAATGTCCTCGTCGTCCCAAAGTCGACCGTTGTTCAACGGAGAGTCGTCCGAACTCGGATGCACTGAGCAATAGCCGGTATTGACGACCCCCCAGCCGCCCTCGGCACGCACTCGGCGAATGCCGGCGCGAACGTGGGGTCGCTCGTTGCCGGCGCCGACAGCGTGCGGCGTGCAATAGAAGCGATTCGGCGCCGTGACGGGGCCGATTTTCACCGGTTCGAACAGGATGTCGTACCGCGGATTGCGGCTACCGGTCACTTGCTAGTTCTTCCTGAAGATGCGCCACACGCCGACCGTCAGCAGCGGAATGACGAAGATCACGAGAAAGATCCACGCGAGTGCAACATAGCCTTTCGCGATCAGGTCGATGATGCCGAAGCGGCCGGCGAGGACGACGGAGAAGAACAAGATGAACAACGCGATCGCCGGTCGCAGCCAGCGCGGCATTTCACTGGACCGCTCGAGGAAGACGTGATCGACGCGTTCGTTGATCGCGTGAATCATGCCGGTGCCGGTTTCGATAAACGTCCCGAAGACGACGATGTAAAAGACCAGCGATATCCAGCCGAAGTCGAGCCGCTGCATCATGTAATCGGACGGCACCGGAGCGTCGAGAATCTCCGGGTAACTGGCGATCATGCCGAGCAGGAACAGGATGGCGGGAATCATGCCGATCGGTCCGGCGAAGGCGCCGGCGACAAATGCGTCGCGCCGGCTTTCCATGTGTCGGACACAGAATAGAATCATTGTCACGGCCGTGATCGTCAGCGCGACGTACTTGACGGTACCCATGACCCAGGGTCCGCTCAGGTCGTCGGCCGCAAGCGTCGCCGGAATTTTGTGGCCGAACTTCGACAGGAAAGAAAAAATCAATACCGCGTACACGGCGTAAAGGAGAAACGACCAGCCGGCGAGCGCTTTTTCGATGACGGGTGTGCCGCAAAACACCAGGATGCCGATAACCGCCGTCATTGTGACTGTGCCGACAACCGGCGCAATGCCCATGCGAGCGCTGACGAGTTCGCCGGAAGCAGCGCCGAGAACGGCAATGACGAGAATGACGAGCGCGACAAACACGAATTCGTACAGGAACCACGCCGGTCCGAGAATCTGCTTGAAGAACGTCCGGTAGTCGAACGTCCTGGTCATTCGGGACAACTCGAATGCGAGCCCGAGCAGGACGCTGAAAGCGACGGTGACCAGCAGGATACTCAGCAGCCCGCCCAGCGGGCCCGTCGACAGGAAGAATTCGACGAGCTCGCGGCCCGTCGCGTAACCGCCGCCGATTATGACGGACTGGAACAGGAATCCCGGCAACAGCCAGCGTTGGAACAGCGTGTTCTTTTTGTTGTTATCCAACGGCAACCCCCATTGCGCTGAAACTCGACGCAGTATAAGAGATCGTCGAGGCTCGCCCAACTTTCTCGCGCTGTTCCGGGATTCCGGATAGAGTGAACTATTGCATGCCGCGCATCGTTCCGGGCCAAATGACGACACTGCCATTGCTGCTGAATTCATTCTGGGTACACGCCGCCGAGTCTGCAGGGCCGCTCGAGCGACCTGCCGTCGCCGGCCGCGAGGCGCTCGATTTTTCGGATCCGAAGGACAACCTGTATGCCTTCGGCAAGCTGTGGGCGACCTATGGTGACGCGCCCGTGTACCCTGCATTCCACGGGCTGATGTTTGCGATGGTCGGGGACCAACGGCTTATGCCGTTATTCGGTTACACCGGTTTCGGCAACTTCCAGGCGAAGCAGCTCGACAACGGTAGTATCCGATTGCGTGGCAAGGAAACCGGATACTTCACCAATCTTGCCAGTGGGGACATTCTCGATAGCTGGGACAATCCATGGACGGGGGAGACGGTCGAGGTTTTCAATTTCCTGAATGACCGGATTCGGGGTGAGCTGACGCCGGAGATGCCGCGCTTCCAGTTCGGCGACGACGATGACGTACCGACGCTGATGAACGACGGTACGGCGATCGTCAACGAGGACGGCTCGGTACCGTTCGTCCTGCCGTGGCAACGGTTCGGCGAGCGCATGTCACTGTCGTGGGACTACACACACCGTTACAGGAATCCGGTGACGCCGGACAAGTGGCCGAAAGCATCGACAGGGGAGTACATCAATCCATCCGAACATTTCACGTTCGGGTGCGCACTCGCGGATCTCGAAGATCGAAGCATTCCGAGTGCCGCGTTCGACTGCGGCTTCTCGAGGCTGTCACCGTTCTGGCCGTGGATGCGAATGGGGGAGAGCAATGTCGAGGGCGTCTTGTTCGGCCGCATGCATTCGCACAAGAGCAACGCCGGATTCGCGGACATTCCTCGCAAGGCGCTCGCCCACGCGGAAAAACACCATCCGGAGTACCTGGAACCGTGCGACGACTGGGACGACGGCTACCCGATCGGCACCTGGGAAGCCTATGCGCGCGATGTTGCTCCCGAAGTTCAGGACTTCAGCCAGACGACGTAGAGCCCCTCCATCGTCGCGCAGCGATTGCCGTCGTGAAACAGGTCGACATTGATAGCGAGACGATGCCGCGCCGAATCTTCCGGCTGCAATTTTTCGGCGCACGCGGCCAGTTCATCCGGGTCGATCCACGCGCGGACTGACAACAGCCCCCGCGCCGGTCGTTCGAACGTCATCTCGTTCCTGTAGACGACGATCTCGGTGTTGGCGATGCCGGCCTCGGCCAGGGCGAGCGTCGAGACCGCCCAGCCGGCAAACAGGCAGATGCTCGCGATGCTGCCGCCGAACGCCGTGCCCTTGTTGTTGATGTTCGGGGCAAGCGGCGCCTCCATCGTCAACGTCGCATCCGCGTACGCGACAAACGAGAGGTGCATTGCATTCAGCAATGGAACCTCCCGGCGGCACTCGGCCTCGAATTTGCTCAGATCGTGCATGGTGACAGCTTACGAAAACCTGCCACAGTATGGGAAATTCAATGCCTCCGGTACTTTCCTTTTGCTATAGTCGCGCATTGCATTTCAGGTGTAACCAATATGACCCAGGTCGTCGATCTGCGCGGGCAGGATTCCGCTCTTAACTATTTGAAAGAAATGAGGAATTTTGGTGGCGAGGCCGTCACCACCGGCCTTGACGACGACGTGATTGCCGACTTCCTGGCCGAGCGTGACGATCTGGCCGCCGCCATTGATCGTGGGTATGCGGCGTTCAATGACCTCAAAAACTCACATGCCGATTTCGTCGCGCTCAGCGAGCGTGAGCAGATCCGGCAGGCGCAGCAGGGTCTTACCAATTTTTATCCAACCGACGGCGTCAATCCGTATGTCGCGGTCGCTGCGGCCGGGCCATGGGTAGTGACGTTGAAAGGCGCGGTCATCTACGATTGCGGCGGTTACGGCATGCTCGGTCTCGGGCATGCGCCGCGCGAAATCCTGGACGCGATGAACAAGCCGCACGTCATGGCCAACGTCATGACGCCGAGTGTCAGCCAGATGGATTTCGTCGCGCGCATTCGCGAGGAAGTCGGACATACACGGAGCGAGACACCGTACGCTACGTTCATCTGCATCAACTCGGGCTCCGAAGCGATGACGGTCGCGTCTCGGATTGCAGATATCAATACGCGCAAGCTGACCGACCCGGGTCAGCGCTACGCCGGCTGCGAGGTGCGTGGTCTCACGTTGAAAGGCAGTTTCCATGGTCGTACGGATCGTCCGGCGCGGTTTTCCGATTCGACGATGGACAACTACGAGAAACATCTCGCATCGTTCCGCGAGGGCGACTACCTGCTGACTGTAGAACCGAACGATATTGCTGCGCTCGAATCGATATTCGCGGATGCCGCTAGCAACAACGTGTTCATCGAGGCATTCCTGATGGAACCGGTCATGGGAGAGGGCAACCCGGGCCTGGCAGTAACGCCGGAATTCTATGCGCGCGCCCGCGAATTGACGCGCGAACACGGCACGATGTTTGTCGTCGACTCAATCCAGGCGGGGCTGCGTGCTCAAGGTGTGTTGTCGATCGTCGATTATCCGGGATTCCAGGACCTCGATGCCCCCGATATGGAGTCGTACTCGAAAGCGCTCAATGCGGGTCAATATCCGCTGTCGGTGCTTGCGTTGTCTGAGCGGTGCGCGGCGTCATACCGTCGCGGGCTGTACGGCAACACGATGACGTCGAATCCGCGTTGCCTCGACATCGCTATCGCCGTGCTCGATTCGCTGACCGACGAGCGGCGTGAAAACATCCGGGTGCGCGGGCGTGAGCTCGTCGAAAAGCTCGGCGCTTTGGCCAAAGAAACCGGCGGCGCGGTGACCGGCGCCCAGGGAACGGGCCTGTTGTTGAGCTGCGAACTTGCGGAGCAATACAAGATCTACGGCTCGGACAGCACCGAGGACTACCTGCGCCGCATCGGCCTGGCGGTCATCCATGGCGGTGCGCATTCGTTGCGATATACGCCGGTTTTCGATATCACGGATAGAGAAGTTGAGCTGATCGTGAGCCTGACGAAGCGAGCGTTACTCGAAGGGCCCAGGCACTAGTCGGGGTTCCGACCGCGGCAGTAGCCCTGCCGCATTTCGCCGTTGTCGATGACGACGACCATCGCGCGCCAGTTTTCGACGAAGTAGTCGGCGTCGTCTTTGCCGAGCGCTGCAACGACCGTATCGTAGAGCTCGCCCCCGATGAGCTCGAGCTCGCGGCGCGCTTCCCGCCGATACCACTCGGTGGCATCGGTCAGGCCTATCTCGGTGAAGCCCACATCGGCAAGAAGCTCGCCGTGCCGCTCCAGGGTCTGCATCGCGTAGGTCAGTCCTTCCATTTTGAACCAGTAGCGCATGTCGTCGGAGTACTCGCCGTCGGCCTTCATCCATTCGTAGCAGCTGAACCAGCCACCCGGCTTCAGCACCCGACGGATTTCTTCGAACATCGACTGCTTGTCTTCCGTCTGTGTGACGGCACCGGCGGACACGACGATGTCGAATGACTCGGCCGCAAACGGCAGTGGTCCGACCTCGACCACCTGGAACGTACACCGTTCCCCGAGGCCGGCAGCGCGGGCGCGTGATGTCGCCCGTTCGACGAGCGGCTTCTCGAGGTCGACACCGACGATCGTCGCGCCATGCGTCGTCGCCATTTCCATGGCCGGCCCGCCGATGCCACAGCCGATATCGAGGATACGCTTCCCGGCCGTCTCGAGGCCGTCGAGCATTTTCGCGACGTTTCCGGGCCCGCCGGGCGCCATGTAGCCATCGCCCCAGATAATCTCCAGCAGGGCGACCATGTTGTCGTGATATTCGTCGTCGTGACTCATCGCCGCTCCATCCAGGGCCAGACCCCACCCTCAAGGGCCAGACCCCACCGGCCGGGGTCAGACCCCGGCCGGTGGGGTCTGGCCCCGGTGGGGGGGCAGATAAAAGGGTTTCGATTGCGGGTGGCACTCGGCCCAGGCTGTGTGCCACTTGAGTTCGCGCTCGTAGTCGAAACGCGCCCACAAGGGCGACGGCAGCTTGCCGTTTTTGAATTCGATGTCCGCGATGGCCAGGTTGGCCTTCAGAATCGGTGACCACGTCGTTGCCTTTACTTCGCCAACTTGCCTGCCATTCCTGCCCGCATAGATATACGCGGCACCGACCGGCTTGTTGCCGTCGACCACCAGCTTCGTCAGGCGGCGTTTGGCGGGCCGCGCCTTTTCCGCGAGTAACGCCTTTCTTCCCGTGAAATGCCCCTTGTCGAGATCGACCACCCAGCCGAGCCCGATCTCGTACGGTGATCGGTCATAGCCACTGCGGATGGTTGCCTCTGCGGTGTTGAAATCAAATCCGGGCATGATGAATCCGGCCTCGATCCGTACCATTTCTAGCGTATCGAGGCCGATCGCATGAATGTCGTACCGACCCTGCACGGCGAAGATTGCGTCCCAAAGCGGCAACGCGTGCTGCGGATCGACCCACAGTTCGTAGCCGAGGTCGCCGGTGTAACCGGTGCGTGAAACGACGACAGGAAAGCCGGCACACTCGAGGCGCTTGATGCCGAACGGCTTCAAATCGTCAAGTCCACGGATGCCGGCCATCGTCAACACCGAATACGATGTCGGTCCCTGGACGGCAAGCGCGGCCACGTCGTGGGTTTCGCATTCGATCGTGACGTCATATCCCTCAGCGGACAGGTGCAACCAGTCGAGCTGGTGATGTTGTGCGCAGAGTCGATACTCGTTGTCGTCGAACTGAAACAACGTACCGTCGTCGATGACTTTGCCGAAATCATCGCACCAGACAACGTACGTCACGCGCCCGGGGCGCAAACCGGAAATGTCGCGCGTCAACAGCCGGTCCAGGAATGGCAGTGAGTCCGGGCCCGCGATGCGATATTTCTCCATCGGCGTCAGGTCCATGACCGAGCAACCGCTGCGCACCGAGAAATACTCGGTTGACAGCTTGTCGATCGTGTACGGGACCTTGTAGGTGTTCCACGTCGCCCAGCTTTCTGCGGTCGACAATGCCGCATAGCGCTCATAGAACGGCGTGCGCTGCATCGCCTGGCGAAAGTGTGTGTGGTCGATCATTTCGCCGCCCCCGTATCGATCGCGCGTTTCGCGGCGTTGATTCCCGGCCGGCCGGTCAGGCCGCCGCCCGGATGGCAGCCAGCGCCGCACAGGAACAGTCCGGTGACCGGCGTTTCGTATTGCGCCGCGCCGTACAACGGGCGCAGCATGAACGACTGGTGCATCGTCAGTTCGCCGTGATGCCAGTGGCCGTGCACGGCGCCATATTCGCGTTCGACATCTGCCGGCGACAGGAACTCGTGGTCGACGATCAGCGATGTCAGGTTCGGCGCGTATTCGCCAAGCTGTGAGATCAGTCGGTACGCAAGGGTCTTCCGCTGGTCCGGCCAGCCGTCCTGCAGGTCATAAGGCAGGTAAGACACGTTGACCGACATGACATGATGCCCCTCGGGTGCCAGCGCCGGGTCGTACAGGCTGGGAATCGAAATCTCGAATACCGGCTTTTTAGAACACTCGCGATACTTTGAATGATTGAAGGCGTGTTCTATGTAGCGCATCGACGGCGCGACAATCAGGCGATGGCGGAGCTTGTCCGAGTCGAGGCCTGCAAAGTTCGGCAAGCCACGGAGCGCGATATTCAGTTTCCCAACCACACCGGAGCCGCGAATCTGCCGCGCACGTGTCGCGAACATCGTGTCGAGTCGTGGCGCGCCGACCAGCGTGCCGAATGTCGTCCGCGGATCGACGCTCGACATCACGAGCGGCGCCTTTATCATATCGCCGTTGTCCAGTTCGACGCCGAATGCCTTGTCGTTCTCGATGAGAACGGACGCGACTCGCGCGCCGAACCGTATCTCGACGCCCGCATCTTCGGCCGACTGTGTCAGTGCATGTATGAGCTTCGAGCCGGCCTGGCTGTGCGGCGGGCCGTTTAATTCGCCGTGTAATCGTTGCAACCAGGTCAGCACCGTCCCGGGACTGCGCGGTCCCATCGCACTTCCCATGGCGGCATCGTGTGCGATGAGCGCCTTTAGTTGCTCGTCATCGAACGTCTCGTTAACAACGTCGTAGATGTTGATACCAACGACGCGCAGGAATTCATACATCGTATCGCGGCCGAGGCCGAACCGAAGATTCCAACCGAGCTTCGCCAGCGTTGCCTTGTCGCCGAACGGCATGTCCTTGAGGCGCGGCGGCCGATTGTCGAACAACGGCGCAATCGCTCTTGCAAATTCGAGGTATTGCTGCCGAAACGTGCGGTAGGCAGATGCATCGGAAGCCGCAACGCCATCAACACTTTCGGCACCTGCGACCACATGATGGCCATCGGCACCCAGCGAAACGGTATCCATCGGCTCACCCGGCACATAGCCGAATCGATCGAGTTGCAGTTCCCGGCGTACTTCGCCGCCAACCGGGTGTGCAATATGTGCGAGCCCCGGGAAGTGATAGTCGGTTCCGAGCCTGCGCGGGGCAGCCATGCCGCCGGCCGAATCGGTCGCCTCCAGGATGACGACATTGAGGCCTGCCCGGGCGAGGAACGATGCGCAGGCGAGACCATTGTGGCCAGCACCGATGACGATCGCGTCGTTGCGTCGCATCGACTCAGTCATCGCTGAACTCCTCGGGCGTCGTATCCGGTTTTCTCAGGTCGCGCAGGATCTCGCGCGCCGCATTCGCGCCCGGTGCGCCCATCACACCGCCGCCCGGGTGATTCGACGACCCGCACATGTACATGCCTTTCACCGGTCCCCGGTATTGTGCGTAGCCGGGGAACGGGCGATTGAACAGCAATTGGTCGAAGGTCAGTTCGCCCTGGAAGATATTGCCTTCGGTCAGCCCGACTTCGTCCTCGAGTTCGCGCGGCGTGCGAATCTCGGCATGCAGGATCAGGTCCTTGAAGTCGGGGCTGTAGTCGGCGATCTGGTTGATGACCGTCTGCCCGAATGCCTTGCGTTTGCTATCGTCCCAGCCTCCTTCTGGCTCGACCGGACAGTACTGCACGAATACCGTCGCCATGTGTTTGCCTGGCGGCGCCAGCGTCGGGTCGTACTGGGACGGGATCAGGAAGTCGCAGTAAGGATCCGCTGACCAGCGGTCGTCTTTCCAGTCGTCGTAGGCACGCTCGAGACGCGTGAGCGTGTCGGTAAAGTGCATGTGACCCTGTGTCAGCGGCGAATCGGGCGGCAATGACGGGAACGTCGGCATGCCATCGAGCGCGATGTTCAGTTTTCCGGACGAACCGCGGATCTTGAAGTGCTTCGCGCGTTCTACGAGTGCCGGCGGCAGGTCGTTTTCATCCATGATCCGGGTGAACGTACGCCTGGCGTCGAGATTCGAGACGACGGCGTTCGCGTGGATTTCCTCGCCCGATGCGAGCCGTACGCCGGTCGCCCGGTTGCCCGTCACGACAATCTGTTCAACTTCTGCGTCATTGCGAATCTCGCCGCCGAATGACTGGAACGCGGATGCAATCGCCCCGGACACCGCACCCATTCCGCCGCGCGCAAAACCCCAGGCGCCGACGTTGCCGTCGACATCGCCCATGGCGTGATGCAGCAGGACATACGCCGTACCCGGCGAGTACACGCCGAGCCCGGTTCCGATGATGCTGCCGCCCGAATAGTGCGCGAGAACGGTCTCGTTCTCGAAGTAGTTTTCGAGGTACTCGGCGATCGACATCGTGAAAAAACGAATGAACTCGTAAAGCTGCGATTCGCTGAGTTCGTAGAACTTCTTCAACAGGTAGCCGAACTCGAAAATGTCCCGCGGCTTGAAGGAGCCAGGGTCCGGCGGGGTTCGCAGCAGGAACCCGCGAATCAGTTTGCACCAGCGCATGATGTCCGCGTCGAAACGTACCGCCGCATCAGCGTCGCGTGGGCTGTGGCGCATGAGTTCACGACGTCGCACATTCGCGTTGTAGTAACTGCCGAAGTAGTCGCCGTTCTGCTTGAATGTCATGCTGGCGGTCAACGGCACGACCTTCAGGCCGTGACGGCCGAGGTCCAGGGCGTTGTAAATCTCCGGTCGAAACAGGCTGCAGACGTAAGAGCAGTTCGAGTACTTCCAGCCCTCATGCAGCTCGCGCGATACCGTGGCACCACCCGTGTACTCGTTTTTCTCGACGACGAGTACATCCAGGCCGGCCTTCGCGAGGAAGGCAGCATTGGTCAGGCCATTGTGGCCCGCACCGATAACGATGGCGTCGTAGGCTTTGTTCGTCATGAAGCGTCGGCGAGCGCCGGGATCTTTTTCCTGAGCATCAGGTACATGTAAAGATAAACGAGCATTGCGACAATGGAAGCAGAAGCACACATTATGAAAACGCCGTTGTAGCCGGCGCCCCAGCCAAGAACGCCAGCGGCGATCGCAGGACCCGCACCATTGCCAACACCCTGTGCGGCCGGCAGCAGCGATACGTATCGGCCCGAACGGTCGACGTTCGAGATCATGGCAGCCTGGTAGATATCGACAAAGATCCAGCAGAAGTTGAACGCGAACATGCTGATCATGACCGTCATGTTGGTAATGCCGAACACGAGCATGGCGACGATACTTGCCTGAAATACCAGGGTGACCAACAAGGGTTTCGACAAACCGTAGCGATTGCTCAGCAACACGGCAAACAGGCAACCGATCAGGGAAAAGAACGAGGTGTAGACAAGCATGTCAGCCACCCAGTCCGGCGACGCAGCTGAGTCGACAGTGGCAAGCTCGATGTAGGTCCAGTACGCACCAATGTTTACATAGGTGAAAACGACGGCTGTCAGTACCAGCCACGGTACGTACGCAGGGACATGCCGATGTTCGATGTGGTGGTCTCCGTCGGGTTCGGCGACATCGACTTCGACATCAAGCGCTGCATCAGCCGGCCGCCTTGGCAGCCAGCTAATGAATATCAGGCCAAATACGAACGCCGCGGCAAACGCGAAGTACATTTGCTCTATCGTGAGCCAGGGCAGGAATTTCAGTTCACCCGCCTGGGAGAATGCGAACGCGAACAGTTCGAGGCCGAATGCAAACGCGGGCCGGGAGTGTCCGCCGATCGTTGCAACCGCGATTCCCGTGTAGACGCCGGCGCCAATGCCGGCGAACAGTCGCAGCCAGAACGTTGTGTCGTAGTCCTGAAAATAAATACACAGCAGGTTGGCGCCGATAGCAACAATTGCGGCGGCAATCGTGAGATAACGACGGTCGTACTTCGCGACGACAAAGTAGGCAATGACCGCACCGAATGCGAGCCCGAAAAGGTCGGCGCTCGCGACAAACCCGACCTGTTCTTCGGTAAAGCCGAGTTTGTCGACCCAGGCCGTGGAGATGACCGGCAAACCGACCATGACGGCGTAGCCGGTCAGCGCCATGTAGATGCCGAGCGTCAACGATTGCCAGCGATCGAATTCCGTCTTGTGATGTACGAGTCTGTTGCCTGTCGGCGATACCATGCCCGGGTCTTCCCCTTGTTATTCTGTCCCCGCAAGCAACCATACTAGTCTTTGCCTGCAGCAGCGAGCGCTGGTGCGTGTAGGCGAAGACGTGTCAGCCGATCCGGTCTTTCAGTTTGTAGTAGAGCATGCCGAGTGCAATGATCTGGTTGCCGGCCCACTGGCTGCCCGGGATCCGAAAGTGCCTGACATCGGCAAACAAGTCGTAGCGTTCCATCGTTCCTGCAATGGCGTCAGCCATGACTTCGCTCATGGTGTGCGTGGGCGCGACACCATGGCCGGAGTACCCCTGGCAATAGAAAACGTTGTTGCTCAGGCGTCCAACCGACAACTGACGATTCAGGACGATGCCGATTTTGCCACCCCATTCGTAGTCGATACGCACGTCGCGAAGCTCGGGATAAACGCGCGCCATGCGCGGCACTATGTAGTCCCTGATGCTTTTCGGGTCGCGACCTGAATAGTTGCAGGCGCCACCGTAGAGCAGGCGTTTGTCCGCTGACAGTCGGTAGTAGTCAACGACCTCGTTCAGGTCGCAAACCGAGACGTCCTTGCGATTGATGCGCGCCGCAACGTCGTCCGACAATGGCCCTGTCGCGATCATGTAGCTGCCGGCAGGGAATACCAGGTTTTCGAGGCCCTTGAAACGGCTGTACGCATTGCCGCACAACACGACGGACGCGGCGTCGATCTGTCCGTCGGCGGTTCTTACTTTCGGACGCCGGCCGTGTTCGATATCGATGACCGGCGATTGTTCGAAAATCTGAACGCCAAGGCCGTGCGCGGCGCGCGCTTCTCCTTTGCACAGGTTAAGCGGGTGCAGATGCCCGTCGCGATAGCAGACGAACGTGCCGTAAAACGCATCGGTGCCGAGGTTTTCCCGGGTCGTGTCGCGATCCCAAAGCTCGTAGGTGTCGGGCTCGTTGTTCGCTTTACGATCTTCGACGTATTCGTGCAACCACTCGACCTGGCCGGGTTTGGCCGCGACCTCGGCCCAGCCGTCTTTCAGGTCGCAGTCAATCGCATACTTTTCGACGCGCTCGCGCACGATATCGTTGCCGCGCCATTGCAGCTCACGAACAACGTTACGAACGCTGTCACCGTGGTTCTTTTGCAGCTTTTCGAGGCCACAACCTCCGTGAATCAGCTGGCCGCCGTTTCTCCCGGATGCACCCCAGCCGATGCGGTTCGCTTCGAGAAGCGCCACCGAATAGCCACGTTCGGCCAGCGTCAGCGCCGTCGACACGCCGGAAAATCCGCCGCCCACGACGCAGATGTCGGTCGAGACCGTGCCGGCAAGGGCAGGGTATTCGGTCGTGTCGTTGATCGTGGCAGCGTAGTAGGAACGCGTGTGTTCCTGCTTCTGGTCACTCGGTTGCATCGTTAAGTCTCTGAAAAGATAATGGTTTTATTTATATCAATTGATCGGTATAATTCCATGATAGGCAGCGGTGAGAGCCGGGTCAACACGCGCTTCAGGATATGGAACCATGCCAAAGATCGTCGATCACGACCGCCAGCGGGAAACGTTTGCGAAGGCCGCCATCCGGCTCATTGCGCGCCACGGGCTTGAAGGGGTCACGATGCGAGCCGTGGCGAAGGAAGCTTCGTTGTCGTACGGCTCGCTGTTTCACTATTTTGATTCCAAGGACGAACTGCTCATGCACGCTGTTGCGTACGCGACCAGCCAGCAAGGGCGTCGCGTATCGGAATACTCGAGCCGGGAAAAAGGGTTGCAGGCTCTGCGGCAATTGCTCTGCGACGATGCAATCATCGACGAATCGTCACGCGACAACTGGACGGTGTGGATGACCTTTCTCTGCAAGGCCGCCGTGTCGGACGAATTCGCTGACATGAACCGCTCGCTGATCGACGGTTGGCTGGATCGCATTCGCCGCATGCTGGTTGAGGCACAGCAGTCAGGCGAGGTACGGCCTGGCCTCGATATCGAGCACGAGGCACTCGCAATCTGGGCCTTCTCGTCGGGTCTCGGCCAGGTCGGGCTCCTGCAACCCGAACTGCTTCCGCCCGGGACACAAAAGCAACTGATCAGCGACTACCTGGCGAAACTTCAGCCCTGATCCGGCGCAAATTCGTCGTGCTGCGGTGCGTCATCGGTGATGTCGTGCCACGGTGCTTTCGAACCGACGAAAATGTGATACGCCGGCGGACGCGGCGGATCGCCGTCGATCGCACTCATGCTGACGTAAATCATGTCGGGCTCGTCGCTCAACGTCACGCCAATGTTCGAACCGCAGACTTCGCAGAACAATCGCTCGTGGGTCTTTGACGAGTTGTACCGGGTGACGCGGTCCTCACCGGTTGTGATCGAAAACCCATCCAGTTTGACCCCGGCGAATGTGGCGAAGGCCGCCCCGTGCATCCGACGGCACTGCGAGCAATGGCAGTGGCTGTAGTCTTCAATTTCGCCGGCGATACTGAAGTTGACGGCGCGGCATTCACAGAAACCTCTCATACTTAAAAACTCCTTCTTGTTGCGTCGACGCCGCAGGACGTTCTTCGTTTCTCTAAAGCCTGTCTTTCACACGGTAGTACCACATCCCGAGCGTCACCATCGCTTTCGTAAAGGTTGCAGCTCCCGGAATGTTGGTATGTGGAACATCTGCAAAGAGGTCGAATTGTTCCAGGGTACCGGCGACGGCATCGGCAAGTATGCGACCGGCAAGGTGGGTCACGTTGACGCCGTGACCGGAATAGCCCTGGCAGTAAAAAACGTTGGGCGACAGCCGGCCGAGGCGCGGTACGCGGTCGATCGGCACGCCAATCGTCCCGCCCCATGCGTAGTCGATGCGCACGTCGGACAATTCCGGATACAGGCGCGACAGCTTCTTGCGATGGCGTTTGCGAATGTAATCCGGGTCGTCGCCGAAATAATTGAAACGGCCGCCAAACAGCAGCCGCTTGTCAGCGCTGAGCCGATAATACTCGAGCACGAAATTGGGGTCGCAGACGGCAAGGTCGCGAGGGTTGATACGCGCGACAGTCTGCGCCGGCAGCGGCTCGGTAGCGACAATGAAGCTGTTGACCGGAAACATGACACCGCGCAGTTTTCGGTCGACGTGGTGGTACGCATTTCCGGCCAGGATTACCGAATCGGCGGAAACCGAACCGTGCGCCGTGCGAACGACCGGTCGCTTGCCGTGGTCGATTCCGGTCACCGGTGACTGCTCGTAAATCGTTGCACCCTGCTTTGCGGCGGCACGTGCCTCACCGACACAGAGGTTCAGCGGGTGCAGGTGCCCGTTGCCCATGTTGAGCAGGGAGCCGACATAGGCGTTGGTGCCGATCAGGTCGGCCGTTTCGGTTGCATTGAGAAGCCTGGTTTCGTGCGGGAAACCGGCGCGTTGCAGGCGTTGGAAGTCGTATTCGATGTCTCGCAGGTGACGCGGCTTTATCGCCACGTCGAGGTAGCCCCACTTCAGGTCACAATCGATGTCGTAGGTCGCGACGCGTTCACGGATGATGTCGTGTCCCTGCCAGCGCAGCTCGCCGAATAGCGCTTCGACGTCACGACCGTGATGTTTTGCGATGCGTTCCTCACCGGCAATGCCACCGATAATCTGCCCCCCATTGCGTCCGGACGCGCCCCAGCCGACACGGTTGGCCTCCACGATGTGCACGTTGTAGCCACGTTCCGCGAGGTGCAGAGCCGTCGATATTCCGGTGAAGCCCGCACCAATTACACAAACATCGGCCGACTGGTCGCCCGTCAGCGGGGCGTAGTCCGTCCCCTGGTTGACGGTCGCGGCATAGTAGGAACCCGTGTGTTGTTGCGGCTGGGTCATAGTGCCGAGCATTGGACGATCGGCCGCGCCATTCATCCCGACCTATAGGGCGCGCCCGGAGGTCAGCGGTTGCTGGTGCGGCGGTACTGTGCCGGTGTCATGCCGACGTGTTTCTTGAACGCCGAATAAAACGCCGAATTCGAATTGAACCCGACGTTGAACGCAATGTTGAGCACGGCCTGGGTGCGATCATGCAGCTCTTCGAGCATCGCTTGCGCATGGCGAACCCGGTGCCCGTTGAGATAGTCGAAAAAACTGACGCCGAATCCGGCGTTGATGACCTGCGACAGGTGATTGACCGAGCAACCGACCCGTTCCGCCAGGACCGGCAACGTCAGGTTTGGTTCGAGATAGGCGCGTTCACCGATCATGATCATCTCGAGGCGTTGCTTGTACTCACGCATCTGGTCGTCGCGCAGACCGGACTTCGCGTACTTCGTGGTCCTGGCAAGCCCCGGGATGTCGTAGTAGTCCGTAATTGTCATGGCGGCGTCGCCATTCAGGGTCATGAATTCCGCGCCACAGTAGGTCGGCGATGCGATGCCGGTTCGACGGTCGCTGACGGGGAGGGCACGGTACTGGAATGCGATCGTGTGGTCGCTGGTCAGCACGTCGCCGAGCAGCTCGTAACGATGGTGATTTCTTTCGAAAAACCGCGACAGGCTGTCGATCAGCTCATCGTGAGTGCGCTGTTTGTTCTCCGGGACGTCGAGATAGATGCCGTCCGCTGCGAGATGATTGGCAACGGCGACCGGATCGGAATGATTCCAGGCGTCAAAATAGCTTTCGACAAATTTCACCGCGTGCATGCGTAGTGTCCCCTCTGTCGACCTGTTCGAGTATACAACCCAGCCGTTCGCGGCGTAATATCAGTTTCACCTGACGAAACGATCCGAGTACTCAATGAACATTGATACACCGCTGCGCGAACTGGGTGCAGTCGACATAACGGCGTTGCGCGACACGATTCTCGAGCAGGACGAGGCGGCCTGGCTGGAAGACCAGTATCGGCAGGAGGCCTACGACGTTCACTATGACACGCAGTCCATCGTCATGGTGTTCGTGGACCTCGATCACTGGCCGGATATCGTCGTGAGCAAGGAGCCGGGATGGGACCGCCTGGCCGACGTCGCGCTGCCGCTGATGAACGACATCATCACGCGGCTGTATCCGCCGGGCGGTACGGTCATTCGCGCGATGGCCGCCAAGTTGCTCGCGGGTAAGACGATCAAGCCGCACACCGACAAGCACCCGTCGTTTCATCACGGACACCGGATTCATATTCCCATTACGACCAATCCGCGCGTGCGTTTCATGATTGACGGCCGACCGTACCAGTTCAAAGTGGGTGAGGCCTACGAGCTCAATAACCAGATGAAACACTCGGTCATGAACAAGGGCAACGAAGATCGAATCACCTTTATCTTCGACTACGTGCCGAAAGAGCAGATTGAACTGGCGCAACGCGGCGTGCAGGCCAGTGCTTCAGTCGGGTAGTACGTCCGCCAGCCGTTCTTTCAGTTCGTCGAGTGCCGACTCGTAGTTTTGCCAGAAGCCGATTGCGTCAGTGTAGATTGGTGCCCGCACCTGCTCGGAGCTGGCTGTATTGACGGCCCGGTCGGTCTTGTGAAAATCGAGCACGGCGTCCTCCCACGGTAGCCCGCAGTAATTCAGCAAGCGGCGTGCCTGGCCCTCGAGATCGTTGACAACATCTTCGTATTGCACACGCAACACCCGTCCGGGTAACACGTCGTCCCAGTGCTGCATCATGCGCACGTATTCGAGGTAGAACTCCGCACACTCGAAAAGGTCGTAGGAATGATTCTTGCCCTTGGCGAAAAGCTGGCGAAAATTGCCGATGCAGGTATCGAGCGGGTGCCGACGGGCGTCGATGATTTTCGCGCCCGGCAACGCCTTGTGGATCAGTCCGACGTGCACGTAGTTCGCCGGCATCTTGTCGGTAAAGAACGGCGACCCCTGCGTCCGGGCATTTTTCGTGTAATGAAGATAGCTCTTGCCAAACCCGAGAAACTGCTTCGTCGACATGTCGCGCAGGAGTTCCGGATATTGCTTGCCGCCGGAGCGCGGTCCCGCCAGCGATTCCGACAGCATCCCGATGTAGGGTAGTTCCGAGGTGCCCTCGACGGCGCTGTGGCTTGCGAGGATCTGTTCCAGCAGCGTCGAGCCGGATCTCGGCATGCCGACAATGAAGATCGGGGTCGGGCTGACATCAGCCTGGTCTTTCATGTCGCTGGCAAATGCCGCGTCGAATACCTCGATCATCGAATTATGCGACATCTCGGTTCGCACCGGGTCATATTCGACCTGGAAACGCTTCAGCGCATTACCCTTGAGGTAGTGCCGCCACGCCGTCTCGAAATCGCCGGCGTCTTCGGCCGCGCGTGCCACTGCGAACCGCAGGAAGATTTGAGACTCGACGTCCTCGGCATCGTCGCGCAACTGGCGCTCGACGTCGGCGACCTGGGCATCGTTAAGGCGATAGGAACGCAGGCTCGCCAGGCCCCACCATGCGTCGCCGTACTCCGGCTTGGACGCGACCGCGCTTTCGTAAGCACGTGCGGCCTCGTCGTGGCGCCCGAGGATTCGCAACATGTGACCCTTGCCAACCAGCGCGGGAACAAAAACGGCATCCCTGCTGAGAATGGATTCGTATGCCTCGAGCGCCTCGAGCGGTTTGCCAAGGATGGCGAGATAGTCACCCAGGCGCTGTCGAACATGGTGCAGCTTCGGCTTGAGCTCAACAGCCGTTTGCAGCACCTCGACGGCCTCGGGATATCGTCCGACCTGTCCCAGGAACATGCCGTGATCGACGTGGGCGCGATAGTTGTCCGGATCCAGCCTGGCGATGCGTTTCAGCAATCCTTCTGCGGCGATGACGTTGCCGGCCTCCGTGGCGATGCGCGCCAGTAGCCGCAGGATATCGGTGTTATTGGGATATTCCTTCGCCAGGCCGTCACACAGTTGTTGTGCTTCGGCGGGCTTGTTGTCCGCGAGCAGCCGGGTCGCTTTCTGCAGCCCCTGCGCAACCGGTGACAGGTCGACGTATTTCTGCTGTGCCGCGGAGGCTTCATCGTCACGTCCCAATTGTGACAGCGCCGTTGCCAGCCCGGACCACGCCGTTGCAAGCGTCGGATCGAGCCGTACCGCAGCCTCCAGGTGCGGTAGAGCGACGGCAGGATCATCCTGCCGAAGATGCAGGGCGCCAAGATCTTCGCGCGGCTTGGCGAATCCGGGTTCCAGCTCGATCGCTTTTTCGAGCACCGGCCGAGCCTCTTCCAGGCGCCCGAGTTTGACGTAGATCGCGCCGAGCAGAGCGAGCAAGTTGATGTCGTCCGGCCGTTGTTTCAGGTAGGCGCGACATTGCGACTCCGCATGCTGCACCTGCCCGGAGTTGATCAGCCGAAACAGATCATCGAGCGCCTGTTTCGATTCCGACAGGTCCGTCACGCCGGTGTCCCGTTGCGCAGACCGGACGCGGCGATTGCGCCGGGGACGGCGACAAGGTCCGTCGATGCCACGACGTGTGCGCCGGACACACCGGGAATGCCCGCCAGCGACCGCAGTTGTTCGGCACAGATCGCGATTCCTTCCGCCTTCGGATCGCGCGCGTTTTCAAGTCGTTCGATCAATGCATCACTGATCAGCACATTCGGGCGGCTGTCGCGAAGAAAACGCGCATCGTCGGCCGACGCGAGAATGGCCGTGCCGACGATGATCGACACACGATGAGTCAGCTTTGCATCGACCAGGCGCTTCATGTAGCGACGCAGCAATTCGTGATCCATACAGATGTACGTGAGCATGAAACGTGCGCCGGCGTCGGCTTTGGCCAGGATTTTTTGCGGTACCCAGTCGGCCTTGGGCTCGTGAGGTGTGATCGACCCGCCGACCAGGAGCTCGGGTACATGCTGCAGGCCGTCGTCAGATTGCAGGTTCGTGGCGATGCCGATGAGCTGTGCGGCGTTGATGTCCATGACGGCGCGCGGCCTGGGATCGATATTCTTCGGAACGCGGTTACCGCGTACGAGCAGGTAGCTCGTAACACCGAGCGCTGCGCCGCCGAGCAGGTCCGCAACCAGGCTGATTCGATTGCGGTTTCGGCAGCTCAGCTGCACGACGGCATCCAGCTCGTTGTCGAGGAACAAGCGCGCCGCCGAGATCGTCGACATATGCAGCTTGCCGTACTGATTGTCCGTCAGCACGACGGCGTCGACGTGCCCGCGCAGCAGGTCCGACTGGATTCGCACGGCGTTTGCATCGGTTTCGGGCCGCAGAAACGCCTCGGCGGTTATGACGAAATCGCGATCGCGGACAGCATTTTGAAAGGTGTGCATTGGCGGCAGAGCGTAGAAGGTTCACCGAGTTATCACAATAGCCGGACGAATCGTGCGGGGTGGAAATCATTCAGGTGCTGTGTTGAACTTTCGCACTCCAAACCTCGTGGAGCCGTCTCATTTCATCGCCCGCCCAAATCAGCGCCCAGTTTGACGATGCGCTTGCCCGGCTGCGGAAAGGCGATGCCGCCGGCGCTTTGTCGGTGTGCGATACCGTACTGGACGAAACGCCGGGCGATGCCAACTTCCTGTGCCTTGCCGCGCGCGCAAATCTCATTCAAAAAAAGTTCGAACACGCCCGGCGCCTGCTCGATGACGCGATACGGCTACACCCCGATTTCGCGGTCGCACACGACACGCTCGGCGACCTGTTGTTATCACAAGGTTTTGCAACGCCGGCGATCAATGCGTGGGAACAGGCGCTGCGCCTCGACCCGACGCTGGCACGCGTCGTTACCAAGATCGAGAAGGCTGAAGTCCTGATCGCGGAAGCCGCCGAAACACCGGCTGACGAGGAGGCGGCCGTGCCCCCGCGGCGCATGGCCTGGGCGGACGAGATTCGCAACGCCGACCAGCAGATTCGCGCCGGCGAAACGCGCGAGGCCGAGGACGAGCTACGGCGAATACTGAAGCGCGACCCCAATCACGTCGAGGCGGCACGATTGTTGGCGGTCATTGCCGCCGATAAGAAGGCGCATCGTGACGCCGAGGTCATGCTACGGCACGCGATCGGCAACGCGCCCGACTATGTGCGCCTGTGGGTGGATCTGTGTGTCACGTGCCGTGAACAGGACAAGTACGACGACGCGCTTGAGTGCGCCGAGAAAGTACTGGAGCTGGCACCGGACATGGCGGAGTCTTTCATGCTGCACGCCGGTGTGCTGGGCGCAATGGGCGATCATGAAGGCGCCATACGCCAATACGAAACGGCGCTCGGCATTACGCCGAATCGCCCCGGCGTTTTATGCAGCATGGCGCACCACCAGAAGACGATCGGGCGCCAGGACGAGGCTATCGCCACGTACCGGCGTTGTATCGATGTCAAGCCGAGTCACTCGGAGGCGTACTGGAGCCTGGCGAACCTGAAGACGTTCAGTTTCTCGGACGACGAGATCGACCGCATGAAAACGATGCTCGAAACCGATGAACTCGACGACGAATCTCGCGTTCAGTTGCATAACGCGTTGGGTCTTGACCGGGAGGCGCGCCGAGACTACGACACGGCGTTTTCGCACTTCGCCGACTGCAACCGGATTCGGCGGCTGGCGGAGACCTACGATCCGGTCGAAACCGAAACGCGTTACGGGCAGGTGATGGAGACGTTTTCTGCCGAGTACTTTGCAGATCGTGAGGGCGTCGGCAATCAGGATGCATCACCGATCTTTGTCGTCGGCTTGCCCCGGTCGGGCTCCACCCTGATCGAGCAGATACTGGCCAGCCACAGCAAGGTGGATGGCACACACGAACTGCACGATCTCGCCAATATTGTTCGCGAAATCGACAGGCGCCAGGGCCGCAAGCGGCGGTTCCCGGAAAACCTCGACGACCTCAACCCGGGCGCGTGGGCGAAAATCGGTGGCGAATACCTCGCGGCAACCCGCAAATATCGCGGCGCTGCGCCCTTTTTCGTCGACAAGAACCCGAATAACTTCGTATTCATCGGCTTGCTGAAACTTGCGTTGCCAAATGCGAAAATCATCAATGCGCGCCGGCACCCGCTCGACAGCTGCTTCGGTTCGTTCAAGCAGCTGTTCGCAAGCGGCCAGCCGTTCAGCTACGACCTCGTCGAGCTTGGCGAATACTATTTGCAATATGTGCGCCTCATGGACCACTGGCATCAGGTTTTGCCCGGTTTCGTCCTCGACGTGCACTATGAAGACAACATCGCCGATCTCGAATCGCAGGTCCGCCGCATGTTGGATTTTTGCAACCTGCCGTTTGAGGAATCCTGTCTGCGATTCCACGAAACGGAACGCGCCGTCAAAACCGCGAGTTCCGCGCAGGTTCGGCGGCCGATTTACTCGAGCTCGGTCAATTTATGGCGAAATTACGAGCCGCATCTCGACGAACTTATCGAGGTGCTGGAACCATTGCTTGTGAAACTTCCGGAGGCGGATCGGCCCATGTCCCTATAGGACAGGATTGTGCTATGTTGCTGTTGTGAGACACTGTTTCAACTTGTAACTCGGGGGGACTACACGGATGGAAACGCAACAAAAGTTCGCGCTCACGCCGGTCGCCGGCGCCATCGCCACGGCACTCGCGCCAGCTCACCAGGCGCTTGCCCAGGACGACAATGCACTGGAAGAAATCGTCGTCACAGCGACCAAGCGCACGACGAGTGTGCAAGAGATTCCCGCATCCATTCAGGCCATCACGCAGGAAAGCCTGCAGGCAATGGGTGCAAAAAACATGGAGGACTACTCGCGTTTCGTACCCTCCGTCAACGTTATCAGCTTCGGTGCCGGATCGAGCACGGTCGTTTTCCGTGGTGCGATCACCGGGTCGAGCTACATCGCGGCCGCGACCTCGTCGGTCTATCTCGATGAAATCTCACTGACGACCACGGGCAGCCAGCCGCAGATCCGCATGGTCGACGTCGAACGCGTCGAGGCGCTCGCAGGTCCGCAGGGCACACTGTACGGATCGGATGCGCAGGCCGGCACGATGCGCATCATCACGAACAAGCCGAAACTCAATGAGTTTGAGGCCGTAGTTGACACCGAGGTACGTGCCGGCGAACACAGCGACGCCAGCCACCGCGCTTCCGTTGTCTTCAATATCCCCCTGGTTGAAGACAAGTTCGCGGCGCGCGTCGTCGGCTACAGCGATCATGACGGTGGCTTTATCGACAACGTGTTTGGTCATACGCCCAACATGATCGCGATCAACAACCCGGATCGTCCGTGGCCGGGCCTGCCGTCCGGCTGGGGATCGCTGGACAACTCCGCGTCGATCGAGGACCGCTGGAATGACGCGGACGTTCGGGGTGGTCGCCTGTCCCTGTTGTGGAATGTCAATGACAGCTGGTCGGCGTCACTCATGGCGATGCATCAGACGACCGATGCCGGTGCGGATAGCCACTTCGACCCGTATGTCGGCGATTTACAAACCGTGCGATTCCACGACGAATGGCGCGAAGACAAATGGGATATGTACTCCTTCATGATCGAAGGCGATCTCGGGTTTGCGCAGCTCGTTGCATCGGCCAACTACTACGACCGCAAGATCGAGCAGCTTTACGACATCACGGTTTACGGCCACTACTGGGGTGGCCGCTACTGCCATGATTCCTACTACACAACGTCAGATGTCGACTACTACGGCTATTACCTGTACCCGTATTACTGGACGAATCCCGATTCCGGTTACATCGTCTGGTACCCGGTGTACTGCATGGGCGAAACGCTTGATTCGGATTACTTCCAGAGCTACCCGTCGCCTTCCCAGCAGAAGAAGCAGAACATCGAAGTTCGTCTCAGCTCGCAGGGCGATACGATGGACTGGATCGTCGGCTACTACTGGGAAGAGAGTGACGACGCCTGGCAGGCGCCGTTCGCGGCGCCCACGACGGGCGGCCGCGGCGAGACCAACCTCTACCAGGATTCCATCTCGCTCGACTACATGGAGTTTTATTTCACCAACTGGGTCTACTACGACGGCACGTACTACACGTACCCGGCCGCAACCTCGTGGTGGTACTCGGACAGCCACACCGACTGGGACCAGCAGGCGCTGTTCGGGGAAGTAACCTGGCACCTGAACGACAACTGGGACCTGACCCTCGGCGGCCGCTACTTCGATCGGTCGAATACCAACTTCTACCGTGTCGATCACCCGGGCGGTCTCGACCTGATGGGTGAACCGGATACCCAGGACCCGGCGACGCGCGCCTATCGGCTCGCCAACAACAACCAGGCCCCGGCCAACCGTGGCTCAGAAACTGAGTTCATTCCAAAAATCGCAGTCAGCTACACGCTCGACGGCGGCAACATGCTGTATGGCCTGTATACACGAGGCACGCGGCCAGGTGGCGTCAATCGCAGCCGTGGCGAGCCGTTCTTTGCTACGTCGTACACGTCCGACATCATGGACAACTACGAAGCAGGACTGCGCTCGACATTCGGCGACGGTCGTGGTCGCCTCAACGCGACGCTGTTCCACATGGAATGGTCGGATTACCAGCTGCAACTGACGGATCCGTCGAGCCAGGGTTGCCCGATTGGCGGTCCGACGGAAATTCCGAACGTGTGTGGGCAGCCGTGGCAATCGATTGTGACGAATGCCGGCGAAGCCCACATCACCGGCGTCAATTTCGAACTGGACTACGCGCTCGGCGATTCCATGGTGGTGGGCTTCAACGGTCAGTGGGTCGAAGCCGAAACGGATACGACGGCCGATTTGACCGGTGACGGCGACAACGACCTCGTCGGCGGACTTCGCTTGCCACTGACGCCGGAGCTCAAGCTGGGCGCCTGGCTGGATGCATCCAAGCCATCCGATCTGTTCGGTGGCGAAAATGTGTTCGCTCGCTTCCAGGTTTCCTACACCGGTGATTCGGTCAATCGTCTCGATCCGGCCGGATTGGACACGGCGAATCCGCAATTCACGACGTCAGCCTATACGCTGGCGGACTTCAGGACCGGCGTTCGCAGCGACACCTGGGAGCTGGCGTTCTTCGTCAACAACCTGACGGATGAGCGTGCGATCTACACGATTGGCACCGCCCAGATGAACTGGGCGTTCGGCAACTCGGTCGATGGACACGATCACTTCCAGAAGGCTTACGTAAACCGCCCGAGAGAGTTCGGTGTGCGCTTCATGAAGCGCTGGGGCGACTAAGCCCAAGCTTGAAAACGCAAAAAAAGGCCGGGTTTTACCCGGTCTTTTTTTTGCCGCTTCAGTAGGGCCACGGCTCGAGGCCGTGGATCGCGTTGCGGATGTCCATTGAGAGATTGACCGAACCGACCGGCACGCGGGCTTCGACGTCATACAGCGTAATCGTAGACGGTGACGAGCCACCGGCGATGAAGCGGTCGTCAACGATGCACAGCCCGCGGCCGAATCCCTGCCGGGCGATTTTCGAATCGTCGATGCCGGCGAATTCGATGTCGGCCTCGTCGTAGGTGACGATCGGAAACGCAAGCGCTTGCCCGTCTCGCGGCACGAATCGCACGGTGTCACTGGCCGTGTCGTTGAACAGTACGCCTTCCTTCCAGCGCTGGCCGTTGTGCGTGCCGGTCGGGAGATTGCAAAACTGGCGTACGGCCATATCGCTGCCGATGTGCAGCAGGGCCAGTGTCCGTAGGCCGCTGACATAGATTCCCGTGTCGTCCACGTGTACCGAGTTGATGTGAAAGTCGTTGACGGGGCGCGGTCCTTTGCCACCACGCGGGTCATACGCAAATCCGGACCACTGCTCATAGGGCTTCTGTAGGCAGAATGCCCAGTCGAATTCTCTTGTTTCGAGGTTAAAGGCGAGCAGGCTGTCGAACCCGGTCGAGGTCACGAAAATGCGCTGGTCCTTACGCACGATTTCATGAGCGTGCTTCAGGTAGCGGTTGCGAAACGACTCCTTGATGTTGAAGTCGCGATCGTAGACGAACAGTTCGTCACTGGCAGCGACATAGATATCGTCGCCGTGAAAGGTAATCCCGCGCAGGCCGCGGTCGGCGCCGCGACCTTCGAAATCGATGTCGCTCGTATTCCAGTCGACGTGCTGTTCGCCACTTTGCGTTTCGAAGTCGACCGTGAAAATGCCGCCGTGGCTTTCGCCCTGCTGGCTGCCACGCACGACGGACGTGGCAATGAGTTTTGGTAGACGGGTAGGCATGAATGCGTTGCGACGCGGGGCCGCGTACAATGGAATTTCTTCGATTATGAATGACTTGCGACAATAACGAAACCGCTGGGGGCAGCATGAAGGAGTCCGACCGACAGCTCGGAATGGGGGCGAAGATCACGCGTCGTGATTTCCTTGACGGCGTCGGAATTGCGGTGGGCGCTGCGTTGTTGCCCGGCTGCACGCAAAGTCACGACGAAGCGATTACCGGGAATGTTGCAAGAGCGTACTATCCCCCTGCGCTGACCGGGATGCGGGGTTCTCATGCGGGGTCGTTCGAGGCCGCCCACGCCGCGGTCCAGGGTCAGAAATGGACATCGTCGCATTCCGGCGAGCACTACGATCTCGTCGTCGTTGGTGCCGGCATCAGCGGACTCGCCGCGGCCTACTTCCACCGGCGCGATATCGACCCGGATGCCCGCATCCTGATCCTCGACAATCACGACGATTTCGGCGGGCACGCGAAACGCAATGAGTTCATGATCGACGGCAGGACGATTATCGGATTCGGTGGCACGATGTTCATCGAGGCACCGCGAAGCTATCCGCCGAATGCCAGGCAGTTGTTGAAAGAGTTGGACATCGATGGCAGCCGGGAGTCCGAAACGCACAACTGGGACCTGTTTTCCTCGCATGGCCTGGGCGCCGCAACGTTTTTCGACAAGGAGACGTTCGGTGCCGATCGGCTGGTATCGGGAAACCTGTCGTCGGGGCCGGAAACCGCCGACGCGCCGCTGTCCGATGCCGGTAAGCAAGACCTCGATCGCCTGTTTGCCGATGACACCGACTTCCTCGACGGGATGTCCCCGAAGCAACGTCTCGACATCCTTCGGAGGTACAGCTATCGCGACTACCTGGCGCAGTTCGGCGGGTTCGGCGAAGAAGTTCTCAAGGTCATGCAAAAGCGTCCGCACGGCGTTTGGGCAATTGGCGCCGATGCGCTGCCGGCATGGATGGCATGGGCCGAAGACTATCCCGGGTTCTTCGGCACCGAGATCGATCTCGGCGCTGCCGGCATTGATGATGACGGTCGCTTTCACTTTCCCGATGGCAACGCGTCGGTAGCCCGGTCGTTGGTGCGCAAGCTGATTCCGTCGGTTGCGCCGGGCAACACGATGGACGACATCGTTACGGCAAAGTTCGACTATGAGCAGCTTGACCGTGACGAGAATCCGACCAGGATTCGACTCAACAGCACCGTTGTCGGCATGGAGCATCGACAGGGCGATTCCGCAGGCAGGGTCGATGTCACGTACGTCGCGGAAGACGCGGCGAAGACTGTCACCGCGGGCCGCGTCGTCTGGGCCGGTTACCACGCGCTCGTGCCGTTCATTTGCCCCGACGTATCCGCCGAGCAGGCGGGAGCGCTTGGCAGTTCGGTGCGAGCTCCGCTGGTCTACACGAACGTGCTGATTCGAAACTGGCAAAGCTTCAGAAATCTCGGATTCTGGCGCGCAACGTGCCCCGGCAGTTTCTTTTCCAGCGTACGTATCGACTTCCCGGTCAGCATCGGCGACTACCGATTCTCGGAAGGGCCGGACGAACCCGTCGTACTGCACCTGCAACACATACCGACCGCGCCCGGACTGCCGGCACCCGACCAGTTCCGCGCCGGCCGCGCACAGCTTCTCGAAACGCCGTTCGAAGACTTCGAGCGCCACGTGCGCGATCAGCTGGGTCGCATGCTCGGACCCGGCGGCTTCGATCCGGCGCGCGACATCGCAGCGATTACTGTCAATCGCTGGCCCCACGGCTACGCCTATTCGGTCGATTCGGACTCCGGTGAAGTCGCCTGGTGGCCCGAAGCCTGGCCGCACGAAAACAAACCGTGGGTCAACGCACGCCAGCGCATCGGGAATATCGGCTTTGCCGGCATTGGTTCGGCTTCCAATGCCATGACCGAAGCCGCTATCGAGGAAGCGCACCGGGCCGTGCACAGCTTTGCGTCGGGAGAATCCAGGTGAGCACGTTGATCGGTAACGTTGTTTCCGTCCATGCGGGCAACAACGATGACATGAGCAAGGAGGCGCACGGCTCGATCGACGTCGAGCTTGACGGTATTGTCGGCGATGCGCACCGGTCGATCTCCCGCAAGTGCTGGGCGGGCGACAAGCAGGCAAAAGACACCGTTCGACGGAACGAGCGCATGTGGTCGGCCGTGTCGGTCGAGGAGCTCGCAGAAATCGGTGATGCGATGGATCTCGTCAAACCGCTGACTCCAACGGAACTCGGCGCCAATCTCTGCATCTCCGGTATCGCACAGTTGTCGCGGCTGCCCAAAGGCACGGTGCTGAAGTTTCCGTCAGGCGCCGAGCTGGTCGTCGTCGAGTACAACCCCCCATGCCTCGACATGGGCACCAAGCTGTCGCAGACACATTCGACGACGTCCGGTGCACCGCTTGAACCCACGATGTTTTCCAAGGCGGCCAAACTGACGCGCGGCGTCGTCGGCGTTGTCGATGTGGCAGGGACGATTAATGCCGGCGATCGGGTCGACGTCACCGTCTACGAAACGCCGTCCTGGCTGGTACGCGACGCGGACTGATGGATATCTACACGACAACGATTGCGCTGAGCATTCTTGTCTACATTGTCATTGGCAACTATGCGGGGCGCGGCATCCGCGACCTCGATGACTACTATGTTGCCGGCCGCCGAGCGCCAACCCTGCTGATCGTCGGAACACTGGTCGCCAGCGTCATGAGCTCGACCATGTTTCTCGGCGAGGCGGGCTTCGCCTACGAGACGCAAGGCGGACCGTACGTGCTGTTTCCGCAGGCGGCCGCGGTCGGCTATATTCTCGGCGCCCTGTTTTTCGGTCGCTACCTGCGCCGCAGCCGGACCAACACGCTGGCGGAATTCTTCGGCCGGCGTTTCAACAGCAAACGCGTGCAGGCGCTCGCTGGCGTCACGATCATCTTCGCGCTGGGCGGCTATCTGCTTGCGGTTACGCAAGGCGCCGCAATCCTGTTGTCGGAGCTCACGGCGCTGAGTTATGTGCAGGCCCTGTTCGTGGCGTGGGTCAGCTACACGGCATTCACGATGTATTCCGGATCGCGCGGCGTCATCCTGACCGACACGGTAATGTTCCTGCTGTTCACTGTCGCGAGCGCGGCCGCCATTGTTTACGTCGTCGACGACCTCGGCGGGGTGCCGGCGATCGTCACCGATATTGTTGCTATCGAGGCGAAGAAGGACCTGTTGTCGTGGCACGGAATGATCGGTCCCGGGACCGAGTGGCCCACGGCGATGGACTACCTGATCTGGGCAATCGTGATCGATGTCAGCTGGATGCTCGTCTACATGGTCAGCCCGTGGCAGTCGAGTCGCCACCAGATGGCGCGCAACGAGCACGTCGTGCTGCGCTCGGCCGTAATTGCGGCGTTTTTTGTCGTCATCCTGCAGGTCATGGTTTACGGGCTCGGCACCGTCATTAACCTCGGCGACCCGGCACTCGACCCGCCCGAGAGCGCGACGGTCTGGGCGTCACTCAACATGTTGCCCGAGCTGCTCGGTGCGTTAATGCTGGCGGGCATCATGGCCGCCGTGCTGTCGTCCGCTTCCACGTTCCTGTCGCTCGTTGGCTTCAGCCTCAGTAACGATGTCGGTATTCACAAGAACAAAGGCGAGGCGAGCACGCTACGATTTACGCGCCTCGTCATGCTGGCCGTCGGCGCCGCGGTGCTGGTAGCCGCGCTCGTATTTCCACCGCAGATTTTCTGGCTGACGACGTTCATTGCAACTGTCTTTGCGTCATCCTGGGGTCCGGTGGGCCTGATGGCGATCTGGAGCAAGCGCATAACAGAGAAGGGCGCATTCTGGGGGATGCTGACCGGACTCGCGTTGAACGTCATTCCCAAGTTCTTCGAATTCATCGGTATGCTGGAGTTACCGTCCTACCTGAACCCGGTGGTCATCGGCGGCGTGTCCAGCCTGCTCGTGACGATCCTCGTCTCGCGCCGAACCGAGGTCAGCGTGGCCGAGTCAGGTTACCTCGAAAAGTTGCACGTGCGCCCGGTTGACGAAATCGGTCCGCGGCGGACTCGCGTCACGCTGATCGCGCCGATGGTTGTCATGGCAATCAACGGCCTGATCATGCCGGCATGCCTGACCTACTGGTACGTCCTGCCATACCAGGCCGCAACCGGTCACCTAATGCCTGACGGTTCGCTCAACTGGATGACCGGCGAGATGGGACTCATGGCAAGTTGGGTTGTGATCTGGCTGGCCGTCGGCCTGTTTGCAATTCGCTACATCCGGCGCGCGTACTCGCCAGCGACTGCTCAATAGTCCGGCGGTGGCGTCGCCCGGGCCCGGGCCGGTGACCAGAACGGCTTGTCTCGTTTTGTGCAACGGGCCACGCGACCGTAATGGCGCAGCTCTTTCTCGTAATAAATCTCGGCCCAGAACGGGCCGTCGAGATGTTCCGTGCGAATCATCGCCAGCGCGATATTCGCCTTGACGGCCGGTGACCACATCGCCGATGTCACGTAGCCAATGTGCGTCCTGCACGCTTCTTCCTTGTAGAGCCAGGCGCCTTCGGCCGGCTTGTTGCCCTCGATGTCGAGTTTCGTCAGCGTGTAGGTCGGACCGCGTCGCTCTTCCTCGAGCAATGCCTGCCGGCCGCTGAAGTGCGGCTTGGACAAGTCCACGAGCCAGCCGAGATTGAGTTCGTACGGGGTCTGGTCATGCTCGAAATGCACCGTTGCGAGCGCCTCGTTGAACTCCATGCCGGGCATGATGAAGCCGGCTTCCAGGCGCGCCATGTTAAGCGCCGCTTCGCCGAACGGCTGAATGCCGTAGTTGTCGCCGGCAGCGTACAACGCATCCCATAATGCCAGTGCGAGGCGCGGCTCTATCCAGAGCTCGTAGCCAAGATCCCCGGTAAAGCCGGTTCGCGACACCATGAGTTCGCCGTCTTCAAACGGGAACCTGGCGATGCCGAAAGGTTTCAATTCCTCGATGCCGTCCAGCCCCATCACCTTGAGAACCGCGCAGGTCGTCGGACCCTGAAACGCGAGTGCGGCAATGTCGTCGGTGACGTCGGTCACCGACACGTCGCTAAAGCCGTACGCAGCCTTGTCCAGCCATGCGATACACGACGCGCCGCTGGTCAGCATGAAGCGGTCGTCGGCGAGTTTGAAAATCGTGCCATCGTCGATTAACCGGCCTTCGTCCGTGCACCACACACAGTAGGCGACGCGATTCATCCCGATCTTCGTCACGTCGCGCGTGACGAGTCGGTTCAGCATTCGTTCGGCATCGGCGCCCCGAATCTCGTACTTCTGCATCGCCGAGATGTCGTAGGTACCGCACTGGTTGCGAATACAGAAGTACTCGTACTCCGGCTCGTAGTAGTGCTCGGCAAACTTGTAGCCGTTCCAGATCGACCAGGCTTCACGCACGTTGAAAACCTGCTGCCGTTCGTGGAACGGGGACAGTCTGGGGCGCTCGCCGGCGTAAACGTCAGTCGTCATGATCTATTCGTCGTAAAAATCGTCATCGGGCACGGTGTTCGGCCTGCGGAGATCCTTCAGGATTTCGCGCGCCGAGTTGGCGCCGCACACCGCGGAGACGCCGCCCCCCGGATGCGTTGAAGAGCCGGACATGTACAGGTTTTGTACGGGCATGCGGTACTGGCCGTAGCCGGGGAATGGCCGGTTGAAAAACAGCTGGTCGATCGTCAGTTCGCCCTGGAAGATGTTGCCTTCGGTCAGGCCGATTTCGTTTTCGATCTCGTGCGGGGTGCGCACTTCCATGTGCACGATGAGATCGCGGAATCCCGGGCTGTAGCGCTCGAGCTTGGCGACCACGCTTTCGCCGAACGCGTCGCGTTTTTCCGGCGTCCATGGCCCGTCTGCCAGCTGCGGTGGGCAATACTGGATGAAATTCGACATCCAGTGCATGCCCGGCGGGGCGACGGTCGGATCCCATGCGGACGGGATTACCGATTCGATAAACGGGTCGTCCGACCACGTACCGCGCTTCCAGCAGTCGTACGCGCGTTCCATGGTTTCGAGCGAACCCGTGAAGTTGTGTCCGCCGCGGTCGACGTAGCGGCTCTCGGGGACATGTGTCCATTTCGGCAAGCCGGACAAGGCGATATTGACTTTGCCGGATGAGCCGCGAATCTTGAAATTCTTCGCCTTCTCGTAGATGCCGTCCGGCAGATCGTTCCTGTCCATGATCTGCGTAAATGTGCGTTTCGCATCGAGGTTCGACACGATCGTTTTTGCAGTCAGTTCGTCGCCGTTATCGAGAACCACGCCGCAGGCTTTGCCGTGTTTGACCAGGATCTGTCGAACGCCGGCTTCCGTTCGAATCTCGCCGCCGTTCTCCTGCAGGGCGCCGGCGATCGCCTGCGAAATTGCTCCCATGCCACCGCGCGCGAGCCCCCAGGCGCCGATGCTGCCATCCACATCTCCCATTACGTGGTGCAGCAGGATGTACGACGAACCGGGGGACTCGACCCCAAGCGCAGTTCCGATAATGCCGGCACTCGCCAGCTGTGATTTGACCAGATCGTTTTCGAAATAGTCGTCAAGAAATTCGGCCGCGCTCATCGTGAAAAAGCGCACGTACTCGTAGATTTCCTTTTCGCCAATTTTCCAGAACTCTTTCGCCAGCCAGATGAGCTCCATGATGTCGCGCGGCCGGAACGACGTCGGATCGGGCGGCGTGCGCATCAGAGTCTTGCGAATCAGTTGCGCATAACGCGTGATGTCGGCGTGGAATTCATGCATTGCGTTCGCGTCATGCGGCGAATGCCGTCTCAGCTCGAGGTCAAATGCATTCTCGTCGTGGTAGCCGATGAGACGCTCATCGCCGTCGCCGTAACTCACGGTCGCGAGATACGGCACCAGGATCAGGCCGTGGCGCGACAGGTCGAGATCGCGGTGAATGGCCTGGCGCATCATGCTGCAGACATACGAGCAGTTCGAATAGGTCCAGCCTTCGTGCAACTCACGCGAGACCGCTGCGCCGCCGATGTAGTCGTTCTTCTCCAGTACGACGACGTTGAGTCCTGCCTTCGCAAGGTAGGCCGCGTTGGTCAGGCCGTTGTGGCCGGCACCGATGATGATCGCGTCGTAGTGGTTCACCGCACTCATCGCAGGATCTCGTGCGCCGCGTTGTGACCGGCCGCGCCGGTCAGGTCGCCGCCCGGATGGCAACCCGCACCACATAACCAGAGGCCCGGGATCGACGTGGCGTACTGCGCCGCACCGTAGGTCGGACGCATCATGAGCATCTGGTCCATCGCGAACTCGGTATGGTGCCAGTGGCCGCCCGTCACCCGGTATTCGCGCTCGATGTCGGCAGGCGTCAGGAATTCGCTACCAACGATTTGTTGACGAATGCCGGGTGCGTACTCCGCAATCGTGTCGATGGCCCGTTCGCGAACGGACTCGCGCGCGGTATCGGTCCAGCCGCCTTTCAGTTCATAGGGCACGAACATGACGTGTGCGGACAGCACGTGCTTGCCGTCCGGCGCCAGCGTCGGGTCCTGCAAGCTCGGAACGCAGGCTTCCATGACAGGGGCTTCCGAACTTGCTCCGTATTTCGCATCGTCAAACGCGAACTCGATGGCGTCCATGTCAGGCGCGATTATCAGGCGACCGTGCGGCGAGTCGAGGTTGCTGAATTCCGGCGCACCATCAAGTGCGAGGTGCAGTTTGCCGACCAGGCCGTTGCAACGCAGTCGCCGGATGCGATTCGTAAAGCCGATGTCGAGGTACTCGACACCGACCAGGTTGACGAACGTGCGCTGCGGGTCCGTTGCAGAGATTACCCGGTCGGCGTCAATGCGTTCGCCGTCCCGGAGTTCGACGCCACTCGTCGACAGTCCGTTCTCGTCGCCGTCGATGGTGATGCGATTGACGGCTGCATTGCAGCGAATTTCGGCGCCCGCCGACTCTGCGGCGGCAGTGAGCGACGCGATCATCGAAGCGACGTCGCAGGGCGCACCGGACATCCTGTAAAGCATGGCCAGTACGGCACTGTTCGGCGAACGCGGCGCCATGCGCGAACCGATCAGTCCGTCCCAGCTCAGCGTGGCCTTGACGAGTTCGTTCTCGAAGTTTTCGTCCATGAGGTCGCGCGCCGGCAGCGACGCGACGCGCATGAACTCCTGCATGTCCTTCCTGCCCAGGCGCCGCAGATTCAGGCCCATGTGAGCAAACGTCAAAAGCTCCCTGATCGAAGATGTGCCGATACGTGGCATGGTCTTTTGCCAGAAGGGCGCCAGTGCATCCGCGAAATGGCACATCAGCGCGCGATAGTCGCCGTAGGCGGCAGCGTCGTCCTCGGCGCCGCCTGTTAATGCGTCGCCGTCGGCGACGACATGTTTTCCGTTCGTATCGAGGCCGACAAGTCGCGGATTGATTGTCGCCAGCTCGAGGCCGAGGTCCGTGGTGACCTTGTCCGAAAAGTGCATTGCCGTGTGCGCGGCTGCGACGCGAAACCCCGGGTGGAATTCTCGAGTCGCGGCGAGACCGCCCGGCGATTCGGCGGCTTCCAGTACCAGTACGCGCTGTCCGGCGCGGGCCAGGTATGCAGCGCAAACCAGCCCGTTGTGCCCGGCACCGATGATGATGGAATCGTATTGCGGCATATAAATCAGTAGGTTAGACACCGATACACCGCGAAACTACCGGGCCTATACGCGTATGGTATCGTCACGCACCCATTGATCGACGGCAGCCCTAATGAAACTGCGATACAAGATTCTCAACGGCATTATTGGCCTGCTCGTTGTTGCTGTTGCTGTCCTGGCGCTGGTCATCAGCTACGACTCGAATTGCACGAACATCGCGTCCGTCAGCGGCGATGAAACAATGCGTGCCGCTCGGTACTCGTGTTACGGCGAAGCCGACGTTGTACAGCTCGTCAACGTCGACAAGCCGGACCCGGCCGAAGGTGAGGTCCTGGTGCAGGTAAGCCGTGCCGCCGTGAATCCGCTTGACTGGCACTACATGCACGGTTCGCCTTACCTGATGCGATTGGGCTCGGGCATCGGCGCCCCGGAAGACCAGCGGCTCGGCGTGGATTTCGCCGGCACCGTCGTTGACGTCGGAACGGGTGTGACGCGCTTTGCTGTTGGCGATCGCGTGTTTGGCGGCTGGAGCGGGGCGTTTGCCGAATACCTCGCGATGCCGCAGGACCGCGGTATCGCGAAGATTCCCGACGGTGTTTCGTTCGAGCAGGCAGCGGCGTTGCCCATCGCGGCGATCACGGCCCTGCAGTCGCTGCGCGACAAAGGCAACCTGCAGCCGGGGCAGACGGTACTGATCAACGGCGCCTCCGGCGGCGTCGGCACCTACGCCGTGCAGATAGCGAAGTCTATGGGCGCCGAGGTGCACGGCGTCTGCAGCACTCGCAACGTCGAAATGGTCCGAGCGCTGGGTGCTGACAAGGTCATTGACTACAAGACGACGGACTACACATCCGGCAGCGTGCGTTACGACCTGATCGTCGACATGGTCGGTAACCACTCAATCTCGGACAACCGCGGCGTAATGAAAACGGGTGGCACGCTGGTCATGGTCGGCGGTAAGAAGGGTGATTGGGTGGCGCCGCTGGCACGACCGCTCGGTGCCCTTGTCACGCAACCGTTTGTCGACGAGCAGCTGAAACTCATTATCGCGGAGTTCAATCAGGCCGATTTCGAGACGCTCGCGGAGCTTGCGGGATCGGGGCAGCTTGTGTCGCAGATCGACCGGCACTACCCTCTGGACGAAATCGCGGACGCGATACGTTACTCGGAGTCCGGCCGCGCACGTGGCAAAATCATTGTCGACATCAACTAGCTGACTGCGCTGCCTCGAGTTCCCTGAGGCGTTCCTGCTCCCACTCTGCGAGGTTCAGTTCGATCGCCCAGAAGCCGAAGATCCATAGAAATGCGTCCCACGCGTACAGGTAGTAGTCGTAGAAAAACCAGATGACGCCATTGGCGATCAGGATCAGGTAGAAGAACGTCTTTAGTTGGCGTGCGGCGCCTAGCGTCCGGCTGCCAAACCGGTCCGCCGATTGCAGCCAGACTTCCAGCTCGATCAGCAGCACGACCAGGATCCAGATGATGGCGTTTTCGATATCGATAATGCCCATGAACTGCAGTTCCGGTACGACGGATGCCGCAACGACGGCCGTTTCGTCGGAGAGCGTAAAGTACTCGGCATCGAGCGACATTGCCGCGCAGTTCCCGGACGTGATTTCGGGAAACTCATTGGCGCTGATCTGGGCATAGACACCCTGATCGGCCAGGTCGCACATGCTGTCTGCGCTCACCGGATGCAGGTCGAATGTCTCGAGCGCTTCGACGGTATAGCCAATCGCGGCGAAGCCGATTAGGAGGTAGCAAATGATGCGCGTGCCGCGAATCAGGGATTCGACCTTGCGCGTAAACGCTGAATCTTCCAGGGCGTAGGTTTCGAGTTCGAACAGGAACACGAGCGCCATCCAGCCGAGCATGTCTATGGTTGTCGAAAACTGGAACAGGATATCGAGTAACCCGGCGTCCTCCGGGATCGCGCCAACGAAGGCGCGGATGTCGTCATCGAGGTACATGCCTGTGTTGATGACAAGCGCCGAATAGACGATCCATTTGAGCGTCTGTTTCGCTTTTGGATGCCCGAGCAACGGGTACAGCCAGCGTTTGACGGACAGCGGGGAGTAGGGTTGTCGGCTGTCGGCGGCGCTGGCGCTCATAGGCATTCCTCGGGTGGCACGCTAGTCCGGCATTGTGCGGCAATCGCGGGAGCCATGCTACTGTTCGCGACATGTTGAAGTTTTTCGCGAAGTCGCCCGCCGCACCGGCGCGCGATCCGTACGATCCGAGTGTCAAAGAGGAAATGCGTCGCCGCCAATGGGCGGTGTTTCTCGCGATTACGGGCGGCTACGGGTTTTACTACGTTTGTCGCCTGAGCTTCAGTGTCGCCAAGAAGACGATGGCGGATGCTGGCGTGTTCGACGCCGCGGAGATGGGCATTATCGGCTCAGCGCTGTTTTTCGCCTACGCATTCGGCAAACTGTCGAACGGCGTACTTGCCGATCGGGTCAACGTACGCCGCTTTATGGCCGCCGGACTGTTCGTGTCCGCCGTCATCAACTTGCTGCTGGGATTCACGACGACATTCTGGTTTTTCTTTGTGCTCTGGGGGCTGAATGGCTGGTTCCAGTCGTTCGGCGCAGGCTCGAGCGTTGTAACGATTACGCACTGGTACACGGGGAAGACTCGCGGCACCTTCTACGGCATGTGGGCCAGCAGCCACAATATCGGCGAAGCTATTGCATTTGTCGGCACAGCGTTCGTCATCACGACACTGGGATGGATGTGGGGCTTCTGGGTGTCGGGGCTGGTTTGTGTTTTTGCGAGCCTGTTCATCTGGGGTTTTCTATACGAGCGACCTGACGTCTACGGTCTGCCTGTCGTTAACAAGCCATTGGAGGGCGAGACGGCAAAACAGACCGTCGGGCAGATGCAATGGCAGGTTGTCACCAACTGGGCTGTGTGGGTGCTGGCGTTATCGAGCGCCTGTTTCTACGTCGGCCGGTATGCAATCAACAGCTGGGGCATCTTTTTTCTCGAAGCCGAGAAGGGCTATTCAACGATCGAAGCGAGCTCCATTGTCTCCGCCAACGCGATCGCCGGCATATTCGGGACGTTTTTCTCCGGCATGCTGTCAGACTATTTCATGCGCGGGCGCCGCAACCTGATGGCGCTCGTCTTCGGCATCCTGTACGCGGCATCGCTGGCGGTGTTCCTGCTGGGCCCGGCCGATCCGCTTGTCGATACCGTCAGCATGGCCGTGTTCGGTGTATGCCTCGGCGTGCTGATGGTGTTCCTTGGCGGGTTGATGGCCGTCGATATCTGTTCCAAGGAAGTATCGGGGGCCGTGCTCGGCATTGTCGGCATCGCGAGCTATATCGGCGCCGGGCTGCAGGACATCATCAGCGGCCAACTCATCGAGGATAGCAAGCGGGTTGTCAACGGCGTCGACGTTTACAATTTCGATGCCGCCATTGCGATGTGGATCGGGGCGGCCGTCATCTCGTTCGTGCTGGCGACGTTCGTCTGGAACGTTCGGTCACCGGACTGACATTTTCCGGTCCATTTTGTTACTCAATCCCGTCGGAGACCCTGCATCGACGCGCATTGCGTTACCGGTAACGTTCCAGACTACGTCGTTACCTGACGATCCAGCTGAGAATACGCCGGATTTCCCGACGAATCGTCACAAAATCGATGTCGTCCGGTGGCGACGTAAGCGCCTGGTATTCGAGGCGCGTAATCGTGCCGAGTAGCAGGCTGGCATCGGTCTCGGGGTCGTCCTTGTCGAAGTAACTGCAAAACCGGACGATCGGTTGCAACAAACGCTCGCGGTGCGCAGCCGCCAGCGCCTGCAGATTGTTGTCGTTCAATGCTTCGTAGAAAAAGTGGTGTTCGACGGCAAGCCCTTCGGGCGACTCCAGTAGCCCGTGACGCATATGTGCCACGAGTCGCTTGGTGCAGTAGTCGATGATTCGATCTTGTACCGGAGCCGTGCGCAGGTCACGGACGGAAAACTGGTCGAGATAGCGAAACGCGAGCTTCCAGCGCTCATTCATTGCGTCGTGGTCTCGATCCATGAAGCTGCGGAATGCAAGCGAGATCAGCTCGTTGAGGTCGCGAAAATAATACGTCGTGAGCGACAGCTGTACGCCGGCTTCTTTTGCGATCGCGCGGTGCGTCGTGCCGCCGACGCCGTCACGCGCGATGACGCTCAATGTCGCGTCAAGAATTTTCTGGCGCGTTTTCTCGCCGCGCGCACGGGTGCCGCGTTGGGCGGTCCGGGCTGTCAATGCCGCACTCGTCGAAACAGTCATCGGAACATTCTCGCAGATTTGCCCGGCAATATCATTGGACGCCAGTGCAATTAATTTCGTGAAACCAGCGCCGTGAAAGCCGGTACACTGCGGCGGATGATGCTCCTCGTTCGCATTCTCGGTTTGCTGGTGCTCGGCTACGCGGTGCTATGTGCATTTGTTTACCTGAACCAGCGCAACATGATGTTTTTCCCGGCCACCGAACGAGTGCCGCCCGCAGGCACCGGACTTGCCGGCGTCCGCGAAGTCGAATTTGTGACGCACGATGGCGAGCCGCTTTATAGCTGGTATCGGCAAGCGGTCGAGGGACAACCAACAATTCTGTTCTTCCATGGCAACGGCGGATCCGTCGCATGGCGGTCGTACCGCTTTTCGGCAACCAGCGACACCGGTTTTGGCATGTTCATGCTCGGGTATCCGGGTTATGGCGGCAGTGGCGGCAGCCCGTCGGAGGCCGCGTTGCATGAGGCGGGCCGGTTTGCCTACGATTGGCTGCTGGAAGCGGGCGTTGCTGCGCGGGACATCGTGATTTATGGCGAGTCGATCGGATCGGGCGTCGGCGTGCAACTGGCGGCGCGCGTGGAGGCGGCTGCGCTGGTACTCGAAGCGCCGATGAGTTCGGCTGCCGACGTCGCCGCCGAGCACTATTCTTTCCTGCCCGTTCGCTACCTGTTGCGGGACACGTTCGAATCGACCAAACACGTTTCCCGGGCCGATATGCCGTTGTTGATCATTCATGGTGACGCCGACACCATCATCCCGATAAAGTACGGCGAGAAATTGTTCGATGCGGCGAACGAGCCGAAGCAGTTCGTGCGCCTGCAAGGTGCCGGTCATAACAATTTGGACCGGTTCGATGCACAGAAGATCGCCGTGCAATTCATCCGCGGCCTGCGGCAACAAGAGGAAAGCGATGTTTCAGACATTTGAGCTTCGTGGCGATGCAACAGCGGCAGCGCGCAACCTGCCGTTGCTGCGCAGGTCGATGTCAGAGCTCGGCATCGACGGCTTGCTGCTGCCGCACGACGACGAATACCTGAACGAGTACCTGCCGCCGCAGTTTGAACGATTGTGCTGGGCGACCGGATTCAGCGGCTCGGCCGGTGCGCTGCTGGTTCTCGAGAATTCGGCGGTGTTGTTTATCGACGGGCGCTACACGGAGCAGGCGCGTCTCGAGACGCCCGGGGACCTGTTCGAATATGAGGACCTGCGCGCTGCGCCGCCTGCGGATTGGCTGGCGAAGAATGCATCGCGTGTTTCGCGGCTTGGATACGCGACCAGCCTGCACACGCGCGCCGAGATTGCGAAGCTGGAGGCAATCGAGTCGATCGATCTGGTACGGCTCGACCGGCATCCTGTCGATGCGCACTGGCAGGACCGTCCGAACGGCGCTGCGGGCGAGCCGTACCCGCACCCCGTTGAATTTGCAGGAGAAACGCACGTCAGTAAGTGCGACAGAATTGTGAAGGCGTTGTCCGGGGCGGGCGCCGATTACGTCGTATTCACCCATCCGAACGCGACGGCCTGGTTGCTGAACGTGCGTGGGTCGGACGTGCCGAATACGCCCGTCGCGCTGTGTCGTAGCATTGTGCACGCGGACGGGTCGGCAACCGCCATTTTTCGCGGACACGATGTAAGCGCCGAACTGCGGGCGCACCTCGGTGAGTCGGTAAATGTCATCGATGAATGCGGATTCGTCGAATTCCTGCAGGACCTGGGCCGGCAGGGCAAGACGGTACTGCTGGATCCGGCGGCGTGTCCCGATTTTGTCTACCGGACGCTGCGCGATACCGGGGCCACCCTGCGCGAAGGCGCCGATCCCCTGATTCCGCTACGCGCAATCAAGAACCCGACAGAGATCGAAGGCGCGAGAAGGGCGCATATCCGCGACGGCGTCGCGATGGTGAAATTCCTGCGCTGGCTCGATGAAAACGGGCCGGGCGGCATTACGGAGATCGATGCCGTCAAACGGCTGGAAGCGTTTCGCGCGGAAGACGAGGCATTGCGCAGCATCAGCTTCGACACGATATCGGGGTCTGGCCCCAACGGCGCGATCATTCACTACCGGGTATCCGAGGCGACCAACCGGACGCTCGGGGACGGCGAGCTGTTTCTCGTGGATTCGGGCGGGCAGTATTTTGACGGCACGACCGACATCACTCGCACGATCGCAATCGGGGAGCCGACCGCGGAGCACCGTGATCGTTTTACGCGCGTGCTGCAGGGGCACATTGCGCTGGCTACGGCGGTATTCCCGCGGGATACGGCCGGTTACCAGCTCGACATGCTCGCCCGCCAACCGCTCTGGAATGCGGGCCTCGATTACGCGCACGGCACCGGCCACGGTGTCGGCACATTTCTCGGTGTTCACGAAGGGCCGCAAAGTATCGCCAAGCGTGGCGCCACGGTGCTGCTCGAGCCCGGCATGACGATCACGATCGAGCCCGGCTTTTACGTCGAAGGCCAGTATGGCATTCGCGTCGAAAACGTGGCCGTCGTACGCGCGTCAGACAACGTCGACGGCATGCTCGAGTTCGAAACGTTGACGATGGCACCGATCGACAAACGCCTGGTCGATGTTGCATTGATGAACGACTCGGATATCGACTGGCTGAACCGCTATCACGCGGACGTACGCGCTGCGTTGTCGCCGCACCTCGACGAGGCGGATCGCAGCTGGCTGGAATCGGCAACGTCACCACTCTAGCTACGGATACGGATATGCGCGCACTGGTCTGCAACGAGTACGGTCCCCCTGAATCGCTGGCCATCGAGCACCGGGATGATCCGGTTCCGGGGGAGGGCGAGGTCGTCATTGATGTCGCGGCTGCCGGAATCAACTTCCCGGATATCCTGATCGTGGCCGGCCAGTACCAGGTCAAGACACCGCCCCCGTTCATCCCGGGCAACGAAGCGGCAGGTACCGTGTCTGCGGTCGGTCCCGGTGTGGACAGGGTCGCCGTTGGCGACAAGGTGGTCGCTTACACGACGGGCGGCGCGTTCGCTGAACAGTTTCTCGTGCCGCAGGAGACCGTCATGCCACTGCCGCAGGGGCTGAATTTCGAGCAGGGCGCCGGCTTCATGGTGACCTATGGCACCAGCTACCACGCGCTGAAACAGAGTGCGGGACTGCAGGCCGGTGAAACACTGCTGGTGCTGGGTGCCGCGGGCGGAGTCGGTATTGCTGCCGTCGAGATCGGCAAGGCAATGGGCGCACGCGTTATTGCAGCCGCGAGCACCGCGGAAAAACTGGAGTTCGCGAGGGAAGTCGGGGCCGACGACCTCATCAATTACTCGGAACAGCCACTCAAGGAAACCGTCAAGGCACTGACGGGCGGCGCCGGCGCTGACGTCGTGTACGATCCGGTTGGCGGCGAGCTCGCCGACCAGGCGCTGCGCGCCACCGCGTGGCACGGACGTTATCTCGTTGTCGGCTTTGCGAGCGGCACGATCCCCAAATTCTCAGCCAACCTGGCGTTACTCAAGGAAGTCAGCATCGTTGGCGTCTGGTGGGGCACCTGGGTCGCAAAGAATCCCGTCGCCAACATCGAGAACATCACCGAACTCGCGGGCATGGTCGCACAGGGAAAACTGGCGCCCCGGATCACCGAGGCGCACGATTTCGACAACTATCTCGACGCGTTCGCCGCGATCACGGAGCGCCGCGCGCGCGGCAAGGTGATTCTCAGGATGCCTTGAGCGCTTCCTCGGCCTGATAGTGCTCCATCAGGATCTGCGCCACTTCCGGCCGGGAGAACTCCGGCGGCGGTGCGATGCCGTTGCCCAGCATTTCACGAACCTTGGTTCCTGACAGGAACACGTAGTCTTCAGGCGAATGATCCGGCGCTTCGCGCATCATGACGACCTTGTTGAGCTTCTTCGACCAGGCCGTGTGGTCAGCCGCAAAGATCTCGATCTCGAGTGCGCCTTCCGGCACGTCGTTCTCGAAGATGGCCTGTGCGTCGAACGGGCCGTAGTACTCGCCGACGCCGGCGTGGTCGCGACCGACGATCAGGTGGGTAGCGCCCATGTTCTGGCGGAACACGGCATGCAGCACCGCTTCACGCGGACCGGCGTACAACATGTCGAAGCCGTAGCCGTTGACCATGACGGTGTTCTCGGGGAAGTACACCTCGACCATCTTGCGAATGCACGCGTCGCGCACGTCGGCCGGGATATCACCGGCCTTGAGCTTGCCGAGCAGCATGTGCACGACGATGCCGTCGGCACCCAGACGCTCCATCGCCATGCGGCAGAGTTCCTCGTGAGCGAGATGCATCGGGTTCCGGGTCTGGAAGGCGACAACCTTCTCCCAGCCTCGCGCCGCGATCTCGTCACGAATTTCCACGGCCGTTTTGAACGTGCCTTCAAAGTCCGTCGCAAAGTAGCTGAAGTTCAGCACCTGGATCGGTCCCGAAACGACGTGTCGTCCCTGCGCCGTGAAATCTGCAACACCGGGATGGGCGGGGTCGAGCGTACCGAAGACCTGTTCCGTGATCTGCTGTTTCTGATCCGGCGTCAGCTCTTCGATGCTGTCGACATCCATGACGGCAATGATCGGCTCGCCGGCGACGTTCGGGTCGCGCAGGGCGATACGAGATGCGCCTTCGATAGCTGTTACATCGTCAACGAGGTTCAGGACCGGCACCGGCCAGAACAGTCCGTCGACAGTGTGCATTTTTTCCGCGACGCTCAACGCGTCGGCAACATTCATGTAACCCGGTAGTGGCGTGAAGTAGCCACCGCCCAGCATGACGGCGTTAGCGGCTGCAGCCGATGACAGGGTCAGTGCCGGCAGCGACTCTGCTTCGGCCAGGAGTTTCGCGCGTTCGGCGTCGTCCGCCACGTACAGTGGCGCAAGGGCATCCGCCCCATGAGGATTAATCACTGGTTGCTCCTACTGTGCGGCGGCGGCTTGGTCGCTGGCGCGTGTGAAATGTTGTTTCTTGATGAAACCGTTGGCCTCGAGGTGCTCGAGAATCGCCTGCACTTCCTGTTCGACCGTCAGCTGGTCGGTGCGCAGGTGCAGTTCCGGGTTGGCCGGCGCTTCGTACGGGTCGTCAATGCCCGTGAAGTTCTTGATCTCGCCCGCACGCGCTTTTTTGTACAGGCCTTTCGGATCACGACGCTCGGCCTCGGCCAGCGGGCAGTCGACATAGACCTCGATGAAATTCAGTCCGGCTTTCTCGTGGAGCTCGCGAACTTCGTCGCGGTCGGCCTTGTACGGGCTGATGAAGCTCGAGAGCGACAACACGCCCGCGTCGCCGAACAGCTTCGCGACTTCGCCGATACGGCGGATGTTTTCCTTGCGGTCTTCCTCCGAGAAGCCGAGGTTCTTGTTGATGCCGAGGCGGACGTTGTCGCCATCGAGGCGGTACGACAGTTTGCCGAGTTCGAAGAGGGCCCGTTCGAGCGCTACGGCGATCGTGCTCTTGCCGCTGCCGGACAACCCGGTAAACCAGATCGTCGCGCCTCGCTGGCGCAGGATCGTGTAGCGATCCTCACGTGAAATCTCACCGTCGTGCCAGGTGACATTGGTTGCTTTTTGTTCAGCCATGTTTCCGTTCCTGTAAATGATCTTTTGTGAATCCGTTCAATAGCAGGTCGACGCACTTTTCGATAATCTCGTAAAGATCGAGATCGTGGTCGCGTACGATCAGCTCACCCCATGCGTTGCACAGGCCAATTACGGCCTGTGCTGCAAAATGACAGTCGATCGACGGGCGTAACTCACCGCTCATGACTGCCTGTTCGAATATTCGTTCCAGCTGCTGCCGGTAGCCGCTGCCCAGCTTGTAGAGCTTTTCCCGCTTCGACGGGGACAGGTACAGCCGCTCGGCGTTGTAGACACGCAGCGCCTCGTTCTTTTCCCGGTACTTGGTCAGGTGCGATGTCACCGTGGCACGCAGCTTCGCCTCGAAGGGCTGGTCGCCGGCGGCGATCGTCTGCATGCGTTCTGCGTAGTCCTGCACGCCGTAGAGGCATACCTCGGACAGCGCGTCTTCTTTCGACTTGAAGTAGTAGTACAGGCTGCCCTGCTTGATACCCATGCGCTCCGCGATATCGCGGGTGCTGGAGCCGTGAAAGCCGTTCTCCGCAAACACGGCCGCCGCTGCGCGAATCGCTGCCTGGTGTTGCTGTTCGTATCGATCGGTACCGGGTTTCACGGATTCTGCCCCTGACAAGATGCCGTGAAATCTATAGATCTATAGAAAAGCTGTCAACAAATTCGTAACGTATTGATAATAAAAGGTAGTTATCATTACATAATCAATAGTTCTTTAGAAACTGTCGAATTCCAGAATCGCGCGGCCGCTGATTTCACCGGCTTCGAGCGCCGCAACAGCGGCATTGATGTCGTCCAGCGCGTAACGGCGCGTCACCAGGCGATTCAGGTCGAGTCGGCCGTCGAAGTGCCAGTCGAGGAATCGCGGAATGTCACGTTCCGGCGTGCACGAGCCGCAGAAGCTGCCGAGCAGTTGTTTTTCGCTGACGATGATATCCATTGCGTTGAAGTCGACGGCGTCCGTCGGCAAGCCGACCAGGACCGCAGTCCCGCCGCTGCGGCCGCCGAACTGGCCACGACGGCAGGATGACAGCGACTGTTTCATCGTTGCCGGGACCCCGATGCAGTCGAAGGCATAGTCAACGCCGCTCACGGGTTTGCCCATGTAGGTCAGTTCGTGTTCCGAGCCTGTCAGGCCATGAACGGCCTTCACCGCGTGTTCGGATGACGCATTGATGCCGTGGGTTGCGCCAAATTGTCTGGCGGTCGCCAGTTTCTCGTCGTTGAGATCGACGGCGATGATGGGATGAGCTCCGGCAGCTTTGGCCGCCGCAATCGTGCACAGGCCGACGCCGCCGACCCCGAAGACCGCAACGCTGTCCCCCGGTGCGACGTCAGCCGTATTCACAACTGCGCCGGCGCCGGTCATTACGGCGCAGCCGAGTACGGAAGCCACATCCCTGGCAGCGCCGGTTTCGGCCCTGACGACAAACTGTTCATCGGCGATGGTCACGTCGGCCCACGTGAAGACCTCGGGCGCTACGGCCTCACCGTCGTCAAGTCTCAGTGTCACGCCTTCCGCCCGGCGCGTTGCCGTCGAAACATTGCGAGGCACCCAGGTTACGACGACAGAGTCGCCTTCCTCGACGTGGACTACTTCGGAACCCTTCGCAATGACAATGCCGGTCGACTCGTGGCCGAGCAGCACATGGGTTTCGCGCGGCGCGTGAATCGTGTGCAGCTGCGAGTGGCAGACGCCGGACGCAAACTGGCGCACGACGACCTGGTGGGGCCCGGGATCGGGCAATGAAACTTCCTCGATGCGCAGCTCGCGCGAGTCCCTGGGCAATACCGCAACGCGGGATGAATAGCTCATTCGTCGTCGTCCTCGTCGGCGTCCGAATAGCCGTCTTCTTCATAGACGAGCGATGCCGTTTGCGTCGCCGCCAACGCGTCGTTGAACGTGATCGGCTCGTCGAGATCCTGCGGGCCGCGCCGCAGAATCCGGAACAGCGCGTACAGCGCGAGCAGCAAATGTACGACGGCGCCGAACACGAACAGGTCACCGGGCCCGCGAATCGTCATGACCGTCGAGGCGATGAACGGACCGATAATTGCACCGATACCGTACATGAGCAGCAGGCCGCCGGAGACCATGACAAACTCGCTGGGTTCGGCGTAATCGTTCGCGTAGGCGACCGAGATCGTGTACAGCGTGAATGCAAGCCCGCCCCAGAATCCGCCTAGGATGCTTGCAGTTACCGGCGTCAGGTCGCTCACGAACAACGACAGCGCAAAGCCCGTGATCGATCCGGCAATCGAGATCGTAATCATCACGACGCGACGACTGATGCGGTCCGACCAGTGACCAAGTGGCCATTGCAGCAGGGCACCGCCGAGAACTGCCGAGGTCATGAACCAGGCGGCGAGGTCGGTACCCGCCGCGATGCTCGCCGTGTACACCGGGGCCAGCGCCCAGAACGAGCCGTTCGCAAAGCCGGCGGCAAGACAGCCCGACGTACCGGTTGGCGATATTCGGAACAGGCGGCGGATATCGACGCGGGTGGAGTGCGGTTGCTCCGGCGACCGCGACCGCGACAGCGCGATCGGTACCGAGCCGAGCGAAACGAGTATCGACGCGATGATGAACAGGCCGTAGTCGGCAGGGTCGAGCAATACCGTCATCATCTGGCCCGCCGCCATGACCGTCAGCGTGATCATCGAGTACGTCGAGAAAATGATGCCGCGGTTGTTGTTGTCCGCCTTCGCGTTGAGCCAGCTTTCGATGACGACGTAAAGTACGGCGAAACAGAAACCCGTGAGGGCGCGCAGAAGTCCCCAGGCGACGGGGTTGACGACCAGCGAGTGCACGAGCGGTGCGGCCGAAGCGAGCGCACTCATCGCGAGAAAGACGCGTACATGCCCGACGCGCTTGACGAGATTGCCGCCCTTCAGGCAGCCGAACGTAAAGCCCAGGAAATACAGCGCGCCCATTGCGCCGATCCAGATCGTCGGGAAATTCTCGAGTCCGGCACGTACAGGCAGCAGCGTGCCCTGCAGACCCTGGCCGGTCAGCAGTATCGATACGCTGATGAGCAGCGCGGCAACCGGCGCAAGCGCATTTTTCAAGCAAAACCCCTTGTAGATCGCTAATCGCCGCGATCATACACCAGGGATATGCGGGCGAAAGCTACTTCTTGATTTGTAGCATGAACTCCGCGGCCGCCATGCGAACCTCCTCCGAAAGGTAGTTCTGCGGTGGCATCTCTGGGTAGTCGTCGCGCTTTTTCACAGGATTGGTAATGTAGTCGACGATGCCCTGCGGGTTGTCCATGTACAGCGCCTGGATGACCTGTGTCGGCGGGCCGATCATCTTGGTGTTGTAGGCGTGGCAGCCGGCACAGACGCCGTAGTAGGCGCGCTTGCCCATGTCCTCGGCCGCGATTTCGCGGCGCTCGGCGCGTTCTGCGAGCAGGTACGATTCGACGTCGGCCGTCGTCGTGAAGCCGCAGGTGCCGAAACTCTTCAGGCCCACGGTGACGTACTTGTCCGGATCCAGGATGCAGCTGTCGGTGCTCGTGCCGATGTTCAGGATCTGCACATCGCCTTCGACGAGCTCCAGCGTCTTCAACGCCTGGATCTCGGGGATCGTGTCGTAACCGTTGTTCCACATCATGTTGTCGAGAATAGCGATCTCGTCGGAATTCGGGTCTGCGCCCGGGTCGAGCGTCACGTTCGGCGCGTTGTGGTGATCGGTGATCAGGATGCCGATCACCTTGTTGCCGGTGATGATGTTGCCTTCGATCGTCGTCTGGTCGCCGGCCATGTTGAGGATGCCGGTGCCTGCCGGAATACCGGATACCGTGGACCCCGGGATGCCGAAGTTTGGCGTGTTGTTGTTGACGACAAAGTTGTTACGCACGATCGTGTCGTAGGTCGTCTTGATTGGCAGCCCTGGCGTGATGAAAACGAGGATGCCGCCCGTATTGTCATGGGCGTAGTTGTTCTCGACGATCGAGTGGCGCGTGTTCTCGATTTCGATACCGGCGACATTGTCGAAGACTTCGTTGTGCGTGACATGAATGTTGTCGCACATGCCGACGTAGATCGCCGCATCCTCGATGCCCGAAAGCACGTTGTGCGTGACGAGGCCATTGGTGCCGAATTCGGGGAAGATGCCGTAGACACCGGTGTCGATGATGTTGTTATTGCGGATCAGGAAGTTGTTGCCCGCCTGGCCCATGATCGCGTTGCCCTTGTAGTGCTGGATCTGCAGGTTTTCGATCGTGATGTCGTTACCCGAGTACAGCACGGCGTCGTTCAGTTCCTTGTTGCCTTCCATGACCGGCCATTCATTACCGACGACGACGCCACTGATGACAATGTCGTCCTTGTCGATGTACACGGTCTCGGAGTAGGTGCCGGGGAACACCTTGATGACGTCGCCTTCGGCCGCCGCCGCGACCGCCGCCTGGATACTGTCGCCGTCCCGGACTTCGTGCACCGTGCCGGTGCCCGAGCCGCCGACCGTCGCCGTCAGTGCGCCGCTGCCTGCTGTCGCCGTGTAGCGTGATGCGTCGCCGACAACCGTCGCACGGTTATCGCCCGCATAGCGGATGCCCGCGAGCGCACCGACAACCAGTAGTGCCAGCGCGGCGATGATCAATAACAGCTTCTTCCCCATGGTCGTTCCTTTTCGTGGTGTCAGTCGGCGGTGCCGGGCTTCATGTCAAGTGCGTCCGGCAGAGTGCCGATCGGTTTCAGCCCTGACGGCACTGTTGCCGGTATGGCCGGCCTGAAACTCTCGTCGGTGAGCGTGGCGAGAAAGTCGACGAGCCGGTCGAGTTCGTCGTCCGTCAGGTCCGGCTCCCAGATGTGCCAGTGTACGGTCATCCGGTCCTTTTCTTCGTCAGGCAGCGCGTGTCCGCGGCCCAGCGTGTAGAACTCGGCGGCATCACGCAGGTTCTCGAAAGTCCCGGAGTGCATGTAGGGCGCAGTTTGTGCGACGTTGCGCAAGCTCGGCACCTTGAACCCGCCGCGCAGCCCGGGGTTGCCGGTTACGGTTTCTGCGCCGGGATCGAATGCGACGTCGTCGGGGTCGCGGACACCGATCACGGCGACCTGCTGGTTCGTAAACAGGGGCGGTGTATGGCATTCGGCGCAGCGCGCGACAAACGAGCGGAAGACGTTCATGCCCGCTTTCTCGTCGTCCGTTAACGCATCGTGGTAACCGTGCGCGTAATGATCGTAGCGGCTGTTGAGCGAGATCAGCGTAGTCTGGAACGCCGCAATTGCCGTGTACACCTGGTCGAGCGTGACCGGACCCTCTCGGCCCGGCCAGGCGTCAGCAAACAATCGACGGTACGTCGCATTGCCGTTGAGATCGGCCAGCAGTTTCGCCGGCTCGTTGCCCATCTCGCTCGGGTCATACAGCGGGCCGAGCATCTGTTCCTCAAGGGTCCCGGCGCGGGCATCCCAGAAAAACGACTTCAGGAATGCAACGTTCCAGAGGCTCGGTGCCGCCCGTTTGACCGGTGCGCCGTCGATACCAACGCTTCGCGCACGGCCGTCGGCAAACCCGAGCTCGGGGTGATGGCAACTGGCGCATGAGATCGTGCTGTCGCCGGACAGCAGTGGGTCAAAAAACAGGTAGCGGCCGAGATCGATCTGTTGCGGTGAAAATCCGTCTCGGACGTCGGGCAGGCCCGTGCGCGGGCCGCCGACACCGGCGTAACGCAGTGACTCGTAGTTCTGGTACAGCGTGCGCAGTTCGCAACGCGTGTCATCGACAAGTTCGAATCCGGGCGGACAGACGTCGCGCAATTCGATGCGGTCTGCCGCCCATGCACTGCCGTGCAGCGCAACGAAAAGCAGCAGGCTATTCAGCGTCCAGTGCATTGATAAATGCGGCGATGTCATTGAGCTGCTCGTCGTTGACGAGCTTCGCCATCATCGCCATCTGTCGTCCGTACTTGTCGTCGGCATGAGCGCCGCGACTACCGGACTGGAAGTTCCTGACCTGTCGAACCAGGTAGGCGTCACTGATGACGGTCAGGTCCGGCGAGTTCAGCGCCTCGTTGCCCTCGGCGTCTTCGCCGTGACAGGCGCCGCACTTGCCGATGTATTCCTTGCGACCTTTCTCGACGTTGCCCGTTATCGTTGGCTCGGGTTCCGGGCGGGGCAGGGTTGCGATGTAGGCGGCGATATCCGCTATTGCCGCGTCATCGGCGAGCGCTGCCGCCATCGGCCGCATCTGGGCGCCGAAAGTATCGCCAGCCGACGCGCCGCGAACGCCACTTTTGAAGTTGGCAAGCTGGCGTGCGATATAGGCTTCCGACTGTCCTGCGACGGCCGGTGAGTTCAGCGCTTCGTTACCCTCACCGGTGGCGCTATGGCAGGCTATGCAGGTAGCGTAGAGCGCCTTTCCTGCCTCGGCGTCGACCGCAAATGCCGGGGCAGTGAGAAGCACAGCAAGTGGCGCAAGACGTCGCAACCGTTCGACCATTGTGCGGATCCGTGGGAAATGCAAAACTGGACCTGATTTTGGACATTTGTGCAATCAAATTCAAGGTGAACGCCGGGCGATGAGCGCTGAGCGGACAGACGTCGTCATCGTCGGCGCCGGTATCGCGGGCCTGGTCGTGGCCTGGGAGTGCCTCGAAAACGGCCTGACGGTGCGGTTGCTCGAACGCGGGCCCCGGGCGGAGGCGGGTGGCCTGGCGCGCACCGCATTCGGTGGCATGGCGCTCGTGGATACGCCGCTGCAGCGCCGCTTCGGTATCCTGGACAGCGCCGACCTCGCCATGGGCGACTGGGAGTCGTTCGCCGAGTTTTCGGATAGCGATACCTGGCCGCGCCGCTGGGCAGAGCACTACGTCGACCAGTCTACGCCGCGAGTGTACGACTGGCTGACGGGACACGGTCTCCGCTTCGTCCCGGCTGTCAATTGGGTCGAGCGCGGCCTGTATCAACGCGGCAACAGCGTGCCGCGTTACCACGTACTGTGGGGCACCGGATACGGGCTGGTCAAACGGCTCCGGCAATTGCTCGATGAACATCTGCATGCCAGCCGGCTCAGCACGTCATTCGACACGCGTGTCGACGACCTCGTCGTGTCCAACGGGCGTGTTTCGGGTTGTGTCGCATCGGATTCGTCCGGGCAGCGGGCCGAGTACAGTGGCGACCACGTCGTTGTCGCGACCGGTGGTATCAACGGCGATCTCGACAAGGTTCGTGAGCACTGGCCCCATGCACCTGCCGAAATGCTCAATGGCGCCCATCCACATGCCGACGGGCACATGCACGACCGTGTCGCGCAACGCGGTGGCAACGTGACGCATCTCGATCAGATGTGGAACTACGCGGCCGGTATTCCACATCCCCGGCCGCAGTTCGACGGCCACGGTCTCAGCCTGATCCCGTGCAAGTCGGCGCTGTGGCTCGACCACACCGGGAAGCGCATCGGTCCGGAGCCGCTCGTGACCGGCTTCGATACCCGCGACCTCTGCGAACGGGTCGCACGCCTCGAGAAGCCGTGGACCTGGCAGTTGCTCAACTGGCGCGTCGCCGCAAAAGAGTTTGCGATCTCGGGCGCGGAACACAATCCGAATATTCGCGATCACAGGCTGTTCGCATTATTGAAGGAAACGCTGTTCGGCAACCACCGGCTCGTCACGCAGATAGCAAAGGAGAGTGACCACTTCATCGTTGCCGACGATCTCGAATCGTTGGTCGCCGACATGAACCGGCTGAACCCGGACGATCCGGTGGTATTTGAGCGTGTGCATCGCTCGGTGGCCGAGTTTGACGACGTCGTCCGCCGCGGCCGGGCGCTGTGGAACGACGACCAGTTGCGCCGTATCGAGCATGCCAGGGGCTGGCGCTCGGATCGGTTGCGGACCTGCAAGCCGAAACCGATCCTCGACTCACCACCGCTGATCGCGATCAAGCTGCGCTTGATTACGCGCAAGAGTCTCGGTGGAATACAGACCGATCTCGGCAGCCGCGTGCTGGGCAATAACGACAAACCACTACCGGGCCTGTATGCCATCGGTGAGTGCGCCGGGTTTGGCGGCGGCGGTGCAAGCGGTAAACGTTCACTGGAAGGAACTTTCCTGTCAGGCTGTATCCTGACGGCACGTGCGGCGGCCGACGCAATCGCCGCTGGCGGGTAACAAAGAGAGCAACAGATGAAAAAGACGGCAGCCTGGCTGGTTCGCTACGGCCTCGAGCAACTCGGCGTCAGGTTCACATTCGGCATTCCCGGCGTACACAACACGGAATTGTACGACGAGCTCAACAATTCCGAGTCGATAATGCCCGTGCTGGTTACGCATGAAGGCTGCGGCGCGTTCATGGCGGATGCGATCAGCCGCACCAGCGATTCGATAGGCACCCTGGTCATTGTCCCGGCCGCTGGTGTCACGCACGCGGCGAGCGGTATCGGTGAGGCGTTCCTCGACGGTATCCCGATGATCGTCATTGCCGGCGGCATACGCAGCGACTCCGAGTACGACTACCAGTTGCACGACGTCGACCAGCACGCGCTTTTGAAGCCGATTACGAAAAAGAACTATCGTATCGAGCACCAGAACCACGTGCTCGAGACACTTTACGAGGCCTACGATATCGCGACCAACGGCGAGCCGGGGCCGGTCTTTATCGAAATACCGGTCAACCTGCAGCTGTACACAGCGGAGATCGACGGCCTGCTGACCTACGCCGACTACCAGCAAAAAAATAAGGTAGCAGTTACCCCATTTGATGAGGCAGTGGTAGGGGCCGCCGCCGAGTTGCTGTGCAACGCGGCGTCGCCGGGTCTCTTTCTGGGCTGGGGCGCCGTGGACGTGTCCGACGCAGCCATGGAGATCGCCGAGGCACTTGGCGCTCCGGTCTCCACGACGCTGCAGGGCCTGAGCGCTTTTCCGGCGAATCACCCGTTGCACGCCGGTATGAGCTTCGGGCCCCACGCAGTGCCTGCCGCAACCGAGGCATTTGCGAACTGTGACGCGCTGCTGGCCGTCGGCACACGTTTTGGCGAAATTGCGACCGGTAGCTACGGCGTCGACGTGCCGGGGAACCTCGTTCACATCGACATCAACCCGGACGTGCTGAGCGCCAACTACCCGGCAAAGATCGGCATCGTGGGCGACGCAAACGTGGTCCTGCCAGTGCTGCGAGACCGTATTGTCGAAAAGGCCGGTGATAACCAGGCACGTCGCGATCGCGTAGCGGCCCTCATTGCGGAAAAGAAGAAAGCCTACCGCGAGTCGTGGTATGCGCACGACAGCAGCGACCGCGTCAACCCCGCCCGGTTTTTCGACGGCTTGCGTGCCGGCCTTGACGACGACGGCATCGTCGTCGTCGATGACGGCAACCACACGTTTCTCGTGGCCGAACTGATGCCGATTCATGCTGCACGCGGCATGATTTCGCCGACCGACTTCAATTGCATGGGCTACGCAGTTCCGGCGACGATCGGTGCGAAACTTGCGAATCCCGACAAACAGGTTGTCGGTGTTATCGGCGACGGCGCCTTCATGATGACCTGCATGGAAATCGTGACCGCGGCCAACCGCGACATAGGCGCCGTTTTCGCGGTGTTCAACGACGGTGAGCTTTCACAGATCTCGCAGGCGCAGACCGTACCGTACAACCGCAAGACCTGCAGCGTGCTGGGTGTCGTCAACTTTGAAGGCGTGGCCATTGCCACGGGTGCGCACTACGTGCGCATAGAGAACGATGGCGAGATCGAACAGAAGATCGCCGAGGCGTGGCAGGCTGCAGGTGACGGGCGCCCGGTCGTCCTCGATGTCCTCATCGACTACAGCAAGGCGACTCGATTCACCGAGGGTGCCGTCGGCACCAACATCAAACGCTTGCCGACCGACGCCAAGATCCGCATGTTCGGGCGGGCGTTGCTGCGCAAGGTAACCGGCTGACGAATGCCGGAAATAATGCTTGCGAATTGCAAGTTAATGACCTATTATTGCTTGCAAATTAAAAGTAATTGGAGGGGACATGTTCAAGCTGCACGGTTTCTTTACACAGAACACACTGAAATGCCTGTACGTACTCGAGGCGCTCGACGACGACTACGAATTTATTTTCACGGATCTGTCATCGGGCATCCAGAAGTCCGACGAATTCAGGGCGATGAATCCGGTGGGCAAGGTTCCGGTGCTCGATCACGACGGCAAATACCTGTTCGAATCCGGGGCGATTTGCCGTTATGCGGCCAACGTGACGGGATCGGATCTTTACCCGGGTGATCCGTATGAGCGCGCCGTTGTCGACCAGTGGATGGATTTTTTTACGTGCCATGCCGGCCGCTGGCTGACGACGATGTACTTCGAGGAAAACATCAAACCGCAGTTCGGGCTCGGTGACCCGGACCCGGACAGCATTGCCGAGGCCACGAAGTTCGCCGACCAGATGCTCGGGGTCGTCGACGAACAACTCGGAGAAGCCGAGTGGCTGGCCAACGGCCGTTACTCAATTGCGGACCTGTTTGCCTTTGCCTACGTCGAACAGGAAAACACCATCGAATACTCGATCGATAAATTCGAGAATCTCAGATCCTGGTACAACCGAATTGGCGCATCGGAGACAATTGCAACGGCCAAAGCGCGTCTGCCGCAGTAGACCGGTTCGTGTAGGTACATCTACCGGCTAGGCGGCCGTGAGGCGGCGGTTAGAATAGGTGCATCCGTAGACGCGAGAGCGCTCTCATGAAACTCAGAATTCGTGGCGACTCCGTGCGCCTGCGCCTGAAAAAGGGCGAGGTCGACCGACTTGCCAGTGGCGAAACGATCGTGGAAACCACCCGTTTCCCTGGTGCTGACTTTACGTACAGCCTGGGATTGAGTGATGACCATGACGACATGGTCGCCCAATTCGACAACGGCGGCCTGGCCATCACAATGCCGCGCGAAATCATCCCGGAATGGGCGGAAACGGATCTCGTATCGCTGTATTCAGAGCAGCAGCTGCCCGGCGAGGGCACGCTCGCGTTACTGGTGGAAAAGGACTTTGCCTGCCTGGAGCCAGGTCACCATCGGGACTGCGAGGATGATGTCGATACCTACCCGCATCCGAGCGCGTAGCATCGCCGCAAACGCAGGCTAGCGTTTCTGCCACTCGCGGAGAAGATGCAGGACCTTGCCGGCGTTTTCGCGGCTGTAAACGAATTGCCCATCTACAGAAAACAGCTCGGCATATCTTGTGGGCCTGTTGCTCGTCGCCCATTGGTGAAACGAACTCATCGCCGCGCCAAGTGCCGCCGCGGAATTCTTCGATAGCGTGGCGCTAATCGACTCGATGCGACCATCGGCGGCAAAGACAAACCGGTTTTCGTCGTACGCGATTTCTTCAATGCCGGCGGTTCTCAGCCAGTCGTTCGATTCGACAGCACGGCAACTGACCTCGTCACCAGACTCGACGCAGTCGTGAAACTCCAGGTGCGTGTTCAGCGCAACGTCGTATTCCAGGATACCCCGCACTTCTGCCTGGCCCTCTATCGCGCCCAGCGGACCGAAATCCAGTCGAGGACTGTCGGCAAACATCGCGACGACCAAATCCAGTTCGTCGTTATTTTTGTCGCGCTGGAATTCTGCCACCGTGTCCAGGTAGCCGGGCGATGCAATGCACGCCGCCAGCAGGAACATGACAACTGCTGTGGCAAATAGGCGATTCATACAGGTCAAATAGCGCGTCTAGTAACCCTCAACCCCTGACATGTCAGGCAACTCGTGTGCGATTCCCTTGTGGCAGTCGATGCACGTTTTCTCGCCACTTGCGAGTGACGTCGAGTGCGCATCGGCCGCCCGCGGGCTCTGTGCCGTGAAGTCCATGTAATCGAAGTTGTGGCAGTTGCGACACTCGAGCGAATCGTTGGCCTTCAGGCGACGCCATTCGTTCTCGGCCAGCGCGCGACGTTTTTCGAGAAATTTCTCGCGTGTACTGATCGTGCCGAAGATCTTGCCCCAGACTTCCTTCGTCGCCTGGATCTTGCGCGCGATCTTGTTGTTCCACTTGTGCGGAACGTGGCAGTCCGGACAGCTGGCCCGTACTCCGGAGCGGTTCGAGAAATGGATGGTCTCGCGAAGCTCCGCGTAGACGTTTTCTTCCATTTCATGGCAACTGATACAGAACTCTTCTGTGTTGGTTGCCTCGAGCGCCGTGTTAAAGCCGCCCCAGAAAATGATGCCGGCTATGAATCCGCCGAGCACCAGCGTGCCAATACCGTAGTGCACGCTGGGGCGGCCGATGTCGCGCCAGATCTTCTTGAAATACTGCACGTCAGTCGTCCTTCTCTTCCGACCGCTTCTTCAGGAGTTCATCCATGTCCTGGTAGTCGTTTTCGACGATGTCGCGTGCTTCGGTCTGGTTGACATGGCACTGGTTGCAGAAATAGCGCCGCGGCGAAATCTCGGCGAGGAAGTTGCCCTCACGATCCATGAAGTGCGTCACGCTCACCATGGGTGCCTGGCTTTCCTCGGTGCGGCGACGCGCATGGCATGACATGCACTTGTTGACGTTGAGATTCACCTCGTAGCCGCGCGTGTCATGCGGGATCACCGGCGGCTGCATCGGGTAATTGCGTTTCGCCTTGATATCCGAATCCACCGTCTTCGGAATGGTCGTCGGCGGTGCTTCTTCGTTGATCGCGACGCCTTCGCGCAGGGTGGCAATTTCGTCGGCGGCGACCATCGGCAGACCGATCACCAGCACTGCCGCAGCGAGAATCCATTTACGTGTCATGACTGTTCCCCTATGCCTTGACGACTTTGACGGCGCATTTCTTGAAATCCGTCTGTTTGGATAGCGGGTCGGTCGCATCGAGCGTCACCTTGTTGATGAGGCGTGCGGCATCGAACCACGGCATGAATACGAGACCCTTCGGCACCTTGTTGCGCCCGCGTGTTTCGACACGTGACAGGCACTCGCCGCGTCTCGATACGACCTTCACGGCATCGCCACGTCGCAGTCCGCGTTCGTCGGCATCGTCCGGATGGATGTACAACACCGCGTTTGGCATCGCGCTGTGCAATTCCGGGACACGACGTGTCATCGAGCCTGAATGCCAGTGCTCCAGCACGCGCCCCGTCGACAACCACAAATCGTACTCGTCGTCCGGCGATTCGGCCGGTGGCTCGTAGGGGAGGGCGAAAATGATCGCCTTGCCGTCCGGCTTGCCGTAGAAGTCCCAGTCGGTCCCGGGTTTGACGTACGGGTCCTGGCCTTCCTTGAAGCGCCAAAGGGTTTCCTTGCCGTCGACGACCGGCCAGCGCAGGCCGCGTGATTCCTGGTACGCCTCGTACGGTGCCAAATCATGTGCCTTGCCGCGGCCAAAACCGGCGTACTCCTCGAACAGACCTTTCTGTATGTAGTAGCCGAAGTGCCTGGCGTCTTCGTTGAGATGATCCGGGCTGATTTCGTCCAGGCCAAACTTGTCGACCTGGCCATTTGCGAACAGCACGTCGTAGAGCGTCTTGCCACGCATTTCGGGTTTCTGCGCCAGTAACTCCTCCGGCCAGACTTCATCAGTCGTAAACCGCTTCGAAAATTCGACGACCTGCCACATGTCCGAGCGCGATTCGCCGGGCGCCTCGATCATCTGGAACCAGTGCTGCGAACGGCGTTCGGCATTGCCGTAGACGCCTTCTTTCTCAACCCACATGGCCGTTGGCAGTATCAGGTCGGCCGCCTGCGCGGTTACCGTCGGATAGGGGTCGGATACGATGATGAAGTTGTCCGGGTTGCGGTAACCCGGGAAGCCTTCCTCGTTGATGTTCGCAGCCGCCTGCATGTTGTTGTTGCACTGCACCCAGTAAACGTTGATGTCGCCGTCTTTGAGTTTGCGATTGTGCAGGACGGCGTGGAAACCGGGCTTGCCGACAATCGTGCCTTTCGGCAGCTTCCACTTATCTTCCGCGAAATCGCGGTGCTTCTCATTGGCTACGACCATGTCAGCCGGGAGCCGATGCGAGAACGTGCCCACTTCGCGGGCCGTACCGCACGCCGACGGCTGGCCGGTCAGGCTGAACGGGCTGTTGCCCGGGGTAGCAATCTTCCCGGTCAGCAGGTGAATGTTGTAAATCAGGTTGTTGCACCAGACGCCACGCGTGTGCTGGTTGACGCCCATGGTCCAGAACGACGTGACCTTGACGCTCGGGTCGGCGTACATCTCCGCCAGATCGCGCAGCTGTTTCTTCGAAACGCCGGAGAGCTCCGATACATAGTCCTCGTCGTAGTCGCTGACAAACTTCGCAAACTCGTCGAACGTCATCGGTTTCGAGCCGCCGGAATTAGCGTTCGCGGCGGCCTGCTGCAGCGGGTGCTCGTCACGCAAGCCGTAACCGATGTCCGGGTCGCCCAGCCGGAAATTCGTGTGTTTGTTGACGAAGTCCCGGTTTACGCGACCGGTCTTGATGATGTAGTTGGCGATGTAGTTCAGGATCGCGAGATCGGTCTGCGGCGTGAACACCATGCCCGAGTCAGCCAGTTCGAAGGACCGGTGTTCGAACGTGGAAAGCACTGCGACCTTGACATGCGGCGCGCTCAGGCGACGATCGGTCACCCGCGTCCAGAGTATCGGGTGCATTTCGGACATGTTCGAGCCCCACAGCACGAACGCGTCTGCGGCTTCGATATCGTCATAGCAACCCATCGGCTCGTCGATGCCGAACGTGCGCATGAAGCCGCCAACGGCCGAGGCCATGCAGTGGCGCGCATTGGGTTCGATATTGTTCGAGCGGAATCCGGCCTTCATGAGTTTGACGGCCGCGTAGCCTTCCATGACGGTCCACTGGCCGGAGCCGAACATGCCGATTGACGTCGGTCCCTTGGTTTTCAGTGCGGCCTTGTATTTCTCTTCCATGATGTCGAAGGCTTCGTCCCAGCTCACGGGAACGAATTCGCCTTCCTTGTGATACTTGCCGTCACGTTTGCGAAGCAGCGGCGTTTGCAACCGGTCCTTGCCGTACATGATCTTGGACAGGAAGTAACCCTTGACGCAGTTCAGGCCCTTGTTGACCGGCGAGTTGATGTCACCGTGCGTCGCAACAACCTTGCCGTCCATCGTGGCAACGTTGACCGAGCAGCCCGTCCCACAGAAGCGGCAGGGCGCCTTGTTCCAGTTGAGGCGCGTCGTGTCGGACCCCGTAATGACGTTGCTGGCGACGGCCGGCACCGACATGCCCGCGACGCCGGCTGCGGCGGCAACCGCGTTGGCTTTTACAAACTGTCTTCTGCTGATACTCATTGGAGTCCTGCTCCTGTGGACGATGGCTCGTCGTTGGAAAACTCGTGGTAAATCGGTGCGACGGTGAGAACGTGTTCGGCCGCCTGCAGATCCTGGGTCAGGTTCGCGATATCGCGTACGTGCTCGCCTTCGGCGGTGACGATGATCTTGCCGTCTTCAACGCCGTGAACTTCCAGTCCGTCAACGGCATCAATGACCGCGGCAACCGCTTGCTGGTGGTCCGGGTGCGTGCGAACGATGAAGCTCGCAACGTGGTATTCAGAGGTGCCCACCGTCAGGCTCCGGGCGGGCCGAGCAGCATCTGCCCGAGCCACACGATCAGGCCATAGCCGCCGACCAGCAGCACGGACAGCGTCGGAAACAGGAACACCGCGATAAACAGGAATACGCGCCGCTCGCCGCGCTTGGTCAAAACGTGGTTTTCGTCTGAACTCATTTGTCTGGAACCCTCTGGGGACGTAGGATCGCACGTGGAATGTAGATGAGCGCCGGGCCTCCAGCTATCGAGGTTTGTCCTTATTGTCGTGGCGCTATACGAGCCGATTTTACACAAAAATTATAACGGCCCGGAGAGGCCGCTGGATCGGGGGAGAAATGGCCGAAAAGAAAACGGGAATCATCGACCGTGCCATCGAACAGCTGGCAAGAATCGAGCCCAACGAGCAAATGGCGACGCTGGTATCGGCGCTGACTATCTTCGTCCTGATGTGTTCGTACTACATCCTGCGCCCCGTTCGTGACGGGATGGCGAGCGACTGGACCGATACCGAAGTCAGCATGCTGTGGAATTTCAATTTCTTCGTCAGCGCGGGTCTGGTCGCGATTTGGGGATTGGCGGTTTCAAGAATTCGTCTCAAAACTGCGATCCCGGCGCTATACATGTTTTTTGCCGCGTCGTTCGTCGCCCTGTGGCTCTGGATCAGCGCTGCCGAGGACCGCGACCTGGCCGACAAAGTGTTTTATCTCTGGGTCAGTGTTTTCGCGTTATTCCACGTCACCGCATTCTGGACCCTGATGGCCGACACGTTCACCAAGGCACAGTCAACTCGCCTGTTCGGCGTGATCATGGTAGGTATGAGTGCCGGAACACTGGTCGGCCCGTCCGTGCCCACGTTGTTCGCCACGCAGATCGGCAACGACAAACTGACGCTCGCCGCGACCGTCGGCATGTTGCTGGTGATTCCGCTGGTGCTGTACTTATACCGGCTGAAACACACTGAACTTGGGAACGAGGATGTACAGGCCGATACGTCGGCTACGATACTCGGTGGAAAGTGGTGGGAGGGCTTTGAGGCGTTTGCGCGCAGTCCGTATCTGCTCGGTATCGGCGCGTTCATCCTGCTGTACGTCTTTATCGGTTCGTTTTTCTATTTCGAGCAAAAAAACCTGCTTGGCGAATTCACCCGTGAGGAGCGCACCCAGATCCTCGGCGGTGTCGACTGGCTCGTTGCGCTTATGACGTATGGCCTGGCGTTCTTCCTGACCGGTCGCATCGTGACGCGAATCGGTATGCCATTCGCGCTGGCGATCGTTCCGGTACTGATGGCGATTTGCCTCATCGTTCTCGCGTTCGCGCCGTTGTTGACCATTTTCCTCGGGATGCAGGTCCTTCGACGCGGCGCGAATTATGGACTGACACGGCCCGCACGCGAGATGTTGTACACCCACGTGCCTCGCGACGAGAAGTTCAAGGCAAAACCGGTGGTCGATATCGTGGTGTATCGAGGTGGCGATGCTGTGAGCGGTACCCTGTTTGCCACGCTAACCGATGGACTCGGCCTCGGGCTGGCTGCGGTTGCAGGCGTAGGCGCCGCAATCGCTGGCTTGTGGGCGGCCGTCGGCGTTCGCCTCGGCCGCGTCTTCGACAGGAAATCCTAGCCGGCCGGCTGGTAAACGAGCCCGCCGTCGACGCCGATAAACCGCTTGACCGTCGTCGCGCAACGCGGCGCGAGAACTTCGAAGATGATGTTGCGAATTCGGCCGGGCAGGGGCGCGTCGTCTTCCTGGGTGAGGCCGAGTTCCAGCGTTGATGTGCCGCAGCGGAACAGCAACGAGCGGTCATCGCTGTGTCCGGACCAGCCGATGAACGACCGGGGATTGGCCATTGGCAGCTTGCGGCCGTCGCGCATCATAGCGAAGCATTGCGCGTAGCGCAGCGGCACCTCGACCCGGTACTCGGCAACGTCGGCATGACTCGCGCCCTGGAGCGGAATCAGGTCGTCAAGCAAGGTGATAGCGTCGTGTGTTTCCTGCTGCAAAGGCATGGCGGTACCCTCGTATCGTTCAACCTGGGGACCATGCTACGCCTGTTTGCTGCGAAATTTCACAAAAAGAATTTCACACTGTCAATTTCACAAAACTAATCGGACGTCAGCCTGAGCAGGGCGCCGCTTTCGGCCAGCATCCAGACGGCACCGTTCGGGCCTTGTACGACGGCCCGCATGCGCTCGCCCATGTCGAAGCGCTCGATCTCGCGCGCATTCTCGCCGTCGAGTTCGATGCGAACGAGTGACTGGGACGAAAGCCCCGCGGCAAACGCGTTGCCCTTCCACGCCGGGAATTCGTCACCCGTGTAGATCATGAATCCGCCCGGTGAGATCACCGGCGTCCACGACAGGGCGGGCGCCTTGAATTCGGGGTGCGTGTCGTGGTCGGGAATATCGATAAAGTTGTAGTGGCGCCCCTCCGATACGATCGGGTAGCCATAGTTGGTGCCCTTTACGACACGGTTCAGTTCGTCGCCGCCGCGCGGTCCCATTTCAACGTTCCAGAGCCGTCCATTCTCGTCAAACGCAATTCCCAGGGGATTGCGGTGGCCGAGCGTCCAGATTTCGGCCGTGACGCCGCCGCGGGTAAAGAACGGGTTGCCTTCAGCGGGCGTCCCGTCGTCGTTCAGGCGCAGAATCTTGCCGAGATTGCTGTTGAGATCCTGCGCCGGATCGAATTTCTGCCGCTCGCCCGACGAAACAAACAGGTAGCCGTCGTCCGAGAACAGCAGTCGATGGCCGTAGTGTCCGCGACCGGTCACCTTCGGCACCTGGCGCCAGATGACTGCCACATCTTCCAGCCGGCGTTCGTCGTCGCTCAACGTGGCCTGCACAATGGCTGCGCCCCGGGTCTTTTCCGATCCCGGTTCTGCGTAGCTCAGGTAGATGCGCCGATTCTCGACAAAATCGGGGTGCAATGCGACATCGCCCAACCCGCCCTGGCCGCCGGCATCGACGTCCGGTACGCCGGCAATCGGTTCGGACACGGCGCCGTCCTGCGTGACGACGTGCAGCGTGCCGTACTTTTCGGTCACCAGCATGCGGCCATCCGGCAGGAACGCAAGCGCCCAGGGCTCGCGGAGCTCGGCAACCTTCTCGACACGGAACGGCTGTTGATCGTCGGCTTGTGCGCAGGCGATCAATACGGTAGATGCCGCAAGGCAGGCTACGAGCTTTCGCATTTTATTCTTCAGAGAGTGCATCGAATACCTTTGAGAAAAACAGGCTGTTCAGGAATAACTTGTTGGTGGCGTACCAGTATCCGCGGAAGTTCGGGTTGTCGGCAAACAATATGACCGATCCCTCCCCGGATCGTTCGGCGATAAGCGCTGGTGTTCCGCCGAGCGCAGCGGCGTTTTCGTCGGAGACGTAACCCGAGTACACCGGCGACTCGTCATACTGAATGACAATTCCCCACGGATTCGTCGTTGGCTCGAATGCTTCTTTCGTATTCTTGTGCAGGTAGATACTCCGCTGCGGGAATCCGAAACCGAGCGGATGCGTATTATCGAGGTCTGCCGAGAAAATCGCGCCACCGAGAACGTCGACCGCCTCTTCGTCGTCCTTGTCGGCATAGGTACTGCGAGCAACGTCCTCGTCTTCTTCTTCCTCGACAGTTGCCGCAGCCTGCGCGAGACCCTCCTCGCTTTCGGGATCGATCCAGTCGAGTGTGTTGGCGCGAACCCAGGGGGCTGTGTCACGCATCGCGACCAGCGTGCCGCCTTCGGCGACCCACTGGCGCAGTCTCGGCAGCCATTCGGGCTCGAACTCCTCATATTCACCCGATGGCATGACGATGTGCGAGTAGCGACTCCACTTGATGCCGCCCAGGTCCTCGCGCGGTCGGATCGTGACGGGAATATCCATGCGGTAGTCGAGCAGGTGCCAGATCTCTCCGGCGTCGTAAAGGCTTGTGTCCTTGCCCATGACGAGCAGGATTTCCGGTTTCTTCAGCGGCCGAACCGAAGGGCCACCCAGATCGATGCCCGCCGTGCCAATCGCGCTTCGACCCGATGTCAGCGACTCGACGGTCACGCCGTCGTCTGCGGCAATCGATTCCATGATGCCGTGAATCGTTTCCCGCGCGACCGTTTGGCGGTCGAACGGCACGAGGATACTGCCGCGCGGTATGCGGATGTCGCCGCGGGTCGTGCTCACCGATGCAGGCTTGGTAATGACACGGGCCTTCACGCCGGCGCTCAGCAATCGGTACAGAGCGCGTGGCGCGTAATAGCCGTCCCAGGCGAAAACGTAGCCGTAGTCCGAGGTGTCGGGCGCCGGCCCGACGGGCATTTCCGGCGACCAGGCATCGCCCTGCAAGCCGCTGAAAGCACGACCTGAAACGGCCGCGGATTGCAAACCGAAGGCCGGCGGCATCGTCCAGGTTGAGACGTCGTAAAATGTTTCGTCCTCGAACTCCGTCAGCGGTTCGAAAAGACTGCGAATCAACCGGTACTGCGGCTGGTCGGTCGGAATGACCAGCGCATTGGTGCGAGCGAACGTCGTGCCGTCGATCGTGATGTCGCGCGCCGCACGGTACGTTTCGATGCGGTGGTAATTCAGCAGGTCCGCGAAGAAATGCAGGCGCACTGCATCTTCCGGCGCCGCAACGACATACGCCTTGATGGCACTGTCGTCGGCCTCGGCAACTGCGCTGTCGTAGAAGTCTTTCTGGTACTCGAGGTATTCGCGGCGCAGCCCGACGGCAGCCTCGGCAACCGCAATACTGGTGCGGAAATGTTTGCGGATGTTTTCGCGGTAGGTACGCAGTCCGCCCGGTGTTTCAATTTCGCGACCCAATGCGGCCGCCGCTTCGTACAGGACGCCGACGCCACCGTTAACCAGCGGAAAGGTCGAGCCCTTGCCGATATAGAAGTTATCGAACGCTTCGCCGTGGAAGTACAGGCGCGCTTCACTGTCGAGGAACGCTTCGGATGTCTTTGCCGTTTTGGCCATCAGGCGTTCGGCTTCTTCGGGCACCAGCGGATTGGTCCGCGTTGCGACGCCCGGGTGGAAGTAGTAGGTGTCGGCCGAGCCCATCTCGTGGTAGTCGACCGTCAGGTTGGGACGCCACTCGTGCCATTTTTTCATCCAGGCACGGGGTTCGGGCTGCGTGAGCAGCAACCATTGCCGGTTCAGGTCGAATCCATAGTGGTTTGTCCGCGCGAATCCCCAATTAAAATTGTGTTCGATATGTGCCGGATCGGTAATCGCGTTGCGACCGCCCCACGAGTCCAGCCAGGCAACGCGGTGCGAGTGGCCGTCCGGGTTGAATATCGCCGTGACGAGAATGACGCTCTTGTCGAGCACGTCATCGAGCTTCGGGTCCATTGCCGCAGCCAGGTGGTAGATGAACGGCACCGACGCGTCCATGCCACTTTCCTCGGCGCCGTGCACACCGTAGTTGACCCAGGTCACGACAGGCATGTCGTCAGTGACGGCCTGGTTGCGCGACGGTTCGGTCAATGCAACATGCTGTGCCTTGATTTCATCGAGACGCGCACGATTCGCCTCGGACGTTGCAATGACGAACAGGATGGGACGTCGCTCGTGCGTATAGCCGATGACTTCGACCGACAACCGCGGGCTCGCCTCGGCAACCTCTGTGATGTATTCGACCAGCTTGTGGTGGCGTACCGGCTCGGCACCGAGCTCGTGGCCGAGGAAGCTGGCGGGCGTCGGGACTGATGGGTCGTAGCTGACATCGGTCGGGTACATGTCGGCATCGGCATCGCGGACATCGACCTCCGCAAGGGCGGGGATTGCGAACAACAAAAGCAGGGTAAGCAGGTAGCGGACGGGCTGCATCGAGTGTCTCCGGGGCAATCAGCGGCCCAACATACCAAAAAACGCCCGGCCGTAAACCGGCCGGGCGCCCGGGTTGCATCGCCGGCGATTCGCTCAGGCGGCTTTGTCGAGCAGGTCGTCGTCGGAACCGTCATGCACGCCTTCGAACAGCGGCGTGGAGAGGTAACGCTCGCCGGTATCGGGCAGCATCGCGAGGAGGACAGAACCGGGTTCGGCTCCCTCGGCCACCTCGAGCGTCGCCGCCAGCGTTGCACCCGCGGATATGCCGACGAAGAGGCCTTCCTCGGCGGCAAGTCGTTTTGCGATCTCGATGGCACGCTCATCCGAAACGGGACGCAGTTCGTCATAGACCTCGCGGTTCAGCACTTCAGGGATGAAGTCCGGCGTCCAGCCCTGGATCTTGTGCGGCGCCCAGTCCGCACCGCCAAGGAGCGACGCGCCCGCCGGCTCTGTGGCGATGACTTTCAGGTCCGGGCGAGCGGCTTTGAGCACTTCGCCCACACCGGTCATGGTGCCGCCGGTGCCGTAGCCGCTCACCCAGTAGTCGAGGCGGCGACCGGCAAAATCCACCAGGATTTCAGGCGCCGTGGTGTTGCGGTGATACTCCGGGTTGGCCGGATTCTCGAACTGGCGCGCCAGGAACCAGCCGCGCTCTTTCTCGAGTTTCTCTGCGAGCCGCATCATGCCCGTCGCACGTTCGGCGGCCGGCGTCAGGATCACCTTGGCACCGAGCGCGCGCATGATCTTGCGGCGTTCGATGGAAAAAGACTCGGCCATGATCGCGACGAACGGGTAGCCCTTCGCCGCGCAGACCATGGCAAGCGCGATGCCGGTGTTGCCGGAGGTCGCTTCCACGACGGTCTGGCCGGGCTTCAGGATTCCGCGCTGCTCAGCGTCGTTGATGATCGCAAATGCCAGGCGGTCCTTGACGGACCCGCAGGGGTTGAAGGATTCGACCTTCGCGTAGAGTTCGACGTGGTCCGGGCCGATCGAATTCAGCCGGACGACCGGCGTATTGCCGATGGTTTCCAGAACGTTGTTGTAGATCATGTGTTTATCCTCGCAATGATGTTCAATTCACGGCGAGCATTGTCCGGCCGGGAACCGTTTCAGGTCCTGACCCCGGCCGGACAATTACATGACCATTGTGTGACTCCTGCCGAGGTCCGATTCAGTCCGGCCTTTTGCAACGAGCGGCGATTCTCATGCCACATCCCCGGCTTCGCGATGCTGTCCCGCTACTTCGAGTCTATTCCCTGAGCTGGTACGTCCAGCGCCCGTAGACGTACATGCCGGCCGCCGACACGATGCCGACGGATGCCATGATGTACCACGCGACGCCGACATTGTTGGCCGCGTAGAGCTGGGCGGTGAGTACGTCGGCGCTCTGTCCCGTGACCTCGACCAGCTTCTGGAATGCTTCGCCAATCGGGATGGCATCTGCATCCGCCTGGCTTATGCCGGCGTCGACAAGCGCAGGTCGGGCCACCGTGTCGATCGCACCGTACTTGTAGTAGAGCGTTTGTCCGAAGTAGCCCTCGGCCATCCAGCCGATGCCGAGCGGCAGCTGGCTGAATCCCAGGTACATGGCTTTCTTCTGCGATGGTGCGATATTGCCCAGGTATTCGGAGCATTTCGGGCTTGAAAGCATTTCACCGATCGAGAAACAGACGATACCGAGGACGATGATCCACACGTAATTGAACTCGGCAAAGATGATCAGCGTGGTAGCCGCCAGGAACGTACCGATAGCCATGGAATTCGTCGCTTTGATCAACGCGCTCCAGCCGGCAATGAGAAAACAAATAAACATGATGAGCATCGCGTTCAAGTTAACGAGTGCTTCCGGCTGCATGCTCTTGCCGTCCTGGGCAAGCCCGAGCACCGATATCCAGAACCAGCTTTGCGTGCCATCTTCGCCGAACAGGTGTTGTACCAAAACGGTCGTATCCACCCAGTCCCGGAAGAACAGCGGCCCAACGTCCCAGAACGCCATCAACATGAACCAGAAGCCGGAAAACAGCACCATGTACCAGAGCAGTATCGGGCGCGTGATCTCCTTGAAGCTGTCAATCAACAGGCTCTGCTCGATAATCTCGCCGGCCTTCACCTTGCGACGGTGTTCCAGCCGGGCCTCTTTATCAGGTTCTTTGTAAGTCAGCAGAAGCAGGAAATTGAGGGAAATGATGGCTGCACAGGCGTAGAAAACGTATTGCCACTCGAGCTGCCGTAACTGCGCGGCGACCAGGGGACCGATCCAGCCGCCGATGTTGACGGTCTGGTAGAAAACGCCCCACGCAATCGAACTGTTTTCGCGGCTGGTTGCCTTGACGATCGTGCCTTGAATGCCGGGTTTGAAGATGCCGGTGCCGAAAGCGAGCACAACAGCGCCAGCCATGAATCCCCAGAATGTCGGAAACCAGGCCATGAGCAGGTAACCCATGATCTTGAACACGGTCGACGCAAAGATGGTTTCCTTGTAGCCGATGCGATCAGAGATGCCTCCTGTAAACACGGGCACAAACGACTGCACCATGGCCCAGACCAGAAAAATGATGCCGATCTCCGGTCCCGGCAACCCCAGTCCGCCATTGGATTGCGCGTCGGTCGCGTACAGGCTGGATACCTGTCGAACGCCGTAGTACGCGAGGCGTTCGACCATTTCCATGGCCCCGCAAACCCAGAAAACATAGCCGAGGCTGCAGATCGCGGCCCAGATTCCGAGCTGCTTGACGTCCTTGACGGTCGTGGTGTGACTCTCGCTCATCGCCATGTTTGTTTCTCCCCCTCAGGAATCACAAAATGGCGGGCAGTCTACCATTGGCATGGCATCTACCGTGATACCGGTAAGCGGCCGGCATCGATGAGCCGGTAAAATGGACGATCAATCCAAAAAAATCCTGTTTCGCCATGGCCGATTACACCCCACCGCTCAAAGACATTCTCTTTAATATTCATGAGCTTGCCGGCATCGATGACGTACTTGCCCTGGACAGCTTCAGCGAGTTCGACCGCGACGTTGTCGATCAGGTCGTCGAGGAGGCCACCAAGTTCTCGGCCGAGGTCGTCGCACCGCTGAACGTGCCTGGCGACGAGGTCGGCGCAAAGCTCGTTGACGGCAAAGTCGACGCGGCGCCAGGATTTGCCGAGGCGTACGCCCAGTTTGTCGAAAATGGTTGGCAAAGCCTCGTGGTGTCTCCCGACCATGGAGGCATGGGGATGCCCGACCTGGCGGGCCTGGCCGCCGTCGAAAGCTGGCAGTCGGCAAGCCTGGCGTTTTCCCTCGGACCGATGCTAACGACCGGCGCCATCATCGCGATCGACAAGCATGCCTCCGAGGACTTGCGGCGCGTTTACCTGCCGAAGATGGCAACCGGCGAATGGACCGGCACGATGAATCTTACCGAGCCGCAGGCCGGTTCGGATCTTGCTGCGGTGACAACCAAAGCGGTGCCGGAGGGCGATCAATTCCGGATCACCGGCACGAAGATCTTCATCACCTGGGGTGACCATGAGATGTCGGAGAACATCGCGCACCTGGTGCTCGCAAGGCTGCCGGATGCGCCCGAGGGTGTGCGCGGCATCTCGTTGTTCCTGGTGCCCAAGTACCTGGTTAACGACGATGGCAGCATCGGTGAGCGCAACGACGTCAACGTGCAATCGCTCGAGCACAAGCTTGGCATTCACGGTAGCCCGACGTGTGTCATGAGCTTCGGCGATCGCGACGGTGCCATCGGCTACCTCGTCGGCGAGGAAAACAAGGGGCTCGCTTGCATGTTCACAATGATGAACCACGCGCGGATCGAAGTCGGCGTACAGGGACTGTCGATCAGCGAACGTGCGTACCAGCTTGCTCGTGACTACGCGAAGGAGCGAATTCAGGGCGGTGCACCCGGTATGAAAGGGCGCGTGTCGATCATCAACCACGCCGATGTTCGACGCATGTTGCTATTGATGAAGGCGCACATCGAAGCAATGCGGTCGGTCGCGTTCGTTACGGCCGGCGTACACGATCACTCGAATCATGGCGACTCCAGCGAGGCGCGCGAGGCCGCGTCAAACCGCCTCGCCCTGCTGACGCCGGTCGTCAAAGGCTGGATGACCGAGGTCGCGCAGGAAGTCACGTCGCTCGGCGTGCAGGTTCACGGCGGCATGGGCTATGTCGAGGAGACCGGAGCGGCGCAGCACATGCGTGATGCACGCATTTTGCCTATTTACGAGGGCACGACGGGAATCCAGGCCGGCGACTTTGCGGGTCGCAAGATACTCGCTGACGAAGGTCGTGAGGTGAAGGCGCTAATCGCTGAAATGCGTGCACTTGTTGATGAGTTGACTGACGAGCGTATTGCCGGCATTGGTTCGGCCCTTGCAGCCGGTGTTGACGACCTTGAAACAACGGTGAACTGGTTGCTCGAAAATGCACCGACCGACCCGAACGTGCCTGGGTCGGCCGCGGTCAATCTCCTGATGCTGGCCGGTACTGTCATGGGCGGTTACCAGATGGCGCGGGCAGCTCTTGTCGTCGTAAACGGTGCATCGGCGGACGATGCGGCGTTTGCGAACGCCAAGTTGCAGACGGCTGCGTTCTACGCAAGTCACATACTGCCGAGAGCCGGCGCGTACCGGGCCGCGGCGACCGCCGGGCCGGATGTGGTGATGGCGCTGGCCGAGGATAGTTTCTAGCCATATTTTCCTCTTTTTTTATAGCAATAACAGTGTGTTACGGCTACAAAGCTGTATATAAAATCAGTATACGAGAGAGGGGAAAATCATGTCATCAGCCGTTGCCTGTCTGCCCCATCCGGACGTCACGGATGGCGGCGAGATCTATTTCGTGGACTGGCGCAATGAGCCGATATCGACGCATGCCATACCGCGACCGATCTCGATTGACAACGTCGTGGCGTCGATGAGGAGCCGTTTCTCCAACATAGACGTTCCCGCGGGAACGTCTCGACCAGTGCAACTATCAGGAACTCGCGTCGACTGGTCGCTGGTCGAGTTGGCCTGACAACAGGTTGTTCAGGTCTTGCGTGAGTTACAATTTTGGCGTTGCACTGACTTGCGAGGTCCGATGGACTCCGCCGCAAGCTACAGGAGGCTGGACAATGGTCGGGTATCGCCACACATGCGCACTTCTTTTTTTCGTTTGCCTTGTACCCGGACAACCGGCGGTGGCACAGGAAAAGTCAGGTTGGGGTGTCAGCGCCGGCATCGGTTCCAGTCGAATCAGAGACAAGGACGGTTCGGATACATTTAGTGGCAATGGCTTCGGCCTTATGGCCGAGGTCGAATACCGGTTTACTTCCAACCTTGCGCTTGGTTTTGGTGGATTCTCACTTGGGCGTGCCGATGACTCTTTCGGCGGCGTGGACACCGAGATTGAAGTTCGCGGATACGAGCTTTTTGGCCGCTTGATCTATCCTGCTTCAGATTCGGTAGATGTGTACGGGCGCATCGGTGCGGCCAACTACTTTGTCGATATCGAACCCGGCAGCGTGGGCCTGGACGATGCGTTGTTCGGTGATGACGCGCTGGAAATCGGGTTCGGCGTGGATTTTTCGAGGCGCGAAAAACTGGCGATTCGCCTCGAAGGCAGGTATCTCAATGGAGGCGACGACGAAACCGGCACACTGTTGGTTGTCGGCTTCAACTACCTGTTCTGAAGTCGCTCATCCGGAGCGGCGTCAGGCATAAACCCGCTTCATCAGCGGACCCATTCTCCGCATTCCGACGATACTGGTCGTCGTCAGCACGCCCGACATCATCGCGCCGGTGACGCCGCAGGTCAGGATGTCCTGGCCCGTTAGCCACAGGCCTTTGATGTCCGTTTTCGGCCGCAGCCATTTTTCCTGCATGCGGCCGGGCGTGTGCGCGAGGCCGTAGAGTTCGCCTTGCTGGTAGCCGCCGAACCAGTTTGTCGACAGCGGCGTGGATACTTCCCAGTAGTCGACTTTGCCGCGGAGCTGCGGCAACTTGTCATACAGATGTTCCATGAGTCGTTCGCCGAACTGCGCCTTGAGTGCGTCGTAATCGCCACCGCGTTTGCCCCAGGTCTCGTCCTTCCATTTTTCGAACCACTTGTACGGCGCCGGTGCGACGATTTCGATCGTCGCGGTGCCGGGATGACGGTTCAGGTAGTCCGGGTCTTTCGCCGATGGGAAAGAAATATAGACGACCGGGAAGGGCGCCTCCGGATCGTCTAGAAACCGGTCGGTCGCCTCGTCGTAGTCGTTGTCCGGGTAGATCCAGAAGTTGGTTTTCGGCAGGCCGAGCTCTTCGGCCGTTCCCTTGCAGCCGGCGTAGATGCCGAGGTGCGCAACGCTCGGCTCAACATTATGGAGTTTCTTCTCGTAGCCGAGTTCGCTCACAGCGCTTTCGGGCAGCAGGTGCTCGAACGTATTCGTAACGCCCGCGGAGGAAACGACGCAGTCGCATTCGATCCGGTGGCCATCTTTCATGCGCACACCGACAGTGCGCCCGTCCTCAACGAGGATCTCCCGAACGCGTGCATAGGTAAAAACTTCGCCGCCCTTCGCCTGGATTTTCGGAATGATCGCGTCGGCGATCTTCCACGAGCCACCGACCGGGTAATAGCCGCCGTAGAGGTAGTGACGTGCGATCATCGAGTGCACGAGAAACGGCGAGCGCTTTGGCGGGACTCCCATGTCGCCCCACTGCCCGCATATTGTCGCGATCAGGTCCGGGTCGTTGGTCAATTCGCTCAGGACTTCGTACGTCGTCTTGTAAAGATGAGCGGGTTGTTTCCACTTTAGGAACGATGACATCAACGACTGCTGCCATGGCTCAAGCGCACGCTGCATGGCAACCGACGACATCGCGCTGCCGGTTTCCTTCAGCAATACCATGTACCGGTCGATGGCCGCTTCCTCGTTGGGAAACTGGCGAACCAGGTTGTCGCGAAATGCCTGTTTGCCCGCCTTCGCGTTGAATACCTTGTCGCCAACGTAGAAACGATCGTATTCGTCGTCCATCGGGGCCCATTTCAGGTTGCCACCCGACAGGTAGTCGAACATCTTGCGCGTCCGGGTCGGCGCGCCGACGTCACCGATGTAGTGCACGCCGACATCCCACTCGTACCCGTTGCGCTCGTAGGAGTGTGTATAGCCGCCGGCCGTGTAGTGTTGTTCGAGCACGCACACGCGCCAGCCGAGGTCGGAGAGCAGGGCGGCAGTGGTCAGGCCGCCCATACCCGAACCGATAACGACAGCATCGTAGCTTTCTGCCAGCCGCCCGGGTCGGTAGCGGTAACCGATGCGCAGCGTGCTGGGCTTCACTGGTTCTTGTAAACCTTGCCGCCTTTCATGACGAAGTCAACGTCGAGCAGCTCCTCGATGCTGTCGAGCGGCGAACCGTCGATGGCTATGATGTCGGCGAATTTCCCTGCCTCGATCGTTCCGATTTCGTCGCTCATGTCGATGAGGTCGGCCGCGTTGATGGTCGCAGCGACAAGTACTTCCATCGGCGTCATTCCGGCCTCGACCATCAACACGGCTTCTTCCGCGTTTGTGCCGTGCGGCGAAACGCCTGAGTCGGTGCCATAAGCGACGTTCACACCGGCGGCATGTGCTTTCGCAAAGTTGCCGGCCATGTCGGCACCGACACGCGCGGCCTTTTCACGCACTGCCGGGTCCATGAACGGCGCTTCAGCGGCCATGTTTTTCACGGTTTTTCCGGCGAGCAGTGTCGGTACGAGATAGGCGCCGGTTTCCTTGAATAGCCTGATTGCACGCGGACCCGTGTATGTGCCGTGCTCGATGCTGGCGACGCCGGCTTCGAGCGCCGCGACGATGCCGTCTTCTTCGTGAGCGTGCGACGCCACCTTGCGGCCCATGCGGGCGGCTGCGAGCACGACTTCTTTCAGCTCGTCGGCCTCCATCTGCTGCCCGGTGCCGGTTGCGCGCTGCGTCATCACGCCGCCGGTCGACGTGATCTTGATGAGATCGGCGCCGTACTTGATCGTATTGCGGGCGGCACGGCGGCAGTCGTACGGACCGTCGCAGACGTTGACGTCCGTGAGGATATCCATGAGTTCCGGCTTGACACCCGAGATGTCAGCGTGACCGCCAGTGATTCCGACACCGCCGGCGGCGATGATGCGCGGACCATCGACCCAGCCTGCCTCAATGGCGTCCCGCAATGCGTACATTTCCTGCTCGGACGATCCCGCGTCACGCACGGTGGTGAAACCTGCAAGCAGGGTCTTCATCGCGTAGTGGATGCTGCGCATCTGCATCAGTTGACTCGACATCTTGAGCGAGTCGCGGTCGTTGTTGGGGCCGTACTGGCCCTGCAAGTGCACGTGCATGTCCATCAGGCCCGGGAGGACAAATGCGTCCTTGAGGTCAATGACCGAAACGTCGTCGCCGAACTGCGCAGGATCCGCATAGCCTCCCAGCACCGCCGTAACGCGGCCGTCCTCGACAACGATTGTCTGCGCCTTCGCGGGCGCTTTTCCCGGGACGGCGAGCAGTTCACCGGCATGGATCAGTGTAGTAGCCGCCGAAACCGACGAACCGGTGGCGAGCAGCAGCATCGCTGCCGCGATACGAAATCGGGACATCATTGTTGTTTTCCCCTGGTGGTTAGATGATTTTTCTAAGAAACCTGAATTTCTTTTCGGTGTACGGGGCGTAGCGGACCTCCAGATCCGGCCACCAACCGCGCTTCATGACAGCTTTCAGGTGACTGAACGTGTCAAACCCGTTCCTGCCCGAATACGTGCCCATGCCGCTCGGGCCGACGCCGCCGAACGGCAGCTCCTGAACCGTCATGAACATCAGGACATCGTTGAGGCACGCATTGCCGCAGCTCACCTGCTGCAGGAATTTGTCCTCGGTTTTCGAGTCTTCCGTGAACAGGTAGGCGGCAAGCGGCTTGTCGCCGGCGCGAATGAAAGCGATCGCGTCCTCCAGCGACTCGGCGCGCACGATCGGCAGGATCGGTCCGAAAATTTCTTCCTGCATGATGGCGTCGTCAGAAGTTACACCGGTCATCACCGTCGGCGCCATGAACCGTGTCTCGGCGTTGACCTGGCCGCCGATAGCGACCTTGCTTTCGTCGATGAGTCCGCTGAGCCGGGCGAGGTGGCGGTCATTGACGATGCGCGCATACGACTCCGACTGTGACGGGTCTTCGCCGAACATTGCGGAAATGTGTTTGTCGATCAACGGCAGCAGCTTCGCCTCGGTGTCCGCGTCGGTCAGTATGTAGTCGGGTGCAATACACGTTTGCCCCGCGTTAAGGAACTTGCCCCAGGCAATTCGTTTGGCAGTCGCGTCGAGGTTTGCGTCCGGCATGACGATGCACGGGCTTTTGCCACCGAGTTCCAGCGTGACGGGTGTCAGGTGTTTCGCGGCTGCTGCCATGACGATTCGGCCGACATTACCGTTGCCGGTATACAGGATGTGATTGAACGGCTGCTCCAAAAGTGCCGTCGTTTCCGGGATGGCGCCTTCGACCACCTTGATGCAATCGTCGTCGAGGTATGCCGGCACGAGCTTCGCGACCAGGGCCGATGTTGCCGGCGCAAGCTCCGAGGGTTTCAGGACGACACAGTTGCCGGCGGCGACGGCCGCGGCCATGCCGGCAAGTACCAGTTGCAGCGGGTAGTTCCAGGCCCCGATGACCAGCACGACGCCCAGCGGCTCCGGCTGGACCCAGCTCTTGCCCGGTTGTCCGACCAGCGGCGTCGGCACTTTGCGCTTCTTCGTCCAGCGCTTGAGGTTCTTCCGCAGGTAGACCGCATCGCCGGTCACATAGGAGATTTCGGTCGAGAACGATTCCATCGGCGGCTTGCCGAGATCGTCGTGCAGGGCCTGGATGATTTCGCTTTCCCGCTCAGACATCATGCGTTCGAGCGCGATGAGTTGATTGCGGCGCCAGTCGAGATCACGCGTCTTGCCGCTGTCGAAGGTCGCCGTCAGCGATGCAGTTAACGAGGAGTAATCCGGGACGGCCGGCGCGGCGCTCTTGATTGCTGCTTCAGACATGCTTGCCTCGTAATTCGGGAAGTGCGTTGAAGGCACATAGGGTATCATCCCGCGCAGTCGTTTAATCCGGAATTGCACCCTTGTCCAACAACATCCAGTTGCCCGGTTGGTGGGCCGGCATCGGGCTGGCCGTTTTCGTGTCGTTGATCGCAGGCTACGCCGCAACGTGGTTTGGCGTCGCCGTGCTCGACTTCGAAAAGAGCCCGGTCAGTGCCATCATGATGGCGATCATCATCGGCATGCTTGTCGCGAATCTCGTGCGCCTGCCCGAGGCCATGCAGCCGGGATTGAGATTCTGCTCATCGACCATTCTGCGCATCGGCATCATGCTGCTGGGCATTCGACTCAGTCTTCTCGGGGCAGGACAGTTCACGCTCGTCGCCTTGCCGTTCGTGATCGCGGCCATCGCGATTGGTTTGTTGACGGTGAGTATCATCGGCCGCAGGATGGGTCTCACAAAACAACTCAGTGGCTTGATCGCTGTGGGTACAAGTATCTGCGGGTGCACGGCCATCGTTGCTACGGCGCCGCTTATCAAGGCCAACGAGTCTGAGGTCAGCTACTCAATCGCATGCGTGACGGTATTCGGAATCGCCGCGATGTTTTTCTACCCCGTGCTGGCGCATCACGTATTCGGCGCCCAGCCTGAGCTCGCCGGACTGTTTCTCGGTGTGTCGATTCACGAGACGGCACAGGTCGCCGGGGCCGGCATGATGTACGAGGCGCAATACAACGCGCCAATCGCGCTCGACATCGCCACGGTCACGAAACTCGTTCGTAACCTCTGCATGATTGCCGTCATTCCGCTGGTCGGCATCCTGTTCGGCGCGCAGCAGCGCGACGGTGAAGCCTCGAAAATCAACATTCTCTCGATGATTCCGTGGTTCATCGTCGGCTTTGCCATGATGTCGGCGATTCGCACGGTCGGGGATCTTGGCGACAAGCCTTTCGGTGTGCTCGAGCCCGGCCAATGGCAACACGTTGTTGAGATCATTCGCGATGCGGCCGAACGATGCCTGCTGGTTGCCATGGCTGCGGTCGGCCTTACGTCGATGTTTGCCGGGATCATCAAGATCGGTATGCGGCCGTTCGCGCTCGGACTGTTCGCCGCACTTCTGATCGGTGGCGTCAGTTTCGGGCTGATTTCGATGTTCGGTGCGGACCTGGTCGCGCTGCTCGCCTGATTTCAGTTACGTTCCGCCGGCCACGTGTCGGCGATGCGGTAGCCGGTTGGCCATGGATCGCCGGTCTCCCTGTAAAGCTGGCGCCGACCCGTGATCCAGGCGCGTCCGGTGATGCTCGGAATAATCGCGGGCACATCACCGATTGCCGTCACCCTTTCGATCCGCCCGACGAATTCTGAATCGATGATCGAGTGAGCCCGCAATATATCGCCGGTGTCGGCCTGGTTGCGGGCATGCAGGAGTGCGAGCCGTGCCGATACGCCCGTACCGGTAGGCGACCGGTCGATCTTGCCCGGGCGAATGGCTACGGCATGGCGAGTGGTTGGCAGGCCATTGACCCGTTCGACCGCGTGCGTGAACAGGCAAAACGAAACGTGACGCCAGTCGGGAATCTCCGGGTGCGCGAACCCCAGTTGTTCGGTGGCAGCGCCGGCAATACGCACTCCCAGGGCAGCCAGCTCGCCGGCCTCCTCGGGAACGAGATTGAAACCGAGTTGTGCCGCGTCGACGACCACGAAGCTGTCTCCCCCGTACGCTGTGCTTACGGAAAGAGTGCCGATACCGGGAATCTCAAGCGCGGCTTCCGATTTGTGCGCAAAGGACGGGACGTTGTTGATCGTCACCGACAAAACCTTGCCGTCCTTGCAGCGTGCAACAACAGGAACCAGGCCGCCCGGTGCCTCGAGCGTGAGATACGTCTCCGGTTCGGTCATTTCGACGATGCCGCATTCAAGTGCGACGGTGCTGACACAGATCGCGTTCGATCCCGACATTGGCGGCGTGTCGGCAGGTTCCATGATGATAAAGCCAATGTCGGCGTCCGGATGCTTTGGTGGCACGAGCAGGTTGCAGTGCCGGAACACGCCGCCCCGCGGCTCGTTGAGCAGGAACTGCCTTAGCGTGTCGTCGTCAGCGATGAACCGTGATTGCGCCCACACCGTTTCGCCCGGCGGCGGCTCGACGCCGGCAACGACGACGTCGCCGACTTCGCCTTCGGCGTGACACTCGACGATCTCGATCAAATCAGTGCTCAAGTGCATTCCCGGGCGTACGGAATTGACTCGATAGCTCCGGCACCCGGGTCACCATGTCGGTATTGCTGCTGCCGATGACCAGAACCGGGTGCATCGCGCGACTATAGCAGAATCCGATAGTTGCACTTCTGTGCAATGTTGTCGATCATTGCACGACTCAGGGGATCGGGTGAAATACAGGAATATCAGGGGGAAAGTCATGTTTGACTCACAGCTACGCCGGACCGGCGCATTTGCCGTCTTCGCGTTCGGGTTGCCGCTCGCGGCGATGGCGCAAGATATCGTACTCGACGAGATCACGGTTACTGCACAAAAGCGCGAGCAGAGCACCATCGAGGTGCCAATTACAGTTGATGTGTTTGGCGCGACCGACATCGAACAAACGGGTGCCCTGAACCTGCAGGACATGCAGGATTTCATTCCGGGGTTCGAGGTGGGTGAAAACCCGACGCAGGCGACGATCACCGTTCGTGGCGTTTCGAGCGCGAACATTTCGACGGGCGGAGATCCCTCGGTTGCGACTTTCTACGACGAGGTCTACGTACCGCGGGCCGCTACGTCAATCACGTTTTCCGACCTGCAGCGTGTTGAGGTTCTCAAGGGTCCGCAAGGCACACTGTATGGCCGCAACGCGGCTGCGGGCGTAGTAAATCTCGTTCCGAACCGGCCCGGCGCAGACAGCGAGGGTTTTGTCAGGGCACGCGTCGGAAACTTCGACCTGTTCCGCATCGAGGCGATGGGCAACACGGCGCTCAGTGAAAACTTCTTTGTGCGTGCCAACATCCTCAGCAATACCCGCGGTGGTTATGTTACGAACCTGGTCCCGGGTGGACGCGATGCGGGCGAGCAGGAAAACATTGCGGCACGACTGTCCGCGTTATGGACCATCTCCGATGCCACTGACCTGCAGGTCTCGTACGACTACGACAAGGTCGACAACGCGCCGCGTGCGGCAATCGGCCTCAGCGCATTTGCGGCATGCCCGCTCGATCCGCGTTGCGGCGTTATGCTCAACGACGTCGTCGCCGGCAAGGAGACGCGCGACATGTGGGCTGCCAATGCCAAGCTGAACCATGACTTCAATGACGCCTGGTCGGCCAAATTCATCGCGGGCTACCGCAAGTTCGACACGATCAACAAGCAGGATGAAGACGGCACGGCGGAAATCGATCGGTACCTCGACACGGATAATATCGAGAATTCGGACATCAGCTATACCGAGCTGCAGTTCAATTTCTCCAGTGATCGGGTGAACGTCGTGTTCGGCGCGAACTACTCGCGCGAAGATGTGCACCAGGAGATTCCTGTCAACACCAACGTCGATTCGGCGATGCGCGCGGTGACAACCGAAATCCGCGCCGGCGTTGTCGCCGAGGTAAACGCAGCGCTCGGCATCACGGACCCGGACGATCCGAACTGGCTGCCGGAACCGCAGGCGTTGGCAGCCCTGGGCCAGTTACTGGGCCTGCCGTTCACACCCGACATGCAACACATCTGGGATCCGGTAACGATGTCGATTTTTCTCGGCACCCAGGGACTGAATGTCACACCGCAGGAAGTTGTCGCGTCGGGCGACCTGTACTATGACGCGCTGCAGGTCATGGGCTTTCCAGGACCGTTTGTGGGCCCGGGCTTTGCCGGATCGGCGTGGAGCGAAATCTATTTCAATGACGGCGATTTCAGGAACTGGGGTATCTACGGCGACGTCGACTTTGCCGTCAATGATCGTCTGAACCTGTTGTTCGGTCTGCGCTACAGTAATGACGAAAAGTCATTCAGCTGGCGCAACCCGGCCAACACGTTTGAGACCTCCGGTGCACGCACCGGCATTCCGACGCCGGATCTCGTGTTTCTTCCGATCCCGGGCTATACCGAGGCGCGTACCGGCACGCTGACCGCGTCACACGATTGGGACAAGGTGACGGGACGTGCAGTGGCGCGCTACCAGATCGCCGAGAACGCACAGGTATTTGCTTCGTATTCAACCGGTTATAAGTCGGGCGGTTACGACTCGCTGGACGTGTCGACGTCCGAGTTCCCGCTGCGCCCGGAGGAATCGACCAATATCGAGGTCGGCCTGAAAGGCGTGTTCTTCGACAACCGGTTGCGGGCACAGGTCGCGCTGTTCGACATGGAGATCGACGGACGCCAGCGAACGGTCGATGCGTTTCCGCCAGGTGGTGGCACCAACCCGATACCGACGATCATCACGGGCAACGAGGACTTCCAGGGCATAGAGGTCGTGCTTGACTGGTACCCGGTCGAATCGTTCCGCGTCGGGCTGATCACGACGGTGCGCGATGCGCGTGCGGTCTGGGAAGCGTTTGACGGTCCGGGAGACGACAACGGCGGCGCCGGACCGAAGAGTACCACCGACACCGACTACACGATTACGCTTGGCTGGACGCCGGAAATAGGCCGTGGTTCGCTCGATACACGTCTCGACTACATCTTTAACGAAGATACGTCACAGCTTGACCCCAACTTCGTCCCGGTCGTCATCCCCGGCTTCTACGAGGATCGCCAGGAACTCAACGCTCGCATCGCGTGGACCAACGACAGCGACACGTGGACGGTCGCCCTGTGGGGCCGCAACCTGCTCGACCAGAAACTGCTCGGCGGCGTGCGTGATATCTCGGCACCGTTTGGCACGCCGTTCACGTCGGTTGCAGCACCGCTCACGTGGGGGGCAGAATTCGCGTATCGCTTTTAGGAGAGAGCTACCGACATGCTGCGCCTGATCCTTGCCGCCGTCCTTTTTGTGCCTGTAACGAGCGCGGCGGATCTCAAACCGTTCGACCGCATGGACGTGTTCGACCTGCAGTGGGTATCCAACCCGCAGATCTCGCCGGACGGAAAACGCGTTGTGTACAACCGCAACGCGATGGACGTGATGACAGACGGCAAGACGAGCCGGCTGTGGATCATGGACTTCGACGGCGGCAACAACCAGCCGCTTACCGGGCGCGATACGAACGAGGGCGGTGCCGCGTGGTCGCCGGACAGCTCGCGAGTGGCATTTACCGGGGATACCGAACATGGTGCGGAAATCCACGTTTACCGGGTCGGGTCCGGCAAGCTGGCGCGCATCACGCAACTCGATCGCTCGGCGAGCGGTCTGAGCTGGTCGCCGGACGGACAATGGATCGCGTTCTCCATGCTGGTTCCCGAGTCGCCGCCGGTGCTCGTGACCGCGCCAACGCCGCCGGATGGCGCAACGTGGGCCGAGACCCCGCGGGTAACGACACGCCTGAAGTACGAAAAAGACGGCTCCGGCTACATCGAGCCGGGCTATACGCAGTACTTCGTGGTTCCGGCCGATGGCGGCGCCGTTCGCCAGGTGACGGACGGCGCGTACCGGCACGACAGCGCCCCGGTATGGTCAGCGGATGGTAAGGCGCTGATTTTTTCGGGCAACCGGAACGAAGACTGGGAAACGGCGTTCGCCAATTCCGAGATTTACCGCGTCGGGCTGGAAACGGGTGCAGTGGAGGCGTTGACGGAACAGAACGGACCCGACACCGCACCTGCCGTATCGCCGGAGACGGGCGAGATTGCCTGGACCCGTTTCGAAGACAAGGTACAGGCCTACCAGGTCGATTCATTGTGGGTCATGGATGCGGATGGCGGCAACAAGCGGGAGCTGACGGGCGATCTCGATCGCAGCGTTGCCGCGCCGGCATGGTCGGACAACGGCATCTACTTTGCCTACGATGAGCACGGCGGCACGAAAATCGGTTACGTCACGACTCGCGGCGCTCGGCGCGACGTCGCTGGCAGTCTTGGCGGTACGACGATCGGGCGGCCGTACGGCGGTGGTTCGTTCTCAGCGTCCCGTGGCGGGCGCATAGCGTACACGCACGTGACGCCGTACCGGCCCGCGGAGCTTGCCGTCGTTGAACGCGGCCGGACGGCTGTTCGCACCGATTACAATGCCGCGCTGTTCGACTGGCGCGAACTCGGTCAGGTCGACGAAATCTGGTACAAGGCAACGACGGATGGCCGCGACATCCAGGGCTGGATCGTCAAACCGCCGGGCTACGATTCACAGAAAGAATATCCACTGTTGGTCGAAAACCATGGTGGGCCGATCTCGAATTACGGGCCGCGCTTTTCGCCCGAGATCCAGCTGTACGCGAGCGCAGGGTTCATCGTCTTCTACCCGAACCCGCGCGGCAGCACGGGATATGGCGAAGAGTTTGCCAACCTGCTCTACAACAACTACCCGGGCGATGACTACCAGGACGTCATGGACGGCGTCGACGCGCTGATCGCACAGGGACTTGCGCACGAGGATCGGCTGTACGTTACCGGTGGCAGTGCGGGCGGCATCATGTCGGCATGGATGATCGGCAAGAACAATCGTTTCGAGGCGGCCGCCGTCGTAAAGCCGGTCATGAACTGGATTTCCAAAACGCTGACCGCTGACAACTATTTCAACTACGCCGACTACCGCTACCCGGGGCAGCCGTGGGAAAACCCGGAAACATACTGGAAATTCTCTCCCGTCTCCCTGCTGGGCAACATCGAGACGCCGACCCTGGTGATGGTCGGAACCGAGGATATGCGCACACCGTTGAGCGAAGCCAAACAGCTGTACAACGGCCTAAAGATTCGCGGTATCGAGACCGCGCTCGTGGAAATTCCGGGCGCGCCGCACAACATCGCGGGACGACCCAGCCAGCTGATCGCGAAAATCGATCACATTGTCGCGTGGTTCGACAAGTACCGGTCAGTTGACTGAATAGCGAAGTGCCAGTCCCAGCGCCCAGACGTCGTAATCGTAGGGCTGAGCGCCGAGCGTCAGGATTGTCGGCAGCGTGTCCGGTGCGACCAGCGCCCAGTCGGTGAGTTTGAAGCGCTCGTAGCGCAGGTTGAGGATGCCCGCCAGCCGTTCCGTAATACGGTACCGGCCGGTCACCCGCAAACTGTCCAGCGTCGATTCGAGGTCGGGGAGGGTGCTGGGCCCGCCGGTCAGGCTGTCCATCCGGATGCGGGTCTTGCCGTCACCGCGGTTGAAGTGAATGCGAAGATCGAGCTTGTCGTCGGCGTTGCGCCATCGTCCGCCAACGCCGACATGGGTAAATTCGTCGTTGTGACGCGCCAGCCAGTCCCAGGATCCGAACTGCTCACTGCCGGTCTGCAACGCATCGATTTCCTCGCGCCCAAGCAGCAGAAACAGCGACGCACGCTCGCCGACGGCGATCGAGAAATCGGCCGTGACCCGCAGTTCCTCGCTGTCCGTCATGCCGAGCAGCGACTTGTTATAGCGATCGTCGGCCAGCAATGCCGTGGTCGTGATCGACCATCGTGCCGTTGCCGGCGACACGGTTGCGGCGAACTCACCCCAGGAGCGAAAGCGGTAGGCCAGGTTGTATTTGCGCAATAGTGGATTCTGGCCGAGGCTCACTGCGACAGACTCATCGTAACGGTCGATGTCGCGTTCAGCCGTGCCGCCTTTTGCGCGCAGGTCCAGCCAGTCGAACGGCCGCCAGCGGACCTGGCCCCAGCCGGCATCCGTCGTTTGCTCCGCTACTTCCTGGTAGTCGCGGTCGAGTTGCTTGCGGTCGTAGCCGCCCGAGATGCGAATTCCTTTCCAGACGACGAGTTCACCGCTAACGCCGAGTCGCGAACGCTCGAAGCTGTAGGGCGTGTTCTGCTCAAGTTCTCCGGCATCGAAAATATCGACAATGATGCGATTCCAGTCATCAACCGGCGTTTTGTTGTCGCGCTCGTCGTGTCGGTAGGTCAGCCGGATTCGTCCATTCTCGAGCGGTCGCGTCGTTAGCGTCAGGGCGTACCGTGCCGTGTCGACTTTTGCGCCGGCCGCCGCTCGCGGCAGCGCGCCAGCCCCCGCGTTCGGATTGATCGTGTAGGGCAACAGTGTTTCGTTCTGCTCGCCCTGGCCGTTCGCGACGGAAAAGGAGACGACGGTGTCCCACGCGGCGGTGCGCAGCGCACCGTTCAGCGACAACTGCTGAAAGTCGTTGTCCGGCTCTGTTGCCAGGCGCAGGTTCTCCGCGCCGGGCGCCGTCAGGAAAGGCGTTTCCCAGGTCAGCGAGTGGTTGCGGTTGGTGAAAAACGAGCCGTACCAGGCAAGCCCGATGTAGCCGCTGTCGAATGCGTAGCGAATCCCGGCGTCAATCTGGTCGGTCTCGTAGTCGAAGAACCGGGGCAACAGTGACGCCTGGGTAAACCCCGAACCGCCCGTTATCCGGACACCCTCGCGATTCTGCCGCTGGAAGTCTGCGTGTACCGTCAAGCGGTCAAACGGCGTCCAGCCGGCGCCGAGGTCCAGGATCTGTCGGTCACTTTCGATATCTTGCCGTCGTAGCGACGATTGCAGCGCCGGCATGTTACCGGTCGTCCCGGCGCGTACCCAACCGGCGGGAAGCGTCAGGGTGTCCGACGCGCCGCGCAGGAACACTGTGCGTGTCGTGTCGAAGCGGCGATACGGGAGCTCGCGGTAGCCCAGCTTAACGCCAAATACGCCGGGCTTGCCGGCGTCGATTTCGAACACACGGGATGATAAGCCAAGATCTTCCGCACGCCACGCCAGCCGGTACGCATCGCTCGCGTAGTGGCCATTGCCATCGACGTTGGCATAAATGCCTTTCTCGTCGTAGCCGGTCGCGTTGCCGAAGCGTGCCGCGTCGTCGCTGACGTTCGTGGCACCAACATCGACAGACGCGCGGTATCCATCGTCAAACGGACAGGTTTCACACAGCCATTCGCTCGTATCGGCCTGGGCCAACGCTGCGGCGGGTCCCAGCACTGCGAGTACCGTGAACATCGTTCTTGATGCGGTCATCATCTCGCTCCTAACGCATCAGCTTCGAGCCGGAGGGGTGGTTCGAGCCGTGGACGGCGTCGTGGCAGTTCATACAGCTTTCGCCTAGCAGGTATTGCGACGGCAGGTTCGCAGGCAGGCCACGCTCGTCCTGCGGCAGGCTCGGGTGTCCGTCCTGTGAATGGCAGCCCTGGCACAGTTGCGGCGCGCGCATCGTCAGCATCCCCGGCTGCGTGGAACCGTGCGGGTCGTGGCAGTTGCCGCAGTCTTCCGCAACGGGTGCGTGCTCCCAGAGATACGGACCACGAGTCTCGGCATGGCAGCCATAGCACGTGTCGTTCACCGTTTGTCTCGCCAGTTCGTCGTTGCCGCCGTGGGGATCGTGGCAGCTGCCACAGTCCATTTTGCCCTGGCGAACCGGGTGCGCGTACGGTTTCATCGCCTGGGTTCGTTGCTGCTGATGGCAGTCGAAGCAGACGGCCGCCTGTGTCGACGTCTCGAGTACCGGGTCACTGCCTGAATGGCTGGTATGGCAGTCGGCGCATGACACGCTGTTGAAGTCATGGTTGCCGCCGTGCCAGGTCGATGCGGCGTCGTCTCCGTGACAATCAACGCAAAGCGCATTCTGTTCGGCGATGCTGGCCCACGCGCTTTCGCCAAACGCAAAAACCGGCGGGCGCTCCTGTCCGCGCCGCACGCGTCCGGCGTGGTCGCCGCCCGGACCGTGGCAGGCTTCGCATTGCAGTTCGCCATGACCGAAGGGTGTCTCGTTATCGCCCGGAACCGCATGGGCGGAGCGAAACAATGCCGCCGTCGCATCGTCGTCGTGGCATGACAGGCAGGTATCGGCGCCCTTGCGACTGTACGTCTCTGACGCCGTCGCACCGTCAGGGGATTGCGATGCGACGGCGACCGGGAAAAGGAGGACCGCGAGTAGCGCAACCGTACGCGCGCTGCACAGTCTCGCGGTCTTCATCATCGCATCCAACCTAGTTGGACTCGAACGAGTCGACGTCATGCATGACAGCGACGTCCGCTGAGCGGCCTTCGCCATGACACAGCTGGCAGGTCTCGGCGCCACTGGATACCAGCGTGCCATCGGCCGTCTTTGTGGCGTTGAAGTCACCGCCGTTCTGGGTCATGTGCTCGGCTGCCAGCGCAGATACGTGGCAGGTTGAGCACACGGCCGTGTTTGGCGAAATGACAACGTCGTCGGTCAGGATGGCCGGGTCGTTGGCCGAAACCGTCGTTCCCAGCACCGCGGAAGGATCAACCGGGTAGTAAGCCCCTTCGACATGGCAGCCCTCGCAGTTGTTGAGTTTGCCCGGGTAGTGGAAGTCGAAGGTGTGTGGCCGGTTGCCAAAGCCGCAGGCCTCGTATGGAATCCCTGTCGCTGACGACGCGTGCATCGCATGGATCATGTACTTCATGTCGACCGGCGCGTCGTCGGTGCCGAGGTCGGTTGCGCACTGACCGGCACGGCGATTGATGTCCGTGACATTTGGTGCGTGGCACGTCACGCAGACCTGGATGTTGTCGGTGCGGTTGTTGCCGTGCATCGACAACTGATTGTGGCAATCGTCGCATTTGTCGATGTCGACGACGTTGCGCCGGGCCATTGCGCTGGCATCCGTTATCGGCGCGTACGCAACCACGTTGGTGACGGCGATTCGCGCCAGGCTGCCATCGATATCGAGCGCAGGATGACCGTCCATCGTCACGGCCAATGAGCCGCTGGCATTGAGGGGCACGGCAACCGGGGACGTGACCTGGAAGACGCCGCCGCCAATGTCGGATGAATTGCCGAAGCAGGAACCGCCGCCAAGCGGATCGATGCTGACCGGGATGCCCGGTGTGTTGCCGCTTCCCTGGTTGTGGTAGTCGCTCGTATCCCAGGCGATGCCGATGGCGAGGCGGCTCGTGAAGCACTGCGTCCATTCCGGATCGTTGAGGATGTCGTAGAACGTGCTGGCCTGCGGATTGAATACCGAGAAGTCGATCACCGGGAACTCGCCTGGCGCCGTATTGGCGATATTCTCGACACGGAACTCGAACAGCGCCTCGGCCTCGCGCGCCGGCATGCGGTGCGCTTCGGCAACACGCAGTTCGCCGTTATTGACGGTCGAGCTTTCCCCGTGGCAATCGACGCACAGTGAATCGTCGGCGAACGTCAGGCCGCCAGGATGGCCACCGTTGGCCCAGTCGATGTCATCGTGGCAGGAACCGCAGGAATCGCGATTCTGTACCTGGCGCCAGTTGCTCGCCTGCGGCACCGTCGCGTCGTTTTCCTGGTGGCAGGTCGTGCAGTTACGAACGTCCTGCGGGAAGTGCACGTCGGAGTAGTCGTGCACGCTGCCGCGGAACCCAACGACGTAGTAACCGTTTGCGAGGTTCGTGCCGTAGTGGATCTTGTGAATCATCTGCTTCATGTCGACCGTGCCGCCCCACGGCTCCGCGGCGGAGTCGCCGTCGATTGAGTGCGGATTGTGGCAGGTCACGCAGTACTCGACGTCAAAGCGGGCTTCGCCGTGCAGTTCGAGATTGTCGTGGCACGCGTTGCACGCATTGTTGTTGACGATCAGGCGCGTTTCGATCGGTGCGCCGCCCGTGGGCAGGAAGTCGTACGGTGCGTTGTTTGATGGGATGTTGTACGGCAGGAAACCACCACGATTCGTGCGGATCTCGATGCCGAGACGATGCGTCTTGCTCTCGTCAAAGGCCGGCCCGGCCGGATACGCGGTGAGATCCTGGGCGAACGTGTAGGTGTACGTGCCGTCCCCGTTATCGGTGTAGGTTCCCGCGGTCGCTGACTCGGTTGTTGCCTGCGCATCCGGAATTCCGGCGCTCGATCGCGTGATGTACGACTGCCACTCGCTCGAGCTGCCGTTCTGACCGGGTGAGAGCTGGGCAATCGTCAGGCTGATGTTCGCGGCCGGCAGCCCCGTCAGGCCAAACCCGACGTCATTCTGCAATAGCAACGTTACCGTCGGCGCGCCGCCACCGGCCGGGATCGCGACGCCCTGGACGGTAGCGAATATCTCGTCGACCGAATCGATGGGCACGGTGGTGGTACCTGACGGTCCGGGTGGGCCACCGGGGCCGGGCGGGCCTGCGTTGCCGGTCGGGCCGGCTGGCCCTGCGGGTCCGGTGTCGCCACTGCACGCAAACAGTAACGCTGACGCGAATACCATGGCGATGATCTTTGAGCGCGAACAAAGAGTGCCAAACATGAGCGGTCCCCTGTAGTTTTTCTGGCTGATTGTCGTGAGCGCTTTTCTTGATCCTGTTACTGCTTGCTACAGCATTGTTTTAGCAAACGGCATACCGTTTGCTTATCGCGATAACTACCTATTGTTCGTCGCCGTTGCGCAGGTCGAGAATGAAGCATCCGGAAATGCGCCCGGAGCCGCGAGGAGACTGGAATGAAAATGTACCGTTGGTTTGTTGTTATTGGCTTTCTGGGCATCGGGCTCGCGGGGCATGCAGGTGATCTCGATGCGATCGTCGAGGACTGCAACGGTTGCCACGGCGACAACGGCGTCAGCCAGTGGGATGACGTTCCAACTATCGGCGGGCTGGCTGAATTCGTCCACGCCGACGCGCTCTTCGTCTTCGCTGACGGCGCCAGGTCGTGTGCCGAAACAGAGTACCGCCAGGGCGAAAGCAGCAAACCAGCGACCAACATGTGCGATGTGTCTGCTGCGCTTAGCGAATCCGAAATCGAGGAGATCGCGGCCTATTACGCGGCCCTGCCGTACGTAAAAGCCGAACAGGACTTCGATGCGACGCTGGCCGCCGCCGGCGAGTCCGTCCACGACCAGCACTGCAACCGCTGTCATGCCAACGCCGGCATGGACCCGGAAGACGAAGCCGGGATGCTGGGCGGGCAACGGATGGGCTACCTGCGGTCGACGTTTGCGGAATACGCGAGCGGCGAGCGTGAGCAGCTGGGCAAGATGAAAGAGAAAATGGATCTCCTGAGCGAAGCGGATGTCGAAGCCCTGTTGCACTACTACGCCAGCCAGCAATGAGTGCCGCCGGTTTCTCGCGTGCACGCGTCGAAAAGATGTTTGCCGCCATCGATGAGAACGACAGTGAATCGTTCGCATCCTATCTTGCGGATGACGCGACCTTTCGTTTTGGTTCGGCGCCGGCTGTGTCGGGCAGAGATGCGATTGTCGCCGGTGTCGGCGCTTTTTTCGAAACGATCGGTGGCTGCCGCCACGCGCTTGGCAATACGCTGGCAGAACGTGACACGCTGGTCTGCGAAGGCGAAGTGACCTATACGAGACTGGACGACTCGACCTGCACGCTGCCGTTCGTTGACGTGTTCGAGATCGATGGCCGCCTGATCCGCGACTACAAGATCTACATCGACATCAGTCCGCTCTATCAAACCTGACGCACCGGGGAGGTGTCATGGCTGACAAAAAGGAAAGCAGGTGGTCGAAGCTCTGGAAGCGACCGTCGCAGCGCTGGCGGCTCGGCATTCCGCTTGGCGGGCTTTGCGCCTTCGCGCTCGGGGCGATCGCCCTCGGTGTCATGAACTACACGTTGCACGCGACCAGCACGACGGAGTTCTGCTATTCGTGTCATTCGCATGAACAGTTCATCAAGCCCGAGTACGAAGCCTCGTCGCACTTCTCCAACCAGGCGGGCGTGCGCGCGGAATGTGCCGATTGCCACTTGCCGCAGGAAAACTGGTTCGCCTATGTCTGGACCAAGGCAGTTGTGTCGCTCGACGTCATTCCGGAGCTGATGGGCAAGCTCGATACGGCCGAAAAATACGAAGCACATCGCGCAGAGATGGCCGAGTCGGTGTGGCGCGAGTACAAGGAAAACGACTCGGCGTACTGCCGCACCTGCCACGATTTCGCGGCAATGGACTTCGAGGCGCAGGATCGTCGCACGGCACGGCGGCACTCCAGGGCGGAAGAAAACGGAGAAACCTGCATTGATTGCCACTACGGCATCGTGCACGCCGAACCGGAGGATGCCAGCGAGATCATGGAACGCCTGCAGGACGAATATGCAGGTGAAGGCGACTAGCGCCACTGCGTCATCCCGGGCTCGCCGCGAGCTCTGCTACGAACTGATCAGCGGTGCGTCCGGTCTGTTTCTCGCGTTGTTCATGTGGGGCCACGTCGTACTTGTCGGTTCGATCCTTACCGGCGAACGCGGCTTCGACTGGATGGCCACGATGCTCGAGCGCTACTACATCGCGCAGCCGACCGTCGTTTTCGTATTCGCTATTTTTCTCATACACGCGATTCTGGCTGCGCGCAAAGTGCCGTCGCAGTTGCGAGAGCGCGCCGAATTTGTACGCGTTGCAGCGGCGCTCCGCAAGGTGGACGGGCCAAAGCGATCGGCCTCGCCGTTCGTTCCCCACCTCGAGTCCATGCTCTGGGTTTGGCAGGTCCGCACCGGCTTCATCATCCTCGTTCTCGGCAGTTTCCACCTCGGACTGCTCGGACTCGATGTCTTCACGTCGTTGTTCGGTGACCGGGCCGGCATTGAGGCACAAACCACACTTGCGCGAGTGCAGGCCGGATTGTGGATCCCGTACGCCGTATTACTACTGTGCGTCGAGTTCCATGCCAGCGTCGGCCTGTATCGGCTGGCCGTGAAGTGGGGTGCCGGCAAGCTGGCGTCGCGACCGTTTTTGCGGGCTGTCGAACGGGTTGTTTTCTGGCTCGTTCTGGGGCTCGGGACGGTGACACTCTTCGTGCTCGCCGGCTGGCTCGAGCCGCCGCTGGCGCACCTGCTGGAGAACGGGCCGTGAGCGCCACTCTGCAAAGCGCGGACGTCGTCATCATCGGTGGCGGACTGGCAGGAGAACGCTGTGCATTGCAGGCGGCGAAAGCCGGCCTCGACGTAATGCTGTTGTCGCTCGTCCCGCCGCGGCGCAGCCACAGCTGCGCGGCACAAGGCGGCATGCAAGCCGCGCTGGCCAACTGCACGATGGCGGCCGGAGACAGTCCGGACGTGCATTTCCTCGATACGGTGCGCGGCTCCGACTGGGGTGCCGACCAGCAGGTTGCGAGGCTGTTTGCCGAACAGGCGCCGATCGCTGTGCGCGAGCTGGCGCATTTCGGTGTGCCCTGGTCCCGCGTGAGCGGCGGCAAGAACCGCTATTTCATTCGCGGCGAGTCGGTCGAGATTGACGAGCCGGCGGAATGCGACGGGCTCATCGCACAGCGCGACTTCGGCGGAACGGCAAAATGGCGTGCGTGCTATGCGTCCGCCGGGACCGGGCACGCGGCGCTGTACGCTGTCGACAGTGAGGTCGTCAGGCACGGCGTACGGGTTCGCGACCGGGCAGAGGCGGTCAGCCTGGTTCACGACGGAGAACGCTGCCACGGGGTGGTCGCGCGCTGCCTGCGTACCGGCAAGCATTTCGCCGTTCTTGCGAATGCGACGGTTATCGCGACGGGTGGCTACGGACGTATCTATGGCCGTTACACGACGAACGCGACGATCAACGACGGCAGCGGTGCCAGCATCGCGCTCGACACCGGTGTCGTGCCGCTGGGCAACATGGAGGCCGTGCAGTTTCATCCGACCGCGCTTGCACCGAGCGGGATACTCATTACCGAAGGGTGCCGCGGCGACGGCGGGTACCTGCTCGACCGCGATATGAACCGCTTCATGGTCGAAGCGGAGCCAGAGAAGCAGGAGCTTGCGAGCCGAGACGTCGTGTCGCGGCACATGGAAACCTGCATTGAGCAGGGCCGCGGCGTCGAGTCGCCTGACGGCGCGCACCTGTGGCTCGATATCCGGCACCTGGGGCGCGAGCACCTGACGACGAAGTTGCTCGAGGTATTCGAAATCTGCAGAGACTTCGCCGGGATCGATCCGTCACGCGACCTGATACCGGTTCGCCCGATGCAGCACTACTCGATGGGTGGCGTTCGCGTGAACCGGCACGGCGAAGCCTACGGACTGCAGGCACTGTACGCGGTGGGCGAGGCGGCGTGCTGGGACATGCACGGATTCAACCGCCTCGGCGGCAACAGCCTGTCCGAGACGCTGGTCAGCGGCCGCGTCGTCGGCAACCGCATTGTCGAGACGATCTCCGGCGCGCACCTGGCGGCCGACACGGCGCTGGCGGTTGCGGCGATGGAAAAGGCGAGGCACCGGGTCGCAGATATCCTGCACCGCACCGGCACGAGCCGCAGCGTTTTCGACATTCGTGACTCGCTCGGCGAAATCATGATGCGGCAGGTCGGAATATTTCGCGATGGCGACACGCTTGGGGCAGCCGTGGAGAGTCTTTACGCGTTGCATGGCGAAGCATGCCGGGCGGTGCTTCGGTGCCGGGATCCGGGCATGAATCCCGAGCTGACCGTTGCACTTCGTCTTCCCGGCATGGTGCGGCTTGCAATCGCCGTCGCCGAGGGAGCACTTGCGAGAACCGAGAGTCGCGGTGCGCATCATCGCACCGACTATCCGGTGCGCGATGACGCACGATGGCTCAATCGCACGCTCGCTCGCTGGCCGGTGGGCGATGACAGGATTCGCCTGAACTACGAGCCCGTCGGTCGACTCGAGGTGCCGCCGGGATACCGCGGATACGGTGCCGACGATCGTATCGAGATGACCGTGTCGGTCGATGAATACAACCGGCAGGTGGGCGCATGACCGAATCGCGCAAGCTGGTATTCGAGATTTTCCGCTTCAATCCGGAAGATCCGCAATCGCAGCCGCGCACAGAGTTTTACGAGCTGGACGAGACGCCGTTCATGACGCTGTACATTGCGCTGAACCGGATTCGGGAGACGCAAGCGCCCGGCCTGCAGTTCGACTTTGCCTGCCGGTCCGCGATCTGCGGGTCCTGCGCGATGCTGGTCAACGGTCGACCGTCGCTGGCATGTCGTACGCTGACGGCCGACCTGCCAGATGCGATCCAATTGTACCCGTTACCGGTGTTCGAGCTTATTGGTGACCTGAGCGTCGATACCGGCAACTGGTTTCGGGCGCTCGCGGAGAGAACCGAGGCGTGGGTTCACGCGCAATCGGCGTTTGATCCGGATGCCGTGGAGGCGCGCATGAGCGACGCCGACGCGCAATCGATTTACGAAAGCGACCGATGCATTGAATGTGGGTGTTGTGTCTCGGCCTGCGCCGCAGCCAACGTCGATGATTCGTTTCTTGCGGCGGCAGGCATGAACCGCGTGGCCCGGTTCATGATGGACCCGCGCGATCAACGCAAGCAGGAAGACTGGTTCGACGTCGTTGCCGGTCCCGGTGGAGTGTTTGGCTGCCTTGGTCTGATGGCCTGCGACGACGTCTGTCCGAAGGCATTGCCGCTGCTGGAGGTATCGGCCTACCTGCGCCGCAGGCTGCTCAGGACATCGAAAGACTAGCGCTTCACGGGTCTCGGCGCCTGCCTGACGACATCGGCACGCCGGGAGAGGTTGCCGAGCGCGCGTAATACGTCACGACGGCTGATCTGCCCGACCAGCCGGTTCTGTTGCGTCACGGGAAACCGGCGGTACGGCGTGTCGACGAACAATTGCGCCAGGTCGACGATGCTCATTTCGGCGTTGACCGTTTTCACGCCGGTGCTCATGTAGTCGGCGACGGGACCGCCGTAGTCGCCGTGATACCCGGCGTGCAGCGCGACTTTCATGCAATCGAGCTCGGACAGCATGCCAATGATGTTGCCGGAGTCATCGACGACCGGGGCGCCTGCGATCTGGTGCTCGACGAGCAACTTCACAGCGTCGAGTACATCGGTGTCAGGCTTGAACGTTACCAGCGTGCGCGCCATGTAGTCTTTTACCATCGAAGGGTGCTTACTCATCGTCGTTTCCTCGGGATTTCTTGGCGCAGTGACCGCTGCAAAGCTCGCAGCGTCCGTCGTTGAGTCCGCCGCAACTGCCGCTGATCGCGCGGCGGCCATTCAACACGCCGATGCTCATGCCGGCAATCACCAGCAATACGATGACAAAGCTGAGCACCAGCGTCGCGAAGATGTTCATAGCGGGTCCGTCATGCGCTCGAAGGAGCGAGTTTTCAAGATTTCGAAGCCGTCGTCACCCCGGACCTGGAACATCGCGGCGAGTCCGCGGGCGTCGGCGAACCGGTATCCCTCCTCGGGGCCCATTACCAGCAGCGCGGTTGCGAGCGCGTCTGCGAGCGCCGCCTCGCCGGCGATGACCGTGACGCTGGCGAGGCTGTGGGTAACCGGATAGCCGGTCGCGGGGTCGATGGTATGCGAGTATCGTGCGTCGCCGTATTCGAAATAGTTGTGGTAGTCGCCCGAGGTTGCGACAGAGGTGTCCGTCAACCTGAATATGGCCTGAGGTTCGGCAGCGGCAGGAACGGGTTTCTCGATGGCAATCGAAAAACGTGCCTTTGACGCGTTGCGACCGCGCATACGAAGCTCGCCGCCAATCTCGACGAGATAGTTTTCGACGCCCCCGGCATCCAGCAATTCTGCGACGACGTCGACAGCATATCCCTTGGCCGATGCCGACAGATCCACATGGATTTCGGGTATCGCTTTGCGCACTGCAGGTTGCGTACAGTCAGATTCGAGATGCTCAAAGCCGGTTCGTTGCAACAGATTCTCGATCTCGGTCGGGTCAGGCACCGTATCGGTGGCGGCCTCCGGGCCGAATCCCCACAGGTTGACGAGCGGCCCGACGGTAACGTCGTAGGCACCGTCCGTCTGCCGGCCGAGGTCGGTCGCCGCACGAATCAGACTACAGAATTCGGACGATGTTGCCTGCCATTCCGTCGACGCATTCGCATTGAAGAGCGACAGTTCCGAGTCGCGGCGATAGGTCGACGCAAGTGCCTCCACGCGCTCAATGGCACCGCGAATGCCCGACTCCAGTATTTCGAGATCGAGATCGTCGCCGGGCGCGACGATCTGAACGCTGTAGGTGGTCCCCATCGCCATGCCATTGAGCTGCACGACAGGTAGGGCGCGCTCGCATGCCGCTAGCGCCACAGATACGAACAACAGGAACAGTGGTCGCATCGTCACCCGCCAAAGTCGTCCAGCAGGATATTCTCGGGTTGCACGCCCAGGCTATCAAGCATACGGATGACCGCAGCATTCATGACCGGCGGTCCACACAAATAGTATTCGCAGTCTTCGGGCGCCGGATGATCGGCCAGGTATTCGTCGTAAAGTACCTGGTGAATGAACCCGGTGTAGCCACTCCAGTTGTCCTCAGGCAGCGGCTCCGATAGCGCGACATGCCAGCCAAAGTTATCGTTTGCGGTGGCCAGAGCGTCGAACTCGTCTTCGTAAAAGACCTCTTTCCTGCTGCGCGCGCCGTACCAGAACGACATACGGCGCTTGCTGTGCAACCGCTTGAGTTGATCGAAAATGTGCGCGCGCATCGGTGCCATGCCGGCGCCGCCGCCGATGAACACCATCTCGGCGTCGGTGTCCTTTGCAAAAAATTCGCCGAACGGCCCGGAGACCCAGACCTTGTCGCCGGGTTTGAGATTGAAGATATAGGACGACATGACGCCCGGTGGCACCGAGTCGGCCGCGCCCGGCGGCGGGGTGGCAATGCGTACATTGAGCTTGATGACGTCTTTCTCCAGCGGGAAACTCGCCATCGAGTAGGCGCGGGATTCGGGTGCTTTGACATGCGATTCGTAGCGCCACAACCGGTACCGGTCCCATTCGTCGCGAAATGGTTCGTCGATGTCAAAATCCGTAAACCTGAGGTCGTACGGCGGACATTCGATCTGTATGTAGCCGCCCGCGCGAAAGTCGAGTTCCTGTCCGTCAGGCATCGCGAGGACGAGTTCCTTGATGAAACTCGCGACATTGTGATTCGACGTCACCGTGCACGCGAAGCGCTGCACGCCGAATACTTCGTCAGCGACCTGCACGTCCATGTCCTGTTTGACGGCAACCTGGCACGACAGTCGGTAGTGGTCGGCGGCTTCGCGCTTCGACAGGAACGAAGTTTCCGTCGGCAGGATCGCACCGCCGCCCGACAGCACGCGCACGCGACACTGGCCGCAGGTGCCGCCGCCGCCACACGCGGACGGTACAAACAGCCCGGCCGCGGCGAGCCCCTGCATGAGCTTGCCACCGACAGGCATTGCAACCTTCATTTCGCCGTTGACGGTAACGGCGACGTTGCCGCTGGCAACGAGTTTCGAGCGTGCGGCCAGGATGACAAACACCAGCAGCAGGATGATCGCCGTGAACAACCCGACGCCGAGCAGGACCTGCAGGATCACGGTCGAGTCGATGCTCACAACTGGATTCCCGAAAAGCCCATGAATCCGAGCGACATCAATCCAACGATAATGAAGGTAATGCCGAGTCCCTGCAGTCCGTCGGGAACGTCGCTGTATTTCAGTTTTTCGCGGATGCCGGCGAGTGCAATCAGTGCGATGGCCCAGCCGGCACCGCTGCCGAGACCGTAGACGACGCTTTCGCCAAGATCGTAATTACGCTCGACCATGAACAGGGTGCCGCCGAGGATCGCGCAATTCACAGTGATCAGTGGCAGGAATATGCCGAGCGCGTTGTAGAGTTTCGGCACGTAGCGGTCGAGCGTCATTTCGAGGATTTGAACGAGGGCTGCGATGACACCGATGTAGCTGACCAGGCCCAGGAAACTCAGGTCGACATCGGGCAGACCGGCCCAGGCGAGTGCTCCCGGCGCGAGCAGGTAGCTGTAGATCAGGTAGTTGACGGGGACGGTGATCGTCTGCACCGCGATTACCGCGATACCGAGGCCAATGGCCGTCTCGACACGCTTCGATACCGCGAGAAACGTGCACATACCGAGGAAAAACGCGAGCGCGAGGTTTTCGACGAACGCGGCCTTGATGAACAGGTTGATATAGGCGTCCATCAGTATATGTCCGTCCTGTGCACTTCGTGGATCTGGTAGTCCGGATCCTCCACCTGCTGCGTTCGCCACGTGCGAATGGCCCAGATCAACAGGCCGATGATGAAAAACGCGCTCGGCGGCAACAGCATCAGCCCGTTCGCCTCGTACCAGCCGCCGTCCTGAACCTTTTCGAGAATCGGATAGCCGAGCAACGTGCCTGCGCCGAACAATTCGCGCAGCACTGCGACTGCGATCAATATCAGGCTGTAGCCGAGCCCGTTACCGAGCCCGTCGAGAAAGCTCAGTCCAACCGGGTTTTTCATCGCGAACGCTTCGGCGCGGCCCAATACGATGCAGTTCGTGATGATCAGGCCGACGAATACCGAAAGTTGCTTGCTGGTTTCGAACGCGTAGGCACGCAACAGCTGGTCGGTCAGAATGACGAGCGAAGCGATGATCGTCATGTGCACGATGATGCGGATGTTGTTCGGGATGCGATCGCGGATCAGGCTGATGGCCGCACACGACAGGGCCGCGACGCTCGTCAGGGCGACACACATCAGCAGCGCCGGTAACAGTGCTGTCGTGACGGCCAGCGCGGAGCAAATGCCGAGCATCTGCAGCGTGACGGGGTTGTTGTCGATGAGTGGATCGATGACCACTTTGCGGGCAGTACTCACGATCCACCTCCCATGTTCCTGAGGTAGGGACCGAAGCCGTCGGGGCCGGTCCAGTGGCGCACGAGGTCGGTGACACCATTGCCGGTGAGCGTTGCGCCGGACAGGCCGTCGACCTGGTGGTGGCTGTTGGGCGAATCCACGGCGACAAAGCCTTTAACAACCTCGATCCGGGGATTGCCACCGTCGTCATAAATCTGTTTCCCGGTCCATTGCGAACGCCAGTCGTCCCTGTCGATCTGGTCGCCGAGCCCCGGAGTTTCGCCATGTTCGTAAAAGCGGATACCGCGAATCGTGCTGCCGTCGGCATCGACCGCGAGGTAGCCGCGCATCGTCGACCAGAGTCCCGGGCCTTCGATCGGCAGGATGACTTGTCGAACAGTGCCGTCCGCCAAGTCGAGGTAGACCTCACGCGTGTCGCCACCGGCAAGTTCGACCTGCCGGGATTCGATACCGGCGAACCGCTCGGCAATGTCGGCCCCGGGCGCCATGAGGCCGGCCACCTCGAGGATGATTCGCTGCCGGTATTCTTCGGCATTGCGTTGTTGCACCGGCTTCAGGATGACAGCCGCGCTTGCGACGAGAATTGAGCATACGAGGCTCAGGCCGATGGCGACCGTCAACGTGTTGCCGATGCTGTCCCTTTCAAATTTCTCAGCCATGGCGCTTCTGCCTCCGCCGGATATTCGCCTGGATCACGAAGTGATCGATGACCGGCGCGAAAATGTTGGCAAAGAGGATTGCGAGCATGATGCCTTCAGGAAACGCCGGATTGATGACGCGAATGAGCCAGGTCATGAACCCGATAAGCAGTCCGAATACCCATTTGCCGGCATTGGTTTGAGCGGCGCTGACCGGGTCGGTTGCCATGAACACCGCACCGAACGCGAAGCCACCGAGGACGATGTGCCAGTGCCAGGGCATCGACATCATCGGATTGCTGCCGTCGCCACCGAATATTAGTGTCGGGATGATCAGCCCGGCGAATACTGCGACGATGATTCGCCACGACGCGATGCCCGTAAATACCAGGAACGCGCCGCCGAGCAGGCAAAGCAGTGCCGACGTTTCGCCGAACGAGCCCTGCATCTGGCCGACGAATGCCTGTGACCAGGTCAGGCCGCCGGCGACGACTCCCTCGATTCCGTCGAGTGCAGCGACCCCCAGTGCGGTTGCACCGCTGAACCCGTCGACCGGTGTCCAGACGGCATCGCCTGAGATCTGTACCGGGTAAGCGAAGTAAAGAAACGCGCGACCGACGAGCGCCGGGTTCAGGAAATTCTTGCCGGTGCCGCCAAATACCTCCTTGCCGATTACGACGCCAAAGCTGATGCCGAGCGCGACCTGCCACAGCGGAATCGTGGCCGGCAGGATCAGTGCATAGAGCATCGAGGTCACGAAAAATCCTTCGTTGACTTCGTGGTTGCGAACGGCCGAGAACAGGACTTCCCAGAATCCGCCGGCGGCCATGGTCACAACGTAGATCGGCAGGAAATACAGGAAGCCATGCACGAGGCAATCGTAGAGGCTCGCCGGGTCGTAGCCGGCGCCGAACAGTGGCAACATTGCGCCGCGCCAGCCTTCGATTCCCGCGACGCCCATCGCCGCCATCGCCGTATTTGCCTGGAATCCGGTGTTCCACATCCCGTAGAGCGCGCACGGTGTGACTGCGAATACAACGAGGATCATCACGCGCTTGAGATCGAGCGCGTCGCGAACGTGGGGCGAGCCACGCGCGGTGTCGGGGGGTGAATAAAACAGCGTGTCGACCATCTCGTAGACGGCATGGAAACGTTCGAGACGACCGCCCGCAACGAACAGCGGCTCCAGGCGATCCAGCGCATTGCGCAGTACCTTCATCAGCCGTTTACCTCGATCTCGCGCAAGGTCTTGCGAAGCTGCGGCCCGTATTCGTACTTGCCGTTGCAGACGAACGAGCAGAGCGCGAGATCTTCCTCGTCGAGTTCGAGGCATCCCAGCGCCTTGGCCGTATCGGTGTCCCGCACGATGATCGCCTTCAGCAGCGGCGTCGGCAGGATGTCGAGTGGCACGACCTGTTCGAAGCTGCCGATTGACACCATGGCGCGCGGGCTGCCGTTTTGCGATGTCGTCATGGCGTAAGCACGCCGGCTGAACAGGTTTCCGACGTAGGCGCGAATCGACGAAAACTTGCCGAGCCCCGGCCGCATCCACGACAGGAATTCCCGCGGGCTTCCTTCCGGCAGGATCGTGACCTGGTTGTCGTAACGGCCAAGAAACGCGCCCCAGCCTGCGGCTCGATGACCATTCAGGACCGACCCCGACACGATGCGGACGTGCCCGCCCGAAAACTCGCCTGCCGAGAGCTCGGAGAGGCTTGCGCCCAGTCGGGCTTCCACGAGCCGGGGATTATTGACGCTCGGCCCGGCGAGCGCGACAACGCGCCGTGTCGGCAGGCGGCCCGTCGCAAACAGTTGACCAACCGCGATGACGTCCTGGTAGCCGATATGCCAGACCGTCTTTTTCTCACTGACCGGCTCGAGCAGGTGAATGTGGGTACCGACGAGGCCGGCCGGGTGCGGTCCGGAAAACCGGCTGAGTTGCACTTTTTTGGAGTCCGGTACCGGAATTGTGGCATCGGGCGCGGCACACACGTGCACGGTGCCGTCCGTCAGCTGTGCAATGAGTTCGAGGCCAGCCACAAATGCCGGCGCATCCTGTTCGATGACCAGCGCGGGATCGGCGGCGAGCGGGTTGGTGTCGATCGCCGTGACAAAAATGGCGGCAGGCACGGCAGCCGGGGCCGGTATTTTGCTGAAGGGCCGAGTACGGAATGCCGTCCACAAGCCGGACGCCAGCAGGTTGTCGGCGACGGCCTGTCGTTCGATGGCGCGCAATTCATCCGATGAATACGCTGCGAAGCGTTCTTCGTCATGGCCGTCGAGTCGGATCACGACCGATTGCAGCACACGTCGTTCGCCGCGATTGATCGCGGCTATTTCACCGGCACCGGGCGCAACGAATTGAACGCCCGGGTTTGCCTTGTCCTCGAACAGCGGCTGCCCCAGCGCAACGCGATCCCCCTCCGCCACCAGCATGCGCGGCTTCAGGTCCTTCGTATCCGGTCCGAGCAGGGCGACGCTCGAGACGTCCGCGCCGGGATAGATGCGCTGCTCCGGCGCGCCGGCCAGCGGTATGTCCAGGCCTTTTCGAATCCTAAACGACAATGCGCCAGACCAGGCAGCCGGCAAGCCAGATGCTGCCTATCGTGTGAATACCGAGCGTGGATTCGATCGCCTGTGTCATCGCCTTGCGATCGGCAATCCCGATCCGGATGGCCATGGCGGCGCGCAGGGCCAGGAGCAGCAGCCCGAAGGGCACCAGCGGTGCCAGCAGCGGAAGGGCGCCAGCGTAGGTCAGGTATGCGCAGACCAGCGCGGCCCCAATGTGCAGTGCGAGATACAGACGGGCGGTGCCGTTCAGCCCGATCCGAACCGGCAGCGTTTCCTTGCCGCTGGCACCGTCCGCCGCGACATCGGGCACTTCGTTGATCAGCAGGATCGCGCACACCCAGAGACTGACGGGCAGCGCAAAAAGCACGAGGCCAGTGTCGATGGGCGCACCCTGCAGCCACGCGGCACCGGTCACGGGCAGGACGCCGAACGCGGCGGCAACCGCGGTCTCGCCAAGGCCGAGCGAACTCAGCCGCACAGGTCCAAGCGAGTACAACACGCCGAGGGTGATACCGGCCAATCCGAACAAAAGGACGGTCGGTCCTTTTTCGACCAGCAACAGTGTGCCCAGCACCGCCGCGATGACCAGCAGGCCGATTCCCCAACGGCGCATCTCGCCCTGGTCGAGGATTCCCATCTGGATAAAGCGCGAACCGCCGGTATACGGATAGATGCGGTCGTCGTTTGCGCGGTCCGTGCCGCTATCCTCGTCACCAACGTCATTCAGGACGTTGCTGGCTGCATGCACGCAGACAGTTGCCAGCAACGCGAGAATGAAAACATACGCGTCGAAGAGGTTGCCGACCGATACGCCCCAGGCCGTTCCTGCCAGCACCGGTAGCACCGATGCCGGAAAAAACTTCGGGCGCGTCGCATGAACGAGGCGTTTCAGCCTGCGCCCTGCGCTGCTGCCGTCAAAATCTTCCGGGATCGGGTTGATGGGTCGAACCGATTCTTCAGTCATTCTTTTGCCCCGTCCTGCGTACCTCCTTTATACCCAATACCCGCTGCGGAAACATACGCGCTAACCGAGAAAGACGTCGCGGGGAACTGCTTGGGAATTTCGTGGACCAATTAGTTAGAATTGACAACTTCTCCGATCAATAGCCACAAAAAAACCATGAAATTCAATATGTTATTAGCGGCCGCTTCAATGGCGGCCGTGCTCGCCGCGTGCGGCGCAAGCGACCCGGACGCACCGGCGGATGCAACAGCCGATGAAGAAATCACCGTCTCTGACACCGACCTTGCGGGTAACCCGTTTCGCCGTGAATGGAATACGCCTTTTGGCGTGCCGCCTTTCGCCGACATCGAGGACGGGCACTACCTGCCCGCGATCAAGAAGGGCATCCTGGAGCGTCGGGCCGAGATCGACGCGATAGCAAACAACCCGGAGCCTGCGACGTTCGCGAACACAATTGTCGCGTTCGAAACGGCGGGCGCGTCGCTCAACAGGGTCACGAGGACTTTCTTCAATATTACGGGCACCGAACTCAATGACACGCTGAGCGATATTCAGCAACAGGTCTCACCGATGCTGTCGCGGGAGTTTTCCGCCATCATGCTCAACGAGAAACTGTTCGAGCGCGTGCAAAGCGTCTACGCGCAGAAGGATGACCTCGATCTCAACGAGCAGGATGCGCGATTGCTTGAACTCGTGCACCGGGCGTTCGTCCGCTCCGGTGCAGCGCTCGATGCCGACGCGAAGCAAAAGCTCGCCGACGTCGACGCGGAAATCGCCGAGTTGTCCACGAAATTCGGCTTGAACCTGCTTGCCGCGACCAAGGGCTTTACGATCGAACTGACGGACGAGGCCGACGTTGCCGGGCTGTCGGAGGATTTCAAGGCGGCTATCTGGAATGAGGAAAAGGGCGCCTGGGTCGTCGGACTGAACCGCTCCAGTTTCGAATCGTTCATGACGCAATCCGAAAGCCGCGAACTGCGCCGGCAACTGTTCGACGGCTACCGGTTGAAAGCGTCCTCGGGCGATGCCGACAACGGTCCGATTGCGATTCGCATCGCGCAACTTCGCGCTGAGCGTGCGCGCCTGCTTGGTTACGAGTCGCATGCTCACTACCAGCTCGAGACGCGCATGGCAAAGACGCCGGCGGCGGCCGAGGAGTTCCTGCTCAAGGTGCTGCGCCCCGGACTCGCCCGTGCAAAAGAAGAGCTGGCCGACATGCGGGCGTTGGTCGGTGACGAATACATCGTCGAGGGACACGACTGGTGGCACCTCTCGGAAAAGATCCGGCTGGAACGGTTCAACGTCGATGAAAACGCGACGAAACCCTATTTCGAATTGTCGAAGGTTCGCGATGGCGCTTTCGAGATGGCAAATCGCCTGTTCGGCGTGACGTTCGAGCAGGTCGATGTCGAAGGCTGGAATCCGGTCGTGCAGTCCTTCGATGTCAGGAACGCAGAGGGTGAGCACCTCGGCCTGTTCATGATTGACATGTACGCGCGCGACTCGAAGCGCGGCGGGGCGTGGATGAATTCGTACCGCATTGCGTCCAACGTCGATGGCGATTCAGTTCGGCCGATTATCGTCAACAACCTGAACCTGCCATTGCCACCGGAGGGCGAGCCGACACTGATGCGGCTCAACGATGTCGAGACCTTGTTTCACGAATTCGGCCACGGGTTGCACGGGCTGATGACGCAGATCAATTACGAGCGTTTCGCCGGTACGAGCGGCAGTCCGCGCGACTACACCGAGTTTCCGGCGCAGATTCTCGAGCACTGGGCGACGCAGCCAGAGCTGCTGGAGTTGTACGCGCGGCACTACGAAACCGGCGAAGTGATTTCGCAGGATCTCGTCGAACGACTGCGCGCGGCGGCCAACCACAACGAGGGATTTCGTACGACGGAGTTCATTGCCGCATCGCTACTCGACCTCGCCTGGCATTCCCTGACGGTGGAGCAGGCGGCTTCGGTTACCGATGCCCGCACGTTCGAAAAAGACGTGCTGGCACGCTACGGCATCATCGACGAAATTGAGCCGCGCTACCGGTCGCAGTACTTCGCGCACGTGTTCTCGGGCGGCTATTCAGCCGGTTACTACGCGTATTACTGGTCCGAGATTCTCGACGCCGACGGTTTCGACGCATTCCGCCAGGCGGAAGATATCTGGGACCCGGAACTGGCGGGCCGGCTGAAGAAGTGGGTGTACGAATCCGGCGGTCTGCGTGAAGCGGACGAGCTGTACCGGAATTTCCGCGGCCAGGATCCGACTGTTGACGCCATGTTGCGTGGCAAGGGATTCTCGACTGACGAAGACTAGCCCGGAGCGACCAGGCGTTCGACGGCCCACCACAGCCCGAAGGCGCCGATGACCAACGAGCCCGGCAGTACGACGAAGCGTCGATACTGCCGGGCTCCGGTGTTTTCGGGCAGGGAAGTTTTGACGGCCCACACGCCCAGCGCGGCAGCGCCGATTACCGCAAGCTGCCCGATCTCGACGCCCACGTTGAATCCGATCAACGCGCTCCAGAACTGCCCGGCCGGCAGACCGAGTTCGCCGAAGAATCCGGCAAACCCCATGCCGTGAATTAGCCCGAACCCGAAGACAACCACTGGTCGCCACCAGGTCATCTCGCTGAAAGCGAGATTCTCGATCGCAACAAGGGCGATGGTCGCGGCGATCAGCGGTTCGACGATATCGGGCGCTGGGGCGATCACGCCGCTGGCCGCCAGTCCGAGCGTCACGGTATGCGCAACCGTAAACGCCGATACCTGCAGGACCAGCGCACGCGTTGTTGTCGCCGCGAGGAATATCGCAAGTACGAACAGAATGTGGTCGAGACCTCCGGGCAGGATGTGCCGGACTCCGATAACGAGGTAGCGCCCGGCCGTCGGCCAGAATCCGCGGGCCTTACCGGACGCATCCAGAATCGGTCCGAAGCCGTCGGTCGAGACGGCACCGTCTTTTGCGTCCATCTCGGCAAGTAGCCGACACAGTTCGGGATCGAGCGCCTGGTCGCCGGGCGCACAGAACTCATCCTCCGGATGCGCCATTGCGCCTGCCGCTGTCAGCAGGGCGACAAGCGCCAGCGTGGCGGGAAGAATGCCGGAGAATCGCATGCGCGGATTCTGACGAAAACGCGATTGAACTGCGACATACTTGTGCCCATGGCATCGTACGATTCCAAAAAGGCGTGGACGATAGCCGCCGGCTGGTTCGTCGTGTGCATCGCAACGGCCGTCGTGTCCGGGGCCCTGGGCGTCGTGCTCGCGAGCCCGCCGGCAACGCCCGGGCAGCGGGGTGACCCGACCTGGCTGGCAGCTACCCTGACCGTCACTGCCTACGTGCTGTTCGCGTACGGCTACTACTGGCCCAAAGGGACCGAGTCGCGCGGCCGTCCGCTGCGCCCGGCCTGGACTCTGTTGTTCGGACTGTTGTGGGGCATCAGCCAGGGACTCCTGATGCTGAGCATTTTCCTCTGGCTCGGCCGCGCGGGGCTCACCGGTGCGGTCCTGGGTATCGTCATGTTCATCGTCTACTCCGCCTTCGCCGGGCTCTGGCAAAGCCGCTTCTGGGATATTCATGTATCGCCACCGCACAACATCGAGGCGTGGAACCTGCGCAAAGTGCTGGTGTGCCATGTGCCGTTCCTGGTCCTGGCGCTGATACACCTTACTGTCTGGGGGAACGCCGCGATTTTCGTCGGCTGGCAGGTTGTTGCATTGCTGTTATCGAGCTGGGTCATGCACTTTCCTGCACCGGGTGATCCCGGAGAAATCTGTCGGGAAACAGAGACATAGGAATCTTTTCTCGAGGTGCTACTATCGACGCATGAAACGATTCCTGACGTTTGACGCCATGAATCGGTAAGGAGGTTCGAACATGAAAATTCGCCTGGGACTGCTTGTTTTGCTCCTGCCGATGTGTGGAATGGCGGATACCGTCGTTCCTGTCGACGACGTCGAGAGCCACGTCAATATCCGGCTCGAACCGGACGCTACGTCCGATATTGTCGGCCGCCTGAACCAGGGCGATGCACTCGATCTGGTCTCGGAAGTCGATGGCTGGTACGAGGTCGAACTTGAAGGCGACGCAACCGGGTATATCAGTGCAGACTGGGCCAGGGTCGTCACCGACGAATTGCCGGTGGAGACGCTGGCCGACGAGGCCGCACCCGAAGCCGTGCCGGAACCGGTTGCCGAATCGGCACCGCCTGAGCCGCCACTGGAAACCGGGGTCGAAGAGACGCCGCCAGTGGTCGAGGAAACGCTGCCCGCACCGGAACCGGTTGTCGAGCACGCACCAACCGCAACCGTCCCGGAACCTGCGCCGGTCGTCGACGAGTTATTGCTCAAGGGCAAGCGCGATTTTCTCGTGCGATTCAAGAACGAAACCGAAGGCGAGCGATCGCAGGTTTATGACGACGGCAATCGCGTCGGCATCGGCACGACGGATCCGGAGCAGCGTCTGGAGGTCAACGGCAGCATACGGATCAATGAACAAAACAGCAGCGTCGCAGGCCTGATGATCACCCAGTCGTCCGGCGATACGGGCTACATCATGCACAACCGAGCCAGCACGTTAACGATAGGCGCCGGGTCGGTGGATCGCATCACGATCGACCGCGACGGCAACGTCGGCTTTGGCGTTGCGCGACCGGATCACCCACTGCAAATGGCGAGCGGAGCGCATGTGACGGCTGGCGGTGTGTGGACCAACCGGTCGTCGCGGGACGCCAAGCAGAACATCGAGGCAATCAGTGCCGACGACGCGCTGGCGGCGGTACTGGCCCTGGAGCCGGTTCGCTTCGAGTATCGCGGCGGCGATGCGGAAACGTACGCCGGGTTCGTCGCAGAGGATGTGCCGGAGCTGGTCGCCATGCGGGACCGCGCGACCCTCAGCCCGATGGACGTCGTCGCGGTGCTGACGCGCGTCGTCCAGGATCAACAGAGCAAAATCAACGACTTGGAGCGCCGCCTGGCCGAGCTCGAGGCCGTCGGAGAGTAGCACGGGTCCCGATTCCAACTCCCGAATGTGTGACTTCAGTCAACGCCGTTATGGGACCAGATGACCATACTGGTGACATTCAGGAGGTTCCATGCGGTATTTGAAATTCATGCTTGGTCTGTCGTTGTTCGCGGCCGCGAGTGCGTCTGCGGACGTCTGGAAGTGGGTGGACCCGAATGGCAATACGCACTTTGTCGATACGGACAAACCCATTTACGTCTGGCGTGACGAGTTTGGCGTCGTGATGTTCAGCGACAAGAAAGACCATGACGCCGCGGTGCTTGTCCAGCTCGTGTGGCACTCAGCCGGTTCGCTCGAGGATATGAAAAAGCCGACGGACGAATCACCGGACGGCAGCGCATACCCGGATGAAACCCCCGAGGAGCGCGCCGAGCGCGAACAGGCCGAGGCCTACTACTGCAAAAAGGCAACCGAAATATACGATTCCTACGTCAACGCGCCGCGCCTTTATCGCACCAACGAAGACGGCGAAAAGGAGTACGTATCGAAGGCGGAGGAAAAGCGGATTATCGAAGAAACCCGCGCCAAGAAGGACGAACTCTGCAAGTAGCATAATTCGCCACAATTGTGGCATCGGGAAAGCACAATGACATGGTGACATCGCTCCTGTCTCGGGGAGGTCACCATGAAAATCGAATTCTCATCGATCGGCCAGTCTGCAACGCTCAAAGTCGCTGCAATTGGATTCCTGGTTCTTGTCCTGCTGATTCCGATCAGCATGATTGACGGCATCATCGATGACCGCAGCAGCGTTCTGCAGCACGCGAGAAATGACATCAGTCATTCGTGGGGCGGGTATCAGAAAGTCACCGGGCCCTTGCTTGCGATTCCTTACACGGTCAGGAAGACGCCGTCGGGCGGGCGCGAACGCATCGAGGAGCGACGCGCCTATATTGTCGCGGCTGAATTCCTGGCGACGGCGCACTTGCAGACCGAGATTCGAAGTCGCGGCATTCACGGTATTCCCGTGTACAGCGCGTCCGTGGATATGCGTGGCAAATTCGACCTGGCGCGCCTGGGTGACAAGGGTCTACCCCTCGTCTCCATGAACTGGCGTGAGGCACGGCTGATAATCGGAGTCCGCGATGCATCGGCCGTGACGCGGACGCCGACGATGTCGATTGGCGATACAACCCGCAAATTCGAGACTTCTACGATTGTCGTTCCCGGCCTGCCCGCGCAACTCGAGGTCGCGGTTGGCGATCTGTTGGCGGAGGGCGCTGAGACCACCTCGCTGGGTTTCGACATCGACATCGGGCTGAATGGCACCGACACCTTCGAGATTCTGCCACTTGCCGAAAATGCCGATGTGACGGCGAGTTCGGACTGGCCGTCGCCCAGCTTCATTGGCCGGCGCCTGCCCGCGTCTCACGACGTACGCGACAACGGATTCGATGCAAACTGGCATGCGACCGGGCTGGGGCGAGACGTGCCGGCGGTCTGGAACTCACGCGAGTTCACGAACATCAACGAAATCGGCGGTGCATTCGGTGTGCGCCTGATTCAACCGGTCGGTCTGTACCAGCTGATGTACCGCGCGCTCAACTACGCGGTCCTTTTCGTTGGGCTTACATTCGTTATGTTCTTCGTGACGGAAATTGTTGCGGGCGCTCGTCTGCACCCGTTGCAATACCTCCTCGTCGGTCTCGCCAACACGCTTTTTTACTTGCTGTTGCTTTCGCTCGCCGAGCAGGTCGGGTTCGAGGCTGCCTACCTGGCCAGCGCGCTGGGATCGTCTGCGCTAATCGTCGGTTATTGCGTGAGCATCCTTGCGTCGCGTGTGCAGGTGTTTGCAATGGCCGTGGTCCTTGCCGCCCTCTATGCGTTTCTCTACATGACATTGCGCGCCGAATCCCTGGCACTGCTCGCCGGCTCTGTCGGCTTATGGGTCATCCTCGCGGCCGTCATGTTCATGACGCGACGCGTCAATTGGTACGCGCTCGGCCGTCGCAACGATGATCCTGAATAACTAGTCCGAAACGGATATCAACGCCTTGTCTGCGGCCAGGAAGTGTCCGTCACGCAGGAACGACACCGTATTACGAAACACGACGTCACTGCGTGTGATGTAGCGGTGCGAATTGCCGACGACCAGAAAGTCGTCCATGCCTTCGACGCGTGTTTCGTCGATCGTGACTTTGCCGTCGTCTTCGTCCGGCAGCATGGCCGACATCAGCAGGTTGATCGTTCCGGTGCCGGCGATGACACCCAATTCGAAATCCACCGGGCCAAGTTGTCGCGGAACGCTGTCGTCACCCTGGCCAAGCTGAGCACCGGCGTCGCCGCTGAACAGCTCGAATCCCGGCCAGTCCCGCGTTCGGTCAATCATCTGGCTGCCCTGGTTTGGCGGACCCAGCATCACTACGCGGCCGAGATCGACGATAGGTTCCTGCTTGTTCCGGTAACGCAGCAAGATGCCGCCGAGCGAGTGCGTGACGAAGTGAATCTTTGTCGCCCCCAAAGTCCGGCACTCCTCGAGTCCGAGATTGACCGCCAGCGGCGCGATTTCCTCGATGCTGCCGGATTGCGACGGGTAGTCGACGTTGGCTGTCGTAAACCCGGCATCGTGAAGTGCATTTGCCATCGGCCGCATTGCACGCCATGAGCGATTCAGTCCATGCAGCAGCACGACGCATTCGTCGGTACTTTTCGTCGTCAGGACCTCGGTGCGTGGTGTCGTCACGCAGGCGGAAAGCAAGCAGAGCAGGATGACGACGCAAAGCGGCCGGGGGCCAATTACGCTACGCTGCGACGACGAATCGAGTATCGGAATCAACAATGGCAAATACCCTGTACACAGTGCCGACCGCAAACGGTCAGCGCGCGAGCATCGCGCTCGAAGAATGTAACATCGCATATGACGTTCGTACGGTCGATTTGTTCAGCGGCGAACACCGCAGCGACGAAATGCTGGCGTTGAACCCTGTCGGCCGGATGCCGTTCATCGCTGTTGAGGGGAGGCAGCGACCGATCTATGGCAGCCTGGCGATCGGCACCTGGGCTGCGGCACAGGCGGGCCAGCTGATCCCGGCAGGCGATGCGGCCATCGATTACCACCACTGGATGGGCATTGTCATGACCGACATTGCGCCGGCATGTGCGGCGCAATTTTATCTCGAGGTCCTCGCGACGGAACCACAGACCTGGGGCGTGAATTGGTGTATCGATACGCTTACCCACCTGCTGTCCGTGGTCGACCGTCAGCTCGCCGACCATGAGTACCTGGCAGGCGGCGCATATTCACTGGTCGACGTGATGTTCTTCCCTGTCGCTGCGACGTCGCGAGCGCGCATCCGGGACCGGATTCCGAAAATGCCGAACATCGATCGCTGGCAGGCAACGGTCGCCGCGCGTGGTGCCGTGCAACGCGGTATGGCGGTAAGCCGCTAGGTTCACACCCGCCTGAGACTGACAATTGTCATGGCTGGAATTCCCTCAATGGTCGATTGTTGAACCCCATAAGACCTATTGTTATATTGATAAGGCTAAAAGTACAAACGAGCGCAGCTTTCCGCTGACCTCTACCAGGACAACAACTCGAAATGACAGATCCCGCGGACCGTTCGGGCCCACTGACCGATTTACGCCTCGTTGAAATGGGGCAACTCATCGCCGGCCCGTTTTGCGGCCAGCTCATGGCGGACATGGGTGCCGACGTCATCAAGGTCGAGCCGCCCGGCAAAGGCGACCCGATGCGCGTCTGGGGACGCGGCGACTACCCGCTGTGGTGGAGCGTCTGTGCGCGCAACAAGCGCTGTGTCACGGCCAATCTGCGTGTCGAGGAAGGGCAGGCCATCGTCAGGGAGCTCATCAAGGACGCCGATTTCGTGCTCGAGAATTTTCGCCCCGGCACGATGGAGCGCTGGGGTCTCGGCTACGAGGACCTCGTCAAGATCAACCCGGGCATCATCATGATTCGCGTATCCGGCTATGGACAGACCGGGCCGTACGCAACCCGCGCCGGCTACGCGTCGGTCGGCGAGGCCATGGGCGGCATGCGCTACCTCTGCGGCGAACCGGACCGCCGACCGAGTCGCGCCGGTCTTTCAATCGGCGACACGCTGGCCGCGACGTTCGCCTGTAATGGAGCGCTGGCCGCGTTGCACCATCGCGAAAAGACCGGTGAAGGCCAGGTGATCGACGCATCGATTTACGAGTCGGTGCTCAACGTCATGGAGGCCACCATTCCCGAGTACGTTGTCAGCGACTACATCCGCGAGCGCTCGGGAGCCACGCTGCCGAGTGTGGCACCGTCGAACATCTACGACTGCTCCGATGGCACCTTCCTGATTGCGGCCAACCAGGACACGGTGTTCGCACGTCTGTGCACCGTCATGGGGCGCGAAGAGCTCATTACCGACGAACGCTACGCGACGCACACGGCGCGCGGCGAAAACATGGAAGCGCTCGACGAGATCATCAACGAATGGACCCGGACCAAAACGATGGCCGAGGTCGACGCCCTGATGGTCGAGGCCGGCGTACCGTCGGGCCGGATCTATCGTGCGCCGGAAATGCTCGACGACCCGCATTTTCAGGCGCGCGAGGCGATCGTCGATACACCGAGCGAAGAGTGGCCGGCGCTGAAGATGCAGAATATCTTCCCGAAGATGTCGAAGACCCAGGGCAGGATCCGCTGGCCGGGAAATACGACGCTCGGCGCGCACAACAGGGAAATCTACGGGGGAGAGCTCGGCTACAGCGACGAGCAGCTCGCTCAATTGCAGGAAAACGGAATCATCTGAGAAGTTCAGGGGGCAAAATATGACGTTTCGTCTGGGAGTTGACGTCGGCGGTACCTTCACCGACCTGTTGCTGGTCGATGAGGGTTCGGGCCAGACCTACATGGCCAAGGTGCCTTCCACGCCGGAAGACTCATCGATCGGCGTACTCAACGGCATCGACCGAATCTGCGAGGAATCGGACATCGACCCGAAACAGGTCATGTCGGTCATGCACGGCACGACGGTTGCAACCAACGCGGTGCTCACCCAGAAAGGCGCGAAAGTCGGCCTGGTAACGACCAAGGGCTATCGGCAAACACTGCAGGTTGCGCGTTCGTTCTGCCCGGGCGGCCTCGGCGGCTGGGTCAGCTACGTCAAGGCACCGCTGATGGCGCCGCTCGAACTGACGATCGAAGCCGACGAGCGCATGGGTGCCGACGGCAACGTGGTCAGCTCGCTGGACAAGGACGCGCTCGAACGCGACCTGAAGACGCTGGCTGACACGGGCGAAGTCGAGGCATTGACCATTTGCCTGCTGAACTCCTACGTCAACGGCGAGCACGAGCGCGAAGCGCGGACCGTGGCGCAGAAAATCTTCGGCGATATCCCGATATCGATTTCGAGCGACGTCGTCCCCGAGATGCAGGAATACGAACGCACCGAAACGACCGTGCTGAACTCCTACGTACGGCCTCAGGTGTCCAAGTACGTGACCAATCTCAATGCCTCGATCGAACAGCGACTCGGCGACGACGTCGATCTTGCGATTCTCCGCTCGGACGGGGGTTTGGCGTCGGCGCGGGCGGCAAGTGAGTCGCCCGTCAACCTGCTGATGTCCGGACCGGCCGGTGGCGTTGCCGGCGCAATGTACTTTTGCCGACGCGGCGGCTTCAACAACATATTGACGTTCGACATGGGCGGTACGTCGACGGACGTCGCACTGATCCAGGATGGCGAAGCGCGGGTACGGCGCGAAACCCGGGTCGGCGACGTCACGGTTCGTGCACCGTCGGTCGACGTGCGCACGATCGGTGCGGGTGGCGGCTCGATCGCGTTCGTACCGGAACTGACCAAGGCGCTGCGCGTTGGGCCGGACTCGGCGGGTGCCGACCCGGGGCCAGCGGCGTACATGAAGGGCGGCGAGCAACCGACGGTTTGTGACGCAAACGTCGTGCTTGGCTACCTGCCGTCGGACGTGCAGCTCGGCGGCAAGATGAGCATTAACCGCGACGCAGCGGAAAAAGCCGTGCAGACGCTGGCCGACGCCATGGGCATCGACCTGATGACGGCGGCCGAAGGCATCATCAAGATTGTCAACGAGTCCATGCTGGGCGCATTGCGGCTTGTGTCGGTGGAACAGGGTTACGATCCGCGCGACTTTGCGCTGGTCGGATTCGGCGGAGCAGGGCCGTTGCACGCCAATGCCCTCGGTATTCTCAGTGGCGCATGGCCGGTCATCGTGCCGCCGGGTCCGGGTGTGCTCTGCGCTTATGGCGACGCCACAACGCAGGTCCAGGACGAGGCGTCACAGACCTATGTGACGCGAGTCGACTCGATCACGTCGGACGACCTGGTACGCGAATTCGAACAACTGCGCACACGTGCCGGAGAATCGTTCGAGGCCGACGGTGTTCCGGCCGATCAGCAGATGGCGACGTTCCAGGCCGACATTCGCTACGCTGGCCAGGCGTTCCAGCTGTCGCTGACGACGACAATCGACGAGCTGAAAAAGAAGGGCCTCGCCGTACTGACCGACGAATTCGACAAGCAACACGAGCAGCTGTTTACGTTCGCGCATGGCAAGGATCACGAGATCGTCATGATCCGCGCCATCGTCAAGGCGGCCAGCACGCTGGATGCCGACCTCAAAGAAGTCGGCAGCAAAGCGACCGACCCGAAGGACGCCATCATCCACGAGACGAAATTCTACTTCGAGGAGGAATGGCACGACGCGCAGATCTACGACCGCGGCAAGCTCGGGGCCGGGACAGTCGTGTCCGGGCCGGCCATCGTTTCCGAGATGGATTCGACGACGCTGATTCTTCCCGGTCACGCGGCCACCGTCGACAAGATCGGCAACCTGCTCATCAACCCGGCTTAAAGGAGTTTAGATATGACCGCAAGAATCGTTGAAACAAACTCCACGCCGTTCAAGAACGTCGACGTCGATGCCGTAACGGTCGACATTATTGAGAACGCACTCAAGAACGTTCGCATCGAAATGGATGCAGTGTTGTTCCGCACGGCGATGAGCCCGGGCATCCGCGAGCAGGGCGACTGCTTTCCGATGGTTGCCAACAAGGACGGCAAGATGGTCGTCGGGCAGTTCGGTTCGTTCATCCACGGCTTCATGGAAGCCTACGACGGCGACATCGAGGAAGGCGACATTATCCTGACGAACGATCCGTACATGTGTAACGCGGCGGTCTCGCATCTTCCCGACTGGATCGTGCTGGTGCCGATCTTCAAGGACGGCCGGCATATCGCCTGGTCCGCAATGTTCGGTCACATGTCCGACAACGGCGGCATGGTACCGGGCTCGATTCCGATCAAGGCCGAGACAATCTACCAGGAAGGCATTCGTATCCCGCCGACCAAGCTCTACAAGAAAGGCAAGCTGCAGGAAGATATTCTCGAGCTAATACTGCACAACGTTCGCACGACCGAGTGGAACCGGTTCGACCTGAACGCGCTGGTGGCAGCTTGCCGAACGGCGGCAAAACGCTGCGTCGAGATCGCCGATCGATTTGGCGATGACGTATTCCAGCAGACCATGCAGATCATGCTCGATCGCAATCTCGAAGCCATGCGCGCGATTATCAATATGATCGTCCCGGAAGAGCCGCAGTACTTCGAGGATTATGTGTGCGACGACGGCGTCGGCAAGGGTCCGTACAAGATTGCGTGCAAGCTGTGGCGCGAAGGCGACGTGGCCATCTTCGACTTCGAAGGCACCGATCCGCAGGCGGCGAGCTCGATCAACTTCTACATGAACGAAGAAATGTTCAAGATGTTTTTCGGCTCGTTCACGATCAACCTGTTCGATCCGCACATCCTGTTCAACGATGGCTTCTACGAGCTCGTCGACGTTCGAATCCCGCAAGGCAGTCTGCTGAAGCCGAACTTCCCGGCCGCATTGTCGGGTCGTACGCATGCGCTCGGGCGCATCTTCGACGTCATGGGCGGCGTGCTGGGGCAGGGCGCACCGGACGCGATGAACGCGGCCGGCTTTTCGGACAGCCCACACCTGTTCTATTCGGGTTACGACAAGAACGGTGAGTGGTTCCAGTTGTTCCAGATCGGCTTTGGCGGTATTCCGGGACGGCCGGTCGGCGACGGCCCGGACGGCCATTCGTTGTGGCCGGGCTTCACCAATGTTCCGAACGAGTTCATCGAGGCGTACTTCCCGCTGCGCATCGTCAGGTACGAGCCGATCGCCGACTCGGGCGGCTCCGGCCTGCATCGTGGCGGCAATGGCCTGTCGGTCGCGTACGAATTCCTCGCCGACGGTGAGATCGCTGTGCATGACGAGCGCTGGCTGACGCACCCATGGGGTGTGCGCGGCGGTGATCCCGGCATGCGCTCGACGAAGCGCCTGGTGCGCAAGGATGGCAGCGAAGAATGGCTGCCGGCAAAGTGCGACGGTATCAAGGTGCAGGAAGGTGACGTGTTGTACTTCAATACCTGGGGCGGTGGTGGATGGGGAAATCCGCTCGAGCGCGACCCCGAGCTCGTCCGCACCGACGTCAAACGCGGCCTCGTGACCCGCGAAGGCGCGAAGCGTTACGGCATCGTCATCGCCGACGACGGCAGCGTCGATTCGGCGGCCACGGAAAAACTGCGTGGCGATATGGCCCCGGCCCGCGAAGAAATGGGGCTCTTTAGCCGCGGCGGCACGATCGAAGAACTGAAAGCCCGCTGCCTGGAGGAGACGCATCTGCCTGCGCCGGAAGCGCCATGAGCGACATTCTGACGTCATTGAAGGCGGAATGGGACCTGGCGCAGGGCGGCGCACTCGCGCGTGTGCCGCTCTATCACCAGTTGTATTCGGTCCTCAAGGACTCGATCCTGAACGGTACGATTCCATTTGACGCGCAGATGCCGACGGAGCAGCAACTTGCCGCGACGTTCGATGTTTCGCGTATCACGGCGAAGCGCGCAATGGATGAGCTCGCGGCCGAAAACCTGATCGCACGGTTTCGTGGCAAGGGCTCTCATGTCACCTACCAGTACACACCACCGCCGGTACGGGCACCGCTCGTCGGCATGCTCGAAAACCTCGTCGAGATGGGCAAGCACAGTATCGTTCGCGTGGTGTCGGTGGAAGAAGTGGTACCGCCCGCCGATATCCGTGGGCTGTTGAATCTTGGCGAGAACGAAACGGTTCACAAGCTGGTGCGCGTGCGCAGCAATGAGGAAGGTGAGCCGTACGCGTACTACGTCAGCTGGACCGCCGGTATCGCGAGCGGCTTTACCCGGAGGAAGCTGGAGAAAACGCCCCGACTCGACGTCATTCGCGAAAACGGCATCAAGCTGACCAAAATCGAACAGGTGTTGAGCGCCGAAAACGCGTCGGTGCAGATCGCCGAGGACCTCGACACGGAACCCGGAGCGGCGCTGCTTTCCATCCGGCGGCTGTCATCAAACGAAGACGGGACCGTCGTTGACGTCCTCGATGGACTCTACAACCCGAAACGCTACCAGTACGCCATGGTGCTGAGCATCGACTAGAAACAGGTAATAAAGAAGCATGTCACTGGACCTTGTTCTCAAGAACGTACGTGTCGTTCGCCCGGGTGGCGACGGCGCAGAAGATATCGATATCGGCATCGCCGATGGCAAGATCGCGCGCCTGGAGGCGAATATTGCGGCCGACGACGCCAGGGCGGTGCACGATGGCAATGGGCAGCTCGTGTTCCCGGGCCTTGTCGATGGTCACATGCACGTTGGGATTTACTCGCCGCTGGCCGATGACGCCGTGACGGAAAGCAAAGCGGCGGCCATGGGCGGCGTGACGTCCGCGATTACCTATTTTCGCACCGGGCAGTACTACCTGAACAAGGGCGGTTCCTACGAGGACTTCTATCCCGAAGTGCTGGACATCTCGAAGGGCAACTACTGGGTTGACTACGCGTATCACCTGGCGCCGATTTCGGGATCGCACATCGATGAAATGGAGTCGCTGCTGACGAATCACGGCGTCTGTTCGTTCAAGATCTTCATGTTCTACGGCGGCTACGGACTGCACGGAAAGACCGACAAGGATGCACAAAAGCGGTTCCTGATGATCGGTGACGACGAGTCCTACGACATCGCACATTTCGAGTTCATCATGCGTTCTGCGCAGAAGCTGATGACGAAGTACCCGGATAAGGCCGACCAGATTTCTGTCAGCCTGCACTGCGAACTCGCTGACATTTTGAATGCGTATACCAGGCTCGTGCAGAAAGAGGGCAAACTGACAGGTCTGCGCGCGTACAGTGCCGCGCGGCCGCCGCATTCCGAAGGTCTCGCCATCTGGATAGCGTCGTACCTCGCGTACGAAACCGAGTGCCTCAATATCAATCTGTTGCACCTGACCTCGCGCAAGGCGGTCGAGGCGGCGCTGATGATGCAGGACGTGTTTCCGCACATCAATTTCCGTCGTGAAGTGACGATTGGTCACATGCTGCTGGACTACGATGCGCCGTCGGCCTGTCATGCAAAGGTCAATCCGCCGATACGCTCACGCGAAGACGTTGAGTTTCTATGGGAGAAACTGCTCGACGGCAAGATCGACTGGGTCGTTTCGGACCATGCCTGCTGTTCCGAGGAACTCAAGACCGACAACCAGGATCCGAAAGACGGCAACAACATCTGGGTGTCGAAGTCCGGGTTCGGTGGTACCGAGTACCTGTTGTCGGGGTTGTACAGCGAGGGATCGAAGCGCGGTCTGTCGGTGAATCGCATGGCCGAACTGGTGTGTAAGAACCCCGCCGAGCGCTACGGTTTGCTCAACAAGGGTGACATCGCCGTCGGGTACGATGCCGACCTCGTAATGCTCGACCCGAACGAATCGTTCGTTGTGCGCGCAGCCGAATCCGAGTCGTCGCAGGGTTATACGCCGTTTGAAGGCATGGAGCTGACCGGCAAGGTTCGCTCGACATTCCTGCGCGGCAACCTCGTATATGACAATGGCAACGTCGTTGGCGCGGCGCAGGGCCGGTACGTGCCACGCCCGACGGCGAGGCCTGAATAATGACGGAAGCACAGGTGCTGCTGTGGACTGCCGCGACGATTGCATTCGCGCACACGATCCTCGGCCCCGATCACTACCTGCCATTTACCGCGATGGGCAAGGCGCGGCAATGGTCCCTGCCAAAGACGCTCAGGATCACGCTGTACTGTGGCGTCGGCCACGTTTTGAGTTCCGTCGTAATCGGCGCCGTCGGTATTGTGCTTGGCGCACAGCTCGCGTCGCTGGTCGAGATAGAGGGTATGCGCGGCGACCTTGCGGGCTATGCGTTACTGGCATTCGGCCTGATGTACTTTGCCTGGGGGCTGAAAAAGGCGGCGCGCTCGAAAACACATACCCATGTGCACGCGCACGGTGACCTCGTGCACTCGCACGAGCACAGCCACGAACACGATCATGTTCATGTGCACGACGAACCCGCAAAAGTGTCGATCACTCCGTGGGCGATGTTTGTCGTGTTCCTGCTTGGACCCTGCGAAGCGTTGATTCCACTGTTCATGTATCCGGCCGCACGACAAAGTGGTGCGCTCGTCATATCGGTTGCGTTGGTGTTTGGCGTCGTCACGCTGGCGACGATGATGGCAGCCGTGGCGCTGACATCGGCGGGCATCGAAAAACTGAAGCTGCCATCGCTTGGCCGCTACGCTCATGCAACGGCAGGCGCATCAGTCGCCGCTTGCGGCGCTGCGATCAGCTTCCTTGGCTTGTAAGTTTGATTCACCTCGGAGACAACGATGAGTTTTATTAACACGAAAATTGAACGAGAGCTTCCCGCTGAGGTGAAGAAATGGCTCGAGGAAGAAATCAGGGAACAGGACGAGCGCTACGCGAAAATCGTCCAGGAGATGAAGGACCTCGATACGACGCGTGAGCAGTGGTACGAGGAATTCTTCGAGCGGCTCAAGAAATACGGCTTCAACGAGGACGGCGATCGCCGTCGCAAACTTCAGGATGCCGAGATCCCCGTCAAACCCGACCGCGACCACGTCGTCGTTTATTGAGCAGGAGATCCAACATGTCCAGACCACATATTGAACCGTTCTGCGATACCGACGTTCATTTCAAAAAGATGGCGCTGTCCGGTTTTCCGGTCGGCTTCAGCTACAAGATGCTCAGCCTCGACAACGAGATTGGTTCGTGCACGATGACCGTGCAGTTGGCGGGCGGGTACAAGCAGAAGCCGGGCTTCAGCTATTCCGAGCTCGAGATGATTGTCGTGGAGGGCACGATGAAGGTCGGCGATACAGTATGCAATCGCGGCCATTATTTCTTCGTTCCCGCCGGCTACTCGTTGCCCGAAATCACGACGGAGCAGGGTGTCGTCCTGCTGATGATGTACAACACCGGTGAGCCCAGCCACGAGGAGAGCGACGCACATCACCCGTTGTGCCGCACCGAGTTGTATCACGACGTCGACACGTTCCGCGACATCGTCTGGGCGCCCGGCAATCTCGTCAGTCCGTCGGTAGCATCGGGTTGCATGATCAAGTTGCTGAACTTCAACCCGGATACGTTCGCGATGACATTCCTGTATTGCATGACACCGGATTTTCATCAGGACAACATTTCGTACCATGACTGCGCGGAAGAGGGCTATCACCTGTGGGGCACGTCCTGGATGATGCAGTTTGGCGAACTGCCGACCGGCGGCTACTTCTGGCGCCCGCCGTACATCAATCACGGCGCGTTTGCGAGCCAGAATGGTTGTATCGCGATTGGTCGCACGGATTCGAAGCTGTTTAACCACTTCCACTACAACCCGTGGACGACACCGGACGAAAACGAAGAGCGCTCCGCGGCAAGACTTGCGAAGCGCGACCCGGTGCTCTACAAGTGGTGCGTCAATAACGCGCACAATCATCCGCACGGTCCCGAGGACTTCGAGGACACGATGAAGACGCGCGGTGACGTGCATACGCACGCCGACGGAACGACGCACTCGCACACACAGGGCGACAGCGACCACCATCATCACGACTGATGGCAATCCGTAGCGTCCTGCTCAGGTTCCACCGCTGGTTCGGCATTATCGGCGGGGCCTGGATCCTCGTGCTCGGGTTTACCGGGCTCATGCTGGATCACCGCGACGACTGGGGCTGGGCGTGGCGTGTCAAGGTGCCGGATACACTGCTTCCGGACCATACGGTGGCGGCGCTGGAAAACCGCCATATCATGCTGGCGCAGGTCAATCCCGACGACCCGGGTGAGTGGGTCATCGGCGGCCCAACCGGCGTCTGGCAAAGCAACGACGATGCGCGCTCCTGGCGTCCCGTGGCATTCGACGGCCTGCCGGTGTCGCCGATGGTATTTGCAATCGTCCTCGATGCTGCCGAGGGCTGGGAGCGATTGTGGCTCGCTACCGATGACGGCGTCTGGTCCTTCGACCCGAGTTCGGGTCGCGCCGTTCGTGCCGGGCTCGACGGACGTTACATCACCGCGCTCGACAATGGCGCGGCGCCCGGAATGCTGGTCGCCGTCGAGAATCGCAGCACGATTCTGCTCTGGGACGCCTCGTTGCCCGGCACTATTGACACGATCACAACCGACAATACGACGGTCAACGGGTTGCCGGACGAAGTGAGCTGGTCACGTTTCCTGTTTGACATCCACCTGGGCCGCGCATTCATGAACCGTACCTGGAACATGTTCATGAACGACGTTGGCGCGATCGCGATGATACTGCTGACGTTTGGCGGCGTGCTGGCGTGGTACCTCAAAAAGCGCTGGCGTGGCGGGCGAGGGCCGGCACCGGAAAAGCGGCGCACGGTACTGAAGTATCTCTACAACTTTCATGCACCGACGTTCGGATTGCTGGTTGTTTTCCCGCTACTGTACTTGTCCGTCACCGGCATCGTTTTCGATCACCGGCTTGAATGGATGGGCACGCTGGTCCGCAACAAGATCGAACGTTCGGCGCTTCCGGACGTCTACGATTTCGGCACCTTGCACAAGGAGATCTCGCACGTGCTGGCCTATCCGGACGATCCGGACAGGCTGACAGTGGGTACGCGCCTCGGCGTTCTGACGACGACCGATCGCGGTGCCACCTGGCAACGCGAGTTGGGATCGCCGGTTGCGCCCGGTTTCGTCTGGTCACTGAAACGCCACGGCGATACGCTGTTCCTTGGCGGCCTGGGAGGCCCAAGCTATTCCCGGCCGGTCGGGGACGATGAATGGCAGATGATCCCCGGCCTGATGGGTATGCCCTCCGATGCGGCGCTCAGCGACGATGTCTGGTATGTCATCAGCGGCCCCAGCATGTTTGTCGGCGATCTCGAGACCGGTGTGACGACCAGTCCTTTCAAATTGCCCAACGACAATCACAAGGCATTGATGCTGGTAATGTTCGAGCTGCACAACGGCAAGATCATAGCGCCGTGGTTCAAGTATGTTCTGGACGCGATGGCCTTGTTTCTCATCTATATGACGATCACAGGTCCGATCCTGTGGTGGCGTCGAAGATGGATGCGCTAGACGGCCGCATGAACTAGCGGCGGCTGGCAAGCGCCTGCTTGTCGATCTTCCCGGAGCTGCGTTTCGGCAGCTCTGCCATTGCGACAAATTCCTGTGGAATCTTGTAGGGGGCCAGTCGCTCCGCGCACCACGCCGGCAACGTACCGGCATCTGCCCTGCCCGCGTAGCAGGCTCTGACGACCTGCCCGCGGTCGCGGTCCTCGATGCCGACGACGGCGACCTCGTCGATGCCTTCGTGGCGGAGCAAAGTGGCTTCGATCTCGGCCGGGTAGATGTTGACGCCAGCGCGAATAATGACGTCCTTGTCCCGGCCGCGCAGTGCGATGTGCCCGGACTCGAGGCGCTCGGCAAGATCGCCGGGGTAGAACCAGCCGCCGGCGGCTGCAGGTTGTTCTTTGCCGTCGCCGTCGAGGTAGCGGGTTGCAACCCCCGGTCCGCGGTACCGCAGCCGGCCTACGACTCCGATGCCAACGTCGTTGTCGTCGTCATCGACGATTTCGACTTCGGTCTTGTAGGTGGGCTTGCCGACCGTCGCGGCGAAGTCGGCGAAATCGCCGGCACACAGTACCGAGATTCCACCGCCTTCGCTCGACGCGTAATAGCTGTACAGGTTTGGGCACAGCGTTTCGATGACGTTTTGTGCTTCGTCGGCGAACAGCGGTTCGCCACTCGACACCAGGTAGTCAATGTTCGGGAACAGCGGCACCGCGCCGGGTTCGTGCAGATCGAACAAGCGACGCATCAGTGTCGGCGGCAGGAACGTAGCCGTCACGAAGTCCTGCTGCAGTATCTCGACAATTTCCGGCGGCTTCATTGGCGGCGGTGCGATCAGAACGCTGCCGCCCGCAACCAGCAGGCTCATGCCAAACGAGCGACCGGCACCGAAGTAGAACGGCGTCAGGACGGCAAAACAGTCGTCGTCTCCGTAGCCGATCGCGTGCCACTGGCTGATAAATCGTTCGTGCAGATTGCGATGCGTGACCAGTGCGCCTTTCGGCTTGCCGGTCGTGCCGGACGACAGTGAAATCAGGAGGTCGGAATCTGCATCGTCGATCGGCGGCGGCTCGATAAGCGGCATGATGTCGAGATTGTCGTCGTCGGTCAGGACAACCCGGACATCGAAAGATTCGGTCGCCGCTGACTTCTCGGCATCGCTCCAGCGATGGTCCATCGGCACGATGATGGCGCCGAGCCGTCCGACGGCGAAATGCGCGAGCAAGTGATCGGGATGTTCCGACATGGAGAGTCCGACGCGGGTTCCCTGCGTAACGCCGCGTGCGCAAAGAATCGCTGCAATGGCTTCGATACGCGACCAGGCTTCGGCATAGGTAATCTCGGCACCGCGGCAATAAATGGCGACCTTGTCGCCCCGCGAGATGGCGTGCTCGCGAATGATGCTCGCGAGGTTCATGGGCTAGTCGAGGTTATAGATGGCGCGGGTATTGTCGCGCAGCAGTTTCTGCAGTACGTCCGGTTTGAGCCCGAGATCCAGGATCTCGTCCATCGTGCGCCTGAAATCGAGGACCGGGAAGTCGGTGCCGAAGATCACCTTGTCCTGACCGTAACTGTTGATGTACTTCACGAAACTGTCCGGCCAGTACTTCGGGCTGTGGGCGTCGCATCCGATGAATACGTTGTCGTGTTTCCAGGCCATGGCGATCATCTCGTCGGTCCACGGAATACCGACGTGAATGCCGACCAGTTTCAGCTCCGGGAAATCGCAGGCCACGGCGTCCAGTGTGATCGGCTGGCCGACGCTGCGACAGCGGTAGTCTTTCGAGTAGATCATCGACTGGCCGACCTGCATCTGGATCGGCACGCCCAGTTCCACGCACTTGGCGTAGAACGGGTAGTACTTTGCGTGGTCAGGCGCGAGTTCGAACCAGTGCGGGTAGAGGTGTGCGCCGATAAACCCGAGTTCCTTCACCGCGTACTCCAGTTCCCGTACGCCGTCCATTCCGGTGTAGGGGTCGATTCCGATGAGTCCGGAAAACCGGTCCGGGTGCTTCGCGACGGCGTCGGCGACAACCTGCGGCGGCATGTGATAGCAGCCTTCGAGCCCGGGCCGCCCGGACTTGGCAGCAATCAGGAAACCGTGCTCGATGCCGGCCGACTCCATCCGCGCAATCATCTCGTCAAGCGTCAGGCCCGCCATCAGGCTGTCCTTTGCCTTCATCTTTCCGGCAAAAAACTCGTCACCCCAGTCCGGACGGTGAGACAGTGCTTCCTCGGTCCAGATATTGACGACGGCGTCTATAGCTTTGATGTCTGTCATTCGATTCAGAATCCTTTCGGCACGCCGGCATCGGGCAGGAAACCGTACAGCGGCTCATCGGGCAACGCGTCTGCGAGTATAGTACGAACCGCCAGCAGTTTATCGATGTCGACGCCGGTCCGGAGGCCCATTGCCTCGAGCATGAAGACGAGATCTTCGGTCACGATGTTGCCGCTGGCGCCCGGTGCGAACGGACAACCGCCGATGCCACCGAGCGAGCTGTCGATCGTGGTCATGCCTTCCTCGATCGCGGCAAGTGCGTTTGCAAGGCCCAGGCCGCGGGTGTTGTGCAAGTGCACGCCCGTAATCCGGTCTGCGCCAACCGCCGCCTTTACCTTGCGCACGAGCCGCTTTACCTGCGACGGGTTCGCGTAGCCGGTGGTGTCCGACAGGCCAACCTCCGCCGCGCCCGCTTCAACCAGTCGCTCGGCCGAACGCACGACCAGGTCCTCGCTGACCGGACCTTCGATCGTGCAGCCGAACGCGGTCGAGAGGCCGGCTTCGAAGTGTGGCGGGTCGTCCTGTTCGGCGACGAGAGCAGCGATTGCGCGAACCTCGTCGATCATCTGGTCGTGGTTGCGGCGCACGTTTTTCAGGCTGTGCGTTTCACTGACGGAGAAGGGAATGGATAGCTTGTGTGCGCCGGCCTTGATGGCGTTTTCGGCGCCGCGAAGGTTCGGCACAAGAACTGCAACGGTGAGGCCCGGTATGCGGCACGCTGCTGCCACCACGTCGGCCGTGTCGGCCATTTGCGGCAACACCTTAGGCGGCACGAACGAGCCAACCTCGATCTCGCTGAAACCGGCTCCGGCCTGCGCGCGGATCCAGGCAACCTTGACGTCGGTCGGCAGTATCGCGTCGATGCTTTGCAGGCCGTCGCGCGGGCCGACTTCGCTGACCAGGATGTCGATATCACTCATGAAATTTTCTTACCAAAACAGTCGTTTGCAGGTGCCGTGAATAAAGATATATTATTATACCAAATAGGACGTATCGAATCGGGGACTTTGTGAGCGCCGCCAGCGACAACCTGCCACTCAGTGGCATTCGCGTCATCGAATTTTCACACATGGTCATGGGTCCGGCCGGCGGTCTCGTGCTCGCAGACATGGGCGCCGATGTGATTCGCATCGAACCGATTTCGGGCGACAAGACGCGCACGTTGCGAGGCTCCGGTGCTGGCTACTTTGCGATGTACAACCGCAACAAGAAGAGCGTGCGCCTGAACCTGAAATCGGAGGAGGGCGCGCGCATCGCCCATGAACTTGTGGCAGACGCGGACGTACTGATCGAGAACTTCAGGCCGGGTGCGATGGATCGGCTCGGGCTCGGCTATGAATCCCTGAGCGACGCCAACCCGCGGCTGATCTATTGTTCCACGCACGGGTTCCTGCAGGGCCCCTACGAGCACCGCACGGCGCTCGACGAAGTAGCGCAGATGATGGGCGGGCTTGCGTACATGACCGGCCCGCCGGGGCAGCCATTGCGTGCCGGTGCATCGGTCATCGACGTGATGGGCGGTGTCTGGGGTGCCGTCGGTATTCTCGCAGCGCTCGAAGAGCGCCACCGCACCGGCAAGGGCCGCCGCGTCAAGAGCTCGCTTTACGAGAGCACGGTCTTTCTCGTCGGCCAGCACATGGCGCAGTACGCGGTTACCGGAACGCCGGCCGCGCCAATGCCGGCCAGGATCTCGGCATGGGCGATCTATGATGTGTTCGACACGAGTGACGGGGAGAAACTGTTCATCGGAGTCGTCAGTGATTCGCAGTGGGTGACGTTTTGTGAGGCATTCGCTTTTGACGATTTGCGCGCGAACGAGCACTACCGCGAAAACAATAATCGTGTCGCTGAGCGTGACACGATCATTCCGATCGTTCGTGCGAAATTTGCATCAATGACGCGCGACGAACTCATGGCGCAACTGGAATCGAGCGGTTTGCCGTTTGCGCCGATCGCGCGACCGGAAGACCTGTTCGACGATCCGCACCTCGTCGAGTCGGGCGGGCTGCTCGACATGACGTTGCCGGATGGCAGGGACGTTCGGCTCCCTGCAATGCCATTCGAAATCGATGGCGAGAAGTTTTCGAAACGGCTCGACCCGCCGCGCTCCGGCGAACACACGGCAGACGTTTTGCGGGAACTGGGCTACGATGAGGACAGGATCAATGCGCTGGTGCAGTCCGGCGCCGTCTCGTGTAGTGACTGAAGCATGTCAAAACCCGTCATCAACATCGATGAGCTCGAGTACCGGCAGTTCGGCAAGGGCGAGAAATTTCGTGCTGCGCGCGCTCCGGTCGCACCGCTGATCGGCGGCAGGAATCTCGGCTACGCCGTGATTCGACTGGCGCCGGGCAAACGCGCCTGGCCGTACCATGCACACCACGTTATCGAGGAGATGTTCTTCATTCTCGAGGGCGAGGGCACGTTGCGGCATGCCGGTAAGGAATACCCGCTCAGGAAGGGTGACTTCATCGCGTCGCCACCCGACCCCGAACAGCCGCACCAGATCGTCAATACCTCAGACGCCGAGCTGGTCTACATCGCGCTGAGCACCCAGGAACACGCCGATGTCATGTTGTATCCGGATTCGGGGAAGTACGGCGTCTTTTACGGTTCGACCGGCGACCCGCGCGCCGACGATACCTTTATGGTTTTCGCGCGAAAAGAAGCGGCCGTCGATTACTGGGACGGTGAAACGTCCGACGAGGATGAGGACGAGGACGAGGACGGCCGAAGATAGGCCCAGGGCCTGGCCAGCCGGTCGCGGCGCGCAAACTTCTCGATGTCCTGTTCGTACTGCAGCGTAAATTCGATGTAGTCGAGCCCGTTCAGCAACATGTGTCGGTCGGACGCCGGGATCGAGAAGTCGAAGACGTCACCGGCCGGTGAATGAATCAGTCCTTTGAGCAGGTCGATCAGGACCCGGCTGGATTGCGGCGCACGTCGCGTCGACTCGTCGAGCTGGTCGATGGCTTCGTGCGGCAGCTCGATCGCAAGCAACCCGTTCCGCGCGCAATTGCGATGGAAAATGCGCCCGAAACTTTCAGCAATAATCGCGCGGATGCCGTAGTCATACAGTGCCCAAACCGCGTGTTCACGTGACGAGCCGCAACCCCAGTTGCGGCCGCCGAGAATGATGGACGCGCCAAAATATTCAGGCTTGTTGAGTACGAAGCTCTTGCGTAGCCCGACTTTCTTCATGTCGTCGTAGTTGTATCGCCAGCCGGCGAACAGGCCTTCGCCGAGCCCGAATCGACTCACTCTTTTCATTTCGCGCGACGGAATGATCTGGTCGGTATCGACATTGTCGACACGCATCGGCGCGACCACGCCCATGTGCTGCTTGAACGCGCGCATCAGGTGCTGACCTCGCGAACGTCGGCTATGCGGCCGGCGATCGCGGAAGCGGCGACGGACGCCGGGCTTGCCAGGTGCGAGCGCGTCTTGCGTCCCTGGCGGCCACGAAAATTGCGGTTGGTGCTCGTCATTACTCGCTCTTCCGGACCGAAGCTTTCGCCGCCGGCGTTGAAACAGAGCGAGCACCCGGGCTCACGCCATTCGAATCCGGCGTCGAGGAAGATGCGGTCGATGCCTTCGGCCTCGGCGGCCTGCTTGATCGGCCGGGAACCGGGTGTGCAGATTGCGCGTACTCCGGCAGCAACCTTGTTGCCGTCCAGGATGGCGGCTGCGGCGCGCAGGTCGCTGAGCCGGGCATTCGTGCAGGAGCCGATGAACGCGCCGTCGATGGGCAGCCCGAGCAGCGACTGCCGCGGTTCGAGCCCCATGTACTCCAGCGCGCCTTGCATCTGGGCACGCACATCGTCGTCTGCTGCGCTATCCAGTGCCGGTACCGCGCCGTTGATCGGGATGGCATGCTCGGGACTCGTACCCCAGGTAACAGTGGGGGCGATGTCGGCGCAGTCGATACGGATTTCCCGGTCGAACGTGGCGTCTGATTCCGAACGCAGTGAGCGCCAGTAGACGAGACAGGCATCCCAGGCGTCACCATCGGGCGTGTAGGCTCGTCCCCTTACATAGTCAATCGTCTTTTCATCCGGCGCAACGATGCCGGTGAAGGCTGAGAATTCGACAGCCATGTTGCAGAGCGTGAAGCGTGCTTCAATGTCGAGATTTTCGACGGCCTCGCCGGCGTACTCGAGCGCATGACCGCGTGCACCGGACGCCGTGTACTGGCTGATGAGGTGCAGGATCATATCCTTGGCCGTGACGCCGCGGCCCAATGCGCCGTCAAACCATACGCGCATCTGTTTCGGTTTCGAGGCGCGCAGCGTTTCGGTGGCGAGTGCGTGCTCGCAGTCGCTGGTGCCGACACCCCAGCCTATCGCACCCAGTCCGCCCAGTGTGCAGGTGTGGCTGTCGGGACAAGCCGCGATCAGGCCGGGCAGGGTGATGCCCTGCTCGGCGGAAATGATGTGCGTGATGCCGTGATTCGGGTCGTGAATATCGTACAGCGTCAGTTCCGAGGCGTTGGCTTCTGCACGCATCGTGCGGATGAAGTCTTCGCCGCCCGGCATCAGGGTTTCGTCAGTACGGCCTGGCAGGGTGTCGACAATGTGATCCATCGTGGCGAAGACATGTGCGGGGTTGCGAACGGGTATGCCGCGTTCCTTGAGGCTCGTCAGCGCAGTGCTGCCGGTTCGCTCGTGGATGAATACCCGGTCCAGGTGCACGAGACTGGTACCGTCATCGAGCTCCCTGACGACATGTGAATCCCAGATCTTGTCGAATAAGGTTTTGCTCATGATGGTCGTTCCCCGGCCCGGGAGGGCCGGGGAACCTGGTAATGCATCATGCTGCCGGGTTCAGAAGCGGAGGCTGAACTCGACGCCGACGTTGCGGCCACGGCGCATGTCGCCGAAAAACGCACGCGGGAAGTTGGTCGAACAACCGGCGTCGCAGGACCCCGGCGGTGCACCGGCCGCTACGGTCTGCACAAGCGACCCGAAAACGCCGCTTGCATAAATACTGAGCAGTGGATCCTGAAGCCAGCGCGTCACCATCGACGGTGCCTTCTCGTCAGTCAGGTTGCGGCCGTAGACCTTCGCGGTCCAGCGATCACCTGCAATGCCGATCTGCAGGTCGACGATCGTAGCTTCCGGCACCCAGGCGAGGTTGTGAACCTGGACCGCCTTTTTATCTTCCCAGGAGTAATTCACGTTGGTGAAGAACTCCTTGTCACCGCTGCCGAAAGGGCGCCGGTAATCGGCAAACGCGCTGAACTGATGCTTGGAGCTCAGCGGGAACTGGTTACCCTTGATCGAGCCAGTTCCGTCACCGTTGACGTCGTTTCCGGTACAAGCGACCGGATCGAGCAACAAGCCGCCACCGGACGTCGCCGTCCACTGGAATTCGTCGCAGCCCTTGGTGAACTGGCTGTCGGCGAGCGCGTAGGTCATGCCGAGCGTCAGGTTGTCGGTTGCTGCGTATTTCACGTCGAGTTCGACACCGAACGTGTCACCCGAGCCCTGGTTCGTTACGACCGACGTCAGCGATCCGCTGCCGCCGTCGGCCAACGGAGTGGTCAGCTGAATATTCTTTGCGTCGATAAAGAACACGGCAGCATTGACGATCATGCGGCCGTCGAGGCCCGAGCTCTTGATTCCGAGTTCGATATTGTCGGATTCTTCCTGTTCGTAGGTTGTGGTCGGCGGCACCAGGCTCGCGCCATCAGAGCCAATAACGCCGCCGGGCTTGTAGCCTTTGGCGTACACGCCGTAGAGCAGGTTGGTGTCGTTCAGGCGGTAGTCAAACGTGATGCGCGGAGCGACCTCGGTAAACTTGTTCCTGAAGGTCGCGTCGCCGTTGTCGAATTCGATGCGGCCCTTTTCTTCCTCGAACCAGCGCAATTCCAGTGAAGCTGAGAACGCGTCGGTAAAGTCGTGCTCAAGAGACGCGAACACCGCGACGTTTTCGACCGTTTCCTTGCGTTCGACGGGATCGATGCCCGTAAACGTGATGTCGCTGATCTCCTGTTCCTGGTCGTACGCAAACGCGCCAAACATCCAGCGTGTCGCTCGCTCGGCCGGCGACTGCAGCCGCACTTCGGCCGACCAGTCCTTGTACTCGTCGACACTGGATGCGCAGAACGTGCATTCAACCGTATTCGGCGGCGCCGGGAAGAATGAATTGAAAATGTAGTTGACGGAGCTGTGATCCGAGTCAGAACCGGTCTTGCGGTCTTCGTCGCGTACGCCCACCGTGCCGACGATCGACCAGCCGTTGGACAGTTCCAGGTCGGCCTTGACCGAGGTCAGAGTAATGTCGCGATCAACGCCGGAGAATGCCACCCCGGTACCGTCGTTGTACGGGTCACCACCGGGGAACAGTCCGGGCGGGAATACGCCAGGTATGTCGAATCCGGGCAACGGCGTGTTGGGGATACCAGGCACCAGCACATCCTGTATGGCCGGGCCGTCATTCAGCGCTACCGTGTCACCCGTGCGATTGATCTCACCGCAGTAGTACTGGTTGTTGTTGGTGCTGCCCGTCCAGAGCCAGGACGCATTGGATCGCGTGCCCGGCATACAGTTGTTCATTTCCGAGGGTTGCAGGAAGAACGGGCGTGTGCCGTCACGGTCCTGCTGGAAACTGCCGCGCAAACTCAACGTAAACGTGTCGCTTGGCGTGAAATCGATGCGTCCGGATACCGATGTCGTTTCTTCGTCGCCAACGGTCTTGCCGGTTACGACGTTGGTGTACTCGCCACCGTAGCTGTAATAGCGGCCGGTCAGGGCAACACCGACGCTGTCCCCAAGCGGGGCGCGGATGGCCGCGTAGATTTCCTGGTCTTCGTTGTCGCCGTAGCGTACCCGGGCGTCGCCGCTGAATTCGTCGCCGATGCCGCGCGTAATGAAATTGATTGCTCCGGAATACGTATTGCGGCCGTACAGTGCTGCCTGCGGTCCGCGAATGACTTCGACGCGTTCGACGCCGGCAAGATCGAGCGACGACAGGTCGCCGGGATAGTAGATGCCGTCGACGAAGTAGGCCGCGCCGGATTCAACGCCGAACTGCACGCCGGCGAGCACGTTACCCTGGCCGCGAATGACCGGGCGGTCCGTGGCACGTCCGAACGCCTTCGCGAAACTCAAGCCCGGTGCGTAGCGTGCAACGTCGGAAATATCGCGGATACCGCGATTCGCAATATCCTCGGTACCAAATGCCGAAACGGAAACCGGTACGTCCATCAGTGATTCGTCGCGTTTCCTGGCCGACACCACGATTTCTTCGAGTGCCGTTGCCGAGCCGTCCTGCGCGATGGCAGGGAGCGCTGTAAAGGCTGAGAGTGCGACAGCGCCTGCAACACAGGCCGCCGTGAGCTTGGTCTTCATCAAGTGTTCCCCCTGATTGAGTTTTGTCGTTGCTCGGTTTGTGCCGAAGACATAATTGTATAACAATAAGGACTTAAAAGTATAACAATAGCTCTTTTGAGGACCTGACGATGGCGCTGAGACGACTGCCGTGGTGCGGTTTGTACCTGATAAGCCTGTTGCTGCCGGCGATCGCGTTCGGACAGGGGCAGGATTCGACTTTGGCCGAGCGTAACCTGCTGATAATGAATGAGTTATTGCCGGGTATCTACGACAATGCCAATCAGGCCTACTTCGATACGCGGCGCGGGCTCGATGCCGTGGACCGGCATCCGCGTGTTGCAACCCGCATCACGCGAGTGGCGGCACCGGCATTTGGCGAGTATGCGTATCTGTGGGTCAACACCAAGACGACGCCGGACGGACCGCGACACAGCTACCGGATTGCAACGCTCAGTGCGGATGGCGCCGACGAGGTCACAATGCGGCACTACCTTCGGATGTTCGGCGAAATCACATTGGATGAGCTTGCGACGCTCACTCCGGGCGATCTGCGGCGCACAGAGGGGTGCGACTACTATTTCAAGCGTCGCGCCGATCATTTCCGCGGCTCCCAGCGAAATCGTGCCTGCCGTTTCGAGTGGGACGGCAACAGTGTCTACACGGATAACACGATCGAGATTTCAAACAGTGATCTGTGGTTCGTGGATCACAAGTACGTCATTGAGACCGGCGAGCGGGTAACGGGCGTCGCATCGGGTGAACCGTTCTGGCTCGAACGCGCCCGTGAGTTTCACTGCTATGCCGACATTCCGGGTGTCGCAGGAGGGCGCGACGAACCGTTCGAACGCTACGACGGCTTCAGGATTCACGACCGCGGCGGCCTCGAATTCTTCGAGACGCGCGAGGACGAGCCGCGAAAGATCGGCATTACGCTGCGCCGCGTGACCTGGCACGTCAACAACGAAGACAACGGCAACTTCAATCGTGACTCGCTTGTGCTGTACGTCATGGAGCTGATGCCCGACGCCAGCTACAAGACGCACTCGTACGCGTTCACGCAACCCGATGCCGAGCGTATCGGCATGAACATGCAATGGATGCTCGTCAATTGCGCTATCGTGCCGCGCGACGAGGCGCGCCCCGAACTTTAGCGGTTACTCGCTGCCGACGACCACCAGCGCCTTGCCGACGTTTTCGCCGCGCATCAGGCGCGAGAAGGCTTCGGGTGCGTTCTCGAGCCCTTCCGTTCTGTCTTCCAGATAGGCGATGCGGCCGTCGCGTAGCCAGCGGCTGACGTTCGTAACCATCTCGGCGCGCAGGTCCTCGTGGTCGTACACCACCATGCCACGCACGGTGGCACGCGCCTTGATAATGAATGCGGGGTTGGGCCCGGGCGGCATTTCGTCGGTGTTGTACTGCGCCATCAGTCCGCACAAGACGATGCGTGCGCCGACCGCCAGGCGCTCCATCGCCGCCTGCAGCGTGTCGCCGCCGACGTTGTCGAAGTAAACGTCGATACCGTTTGGGCATGCTGCGTCGAGTTGCTCGCGCAGGTCGCCACTTTTGTAGGTAACGCACTCGTCGAATCCGGCCACCTCCCTGACCCACGCGACTTTCTCGGGCGCGCCGGCGATTCCGACCACGCGGCAGCCCTTGATCTTCGCAATCTGTCCGACCAGTGAACCGACCGCTCCCGAGGCGGCGGATACCAGCACGGTGTCACCCTGCCGCGGTTCGCCGAGACGAATCAGTCCGGCGTACGCCGTCAGTCCCGGCATGCCGAGAATGCCGACGAAGGTCGACAGCGGTCCCAGCGTTGGATCGAGCTTGCGCGCAGCATCGGCATCGACGACGGCGTACGTCTGCCAGCCGCTGTGCGCGGCGATGATGTCGCCCGGGCTGAAATCCGGGTGATGCGATTCAACGACCCGGCTGATGGCCTCGCCAGGCATCAGGTCGCCGGGATTTACGGCCCCCGAAAGATGCCGGCCACTGATACGGCCGCGCAGATAGGGGTCGAGTGACAGGTAGATGGTCTCGCACGAAAGCTGGCCATCATCGGCTTTTTCGATGTCGCCGCGGACGACGTCGAAATCGGACGCGACCGGCACGCCCTCTGAGCGGCGTTTCAGGAGTACTCTGGTGTTCTCTAGCATCGGGCCTGATGCCTCAGCTGTTATAATGATATATTAATAGTACTTTACGAGGGCAGCGCATTGCTACAGCAACTTGCCGACGTCGTTGGCGACCAGTACCTGCAGACAGACAAGGACGCGTGCGTTTTCTACGCGCAGGACGTCTACACGCGATCGCGTCCCGCGCTGGCCGTCGTCAGCCCGGCCGACAGCGCCGAGTTGTCAGCCGTCGTTCGTGCCATTACTGGCGCCGGGCACCCGGTCATCGCCCGCGGCGGCGGTATGTCCTACACGTCCGGGTACGTTCCGCGCGACGAGGGCAGCGTCATTGTCGACACCGGGCGCATGAATCGCGTCCTGGAAATCAACCGCGACGACATGTACGTAACGGTCGAAGCGGGTTGTACGTGGAAAGATCTGCACGCCGCACTCGAGGGCAGCGGGTTGCGTACGCCGTACTGGGGAACGTTGTCCGGGCTGCATGCAACGGTCGGCGGCGGCGTGTCCCAGAACAGTATCTTCTGGGGTTCCGGAAAACACGGGACGATGGCCGATTCACTGGTTTCGATGGATGTCGTGCTGGCGGACGGCAGCATCGTCTCGACCGGGTCGAACGCACGCCGCGATGGCACGCCGTTTTTTCGTCACTACGGGCCGGACCTGACCGGTGTGTTCGCCTGCGATACCGGCGCGCTCGGTATCAAGGCGACGGTGACGTTGCGGCTCATTCCGGTGCGCGAAGCGTGGGAGGGAATGGCGTTTGATTTCCCCGATCACCGGAGCATTGTTCGCGCGATGAGCGAGATTTCCCGACGCGGTCTCGCGGATGAATGTTTCGGTTTCGACCCGAACCTGCAAAGCGTTCGCATGCAGCGCGAGAGTCTCGCCAGCGACGTGAAGAAGTTCGCGGGCGTGCTGAAATCGGCGGGCTCGGTGATGGGCGCATTGAAGGATGGCGCAAAAGTCGCGCTGGCCGGTCGCGGCTTCATGAAAGACGTCAAATTCTCGCTGCAGGTAATGATCGAGGACCATACCCGCGCGGCGGTCTCGCATGCCGCGGATCAGGTTCGCGCTCTCTGCGAGTCGGAAGGTGCGACGGAGATCGAAAACAGCATTCCGAAAATCCTGCGTGCCAACCCGTTTTCGCCGCTGAACAACATGATCGGACCGAACGGCGAGCGCTGGGTGCCCGTGCACGTAATCCTGCCGCACTCGAAAGCGCTGCCTACCTACGATGCGGTCATGTCCCTGTTCGACCGGTATGCGGGCCTGATGGAACAGCACGGCATCGGTTTCGGTTTCCTGCTGACGACGGTTGCACACAACGGCTTCGTTATTGAGCCAGTGTTCTTTACACCTGACGAACTCAACGAGCTGCACAAGGCGACCGTCGAACCGTCGGTGCTGAAACGCATCGCCGGGTTCCCTGCCAATCCCGAGGCGCAGGCCGCGACGGCAGCAATACGTGCGGAACTGATCGACGTGTTTCGCAACGCCGGCGGTGTGCACATGCAGATCGGGAAATCGTACCCGTACTTCGAATCGCTGCGCCCCGAAGCGCGGGCGTTGATCGATGCCATCAAGAAGACCGTCGACCCTCGCGGGCTCATGAATCCGGGGTCGCTCGGCCTCGGCTAGATCAGGCCGTCATCGACGAGCTTTTGAATCGAGGCGCGCTGCGCCGCGATGAAGTGTTCGCGGGCCGGTACGAAGGGTTCACCGTTTTCCAGCAGCGAGTTCGCGGGATAGACACTGCGTGTGTAGGTCTCTGCAAACAACTCGATGCGCTGGCGCGCGAAATAGTTCGGCATGCCGGGTTTTGCCCGGTTTGCGCGCAGCGCCGGCAGGTCGATTTCGGCATGCGCCGACATGGTCTCGCCGGTGGACGCGCTGGCGAGAACGCGTCCTTTGTAGTCGACGACCTTCGACATGCCATCGACCGAGTTCGCCGGTATGCCCTCGCCGTGAACGCCGGCGGTGTTGGCCGAGATGACATAGACGAGATTCTCCAGCGCACGGGCGCGCCGCGCGATTTCCTTTGGCGTCGGCTCGGGGCTCGACACCTCGCTCGTCGGATGCAGGATAATCTCCGCACCGCGTAGCGCGTGAGCGCGAACGATCTCGGGGAACAGGATTTCTTCGGACGCACAACAGGCGAGTCGGCCGATCGGGGTGTCGACGACCGGAAACACAGCCTCGATGCCGTAAACGTCGAGGTACTTGTCCCACACGTCGTGCGGCGTCGGCGCGAACATGGAAATCAGGCGCCGATAACGCAGGATGACGTCGCCGGACGGTGCGATAACGAAGCAGACCTGGAAATAGTAGCCCGGAAAATGCTTGTCGCTTTCATACGCGTTGCCGCAAAGCCAGATCTTGTGTTTCTCCGCGACGGCTGACAGCGCATCGTACTCGGGGCCATCCGGCGCAATCGCTGCCTTGTCGGTCCAGCCGTCGATCGTTTCACCGACCGGGTAGCCGGTCATGAAGTACTCAGGCAGTACGACGAGTTTCAGCGAGGGTCCTGTGAGGACGAGTGAGCCACGTATCTGGTCGTCAATGCGTGCAATGGTTGCCAGCATCGCTTCACGTGCACCTGCCTTGTCCGTATTGTTGACGGAATCGCAACGCGTTTGCAGTGCAAGGGCGAGATAGCGATCTATGGTTTCCGGCATGGTCAGTCACCTGTTATTTCGACGAGATAGACGTCGACGTCGGCTGCGCCCTCGCGATACTTCTTCACCTCCGCGTATTCCGGCGAGTTCCAGAACTCGCGCGCTGCCTCCATCGACGGCCATTCGGACACGACGATCTTGCGATTGTCGGGTTTGCCTTCGAGCTGTTCAACTGCCGCGCGCATGCAGCGGTAACGGCCACCGAATTTTGTGATGAGCTCCGGCGTACGCTTTGCGTATTCCATGAATTGCTGCGGATCCGTGATGTCCGCCTGGATGAACATGAATGCGCCCATGATATCTCCCGCTTCAGATGAGGTGCAGGCCGAGCGCCGCACTTGCCAGCAGTCCCAGCCAGATGGTGATGACGAACGGCCGCGTACCGTCGAGGCTCGAACGAATGGCCGCGTTGTCGGCTTCGGATGCGTTGCCCTGTACGAGATTCGCGAATGCCGGTCCAAACGGTTTCAGTTTGATGCGGACAATGAGCCCGCAACCGATGAGCCCGCCGAAGATCAGCAGCTTGCCGGCCACCCAGGGTGGGATGCCATTGACCATGTCCGCCAGCGCACCCGCTCCAACACCGATCAGCGCGACCGACAGGGTAACGCGAAACCAGAAGTCGAAGGTCGTCAGCAGGGCCTTGCCTTTGCTCTGCGCGGCGTTGTGCAGTGTGATCACCATTGCCAGCCAGCCGAACGACAGTACCCAGATGAGGGTCATCGCGATGCCGTCGATGGGCAGCGCGCCCATCGTCCAGGCGAGATGTGCGCCGAGCGGCAACATCATCGTCATACAGATTCGCGGCGCCTGGTCGAGAGCGAACAACAGTTTGGTTGCCGTGACGCGCACGTCGTCGGACAGCTTGTCGTTGGTGACGAGATAACTCGATGTGAAAACGCCGAGGTCGCCGCCCAGCCAGTAGGCGAACCCGACAATGTGCAGAAACTTGATGATGAGAAATTCACTCATTCGCGGAGCCCAGGGCAGAGAGTATTCGTTTGCTGATCGCATCGGCGCCTGACTCGAAGACAGCCGACGTGACCTCGGTGACGTCCGTGTACGAAGCGTCGGGAATTGCTGCCGCGGCCGACGTAGTCGGGCCATGCAGGCCAGACTGCGTGGCAAGGCAGGCAACGTCGGCCCGAAGGTTGCTGAACCGATCCACGCAGTCGTAGCGAAACGCGGCATCAAACGCGTACCAGTCGCGTGTGCCGGCCCGCAAGTGTTCGGTAAAAAGTTCCAGTGCGCGCTCGAGCGGCACGTCTCCGACGCGACTGCCCACGTTGAACGTCCATGGCTTTTCGAGACTCAACAGGTCCTGGCTCAACGGCAGCCGCTGCACGACTTCGTCGCGCATGGCGTTTTGCTGCTCGGCGGTAAAGTAGGGCACGTCACAAAGAACGAGGCGACGTAGCGAGGTGGGTCCGAGATGCGCCATTTCGACCGCCACGAGGCAACCCGTGTGAAAACCGAGCACGTCGACGGGGCGGCCAATACCCAGGGCGTCGATGGCTTCCAGCATTGCGTGGGCATAGTCGGCAATATCGGGTGGCTCGTATTGCGGGTCAGAACCGCCGTAGCCCGGATAGTCCGGGGCGACGACATCGCGGTCCGCGTTGAGAAGCGGCATTACGGTCGCAAAGTAGAGGCCGCTCATCGGCGCCGGGTGCAGGCAGACCAGCGGCGCCGTATCGGATTTGTCCTGGGCGTTCAGTACGCGAACGTGCACCTGCCCGTAGCTTGTGTTGACGTATTGCTTGCTCATGCCGACCCGGCCGCCTCCTGCGCTTCGACTTCTGCGAGGTAGACGCGTCGCGCAAACGGGATGAGCAACAATACGGGAATGCCGTAGATTGCGGGCACGGCGGCGGCAGCAAGATTCAGCTGCTCATTGCCGAATACGTTGTCGGACAGCCAACCGATCGTCGTCGGGCCGAGGAACAGCCCGGCAAGGCTGATTGTCATGTAGTAGACCGCAACCGTCTGGCCGCGTATCTCGCTCGGCGTGATGTTCATCAGGCCCGTAACACCGGTTGCAGTCGTAGTGGCGATTCCGATTGTATTGAATACGAGTACGCCCATTGCCAGCCACGGGTTTGGCATCAGCGGGGCGAGAATACCGGTTGGTACAATCAACAGTGCACCGATGATCAAGATTAGCAAGGGCGCGTCTTTCTTGCCCTCTCTGAACCACTTGTCATTGAGCCAGCCTGCGACGTTGACGGTGAGTGGCCCGAACGCCAGCAGCACTACTGCATTGACGATGGCGTACTGCTCGGCTTCCCAGCCCCAGGTGCGCTTGAACATCGGCGCGTAGAACCCCTGACTGTAGGCGACGATCGTCATCAGGCAGACGAACGCAACGAAACTGCCGTAGACGTACCAGCGTGCGGCAACGTGTTTCACCATGACCAGAAAGTCCGGATGGACTTCCTCGCCGAGGGTCTTTTGCCGTGGCGGTTCTCGCAGCGTCAGCATGACAGCTGCCATGATGATGCCTGGAATACCGACGACAAAGAACGTGAACTGCCACGGTGCGACTGCACCGAGAATTGGCACCGACACGGTATCGCCGGATTTCGCCCAGGTCAGTACAGCCGCGCTGACCAGTGAGGCGATGCCTGCGCCCAGTGACAGCGCCGCTGAATAGAATGCAATCGGCCTGCCGCGCCGTTCCCGCGGAAAGCTATCCGAGATCATCGACATGGCGCACGGGCTGAGTGTTGCTTCGCCCGCGCCAACAGAGAACCGCGCAACTGCCAGGTGCCAGAAACTTTTAGCGAGGCCGGATGCGACTGTCGCAGCCGACCACACAAAAATTCCGATCGAGACAATTAGTGTGCGCCGTTTTCGGTCGGCAAGCCAGCCGAGCGGTAGTCCCATGAAAATGTAGAACAAACCGAACGCCGGACCGAGGAGCAGACCCAATTGCAGGTCAGTCAGGCCGAGGTCGGCTTTGATCGGCTCGGCGAGTAATCCGAGAATGTAGCGATCAACAAACGACAGGATGTACGCGATCGTCAGGACGACGACCATGTACCAGGCGTAACGCGAACTCGGGTATTGGCGTTCGGTCGACATGCTCATTCCTGTGTTGCGGCCGGTATGTTGTATATCACGACGAGGTTGTCGTCGTAGTCAACGATGCCGACTTCGCGGCCGACCCGTCCGTCATGGGTGTGCAATTCTTCCTCGTCGTAGACATGGCAGCCGGCATCACGCGCACCGTCGACGACCGCATCGACATTGCCGACTTCGAGAACGATGGCCGTGCGTCGCGGATGCGGGACGCGCGGCAGTTCCGCGGGTACCTCCGTCAGCGCAAGCACGCGAACTTGCGACGCAGTGCTGAGCACGGCGAATTTCAGCGATTCGGTCTTCGGGATTTCGAATACCGGGTAGGAGTAGGAATCGTCCGGCGAGTCTTTGACGAACGCTACTTCGAATCCCAGCACGTCCCGATACAGGCGCAGCGATCTTTCGATGTCGCGGACGATGAAATTGGCGCGCTGGAAGCGCAGTGTGTCGTTACTAGCCATGATCAGTCCTCGTCATGCGGTCCGCGCCGGATACGTGCCAGCGCGATGCCATGGTTGCTGCCGTCGTAGAGACTGGCCAGTGCATCCGGCAACGATTCGAAGCCGTCAAAGACGTGCTCGACGGGTTGGAGTTCGCCGCTCCTGAGCCACGCCGCCATGTCGGCCTCGGCGCGGTCGAAGTCGTCGATGTGGTTGTATATAAAGAACCCCTGCATCGTCGAATTCGTGCGCCGCAGCCGCGTATAGTTGGTGAGGCCGTACGGTTCGTCGCGCAGGTACTCGGATATCGAGCCACACAACACGATGCGCGAGTGCATGGCAAGGTTCTCAAGGACGGCGCTCAATGTCTCGCCGCCCACGTTGTCGAAATACAGGTCGATACCGTCCGGGCAGGCGGCTGCGATGTGCTCGGCAATATCGCCGTCCTTGTAGTCGATGGTGACGTCGCAGCCGATGCGGCGAATCAATGCACATTTTTCGCGCCCGCCGGCGATGCCAATGACGCGACACCCGAAAATCTTTGCAAGCTGTACGACGTGCGTGCCAACGCCGCCGGCCGCACCCGAAACGACGACGACATCGCCGTCGCGCGGCTTGCCACAGTCAATGAATCCGAAGTACGCCGAAAATCCGGTCATGCCGAGCGAACCAAGTGCGACGGAATAGGACCGCCCGATGTCCGGCAGCTTGCGAAACTTTTCCTGTGGCGTAGCGGCCGACACCTCGTAGGTCTGCCAGCCGCACTGGCCCTGGACCCAGTCGCCGGCCGCATAGTCGGGGTGGTTTGACGCAATGACCTCGCCGACGGCACGACCGTGGATCACGTCGCCGATCGCGAGCGGCGCTTCGCCCGCAACTGACTCACCGCTCATGTACATGCGCATGACCGGCGCCAGGTTGATGTAGTACGTCTTGAGCAGGAACTCCCCGTCGCCGGGGGAGGGAATGTCCTCCTCGGTGTACAGAAAGTCTTCCCGAACGACATTGCCCTGCGGTCGCCGCGCGACTCGCCACTGGCAATTGCGTGCCTCGTTCAACTCAGTCGTCCGTTATCCGGAGGACCTGGTTCATTTCGAAGAAGTAGCCGTCCGGGTCGAACAGGGAACAGCTCAGGAAATGTTTCATGCGGCCGTCCTGTCCACGCGTGGACCACTCGTGCGGCTCGGAATGAATGTGCGTGCCGAGTTCGCGTGCTGCCTCGCAACTCGCGCGTGCATCCTCGGCCTCGACGACAAACGTCGGGCTGCCGTAGCCCACCGTCGTAGGGATTTCGTCCGGAGCGGGCAGGGGCGGGTCAATCCATTGCAACAGCCCGATCATGCCGATCACCGGGTCGTTGGCCTGCATGATCGTCAGGTGCGTAACGTCGCCGGCTTTGCCGGCCGCGAGGCCGGTGCCCGACAGCGTGAAGTCGGTGTCCATCCATACCGACATGCCGAGCACCTCCTCGTACCAACGCTGCGACGCCTCGACGTCGCGCACGATCAGCGTCGTGCGCTTGACAGTGCTGGCCACCAATCAGTCCCGCTGGGGCGCTTCGCGTTCGCCGTCGCGAATCTTCTTGTAGTAAATCCAGCTGGTTTCGTTGGGACGCGGGTCATCCGCCGGCGGCGGGCCGACGTAGTCCGGGTAGTGCTCGGCAATCTCGGCTTTCATCGTCTCCGAGAGGTCATCCCAGGAGTCGAGCTTGCGACCGGCCGTGTGCATGTAAATGACGCCATCGCGGCCGTTCATCATCATCCACGGCAACCAGTCGGACATACGCGCCCATCCAACCTGCACTTCGGCTGTTGTCGTATTCGGGTCCAGCAGCGAATCGACGTCACCGAAGAAATTGAACATCTCGGTCGCGTGGTAGGTGCCGCCGATCTCCTTCTGGTATTCGCCGGCCAGCGGGTTCGGATACCACAGGGGCGCCTCGAATGTCTGCCACCAGCGATCGCCGAGCATGTCGCCGCGGAACGTGGCGGGATTGCCATCACGCCCGATCTTGGTGGCTGTGAAATTAACGGGATCGTTCGCGACATGCAGTACGTCAACGACTTCACCGGTCCACGGGTTCTCCCACTTCGACAGCACTTCGCCGGTTTTCGGGTCCTTGTACAACAGGATTTCGCGGGACACGAGCTTGTAACCGTCGCCCTTTTCCGGGTCGCTGAAACCGGTGCACGCACGTACGTTCATTCCCTCGACGGCGAACAGCAATTTGTCGCGCTCGCCCATGCGGCGCGAATAGGCACGGCCATGCCACCAGTAGGTGATGGGCTCGCCGTCGACGGTCGAGCAGCCGATCTTGCGATTGATCGTCAGCGCGTCGTCCGGGTCGTTCGGATCGAGTTGCTCGGCCATGGCCGGCAGCGCGACAGATATACTCAATGAAAACAGAAAGATAAGCGACTTGAAGCGCGACAGCATCGGTGTTCTCCCCTGCGTGGAATGACTAATAGGATATATTGTTATATTATTGAGTCATTATGCCCGTTTCGGGCAGTTTGTCCAGTCGCGTCGGGGAAAGCGCATTCGGATTCGATACTTCATCGTCGCGGTCGTCGCGACCGGAATGGCGTCGCTGTCAGCCATGGCGGAGAGCGAAAACACGCTCGTGCGGCGAACAACGCTGATCGTCGCCGACATTGAAAAGTCAGTCGCCTTCTATTCCGACGTACTCGGATACAGCCGTTGGTACTACAACGAAAGTACGGTAAGCCCGGGGTCGATTCCATCCGCTGCGAAACCCGGCGATCCCAGTATCTTCGCGATCATGAAAGGTCGAGACCCCTGGATCGGCATGGTCGGCTTGCTGCAGAAGGGACACGCCCGCGACGTTGCAGTAGACCCGGCCCGATACTCGGTTGAGCCTGGCGACGTTATCCTGATGATGGAAACCAACGAGCTCGACGCCATCTATGCCAGGATGCTCGAGGCCGGCACGCCAATATGGAAGCACCCGGCTACCACAACGGTAACGGGTGCCGGCGGCAAACGATGGGACGCGACCTTCCTTTTTGCCTTCGATCCGGACGGGCATTTGCTTGAAATCAATCAGCCACACGGCAAGCCAGCTGCGTTCGACGGGCAGCGCCGAGCGTTTTCCGATACACGGCTCGGACAGCTTCACTATCGCTACACGGCGGACGGCGAGGGTGTTCCGCTGGTCTTGCTGCACCAGACACCGCTCTCCGGGCGCATGTTTCAGTCATTGATTGGCGAACTGGCGAACAATCGACAGGTTCTGGCCCCGGATACGCCCGGCTATGGCGAGTCCGACGGGCCGCTGGCGCCACCGGAAATCGGTGACTACACCGATGCGTTGATCGACTGGCTTGACGACCTCGGACTGGCGCGTGTCGACCTGTTCGGATATCACACCGGCAGTGCTATTGCGGCTGATTTGTCAGCCCGCTATCCGGATCGGGTGCGGCGCGTCGTGCTGATGTCCGTGCCACTGTTCGACGCAGCCTTTCTCGATAGCTGGCACCCCGGGCCGCCTGTCCTGACTGATGACGGTGCCTACCTCACGACCATGTGGGAGAGCAGCTTCAGCAATCGCGATCCGCAACAGAGCCTGGAAATGATCGCCGCAACGGTGGCTGAAAAACAACGAGCGGGCAGTCGCGAGTGGTGGGCACTCGGCGCGCTGAAGAATTTCGATCTGGCACGGGCGCTGGCAGGAATCCGGGCACCGGTCGGGGTCGTTGTAACGGGCGACGGGTTGCAGGCAAGGACCCGCCATGCCGCCACACTGCTTGGTCCGCTCGATGTCGTCGAAAAACCGGAATGGGGCTACGGAATTTTCGACACACGGTACGAAGAGATTGCGGACATCATCGAAGCCCTGCTCGAAGCTGAACAAGAACCAGAAGGAGCAAGAAATGAATCTGACGAGTAATGTCGGCCGTTGGCTTCTCGCGTTGGCGGTAGCACTGCCGTTGGCCGCGAATGCCGGCGAACGACTGGATCCGGACGATCCGGACGATGCGATCAAGATCGCGAGAAAGTGGAGTTGTTCGCTGGTCGACGGTGAGCCGGTAATCTACTGGTGGTCCGGATCCATGTATTCGCGTGTTCCTGGTGAACGTGACCGGCTGTTGTTCAACGTGCAGGGCATGAACATTCGTGCCTGCGGAACCGTCACGGATCCGGTACGCGGCACGGGCTACCGATCGGTTTCAAGGGAAGTGATGTTTTATCTCGACCCGGAAACCAACGAAGTCCTGCGTACCTGGGAAAATCCGTGGACCGGCGAGACACACGAGGTGATCCACGTCGCCAACGATCCGGTGAACGCGCGCCGGCCGTCATTCCCGTACGACGAAAATGGCGAGCCGCTCGCGAAGTTTCGTGCGACGGTCAAGAATGGCCGCGTTTTCACGACGGGCGCCGTGCCGTTGTTCTACCAGAACCCGATGGGCGGCGACTTCCAGGAGTATGTCGGCGGTTCCTACCATGCTATGGAGATGTTCAACTCCTTCGCGTACGAGGACGAAGTCTTCGATCCGGACATTCCATCAAACATGAAGAAATCGCTGGGGTGGGCACGAGTGTCGAAGTGGTTGCCATGGATGGAGATGGGCGATCGCGTCGGCATCATGGTGGCAACGACGGTTGGGCGCCGTATGAAAGATTTCGATTCGCTGCCGGACGTCGTCAGGGACGAAATTCTGCGCAACCATCCGGAGTACACGGAAGCGCCGCCGCTGGATGACGATCGGCCCAACGACACGACATGGACAATCACGAAACGCGCGATCGATGCGCGCCGCGCACAGGAGGGCGAGCAATGAGAATCGCAACAATTCTGACTGTCGCAATGGCATGCGGCATTGCCGGCAGCGCACTGGCCGCCGACAAGCTCGATATGAGCGATCCCGATGACCGGTTTACCGTGTGGGCGAAACTGCAATGCCGCCTGACCGCTGACAAGCCCGTACTCTGGTGGTGGCATGGGAAGATGTACAGCCGGCGCTCCGGCGAGAAGGATCGAGTCCTTTTCAACGTTCAGGGCATGAACATACGCAATTGTGACTATCGCATTGATGGTGTTCGTGGGCCGGGCCTGCGATCCGTCTCACGTGAGGTCCTGCTGTACCTGGATCCGGAAACCAACGAAGTCCTCGATACCTGGGAAAACCCGTTTACCGGCGAGACTGTTGACGTTGTGCATGTCCATAACGACCCGGTGAACATGCGCAGCCATATGTGGGCGCGCGATGAAAACGGGGAGCCGACGGGAATCGGCGACGACCTGATGGCCTTTGATGACATGCTGTTGGACGGTGGCGGGGCGGCTCGCCTGTTTTACAAGAACCCGCTGGCCGGTGAGTACCAGGATTACATTGGCGGTACGTATCACGCGATGGAGCTCGGAGCATTCAGCGCCAATATTGACCAGGCACTGGACCCGTCGACCGACACAATCGATGACGTGATGCTGTCGTGGGGCCGGGTATCGAAGTGGCTGCCATGGATGAAGATGGGCGACCGCGAGGGAGTCGTCGTCTTCAACACGGCGGGTATGCGCCTGCAGAACTGGGACGATATACCGGACGTGCTGCGCAACGAAATTGAAGAGAATTACCCGATCTATCGCGAGCCTCCGCCCGTTGACGACGATCGCCCGAACGAAACGTCGTGGGTGGTCTTCAAGCGGTACATCGAGGAGCAACGCAGCAAGGCAGGGCAAGTGAGTGGGTCTGAGGAACACTGAGCGCGCCTGGGGTGCTCTGAGTAAGTGGCTGCACTGGACGATCGCTGTACTGATGATTGCGGCGATCGTCTGTTCCGTCTGGGCAAGTCAGCTCAATCCCGAGATAGCGTGGCATCGCACCCTGTGGCAATGGCTGATCATGAAACTGCACAAGCCGCTCGGGTTCACCGCCATGGTGCTGATCTACATCAGGTTCGTCTGGATGCTCGCGAACCCGCGGCCCGCACTGCCTGCCAGCATGAGCCGTGGCGAGGTCGTTGCGAGTAAGCTGGTCCACGTCAGTTTGTATGGGCTGATGCTGATCGTCCCGGTTAGCGGCTGGTTCATGTCCCAGTACGCCGATTCATCCGTAAATTTCTTCGGGCTTTTTTCCATTGGCAACATTGTTGCGCCGGACAAAGACATGGTCGGGCGCTTGCACCCTGTGCACACGTGGCTTGGTCTGGTGACGGCCGGGCTCGTCCTGCTGCACATCGGTGCCGCCCTGTTTCATGAGTTCCTGCGCAAAGACGGTGTGCTAAGCGAAATGTTGCCAGGAAAGGGAAAGCAGGAAGTGAGCTAGAGCCACTTCTTGCGCCACCAGAGAAATGGCCCGGTGACAACGAGCACCAGCGCGAAAAACGTCAGCACATCGCTGACCCACGGAAACGCCGGGTGAATGGCATGCCCGGTATGGATATCAGCCAGGAACAGGAACAATGGCATACCCGTCAGCGGCGGCGGATTCACGTCTGTCTTTACAACGCTGCCCGGCGCAGCGCCGCGAAATACGCCCTGGCTGTTCTTGAGGCACCAGTCGCCGCCGCATCGGGAGCCTGACGAAATCCCGGTAAACGGGCCTTCGACCAGCGACCAGGACTGGCCGTGGTCGACCGAGTAATAGCTGGCGTCGAGGCCCGCGCCGACAAACAGGACGTCATCAACCCGAAACAGGTTTAGCGAGTTGCCGTAGTCCGCCTTTTGTATCGGCAGCGTGTTATGCCGCTTCCAGGTCTGCGCGTCGTCGGTCGAGCGGTAGAGTCCTTTGCGCGTGACAAGCAACAAATCTCCGCTGGTGCCGGGAACGGCAACGACATCCTGTACGTCGCCATCAAGCGACCGCATCGAAAATCCGGCCGGAACGACTGCGGCTGGCACCGAGACAGAATCAGCCCACTGGTAAATTGCGCGGATGTGATTGCCGAAAATACCGGTTACGGATACATAAAAAATCGGTACCAGGGCAAGCAAACCTATGATCGGTGCGTGGCTGCGAAACAACCACGATGTGATGGTTCGTTTCCGGGCGACACTGACGGTTCCCGGCCGCTTGCGCCATCGACGCTGCATGAACCAGTAGAGAAAACCGGAAAGCGACAATATGACGAGCGCCAGGCCGGCGAAGTCGTTGATCAGCACGCCGGCAGCGCCTTCGAACAGCCCGTGCCCGAAATGCATGTTCAGGATGTAGCGACTCAGCGGCACCTCGCCGCTGATGACCGGTTCGATGGCCGCGGTCTCGCGCCAGTCGACCTCGTTTTGCGCGGGACGAAAAAAGAACACTCGAGACCTGTCGGTCACGCCGACGAGCTCGCCGTCACGTGAGTTTCGGGAAATGGACGTAACGACCTCGCCACCAAGAGCGACGCGCGTCGCGATGCCGTCCGGCGAGATTCGCCAGAGGCCATCGTCGGTTGCAATCGCAGGGCCGCCCGGGTCGTGCGCGAGACCCAGAATCTGCGGTGAATGATCGAGCTCGTCAAAACGGACAGCCGTCCAGGTACCGCCGCCGTCACCGCTGCTCCACAGGCCCCGTTCGGAGCCGCCGAGCCAGCGCTGCTCGTCGCGCGGATCGACAAGGATATGCCGCATGTAGGTGACACGAATAAAGCGCGTCAGGTCCGGCGAGCCCCACGACTCCGGCACCGTTGCCTGGTTCGGAATCCGCCAGTCCGGGTGGTCGAGAACGACGCCGGTTGCGCCGAGCACGGTAAGCCAGAGGGCGGCGGCAAGCCCGAGCCATCGGTGAATCCGCCTGAGCAGGCCGCCGTTGCGGAGGCGCTTGTTGTCCGCTTTGCTCAATTGCATTGCCCGTAAAAAAGAATTATAGTTATAACATTAGAACAACATAATGTAAATCAACAAGTTAGTTCACGTGCCGTGCGTTCCGATTCGCGCACCGCCCGCCAATCCAAGGGGGAATCGATGATCCGCAAAACAACAAATTTGGGCCGTATTGCGTTCCTGACGCTGGTGGCTGCCGGCCTCAGTACGCCGGTATCCGCACAGCGCGATGAGGGTGCCAACAGCATAGAAGAAGTGATCGTCACCGCTCGAAAACGCGAGGAAAGTCTGCGCGAGGTGCCGGTCGCCGTGACGGCATTGACTGAGGACACCCTGGCAGAGGCAAGCATTTCGGACGTCCAGGGTCTGGCCCTGATCAGTCCGGGACTGTCTTACCGCGAGGGTTTCGGCCGCGCGACAGGTAATGCCAACAATCGGCCATCGATTCGCGGCATGTCGAGCATTCTCGGGGCGCCAAACGCCAGCTTTTTCGTTGACGGCATCTACGTTAACGGGCCAATTACCGCCTACAGCATGGAAAACCTGCAGCGCGCCGAGGTGATTCGCGGCCCACAGGCTGCGACGTTCGGTCGCGGAACGTTTGCCGGCGCCGTCAACTTCGTTACGCGTCGGCCGGGCGATGAGTTCAATGGCCGCATCAAGGTGGCAGCAGGCGATCACGATTCGACCGATATCAACGGATTCATCTCCGGACCGCTGATCGAAGGTGTGCTGGCGTATGAGCTCAACGCGAGGCACTACGACCGGGGCTCCGACCCGAAATACCCGAACCAGGCGACGAACGGTGGCAAGATCGGCGCCGAGCAGACCCGGGCATTGGGCTTGAAACTCAACTGGACGCCATCAGATTCCACCAATCTGTACCTGAATCTGCAGTATTCCGAAGACGAAGACGGGACGTTTGCCTACGGCCTCTGGAACGGCGGCGATAACGGGCCGAACGACATCAATACCAATTCGCCGAACACGAGCAACTGCTTCGGTCCGACTTTCCTGTTTTCGATATTCACGGCCAACCGCAGTCGCGGCTACTGGTGCGGCGGCATCGAGTCGCCGAAGGCTTTCTACGAGGATTTGGGCGGACTGAACGGCGTCGAGCGCGAGACGCTTACGGCGAACCTCATCGCCGATTTTGACCTGGGGAACTGGCTACTGACGTCAGCGACCGGCTATACGACCTACGACTACCAGAATGCGTTTGCAGCGATCTACAGCGGCGCGCCGGTAAGCTGGGGCGGCGCGAACGGCAACAAAACGTTGTCACAGGAGCTTCGCCTCTCGACGAACACGGACAGCGCGACCCGGTTTACGTTCGGTGGTTATTTTTACCGCCAGGAGGCGGGTGACGGGTTCGATACGTCATTCAATCCGTTGACGACCAGTCCATCCGATATCGACCTGGTTGCCGAGTCCTTTACGAACGACTCCAGAATCGACAACGTTGCGGTATTCGCCGGCGTCGACTGGGATGTGAATGACCGCGCGACGTTGTCTGTCGAGATTCGTCATCAAAAGGAGGACCTCAAGCTGGGCGGCACCAACGCGGTCGGCGATCCGACGTTTGACGGATCACCCAGCATCGATTTTTCGGCCACGTTGCCGAAGGTTGCCCTGAGTTTTGCGGCGACGGACGAAATAAACCTGTATGGCGCGATCTCGCAGGGCAATTCGCCCGGTGGCTTCAACGAAAACTACTACGAGACCCGCTTTGTAGAGGCGGAGCGCGATGTGTTTGTCGGGACACGTGGAACGTACGACGAGTCCGACGTGACATCGTACGAGATCGGCATGAAGGGTCTCTTCGGTGATGGCGCGGCGGCCCTCAACATCTCGTTGTTCCAGAATAAATGGGAAAAACAGGCGCTGACCAATTCCGATGCCTTGACCCAGGTTGCCAGCGGAACGCAAACGACCGTCGCCTACATAACCAATGCGGGTGAATCATCGGTGACCGGCGCGGAAGTCGAGTTCATTGCCCGCCCGACCGAGTACCTCGATGTTTCGTTGAACTACGCGTGGGCGAAAGGCGAATTCGATGACTACATCGACGAAAACTACCGCGACCTCCTGGACACGAACGGCATCTACACGGGGCTCGACTTCACTGGTGCCATGATCGTCGACACCGTGGATCCTGACGGCCAGGTGAAAGGCAACGCGTTACCACAGACGCCGGAGCACATGATCAACCTGTCGACCAATATTCACTGGCCGATGGGCACCGACGGCGAAGGGTACTTCCGGGTCGACTACAGCCATGAATCCAAGCGCTATGTGCAGGCGGCCAATCTTGCGTGGATTGGTGCTTCAGAAAACGTGAATGCCCGTCTCGGCTGGCGCAACGACAACTGGGAAGTCAGTCTGTGGGCGACGAACCTGACGGACGACGATACGCCCGAGGTCGTGACGCGTTTGCTGGATTTCCGTCAATTCCTGTTGATGCCGTCGCAGGTTCGGGTCAGTGGATTGCGTTTCAGCTTTATCCGGGACTTCACCGTGACTGCGCCGCGCTCGCGGGAGGTTGGCGCGACGTTGACGTACCGGTTCTGACCGCCGAAACCGGTGCTATCGCTCCGCGTGCACCTCGACAACATGGATGCGAATGCCGTCGGGATCGTACATGACCATTTCTGATTCGCTGCCGTCGGCCGACAAGGTCGGCGGCAGCAGGATCTCGACGTCGAGCTCTTTCGCCCGCGCGTAAACCAGCGCAATATCGGAGCTGACAATCGCCAGCATGCCTTCACCCGTGGCCATCGTGTCGGGTCCGGGCCTGTGCATTTTCGGCAACGGGGGATTGTCGATGTGCAACAGCCCGATCATGGCGCCTTGCAGGTCCCTGCCACCGACAGTCTCCGCACCGCGCAGGACGACGAAATGCGCAGTGCGTCCTTCATCCAGTTGCAACTGCTCGAGAACCGCCGGTCGCGTGATATCGCCGTCGAACCCGATCCGGAATCCGAGAACAAGGGAGTAAAAATGCTTGCTCGCGTCGACGTCACTGACGACCAGTGCCGTGCGCAGCATTGCAGAATCCGGCACCTGTTGCGGTTCCTCTTCGGCGCAAGCGAGGGGAAAGGTCGACAGGCTGATCAGGCTTGCCAATAGGAATTTGCGGACAGTCATTTTCAGGACTCCAGCTGACGAATGTTCGGTACGGCGATCTGCAGGATGGCCGCTGAAACCAGGTGCAGAAGCGCGATCATGAAAAACACGGTTTCGTACCCGGACTGCGCGATCATCAGGCCCGCGACAATGCCGAGTACGCTGCCGCCAAGACTACCGACGGCGCCGAAAGCGCCCCAGGCGGTTGCGACCTTTGCGGCCGGGAACAGATCTGACGGCACGGTAAAAAACGCGGAGCTCTTGATCTGGATTGCGAACATCGCGAAGCAAATCAGCGCGAGGGCGACGTAGCCCGATTCTGTCTGCACCGCGGGAATGACAACGAGCACCATCGTCGCGCCGAGCCAGATCACGGCCTTGCGCGCGAAATTCACGCCGTAGCCTCGCGCAACGAGCTTGCTCGACAGCCAGCCGCCCGTCAGCGCGCCCAAATCGGCCGCAACCCACGGAAGCCAGGCAAACATCGCGATGTCGCGAAGGTTGAAACCACGCGCCTCGATCAGGTAGGTCGGCAACCAGAAGAGGAAGAAGTAGAACGGGAAATCACTGACGAGCCTCGAAGCCATGAGGCCCCAGAACTCACGGTGCCGCATCAACGAATACCAGGGCTCCGTGCTGACCTGCTCCGAGCGCTCGGCAAGAATCATTGCACGCTCCTCGGCGGAAATCTTCGTGCTGACTTCCGGCTGAGTAAACCAGCGGTTCCAGAGTACAACCCAGAACAGTCCCAGAACGCCCGGAATGATGAACGCCCAGCGCCAGCCGAGTGTCTCCATGATCGCCACCGCAAGCGGCGGCGTGACGATTGCGCCGAGGCCGGCTCCCAGCATGAAAATAGCAACGGCAGTCGAACGTTCGCGGGCCGGAAACCACTGCGCGACGGCCTTGGTGGCGGCCGGGAAGTTGGCCGCTTCGGCGACGCCGAGCGTGACGCGCAATGCGAAGAAGCTCCAGACGCCGCGGCCGAGCGCGTGCAATACCGTCGCGACCGACCACAGGATCGCGGCAATCGAAAACGCGCGCTTCGTGCCGAGCCGGTCGATGATCGGTCCCGAAACAAGCTGGCCGATACCGTAGGCGAGCAGGAAGCCGCTCGTGATCAGGCCGTAGTCTGCATCACCGATGTCGAACAGATCGCGGACAACCGGTGCGACGACGCCGAACACCGAGCGATCGATGTAGTTGATGGTCGTTATGACAGCGAGAAGAATGGCAATGCGCCAGCGAATGGCCATCAACGACCCCCGAGCAACGTATGAATGTCTGCCGCTTCGTGCGGCGGCCAGAGCTGTGTCCGCCGCAGCATCTCGGTCGCCAGGCAGAGGTTGCTGCTGAGTACGGGCTTGTCCGTCTGTCGCATGGCTTCGATCGTCGGCATGCCGGTGCCACTCAGAAGGATCACGTCGCAATCAGCCGCATCGATGTTATCGAGCGCCGCGATGACCTCCTGGTCGGTGATGGTGTAGATCGCTCGCGTGTCGTCACCGATGTCAATGCGACGTTGCTCGGCAATATCGAACCCGATGTCGCTCCAGTAGGTGACCGCCTTGTCGATAATCTCCTGCGGGTAGGGCGCCAGCATCGCAATGCGGCGCGCGCCACGTCCTTCGAGTTCGCGGCGAATCGCCTGGGTTGCCGTCACGATTTGCACTCGGAACTGTTGCTCGGCGGCTTCACGCAGTTCGTCTTCGCGCTCATGGCCGACAAGATACGACGATGCCGTGCAGGCGAAGGCGAAGGCGCGCAACGGCATCGTGTCAAAGGATGCCAACGCTGCCGGCAACTGCTCGATATAGTCGACGAGCCGTGCCGATGGCGAAGCGTCGCGGCTGGTAAGCCGCGTCATGATGGCGCGCGCCGGCCCGCGGAAGAACCGCTGGAATTCGATATCGACGGTCGGGTTGGCCTGCGGCGCCGCGACGCCGATTAACACGTCACTCAATGTCCTGTGCCTCCCTGAGCCCGGTGATCATCGATGCCTGCAACAGGTAGTCGCGGCAGCGGCTTTCGTCGGCAGCGATTGCGCGGTATTGCTGCAGCCGATCCATCTGTGAACCACGATCCGTGGTGGCCATGCGCGCCCGGTTTGCCGATGCCTGCGGAATAATGCGCTGCGATGCGAGTGTATGACGTTGCCGGTCGTAGGAGTCGAGAAGCGCCGGGTCGGCGCCGCTGATCACGCGCAGCAACTTGCTGGTCAGGTTCATCGCATCGTGAATACCGCCGTTCATACCCATTCCGCCGCTCGGCGGGTTGAGATGTGCCGCGTCGCCGGCCAGCAGGACCCGGCCAACGCGAAACCGCTCGACGCATCGTTCGTGAACACGGTAAGGGTTGATGCCGAGGATTTTTGCGTCGCGGGCGTCGGCGTGAATGTAAGCCAGCCAGTCGCGAACGCGGTCCTCGGCGGCAGCGGCGTCGAGGTCCTCGACACCCGGATACAGGCTCGCGCGCCAGAAGTCTCGCAGTCGCAGAAGACTGAACGGACCGCGCGCCGACCAGCAATAGCTCACGCTGTCGAGGTCATGCAGCGCTTCGTGAAACGGGAATTCAACGGACACCAGCACGGACGAATGCGTGTACGTCATGCCACCGTACTCGAGGCCGACGGCGCCGCGAACGGTGCTGCCTGCACCGTCAGCACCGATCAGCCATTCGCACCGGATGGCGCCGCCGTTCGTTGTAGCGGTGACGAGCTCGTCGTCCTGCCCAACGCTTGTGACGCTAGTGCCGAATTCGACGTCGACACCGTCGTCGGCAAGCGCCGCGACAAGCAATTCGCAGTAACGATGCTGTTCGACCTGCAGCCGGTAGGGGTGCTTGGTGTCAGCGCGAATCGCTGCAAGGTCGAAGGATACGAATTCGTTGCTTTCGTGCTGGCGAAGCTGGAAGCACGGCGCTTTGAGCCCTTGTGCAACGAGATCGTCAATCAGGCCCAGCGACTCGATGATGTCGAGCGTGGGCGGGTGAAAGGTCGAGGCGCGCATGCGTTTGTCGACGCCGTCGGCGGCATCAACAACACGCACTTTTACGCCGAGTCGTGCAAGTGACAATGCGGCACTCAGGCCAACGGGCCCGGCGCCGACCACGAGAACATCGGTTTGATCGGTCATTCGGCGTCCTCCGCGCGCGCTTCGATCGGGATGACGTCCCCGCGGTTCAGGTACAGGGCCTTCTGCCGGAAAAACCGCGTAAGCCCGGTCGGTCCCATTCGAGACGGACCGATGCCCGACATCTTGAAGGCGTTCTTGCAAGCCTCGAACACCATGGCTGTCATGCCCGCGTCGTTGATGCTGATACCGCCGGCGTCGAGCCTTTCTGCAAATGATGTGGCTTCGTCTTCGCTCGCTGCAAACACAGCTGCCGACAACCCATAGTGCGTGTCATTGGCGAGTCTGAGCGCTTCGGCTGCATCGGCATAGGCCATGACGGGCATCAACGGGCCGAAGGTCTCTTCGCGCATGACATCCATCGAGTGATCGACGTGACTGAGCACGGTCGGTTCGATCCACACCCCGCCGCCGTGATCGAGAATTTCGCCACCCGTGACGACTTTCGCCCCCTTTGCGACGGCGTCCCTGATGTGTGCCTCGATAATGTCGGCCTGCCGATCGAAAATCAGAGGACCAATGATGCCTTTACCGATGTCCGGGTAGTTCAGCGGCGTCGCCGCGGCTTTTTCCGACAACAACGTAACGAACTCGTCGTATTCGCTCTCGTGAACGTAAATGCGCTCGATCGACTGGCAGGCCTGGCCGGTACCGTTGACCGATGCGCGCAGTATGGCCGTGGCGGCACGCTCGAGGTCGGAACCGGGCAATACGACGGCAGGATCCTTGCCGCCGAGTTCGAGGAACGCAGGAACGAAGTGTTCGGCGGCCGCTGCGGCGACTTTACGGCCGGTCGCGACGCTGCCAGTAAAGGCGACAACGTCGACGTGTTCGATCAGCGCGGCGCCGCTGCGGCCGTCGCCCGTGATCATTGCGAGTACATCGTTCAGTGCCGGCACGGCCGCGACGGTCTCCATCACCGGTGCCGCAAACCTTGGCGTCACTTCGCTCGGCTTGATGATCGCTGCACATCCGGCGAGCAAAGCGGGTATCGCGTCGATGAACGACAGCAGCAAAGGAAAATTCCAGGGGCTGATGACGCCGAGTAGTGGATACGGATCAAGCCGTTGCTGCAGCGCGACGCCGGGCATGCCTTGTGACGGCCATTCGTCGGACTCGAGCAGGGCAGGCGCATCGGTGCACCAGCGATCAATCATGCCGATGACGCCGTAGAGCTCTCCTTCGGCCACTTTGCGCCGGCCGGTATCGTCAACGAGGGCTGCAATGATGCTTGCGGCGCTGGCCGACAGCGCGGCCTGCCATTCCCGGAGCGTCACGATTCGCTGTTCGATACCGCCGTCGCGCCAGGCGACCTGGTTGTTGCGAAGCCGGGCCGCGTGCGTCGCGATCTCTTCGCCCGTGGTGACAGGAATCTCGTAGTCAGGTTTGCCGGTGCGGGGGTTGCGCACGCTGAGCATCTCGGTCATCAGCGCAGCTCGTCCGTCAACAGCTGGTTCAGTTCGACGACGAATCCGTCCGGGTCGGTCAGTACGCTCACCATGACCGGTATTGTGCCTTTGCCGTCGTACGACGGATAGGCCGTTTCCGCCGGTTCATAAAGCGTTCGAACGCCGGATACGGTGCTCGCCTTCGCGAATGTCGATGCAACGTCGTGGCTGTTGAACAACAGGACGATACTGCCGGTGCTGAACGGTTCGTCGCCCTGGTGCGGCGCCGGCTTTACGGGTTTTCTGTATTCCAGCAGGCCGATGATGCCGACGAACGTGTCGTTGGCGCGCAGAAACACCAGCCGCGATGCACGATCGGCTTCCTCGTCGCTGGTTGCGTCACGTGGCGTTCGAATCGCATTGTCGTAGATCACCTGCATGCCGAGCGCATCACGATAGAACGCCAGCGAGCGGTCGATGTCACGAACGATCAACGTCGTGCGGCGCAGGTCGATCGGCACGCGCTCGTTCTCCGCAACAGGCTCGGCGGCCGCAACGAGCGGCAGGAATACAAGGATGGCGAGGTTCAGGAAGCGCTTCATCGGGTCCCCCAAAAGGCAGTCAGGCAGGTTGCAATACCCTGAAAGGGTATTTTGTTATATCATTATGCCAATTCTAGCCGAAATTGTCCGCCAGGGGGACTCCGATGGCCCAGTACGCGCCGACCGTGCCACGCGTCGATTCCGACGTGTACCTCGTACTCTGCTACGACGCGGAGGGTTCGGCCGAGCTTCGGGCCGCGCATCTCGACAGTCACCTGGAGTATGTAGAAAAGCATACAGATCAATATCTTGTGGCCGGTCCGCTGCGCGATCCGGGTACCGAGCCGCTGATCGGCAGTTTTTTCCTGGTCGCGGCGGCAAATGCCGACGAGGCCCGCGCCATCGTCGCCGGCGACCCGTATGTGCAAAGCGGCATGTACCGGGAAGTCATCGTGCACGGTGCCGTCCCGGCCGGCGGTCGCTTCATGGGCGGCGTCATCTGGGAGTCGGCCGACGCCATTCGCGATCGTGCCTCATGAGATTTGCCGCCGTCCTGGTTGCGCTGGCCTGCCTGGCCGCCGCCGAAGCGGACTCGGTCGTCTCGGGTGGCTACCAGGAAGCCGTATTCAGCGTTTCGGACGCCGACGACTGGGCCAGCGTCTTTCGCGAGGTCGGTGGCTGGGAGGTGCTGCACGACGGTGAAACGGACCGTGCGCAGCTCGATGCCTGGCAACTCGATACGGTGACGAGTGCACGTGAGCTCGTGCTCGGCAATCCGGGCACCGAACGCGGATTCGTTCGGCTCATCCAGTTCGATGGCGTTGAGCAGGTGCAGATTCGTTCCAATGCGCAAAGCTGGGACACGGGCGGTTGGTTCGATGTCAATTCGCGCATCGTCTCGATGAAGAAGAAGTTTGCCGAATTACAGGAACGGGATTGGCAGGCGAGCAGCGACCCCGTTGAATTTTCCTTCGGGCCGTTCGTCGTCAAGGAATGGCTCGCGCGCGGGCCGGACGGCATCGTTATTGCGCTGATCGAGCGCGTCGCGCCGCCGCTCGAGGGACACCCGCAATTGCGCGAAATGGGTCGTCTGATCAACGCCACCCAGATCGTCACCGATATCGACGCGGCGCGCGAGTTTTACATAGGCTTGCTCGGGTTCCGGAGCTACCTCGATCACGTCGCGCCGAGCGAAACACCGGGCCCCAACGTGCTCGGATTGCCACACAACATCGCAACCGAGGTCGTCAGGCACGTGTCGATCCTGCATCCCGATGCGATCAACGAGGGATCGGTGGAGTTGATTGAATTCAAAGGCGCCACAGGGCGTGATTTTTCCGCTCGCGCCGTGCCGCCCAATCTTGGCGTCCTGATGTTGCGGTTCCCGGTCACGGACATCGCGGCATTCGCAAACCATGCTGAATCTCAGGGCATCGAGATCGCGATGCCGGTAACACAGGTTTCCATGCCGCCCTACGGGGACGTTTCGACGATGGCGGTTCGGGGTCCGGGCGGTGTCTGGATTGAGTTTTTCGAATACAACAAGAATGACTGAGGCGGGAGACAAAAAATGACCTATCTGTTCCTGAAGTGGGCGCACATAATTGCGATGGCGTACTGGCTGGGCGGCGAGTGGGGCGTCTTTAATGCGTCGCGACCGATTACGAACAAAAACCTGACGCTCGAGGAGCGCAAGCGCCATATGGAGACGGCTTATCGCATCGATATCCTGCCGCGCACCGGCATCATCCTGTTGCTGCCGCTCGGATTGCACATGGGCGCGCTCGCCAATTTTCAGCCGTTGCACGGTCCGTGGATCGTCGGCATGTGGATATTCGTGGCAATCTGGCTTTCGATCACGTACTCGGCGTTCTTCAAGCGTGGCACCGACGCCGGTGTGCGCCTGACGAAGATCGACGAGTCGTTCCGTTACGTGATCATTCCTTTACTGATCGGCTTCGCGATCTACTCGCTCGTGACGAACTGGCCGTTCCCGCAGGGTTGGTATGCCGCGAAAGTCGGTCTCTACGGCATTGCGCTGATCATCGGCCTGCTGTTGCGCTTCATTATGCGCCGCTGGGTGATGCTGTTTCGACGTATTACCGAAGGAGACGATCCCGAGGCGGAGGCATTGCTCGACAAGGAGCTCGCGCAGGGCCGCATGCTGGCCTACGTTTACTGGGTCGTCATTGGCAGCGTGGCGCTGTTTGGTGTATTCAAGGGCGCCTTGCTCATCTAAAGACTCAAAAGAAGAACGCATATGGCCTCGAAGTACGCCGAATTCCGGTTTGGCTGGCCCGTTGTCTTCGCCTCGGCGATCGGCATCGGGCTCGGCATGTCGCCGCTGCCGTTTTACACACTGGGTGTCTTCGTCGGGCCGCTCATCCAGGAGTTCGGCTGGGGCGTCGACCAGATCATGTTGTCGATGGCGTTCTTCACGCTGTCGGCACTGTTCTCGAGCCCCCTCGTCGGATATTTGACGGACAAGTTCGGACCTCGTCGCGTCGCGCTGATATCGATCGTGCTGTTCTCGTTGTCGATGATGTCGTTTTCGCTGCAGACGGGTTCCATCGCGCAATGGCTTGCCACCTGGTGCGCCGTCGCATTCTTCGGGGCGGGCACATTGCCGATCACGTGGACGCGAGCGGTAACAGGCTGGTTCCAGGAATCGCGAGGACTGGCGCTCGGTATGGCGCTGATCGGCACCGGCATTTTCGGTGTCGTCGCCAAGCAGTACGCGTTCTGGTTGATCGGCCTGTACGGTTGGCGCGGTGCCTACATCGGCGTCGGCATACTGCCCCTGGTTATCTCGTTTCCGATTGCGTACTTCCTGTTTCGCGATATCGCGGATCCGAAAGTCGCCGACAAGGTTGCCCAAATGCAGGTCAGCCTCGCGAAACCGAAGGTCCGTCACGGCGGGTTGAGCCTCGTCCAGGCTTTGAAAGACTGGCGCTTTTACCTGCTGGCCTACGCGTTTGTGCCGATTTCATTCGCGGTAGGCGGTCCGATTCCGAACCTCGAGAACATGATGGCGAGCAAGGGGTTTGCCCCGGACGACGCGGTCGTTCTCGCCAGTGTTATCGGTTACGCCGTTGTCGTCGGTCGCCTCGCCGGCGGCTTCCTTTTGGACCACCTGTGGGCACCGGCAGTGGCCGCGACCATCCTGAGCTTGCCGGCAATGGCGACGTGGATGCTGGCCCAGCCCGAGATGTCGTTCGCCTATGCAGCGGTCGCAATTTTCATTCTGGGCGCGGCGGCCGGCGTCGAATACGACCTGATGGCGTATCTCGTGTCGCGTTACTTTGGTTTGCTGCACTACGCCGCTATCTACGGTGCGCTGTACGGTTTCTTCGCGCTTGGTGCCGGAATCGGTCCTGCCGTCTTCGGTGCCTATTTTGAGGCCGACGGAAACTACGATGCAATATTGAAGGTATCGTCAATCCTGTTTCTGGCCGGCGCTATTCCGCTGTTGTTGCTCGGCAAGTACCGGGACTACGAGGAGCCGCTCGACGACGTCCCGTAGCTACTTCGGTTCGACGATGATGTAGACAATCGTCGTATCACCGATGTTTAGCACTTCGTGCCATTCGGTGCCGTCGCTCCAGAAACTGCTGCCCGTCGCAAGATCAACTTCGCGCTCGCCGCGTGCGTCAGTGAGTCGAACGCGTCCACCCGAGATGGCGTAGCCGAAATGGGCTACGTGAAAATGGCGCTCGTGGCCGTCGCCGGGCGGAAATGTGCAGCGCAGAGCACGCTGCCGTTCATTTTCGTGAAGTTTTTCGCACACCGCGCCGCCATTCCAGCCGGCGGCGAGCGGATCCGGGAGAGATTCTCCGGCGCCAGCCGTCATGACCAGTGCCAGCGCAAGCAGAGCAGCCCAGCGATTCATTGCGTACCTTTTGTGTAGTTGCAGACCGGGCGAATGTTACCGCGATTCCGCGAACGTCGGGTATCGTGAGGTGTTCACGATTGGTCCTGGCAATTCGCTGGCTGATCTCAAGGAGACGAAGCAATGGCAAAGGTAACCGGAATTGGCGGCGTGTTTTTTCTCGCACCGGGCAAGGGCAGCGAGCTTGCAGAATGGTATGCGACGCACCTGGGACTGAGTCCCGAGGACTGGGGTGGCACTGTCCTGAACTGGAAGGACGACGACAGAACTGATGGCGGCATGACGGTGTGGCATGTCGCCGACTCCGACAGCGCGTGGTTCGGGCCGAGTCAATCGTCGTTCATGATCAATTACCGTGTCGACGATATGGACGGGATGATCGCGCAGCTGACGTCAGCCGGCATCGAGATCCTGGCCGGACCCGAATATCACGAAAACGGCGTATTTGCCTGGATCATGGACCCGGCTTGCAACAAAGTGGAGTTGTGGCAGGCGATGCCGTGGGACGAGAAAAACAAGCGATAGCGACGGTCAGGATTCCACGACTTCGACCAGCGTGCCGTCCGGCGCACGCAACGTGCCTGCGCGCTTGCCCTGGTAGACAACGGAGTCGTGCACGGCCGGCGGCGTGATCCACACGCCGGTGTTGCGGCGATCGATCTCAGCGAAGTCCGGCACCCAGAACGTGCCGATGGCGACACCCTGCGGCAGTTCGCCGTCATAGCCGGGCCTCTCGGTCGCCTGCTCGGGCATCTGGTCGAGTTCGAGGAATACGTCCTTGCCGTGGATCATTGTCGATATCGTGTGCGGATCCTCTTCGGGAAGGCCGAACGCCTTCGCGAGCATGGTGTAGACGATGATGAGCTCGTCTCGTCCGATTGCGATATCGAGGTGCTCGACCATCCAGTCCAGCGAGGCCTTCATGTCGGAACATGCCATGACCAGTATAAAGAGCTTGTCGATCAGCGCGCCGGCACGCGGCAGGTCGAACTCGGGCAGGTTCTCGCGAATCTGCGTCAGGTACACGATCTCCTCGTCGGGCCCTTTCACCTGCATCGGGTAAATGGCCGGCAGCCCGTCGAGCTCTTTCGGCGGGCCGATCACTTCGAACGGTGACTTCAGTATGCGCTCGTTGACGGCCAGCACGTCCTGAACACAAATCTCGATCGCCGACCATCCGTACGTGCGCAGCGCGACGAAGTCGGGGTGGATGCGATTTTCGACGAACCGGATGAAGATATCGACGCCCGAGGCCGGGCGCAGCACCGCGTAACGACGCCCGGCAGCGCCAGGACAACCCCAGCTCGCGGCCAGCCTATCGCCGAGCTTGCCTGTCTCCTCAACGGAATAGTCGAGCCATTCGCAATACAGGTTTACAGAGCGATCGAGATCGGCGACCGACAGGGTCGCGGCGCGCATTAATTCCACGGGGTCTCTCCGGTGTCGAAAGCAAGCGCTGCTGCGCTTTACCGTCAAAATGACTTAATGTTAGTATTTTATAACAAAGTAGCTCTGGGGGAGCAATGCCACAGATTTCGCGACGCACGTTCGTTGCCGGAATCGGCGCCAGCCTGGTGCCGTGGCAGGGTGTGCGTGCCGCACAGCCAAAAGTCCTTGTCGTGGGCGCCGGTCTCGCCGGGTTGGCAGCGACTTACGAACTCCGCAAAGCCGGCGCCGACGTGACGCTCATTGAGCAGTCGAATCGCGTCGGCGGGCGGGTCAGGACGGTTCGCAATCATTTCGCTGATGGCGCTTGGGTCGATGTTGGCGGTCAGACGACGGGCGGCTATTACGCCAACTTCTTTTACTATTCATCGCTGTTCGGTCTCGAGTTCGAGCAGCAGCAGGAGTTTCGGCAACGGCCCGACTACCTGATGCACCTCGACGGCAGATTACTCACCGGCTCCGAGTTACGCGCCGACGCTGCGAAATGGCCGATCGATTTGCATGACAGCGAAAAGCCGGCCGCTCCGTTTCGGCTGCTTGGTCAGTACCTGGGTCCCATCGCGAAAAAAATCGGCGCCGTCGAAAACGTGCTCAAGCCCGAATTTGCGGCCTACGACGAACTGACACTGCGTGATCTGCTGGCGCGACAGGGCGCAAGCGATGCGGCGATCGGGCTCATCGACCACACGCTGAACTACAACAGTGTCGATACTGTCTCGTCGTTGAGTGCGCTGCGCGACCTCGTGCGCATGATGCACATGCAGGGCGGTGCCGCGATCAACCTGCAGAACGGCAACGAGTCGCTGCCGGAAGCCTTCGCACGCGAACTCGAAGACGACATCCTGCTGAATCACTCATTGCGTGCAATTGAGCACGACAGCGACGGCGTGCGGTTACATGTCGAAACAAACGGTGAGCGACGCACGTTATATGCTGACGAGGTTGTCTTGGCGGTCCCGTTTACAGCATTGCGTGACATCGAGATGTCGCCGGCCTTGCCGGCCAAACGCCAGAAGATCATCAACGAGTTGCCGTACACGCAGATTGTCCAGGCGTGGTTGCAGACACGCACCCGGTTCTGGGAAAGCGATGGCCCGGTGTCGATGGTGATTTCGGACGGCCCGCTGGAGCGCCTGTTCAACGGTTCCCGGCAGATGCGTGGCGACCGGGGATTGCTCATCAACTGGGTCAACGGCATCGGCACGAAACGTGTGCCGGCGGGGGATCCCGAAGCACATATCGCCGCCGTGATTCGCGGCATGGCGGAAATCTGGCCGCAAGCGCCGGACCAGGTCGAGAAAACGCTGACCAACAACTGGGGTGACAGCTACGTGAAGGGGGCCTACGCACATTATGCCCCGGGACAACTGACGGCCTATGCTGCCGAAATCCCCAAGCCCCTGGGGCGCCTGCATTTCGCGGGCGAGCATACTGAACTCGTTGCACCCGGGATGGAGGGTGCACTGACGTCGGGCAGGCGGACGGCGTCAGAAATCATCAATACCGTCGACTAAACTGACTATTAGGACAAACCAGGTGGGTAACGTCATGAACAAACTCAGCAAAGCTATCGGCATCGCACTGTGTGCGGGGCTTGTGCCTGCCGCGCCAGCTTTGGCGCAGGATGGCGCCGGCGCGATCGAGGAGGTCGTCGTCACGGCCCGTAAACGCGACGAGAGCCTGCAAGCGGTGCCGATCTCGATTACGGCCTTTACCGAACAGACGATCGAGAAAGCGGGAATCGAACGTCCGGCCGACTTCATCACGATGATGCCGAACGTAACCATCGTTGACACGGCCAATGTCGGCGACACGCAGGTCAGCATTCGCGGCATCGTATCGACGCGCGATGCCGAATCGACGTTTGCCTACGTGGTCGACGGTGTGCTGAGCACCAATCCGAACAGCTTCAACGAGGAACTCGTCGACGTACAGCAGATCGAAGTATTGAAGGGACCGCAGGGTGCACTCTACGGACGCAACGCGGTTGCGGGCGCCGTACTCGTGACGACGAAGGAACCCGGCAGCGAATACGCCGGCCAGCTACAGGTCGGTGTCGGCGACCCGACCGAGGCAAAGGCGGCCGTCAGCCTCAGCGGTGGCCTGACGGACAATCTCCGCGCGCGGGTGTCAGCCAGTTATCGCAACGGCGACGGCCATTTCAAGAACACGTTTACCGGCAAGGGCGGTACGGTCGACTATCACGAGGACCTGACGGCCAGGATCCGCGCGATCTATGAGCCGAACGACAACTTCCGTCTCGACACGCGTATCGGGCACTCGAACGTCGAGGGCGGTGCAATCAACTTCAACGCGGGATTTGCGATTCCGGCATTTGCTGCCGCGTTTGGCGCGCCCAATTTTGACGCCAACGTCAACGAGGTGCCGTTTCGCTACGTGTTCAACGTCCCGGGAGAGAACAAGCAGGAGACGACCGATGTCGCCATCAAGGCCGACTGGAGCGTCAATGACATTGGCGTTACCGGTATCGTGTCGTACAACAACCTCGACGAGTACCTGTTGTCGGACGGCACGAGCGCTACTTTCTACGGTTATGAGCTGACACCGACTTGCCAATCGGACCGTGCGACGTTGAACAACTTCCCGGCTGCATTCGGCGGTGCCGAACGCACGGACCTGTTTGGTGACTTTTTCAACCCGTACGGCATTTTCCCGAACGACGGGGTGAATGATTTTTCGGGCGTATACGGCCCCTACACGCCGACCGCGTGCGACGGCTTCCAGTACCAGGAACGCAACCAGTCGGACCTGAGTTTCGAGCTGCGCCTGACGTCGCCCCAGGATCAGGCGTTGCGCTGGATCGCAGGTATCTACGCAACGGAGATCGACCGCGAGGTCGTCGTCGCCTACGGCGCGGACCAGGGCCAGGGCTTCCTGCGTACGCCGTATGTGGCACCCAGCGGCCCGAACCCGACAGACCTGTTGTTCTGGGACGATTTCGAGACCAGCGTCATCGCGGCTTTTGGCGAGCTTGCCTACGACGTCAGCGACACGTTCGAGGTGTCGCTTGCGCTTCGCTGGGACCAGGAGGATCGCAAGGTCAGGAACAAGGTGCCGAATGTTTCGGCATCGGGGCTCAATATCAACACGCTCGATCCCGTTACCTTCGTGCCGGGCCCGATCAACCCGGCGTTCGTGTCGAACCCGTCCGGCATTCCCGATCGCTCACGCAAGTTCGACCAGCTGCAGCCGAAGCTGACGGCGCGCTGGTCAGCCTCCGATGCCGTTAATCTCTACGCCAGCTACGGCGTTGGCTTTCGCAGTGGCGGCTTCAATTCGCTTGGCAGCGCCGACCTTCTGAACTTCTGGTTCAACGCAGGGTTCGGCGGTGCGGGCGAGGCCGTTGACGCCGGCCTGACAATCAGTGACGAATACGACAAGGAGGTGTCGACCAACGCCGAGCTTGGCATCAAGACCGAGTGGCTGGACTCGCGTCTGCGTATCAACGCGGCGGTGTTCAATACCGACGTCGAGGACAACCAGTTCTTCGAGTTCTTCGCCGGCCCGTTCGGCATCCTGCGCGTCGTGACCACGATTGACGAAATGTACATTCGTGGCTTTGAAACGGACTTCACGTTCGTCGCGAACGACACCGTGACGTTGTTCGGCGGCCTTGGCTATCTCGACTCGAAGATCGAGAAGAACACGAACCGTCCATTGTCCGTCGGTAACCCGGTCCCGCAGGCGCCGGAGAACACTTACAACTTCGGCATGCAGTTCGATGCACCGGTCAACAACAATGTCTCGATGTATGCGCGCTTCGACTGGCAGCACGTCGGCGACATGTGGTTCCACACGATCCAGACCGAGGACGTGCCGAACATCTGGCGTGCGTTCGGTTTCGGCCCGGTGTCGACGAACTTCTCGAAGTCGAAGCGTGACGCCTACGAAACGATCAACGCTCGCATCGGATTCGAGGGCGAGAGCTGGACGGCCACGATCTGGGGACGCAACCTGACCGACGAGCGCTACCTCGAGGAAGTGATTCCGGCGCCCGAGTTCGGCGGTTCATTCCTGCACCAGTCACGGGGTGTGTCCTACGGGGTCGATCTGAAGTACCGTTTCTGACATGACCGACGAACTCGCCGACAACTATCGCGGCGCATTTGACGGGAGCCTCGGGTTCGGTGACAAGCCGGCCCTGATTCTCGTCGATTTTGTGCAGGCGTACTTCGAGGAAGGCAGCCCGTTGTACGCCGGGGTCGAGGATGCACTGGCGTCCGCGATTCGTATTCGCGAAGCGGCTCGCAATGCCGGTATCCCCGTCTTCTACACCAATGTCGTCTATCACGAAGGCGGGGCCGACGGCGGCGTGTTCTTTCGCAAGGTACCGGCGCTCGAGTGCTTCGTCGCCGGCAGTCCGTTCGGTGCATGGCCGGACGGTCTCGAACCCGGCGACGGCGAATTCGTGATTTCCAAGCAATACCCGAGCGCGTTTTTCGGCACGTCGCTGGCGGCGACGCTGACAGCGGCTGGTATCGATACCCTGGTCATCACCGGGCTGACGACCAGTGGATGCGTTCGGGCAACCTGTATCGATGCGGTGTCCAACGGTTTCATCCCGATCGTCGTTGCGGACGCGTGCGGTGACCGGCATCCCGGTCCGCACGAAGCCAACCTGTTCGATATGAACGCCAAATACGGCGACGTCGTCGACGAGGCGACCGTCATCAGGCATTTGAAGCAGCTATGAGTACCACTGAGATAACCATCGTAGAGGTCGGGCCGCGCGACGGCCTGCAAAGCGAGCCCGAGATCCTGCCAACAGCGAGCAAGGTCACGTTCATCGAGAAAGCCATCGACGCCGGAATCCGGCGGCTCGAGGTTGCCAGTTTCGTGCACCCGAAACTCGTGCCGCAAATGGCCGATGCCGAAGCGCTGATAGAAGCCCTGCCGCAACGCGACGACGTGTCGTACATCGGCCTGATCATGAACGAGCGCGGTCTGGACAGGGCGCTTGCAACAAAGATCCACGAGATCGGCATGGTGGTGGTCGCGAGCGACACTTACAACCGCAAGAACCAGAATGTCGGCACTGACGACAGCGTCGCGGCGTGGCATGCGATCGGTGCGCGGGCAAAACAAAACGGGCTGCGCGCCAACGTCATGATCTCGTCGGCGTTCGGATGCCCGTACGAGGGCGTGGTCCCCGTCGAACGCGTCGTCGACCTTGCGAAACAGGTCGTCGAGTCGGGGCCGGCCGAACTCGGCATTGCCGACAGCATCGGCGTCGCGGTACCGAACCAGGTATCGGACGTTCTCGGGCGGGTGCGCGAGGTGATTGGCGACATTCCGCTGCGGTGCCATTTCCACAACACGCGCAATACCGGGCTGGCCAACGCACAGGCTGCCGTCGACGCCGGCGTGACCTACCTGGATGCGAGCATCGGCGGTATCGGTGGTTGCCCGTTTGCGCCGGCTGCGACCGGAAACATTCCTACAGACGACCTGCTGTACCTGCTGGATCGTTCCGGCGTGTCGACCGGTGTATCGCTCGACAAGGTCATCGCGACCAGCAACTGGCTCGAGGCCGAACTGGGTCGCGGGATCCCGGCGTTGCTGCCGAAGGCGGGCGGTTTCCCGAACGGCCAGGCGGCCTGACAGGTATCGCGAGTGCGGGCCTCGCGTATTCATCACGTCAACTTCGTCGTCGACAATCTCGACGAGGCTATTCCTCGCTTCGAAAAACGGCTGGGATTGCGACCTTTCGAGATTCTCGATCACGCGCCGCGCGGGTCGCGCGTGGCGCGCAGCCGTCTCGGCGAGAGCTGGTTTGTGCTCGTCGCCCCGTATGATCCGAAATCCGTACCGGGACAACACCTCGCCAGGCATGGCGAGGGATTCTTCCTGTTGTCAGTCGCAGCTGACGGCGACTACCCGTGGCGCGACGGTGTCGACGGCTGGCAGGTTGCGGACCTCGGCGAACTGCATGGCGCGCAATTCCAGGTGACGCGGGAGCGAAACGACGCATGAAGACACTGCTCCGAATAGCGTTTGAGCAATAGTCGAATGGACTCAACAAATTGCTCCGATCCGCTATAATCGCCGCTCGAGTCGTCTCCGGAGTTTCACTTGCAATCATCGCTTTTCGATCAAGGCGTTACGCTGATGCTCGTCGGCATGGGCACGGTCTTCTTTTTTCTCACCGTGCTGGTCATTGCGATGACCGTAATGTCCTCGGTCGCGACCCGGTTCGCAAAGCCCGCTCTGGCTGAGGGTGCGACCGACGAAGAAGTCGCCGCGATTACCGCCGCCATCACACAACACCGCAACAAGAACTAGAAACATGAGTGAAAAAAAACCGCTTGGTATCACCGAGCTGGTGCTGCGTGACGCACACCAGAGCCTGCTTGCGACGCGCATGCGCATCGAGGACATGTTGCCGATGGCCGAAAAGCTCGACAAGGTCGGCTATTGGTCGATGGAGTCCTGGGGCGGTGCGACATTCGACGCGTGTATCCGCTACCTCGGCGAAGATCCGTGGGAGCGAATCCGCCTACTGAAAGCGGCTATGCCCAATACGCCGCAGCAAATGCTGTTCCGCGGGCAGAACATCCTCGGCTATCGACACTACGCGGACGATCTTGTCGAAAAATTCGTGGAGCGCTGCGCCGTCAACGGCATTGACGTTTTCCGGATTTTTGATGCGCTGAACGACCTGCGCAACCTCGAAACGGCGATAAAGGCGACAATAGCCGTCGACAAGCACGCCCAGGGAACGATGTCTTACACCGTCAGCCCGGTTCACACGGTCGATCTGTGGGTCGACATGGGCAAGCGGATCGAGGACATGGGCGCGCATTCCGTCTGCATCAAGGATATGGCCGGGTTGCTGCGCCCGTACACCTGCTATGAACTGGTCAGCCGCCTCAAGGCATCGCTGGATATACCGGTTCACATGCAGTGCCACGCGACGACAGGCCTGTCGACCGCGACCTACCTGAAAGCGGCCGAAGCCGGTATCGACAATATCGATTGCGCCGTCTCGTCGATGAGTATGACCTACGGTCATTCGGCATCGGAGGCGCTGGTCGCAATATTGGAAGGCACCGAACGCGACACCGGACTCGACATGGCATTGATTGAAGAGATCGCTGCCTACTTCCGAAAGGTGCGCAAGAAGTACGCGAAGTTCGAAGGGTCATTAAAAGGCGTCGACTCGCGCATCCTGGTGGCGCAGGTTCCCGGCGGTATGCTCACGAATCTCGAGAACCAGCTTCGCGAACAGAACGCGAGCGAGAAAATCGACGAGGTGCTCGAGGAAATTCCGCAGGTGCGACGCGACCTCGGCATGTTGCCGCTGGTGACGCCGACGTCGCAAATCGTTGGTACGCAGGCCGTCATCAATGTGTTGTCAGGATCGCGCTACCAGACCATCACGAAGGAGACCGCGGGCATTCTGAAGGGTGAATACGGCGCAACGCCGACCGACGTCAACAAGGAGCTGCAGTCAAGGGTGCTCGACGGCGCCGAGCCGGTGACCTGCCGACCCGCAGACCTGCTCGAGCCGGAACTCGAGCACCAGACCGAGGAGCTGAGCCACATCGCGATCGAGAAAAAGATCCACCTTGCTGACGACGTGGTTGACGACGTACTGACGTATGCACTGTTCCCGCAGATCGGTATTCGCTTTCTCGAGAACCGCGGCAACCCCGACGCGTTCGAACCGGTGCCGACGGGCGAAGAGAACGTGCCGGCAACGGCTGCAACACCTGCGGCGTCCGGCGGCGCCGGCGTGTACTCGGTCAGGGTCAATGGCAAGGAGTTCACCGTCGAGGTTGCCGAAAACGGACAGCTGGGCGCCGTCGCTGCGCCGCCCGTGGCGGCACCGGCGGCGAGCGGCGGTGAGCCGGTCAAGGCGGTCCTGGCCGGGAACATATTCAAGGTGCATGTCACACCGGGCTCGCAAGTCAAAGAGGGTGACCCGCTGTTGGTCGTCGAAGCCATGAAAATGGAAACGGTCGTCAGTGCGCCGCGCGGTGGTACTGTGACGGATGTCTTCGTCAGTGAAGGCGACACGGTTGCCGTCGGCGACTCGATGCTCGCAATCGGCTAGGGCGACACCGAACAGACATGGAGCTGATACAGCAAATCTGGCTCGAGTCGGGCCTGAACCAGGTCACGGCCGGTCAGGCGATCATGATCCTCGTATGCCTCGGGTTGTTGTACCTCGGGATCGCGAAGAAGTTCGAACCGCTGCTGCTTGTCACGATCGGATTCGGCGGCCTGCTCAGCAACATACCCGGCGCCGGAATCGCGGAACCTGGCGGCTTGCTGTTCTACACCTACGAGGTCGGCATCAAGACCGGTGTTTTTCCGCTGATCATCTTCATGGGCGTTGGCGCGCTGACGGATTTCGGTCCGCTACTCGCCAATCCGCGCACGCTGTTCCTTGGTGCAGCAGCCCAGTTCGGAATTTTCGCAACCCTGCTTGGCGCCCTCGGTATGACCGAGCTGGGCTGGATGGATTTTTCGCTGCGAGAGGCCGCGGCCATCGGCATCATCGGCGGGGCCGACGGACCCACTGCGATTTACGTCGCCGGGCAACTGGCACCGAACCTGCTCGGCGCTATCGCGGTCGCAGCCTATTCGTACATGGCCCTCGTGCCGCTGATCCAGCCGCCGATCATGAAGGCGCTCACGTCAAGGGAAGAGCGCAGTATCCAGATGGTGCAGCTGCGCGAGGTTTCCAGAACCGAGCGCATCCTGTTTCCGCTGATGCTGTTACTGCTGGTCGGGTTGTTGCTGCCGGCTGCGGCGCCACTGCTGGGCGCACTCGCGTTCGGCAACCTGATCCGCGAATGCGGCGTGACGGAGCGTCTGTCGGACACGTTGCAGCACGCGCTGATCAACATCGTTACGATTTTCCTGGGTCTCGCCGTTGGCTCGAAACTCGGCGCCGACCAGTTTCTCGCGATCAGTACGTTGGGTATCCTTGCGCTCGGCATGGTGGCCTTTGGTATTGGCACAGCGAGCGGCGTGCTCATGGGTAAACTGCTCAACAAGGTTTCCAGCACACCGATCAATCCGTTGATCGGTGCAGCCGGTGTCTCTGCCGTACCGATGGCGGCCCGCGTTGCGAACAAGGTCGGGCTCGAGGCGAACCCGCAGAACATTTTGTTGATGCACGCGATGGGCCCGAACGTCGCCGGTGTCATCGGTTCGGCTGTTGCGGCCGGTATCATGATCATGTTTGCGTCCTGAGGAAGTACCTGATGTCCCTCTCCATAGTCATACCGGCCAAGAACGAGGCCGGCGCTATCGGCAAAGTTGTCGAAAACGCAGTTGCCGAATACCCGGATGCAGAAGTGATCGTCGTTAACGACGGATCGACCGACGATACGGCCGACGTCGCCCGGGCTGCCGGTGCCACGGTCGTCAGCCACCCGGAGAGCCTCGGTAACGGGGCGGCGGTCAAGACCGGGGCGCGCGCGGCGCAGGGCGACCTCATTGCGTTCATGGATGGCGATGGCCAGCACACGGCCAGCGAGCTCGGGCCTTTGCTCGAACGCATCGATGAAGGCTTCGACATGGTCATCGGTGCGCGGGACTCGGGGTCTCACGCGAACGTCGGTCGCCTGTTCGCAAACGGTCTTTACAACGGCATTGCGTCGATGATGAGTGGCCGGCAAATTCTCGACCTCACGTCCGGGTTTCGCGTTGCGCGCGCGAAGCTGTTCAAGCAGTTTCTGTACTTGCTGCCGAACGGTTTCTCGTACCCGACGACCATCACGATGGCATTCCTGCGCAGCGGTTACCCGATCCGGTTCGAGCCGATTTCTGCGGACAAGCGTGTGGGCAAGAGCCACATCCGGCCGATTCGTGACGGCGTACGGTTCCTGGTCATTATTTTCAAGATCGCAACCCTGTATTCGCCCCTGAAGATCTTTCTGCCGATCAGCGGGTTGTTTTTTCTTACAGGTGCGAGCTGGTATGCGTACACTTTTGCAACGGCCGCACGCTTCACCAATATGAGCATGCTGCTCTTCAGCGCGGCGGTCATCGTTTTCCTGATCGGGCTGATCTCGGAACAGATTACGGCATTGACCTATAGCAAATCCTGATATGCGACAGTGCGTTTTCGTGATCGGCACCCGTGCGCAGCTCGTAAAGATTTCGCCGGTGCTGCGCCTGGCCGTCGCCGCCGGACTGCGCCACACCGTCTGGTTCACCGGGCAGCATCACGAGTCCATCGAAGACCTGATCCAGGACTTCGACCTGCAGTCGAATTTTCAGTTACCGGAGAACGCGAAAGAGCGATCCAGTATCGGCAAGCTGTTCGTCTGGATTCCGGGTACCCTGCGCCGATGCTTCAGCTACATCAACAGCATCAAGGTCTGGAGTGGCAAAGGGCCGCTCGTGGTCGTGCACGGTGATACGTTGTCGACCTGGCTGGGAGCCGTTGCCGGAAAGTGGGGCGGTGGGCAAATCGTGCATCTCGAAAGCGGCCTGAGTTCCGGCAAGTGGTCGGACCCGTTTCCCGAGGAATTGCTGCGGCGGCTGACGTTTCGCAAGGCGAAGTACGCCTTGTGCCCCAACGATGAAGCGGCCGCGCGCATGCAGGAGTATCCCGGCTGCATCGTCGTCAATACGCAGGAGAACACGTTGCTCGATTGCGTACGTTACGCGCTGGATAACAATGAATCGGGGCCTGATAGTACGGCTGACTTTGTCGTATCCGTGCATCGCTTCCAGAATATCTATCAAAGCAGTGCATTGGGACGGATTGTCGACGAGATCTGCGAGTTGGCGGAACACGGGTCCGTGTGGTTCATCCTGCATCCACCCACCGAGATTCGGCTCAGGAAGTACGGCCTGTACGACCGACTAAAGGATACGCCTGGAGTCCGCCTGCTGGCGCGCATGCCGTATACCGCGTTTCTGGAGTTGATGAGCAAGGCACGCGCTGTATTCAGCGACGGTGGGTCGAACCAGGAAGAATTGTCCTATCTTGGCGTACCGACTGTGCTTTACCGCGATCGCTCGGAAAGGCCGGACGGTTTGGGTGGCAATATCGTGTTTCGCAACGATCTCGATGCGACGCCAGCGACCTGTTTCGCATCCGGCGCGCTCGACGCGCTGCGACGGGATTCGCGAATTAATGACGCGGTTCACCCTTCGCAGGCAACGGTTGATGCACTATTACGCTGGGCTGGGGGCAATACGAAGGGCGACACAGCGTGACCGAAAAACGAACCAATGCGTCCGACGCGGGATACCATGGGCGGCATGCGCGCCGGACGTTGCACCGCGCCGAACAGATAGCGGCCAACATCAACGGTCCGGTGCGGATCCTCGACGTCGGCTGCAATAACGGAATCACCAGCCAGTACCTGCTCGACTCCGGCGTAGCAAGTCATGTCACCGGCATCGAGCTTCGCGAAAGTACGGTCGACGCCGCGCTCAAAGGGCGCGATGACTTTACGCTGATCGAGGGCAATATCGTGGATATCGAACTCGACAGCGATTTCGACGTTATCGTGTACGGCGCGGTGCATCACCATATCCTCCGATTCAATGGCCTTGCAGCAGCGATCGACACGCTGCAAAAACTCGTGCGCCATTGTACGCAGCACCTGTTCTTCGAAACCGGGCAAATCAGCGAGGGCGGGCGCTGGCCCTGGCAGCAGGACATGCGGCGTCATTTTCGAACGGACGAGGAACACTTCTTCTACCTGTTGCGCAGCGTCGAAGATCAGATCAGCCGATTCGATATCATCGGGCAATTCTGGATACACGGCGCGCGTCGGGCGTACCTGCGACTCGACAGGGCGCGAGAGCAGAATGTATCGGGCTACGCAGAAACGCTCGACTGGCCAGGCGATGCGCAGGGGCCGATGGTGCGAACGCGCGGGTCATCCAACCAGTCCCTGATGCGCATGCGCGAAACGGAATTGAGCGATTCGCCCACCCGTTTCTGGACGTCGAAGTCTACGTCCCGGTTTCTCAAGCAACACGTGCATCACCCGGTTGCCGGCCCGGTCGAGTTCGCGATCGGCTCGCAACTGGACGCCTCCTGGCCGGTAAAGCCCGAAGGCGTCACGCATGAAAACAACGCACTGGTGTTCGAGTGGCTCGCGGATGCGAAACCGATCCGGGAATTCGGAACTGCACCCGCGGATGTCCGGCGGCGGCTGGCCGACCAGGTCGTCGGTATTCATCGTCAAGCCCGGCGCACATCCGTGACATTGCCGGAAGGGTGCCTGCTGACATCGGCATCGTCGCTCCGCCTGACGGACGTTTGCGATCTGAATCTCAACAACCTCCTGGTAACGTCCTCGAATGACAGTGAAATCGTTCGCGTCGTGGATTTCGAACAGCAAAGTACTGCGTATCGGTATCGCAACCGGCTGCACCTTGCGCGCACCCTCCGAACGCTGGATCAGTATCCTGGCCTGGCAGCACGCCTCACGATGGGCGGATGGATCGGGATTGTCCTGCAACTTCTAAGGAATCAGTTTCGGCCACTCAAGGAAAGGATCGCGAACCGGCAACCGTCGGCCATGTCGTTGCTGGTGGCGGATCTGCGTTCTGCCGCCGGACGCGTGCTCGGCAAGCTCCTGGGAGTGATCGGTCTCGGCGAGCATTGATGCAATCGCAACTCGGAAAGCTGGCATCGTGGTTCGTGGGCCTGATGGCCGTCGTCGCCATCGTCTGGTATTTCCGTCCCGAGGATTTTGCCGGCATGGTCAGGGCTGTTGGCGTCGCCGGGATTCTGGGCTGGACCGTGGCGACGCTTGCGGCGCGCATCGCGCACGGTGAAACGACGGTTGCTCCGCTTGCCGCACTCGGACACCCGATCCGGCGCACCGACGTATTCTGGATTGGTTGGGTGCGGACATTTGCGAGCCAGGTTCTGCCGCTGTCCGGAATCGCCGCTTATGCTCAGGCCGTGCGAGCGAAGACCCGTATTTCCTGGTCTTCGCTCGCGGCGCTCGCGACACCCCAGTTTGTCCTGGCAGCGACCGCCCTCGGCGTAATCGGATGTACAGGCGTGCTGCTGAACACCCCGTTTGAGGGCGGCGTGAAGCCGACACTGTTGGCGATCTATGTCGGCGTGATCGTCGCATCGTTGCTCATCGCCACCGGCGCTGCCGGCATAATTGAGCGGCTGCCCTTCGGTATCGCCGAACGTGCATCACAAACGGCGCAGACGCTGAGGGAATTGTCGGGCACGCGCGGGTTGCTGGCGAAACTCGTTTTCTACCACCTGCTTGTTATCGTCTTTCGCGGCGTACGTCTGTGGATGCTGTTCGAACTCGTCGGTGTCAGCCTCACCTGGGAGCAGGCGATCCTGCTGGTTGCGGTTGCGGAATCGACTATGTTGATACAGTTGACGCCCGGCGGTCTCGGACTTCGTGAAGGGGCCATACTGGGCGGCGCTGCGCTGGTTGGCGTTGGCGCGCCGGCGGCGGCCGGCGTCGCGCTGATCGATCGCCTGCTGGTTATTGCAATTACAGCGTTGCTGACGCCGCCGTCATTGCGTGTGCTGCGTTCTGATCATGGCAAGCAGGACTGTTTGGACTAGCTGGAGACGTTGATGCTATCGAGTGGTGTACCGCTACGCGAAGAATACCTGCGACTTGAAGCGCAGCCGCTCTACGGCACGCTATTCGAATTCTCGCGGCAGTTTGCCCGGAAATGCGAGGACGGCGGTGCGGCCTCCGATCGCTACGATGCGAAGTGGGTCAGTGATCCATTCCTGCAATGGAGCCGGCGTTGGGAATACGTGTACGTTGCCGAGCGGCTGTCTCAATGGCTGTCGGGCGCGCCACGGCCGCTGCGTGTCGTCGACGCCGGCTCGGGATTTACGTTTTTCCCGTTCTACCTGTTGCGGGAGTATCCGGACCTCAAGGTCGATTGCTACGACTTCGATCCGATCGTCGGAGAAGCTTTGCAACGAGCATCCGAAGCGGTTGGTGCGGGGCCGGAATTTCGTATCGAAGATCTCGAGAACCTTGGCCAGCCCGATGCAACGATCGATGCGGTGTACAGCGTTTCGGTAATCGAACATACGGCCAATCCCGGCGCTGTCATCGACGAGATTCACCGCATACTGAAACCGGGCGGTCTGTTCGTCTGCACGTTCGACATTTCCTTCGAGAAACGCAGCCCGATGTATATTGACCGCGTGCGAAAGCTCGTCGATCACATCGAACACAATTTCGAATTGTCGACGGATTGGGCATCGATCCCGTTCGATTCCCTGTCAACGGACCCGGGAATCGTTTCGACCCGTTGGGATTCGCCGACCATCCGGTCGGCGCTGCCGTGGCGTCGCCCGTTACTTGTCTGGCTTTACGACTTGTTGCGTGGTCGTCCCAGGTCCAGCCTCTACAGGCCGATGACGTACTGCTGCCTCACAATGACGAAGCCGGCGTCTACCGGCGATTGAAATGATCCTCGATCACCTGCGCGACGCAGCTCGTCAGGCGCTTGCCGGTTGCGATATGCAGAAACTCGTTGGGTCCGTGCGCATTTGATTTCGGTCCGAGCAATCCTGTGATCAGGAACTGTGCGTCGGGGAAGCGTTCGCCGAGCATGCCCATGAACGGAATCGTACCGCCAGTGCCCATGTACATCGAAGGTTTGCCGAAAAACGCTTCCGACGCCTTTTGCATCGACGCTTCGAGCCACGGCGCAACTTCGGGCGCGTTCCAGCCTGCCATCGCCGAATCCGCGTTGAACTCGACCTTGACGAGTGGCGGCGTGTCAGCCTCGAGTGCCTCTTTGACGGCGGCGGCAGCGGTTTCGGCAACCACCGTGGGCGGCAGCCGAAATGACAGCTTCAACACGGTATAGGGCAGCAGCACATTGCCTGCGTCGACCAGCGCGGGCATGCCGTCCTGCCCGGTAACGGCGAGGGTCGGACGCCAGGTGTTGTTGAGCATCAGCTCATCGTGCGGCTCGCTGGGCTGCGGCGATTCAACCGCCCACGGGAATTTCTCGTACACGAGTTCCTGCAGTGTGTCGGCTGCTTTTTTCGCCTGGTCGAACTGTTGCTCCGGTATCTCGGCGTGTAACGCGTCCAGCAGGATCTGGCCCGAGTTTTCGTCCTCGATACGACTGATCAGTTGTCGCGCCGTGCGAAAGCTGGACGGCACGACGCCACTCGCGGTACCCGAGTGCACACCTTCGGTGAGCACGTCGACGCGCAACGTGCCCGTCAGGTTGCCGCGCAGGGAGGTCGTACACCACAGCTGGTCGTAGTTGCCGCATTCGGCGTCGAGACACACGACGAGATCCGGCGAGCCGATGCGGTCCTCGAGCAGGTCGATGTAGTAGGGCAGGTCGAAACTGCCGGACTCTTCACAGCCTTCGATCAATACGACACAGTGCGCGTGCGGGATGCCCTGTTCCTGCAGCGCCCGGACCGCCGTCAGCGACCCGAATGTCGAATATCCGTCGTCTGCGCCGCCGCGGCCATAGAGCTTGCCGTCCTTGATGACTGGCGTCCACGGGTCGAGATCGTCGTCCCAGCCCGAAAATTCGGGCTGCTTGTCGTAGTGTCCGTAGAGCAGCACGACCTCGTCCGAATCACCGGGAATATCGATGAACAATACCGGCGTACGGCTTTCGATTCGCACGACCTCGACCGTCATATCCCTGATCGGCTGCGTCTTGCACCACTTCTCGAGCATCGCAACGGCTGTTTCCATGTGGCCGTGCTGCTCCCAGTCGGGGTCAAAGTGCGGCGACTTGTTGGGGACTTTGATGTACTCGGCAATCTCCGGAATGATCTCGTCATCCCACATCGCATTGACGAAGTCTGCGGTCTTCTGGTTGTCCATGTTGTCGTTTTACTCTGCGGTCAATGAGCGGATAAATGTCTTGGTCATCACCTCGGTCGTGATGAAAAACCAGCTGTACGACTCGCCATGGTCGGCCAGCGGGTTTGCGGCCAGGATTTCTTCCTCGCTCATTCCTTCACTGACCATCTCGTGGATGCGCTCGTAGCATTCCTCGATGACATCGAGGTCGGCCTGCAGGTCGTCGCGGCTCGCGACCGGGCCATGACCGGTGATGTAACGCGTGCTCTCGTCGCCCATGTCGATCAACAATTGCATGCCATCCATGTAGCCGTCCACGGAACCGCCGCTGTCGAGGTCAATGAACGGGAACATGCCGCGGAAACTCAGGTCACCGGTTGCGATAACGTTCGCATCCGTGAAGTGTATGATCGCGTCGCCGTCGGTGTGCGCATTGGGAACGTGAATTGCCACGGCGTGCTCGCCATTGACGTGAAACGTCATGCGATCCGAAAACGTGATGACGGGCAGGGCACCGGGGCCGGTGTTGAGCTGCGGATTGCTTTCCATGCGTTCGCGCAGCTTGTCGTGCGAGACGACAATGGCGCCATTCTCTGATACATAAACATTGCCGCCGACATGATCGCCGTGTGCGTGCGTATTGATGACAAAGTCGATCGGCCGTCCCGCAATTTCCTGTGCCTTCTCGACCAGAGCCGGCGCGGTCGTGTCCATGACGTCATCGATCATGACGACGTACTCGTCGCCGACCAGCAGGCCGACGCCGCCGCCCACAAAGTCGGTCATCGCGTGAACCTGGAAACCTTCGTTGGTGTTGCCGATCTGGTAGATACCCGGCGCAACCTCGACGGCGGCAAACGGGTTGGGCGTATCGTCGGCAAATGCCGCGGGCGCGATCAGTGCGCCGAGTAGCAACAGTCTTTTCATGGCTGTCTCCGAAACGGGCGGGACAGCGATTGTAGCGTGATACTGTCCCGGTTTGGCGACCGGGGCGCGTTATTTGCCGCTATTGGCGACCCGGGAACGAGAACTGCGCTTTCTCGCGCACGCCGCCGGATGGCCAGCGCTGCGTAATCGTCTTGCGGCGCGTATAAAAACGTACGGAATCCGGGCCGTAGGCGTATAAGTCACCGAACAACGAACGCTTCCAGCCGCCGAAGCTGTGGTAGGCGACCGGCACCGGCAGCGGCACGTTGATTCCGACCATGCCGACCTTGATGTTGTCGGCGAAGTAGCGGGCGGCTTCGCCGTCACGCGTAAAGATGCACGTACCGTTGCCGTATTCGTGATCGTCGATGAGCTGCATGGCCTGCTCCTCGGATTCGGCGCGCACCACGCAAAGCACCGGCCCGAAAATTTCTTCCTGGTAGATGCGCATGTCACTGGTGACGTTGTCGAACAGGCACGGACCCAGGAAGTAGCCGTCCTCGAGGCCGTCGACGACGAGACCCCGGCCATCGGCAGCGAGTGTCGCACCTTCTTCGACGCCGAGATCGACGTAGCCGCGGACTTTGTCGTGGTGGTCTTTTGTAATCAACGGACCCATGTGATTCGACGTATCGGTTCCGGGCCCGACTCTGAGGTCCGCGATCTCGGCTTTGAGTTTGCCAACCACCTCGTCGCCGACTTCATCGCCGATGCACACGGCCACAGAAATGGCCATGCAGCGTTCGCCGCAGGATCCGAACGCGGCGCCCATCAGCGCGCTGACGGCGTTGTCGACGTCGGCATCGGGCATGACGATGGCATGATTCTTCGCACCGCCAAGCGCCTGCACGCGCTTTCCGTTTGCCGTTCCTGTTGCATAGATATACTCGGCGATTGGCGTTGATCCGACGAAGCTGATCGCCTGGACGCGCGTGTCATGGAGTAGCGTATCCACCGCTTCCTTGTCGCCATTGACGAGATTGAACACGCCGTCCGGCAGGCCGGCTTCCTTGAAAAGTCTGGCGACGATCATCGGCGCCGACGGGTCCTTTTCGGACGGTTTCAGGACAAACGTGTTGCCGCAGGCGATGGCCATCGGAAACATCCACATCGGTACCATGGCCGGAAAATTGAACGGTGTGATGCCTGCCACGACGCCGAGCGGCTGGTGGTCCGACCAGCTGTCGATGTTCGGCCCGACGTTCCGCGAGTACTCACCCTTCAGGAGCTCGGGGATTCCGCACGCGTAGTCGACGACCTCGACACCACGGCCGAATTCACCCATCGCGTCGTCAAATACCTTGCCGTGCTCGTCGGTAATCGCGGCGGCGATTTCATCGGCATGCTCTTCGAGCAACTGCTTGAAGCGGAACATGATGCGTGCGCGTTTCGCGGGCGGCGTGTCCCGCCACGCCGGGAAGGCGGCTTCGGCTGCCGCTATTGCATCTTCGACGGTCGACTCGCTCGCCATCGCAACATGCTTTGTTACCTTGCCGTTCGCCGGGTTGGTCACCGGCAACGGGCGATTGTCGTCGCTGACGTCAGCGCCGTTGATGAAATGGCCGACGACGGTGCCGGCCTCGATGTTCTGTGCAGGTGTTGCGTTCATGATGGCTCCAGGTTACTCGACGCTGTCGAGTACGCGACGAATCGATTCAAACGACGCCGTCATTTCGTCGGGGTTTGAATTCAGGAATGGCGAGAACTGCAGCGTGTCCATGCCGTTGCGCACGACGAGGTTCTCGTCCCAGAAACATTTCTTGTGCACCTCGCCGCCGCGCGCACCGGGCGCGCCGTCACGTGGCGCCATCTCGATAGCACCCATGAGCCCGAAGTTGCGTACGTCGATGACGTGCGGATGATCGGCAAACGAGTGCAGCAGATCTTCGAGGTGCTGCTCGAGCCCAAGTGCCTGCTCGAACACACCTTCCTCGTCGTAAACGTCCATGCTGGCGATGCCGGCGGCTGCCGCGACCGGGTGGCCGGAATAGGTGTAGCCGTGGAAGATCTCGATCATATGCTCTGGGCCGTTCATGAAGGCATCGTAGATCGAGTCGCGCACGAGCACCGCACCCATCGGGATCACGCCATTGGTCAGGCCCTTGGCCGTGGTGATGATATCCGGCGTAACGTCGAAGCGCTGGGCACCGAATGCATGCCCCATGCGGCCGAACGCCGCGATGACTTCGTCGAAGATCAACAGAATGCCGTGAGCATCGCAAATCGCGCGCAGGCGCTGCAAGTAGCCAGCCGGCGGCGGGATGACACCGGCGGACCCGGCAACCGGCTCAACGATGACCGCGGCGATGTTGCTGCCGTCGTGCAGCTGGCACAGGCGTTCCAGGTCTTCGGCGAGTTCGATGCCGTGCCCGGGAAGGCCACGCGAAAACGCGTTGCGTCCGATATCGAGCGTATGGCGAATATGGTCGACTCCCGGGATCAGTGCGGCGCTGAAAACCTTTCGATTCGGCACGATACCGCCAACGGACATGCCGCCGAAGTTGACACCGTGGTAGCCCTTTTCGCGACCGATCAGCCGCGTCCGGTTACCTTCGCCGCGTGCCCGGTGATAGCCGAGCGCGATCTTGAGTGCCGTATCGACGGACTCCGATCCCGAATTTGTAAAAAAGCAGTGCTCGATGCCGTCCGGCGCCATCGACGTGACACGGTCGGCCAGTGCCAGGGCCTTGTCGTTGGTGACCTGGAATGTCATGCAGTAGTCGAGTTTGGCGACCTGTTCCTGCACCGCGGCAACGATCTTCGGATGGCAGTGGCCCACGCCCGAGGTCCACAGGCCGGAAAACGTGTCATACACCTTCTGGCCGTCGTCGCGAATGTAGTAGTGGCCTTCGGCGCCCTTGATGACCCGGGGTTTCTTGAGGAAGTCACGGTTTGCCGTGAACGGCAGCCAGTAGGCTTCGTTGCGAATACTTGCAGCAGACATGCCGGCGTCTCCGGAGCGTCGAAAAGAGGCAGTGTACGCCCGCGAGTGGATGTTAAACAACGGGTTACGTGGACACAGCTAACCTGTTGATTTTGTTGTTCAACGCGCGGAAAATGTTCACTAAGCTAAACACTTTTCAAGGATCTTGCATGGACCAGGACATCGGCCCACGGCTGCGCGGTATTCGCTCACGCCTGAACCTTTCGCAGCGACAGCTGGCGCGCCAGTCGGGCGTCGCCAATGCCACGATCTCGCAGATCGAAGCCGGCAAGCTCAATCCGACTGTCAGCATGCTCAAGAAGGTGCTCGACGGAATACCGATGAGCCTCGGCGACTTCTTTGGCGACCAGGTGGAGTTTCGCGAGCGCGTGTTTTTTCGCGCGGACGAACTGATCGAGATCGCCGATGGCGGTGTGTCTTTTCGGCAGGTCGGAGCAAACCTCGGCAATCGAGCGATACAGCTGCTTGCCGAGTGTTACCAGCCCGGTGCAGGCACGGGCAAGCATGCGTTGACTCACGAAGGTGAGGAGTGCGGCATCATCCTCAGCGGACGGCTCGAGGTCACAGTCGGCGACGAGTCGGCGGTGTTGCGCGCCGGGGATGCCTATTACTTCAAAAGTCACCAGCCGCACACGTTTCGAAACCCGGGCGTTGAGCCCTGTGAGCTGATTACGGCGTGTACGCCGCCCACCTTCTAGCGAGTGAGCCCCGTTTCAGAACGGCAATCACGGCGACGCGTCCGCCGCAACAAAGTCGAGCGTCGTATCTTCCCCGATCGTTATCACGGCTTCCTTGCCCGCTGCCGGTACGTAATCTGTGCCGGTACAGGTAAACGCGGCAGAGTAGGTAACGGCGAGCAAGTCTTCGATCAGGTATTCGTAGATGTTGGTCGTCGAATTCAGGTCAACTGAAGCGGTCGCAACCGGGGTGTCGGTCGTGTTCGGTGTGACGCCCGCCTCGAACACGTGCACGGCCGGAGTGAAACCCGCCGCGCATGACGCCGCGTTCACGAGTTCGGTCGCAACATCGCCGGACAACGAACCGACCGGTGGCGGTGCATCGCCGGCCACGAAGTCGAGCATCGTCGACGTACCTGGCAGGATCTCGGCCGATTTGCCGGCAGCCGGGATGAACTCGCCCTCGGTACAGCTAAACGCTGCATTGTAAGTTGCAGCCATCAAGGGGATTGAGTAGCCATACCGCTCAGTCGACATGTCGAAGGCGACTTCGCCGGTTGCGACAGCATCAGCCGTAGCACTCGGCTCGACACCGTCTTCGAAGACGTAAACCATTGGCGTCACATTTGCGGCGCAAAACCCGGATTCGGGCGCCGCGTCGTCAAAAAACACGCTGTCGACCAGCCCGTCGAGCGTCCCGGGCGCATCCTCTGCGAGAAAGTCGACCGTCGTAACTTGCTCGAGCAGGATTTCGGCCGGCTTGCCGGCCAGCGGCGCAAACAGCTCACCATTGCAGGTGTAGGCGACTTCGTAGTTGCCAGCGAGCAGGAACCCGATCGAATACCGCCACTGCATCGATCCGTCGTCCAGCATTTGCTGCTCGACAAGGCCGGTTGCGACGGCATCGTCTGCGGCGAACGGATCGTCAAACGGATTCGGCTCGATGCCGTCATCGAATACGTAGATCGACGGCGGAAACTCCGAGTCACAGGCTTCCCACGCAATCAGCTCGTCGGCAACTGAGCCGGCGAGCGTGCCGACTTCGTTGTTGGCGACCAGTTTGACGACAGGCTTCATCATGACGTCCGGCGCTTGCCCCGGAGGTCCGTTGAACGATTTTCCGAGGTCCCATTCCGCCGTGTAGTCGCCGGTTCGGTTGACGGCAACAATGATGTCCTTGATAAGCTGCAGGCCGCGTTGTGAGCCGCTTGGAATATACAGGTTGAAGACCTCTCCGGTTTCCCGGACAAGGTACGAGTTCTCCGTTGCCTCGTCGCACACTGGGCTGGTCGGATCGCCGTCATTGGCACCGCCGCTGGCGTTTCTTTCAGCAGCAACGTTGAGCCGGATCCAGCCGTATTCACCGGCGGGTACTTCTGCGCCGGTGACAATGGGATGCGAATCCGCGCCCTGGTAGTCAAGCAGGTTGACGACAACCGGATCGGTAAAGTCGATGACTTCCTTGTCGTCGCTGTCGGCGTGTTTCAGTTCGACTCCATCGAATCGAACACAGACTTTCGCAGCATCTTTGATCGGCGAATCGCTGACACCAATATTGATAAAGCCTGTGGTACCTGCGGTTGTTGTCGGTGGCTGATTGGCGAGACTAGCAGCGGGGTCTCCATTGCCGGATCCGCCACACGCGGCCAGTGATACTGAAATGACCGAAATCAGCCAGATACCGAAATGCTTTGCTTGACTTGCCATTTTGACTTTCCCCGTCATCATTCTTTTCATACCTATTAAAACAACAAAAACGCGGTCGACATTGCAGCTCTTTACATAAGGTTGCGCAAAAGGTCTGAATCGACCGGGAATGTGCTGTGTCCACAGCGATCATTCTTCACTAAATCGCCATCAAGCCAGAAATGCCGCGGGCTCTGGTCATCGGGCGGCAATTGATGCAAAGTTACGCCCCTTCAGTTTCATCGGACACAATTTCCATGGGCGCCTTTGGCACAGAATTTTGCGATCATTTCGCGATCGCCCGCTATGAAAACGACGCGTGGCAACCGGCATCGATAGAGCCGCTGGCACCACTGGCGCTGCACCCTGCAGCACATGTCCTGCACTACGCCAGCACCTGTTTCGAAGGGTTCAAGGCCTATCGCTGGGACGATGGCAAGGCACGCATCTACCGGCTGCAGGATCATGTCGCCCGAATGCAAAAGAGCGCGGCATCGTTGCGGCTCCCGGTGCCGGGTGCCGAATTGCTGGCAAGCATGGTTGTCGATATCGTCGCAAAACACGTCGAGGATATCCCGGCACCGCCAGCGTCGTTGTACCTGCGACCGACGCTGATCGGCACGCTGCAAAACATCGGGGCTGCGGCGTCGCCGTCGACCGAGGCGACGTTGTTCGTGCTTGCGTCGCCCGTCGGCGACTATTTCTCGGGTGGCGCGGCGGCACTCAAGTTACTGGTCGAGGACCAGCGTGCGCGTTCGACCGAGCAACTCGGCAGTACGAAGACCGGCGGCAACTATGCGGCGGCGCTCGGGCCGACCCTCGAAGCGAAGGCCGAGTACGGGGTGGATCAGGTGTTGTTTTGCCCGGGCGGGGATGTGCAGGAAACCGGTGCAGCCAATTTTCTGCTGATCAGTGACGACGAGGTCATCACGAAGCCGCTCGATTCGAGTTTTCTGCACGGCATGACCCGGGATTCGATCCTGAAGCTGGCGGCGGATAACGGTTATACAGTCAACGAACGCAATTTCACGGTCGACGAACTGCTGCACTACGCGAAAACGCACGAGGCCGCACTGTCCGGCACGGCGGCCTGCCTGTCACCAGTCGGTACACTTGTCTACAAGGGTGAGGAGATCCCGGTCCGGGACGGCAATCCGGGTCCGAACACGGCAAAACTGCGCAAAGCCCTGCAGGACATCCAGTACGGGCTGGCGCCCGATACCCACGGCTGGCTCACCGAAGTCTGAAGGGGCCAGACCCTACCTGAAGGGGCCAGACCCCAACCGTCGGGGCCAGACCCCACGGGGTGGGGTCTGGCCCCTTTTTCGGATCAGATGGCCTTGGAGAAGCGGTTGTCGTTCTGTTGCTGGCTGATATGGCGGTCGAAGACCATTGCAATACTGCGCAGCAACAGCCGTCCTTTGTCGGTAATTCGAATACCGGTCCCATCGAGTTCGATCAGCCCGTCAGCGGCCAATGGCTTGAGACGATCGAGCTCCTGACTGAAATAGTCGGCAAAGACAATGTTGTGCTGCTTGTCGAACGCCGTGAACGACAACTCGTCGTAGCACATGAGTGCCTGGATCGCGTCGGCGCGCACCTGGTCGTCCTGGTCAACGACGAGTCCTTTGCGGATCGGCAGCCGGCCACTCTCAATCAGCGCCTCGTATTCCATCGTCGTAACGGCGTTCTGCGAGAACATGTTGCCGATGCCACCAATCGCGCTGACACCGAGGGCAACAAGGTCGCACTCCCGATGCGTTGAATAACCCTGGAAGTTGCGTTGCAACGTCCCTTGTTTACGTGCCGTAACGAGTTCGTCACCGGGCAGCGCAAAATGATCCATGCCGATGTATTCCCAGCCTGCTCCGCACAGGCGATCGATCGTCCGGTGCAGGATCTCCAGCTTGACGTCCGGCGCCGGAATATCCGCGTCAGGAATCATGCGTTGACCTTTGAACCGTTGCGGCAAATGCGCATAGTTATAGACAGCAAGCCGGTCGGGACGCATCCCGACAACAACGTCCAGCGTCTGGCCGAAGCTCGCCACCGTTTGTTGTGGCAAGCCGTAGATCAGGTCGAACGAGATCGACTTGAAGCCGCAGGCGCGCGCCGCGTCGACAAGGTTGTGCACGTCCTCCGGAGTTTGTGCACGATTCACGGCATCCTGGACGCGCGGTTCGAAGTCCTGGATGCCTAGACTGAGCCGGTTGAATCCCAGCTCGGCCAGGTGGTGAATGCGGTCTGCATCCACCGTGCGCGGATCGACTTCGATCGAGTACTCCCTGTAGTCGCTCTCGTCGAAGGTGAATGCCGATCGCAACGTCGTGATCAGGTCCTCAATCTGCTTCTTGTCAAGGTAAGTCGGCGTGCCGCCGCCGAAATGCAGCTGCTCGATCTTGCGAGCCGAATCGAACAAGCCGGACTGCATGTCGATCTCCTTGTAAAGCATCTCCATGTATCGGCCGACCCGCTCCTGGTTGCGCGTAACGATCTTGTTGCAACCGCAGTAGTAGCAGAGCGAATGGCAAAACGGGATATGCACGTACAGCGACAGCGGCTTGTCGCCGTCGTTGCTGGCCTTTGCGTGCTGAACATAGGTGTCGGCCGTGAATTCATCGGTAAATTGCAACGCGGTCGGGTAGGACGTGTACCGTGGGCCGCGCCCTCCGTAGCGCACGATCAGGTCCGTATCGAAACAGACGCTCATTGCGTGCGCCTCAGGCTGTGCAGGATGTACAGCGCCACGGTGAACAACACCATGGCCACTGCCTGATGCATCGCACCGAGAAACACCGGCACCGCCATCAGTAGCGTTGTAATGCCAAGCGCGACCTGGAGGATGGCCGTGTGCAGCAGCGCATTGACGGCAGGCCGGGTCCGTTTCGGCAACTCGGCTGATCGCGCTTTGTACCAGTAGACGAATACGGCAATCAGGGTGGTGATCGCGAGCACCCGGTGGTCAAGCTGCACCGTCGTCATGTTATCGAAGAAGTTTCGCCACCACGGTTCCAGCGCCATTGTGCCCGGCGGAATCCAGTAGTCGCCCATCATCGGAAACGTGTTGTAAATCTTTCCGGCCTTGAGGCCAGCGACGAAGCCGCCCGAAACAATCGTCAGCGATGCGAGCGAGGTCAGCGCGAACGTGCGGCCGAACCAGCGGTGTCGATCTCGGCCAATCGCCGGAAACAACAACGACATCGCGACCCAGAACATGTACGCGTAGATCGCGAACGCAGCGACCAGGTGTGCCGTCAGCCGGTACTGGCTGACATGTGGCACATCGACCAGTCCGCTTTTCACCATGTACCAGCCAAGCACGCCCTGCAGTCCGCCAAGCACGAACATGAAGAAATACTTCAGCCACTCACTGCGCGCGATGTAGCCCTTCACCAGGAAAAAGACAAACGGCACGATGAATACAATGCCGATCGTGCGGCCGAGCAGCCGATGCAGGAACTCGAGCCAGAAAATGCCCTTGAACTCCTCGACGCCAAAATCGGAATTTACTTTCTGGTATTCGGGGCTTTCCTGGTACATCTCGAAAACGCGTTGCCACTCCGCGTCGCTCATCGGCGGCAACCAGCCCATCAGCGGCCGCCAGTCGACCATTGACAGGCCGGAGCCGGTCAGGCGCGTAAAGCCGCCCAGCACAACCATGGCGAAAACGAGCCCGCAGCAGATCAGCAGCCAGGTGGCGACGGTGCGGTTGTGATTGGTGTCTGTCATTTACAAAAGAACCCGTCGGTTTCTGCACAAGGCGAGCAATCGTAGCAGCGCCAGTAACAGGAGCGCTGCGAGCCAGTTGTGGGCTACCGCCACGCCAATGGGAATGTCTGTGAGCACCGCGGCGATGCCGACACCGAACTCCACAGTGACGAGCGCTATCACCAGCGCGGCGCTGGCACCGATCCCGGCTCGCAACGTAACGATGCCGGCGACCAGCGCAACGAGCGCGGTTACTACGGCGCCCACGCGGTGGAGTTTGTGTATGTCGGCGCGTTCCGGACCGCCAAGCGCCAGTCCGGACGGTCCGACGGTGTGTGTGCGAGTCAGGTCGAAAGCCGTCGCAATGTCGCTTCCAGGCAGGTAGCTGCCGTGGCAGTCGGGCAGGGTCTGGCATGCCGACGCCGCGAAGTTGGCGCTGGTCAGGCCGCCGAGCGCGATTTGCAGGCCGAGCAGGAACAACGCGGCGACGACCCAGCGGCGGCCGCCCGGTGGTACGTTGGCCCGGGGGCGCGCTTCCCTGAAAACCAGCCAGCCTGTCAGCGCCAGCATCGAAAAGCCGCCGGCAAGGTTGCCCATGACAACGGCCGGATTGTGCAGGCCGCCGGAATAGATCCCCAGCCAGGCAAGGAATACGGTCAGTCCCAGTAGCGAAAACGCGATTAGCCGGTCCTCGCGACGTGCGAGCGACAGCAATGCCATGCCGAGGACGACGAGACCAAGTACGCTGGCGACCAGCCGGTGCATGGGGGTCGCCCACGACATCGGTTCTGCCGCTTCCTCGGCAAGCCGTTCATAGGTGCTGCCAATCGTCGGCGCGTCGGCTTCGGGCACGCCAATCTGGCCGTAGCACTCGGGCCATTCGGCGCAACCAATGCCCGAGTGATCAAGCCGCAGGTAGGCGCTGACGGAGACCAGCAGCAATACCAGCAACAGTGAAATTATTGCAAGCCGGGCCACGTCTTACTCTTTGACGGATTCGAGGTTTTCGGCAGACCCACGTACGAGCCGTACATACTTCGGCGTTTTCTTCCAGTCGACCCTGTCGTGGCCAAGCCCGAAATGCCATGCCCACGCCGCGTCGTATTGAAAACTGTAGTCGTTGCCGGACCAGTATTCCGCTGCGTGCGTATCGGGGAAAAAGTCGGTATTGACGGTCGGCGGATCGTCGGTTCGCGCGAGGTCGCTGATCGAATACAGCTCGTCCTTGATGGGCATGCGCCAGTCAGAGTGGCCACAGTAACCGCCCGCGTTGACGGCCTGCACGTAGCTCGACGTGTCGCACTGGCTGCCGGAACAGTCGCCGCCGTCCGGCAATCCGCGATAATCGAGTTCGCCGACCGCCTCGTCGGGGTCGTACCAGGAATAGGTGTTGTCACTCGAGTGCAGGCCCGCCGCCGACGATTTCACCTGCCACATGAGGCCGGTCTGCGCATCGATGACGCAGGATTCGCCGTCGACGGTGACGGATTCGTACTTTGAATCGTGCGGATTCTCGTATTCGCCGCTGCCGCAGGCCGCGAGGGCCAGGCACGGGATGATCATGAGCGCTTTCATGGTCACGGAGCTTACCCGAATCGGCTCCGGAATCACGCCCGGAAGCCCGCCAGCGCCCTACGTATTTTCCCTAGTTATACCAAGCGGTTGACAGGCATAGGGTAGGCGACGGAAACAACTGTCACTTGGGGACCTAGACATGAGTGAAGAAAACAGTGCGCCTGAACGCATTCCGGCGATGCAGCGCATCATCGATAACCCGTTCATTCTCCTGTTTGTAGGCGTCGTTTTTCCGGCGGTGTTCTACATCATTTGGGGAATCGTCGAGATCGTCAATATTCCTATCGCCCAGTAACCAGCAGACCGAGGTAAGGTTATGAGTTCTATTCAACCGCCTGCCGAGATTGTCTGGTGGAAACAGCCACTGGATAAAGTTGAGGGAACCTGGATCGGTATTGCGCTGGTCTGGTCCCTGATCATGTTTTTCATGATGCCGTTCTGGCACATCTATGGAAAACAGAATCTCTCGAGCGAAGCTTACAAAACCACGCCCCAGGCATTCATGGCCAAAACCCAGGCCATGGTGGATCAGTACACCATCCGCACCGAGACGGACGCCCAGCTACCGGTCGTCAAGCCGCCACCGGGCAGCGATGTCTATCTGGCGGGCCGATTGTGGCAGTGGTACCCGTTGCTCGAGCTCGAAAAAGGGCAGACTTACCGTCTGCACATCTCGTCGCTCGACTGGCAGCACGGGTTTTCCTTGCAACCCGTCAACATCAACACGCAGATCCTGCCTGGCTACGAAATGGTACTGACCGTTACGCCGGACACCTCGGACGAACAGACCATCATCTGTAACGAGTACTGCGGACTCGGCCATCACAACATGCTCGGCAAGATCTACGTTGTGGAGGGGGGACAATGAGCAATCAACTATTCAGAACCTGCCCCGAGACGGGACTGCAGTATCACAAGCCGGCGGAGCGCCTGATGAAGGCTCACGCGGTCGTTGCCGTGGTGATCCTGCTGATCGGCGGTATTACGGCGCTGCTCGTCACGCTGACGCGCTGGCCGGCCGTGCACCTGCTCCCGGCGGACAAGTTCTACCAGCTGCTGACGACCCACGGCGTCAACATGCTGATCTTCTGGATCATCTCGTTCGAGATCGCGGTGTTGTATTTCTGCTCGTCGACGCTGCTGAAGTGTCGACTGGCAACGCCGAAACTCGCCTGGGTCGGATTCATCCTGATGCTGGCCGGCATCATCATCAACAACGCGGCGGTCGCCAATGGTGACGCGTCGGTCATGATGACGTCCTACGTGCCGATGCCCGCGAACCCGAATTTCTATCTCGGCCTGATCCTGTTCGCGGTCGGTGCCCTGATCGGGTGTTTCATCTTCCTGGGAACGCTGGTCATCGCCAAAGACGAGAAAACCTACGAGGGATCGATTCCGCTGGTCACCTTCGGTGCGTTGACGGCCTGCATTATCGCCGTCTTCACCATTGCCTCGGGTGCCGTTGTCCTGGTGCCGACCTGGCTGTGGTCACTCGGCTACATCAACAACATCGATGCAGCAATGTATCGTGTCGTCTGGTGGGCGCTCGGTCATTCGTCGCAGCAGATCAACGTCGCCGCACACGTCGCTGTCTGGTACGCGATTGCAGCAATCGTGTTCGGCGCGCGCCCGATGTCCGAGAAAGTCAGCCGCGTGGCGTTCGTGCTCTACATCGCGTTCCTGCAGATAGCGAGCGCGCATCACCTGCTCGTCGATCCGGGTCTCAGCGCGGAATGGAAGATCTTCAATACGTCCTACGCCATGTATCTCGCGGTCCTGGCATCGATGGTCCACGGCCTGACGGTACCGGGATCGATCGAGGTCGCGCAGCGCGCCAAGGGCCTGACAAACGGACTGTATGAGTGGTTGCGCAAGGCGCCGTGGGGCAACCCGGTGTTTTCGGGCATGTTCATCTCGCTGATCGGCTTCGGCTTCCTCGGCGGTATCTCCGGCGTCGTCATGGGTACCGAACAGATCAACATCATCATTCACAACACGATCTACGTGCCGGGGCACTTCCATGCCACGGTCGTCATCGGCACGACGCTGGCCTTCATGTCGCTGACGTACTTCCTGATTCCGACCCTGTTCCGGAAGCAGGTCGCGTTCCCGGCCATCGCGAAACTGCAGCCGTACTTTTTCGGTATCGGTATGTCGGTGTTCGCGCTTGCGATGATGGGGGCAGGAACGCTCGGCGTCGAACGACGTCACTGGGACATGGCGTTCACCAATGCGCAGCTCGGTTTCGACTACCCGGCGAGCGCCTATACGATGATGGGCATCATGGGTGCCGCGGGCGTCGTCGCCATCATCGGTGGTGCGATGTACATCCTCGTCACCGTCGTTTCCGTGTTCTTCGGCAAGCCCGTCGAGTCGGAGTCGAGTTTCGGCTTCGAAACGACGAAAGTCGAACGTGCAGCACCTATCGTGGTACCGCAGGGTGGCCACGAAGCAGCAGGCAAATGGGGCCTCGCGGCTCCGGGTACCTTCCTGCTGGCCTTGTTCTTCCTGGTTGTCTTCGTTCTTTACTACGCGGTCAACTGGAAGTATCTGGCATCGGTCTGGCCAATGTCATAACCCCCCAGCGTCGACCGAAGCCTGTTTATGAGGGCGGGCGAGAGCCCGCCCTTGTTTTTACTGCCGCGGCGGCCTGGCCGGTAGCGGCACTAAAAAGAGACCATGAAAAAAGCGCTCACACTTCTTCTGGTCACAGCACTGCTGCCCTGTGTGGCTGCAGCCGATGATCGCTATGACCCCGAGGCCGCGATGCAGTTGTCGCAGGCGGCTATCGGCAGGACGATTGGCAACTACGAATTCGTCGACCGGCGCGGCCAGACCGTGTTTCTGCGCGACGATCATGCCGGCAAGCCGCTTGTCATCAGCCTGATTTTCACGTCGTGCCATCACGTCTGTCCGCGTACGACCCAGCACCTCGCGGAGGCGGTAGACGTGGCTCGCGAGGCACTCGGGGAGCAGAGTTTCGACGTGGTGACGATTGGTTTCGACGTCGCCAACGACACCCCGCAGGCCATGGCGGCGTTCGCCCGTCGCCAGGGAGTCGATGCGCCAGGGTGGCGTTTCCTGTCGGCCACGCCGGAAACTATCGAAAAGATCAGCAATGACCTCGGCTTCAGGTTTTTCCCGACTCCGCGCGGCTTCGATCACCTGAACCAGTCATCGATCGTCGATCGCGACGGGCGGGTCTACGCGCAGGTTTACGGGGTGACCTTCGAGATGCCGTGGTTTGTCGAGCCGATGAAAGAACTCGTTCTCAACCGGCCTTCGAGCTCCGGTCACCTGGTAGCCAGCATCATCGACAAGGTTAACCTGTTCTGCACCGTGTACGATCCGACGACCGGCCGTTATCGCTACGATTATTCGCTCATCATGCAAACGGTGCTCGGCGGCCTGATCCTGGTTGCGGCGTTGTTCTGGTACTTTCGCGAAATGATTCTCGCGCGGCGGGCACGCAACGGCGGATGATCGAGGCTATTCACAGGGCGGGGCGTGGTGCATTCGAGCTCTTGCGCCGACCGTTGCATCGCGGATTCGACAGCGCCAACAATCCGCTCAATCACCTGGGTGCGCTGACGATATTCTTCTGCTGGATCGTGCTGATCAGTGGCATCTGGCTGCTGATCTTCTTTCGTACAAGTGTCTCCGGTGCATTTGAAAGCGTGGAGTACCTGACGCGGGAACAGTGGTACCTCGGCGGCATCATGCGCAGCCTGCATCGCTACGCGTCGGATGCCGCGATCGTTACGATTCTGCTGCATATCATCAAGGAGTTCGTCTTCAACCGGTACCGGCGCAATCGCTGGTTTACCTGGGTGACCGGCATGCCGCTGGTCTGGATGATGTTTCCGCTCGGCATCACAGGGTACTGGCTGGTCTGGGATGAGCTTGCGCAGTACGTGGCAATATCGTCGGCCGAGTTGCTCGATGCGATCCCGATTTTCACGGACTCGATGGCCGGCAATTTCCTCAGTGACGACCTCGTGTCAGACCGCTTCTTCACACTGATGGCGTTTCTGCACCTGATCGGCCTGCCCATATTCCTGGTGTTCGGTATCTGGTTGCACGTATTTCGCCTGAGCGGCCCGCGTATCAATCCGCCCCGCCGGCTGATGGCCGGCGCGTTGTTGTGCATGCTGGTGCTGTCGGCCGTTTTCCCGGCGATCAGTCATCCGAAGGCGGACCTCGCTATGGCGCCGCAGGTCCTGAAGCTCGACTGGTTCTACCTGCACTTTTATCCATTGATCCAGAGCTGGTCACCCGGTGCAGTGTGGTTGGTACTCGTCGGGATCAGTGCCGTCGTCGTTATCGCGCCATGGGTGCCGCCACAGAAAAAGGCGCAGCCGGCCCTCGTTACGCTGGACTACTGCAACGGTTGCCGACGTTGCGCGGACGATTGCCCGTTTGGTGCGATCGACATGATTGCGCGGACTGACGGTACCAACTACGAACAGCAGGCGGCTGTCGACCCGGACTTGTGTATCAGCTGCGGTATTTGCGTTGGCGCGTGTCCAACCGCAACGCCGTTTCGCTCCAAGGGCGACCTGGTGCCCGGTATCGATCTGCCGGATCTGTCCGCCGCAGAATTGCGCGAGGAGATGGTGAGCGGGCCGGAATCGGCCGTCATGATTTTCGGCTGTAAAGATGATGCGCAAACGGGTGCGTTGCTGAAAGACGGACGCCGGGTGGTTTTGCTGCAGTGCATGGGGCAGTTGCCGCCGTCCTATATCGACTTCGCGCTGAGTCGCGGGCATGCAGAGGGCGTATTCCTGCTCGGCTGCCAGGACGGCAACTGCGCGTATCGCTTCGGTGGTGACTGGACCGAGCAGCGCATCCGGCGAGAACGCGACCCCATGCTGCGACGCCGTGTCGAGGAGTCGCGGCTGGCGATCGGTTGGCATGCACCGTGGTCGGAATTCGGCAGTGCCGAGAAGGCCGTCGCGGCATTCGAAAAGAGCCTGGCTTCATGAAGTTGTTGTGGGAAATGCTGGCTTACGCGGCGTTTGCCGTTGTCGTTGGCCTGCTGTCCGTCTGGCCGCGATACGAACTGGTCGACGCCACGGACGCGATCGTATCACTGGCGTTTTCACACGCGGCAAACCGGGTGGGCGAGTGCCGCACGCTGACGCAGGCCGAACTCGAAAAACTGCCACCCAACATGCGCAAGCCCAGCGACTGCCCGCGAGAGCGGCACCCGATACGCCTGGTTCTGACGTCGAACGGCCAACAGCTATATGCAGCGACGTTGCCGCCCAGCGGAATCTGGGCCGACGGCAAGGCCAATGTCTACGAGCGGGTGCATGTCGCAGCCGGTACGCACACGCTGTATGTTGGCATGAACGATTCGGGGTCTGATGGATTCGACTACGAGCTGTCGAAAACACTGGAGATCAAGCCTGGCAGCAATGTGGTCGTTCGATTCGCGGACGACGAGTTTCAGATTCGGTGATGCACCTGTGAACCTGTTGACCTGGAAAACCGACTATTCCGTAGGCGTCGCCGCTGTCGACGACGAGCACCGCGAGCTGATCGAGCTCATCAATACGCTGTATTCGAGAATCAATGACCGCTCGAGCGCCGACGAAATCGAGCACGGGCTCGAGCGCATTCACAACGCGATCGCTATGCATTTCGCACTGGAGGAACGCATCATGCGGGACGCGAATTACGACGAATACGTCGACCACAAGGAAGATCACGAGATGCTGCTCGACGAAATCCGCGACCTGATGGATGATTTCCTTGCGGACTCAACCGTTGGCGGCCGCAAGCTGGAAGCGCGTCTCTCTACCTGGTTCTCGGAGCACTTCGCAACGTTTGACGCGCGCCTGCACGGCAAACTCGGCGTCTGAATGCAATAACCTGTTTGCTGGTCAGATGATTTTCAGGCCGGTTTTGGCAGGAGCTGCAGCAGCTGGAACGAGATCATGATCAGCGCCAGGAAAATGACGAAAAACACGACTTGTCGTTGTTTCAGCACCTCACCGCGTCGTTGCTCGATCAGGCGAAGGATCCAGTCGGAGACCAGGTACACGACGATTGCGTTTAGCGTAAACAGCCCCACTTCCAGCATGCTTCATTCCTCCTTCGGGGTGCGCATCGACTTGTAGGCAACGATCAGGAACAAGAGCCCGCCGATTACCGAAACCAGGCCGCCCAGGCCCATCAGACCCATTCCGGCCGTCTGACCAAGGCCCTCGAGGCCCTGCGCTGCGCCGGCTGTTTTGCGTTGCACGCCGTAGCCGCCGCTCCATGCAAGTCCGATGATATGCAACAACTGGCCGCCGCCATAGACGTACGGTTGCCAGGTCGCCATGCCTTCCGGCAATGCACCGAACCCGAGACGTGGCAGCAGGTAGTAGACAAGCCCCATGAACGCGATCGTTACGCCGACCGTTGCGCCGTGATAGTGCGCCGGTATCACGATATCGAGGCCGGCAATCATGAAACCGAGAACGCCGCCAACCAGAAATAGCCCGAGGGAACTGACGAGCGCCGCCCGCAGGTAGCGTCCTTCACCGGACGGCTTTCCGGCCCGAAGCAGGCTGGCTGCCGCCGCGAGACCGAGCGGCAGGCAGGATAAGCCGCCGTACTTCATCAGTTCGGTAAAGGCGATGCGGTGACCGGCTGTCGTGATGTCGTGTGCCAGATAGAGAAACGGCACGGTGATAACCGGGAGTGCGAGAAAGATGAGGAACACCAGTGTCAGCCGTGGCGTCAGTTCAAAACGACATCCGCTGTTGTCGGCAAGGACGACCCACGCGACCATCATCAGCAGCGTATAGCTGAACTGCACGACGTGCCCGCCGCCCCAGAACAGGAACTCGAAATAGATCTGGCCATCCATGTTGCCCGGCAGGCCTTGCCAGGACGCGGCGACCGACAGCAACGCCAGTCCCGTGAGCACAGCGGATATGACGATACCGGCCTGCAGTGCGACTGTGCCATCGAGCTTGTCGCGCAGGCGCGGTCGCGATACCAGCGCGCGAACGAGGTGACTCAGAATGCCGAGCCCGAACATCGCCAGCCCGGCATAAAACCACGGGTGCTGCAGCACCGGGACGTAGTTGTTCATCAGCGGATCGCCGGCGCCGAGAAACGGGCAAACGACAATCGCCGTCGTGCCGAGCGCCGCCAGCGAGAACGAAAGCCGGTCCCACCACGGGTGCTCCGTTGTCGTGGAGAGGCTCCACGTCGCCGCTGAAATCGCCAGCAGCCAGACGAGAACCGAGAGCGTGACATGCACGACGAGCGCCACGCGGAAAAAGTCGACGAACGGGATCAGGTCCTGGATGACCGGCGTTCGCGCAAGCACCAGCAGCAACGAAAAAACGCCGGCCATGACCAGCGATACAAGTCCGAGGGACACCCAGGCCGACGTGTTGCGTCGAATCGCTGCGCTGCGAATCGGCAGTTGGTATTGATACATGAGGCGGGACGCTACTGGCAGTCATCGTGTTCGTCAATGCGTGATAACCTCACGCGATGCGCATCCGGGACTGCAACAACATCATGGATTTTCGGCGGGTTGCCCGGCGGCGACTTCCGGACCCGGCGTTCCACTACATGGACGGTGGCGCCGACGACGAATGGACTCTCGCGCGCAATACGAGCGCGTTTGACGAGTACGAACTGCTGCCGTCGCAGTTGTCGGATGTCAGCGATATCAAGCTCGGCACCGAAATGCTCGGGCAGTCGGTCTCGCTACCGCTCATGCTGTCGCCGACGGGAGCGAACAAGCTGTTTCACGCCGATGGCGAGCTCGGTGTTGCGCGCGCCGCCGCGAAACAGGGGCTGCCGTATTCGCTTTCCACGGTGGGCACGACAACGATCGAGGACGTTGCCGCCGAATACGACGGGCCCAAGGTGTTCCAGATCTACGTTTTCAGGGACCGTGGCCTGACCAAACGATACGTCGAACGCTGCAAGGCTGCCGGCTACACCGCGCTGTGTCTTACTGTCGATACGCCGGTTGCCGGCAATCGCGAACGCGACGTCGTACACGGGATAGCCGGTGGGGGCTTGAATCCGCGCGCATTCCTGAGCGTATTGCGACATCCCGGCTGGCTCTATCGAGTAACGCTGGGAAAACAGCTCGAGCTCGTCAACGTGACCCAGGGCGGTGACGTCGACCTGTTCAGCGACATGAGCGTGCAGGAATACATCGACAGCCAGTTCGATCGTTCGTTGACGTGGCGTGATGTCGAGTGGCTCAGGTCACTCTGGGATGGCCCGTTGATCGTCAAGGGCGTCCAAACCGTCGCGGATTGCCGCCATGCGGCAAACGCCGGTGCAACGGCGGTCATGATTTCGAACCACGGCGGGCGCCAGCTCGAGTCGGCGCCGGCACCGGTCGATTGTATTTCCGACGTTGCGGATGCGTTGCACGACCGCCTTGAGATCATCTGCGACGGCGGTATTCGCAGGGGTACCCACATTGTCAAGGCACTGGCACTGGGCGCGACGGCGTGCAGTATCGGGCGCAGTTACCTGTATCCGCTCGGTGCGGGTGGCGAAGCCGGCGTTACCCGCGCACTGGATATGTTGCGCGGCGAACTGGCAAGAACGATGGCGCTGCTTGGCTGCGACGATGTCAGGAATCTCGCCCGGGGCTACATTCGGCGCGTCGGCGCCGGTGCCTGACCTGTCACAAAACAGCCAGGTTTTGCGCAATCTGCGCACAAATCCATCGCACGTCATTGGTTTGTCAGCGATTTCCAGAGTGTCGGCAGGCCGCCCAAGTGCCTTGATACACAGTCTAAATCGCGCTTTCCTGCCAGATTGCCCCCAATTTAAAGGCATTTAGTAATACTTCTCAGGTGCATTTGGGCGTAATATTTCGGCTGCCGCGGCCATTGACGGACGCTGCAGAGGAACCGCCTTTGATAAGGCGGGTGTTTTTGTTACGAGGTAGTAAGAAGTTATGTCAGGCGAAAGAGTTGAAGGAACCGTCAAGTGGTTCAATGACGACAAGGGATTCGGATTTATCGAGCGCGAAGGTGGGCAGGATGTATTCGTCCATCACACCGCCATTCAGATGGAAGGCTTCAAGACCCTGAAAGAAGGTCAGAAGGTCTCCATGGAAGTAACACAGGGCCAGAAAGGCCCGCAGGCAGAAAACGTCATCGCCGAGTAATCGCCTGACGGTATTGCCGGACCCGGCTTCGATTTTCGATACCGGGCCCAACGCTTAACCGGCCGGACGCTGTCCGGCCGGCGTTCACCAACCGGCAATCGCCGGCCGGCGCCATGCACCCATGAAGATTCGCATTCGGGACAATTCCATCCGTCTGCGCCTCACACGGGGCGAAGTTGACGTGATGCACAGGGAAGGCCGGGTCGTATCGACCACCGGCTTTCCGGACGGTCATCAGTTTACCTATGCGCTGGAAAGCAGTCCGGCCAGCGTCGCGCCCGCGGCGTCCTGTCGCGGCAGCGAGATCCGCGTGCGTCTGCCCGAAACGGCGGTGCTCGCCTGGGCGACGACCGAACAGGTGTCCATCGAGGGACTGCAGCAGCTCGATGACGGGCAGCAGCTGAAAATCCTGGTTGAAAAGGACTTCGCCTGCCTTGCGCCTCGCGATGGCGAGGACGAGTCCGACATGTTTGCGCATCCGGACGCCGATTCGGCCGCATGCTGATGGCGTCGCGATTTGCCACCTTCGAGCCCCGCACGATCCGTTTTCTCCGTGAACTGGAGCGAAATAACGATCGTGAGTGGTTCAAGGCGAACAAGAGCCGCTACGAGGAAGACGTGCTGGACGTCGCGCTGCGATTCATCCAGGCCATGCAGGAACCCCTGGCGGAGATAGCGCCGCATTTCACCGCGGTGCCGACACGCATGGGCGGATCGCTGATGCGCGTCTACCGCGATACGCGCTTCTCGAAGAACAAGGCGCCCTACAAGACCAACATCGGCATCCAGTTTCGCCACGAACGAGCGAAAGACGTGCATGCGCCCGGCTATTACGTGCACATAGCACCGGATGACGTGTTCATCGGGGTGGGGATGTGGCGCCCGGATTCCGATCCACTGCGGCAAATCCGCGAGCGGATCGTCGCACACCCCGCCGACTGGAAACGGTCGATCAGCGGTGCCGCATTCAGGAAAAACTTCTCGCTGGCCGGCGAGAGCCTGAAGAGGCCGCCACGAGGTTTCGAAGCCGAGCATCCGTTGATCGAGGACATCAAGCGCAAGAGCTTTATCGCTGTACGCAGTTTCACGGTCGACGACTGCCTCAAGCCGCGGTTTCAACAGACCGTGGAATCGTCATTCAGGCAGGGTACGCCGTTCATGACCTTCCTGTGTAAGGCCGTCGGCGTACCTTTCTAGTGTTGCAACGCCAGCTTTAGTTCGTTCACGAGCGTTTCGGGGTCGGGCCGGTCGGCGATGAAGCGCGACAGCTCGGCGTAACGGATGATCCCGTTGCGATCGACGACAAGCGTGGTCGGCCATACGGTGTCTTCACCGTACTCATTCTGATGGTCTTTCGGGACACCGTCGGATTGCAGCAGACCGAGTTCGCGCGCAACCTGCAGGTTTTCGTCCAGCCAGAAGTCGAATTCAACGTCGAAAAACTCGGCGACGCGCCGCGTCGTTTCCAGGGGTTTGGGCGTGACGAGGATCAGGCGGGCCCCGAGATCCACGATCGCCTTGTAGTGGAGAGTCAGGTTTCGGACCTGCCTGTTGCAAAACGGGCACCAGTTGCCGCGCACGAACAGAAAAACGGCCGCCGTACCGCGTATCTCGGTTGAGTGGACCGGGTTGCCTGCCTCATCCGTTGCCGCAAAGTCGGGCAGTGACCGGCCCCGACGAAGAGCGGGCGGTACCGGTCGCTGTCGTTTCCGGAACCGCCAATTAAGCCATGCTGCTGCGACAACAAGGAGAACGATTGCGACGATTGCGGTAGCACTCATGCGAACCAGTATCACTCCCCACTGGCCATGGACACAAGGTTCGATTTATGGATACTGACTGCGACGATTCACAGCACGAATTCGATGAGTAAAAATCCGGTTATGTGGGAGCCTGGCGCCGAACGGCGGGAGGCATCCGCCATGTTCCAATTCATGCGCGAGCATGGCTTTGACGACTATGCCTCTCTGCACCAGTGGTCCCTGGACGATCCGGTTGCTTTCTGGACGTCGTTGGCGACAACCTGCGAGATCGAATTTGATACGCCACCGCGAACCGTGCTCGCCCGTCCGGACAACATCATGGATGCCGGCTGGTTTGACGGTGCGACCCTGAACTTTGCGAGTCACCTGCTGCGACACCAGGGCGATGCGGCGGCCGTTGTTTTTTGCGGCGAGGACGGTACGCGCCGGGAAATAAGCCGTGACGAGTTGCGGAGTGCTGTCGCCGCTGCCGCCAGTGCGATGCGCGATAGCGGCGTTTCCAAAGGCGACAGGGTTGCCGGCTTCCTGCCGAACTGCCCGGAAGCCATCATTGCGATGCTCGCAACGGCGAGCATCGGTGCTATCTGGTCGTCGTGCTCGCCGGACTTCGGCGTCAACGGCGTGGTCGATCGCTTCGGACAGATCGAGCCGAAACTGTTGATTGCGCCTAATGCCTACTACTACAACGGCAAGCTTATCGACACGCGCGGCACTGTCGCCGGCATTGTCAAAGCGCTGCCGTCGCTGCAACAGACAATCGTCGTTCCGTTTGTCGCTTCCGCGCCAGCGGATCTCGCAAACACGGTTGAGTGGTCGGACTTTTGCGGGTCCGGCGACGACCTCGAGTTTGAGACTGTCGACTTCAATCACCCGCTCTACATCATGTATTCGTCGGGTACGACCGGTGTACCGAAGTGCATCGTGCACGGACATGGCGGCACACTGCTGCAACAGTCGAAAGAACACGTACTGCATACGGACGTCGGCGAGTCTGACCGGCTATTTTACTTCACGACCTGTGGCTGGATGATGTGGAACTGGCTCGTGTGTGGATTGGGCACGGGCGCGACAGTCATTCTGTTCGACGGTGCGCCGTTCGCCAACGACGCGCGGATTCTTTGGGAAATCGCCGAGCGCGAGCGCATCACCGTCTTTGGCACCAGTGCAAAATACATCTCCGCACTGGAAAAGTCGGAACTGCGACCGGTCGATGAGTTCGACTTGTCATCGATCCGCACCGTCTTGTCCACTGGGTCGCCGCTTGCGCCCGAGAGTTTCGATTTTGTCTATGACGCAATTGGCGACGACCTGCAGTTGTCGTCGATATCCGGCGGTACGGACATCATCAGCTGCTTTGTGCTTGGCAACCCGGTATTACCGGTGCGCCGCGGCGAGTTGCAGTGCAAAGGGCTCGGCATGGCCGTCGAAATCTTTACAGAAGCTGGTGAATCGGTGATCGGGCAGCACGGCGAACTCGTGTGCACGCAGCCGTTCCCGTCGACACCGGTCGGATTCTGGAACGATACCGACGGCAGCCGTTACCGGGCCGCATATTTCGAACGATTCCCGGGTGTGTGGGCGCACGGCGACTTCGCAGAACTTACTGACGACGGCGGCATGGCCATTCACGGTCGCTCCGACGCAGTACTGAATCCGGGCGGTGTGCGCATCGGTACAGCGGAGATATACCGGCAGGTCGAGAAACTCGACGCTATCGTGGAGAGCATTGCGATCGGGCAACAATGGGAAGATGACGTTCGCGTCGTCCTGTTCGTCGTTTTGCGTGATGAACTGGAACTCGACGACGAATTGCAGAGCGAGATACGCAATGTCGTCCGCCGCAATACGACGCCGCGCCATGTGCCGGCGAAGATCCTGCAGGTGACCGACATCCCGCGCACCAAGAGCGGCAAGATCGTCGAGCTGGCGGTGCGTTCCGTGGTACATAACGAGCCCGTCAGGAATACCGAAGCGCTCGCGAACCCCGCTGCGCTCGAGTATTTTCGAAATCGTGAGGAATTGGCGAGCGCATGATCGGTATCGAGGTATTTCGGGGCACGGTGTTGCCCGAGTGGATCGACGTCAACAAACACATGAATGTTGCCTACTACGTGCTCGCCTTCGATTTCGGCGTTGATGCGCTATGGGACCGTTTCGGCATCACTGACGAGCACATCGAGGAGCACCAGAGTTCGACCTTTGCCGTCGAGAGCCACGTGACGTGGCAAAAAGAAATGAACGAGGGTGAGCCGTACATCATCACGTCCCAGATCCTCGCCTATGACCAAAAACGCATTCACCAGTTTGGTCGCATGTACCACGCGGACAAAGGCTACCTGGCCGCCACCGCCGAATGGCTGAACCTGCACGTTGATCTTTCAAAACGGCGCGTGGCGCCCTGGCCCAAGCGCATTCTCGAAAGTATCGCGTCGGTAGCAGCAAGGCAGGTCGATGTTGACTGGCCCGCCGAAGCCGGGCGCCGGATCGGCGTTTCGAAACCGCTCTACAGCCTGCAGGACGGCGTCGAGTGATGCGGCATGTCCTCGCTATCGACCAGGGCACGAGCAGCAGTCGCGCCGTGATTTTCGATCGTGCGCTGAAACCGGTGGCCAGCGAGCAGCAGGAATTTGCGCAGTACTATCCGGAGCCCGGCTGGGTTGAGCACGACCCGGGTGAAATCCTGCAGAGTGTCGTTAGGACCGCTGCCGCAGCACTCGACAAGGCCGGGCTTGGGCCTGGTGATGTCGCGGCGCTGGGCATCACCAACCAGCGTGAAACGACGCTCATCTGGGACCGGAAGACCGGGGAGTGTATTTACAACGCCATCGTCTGGCAGGACCGGCGTACGGCGGCTACGTGTCGCAAATTGAGGGATGCGGGCCACGAGGGCACGGTAACCACAAAGACCGGGCTGCGGCTCGATCCGTATTTTTCCGCCACCAAGATCGACTGGATTCTCGGGCACGTCGATGGTGCACGCGAACGCGCCGCAAGGGGCGAGCTGGCGTTCGGCACGATCGACGCGTTCCTGATCTGGCATTTGAGCGGTGGCAAGGTGCACGCGACGGATGCGACGAATGCGTCGCGCACGTTGCTGTTCAATATCCATACACAGGAATGGGACGATGATCTGCTCGACCTGTTCGATATTCCCCGTGCGCTGTTGCCAGAGGTCCGGGATTGCGTCGATGACTATGGCAACGCTTCGATCGGCGGTATCGATGTGCCAATGCGCGGCGTGGCCGGCGACCAGCAGGCAGCGCTGTACGGGCAGGCCGGATTCTCCGAGGGCATGACCAAAAGCACCTATGGCACCGGCCTGTTCGCCGTCGCCAATACCGGGGCCGAGGCCCTGGTGTCGAAAAACCAATTGCTGACGACCGTGGCGATGCGCCGAAACGGGCAGGTCACCTACGGGCTGGAAGGCAGCGTATTCGTTGCCGGTTCGGCGATGCAATGGTTGCGCGACGAGCTGCAGGTCATCAAGACGGCGCCGCAGTCGGAAGAAATCGCGGCGGCGACGGGCATCGTCGACGACGTCATCGTAGTACCGGCATTCGCCGGTCTCGGCGCACCGTACTGGGATCCCGATGCGCGCGGCGCGATACTCGGGCTGACACGCGGCAGTGGCCGTGGCGAGATCGTCACGGCAACGCTGCAGTCGATCGCGTACCAGACTCGCGATCTGATCGACGCAATGGCCGACGACGGAGTCCGGCCCAGCGTGATTCGCGTCGATGGCGGCATGGTTGGCAACAACTGGTTTTTGCAGTTTCTCGCGGATGTCCTCGACCTCCCGGTGGAACGGCCGGAAAACGTGGAATCCACCGTGTTTGGCGCAGCATGCCTCGCGGCGATCGGCGCCGGGGTTGTTGCAGACAACGATGCGTTGGCTGATCGCTGGTCACTCGACCGGCGCTTCGAGCCGGCAATGTCGGAACGGCAGCGAGCCCAGCTGCTGTCCGGGTGGCACGACGCCGTCGCGCGGGTGAGGACCGGTTGATGTCCCTGCGAGCGCGGCAGAAAATCGGCAAGTACCGGATTCTCGGGCGAATAGCGACCGGTCCGCTGGCCGATGTCTATCGCGCCCAGGACACGATCCAGAACATCAAGGTTGCCCTCAAGATTCCGAAAGCCGACGACATGACGGGCCACGAGGAATTCCTGCACGAAGTGCGCATGGCCACCAAGCTCAGGCACCCGAATATCCTGTCCGTGCTGAACGCAAGCTATATCGAGGGCCACTTCGTGATTGCGATGGAACTGGGTGAGGAGTCACTCGCCGATCGCATTGAGCGACGTATCTCCAATGCACGTGCACTCGACCTGGCGGAACAGGCGCTCGCCGCTATGGCGCACGCGCATGAGCACAAGATCATCCATTGCGACCTCAAGCCGGAAAACTACATCCTGTTTCCCGGCAACCGGCTCAAGCTGGCCGATTTTGGCTTCGCCAAGGTGAATCTGCGGACGCTCAAGGCATCCGGTTCGGGGACCATCGACTACATCGCACCGGAACAGGCAATGGGCCGTCCGAAATTTCAGTCGGACGTATTCTCTCTCGGGCTCGTCGTCTACCGGACTCTGTCCGGCAGCTTGCCTGAGTGGCCGTTCGAGTGGCCGCTCAAGGGGCACGACAAGCTTGCGCGTCGCGTGCGCCCGGAGGTCATCGAAGTTCTGCAGAACGCAATTCAGCTGGATCCGAAAAAACGCTATCGCGACGCCGTGCAGATGCATGCCGCGTTCGCGAGGGCGACCAGCGCGGCGCGCCGGCAGAAACGTGCGAAGCGCAAGAACGGCACGTCGAACGGTCGCAAACGCGGCAGTTCATGGCGCCAGCTGCAGTGGCGCGAATTCCAGCGCCAATTCCGGCAACCGCTCGATACCCGGCACCAGTGCCGACAATGCGAGGCGCCGGTTGCCGAAAGCATGCAGTGCTGCCCGTGGTGTGGTTTCGACAACCCCGCGCGCGGCTCCGAATCTCGCATGCCGTCGAGCTGTCCCCGCTGTGAGCGCGGCGTCAAGACGGACTGGGACTATTGCGCGTGGTGCTACGGACCGGGCTTCGTCGAGGAGACGACGCGGACCTACCCGGACAAGCGCTATGCGTCGAAGTGCGAGAACGCGAAGTGCCGGGGGCCGTTGATGCCCTTCATGCGCTACTGCCCGTGGTGCCGCAAGAAGGTTCGCAAAACCTGGGCGCTGAAAGGCAGCCGAAAACGCTGTCGAGCCTGCGGCTCGGGCATCGCGGCTGAATACTGGAACTACTGTGCCTGGTGTCGTGAACCGGTGAGGCGCGAGTAGTCATGTCACTGCCGCGCGAAGACATGTTGCTGCTGGCTGGCGAGTTCGATGCGGACTCGGCCGTCGCCGCTGTTGCCGGTGGCGAGGCACATGCCTATACCCGGCGCGACCCGGAAAAGGCATCCAGCAATGAGGACACGGTTGCCGTCATACCCTACGGTCCTGGCGCCGCCGTGCTGGTTGTTGCGGACGGCGCCGGCGGATTACCGGCCGGAAAACGCGCGTCGCTGACGGCGGTAACGGCGCTTGCCGACTCGCTGCAGGCGGCCATGCAGCAGACGACGCTGTTGCGCACCGCGGTGCTGACCGGCATCGAGGCGGCCAACGAAGCGGTGCTCGGTCTCGGCAACGGTTCGGCCACGACGATGACCGTGATCACGATAGAGGGCCGCATCGCCCGCTCGTACCAGGTCGGCGACTCGGAAGCGATCATCGTCGGGCAGCGGGGTGTGATTCGCCTGCAGACGACGCCGCATTCACCCACCGGTTTCGCGGTAGAGGCGGGCTTTCTCGATGAACGGGAAGCGCTCCATCACGAGGAGCGCCACCTGGTGTCGAATTTCATCGGCACCAGCGACATGACGATCGACGTCGGTGCGACGGTTGAAATGAAGGCGCGTGACACCGTCCTGGTCGCGAGCGACGGACTCGTTGACAACCTGCACACCGCCGAGATTATCGAGGCCATTCGCAAGGGTCCGCTCGCCGCCGGCATTGCCACTGTGACGACGCTGGCGGACAAACGCATGGTGGCGCCGGAACCGGACGAGCCGTGCAAGCCGGACGACCTTTCGGTCATCCTGTTTCGCCGCCAGGCAGGCAATTCAACAGAATCAACGTCTTACGGGCAGACATAAAATCAATATTGAAGCTGCCGGAAGCGATCCGGCGGAGTATGATCGGACGTGGGGGAGCAATCTGCCCGGCAGGCGGAACTCCGCAGCGGTTTTGGTGCTCAAATCACTAGATACCAGCGAGGCCGACGATGATGAAACCTGAATTTTCGATCCGAGCCACCAGCGGCATGACCCGAAACGGAGTCATTGTCGCCGCGTCGGCATTAATCCTGGGCGCCTGTGCATCCGGTATCCAGCCGCCGAGCAGCGGCGGCGGCGTCGGCATGCCGGGCGGCGTCAGTTTGCCGGGCGGCGGTATGCCCGGCGGCGGTTCTTCCGGTGGCGGCTCCTCGGGCGGCGGCTCGTCCGGTGGCGGGTCCTCGGGCGGTGGCATGGGCCTTCCCGGCGGTGGCGGTGGTGGCGGCGGCGGTTCGTCCGGCGGCGGCATGCCGGGCGGCATGTCCGGCGGCTCCTCGGGCGGTGCTTCCGGTGGTGATTCCGGCGGCAGCGCCGGCGGCGGTGCCGGTGGCACGTCTGGCAGCGGTGCGCCGGAGTCCATGGGCGGTACCGGCGCAATCGGCATGCCCGGCGGCGAGTGCAACGACGGCGGCATTTCCGGAGGAGGCATCGGTGGCGGCGCCGGTTGTGGCGACCCCGAAGCCCTGAACAAGGAACTCGACAAGTCGCTTGGCGACTTCGACGAGGCTATCGGTGAGGAGCAGCGCGACGTGCAGTCCGTTGGTCGCAATACCGAGGGCTTCGGCAACGGCGCCGGCGGGCGTTCCGGTGGCACGATCAGCATGGGCGAACAGTCCGGCGGCGCGGACGGTGGCGGTGGCGGTTCTGCCGGCGGTGGTGGTGCCGGTGGCGGCGCCGGTGCAGCCGGCAGCAATGAGCCGAAAGGACCGCTCGATACCATGAGTGCCGAGGAAATCGAGGCGCGTACGCCCGACGATATCGTGCCGGATATTTCTGACGATGTCGTCGCCCAGCAGATTCGGGAAGCAGCGCTCGCGGAAGACGATCCGGAGTTGCGCGAGCGCTACTGGGAAGAATATCGCAAGTACAAGGGACTGAAATAGGACGCGCCTGACACATGAGACATGCTGCAATTGCCCTGGCACTGACGGCCTTTGTTACGTCCGGATGCGCCGTTCAGGAGATCGTGGTCGCCGAGGAGACCGAACTCAACATGGCGACGTCGACGGTCGATGAAGCGATGCTTCTCGATATCGGCATCATCGAGTTCGACCCGGGCATCCCGGAGGAAAACGAACCGGGCGATACCGGTGTGTACGAGGACATTCGCCTTGCCGAGGCGAAGTACATGCCGTACCACATCAAGACGACGTTGCAGGGCACCGGGCACTGGGGCGCCGTGCGCGTCATTCCGTCCGCAAAAGCGTTTACGGACGTCATCGTCAGCGGCCGAATCCTCCGCTCGGACGGCGAGTATGTCGAACTGGAAATATCAGTGTGGGACGCGGCCGGGCGGCACTGGTTTTCGAAGGAGTACGAGGCCGAAACCGGACTGACGTCGTATTCGAAACGTCGTGACCGGCGGCGTGATCCCTACCAGAAGGCTTTCAACGATTTCGCCAACGACCTGCAGCTGTTCGCGGCGACGATGCCACCGAAGGCATTGCAGCAGACGCGACAGATTTCCGAATTGCGGTTTTTCTCCGATATGTCGCCGCTTGCCTACGAGGGGTACCTGGAGACGGGCGAAGACGGCATCGTCTCGATCCGGCGCCTGCCGGCGGAAAACGACCCGTCGGTGGCGCGGTTGCGCCAGATTCGTGAGCGCGACCGGCTTGTCGTCGATACACTGAACGAACACTACGCCAATTTTTACTACGGCATCTCGCTGCCGTACCTGAGCTGGCGCAAGACATCGCGCGCCGAATCCATCAAGTACCGCCAGGAAAAGCGTTCCGCGCATATGCAGGCCCTGGTCGGTGTTGTGGTCCTGGCCGCATCGACGCAGATTGACACGACGAGCTCCGCCAGCCGCAACACGCGCAATATCAACAGGGCGCTTCAATACGAAGGCATCTCGCGCGGCTTCAATACGGTGTTTCGCGCCGTGCTGCGCAGCCGTGAGGCCAACATGCACCTCGAGGCCATTGCCGAGCTGTCGCGATCGTTCGGCGACGAAGCGGCGCCGATGGTGGTCAACGTCGAAGGCCAGGAACGTCGCCTGACGGGAACGGCCGAGGCGCAGTACGAAAGCTGGCGGCAGTTGTTGCGGGAAATCCACGAAGCGGAAACCGGTTTTTCGCAGCAGATTGACGTCGGCGCGCCGGCCCGTGCACCCGAGCCAGCCGGGTAGAATACCGACCCACAATGCTCGAACTTAAACCAGGGACCCAACTTGCGAATCGATACTCGCTGGTCCACCCGCTTGGGAGCGGTGGCGAGGCGGTCTCCTGGCTTGCGAGCGACAAGATGACGGCCGCATCGGTCGCGCTCAGGATTGGCGATGCCGGCGCAACCGAGCGATTGCGGTCCGAGTGGCAGACTGCGGTGCGGCTGATACATCCGCACATTGTTCGAGCATTCGAGTTTCACGCCGACGACGACATTGCGTTTTACAGCCAGCAGTACGTCGACGGTCCCGACATTGGCGCGTTGTCGGGTTACCCGCCGGGCGACATCCTGGCACCCATCGGTTTTGTCGTCGACGCATTGCGATACCTCCACGGCAAGGGCCTTGTCCATCGGGACATCAAAGCGACCAATATCCTGCTGGACGCCAACGGCGCTCCGTACCTGTCCGATTTCGGTGTCAGCGTCGCCACCGGCGACGTCGCGGCCGGTGGTTCGCTGATTGCACAGTCACCGCAGTCGCTGGACGGCGAGCCGGCGGCGCCACCCGATGACATCTTTGCACTCGGCGCACTGATTTACGAGCTGATTTCGGGGCGTTCGCCCTGGTCTGCGGCCGATACCGAGGCCAGCATACGGCGCGCGAGCCCTGCGCCGCTGCGCGCAGCAGGCGGCAGTGCGGTGCCGCCGCCTGTTGCCGACCTCGTCGCACGCATGCTGGATAAGGATGCCGACGCGCGGCCGGATGCGGCGGCGGTTGCCGAGGCATTCAGTGCCGCCGGCTTCGCGCCGGGGCTCGCTCCGGTTCGCCGCCAGCGTTCGAGGGCGGCCGAGGAAGAGGTTGTTGCATCGGTTCGGTCGATTCATCCCGCGGCGCGCACTGACCGGCCGGGCGTCGCGCCGCCGGCAGCAGCCAGCGATGGACTGAGCCGCAATGTCGTGTTTGGTGCGCTGGCAGTACTCGTCGCCGTCCTGCTCGCCGTCGTGTTCGTGTTGCCGGAACGGGTGGCAACGCGCGTCGCGGAGCCGGTTGTCGAGGCACAGCCCGAAGCGCCACCCATAGAATCGGAGTCGCCGACACGCGAGTCGCCGCAGGAAAACCTCTGGAGCGACGTTTATGTCGATCCCGTGATTCGAGAACGTGTCCGCGGCGACGCGATTCTGCCGAGCGGACTGCTTGAGGGTGACGAGGAAATCACGTTCAACGAAAACCTCGCCGACTACAGCGGCCTGGATGAGACGGGCCGTGCGCGATACCTGGCGGAATCGACGCTGGGCGAGTTGCTATCGGCACTCGAAGTTCTCGAAGGGCGCGGAGTGGATCGATGGGCGCCGGTCGAGCATCGCCGTGCACGCGAGTTGTACCAGCAGGGCGACGCGCAATACCTGGATAAACAGTTCGAGGCGGCCGAACATCTGTACCTCGGCGCACTGACGGTTCTCGAACCGCTGTACGAACGCATCGACCCGGTTTTCGACGAAGCCTACAGCGGTGCGCAGGCCGCATTCGCCGCCGGCGACCGGCTCGAGGCCCTGCGCCTGTTCGAACTCGCCGTCGCCGTAACGCCTTCGCATCCGGGCGCCCAGGCCGGCCTGCGGCGTGCCAAGTACCTCGAAGAAGTACAGCAGCTCGTATTGCAGGGCGGCGAGTACGAAGAAGATTTGGAGTTCGCGGCTGCCCAGGAGAGTTACGAGCGCGCCATCGAACTCGATCCGCAATGGCAACCGGCTCACGACGGTCTCGCCCGTGTCGAAGCGGCCCGCACCAAGCTTGAGTTCGATACCCGCATGTCGGAAGGATTTGCGGCAATCGCCGCGGGCGACTATCTCGGTGCGCGTGCAGCGTTTCGCGTCGCGCAAAAACTGATCCCGGAATCCTCCGAGCCCGCCGACGGCCTGATGCAGGTCGACCAGGGCCTGCGGATGCGGGATATCACGACGCTGGAACGTGAAGTGAATGCATTGCGGGCCGACGAGCATTGGGAAGCCGTCATCACGACGTACGAGGAAATCCTGGAAATCGACAACACGCTGCAATTCGCGAGCGACGGCCTCGTCGAGGCCCGCGAGATGGCTGCCCTGCATGCTCGTCTCGACAAGTACATATCGGAACCCGATACGCTCAGTTCGCCGGCCGTCATGCAGGGTGCTACGCAATTTCTGCTGCAGGTCACGATGCGACCCGACATCGGGCCACGCCTCGCTGCACAGCGCGATGAATTGTCGCGCCTTCTGAAGCGTGCCGCGACGCCGCTGTCGGTGCCGATCCTGTCGGACAACCAGACTGACGTCATCGTTTACCGTGTCGGTCGCCTCGGGCGTTTCGATCGCAAGGAAATCGACCTGCGGCCCGGCAGCTATGTTGCAGTCGGTTCGCGCGCCGGATATCGCGACGTGCGTCTCGAGTTCCGCGTGGCGCCGGAAATTGATATCGAACCCGTCATCGTTCAGTGCGAGGAACCCATTTGAGCTTCGATCACCTTGTCATCAGGGACGTGGAAGGGGAGCGGCGTGTCGGTCGGGAAGACCTGCCACTGCGTGTTGGTACCGGCAGCGATTGCCAGATCCGGTTGCCCGGGCCGGGCGGGCAGCCGCTCGCGTTGCTCGATTTGCTCGACGGCATGCCGTTCGTGCAGCCGGTCGGTCGCGAAGCGACGCTCGAATTCAACGGTGAACCGCTCGACGCGAGCCGTCGCCTGGCCGACGGCGATGTTCTGCGTTACTTCGGCAGCCAGGTGCGGATCAATGCCAGCGACGACGGCGTCGTCGTCGATGTCCGCCTTGAGGACAGCGCCTATGTCACCCGGCCGCCCGAAACCGAGGATTCGTCGGCACGCCCCGGTGAGGAGTCTATCGCGCCGACAGCGTTTCGCCGCACCGCGGAAACGCAGGCACAACTTGCGCGCGGCGAGCGACATCCGCTGCGCTACATCGTCGGCGGCGGACTCGCAATTCTGCTGGTTGCCTCGTGGCTCCTGATGACGTCCAAGTCGATCGACTTCGAGATCAGCCCCGCTGAGCCCGAGGTGCTCAACATCGACGGCGGCTGGTTCCGTTTTCCGGTTGGCGACAGAATGTTGCTTCGCAAGGGCAACTACACGGTGCATCTCGAGAAGCAGGGCTACTACGACATATCGCAGACGTTCGTCGTCGGTGACGAGCCGTCCATGACCGTGCGGCTGCGCATGAGAAAAAAGCCGGGCCGCCTGCAGGTCGTTACTGAACCGGCGGCGGACGCCGTCGTGACGATTGACGGTTCGCTGGTTGGTAAGGCGCCGTTCGGGCCGGTCGAACTGGAACCGGGCGAGCACTCGGTTCGCATCGAGTCGGAGCGCTTCCTGCCGTTCGAGGATTTCTACACAGTCGAAGGGCTGGACAAGTTCGAAAGCGTGCACGTGCAACTGGTTCCACGGTGGGCCAATGTCAGCGTGACCACCGAGCCGCCGGGCGCAAAAATCTTTGCCGGCGATGTCGAAGTCGGTGTGACACCGGCCGTCATCGAGTTGCTGGAAGGCACGCATGAATTGACCGTGACCAGGGACGGGTTTGCGGCCTGGGACGGTAACGTCACCACCGTACCGAACGTGCCGCAAACGTTGCCGACGATTGCGCTGCAGCCGGCGGATGCGAAGCTGCAGGTGAACACGATTCCGCGTGGCGCCAATGTCACCGTCAACGGGCGTTACCGGGGCCAGTCGCCGATCTCCCTGTCGCTGACACCCGGCATCGACTACGAAATCGGCATGTCGAAGGCGGGCTACGGTGTAACCACCCGGAGCCTGCGGCTTGAATCGTCGGCCAGTGACTCCATTACCGTCGACCTCTCGGCCCGGGTCGGTACGGTCACCGTCGACGTGCAACCGCCGGACGCGACCGTTTACGTCGATGGCCGTGCTCGCGGTACGGGCAAGACGATTCTGAGGCTCAGTTCGGCGCCGCACCGGATCGAGGTCAAACGCCAGGGATTTGCCGACTGGACGCGCACGATCACGCCACGACCCGGTTATCCGCAAACCGTGACGGCGCGATTGCAGTCGCTGGAAGCGATCCAACGGGCGTCGGTTGCGCGCAACATGCAGACTGCCGGCGGGCAAACCATGATTCGCGTCGAGCCGGGCACGTTCTCGATGGGCGCATCGCGCGCGGAGCAGGGCCGCCGGGCAAACGAGGTCATTCGACCCGTGACGATTTCGTCGCCGTTCTGGATCAGCGCGCATGAAGTGACGAACAAGCAGTTCGCGGAATTCAAGGCGAACCACGACCCGGGCGCCGAGGTTCACGTTGCGCTGGCGGCCGATAACAACCCTGTCGCGAACGTGACGTGGGCCGAGGCCGTGCAATACTGCAACTGGCTGAGCAAACGCGAGGGCAGAACGCCGGCGTACAAGCAGGAATTTGGCAAGTGGGTGCCGGTCTATCCGTTTACCGACGGCTACCGGCTGCCGACCGAGGCAGAATGGGCGTGGGCACTTCGCTACGCCGAGCGCGCGGCACCGATGAAGTACGCGTGGGGCGCCAAGTGGCCGCCGCCGAAAGATGCCGGCAATTTCGCCGATGTCACGGCGCGCGAGCTCGTGCCGACGATCATCCCGAACTTTAACGACGGCTACGCGTCTACTGCTCCTGTAGGTTCGTTCAAGGCCAACCCGTTGGGAATCTACGATGGCGGCGGCAACGTCGCGGAATGGGTGAACGACTGGTACACGGTACCTACGCCCGGGATGACAACGCCGGAAGTCGACCCGACCGGACCGCAACGAGGAACGAGCCGTGTGATTCGCGGATCGAGCTGGCGACACGCCGGGGTCACCGAGTTGCGCATGAGTTATCGCGATTACGGCACCGATGCGCGAGTTGACGTCGGCTTCCGGATCGCACGCAATCTCGACTAAGATTGACTGAGCATGACGGAGGATCCTGCATGTACCGACTGATTTCATTGCTGCTGATTCTCGGGCTGGCGCCGGTCCTTGCACAGGACACTGAATCCGACGAGCCGGACACAGCAACCGAATCGACGGAGGAATCGAGCGACGCGGAGTCGCCCGAGGACGACCCTTATTACGACGATTTCGAGCTCGATCTCGGAACCAGCGGCGGCGAAGAGGAAGACCTGGACGTCTTCGATGCTTCCGTTGAGGTTTCGTATGAGCAGTCCGTGCGATTCCCGACGGACATCTGATATCTCTCCAGGACACCGCTCTCAATGAAGAAAAAGAACATACCGTACGAGTTTGTCTACCAACTGTTCGCGCTGATTCTCGCGATCATCGTCGTTGAAGTTTTTTACCTTTCCGTCGTGCGACCGACAGCCGCCGAGATCATCGAGGAACAGAACATGCTGGCCGCCGCGGACCCGGAATACGTGCGGGAACGTAGCGTCTGGGTGCTGATCAAGGATCTCGAGCAGCAATCCTGTTTTATCCTGATGTTCTGGGCGCTCGCGATCATGGGTTACAAGGCCGTCAAGACCAGTAGCGAACGCCGTCTGCTGGAGGTCGATCTCGTGCACGTGCCGGAAGGCATGCGAATACTCCCTGAAGACACGCGCGATTTTGCGCGGCAGGTGCAGGCGCTGCCGGAAGACCGGCAAAACATGCTGCTGCCGCGGGCGCTGCTGAATGCGTTGCGGCGATTTGGCTCGACGCGCAATATCCAGGACGTTTCGACGAGCACGCACACGATCTGCGAGTCGGAAGCGGAACGACTGGAGTCCGAGCTGTCGATGATCCGCTATATATCCTGGGCGATTCCGTCTATTGGCTTTATTGGTACCGTTCGCGGTATCGGTGAGGCCCTCGCGCAAGCCGACAAGGCCGTCAAAGGTGACATCGCGGGCGTCACCCAGAGTCTTGGTGTGGCGTTCAACTCGACGTTCATCGCGCTGCTGATCAGTATCTTCCTGATGTTCCTGGTGCACCAGCTGCAGCTGATGCAGGAACGTCTGGTCTTCGACAGCGAAAATTATTGCGATGAGAAAGTCATCAGGCATATGAAGGCGGACTAGCGGATCCATGGGACTACTCGCGGCACATCTGAATGACGCCGGCATCGTCGTTGCCGATGCCGGCCAGATTCTGTATCGCGAGCCCGGTATCGCGCTGCTCGACGACGACCGGCTCGTTACCGGCGCTGAAGCCTATGCCAGCGCGCGGCTGAAACCGCGCCGTATCCAGAACCACTTCTGGTCGGAGCTCACGACCGATTCGCTGGCCGACCGGCGATTCCACCACCTCAGCGCGGCCGATCTCGTCAGTCGCCAGCTTGAGGACATGTGGCGCAAGGTGGGCGGCGCGGGTAACAGCCTTGCGATTGCCGTGCCGCCGTACATGAGCAATGAGAACCTGGGACTTCTGCTCGGTATCGCAATGGAGCTTGGGATCCCGGTTGCGGCCATGGTGGACGCGGCGGTGTCCGCATCGCGGCGACAGTACGAGCACGCAGTACCCGTCCATGTCGACCTCGGTTTGCACGTCGCCATGCTGACCCGGCTACTGCAGGGTGACCAGGTGCAGGTCGATCGCAGCGCGGTCATCGACGAGTGCGGCCTGTTGGCGCTGTACGACAACTGGTTGAAGATTATCGCCGAGTCGTTCGTGCAACAGTCCCGATTCGATCCGCTGCACACTGCGGAAACGGAGCAGGCACTGCAGGACAGCATGCCCGGCTGGCTGGCCACTGCGTCGATTGCGAGCGTGGTTCCCGCCGAGGTCGAGTTCCGCGGCACGACGCACCGCGCCGAGATCGATTCGCTGGAGCTGGTAGCAGCGGCCGCGCCGGTGTACCAGGCGATCGTCAGCAAGCTGCGCGCGTTGTACCGCGCCGAAGAGACACCGGCGATCCAGCTGTCTGATCGCGCCGCACGCATGCCGGGGCTTGCCGACACGTTGAAAACGCGCGTCGGCGGCGAAGTTTTCCTGCTGGAACCGGGCGCGACGGCGCGTGGTCTCGTCATGCGCTGCGTCCCGGGCGAGAAGAGCGGCGGCGTCGCTCTGTCGCGGCACCTGCCGTGGGACCAGGCCGCTGTCGCGGTCGAATCGCAAGGTAACGGTGCTTACGGTGGCCAGCCGACCCATATCCTGTTCGGCCACAAGGCTTTCAGCGTCCGCGGTGCGCCACTGGTGCTGGGGTCGCAAGCGGTCGACGGTGAACGCTGGCTCGACCTGCAGGATGAGATGCCCGGTGTATCGCGGCGGCACTGTGTCGTCGGCGGCGACAACGGCCAGGTCGTCGTGACCGACCACAGCCGCTACGGCACTTACCTGAACGGGCACCGCATCGACGGTTCCGCCGTGCTGCAGGTCGGCGACCTTTTGCGTATCGGAACCCCGGGGTTCGAGATGCGCCTGATTGCGGCGGAGGACCACAATGGCCCGTAAACGCCGCCAGAGCGAAATCTTCAGCATGTCGTTTCTCGACTGCATGAGCTGCGGGTTCGGCGCGGTGATCCTGTTCTTCATGATCATTAATTCGCACAGCGACCTGCGCACGTTCCAGGAAAGCGCCCTGCAGGCCGAAACGAATCGCCTCGAGATCGAGGTACTTGAAGGCCGCAAGAACCTGGCGCTCCGGCGCACCTCGATTCAGAAGCTCAAGACCGAGAAAGAAGAAGCCGACGACCAGATCTCCATCATCAAGGCGCTGATCGCCGAATTGCGTGCGGAGCTCGCCAAGTACGACAAGGACACGCTGGCGAAGATCACGGCGATCGAGAAGCTGCAGTCCGATATCAAGTCGCTCGAGGAGGAAGTGCGCCGACTGCAGTCGCTGAAGAAAGAGGAAGAGGCGCTGGGCGAGCAAATTCGCACCTTCCGCGGCGACGGCGATCGCCAGTACCTCACCGGCCTGAAGCTGGGTGGCGAGCGCACGCTGATCCTGGTCGATCGCTCGGCGAGCATGCTGCACGAGACCATTCGCAACGTCATTATTCGCAAGAACCTGCCGGACGAGCAGAAAATTCGTGCCCGCAAGTGGCGCCAGGTCGTGACGAGCGTGAGCTGGCTGACGGCGCAGTTCAAGCCGGAAAGCCAGTTCCAGATTTACATGTTCAACAACGTGGCCGAACCGGTCATCAAGGGCACAGACGGTATCTGGCTGGAAGCGGAAGACGGATCGCAGCTCGACGAGGCGATTCGCGTTCTGCGGCGCACGCCGCCGGGCGAGGGCACGAACCTGCACGCGGCATTCGCGGTCATCAAGAAAATGAATCCGCGACCGGACAACGTCATCCTGCTGGTCGACGGCATGCCGACGATGGACACGGCCGAGTACAAGAAAAACACGATCGGTGGTCAGGAGCGGTTGAACATGTTTACGAGCGCAGTGCAGACGCTGCCGTCCGGAATACCCGTCAACATCATGCTGTACCCGATGGAGGGTGACTTTTACGCACCGACGTCATTCTGGGCGCTGGCCCTGCGCTCTCGCGGATCATTCATCAGTGTCAGTGAAGACTGGCCTTAAGGACCAATCGTGGCAAAGCGCAGAGACACACAAGCCTTCAGCCTGTCCTTCCTTGACTGTATTTGTTGCGGTTTCGGGGCGATCATCCTATTGCTGGTGTTGTCGAAGATCTACGAGCCCGTCGTTGTCGAAGAGGCCGACGAGGATCTTCGCAAACTGATCGCATTGTTGCAGGAGGAACTGCACGAGATTCGTGGCACGTCGACGATACTCGACCGCACGTTGAAGAAGGTCGAAGCCGAAACCTATGCGACGAAAGTGGAACTGGGTGAACTGGAAGGCGACCTCGAAAAAGTCCAGGGACAGTACAAGGCCAGCAAGGAAGAGGAAGACTCGACGATTGACATTGGCGAATTGCGTGCGGCGCGGCAACGCCTGTCGGAAGAACAAAAACGCCTGCAACCCTACTACCGGCGCCCCGACGAAGACGCGGTTGCCGGCATCCCGGTCGACAGCGAGTACATCATTTTCGTCATCGATACGTCGGGAAGTATGAAGGACCGCAGCTGGCGGCTTGCACAACAGAAGTTGCGCGAGGCGCTGGAAGCGTATCCGACCGTCAAGGGCATTCAGGTCATGAACGACGACGGCGTGTATATGTTCCGCGACTACACGGCGCGCTGGATGCCGGACTCTCCCGGTCGCCGGCAGGCGATCGTCAATCGCATGGCGACCTGGGATGCGACCAGCGACAGCAACCCGGTCAACGGCATCGAGGCGGCAATCCGCGATTTTCGTGCACCCGACAAGAAGATCAGTATTTACGTATTCGGCGACGACTTCATGGGCGGGCGCACCATCACCGGCGCACTTGACGCGATCAGCCGGGCAAACCGGCCGGGACCGGACGGTGAGCAACTGGTACGTATCCACGGCGTCGGTTTCCCGGGGCACATGGGCGGCAACACGGTGCCCGCCACGGCGCAGCGGTTCGCCACTTTCATGCGGGCCGTCTGTGCATTGAACGGTGGCACCTTCGTCGCACTGAGCTCCCGCTGACGCGCCACAATTCGCCAGAATTGATCCTCACCTCGGCACAGGGCCGACCCGCCACGAACCGGTTTTGACTGTGTAATGAACTCCGAAGACGCCACAGACGTGGCTCATTTTTCGGAGGAAACCAACATGGATAGCAAGATCATTACCGTCTGGACACTCGTCTCGGTCCTGGCATTCGGCGCCCAGGATGCGTTCGCCGCAAAATCCTCGAAAGAGGAAAACATCGGTATCGGCACGGGCGGCGTTATCGGCGCCGTTGCCGGCGGTCCGGTCGGCTTTATCATCGGTGCCGCGATCGGCGCAAAGATTGGCGACACGATGCATCAGAAGTCCGAACGCATCGATTCGCTCGAAGCTTCTCTCGACAATTCGCAGGCTGAGTCTGAACGGCTCGCCGGTGACGTCAGCAGCCTCAACCGCCAGATCGCCGAGCTGCAAAACGTGGCTCGCCCGGAGCTGGTTGCGCTGATGCAGGCCGGCATCGACCTCGATCTGCTGTTCCGCACGGATGAGTTTGCACTGGCCGACGGCACGGGCGAACGGTTGCAGAACCTTGCCGCTACGCTGGCCGGCATGCCCGACGTGCACATCCAGCTCGACGGATTCGCCGACGAGCGCGGTGCGACGGACTACAACCAGGCGTTGTCGGAAAAGCGGGTTGACCATGTACGCGACCTGTTCATTGCGGCCGGCGTGCATCCGACTCGCATTGGTGCGTCGGCACACGGTGAATCTGTCGCCCCGGAGGCGACGGCCGACAGTTTTGCCCTGGAACGTCGCGTCAGCGTCAAGCTGTTCATCGACAACGCCAGTTCGGTAGCGGCGAACTAGACTTCCCTGCGACTCTTCATCGAGTCTCCGCCTGGGCCGGCCTATAATGGGTCGGCCCTTTTTTATGGAGTACGTCATGTCCGAAAGTCTCGCGGATCGTCGATGCAAGCTCTGCGAGGGCGGCGTGGAACCGCTGCGGTCCGACCAGGCCGAAGCGCTGATGCAGGCCCTGCACGTCGACTGGCGTCTGAGCGACGATGGCCTCGAGATCAGCCGTACTTTCGAGTTTCCCGCGTACAGCCGGTCGCTCGGATTCGCGAATGCGGTGGCATGGATAGCGATAACTGAAGGCCATCACCCGGTGCTTACGATCGAATACGGCCGCTGTTCCGTCAGCTATACGACGCATGCAATCAACGGGCTGTCAGACAACGACTTCATCTGCGCTGCAAAAATTGACAGACTCGCGCAATGACGACGGTTAGCGATGTTCGGGACGCCGCAGCGCGTCTTGACGGCGTGGCAATTCGGACGCCACTTGTTCGCAGTGCGGAGCTTGACGAGATCGCGCAAGGCACGGTTTTTCTGAAACCGGAATGCCTGCAGCGCACAGGCTCATTCAAAATTCGCGGCGCCTACAACCGGCTCGCGCAACTCGACGACGATGAGCGCGCCGCCGGTGTCGTTGCGTGGTCGTCGGGTAATCATGCACAGGGGGTTGCCGCGGCTGCCGGCATGCTCGGCATTCACGCGGCGATCGTGATGCCCCAGGATGCACCCGCGCCGAAGCTCGATAATACCCGGCGCCTGGGCGGTGAGGTCATCACCTACGATCGCTACACAGGTGACCGGGAGGCGATTGCCAGAAAGATCGGTGCCGAACGTGGCGCGGTACTGGTGCCATCCTACGATCACGAACACATCATTGCGGGGCAGGGTACGGTCGGCCTGGAGATTGCCGAAGATCTTTCGGCGATGGGCATTGTGGCCGACGTCGTTGCCATTCCCTGCGGTGGCGGCGGCCTGTCGTCCGGCTGTGCGCTCCCGCTGCGGGACCAGTGGCCGGAAATCTCGATTTACGCCGTGGAACCCGTCGACTTCGATGACACGGCGCGCTCGCTGGCAACCGGCGAACGCAAAAGCATCGATCCTGCCGCGCGGTCGATCTGTGATTCATTGCAAACGCCCAGTCCGGGCAAGAAGACCTTTGCGATAAATCGTGATTTGCTGACCGGCGTGCAGACGGTTACGGATGCCGAAGTGCGCGCGGCGATGCGGTTTGCGTTTCGTACGTTGAAAGTCGTCGTCGAACCTGGCGGAGCCGTCGGCCTGGCGGCAATTCTGGCTGGCAGGATCGATACCAAAGACAAGACGACAGTCGTCGTCCTGAGCGGCGGCAACGTGGATCCGGAGCTGTACGCGGAGGTTCAGGCCGAGCCGGTCTGAGCGCGTCTCAGGAAGCGACCGGAGAATGGCCGCTTGTTGACGGTCGTCGCCGGAGTGGAAACGCGCCGGCGTTCCTTCCAGCCGTCGAGCCAGTTGACGATCTTCGCAAGCTCTGCCATGTCCGGCCTGACGCGCGACGGTTGCATCTCGCAGATACCGATTCCTTTTTCCGCGGAATGCACGTAATTCTGGCTGTCACGAAGGACGGCGATAATCGGAATGCCGAGCGAATCCAGGAAGCGCATCAGTTTGGCGAAACTCTTGGTGTTCTTGCGCGTGCGATTGGCGACAACGGCGAGCTTGCGGTCGCGGCGGTCGACTTTTGCGACCAGCAGCAGGTCGGCGATGCACCGCGATGCGGCGTGGATATCCATCGACGACGGCAGGACCGGCACAAGAATGCTGGATGAGTCGCGCGTGAGTTCGCGCAAGTCATCGTGCGTCACGCTGGCCGGCGAATCGACGATGAGATTCTCGGAGTCGTTCGGGATGCGCAGCTGCCAACTGCGTGTGGCTTGCATCGTGCGCTTGTAGGCGGCGATGCCATGGATCTCGGGCAGGTCAGCCGGGCGCCGTTCCAGCCAGGCCATCGTCGAGCCTTGCGGATCGTAGTCCATGATGGTCGGGACGGAGCCGCGCGCGGCGTAGCTCGCGGCGAGATTGGTCGCCAACGTCGACTTGCCGCAACCGCCCTTGGGGTTGAGGACGACGATCTTGTTCAGGTTGTCTCGACGCGGTGTTGTCAGCATGTTCCCAATCTGGCCTAAAGCCCGCTAAAAAACCTTGCACCAGTTCACATAATACTGGAAATGGTTCGTTTGGAAAAATGCTGTCAGATCAGGTGCATATCGCCGAACCGGCCGCGCCGGCGCGACGCCGTGACGCGGCCGTCCGTGTCGCCGGCCAGCGTGGCTGCGAGGTCCGCCACGAACACGGCGTCGTCGAAATACCACGAGTGGCCCGGGTCGTCACCGTGCTGTGCCTGGTGGCGGGCGCCGCAGTCCACGTCGATCGCGCGCTCCGGAATTTCCCGCGGCAGACCGCGGCGTCCGGCCCGCGGAGCGACGCCGGCGCGCTTGACGTCGGACAATTTCAGGATCGAATCGTACGGGTTGTAGTAATTGGTCACCCGCGTCGCGTGCCGGTACAGCGATCGCGAGCGTGCGTCGCCAGCCGCCATCGAGCGGCTCGAGATATCCGCTGCAACCAGGCAGAGCTGTGACACGTTCCAGTTACTGGCGGCGATCGCCGGCCGATCGTCGGCATCGTCAAACGCCTCGCGCACAACGTATGCGCCCATCGAGTGCGCGATGACGTGCACGTTATAGCGGCAGCCGCGACGTTGTGTCGTTGCGAGCAGCGCAATACCGTCGCGAACCAGGCTCAGCGCGGTGAGCTTGGCGTCAACCCGGTCCTCGAGATAATTGATCGCGCGATCGTCGGACGGCCAGTCAAAACTGACAAGGACGCCGTCGAAACCGCTCGCCGCCAATGCACGACCAAGTTTCCGATGACGCTGTGCAACATCGCGCGGTGACGTGTTGTAGCCGTGCACGAAGACTGCGATGTCGCCGCAGTCCTCACCGGTATGGTCGTCGGTGCCGCTGTGTCCCGCCGCCAGGACATCATCGACCCAGCCGGTTTTCGCGATCGTGTGGGCCGGCGTCGGCACCCGGTTCGACGGAACTTTCAGGAATCGCGTACGCCCCGGTTCGGCAACGAACTCGTTGCGTCTCACCTGCCGGGCGGATATCAGGAAGTCGGGCATACGCTACATCATAGCGCATGCATCGCTAACTGCCGGTCAGCGCCTCCCATGTCGTCTCGATGCTTTCCTCGAACGTGCCGTCGTCGTCAGCATCGATGTCGATGCGAACGTTGACGTTGTCGATCGCAACGAGGCGCGCCGCGGAGGCCTCGCCCTGAACCAGCAGGGTGCCGGTGTGCGGGTAGTCGGTGCCGAGACCCTCAAACCGGACCGGGGTCGAGTACGAAACGACGCCCGCAAGCTGTGAGCTGTCCAGCGTGCCATCGGCCGCCATCGTAAACTCGGTCGGGTCGACGCCCGCGTCGACCGTCGTGTCGGAGCCAAAGTTGGTGAGCGTCTCGGTGCTGGCATTGCTCGACGTCGTTACCCGGTCGCCCGACACGATCGCCGCTACGAAGGGCGCCTGCAGCGTGTCGAGTGTCACGCTCGTGTCGCCGTCGCTCGTGACGACATCGGAAGCGGTGGTCACGGTCAGCGCCGTCATGAGGACATCCATGCCGACACGGTACAGTCCCGCAAGGACGTCGCCGGAAAAGCTCGTGATCGTCAGATTGATCTCGCCATCCACGATCTCCCCGACGCCGTCGTCGCAGCCGTCCGACACGACCTTGATCGTGTCGCCGGCCGTCAGCGTCAGCGGGTTGGCAAGATCGCCGGACAGGGTCATCGTGCCGTCAATCGCGCAGGGCACAACCTCCGGGCCGAACGGCACCTTGTTCAGAATGTTGACGTAGAAGCCGGGATGCGCACCGCCGGAGGCCTTCGAAACGTTGCCGGGATCGCCGGCCGAAAACCCGGCACCGCCACCGACGTCAGCAAAACCCGTCGACCGGTTGGCCGATTCGTAACTGGCTTTCGTCGCCGCTTGTGCATTTGCCGACGACAGCGGCAGCGCACTGCCTGGACCGGCGATGCCGTTCGGAGATGATCCGCCGCACGCGGACACCAGGGTGCAGGACAGCAGGATCGGCAGCATTCGCTTGTGCATGGACTTCTCCGGTAGAAAACGGCGCATTTTGCTATTCCGCCAGTGTAGCGAGCACCCGGTTTCAGGCCGTGACCGCGCTCACGAAACGTGCGTTTTTCGCGCTCGGGCCCGCATACCGGACACTTGTCTCACAAGTTGCCCAAAAGGCGTTGCATTCCTGCAACAATAGACCGAGCCATGTGAACTTTATTGGCCTCAGGCATTTACTTATGTGTTGTGATTTCGCATCATGTGTAACTATGTCAGGAACCAAATACGGTCTCTGTCCGGCAAAAGAGCCACGTTATAGGCTCGCCGATACATACAGCATAAGGGGTAAGAAATGAGAGTCGATGAAGATCGCGCGCTCCTCGCGCGGGTACTCAGTCCTTTCACCGTCGTCTTCGCCAGTCTGTGCCTGCTCGCAGGTCCGGCCATGGCGCAGGACGATGACGATGGCGACAGCCTCGATGATCTCGCTGAGCTAGAAGAAGCCGGCGACGACGTCGAGGAAGTGGTTGTCACCGGTTCGCGACTGAAACGTGACACCTACAGCAGTATTTCACCGCTGCAGGTTATTTCCGGCCAGATCTCCCGCGAGATCGGCTTGATTGACCCGGGTACGATCCTCCAGGAATCGACCGCCGCCAGCGGCGTGCAGATCGACCTGACGTTCCAGGGTTTCGTACTGGACAACGGTCCTGGTGCCACGACGATTGACCTTCGTGGTCTTGGTGCGGGCCGTACGCTGCTGCTGATCAACGGCCGCCGCGTTTCGCCAGGTGGTGTTGAAGGTGCGCCGGCGTCGCCGGATACGCAGCTTCTGCCGGGCGCGCTCGTCCAGCAATACGACGTACTGCTTGACGGTGCATCGTCGGTCTACGGTTCCGACGCCGTAGCAGGTGTTGTCAACGTCGTTCTGCGCAAGGACTTCGACGGTCTCGAGCTCGAGGCGTTCTCGTCAATCCCGGCCGCCGGCGACAGCGCCGGCCTGCAGAACCGCATCGCGGCTGCGTGGGGTTATAACGGCGACCGCGGCTTCATTGGCGCCGGCCTCGAGTACCGCGAATGGGAGCCGATCACGTTCGGCGACCGCGACTGGACCAAGAACTGCCGGACGCACTACGAAATTGACGATAACGGTGAGATTCGCACCGTGGGTATCGCCGATGAGTTCGACCTGGATATGCGGCCGGATCCGTGCGTGAGCTCACGTAACGCAGGTCGCTTCCAGGAAGGTGGCACCGGTCTCGGCTTCATCTATCACACGCCGGGCTTCACCAACACGACGGTTCCCAACTTCTCGGAGGGCGCGCTGTACGGTGTCCCGGTTTCCTACGGCGCCGACGGCTACAACTCGGTGACCTATTCCGACTACTCGGCCGAGAAGGGCAACAATCACGTGCACATGATCCCGGATATCAAGACCTATTCGGGCATGGCCTACGGTGAGTACACGCTGTCCGGCGAGGCCAACATCACGCCGTACTTCGAGCTGCTGTATTCGCGTCGTGACTCGTTCTCGATTACGGGCACGCCGCAGCTGTTCCCTTGGGTGCCGGCGACCAACGAGTTCAATCCGTGTAACCCGGCGAACCCGAACGGCCAGGACTGCGGTCTCGCGCACGACTCGGTGCTGGACGATCCGGTCTACCGTGCGAACTTCCAGGCGACCTACGGTGCACTGCCTGAAGATTTCGGTCTTTATTACGGTGCCATCGGCCCTGTGATCGCACGACCGGTGGTCAATGTTCGCGGCGACCGCGACAACGTCGATGTTTCGCTGGCGCAGGTTCGCGCCGTGCTCGGCGTGCGCGGCGACCTGCCGTTCCTGCGTTTCGGGTCGGTTGAGAACTGGTCATTCGACTTCTACGCGATGCAGAGCGATACCGACGGCGAATCTTCGCGCTGGGGTATCCGCGGTGATCGTATCGATCACGCTGTCGGCTGGAACTCGACGACCGGGGCATCCTGCGTTAACGACACTGGGGCCAACATTGGCGCGGATGTAACCAACGGTTGCGTCCCGGTCAACCTGTTCGCCGAGTCGTTGTACTCGCCGATCATCGGCGGCGATTTCGCTACCCAGGCCGAGCGTGACTACCTGTTCGATTCGCGCGACTTCGATACGAAGTACAAGCAAACGGTGGCTTCGTTCTACGCTAACGGCGAGATCTTCAACCTGCCGGGTGGCCAGGCGCTGTTCGGCATCGGGGCGGAGTACCGCGAAGACGAAATCACGTCGCTGCCGGACGACATCGCCGCGCAGGGCCTGTTCTTCGGCTTCTTCTCGGATCTAGGCGCCGTGGGTGAGAAGTACACGCGCGAGTTCTTCGCCGAGATGGAATTGCCGCTGCTCGCGGACGTTACGGCGTTCAAGGAGCTGACGGCGAACATCTCGACGCGTCACACCAAGGACGAGTTCTACGGTGGTGCGTGGACGTATTCAGGCAAACTCGCGTGGCGCCCGATGGACTCGCTGCTGCTGCGCGGAACAGCCGGTACCTCTTACCGCGCGCCGAACCTGCGTGAGAACTTCCTGCTCGGCACCACCGGCTTCCTGACGCTCTTCGACCCTTGCGTCATTCCGGATGATGCCCGCAACCCGGTGACAGGCGGCTACGATCCGACGCTTGATGATCGCGAGCCCGAGGTTCTCTCGAACTGTCTCGCGAATGGCGTCGATCCGACCACGCTGGATAACAACGGCAACACGTTCTACAGCACCGAGGTTTCGGCCGGTGGTGCGACCGACATCAAGGAAGAGTCTTCCGAGTCGATGTCGGCCGGATTCGTCTGGGAACAGCCGTTCTGGCAGTCGTTCGACCTCGTACTGGGTGCGACGTACTACGAAATCGACATCAAGGACGAGATCATCGAGCCGTCTGCGCAGTTCATCATTAACGACTGCTACAACGACCTAGAAGGTGACAGCGTATTCTGCAGCCGCATCAACCGTGACAACGGTGGTGCCGGCCTGTTCACGATCATCGACCAGGGCTTCATCAACCGCGACAGCAAGAAAGCGCGTGGTGTTGACCTGAACATGACTGTGGATGTTCCGACCGAGTTGTTCGGTCGGGCGGTCGACCTGCAGGCTGACTTCGCGTTCAACCGCACCCTCGAGATCAAAGACGTCTTTATCGGTGACACCGGTATTGCCACGTCCGAGGACTACACCGGTGACTTCGGTTATCCCGAGTGGAAAGGTCGTATGTCGTTCCGCGCCGATATCAATGACTGGCGCGTTACGTGGTCGACACGCTACCTGAGCTCTGTAGCGCAGTTGCCTGACGGCGTGGACGCACCGGGCAACGTTGTTCTGGGCAATGCGGATACGTGTGGCGGCCCGGCTTTGGGTGACGTCAACTGCCGCGACGTGGGCTTTGCGGACAACTACTTCGTGCACGATGCGTCGGTCTACTACTACGGTGACCGCTGGACGCTGGGTGCCGGTGTGCGCAACGTGCTCAACGAGGAGCCGCCTAAGGTTGATGGCACGGAGGTATTTTCGTTCAAGAACATCCCGTTTGGCGCGGGCTACGACATCTTCGGTCGTACGCTGTTCCTGAACGCGGTCTTCCGCTGGCAGTAAGTGCCTGATTGTCGGTTGATGAAAATTGACCGACAAGAAAAAATGCAGCCCGCGGGAACTTTCCCGCGGGCTGTTTTCATATAATGCGTACCTATCGCAAATTCGCTACAGGTCTCTACCGATGATGAAAATTTTCCACGTATCGAAAGCTGCCTGCACACTGCTCCTGGCTTCGCTCCTGCTGCCGTCAACGGCGGCCCTGGCACAGGACGAGGTTCCGCTCGAGTATTTCGCCCTGCGCGAGTCGATCAAACAGGTGTCCGTGTCGCCGGATGGCAAGCGCATGGCGTTGCTGAAAATCCTGACGAAGACCGGCAACCCGTATCTGCACGTCTACATGACCGACAATCTCGACGGTGATCCGTACATCGTTGGCTCCGAAAAAATGGAGATCATTGCGTACCAGTGGGCGGCCGACGAGCACATCGTCATGACGTTCCGGCAGAAGACCATGGACAAGGTCGAGGGGCGCGAGCAGGACGTCTACGGCTACAAGATTGCACTGCTGGACCTCGAGAAAGAAACATTCGAGGACTTCGACGCAGCCGACCCGGTGGTCGAGAACGTGCTGGTGTCGAAGCCCAACAAGATCATTATTTCCGAGCAGCCGGGCGCCGAGGAAGACCTGAGCCTGACGACACAGTTCCGGCCCCGCCACTACTACGAGATGGACCTGCGCACCGGCAACAAGAAGCTGTTGATCCAGGGCAAGCTCGAAGTCAGCCAGATCGGATTCGACGACGAGGGCAACCCACGCCATGCGCGGGGTATCGACTCGGCGACACGTGACCAGGTCTATTACTTTCGCGGCAAGGGCGAGAAGGGCTGGCGCGAGATCTATCGCATCTCCGACGAAGACTGGGGCGCCTGGCATGGTAACGGCGTGTTGTGGGATGACCCGGATGTCGCCGGCAACGTATTCGTTCGCGCTCACAATGGCGACGACAAGCAGGGCCTGTGGTCATACAACACCAAGACCAAGAATTTCGATGAGCTGATCTACCGGCGCAAGGATGTCGATGTCGGCGGTCTTATTTATCACAGCAATAAGTGGGAGTACGGGAACAAGGTCGTCGGTCTCTGGTACCACAAGGACAAGTACCACTTTGAGTATTTCGACGAGTACGAAGAGGCGACCCGCAAGCAGCTCGAGGAAATCATTCCCGACGCGTTTTACGTCAACATCAGCTCGCGCTCGCGCGATGGCCTGTCGATGGTCGTAACGAACCAGGGACCGAAAGATCCCGGGACTTACTACCTGTATCACAACAACGAGATGATCGAGGTGGGTACGCAGTATCCGCTGATCGACAAGGAAGACCTGGCCGACGTCAAGTACATCACCTACAAGGCTCGCGACGGTCGCAAGATTCCGGCGTTCGTTACGGTGCCGACCGTGGGCAAGAAGCCGTACCCGCTGGTCGTATTGCCGCACGGCGGACCGCATGTTCACGAAGTCATTCTCTATGACGAATGGGCGCAGATGCTGGCCAGCCGCGGTTACATGGTGATCCAGCCGCAATACCGTATGTCGATGAACTACGGCATGGACCACTTCCTGAGCGCGTTCATCAACGGCTCCGAAGGTGGCCGCAAGATGCAGGACGACAAGGACGACGGCGCCCTGTTCCTCGTCGAGAAGGGCTATGCCGACCCCGATCGCATGGCGATGTTCGGCTGGTCATACGGTGGCTATGCCGCGCTCGTCGCAGCTTCACGCACGCCGCAAATCTACCAGTGTGTGATCGCGGGCGCCGCCGTGTCGGATCCGCGTCGACAGGCGAATGACTTCCTGAATCGCCAGGATGGCACGGGCAAGATCTGGCGAGAGGTCTACCTGTATGGCCAGGTGCAGCCGGTCGAAGAGGTCGACAAGGTCAATGTCCCGGTACTGCTGATACACGGCAGTGTCGATCACCGTGTACTGCCGCGACAGGCGGCGCTGTATCGCAAGGCGATGGATCGGGCCAACAAGTCGTACAAGTACGTTGAGCTCGAAGGCGCGGGTCACTTCTACAACACGCTGTTTTACGAGCACCAGCTGGAGCTCTACGAAAATCTCGTGGATTTTCTCGCGAACGACTGCGACATGCAGCCGAAGCAGGAAGTCGTTGCGGAGGCGCGCTAGGTTCGTCTAGAACATCTCGCTCGGGCCCGGTGACTCGTCGCCGGGTTTCGAGCGGGACTTTATCCAGTCGCCCGTGATCATGTTGTCGTAGCCCTGTCCGGGGCCGACCATCGGGTAAACGCCGGCGTCACGATCGATGATGACCTCCAGGAACGCCGGGCCGTCAAACGCCATGAACTCGGCGATGACCTGCGGCAATTCGTGCTTGTCCTCGAGGCGGCGCGCAAAACGGAAACCGTCCGCTTCGGCCGCCTTCACGAAATCTTTCGCATGCAGCGACTTGTCGCTGCCCGACATGCGGCCGTCGAAATACAATTTCTGCCATTGGCGCACCATGCCGTCGCCATGGTTGTTCATGACGACAACCTTGATGGGCTGGTCGTAAGTCGTTGCCGTTTCCAGTTCGCCGATGTTCATGCGAATACTGGCGTCGCCATCAACGTCGATGACGACCCGGTCGGGCTGCGCAAACTGCGCGCCGATCGCGGCCGGCAGACCGAAGCCCATCGTTCCCATGCTGCCCGAAGTCAGCCACAGGCGCGGTTCGGCGAAATCGAAATACTGCGCGGCCCACATCTGGTGCTGGCCAACGCCGGTCGAGATAATCGCTTCGCCTTTCGTGTGCTTGTTGATTTCCTCGATGACGGCGTACGGCTGAATCAGCTCGCTGTCGCGGTCGTAGTTGAGGCAATACTCGCGTTTCAGTTCGGCGATTTCCTCGTGCCACACATCGAACGTTTTCCCGAAGCGAATACGCCTTCCGTACTCGAGCATGTCAGTGAGGTCGGTCTCGAGGATCCCCACATGGTGCCAGTTGACACGCTTGACCTTGCCAATCTCGGCCGAGTCTACGTCGAAATGCGCGATGTTCTTTGCGCCGGGGCTGAATTTTGCCGGGTTGCCCGCAACCCGGTCATCGAATCGGGCGCCAATCGCAATCAGGAAGTCGCAGTCCTCGACGGCATAGTTGGCTGACGCTACGCCGTGCATGCCGAGCATGTGCAGTGCAAGCGGATGTTGCGTGTTGCTCGCTCCAAGTGCCATCAGTGTCGTCGTCACCGGGATTCCGTATTCGTTGGCGAGCCGTCGCATTGCCTTGGTGGCGTTGGCGTTGATGACGCCACCACCCGCGTAGATCAACGGCCGCTCGGATTCGGACAGCATGGTATAGAAACGCTCGCACGCCTCGTCAGTCAGCCGGTTTTCGGTAACCGCAGCGAGCCGCCGGCGGTAGCCGTGCAACGGCAGCGTTCCTTCGCCCTTGTACGCGCCTTCCCAGTTCTGGATGTCTTTCGGAATGTCGACGACCACCGGGCCGGGGCGACCCGTGCGGGCGAGATCGAACGCGCTGCGAACGGTCTCTTCCAGCTTGTCCGCCTCGGTAACGAGAAATACGTGCTTGGCGACGGAGCCCATGATGGCGGCAACGGGCGCCTCCTGGAACGCATCGGTTCCGATTGCGCCGGTAGGTACCTGGCCACAGATAACGACCATGGGAACGGAATCGGCCATCGAGTCGCGGACAGGCGTGACGGTATTCGTTGCGCCCGGTCCGGACGTCACCATGACGACGCCGACCTTGCCGCTGGCACGGGCATAGCCGGCTGCCATGAAGCCTGCGCCTTGTTCGTTGGCGGGCACAACGAGGCGCATGGCCGATTTACGATCAGGTTGCTCGTGGTGCCGGTTGTAGCGAAACACGGCGTCGTAGATTGGCAAAATGGCACCGCCGGAATAGCCGAACACGGTGTCCACGCCTTCATCGGCGAGGACCTGGATCACCGTATCGGCGCCCGACAGCGTCGTCCCTGCCAGCGGGTGTGTGTCAATCTCAGCCGTGTTGCTCTCTTCGTTCATGGCGCTGCAGCAAGATGCCTGTAAGTACCGGATTTTCGGCGAGTGTTGACCAAATCCTGATGCATTGCAATATCACGATTTGTGCGCGAGACTCCGCGATATCCGCACGGCAATTGGTTTCAAACGTAATCCTTTCAATGCGACACGCTATTTCAGTCCTGCTGCAAAACGAAGTCGGTGCGCTGACCCGCATGACGGGCATGTTTTCGTCGCGGGGCTACAACATCGAATCGCTCAACGTAGCGCCCACCTACGACGAGCGCGTCTCGCGGGTTACGCTCGTCGTGTCGGGTTCAGACTCGGCCATTGCGCAGCTCAACGCACAACTGGCGAAACTCGTCGACGTCGTGAACATCCATGACATGACGCTCGGGGAACACTTCGAGCGCGAACTGGCAATCGTCAAGCTGAAGATTGGCACCGGCGCACTGGCGCGCGTCATGACGCTCGTCAGGCAGTTCGGCGCCGAGATTCTCGACGAGGCCCAGTCGAGCTGTACCCTGCAACTCACCGGGCGCGTCAGGGACATCGATGCGTTCGTCGCCGAGGCGGCCGAGATCGGCGAGATTTCAGCCGTAGCGCGCAGCGGCACCGTCGCCGTATCCAAAGGCGAGGTGACGCTGACGTCGTTCGACCGTCAGCACCTGCTCGCCGGGTAATTCCTGTGTCCGGGTTCGATTTTTCCGGGCGACGTCGGCTGGTCATCAAGGTCGGCTCATCACTACTCATTGATGCCGATAACCAGCTGGACCGTCGCTGGCTCGATTCACTGGCCGACGACATCGCCGGTCTTTGTCGGAGCAATCACGAAGTGCTCGTGGTTTCGTCCGGATCGATTGCAATCGGTAGCGGCGTGCTCGGCATCGTTCGCAAACGTGCGCGCCTCGAAGAACTGCAGGCCGCAGCCGCGGCGGGGCAGGTGCAGCTGGTGCATGCCTACCAGGAATCGCTGGGGCGGCACGATCTCGCCGCGGCACAGGTATTGCTGACGCCGGGCGACACGGAAGACCGGCGGCGATTTCTGAATGCGCGTGGCACGCTCCTCAAGTTGCTGGAACGCAATGTCGTTCCCGTTATCAACGAGAATGACACCGTCGCAACCGAGGAGATTCGCTACGGCGACAACGACCGGCTGGCGGCGCGGGTGGCACAACTCGTTATGGCCGATGCGCTGGTACTGTTGTCCGATGTGGATGGTCTTTACTCAAGCGATCCCGGGGCCAGTCCGGATGCCGAGCACATTGCGAAGGTGCGGGTTATCGACGACGACATGCTGGCCATTGCCGGCGAAACCCGTTCCGACGTTGGCACGGGTGGCATGGCAACCAAGGTGCAGGCGGCGCGTATCGCGACACGTGCGGGATGCACGACCGTTGTCGCCAGCGGCAAGATTGTGAATCCGGTGGACGCGCTGCAAAGGGGTGCCCGACATACGGTTTTCGTCGCACATTCTTCGCCGGCCGCGGTTCGCAAACAATGGCTTGCCGGCGTGCACGACATCGCGGGCGAACTGCAGATTGACGATGGCGCCGTCGTCGCGATACGTGATGGTGGCAGCCTGTTGCCCGTCGGTGTATCCACCGTCGGGGGATGCTTCGGTCGCGGCGACGTCGTTCGCATCGTTGACGGTAATGGTCGCGAAATCGGTCGCGGACTGGCCGAATACGCCCACAACGAAGCACAGCAAATTGCCGGCAGTCGGTCCGGGGATATCGAAGCGAAGCTCGGCTACCGCGGGCGCACCGTCATGGTTCATCATGACGAACTGGTACTCTTCGACGATGAATGACGTAACGACGGACATTGCGGCGATGATGCAGGCGCTCGGTGCGCGGGCCCGCGAAGCCGTGTGCGCACTCACTGTTTCGACGACGGAACAGCGCAATGATGCGCTACTCGCTGCGGCAGGCGCCCTGCGCGAACGCACCGCAGAGGTACTGGGCGCCAATGCGAAGGACATGGCGGCAGGACGCGAACGCGGACTCTCAGGTGCAATGCTGGACCGGCTGGCTCTGGACGATGAACGTATCGAGGCCATGGCGTCCGGAATCGAGGCGATCGTCGCGCTCGACGACCCGGTCGGGCGCATCGTTGCGGAGTGGGCACGACCCAACGGGCTCGTCATTCAGCGGGTTGCCGTACCGCTCGGTGTCATCGGCATCATTTACGAAAGCCGGCCGAATGTGACCGCCGATGCCGCGGCTTTGTGCATCAAGTCGGGCAACGCCGTCATCCTGCGCGGTGGCTCGGAGAGTTTCCATTCAAGTACCGCCATACACCGATGTGTCGTGGCGGGTCTCGAAGCGACCGGGCTGAGCGACGGTAGTGTGCAGATGGTGCCGACCCGTGATCGCGCGGCTGTCGGCTACCTGTTGTCGTCCATGGCAGAGTGGCTCGACGTCGTCGTGCCGCGCGGTGGCAGGAGTCTGATCAAGCGCGTGCAGGACGAAGCACGTGTGCCGGTCATCGGGCACCTTGAAGGCCTCTGTCATGTCTACCTGCATGCAAAGGCGGACGCGGAGATGGCACGCGACATCGTCCTCAACGCGAAGATGCGGCGAACCGGGATTTGCGGCGCGGCGGAAACCATCCTGGTCGACCGCGACGCGGCAGCGGCGTTGTTGCCCGCCGTGTCTTCGGCGCTTCTCGAGGCCGGCTGTGAGATTCGCGGGGATGAAACCGTCTGCGAAGTCGTCCCGGATGCCCGGGCGGCAACCGACGCCGACTGGAGTACCGAATACCTGGAAGCCATCGTTTCAATACGCGCGGTCGACGGTCCGGACGCGGCGGCACAACACATTGCGCAGTACGGCTCCGGACACACCGAGAGCATCGTCACCGAAGATACGGCAGCTGCAAACCGATTCCTGGCCACGGTCGACAGCGCGATCGTTCTGCACAACGCGTCAACGCAATTCGCCGACGGCGGCGAGTTCGGCATGGGCGCGGAAATCGGTATTGCGACCGGTCGCATTCATGCTCGCGGACCGGTCGGCGTCGAACAGCTGACGAGCTACAAATACGTCGTGCGCGGCAACGGCCAGGTACGGCCGTGACGGCAGGCGGCGACGCGCCGTACGACGTCGCCATCATCGGCGCCGGCGTGAACGGCGCCGGCATTGCCAGGGATGCAGCCATGCGCGGACTGCGCGTGGTCATTCTCGACAAGGGAGACATGTGCAATGCGACTTCGGCGATTTCAAGCCGCCTGATTCACGGCGGGCTGCGCTACCTGGAATACGGCGAGATTCCGCTGGTCTACGAGTCGTTGCACGAGCGACGTTGCCTGCGCCGCATTGCCGGACACCTGGTCAAGCCACTGCGCATTACGATCCCGATCTACGAGAATGCGCGACGCGGGCGCCTGCTGGTTTGGCTGGGCATGCTGGCGTACGACATCCTGTCCTGGAACAAATCGTTGCCGCGCTACGACATGCCCGGGCGAAACGCGATGATCGAGTCCGAACCCGGCCTCGCAAACGACGACTTGGTGGGTGCCGCGCGCTACTACGATGCGCAGGTGACCTTCGCCGAACGGCTGGTTCTCGAAAACCTGCTGGCGGCACGGGCAGCAGGGGCCGAGGTCCGGACGTACTGCGAGGTAACGCGCCTGTCGACCTGCGAAAAGGCGATCGACAGCCTGAGCTTCCGTGACGAATCCGGAATCGAGCAGGTGCTGCGAGTTTGCTCGGTGATCAACGCGGCAGGACCCTGGGTCGACGACGTCCTCAGGACGGCTCCGCACCCGACAAAGCGCCTGATCGGCGGCACGAAGGGCAGCCACATCGTCGTTGCGCCATTTGGCGGCGCGCCGCAGGATGCCTGTTACGTTGAGGCCGCGAGCGATGGCCGGCCGTTCTTCATTATTCCGTGGAACGGGCAATACCTGATCGGCACGACGGACATCCGCTATGACGGTGATCTCGACGAGATTCGAGCGAGTCGTGCCGAGGTCGACTACCTGCTCAGCGAGACCAATCGCGTGTTTCCGGATGCCGGGCTTACCGTCGATGACATTCACTACGCGTATGCGGGTGTACGACCGCTGCCGCACCGGGACAAGGGACCGGAGTCGGCGATTACCCGACGTCATATCATCAAGATCAATCGACGCATTGCAGGCAATCTCGTATCGATTGTCGGCGGCAAGCTGACAACCTACCGCAACCTCGCGCAACAGTGTGTGGACAGGCTCGGCAAGATTCTGCGTCGACGCCTTCCGGAGTGTCGCACGCGCGACACGGAGTTGCCCGGTGCCTGGGGCGTCGATCGAGCGAAAGATGCGCTGGCCGACGTCGCCGGTCTCAGCGCACAAGGCATCGATCGACTGCTCGGTATCTACGGCGGCCGGGCGGCCGGTATTGCAGACCTCGCCCGGGAAGACTCCGCATTGTTGGCGCCGGACCTGCTTGCAGCCGAAGTGCGCTTTAGCGTGCGCGAAGAGTTTCCGAAAACGCTGGCCGATATCGTGTTCCGGCGCACAATGATTGGCTTCGATCCGGACCAGGGACGGCCACACTGGGACGCCGTTGCGGCCGTTGCCGGTGAGGAGTTCGGCTGGTCGGACGCGCAACGAGAACGCGAGCTCGCTGCGCTTCGCCGCTACGCCGACTCACTGCTCGTAGCGTAGCTCGAGGAACACTTCCCGGCCGCGCCCGGGAAAATAGCGATAATTCCCAAACGCGTAATCGGCGCGGTCCGCATACGCGGTATCGGCCAGGTTGTTGAGTCGGGCGGTTAGCGCAAACCTCCCGAAATCGATGCTCCCTCGTGCATTGACGAGGTCGTGACCGCCATAGGTGAATCGGTTCTCCGCATCGAGGTAGTAACGACCGACCAGGGTCCACTGCAACGCCACGTTTACCGGTTCGGCGGGCGCCCAGAGAATCTCGAGGCTGCCAAGGTGGCGTGGCGCGGTGTCGACGTCGTTGCCGGACCTGAAGGTTTCGCCGCGGGCTGCGACGGCGTCGAAATCGTAAGTGTGACGCGCAATGCTCGCATTGAACCGGGCGGCCAGGTTGTCTGAGAGCCGCCACTTTACGCCGGTTTCAATACCAACGTGGCGACTGCGACCGTTGCTGACATTAAAGCCTTCGGCGTCGCGCAGCACGCTGCCGCGTTTCTGCATTGCATAGGCAACGATTTCGAGGCTGGACACCTCGCTTTGCCGTCGCCACCCGAGTTCGAACGAGTCGACGCGCTCCGAATCCAGGTCGGCAGTAGTTTGGCCGCTCTGCAACCGGTACAGCTCGGTCATCTGCGGCGCGCGAAATCCGCGCGCCAGTCGCGCAAACACGACATTTCCGGGCAGGATATCGAAACGAACCCCCACTTTCGGCGCCAGGTTCGAAAACGAGTCGTTACGATCGGCGGGGCGGGAGTACAGACACCCTCCGAAGCCGCACACCGTGCCATCGTCACGCGTGTTGCCGACGAGCATGTTGTTTGCGTAGTCGTAACGGACATATTCTGCGCGCATCCCGGCGTCGATGACCAGCCTCTGACTGACTGCAAACTCGGTGTGAAGCCACGGTGCGATGGCCGAAGACCGCACATCATAGTCATAGTGTTTTCCGACGGGTCGGGTTTCCCGGAGGAAGTCCGACCCCTCGGCCGGTCCTGACTGTGTTTGTCGTAATTCAACGTCGGCCCATTCGATGTCGATGCCGGCGATCGCCTCCGCCCCGTAGAATGCCAGCGGTGTGCTGGCGATGAGTCCGGCACTGACGTGACCGTTTTGTTCAAGCGGCTGGCCCGGCAGGAAGTGTTGCAGGAAGTGCATGCGGCTCCGCCGCAGGAACGGCCGGATTTCGACGCCGTCCTCGTTGCGCCAGAGTCCGTACAGGCGCTGGCTGTCGGCTTCGCGAAATGCTTCCGGGTTCGGATTGCTGCGATTGACCGATGGATCGCGAAACGCATCCTCGCCTGTGATGAATCCGGCGGTGTCCTGGTCAAGGTGGCTGGCGGATAGCGCGAGCCGCAGACCGCCACCCGCAACGTCGACGTCGGTACTCGTATGCAGCTTGCCCTGGCGATAGCCGGAGGCATCGCGGAATCCGCCATCATTGGCGTACAGCAATGACGCGGTTGATCGTTCTCCTGACAGCGTCGCCCGGGCGCGCAGAAAACGGTTCGACCCGACTTCTACCGTCGCGCCGGTGCTGTCCGGAGACCGACTGATAACGTTCACGATGCCGTGCAACGCGTTCGAACCGTACAGGGCCGTGCCGGGTCCGCGGATGATCTCGAGACGATCGGCCAATTCGGTGCCGAGCTCGAACAGCTGGTTGACGTTGCAAAAGCCGGCGGGGCGCGTCGGAATACCGTCCTCGAGCGTCAGGAAAGCGCCACAGGACCCGGCACCGGTCAGGACCGGTGAACGGATCGACGGCAGACTTTCCTGGCCGCTGCCGCGCGATATCCACGTTCCCGGAATACGCGTCAGCAGTTCGCTGACATGTTGGTGACCGACCGCATCGATCGTCGCCGTCTGCACGCGGTCGATGTTGCCGCTGTGCCGCAGTACGGGTTGGTCGCGTCGCTGGCTTGTGACTGTGACTTCGTCAATGGACGATTCGTCATCACCAACAACGGGCGTGACCAGGACCAGCATCGCCAGCAGTCCGCAGCCGTGTCCCATTCGATTATTTCGCAAGGTCAGTCCTCTGGTTGCTGTCGGCATTATGTGCCAGCATTGGATCGCCTGCACGACCCTCGAGTTTCACGATGATCAGACGAATTCTATTCTTCATTATGGCGGTAGCAGTCGCTTTGGCGCCGCTGACTCTGCATGCGGATGCGACGGCGAGCGAATCGGAGCGGCCGCGCATCGGGCTCGTCCTTGGTGGCGGTGGTGCACGAGGCGCGGCGCATATCGGCGTGCTCAAGGAGCTGGAACGACTGCAGGTTCCGGTTGATGCCATCGCCGGTACGAGCATGGGAGCAATCGTCGGCGGGCTCTATGCCACGGGCGTGGGTGCCGACGAACTCGAGGACCTGGTCGCGTCGATGGACTGGGCGGCGGCTCTGTCCGATGCGCCGGATCGTGAGTACCTGAGTTTTCGGCGCAAGCAGGATGACCGGGAGTATCCGCTGAATTTCGAGCTCGGTGTTCGCGGTACCGACTTTGTACTGCCGCAAGGGTTCATCCAGGGACAGAAGCTGGATCTGCTGTTGCGCGAGCTGACCCTGCATGCGTCACACGTGACGGATTTCGATGCGTTGCCGATCCCGTTCAGGGCAATCGCGTCGGACATCATTGCCGGAGAAGCCGTCGTGATGAAGGAGGGTGATCTTGCGCAGGCCATTCGTGCAAGCATGTCGGTGCCCGGTGTCTTCGTGCCGGTGCAATACGACGGCAAGCTGCTGGTCGATGGCGGATTGATCGGAAATCTTCCGGTCAACGTCATGCGCGACATGGGTGTCGACATCATCATCGCGGTCGACGTGGAGTTTCCGTTGTACGCCCAGGAGGAGCTCGGCTCGGTACTGACGATCTCCGAGCAGATGCTGACGATCTTGATCCGCAAGGAGACACTGCGCCAAATCGATACGCTGACCGATTCCGATATCCTGATTCGTCCGGCGCTTGGCACATTCGCGTCGACCAATTTTGGCGAGATTACCGATGCCATCGAACCGGGCAGGGCGGCCGCGGCGGCGCAGGCGGCGAATCTCGCCGACCTGTCGCTCGATGACGATGGATGGAAAGACTACCTGGCGCGCCGCAGTACCGTCGACAAGGAAGACGAGCCGCTCGCCTTCGTTCGCGTCGTGCACGATGATGTCGTGTCGTCGCAGGTGCTCGAGTCCCGGCTGGATGTCGAAGCCGGTGACCCCATCGATCACGTCGTGCTGGCCGACAATGCCAACCGGCTCTACGGTTTGCAGCTCTATGAGCAGGTGGGTTACCGGCTCGTCGAGGAAGACGGCAGAACAGGGGTCGAATACAATGCGAGAAACAAGAGCTGGGGTCCGAATTACCTGCAATTCGGGATCTCGCTCGAGGACGACTTCGATGGGTCCACCGGTTTTAACCTGGCGACGCGCCTGACGCGCGCCGGACTGAACCGGCTCGGCGCCGAATGGCGCACCGATGCGCAACTTGGAACCGACCCGGCGTTACTGACCGAGTTTTACCAGCCGCTGAGTTTCGATTCGCGCTGGTTCGTTGCGCCACGTCTCGAGATTCGCCAGTCAAACATCAATGCATTTGACGACGCCGCTACGGTCGCGCGATACCGGGTAACGGACGGCGGGCTCAGCCTCGACGTCGGGCGCGAGCTGGGTTCGATCGGCGAATTCCGTATCGGTGCCTGGCGCGGCGGCGGCAACGCGCGCCTGAGAGTGGGTGACCCGTTGTTGCCGAATTTCGACTTTGAGACCGGCGGCACGTTTGCACAGTTGCGAGTCGATTCGGTCGACAACGCGCGCTTCCCGCGTCGCGGCATGCTCGCCGATCTGCGTTTCACGCAGTCGCGACCGTCACTCGGCGCAGACCAGCGGTTCGATACGGTCTCGGCGGATATTTCACAGTCATGGAGCCGCGGCAAGAGTACGTTGCAGGCCGGCCTGGGCTACGCGACGACGCTGAGCGGCGAAACGACGGTTCAGGACCATTTTCCGTTGGGCGGGTTCCTGCGTTTGTCCGGTCTGGAGCGCGGCGAAATCGCCGGCCCGCACGCCGCCCTTGCGAGGCTCGTCTACTATCGGCGAGTCGGTGACACGACGGGCGGCATCTTCGAGACGCCGGTCTACTTCGGCGTGTCCGCAGAAGCCGGCAACGTCTGGCAGGATCGTTCGGAAATGGACGTCAGCGGGATGCAGTTGAACGGCAGCGTATTTGCCGGCCTGGATACGTATTTCGGGCCGCTGTATCTCGCCGCCGGGTTTGCGGAAAACGGTCAGTCGAACTTTTACCTGTTCATCGGCGCACCGCCGCGCTGATCAACGGGAGACTTTTTCGAGCACCTGCGTCGGTGTGTCGGTCCTGCGATAGTATCCGTGCCGTTCGGCCATCGCTTCGAACGCCGCGTCACGTTCCGCTTCGCTGGGGTACCAGTGAAAGCGTTCCCAGTCATCGCCCAGCACATTGCGCAGCGTGTCGCTGGCCGGCAGCGACACACGAATACCGAACGGGCGCTCGAGACCCGCTTTGTCGGGTTCGACGAGATTGTGCTGGTGGCAATAATTCACGGAGTATCCCCGGGCTAGATCTGGAACCGGCGCGAGTATATCGCGTTGCCGGTCGGCCGTCAGTCTCGCCGTCCCCGGTCGGCGGCCCCTTCCCGGTCAGCCCAGCCAAGCATGCGCCGTGTGATGAAAAGGTACACGGGCTTGGCGGTCTTCATCCAGATTCTTGATGGCAATGACGGCCGCTCGAGCAGCCGGCGCTGGCGGTCCGTAAGCGCGTCGGGCTGGTAAGTGCGTTTGTGCTTCATCAGATGACGCAGGTCTTCCCGTGCCGCAAGCCGAAAGAGGGCGCCCCGACGCCGCGAATGAAATGCGAGTTGGAAGTCGATGAATGCCGGTGAGCCGTCATCCCGGACCAGGACGTTTGGCTCCTTGGCCAGATCGTTGTGGGCGACACCCGCGCTGTGCAATTGCCGCAGCAGCCGCAATGCTCGCCTGAAGTACAGCCGATTGGCGCTGCCGGCTTCGAACAGGGGGCGTCCGGCGAGGTAGCTGCGCAGCAACGTATGGCGGTCGGTCGACAGGACATCCGGGACCCCGTCGACCCTGTCCAGCGCGGCCAGGGCGGTCGCCTCGCGGCGTAGCAACCAGCGCGCGAGCGGCGCAGTCCATGGCCGTGCGGCGGCTGCGTCGCGCAGGATGGCGCGTTCGTCGCCGTCGCCGACAGCCCAGACTTCGCCGAACAGGTCCTTTTTCAACAATTGCCGTCGCTGCACTGGCGGTATTCCCGCAAAATGCAGAGAATATCTCAATGAGCCACAACAAGCGTCGTGACAAGCTCGATTCCACCGGCGAATTCTTCAGCGTCGGTGCGCCGCTGCATGCCGTTCGCGCCGGCTACGTCAAGCGTCCGGCCGACGACCTGCTGTACGAGCACGTGGCGGCGGGACGATATGCGCACCTTATCGCGCCCGACCGTACCGGCAAATCGAGCCTGATCGCCGCCACGGCGGCTCGACTGGAAAGCCACGGGAGCAAGGTCGCGGTGCTCGATCTCGAGCAGATCGGCGAGCGCGATGGCGGCAGCGACTCGGGGCGCTGGTACTACAGCGTGGCGTACCGCCTGCTGCGGCAACTGCGCATTCGCTACGATTTGCAGGACTGGTGGCAGGACAAGTCGATTCTCAACAACCGGCAACGGCTCGTCGAGTTTTATTCCGAGGTACTGCTGCAGCACATCAGCGACGATGTCGTCGTCTTTGTCGACGAAATCCAGTGCATCGAGGATCGCCCTTATGCGGACCAGTTACTGGCCAGCATTCGTGCGGCGCACAATGCACGCACGACGGACCCGGATTTTCTTCGACTAACGTTCGTATTGTCCGGCGAGTGCGATCCGGTCAGCCTGATCGGTGAGCCCGAGCTGTCACCCTTCAACGTCACGCAGCAGATCCAGCTCGATGACTTCGAGCGCAGCGACCTCGACCTGTTCGTGACGGAGTTGAACCTTGACCCGGCCAGTGCCGCCGCCGCACTCGATCGTATCTATTACTGGACGTCCGGACAGCCGTACCTGTCGCAAAAGCTGGCGCGAGCCGTTGCGCGTGAGTCACTGGATGCAGAGCACATTGCCGACGAAATTGACCACATAGCGCTACACCAGCTGGCCGGTCGTGCGGCGCTGCACAGTGAACCGCACATGAGCCATATCCATCGTCGCATCGTCCAGGATTCGAAAGACTGTGAGCCGTTGCTGAACCTGTATGGCCGGTTGCGAAAGGGCATCGAAGTGGCCGCCGATCTCGGGTCGCCGTTGCAACGGCGCCTCATGGCGGTCGGCCTTGTCACAATCGACGACGAGGGCAACCTCGCTGTTCGCAATCGGCTCTATGGCGCTGTTTTCACCACTCGCTGGGCCAACGAAAACCTGCCAACGCGAATGCGTGTACCGCTGATGATGGCGGCGGGCCTGCTTTTGTTCGCATTGATCCCGTTCTGGTACACGCAATGGTTGCCGGGCCCATACGCGCGGGTGCTCGCAGACGACGCCACGGTCCCGCAAATTGCGCAGGAGTCTTACGAGAACCTGCGGTCGTTCCCCGGCCATTCCGACACGGCCGATACGCTGTATCGCAGCTACCTTGAGCGGCGTGGCAGGTTGACACTGGACGTTGCCGAAATTCGCGACCTCACAGCGCGCGTCGCGGCATTGCCGGAACCCGGTCGACTGCCGGAGGAGATCGAGGCCGGCTTCTGGGATCGTCATGCGACCGCTGCACTGCGTGATGAGCGTCGGGATGTCGCGCTACTGGCGACACTACGATCGCTGGTCCTGTCAACGCCGGCACGTCGGCAGCGCGCCGCTTCGCTCGTCGGCGAAGACTACACGCAGCTGGTCGCGACTCTGCCGCCGCTGCCGGACGGTCAAACAGTCTTCGATCCGCACGCAATGGTGCTGACGACGGCGGTCGGAGCACAGATTTCACAGTGGTCGCAAACACCGCAGGGCCTGCAACAACGCGAGCCGTGGGCTGTTACCGCACTGGAGGTGTCACCCATGGTGCGCAGGGTGTTCGTCGATCGCGAGGGCACCGTGAACCGCGTCGGTCTCACACTCAATATCAGTCATGCGCGGCTCGTTGATCTGCGCCTCAAGATTATCGCGCCATCCGGCCGTACCGTTGAGGTCGAAACGGGACTCGAGCGTGCGTCGAGTGGCGACGACATCGTCATCCCGGCCAGTCAGCTACGGGAGCTGGTTGGCGAATCGCTGAACGGGACCTGGAGCCTCAGTGTACGCGACGAAGCACTCGGTGTGGCAGGCCAGCTCGTCGGCTGGAACCTGAAGCTGAACTCGCAGGGCGCCGTCGAGTATTTCCAGCGAGGGATGAACATACCGGACCCGGTCGAGCGCGAGACCGACCAGCTGTGGTTCGATCGTTCAGGTCGCTACGCGGTTGCGCGTGCCATGCAAAGTGACAGCGCGCGCGTCTGGGACCTTTCCTTCGCCGAGCCGGTGCGAGCGATTGCCGTCAACGAAAGCGAAGCGCTGATCGGCCTCGATGCCAATGCGAGGCACCTCGTAACGGCGACGCAGGACAAGGTCAACGTGTGGGATACGGCCACGGGCGACAGGGTAGCAACGCTGCCCGTCGGTGCAGCGAGCCTCGGGGCGAGGCTCACACCGGACGGTACGCACCTTTTTGCCGTTCAGCGTGGCGACGTGGAGTCCCGCATCGAACTGTGGTCCCTGGACGACGGCACCGTCAGTGGCAGCATTACCGTCGCCGGTTCGCCGGCGCATGTCGCGATCAACGCCGACGCCTCACGCGTCGCAATTGCAGACTTTGACAATGCCGTGCGCGTCTGGGACGTCGCGGCAGGTGAGCAGATCGCGCAGCTCGATCTCCCGATGCAGCCGAGTGCCGTCGAACTGTCGGCCGATGGCGGCGCGCTCGGCGCGCTGTTCGCCGGTGCCGGCGTGTCCTTGTGGAACGTCGATCGCCCCGAACGGCCGGTGGCGGAGACATTCGGTGCCGGCCGCTGGCATTTCACGTTTTCGCCGTCCGGTGCGCTGGCGGCCGCGGGGCGTCCGACGCTGGGCTACCAGGTATTCGACAGCCGGGACGGCAGCCTTGTCGGTCCGCCACTCGGGTTACATGCGGCAGACCCGTCGGGCGAGCTGCTGGCGTTCAGCGGCGACGAAACCTATTTGCTGACGGGCAGCGCGCCCGAGAAACCTCGGATCTGGCGTACACCATCCGCACCACCCGAGCGGAACACACAGGGTGGCCACAGCATCTGGAGTCCGTCCGGCAACCGGGTGCTTCTCGTTACGCCGGACGGCGAGTCGATTGTGATCGGCGACCCTGGCGGTCATGTGCACGTATTGCCGGCCGGTACCGGATTTGAGGACGTCGTCGCAGCGAATGACGACGTCAGCTATGTCGGCCATACGACCGAAGTGCGGCGCCTGGCGGCGTCGCCCGACGGGGCGTTCGTGGCCAGTGTCGCACTCGATAACTCGATCCGTATCTGGCGCACCGCCTCGGGACAGCCGTTGCCGTGGGTCGCGGGGATTATCGGGGCCGAGGTGACGACGATGCGGCTTTCGCCGGCGACGTCAGTTCTGGCCGCGGCAGGCGGCAACAGCGTGACGCTGCTGGACGTAGCGAGCGGCGACAAGCTGGCAAACTTCAGCTTTGCCGACCCCGTTGGCGACGTCGCGTTTGCCGGCGATGGCCAACTCTACGTCGGCACCAGCAGGGGCGCGTTGCAGGTTGTTCAGCGACAGTCCGACGACAGCTGGAGAGTGCAGCAGGTCTGGCAAGGCGAGTCCGGCATTCGCGCATTGCAGATTGCGCCTCGCGGCGACTATATGATCCTGGTTGACGCGCGCAACCGGGCCAGCCAGTTTCTCCTGGCCGAGGGTCGGATAGCGGAGAACACGCTGAGGTTTCCGTCGCCGGTCGAGGAGGTCGTCTTCGACCCGACCGGGACCCGGGCCTGGATTCGCACGGCTCGCTGGGCGCACCTGACGACGCCGTCGGCAGCCGGACTACATTGGCGGGACGCCATGCTCATACCGCCGGTGATCAATGGCGCCGGGATCGTTTTTCGCGCCGGGCAACCCGGTGAGATGCCGGAGGCAGTGTTGCCGGTTGTCCGCGGCGGATTTATCGAATTGACGGTCATAAACCCGCTGCGGTCCGGCGCAGGCGGTCTGTTTGGCAGTCGAGAGGCCTTGTTGCAGGACTGGCAGTCGCGCGTCAGCGCCTATCGCCCCGCAGGGTCCTGACGAGCAGCTCCAGGTTGGCTGCTGTCGCATCGGCAGGTTTGACCGGTTCGCCGAAAAACACCGGGACACGCGCGAACAGGCGTCCCGGAATCTTGCGAATCCCGCCGCCTTTCCGGCGGCTGAACCAGCTGCCCCACAGTCGTCCGAGCGCCGCCGGAATGACCGGCACCGGTCGTGTCGCCAGGATGCGCTCGATGCCGGGACGGAATCGTTGAATCTCGCCGTCCGGCGTCAGCCCGCCTTCGGGAAAAATACAAACAATATTGCCGGCAGCGAGTTCCGCGTCGACCTTTTCGAACGCCTGTTCCATGAGTTCCTCGTCTTCGCGCGCCGATGCGATCGGGATCGCTTTTGCATTTCGGAAGATGAACTTCAGGAACGGCATCTCGAAAATCTTGTACCACATGACAAATCGCATAGGGCGCGTGACGGACCCGCCGAGAATGATCGGGTCCATGAAACTGACATGGTTGCACACGACAATCGCCGGGCCGGAACGCGGAATGTTTTCGAGGCCTTTCGGCCGGATTCGATAAACGATGTTGATTGATATCCACGCGAGGAAACGCATCAGGAATTCAGGCAGAAGCGAATAGATGTAAATCGCGACCACGGCGTTCAGCGCGGCGACGACCAGGAACAACTGTGGAATCGAGTAGCCGCTCGACAGCACGACCATTGAAATGACAGCGGCGCCCACCATGAGCAGCGAATTGATGATGTTGTTCGCGGCGATGATGCGCGACAGGTGTTTTCGCTCGGAGCGTTTCTGAATCAGCGCGTACAGCGGAACGCTATAGAAACCGCCAAATGCGCCGAGCAAGGCAATATCGATGAGTATGCGCCAGCTGCCGGGGCGCGCGAGAAATTCAGCGACGGAGTTTACCGCCGTGGCCTGTGCGACCGGCTGCGCAAAATACAGGTCTATCGCAAACAGGCTCATGCCGATTGAGCCGAAGGGTACGAGGCCGAGTTCGATACGGTGGCCAGACATACGTTCGCACAACAGCGATCCGGTTCCGACCCCGACCGCGAACGCGACGAGCAACGTCGTCGTAATTGCTTCGTTGCCGTTCAGGATATCGTTCGTGTAGGCCGGTATCTGGATCGTCAATGCGGAACCAAAGAACCAGAACCAGGAAATACCGAGTATCGAGAGGAAGACGCTTTTCTCCTCTCGGGCAAATTTGACGATGCGCCAGGTTTCCTCCCAGGCGTTCCAGTTGACGGTCAGCTCCGGATCGACAGCGGGCGTCTTGGGAACCTGGCGGCTCGCAAGGTAGCCGAGCATTGCGACGATCAAGAGGCATGCGGCCAGCGTGACCTGTTTGCCCGAATGAAATGCGACGGCAATGCCGCCGATGATCAGGCCCAGGATGATAGCGACGTAGGTACCGGACTCGACCAGGGCGTTGCCACCGACGAGTTCATCGGTGTGCAGTTTCTGTGGCAGGTACGCGTACTTGACCGGCCCGAATAACGTCGATTGGAAGCCCATCAGGAACAGCACGAACAGCAGCAGTGTGTAGCTTTCGCTCATCAGGGCCATGCCGGCGAACGACATGAGCCCGATCTCGAATAGCTTGATACGCCGCATGAGCATTGATTTTTCATACTTGTCGGCGAGTTGTCCGGCGGTCGCGGAAAACAGGAAGAACGGCAGGATGAACAGTCCGGCGGCGACGTTGGCCAGCATCTTGTCGTCCAGCCCGAGAATGCGAATGCTCTGGAAAGTGACCAGGATTACGAGGCCGTTACGGAAAATGTTGTCATTGAGGGCACCCAGGAACTGGGTCGCAAAGAACGGGGCAAAGCGACGCTGCCCGAGCAGCGAGAACTGGCTGGATCCTGACAAGGGTGAAATCCCGCGGCGAACTAGCGGACACTATAGCCGAATCGTTTGATTTACTGCGCAAAACTGCGAACCGGTGCCGGATTTGGTATTTGACTATTTTGCTATTATGTTCACCGCGACCCTCAAATTGAGGGCCAATCTGCTGGAGATCCCGCTGCAAATGAGCAGGTACCTGACAATGTTGCTGTGCGGCGCCACTCTGCTCGCGGGCTGTGCCGAAGAGCCGCCGCCGCGAACGGCCGCCGAGTTTGTGGAGAACCCGATTCTCCTCGAAGCGGCCATGGTGCGGTGCTCGCAGGATCGCCAGAGCACACGTTATGACCAGGAGTGCATCAACGCCCGCGAAGCGGTCAAGCGTATAGAAGCCAAGGAAGAAGCGGCGCGGCGTGCTGCGCTGGAGCAGCAATCCGAGGAGAAACGTCGCGCGTTACGGCGCACCCAGGAGGCTGCAGCGGCGGCCCGGCGCCGGGCCGCCGAGGAACGGCAACGGCGAGAAGAGGAAGAGTATCTCGCTCAATTCGGCGTACCGATGCCGCGAGCCGAGGACAAGCCCGACACGGATGAGCTGAGTGGCAATACACCGATCGCGGTAATTCCGGAGTCGCAGGGCGAAGAGGAACTCGCCGACTACGGCGAAGTACTGCCGGCAAGCGACGGTGGCAATGCGCCGGCGCTGCAGACCGAACCCGATGAGCCGGAAAGCGACCTTGCTGCGATTCGCGACGAACTGCAGCGCCGCAACGAAGACGGCAACTAGGATTGCCGGGAGTCGCGCCGGGCTTCCCTAGTCTTCTTTCGTAGCCGGCATGGTCCGCACATGCAGGTCGCGCTGCGGAAACGGAATCTCGATATTGTTGGCATTCAGCGCTTTGTAAACGGCGCAGTTCAGCTCATGCCGAACGCGGCCGCCGTCCACCGGCCGCGCGATCCAGCCCAATACCTCGAAGTCGAGGCTCGATTCACCGAACAGCCTGAAACGAACACGCGGTTCCGGGTTGTGGAGAATTTCCGGATGGTCGAGTGCAACCTTTTCAAGAACTGCCATGACATGGTCGATGTCGCTGCCATACGCGACGCCAACGGCGACGCGAATACGGTGTTGTGAAGGCGGCCCGCCTGCTTCGTTGACGATCGCGCTGTTGCCGATGATGCCGTTGGGAATCGTAATTTCTATGTCGTCGCGAGTGAGGATGCGCGTGCTGCGCAGGCCGATGTCGGTGACGACACCGCGTTCGCCGGTATCGAGAATAATGAAGTCGCCGGTCTTGTACGGCGCATCCATGATGATCGAGACGCCCGCGAACAGGTTTGACAGCGTATCTTTCGCGGCGAAACTGAGCGCCAGGCCAACAATTCCGGCCGAGGCCAGCCAGGCGGTGACGTCGATGTTCCATGCGAGAAAAACAAAGTAACCGGCGAGTGCGACGAGCACGACTTTCATGACGTTGTGCAACAGCGACAGCATGCCGGTCTGAACGAGTTTGTTGTCGCGCGCCCCTGAGAAGACCTTGACGAGCAGCGCCATGAGCTTCATCGCGGTGCTGTACCAGACGACAATGGCCATTGTCTTCAGAATGCCGATCGTCACGAACGTCGGGACATCCGGTAGCTCGAGGCGGCGGGTTGCCAGCGACAGGCCGAGCAGCACGAACGACAGGAACACGGGACGGTGCACAAGGCCGACGAATTCGTCGTCGTACTGATTGTCCGAACGCCGCGCAATGCGACCGATAATGCCGGAAATAATCCAGTCGGCAATCTTGCCGACGATAATGAAGGCCAGCGCGATAACCGCCGCCTGCAGGTAGAGGTTCGGGCCGATTGCCTCGGCGAGATTCTGTACCTGCGTGATCAGTTCTGACAGCGACACGTCTCAGGTGCCCGGATCTGTGTCGGCGTCTCCCGGTCCCGGCAATCCGAATGTGCGGACCTCGGATTCGGGTTCGGGCATGGCGTCCGGCGCTGCACCGCCGGTACTCATGCCGGGTTGCGTCGGCAGGCGCATCGTTTGCCGGGTCAGGATCTGAACGAATTCGTTTGCAATTGCCGGTGCAATATTCGGGGAGCTCACAAAAATTCGTTCGGGCGTCATGCCGGGATCGCCGTAAAACGAGGCGTTTGCCTTGCGGTCCATCGTGACACCGGCACCTTCGAGAGCAACGCCGGCGAACAGGCCGCGGCTGCGGGAATACGAATACACTTCGGCTTTGAACTCGATATCGGTCGCCACCTCGGTATGGCGGCCGACCGGGCCGGCCGCGACCGAGGCGTCGGCACCCAGGGTCAGGCGCCCGTTTTCGATGCCGTCGACACCTTTACGGGTCTTGAAGACAAGAATGATGTCCGTTGATTGCGCACCGATCTGCCAGCCTACGCTGCCACCGGTAATCGTGACGAACGCCGGGTTGCTCCAGGAGTCGTCGTCCTGGCGTACGACCAAAATTCCCTTGCCACGTCGTGCGCCAAGCCCGAATGCGGCCTTGACGACGTTCGGAATCACGGCCACGGCATAGGCCCGCGACAGGAGCTGCGGTGGAATCTGCCTCTCGGGAATTCGCAGCAGCTGCTCGAGGACGTCGGCGGCGTCCCCAACGCGTTTTTCTTCGCGGGTGGCTGCCGATGCGGTTGAGGTTGCCAGGACCGCGAGTATCGTCACGGTGGCAAGGAATCGTGTGCTGATCATGGTGTTTTGGATCGGTGGTTCGCTCTTGAGTTCAATGATACCGCATTCGGGAGTCGCTCAGCGTTGAACGAGGATGGGCGGCAACGGATAGTTGAGTGTGGCGCAGACAGCGCGAATCAGTTCCGCCTCGGCGACCGCGAGTTCGCCGTCATGGGCTGCCGTCGCGCTGAGCGCACGCATCAGGGACTCCTGGCCCTTGCTGTTGAGCCCAAGCAGTACATCCAGGCTGTGATCCAGCGTGGCGACCGTGTAGTCCCGGTCCGACCGGTATTCCTGCCGCTGCGCCCAGGGGCCGAGGGTGTCAAGCCCGGCCTGGAACGCGGCGACGCGCTCGGCATCCGTTTCGTGGCCGTAATCGGCGAGGACGCGCAGCAGGGCAACGGCAGCGGATTGCAACTCGCTGCGGCGGGCGCGCACCGCGCTTCGGCCGCCGCGCGGGTCTATCGCCTGGCCAAGGCTGCTCATCATGATGCGGTAAAAGCAATACTCGTACAGGTCGATCCTGCCGTCGATTTCAATGAGACGCGAGGTTAACGACACGAGGTAGGCAAGTTCCTGAGAGGGCCGTTGCTTGAGTGCCGGAAAGGCAATTTCCAATAGCGGCAGACGAACCTCCGGATCCGTGCGGCCGAGTTCGGTATAGAACTCGCGCAGGATTCGCGCCCGCTCGGCGCCGAGTTGCTCTGTAACGAGCGACAGCTGCCGTTCGATTGATCGACCACTGCGATCGAGTATCAGCGCGATGCAGAGCAGGTAGGACAGCTGGATCGAGTGTGCCGCATCGTAGAGCGGCTGGGGAATTGCGAGCCGCAACCGCTGCGCGTACTCGACGTGCTCGTTCTCCGGCTGGCCGACGGTTTCGGCGATAGTCTCTGCGAGCACCGTAGTGCCGCCCGTTGCAATCGCTGATGTGACGTCTCCCGCGAATCCGGCCGCACGCGCATCCGCAACGTTTTGCGACGCGCGTCGACGGTCTACCCTGGGGTAGTCGGACTCGGTGAAACTCGGATCCAGCGCGCGAATACGATCTGTCAGGGGTGGATGAGTCGCGAACAGGCCGCTTAGTTTCGAGCCCGTGCCGAACAGCATGTGGCTGACTTCCTCGGGATCGGCCGCGGTAATCAGTGACCCGCCGCTGAAGCCGCCGATCTTCTTCAGCGCATTCGCGATGCCTTCGGACTGTCGCGTGAATTGCACGGCGGATGCGTCGGCGAGGTATTCGCGCTGGCGCGAAACGCCGGCCTTGATGACACGTGCAAAAAAAACGCCGATGCCACCGAGTATGACGAGCCCGAGTCCGACGACGAGAACGACAGGCGTGCCGCGATCGCGTCGGCTTGAAACGATGCTGGTGTGATAGCCGCCGCGTACGATCATGCGCCCGATCAGGCCGAGGACCATGATGCCGAACAACACGCCCATCAGCCGAATATTGAGGCGCATGTCGCCATTCAGGATGTGGCTGAACTCATGGGCGATGACGCCTTGCAGCTCATTGCGGTCCAGCAATTCCAGGGCCCCTCGCGTGACGGCTACCGCAGCGTCGCCCGGTGCGTAGCCGGCGGCAAACGCATTGATCCCGTCCTCGGCTTCCAGGACGTAGATTTCCGGCACCGGAACACCCGATGCGATGGCCATCTCCTCGACGACGTTGCGCAGCCGGCGCCGCAACGGGTCCGCAACGTCCGCCGGGACCTTGGTACCGCCGAGCTGCTGTGCGACGGCTCCGCCGCCGGACGACAATGCCGACGTCTTGTAGAGGCTGGAGCCGAAGATAAAGACCGCTGTGACAAGCGCAGTCATCGCAAGGACCGACGTATTCTGCCGAACCGAGCCGACGAAGGTTTGCTCGTAAAACTGTGCCGTCGTCGAGGTGTGCAGGGCAAAGGCGACGATAAGCGTAACGCCGACGACGATCGCGATCGTAGCGGCGATATAGGCAAGGACCAGGCGCCGCGAGCTGCGCCGGGCCTGGTCCTGGACTGCGAAGAAATTCACCGCTTAATTGATCAGGTGAACGAAACTTCCGGCACTTCTCGCATTTCTTCCGACTCGATCTCGAGGAAGCTTGCGAGCTCGAAGCGGAACGTGCTGGCGATGAGATTGTTGGGGAAGTTTTCAACCGTGTTGTTGTAGTTCATCACCGCGTCATTGAAAGACTGGCGAGCAAAGGCGACCTTGTTTTCCGTGGTTGTCAGCTCTTCCTGGAACTCGAGCATGTTTTGGTTGGCCTTGAGATCGGGATACGCTTCCGACAGCGCAAACAGGCGGCCGAGAACGGCGCCCAGCGCGCCCTCCTTGGCGCCCAGCTCCTGGATCGCCGCGGCGCTTGCCGGGTCCGCTTTCGCGGCATCGAGCGCTGAAACGGCGCTGTTTCGGGCCTGGATCACGGCTTCCAGCGTGTCGCGCTCGTGTTTCATGTAGCCCTTGACGGCTTCCACGAGGTTCGGGATCAGGTCGTGGCGACGTGTAAGCTGTACGTCAATCTGGGCAAACGCGTTGCGTACGCGGTTGCGTTCGTTGACCAGGCGGTTGTATATACCAACTGCCCACATGACCAACGCGGCGATGATGCCGAGTAATATCAGGAATGAAGTCACTGTCCCGCTCCTCCTTCATGAGTTCAAGCGTCAAGCATAACCCCCGGTCCTCTGCAGTACTAGCGACACTGCTGTTGCTGGTTGCAGGACCCGCACTCGCAGAATGGATCGGCGAGGCGCGGCCGATGATGGGTACCGAGGTTAGCGTCTACCTCTGGAGTGACGATCCCGAGGCAGGTCGAGTCACTGTCGAGGCCGTGTTTCAGGAGGCGGCACGTATCGACCGGCTCATGAGTACTTACCGAGATGAGAGCGAAATCTCGAAAATCAACCGCGAGGCTGCCAACGGACCGGTTGCGGTCAGCGCAGAACTGTTCGAATTGGTACGGCGTTCGATCGAGGTGTCCAGGCTGAGCGACGGAACGTTCGACATCACCTACGACAGCATCGGACAGCATTTCGATTTTCGTGAACGGCGTCGGCCGGACGCGGAAACGACGGCGGCCCAACTGCCGAAGATTGATTTTCGGCACCTGGAGCTGGACGAGGAAAACCTGACGATCGCGTTTCGCGTCGAGGGTGTGCGCATCAATCTCGGCGGGATCGCGAAGGGGTATGTTGTCGAGCGCGGCGTGCAAATCCTGCGTGACAAAGGCGTTTCGAGCGGCGTCGTTACTGCAGGCGGCGATTCCCGGCTGCTCGGCAACCGGGGTGGCAGGCCGTTTAACATCGCTATCCGGGATCCGCGGCGCGACGGCGAGGTTGCGATGCTGGTGCCGCTCGAGGATGAAGCGATATCAACCTCGGGCGACTACGAACGTTACTTTGAAGAGGATGGCATTCGCTACCACCACATCATCGCCCCGTCGACCGGCGCACCCGCCAGCGGCGTACACAGTGCGTCGGTGATCGGGCCGGACGCCGTCATGACAGATGCGTTGTCGACGACCGTGTTTATCCTCGGCGTCGATCGCGGGTTGACACTGATTGCTCGCCTGTCGGCGTATGAAGCCATCGTGATTGATGCGTCCGGGCGGGTGTTTTATTCCGATGGCTTGGCGCCGCCGGAATAGGCGAGTGGGCTCTCGGCCATGAAAAACAGGCGAGTGTCGCTGAAAGGCGACGGGTTTTCACTTTAAATTCAGCTTCATACGCCTATCATAGGCGGCGAGACTTGGGAAAAATTATTCTTTGGGAATAGCGCCGATTTGACGTAATCTTTAGGGGTTGCGCGGCGCTGTCGATCCTGGAATTGCACGTCATTATGTTTAAGGAATTCGGGCAACTGTGACGATTATCACGGCCCGGGACGGACCCGGCTGTCACCATTCGGGGTCTGCGGAAGGAATCGGGCAACACGACAAGGAACGGACTGATGAAAATCAAAAACACGATTGCAGGCATGCTGCTCACCGTTTTTGCAGCAACGTCGCTCGCGTCATCTGGCATGGAAGGCCAGCCGGCGCCGGATTTCGCGTTGAAGAGCTCAACCGGCGAAAACCTGCGTCTCTCGGAATACCGGGGCGACGTGGTGATGATCAATTTCTGGGCAACCTGGTGCGGGCCGTGCCGCCAGGAGATGCCGCTGCTTGATGAGTTGTACCAGCGCTATCAGCGTGTCGGATTCAATCTGCTGGGCGTCAACATCGACGACGATTCGCGCCGTGCGATGCAGATGATCGAGGAACTGGGTGTCGATTTTCCGGTGCTCTTTGACGATCGCAAGGAAGTTTCGCGACTTTACGAAGTCGAGGCGATGCCGGTCACGGTGCTGGTCGATCGCGTAGGCACGGTGCGCTACGTTCATCACGGCTACAAACCCGGGTACGAGGACAAGTACCTGGACCAGGTTCGCTCGCTGTTGCGCGAGTAAATAGGAGACGAAGACAGTGACGAAATCCCTTATCAGTGTGCTGGTTGCCGCGATGCTGTTGTTCGCACCGGCGGGTTTTGCACAAAATGATGAAGCACAGGCTCGCGAGGAATTCCGCAGCATCGACCAGGATGTGCAGGACCTCAAGAAAGAGGTACTGGATCTCAATCGTGACCTGTTCCTGCTGGAGGAGGAGTTGCTGTTCCCGGCAAATTCCCAGGTCGCTTTCTTCGTATCCATGGACGTTGGCGAGTATTTTGAAATCGACTCGGTCAACATCAAGATCGACGGCAAGGAAGTCGCCAATCACCTGTATACGGAACGTGAAGCCGATGCCCTGGCGCGCGGCGGCGTACACCGCGTGCACATGGCGAACCTCAAAACCGGCGACCATGAACTGGTCGCCATTTTTACCGGCAAAGGCCCCAATATTCGGGACTACCGTCGCGGCGCTACGCTGAATTTCAACAAGGGCATCGGTGCCAAGTACGTGGAGCTCGAGATTACCGACCGCGTCAAGAAACAGCAGCCTGAATTTATCATTAAAGAATGGGAGTGATCGTTGTCCCGCGGTTGCTCCATCCTGCCTAGCCTGTTGCTGGCGCTGCTTATCGCGGTGCCGGCAGAAGCTGCCGATGTCGATGACACGATCATCGTCAAGGACCCGCACTTTGGCGAGGTCCTGTTCTGGTTTTACCAGGAAGAATACTTCCCGGCGATCGTGCGTCTGCTGGCCGCGCAGGAGCAGGGCCAGCTCGACGACCACCAAAGCGAAGCCGAGTTGCTGCTCGGTGGCATGTACCTGTCCTACGGACACCACCTGGAAGCCGCCGATATTTTCGAGCGGCTCCTGGGCGACGCCGCGACGCCGGAAATGCGAGATCGAACCTGGTTCTTCCTCGCGAAAATCTGGTACCAGCGCGGCTACCTGGAACGCGCCGAACAGGCGCTCAACTACATCGAAAGCGATCTGCCGGACAATCTCGAGCGCGAGGCCCGCATGCTCAGGGCCCAGATCCTGATCGACTCGGGGCGCTACGACGAAGCGATCGCGTTGCTGTCAAGCTGGCAGGGGCGTACCGAGTGGTCGTATTACGCGCGCTTCAACGTCGGTGTCGCGCTGGTGCGCAGTGGCCGTGTCGCCGAGGCCGAAGCGCTGCTTGCCGAGCTCGGCCAGATCAGTCCGTTCAACGAAGAAATGCGCAGCCTTCGAGACAAGGCCAACCTTGCCCTGGGCTACGCCCTGTTGCAGGACGGCCGCGCGCATGCGGCAAAGGCGCCGTTGCAACGCGTGCGCCTGGAGGGCCCGTTTTCCAACAAGGCCTTGCTGGGCGTCGGCTGGGCCGATGCCGAGATCGGCAACTACCGGCGGGCGCTTGTACCGTGGATGGAACTGCGCAGCCGCGATCTGCTGGACCCGGCGGTGCAGGAGTCGATGCTCGCAATTCCGTATGCGATGTCGGAACTGGACGCAATCGGGCAGGCCGCCGACCACTATCTGAATGCGATAGAGGCGTTTTACGAGGAGTCCGATCGTATCGACCGGACGATCGCCCACATCGAGTCGGGCGACATGTTCGACCAGTTTCTCGACGACAATCCGCTGGATAGCACGGGCTGGTACTGGCGCATGGACAATCTTCCGCAGGGCCCGGAGTCGCGCTACCTGTTCCATTTGCTGGCGTCTCATGAATTCCAGGAAGGACTCAAGAACTACCGTGACCTGAGCTACCTGCATCGCAACCTCGACATCTGGCAACAGGACGTCTCGGTGTACGGCAACATGCTCGAAACCCAGATCGAAAAATTCGACCGCACGGTTCCTATCGTCGAGGATGCGTTGTACGACGCCGACCTCAACAGCAAGATCACGCGCAAGTTGGCATTCGACTCGACGATCGAGAATATCGAACGCACGTTCGACTGGCTGGCGCTGGCGACGCGCGACGAGTTCGATATGTGGGAGGAAATTTCCCGCTACGAGAGATCCCCCGCGCTGCAGGCCGACGTTCCCGAGGCCGCCGATGTGCGCCAGAAGATCGAATTGCTCAAGGGCGTCTTGCAGTGGCGGCTCGAGCGCGAATTCAAGGATCGTCTGTGGAAGATCAAACGTGAAGCGCGTGACGCCGGTGAAGCGCTCGTGAAAGCACAGCGCCTGAGTCGGCAACTAACGCAAACCATGCTGGCGGAACAACAGCGTTTCGCCGAGATCAGCGATCGCGTCTACGGACTTGCACCACGCATCGAAAATATGAAGATGCGCGTTGAAGATTCGCTCACAGCACAGCGCTCGTTCCTGCAATCGATTGCCGTCGGCGAGTTGCAGGCGCAAAAACAGCGCCTCGAGATCTACACGGTGCAGGCGCGATTCGCGCTCGCCGCGATTTACGATCTCGCAGCGACTGTGGAGGCGGGCGAATGAACATGCGCATCGCCATTATCGTCGGCCTGTTGACTGCAGCCGTACCGGCCGCCGCCCAGAAAGTCGAAGACAAGGACACGATCAAGAGCCTGGAAGATCGCGAGTTCGAGGTGAAACCGGGCAACGTGATTCTCGACAGTTCTGACCTCGCGCGCGAAAACTACCGCGAGTTTCTCGACCTCGTGTCGGACGACCCGGAGCTGCGCGCCGAGGCGATGCGCCGACTCGGTGATCTCGAGCTCGAGGCGACCGAGGCCGAGCAGTTGCAGCGCAACATCGATGCGCTCGATTCGGGCGGCTACAACAATGCCGTTGATCTCTATACCGAGCTGTTGGAAGCCTATCCCGACTATCGCCGCAACGATACCGTGCAGTACCAGTTGGCCCGCGCGTACGAAACCGGAGGGCGCACCGATGAGGCCCTCGAGGTGCTCGAAAACCTGGTGCGCGCGTACCCGGACACGGCGCTTATTGACGAGGTGCAGTTTCGACGGGGCGAAATGCTGTTTCTGCGCAAGCAGTATAACGAGGCCGAGTCGGCCTACCAGCATGTTGTCCGCTATGGCGAGGCATCGCGATTCTACGAGCAGTCGCTGTACAAGCTCGGCTGGTCGCAGTTCAAACTGGCGTGGCACGAAGACAGCCTGAACCCGTTCTTCGAATTGCTCGATCGCAGGATAGGCGACGTCGAAATCGAGGACGGCGACGAGCGCCTGCAGGGATTGAAACGCGCGGAGCGCGAACTTGTCGAGGATACGTTCCGCGTATTGTCGATCAGTTTCTCCTACATGGGCGGCGCCGATAGCATCGATTCGTTCCTCGCAACGCGCGCCAACCCGCACTACTCGTGGGTGATCTATCGGAACCTCGGCGATCTGTACCTGGAGCAGGAGCGTTTCCAGGACGCGGCGGAGACCTACCACGCCTTCGTCAGCAAGGACCCGTATCATCCGAAGGCACCGTTGTTGCAGGTCGAAGTCATTGAGTCCTACAAGCAGGGTGGTTTCCCGAGCCTGGTGCTGGAAGGCAAGGAAGACTTTGTCGAAACTTACGGCATGGACGGCGAGTTCTGGGTGCGCAACGCGCGCGACGAGAATGCGCAAGTGGCGGCTCACCTGAAAACCAACCTGAACGACCTTGCGCAGTATTACCATGCGGAAGCGCAGGAGGATGGCGAGCTCAGCGACTACCAGAAGGCGGCCAACTGGTACCGCAAGTACCTGGCCTACTTCCCCGGCGAGCCGGACTCCGCAAACACCAACTTCCTGCTGGCCGAGATCCTGTTCGAGAGCGAGGACTATGCGGCCGCGACGGCTGAGTACGAACGCACCGCCTACGAATACGATACGCACGACAAGTCGGCCGAGGCCGGCTACGCGGCAATACTTGCTTATCGTGAACATGAAAACGTGCTGTCCGGTCCTGCACGGGACGAGTGGCACAGTGCTTACCTCGACAGCGGCCTCCGCTTTGCCGACACGTACCCGGATCATCCGGAATCCGGTGCCGTACTGACCACGGTCGCGGAAGACCTGTTCCGGCAAAACCAGTTCGATCTCGCGATCGGCGTCGGTCAGGCGGTGGTTGCCAAGCAACCGCCTGTGAAGCCCGAGCTCGCGCGCACGGCGTGGACGGTCATCGCGCACTCGCAATTCGATCTCGAAAATTTTGTCGAGGCGGAAAACGCGTATTACAGCCTGCGTGGATTTACGCCCGCGGACGACGCAGCGGCAAACCAGGAAATCAAGGATCGCATTGCCTCTTCGATCTACAAGCAGGGCGAACAGGCGCGCGATGCCGGTGACCTGGAGACCGCGGTGTCGCATTTCACGCGCCTCGGGCAGGTCGTTCCGGATTCCGACATTCGCGCGACCGCCGAATATGACGCAGCCGCGGCGTTGATCAACCTGCAGAACTGGGATCGGGCATCAACCGTACTCGAGCAGTTCCGCCGCGATTACCCGGACAGCGAATTCCACGACGACGTCACGCAAAAACTCGCGGTGACTTACCTCGAATCGGGCCGCGCCGGGCAGGCGGCTGCAGAATTTGAACGCATTGCCGATGCGTCGGAGAGCAGCGACGACGTGCGGCGCGAGGCGCTGTGGAAAGCGGCTGAGTTGTACGAACAGACCGGCACTCTTGCAGGGGAGCAACGGGTCCTCAGCAACATCGTTGCACGTTACCCGAATCCATTGTCAGAGTCGGTCGAGGCGCGATTCCGCTTGCTCGAAATCGCCCGCGCCAATGGCAACGAGTCCGAAATCACAATGAGACTCGAGGAACTGGTTGCTGTCGACGCAACGGCCGGCGCGCAACGCACGGATCGCACCCGGTACCTGGCGGCCACAGCATCGCTGGAGCTGGCCGAACCGGTCCGCCGCCGCTTCGAGGTGGTGAAGCTGACGCAGCCGCTTGCGAACAGCCTGAATCTGAAGAAAGAGCTCATGGAAGACGTCATCGCGGCTTACACCGGCGCCGCCGACTACGGTGTGGCCGAAGTCACGACCGCCGCAACTTTCCGGCTCGGCGAGGTCTATGAACAATTCAGCACGGACCTTCTGGAATCCGATCGACCGACCGATCTCGACGCGGCGGCGCTGGAACAGTACGAGATCCTGCTGGAGGAGCAGGCTTTTCCGTTCGAGGAAAAGGCGATTGACCTGTTTACGACCAATACCAATCGCGTCGTCGACGGTGTCTACGACGAATGGGTACAGAAAAGTTTTGAAAGGCTGGCGCGCCTGATGCCGGCCCGCTATGCGAAAGAGGAGCGCGGCGAAGATGTTGTTACAGCGCTTTACTGACACGGTGCGGACGATCGCCGTGCTATCGATCCTTGCGGTCGCCGCGGGATGTGCATCCGGTCCGGCAGGGCAGGCCGGTTCCGAGCGGGTGGGCGAGGTCCGGGGCGCCGGCCCGGCGCCGGGTGATGCCACTGCGATCCCGCCGGAAGTCCGGACGATGTACGAGCAGGCGGCAGCGGTAATGGCGGCCGGCGATTTCGTCGATGCCGAGCTGCGCTTCAAGGAGTTTGCGCTTCTGTACCCGGATTATCCGGGCGCGCACGTGAATCTCGCTATTATTCACGCGGACAACGGCAATGACGACGCGGCCCGCTCCGCGATCGACGCTGCCCTGGCCCTGAACCCTGACCACCCGGCCGCATTGAACCAACTGGGCATGCTACTTCGCAGAAATGGAAATTTCCTGGAGGCAGAAGCCGCATATTTGAAGGCTGTCACAGTTTCGCCGGAATACGCGTTGGCACACTACAACCTGGGCGTTCTTAACGAACTGTACCTGCAGCGGCTGGAAACGGCGCTGCACCACTTCGAGGCCTACCAGTCCCTCGTTGGCGAGGACAAGCAGGTTGCGAAGTGGATAACGGATCTGAGGCGCCGCACGGCGGCGAATCAGCAGACGGCAAACGTGGCGGAATGAAGGACATGAGTACTCGATCAGTTCTCGGCACCGGATTCATGCTCGCCATGTTACTGGCAGCGTTTGCCTCTTTCGCCCAGGACGTGGACGACATCGGTCCGGCCGTCGATACCTCGGCGACCGAATTTGAAGACCTGGAGCCGGCCGTGGACACGTCGGCGGACGAGCCCGATGCCGACGAGACGCCGGAACCGTCGCCGGACATTACCCGAACGACATCGGGCAATCGCGTCATGGATGAGATGACACTCGGCCGCACCGAAATCACGGGTAATCAGGAACTGCCGAAGGTGTTGTACATCGTGCCGTGGCAGAAGGCCGAACCGGGCGACCTGATGGGGCCGCCCGTGAACACCCTGCTCGACGAGGTGCTGGCACCGATCGACAGGGAAGAATTTATCCGGGAGGTCGACTACTACGACGACCTGTACCGGGAAGATGAAGAGTAGTAACAATCTGTCTTAGAGGAGCAGACCAATGAGCACAGTCGTGCGATTTTTCCAGGACGGTGGAGCGTTCATGATCCCCATCCTGCTGGTATTCGGCTTCGGTGTCGCAATTGCGATCGAACGCTGGGTTTATCTTACGGCCTCGGGTGCAAGCAACCGCGCACTGTGGAAGAAGATCGTGCCTTTTCTCAAGGCCGGTAACTTCCAGGAAGCGGCACAGCACACGTCGAAGTCGAAGGCCGCTATCGGCTCGATCCTGACTTACGGACTTTACCGCGTGAAGTCGGCGCGCCGCCGCGACGATATCGAAAAGGCCATGGAAGAGAGCCTCATGGAGGTTCTGCCGCGTCTCGAGAAGCGTACGCACTACATTGCGACGCTGGCGAATATCGCGACACTTCTCGGCCTGCTCGGCACGATTATCGGCCTGATCCAGGCGTTTACCGCGGTGGCGGCGGCGAACCCGGCCGAGAAAGCGGACATGCTGTCGGCGTCGATCTCGACGGCAATGAACACGACCGCATTCGGCCTGATGGCCGCGATTCCGTTGCTGCTGATTCACGCGTTGTTGCAGACGAAAACCAACGCGCTCGTGGACAGCCTCGAAATGGCATCGGTCAAGTTCCTGAACGCGGTGACGGAACGTCAGCTGAAGACGACCGGGGCTTAAGACATGATACGCAGCCGCAGAGGCGGCCGTCGAAATACCGAGACGGCTGAGCTCAACATCACGGCCTTTATGAACCTGATGGTGATCCTGGTTCCATTCCTGCTGATTACCGCGGTGTTCTCACGTTTGGCAGTTCTCGAACTGAACTTGCCAGGCTCCTCAACGGAGCCCGTGGATCCGCAGGACCAGGTCTTCCAGCTGGAAGTCATCGTCCGTCAGGACAAAATCGAGGTCGGCGATCGTAACCAGGGGTTGCTGGGTGTATACCCGAATACCGAGGAAGGTTACGACTATGCGGCGTTGGCGGAAAAGCTCACTCAGCTCAAGGAGCGTTACCCGGACAAGACCGACGCGTCGATCCTGCTGGAACAGGACATTGCGTATGACACGCTGGTGCAGGTCATGGATACGGTTCGGGTCGCGCAGGAGCTGGATGAAGAGGAAGAGGTCGTGGAGCGTTCCGATCTGTTCCCGGACATATCGATCGGTGACGCGCCGGTCGCACCTGGAGGGGCATCGTAATGGTCAAGTCAGGTCGCGCCAGGCGTATGGAGAAACACCACAAGCGCAACAAGGGTTCCGGTGCACTGAACCTCGTTTCGCTGATGGACATTTTCACGATTCTCGTCTTCTTCCTGCTCGTCAATTCGTCGGACGTGCAGTCGCTGCCGAACCAGAAGGACATGAAGCTGCCGGAATCGATCGCCGAGAAAAAACCCGAAGAGACCGTGGTGATCCTGATCGGACGCACGGATATTCTCGTGCAGGGCTCTCCTGTTGCGAGCATCGATGAGGTAATGGCGCAGCCGGGCAACGACATTCCGGCCCTGCGCGAGGCGCTGCTGTCGCAAAACGATCGCGTACTGCGACGCGAGGCACGCGACGACATCGCAGGACGCGAAGTCACGATCATGGGTGACAAGGACATCCCGTACCGTCTTTTGAAGAAGGTCATGAAGACGTGCACGGACTCGGATTACGGGCAGATTTCGCTGGCCGTGTTGCAAAAGAGCTCGGACAAGCTCGACGAACTGCAGGCGGCGCGCTGAGGAGAGCGGAGTGGATCTACCGTTTTACAGAGAGTACGACCTGCCCTGGACGACAGGGAAGAGCCAGGACCAGAAGTTCCAGCGGCTGCTGGGCATCATCTTCCTGGTCTGCCTCGTCCTGAGTGCGGTTTGGCCGTTTATCCCGGTGCCGGAACCCGATCCGTTCGATGTCGAGGAGATTCCGCCGCGCATCGCGGAGTTGCTGCTCGAGGAAGAGCCGTTGCCGCCGCCACCTCCGGAACCCGAGCCTGAGCCGGAAGAAGAAGAGCCGGAGCCTGAAGAGGTTGTCGAGGCGGAGCCGGAGCCTGAACCGGAGCCCGAGCCCGAGCCCGAACCGGAGCCCGAGGTTGACCTCGAGCAGGTGGCCCGTGAGCAGGCCGAAGCGGCACTCATGCCGTTCGCCGAGGACTTGTCCGCGCTGGTGGACAATGAACTGCTGGACCAGGTCGATGATCGCGACCTGACGGCATCGGTTGGTGAGGCTGAACGCAACGAACGTTCGATGATCACCTCAAACGTCGGTACGGCGTCCGGCGGTATCAATACCGCGGATATGAGCCGCAATACCGGCGGAACGGGTATCGCGGGTCGCGATACGACACGCGTGGCCAGTCCGGTCGCCGGCATCGGCCAGTCGGGTGGCAGCGCCACGCGCACCGGTTCCAGCGGCAAAGCGTCACGCTCCCGCGAGGAAATCGAGCTCGTGTTCGACCGCAACAAGGGCGCGATTTTCGCGTTGTACAACCGCGCGCTGCGGCGTGACCCGTCGCTGGAGGGCAAGCTCGTGCTGCGCCTGACGATTGCGCCGTCGGGTGCGGTGACCGCCTGCGAGATCGTCTCAAGCGAGCTCGGTGACGAGGAACTGGAGCGCAAGCTGGTAGCGCGCGTGAAGCTGTTCCGCTTCGAAGCCAAGGACGTCGAAGCGATCACGACCACAAAACCGATCGACTTTTTCCCCGCCTAAATAGGGATCAGCTACCTTTTTTCCGGTCTAAAGGAACCCGCTACCATTAGACCGGAAAAAAGGTAGCTGATCCCTTTTTAGTATTCGTCGTGGCGGCGGAGCCAGTCCATCGGGTAGGGCAGGTCGTCTTCGTCGCGGCCTTTCGGCACCAGATCGAGCATCTGGTAGACCGGGTTCAGGGGGTCGAGTCCGCGTGAGTAGGTCGAGTAGGTGTGATCGATCGTCCCGTCACTGTTTTTCCTGAATACACTCAGTCCCGGCAACTCTTCGATGCGCGCGGCACGCGCCACGTAGTTGTACATCGTGTCGCCGGACTCGATGGCCTCGGGTGTGAACGAAACGTTGAAGTCGTAGTTGAAAGTGCCGGATTCGGATGACACCCAGCGAAACGACCAGCCCATGCGATCGCGGTACGCGAGCAGTTTCTCCAGCGGACCGCGCGACACGACGGCAAACGCGACGTCACGCGCCGCGAGGTGCGCGACAACGCCATCGTAGCTGTCGGCCCAGAATGAGCACGATTTGCATCCGGCGTCCCAGTCCGGGTGGTACATGAAGTGATATACGATCAGCTGCGAGCAAGCACCGAACAAAGCGGCAAGCGACGTCGGGCCGTCCGCGCCAGTAAACGGGTAATCGTCGACGCGCCGTGCCGGAAGCGACCGTCGCCGGGCAGCAAGCTCGTCGCGCGCCGATTGCAACGCCTTCTCAGCGTCCAGGAGTTCCCTGCGCGCCGCCAGCCATTCGGCTTCCGATACGACCTCGGACATGTTATCCCCGACAAATAACTTGCAATTTGAAAGTAATATAATAACAATTCAGGGGTCGCAGCTGCAACCGGACGAGCCATGAGTCCCGCCACACGCCGTGAAAAGTCGAATTGCCCGATCAGCTACAGTCTCGACCTGTTCGGAGATCGCTGGACCCTGCTGGTACTGCGCGATCTCGTTCTGTGGGGTAAGACGCGGTTTGCAGAATTCCAGGGATCCGACGAGCAAATCGCGTCCAACATCCTCTCGGACCGTTTGCGGCGGCTCGAACAGCAGGGCTTCGTCACGAGCGGCCGGGATCCGGCCGACGCGCGTCACAAGATCTATACCGTGACGGATAAGGGTCGCAGCCTTACCCCTGTCCTGCTCGAAATCGCCGCCTGGGGCGCGTCTCACGACGCCGACACGGGCGCGCCCGCCGGCTTTGCCGAGGCCTATTACGCCGATCGTGACGGTTTCCATCGCGAGCACCGGGAGCGCATCTCGGCTCTGTTCGCCGCACAGCAGAGGGCGTAAACTGCCGCGATGCGAATCATTCTGACCGTGGCCGCCCTGTGCGCGGCCGTCGCGGCGCAAGCCGAACTCACCATCGACCAACTCGTTGCCGACACCGGCGTACGGGAAGGCGGAGTGCCGGTCGGGGAACGGCCGGGCTGGGATCGCAGCCTCAAGGTTGTCGCAGCCAGCTTCCTTGATATCGATGCGCCGACCGAAACGGTCGAAATCATCCTTGTCGATTCGCCGGATGAAGCGCTCGCGCATATCGCCGACGCCGACGCCCTGATCGGCTGGTGTCGTGACGACCTGCTTGCAGCGGGCAAAAACCTGATCTGGGTGCAGATTTTTTCGGCCGGTGCCGATCGTTGTGTCGATGTCCGGGGGATCTCGGATAACCGTGTCGTATTAACCAACATGCAGAAAATGTCGTCGCCGGCCATCGGTGAGCACGCCATCGCCATGAGCATGTCACTCGCGCGGAATCTGCCGCTGTATGCGCGCCGGATGCCGGCCGGTGCCTGGGACCGCAGTGGCACGCAAGGCATGCAGACGCTCGCCGGTAAAACCATGCTCGTCATCGGGCTCGGCGGCATCGGCACCGAGGCCGCGCGTACGGCTGCCGCGCTCGGCATGCGGGTCTTCGCGACGCGCAACAGCTCGCGTGAGGGGCCGGAGTTCGTCGAACGCGTCGGCCTGTCGAGCGAGCTGCTTGAGCTGGCAGCCGAGGCGGACTTCGTCGTCAATGCGTTGCCACTGACCGACGCCACGCGCGGCATGCTCGATGCCGAATTCTTCGCTGCGCTCAAGACCGGGTCGGTGTTTGTGAACGTCGGACGCGGTGGCACGGTCGTTACCGCTGACCTGCTGGTCGCCCTGGAGTCCGGCCAGGTATCGGCGGCCGGCCTCGACGTCACCGATCCGGAGCCCCTGCCGCCGGAGCATCCGCTGTGGCAACGTGACGACGTCATCATCACGCCGCACGTGTCGGGGAGTGGTGGCAGTCGCGAGCCCCATACCGTACTGCTCAAAGAGAACCTGCGGCGCTTTGCCGCCGGCGAGCGGCTGCTCAACGTTGTCGACCCTGCGCGGGGATACTAGCCGGGAATGGTGGACGTCCCGGTCAAAAAGTACCGTCTACGCCGCGCGAAAAAGTGGCTGCGCCGCACGCTGGTACCGTTCCCGGTTCGGGCCGGCAAAGTAGCGCGCAAGTGGCAGAAACCCGATCGCAGGGACTGGCCGCTGGAGGTACTGAAGGACGCGCCCGGTCTGGACCGTTACGAATATAGCTGGCTTTCGCAGAACGGCGAAGACGGCGTTATTCGTTATCTCTTTGACGAAGTAGGTTTTGAGTCCCGCTGGTTCGTCGAATTTGGTTTCGGCGCGCATCAATGCAATGTGCTGCGGCTGATGATGCACGAGGGTTTCTCCGGCCTGGTCATGGACGGCAGCAGCGAAAACGTCGATTTCTTCAATTTTGCGGCGCGCAAACACGGCATTGACGACCGCGTCACCGCGGTCCAGGCATTCATTACCCGTGACAATCTCGAGGACCTCATTACCGGCAATGGCGTGCCGCGCGACATCGACTTCCTGTCGCTGGACGTCGACGGCAACGACTACTGGTTCTGGGAAACGCTGGACTGCATATCGCCGCGGGTCGTTTGCATCGAGTACAACGCGGGTCTCGGCCCGGACCGGTCCTGCACGGTGCCGTACGCCGACGATTTCGAACGCTATTCGAAACACCCGAGCGGCTTCTTTCACGGCGCCTCGTTGTCGGCGCTCGAGTCCCTCGGCAAACGCAAAGGCTACTACCTCGTCGGGTGCGACCTGACGGGCACCAACGCCTTTTTCTTGCGCGACGATATTCAGATCGACGGTGTTGCTGCGTTGACGCCACGCGAGGCTTACCGTCCGCACGCCAACTGGCTCGGCCGCGGCATCTCCGAGGCCGAGCAAATCGAAATCATGCAGACGATGCCGTACGAGGACGTATGATCCCCGGCGTGATCGACGAACACGGGCGCCGCAGGGCGATCGATGGTGCTGCCAGGCGCCGGATCTACCTGTTTCGCCACGGGTCGGTGAGTTACTTCGACAGCGATGGCAACGTTGTTCCGGATACGGATCTGGTCGACCTGAACGATGCCGGTCGGGCGCAGGCCGTTGCGATGGCACGCCTGTTTGCCAACGTCGGCATCGATCGCGCAATGCATTCGGGATTGCCGCGCACCCGCCAGACCGCAGAGCTGGTACTGGCCGACCGCGATATTGTGGCCGAGTCAAGTCTGAAATTTAGGGAAATTCAACAACTTAACAGCGATTTCTCGGGTGAATATGACATCATAAGCGACGTCGCATTCACGCATTGTCGAGCGGGCTCCGAGGAGGCGCGATTTCTCGGCGGCGAGCGCTATCACGCGTTCTACGATCGCATCGCAGCCGCACTCGAGGCGCTGGTTCGCGATGAGAACTGGCACAATTTGGCGTTGTTCGCTCATGGCGGCACCAATGCTGCGATTCTCGGCTGGACCACCGGTCTCGGGCCTGCTGCATTCAGCGTTTTCGACCAGGCAACCTGCTGCCTCAATGTCATCGACATCGATGTCGATACCCGGGGCCGGGTTGTTCGCAAGACGCTGCGAGCCACGAACATCACGGCTGACGACCCGGCCAAGCACGACCGCCATTGCAGCGACATGGAAACGATGGCGCGCTGGATGGCGTCGCTCGCCGGGTCATGACGACGGCAAGCGCAATGCGTGCGGCTATCCGGGCGCACGCCGATCCGGCCATCGCCGAACACTCCGCGTGCTTCTTCAAGACCGGCAAGGGTGAATATGGCGAGGGTGACCGGTTTCATGGCGTACGGGTCCCGGTCGTGCGCAAGCTGGTCAGGCAGTTTCGCCAGGCGTCATTGCGTTCGGTGGTGTCTCTGCTGAAGTCCGCGTGGCACGAGGAACGCCTGTTCGCCGTCCTGCTGCTTGCCGAACTCTATGCGCGCGGCGACGATGCGAGGCGTGACGCCGTATTCGATGCCTATGTGACACATCGTGAGTATGTGAACAACTGGGACATCGTCGACAGCTCGGCGCACAGGATCATCGGACCGCATCTGCAGAACCGTTCGCGCGAATTACTCTATGACCTCGCAGCTTCGCCATCACTCTGGGACCGGCGCATCGCGATGATGACGACCTATCATTTCATTCGCCAGGACGACTACGACGACGCGCTGCGACTCGCAGCGATTCTCCGCGACGACCCGGAAGACCTGATTCACAAGATTGTGGGCTGGATGTTGCGAGAAGTCGGCAACCGCAATCGAAAGTGCGAAGCGTCGTTTCTCAAAAGGCACTACCGCAAGATGCCGCGCACCATGCTGCGCTATGCGATCGAGAAGTTTCCCGAAGCTCGGCGCAAGGCCTACCTGAATGGAACGGTCTGAGGGATTTCCACCGATTTCGCGGCCTGATGCGCGCTTGCTGATCCTTGGCAGCCTGCCCGGGCAACGCTCGATTGACGAACAGCAATACTATGCCCATCCGCGCAACGCGTTCTGGCCCATTATGGCGGCGCTTTTCGCCGCTTCGGGCAGCTACGCCGAGCGTTGCGACAGACTGCGGCAATGTGGCATTGCCGTTTGGGACGTACTCGGTTCGTCGGTGCGTCCGGGCAGCATGGATGCGGATATTGACGTTGCGAGCGCGCAGACGAATGACTTTGCCTGGTTCTTCGCGAATCATGCCGGCGTCCGGCGTGTCGCGTTCAATGGCAGGAAGGCAGAACAACTGTTTCACCGCCTTGTCGAACGTCCTGACCGGGTCGAATACATCGGCCTGCCATCCACGAGCCCGGCTTACGCCTCGATGAGCTTCTCCGGTAAGCTCGAGGTCTGGCGCAAGCGGCTTACAGGAATGAACGGGAGAACGACATGATTGGCTACGTCACACTCGGCACCAATGACCTTGCAAATGCAACGGCGTTCTATGACGCGCTGTTTGGAACGATCGGCGCAGGCCGTGTCTACGAAGGCGACACCTTCGTCGCCTGGGGCACCAGTTCCGAGGCGCCGGCAATCTCGGTCATCAAGCCGTTCGATGGCGAACCCGCCACCGTCGGCAATGGGGTGATGGTGGCGGTTCCGATGAGGAATCCGGAGCAGGTCGATGCTTTTCATCAGAAAGCGCTCGCGCTTGGCGCGACCGATGAAGGCGCGCCAGGGCCGCGCGTCGGCAATTTCTATGCCGCCTATTTCCGCGACCTCGACGGTAACAAGCTGAACGCGTTCTGCATCGTCGACGACCCGAACTAGCGGCGATGATCGGGGTACAACGATATGCCTTCTGATCGCGCTCGCAGGATTATTCGCGAGGCGATTATTCTCTCGATGCTGGTTGTGGGCATTCTCGCCGGTCGGTCGACGCTTGCCGATCACTACTATGTGCCGTCGGGCTCGATGCTCGAGACTCTGCAAATCGACGATCGGGTCTTCGTTGACAAGCGTGCCTACGGGTTCCGGCTACCGTTTACGACGCTCGAGCTGACCAGCGGCGACCCGGTTGCGCGTGGCGACATCGTAATCTTCGACTCGCCGATCGACGGAACGCGTCTGATCAAGCGTGTCGTCGCGATCGGTGGCGACGAGGTCTTGCTGCAGCGGGGCAACCTGCAGATAAACGGCGAGTGGCTGCGCCTGAACGACGATCCCAGCATCGAGGTCTTCGGTGACCGTTACGTGCAGCTCAATCTCAGGGACGGGCCGGGCCCCGACTATTACGGCGTACTTGCAGAAGGCATGGTGCTGGCAATCGGCGATCACCGGGGTCGTAGCCGTGACGGCCGGACGTTCGGACCGATTCCGGAAGGTGACATCTATGGACGCGCCGTCGCCGTCTACTATCGCCGCGGCGACGGTTTCGGCTGGCGCCGCTTATAACGCGCTGTCGCCGGTTTCGCCGGTGCGGATACGGTAGACCTGCTCGATCGGCGTGACAAAAATCTTCCCGTCGCCGACCTTGCCGGTCTTGGCGGCCTCGATCACCGCCTCGATGACGCGCTCGACGGCATCGTCGGCAACGGCGACCTCTATCTTGGCTTTCGGAAGAAAATCAACGACATACTCCGCCCCTCGGTAGAGCTCGGTGTGTCCTCGCTGGCGCCCGAAACCCTTGACTTCGCTAACCGTCATCCCCTGGATGCCGACCTCGTTCAGGGCGTTCCGGACGTCGTCGAGGCGGAACGGTTTGACTATGGCGGTGACGAGTTTCATGGGTGGCGACTCCGTGCCGGTGGACTTCGGCGTCAATGCTAGGGAAGCAACGGCGATTAATCAAAGGTTCTCTGGCAATCGCGATACGGGATGTGTACAACTAGGCTGTTACGTCAGGGAATTCAGTCAGTTGAGCAGGACATTCCAGTTCAGGGAGAGCAGCGGGCGGGCGTGGTATTGCGGTGCGCTGGCATACGCCTGTATCGGTTACCTGCTCGGATTCGCCGGGCTGTTCGCCACGCACTGGGCAGCCAACATTGCCGGCACGTTGCTGCTCGCCCATGCGATGGTCATCGCGGCGTACCTGATCCATGAATGCGGCCACAACCTCGTGTTTCATCGTCACCGGGACAACGCGAAGCTGGGCGAATTCCTGAGCTGGTTGTGCGGCGCTGCCTACGGCACCTACGAGGACATGCGCTACAAGCATTTTCGCCACCACGTCGACAATGACGATGTCGTCGCCTTCGACTACGAGCGTTTTTTCGAGCGCCACCCGTTTTTTACGAAGGCCGTGAAGGTGCTTGAGTGGTTTTACATCCCGGCACACGACTTCATCCTGATGCACGGCGTCATGGTGCTGACGTCGTTTGTGATTCCCGAGCGCCGCAATCAGCGGGTGCGCAATGTGACGGTCATCCTGGTGCGTGGCGGGATCTACGTAGCCCTGCTCATCTGGTTTACCAAGGTCGCGCTCCTGTACACGGTGGCCTACCTGCTCATGGTGCACGTGCTGCGGTTCATGGATTCGACACAGCACGACTACGGCTACAACCTCACGCTGTACACACCGACGGTAAAACCGCCGCACAAGGGCGACTACGCGTGGGAGCAGGAACACACGTTCAGCCCGTTCATTTCGCGCCGCTGGCCATGGCTCAACCTGCTCGTCCTGAACTTCACTTATCACAACGCGCATCATGCAGACATGAATGTGCCGTTCTACCGGTTGCCGGCACTGCATGCCGAACTGACCGACGACGACCCGGCCGCGGTCATTCCGTTGTGGCCGCAGCTCAAGGTCTACCACCGCAACCGCGTAAGGCGAGTCTGGAGCCCGCGGCCGGTTGACTACCCACGCGGCATCGAGTACCTGCGCGCCGCACAGGCGGGCAGCAGCGATATTGGCGGCAATGCCGCCTCGTTCCTTACGTCTTTCTGATGCAGACCGTTTTCGACACGCCTGAATGGCATGCGCGCGTGGCTGCGCTCGTCGCCGCCAGTGACAGCAAAGCGATCGCCGAGCAGCTCGTCGCGCTGATCTGCGCGACGGTCTCCAACAATGGCACCAGCATCCTGGCATTTCACAAGGATGCGTCGCCGGAGGTGCTGGCGCACTCGCTGGCGCCCAGCCGCAAGCGGCACTATCTCGACCGCTACCTTGCAGGACCTTACCTGCTGGACCCGCTCTACCAGATGGCGTTGTCGGACAACAAGCCGACCATGTGCCGCTTCCGGGACACGCATCCGGATCGCTTTCGTTCGAGCGAGTACTACAAGAAGTACGTCGAACGAACGCACCTCGCCGACGAAATGGACTTCCTGTTGCCGGTTTCCGCAGCGAGTTCGCTGGTCATCGTTTGCGGGCGCGTCGAGAAACGATTCACGCGCGCGGAGCTGAACCGGTTGCGTAATATCGAACCGATCGTGCTGGCCGCAATGGGGCGTGTATGGGATACGCGTAGCCATGCGCCGGACGACCGCGATCGCAGCATGCACCAGCGACTGACCGAGTGTTTCGAGTCCTTTGGCAGGAGCGAGCTCACGCAGCGTGAGCGCCAGATTACACAGCTGCTGTTGCGCGGGCACTCATCGAAATCGATTGCGCGCGAACTCGGCATTGCACCGGGCACCGTCATGGTCCACAAGCGCAATCTGTTTTCTAAGCTCGGGATCACCTCGCAGTACGAACTGTTCTCGAGTTTTATCGACGCGTTGTCGGCGAGCTAACGCGGCATTCCCCAGAACGGCCGATCCGGCAGCGACACAGTCCCGAAGTCGTAGACAAGCCCGTGTGGCCGGTCCCCGCGCATGAGCAGCGGTCCGTCGATATCGACGAAATCACATTGCTGCGCGAGCACGTGCGCAGGCGCCATTGCGATCGACGTCCCGCCCATGCAACCGACCATGAGACCCATGCCACGGTCACGCGCAGCAGCGGCAAGTTGCAGTGCATGGGTCAGGCCACCGGTCTTGTCCAGTTTGATATTGATCATCTGGTAGCGCGACACACTGACGTCGAGTTCGCCGAGGTGCAGGCAGGACTCGTCGGCACACAGCGGCAGTGGCGGCTCATAGTGCTCGAGCTCGGCATCGGCACCTCGCGGCAGCGGCTGCTCGATCATCTGTACGCCGAGCGCGGCAAGTCGAGGTGCCACGTCGACAAGCTGGGCGAAATCCCAGCCCTGGTTGGCATCGATGACGAAACGGGCATCCGGTTGTGCCTCGCGTATGGCGGCAACGCGTTCGACCGGACGGTCGGCATTCAGCTTTATCTTGAAAAGCGTGTAACCGTCTGCTGCAGCGGCTTTGGCCGCCATGGCGGCAGGCTCGTCCTCGAGGCCGATCGTGAAGACCGTTTCGACGGCCTCGGCCGCTCCCGCCGCTCGGTGCCAGACGCTGAAACCGTGCAGCTGCGCCTCCAGGTCCCAGAGTGCGGCGTCGACGGCGTTGCGGGCGCCGCCGGGTGGCAACAGCTCGAGCAGGTCGTCGCGCGTCGCCCCGTCCTCCACGGCCTCCTGCACCGACTGCACCTGCTCGAGCAGGCCAGCTTCCGTCTCATCCCGGTAGTAAACGCACAAACCCTCTCCGCGGCCGACAGAGCCGCCATCGGCAATTTCGCAGACAACGGCATCGAACGAATGCCAGACATGATTGCTGATGCGAAACGGTATTTTTGCGGGCCAGGATTCGAGATGGGCTACAAGAGATCGGGTCACCGGGTGCACTCCAGCGGTTTTCCCGGTAGTTTACCGGTCTTAACAAGAAACCACGCTATACCCCGGGGGGGATGCAATGGCAATGACTTCAGGCAACGACCAGACCTGGTCGTCCGGATTCACGTTCATACTGGCGGCCGTCGGCGCGGCCGTCGGACTCGGCAACATCTGGAAATTTCCGTACGTCGTTGGCGAAAGCGGTGGCGGTGCATTCGTACTCGTCTATCTCGCCTGCGTTGCGTTTGTCGCCATCCCCGTTCTGATCGGCGAGCTCTGGATTGGCCGCCGCGGACACCACAGTCCGCCGGTCGCCGTGCAAAAGGTAGCGACCGACAACGGTCGCTCCGGCTGGTGGAGCATCATCGGCTGGATGGGCATGATCGTCGGTTTCCTGATCGCGACGTACTACAGTGTTATCGCGGGCTGGACGCTGGCCTATATTCTGAAGGCCGCCAGCGGGTTTGGCGGAGCCGCGGCGGCGGATGTCGCCGCGCAGTTCGATGCGCTGCAGGCGGAGCCTGGCACGATGATCGCCTGGCACACGGTATTCATGATCATCGGACTCCTGATCGTCGGCCGGGGTTTGCAGGGCGGCATCGAAAAGGCCGTCACGTTCCTGATGCCCACGCTGTTCGTCATGTTACTGGTCATGATCGGTTACGCCGCGGTCGCCGGCGATTTCAAGGCCGGTTTCGACTTCCTGTTTGACAGCGACTTCTCGAAGATCGATGCAAATGCCGTCCTCGTTGCTATTGGCCAGGCGTTCTTCTCGATCGGCGTTGCGATGGGCCTGATGCTGGCCTACGGCGCCTACGTGCCCAAATCGGTCTCGTTGACGAAGTCCGCCGTGATCATTGCCGGTGCCGACACGATTGTTGCACTGCTGGCCGGGTTCATGATCTTTCCGCTGGTATTTGCCAACGGACTCGATCCGGCGTCCGGCCCGAGCCTGATTTTCCGCACGTTGCCTACGGCATTCGCCGACATGCCGGGCGGCTCGATATTTGGCGCCGTTTTTTTCCTGCTGCTGGCGTTTGCGGCGGTTACATCGTTGATCGCCATCCTCGAGCCGATCATTGCCTACGCCGAAGACAAGTGGGAAATTCGCCGCCGTAACGGCTGCATTATTTTCGGTGTGCTTGCATGGCTCGTCGGACTCCTCACCGTCTACTCGTTCAACGATCTTGCCGATTTCCGGCCGTTGCTCAACAGGACGTTGTACGACCTCATCGACTACGCCACGGCCAACCTGATGATGCCGCTCGGCGGCATCCTGATATCGCTGTTCGTGGGCTGGCGAATCGCGCCATCGGAACTCGATGACGACCTGTCGTTCGGCAGCCGCGCGTTGTTCATGACGTGGGTCTGGACGCTGCGCGTCATCGCGCCCGTGGCGATTGCCTGGGTGCTCTGGGCCGGCTTCTAGCCGCCGCCGGCGGTCAATCGTCGAGATGCAGGTTGACGCGGCGATTGCGCCGGCCTTTTTTCTCGACCTTGCCAATTCGGACGGCGCCAACTTCGGCGGTTGACCGGACGTGTGTGCCGCCGCAGGGCTGCAGGTCGATACCGTGTATCTCGAGCAGGCGAATGGCACCTTTGCCACGCGGCGGTTGTACCGACATCGTGCGGACAAGATCCGGATTTGCGTCAAGTTCTTCGTCGCTGATCCAGCGGCAGCTGACGGGGTGATCGGCAGCGACGAGTTGTTCGATTGCCGCCTGTACGGCGGCCTTATCGACAGTTTCTTCCATGTCGAAGTCCAGCCGGCTTTTCGCCGTCGAGATATTGCCGCCGGTGACGCCGTATCTTAGTACAGATCCGAGCAGGTGCATCGCCGTGTGCATGCGCATATGCAGGTAGCGTCGCGGCCAGTCGATTGCGAGTTCAACGGGTACCCCTGTTGCGGGTAAAGCATCATTGCTCCCGACGACGTGGTGGATGTCGCCGTCGACATAGCGTGTATCGACGATCGTCGCGGAACCCTGCTCCCAGGTTACTGTTCCGCTGTCGCCCGGCTGTCCGCCGCCGAGCGGATAAAACACGGTTTGGTCGGTTGCAAAGCTCGCGTCATGCACGCGCGTCACTTTCGCGCTGCAGGACGTGAGGTAGGCGTCTTCCCGGAACAGTTCGCTGGTCATCGCGTACAACCATAGCAGCAGATTGGTAGACTTGCCGCGATGTTATTGACGATTAATGCCGAGCGTGTGCGCGAACTACTGCCAATGAGTGCCTGTATCGACGTGTTGGGCGACGCCATGCGGGCCGCGTCGACGGGCGCGGTTCGGGTTCCTGCACGCACGCACATGCCGCTTGCCGACGATTCCGCCGCGCTGTTGTTGATGCCGGGCTCGTCGCTGGCGCCACCGTACTACGGTGCAAAAATCGTCAGCATGCATGACGACAATGCCGCGCACGGGTTGCCGGCAATCCAGGGCGTCGTCGTCCTTTTCGATCACGCAACCGGGACTCCCGCCGCTGTCATCGACGCGGCGCCGATCACGGCCATTCGCACGGCCGCGGCGTCGGCGCTCGCGACCCGGGAACTCGCCCGCGCCGACGCGCGGACCCATGGCGTTTTCGGGACCGGTGTGCAGGCGGCGAGCCATATCGAGGCCATCGCCTGTGTACGCGATATCGACGAGGTGCGGGTCTGGGGACGCGACCCTCGCAAGACCGAGCAGTTCGCCGCCAGGCAAAGCGATATACACGACACCAACATTGTCGCGACAACCGCCAGCGAAGCCGCGGCATGCGACATCGTGACGACCGCAACCGGCTCTGCAGTGCCGGTTCTGAAGGGGCGCTGGTTGCAACCGGGATCGCACCTCAACCTCGTCGGCGCGCACACCGCAACGGCGCGCGAGGTGGATTCGGATGCCATCGTGGCGAGTCAGGTTTTCGTCGACCTTCGCGCATCGGCGATGAACGAGGCCGGTGACATCCTGATCCCGATGCGGGAGGGGGCGGTTGACGGTGATGTGATCGCTGCTGAAATTGGCGAAGTCCTTTCCGGCGACGCGCAGGGGCGCACGTCGCCTCAGGACATAACGCTTTACAAGTCACTGGGCATCGTGGCACAGGACCTGTTTGCTGCCGCGTATGTCCTCGATGCAGCGACTACCGTCCGGTAGGTATGTAGCGGCGGGCCACCAAACGCGAAAATACTCGCCCGGAAAAAATTCCAATGGTGACCCTTCGATGTTTGAGTTTGATTTCGGCCACGGTGAGGATCTCGATATGTTACGAGAGACCGTTCGCGCGTTTGCGACGGACCGAATCGCGCCGCGTGCCGCAGAAATCGACGAGCAAAACCTGTTCCCGCGCGACTTGTGGCCGGAACTCGGCGAGCTTGGGTTGCTGGGCATCACTGTCGAGGAGGCGCACGGCGGGTCGGAACTCGGCTACCTGGCGCACGTCATTGCCATGGAAGAGATCAGTCGCGCGTCGGCGTCCATCGGTCTGTCCTACGGTGCGCATTCAAACCTGTGCGTCAACCAGTTGCGGCGCTGGGGCAACGAGCAGCAGAAACAGAAATATCTGCCGGGATTGTGCAGCGGTGAATTCGTCGGCGCACTTGCGATGAGCGAGCCCGGTGCGGGATCCGACGTCATGGGCATGCGAACGACCGCCGTTCGCGACGGTGACGACTACGTCCTGAACGGCTCGAAAATGTGGATCACGAACGCGCCCGAAGCGGACGTCATGATTGTCTATTGCAAGACCGACCCGGCGGCGGGCACCAAGGGCGTCAGTGCAATCCTCGTCGAAAAGGGCACGACCGGGTTCTCGATCGCCCAGAAACTCGACAAGCTCGGCATGCGTGGGTCGGACACGGCCGAAGTCGTACTCGAGGATTGCCGCGTGCCGGTGACGAACCGCCTCGCCGAAGAAGGCAAAGGCGCCGCCATATTGATGAGCGGCCTCGACTACGAACGCGTCGTCCTGTCCGGCGGATCTCTGGGCATCATGGCTGCATGCATGGATGTCGTCATGCCGTACCTGCACGATCGCAAGCAGTTTGGCCAGTCGATCGGTGAATTCCAGTTGATGCAGGGCAAGGTGGCGGATATGTACACCACGATGAACTCGTGCCGCGCCTACGTGTACGCCGTTGCGGAAGCCTGCGACCGGGGCAGGACTACCCGGTTTGATGCCGCCGGATGTATTCTCGTGGCTGCCGAAAAGGCGACCTGGATGGCCGGGCAGGCGATCCAGGCGCTGGGCGGCAACGGCTACATCAATGAGTTTCCGGCGGGGCGTCTCTGGCGCGACGCCAAGTTGTACGAAATCGGCGCCGGCACGAGCGAGATTCGCCGCATGCTGATCGGCCGCGAGTTGTTCAACGCAACGCGCTAGACACCGTTTGTCACGGAAAAGTTAATGCCAGTCATCAAGACCAGGATCGATCGATCGTCCGAGGATTTTGCAAAAAATTCGGAGGCGCACGAGAAACTCGCCGAGGAACTTCGCGAGGTAAATGACTACGTCATGCAGGGCGGCCCGGAACGGTCGCGGGAACGTCACGTCAAACGCGGCAAGCTGCTCGCACGCGATCGCGTAAGGGCGTTGCTCGACGACGATGCTGCGTTTCTCGAGATTGGCCGCCAGGCCGCCTGGCGCGTGTATTCGGACGACGTGCCCAGCGCCGGGATTGTGACCGGCATCGGGCGGGTGCATGGCACCGAGTGCATGATCGTCGCCAATGACGCCACCGTGAAGGGCGGCACTTACTACCCGCTCACTGTCAAGAAGCACCTGCGCGCACAGGAAGTGGCTCTCGAAAATCGCCTGCCCTGTATTTACCTCGTCGATTCGGGCGGCGCGTTCCTGCCGCGCCAGGACGAAGTGTTTCCGGACCGGGATCATTTCGGGCGCATCTTCTACAACCAGGCCAACCTGTCGGCCGAGGGCATACCGCAGATCGCCGTCGTTATGGGGTCGTGTACGGCGGGCGGCGCCTACGTGCCGGCGATGTGCGACGAATCGGTCATTGTGCGTAACCAGGGCACGATTTTTCTTGGCGGACCACCGCTCGTCAAAGCGGCGACAGGCGAAGTCGTCGACGCCGAAACGCTCGGCGGCGGCAGTGTGCATTCGCGTATTTCCGGCGTCACCGACCACCTTGCCGACAACGACGAGCACGCACTCGAGATCGCGCGCGAGATCGTCCTGAACCTCAATGTGAAGCGCGAATGCGATGCCGTGCGCCGCGAGCCGCGGGTTCCCGAATACCCGGCGGAAGACATCTACGGCATTGTGTCGCGCGAATACCGTTTTCCCTACGACGTCCGTGAAATCATTGCGCGTATTGTCGATGGCTCGGAGTTCCAGGAGTTCAAGAAGCTCTATGGCGCGACGCTCGTCTGCGGATTCGCGCATATCGACGGTTACCCGGTTGGCATTGTCGCCAACAACGGCATCCTGTTCCCCGAGTCGGCACAAAAAGGCGCGCATTTCATCCAGCTCTGCAGCCGGCGCGGGATTCCTCTCGTCTTCCTGCAGAACATCACGGGCTTCATGGTCGGCAAGCGTGTCGAGCATGCCGGGATTGCGAAAGACGGCGCCAAGATGGTGAATGCCGTGGCGACGGCAAGCGTGCCGAAGTTTACCGTGGTCATCGGCGGTTCGTTCGGCGCCGGCAACTACGCGATGTGCGGTCGCGCGTACGGGCCGAATTTCATGTGGATGTGGCCCAATTCGCGCATCTCGGTCATGGGCGGCGAGCAGGCATCGATGGTGCTGTCGACGGTCAAGGAAGACGGGTTGAAGGCGCGTGGCGAGGAATGGCCGGAGAAAGACAAGGCGGACTACGAGGAGATGATTCGCCAGCAATACGAAACCCAGGGGCACCCGCTGTATGCCAGTGCGAGGCTTTGGGACGACGGCGTGATCGATCCGGTGGATACGCGCAAGGTCCTCGCCCACGGCCTGTCGGCGGCGATGAATCATCCGCTCGGCGATGAAAGACGCATGGGCATTTTCCGCATGTAGCGACGGTGCGGCAAAGTCCTGCGGGCGGCGCACCGGAGCATGTACAATTCGTACAACCGATACATGGATGAATCATGCCGCTTGACTATGACGAGCTGATGGCAACCGAGATCCTGGATCTCCCGCTCAGCTACTCCGATACCGAATCCATTCTCTACGCGCTCAGCATTGGCATGGGGCGCGATCCACTGGACCGGAAAGAGCTGGTCTACCTGTACGAACAGGGCAAACAGTTCCGGACGGTTCCGACGCTGGCCACCGTGCTGGTGCCGGATCTGTTCCCGCCCGGCCTGGGTTGGGACTTCAGCCAGGTCCTGCACTCCGAGCAACGCATGCACCTCTACCGGCCATTGCCGGCGGCGGCAGACCTCCTGATCAACAAACGCGTTGTCGATGCGTTCGACTGGGGAGAGCGCAAGGGCGCCCTGTTGTTATTCGAAGCCGAGGGCCGCCTGGCCAGCGATGACACCGTGTTATTCACGCTGGGTTGCACCGTTATGGCGCGTGGCGATGGCGGGTTCGGCGGGCCGTCCGGCAAAGGGCCGCGACCGCACCGCGCGCCGCGGCGCGATCCCGACCTGACATGCGCACTGCCGACGCGCAAGGACCAGGCACTGCTGTACCGGCTGACCGGCGACCGGAATCCGTTGCATGCCGACCCGGATACTGCGCGCGCCGCCGGCTTCGACGTTCCAATCCTGCACGGCATGTGCACCTACGGCATCGCATGTCGCGCCATACTCCAGACCATCTGCGACTACGACCATACGCTGGTACAGGATTTCGAGGCACGCTTTACGGCGCCTGTTCTGCCGGGCGACACGATTCGCACCGACATGTGGCAGGATGGCAACGTCGTGTCGTTTCGTTGCACGGCGGAAGAGCGGGACGTCATGGTGTTGCGCAACGGCAAGTGCACGCTAAAGACCTGAGGCGCTGAATGAAAGACAGGATACGAATCGAAATCGCGGATCACGTCGCCGACGTCCTACTCGACCGTGCCGACAAAATGAATGCAATCGACATTCGCATGTTCGAGGCGCTGTCCGAGGCAGCCGACTCAATCGCCGCGAACCGCTCGGTTCGAGCGGTCGTGTTGCACGGGGCCGGTGGAAACTTCTGTGCAGGAATTGACCTCGACGTGCTGGCCGGCGGTGACGTGGATTTCAGCCGGGACCTTGCGCCGCAGGAAAGCTCCCCGGCCAACAAGTTTCAGCGTGCGGCCTACGCCTGGCGCGAACTCGAGGTACCGGTAATCGCGGCGCTTGAGGGCGTCGCCTTCGGCGGCGGTTTCCAGATAGCGATGGGCGCCGACATTCGGTATGCGGGGCGCGATCTCAGGATGTCGATCATGGAAACGAAGTGGGGACTGGTGCCCGACATGGCGATCAGCGTAACGGCGCGACACATCCTGCCGCCTGATCGCGCCAAGGAGCTGTCGTGGAGTGCGCGGGTTTTCGACGCGCACGATGCATTATCGATGGGTCTCGTGACGGCAGTTTGTGACGAGCCGACCAAGGCGGCGCGGAAGTTGGCGATGCAGTGTGCGGCCCGATCCCCACAGGCGATACGCGGCATCAAGCGCCTCGTGAACGAAGGATGGCAGCGTTCCGACGCCGACGCACTGGCGCTGGAGGCAGCGATCCAGGGGCGTATTCTAGGCAGTCGAAACCAGGCTGAAGCGGTGCGCGCGAACCTGGAAAAGCGTGCGCCGGAATTCGAGGACTGAGGGGCGTGGCAGGCCGGAACTTATGGACGGCCGGGTACTCCAAATGTCTGGAAATACGGGGAGTAGGGCTCCAGATTGATTAGCCTTTTGAGAAATTCGATAGCATGCCTGGCGCTGGCCGCCGCCGCAGCTAACGCGCAGAATTCGTCGGAACTGTCGACCGGTGATTCGGATCGGCAGACACTGGCCGTGCAACAAAAAGTCGAAGATCTGTTTGACGAAGGCGAATTCGAGCGTGCCTTTTTCATCTACCGTAACGAACTGGTGCCGCTGGGCGACAAGTACGCCCAGTACATGGTTGGGTTCATGTACGAAACCGGCACCGGTGTCGTCCGGGATCCGATCCAGGCGGCCGCCTGGTACCGCCTTTCGGCGGAGCGCGGCACGCCGGAGTTTCTCGCAGTACGGCGGCAGCTGACCCGTACTTTTTCGCCGGAAGAAGAAGTCGAGGCCGAGGTTCGCTATCGTGCGCTGCGCGAGCAATACGGCGACCTCGTCGTGCTGTTGAACCGGATTCGATCGGATTTGCGCGAGTTGCGCACGCGAACCGGTTCAAGACTTGGCAGTGATGCGAGTCCCGTGACCGTGATCGAGGGGCGGACGGGCAACGTCCGTGCCGGCGAAAACTATTTCGGCACTATTGAACGGCGGATCGAGGAACGCGTGCAGAAGCTCATTGAACTGGGCGGGTTTCACGACCTGGAAGCCGACGTCGATGAGCTGGATATCCGGGAGCTCGAGCGCCGGGTACGCGAGAGCATACAGGCACCCGACTAGTCCGCTTTCAGACCGCGGGTAAGGACTTCAGGGTATTCGTCCCGCAGTTCGCGCGCCATTGCCGCATCGCCACGAAACCACTTGGGAATCCAGTTGATCGCGCCCATGATCGCGTTTCCGGTCATACGAACATTGCACGGCTCGATGCTGCCGTCATCGATGCCGGCCTGCAGCAAGGCTTCGAAGCGCGTGCTGTGCAGGCGTGAGACTTCGAGAATCTCATCCCGGTGTCCCGGCTTCAGCGACGGGATCTCGCTCATGATCGCAATGGGGCCACGCTCCCCGGCCATCATGTCGACGTGGTAACGCAGGTAGTTGAGAACGACGTCGTAGCCGCTGCCACCTTTAGCAGTTGCACGATCCATGGCCTCGCGACCGAGGTCGGCGGCGCGGACGTAGCAGAGGTACACGAGTTCTTCCTTGTTGCGTACGTAGTAGTAAAGCGCGGCATCGGTCAGGCCCAGCTCATTGGCGACGTCTTTGAGCGACGTGCCGCTGAAACCTTTCTGGTTGAAACAGCGGGCGGCGGCTCGCAGGACGCGGTCTTTCTGGAATTCGAAGCGGGTAGCCCGGGCAGTGGCGCTCATAGTCACTTGAGTTTTAATGCTAATTAAAATATTCTAATCAAAATTAAAATTTCGTGCAACCCACAAGTCTCTGATTCTTCAGGAGTTTCGGATATGAGTACCGCTGCCAGCGATATCCCGGGCCTGTCCGGCGAGCGCCGCGAGGCGCCGTTGCGCTTTGTCACCGCCGCCTCCCTGTTTGACGGCCACGACGCCGCAATCAATATCATGCGCCGCCTGATCCAGGCGCAGGGCGCCGAGGTCATCCACCTGGGCCACAATCGGAGTGTCGACGACATCGTGCGGGCCGCGATACAGGAAGACGCGGACGGCATCGCAATCAGCTCCTACCAGGGCGGGCACAACGAATTCTTTCGTTACATGGTCGATCGGCTCAACGAGCTCGGCGCCGGGCATATCAAGGTGTTCGGCGGCGGTGGCGGTACCATCACCCCGGAGGAGATCGCGGCGTTAATGGAGTACGGCGTCGAGCGCATCTACCACCCACACGACGGCATGGAGCTCGGTCTCGAGTCCATGATCCGGGACCTGATCGAACGCACCGCGGCTGGTCGCCGTGGACTGGTCGCACCACATTCGGTGGGTCGCGATGCAACCACCGATGTAGCCGCGATGATTTCGGCGCTCGAAGAGGGTGTCTACAGCAACGCGGAACTGGAAACGCTGCGCAAGGAGTGGCGCATGGCGGCGGGAGAGGTGCCCGTGATTGGCATTACCGGCACCGGCGGCGCCGGCAAGAGCTCGGTGACCGACGAAATCCTCAACCGGTTCCTGGCGAGTTTCGCGGATCTGAATATCGCGGTATTGGCCGTCGACCCGACACGCCGCCGCACCGGCGGCGCGCTGCTCGGCGACCGGATCCGGATGAACACACTGCGTTCGGATCGCATCTACATGCGCTCGATCGCGACTCGACGTCAGCATCTTGCAACGAGCGAGATGCTGGCCGACCACATCCTGTTCCTCAAGTCACTGGGCTACGACCTCGTCATCGTCGAAACTGCCGGTATCGGCCAAAGCGACAGCGAGATCGTCGACATGGTCGATTTTTCGGTCTACGTCATGACGAGCGAGTACGGCGCTGCAAGCCAGCTTGAAAAAATCGACATGCTCGATTTCGCCGACCTGGTCGTGCTCAACAAGTTCGACAAGCGCGGCGCCGAGGATGCGTTGCGGGATATCAGGAAGCAGTGGAAGCGCAATCACGTCGCGTTCGATACGGCTGACGATGACGTTCCCGTTTATCCGACGATTGCCAGCCAGTTCAACGACCCCGGCATCAGCTGGATGTTCGCCGAACTGTGCCGCCGCATGGCAGAGAAAGCGGGCCTCGACGCCACAAAGTGGACGCCGGGTATCGACACGACCAACAGGGAGCCGCGCTCGACAGCGATGATCCCCGGCGCGCGCATCCGCTACCTGGCGGAAATCGCTGAGCAGGGCCGGTCGATCAACCGACGCGTCGAGTCGCAGGCCGAGACCGCCAGTCGGGCACAGCATGTGTACGAGTCGCTGAAACTGCTTGACGACCCGAAGCTCCCCGGCGAACTCGAACTGTACAAGGCCGAGGACCTCGACGACGACGGGGATCGCAGCCTCTCGCTCCTCAGGCAGCGTTACCAGGAAGCGATCAGCGATCTCGATGCCGAGTCGATCCAGCTGCTGCGCGAATGGCCGGCACGCAAAGCCGGGGTACGTTCCGAGACCTACAGTTACACGGTTCGCGGCCGGAAAATCACCGGCAACAACTACCGGGAATCGCTCAGCCACCAGAGAATTCCGAAGATTGCGGCGCCCGACTTCAACGACTGGGGCGAATTGTTGACGTTTCTGCAAAAGGAAAACCTGCCCGGCGCCTACCCGTATACCGGTGGCGTGTACCCGTACCGGCGCCTCGGCGAGGATCCGACGCGTATGTTCGCCGGCGAGGGCACGCCGGAGCGTACCAATCGTCGCTTTCACTACCTGTCGCTCGGACAGCCGGCGGCGCGCCTGTCGACGGCGTTTGATTCCGTTACGCTGTATGGCGAAGACCCGCATGAGCGTCCGGATATTTACGGCAAGGTGGGCAATTCCGGCGTATCGATTGCGACCGTGGACGACATGAAGAAGCTTTACTCGGGCTTCGACCTGTGTGCGCCGACGACGTCTGTGTCGATGACGATTAACGGCCCGGCGCCAATGATCCTCGCATTTTTCATGAACACGGCGATCGACCAGCAGGTTGAAAAGCACCTGAAGGCAAACGGCGAGTGGGTAGCGGCGCAGAAAAAAATCGATACGTACTTCGATGGCAAGGAGCGCCCGGTTTATGAGGGTGACCTGCCGGAAGGCAACGACGGCCTTGGGCTCGGCTTGCTCGGTATCTCGGGCGACAAGGTCGTCGATGCGAAAACCTATGCGCGCATCCGGAAGGAGACCCTGAGTATCGTTCGCGGCACGGTCCAGGCCGATATCCTCAAGGAGGACCAGGCGCAGAACACCTGCATCTTCTCAACCGAGTTCGCGATGAAAATGATGGGCGACGTCCAGCAGTTCTTTATCGAGAACAACGTCCGCAATTATTACTCGATTTCGATCAGCGGTTATCACATTGCCGAAGCCGGGGCGAATCCGATCAGCCAGTTGGCATTCACGCTATCGAATGGTTTCACGATCGTTGAGTACTACCTCGCCCGCGGCATGGACATCGACGCATTCGCTCCGAACCTGAGTTTCTTTTTCTCAAACGGCATGGATCCCGAGTACACCGTCATCGGGCGCGTGGCGCGGCGCGTCTGGGCGCGTGCGATGCGCGAACGCTACGGCGCCAGCGCGCGCTCGCAGATGCTCAAGTATCACGTGCAGACCTCCGGTCGGTCGCTGCATGCGCAGGAAATCAGTTTCAACGATATTCGCACGACGCTACAGGCGGTCTACGCGCTGTTCGACAACTGCAACAGCCTGCATACAAACGCATTTGACGAGGCGGTGACGACGCCGACCGAGCAGTCGGTACGACGTGCCGTTGCCATACAGTTGATCATCTCGCGCGAACTCGGCCTCAACTACAACGAGAACCCGTGGCAGGGTTCGTTTGTCATCGACGAATTGACGGACCTTGTCGAAGAGGCGGTGTACCAGGAATTCGAACGCATCTCGGAGCGTGGCGGTGTCCTGGGGGCGATGGACACGATGTACCAGCGCGGCAAGATCCAGGAGGAGAGCCTGTACTACGAAGGCCGGAAGCACGATGGCTCGTTGCCGCTGATCGGCGTGAACACCTTCCTGCCGAAGGAAGGGCAGGAGGACGAGGTGCATGACCTCGAACTGATTCGCTCGACGGATACCGAGAAAGACGATCAGATTCGGCATCTGCGAGGCTTCCAGGCGACCCATGCCAGGGAAGCGAGCACCGCGCTGCAGGCCTTGCAGGACATCGCCCGATCTCGTGGCAACGTGTTCGAGGCGCTGGTGGAGACGGTCAAAACGAGCTCCCTCGGGCAGATTTCCGCGGCACTCTACGAGGTCGGCGGCGAGTACCGACGAAATATGTAAATCGTTGTTATATAAGGGCTTTAGCGCCTCTGTTGCAACCGTAGCCGGGGCGTGTATACTCACTTGCTTGTTGACAGCAAGTAAACCCTTACGTTGCAGAAACCCGCACTGACGCAGGCGGAGCGATCCGCGCTCTCCGACCGAGCCATGCTCGAAGCCGCCCAGGACCTGATCCTCGAGCACGGTATCGAGAAGACGACCCTTGCCATGATCGGCGAGTCGGCCGGCTACAGCCGCGGACTGGCCACCTACCGCTTCGGCTCGAAAGGCGGTCTGTTCGATGCGCTGTTCAAATCGATTTCGCGGAGCTGGCTCGAGTACCTGACCGCCGGCGTCGGCAACAAGACCGGCATCGATGCCATGTGCGCGGCGCTGGATGCGATCCACACGTTTGTCGAGGACAAGCCTCGCGAGGGACGGGTGCTGCAAATTCTGAATTGTGGCGCCGCCAGTCCGAGCTCTGAGTTTCCGGAGACGGCTCGCGCCATTCACGATCGTCAGCGGGCGGACGTTTGCGACTGGGTGCGAGCCGGGCAGGCGCGCGGCGAGATTCGGGCCGATATCGATCCGCACGAAGCGGCCAGCAGTTACGTGTCCTACATCACGGGCATGACCTACCTGTGGCTGACAAGCCCGGACAGTTTTGATTTTTCCACCACCAATGCCGAGATGAAACGGCAGCTGCGCGCAGCGCTCGCGGCGTAGTATTTCAAGGACCTAAAGATGGCAGATGCATTTGTTTTCGACCACGTCAGGAGCCCGCGCGGCAAAGGCCGCCCGAACGGGGCGCTGCACGAGGTAACCCCGATCGATTTGACGTCTCAGGTACTGGCGGCCGTGCGTGACCGCAACGAGCTCGACACCAGCCGCATCGACGACGTCGTCATGGGCTGTGTCTCGCCGGTCGGCGAGCAGGGTTCGGTGATCGCGCGGCTCGCCGTGCTGAACGCAGACTACGACGAAAACGTCCCCGGCAAGCAGCTCAACCGGTTCTGCGCGTCGGGCCTCGAAGCGATCAATACGGCGGCGGCCCAGGTCATGGCGGGCGTGTCGGACCTGACGATCGGCGGCGGCATCGAGAGTATGTCGCGCGTGCCGATGGGCTCCGACTCGGGCGCCATGCATGCCGACCCTTCGCTGGCCTACAAAACGTATTTCGTCCCGCAGGGTATCGGCGCGGACCTGATAGCGAGCATGGAAGGATTTACGCGTGAGGATGTCGACGCGTACGCCGTTGAAAGCCAGGCGCGCGCAGCGAATGCCTGGGAGAACGGCTGGTTCGACAACTCGGTGGTGCCGATCCGGGATCAGCTCGGCAACGTCCTCCTGGAGCGTGACGAGCACATGCGACCCGGAACGACCGCCGACGATCTCGCCGGTTTGAAGGCAGCCTTTGAAGTGCCCGGACAGCAAGCCGGATTCGACGCGGTCGCGCTGCAGAAGTATCCCGAGGTCGAAACGATTAACCATGTACACACGGGCGGCAACTCGAGCGGCATCGTCGATGGCTCGGCGGCAGTGCTGATTGGCAACCGCGAGATTGGTGACGCAATTGGCCTCAAACCTCGCGCGCGAATCAAGGGCTTCGCGTCGATCGGCACCGACCCGACGATCATGCTGACAGGCCCGGCGCCGTCGGCGGAAAAGGTGCTGAAGCAGTGTGGCATGACGACAAAGGATATCGATTTGTTCGAACTCAACGAAGCCTTTGCGTCGGTCGTCATGCTGTTCATGAAGAAGCTCGATATCGAGCACGACAAGATCAACGTGAACGGCGGTGCGATCGCGATGGGCCATCCGCTGGGCGCAACCGGGGCAATGATTTTCGGCACGGTTCTCGACGAACTCGAACGCCGCGACCAGGAAACGGCTTTGATCAACCTTTGCGTCGGTGGCGGCATGGGCACCGCGACGATTATCGAGCGCGTTTAGCGCGACAACGGAAGAACTGTTATGAGCAACATAGAATTTTCGACGGATGCCGACGGCATCGCATTGCTGTTGATCGATCTCAAAGATCGGTCGATGAACGTCGTCGGGCCGGACCTGGTCGCCGAGCTTGGCGAGCTGGTTACGAAGGTGACTGACGATGACGGCATCAAAGGCGCCGTCATCGCTTCAGGCAAGGACTCGTTCATCGCTGGCGCCGATCTGATGGAGATTGTCGACGAGATCGACCCGACGGCCGATCCGAAAGACGTCTACGAGAAGTGGGGCAACCTGTCGATGATCTATCGCCGTCTCGAAACTTGTGGCAAGCCGTTTGCCGTTGCGATCAGCGGCACGGCCCTTGGCGGCGGGCTGGAGCTGTGCCTCGCTTGTCATTACCGCGTTGCGGCCGACAATGCGAAAGCCAAAATCGGACTGCCCGAAGTGCAGGTCGGACTGTTGCCGGGTGCGGGCGGTACACAGCGGTTGCCGCGCATGATCGGCATCGAGAAGTCATTGCCGTTGCTGTTACAGGGCAAGCACCTGAGCCCGGCACAGGCGCTGGAAACCGGCATCGTCGACGCTATCGTGCCGCCCGGCGACGAGATTTCGGCCGCGAAGCAATGGATTCTCGATGGCGGCGAGGGCGTCAATCCCTGGGACGTAAAGGGATTCAAGGTTCCGGGCGGTGCGGGACTCATGCATCCGGGCGTTATCCAGACGCAGGTCGTCGGCACGGCACTGCTGCAGAAAGAGACCAACCACAACTACCCGGCTCCGATCGCCATCATGTCGGCCGTGTACGAGGGATCGGTCGTGCCGATCGATACGGCATTGCGCATCGAAGCCCAGTACTTCGCCGAGATGATGACGAGCCCGGTTGCACGCAACATGGTTCGGACCCTGTTCATTAACAAGGGCGAAGCCGACAAGCTCGTACGCCGGCCGTCCGGTGTAGAAGAAAGCAAGGTGTCCCGGCTCGGCATCCTCGGCGCCGGCATGATGGGCGCGGGCATCGCCTACGTCTCGGCACGCGCCGGCATGCAAGTGGTGTTGCTCGACCGGACAAGGGAAGACGCCGAAAAGGGTAAGGACTACTCGCGCAAACTGCTTCAAAAGCAGATCGATCGCGGGCGGTCGACGACGGACAAAGCCGCCGTGCTGCTGGATCGAATCACGACTACCGACGACTATGCGGACCTTGAAGGATGCGACTACGTCATCGAGGCCGTTTTTGAAGACCGCGATATCAAGGCCGCCGTGACGAAGAAAACTGAAGCGGTAATTCCCCAAACGGCGATTTTCGGTTCCAACACGTCGACGTTGCCGATCACGGGGCTTGCCAGGGCGTCCAGCCGGCCCGAGCGCTTTATCGGCATTCACTTTTTCTCGCCGGTCGACAAGATGCCGCTCGTCGAGGTCATCGTTGGCGAAAAGACCGGCGACGAGGCGGTTGCGCGCACACTTGACTACATCCAGCAGCTTAGAAAGACCCCGATCGTTGTGAATGACAGCCGCGGTTTCTACACCAGCCGCGTGTTTACGACGTATGTGCGCGAGGGCATGGCGATGCTGGCCGAAGGTGTCAAACCGGCGCTGATCGAAAACGTCGCGAAGCACGCCGGCATGCCGGTCGGGCCACTCGCCGTGTCCGACGAGGTATCGCTGGAGCTCGTGCACAACGTCGCCGCCGCAACGCGCAAGGACCTTGGCGACAAGTACGAAGAGACGCCAGCCGACGACGTGACGGCGAAAATGGTCGAGCAGCTCGACCGTCGCGGCAAGCGTTTCGGCGCCGGCTTCTATGACTATCCGGAAGATGACCGCAAGTCGCTCTGGCCGGGGCTCGCGGAGCATTTTCCGGTCGCACCGGAACAGCCAACGGCGGAGGACGTCAAGACGCGCCTGTTATACATCCAGGCGATAGAAACGGCGCGCTGCCTCGATGAGGGTGTTCTGACGCATCCGGCCGACGGGGACATTGGATCGATATTCGGTTGGGGATTCCCGCCCTATACGGGCGGTACCCTGTCGTATATCGAAACCATCGGCGTCGCCAAATTTGTCGCCGAGGCCGACCGTCTCGCCGCGCTGCACGGCCCGCGATACAAAGTACCTGCAGGTCTGCGCGCGTTGGCGGACAATGACAGGACCTATTACGAAGTAGCGGCGGAGGGCGAAGCCCGCACCGCAGCCTGAGGAGACATTCATGCCGAACACCGTCAACTACGAACAACAGGAAGCGGTCGCGATCATTTCGCTGAACCGCCCCGATTCGCTCAACGGGTTTACCACCGAGCAATGTAGTGACCTGCTCGACGCACTGGAGCAGGCCAATCGTGACAGCACGGTACGTGTCGTGGTGTTGACGGGTGAGGGCCGCGCCTTCAGCGCCGGTGCCGATCTCAAGCGTGGCTTTGACGGCAACCGGACGCTCCAGGAAAAACTGCAGTACGAATACCGTCCGGCATTGACGGCCATCGCACAGATGCCCAAACCCGTGATCGCCGCGGTACCCGGGTTCGCTGCCGGCATTGGCCTTTCGTTCGCGCTTACGGCCGACCTGGTCGTTATGGCCGACGATGCATTCCTGTTGTCGCCGTTCACGACGATCGCACTGGTGCCCGACGGCGGCGCAAACTGGTTGCTGGTCAAACAGCTCGGTTATCACCGCGCTTTCCAGCTCAGTATCGAGTGCGAGCGCATTGGCGCCCAGCGGGCACTGGACCTCGGACTTATCAACAAGGTCGTTCCTGCGGACGAGGTACGAAGCGCTGCAATTGAATGGGCTGGTCAGCTTGCGAAGCGCGCACCGTTGTCAATGGCCGCAACAAAGAAGGTCATGCGACTTGCGATGGACAAGGAATGGGCCGCTTGCTTCGACGCCGAGGCCGAGTTGCAAGGGCAACTGAAGGAGACGGAAGACGCGGTCGAGGGCGTTAATGCGTTTCTCGAGAAACGTGAGGCGAACTTCCAGGGCAAATAACACACCGGGTAACAGGTTATGGACCGAAACATATTTGAAGAAGAGCACGAGATGTTCCGCGACGCAGCGCGCGCGTTTTACCAGAACGAAGTCAAGCCGTACAGCGACAAGTGGCACGAGCAGGGCATGGTCGATCGCGAGGCGTTTCTCAAGGCCGGGGAGCAGGGAATGCTGCTGATGTGGGCCGACGAAAAATACGGCGGCGCCGGCGTCGAGGATTTTCGCTACGAACAAATCCTGATCGAGGAAATTGCGAAGCATGGCGATCCCGGCTTCTTCATGACGTTGCACAGCCGTCTCGTCGGTCCTTACCTGGGCCGGCTGGGTACAGAAGAGCAGAAGGCGCGCTGGCTGCCCGGGTGTATTTCCGGCGAGAAAATTCTCGCGGTCGCGATGACCGAGCCGGGCGCCGGGTCTGACGTCGCAGGTATCCGTACGAAAGCCGAAGATAAGGGCGATCACTATCTCCTGAACGGCTCCAAGACCTTTATCTCCAATGGCATCCTGGCTGACCTGGTCGTCGTCGCCGCGAAAACCGACCCGAACAGCAGTCACGGCATCAGCCTGTTCGTCGTGGAACGTGGCATGGAAGGGTTCGAGCGCGGCAAGAATCTCAAGAAAATGGGGCTCAAAAGCCAGGACACGGCTGAACTGTTTTTCAACAACGTCAAGGTGCCGAAAGAGAATCTCCTCGGAGAGTGGAACCGCGGCTTCTACCAGTTGATGCATCATCTTGCCGAAGAACGTTTGCTCGGCGCCTGCCAGTATCTCGCCAATGCCGAAGCGGCATACGATGTGACACTTGAGTATGTCAACGAACGCAAGGCCTTCGGCCAGACGATCGCCGATTTCCAGGTGACGCGGTTCAAACTGGCCGACATGCGCACCGAAATGGACGTCGCGCAAGCGTTCGTCGATCGCTGTGTCATGGAGCACAATAGTGGAACGCTGTCTGCGGAGGACGCCGCAAAAGCGAAGCTCTTCTGCAGCGAACTCGAAGCACGCGTAACCGATGAATGTGTGCAGTTGCACGGTGGCAACGGCTATATGGACGAATACCCGGTTTGCCGCATGTACACGGCGGCCCGCATTTCCCGGATCTATGCCGGTACGTCAGAGATCATGCGCGAGATTATTGCGCGTTCGATCGGGCTCGACCCGCGCAAGAAACAGAAAAAAGAACGGGCGGCCTGAGATGCGCGTCGCGTTCGTCGGCCTGGGCGTGATGGGCTACCCGATGGCGGGATACCTCGCCGGAGCGGGGCACGACGTGACGGTGTACAACCGTACGAGCGCAAAGGCGGAAACCTGGCGGGCCGAGTTTGGCGGGCAAATGGCCGATACGCCGGCAGCGGCCTCCGATGGTGCTGACATCGTTTTCTCGTGCGTCGGCAACGACGACGACGTTCGTGAAGTCTTGCTCGGCGATCAGGGAGCATTGTCGGGTTGTACGGCCGGGGCAATCATTGTCGATCACACGACGGCGTCCGCGCAAATCGCGCGTGAATGCGCCGAACGGGCGGCGGAGCATAATGTCCGTTTTCTCGATGCGCCGGTGTCCGGCGGCCAGGCGGGTGCGGAAAGCGGGCAATTGACGGTCATGGTCGGCGGAGACGAGGCCACCTTCGAGCGGGCCCGACCTGTGATGGACAGCTATTCGAAGGCCATCACGCGGATCGGCCCGGTCGGCTGCGGGCAACTGGCTAAGATGGTGAACCAGATTTGTATCGCCGGCGTCGTTCAGGGTCTCGCCGAAGGCCTGCATTTCGCCGTGCGCGCCGGCCTGGACCCTGCCGTCGTCATCGAATCGATTTCGAAGGGCGCCGCGCAATCCTGGCAAATGGAGAATCGCTGGCGAACGATGGTCGACGGCGAATTCGACTTCGGCTTTGCCGTCGACTGGATGCGCAAGGACCTCGCGATTGCGCTCGGTGAAGCCGCACAAAATGGCGCAACCCTCGAACTGACACGCCTGGTCGACAACTTCTACGCCGAGGTCCAGTCAAGCGGCGGCAACCGCTTCGACACCTCGTCGCTAATCACCCGCCTCGAACCGTAAGGGCCAGACCCCAACAGCCGGGGCCAGACCCCAAGCCTTGGGGTCAGACCCCAATGCTTGGGGTCTGACCCCGACTGGTAGTAGAATCGCCTTCCTCACAGGGGTGGCCTTCGGGCCTGAGATCCGCACCGGGAACCCTCAGAACCTGATCCGGGTAATGCCGGCGTAGGAAGGGAAACATGTCACAAACGCTCAAGCTCCGCTGTCTCGCGGTCTTGTCTTGCTTGGCTGTTCCGGCGTTCGCACAGGACGCCCTTTCAGAGGACGACCGTTTCGACGAGATCGTCGTCACGGCCGACTATCGCGGGCGCACCGTCGAAAACCTGCCTGCCAGCATTACGGTTATTGATGCATCGGTCATCGAGAATTCTGCCGTCCAGCATTTCGAGGAACTCGTCAGTATCGTGCCCAACCTGAACTGGTCGGGCGACGGCCACAGGGCGCGTTACTTCCAGATTCGCGGCGTCGGCGAACTCGAGCAGTACCAGGGGGCGCCAAATCCGTCGGTCGGGTTCCTGATCGACGACATCGATTTCAGCGGCATCGGCACCGTCGCCACCTTATTTGATATCGGGACCGTTGAGGTGCTCCGGGGGCCGCAGGGCAGCCGCTACGGTGCGAATGCGCTGGGTGGGCTCATCTATATGCGCTCGACAATGCCGTCGGCCGAGCGTGACGGCCGAATTCAGCTCACCGCCGGCGACGACGACGCGCGCGCCGCCGGCATTGCGTTCGGTGGCGCGGTTGGCGAATCGGACACGGCAGCGTTTCGTGTCAGCTTACACAGGCACGAGAGCAATGGATTTCGCGATAACACGTTCCTCGATCGCAGCGACACGAACGGCCGCGACGAGACGTCGGTGCGCGCGCGACTGCAGCTTGTGCCGACTGACAATCTTGAGGCCAACATCGCTATCGTCTTTGCTGACATCGACAACGGCTATGACGCGTTTGCGATCGACAACAGCTACACGATGTTGTCCGACAAACCGGGCGAAGATTCGCAGCGCAGCATTGGCACATCAATGCGCCTCGACTGGGCTCAGCTCGGCAACGGCTCGTTAACGTCGATCACCTCGGCGGCGCGTTCCGATATCGGCTTCGGCTTCGATGCAGACTGGGGCAACGACGACAGCTGGGCCCCGGTCCTTTATGACTACATTTCAATGAGCCACCGGGAACGGCAAACGCTGAGCCAGGAATTGCGGTACGCATCCGGGCAGTGGATCGTCGGCGTGTATGCGCTCCGTCTCACCGACGATCTCGACACGTACAACGCAGGCGAGTACTACGATCCATTCTACGACTGGGCCGATTCGCTGGACTATCCGTTTGCCAGCCGCTACGAGTCGACAAACGTTGCTGCGTTCGGCCAGTTCGAATCCGACGCGTCCCGCGACACGCGATTCTCGGCCGGGCTGCGCGTGGAGCGACGCAGCAGTGACTACCGCGACACCGACGGGCTTGAAGCAGGGCCGTCCGAGACCTTGTGGGGCGGGGAGATCAGTGTTGTGCATGATCTCAGCGGCGACGTTGCGGGCTACGTAACCGCGTCACGCGGCTTCAAGGCCGGCGGCTTCAACCTCGGCGTGGTACCGGACAACTGGCGCCGTTTCGGCGATGAAGCAATGTGGACACTCGAAACCGGCGTGAAATCGTCGTTCGACAATGGCGTCGGCATCAACGCATCGGTGTTTCACCTGTGGCGCGAGGAGCAGCAGGTGCGCGCGTCGTTCCAGCTCTTGCCGAATGACCCGGCGTCGTTCGGGTTTGCGACGATCAACGTGGACGGCGCAACCAACTACGGCGCCGAGGCCGAGATCACGTGGCAGGCGACAGAGTTCATCCAGGTGCAACTCGGCGCAGGCTTGCTCTACGGCGGGTTCCCTGGGTCGGTCGCTGAATTTCCCTGGCTCGAGCGGCGTGACCAGGCGCATGCACCGCGACACTCGATCAGCGCCGCTATCGACTGGCGGCACCCTGGCGGCTGGTTCGCACGTCTCGATGTGGCAGCCAGGGATGAGTTCTACTTCGACGTCAGCCACAACCAGACGTCAGAGGCGTACGAGCTCGTCAACGCGCGAGTCGGGTTCGAGAATGAAAACTGGCGCGTCGCGCTCTGGGGGCGCAACGTGACCGACGAATACTATGCCGTGCGCGGCTTCTACTTCGGCAACGAGCCGCCGGATTTCCCGCCGACGTTGTACACGCGCACCGGCGATCCACGCCACATCGGCGTCACCCTGGAACGGAGATTCTGACATGCAGGTCGCGGTCGATATCAGTCTTTACCCGCTCGACGATAATTTTATCCCGCCGATCAAGGACGTCATCGAGCGTCTTGCGTCGCACGACGGGATCGAGGTGGAGCGCAATCGAATGAGTACACAGGTGCGCGGCGCCTACGATACGGTCATGCCGATACTGACGGCGGAATTCCGGCGGACATTCGAAACCGTGCCGCACGCGGTATTTGCCATCAAGCTGATCGGCAACCCGGTCAATTGACGCTGCTCGATACCGTCATTGCCCAGGCTGGCGCCTGGTCGGTTGCGGAAATCGTTGCTGTCGCCGCGGCGATACTCTACCTGCTTCTGGCGATCCGGCAGAACATCTGGTGCTGGCTGTTCGCCGGCGTCAGCACATCCATTTACATCGTGCTGTTCATCGACGCTCGCCTGTACATGGAGGCTGTCCTCAACGGATTCTATCTCGCGATGGCAGGTTACGGCTGGTACTCCTGGACGACGGGTCGCGCCGAAGGCGCCGAATTGCCGGTCGTCGTCTGGCCGCCGGCAACGCACGCGGCCGCGATCACCGGCATTGCGGCGCTGAGCGTCGCCAACGGCTGCCTTCTGACCCGGTACACTGACGCCGCGTTTCCCTATGTCGATTCGGCGACGACGTGGTTCGCAATCTGGGCCACATTCCTGGTCGCGCGCAAGGTGCTGGAAAACTGGTGGTACTGGCTCGTCATCGACGTCGTCTCGGTTTTCATCTACTGGACGCGCGGTCTCGAACTGACGAGCTTGTTGTTTGTCGTCTACGTCATCATGATCCCGTTCGGCCTGCTTGCGTGGCACCGCAGCTACGCTGGAAGTCAGGACGGCCGCCTCGACGCTCCGGTGCCGAGGCAATGACAGTCACTATTACGCCGGAAGGCATTCTTCACGGAATTCCCGGATGGGATGGAGCTGTCTGTAACGAGCTGACAGGCGGCCTGACCAACCGCACATGGAAGGTGACGCTGGGAGACAGGCACGGCGTACTGAAGATCGACGACGGTCCGCGCGAGGAACCGTTCAACACGCGATTGGCCGAGGCACAGATTCAGCAGCGCGCGGCCGATGCGGCGCTGGCACCAAACGTGATTGATGCGGGCGAGAGACACTATTTCACCGAGTTCGTCGTGGGCGTCGTCTGGGAACGACCCCGCCTTGAAAAACCCGGCAACCTGGAAGCCGTCGCACAGGCCCTGAAACGGGTTCACTCATTGCCACTGACCGGCAGGACCTTCGACGCAACCGTAGCGACACGGCGCTACATTGCGACGATCGACAATCCGGACAGGCGCCTCATCGACCTCACTACCGAGGTGGTCGCGAGCATGCGACTCCCGCAGAACCCGTGCTGCTGCCACAACGATCTCGTTGCTGAAAACCTGGTTTCGGTTCCGGATCTCCTGTTTCTCGACTGGGAATACGCGTGCGACAACGATCCGTTCTTTGACCTGGCGACGGTGGTTGAACATCACCAGCTTTCGGACGTGCAGGTACGGCGGCTCCTCTATAGCTACTTCGACGGCGACGGAAGCCGCTGGTTGCCACAGCTCGTCGCACAGCAGCGCCTGTACCTCGCACTGCTGTGGCTGTGGATGGCGTCTCGACCTGACTCCGATCCCGCCGAGCTGCGTAGCGTCGGCGATCGCCTGCTTACCAGCTGTTCCTGAGCTCGCGCAACTTCAGGAACACGGTCTTCGGGTCCGGGCTGTCGCCGATTTCCGGAAACTCAGTCGCGAGCTTGCCGATGACGGACGGGCTCTGCAGCCGGAAAAAGGTATTGACCTCTTTTTCCTGGGCCAGCGTCGTCACCAGCGCATCGTCCGGGTCCTGGTCGCGGTACTTGTGCATCATTTCGCGTGCTGTCTCGTTATCCGGCTCGCGATCGAGCGTAAAGGCCAGGTTGTTCAGCAGGTAGTCGTGACCGGGGTAGACGAGCGTGTCGTCCCCGAGTGTCGCCAGTTGTCGTTCGAAGGTATCGAACAACTCCTCCGGATGGCCGCCGTTGTGGCAGTTGCCGGCGCCGGCATTGAACAGCGTGTCGCCACTGAATAGAGCCGGCTGGTCGGTCCTGGAAAGCAGGCAGATATGGCTCATCGTATGGCCCGGCGTGTCCAGGCACTCGAGTTCTATCGTTGTGCCGACTTTGATCACATCGCCGGCCTCCACACCGACATCCATGTGCGGAATACGCGCCGCTGCATCGGCATGTGCAATGACTTTCGCCCCCGTCGCCTTGACGATGCCCTTGTTGCCGCCCGTGTGATCCGGGTGCTCGTGCGTGTTCAGCACCTGGGTAATTCGCCAGCCTTTTTCGCCGGCGACTTTCAGGCACTTGCCGAAGTCGAGTGGGTCAATCGCAAGTGCATCGCCGGTGTCCGGGCATGCAACCAGGTAATTGAAATTCCGGTAAGCGTTACCGGTCCAGACCTGTTCAACGATCACTGCTCGCCCCCGCGATCAAACACCTGCCGCCCGCCGACCCAGGTGCCAACAACGCCGATGTCGTCAATCTCCGCTTGCGGTATGGCGAAGTAATCACGATCGATCGCAATAAAGTCAGCCCATTTGCCGGGCTCGAGGCTGCCAAGCCGATCTTCCTGGTGGGCGGCAAACGCCGCGGCAAGCGTAAACGAATGCAGGGCTTCGGCACGCGTCATCGCCTGGTCCGCGTACCAGCCACCGTCGGGGTCACCGTCCCGACCCTGGCGGGTGACGGCAGCGTACAGGCCATGGAACGGGTTCGACAATTCGACCGGAAAATCGGAGCCGTTGGCAATGACAGCGCCCGAATCCAGCAGCCGACGCCAGGCGTAGCCACCGAGAATCCGATCCGGTCCGACACGATCCTCCGCCATGTTCTTGTCGCTCGTCGCGTGCACGGCCTGCATGGACGCGATGACGCCCAGCTCCGAAAACCTCGGGATATCTTCAAGCGCAATGATCTGCGCATGTTCGACACGATTCCGGAGCGGCGACGGCTTGCCGTCCTGTGCGCGCTCGAACGCGTCGAGGACCATGCGGTTGCCGAGGTCGCCGATTGCGTGAATGCCGACCTGGAAGCCCATCGAATTTGCCTTGGCGACCTGCTCATTGAGTTCCTGTTGTGTCCAGAAGGGCAGGCCGCGGTTCTCTTCGTCGTCGGTATAGGGTTCGATCATCGCGGCGCCGCGACTACCGAGTGCGCCGTCGGAGTACAGCTTTACCGAGGCGATTTCGAGGTGGTCGTTGCCGTAACGCCGAATCGGCGAGCCGATCGCGTCGAGCACCTCGCCGGCGCCCGCGGTCATCGCGTAGATGCGCATGTCGAGTTCACCGTCGTCCGCCATTGACAGGTAGACCTCGGCATTCAATACGTCGATCCCGGCGTCGTGCACACTGGTGATCCCTTCGGCGACCAGCGCATCGACAGCGGCGAGGGTTGCATCCCGAATGTCGCTCTTGTCGGGGACCGGAACGTGTTTCTCGACGATGTCCATGGCCCGGTCGATAAAGACGCCCGTTGCTGCACCGTTTTCGTCACGGATGATTTTTCCGCCGACGGGATCCGGCGTGTCGTTGTCGACACCGGCGATTCGCATCGCCGCCGAATTCGCCCAGGCGGCGTGACCGTCAATACGGCGCAGCCAGACCGGTCGATCGCTGACAACGGCGTCGATATCAGCCGCGGTCGGAAATTCCCTGACGGGCCACAGCACCTGGTTCCAGCCACGACCCGTGATCCAGCGCGCGTGCGGTTTCGATTTCGCGTAGCGTTCGATAGCGGCGACGGAATCCGCGAGGCTCGGCAGGCCGGTGACATCGAGGTTGGACTTGAGCAGGCCAAGCCCGAGGACGTGCGCATGTGCGTCGACCAGGCCCGGCAACACGGTCAGGCCGCCGAGGTCGCGTTGTTCCGCGCCGCTGTAACGGCTGCGTACCGCGTCGTTTCCGACGTCGACGATGCGGCCGTCGTCGCAGACGACCAGCACAGTGAACTGCTGCAATCCATCGTCTGTCGACGTATAGCCGTTCAGGTTGTGGAAGACCACCTCGGCGGATGATGCAGACGCGAAGAAAAGCAATGCCAGCGCGGCCAGCGAATGGATCTTGTGCAAAGGACTTTCCTCGTTCGTGTTAGCGGGCCGTACAAGATACCATCGGCCCATGCTTGATTTGGACAATCCGGGAAAAATTCTCTGTGTCGGCGTGAACTACCGGCCGCACATCGAGGAAATGGGCCGCGAGATGCCGGACTATCCGGTCGTGTTCACGCGCTTTGCTCAAAGCCTTGTCGGCGACGGTGAGCCGATCGTCCGGCCGTCGGTGTCCAGGCAGTACGATTTTGAGGGGGAGCTCGCTGTCGTTATCGGTCGTCGGGGCCGCCATATTGGTCGCGACGACGCGCATGCCTACATTGCAGGCTATTGTTGTTTCATGGATGGGTCGATCCGCGACTGGCAGAGTCACACGCCGCAGTTTATTGCAGGCAAGAATTTCGATCGTAGCGGTGCAATCGGGCCACGACTCGTGCCGGCGGACGAGGTCGGCGACACAGCCAGACTTGAACTGACGACCCGGGTCAACGGTGAGGTCATGCAGCACGGTTTCGTTGCCGATCTCGTTTTCGATATTCCTGCGCTCATCGAATATTGCTCGACGTTCACGGAACTCCGGCCAGGCGACGTCATCGCGACGGGTACGCCGGGCGGCGTTGGCGCAGCGCGCACGCCGCCGCGGTGGCTCGAACCGGGCGATACCGTCGAGGTCGACATCTCGAGCGTTGGCACGCTCCGCAACCCGGTTATCGCCGAGTAGTGTGCTAACGCGTTGTTGCGGCTATGAATTGTTGTATTGGGCCTGTGTTGCATTTTTGCTACAAATAAACGGCGGTATCGGCGTCGTACGGGTGGAACTGGTATAAAGGATTGACATTAGTCGGGTTTTCTCCTAATTTTTGACTCACACGGCGTAGCCTTTGCACAACAAATTGCTTCGCCGATGAATGCAGTACACCTTCAGGTACGACTTGGCGGGGGACTCAGGGGGCCAGGAACCACGTGCTAACGTAGGTTAAGAACAGCGGATTCTTCGGAATCCGCTTTTTTTATTGTTGTAGTATCCGGTGCCCATGAATCCCGATTCCCTCTTGCATCGCATTCTCTCCGGCAGTCTCGTCGTGCAGATTCTCGTCGGTATCGTCCTCGGCATCGGACTCGCCCTGGCGTCGCCGGAACTCGCCGGGTCCGCAATGATCCTTGGCACGTTCTTCGTGTCGGCACTGAAGGCCGTTGCGCCGGTGCTGGTACTGGTGCTGGTGGCTTCGGCCGTCGCGAACCGCAAGTCCAGTCATACGGCGCAAATGCGGCCTATCGTGATCATGTATCTCGTCGGAACGATCGCCGCTGCACTGATTGCGGTCATCGCAAGCACGCTGTTTCCGACATCACTCGAACTACAGGTAACCGACCTGTCCCGCAGCGCGCCGCAGGGCATTGGCGAAGTATTGCAAACGCTGTTGTTCAAGGTCGTGGACAATCCGGTTAGTGCGTTGCTGAACGCGAACTACATTGGCCTGCTCGTTTGGGGCGTATTGCTGGGCGTGTTCCTGCATCACGCGACAGAATCGACCCGCAGCGCTCTGCACGACCTGTCGGACGCCATCGTAAAGATCGTGCGAGTCGTTATTCGGCTGGCGCCGATCGGAATATTCGGCCTTGTCGCCGGCAACCTGGCAGAAGGTGGGCTGGGCGTTCTCGGCGACTATGCAAGAATTCTCGGGGTTCTCCTCGGCTGCATGGTCGTCGTCGCACTGGTTTCCAATCCACTGATCGTGTGGATCATGACACGCAGGAATCCGTTCCCGCTGGTATTTACGGCATTGCGCGAAAGCGGCACCGTTGCGTTCTTTACGCGCAGCTCGGCGGCGAACATCCCGGTGAACCTGGCGTTGTGCGAAAAACTCGACCTGGAGGAGGACACCTACGCGGTGTCGATTCCGCTGGGTGCGACAATCAACATGGGGGGTGCGGCAATCACGATCACGGTACTGACGCTGGCAGCAGTACACACGCTGGGTATTACCGTCGATCTGCCGACGGCGCTGCTTCTGAGCGTCGTCGCGGCGTTGTCGGCGTGCGGCGCGTCCGGCGTCCCCGGCGGGTCACTGTTACTGATCCCGTTGGCGTGCGGGTTGTTCGGCATCAGTAATGACGTCGCCATGCAGGTCGTCGCCGTCGGATTCGTGATCAGTGTCCTGCAGGACTCGGCCGAGACTGCACTCAACAGCTCGACCGACGTCGTGTTTACCGGCGCCGTTGCAGCGAAAGAGCCCTAACTCGCGGACTCCACGTCGTCGAGCCAGTCATTGATCGCTGCGGCGATCTCGGCGGGCGAATCTTCCTGGATGAAATGGCTGCCCGGCACCGTGACTTCGGTCTGGTTCCGTAACGAACGGCAGAATTCGCGTTGTCGCCCGACGAGAATGGCGCCCGGTTCCGCATTGACGAATAACTTCGGCACGTCTGAAGCCTGCAGCCAGTCGGCGTAATTCTTCGCAACGGCGACAACTTCAGCGGGTTCTCCGTCGAGCGGGATCTGCCTTGGCCAGGTCAGGGTCGGGCGCCGGTCTTCGCCCGGATTCCGGAACGGACGCCGGTATGTCGCCATTTCCTCATCGGTCAGTCCGCGCAGGACCGACCCCGGCAGGATTCGTTCGACAAACACGTTTTTCTCGAGGACCATCTCTTCGCCGGCGGCAGACCTCAGACCCTGGAAAATCGGTGTCACCATGTCCGGCCAGTCCTCCCATGAAATCGGGCAGGGGATGCCTTCCATGTAAGCGATGCCTTTCACCCGCTCCGGATGATGGGCGGCCCAGTCGAACCCCAGGGCCGAACCCCAGTCGTGTATCACGAGCGTGACGTTGTCGCCGATACCCAGCTGTTCCCAGGCTTTCCAGAGGTAGTCCCGGTGTTCGACGTAGGTGTAGCGGTCCGGGCCCGGATTGTCGAGCTTGTCCGATTCGCCCATGCCGATCAGGTCGACGGCGATGCAGCGGCCGCGATGCGCCAGTGCCGGCATGATGTTCCGCCACAGGTACGACGATGTTGGGTTGCCGTGCTGGAAGATTATCGGGTCACCTTCGCCCATCTCGACATAGGCCATGCGCTTGCCGTTGACGTCGACGAACTTCTTGTCGTGTTCCTGCGTTGAGATCATTGCGGACTCCCTGCTACATTCGTCACACCATAACAAGAACCGGGGGCGGCATGCAGAAGGACAAACGGCTTGCATACTGGCGCGCCAACCTGCGACTCGTGGCTGCCTGCCTCGTGATCTGGTTCGTCTGTTCCTATGGATTCGGTGTGTTGTTCGTCGAACAACTCAACACGATTCAGGTTGGCGGGTTCAAGCTCGGATTCTGGTTCGCGCAACAGGGCTCTATTTACGTATTCGTTGCGCTGATCTTTTTCTACGCCTGGCGCATGAACCGAATCGATCGCGACCATGACGTTCACGAGGACTGAGCTGTGAGTTTGCAGGTGCTCACATGGATCGTCGTTGGCCTGAGTTTCGCGCTGTATATCGGAATTGCCATCTGGTCGCGAGCACACAGCACCGGCGATTTCTACATTGCCGGAAAGGGCGTCTCGCCGATCGCAAATGGCATGGCGACCGCGGCCGACTGGATGAGCGCGGCGTCGTTCATCTCGATGGCCGGATTGATCGCATTTCTCGGCTACGACGGTTCCGTCTATCTTATGGGTTGGACCGGCGGCTACGTACTGCTGGCCCTGTTACTGGCGCCCTATTTGCGCAAGTTCGGCAAGTTCACGGTCCCGGAGTTCATCGCTGAACGCTACTACTCGAAGGCGGCGCGAATCGTCGCCGTCATCTGCCTGATCTTCATTTCCTTTACCTACGTCGCCGGACAAATGCGCGGCGTCGGCATCGTGTTCTCACGGTTTCTCGAATTGGACATCGAATGGGGCCTGCTCGTCGGCATGGGCGTCGTCTTTGTCTACGCCGTGCTGGGCGGCATGAAGGGCATCACCTATACGCAGGTGGCGCAGTATTGCGTGCTGATTTTCGCGTACACGGTTCCTGCCGTGTTTATCGCGTTCCAGTTGACCGGCAATCCGCTTCCGCAATTGGCGTTTGGTTCCGAAGTGGCCGGCTCGGGCATGTCGTTGCTCGACAAGCTGGACGACGTCGTCACCTCGCTGGGATTCAACCAGTACACGTCCGGCACGAAGAGCCGCATCGACGTGTTCTGCATCACGATGGCGCTGATGGTCGGAACGGCCGGGCTTCCGCATGTGATCGTGCGATTCTTTACCGTGCCAAAAGTTCGCGACGCCCGCGTGTCTGCCGGCTGGGCACTGCTGTTCATTGCCATCCTGTATACGACGGCACCTGCCGTCGGGTCGATGGCGCGCTACAACCTGGTGGAGACAATCCAGCCCGGCGAGATTGGCACCGCCAATGGCAATCTCGTCTACGACGAACGTCCGGACTGGTTTCGGACGTGGGAAGAGACCGGATTGCTGGGCGTCGTTGACAAGAACGGCGACGGTCGCGTGCAGTACTACAACGACGCAAACCCGGACTTCGCAGCGCAGGCCGCACAATTCGGCTGGCAGGGGAACGAGTTGGCGGTTGATCGCGACATCATGGTGCTCGCGAATCCCGAGATTGCCGGCCTGCCGGACTGGGTCATTGCGCTGGTTGCAGCGGGCGGTGTCGCTGCGGCCCTGTCGACGGCGGCGGGCTTGCTGCTGGTGATTTCTGCGGCGATTTCACACGACCTGATCAAGGGCATCGTCATGCCGCATATCTCCGAGAAGCGTGAATTGCTTGCCGGCCGGATCGCCGCAGCCGTCGCGATCATGATTGCGGGCTACCTTGGCTTCGACCCGCCGGGTTGGGTCGCGCAGGTTGTCGCGTTCGCGTTCGGGCTTGCGGCGGCGTCGCTGTTTCCGGCGATTCTGCTCGGCATATTCTTCAAGCGCGTGAATCGCGAGGGCGCAATCGCCGGCATGCTGACCGGGCTGTTGTTCACCTATGGATACATCGAGTATTTCAAAGGCCTGTTCATGAAATGGGCCGATGCGCCGTTTGGCGACAACATCGCTGAAAACTGGCTGTTCGGGATTTCGCCAGAGGGTATCGGGGTAGTTGGCATGCTGCTCAACTTCGTCGTTGCCATTTTCGTCAGCTTGATGACCAGCCCGCCGCCGGATCGCGTCCAGCACATGGTGGAGCACATTCGAATTCCGCGACACCTGGATACACACGCATGAAACCGTGGTCTGCTTTCATCATCGTATTGTTCGCGCCTTGGGCCCTGGCCGGGTCACTGAGCCCCGAGGAACAACGCATGGCCGACTGGATCGACGCGCACGCAGACGATGCAATCGCCTTGCTCAAAGAAACCGTCGACATCCCGAGCGGCACGCTCAATCACGACGGCGTTCGTGCCGTTGGCGCCGTCATGCGGCGCGAACTCGATACGCTGGGCCTCGAGACCGAGTGGATCGAGATGCCAGCCGAGATCAATCGGGCCGGACACCTGTTTGCGAGGAAAGGTGGCAAGGGGCGTAAATTCCTGCTGATCGGGCACCTCGATACGGTATTCGAGGAAGAAGACGGCACGCGACCGTTTGAGCGTGACGGAGACATAGCACGAGGTCACGGCGTTTATGACATGAAAGCGGGTAACGTCATCTTGCTGTATGCGCTGCGCGCTTTGGCGGAGATCGGTGCGCTGGAGGATCTCCCGGTCGTCGTCGCGTACACAGGCGACGAGGAAAAATACGGTCGCCCGGCGTCCGTGTCCCGTCGGCATCTCGTTGAGGCGGGAGAGTGGGCCGATATTGCACTGGGCTTCGAAGAGGCGATGTACTTTGACGGTACCGATTGGGCGACGATTGCCCGGCGCAGCTCGAGTCGCTGGATCCTGACGGTTTCGGGCCAGCAGTCTCACTCATCCAACATCTTTGACGAGAACACGGGCGCCGGCGCGATATTCGAGGCAAGCCGAATCCTGAATGCCTTCTACGATGAGGTCCGGGGCGAGCAGCACCTGACGTTCAATGCCGGAACGATCCAGGGCGGAACCGACGTGATGTACGATCCCGCGCAGAATCGCGGTACAACGTTCGGCAAGACGAACGTCGTACCGCGTACCGTCGTCGTCCATGGCGGAATGCGCACGATCTCGCAGGAACAGCTGGATCGCGCGCGGCAGAAAATGCGGGAGATAACAGCTGCCAACCTGCCACACACCCGTGCGTCGATCGAGTTTGACGACGGCTATCCGCCGATGGCGCCGACCGACGGCAACATGGCGCTGGCCGACGTCCTGTCCGATATCAATGTCGCATTGGGCCGCGATCCCATGTTGCCGCTGGATCCGTCGCGTCGCGGCGCCGCCGACATTTCGTTCGTCGCGCCGTATACAGATGCGTTAGCCGGACTGGGTGGCATTGGCGGTGACGGCCATACACCGGATGAGTTTGTCGAACTCTCGTCGTTGCCGCTTGCGATCAAACGTGCTGCAATCCTGATATATCGGCTGAGCGACGAATGATCCGGATACATGACGCACGACCATCATCACGACCATGACCATGACCACGGGCATGATCATGTGCACGAGGCGAACGAAAAGAACCTGAAGCGCGTACTGGTCGCGCTGGTATTGACCGGCAGCTTCATGATTGTCGAAATCGTTGGCGGCATTATCTCCGGCTCGCTGGCGCTGCTCGCCGACGCCGGGCACATGCTCACCGATACGATGGCGCTGGCGCTGGCTGCGATGGCGTTTCATGTCAGCAAACGGCCGCCGGATGGCAAGCTGACGTTCGGTTATCAGCGATTCCAGATCCTGGCGGCGTTCGTTAACGGGCTCAGCCTGCTGGCGATTGTCGGCTGGATCCTGTTTGAAGCTGCAAACCGCTTCGTCACGCCGCGGGACATTCTCGGCGAAACGATGCTGACCGTCGCCGTTGCCGGTCTCGTGATCAACATCGTTTCGTTTGCCGTGCTGCATTCCGGCGACCAGGACAACCTGAATATCCGGGGCGCCGCATTGCACGTTGCCGGCGATTTGCTCGGCTCGGTGGCGGCGATTGTCGCGGCGCTCGTCATCATCTACTCCGGCTGGACGCTGATCGATCCGATCCTGTCAGTGGCCGTCGCCGGCCTGATTCTCAAAAGCGCGTGGTCACTCGTCAAGCGCAGCGCCCACGTGCTGCTGGAAGGCGCACCGGAGTGGCTGGATCGCGAGGACATGCAACAGCGACTGGTCGCGGGCGTTCCCGGTGTCGGTGATATTCATCACGTTCATATCTGGGGCCTGACCCCGCAGCAGCTCATGCTGACGATGCACATGTCGCTGTCGCAGGATGCGGGGCCGCAGGCGGACGTTTTGCGCGACGCCAAGAAGTTCCTCAAGGACGAATACGGAATTGGCCATGCCACGATCGAGGTTGATGTCGATGGTTGCTCGGACCACGGGTAGCCGGGATTTCAGTCGGCGGGCTCGATAACGCCAATGTAGGGCAGGGTGCGGTTCTGTTCCGCATAGTCGAGCCCGTAGCCGACCACCCACTCGTCGCCAATATCGAAGCCCAGGTAATTGACGGTCACCTCGACTTCGGCGCGCTCGGCTTTGCGAACGAGCGCGGCCGTCCGGACCGAGGACGGGCGGTGTGACTCGAGCATGCCGATCAGGTACTTGAGCGTGTGACCGGTATCGACAATGTCTTCGACGATCAGGACGTGCTTGTTCTCGATGTTGCCACGCACGTCCATAACCAGGCGTACCGCGCCGCTGTGCACACTGCCATCGCCGTAGCTCGACACGGCGATAAACTCGATTGTGCGCGGGATCGTCAGGCGCCGCGCAAGATCCGCGAGGAAAATAAACGAGCCTTTCAGTACGCCGACCATGACGAGGTCGTCGGCGTCCGCATAGTCTTCAGAAATCCGCGCCGCGAGAGCGTCGACCCGGGTGCGGATTTCGTCCTCGCTGATGAGGACCGGGGGATTGCTGTCGGTCATCGCTCAATCATATCAGGATTGCGGTAAGGTACAGGGAGTATGAAACGAACGATCGCAATTGCCGGCAACATGGGTTCGGGAAAGTCGACGCTGGTCGAGTTTCTGCATCGCACCTACGGGGTGTCTCCGTTTTATGAGCCGAACGATGAGAATCCGTATCTCGCCGACTTTTACAAAGACATGAAACGCTGGGCGTTCCAGTCGCAATTGTATTTCCTGTCCAACAAGTTCCGGCTCCACCAGGAGCTCGACCGGCAGCCGGGCGTGGTCGCGCTGGATCGAACGATCTTTGAAGATGCCGAGATCTTCGCGACGGCGTTGCACCAGATGCGCAAGATTTCGAAGCGCGACTGGGAAACCTACCAGGGGTTCTACCACGCGATACTCGACGCGATTCGGCCACCCGACCTGATGATCTACCTGCGCTGTTCAATGCGGACGCTGCGACAGCGCATCAAACTGCGCGGTCGGCGTATGGAACAGGACATACCGCTGTCCTATCTCAAGCGGCTCGAGCGGAATTATGAAGCCTGGATCGAAAACTACGATATGGGTGAAGTGCTGGTCCTCGAAAGCGATCGCCTCGATTACATTCACGATCTCGTGCATCGGCTCGACGTCATGGAACGCATCGAGGGAATGTTGCCGAGGGAGATCGGCAAGCCGCAATGCTGATGGCCGCCGTGACGGCAGGTCTAGTCGACGCGAAACCCTGAGTTCATCAGCAGTCGCGCGCTTCTTTCGAATTCCTCGCGATCAGCGTACGTCATGACAACCTCGAATTCGCCGGTTCCGCGCCGGAACCAGTCGAGGTTGAGTTCCGGCGAATCGTCTTCGAGTCGTTCGATGAACGCTTCGGCGCGATAGGGTTCGCCAAATGTCAGCAATGTCGACTGGCCGATGTCGGAGTACAGGGTATCGGGGAGGGGTTTGCCGGTCTTCCCGTTGCCGAGCACGTAATTCAGGTGCCGGTAGATGTAGCCGGAGTACCATACGGCACCGGATGGAATCGGTCCGCCGGATTTCGAGATGCGCCCGGGACCGTAATTGTACGCGGCCAGCGCGAGGTGCAGGTTTCCGCCAAAGGTATCGAGTAATTCCCTGAGGTACCGCGCACCGGCATCAATGTTGGTGCACGGTTCGTACAGCTCACTGAGTCGGTGTATGCCGAGGTGCTTCGCTGTACCCGGCCACTGGATCTGCATGACGCCATGTGCATTGGCTTTTGAACGCGCCGTCACTTCGAAGTCGCTTTCGCCGCGGGCAACGGCCAGCAACAGCGACTCTGGCAGTCCGTAATGCAGTGCCGCGGCCTTGAAGCACGTTGCGTGTGGAAACGTGTACGCAGGCGGATTGGTCGACTGGCCTCCGACGTAGTTGCGCCACGCGGCGTCGAGCTCGTCATGGCGCGTCAAAGCGTCCGCCGTAAAAGCGAGCAGCGTGGCTACCAGGCCGCCCGCAATCACGGCAATCTTGCGCCATGTGTCGCGGCGGTCAGCCACCGGGCATCTCCAGTCCGGTCGCCGCCGAGATGGCGGCCAGCTTGTCCTGGATATCGCCGTCATCGCTGTAAGCAAACGCGACCTCATACACGCCCGGCTTCTGTCGGACGACCCGGTAGTCGATACCGGTCGAGCGCTGCAGTTGCTCGACAAATCCGTTCGCAGCTATCTCGCTTCGAAACGGGCTCCAGAACGCGTACCAGTTTTGCTCTACAGCGTCGGCAAGATCGGGTTCAGCGGCCTCGACCACCGGCACGTCGCGTTCTTCGACCGGCGCGAAAATGGCATCGACCAGGGCGGCGTCGTCGTTCGGTAGCGGGACTTCCGGGTCTTCCGCCGGTGCTGCAAATTCGTCGGTTGTCGAATCATTCGGTGATGTCGCCGCCGTCGTTTCATCCGGTGTCACTCCGGCCGGCGAGTATTCAACATCGTCTTCCGGTACAACATCCCAGGTCGGGGGCTCAAGCGTCGCAACCACCTCGCGTTCGTCTGTGAATTCGGGGACGCCGAGGAAGAGGACCAGGACGGCAATCGTGATTGCTGACCCACAGAGAATGCCTGTAATGCGTAGCATGAACTCCTCCTACATGAGGTTGCGAACTTCGATGGCGCGCCAGTCGAGTACCGTGGACGATCGGGATGCGAAGCCCGCAAATTCGGTAAGCCAGTCGCGCAGGTCGTCGCCCTGCAGGCCAGGACGCATCGATCCGGTGCAGCGCAGCGGCAACTGGTCGATCAGGTTCGCCATGTTGCGGGCGACTTTCGCATCGGTAACGACGACGGCGTAATACGTATTGTGGGCCGGTGCGAGCGACCACTCGGTCGATTCCGTCCAGTTGCGGCTGTCCGTCGATGTGCGCGTGATCGGGAAACTCAGTACTTCACCACCGCGCGCAATGCGCGCGACGGTGCGCTGCCGGCATTCGCCGCCAGACAGTCGTACAAGCCCGTTGTTGGCCTGATGCTCGAGGAAAAACACGATGGCGTCCGTCGTGGCATGCGTTCTCAGCATCGAGCAAGGCCAGCGGCATTCGGCAACATTGTCGGGTGCGGAGACCTGCAGTGCGCCGATCAGGCCATCCGCGCCTGCATTGGGAATCGAGATCGTCTGTGGCCGCTCGTATCGTACCGTCGACGCAGCCGCCGCTTTTTCAGGTCGTTTGGCAATGACAAGCGGCGGTGCATCCGGCAAAACGATATAAGCGCTGGCGCTTAGCGACGCGAGCTCGCCCGATTCCGACTGCGGCGTCACCGTGAGCCAGTACTGGTACAGCGACCCGTCGATCCGGTGCGCCTTGCCGGCCAGAACTGCATTCGTCTCGGCGGGATCCGCGGTCAGCCGGAGCGCCTGCCGGTTCGCGAGGTTGTTGCCGATCAGCTCGAGTGTGCCGTCGAGGCCGTATTGCCCATCGGCAGCGGCGGTGGTGATAACGTATTCGTCCTCCAGCTGCTGGTGCAAGGTGCAGGACAGCTGGTATGCAAGGTGCGAAGCGAGCAGATCTGTCTGCGCAATCGTAAACGGCACATCGCGGGCACCGATAAAGGTCTCGTCCACGCGTTGCTGGCGTATGGCCTGCCGCTGGCTGACGCCAAGCTTGCCTTGCCAGCGTTTGCCGAAACCCGTTACCCAGGTTCGGTCCTCCAGATCGAGGGCGCGGACATTGACGGAGTAACTCCCGTCGAGCTCCTGGTCGAGTTCAATACCGACGTAGTAGTGCACGTCGTCATTGACGCAGTCGTTTGCCACGGGTTCGGCAACATTGCCGCTGCGGCCCTGTTGCCATCCGACCGAGATGCCCGAAGTATCGAGAGCCGCTTCGAGTATGCGATCACGAAGTGAAAGGGCGAGCGCATTGCTGACCGGCGTGGGCGCGTTGTCCTTCAGTACGACAAACATCACGGTTTCGCTACGGAAGCGTGGATGTCTGGTGAGTTGCTGCCGGACATACGGAATCAGGGATCGGTCCAGCCACTGGTCGAGGCCGCGTTCACGCGACTGTGCCGTCGCGGGAATTGCCTGCGCAACGAGCATGATGGTCAGGATCATCAGTCTCTTCATGTTCCCGTCTCCCGTCGAATCGAGCCGGCGGCCTCGATGACCAGCTCGCCACCGCGATGTGCCTGCATCAATTCGTCAAGTTGCCCCTTGAGTTTGCCGGGCAGAGTTACGCCAAAGCTGACGCCTTCGGTACTTGCGCCGGTGCGCGACAGTGCATCGACAACGGCGGCCGGCACGGTTGCCGGTTCCATTTCGTGGAAGCTGTTGGGCGTCGAAGCGTCCCAGAAGCTGATGCGTGAGTCGCTGACCGTCATGCGTCGTGCGCGGTCCGTGTCGATGGCGTAAAAGCCAACCATGTTGGCAGCGACCAGGCGAGTCAGTGCGGCGTCGGATTCGAAACGCAATGTAAATCCCTCAGGCTCTTCTGCGACGGGCGGTGGTACCTCGACGACGGGTTCCGGGGCGGTGTCCGCCACCGGCTCCGGCTCGGGTTCGACGGCTGGGGTTGGGGACGCGTCGGTCTCGGTGACAACCGGACGTGGTGTTGGCGTGTACTTCGGAACCCACTTCGGGCGGGTCAACACGACATTCTCCGCCACACGCTCGACCGGTTTCGGCGCGGGTGGCGGTGGTGCTTCGACCGATGCTTCGGCCATCGGGGCCTCAACCATCGGGGCCTCAACCATCGGGGCCTCGGCCATCGGGGTCTGGCCCTGCGGGGTGGGGTCTGGCCCCGGGGGTTGGGGTCTGGCCCCTTCCGGGGGGGCGAGGGGCATGCTTTGCACGAGGGCGAAGATGGCGACCAGGCACAGCGACAGGATCGCCATGAAACGCATGACGTCCGTCTGCAGGTCGGCGGCGCCGCCAACGTCCGTGTCGCCAGCGCGATTCAGCGGGTAGAACAGCGGCGAGCGCATCAGGATTCAACCTCCGCCGGGCGCAGGTGTTCCTCGATACGCCGCAACGTCGCGCGCATCTCGGACGTATCGGCGCGCGCTGCCGTGTCGTAGCGGCCCTGCAGATGGGTTCCCAGGGTAATGGTCTTGTAGACACGCATCAGGTAGCCACCGACACCACCGAAAATTGTCGTCGAAAGCGCCAGCAGGATGCCGCCATCGATCATGCGCTCCAGCATGGCGAATGCGCCTTGTTCCATTGCGGCAGCCCGATCGCCCAGTGCGAAGATCAATGCGCTACGCATGCCGATGGCGGTCCAGATCACACCGGCACCGAAGAACAGCGTTGTCCAGACGTCTGTCAGGTGATCGAGATGCACGATCTGGTTGATTGGCCGATCCTCATCCAGCGCCTTCCGCAGTCGGCCCAGCGTGATGAAGTAGGCGAGCAACAATACGGCAAACACCGGAATCGACGAGCCGAGATTGGTGTATGCCCAGTGCAACCAGTCGCCGGGGCTCGCGATGGGCGATTCGTTGAAGTGGATCCAGCCGAGACGGCTCATTGTATAAAGTGCCGCCGACGCACCGAGCAGGGTTCCCAGTGCGCCGGCAGCAAGGCCGCGAAAAAAGTCTTGCGTGCGGCCCACTTGGCTCAGGTTCCCGCGGCACAAGCCGTGCAGGTGGCTTCGAGTATGAGCTCGATCTCCTGGTACAGCTGGTCCGCGCGGTAATAACCTTCGGCGTCGCGACTGACCTTCAGCAGTCCGCGCTCCTTGTCGGACAATTCGCGCTCCATGTCGAACAGGACTTTGCGTTTGTTCGGGCAGGTGTGCGAGCAATTGTTGTAATCGCCGCGCATCGACATGAATTTCACATTGAAATAACGATTGTAGTAGTCCTCGGCCTGGCGCTTGCTCAGGAGTCCCTGCGACGTAGACCAGACGAGAAACTCACTGAATGCTCGCTTGTTTTCCGGCTTTGGATCGCCTTCGGCGATAATAAGGAGGTCGTCGAAGTAGTTGTCGAAGTGTGCGTGACAACCATTCATCAGGGACGACTGCACGTTGCTCATTGCTGCGTCGAGGTTGCGTGTCTGCGGGCTGCCGCAAGTCGGTGTCGTCGATGCGCAACTCGAGAGTACGAAGGCTGAGGCGAGCAGCAGCGCCGCTGTCAATTTTGCTTTCATGCCGGGTTCTCCTACTGTTCCAACGGGCTGCGGTAGGCCTGTTCGATACTGCCCGGCGGCGGCCCCGCGACCAGCGCGGTCGCTTCCTCGTCACCGAACAGGATGGTCTTGACGCCGCCGACAACTTCGATCATCTCGGGCGTGATGATTCCGAACGACTGATTGAGTTGTTCCATCAGCGTCGCACGAGCGATTTCCTGGCGCGTTCGCTGAATCAGCAGGCTGGTCTCCTCCATGTCGAGGTAAATGTCCGACGCCAGCACCGCAAGCGACTGGTCGCCTTTGGCGCCGGACGTAGCGACCAGCTGGTAATACTGTTTAAAGCGTTCACTGAGGCGCATTCCGGAGCGGCCCCGCAGTGTCGGATTGTTCTGTGCCTTTGCCTGCGCGGACTTGCCCCCGACCAGCGTCTCCTGCAGCGTCCACGGCGTCATTTTCTTGCCGAGTTCGTTGCGCAGGCCTTTTTCGAGACTCTGGCGCGTGTTGTTCACGGTGTGTTCCATGTCGGGCAGGCGCTCGTCCATGATCGTCAGCATCTCGAGATAGGTAGACCCGATCTGGCGGGCGAGACGCTGGCAACCCGGGTCGTTATCGGCGCCGTCACACTTGGATTCGTTGTACAGGACCTGTTGCTGGTCCAGTCGCCCGATGACCTCCTGGAGACCGGTTTCCATGTCACGGGCAACGTTACCTGTCTGTTTCAGGTCCTCGACGACGGTCGTCGGGAAAAGGCGGATCGTCGGAGTACTGGCGGCGCACAGTTGCGTGCCGAGCAGTGCCAGGATGGCGGCGCTTGCCGACAGGATGATTCGGTGGGTTTTCATGCTGCGATCCTCGTGCTCGTCACTGGTGGGTGCTCGCTCAAGCTACCGCGGCGTCTCTGAATGAACGCTGAACACGACATCCGTAGATGCCGCTATTGCGCTCGCTAATGCGAATCATTATCATTTGTAAAGCTATTGGATGTGCGCCGGAAATTATTAATGAAAACAAACGGATACACGCTCGCAACCCTGCCGAGAGGCGCCCGGGGCGTCATCGAGTCGGTCGATGCATCGGATCCCCAGGTGCAGCGCCTGATGGTGCTTGGGCTGGTCGAGGGTGCCGAGGTCGAACACGCGAGCTCGGCGATCGGGGGTGACCCGATCGAGTTCCGGCTGTTTGGCTGTGGCATTTCACTGCGCCAGGAACATGCGCGGTGTTTCCAGGTTGCACCCGTAGCGACCGGTGGCTAGCACTCCCGAAATCCACATACCTGCCAACGAGATCGGGCGTCGCACAAGCGGCGGCCAGGTCGCGGTGGTTGGCAATCCCAATTCGGGAAAAAGTACGCTCTTCAATCGCATGACCGGTCTCCGTCAACGCATCGGCAATTACCCGGGCGTCACCGTCGAACGTCACGTCGGTACGCTCACGGTGGACGGCCGGTCGGTAGAGCTCGTCGATTTGCCGGGCACGCATTCGTTGTCGGCTCATTCGCTGGAGGAACAACTTGCCGTCGATGTGATATTTGGTCGCATGCCGGGCACACCTGCACCTGACGGCATCCTCGCAGTGCTCGATGCAACCAACCTGTACCAGGGTCTGTTCCTGGTGCAGCAGCTTGTCGATCTCGGCAAACCGATGGTCATCGCGCTGACGATGTCGGATGCGGCGGAGCAGGGCGGCATCGACGTCGATCTCGAGCAGCTCGAGAATTCGCTCAGTGGCGCGAAGATCGTCAGCGTGGTTGCGACAACCGGCGCCGGCATGGACGAACTGCGTGCTGCCATTCTGGACATGCAGGAATCCGATCCGCCGACGCCGCTGATCGTGTGGCCCGAGCTTGCAACCGCCGCTCGTAAACTGCAGGCGAAAACGCACGACACCCTGCAATTCATCGAATGCGAACGTTTGCTCGTCGACGGTATTACCGAACACAACAGTGCGGTCACCGCGCAGCTCGACGACGAAGCGACGGCGTTGCTTGCGACGCTGCGCGATGAATTATTCGGCCTCGAACCGCCGCTCGCCAAGGAAGCACGCGTACGCTATGCGTGGGTCAGGGAACACCTGCAACGGGTGCAAAAGTCGGCACCCGCGTTCCTGACCTGGCGCACACGAATTACCAACTTTCTCAATCGGCCGGTACCCGGAACGATCGGCTTGTTCGTCGTGATGGCGCTCGTTTTCCAGGCCGTATTCGCCTGGGCGACGCCGATGATGGACCTGATCGATGGCGCCGCCGGATCGTTGGGCGCGATGGTCACGGACACGCTCGGCGACGGCTGGCTGGCAAGCCTGATCGCCGACGGCATTATCGCCGGCGTTGGCAGCGTCGTCGTGTTCCTGCCGCAGATCCTGATCCTGTTCCTGTTCATCATACTGCTGGAAGACACCGGCTATCTCGCTCGCGCCGCCTACCTGATGGATCGCGTCATGCGGTCGGTGGGCCTGTCCGGGCAGTCCATCATCCCGATGATTTCCAGCTTCGCCTGTGCCGTACCGGGCATTATGGCGACGCGCGTCATACCGAATCGCCGCGACCGGATCGCGACGATACTCGCTGCGCCGTTCATGACATGTTCTGCGCGACTGCCCGTTTATGCATTGCTGATAGCGGCGTTCGTACCGCAACAGAACCTCGGCATTCTGAACCTGCAGGGGCTGGTCCTGTTCGGCCTCTACCTGTTCGGCATCGTCATGGGCGTGCTGACGGCTTTTCTGATGCGCCAGACGGCGCTGCGCGGCCCGAAACCGCCGTTCGCGCTGATGCTACCGGAGTTTCGCCGCCCCAATATCCAGACCGTATTCATCCAGATGCTCGGCCGTGTGAAAGTGTTCCTGTACCGCGCCGGCACCGTAATCTTTGCGGTGGCGGTCGTCGTCTGGCTGTTAGCGTATTTTCCCCGCGCAGACGAACTGGCGCCGCAATTTGACGAGCAACGGGCGCGGGCCGAGGCGTCGATGACAGGTGACGTGCTTGCCGCCCGACTTGAACAGATTGACAACGCGGCGGCGGCTGCTCAGCTCGAGCAGAGTTTCCTCGGTCGTGCCGGGCATTTTGTCGAGCCGGTTTTCAAACCGCTTGGCTGGGACTGGCGCGTGTCGTCCGCCGTCATCGCCGGATTCCCGGCGCGCGAAGTCGTTGTTGCCGTCCTCGGCACCGTGTATGCGGTTGGTGACGACGCGGACGAGGCTACCCTGGCCGGTCGCCTGCAGTCATCCACGTGGCCGGACGGCACTCCGGTTTTTACGCTCCCGATGGTGATCGGCCTGCTGATCTTCTACGCGTGCTGCCTGCAGTGTGCCGCAACACTGGCGGTCATTCGACGGGAAACGAACAGCTGGCGCTGGCCGATTTTCGCCTGGTGTTACATGACGACGATTGGCTACGTGGGCGCCCTGGTCGCATTCCAGGTCGGCAGCGCCTGACGAATCAGAGATTGCGCAGTAGGGCGGCGGCCTGTGCCAGCGTCTCGTCGTCCTTCGCGAAGCAAAACCGCAGGCGGTTGCCGGTATAGGGACGTTCGCAGAAAACCGATAACGGAATCGACGCGACACCCATCTCGCGGGTCCATTTTTTCGCCAGTTCGTGGTCCGCCACGTCTGAAATATCACGGTAATCCAGGATCTGGAAGAACGTACTTCTCGCCGGCGCGAACGCAAACCGGGAGCCGTGCAGTTGCTTGCAAAAGAAATCACGTTTCTTCTGATAAAAGTCTGCCAGCTCCTCGTAGAAGGCCGGGTTGCTGTCCAAAAAATCGGCAATGGCATGTTGCATCGGCGTACTGATCGCAAACGTCACGAACTGGTGCACTTTCCGAAACTCGGCCGACAGCTGTGCCGGCGCGATGCAGTACCCGATCTTCCAGCCCGTGGCGTGAAACGTCTTGCCGAAAGACGACACCACCATGCTGCGCTCCCACAGTTCGTCGTGGCGCAGCAATGAACGATGCGATTCGCCGTCAAAGATAATGTGCTCGTACACCTCGTCTGACAAGAGCAGGGTACTGCTGTTGCGGACCGCGGCCGCCAGGCGATCGAGGTCTTTGTCAGCCAGTATCGCACCGGTCGGATTGTGCGGAAAATTGAGCACGATGAGACGCGTCTTGTCGTTCAGTGTGTCTCCGAGCCGTTCCCAATCGATACGAAAATCGGCACCGCCAATGCGGAGTGGAACGTGTCGCGTGATACCACCCGCCAGCGTCACGGCCGGCTCGTAGGAGTCGTAGGCCGGATCGAAAACTATCACTTCGTCGCCGGGACGCACGACGGCCTGGATGGCGCTGAAGAGACCTTCGGTCGCGCCGCAACACACTGTGACTTCCAGTTCGGCGTCGACCGAACGTTGCTGCAGTGATTTCGTCTTGCTCGCGATCGCCTCGCACAACGCAGGAACGCCGGTCATCGGCGCGTACTGGTTGGCGCCATTCGCAAGGTGGTGGTTGATGCGTTCGGTAAGCTCCGGCGGTGGATCGAAACTCGGGAATCCCTGTGACAGGTTGATGGCGCCGGTGTCGTTCGCCAGCTTGCTCATCACTGTGAAGATGGTGGTACCGATGGTTGGCAGTTTGCTGTCGATCTTGCAGTTCATCGCGAATACGTTACTAGAAGGAATCGCGATCTAGCAACGATACTTGTCGTTAAGGCCGCCGCCCGCCGCGATCATTGGCAGAATCTTCTCTATTCTCGTTTTCCTTGTTTCCGCGCGCTTGGCAGATGCAACGTAGTCGGCGTACTCGCGTTGCCGGCCTTTGCTCAGTTTTCGAAAACCGGCCGTCGCGCCTTTGTAGCGCCTGAGCGCCTTTTGCAACTCGTCCGGAACGACGACAGGTTTTGAGCGGTCGGGCTTAATCGCCTTCCCGGACTCGACGAGCGCGATCGCTTCTTTGACATAGCGCCGAATCGCGACTGGCTTAATCTCTCGGGCTGAACGCATGCGCCACTGGCGCAGCGCCCTGGTGCGGCCCTCCTGCGCGTTGATCAGGACCTTTGCATCGTCCTCGAGCAACGCGCCCTGGTGAAACCACAGGCAAAACCAGTCCTTGAAGGCTACCAACCCGACGACATTCTTCTTGTTCCATGTGTAGCAGGGCGCGCCCCACTTAATCTCTTCTTCGAGACCGGTGCGCTGCAAAATGGTGCGCACTTGCGTGAGTTCATCACGCCACGCCGCGGCATGTTCGATATAGTCGTCGACTGACTTTGAGTGCTGCATGACGTTCTCCTGTCGTACAGGAAAGTATAGTCACAGCAGTACGCGCCGTCTCTACGGAATCGAAACCACTATCGTCCTGTGCGACGATCAGCCCTGGTTGAGGCGCTTCAGCAACGCTTCCGCCTGCTTGCGGTGCCTGTCAAATTCCCGTGCGGATTCGTAGGCGTCTCGTGCAAGTGATTTATCGCCGCCGCGTTCGGCGCTAATGCCAGCCAGCAGGATGATCCGGCCGACGTCGTCCAGGCCGCCGAGATCGGCCGCTTCCGTGTACGCGTCATAGGCTGGCATCCATTCCTCGTCTTCGAAATAGATGTTGCCGAGAACCTCCCAGGTCTTTCCATCGGGAGCCAGTTCTGCCGCCCGCAACAGGAATTCCCTCGCTTTTCCCCGGTCCCTGGCGAGCAACCACAGGTCGCCCAGTCTTTTCAACATGTCAGCGTCCGTCTTGATCGACTCGTCGGCGAGGTGCTGTTCGAGAAGGCGGGCAGCCTTTTCGGGCACTTCGACCAGGCCATAAAGTGCAATCATTCGCTTCAGGTCGCTGGCCTCGTCGATGAGACCGGCGTTGTACGCAACGGCGATTGCCGCTAGCGCCTGCCGACTGTCTTCCAGCTGCAAGTGGTGGTTGGCATAAATGCGCCAGTAGTCCTCGTTGTACGGGTCCGTATTCAGCAGGCCGAGAATGACGCCTTCCGCCTGGCGGTATTTTTTCTGGTAGAAAAGTGTGTGGTAGTGGATGCGATACCACGCCGCGGGTGGCCTGCGTTCCTCGCTGATCGCAAGCGCGACCAGCTCTTCCGCTCGCGGGTAGTCCTCGACCATGAAGTTGGCATAGGCCAGCGAAAAGATATGGGCTGCCTGCCGATCCTTTTCCGTATTCCGGAACCAGAATTCGAGTGCCTCACGTGCCTCGGCATACTTTTCATCCGTCAGGATTATCTGGCCATAGATGAGGTTTAGCTCGGCTTGTAACGCAATGCCCAGGTTTGGCGTTGCCAGCGCCGTCTCGAGCGCCGCTTTTGCATTCGCAACCTGGTCCATGAACACGTAGGTGTGTGCGATGTACTGGTGCACGATGGCGTTGTCGCCCGGGTTATCGGCCGTGCGCTGCGCGTATTCCCGCAATTCGGTGAGCGCCTCCGGGTACCGTTTTTCATCCCACAGCTTCTGCACGTCCATGAGTTTCAGGTAGGTGCGGTTCGATGCCTCCTGGGCATGTACCGCGATCGTCGCGAAACAGAGAACCGCCAGTAATATCAGCGCGCGCTTCATCATTCATCCGCCAGGACAAACGTCAGTTTGGTGTAGGTCTGGACACTGGTCGGCTTGCCGTTCGCAAATTGCGGCTGGTATTTGAATCGCACCACGGCGCGCATTGCAGCGCGATCGAAAACGCCGGGCGGGTCCGATCGCAGCACGACCGGATCGATGACCGACCCGGTCTCGGTCACAGTGAACTTCAGGATTACGTACCCTTCGGTCTCGGTCCTGAGCGCGTTCATTGGGTACTCCGGCGGTACCCGGACGAGCGGCGTCAGTTCTCGGGCAATGGCGATATCACCGCCGACGCCGATATCGACACTGATATCAGGCACGTCGATCGACATCCCGGTCATCGATGAGTCCGAGGCGTTTGCCAGCCGCCGCAAGTCTTGCTGCATTTCTTTCGGCGGTTTTTTCGGCGCCTTCGGGTCGCGCCGTGAGCGTACTTCACGCGATTGCTCCGACATGCGTATGAAGTTGGCGATGTCGACATTGTCGGCATCTGTCAGGCGGATGCGTTTCAAGCCAACCATCATTTCGATCGCCGTGAACATGATCACGTTCACCAGCAGTGCGGCGACGACAATGATCGGTATCCTGGCGGAGTCGAGTTGCACTACATACCGTCCGGTGTCGCCGCGACGGCAACATTCTCGACGCCGGCGAGGCGTGTCTGGTCAAGTACTTCAATGACGAGACCGGTCTTCGACTTGTCGTCAGCCAGGATCACGACCGCACCTTCCGGATTCTCGGCGTGAAGTCGTTCGACGTGTCCGCGAACGCTGCGTGGGTCGACGCGCTGTCGGTCGACCCAGACCTCGTCGTTTTCTGTTACGGCAATCATGATGTTCGCCTGTTGCTGCGTGACGGCGGTCCTCGCGCTGGGTCGTTCAATATCGACGCCGGCTTCCTTGATAAACGACGCATTGACGGCGAAGAAAATCAGCAGGATGAACACCATGTCGATCAGCGGCGTGATGTTCATGGCCGTCGGTCCGGATTCCGACTTGATATGGTCCTTGGTAGCCACTCAATCCCCCTCCACGAGTTCGGTCTCGAAACGCAGCGCGATGTTTTCCGTGCGACTTTCGAGATCGGAAACGAAATACAGTCCGGACAAGGCAGTAAAGAGTCCGGCCATGGTTGTGACGAGCGCCTCGGAAATGCCCGACGCCATGCCGCGGGTATTGCCGGTACCGAATACGGTAATGACCTCGAAAACCTTGATCATTCCGGAGACGGTACCGAGCAGGCCAAGCAACGGCAGGATGCCGGTGAGTGCCTGGAGCGCGACGACGTTGCGATTCGATTCGGCCGTCAGTTCGGAGACGATGGCGCGAATGCGGTGAAAGCGCATCTCCTCCGACAGGCCGTGCCGGCTCGTGTGCCAGTCGTCAAGCAGGCGGGCGCGTACGTTCTTCATGTCCCGCCAGTGGAACCAGTAGCGCTCGATGATCAGTATCCACAGCAGGATTGATGCGAACAGGATCGCCCACAGCGTCAGCCCGCCCTGTTCAAACAGGGCGGAGATGCCGTCCTTGTAGCTCGTCCAGTTCACTGTGCCGGTTCAACTTCGTTTGCTGTCAACAGGTCACTCGAGTACTTGCCGAGTCGTTCGATCAGGCGGTTCGCGCGCCCGGTCAGCATGCTGTGGAACAGTACCAGCGGTATCGCGACCGCGAGTCCAAGTTGCGTGGTGATCAATGCGACAGAAATGCCGCTCGACATCAGCTTCGGATCGCCGGTACCAAACAGCGTTATGGACTGAAACGTCTCGATCATGCCGGTGACGGTTCCGAGCAGTCCGAGCAATGGGCTGACGGCTGCAAGTACAGCGACAGTTGGTAGACCGCGATTCAGGAATGATGCTTCCTCGGCAAGTGCTTCGTCGAGGCGTATGCCGAGCGACGTCATGGACTCGTCATCGTTGGCTGTTGCGATGAGCTTGAGCCGCCCCAGCGCATTCTTGTTGTTGGCTTCCTTTGTTACGGCCTGTTTGTCGACAGCCCGGCGTGCCAGGAACAGGGCGATTGCGCGACGGATAATAATGATGAGACCGATCGCGCCGAGGACCAGTATGAGGTAGCCGATGCTGCCGCCCTGTGCGATTCGTTCCTTGAAACCCGGTGATTGCACCATGAGGCTCAGAATTGCCCCCTTGGACGGGTCAAGCGCCATGCCAGAGACGCCGTCTGTTGCCCGTTCCAACTCCGTCGCCATGTTGCGAAAGCGTGCAGCAGGCTGGCGACTCAGCTCGACAAGCTTGCCGCTTTCGGGCAGGTAGCGAAGAAAAGCGCCGTCTGCAACCGACGTGAAGACGCCGGCGCGCGTGACGTTTTTCCTGACTTCGTCGCCTTGTGGCGTAATCACCGTGGCGGGAAATCGGACGACCTTGCCGGATTCACTGATCTCCGTCATGACCGTCGTCCAGAGGCGCTTGATATCCTCGATTGTCGGCGTCGTCTCGCCTTTGCCGATATCCTGCAGGAACGTCGACCGGTCGGTCTGCTCCGCAGCGACCAGGGAAGACTCCAGCACATTGTCTGCGCTCAACGCCGTCTGTCGCACGATCGCGAACAGGTCATTCAGGTCGCCGGCGCGTTCTTCCAGGGTCGCCTCGTATTCGGTCAGTGTGGCCTCGTTTCCTTCGTACTCGGCGCGCAACTGGTCGGCACGGCGATTCGCTGCGGCAAGCTGGGCACGTGCGTCGCGCAACAGGTCGGCCTGGCGTGCCTTCTCAGCCAGGAACTGGTCGATGCGTTGTTCGTCGTGCTCGGCCTCACGCAGCGCTTCCTGGCGAACCGACTCGACGAGCGCGTCGACGCCGTCCTGGTCTGCAAGCGAGTGCAGCGGGAATGTCGCGATTAGCATGACCGGAATCAGGTTACGGAACTTCATGTGCGATCCTCCGGTGCAGGTATGGGCAGGCGGATCAGGTCGGGCGGCAACTGTTTGCGCGCGATGCGAATGGCGCGGTCGAGTGATTGCCGGTATTGCTCGTCGAGAACGACCCAGTCGTCGGCCTTGTTGTCCCAGAAGCCGATCTCCAGACCGTCGAGCGTCATGTAGTAGAGGCCGAGGCGGCCGAAGCGCAGGAATGCAACCGTTCGGGTTTCGTCATTGAAGGTCATCTCGCCTTCGTACGCCTCGATCGTGTGTCCGTATTCGAGTTCGATCTGGTAGGCCTCGGTAACGCGACGGTATTTTTCCGACGTCGGCACTTCGGGGCGCTTCAAGAGTTTCTGTAACTCGGCGATACGCAGGTTGCGCTCGATGTCGAGATAGGGAATGTCGATGGCGACAAATTCGTCGAGTACCTCGATCATGCGCACGATGAGCGGCAGAATGCGCCGCTTCGTTACTTCAATGTCGTTGAATTGTCGTTCGTAGTCCGCAATTTCGACGCGTTGTGTTGCAACCAGGTTTTCGAGCTGGTCGTTGTAGGCAGTGAGATCGGCGACCTGGGCCATGGTGCTGCGATATTCGTTGAGCAGGTCGCGCGTATCGTCGTCCAGTGCGTTGATTCGCTCCTGCACATCGATACTGGTCTGCAGGCTGTTTGTCTGCGAGGCGAGGGCGTCCTCGACCTGTTGCGCGCCCGATGGCAGCGATACGACAAGCAACGTGCACGCGATGACCAGGTAAGACGTGAATGGTCTCTGCATGAGCTTGGATCTCCCCTGATTATTATTGGGATGAGCGCCAACTCATTGTAGGCCCGCACCTTCTACAGACCCTCGTGGATACTACCTAGCCACGTAAGGGCCGCTTCCCGCAACAGGGCCAGACCCTACCCGCAAGGGCCAGACCCTACCCGCAAGGGCCAGACCCTGCCTGGCAGGGTCTGGCCCTGGTTGTCGGGGTCAGACCCTTGAATCTGGTCAAAGCACGGAGAAACAAAAGTGTCTGGTGCAGCGTTCCTCGATCAGGATTGCAGGTCGAGAATTCAGGAGATGAATGTGGCGCGCCGACCCAGACTGACGATTGCAGGACTACCGCACCATGTCGTTCAGCGTGGCAACAATCGTTGTCCAACGTTTCACTTTACCGAAGACTTCGTTGAATACCTGCAAGTGCTCGGTCAATCGGCAAGACTGCACGACGTGAGCATTCACGCCTATGTCCTCATGGCGAACCACGTGCACTTGTTGGCGACCCCGACAACCGAAACGAGCTTGTCCGAGATGATGCAGTCGTTGGGAACCCGTTACGTGTCGTACATCAATCGGCGGTATAAAAGAACGGGTACGTTGTGGGAAGGGCGGTTTCGCAGTTCGGTCGTCGAGTCCGATCGGTATTGTCTCGAGTGCTACCGATATATCGATTTGAATCCGGTGCGCGCCAATATCGTAAATTGCCCGATCGACTACATCTGGAGTAGTTGCCGGGCAAACGCGTTGGGCGAGCGGAACGACCTAGTTGAGCCCCACGAATTGTATCTGGCGCTTGGTGATTCCCGGGAAGAAAGGACCAAGCGGTACAGGGACCTTCTCGAGGATGCTGCAGTGGAGCAGCCGTTTGAGATCATTCGCAGTTCCGCCTCCCGGTCACTTCCCGTCGGTAGTGCCGATTTCGTAGAAAAAGTCCTGGCACGATGAGTGATTTGCTCGATACACGGCAGGGTCTGGCCCCACCGGGCAGGGTCTGGCCCCACCGAGTAGGGTCTGGCCCCAAATGCGAAGGCCGCCTTGCGGCGGCCTTTGCGGTGAGTGGTCGGGGTAGCGAGATTTGAACTCACGACTTCTACCTCCCGAAGATAGCGCTCTACCAGGCTGAGCTATACCCCGAGGCGCGCAATCATACACATAGTGGTGGTCATGGAAAAGCCTAATTACGGGGTGCGAAAAGGCACTGCTCCAGCGCTTCCTGCGGTACCTCGTCGAGCCAGGCGGGCTTCCTGAAGTTGCGCTTGATGCCGCGCGCGAGCTTGCCGATCTGCGCCCCGTCGACGATGCGGTGATCAAAGGTTCCTGTCAGTGGCAGTATCGTTCGAACCACGATCTCACCGTTTCGCACCACCGGTTTCTCTTCCATTTTCCCGAGCACGACAACACAAGGCACCTTGGCGGCCGGCATCAGTGCCGTCATTCCGGTGTTTAGTCCAAAGCTGCCGATATCCGACACCACGAAGGACCCGAAACTGTGTGCCGACAGGCCGAGCGCCCTGATCTCCAGTCCCATATCCACCGTTATCCACTTCAATATCCGAAACACCGGCCGCCGCAGCGGCCACGGAATACGATTCAACAGGTACTTGTTCTGAGCCGCTTTGATCTCCGTGCCATCGCGACTTTGAGACGCCTTACGACGGATTTCCTCGGCAATATCAGTCACACGCCTTGCATGCGCGTCGCGAACGATCGCAGGAGTCACACCGGCATCGCCGCCGACCTGCACCGGAACCATGACGTCCATGTGTTCCCGGCCAACGACCGCCCCGCGCCGGATAAAACAGTTCATCTCCGGAACGTCAAACGCGATGGCGCGGGCGAGAACCGCCGTCGCCATGTGCACCATTGTCAGCTTGATACCCTGTTCACGCTTCTCATCGATGAAGCGCTTGGCTTCCGTCACGTCGATGTCGAGAGTGCCGTATACACGCGAGTCGGTGGGCGTCGTGTAGATGGCCGCGGACGTCACCCGCCACGGCGTATTGAATGTGTCCATCAGGACCGCCGCTGGATGGACAGTCGGGCAATATCGACCAGTGCCTGTTTATACGTCGAGTCCGGAATGACCTGCAATGAAGCAATTGCGTGTTCGACGGATTCGCGCGCCTTGTCGGCCGTGTACTGCAGGGCGCCGGTCTCGCGGATGACTTCCGTGATGCGGTTGAGATGTTCAAGCCCGCCGTCGAGTATCGACTGGCGGATCATCTCACGGTCCGCGTCGGTGCCGTGTCGCATAGCGTAAATCAAGGGCAATGTCGCCTTGCCTTCAGCGAGATCGTCGCCGATATTCTTGCCAAGTTCGTCGGCCGACGCGTCGTAATCGAGCGCATCGTCGACCAGCTGGAAGGCGGTGCCAAGATGCCTCCCGTAGTCGGCCATCGCCGTTTCCACGGATCGGCTCTTGCCGGCAAGCACCGCCGAGATCTGAGCGCCGGCTTCGAACAGGCGGGCCGTCTTGCGATAGATGACCATTCGGTAGTCGTCCTCGCTGGTCTCCGGGTCATGCACGTTCATCAGTTGCATGACCTCGCCGGCGGCAATCGTATTCGTCGCATCGGCCAGGATCTGCATGACGCGCATGTCACCGATATCGACCATCATCTGGAAGGCACGCGAATACAGGAAGTCGCCAACCAGCACGCTGGCCTGGTTGCCAAACACCGTGTTTGCCGAGTCCTGGCCGCGACGACGCTCGGAGGAATCGACAACGTCATCGTGCAGCAGCGTCGCGGTATGAATGAACTCGATGATCGCGGCCGCGCGAATGTGTTGCTCGCCGGCGTAGCCGAGGCTGCGCGCTGCCAGCAGTACGAGCAGCGGGCGCAACCGCTTGCCACCGCTCAAGACGATGTATTGCGATACCTGCGAGACCAGCGCTACGTCGCTTTCGAGGCTCGCCTCGATCAGGGCATCGACGGCTTGCATGTCGTTTGCGGCAAGAGCGGCGACTTCGTCAAAGGTCACGCCAGGGTCGGTTTTGTGGGCCACTTGCATAAGATTCGTGATAATGCCTGAAACCCCTGTCATTGCCTACATGGACGGCGGCTTTCGGGCATCATTGGCCAGAAGGCAAGCCATTGAAAAGCAGTAAAATTTTGCGGCTCGCTGGCGTTGACCCGGACGGCGCGAATCTATAGAATTCCGGCTCTTTTGTGGCACCTGCCAGCGGGACGCCTGCGCGGCGATTCGACGCAGCCACAAAAATGTCTTATTTCTCAGTAAGTTGCCGACGTTGCAGCTTACATAATGGAGCAAAACAATGTATGCGGTTTTTCGCACCGGCGGCAAACAGTACCGCGCGGCAAAAGGTGATGTCCTGCGTCTCGAAAAAATCGAGGCCGACGAGGGCGCCACGATCCAGTTCGATGACGTCCTCCTGATCGGCGAGGGCAGCGACATCCAGGTCGGCAGCCCGCTGCTCGCCGGCAGCTCGGTGAGCGGCAAGGTATTGCGCCAGGGCAAGTCGAAGAAGGTATCCGTCGTCAAGTTCAAGCGTCGCCAGAATTACCTCCGGCAGGGCTCGCATCGCCAGTTCTTTACCGAGGTAGAGATCACCGATATCAGCGCGAAAGGCGCCAGGAAGTCGGCGCCGAAGAAAGACGCCGACGACGCCAAGCCGACGGCCAAGAAGAAGGCGGCGAAAAAGCCGGCTGCAAAGAAAAAGGCTACCAAGAAAGCGGCGGCAAAGAAGTCGGCTACCAAGAAGCCGGCAGCCAAGACAAAGGCAGCCAAGAAGACGGCGGCCAAGAAAGACGACTAGAGATTAACGTAGTCCGGACGCATGTCCGGATGACAGGACATACAGGTACAGTACAGTGGCACATAAGAAAGCAGGCGGTAGCAGTAAGAACGGTCGCGATTCGGAAAGTAAACGCCTTGGCGTCAAGATCTACGGTGGCCAGAAAGTCGTTGCCGGAAACATCATCGTTCGCCAGCGCGGTACGCGTTTCCACGCCGGCGTGAACGTCGGCTGCGGCCGGGACCACACGTTGTTCGCCAAGAAGGACGGACACGTGAAGTTCGAAAAGAAGGGTCCGAAAAACCGGCAGTTCGTGAGCGTCGTCGACGCTTAGGGCGCGCCGTTCAAGCATTAAGGAAGCCCCGCACCTGCGGGGCTTTTTTGTTTGCAAATACGTAGACTCCAATCATGAAATTCGTCGACGAAGCAACGATTCGCGTACAGGCCGGCAATGGCGGCCACGGCTGCCTTTCGTTCCGGCGCGAAAAATACGTGGAGCGGGGCGGGCCCGACGGTGGCGACGGCGGGCACGGTGGCAGCGTATACCTGGTCGCTGACAAATCACTGAATACGCTCGCGGATTTTCGCGTCGCGCGAAAATTCCGCGCTGAAAACGGCCAGCCGGGCGCTGGCCGCAACAAGACGGGTCGTTCCGGTGACGACCTGGCCGTTCATGTGCCGTGCGGTACCGTCGTTCAGGACGTAGATACACGCGAGATTATTTGTGACCTGACGCACGAGGGACAACGCCAGAAGGTCGCTGAGGGTGGCCGCGGCGGTTTGGGTAACACGCGATTCAAGAGCAGTACTAACCGCGCACCGAGAAAGACGACGAACGGCACACAGGGTGAGGGTCGCCACCTGAGCCTGGAGCTCAAAGTACTGGCCGACGTTGGTCTGCTTGGCATGCCGAACGCCGGCAAGTCGACACTGATCACGGCGATGTCATCGGCGAAGCCGAGAATTGCCGATTACCCGTTCACGACCCTGCACCCGAATCTCGGCGTGGTTCGGGTCGGTCGGCTGCAAAGTTTCGTGATGGCCGACATTCCGGGGCTAATCGAAGGGGCCTCCGAAGGTGCCGGTCTTGGCATCCAGTTTCTGAGGCACCTGCAGCGAACGGGATTGCTGTTGCACCTTGTCGATATTGCGCCTATCGACCCTGAGACCAATCCGGCCGACGAGGTCCGGGCGATCGCTGCCGAACTCGCACGATTCTCAGACGAGCTGGCGGAGAAGCCGCGCTGGCTCGTCATCAACAAAACCGACCTGCTCGCAGCCGACGATCTTGCAGCAGCCCGCGATGCGTTGCTTGGCGATCTCGAATGGGATGGGCCGGTATTCGAGGTGAGCGCTGCCACGGGCACAGGGACCGACGCGCTCGCACAGGCAGTCATGCGGGCGTTGGAGCAGCGTAGCGAGATGGCGGCGGCGACCGAGGCAGAGTGGTCCCCGACAGACCATTGATTTACCAATAAGCCGGAGAAACGCTTTTCCGGAATATGTCTACAAAGCGCGCTACCGCTCATTCCCCGGGAAATACCGCTTGTCGGAATCGTTGCAGGCAAGTGTGATGCAGTTCACACGCGCCCGCAGCCAAAAGTGACTTGAATCACGCCGCAATCCCGCGGATTTATTGCGCTTCAGCGCGATCGTCAATAATGGGCCAATGAAGAATTCATCTGGCTTTACGTTGTACGAACTGATGATCGTCGTGGCGCTTGCGTCGATCCTGTTGTCCGTCGGTGTCCCGAGTTTCAGGGGCGTCCTGATGGATAACCGGCTGATATCCGATACCAACCAGTTCGTTGCATCGATCAACCTCGCGCGTAGCTCCGCTGTTAAATTCCAGCGTGAGGCGACTATTTGCGTCGTCTCCGATCCGATGGCCAACGTGCCTTCCTGCTCGGGTTCAACTGACTGGTCTCAGGGCTGGATGGTTTGGGTCGACAAGGACCGCGACGTGGTAACGGATGCCAACGAAGTCATTTCTGTGTTCCAGCCGCTCGATGACACGATGACGTTCACGGCGAGCGCGGCTAACCGGTTTTCATTCGATGCGCGCGGGTTCGGCAATACGGCTGCGGACAACCTGACGTTGTGTGACAACCGCAGCGGGGAGACCGGGCGTGTTATCAGGGTGAATAACGTCGGACGAACTCACGTTGCCGACGAGGCTTGCAGCTGATGACGAAGACGCCGCTTAAATCGTTTTCACTGAGTGCACGCGCGCGACAGGCAGGGTTTTCGCTAATCGAGGTCCTGGTGTCCGCGCTGATTCTCGCTATCGGGCTCGTTGGCGTCGCCGGGCTGCAGGCCATGGCGCTGGTAAACAACCAGGGCGCCTATACACGGTCGCAGGCGACGACCCTTGCCTACGATCTCGCTGACAGAATGCGTTCAAACGTCAATGCGGCCAACGCCGGGCACTACGACCCGGGCTCAGCGACCCTGCACAGCGCGTGTGCTTCGTCGACCGGATGTACCGCGCAGCAGCTCGCGCAGCACGACCTCGCGGAGTGGAATGCGGCGCTGGCTGCAAACCTGCCGATGGGCAGCGGCACGGTCTGTATCGACAGCACACCGAATGACGGTAGCGGAACCGGCACACCCGCCTGTGACGGCAGTGGCACCCAGTATTCAATAAAGATCTGGTGGGACGGTGACCGCGACGGTGTCATCAGCACGACGGCCGATAACATGGAACGCTTGTCGATCAATTTTCAGCTATGAACGGAATTGTAAAAAAATCGGCAACCCGTCGACACACGCAGTCCGGCATGACCCTGGTCGAGATCCTGATCGCCATGGTGCTCGGACTGTTTCTCGTGGGTGGCGTGTTGCAGGTGTTTTCGTCGTCGAAGCAGACCCATCGCGTTCACGAAGCGACGGCACGCATGCAGGAGACCGGCCGGATGGCGATCGAGATTCTCGCTCGCGATATTCGTATGGCCGACTTCTGGGGATGCGCTTCCGATATTGCCAATGTCACCAACAACCTGAACGGTGGTGGCGTCGGGTACATTGACTTCAGTGCCGGCGGCATCGGCGGTACCGATGGCGTCGGGGGCGCGCCGGACACGCTGATTCTCCGTGGCGGATTCGATACGGGACTTGGAATCCAGCCACCTTACGGTCCGCAGGCATCCGCCAATATCCAGGTGAATGCCGGCAATGATCTCGAGCAGGGCGATATCGTGTTCGTCAGCGACTGCACCGCGGCGGACATTTTCCAGATTTCAAATTCCAATCCGGGGTCGTCCGGGTCGATTGTCCATAATACGGGTAGTACCACCGCACCGGGCAATTACAATGCGACCAACCCCGGGTGCCCGGGTACCAACGCACACTGTCTTTCCAAGATATATGGCGCCGATGCGTCACTGTTCCGGGTTCAGGAGATCGTCTACACGATAGGAACCGGGTCCGAGGGAGAGCCGGCCCTGTTCCGGAATGGCATCGAGTTTCTTGACGGCGTCGAAGATCTTCAAATCCTGTACGGCGAGGACCCGACAGACGCCGGTGCCGCAAGCTATTACGTGCCGGCCAGCCAGGTTGTGGACATGGAGCAGGTTGTCAGCATCCGGTTCGCCGTTGTCGCCCGTTCGCAAAGTGACAACCTCACCGGCGGTGTCAACCAGACTTACGAGGTTCTCGGTGCATCGACAACCGCCAACGACCAACGCATCCGGCAGACCTATACGAGCACCGTGACGGTGCGGAACCGACTCTGACCCGGTCATGGAGTATCCAGTGGCAAACGCATTCAAAATCAGGAATCACAGCAGCTGTCAACGGCAGCAGGGTGCGGTGCTGATCATCAGCCTGGTCATCTTGCTTGTCATCACGACACTGGCAGTTGGCAGCATGCAGAACACGATGCTCGAGGAGAAGATGGCGGGCAATATCAGCGACCGGAATCTTGCGTTCCAGTCCACCGAATCGGCCGTCAGGGAAGCGGAAGTCTACGTCGAGGGGGTCGCCAGCCTGGGCGACTTCGACGGCACCGGTGGGTTGATCGGCCGCACCGATATCGAGCCCAGCCTCTACAGCCAAAGTGTCTGGGATACGACCGGTTCACACGTCGTCGCAACGACAGACTTCGGGTCCCATGCACCGCCACGTTACTTCATCAAGCATCTCACGACCGTCACCGGGACCGAGGGCGCATTGAACATGTCCGGTTACGGCGACAACAAGGGAACCGGTGACGTGACAATCTTCCGGATCACGGCACGGGGAATCGGCGCAAGTGCAGATTCCGCAGAAGTCATCCTTCGCACGCAATACGGCCGAATCTTCTGATTCGCCTGAATAGTCGAGTAGTCTTATGAAATCCTCAAGGAACGACCTGAAACACGCCGCTGCAGGATGCATTGGCACATTGATGCTGCTGGGCCCGATTGCCGCCCAGGCTGGCCCCGGCACGCTCTCCGATTCGCCACTGTTCCTCACCAACCCTGTCGAGCCCAACATACTGTTCATGGTGGACGATTCGGGCAGCATGGACTGGGGCCTGATGACGGCCGAAGACAGTGGCCTGATGAATCTGGGTTGCCTCTACTACTACACGCAACCGGCCCCCGACAACGACTACAAGTTTATTGTGCCGACGGAAGCGTCACTGCAGGCGCAGGGCATTGCCGCCCCGTACGGCGGTGTCTGGCGTGCATGGAACAGCGACTACAATCGCCTGTACTACGACCCGAAAGTGACCTACACGCCGTGGCCGGGCAACAACTCACTCGGCGCGCAGTATACGAACAGCAACCCGGCGGCGGCACTGGTTGACCCGTACGTGCCTTCGACAGGTGCGACGAACCTGGTGGCCACAACAACTTACGATACGGACTACTGTGCCGGCGGACTCGGATCGTTCACGGTCAATAACTATTATCCGGCTCGTTATTACATCTGGAAGGATACGGACCTTAACGGTGCGGTCGACGCTGACGACGCGCACGTGCTTGTCGAAATCAAGGCGACAACGCCGGTGTACGCCGGTGGGCCGGAACGCAGGGATTGCGTCGCTGCGCCAGTTTGTACCTATGGCGAGGAGATCCGCAATTTCGCCAACTGGTACACCTATTACCGGAAGCGCGAGTATGTGGCCAAGGCGGCGTACGGGCAGGTTATTGCGGGCGCCGGCAACTCCCGAATGGGTGTGGTGACGCTGCACAACAATGCGTCGGTGAACACCGCCATTCAATCGATGAATCTCGACCCTCGAACCGGTGCCAAAGCGTCGTTGCTCGGATCGCTGTACCAGATGCAGGCATCGGGCAATACGCCATTGCGTTCCGCTCTGGACAATGGCGGCAAGTACCTGAGTTGTGAAACCAATTCCTTCTTCGGCACGTGCCCGGCCGTGACCGTCGCGAAGGGCGCAGAGTGCCAGCAAAATTTTACGATTCTGATGACCGACGGCTACTACAACGGCTCATTCAGCGGCCTGGGTAACACCGATGGTGACGACGATACGCAGTGGGACAGCGGCACCGCCGGTCCGTTCGGCGATACGCAGAGTGATACATTGGCCGACGTCGCGATGGAGTATTACGAGGACGACATTCGACCTGGCGTTGCCAACAAGCTGACGCCGCCGCCCGGCGGCATCGATGAAAACACGGCGCAGCACATGGTGACCTACACCGTCGCCTTCGGCGTCGAGGGCAACGTTACGGCGATGCCGCCGAACAAGACCGACGCCTTTCCCTGGCCGGCACCGCTGACAGACCCTGCACGTATCGATGACCTGCGTCACACGGCCTGGAATGCGCGCGGTGAGTTTCACAGTGCACAGGACCCCAAGCAGCTGATCGGTGGACTGCGTGGTGCGCTGCGGTCGATCCAGAGTCGTATCGGATCCGCGGCATCAGTTGCGTTTAACACCGGTTCGTTGAGCACCAACTCCGAGGTTTACCTGGCGCTGTTCAACAGTGAACAATGGAACGGAGACCTGATCGCCTACAATCTGGACCCGATTACGGGCGACGTGAGCGTCGCGCCGAAATGGTCCGCCGCAGCTCGCCTGCGCGCCCGCAACCTGACGGTCAGGCCGCGAACCGTGCTGAGCTATGACGGTAACGACGGTATTGCCTTTCAGTGGTCAGAGCTGACCGCGGCACAAAAGCAGGATTTCAGGACGAATGCCGCAGGCACGCAGGATGACGAAGCAACCGGCATGGCCCGTCATGGACACTTCCGCGGCGACAAGGCTTGCGAATTTTCTTCGGGTGGCGCCTGCTTCTACGACGATGGCACCAATATTTTCGACAAGAAAATCCTGCGTGAACGCAATGGCAGGCTGGGCGACATCGTTCACTCCGGACCGGTCTTTGTCGGTGCGCCGGAGTCGAACTGGCCCGATGTCGCACCGTTCCCGGGTGGCATCGGTGAAACCTACTCCGAGTTTCGCAACGCGCAGGCTACGCGGCCCGGCGTCGTGTATGTCGGCGGTAATGACGGCATGTTGCACGGTTTCGCGCAATTGAACGGCGAGGAGTTGCTCGCCTACGTTCCCAATGCGCTGGTGTCGTCATCGGCTTCCGAGGGTTTGCACTATCTTAGCGATCCGGCCTACTCGCACCGTTACGAGGTCGATTTGCGCGCCTCGGTGGCGGATGCCTACATTCGTTCCCGTTCACCCGGCAGCCGAAGCTGGAAGACGATTGTTGTTGGCGGCTTGCGCGGTGGCGGGCGTGGATTATTTGCATTGGACGTGACCAATCCGGCCGCATTTTCCGAGGTCGGAAGAACGCCGGCCGATATCGTCATGTGGGAATTCTCAGCCGCGGACGACCCGGATCTCGGACACACGTTCAGTCGCCCGTCGATCGTACCGCTTGAAGGCTCGGGCAATTCCATCCAGTGGGGCGTTGTCGTCGGCAACGGCTACAACGATCTCGGCAGCGGCGAGGCCAAGTTGTTTATCCTGCTGATCGAGGAAGGCCTCGACGGAACCTGGTCTGCAGGCAGCGACTACATCGAGATTTCGACCGGTGTGGGTACAACCACCGATCGCAACGGACTGTCTACGCCGGCCGTTGTGGATACCGACGGCGACGGCCTTGCCGACCGCGCCTATGCCGGCGACCTCAAGGGCAACATGTGGGCATTCGACCTGTCCGGGTCCAATACGGGCAACTGGGCCGTTGCCTACAAGCAGGGACCTGCACCGAAACCGTTGTTTGTCGCACCGGCCAGCCAGCAGGTCACGTCGTCGCCGGTCATCGTTCGCAACCGGAGCATTCCGACGTCAAACGCCAATTCGCCGAATACCCTGGTAATTTTCGGCACCGGTCAGTACCTCACGACAGCCGACATCTCCACCACGAATGTACAGACGATGTACGGTGTCTGGGACTCGGGGAATCGCGAACTCTCGCGCTCTGATCTCACGGCTCAGGTCATTGGCCTGGGCACGACCGCCGGTGGTGACATCGGACGCACGCTGACGAACAACACCGTCGATTACGCCTTTACGGACGGCTGGTATATCGACCTTCCGGACACCGGCGAACGCGTCATCACGGACCCGGTTATTCGCGGTGACCACGTGTTCTTCAATACGATGACTCCCGACACGAATCCGTGTGAGGCGGGCGGCCGCGGCTGGCTGATGATCGCCGACTGGATGACGGGCGGACGGGCTGCCGAAGTCGCGTTCGACCTCAACAACGATCAATTGTTGACGCAGGATGACGAAATCGGTGGCGGTGCCGCCGCCGGCGTCGAAATCGTCGGTATCCCGACGTCTCCGGTAAATCTTGCCAATCGACGATACACGTCGACAACGCAGACGACCGGCGGCAGTACGATTGAGATCACCGACATCATCAAGATTGGCGGGCCGCGGACCGGCCGTCTGTCCTGGGAAGAGATTTCCCGGTAGCAGAAACAGCAAATCAGGAAAAGAGAATGGTTAAGAAGCTACTTACAGTCGGCACAGTGCTGGTTCTACTGGCCGCAAGTGCGTACGCGCAAAGTCTTCCGGGCTACTATCCGGACGATGGATTCCAGCGCACCGGGACGCTCGACGGCATCGATCACCAGCGCCAGTTGATTGTCATCGGCGATGTTCAGTTTCGGATGGCCAGCAATATGGTGGTACACGGCTTGTCATCGTATTCGATTCCGAAAGAGCGCCTGAAGATTGGACAAAAACTCGGCTATAAGCTGTCACCCAACGGGCGGTTGATCATGACGCTCTGGGTGCTGCCAAAAAACTACGAGGATCGCAGGCGATGACAATCGAACACGCTGAAGTTCGGGGCGCGGGCAGCAAGGAGCTTGGTGTCAGTCTCATCGAATTGATGATCGTCGTCGCCATTCTTGCAATCATCGCGGCCATCGCCTATCCGTCCTATCTCGAACAGGTTCGCACGACCAAGCGGGCGGATTGCTCCGGCGCACTGGTTGGCCTGGCGAATGCAATGGAACGCCACTACTCGACCAACGGTTCGTATCTCGGTGCAGCCACCGGCGGCGCGAACACCGGTGCTCCGGCGGTTTTTCCGGCCGCGTGTCCGGTTGACGGCGGCGTGGCAACCTACAACCTGACGATCCAGGCCGCGACGACATCAACCTACTCGCTGCGGGCGGCCCCCACGGGCGCCCAGGCGACGGACAAGTGTGGCACGATGCAGATCACGAATACCGGCGCAAAAAGCGTTATCGGCGCGCATTCGGGCGTTGACTGGCAGGATTGCTGGCGCTAGCCGGCCTGGCTGGAGAAGGGCACATGAAAAAGGCCGCGCAGGAGTCCTGCGCGGCCTTTTTTGATAAGTGACTGGAAAGTCGTGCCTAGACGGCAAGTGCCTTGACGCGTTGGTTCAGGCGGCTCTTGTGACGAGCGGCCTTGTTCTTGGTGACAATGCCCTTGTTGATCATGCTGTCGATTACCGGCACAGCTTCCTTGTAGGCGGCCTGGGCGGCTTCCTTGTCGCCGGCATCGCATGCCTTGACGACGTTCTTGATCTTGGTGCGCATCAAGGAGCGCAGACCCATGTTGTGCTTGCGGGTCTTCTCGGCCTGCTTGGCGCGCTTCCTGGCTGATTTGATGTTTGCCACTGGTTTTTCCGTGTCCTGCGTTCAAAGAGCCGCGTATTATTCGTGCCCGAAGGGGTGTTGTCAATGTCTTTTCCCGGGTTTTCCCGGGAGGGCGATGCAAATACCTAAAGTACTGATTTTACGGCAATTTAGGGTAAACTCGACGGCGTATGTCGAGCAAGAAATCACTGTCGGGCCTGAAACTCGCGCTGAAGACTTCGGTGGTCAGCGCCATGACGCTGATTTCGCGTATTCTGGGGCTCGTCAGGGACGTTGTCTTCGCCCGCTATTTCGGCGCCGGGCTGCTCATGGACGCTTTCCTCGTCGCGCAACGAATTCCGAACATGCTGCGCCGCTTTTTCGCCGAAGGCGCGTTTTCAGCCGGGTTCGTGCCGGTAATGGCACGTTACCGGGAGAATCACAGTGAGGAGGAGGCGAAAGAATACATAGACGCGATGGCCGGTACCTTCGGCCTGGTCCTGTTTGCCGTGACGGCGGTCGGTGTCATGGTGGCGCCGCTCCTGGTCGTGATCGTCGCTCCCGGCTTCGTCAGCGACGGTGGCGACTTCGACCTCGCGGCGCTGATGCTTCGATTCACCTTCCCGTACCTGCTGTTCATCTCACTGACGGCGTTCGCGGGCGGCATTCTGAACACGCGGGGTCGGTTCGCGGTGCCGGCGTTTACACCGGTCATTCTGAATGTCGTGCTGATCGGTGCGGCAATCTGGCTGGCACCCTTGCTCGAACAGCCGATAATGGCGCTCGCCTATGGCGTACTGATTGCCGGAATTTGCCAGCTGTTGTTCCAATTGCCATTCCTTGCCAGGATCAAGGCGCTTCCGCGACCGCGCTGGGCGCCGGCCAATGCAGGAGTACGTCGCGCATTCAGGTTGATGTTGCCGGCCATATTCGGCTCGTCCGTTGCCCAGATCAACGTGCTGCTGAGCGGCATCATCGCCTCCATGCTGCCGGTCGGCAGCATTAGCTATCTCTATTACTCGGACCGCCTGATGGAGTTTCCACTGGGCCTGTTCGGAATTGCGCTGGCAACCGTAACGCTGCCGTACCTGTCGCGACTCTGGGCCGGCGATAACAGGGCCGTGTTTGCCTCGACACTCGATTGGTCGATGCGAGTTGCGTTACTGATTGCCATGCCGGCCGCGGTCGGTCTCGTCGTTCTTGCGACACCACTGATCTCGACGCTCTTCTACGGTGGCGAATTTGATGCGACCTCCGTGCGCATGACGACCATTGCCTTGCAGGCCTATGCCATTGGCCTGATCGGATTTTCGTTCGTCAAGATTCTCGCCCCCGCATTTTTCGCCCGAGAAGATACGAGGACACCGGTGCGTATCGGAATTGCCGCGCTCGGCATCAACCTCGTCCTCGGCATTTCGTCGGCCTGGTACCTGACTCACAACGGCTACGCAGGCCCGCATGTTGCGCTGGCGACGTCAACGTCGGTTGCGGCGATCTTCAATGCCGTATTGTTGTACCGCGGGCTGCGCAGGGAACAGGTTGTACAGCATGCGCCTGGCTGGCCAGGATTCATTGCGAGGGTGTTGATCGCGAACACTGTCATGTGGGCGGCACTGACGTACCTGCAACGTTCATCGCAGTGGTGGCTCGAAGCTCCGCAAGTGGCCCGTGTTACCTGGCTTGGCGTTTCAGTCATCGCGGGCGCCGGCGTCTATTTCGTCACGTTGCTGCTGCTCGGCATGCGGCCGTCGCAGCTGCGGATGCACTGATGCACCTGACGCGGCACCTTGCAGATTTCCCATTTGACCGGCTGCAACGTGGCAGCGTGGTCACGATCGGTGCGTTTGACGGCATTCATCTCGGCCACCAACAGATACTGCGCCGCGTCGTGGATTTGTCGGAGGCGACGGGCAAGCCGGCCGTGGTCATGAGCTTCGAGCCGACGCCGAAGGAATTCTTCGCAGGAAGCACACCGCCCGCCCGCCTGATGCGATTCAGAGAAAAGTTTGACGCGCTCGCTGAAAGCAAGATCGACGTATTCTTTTGCCCGAGATTCAGCGCATCGATGCGCGACATTTCAGCCGCCGACTTTATTCGTCGCGTTCTCGTACACGGAGTCAACGCGACGCACATCGTTGTCGGCGATGATTTCCGGTTCGCGCGCCGCAGGGAGGGTTCGGCCGACCAACTGCTACGGGTCGCACCGGCACTGGGATTTCGCGTTGAGCAGGTTCCGAGCGTTCTTGTTGGTGATGTCCGTGTCAGCAGTACGGTTATCCGGGAGTATCTCGCCGCCGGTGAGATTGCGCAGGCGACCCGGTTGCTCGGGCGGCCATACCGAATGTCGGGAAAGGTTGTTCGCGGTCGCCGGGTTGGCCGGACTCTCGGGTTTGCGACAGCCAATGTCGACCTGCGTCGTCGGCAGTGTGCAGTCGCAGGTATTTTCGCGGTGCGTGTGCATGGGCTTGGCAGCGTGGTCGATGGCGTCGCGAGCGTCGGCACCCGACCGACATTCGATCTGACCAAGCCGCTGCTCGAGGTTCACCTTTTCGATTTCGACCGCGATATCTACGGCGAATACATTCATGTCGATTTTGTCGCGCACTTGCGCAACGAGGAAAAATTCGACTCGGTTGAAACGCTGGTTGCGCAAATGAAGCGTGACGCCGACAATGCGCAGGCAGTTCTGGCGCAAATCGCAACGTAAAGGAATAGTTTTGACGCAAACCGAGCATTCGGCGGGATCGGCATCTCGCTTCACGATGTGGATGGTTGTTGCCGTATTGACCGTTGTGGCGGACCAGTTCACCAAGTGGGCCATCATCCGCTGGCTGCCGCTTTACGAATCTGTTCCCGTCAATTCGTTCATTAATATCACGCATCACCAGAATCCTGGCGCCGCGTGGAGCTTTCTGGCTGACGCCGGCGGCTGGCAACGCTGGTTTTTCATCGCGCTGTCATCCGTAGTCAGCGTTGTGCTGGTGGTCTGGCTCTGGCGAATCCGACAACAGGGGTACGCGGCCTTATCGGCCGGCCTTGCGTTGGTGCTCGGTGGTGCCGTTGGCAACCTGATTGACCGAATCGTGCTGGGACACGTGACCGACTTCATCCAGGTCTGGCTGGGTGAATCGCTCGGCTACTTTCCGTCGTTCAACGTGGCCGATGCCGGTATTACCGTTGGCGCTGCATTGCTGATCATTGACGCGATTTTCTTTTCTGGCCGCGACGAACGATCAGGTGCAAATTCGGCCTAGCGGGTCCTTTCCCAGCAATCGGCGTCGGGTGCGGAGCTACGAACGCCGGCACCGGTAATCGAAAACGTCAGGCATTTTCCTGCCTCGCTTCCGCCGTGCTGGTACGTCGCCGTCACCGTGAAGTCCTGTGTCGGCGTTGGCGCCGCCAGCGTCACGACGTAGGCGCCGGACTGCGTGGTGTACGGGTTCGTACTGAAGCCGATATCCGTGAGATCCGTCGCGAATGCAGTCTGGTTGAGATAGAACCGCTCCTGGTTGATCGCCGCCCTCAGCAGGGCTTCCTTTGCCTCATTGCGCTTGGCGCGGGCTACGAATTCCTGGTAGCCGGGATAGGCAACCGCAGCCAGGATGCTGACGATAACGACGACGATCATGAGCTCGATCAACGTGATGCCCCGCATGTAGCGGGGCGCACGTTGCCGGTGATTGTTCACAGTTGTCATTTACTCAATTCCGTCCTGTGTCCAAAGGGTGCGTACCGGGTTGTTGACGAAGCCCGGATCGAAGCATTCGACACCGATACAGCCGATCGGCGGCGGGTTGCATGCCTGGCCTGCCTGGCACGAGCTGTCGGCGCCCGGGAACAGGAATGCCGGCGTCGGGGCGATGCCGCCCTGTTCGAGCGCCGTCGTGCGTGCAGCGTTGCTGTCACCAGGGAGCATTGTATCGAGGTTATTGGCAACGGGATCACCGTTGGCAACCGATACGCGGTACAGGAAGTTTTCGCCGGGCGCGCCCTTGCAGGCCGACGCAGCCGAATTGTCCGGCGCGTAACCCAGGAAGAAGACCGAGTTGTCGAACGTCGCCGACGCCGACAGGATCATCTGTCCGGCCGGCAGCGTGAACTTCCAGCCGCGTTCATTCGGCCCGATGACGATGCGCACCTGGCCGCTGACTTCGTGCATATCTGCCGGTGTCGCGACGTTATAGGTCGAGTAGGCAGTCTGGTCGAGCTTGGCGAACAGGTCCGGATCGCGCAGCGAGTAGTACGCATCTGTGGCGTCCGTGTTGAGCGGATGCGCCCGGTAACCACTGCCGACGCCGATAGCGATGAAGCGACGGTTCAGCACAGGGTCCACAAAGATCGAAACGTCCGGTGCATTGTAGAACCGAGCCGCGTTGGTATCGCCGGCGCTGGCCGATCCTTCGCCACCAAAGCGCGCGATGACGCCACCCGCGACGGCGGTTGACGGGGCAAGTCCCTGCGTGAGGTCGAAGCGCCACACCTGGCCGCCGACGTCAACCGAGTACATGCGGTCAATGAAGCCATCGCCCGAGAAGTCGATCGCACGCACCGTTGTCGGGAAGGCGCGCGTCATGTCCGTCAGGTTCAGGTCGGCATTGGTGCGCCCGGCGCGCCAGATGCGATCGCCTGTAAACAGGTCGAGCATCGAGATGCCCGCACCTGCGTTGTCGTCTGCCGCCGGCCATCCGGGAGTATCGTGCACGGTGTCATAGCCTTCGCCGACGATGACAACGGCCTTCATCGTCTGGTTGGCGGCGCTGAAGCGGGTCGTGTTCATGTCGACGCGTGCCACTACCGGGCGGCTCCAGGACTGACCGAATTCAGGATAGGAACGAATCCAGTTGAGTTGAGGATTGTTCTTGTCGGTCACGTCAAGCGACACATATTCGTTGCCACCGCGGCGCATGCCGAAGATGACGTGGACGAAATCGTTGCCGTTGATAATGCCGTCTTTGTTGAAGTCGACCACGACCGGCACGATGTCGCCATCAATGCCGTAGTGTTTGTACGTCGAAACGCCGTTCTCCATCAACTCCGGCAGATCGCGGAGCATCCGCTTGGGAATGAACGACCACAACTCGACGCCGGTATCGCCGTCGATGGCATGAAAGTAACCGTCGTTGGTTGCGGTGAATACAACCACTTCCGGATTGTTGGCCGTCCCGCCGTACACGACGGCCGCCGGTTGTGAGTGAAGGGGGTCGCCCATGACATAGCGGACCGTTGTGTTCGGGTTATTGTCGACGTCATTGACGTCCTCCCCGCGGGCCCAGTTGATGATCTCGGTCAATGTCGGCTCGCCCGTCGCGCCCGTCAGGCCGAAGTCCGCCAGCGTCAGTGCATTGTTGTTGGTATGCACGGCGTTGCTCGCGACGCCAGCCAGATTGCCGCTGAGTCCGTAGTTGGTAAACACCCGTCGCGTCGAAGGATTCGGCAGCATGTTCGCCGCACCGCCGAGTGTCACGTCGGATCCGTCATCGAGCGGTCCGGTGGTCCAGATGCTGCGAGAGCCCTGCTTGAAAAAACCGGTGTTCGGATCGACTGCATCCTGGTTGCGTGCGTCCTTGATGATGCCACCGTCGATCGTGTACTTCTTCAGGTTGCCCGGCCAGTGAACACGTGTATCAGGCAGGAACGTGGAGATGTACAGATCGTTCAGGTTGGTCGTGCGGTTGAACGTGTTGACGGCAACCGTCGGCGCCGCGAACGACAAGCCCTTGTCGAGAGCGATTTCAACGATACGCATCAACGCATTCGTCAATTCTTCGGTATCGTCGGCGATGTAGTACACGCCACCCGATTCGGTTGCCGTCGATGCGAGGATCGGGAGGTTGATGGCGAAGCCGATCGTATGCGTCGTGACCGACTGGAAATCGTTCGGATCGCTGGGCGTTATGTCGACCTGAGACAGGTATCGTGAGATGTCGTCCAGGCAGCGGCCCTGGCCGTTGCCATCGCAGGTCGACGCGTTGACCTGGCCCCATCCGGGGAGGTTCGGTGCATTGGTTTGTGCGCCACTGTCGTTGACCGGCTCGCCGTCCGTCAACAGAACATTGAAATTGCGCGTGCACGCCGGCATCACCGGCTGCTGGTACGTGCCCGGGATACCTGCGACAAACGCGTTAGGATCGATATCGGCGGGGCTCTGTGTAACCGTGGTGATCGTTTGTGTCGGATCGTTCGGATCGACGCTGGTTGTAGTCGTCGTCGTGAAATCGCCGTAGTCCGCACCGAGCCCGCGCCAGAAGCGCGCTGCTTCGTACAGCGTCTCGGCGAGCGGCGTACGACCACCGGCCGGCAATGCCTGGATCTTGTTGATGATTGCGGTACGGTTGGCATCCAGATCCACGAGGTCCTGGATCACACGGCCGCCCTCAGAGTCATTGAAGCGCATCAGGCCTACGTTGACGTCTTCAATGGAATTCATCAGGTTCCGGGTTACGGCCTTCAGAATGTCCATCTTGGCCATGCTGACCGTGTTCGGGTTTTCGCGCCAGTTCAGGTAGTTGCCGTCGTATAGTGTGTAGGTCTGTGATGCATCACCACTGCCCCAGGACACTTCGGCATTCGGGTCATTCGTAAACTGTGCGAGCCCCGTTCCGGCCTGCGCGTATACGCCGGTGCTGCCGTCGCCATGAATACCGGAGTCGTTCTGGCACTCGACCGGGTCCGACGTATTGCCGGGCGCGATTTCCTGCCACCTCGCCGCACCGCTGCCGCTGGAATGGTACTGAACCATCACGCCCGTGTAGGCGCCCATTCCCGTGAGCCTCAGTTTTGCGTCAGCGCACAGGAACGCCGAGTCATCGATGTACTGTGCGTTCGGGTTGCCGTTACCGTCCAGGCAGGAAGGCGGCACATCGAGCGTCGTCCAGTACATCCTGTCGCTGTCGCAGTTGCCGACGCCGCGATCGGCGCGGTAGTCGATGTTTGCATCGTAAGGTTCCGTCGTGTTGACCGGGTCGCCCATACTGCCCGAGGTATCCAGGATGAACAGGATGTTCGGCGGCGTGGCGGCCGACCTGGACGGATCGACGATGAGCAGTTCGGTATCGTCCGCGACGGCCGGAGTGCCGACCAACAACGTCAGCGCTGCCGCCGTGGTCGCTGCCAGCGTTTTGATTGAATGCATTTTCATAATTCTGTCCTCAGTGTCCTTTCCGAGTTTCTACTGGCTGTACAGGTAGACCCTGGTAACCGTTCCGGACAATTCGTCGCGTTTCACGTTGACCGTGACATCGCCCAGCTGGCGAATATTCTCGATCGCCCGGCGAAAATCACCCAGGCGAAGCTGCTTTCCATTGACCGCGTACTGCGTTCGCGCCGTAACGCGAACCTGCTGATAGTCACAGTCGTCGCAGGCCTTGAAACCCACCGTCCCCTGTTCCGTTTCCGGCAACCGAAGATCGTTGATCGAAACCTCGTAGGTCGTGCTCACCGGCACGTCCTGTGCGTTTACTGGCAAGGCCACGACGGCCAGCGAGGCGAGGGCGGTGACGAGAAAGAGTTTTATCGTATTCATCGGACTACTCCGTTCCGAAGCTTTACTAAAGTGAAGATGACTCGGGCCCGACGACATAAAACGCCTGCGTGTGCACAGCCGTTGCGTCACGGTCCGACGGGGTTCCGGGGTTGACCTGGTACTGCGCCGTGGAGGTCGCCAGGAAGTGGTAGGCGGAGATGCCGCTGCCCACGCCCAGGCTGAATGCACGATCCGGGACCAGGGTTGTATCCTCAAACTGGACTGATGCCGTCACAGTTTCATGCGTTGTGATGATTTGCGGCAGGTTTGACGGTCCAAGCGTGCTGAACAGACCCGATGAAAGGGCGGTCTCGAGGCCGGTCTCCGCTGCCTGAAACGTTGTTTCGTAAGTCTGGTCGTTGCGCGCCATAGTCAGTTCGGTTGTCGCCGTGTTCATTCCGGATACGGCGAGCACGGTGATAACCACCATCAACAAAAGGCCGACAATAAGCGCCGCGCCTTGCTGGCGTTTTGCGTTCATCAGTGACTGGGATCGCTTGTTCATCGTTGCTCTCAGGTTTACGTTCTCGCGTTGCGCAGCAGGATCGTCTTCGATACCTGCAAGCGCCGGAAATTGTCGTTCTGCACGCCCAGGTCGACGTCCCCCGGCTCGTAGTCACGGGTGTCCTGCAATCCGGACTCGAAATCGAGTCCGCGAACCACCATCCAGACCCGTGCCGTTATCACGCGCGCCCCAGGGACGTAGCCGGCGGCCGTGGGGTCGTAAATCGGGTCACCCGGGTTTACGTAGCGATCGACCGTGTTGTCCTGGTCGACGTCAATGCCTAACTGCATCTGGATATTTTCCACCCCTGGCGCAACTTCTTCGTCGATGATGTCGGGACCGCCCGCGCCGGCCACCAGTCGTTGGCGCCGCAGCGTCGGAATGCCATTTATCAGCGCTGATGACGGCGACACGTAGTAGCTGGAGACGAGCAGGTTGTGCGTCGCACTGTCAGCCGGCGAAAATCCAGGCGGGATATCGCCGGCATTGACGGGTACAAACAATTCGCCCTGGATTCGCGTTGTCTGAATCTGCAGCCGTCCCGGCTGAGAGGCAACCGGATTGACGCTTGCGCGCCGCACGGTGATGACGTCTGAATTCGCCTGCGACCCGTTAGTTGTGCCGCAGGGCAACCCGTAGGCGTTGTTGCTGCCGTCAATCGGCAGTGCGAGATCCAGCGCCCAGCCGTCGCCGCAGTCAGTCGGTGCAGCCAGGCTGTTCGGGTTCGGATCGCCGGCAATCGAGCGTCCTTCAACGGCCAGTCCGCGACTGTTGCGGCCCCAGTTGCTGGCCATGCGCAGGTCTGCCTCAACCGTGTCCATCGCGAATTGTGCAATCTCCTGCACTCGCGCAATCGACTCGTTGACGGCATAGGCCTGCCGGCTCTGGTTGTAGATCTGTACTGCGCCAATAACCAGGAACGACCCGATCGCCAGCGCAACCATGAGTTCGACCAGCGACATACCCGTCTGTTTCTTGACGATGTTGATCATATTGGCAGCACCGGAATCGTGAAGGAGTACGAGGGTGCCACACCACCAAGCGGGTTAGGCTCGTCCCAGGTAATCGTTATCAGGTAAGTTGGTGGCGCGCCCGCAGCGGCCGGCGTGAACGTAACTGCGACATCGCCGCCCGGCAGCGTTGCGTCGGCCTGCCCCTGCCAGAGAAAAATATCGTGCGCGGCCATTTGCGCCGCGGTGCAGTCCGTTCCCTGCGCAACGCAGTTGTTGTCCGTGCCAGTGGCGGCTGCAGCGTGGTTGTACGCGTTGCCGGCCGTTGGGTTTGCGCGAATCCTGTCCGCAACGTCGCCGGCGAGCGTTACGGCATGATGCCGGAACATGGAAGTCCGTCCGGCCTGCATGCTCTGGACGTACAGTCCGGCGATGCCCAGCATGCCGACCGACATAATGACCAGCGCGATCAGTACTTCGACCAGCGAGAAACCGCGCTGGCCGACTGTCGGGTGAAAAATTCGATGCGTCACCTTAGCAACCTCCCATCGCGGCTTCGGCGGGATCAACCTGCGCCTTCCTGCTCAGTACCGTCGCTCGGCCCAGCGGCGTAACGACCAGTACGCGTGCGGTCGAGCGTCCCCCGGGACCAATGATGTTGCCGCGGCTGTCGCACAGCAGCAGGGTGCCGACGGGCGGGTTTCCAGTGACGGCGCCGCGCCCCTGGCCGCTGGCGGCAAAGGAAAAGTAGTCGTCGTTGCCACCGCTGTGTACGGTAATGTCGTCGTCCAGTGCCGGGAACGTCTGCAGAACAACTTCGCCGGCGTCGACGGTGATGTCACCGTCGGTGTCCTGGAATACGATCCAGCCGTCCTCGAATTCACCGCCGCAACTCGCGCCGTCGGTGCTCGAGCAGATCGTCACGATGCCGCGCAGCCGGGAAGCGTCGCTGCGTGCCCGATGGAACGTTGTGTGCAAATCATTGCTCGCAGCGGTCATACGGCTGTTTTGGCTAAATGCGGCCATATTGGGGATGCCCAGCATCAGCACGACGCCGATCACCAGGACGGTCGTCAGCAGTTCGTACAGCGTGAAGCCGTTTTGGGTTCTCGTGTTCATGGGATGTACTATAAAGCGTTGATTCGACGCGGTTTCGGGGAGCCGACAAGCGGTTACGTGTCACCGATAAACGGTCAATATTCTCGCCGTCGATTTGACTTATTCCGCACATGAATAGGGATCACCATTGGTCCTGTGATCTGCGACACGGGGACGTCCCGTATAGCTGACGACCAGTGCTTTCGGACGGACCCGGTCTTGGCTGTCACAGACGACAATCGTGCCGTTGGTCGCGCGCAAGAACGTGGCGCGCAATGTAAAGCCGCTTCGGTTGGCGTCGATGGAAATACTGTCGGCCACGCGATGCCGCCGCAGTATCGTTTCGCCTGCATCCACGGATGGTGGAGAGTCCCGGTCGACATTCTCGAACATCAACCATCCGTGCGACCAGTCGGAACGGGCCCCGCACTGCAGGAAGTCGGCTGTCGGGCAGATTGAAACCACCCGGCGCTTCAATATGGATTCTTTGCGGGCAAGGTGTATCGCCCCAAAAAGAGTATTGATTTCAACGCGTTGCTTTTGTCTCGCCAACAGTGCCGAGAAGCCCGGGAAAGCAAGGCTCGCGAGCACGGCGAGCAGCATCACGGTGATGACTAACTCGTACAGCGTGAAACCCGCGATCCGTTTCATGTGACCTCCCTGTCGAACACCATTGTGGTTTCTTGCCGGTGGGCAGGGCAGCGACAAAACTGGGGGAAACGGCGAGGATCGGAGCGGATCGGCGAGCCGGAGTCGGCCCTGTAACGCGATTATAGTCTTGTAAGCATTGGACTGAATCTACTATAGTCCCGGACTTGTCGATGACTGTCTGTCCGGGTTTTGGAGCAAACGATGCAGCGTGCCGAAATTCTGCAACAATTCGAGTCTCACGAGATTCTGCCGACGCCACAGCGCCTGGAGGTGGCCGATATCCTGCTGGAGAAGCCGCAGCACCTGTCGGCGGACGAGATTATCGATCGCCTGCGTGGCCGGGGCAGCACGGTTTCCAAGGCGACCGTCTATAACACTTTGAATTTATTTGGAAAAAAGGGTCTGATCAAAGAGGTCAATGTCAACGCGGTGCGCCGCTATTACGATTCGACCAACCACCCGCATCACCACTTTTACAACGTCGACACCGGCGAGCTTACCGATATTGCCAGTACGGAATTGCACGTCCGCGACCTGCCTGCCTTGCCAGAGGGCACCACTGTCGAAAGCGTCGAGATCGTGATCAACGTCAGGAACGCCTGAGAATTCTCGCAACACCCCTTTTCGCCGGTTGCATCCGCGGCTATACTGCGCGCCGCTTACCGTGCCGATATAGCTCAGTTGGTAGAGCATCTCATTCGTAATGAGGGGGTCGGGTGTTCGAGTCACCCTATCGGCACCACTTCTTTCAGCTAGAACTCCGGGGTACCGCGCGGCTTGAAAGACTCGCTGCTGGCATTGTCAAAAGACGCCCTCGGCAGCGTACGCGACCTGACGCCCATCGTGATCGTTATCGCGATTTTCCAGGTCTTCGTCATCCGCCAGCCCGTCGACGGCATCCTGTCGCTGTTCATCGGGGCGCTGCTGGTTGTCGCCGGGCTGACCTTCTTTATCTTCGGCTTGCGTGTTGCGTTATTCCCCATTGGTGAGGAACTTGCGCACGCGCTGGCGCGTAAGGGCAGCGCGTTCTGGCTGTTCAGCTTTGCATTTGTCCTCGGATTCGGCACGACGATCGCCGAGCCCGCTTTACTGGCGGTCGCGGACGAGGCGGCGGCGGTTGCGGTCGGCGCGGGTGTCATCGCCGACACCGAACAGGCCGCGGACAACTATGCGCTGGGTTTGCGCCTTGTCGTCGCATTGTCGGTCGGTGTCGCGCTGATACTCGGCGTGTTTCGCATCCTGACGAACTGGTCGCTGCCACTCATGATCATTGGCGGCTACGTCCTCGTTGTGATCGTTACCGCGATTGCGCCGCCCGAAATCGTCGGCATTGCGTACGATTCCGGCGGCGTCACGACGTCAACGGTGACGGTGCCACTGGTGACCGCGCTCGGCGTCGGTCTTGCCAGTTCGCTGAAAGGCCGCAACCCGATGCTGGACGGCTTCGGCCTGATTGCGTTCGCGTCGCTGACGCCCATCCTCTTTGTGCTGTTGTACGGAATCGTTACGCAATGGATCTGATTGCCGACAGCCTGGACTTCGTTTGGGATAGCGCGAAGGATGTCGCTCCGATCATCGTATTCCTGTTTGCGTTCCAGCTGTTTGTATTGCGAGAACGCATTCAGAACCTCGGGCAGATACTGGTTGGCTTCGCCTTCGTGACAGTCGGGCTCGGTTTGTTTCTCGTGGGCCTCGAACAAACGCTGTTCCCGCTCGGCCGCCTCATGGCAACTCAATTGACGGACCCGGAATTTCTGCGCGAAGTGAGCGGCCGGGTCGGTGCTGCGCTGACCTGGCAGGACTTCTACTGGGTTTACGTATTCGCCGCGGCCATCGGGTTTGCGACGACGATGGCGGAGCCTGCCCTGATGGCCGTCTCGATCAAGGCCAATGCGGTATCGGGTGGAGCGATCGGTATCTGGGGGCTGCGCATTGCGGTTGCGATTGGCGTCGGGATTGGCGTCGGTCTCGGTTGCTTTCGCATCATCACGGGGCTGCCGTTGCAGTACTTTATCGCCGCCGGTTACTTCGTCGTAATCCTGCAAACTGCTATCGCGCCAAAACTGATCGTTCCGCTCGCCTACGATTCCGGCGGCGTGACGACCTCGACTGTGACCGTGCCGTTGATCACGGCACTCGGACTCGGGTTGGCCGAGGCCGTTCCTGGCCGCAGCGCACTGCTCGACGGGTTCGGGCTGGTGGCGTTTGCAAGCCTGTTTCCGATAATCTCCGTGCTCGCCTACGGTCAGCTCGCCGTTCTCTGGCAGCGAAAAGATGAGGCACGCGCGAACACGACTGACATGAACGAGGTGGAAGACCATGCACTTTAAACTCATCGTTGCGTTCGTAAAGGACGACAAGACGGATGCGGTTCTGCACGCCGCCCGTGAGGCCGGCGCAACCGGCTGCACGGTCATCAACAATGCGCGCGGCGAGGGTATCGAAGAATCGAAAACATTTTTCGGCCTCTCGCTGACAACTCAGCGGGATGTCGTGCTGTCGCTTGTCGAGCAACACCTGGCGCGGCACATACTGGAACGCATCGGCGAGGTCGGCGAGTTTGACGAAAAGCCCGGCACAGGTATCGCCATCATGGTGGATGTCGAGGACGCGGTCGGCGTCATACACCAGGCCCGTGAACTGACCGAAATTGTGGAGGAAAACCTATGACCATCAGCAACTGGGGACCAGTGCGGGACTGCATGTCGACGACAGTCACCGAGGTCGACGGCAGTCTCGATGTGCTGCAGGCGCTCCGGGTTATGAAACAGGCGGGAACGACGAGCCTGATCGTCAAGCGTCGTGACGAGCATGACGAATACGGCATGTTGCTGTTTTCGGATATCGCCAAAAAGGTCATCGCCAAGAACCGTGCACCCGAGCGCGTCAACGTCTATGAAATCATGGCGAAACCGGTCGTCACGGTTCGGCCGGACATGGAAATTCGCTATTGCGCGCGCCTGTTCGAGAACTTCGGCATCAGCCATGCGCCGGTTGCCGAAAACGGCGAGATCGTTGGCATGGTCAGCTTCTACCGACTCGTATTGCACGGCTTGCCGGACCTGGACTGATCCGGCGGCGGGTCGCTACTCGTTCGTGCGCAGGTGCAGGTCGAAGTCCTGCCGATCTGAAAAGCGATTATTGAGCTTGATGACGGCAGTCAGTTCAGACCAGCGCGACGTCTCGATGCCGCCGATATCGACGGGCACAAGCCCCATGTCGTTCACGAGTCCGGCGACGAACTGCTTTGCTTCGGCGTCGTCTCCTGACAGTGGTACTGTCGGCGGGTCGTCGCGTTCGTCGGCATCCAGCATGGTTTGCCAGGTGACGGTATTGAGGGCTTTCACGACCAGCGCACCGTCAAGGATGTCCTGAACCCGTTCCCCGTTGGAAGACGCAGCCCCGAGCGAGAAGTGCATGGCGTCGTCGCGAACCAGCGGGTTGGTGACGTCGATCACCAGCTTGCCGGTGAGGTCGCCGAGTTCCTTCGCAACGTCCGCGACGACCATGCCGGGAACGGCGAGGACGACGACATCGGCGGCTTGCGCCGCATCGTGCTGCGTATCCGTCAAGGTTTCCTCACCGGTTTTCCTGGCAAGGTCCAGCGCCTTCAGCCCGGCCGGGCTGCGCGACCCGTAAATGATCGTGTGTCCCTGTGCGGCAAACTCGGCGCCAATCGCGCCGCCGACATTGCCGGTGCCGATGATTGCGATCGTCTCGGCGCTTGCCGAAGTCGCACAAACCAGTATGAGCGCGGCCAGGTGTGCACGAATCGTCATGTCGTTACTCCTGTTCGAGTCTTTCAATCCATGCGGTTACGGCCTTGTCGAGCATCGGTAACGTGACGCTGCCGTTTTCGAGCACGCGATCATGGAATTCGCGCAGGTCGAACTTCTCGCCGAGCCGTTCTTCAGCCATCGTGCGCAGGCGCCGGATCTCCAGCATGCCGAGCATGTAAGAATTCGCCTGGCCGGGCCACGAAATGTATCGATTGACGTCGTTCTGAATGTCGACCGGTGCCCAGCCGGTGTTGTTCATCATGTAGTCGACCGCCTGTTGCCGGGTCCACCCCTTCGTATGCAGGCCAGAGTCGATGACCAGCCTTGCCGCGCGTGCGGCCTGGTCGGAGTAGAGTCCCATCTTGTCGATCTCGTCGCCATAGAGGCCGAGTTCGTCAGCGACGCGCTCCGAGTACAGCGCCCAGCCTTCGCCATAACCGGAGTTCCACATGTAGCGTGCCAGCGGGTGCACCTTGTCACCGAGTTCAAGGGCAATGGCACCCTGCAAATGATGTCCGGGATAGGTTTCGTGGTAGAGCGTCGATTGCTGTGGCGCCCGTGAGCGGTTCTCCGGGTCACGCACGGCGATGTAATAGATGCCGGGGCGGCTGCCGTCTTCCGACGACGAGTGATATTCACCCACACCACTCGCTGCAAAATCCGGATACGGCTTGATGAGCACATCGGCTTTCGGCAGCAGGCCGAACGCCCGGGGCATTGCATCTTTCGCGGCATCCAGCGCATCCAGAGAGTACTGCAGTACTTCTTCCTCGCTGCGGAACGTAAATTCCGGATCCACGTTGATGCGGCGCAGGAACGACTCTGGCGATTCGCCATCGTAGTGTTCGTCAAGTATCACCTGCATCTCGGCGCGGATTTTCGCAATCTGGGCAAGCCCGAGTTCGTGAATTTCGTCAGCGCTCGGTGACACGGTGGCGAACGACCGTACCAGGTGCGGGTAGCATTCGGCGCCATCGGGATTGAAACTCAGCGCGATCTCCTCGCGCGCGCGTGCCAGGTACTCGTCCTGGACAAAGTCGGCGTAGCGATTGATCGCCGGTGCAACTTCCTCGTCAAACAACTTTTTCACGGCGCCCTCGAACACTTCGTCTTCAGCGCGCTTGCCCATGTTGAGAAACGGGTTGTTGTCGTCCAGCAATGCGCGGGCCTCTTCCGGTACCGCTTCGACAGTCAGGCGCGGCGCGCTGTAGCCGAGTTCGAGGCCGCGGCGCAGGTTATTAATTTCAGTGTCGACGTAACGATCTACCTCGCTCAGTCGCGCAAGTGCCTGTTCCTTGAGCTCGGCATCGTCGAGAGGCTGAATGTCGAACACGAAGGGCATGCTGCCGTACCAGCCCGTTGTGGTGCTGGTGCTCCACAATTCGTTGCGACAGATTCTCGTTGCCACAGCCGATTCCAGTGATTCAACGAGAATGCCCCAGGTCACCCAGTCACGGCTGCCGATGTCCGACGGTTCGCCGATTGTCTTCAGTTCCAGAAGCCACCGGTCTTCGCGAGCCTGCCACTCGGCCTGGGCCTCCAGTGAGTTGTCGAACAATCGGTCGTGCCGTGCGCCGGGAATCGAGTAACTGGTCGCCATGGTCGGGTAGCGTTCGAACATCGCTTCGAGCACTTCGTCGGCGATGGCTTCGATACTGCGAGGCGCTGTGTTTTCTGCAGGGACTTCCGGTTCGGGTGAGCTACGGGTACACGCAGCGGCCAGCGAAACTATGGCCAGCAACAACAGAATTCTGGTGCGAGACACGATCATGAGACGTCCTTGCGGATGTGGGGATTGGCCCGAGATTCTGCCACAAATGGCGACGCGCAGGACGTGACACGCCGCTTCCAATACATATGACGGTCTCCCGACCGGATCGTCCGGTTGTCGAAAATCCTGCTATTTGTCCAGAATCCTGTTAGAGTCCCGCCCGTTCTGACGCACATCGGTCTGCGTCACACACTCGCGCCTCGAGATTCGAGTCGCTTGAGTCAATCCCCCCAATTTCCAGCCTGGGCCGAACCGCACGATCAGAATCGCGACGGATCAGGCGTTCCGGAGAAACAAAAATGTTATTCAATCAACTCGGCCTCTCGGCCGAACTGCTGCGTGCGGTCGAAGAGCAGGGCTACACGCAGGCGACCCCGATACAAAGCAAGGCAATTCCTCATATTCTCGGCGGTCACGACCTTCTTGCCGGCGCCCAGACGGGCACCGGCAAGACGGCCGGTTTCGTCCTGCCGCTATTGCACAGGATGCGTGTCAAGCCGAAGGGCTGGCGCAATGTGCGCGCCCTGATTCTCACCCCGACGCGTGAGCTCGCAAGCCAGGTCAACGAAAGTGTCCATCGCTACGGCCAGTACGTGCCGGTACGCAGTATGGAAATCTATGGTGGGGTCAGTCCCAGGCCACAAATTGCAAAGATCAATCGCGGTGTCGACGTTGTTGTGGCAACGCCGGGGCGACTGCTCGATCACGTTCGCGAGGGCAATATCGACCTGTCGCACGTCGAGTATTTCGTGCTCGACGAGGCGGACAGGATGCTCGACATGGGGTTCATTCGTGACATTCGCCAGATCATCAGGGCATTGCCGGCGGAGCGCCAGAATCTCCTGTTTTCGGCAACCTTCTCGGACGAAATTCGCGAGCTCGCCAACCGACTGCTGCACGATCCCCTGGAGATTCAGGTTGCGGCCCGGAATACGTCGGCTGAGCGAGTGAACCAGATCGTCTATCCCGTCGACAAAGCGCGCAAGCGCGAATTGTTGTCGCAGCTTATCGGGCGTGGCAACTGGCAGCAGGTCCTGGTTTTCACACGTACCAAGCACGGTGCCAATCGCCTGGCGACCCAGCTGGAAAAAGACGGCATTCAGGCGGCGGCGATCCATGGCGGCAAAGGCCAGGGTGCAAGAACGAAAGCGCTGCGCGAATTCAAGGCCGGCAAAACGCGCGTACTCGTCGCCACCGATATCGCAGCTCGGGGTATCGACATCGACAGGCTGCCGCATGTCGTCAACTACGAGTTGCCCTACGTTCCGGAAGACTACGTGCATCGTATCGGCCGCACGGCGCGGGCGGGCCGGGAAGGCACGGCTGTTTCGCTGGTCTGCGTGGATGAGAGCAAATTGCTCGCTGACATCGAAAAACTGCTTCGGCGCGAGCTGCGAAAGGAGTTCGTTCCCGGCTTCGACGTGGACAAGCGCATCCAGGCGGAGCCACTGCGGCGGGGCGGCGCGCCGCGCGCAGGTGGCGCAGGCCGGAAAGGCAAGACTCGCCGTGCCGCTAGCCCCCACGCCGGCGGCCGCGGCAAACAATCGCGAGGACAGAAGCCGAGACGGCAACGCCGGCGCGGATAAGGCGATACTGTTGCCGTTTGGAGACATCTGGACGGATGTGCAATTTTGCGAGACATTGGTGGGGCAGGATTGGCGGTGGCCACAACGACACAGTAACGAACGATGCCTTTAGAGAGATCCGGGCTGCGGGCGCGGCCCTTCAGTGAAACCGGCCATCGATCGACCTTCGTCAAGTACCGCGCGCAACAGGACGCCGGCCGGTTCCTCGAAGAATCGTTGACCGACGAACGCGGAATCGCGCTGCTGTATGGTCCCGAAGGCGCTGGAAAGACCACTATCGCGCGGCAAACTGCGGCGACGGTCGAGGACGAGTTGGCTGTCGCCTATGTCAACGGCGAAGGACTTTACGCATCGCAGCTGTTGTCAAAAATCCTTGAGCAATTCGGTTACGAGGTCTCGCTGAGCTCCACCGACGAGCTGCTCAAAATGATCCAGGTGTTCCTGGTGCAACAGACGCGTACCCGGCAGCCGCCGCTGCTCATCGTCGACAATCTCAACCGGATGTTCCCGGGCGCACTCAGCGTATTGTGCAAGCTTGCGCAGTTCAAAACCCACGATCGGTTTGCCATGCGATTCATCCTGACGAGCCGAACCGACTGTCGCCGCGTCATCCAGTCTCCGAGCATGTCGCCGATTTCTGATCGCCTGACCGGTAGTTTCGAGGTCCGGCCGATGTCGGCGCAGGAATCCAACCTGTACCTGTACACGAAACTGCGTGCTGCCGGCGCTCAGCAGCCGGACGACTTGTTGCCCGTCACCGTTTGCGACCAATTGTTTTCCGATACAGGCGGATACCCGGGGCAATTGAACACCGCGGCAGCGCGTTACCTCGAGCGCGGCGACTTCGGCGACGACGCGCCCCGACTGATTGTGACGTCGAACGGTGAAACGCTGCAGGACGTAGAACTCCTGGCGTCTCGCGTGCTCATCGGCCGCTCGGAACTGAGCGATATTCTGCTACCGGACCAGTTCGTCAGCAAGCAACATGCGCTAATCGTCTGGAATCAAGATTCCATTGTCCTGGTCGACCTCAACAGCTCAAACGGGACCTTCGTCAATTCGCGGCGTATCAAGACGCAGGTATTGCGCAACAACGATGTGATCTCGATGGGCGATCACCGCATCAAGCTGGAATTCGAACGCGCCGGGACGAGAACCGACTTCGACGATGCCGACCTCGCCGATACAGCGACGATGAAGAACATCGCTGATGCGCGCCGCGCGAAAGCGGTCAGGAACGTTGCGCTGAAAGCAGTGCGCTGAAGGCGCCAGTTAGCGCAGCTGGCTGTCTTTGCTGCCGCGCCGGTTGTAGCCGGCGAACGCCGCCGCCTCTTCGTCGAGTGCCGACTGGCACTGGATGCATAGCCGAACGCCCGGGACCGCCCGGCGCCGCGCGTCGGGAATCGGTGCGTCGCACTCCTCGCAGTTTTGCAGGCTTTTGCCAGCCGGAATTTGCGCGCGCGACCGTGCCACCGCATCCTCGATGGATGCGTCGATCTGGTCCTGGACCGCGCCATCTTTCGCAAAACCGCCTGCCATAGCTGGCGTATTATAAGAGTTCACCGGTCCCGAAGTCAGCCATTGAACAAAGACACCGCGCGAACCATTGCCGATACGCTGACGTACGCAAGAATCGCCAGCATCGTGCCGATAACCGTGCTGGCCTGGTATGACCTTCGCTACTGGGTGCTTGGCGTGTATAGCGTCGCCGCGCTCACGGACTGGTTCGACGGATGGTTTGCGCGTCGCGCAGCCCCGCCGAAGAGTGACGCGGATCTCGACGGCCTGGCCGACCTTATATTCAGCTTCTCGTCACTCGCCTGGTTCTGGCTGCTCATTCCGGGCTTTGTGTCGAAGTACTGGTTTCCCTACCTGCCCATCATTGTGGTGCTTGAGATCTATATGACGACGGTGCGCGTGCGCCACAAACGTTTCGGTGTGCCGCACCTGCAGTTTGGCCGGTTTGCGATGGCGCTGTTCTTCGTCCTGCTGCCGGTACTCATCATCTGGGGGGACGTGACGTGGTTTGTTCACACGGTACTGATCATTGGCGTCGCGTCCAAACTACAGCTCGCCGTCGCTTTCTGGACCAGAGCCGGCCAGAAGTGACCGGTGCTACGCCCTTTTTCTAAACAGGAAAAAGGGCAGGTAGGCGACGTATAGCGCCGCGATCAGGTAGGGCATCGAGGCGTTGCCGAACAAGTCCATCCCGGCACCTACGAACAGCGGACCAACCATCGTGCCGGCAGCCCACATTCCGGTAAACAGCACGCTGGCGGCAGCGAGTTCCGCACCGCGAAAGCGCTGCCCGAGCAGCACGATGCCCAGCGTGTACATCATACTTTCGGAGCCGCCTATTCCGAACAGCAGCGCGGGCCCGATGACCGGTTTCGATACGAACATCGACATGCACGCAAAGCCGGTCATCGTCAGGAGGATGCAAACCAGCAACATCCGGTGCCTGTCCACGTGATCCGCGAGCCAGCCGAGCGGCACCTGCAGCAATACTCCGCCGAGGGCCAGTACCGTGATCAGCGACAGGCTGGCAGCCTCACCGATGCCGATGTGAATGCCGTACAACGGAAAGAACGCGAGAAACGATTCTATCGCTGCGGCAAATGTGAAATTGAGCAGCATGATGTACGGAACGATTCGGAAAATTTGCAGGAGTCCGGTTTCCTGCGCGGATTCGTCGCCGCCCGTATCGTGTACCCAGAACAGCGGCAAGCCGGCGAGTACGACAAACGTCGCGGTGACGAGGAACGGCAGCAGGCTGTCCGTTCCGGTGACCACCAGAATGAGCGGACCCAGTGCAAACCCGGCAGAGCCGGCAGCACCGTAGATGCCGATGATGCGGCCGCGCCGGCTATCTTCTGCCAGTTCATTGATAACGGCTTCGCTGGCGGACCAAAGGATGGCCGCGGCCGCGCCGAGAATGAAGCGCAGCGGAAACCACGCGTAGACGTTTTGCACGAGGCCGAGGATGATGAGAGTGGTAGCCGCGACGACAGTGGCGTACTGCATACAGCGCGCGCCGCCGAGGTGGACAATCAGGCGCGGCACAAACGGGGCAATGACCACACCGGCACATGCCTGGGCGACGATACTGAGGCCGATAATCGTCTTGCTGACACCTTGCGCATCCAGTACCAGCGACAACAGCGGTAGCGTCAACCCGTAGACGAGGTTGACGACGACCATCGAGCCGATGACGGCGGCCAGTCCGCGGGTACGTTGTGTTCTGATTTCAGCGAGCGACGTCATGCGTTGGCATATCGTACGTCACTCGCTTCTTGTGTCGAGAACTCATTACACGGCTTTGTCGCTTGAGCACCAAGACGTTGCCGACAACGACCAGGATGATACCGGCAATCGTCGAAACGCCGATTTCGAGGTCTTCGAAAAGCACCGAAAGCAGCAATGCGACGACCGGAAACATCACCACCGCGTAACCGGCACGATGCGCCCCGATGCGACCGAGCAGCGTCAGGTAGGCGCCGAACGCGACGATCGAACCGATGACAGAGAGATACGCCAGCGACAGTATGTACGACGGCGTCCACTCAATGGTAAATGCCTGGTCATTACCGATCGCGAGCGCGCTCATCAGGACGGCGCCATAGAACATGCCCCAGGCGTTGGTCTGCACGATCGGCAGTTTCGCCCGCTGCGTAGCCTGCGAGACCATGTTGCCGAACGACGCAGTCAGCGCGGCCAGCAGCGCCAGGCACGAGCCGAAAAAAGCCGAGTCGGAAAAAGACAGGCCACCGATCTGTGGCGCGAACAGCAACACCATACCTGCCAGCCCCAGCAATGCGCCGAGCAGAACGCCGCGTTCGGTCCGCACGCCGAAAAAGAGGCGCGCGTTCATAATGTTAAGCCAGACCATGGACGCGAAAGCAATCGCGGCAAGTGCCGAGGTGATATACACCTGCGAACGGTAAGTCAGTATGTAGTTGATGCCGAACAGCAGCATGCCTAGGAGAGCAAACCACCCGTGGCTCCGCAAAGAGAAGCGCAGCGGCAATCCGCGAAGCCGGCACCATGCGAACAACAAGAACGATGCGGCGCCGAAGCGGTAGACCAGTGATACCTCGGCCGGAACTTCGCCCAGTTGGAACTCGATCGCGAAAAATGTCGATCCCCAGATCAGGACCGTCAGCGTGTACAGGGCCGTATTGTTCATTGGCAGCTCCTGCGGTCGTGCCTGTCGATGGTGTCCTCGAGCATTCGCGCACTCAGGTGTCGGTAGCGATGCAGCCGCATGGGCGAGGCGAGCAATGCCTCGGCGATCAGCTGCCAGCGCGACGGGTGACGCACAGGCAGGTTGAAGCGCTGTGTTCGGCTTTCGAAATTGCAATCGCAGGTGGCATTCATATCGGCGTCCTCCGGTCGGTGCTTGAAACGTGCGATTGACTGTACGCCGATTTTGTTGATATAACAGATACAGTTTTCTAGAAAAGTGACATATACAGTTATGCTGAATGTCGACAAACAGTGTGACACCTTCCTGTATCAACAAGTCATTGATTTAATAGCGGAAAATGTGGAATCCGGAGCGCTTCGGCCGGGCGATCGGTTGCCGTCGCTTCGCAAGATGAGCAAAACAGTCGGTGTCAGCGTGCCCACGGTACGGCAGGCTTACATCGAGCTCGAACGGCGCCGCCAGGTAGAGTCGAAACCGCAGTCCGGATACTACGTTCGGCACCAGAGCGCCAATCCGATCGTGTTGCCGACGCGCACCTCCGGAATTGCGCCGTCTTCCTTGAGTTGCCGGACGCTCATGGAGCGGGTTTACGACGGCGTAAACGATCCCACACTCGTTCCTCTCGGTATCGCCAATCCAACGATGGCGAAACCTGCCGCAAAAACCCTGCACAGGACGATGAAGCGCGTAATGGCGCGTGCGGAAGAACGCAGCATCGGGTATGCGTCAACGCTTGGCGAGCCATTGCTGCGCCGGCAGATCGCCTACCACTACCTCGACACGATGGGCGTTCACGTCGAACCCGACGAGATCTGCATTACGAACGGTGGCCAGGAAGCGCTGTTGCTTGCGCTGTCATCGGTCGCGTCTCACGGCGACGTCATCGCGGTGGAAACGCCGACCTACCACGGCATGCTGGAGCTCATCGACAGCCTGGGCATGCTCGCGGTCGAAATCGAAACATGCCCGGAGGAGGGCGTGACACTTGCCGAGCTCGAGAAAACATTGCAGAAGCACCCGGTGAAAGCCTGCATGTTCTCGACGACGTTGTGCAATCCGCTCGGCGTCACGATGCCGGATGACGATCGCCGGCAACTGGTTCGACTGCTGGAGCAATACGACGTCGCGCTCGTCGAAGACGACGTCTATGGCGACTTGCGGTACGACGGCGCGCGACCGGTCCCGGCGCAATTTCTTGGCGGGAAGGCGCGCATCCTGACCTGCGGGTCGTTCTCGAAAACGGCGTCACCGGGCTACCGTGTCGGGTGGGTGGCAGCGTCGGACAGGATTGACGACGTAGCACGGCTGAAGCGCTCGTTTTCCTGCTCGTCCGGGCTACTGCAGCAGCTCACGCTGGCGGAATTCATGGCGTCCGGGGACTACGTGCGGCACCTGAAATCGTTGATCCCGGTGCTGAAGCGCAATGCTGAGCGCATGATGGCGCTCGTCTCCGCGCACTTCCCGCCAGCTACGCGAACCTCGCGCCCGGTCGGCGGCTCGGTACTGTGGCTCGAACTGCCCGGAAACGTTGACGGCGAGGAACTCTTCGACGAGGCAATTGCGGCGGGGATCAGTATCGCGCCGGGGCGGATTTTTTCGCCATGTAGTTGCTACGCCAATTTCATTCGCCTGAGTTACGGTCATCCCTGGACCGAGCAGACCGAAGACGCGGTGCGCTGGCTTGGCAATCGCGTCACAGCGATGGCGGGCTGAGCATGGCGACCGCTGAGGCGCTATTCCACGAAGCGCAGCATGAGTTCAACAGCATCAGCTTTGAAGACAGCCGCAAGAATCGCCGCCATGCCGCAAAAGCGAAATCGCTTGCCAAAAAAATATTGCGCAAATACCCCGACACGCCGGAGGCGCAGGTGGCGGCGTCAATCCTCTGGCGTCTGGGTGACGAAACGTATGCGAGCGGCTTTCGTCATACGCACGCGGCCGAACCGTTTGCCGGCAAAGCGGTGAACCCGGAACCGCATCGCCACAACCGGGCGGCACCGATCTCGGCCGCGACAGATGCCGACGGCGACGCGCCGGAGCTCGACTGGGCGCGGCTGGTTGCATGGCTCTTCAAATTACCGAAGGCGGTGCTGGCGGGGTTGTTCCTGGTCGCCTTGTTCCTGTTCGGCATTTTTGGTTTTCTCCTCGTCGTTCCGCTCGTTGTTGTTTTCCTGCTGACCGGGCCACTGAGACGGCATATGGACCCGGCAAACCGGCAGCAGGTAAACCGCGCGATTGTTGCGATCAATGCCTTTGTGGGATCCGATCGGCGAGCCTGAGCCCGTTCAGCGTCGGTTAAAGATATTTTCATCCGTCGTTAATGCCACCAGCCGTAGCCTGTGGGCAAGCGATCGGAAAAGGACGCCCGGTCGTTCACAAGGAGAGTGCTATGGATATCGTAATTGCGGCAGAAAAGCCGAGCATTGCCAAGCTTTTGAGTGAGCACACGCAGCGCCGGATTCGCCCGGAAGACATTCGTGTTGCCGAGAATCCGAATGAGACCGGCAGCTTTTACATCGGGCACGCGTTTCGGCGTTATGTCATGTCGCCGGACGGTACGATCAAACCGAAACTCAGGGTTTTCGGAACAACATCGTAAAGCGGTCGGTGTTGCCCGATACGCTGCGACGTCCGACCTCGTACTCGAGTTCATCGTCCGCACGGTAATGCAGGTCGGAAAAGTCGACGAACTCAAATCCGATTTCGAGCATTTCCTTGACGACGAGCACCGGGTCGAGCCGGCGGCGGTTTTCGGGGTCGTCGCCTTCCATGTGCCGCCGCGTATGATCGACGACGCCATACAGGCCGCCACTCTTCAGCGCTTCAAATACGCGCCTGTTCATGATTTCACGGCCGGCCGCGTCGAAGTTGTGCAGGTTTCGGAATGTCAGGATCATGTCGACGTCCGCAACACCAAACTCGAAGTCGTCGAGCGCATACAGGCGGGCACCTTCCGGCCGATGCGGATTCGCCGTCGTCTCTATGACTTCTACGTGCTCGAATCCCGGTTCGGTCAGCACACCCTCCGACACCCGGCCTGTTCCCAGCGCCACGTAGAATTTGCCATTATCGGCGAGTACAGGCGCGAGAACGCGCGTGTACCAGCCACCCCCGGGCAGCAACTCGATGACGGTCATGTCGTCTTCGAGGCCGAAAAAGTTCAGGGTCTCCAGCGGCTTGCGATTTCGATCGCGATCGGCGTCGGCCTGTGGCCGCGATTCGGCGGCAAGCGCGGCTTCGACTTTCGCGTCGATGGAATTGTCGGCAAAGGCCCCGGAAGTGAAGGTGGCGAGAAGGATGACGGCAAGTGATTTCATTGACGGAGGTCTCAACGGGTTCGAAGGATAACCGGCTGCGATTCTAGCAGACTGCCCGACCATCGGATCGACTATTGGTATCCCTTCGCCTGCAGGTTGAACAGATGTGCGTACTGCCCGTCTTTTGCGAGCAGGCTCTCGTGGTCACCCTGTTCGAGGATTTCCCCGTGGTGAATCACGATAATCTGCGCTGCCGCACGCACGGTGGAGAAGCGATGAGAAATAAGGATCGTCATCTTGTCGCCACTGGATTTACGGAAGTGATCGAATACTTCCGCTTCCGAGGTTGCGTCCATTGCCGCCGTGGGTTCGTCCAGGACCAGGATATCCGCCTCGCTACGCATGAACGCCCGCGATAGCGCGATCTTTTGCCATTGACCGCCGGAGAGTTCACGGCCGCCCTTGAACCAACGGCCGAGCTGCGTTTCGTAGCCGTCCGGCATGTTCTCGATAAATGGCGCCGCAAGTCCCGTTGTCGCCGCATCTTCCCAGCGCCTGCGATCGTCGATGTAACGCACATCGCCGGCTCCGATATTCTCTCCCACCGTGAACTGGTAACGGCCGAAGTCCTGGAAGATGACGCCAATGCGTTGCCGCAATGCGTCGACGTCCCAGTCCTGTATGTCGAGTCCGTCAAGCAGTATCCGGCCCTCTGTCGGTTCGTAAAGTCGTGTCAGAAGCTTGATCAGCGTTGTCTTTCCCGAGCCGTTTTCGCCGACCAGCGCCAGGCTTTCGCCGGGTCGTACCTGCAGGCTGATGTTGTTCAGCGCCTTCTCACCGGCACCGGGGTAGGTGAATGACACGTTGTCGAACTGCAGTCCGCGTTCGGGGTGCGGACCGTGGACTTTGTCGCCGGGTCGCTCGGGTACCGGTTGCTCGAGGTACTCGTATAGGTTCGACAGGTACAGGTTGTCTTCGTACATGCCGCTGATCGACGTCAGGATTGCAGCGACGGCCGACTGCCCTTGCCGGAACAACGCGAGGTACATGGTCATCGCGCCAAGCGTAATGGCGCCGGCGATGGTGGTCATCACGATCCAGCCGTACGCGCCGTACAGTGCGGCTGTCGAAACCAGGCCGAGAATGAATCCCCACGTGTCGCGCCGGATCGTGAGCTTGCGATCCTCGACGAACAGTTTGCGAAAAATATCGCGGTAGCGCTGCAGCAACCGCGGACCGAGCTGGAACAGCTTGACTTCCTTGACACCGTCTTCACGCGCGATAACCGTCTCGAGATAAATCTGCATGCGCGTGTCGGGCGAACGCCAGCGAAACAGCCGAAATGCATCGCCGGAGAACTTCGCTTCAGCCAGAAAAGACGGCAGCCCGGCGAGAATCAGGACGGCAACCGCCCACGGCGAAAACGCGACCAGCAGTACCGCGAAACTGACGAGTGAAATCGCGTTCTGCACCAGTCCGAAAGTCTTGGTGACCAGGCTCAGCGGGCGGCTGGATGCTTCCCGGCGTGCTTGTGTCAGCTTGTCGTAAAACTCCGAGTCTTCGAAGTGTGAGAGCTCCAGCGTCAGTGCCTTTTCGAGGATCATCACGTTGACACGCTGGCCGAGGAGGGCTCGCAGCAACGACTGGCACGCCGACAGGCCGCGCTGGCAACCGGCCAGCGCGACGACGATGAGCGCCTCGAGGGCCACCAGCCAGAGAACGCCCGCAACGTCCGGATTGGTGGCCGCGCTGGCTTCGACGACGCCGTCGACGATCAATTTGCCAACCCATGCGATTGCGGCGGGCAAAATGCCCGCGACCAGGGTCAGCAGGCCGATCGCCAGCGTGAGCGGCTTGCTGGTCGTCCAGACGAGTTCGATTGCCCGTCGACTGTAGCTGAATACGCCCAGGGACCTGCGGAACAGGCCGGCGTCGGAGTTGTTTGTGTCGGCCATCGGCGCCTAGAATACTTGAAACTCAGGGAGTGGATATGAAGATCGGAATACGACTTGCAAGCCTGTTGCTCGTACTGGCCGGGTTGAACTCGCCGGCCTTTGCGGACGATTCGGATCAACTGCAGGCAATGTTGCACTCGTTTCTCGGCGCGTCACACACGTTGCCGGCGCACGAAGCATTCTGGGCTGACGATCTCGTATACACATCGTCGAATGGCACGCGCTTCGGCAAGGCCGACATCCTGCGCAGTTTCGAGGGTTCGGAGGCGTCAGATCCGGCGCCAGGCGTCGTCTACACGGGTGTGGATGTCGACATCCGCCTTTACGGCGATACCGCCGTGGTCGCATTCAAGCTGGTTGGCACGCCCGCCGACGGATCCGACGAAGCGGTCGTCGAATACTATTTCAATACCGGCACGTTCCTGAAACGTGACGGCGTCTGGCGGGCCGTTGCGTGGCAGGCGACGAAGATACCGACGGAGTAATCGAGAGATGAGTAACAACAGTACGCGCGGCGTAATCATCAGCAACACCGACAGTATCCCGGGGCGCCGCATCGTTGAGTTCTACGGCGTGGTCTCCGGCAATACTGTGCGAGCGAAACACATCGGGCGCGACATCATGGCCGGCCTCAAGAACGTCGTCGGTGGCGAGCTCAAGGGTTATACCGAGCTGCTGCAGGACTCACGCCAGGAAGCCGTCGATCGGATGATCAGCCAGGCGTTGTCGACGGGCGCTAACGCCGTCGTCAATGTGCGGTTTGCAACGAGCTCTATCTCGCAAGGTGCCGCCGAGTTGTTCGCCTACGGGACTGCAGTTCGCGTCGAGTGACATGTCCGGTTACGACCTTATAAATCTCGCGGTAAATTTCGGCCTGCCGCTGGTCCTGTTGATGCTGGCGTATTTCGTTGGCAGCTATCTCGAACGGCGACATTTTCGCAGCATTCGGCAGCGAGAATCCGAATGCCGCAGTTTTCCTGTCGTTTCGTTCGATACGATGCCCGAAGACTGGCGTGTATCGGATTCGGAGCTTGTCGCCGGCAATACCGTCGTATCGCTCGACTACTTCAAGCGCATCATCGCCGGCCTGCGTGGCATCGTAGGTGGACGAATCAAGACCTACGAACCGCTGCTGGATCGTGCGCGGCGAGAAGCGTTGCTGCGAATGATCGAGTCGGCAAAGGCACAGGGATATGACGCGATTTTCAATGTGCGCCTCGAGACATCGAGGCTCGCAAACGGTTCGCGCGATGGCAAGGGTATTGCGGGCGTCGAGATGCTGGCGTTCGGTACCGCCGTTCGCTTCGGGTCCCGTTTTGCAGATGGTTCCAGGTTGGCGCGCCGCTGATGCGCTTTGTGCCGCGCCAACCGGACACCAGCGTTAACGTAAGCAAGACTCATCCACTCGCCGAAGCGAGCACATTGCTGATCGGTCTGTCGTTGCTGTTTGCCTTGATTGTTGCGCTGCTCGTGTTCCTCGTCGAAATTGGACTGTATTTCATCCCGGTTGAGAAGGAAGCGAAACTGTTCGAGAACTGGCTACCGGACGATCTCCTGACCGTAGCGCCGCATGACGAACGTCTCCTGGCTGCCCAGAATCTTACGGACCGGCTCGCGCGCCACTGGCCGGATGCTCCGTACAAGTTTCGCGTCGAGATTGACACGTCGGAGATTCCGAATGCGACGGCGTTACCGGGTGGGCTAATCGTCCTAACCAAAGGCCTGCTTGACCAGGTCGAGTCAGAAAACGAACTTGCATTCGTTATCGGTCATGAGCTGGGTCATTTTCACAATCGTGATCATATGCGCGCGCTCGGACGTGTCCTGGTGCTGAGCGTCGCCCTGGCGGTGTCGTCGGGTGGTGACAGCAGTGGGATCGGGGTAAACGTTGCCGATGTTGCGCTGCGCGGATTCAGCCGCCACCATGAGTCGCGCGCCGACGAATTCGGGTTGATGCTCGTCCAGTCACAGTACGGCCACGTGAATCAGGCGTGGCGACTCTTCGAGCGCTGGGACGAGGGCGGCAGCGGCCATGCCGCAGATCTGGTCTCGTATCTTTCCACCCACCCGGACACCGGCGACCGTATTGTCGAATTGCAAACGCTTGCGCAAAGTCGAGGCTGGCCGTCACAGGGGCAGGTGACACCGGTGCGGTGGTCGTCCGGGGCGACGCGATAAAAAAGCCCCGCCACCATGCGGCAGCGGGGCTGGGAAGCGGCGCAAGCAGGGAAGGCGCCGCAGGGTCGTCAGGGCTCAATCAGGTAGACGCCAATCTTGTAGGCCGTGAACACGTTGGTGTCGGCGTTGTAATGACCGCGAGCGTGCATTGACCGCGCCGCGTCGCCGCCATTCAGGCTGTCCAGGAGATCGGAAACAAAGTCCGGAAAATCCGTGTACAGGCGCAGGCTGTCGGCCGACTTCAGGTAGTAGAGCGAACGGCCGATCTCGCGAGGTACGATCTGCGTATCGGAATCGAGTTCGGTCAGGTCAATCAGGACAGGTCCCTGTTTGATGTGATGCCGGACGCCGATGTCCTCGTTCAGATTGTTGAGTACCAGTCCATCGGTGCCGATGCTCGTGAAGGCCATCGTTGTGCCGTCTGCGCCCCAGCCGACGCCCAGTGCGCTGCGCACGTCCGTGTAGTCGATGACGGTACGCCCGGTGAAGTCGGGCGGTGCCGAACCGAATGCCGTGGGGAAACCGTAGGCGACAATCGGCTTGCCTTCGGCAAAATTTGCGAGCGTCAAGTTGCCGGTGGCTACTTCGTAATTGTCAGGATCGGCATCGTTGTCCTCGCTGATCCCGGTACCGGCAAAGTCGAAAATCTGCACACGCCGACGGTCTATGCCGTGCAACGTGATATCGGTTTGCCCCGGCATGACCGTGTTGACGATGCCGAGGAGGTGCGTGACGTGCATTCGCACGGCACCTGCGGTGGCATCGAACAGGATTTGTGGCGAGCTCGCATCCGTAACGGTCGTTGCATCGGCAAGGTTGCCGCGAATCGTGACACGTTGCCCGACAGAAAGGTCGTCGATCGTCACGGCGGAGTCACGGAGGCCATCCTTGAATACCCGGGTGTCGGGACCGACCTCGACGACGACATCGTCGTGGAAATGGGCGCGGCGATCAGAGGGCATGATGGTTGCGCCACGCACGGTCAGGAAGTTGCCATTGCGAGCAATAATGTTGCCCCTGACCGCATCGCGGTCGATGCCCGGAACGCTCGAGCCCGCCAGTACCAGGTCGGCCGTGAACTCGCGCTCAGCGACGTTCAGCGTTCCCCTGGCAACGGTCAGGGTGCCGCGTCCGGCGGCATCCAGTGCACGAAGTCCTTCACCACCCGAATAGGCCTCGCCATTGACCTCGAACTCGGTGTTATCGGTAACCCGGACTTCGACCTTGCCGAAGTCGCCGTCTCGATCGTGAAACGGCCGAATCGCAACGGTATAACTCATTGCGTCCGGGTTGACGTCGACCAGCGGGCCGCGCACACGAATGTCCTTTTCGTCAACGGGGGATACCTCGGCGACGATGAACTGCTCCGAGGCCGCGGTCGCGGGCGTTGGTACGATGTCGACCGTATGCGATGCGTCCAGGTCGAAGTCGAGCTGCAGCAAGGCCGGCTTGCCCTTGACGATGCGCAGTTGGTCGCGGTTTGACAGTCGGATCTTCAACTCGGTCTCGCCGAGAGGAACGCCGTCAATGTCCGTGACAACGGCCTCTTTGGATGCGTCGCCGGCTTCGACAAAGACTTCGGCGTCGCCGTAGTCGAGGCGAATGGTGCCCGCGACATAGGTCGCCGGAGGAATGGTCGCTACCGTGACGAGTTCCGAGAGATCGACATAGTCCGTAAAGTCGATACGAGTGCGGCGAGGCAGCGTTTCGACCGTACGCCCATTCGCGGTTTCGAGTTTCAGCGACAGAACGTCCACGGTGTAGGTGACGAAGTCGCCGTCTGCATCCGTTAGCGCAATCATGACGGTGCCGCATTCGGCAAACGTATTCGGGTTGGCGGGATCGCATTCGAGTGTCGCACTCGGGGTGTCGGTTGTGCCGGCACCGCCACCGCAGGCTGCGAGGAACGTGAGGCTCGCAACTGCGGCGATCCGGTTGAGGGGGTTCATGGGATTCTCCTTGTCCGCAAACGTTGGTACTGGGAGCTTTAACGCGGTGCCGCCGCCGGCGTTGACAAGCGCGATTCGCGTCGTCGATAACTCAAAAAAATACAGCGACTTATCTTGTATTCCTAAGCAGACGTGTCAGAATGATCACCCGTAATGACGAATCCGTCCGACACCACGATGACCACGGGAATCCGGCGCCGACCGCGTGCCGGCGAGCGCAACCGCGGCGCTCTCGACGCACTGCAAACCAAGATCGCCGTCAGCGTTCAAAACCTGGATCCGTACCAGTACGAAGCGCAGTTGCAGCGTATCGTTGACGAGCTTCCGGAAGCGACCGGCGCGGATTCCGCGTTTGTTTCACTGATCAGCGAAGACGGCAGTGAGTTCGAAACTGTCCTGGCATCATGCGAGGGTTTTGCGCAGTGCAATCCGCTGGTACTCAAGGGCGAAAAACTCGAAGACTGGCCCTGGTTATGTAAGCGCCTCGGTCATCTGCGTGTCATAGAGATTGCGGACACGGTCGACGCGCAGCGTGCGGGCCGTGACGAGCAGCGTCGTCTCAACGAGATTCACATTGGTTCGGCATTGCTGCTGGGATTTGCCGTTCACGGTGAGATCGCCGGTTTCATGGGCATCGTCAATGAGCGGGCTGTGCCGGGCTGGGATGCCAATCTGCATCTCCTGATGAAGCTGTTCGGTTCGTCCCTGGCGGTGGGCCTGGAGCGCGTACGCGACCGCGAGATGCTCGATGAACTGCAGGAGCGCAATTCGCTCGTTGCAATGACCGCGAATGATGGAATCTGGGATTTCGACGGTGAATCCAAGCGCATCAGCCTGTCGCGGCGCTGGAAAACGATGCTGGGTTACGATGCCGATGCGGATGATGTAACGCTGGACTGGTACAAGCTGGTCCACCCTGACGATATCGCTCGCGTTCAGGGCGGCATGCGCGAGCACCTGGCCGGCAATTCACCGTTTTTCGAATCGGTGCATCGCATGAAACACCAGAACGGCGAATGGCGCTGGATGAAAAGCCGCGCCAAGGCCGTTGTCGACGAAAACGGGCGCTTGTTGCGCCTGCTTGGCGTTGAAGTCGACATTACGGAACGCAAGCTGTACGAGGATGCGCTGTTCCGCGAAAAGGAAAGCGCACAAATCACGCTGCAGTCGATTGGCGACGGCGTTATTACGACCGATGCGAAATGCAACGTCGAATACGTCAACCCGGTCGCTGAAGATCTGACCGGCTGGAAAGTCGACGACGCAAGTGGACGCTCCATTGACGAGATTTTTCGGGGTTTTCACGAGGAGACCTGCGAGCCGCTGGAAAACCCGCTGGCCGTATCGATCCGGCGTGATCGCGCAATCAAGTCGGTGCGGCCGACGCTGTTAATTCGCCGCGATGGCAACGAACTGTACATCGAGAGTACGGCGTCGCCGATTCGCGACGGCTCCGGTACGGTTACCGGCGGTGTGCTGGTATTCCATGACGTGTCCGAGTCTCGTGAACTGAATCGGCGTCTCAGCTATCACGCGAGCCATGACATCCTCACGGGCCTTGTCAACCGGCGCGAGTTCGAGAACCGCCTGGAGCGTGCGCTGAAGAGCGCCAAAGCTCGCGAGACGTCGTACGCGTTGCTGTATCTCGACCTCGATCAGTTCAAGATCGTCAACGACTCGTGCGGTCACAGCGCCGGTGACGCTTTGCTCGGTCAACTTGGCGCGTTGCTCAAATCCAAAATTCGCTGGCGTGACACGCTGGCGCGTCTCGGCGGCGACGAGTTTGGCGTCCTGCTTGAAAGTTGCAGCCTCGAAGAGGCGATGAACACAGCCGAGACGCTGCGCATGGCGATCGGCGAATACAAGTTTGTCTGGGAGGAACGCAGTTTCCGCCTTGGGGTGAGCATCGGGGTCGTGCCGATTACGGCCGACAACGAGGATGTCGCGGCACTGTTGAGTGCCGCCGACAGTGCGTGTGCGGCAGCCAAGGAGGCCGGCCGCAACCGCATTCACAGCTTCCAGGAAAACGACATTGACCTGATGCGCCGCCGTCGCGAGATGCAGTGGGCGGCCCGCATCAACAATGCCCTCGAGGAAAATCGCTTCGAACTGTTCCGGCAGACGATCCAGCCGTTACAGGCCGACGAGGAGGGCGCACACTATGAGATCCTGTTGCGCATGCGTGACGAAAACGGCGGCATCATTTCGCCCGGGTTGTTCATCGAAGCCGCCGAGCGCTATGGCATCACGCCGAGCATTGATCGTTGGGTCATCCGTACGGCATTCCGCTGGCTGGTCTCGGAAGCCGACGAGCGCGAACGGCTCGCGCTGTGCTCGATCAACCTGTCCGGGCAAAGTCTCGGCGACGAGAAGTTCCTGCCGTTCGTCGTCGACCAGTTCCAGATGAGCGGTATCGACGCTACGAAAATCTGCTTCGAGATTACCGAGACGGCCGCTATCGCAAGTTACTCCCAGGCGAACCGCTTCATCAACGCGCTTAAGGAGCTCGGCTGCAAATTTGCGCTCGACGACTTCGGCACCGGTCTGTCCTCGTTTGGCTACCTCAAGCATTTCCCTGTCGATTTCCTCAAGATCGACGGCAGTTTCGTCAAGGAAATCCTGCACGACCCGATCGACCGCGAAATGGTGCGATCAATCAACGAGATCGGTCACCTGACCGGCAAGCAGACCATCGCGGAGTTTGCCGAAAACGAGGAAATCATCACGATGCTGCGTGGCATGGGCATCGACTACGCACAAGGGTACGGTGTTTCTGAACCGAAGCGCGTCACACGCGCGGTGGCCTGACGCATGTTGTCAGGTTCATGCCTGTCGCAGGCCGGTCGGTAACTGTTAGTCGATACGGAACAGCATCGACAAATTGGCGGCCCTGACGTGCTTGGTTATTGCGCCGATTGAGATGTAGTCGACGCCGGTTTCCGCAACGGCGCGGATCGTCTCCAGCGTAATGTCACCCGATGCTTCGAGTTCAGCGGCAACGATGCCGTACGTGGCATTGGTTTCGACCGCCTTTTGCAGAGCTTCCTTCGAGAAGTTGTCCAAAAGGATTCTTGTCGCGCCGGCGTCGAGTGCTTCGAGCAACTCGGCGTGATTCTCGACCTCGACTTCGATGAGAACGCCCTCGTGACTGGCCTGAGCCGCCTTGATCGCTGCCGTTATGCTGCCGGCACTCTTGATATGGTTTTCCTTGATCAGGATGGCGTCGAACAACCCGACCCGGTGATTGACGCCTCCGCCGCAGGTTACTGCGTATTTCTGTGCGTGCCGAAGTCCCGGAATGGTCTTGCGCGTATCGAGGATCCTTGTTTTTGTCCCGTCGACTGCGCGGACATAGTCCGCGGTAACGGTGGCTGTTGCCGACAGGGTCTGCAGGAAATTGAGCGCCGTTCGCTCACCGGTCAGCAATGCGCGGGCCGGACCAACGAGCTTGCAGATGACATCTTCGTTTTCGGCCGATTGGCCGTCGTACAGGTACCAGTCGATGAGTATGGCGTCATCGAGTTGGCGAAAGACTTCCTCTACCCACGGTGCCCCGGCGAGTACCATGGCCTCGCGTGCGATGATTTGCGCGCCGACTACGGCGCCGGCATCGATGAGGTTCGCGGTCAGGTCGCCATCGCCAACGTCCTCGGCGAGCGCGGCGGCAACGGACGGCCCAATCATTGCTTTTTGTTCGTCGGTCAGTGTCATGAGGCTTGCCGAAACAAGAAACCCGGCTTCATGGCCGGGTTTCTGTCATTGCCTGGTGGCTTCGGTTTACAGGAAAAAGCCGCCGTGCCCGAATGCAACCATGCTCATCAGCATCGGGATTGAGAGCAGGGTGTTGGTGCGCGAGGCCATGAATGCAACAACCCGGGCCTTCGCAACTTCGGCTTCGCTGGCCTCGACGATTCCCAGGATCTTCTTCTGGTTCGGCCAGATCAGGACCCAGACGTTGAAGAGCATGATCGTTCCGAACCAGGCGCCAACGCCAATCCACATGGCGCCCACGTTCATCGTCTCACCCATCATGCCGAGCGTGAAGGCGTCGTGCAGGATGCCGAGGTTGTGCAGCGCAGCGGCGCCGGACAGCCACGTCAAGAGGGCGCCCCACCGGAACCACCACAGCGCCCGTGGTGCTACATACTTGGTGATGCCTGCGCCACCCGGTCCACCGTCGTCGCTGGCCGCATCCGCAAGGGCAGGTACCTGGACGAAGTTGAAGTAGTACAGCAAGCCGATCCAGGTGATGCCGGCCAGCACGTGGATCCAGACGATGAAGCTCGACATGTTGAAGGAAATTCCTGATGTTGCTGCTGCAATGATTACAGCGAGCACGATGCCGCCGATAATGGTTCCGGCCACCGTTTTCAAGGGATTCATTATTCGCGTCTCCGAAATTCTATTTATGTGTGTATCGGGAGTATTTGCGCCCCAGCGCTGCCCGTATTATAGAGACTGCCCATGGACAATGCGACGCAAAACCGGGACGAGCGCCCCCTGTCTCCCTGCATACTGATCTGCACGCTGGACGAGGACCGGCGCTGCCTCGGCTGCGGTCGGAGCCTCGACCAGATAACGCGCTGGGCGCGGATGACGCCCGCGGAACAGTGGGCGATTATTGACGAATTGACAGCTCGCGTTCAGGAAAATACGGATACAATCGCGCCTGGTACCGGAGATTGAACATGCGTATTTGGGCAACGTTGCTGGCTACATTCCTGCTTTCGGGCTGTACCGCGCTGCTGGTCGGCGGCACGGCTGTCGGTGCTTACCAGCTGGGTAAGGACGAGCGTGAGCCGGCCGTGGTTGCATCGGATTCGGCGATCACGACGAAGATCAAGGGCAAATACGCCGCGGATTCGGTGGTCAACATGTTTGCCATAGGCGTACGGACCTACGAGGGCAACGTGACCCTGACCGGCACGGTCGGCAGCTACGTGGCCCGCGACCAGGCCGAACGCCTGGCCAGGGAGACCAAGGGCGTCGATGCCGTCGCCAACCAGATCGTTGTAGAAGACCGATCCGACCCCAGATAAGGGGCCAGACCCCAACCACCGGGGCCAGACCCCAACTGCCGGGGCCAGACCCCAACTGCCGGGGCCGGACCCCAACTGCCGGGGCCGGACCCCAGACATCAAGGAACTGACGTGGACGTAAACGCCAGAATTGAAGAACAACTGAAATCGAACGACGTGTTGCTGTACATGAAGGGCACGCCGGAATTTCCTCAGTGCGGGTTTTCCGGACAGGCCGTGGCCGCCCTCAATGCCATTGGCAAGCCCTATTCGTACGTGAATATCTTCGAGGACCAGGAAATTCGCGAAGGCCTCAAGGTCTACTCGAACTGGCCGACGTTTCCGCAGCTCTACGTGAAGGGCGAACTGATCGGCGGAAGTGACATCATGATCGAGATGTATCACTCCGGGGAGTTGAAATCGCTCCTCGAAGGTGAAGACTCGACCGACTAGGGCTGCGGCGGTGCGTTCTTCAACGCGTCGATGTAAATATCCCTGAACCGATTCACGACCTCGCAAAACAGGTCAGCCGTCATCTCGGCGTCATATGATGCACTGTGCGCCTGAGTTTCATCCCAGCCGAGCCCGGCTGCGATCGCTGCGCGCGCCAGAACGGTCTGGCCGAACGCCACACCGCAGACCGTCGCGGTATCGAAACAGCTGAAAGGGTGAAACGGGTTGCGCTTGATCGCCGCGCGCGCCACGGCTTCGTTCAGGAATCCAAGGTCGAAGTGGGCATTGTGGCCGACCAGCACGGCGCGACTGCATCGCGCCTCGCGCACGGCGCGTCGGACTTCGCGGAACACCCGCTGTAATGCATCTTTTTCGTCGATTGCCGGGCGCAATGGATGAAACGGGTCGATGCCGTTGACCGCAATCGATGCTTCTTCGATATTAGCGCCTTCAAACGGCTGCACGTGGTAGCGAATTGTCTCGCCCCGCCGCAACAATCCATCACCATCAAACTCAACGAGTACTGCAGCGACCTCCAGCAGTGCGTCGGTTTTGCAGTTGAATCCACCGGTTTCGACGTCGATAACAACGGGCAGGAAACCGCGAAAGCGGTTCGCCATAAAGTTTTCTTCGGACACTAAAGCGCAGCCTTGAACAGATTCTCATCGAGGATCGCGCTCATCGTATAGCGAACGCCGAAGCCGGTGAATTTTGACGCGACGGCGCCGAGCCCACCGTCGTTGTCGCTGGCGCTAAGGTCCATATGGATCCACGGTGTGTCATTTTCGACAAACTCGGCAAGAAAACTCGCGGCAATGATGTGGTCACCCAATCCTTTCGGCGAACATTGCATGAAGTCGGCAACGGTGCTGTCGAGCGCATCCATGAATTCTGCCCCGATCGGGAACGGCCAGACGCGCTCGCCGGATTGGACGCCGGTGCGCGTCAATTGCGGGTGCAGCGCCGGCTTGTTGGTAAACACGCCGGAGTATTTGGTCGTGACCGCGTTAACGCAAGACCCCGTCAGGGTCGCGTAGTCGATGATAAGGCGCGGGTTGTCGCGGCTTGCCAGCACCAGCGTGTCCGCCAGTGCCATACGGCCTTCGGCGTCCGTGTGAATCGTCTGTATCGTCTTGCCGTTCGCGGCCGTAACGACGTCCTGCGACTTGTAGGCATTAGGTCCGGTGCGGTTTTCCGTGAGCGCGAGCCAGCAGTCGACGGCAATGGGCAATTCCATTGCAGAAATTGCCACCAGCGTTCCCAGCGCAACCGCCGATCCCTGCATGTCACCGTGCATGTCCAGCATGGACTGGAACGGCTTCAGGTTGGTGCCGCCGGTATCGAAGATGATGCCCTTGCCGACCAGCGCCAGGTCCGCATCGGCGTTCTTCTTGTCCGGGCGATAGCGCAGCCGCACGATGCTGGCGCTGTCGTTGTCGTTGCCCTGCGCGACGGCCAGAAACGCGCCGGCCCCGAGTTTCTCGAGTGCCCTGGTGTCAAATCGTTTGAAATCCCAGCCATTCGACTTCGCGAGATCGCGGGCCAGGTTGGCGTAGTTCACTGCGTCAAGGAAATTGGGTGGCATCGTGGCCAGCCACCGCGCCAGGTTGTTGCCCGCGGCTTCCGCCTCGACCCTCGACGTGTCGATTCGATCGGCGAGGCCCAGCAGTCGAAGGCTTTTGATGCTCGAGGCAGGCGATTTTTTCTTGTACGACGGCATCGGAAACGCAGCCGCAAGCGCAGCCGCCAGAATGTTGCAGACAACGCGATCGTGATCGTCGCTGCCGACAACGCAGATGCCGAGGCTGCCGGCCTTCTGGCGGGTCGCCGCAGCGACGAGTTTTCTCCCCAGCGTCAATTGCTCGAACGTGCTTGCGTTCCTGCCGAGCGTTCCGGCAACGACGTAGGTCTGTTTCTTGTTGGCCAGCCGGGTGGTGAACGCGGGGACGGTCCCGGCGTCATGCTTGCGGTAAACGGCCTGCATTTTCGCGCCTTGCGGCAGCGCACGAAAATGCGTCGCATTCGGCCGCTCAGGCAGTATCAACAGCAACTGTTCACACGCCTCGAGTGACTTCGAATCAATTCGCCCAACTTTTTGATATATCCGGACTTTTTGAAGGTCAGGCAGCTGCATGGCGTATCCTTTTCGTTGTGAAATTGGGTCTGTTAAAAAACTTGACCCACACCCCGCAAACCCTGATGATTGTCGCCCGCAGCGCGAGTGGCACGGTCCGGTGCACGGAGCGCTGATCCTATCAGGACACCCTGACTAATTCACGCACGAGGCCGCGTGCTGCGGCGGGCGACCAGTGGACAAAAGATGAGCAAGTTCAATCCGTTTGACGACATCGATCCTACCGAAACTCACGAGTGGCTGGAGTCGATCGACTCGGTCCTCGTACAGCACGGGCCCGAACGCGCCCATTTTCTGCTGAACAAGATGATCGACTTTGCGCGCCGCTCCGGTGCGTACCTGCCGTACAGCCCGAACACCGCGTATCTCAATACGATTTCGGCCGGACGCCAACCTGAGTATCCGGGCGACCGATCCCTGGAACGCCGCATCGAGGCCTACATTCGCTGGAATGCGATGGCTATGGTCATCAATGCAAACAAGGTCAGTACCGAATACGGCGGTCATATTTCAAGCTACGCCTCGTCGGCAACGCTTTACGAGGTCGGTTTCAACCACTTCTGGCGAGCGGGGAGCGACCAGCAGGGTGGCGACATGATCTACGTGCAGGGTCACTCATCACCGGGAATCTACGCACGCTCGTTTCTCGAGGGGCGCTTGTCGGAGGCAGAACTGAATCGCTTCCGCCAGGAAGTCGGCGGTGGTGGCTTATCCTCCTATCCGCACCCGTGGCTCATGCCGGACTACTGGCAATTCCCGACCGTCTCGATGGGACTCGGCCCGATGATGGCCATCTACCAGGCGCGCTTCATGCGCTACATGGAGCACCGAGGCTTGGTCGCGCCGAGCGACCGCAAGGTCTGGGCGTTCCTCGGCGACGGAGAGATGGACGAGCCGGAGTCGATGGGCGCGATCACGATGCCGGTGCGAGAGAACCTCGACAATCTCGTCTTCGTCGTCAATTGCAACCTGCAGCGGCTCGACGGTCCGGTCCGCGGCAACGGCAAAATCATCCAGGAGCTTGAGGCGGCGTTTGGCGGCGCCGGTTGGAACGTCATCAAGGTCGTCTGGGGGTCGCGCTGGGATCCGCTGATCGCTAAAGACCGGGACGGCAAGTTACGGCAACTCATGGAAGAGACTGTGGATGGCGAGTACCAGACCTTCAAGGCCCGCTCCGGCGGGTATGTGCGCGAGAAGTTTTTCGGCAAGCACCCCGAGACGGCAGCGATGGTGGCGAACATGTCGGACGAGGACGTGTGGCGCCTGAATCGTGGCGGTCACGATCCGGCGAAAGTCTATGCGGCCTACGACGCGGCGACCAACCACCAGGGCGGCCCGACCATCATTCTCGCCAAGACCGTCAAGGGCTACGGCATGGGCACGGCAGGCGAGGGCCAGAACACGGCGCACCAGCAGAAAAAGATGGATCTCGATGAGATTCGAACGTTCCGCGACCGCTTCAACATCCCGATTGCCGACAAGGATATCGGTGACACCATCCCCTACTACCGCCCGCCCACGGACAGTCCCGAACTCGAATACATGCTCGAACGACGCGAGTCGCTGAAGGGCTTCCTGCCGGCGCGGCGCCGTAAGTCGACATCCCTGCCGGTACCGGCGCTCGAGACGTTCAAAACCCAGCTCGAGGGCACCGGTGAGCGCGAGGCATCGACGACGATGGCATTCGTGCGCATCCTGACTGCGCTGGCGCGTGACAAGCAGATCGGCAAGCACATCGTGCCGATCGTGCCGGACGAGGCACGTACTTTCGGCATGGAAGGCATGTTCCGGCAGATCGGCATCTACGCGACCAAGGGCCAACTCTACGAGCCCGAGGATGCCGGCGAGCTCATGTACTACCGCGAGGACAAGAAAGGCCAGATCCTCGAGGAGGGCATTAACGAAGCCGGCGCGTTCTGCTCGTGGGCAGCGGCTGGTACCGCCTATTCGAACCACGACGTGCCGATGATCCCGTTCTACATCTACTACTCGATGTTTGGTTTTCAGCGCATCGGCGATTTTATCTGGGCCGGCGGCGACCAGCAGGCGCGCGGCTTCCTGATCGGTGGCACCGCGGGACGCACGACACTGGCCGGCGAAGGTCTGCAGCACCAGGACGGCCACAGCCTCGTCAACGCGTCGACAGTTCCGAATTGCGTGTCGTACGACCCGACCTATGCCTACGAGCTGGCCGTCATTATTCAGGACGGTCTGCGGCGCATGATCGCGGAACAGGAGGATGTCTTCTACTACATCACCTGCATGAACGAGAATTATGCGCATCCGCCGATGCCGGCGGGCGTCGAGGATGGCATCCTGCGGGGCATGTACCTGCTGCAGGTCGGCGGCCAGGGCAGGATCCGGGCGCAATTGATGGGATCGGGCACGATCCTCCGCGAAGTAATTGGCGCCGCAGAACTGCTCGAGAAGGACTTCAATATTCCATCCGACGTCTGGTCGGTGACGAGTTTCAATGAACTTCGGCGCGAGGCGCTCGAGGTCGAACGCTGGAACCAGTTGCATCCCGACGATGAGCCCCGTCAAAACTACATCCAGCAGTGTTTCGCCGACAGGCCCGGTCCCTACATCGCCGCAACAGACTATATGAAGATTATTGCGGACCAGATCCAGGGATGGGTGCCGGGGAACTACCACACGCTCGGAACCGACGGTTATGGCCGAAGTGACGCGCGCAAGGCACTGCGCCAGCATTTCGAGGTCGACAAGCGCTACATCGCCGTTACGGCATTGCACGCGCTCGCCGACGAAGGCGCACTCGATCGCAAGACGGTTGCGGCGGCAATCGAAAAATATGGCATCGATCCGGATCGTCCGGATCCGGTGACGTTGTAGGCAGGGCGCGGCATGGCGACAACAATTGACATCGTCGTACCCGACCTCGGGGACTTTTCGGAAGTCGAGGTCATCGAGGTACTCGTGCAGGCCGGCGCTAACGTTGAGCGTGAGGACGGGCTCGTCACGCTCGAAACCGACAAAGCAGCGATGGATATCCCGTCGCCGGACGACGGCACCATCGAAGCGCTGACCATCAATGTCGGCGACAAGGTATCGACGGGCGACGTCATCGGCCGGATCACTGTGGAAGCCAGAGACACCGCCGGCAGTGACGATGCCGCGGCATCAGGCGATGACGACAGCGAGGAGCCTTCGGTCGCGGACGCCCAAACCCCGCCGCAGGCGGCTGCAGCACCGGCACAACAGCCGCCGCCGGCGAAACCCGTCGATGCGGCCGCGCCCGCTTCACTGCCAGCCATCGACGAAGCCGGATTTTCGCAAGCCCATGCCAGCCCTTCGGTGCGCAAGCTTGCGCGCGAACTGGGCGTTAATCTCGTACAGGTATCGGGTTCAGGTCCGAAAAACCGGATTCTCCACGACGACGTCAAGGCATTCGTCAAGGCCGTTCTCAGCGGCCAGGCGGCCGCACAGGCCGGCAGCGCGTTGCCCGAGATACCCAAGGTCGATCACTCGAAATACGGTGATACTGAGCTCGAGAAACTCACGCGTATCCAGAAAATCTCCGGCCCTCGACTGCAAGCAAGCTGGATCAACCTGCCGCACGTCACGCAACACGATCTCGCCGACATTACCGATCTCGAATCAAAGCGCCAGGAGCTCAAGGGGCCGGCAAAGGAGAAGGGCATTTCCTTAACGCCGCTGGCCTTTGTCATGAAGGCGTGCGTCTCGGCCTTGCAGGAGTTCCCGAAAGTGAATTCCTCGCTCGCAGACGATGGCGAGAACCTCGTCATGAAGAACTACATTCATCTTGGTTTCGCTGCCGACACGCCCCAGGGTCTCGTCGTGCCGGTAATCCGGGATGCGGACAGGAAAGATGTCTACGAGATCGCGGTCGAGCTCGGCGAACTTTCCGCGCTGGCACGCGAAGGCAAACTGAAGGCGCCGCAGTTGCAGGGCGCCTCGTTCACGATCTCGAGTCTTGGCGGCATCGGTGGTACGGCATTCACTCCCATTGTCAATGCGCCTGAAGTTGCGATTCTCGGTGTGTCGCGCTCGTCGATGCAGCCGGTGTGGAACGGCGCCGGGTTCGAGCCGAGACTGATGTTGCCGCTGTCTTTGTCCTACGATCACCGCGTCATCGACGGTGCACTTGCCGTTCGTTTTACGACGTTCCTCGGCGAGGCGCTGCGCGACGTTGACGCACTGCTGAAGGCGATTCCGTAGTGGCCGACACCGCAAAGCTGCTCGTGCCGGACCTTGGCGAGTTTGACGATGTCGAGGTCATCGAAGTACTGGTCGCCGACGGCGACTCTGTCGCTGTCGAGGATCCGCTGATCACGATCGAGACGGACAAGGCGTCGATGGATGTACCCGCGGACAAAGCCGGCACAATTGTGTCCGTCGATGTTGCCGTTGGCGACAAGGTATCGACCGGCACGCTCGTTGCCACGATCGAGGTGGCGGCCGCAGACATCGACGAAAGTGCGGCGACCGAGGTACCGATCGAGGACGTCGAAGAGACGCGTCGCATGAAGGCAGCGGAAATTACCGCCGCAACTGTGGCAGCGCCAACCAGCGATGCCGATCACACTGCGCAGGTCGTTGTTATCGGTGCGGGTCCCGGAGGATACACGGCCGCGTTTCGAGCAGCCGACCTGGGGCTCGATGTCATCCTCGTCGAGCGCTGGCCGACCCTGGGCGGCGTCTGCCTCAACGTGGGCTGTATCCCGTCCAAGGCCTTGTTGCACGCGGCAAAAGTAATCGACGAGGCCGAAGCCATGGCGGATCACGGCGTGACCTTCGGTCAACCTCAAATCGACGCGGTCCGGCTGCGTGAGTGGAAAAACGAGGTCATCGGCAAGTTGACCGGCGGCCTGTCGTCGATGGCGAAGCAGCGCAATGTTCGGGTAATCGAAGGATCCGCGAAATTCGAATCCGCCAATCGTCTCGTGCTCGACGACGGTGCCACAATTGGATTCGAAAAATGCATCATTGCGGCCGGATCCGAGCCGGCGATGCTGCCCGGCCTGCCCGACGATCCGCGTATCGTTGACTCGACGGGGGCTCTCGAGCTGGCTCCGCTACCGAAGCGCATGCTCGTCGTTGGTGGTGGCATCATCGGGCTCGAGATGGCCTGTGTCTATAGCGCACTGGGCGTGGATGTCAGCGTTGTCGAGCTCACCGATTCCCTGATGCCGGGTACCGACAAAGACCTGTTGCGTCCGTTCACAAAAGTCGTGAAGCCGCGCTACGAGTCGATCAAGTTGTCGACGAAGGTCACGGGCATGCGCGCCACGACGCCGGGTATCGAAGTCAGTTTTGAGGGCAACGATGCGCAGGAAATTGGCGTATACGACCGCGTGCTGGTGGCGATCGGCCGCAGTGCCAATGGTGGCAAGCTCGATGCTGATAAGGCGGGCGTCGAAGTCGATGCGCGCGGGATTATCAAGGTCGATAAGCAAATGCGGACCAACGTCCCGCATATATTTGCAATAGGTGACCTTGCGGGCGGTCCGATGCTCGCGCACAAGGCGACCCATGAGGCGAAGGTTGCGGCCGAAGTTTGCGCCGGCGAGAAAAGCTTTTTCGATGCGCGTTCCATCCCGTCCGTAGCCTACACGGACCCCGAGATCGCCTGGGTGGGTCTGACCGAAATCGAGGCGAAAGAACAGGGCATCGCGTACGAGAAAACGCAGTTCCCGTGGGCGGCCAGTGGCCGGGCACTATCGCTTGGGCGTTCCGAAGGGTTCACCAAGTTGCTGTTCGACCCGAAAACAGATCGGGTGCTCGGCGGTGCGATTGTCGGTCCCAATGCCGGTGACCTGGTGTCGGAAATTGCGCTCGCCGTTGAAATGGGCGCCGATGCGACCGATATCAGCCTGACGATTCATCCGCACCCAACATTGTCGGAAACGGTCGCTTTTGCCGCAGAAGCGCAGGAAGGCACGCTCACCGACCTCTACATGCCAAAGAAAAAACGCTAGTCGTTGTGCTTGCGCGCGAACGTCTTCTCCAGCGCATAGAGCGTGAAGCCAATTGCGAGGAGAGCGCCGACCGCGATCCACGATTCCATGCTGGCGTAGTACAGCATGTACACACACACGGCGAACGCGAAGGCGGGTACCGCATACCCACCTGGCGCCCGGTAGGCTTTGGCGCGCGCCTCGTCGTCGGCCTGCTGTCGAATCTTCGGAATTGACGCAATGCAAATCATGTAGCCGAGTAGTCGCACCACGGTGCTTGCGACCGCAAGGAATACGAATGAGCCCGTCAAAGCCAGCGCCAGGCACATAGCGCACATCGTTATGATGGCCCGGTCGGGCGTTTGGTATTTCTCGTGAATGCGGCCAAACCAGGCCGGCAGCATTCTGCTGCGCGACATTGCAAACAACAGTCGTGGTGCCCCGAGCACCGACCCGGCAATGTTACCGCCTATCGAGAAGGCGGCTGTCGCCGTAATGATCAACGCGCCAACCGGCCCCATCAATGATCGCCCAACGTCGACCAGCGTTGCCGTCGCGTATTGTGTCTCGGGAATAACGGCAACGAATACCATGACTATCAGGAAATAGAACACCGCGGTAGCAAGCAACGCGCTGACGAGGGCGCGCGGCAGGTTGCGCCGTGGACTCGCCGTTTCACCGGCCGTAACACCAATCGTCTCGAAGCCGACGTAGGCATAGATCAGCATGAGAGTCGTGCTGCCGAGCGATTCCGTCAGGCGGTCCCAGGCGTAGTCGCCGCCGGGGAGCAAGGTTGCACCGGAGACATGTTGCAGGCCGAGCAGGATGAGTAATAGCAGCGGCACGACTTTCAGTATCGTAAATACACTCAGTGTTCTGACGCCGTCGCGAGTCCCTCTTACGTTTGCCCAGGCGAGACCGATAAAGAGAACCGTGATGATGCCGTTGCGAACAAGGTCAGTTGCCAGCGATGCGTGCAGTGCGCCCAGGTAGGTCGCCATGACATTGGCGTTCGCCGCCGACGCGGTCATGCGGCTGATAAAGATCGACCACCCGGTTCCGAATCCGGCCAGCGGGCCGAACGCGTCAGTGGCGTAGAGTAACGGGCCGCCGGTGTCGCGGTAGTAGCTCGCGAGTTCGGCAAACGCGAGAATGACGGATATGAACAACGCGCCGATGATCAGGAACAGCCACGGGCTCATTGCGCCCGCTACGACGCCGACCTTGCCAGGTAGCGCAAAGATCCCTGCGCCGACGACGGCGTTCAGAACGATGAACGCGGCGCCGACAAATCCTATGTCCCGTCTGAGTCCCCCCACGCGCGCAGTCTAGCACGTACTGCTCAGCTGGCGACCTCCGGATACAGTTCGTCGAGCGGCACGGATCGGCCGTCATCCTGCACGATGCGGCAGTGAAAGCGCTTCAAGCGGCGCGGTTCGGATACGCCGCACGAGTGTGCGATGGTGCCGATCTCCTTGCTCATCGTTTTCGAATACTTTGCGACACGTTCCGCCTTGTTTTCGGGTACGAGACCGCGTTGCAGGCGTTTGTTGTGCGTTGTAATGCCGGTCGGGCAGGTATTCTTGTTGCACTGCAGCGCCTGGATGCAGCCGAGTGCAAACATGAATCCGCGTGCCGTGTTGACGAAGTCGGCGCCGACACAAAGCGCCATGGCAGCCTCCGCCGGATTGACCAGCTTGCCGCTCGCAATCACTCGAATGCGATCGCGCAATTCGTGCTTTTTCAACATGTCCACGACGAGTGGCAGGCTTTCTCCGATCGTCAGTCCAACGTTGTCTATGAGACTCATCGGTGCAGCACCAGTACCACCGTCGCCGCCATCGACCGTGATGAAATCCGGCGCTGATTCGATCCCCCGCCTGTTGACTTCCTCGAACAGCTCGTCGAGCCAGCCGTAGGCGCCGATAACTGCCTTGAAGCCGACGGGCAATCCCGTGACGTCACGAACCCGTGCGATCATGTCCAGCAGGTCGGCGCCGGAGTCGATGTCCGGGTGCCGGTTCGGGCTGATCGATGCAACGCCGGCGCGAATCCCGCGAATTTGTGCAATTTCCTCAGTGACCTTCTCGGCGGGCAGTATGCCGCCCTTGCCGGGTTTTGCGCCCTGGCTCAGCTTCAGTTCGATCAACTTCACCTGCTCGTGATCCGTCGCCACGCGCAGCGCGTCATCGCTGAGATTGCCGTTTTCGTCGCGCGCGCCGTATTTTGCCGTGCCGATCTGGAACACGAGATCGCAGCCACCTTCGAGGTGCCAGGGCGAGATGCCGCCTTCTCCCGTGTTAAGCCATTGCCCGGCCATGCGCGAACCGTGCGACAACGCCTGAATTGCGGGCTTCGACAACGCACCGTAGCTCATCGCCGAGACATTGATGATCGACCGTGCTTCGTAGGGCTTTCGCGCATACGGCCCGATGACGAGCGGCGGCGTCGGCACCGTGTCCTTCTCGAGCGTCGGGTACGGGCAATTGACGAATACCGGCGTTCCCGGTCTCGTAAGGTTCAGCGTCGACCCAAAAGCGACCGTGTTGTCGACACCCTTGGCTGCGCGGTAGACCCAGGAACGCTGCGCACGATTGAAAGGCATTTCCTCGCGGTCGAGCGCAAAGAAGTATTGGCGAAAGAACTCGCCCATATGCTCGAACAGGTAGCGGAAGCGTCCGATAACCGGGAAATTTCGGCGCACTGTGTGCCGGGTTTGCGTGACGTCGATAACGAACATCACGGCGACGACCAGCAACAGCGCGCCGATCGCGAAAATGAAGACGTTGGCGAGTACCTGGACCCAGCCAAACGCGTCCTGCATCATTTGCGCAGGAACTTCGCGACGATCGTATCGAGACTCAGTCTGTCAGGTGTGCGGAAAAGCAATGCGACCAGCATCGCCAGGAACAGGAGCGGTACGCGGAAGTTGCCGCTGCCGTCTTTGGCCGTAATGCGGTAGCCGTCCCAGAGCTCGGCGAGGCTGTTCCACTCGGCCGGCCAGTGCGTGCTCAGGATAGCGACGATCGTTACGACGATGAGGCTGAACGACCAGAATCTCGTGAACAGGCCGAAGAACAGTGCGATGCCGCCGAGAATCTCCACCCACGTGACGGCGAACCAGTTGAATTCTGCCGAGAACAGGCTGAACGGGAACATGAATTCCTTGCCGGCAAACCAGCCCGGCACATCACCGTACAGGGTCTCGGATGCGCCCAGCTTGCCGAGTCCCGCCTTGCCGAATTCGTAGCCCATGAGAAGACGAACGGGCAGCAGCCCGATCCAGAGTCCTGCCGCCTCGACCTTGTCGACGACGTTGTTCCTGAGGTCAATCAACGCTTGCATAGTGATGTCTCCGGGTTTCTGTTGTCTACCGGACCGGGCGAGACCCGCAAATTATTTCAAGTTGACGCATTTCCGCGAGCGCATCGGCGCCGTGCGCGACCAGCGCGTCAACGTCCGGGTAGTGAATCGTTTCGGCGAGGTTACGCAGCAGCAGTTCACCCGACAATTGTGCCGCGTTGTTCTCGATCGCATCGAGCAGGGCCGCCGTCACGGCGTTGAGTTCGAGAAAGCGAACCTTGTCGTTGCTGCGACGGAAAATGGCCAGGTAGACCGGCTGTTGTTCCGGCGCGTCCGGTAGAAATTCCGGCGAAATGCGATGCACCGGGTAGTGATACGCGAACGCCCAGGCGAGCTCGGACTTTACCGGTACGCCGTCGAGCAAGTCGCCGTCGGCGTCCACGCCATCCAGATCGTTCTCGGCCGTCGATACCGATAAGGCAAGCTCCGCATACTCGTATTGCGCCAGTTCGTTCAGGAAAGGAAAGTCGTCGTCGTTCGACGTGTATTCGAATTGCAGAAACGCGAGAAACTCCTCTGGCAGTTCGAGGAAGTAGGGCGTCTTTGCGCGGTGCACTTTCATGAACTCACGTATGAAATGTGTCCACTGCCTGTCGCTGTGGATCTTTCGCAAGACGGGAAAAAACGTACCGAGCAGGTTGTAGAGATTGTTGAAGAACAGTTTGCGATAGATCGCCATGCGCCGGTCTTCGATGCCGGACGGCGCGACCGTGTTTTCCGGATCGCGGATGTGCGCGGCGAAGGCGTATTGCTGCTCCTGGAAGTTCCGTTTTTCAGCCATTGGCGACCTTTCTGGGTGCATCGGCCTGCTGCAGCGTCCGGATGCGACGGACTTCATCGAGCAATTCGTCGATCGGCGGAAAATTGAAGTCGCGCTCCAGTAGCGTGGGAACCGGGCCAAAACGGTCGTATGCTTCGCCGAGCAGTGCCCAGGCCTGCGCGTCGACCGGCGACCCGTGCGTATCGATGCGCAGGTCCTCCGCCTCGACGTGGTGGCCCGCCAGGTGAAAATACCGCAGCCGCTCTGCCGGCATGGCAGCCAGGAATTCACTGGCATCGTAGCGGTGATTGATACTGTTGACGACAATGTTGTTGATGTCGAGCATCAGGTCGCAGTCTGCTTCCTCGAGCACCGCGAGCAGAAACTCCTGTTCGCTCATCGTTGTATCGGTCGGCGCGTAGAACGAGACATTCTCCATCGCGATGCGTTGCTCGAGGATGTCCTGAACACGCCGAATTCGATCCGCGACGTACGCCACGGCGTCCCCGGTGAACGGAATCGGCATCAGATCGTAGAGATGACCATCGTCGCCGCAGTAGCTCAGGTGTTCCGAGTACATGCGAATCCCGTGGTCTTTCATGAAGTGCTTGATGTCGCGGACGAGTTGCTCATCCAGCGGTGCCGGTGAGCCAATCGACAAAGACAGTCCGTGGATGACAAACGGGTAGCGTTCCGTGAAGAACCGGAGTTTCTTCCCGAGCGAGCCGCCGACGTGAATCCAGTTCTCGGGGGCTACCTCCATGAAGTCAATGTCGTCGGGTGGATTCGCCATGAGCTTGTCGGCGAGCGGCCGCCTGAGGCCAAGGCCGGCGCCCTGTACGGGATACTGTGACATAGAGTCGCTCATACGCTTCTTTTTTTCAGTTGCTTCCAAAGACCGGCGTGCGCCTGAATTTATTACGCGATTCAGCGGGTTAGTTCGCCCAGGCGCTCCAGGTACCGCTGCTCGTCCGGAGGAGTATTCTGACTCTGCGCTTCCCAAAGGGTTTCCGCAAGGCACTCGATCATCTGATGTTCGGTTTCGTGGGGATCACCGGATCTGGCGGCGAGTGTCTCGAAAACACGGCGGATGCCGGCGGGCCGGTCTGTCGCAACCTGTTCCCGAATCCCGAGGTGCAGGCCCATATGCAGGAACGGATTGGTCTGTCCGCCGTCCGGCGTGTAGTCCTTTTCGATACCGTCGTCCGACAACGCGCCGTGGTATTCCGGGTGTATCTCGATCACAGCGGCGATCTGCGCCTCGAGTGGACTCAGCGGCGTCCTGTCGCAGTGTTTCCGCCACGCATCAGCGTACATTTTTCGCAGCTCGTCTCGATCCTGGCCGAACATCACGGCAACTCCTTCTTGCGGTATTCGCACCAGCCAACAATGGCGCAATCCCCGCACAGCGGTTTGCGCGCCTTGCAGGTATAACGCCCGTGCAGGATCAGCCAGTGGTGTGCGTCTTTCTTGAACTCGTCAGGCGTCAGCCGTACCAGGCGCTTCTCGACTTCGAGCGGCGTCTTGCCAGGTGCGAGCCCGGTGCGGTTCGACACCCGAAATATGTGCGTGTCGACCGCGATTGTCGGTTCGCCGAACGCCGTATTCAGAATGACGTTGGCCGTCTTGCGGCCGACGCCCGGCAATGCCTCGAGTTCCTTGCGCGTCCGCGGAACCTCACTGTCGTGTTCGTCAATCAGCAAGCGGCATGTCTTGATGATGTTCTCCGCTTTACTGTTGTAGAGCCCAATCGTCCGGATGTAGGGCTTTAATCCGTCGACACCGAGCGCGAGGATTGCCTCCGGCGTGTTCGCAACGGGGTACAGCTTGCTCGTGGCCTTGTTGACGCTGATATCCGTCGCTTGCGCAGACAATATGACGGCGATGAGCAACTCGAACGGATTCTCGTACTCGAGTTCCGTCGTCGGCGCCGGCATCCGGCGACGCAGGGTCGAGTAGATGGCGATGCGTTTCTCGCGATTCACCGGCGATTTCCATTGCGCGCCGCGCGCCGCCGGTCGATGACATTCTTCATTGCAATGGCGAGTGCGAGACTGAAGTAGGCGCCGGGCGGAAGCACGAGCAACAGCCACCCGCCATCGGTAACAACGAATCCCGGCATCGGGTCACCGCCGAGCAACATATCCATGCGTGCGAACAGGGTGCCCTGGCCGAACAGCTCACGAAACAGGCCGATGGCCATTAGCAACAGCGCGAAGCCACTACCCATAACCAGCCCGTCGACAATGCTTGCAGCGATCGGGTTGCGACTCGCAAATACCTCGGCGCGCGCGACAATTGCGCAGTTGGTGACGATCAACGGGATAAAAATGCCGAGTACCCGGTCGAGCTCCGGGAACCAGGCTTTGAAGACGAGTTCGATACAGGTGACGAGACTGGCGATGATCAGTACGTAGATGGGGATTCGGATTTCGGGCTGTATCCAGCGCCGCGTCGTCGAGACGAGCCCATTGGATATCGTCAGCACAACCAGCGTCGCCAGCCCGAGTCCGAGCCCGTTCACAAATGTCGCCGTTACCGCGAGCAGCGGGCAAAGGCCGAGCAACTGGACGAGACCGGGGTTTTCGAACCAGAGTCCATTCTTCAGGCGTTCGCCGAGCGAGGGCGTCATTCGGACACCGCCTCTGCATCGGCCGGCATCGCAAACAGGGCTTCGGCGTTGGCCTCGAACCAGGCCAACGTGTCTTTAACAGCCTTGACGATCGCTCGTGGCGTAACCGAAGCACCCGACAACTGGTCGAAGCTGCCGCCGTCTTCGCGGATTGCCCAGGTATCTGCTGCAGGGTCCGTGAGCGAGCGGCCGTCAAACTGGTACACCCAGTCTGACTTCGTCTCCTCGACACGGTCGCCCAGCCCCGGCGTTTCGCGGTGTTCGAGTACTCGCACTCCAGTGACTGTTCCATCCATCGCGACACCGACAAGCAGGCGAATCGGCCCGGCGTAGCCATTGCGTGCGGTGACGACGAACAATGCGGCAACCGGCATATCACCGGCATACACGCGGTAGACGATGGCCGGTCCGCTGCCGGGCAGGCCATGCGGCTGCGGCAGGGTCACTTTCGACTCGGATACGCTGCTGTCAAAAAACAGGCCCGCGAGGGCGGGCGTCAGGCTCCGTTCCAGGAATGCCTTGCGGTTGGCCTCGATTTTGTCTGCCGTGACACGCCATGTCGCTGCAACCAGTGTCGTGCAGATCGCGGCAATCATGGCGAGCGTAACGCCGCTCTTCCAGACTGGATTCTCAGTCATCGGCAACACCACCTTCATTGTGACCAACAATGTGCGGGCGTGTCAGGTAGTCGATCGCCGGAACGGCCATGTTCATAAGGAGCACGGCAAACGCGACGCCGTCCGCATAGCTGCCCCATTTGCGGATGCAGAAAATGATAAGCCCGATCCCGATGCCGTAGATCATCCGGCCGCGTGGGCTGGTGGCCGCCGATACGGGATCCGTTGCGATAAAGAATGCACACAGAATGGTCGCGCCGGCAAACAGGTGAAAACCCGGACTCGCGTTCGATCCGGGGTCGATCATGTACATGATCGTGACCGGGCCGAGCAGGCCGATTCCGATGCCGACCGGGATTTGCCAGCGGATAATGCGGCGAATCAACAGCCAGAAGCCGCCGATCGCAAGGAAGTTGCCGATCCACTCCCAGCCTCGTCCGCCGAAGTCGCCCATGACCGGAATGGAGCGGATTTCCGGCACGGTCTGGGCGTTGTTCAGTCCGGACTTCATGACGTCCAGTGGCGTAGCGCGGCTGAGCGCGTCAAACGTGATGCCATCGGGCAGCGCTCCGGTCAGCGTAAAGGCCAGCGTCTGCAGAACCGTCAGGTGCTGATAGTCGAGGTCGCCCATCTTTGGCGCAACCCAGAGATTCAGGTGCATCGGGAACGCGACGAGAATGACGACGTAGCCCGCCATCGCCGGGTTGAAAATATTGAAGCCGAGACCGCCGTACAGGTGCTTCGCGACGACGACCGCGAATACGGTGCCGGTTGCCGTTACCCACCAGGGTGTCAGCGACGGCAGGCAAAACGCGATCAGCGCCGCCGTCACCAACGCGCTGAAATCCGTTAGCCCCGTTTCCGGCCGTCGCGAGCGCAGGTTCAGCATCAGCGATTCCGCCGCCACCGCGAATACTGCTGCGACGAGCAGGTTGAAAACGAAGCCGGGTCCGAAGTACCAGACGTGCGCGGCTGCGGCCGGGATCAGCGCGGCCAGGACCTGCAGCATGATCGATGCCACGTTGACGCGCGGTGCGATGAAGGGTGCCTCTGCGCGCTGGAAGTCCATCTAGTCTTCCTCGCTTTCGCGCTTGCGTTTCAGAATCTCAGCGATAGCGGCCGGTCCTGCCTTCTTTGCCGATGCCTTTTGCGAAGCCAGCTCCTGCGCGCGTTGCCTCTGTTCTCGTTCGAGGCGTTCATTACGCGCCTCGAACCGCCGCCGTGCACGGTCCGCGCGCGCTTTCTCATCGGCGAGTTCCTGGATACGTCCCTTGGCGACGCGAAAGTCGGCGGTCAGCGGTATGTGGCTGGGGCAAACGAGGTCGCAGCAGCCGCATTCGATGCAATCCGTCAGCCCGAAGTCGCGAAGCTTCGACTCGTCGTCCGCGCAGGCGTATCGGAACAACTGCTGCGGCAGCAATTGTACCGGGCAGACTGCCGCGCAGTCGCCGCATCGGATGCAGGGCAGCTCCGGGCCCGTTGCCGGCGGTTCTGCGGTCACCAGGATGCAATTGCTGGCTTTGACCACCGGAACACGATCGGTCGACATCGATTTGCCGCACATTGGCCCACCCATGATTAACAGCTCGGCGCGATCGCCGTAACCGCCGGTAAATGCGATCACGTCGGCAACGGTCGTACCGATCCGCGCACGCACGTTCATCGGTTGCCGGACGCCGTCACCCGTTACCGTCGTGACCCGCGAAATCAGTGGCTCGTGACCGATGACCCAATCGTGTATCGCCGCGGCCGTTCCCACGTTCTGCACCAGGCAACCAACGTCGGTTGGCAAGCCGCCGCTCGGGACCTCGCGATTCGTGACCAGCTGCACGAGCTGGTCCTCGCCGCCCGACGGGTAGATCGTCGGCACCTGTTTCAGCGCAATCCGTTCGTCATTTGCCTGGCCGAGCGCGTCGCCGATTCGATGAATCGCTTCCGGCTTGTCGCTTTCGATCACGATGAAGCAGGCATCGACGCGCAGCGCGTGCATCAGAATTTGTGCGCCGCTGACGACCTCCGCCGCGCGTTCGCGCATCAGGACATCATCGCAGCTGATGTACGGCTCGCACTCGACGCCGTTGAGGATCAGAAACTCCGTGTCACAGGTACGTGCCTGCATCAGTTTCTGTGCCGTCGGAAACACAGCACCGCCCAGGCCGACGATGCCGCCTTGCAGGATCTTCGCGAGCAATGCCTCCGGTTCGAGGGCCGTGAAAACCGGCTCGATTTCCGCGCGCTCGATCGCGCGGTCCTCGCCATCGGTCTCAATGACGACGCAGGGCGCCGGATCGCCGCGTCGGCGGACGACCGGCCACGGTTCGATGGCAACGACCTTGCCCGATGACGATGCGTGCACCGGCGCGCCCAGCGCACCGTCCGATTCGGCGACGAGCTGACCCTTCAGCACCTGTTCGCCGATGCTGACAACCGGTTGCGCGGGTTCGCCGACGTGTTGCGCCAGTGGCAGGATCAGCTGCGCCGGTACCGGGACGGTCTGGATCGCCTGCGCTGTCGAGGCGATCTTCTCGGCATCGAGTCGCAGTCCGCCGTGCAGCTTGCCGAGATCGTAAGTCGGGGCGCTCATCCGAGTGGCCTCATCGAGATGCAATCAACCGGACAGGGCTCGATGCACAACTCGCAACCCGTGCACTCCGTTTCGATTATCGTGTGCATGAACTGGTGCGCGCCAATAATGGCGTCAACCGGACAGGCCGTGCGGCAATGTGTGCATCCGATGCAGGCCGCTTCGTCGATCACCGCGACGGCCGGGTCCACCCGCTGCGCAAGCGGCTGCACCTCTCGCCCGAGCAGACCGGCGAGATATCGTACCGTGTGTTCACCACCCGGCGGGCAGAGGTTGATGGCAGCCGTTCCCTCGACCACGGCAGCGGCATACGGGCGGCAGCCCGGGTAACCGCATTGCGCACACTGGGTCTGCGGCAGCAGGTCGTTGACCTTTTCGACGAGGTCGTCGTCGCCGCCCGGCACCCGGCGTGCGGCAACGCTGAGCCCAATGCCGCCGAGCAAGGCAATGGTCGAAACCGTGACGATTTCCGCCCACATCGATCAGGGCCGCGCCATGCCGGAAAATCCCATGAAGGCGAGCGACATGATGCCGGCGGTCACGAGCGCAATCGCGGTGCCCCGAAACGGCGCCGGCACGTCCGCGGCTTCCAGTTGTTCACGCATTGCCGCGAACATAATGAGCACCAGCGCAAACCCGGCAGACGCACCGAAACCGTAGAAGACGGACTGCACGAAGCCTTTTGATTCCTGGACGTTCAGCAATGCGACGCCGAGGACGGCGCAATTGGTCGCAATCAAGGGAATGTAGATACCCAGCACCTGGTCGAGTAACGGGCTCAGCCGCCGCACCATGATCTCGGTGAATTGAACACTCGCAGCAATCACCAGGATGAACGCAATGGTGCGCAGGTACTCGATCCCGAGCGGCACTAGCGCATATGTGTGCAGGAGGTAGGCGGTCGCCGACGATAATGTCAGGACGAATGCGGTGGCCAGCGACATGCCGGCTGCGGCCTCGAGATTGCGTGAAACACCGAGAAACGGGCACAAGCCGAGGAAGCGCACCAGCACGAAGTTGTTGACCAGTACCGTGCTGACCAGAATGACGACGAGTTCGGTCATTCTTCTATTGTAAGGATTACTTGACGCGCATGCCGGGTTTTGCGCCGTCATCCGGCGACAGCAGGAAAATGTCTTCGCCGCCCGGACCCCCCGCGAGCACCATGCCTTCCGACACGCCGAAGCGCATCTTCCGTGGCGCCAGGTTTGCGACCACGACGACATGACGCCCGACAAGCGTCTCCGGATCGTAGGCGGCCTTGATGCCGGCGAAAACCTGCCGCGTCGATGCACCCAGGTCCAGCGTCAGTGCGAGCAGCTTGTCGGCGCCCTCGACCGGTTCGGCTTTTTCGATGCGCGCGATACGCAGGTCGACTTTCATGAAGTCGTCAATGCCGATCGTATCGTCATTTTCTTCGGCTTCGGCCACAGACGGACTCTCCTTCGATTGCTCCACCATCCGTTCGACCTGCTCACGCTCGATACGGGTCAATAGTGGCTTGAATTTGTTGATTTGTGTTCCGAGCAGCGGCGTTGACGCTGACGACCAGTTCCACACGTCCTCATTAAGGAATTCCCGGGCACCGCGTGCGACGACCGGGATTACCGGGTCGAGGTAGACCATCAGGCTGCGGAACATGTTGAGTCCCTGCGTACACACCGCCTGGACCTCGGCCTGTTTCTCGTCGTCCTTGATCATGACCCAGGGTTTGTTGTCGTCGATGTAGCGGTTGGCCTTGTCGGCGAGCCCCATGATGATCCGAATTGCTTTTGAAAACTCGCGCTTCTCGTAGTGTTCCGCAATGGTTTCTGACGCAGCCGCAATCTCCGCAAAAAGCTCCGGGTCGGCCAGTGCACCGGCCAATTTGCCATCGAAGCGTTTGCCGATGAAGCCGGCGCAGCGACTGGCTATATTGACGAGCTTACCGACCAGGTCGGAATTGACGCGTGCCACGAAGTCGTCGAGGTTGAGGTCGATGTCCTCGATCGTCGGGCCCAGCTTGGCGGCATAGTAGTAACGAAGTACTTCCGGATTCAGATTGTCGAGGTAGGTGCGCGCCTTGATGAAAGTACCGCGCGATTTCGACATCTTCAGGCCGTCGACGGTCAGGAAACCATGCGCAAAAACACTGGTCGGCTGACGGAAGCCCGCACCCTGCAGGACGGCCGGCCAGAACAGCGTATGAAAGTACATGATGTCCTTGCCGATGAAGTGGTACAGCTCGCAGTCGGAGTCGGCGTTCCAGTACTCGTCGAAATCGAGCCCGTCAGTGCGGTCACAGAGATGTCGGAAACTCGCCATGTAACCGACCGGCGCATCCAGCCAGACGTAGAAGTACTTGTCGTCCGTATCCGGTATGCGGAAACCGAAGTACGGCGCATCGCGGGAAATGTCCCAGTCCTGTAACCCGGCCTCAAACCATTCTTCGAGTTTCGCGACCACGTTTTTGTCGAGGGCCGACGCGCTCATCCATTCCCGCAGCCGCGACTCGTAGTCGCTGAGCCTGAAGAAATAGTGCTCGGATTCGCGCTTGACCGGCGTCGTTCCCGATAGAACCGAGCGCGGATCGATCAGCTCTTCCGGCGTGTACGTCGCGCCGCAATTTTCGCAGGCGTCGCCGTACTGGTCTTCCGTCCTGCACCGCGGGCAGGTGCCCTTGACGAATCGATCCGGCAGGAACATGCCTTCCTTCTCGTCATAGGATTGCTCGATCGTCCGCGTGTAGATGTCGCCGCTGTCACGCAGCGTCCGGTACATACGGCCCACCAGTTCCTCGTTCTCGGCCGAGTGTGTGGTGTGAAAATTGTCGAACTCGATACCGAAATCCGAGAAGTCGTTGATGAACTCCTTCGAATAGCCCGCCGTCAGCTCTTCGGGCGTGACGCCGAGTTCGCGGGCCTTGAGCATGATGGGCGTGCCGTGGGCGTCCGACGCGCAGACATAGGTGCACAAGTGGCCGCGCAGCTTCTGGAAACGCACCCAGATGTCCGTCTGGATGTATTCGACGAGATGCCCCATGTGCGGCGACCCATTGACGTAGGGCAGGGCACTCGTGACGAGGATTTTTCGTTGTTTTTCGGACATTTCGGCGGCGTTTGAGCGCTAAAAGGCGCGATTATGCCACGCCGGGTCGCTCAGTCCATGTCCTTTACTTTCTCGAACTTGTGCTTGTTGTTGGCCTGCTGGTACGCCTCTTCGCCCGAGACCCAGCCCTTCTCGACCAGTTCCATGAGCGCATTGTCCATTGTCTTCATACCGATGCCGCCGCCGGACTGCATGGCCGTCTCGATCTGGTCGAGCTTGCCCTGGCGGATCAGGTTGGACACGGCGCTGGTGTTGATCATGATTTCGAGTGCAGCGGCCCGTCCCGGTTTGTGGCAGGTCGGCAGCAACTGCTGCGAGATGACGCCCTTCAGTGACGTCGAAATCATGGTTCGAATGTGCGATTGCTTGTCCGCCGGGAACGAATTGATGATGCGATCCACGGTCTGCGCAGCGCCATTCGTATGCAGCGTACCCATGACCAGGATGCCCATTTCCGCGGCGGTTACGGCGATACTGATGGTTTCGAGGTCGCGCATTTCGCCAACGAGGATGACGTCCGGGTCCTCGCGCAATGCCGAATGCAGCGCTTCGGCGAAGTTCGGGCTGTGTACCCCGACCTCACGCTGGCTGATCAGGCAGCCTTTTGCCTCGTGAACGAATTCGATCGGGTCCTCGATCGTCAGGATGTGGCCTTTCAGGCGGCGGTTCATCTCGTCAATCATCGCCGCCAGCGTCGTGGACTTTCCGGACCCGGTCTTGCCGGTGACGAGGATCATCCCCTGCGTGTGCCGGCACAGCGCCCTGATGACATCCGGCATGTTGAGCTCTTCGAGCGTCATTGCCTGCGATGGAATCGCGCGAAATATTGCGCCAAGACCGTTCAGGTGCCGAAATACATTGACGCGAAATCGCGATACGTCGGGAATTTCGTAGGCGAAGTCCGCCGCATCGTTTTCGTCGAACGTCTTTTTAGTGACGCCGTCCATGATTTCGCTCAAGCACTCTTCGACGGTTTCGACGCTCAGGACTTCTTCCATGATAGGGGTCAGCCCGCCGTGCACACGGGCGCGCACCGGGTCTCCTGAAACGAAGTGCAGGTCGGAGGCGTTTTCCTTGAGTGCAGCCCGCAAGTATTTATCGATTGCCTTCACGTTGCTACACCTTCGAGCCGTTGCCGATGTCGATAATCGGGATCAGGTCGGTATCCGTGACGAATCGCTGGAACTTCTTCTTGTCGTTCGCAAACCGTATCGCATCGTCCGGGTCGATTTCCTTGGCATTGATGGCATCCAGCAGCGCCTGGTCCATGAGCTGCATTCCCAGGTCCTTGCCCATCTGCATCTGCGAGCTGATCTGGTGGGTCTGGTCCGTCGTAATCTGTTTCGCGATCGCCCGGTTGTTGACCAGAATCTCGAGAATCGCCCGGCGTCCACGGCCGTCCGGTGTTTTTACGAGCACCTGGGTTACGACCGCCTTGAGGCTCATCGCGAGGAAGCTCTTCGTCTGCTCGCGCAGCTCGCCGGGCAGGGCGTCGATAATCCGGTCGATTGTCTTGACCGCACCCGTGGTGTGCAGCGTGCCCAGGACCAGGTGGCCGGTTTCGGCGGCCGTCATGGCCATCGAGATCGTCTCGGCGTCGCGCAACTCACCGACGAGGATGACGTCCGGATCCTCGCGCATCGCCGATCGCACGCCGTCGGCGAAGCTGGTCACGTGAGTGCCGACCTCGCGCTGGATGATCTGGGACTGTTTCGACGGGTGCACGAACTCGATCGGATCTTCGAGACTGATGATGTTGAGCTTCCGGGACTCGTTCAGGTGATCGATCATCGCCGCCAGCGTAGTCGACTTGCCGGTACCGGTCGAACCTGTCACCAGGACCATGCCCTGATGGTAGTCGCAGAATTTTTTCAGGACGGCCGGGACATTCAGCTGGTCGAGTGTTGGCACGTCGCCTGGAATATGGCGAAACACGGCGCCGGGTCCCGTGGCTTTGCGGAACACGTTCACACGGAAGCGGCCGCCTTCCTCCGCCACGTAGGAGAAATCGAGGTCATGGCCCTCGGCCAGCCTGTCTTTCTGCTTGGCCGTCAGGATCTCCAGGATGTAGGTCTCGAGCTCCGTGTCGCTGAGCTGGCGAAACTTGATCGGCATCAGGTCGCCATTCATGCGCAGCATCGGTGGCACGCCGACGGCGAGGTGCACGTCCGAACACCCCTGCGCGAGGCCGAGTTTGAGGAATGCGTCTATGCGAGCCATGGGGCGTTACTTTACAGCGAGATGGTGTCGAGTGCCTCAGTCAATTCTTCCATCGACTGGTAACGCTTCGACTTGTCGACCGACATCGCCTTGACGATGACGGCGGCATAGTCGTCGGGCAGGTCCGGGTTGATTTCCTGGCAGTGCTTGGCCTTGCCCTGCACGTGCTGGTACATCACCGACATGTGGTCACCGCGGCTGTACGGCGGCACGCCCGTGACCATTTCATACATGATGACACCAACGCTGTACACGTCGGCGGTTTCGTCGACTTTCTTGCCCAGGATCTGCTCGGGTGCCATGTACTTGGGTGAACCGATGACATAGCCGGTCTTCGTCAGCTGCGTGTCACCGCTCGACGCGGCGGCCGCAACGCCGAAGTCCACGATCTTGAGCAGCCCTTCATCGTTGACAAGAATATTCGCCGGTTTGAGGTCGCGATGGATAACACCGGCGAGGTGCGCGACGGCCATACCCGTTGCCATATCCCGGGAGTAGCGCAGCGCCTTTTTGAGGTCCATCGGCTTGTTGTCGGGCATCTCGCCCGACAGCGTATGTGACGGGAAATATTCCATCGAAATGGCGTAGCAGCCCTGCAGGTTCAGGAAGTCGTAGATGCGGATGACGTTGCGGTGCGTAATCTTGCGCGAATACCGCAATTCGTGCACGAAGCGCTTCATCATCTCTTCATCGGACGAGACATTCGGGTTCAGGAACTTGAGAATGAGCTGCTCGTCAACGACCGTGTCTTCCATGAGCAACACGGTACCGAATGCGCCCTTACCGATTTTTTCGATGTATTTGTAGCGTCCGTCGATGACGTCACCCGGTTCCAGCGTGGAGATATCGAGGACAGCAGGCGCCATCGGGGCCGGTGAGTCGGCGGGCACGATATCGCCATCCTCGTCCGCCTGCGCGACGGCACTCTGTTCTTTTGCTTCGGCCAGCAGTTTCTCGAGGTCGGCGTTATCGACCAGCAAGGTTTTGGTATTTTCGCCTATGCGTTCGGCCTTGATGTTCTGCTCGACCATCGTCTCCGAGTAGCGATCGTCGAGGTCGCGCAGCGCCTTGTCGGCGACGTTGATAATCGTCGCTTCGTCGGACTGCTTCAGCTGACGCAGAATCTTGCGTACCGATTCCGCCTGCGAGTCGTTCGTGAGCGCCGTTACCGCCTTGATCGCCTCGATCTGTATCTCGCGTTCCGGACGCTTCAGCATCGGCACGATTTTCTGGATGTGTTTGTGGTTGCCGATTTTCGCCAATGCGCGAATGACGACGGTGTCGGTCTTGGCATCCGCACCCAGCATTGCCTCGAGCTGCGGTAGCGCCTTGGTGCTGCCGATCTTGCTCAACGCATCCACGGCACGCTCCCGGACCCACCAATCCGTGTCTCCGGTCGCCTTGATCAGGTGTTCTTCGGCACGGCCATCCTTTACAGAATTGAGGATTTCAATCGCCGTACGGCGTATTTCTTCGTCCTTGTGACTGAACAGCTTGACGACGGAGTCGACGACCTTGGGACCGCCGATCTCGCCCAGCGCGTCGCCGGCACGTGAGCGTACCCACCAGTCGTCGTCCTTGATCGCCTCCAGCAGGTCCTGCACCGAGTTTTCGCTGCCGACTTCGTTCAATACCTCGACGGCGGCACGTCGCGCGTATTCGTTTTCGTCTTTGAGTGCCGGGACAAGAAATTTGATCGTATCGGGATGGTTGATGCGAACCAGGACATCGACGGCCTTGCTCTGCACATCGAGATCCGGGTCCGTCAGGGCGTTGGCAATTTTTTCGATGCTGATCGTGGCCGGGTCGCGCGTCGCGAGCGCTGCGAGTGCTGCGCCGCGCACCATCTTGTTGGCGTCCTTGAGCTGCATTTCGAGCGCGTTTGTAATCTCCGGTTTGTCGAACTTCGACAGGAGCTGCATCAGGTGAATCTTGATGACCGGGTCTTTGCCGCCCATGCGCGCAATCAGGTCCGGCACCATGTCGGGCTTGATCGTGTCCCTGATGATCTTGAATATCGCGGCCTTTTCCTTCGGTTCGCACTCATACGCCCGGCGCAGCAGCTCGTGTACGCTGAGGTCATCCTTGTGAACGCGCAGTACTTCGATCAGCGCCGGTTTCGAGACTTCGGCGTCATCGAAGAATTCCAGCAACCCGTTGGCGTTGTAATCGGTGCTGCTCGACAAGGCCCACGCCGTACCCGAAACGACGCGCTCATTGCCGTCGGCAAGACCTTCCTTGTACATCATCAGGTTCTTGTCGTTGACCATCGCACCGAGGATGTCGACCAGGACCATCGTGTGTGACTTGTCGGAAAGCGCGAGCGCGTCAATAATTTTTGGCACGGCCTTGTTGCCGGCCGACTTCAGTTTTTCAACGAGCTTCTGGGCAGCCGGCGACGCAGGGTCCTGCTCAGCGATGAGCTGCCCGAGAATCTGGTCAGAGCGAAACGACGCGAGAAAACTCATCGAACCGAATCGCTTGTTGTTGAATTATTGTTAAACGCCAATCTTCTGTTCGCTCTTGCCCAAGCACAGCGGGCCGGGGGTGGGCCCACGATCTGGAACCCGACTCGTCCGCTACTCCCCGACGCGGCATTATGCCACATCAGACCCGTTACATTGCCCGCCAATGCTGGCTTTCAGCCTCACCGAGGCTCCTATACAATGTGCGCGCGAAATCCGGACTCGCCGGAAATTCACCACCAAATTTTACCTAATGCCAGTTCTGGAAGTGTGACAGTGTCAACAGTTTCTGATGTGAAGAACTTCCTAAATTCCATCGAGTTAGCCGCACTTGGTTACTCGCTGGGTGATGTTGGGCGTGTGACGTCGGCGGCGCTCGACGGGGACCGCGCGACGGTTGCAGTCGAGCTGGGTTTGCCGGTGGCCAGTGCGCGGCATGGCATCGAGACGGCCATTCGCGACGCGGTGACGCGGCAGTACGATGTCGCAAAGGTTGATGCCTCGGTCACAACAAAGATCGAATCACACGCCGTGCAGGGCAACCTCAAGCCGCTGCCGGGGATCAGGAACGTGATCGCGATAGCATCCGGCAAAGGCGGCGTCGGCAAGTCGACCGTCGCCGTGAATATCGCGCTCGCGTTGTCTCAGGAAGGTGCGTCGGTCGGCATGCTGGACGCCGATATTTACGGTCCGAGCCAGCCGCACATGCTGGGACTCGTCGGCCAGGCGCCGGAAAGCCAGGATGGAAAGACCATGCTGCCGCCCGAGGGGCACGGCCTCAAGGTGATGTCGATCGGCTTTCTCGTCGACCCCGACCAGCCCATGGTCTGGCGCGGTCCCATGGTCACGTCGGCACTCAACCAGCTCATGCACCAGACGCAGTGGGGCGAACTCGACTACCTTATCGTCGACATGCCGCCGGGCACGGGCGATATCCAGCTGACGCTGTCCCAGAAGGTGCCGGTCTCAGGTGCTGTTATCGTCACGACGCCGCAGAACATCGCAACGCTCGACGCGCGCAAGGGACTGGCCATGTTCCGCAAGGTCTCGATCCCGGTTCTGGGCGTCGTCGAGAACATGAGCACCCATATTTGTTCATCCTGCGGCCATGAAGAAGCGATTTTCGGCACCGGCGGAGGGGTGGGCATTGTGCAGGACTTCGACGTCCCGTTGCTCGGACAACTGCCACTCGAGACCTCCATTCGTGTGCAGACCGATAGCGGCACACCGACTGTTATTGCGGCGCCGGACTCACCGGCCGCGGCGGCCTATCGCAGTGCGGCTTTGCACATCGCGGCCGCACAGGCAGCACAACGCACGGACTACAGTTCAAAATTCGGCAATATCGTCGTAGAGGGCGCTTGATGAGCATCAAATCGGACCGCTGGATTCGCCGCATGGCGGAAAACGAAGGCATGATCGACCCGTTCGAACCGGGGCAGGTGCGCGAGCGCGATGGCAGCCGAATCGTGTCCTACGGCACGTCGTCCTACGGCTACGATGTGCGTTGTTCCGATGAGTTCAAGATCTTTACCAACATCAACTCAGCCGTCGTTGATCCGAAGTCTTTCGACGAGACGAGCTTTGTCGACATCAAGAGCGATGTCTGCGTGATTCCGCCCAACTCATTCGCACTCGCACGTACGGTCGAGTTTTTCCGGATCCCGAGGACCGTCCTGACGATTTGCCTCGGCAAGTCGACCTATGCGCGCTGCGGGATTATTGTCAACGTCACGCCGCTCGAGCCGGAGTGGCAGGGGCACGTGACGCTCGAATTTTCCAACACGACGCCGCTGCCGGCCAAGATCTACGCCAACGAGGGCGTCGCGCAGATGCTGTTTCTCGAGTCTGACGAGGCGTGTGAAACGTCGTATGCGGATCGTGGCGGAAAATACCAGGGTCAGACGGGCGTCACGCTGCCGAAAGCCTGAGCCTGATGACCTGCATTCGATCCGAAGCCACCGTTTCGGCGTTGAGTCAATCGACTCATCAATTACCCGATAGTTAGCACGAGTCATTTTCATTCCTGGAGCCTACTATGACTGATCCGATCGACACTTTTTTTGGCGCATGGCAACTTGAGTCTGAAGACGAGAGGCTCGAGACGATCACCAGCGCGGTCGCGTCGAGCATTGTATATGTCGACCCGAAGACGCAAAAACCAATAACAGGCATCAATGCACTTAGTGACTATGTTGGAATGTTTTCCACGAACGCACCCGGGTGGTCTGCGAAGGTCGTGGTGAGCGACAAAACTGCCGGAATGACGCGCGCTACTGTTGTTTTCAGTGGGACGGGGCCCGACGGCAAAGAGCAAGCGCAGCTGGGCCAGTACTTCGTTGAATTGGACGGAGACTTGATCTGCAGAATGGTCGGCTTCGTGGGAATCGGCTCTCCGCCGCAGTCCTGATATTTAAAGCAAAAGATCTAAAAGACACTACAAAACACTGTTTTTAAAAGAATAAATAGTAACAGACACTGACAGAAGCGATCGTTCGGTCCGATGGCCGATTGCCTATTTTTCTGTCGACAATGATTTTCCAATCATGCTACTACGAAATTTTATCTCGCCAATTGTCGCTCTCGCAGTCTGTGCCATTTCCGGCTGCGCCATTCAGGCTGATCGCTTTGAGCGCATCACACCCGCCGAAGCTGGGTACTCACCTGAGAAACTCGACGAGCTTGCCGAGTATCTCGAGTCAGCCGGCTCAAGCTCACTGCTCCTCGTGCATGATGGCAAAGTGTTTTTTGAGTGGGGAGATATATACGAAAAGCACTTGATTCACTCGATGCGAAAGTCACTATTGAACGGGTTGTATGGAGTCTTGTATGACAAGGGCAAACTTGATCTCGGCGCGACGATGGCGTCATTGGGTGTACAGGACGCGCCGGCGCGGCTAAATGAGACTGAGCTCGGCGCGACTCTTGACATGGTCCTCAAGTCCCGTTCAGGCATCTATCTCCCGGCGACCGGCGAGTCTGAGTGGATGAAAAGCATGAAACCTGGGCGCGGACAGTACGAGCCAGGTGTGCACTACTACTACAACAATTGGGACTTTAATGCCGCAGGCGCGCTATTCGAGCAGTTGAGCGGTGAGAGTATCTACGATGCTTTCGAGCGCGAGATCGCTCGTCCTCTCGGAATGTTGCATTACGGTAACGTGGTTACGACCATTGAGGAACCCCATGACGGCGAGATTCCCGACGTTGATGGGATGTACCAGGTCGAGCGCACAGCGTCTCGTTTCCCGGCGTATCATTTCCGCATGTCGGCGCACGACCTCGCGCTTTACGGCCAGCTCTTTCTCAATCATGGCCGATGGAAAGGCGAGCAGATCATCTCCTCAGAATGGATCGACCGGTCCACTCAACCATACTCAATCACGAGCGAGCAGTTCGGCCTTGCGTATGGCATATTATGGAGCGTTATTATGGGCATCGAGGATGATGCCGGCCGCAACTCCTTCTATCACGCGGGAGCTGGCGTACACATGCTGGGTGTCTATCCGAAGTACCGACTCGTTCTCGTGCATCGTGTCGACACCGAGGCTGACGAGACGAAGTTCACGGCCGATAACCTGTACCCCATTATCAGTATGATCCACGGTGCACGGGTTGATTTGTCGCTCCCGCACGAGTAGAAGGTCCTCTCACAAATGTCGCTTCTTTCTGCCCGACTTTGGCCCTTTCAAATGCCCGCTTGTGGCCGTAAGCGGCGGCAAAGAATCGCTTATCGATGGTTGGATCAACGGAACAATCTCGATGTACGTCCGGGGTTAATTCTCTTCTATCTTCGGGAACTTGCCGCGGAGCTAATGCCAATACACCGGCGCCGGCGGTTCATTGGCCTGGTTGGCTATCATTTCCTGGCGAAGCCCAGATCCCTCCGCGGAGGGGTATTTGTACGTAACGGAAAACTCCTGCGGTAATCCCTTCTCAACGTAGCCCTGTGCCGGGATTGCCACGCCATCGGGACGCGCAAAGAACCACCGGCACGTGTTGTTGTCCCTGGCTCTTACGGCCCGTTCCACCGCCAGTGTAATGACGCGTTTCTTGCGGCTCACCGCCAGCGGTTCGCCGTCATTGTCCTCGAGCAGCGTCACGGCGTGTCCGTCGCAGCACAGTCGCTTTGCCGTTTCGATCGGGATCGACGAGCGACCCTTGCCGTGGGTGAGTGCCGATTGATCCACGTGGATTGTCACGAGGTAGTTGTCGCGGCCAGATGTCACCTGTTCTGAACTTTCGCCCAACAGGTACGCCTTGACCAAAGCAACAAACGCATCCGCCTGCTTCGCCCGCCACGGCATCTCAACGATATCGGGCGGGTCGTCCGCCGAATCATCCCGTGCTTTGTCCAGCGCCTTGTCAACCAGTTCCCCCATCTCCACCGGCAGATCGATCGAAATACTCACCATCCCCCGGTTCGCATTGCGGCTGATCCGCAACGACCGGTTCGCAAAGGCCCGAGCAATCCGAGGCAATACCTTCAGCGCATGCGCCACCCGGACCTTTTCCCGCGCCGCACTCATCGAGATATCGATCCGCCACGCCAGCCACTCCGCCGTACTTTGCTGGGACCACACGAGATAACCGGCGCGTTCATCGAACTCCCGGATCATCATGAGCATCTCGTAGGTGGCCATGTTGATCTGCCAGGCAAGGCCCAGGATGTTCTGTTCAAGCTCGTCAATGGTACGGAGCCGGTCGTTCTTTTTCGCGGTCATCACAGTCTCCAGTGCACAGGAAAAGATACTGTTATTATATACAGTAATCATCCCATGGTCCACCACAAAACTCTGTTTTTAAAAGAGAAAAAGGGCTTGTGCACCCGTCAGTCGAGGTAGTCCAGCACCTCGGGATCAGCCGCCTGTTTGCCATCAATCCAGGTCTCGCCGTTGCGGAACTGCACCTTGCCGGAGCCGACCCAGCCGGCCGCCAGCGGATAAATCCGGTGCTCAACGGATTGCACACGGGTCTGCAGATCGTCCGCCGATTCGGCCGATTCGACCCTGAGTCGTCCCTGCAGGATGCGCGGCCCGCCGTCGAGTTCTTCGGTCACGAAGTGCACGGTGCTGCCGTGCCACTCGTCGCCGGCGTCGAGAACACGCTGATGGGTATTCAGGCCCGGGTATTTCGGCAGTAACGCCGGATGGATGTTGAGGATTTTGCCTTCGTAGTGCGACACGAATGCCGGGCTCAGGATGCGCATGAAGCCTGCGAGCACCAACAGGTCCGGTTGCCAGCGATCGAGTTCCTCGATGACCGCCCGGTCAAACGATTCCCTGTCCGGGTAGTCGCCGTGCTGGATACAGGCGGTGGGAATGCCGGCTGATTCGGCGCGTTCGAGTCCGAACGCCGCCGGGTTGTTGCTGAATACGACACACAGATCGAGATCGAGCTCGCCGTTGGCGACAGCATCGATGAACGCCTGCAGATTGGTGCCTGATCCCGAGATCAGGATCGCGGTGCGACACGACATCAGACGTACTGCACTTCCTGGTTGCCGGGCACGACCCGGCCGATCTGCCAGGCGACCTCGCCGCACGCGTTCAGCGTATCGATAGCAGCTGCGGCATCGCCGGCATCCACGATGACGACCATGCCGACACCGCAGTTAAAGCTGCGCCGCATTTCTGCCACTTCAATGTTGCCGTGTTCTGCCAGCCACTTGAAAACGTCGCCTGGCGTCCAGCTGGTCGTATCGATCTCGGCGCTGAGCGAAGCTGGCAGGACTCGCGGGATATTCTCGGTAATGCCGCCACCCGTGATGTGCGCGAGCCCTTTAACCGGCATCGACTGCGTCAGCGCCATGATCGGCTTTGCATAAATGCGGGTTGGAGCCAGCAATCGTTCGCCCGCGGGCAGGCCGTCGATGCGGCTGTCCGGCGCGCGTTCGAGCACCTTGCGAATCAGGGAATAGCCGTTCGAATGCGGACCACTTGACGCGATGCCGACGATCACGTCGCCGTCGGCAATTCCGCTGCCATCGATCAGGGCGCCGCGCTCGACGACGCCGACGGTGAATCCCGCGAGGTCGTAGTCGCCCGGCGCATACATGTCGGGCATTTCAGCGGTTTCGCCGCCGATCAGGGCGGCGCCTGCCTGCAGGCAACCCTCGGCTATACCGGCGACGACGGCTTCCGCCACGTCGTTGTCGAGCTTGCCGCACGCGAAATAGTCGAGGAAAAACAACGGTTCGGCGCCCTGTACGAGCACGTCATTGACGCACATGGCGACCAGGTCGATGCCGATCGTGTCGTGGCGGCCGAGGCGCTGGGCGAGCATCAGCTTGGTGCCGACGCCGTCTGTGCCGGAAACGAGGACGGGATTCCGGTAGTCGCCGAGCGCAAACATGCCGCCAAATCCGCCGAGTCCGGCAAGAACTTCGGGGCGCAGTGTTTTCCGTACGTGCGGTTTGATTCGCTCGACGAGTTCGTTGCCGGCGTCGATGTCGACCCCGGCGTCCTTGTACGTGAGTGGTTTAATGCTCATTGTGGAGTGGCATACTCTGTGAGGGCGATATAATAGTGCTTGGGACTGACTGGGGAAACCACCCTTGAAAGAATCACGTATACCGGTTGCGGCAATTGTCGTCGCGATACTCATTACCGCATGGTCGGGTGCCGCGTTGGCGGTCGAGGTCCCGACCCTCTATACCGCGAAGGTCGTTCTGGATGAGGACGCCGACAACCCCAGGGAGAAGGCCTACCGAGCGGCACTGCTGGAAGTTCTGGCGCGCGTGTCGGGCTCCGAAATCAGCGCTGACGTGGCCGCGGTCGACGAGGTCTTTCCCGTCCCCGCCGCGTATGTCACGCAGTTTCGGCCGGGCGAAGACGACACGCTGTGGGTGTCTTTTGACGGCGAGGCGCTGGAACGTGTCCTGCGTAACAATGGCTTCACCGTCTGGGGTGGCGACCGTCCGCTGACGCTGGTCTGGCTGGCTGTGGATTGGGGGCAGGGCGCACGCGAAATCCTGGGGGCGGAAGACACCGACGAGATCGAACAGCAATCGCGCACGATCGATCGCAACAGGTTGCTCAGGGAGCGGCTGCTCGAGATCGCCGAACGCCGTGGACTGCCGGTGCTGTTCCCGTTGCTGGACTCGACCGACCTGCAGAGCGTGACGTTCAGCGATATCTGGGGCGGCTTCGATGAACGAATCCTGGCGGCATCCGAACGCTACGACGTTAATTCGGTACTGGTCGGTCGTGTACGTCCCGCATCGACGCAACGTAATCGCTGGGACTACTGGTTCGGCGGGCAGCAGCGCAGCTGGACCGGGACGCCGGAGTCGGTCGTCGCGCAGGTGGCGGATCTGCTCGCAGCGGAATTTGCGGTTGGTGGCAACGAACCGCTTCAGCGCGTTGCGCTGAATGTGTCCGGCATCGAAACGGTCGACGCTTACGGCACGGTGCAGCAGCTCCTGGCGGGTGTGGCCGTGATTGAGTCGTTCCGCATCAACGAAGTTGCCGGAGACACGATCACCTACGATGTCGACGTACGCGGCGGTGCGGCAAGATTGCGCAGGGCGCTCGGCTTTGCCGGCCTGATCGAACAGGAAGCGTCTGACGGCTTCGGAATCCGTCCCGACGCCCTCGAGTTCTTCTACAACCCCTGATAGCCGGGTCCCGCATGTCGCTTCACTGGTTGCCAAATGCGATTTCAATCATGCGCATCCTGCTGGTGCCGCCGATCCTGTTGCTGATTCTCGACAGCAGCTACGCGTGGGCGCTGTTGCTGTTCTGGATTGCCGGAACGTCCGACGGCATTGACGGCTATCTCGCCAACCGGTTTGACTGGGGATCGCGACTGGGCGCGTTGCTCGACCCGATTGCGGACAAGCTGCTGGTGGCCGGCATGTTTGTCACGCTGGTTCATACCGGCCATGTACCCGTATGGTTGGCGGTGATCGTGATCCTGCGCGATGTCGTCATCGTTGCCGGAGCGACGGCCTACAACTTTATCGTCGGGCCGGTGCAGGGCGAGCCGACGCGGATCAGCAAGCTCAATACCGCGCTGTTGCTGCTGTATCTGCTATTCGTTCTGTCGCGCGCGGCATTCGGCTGGCCCCAGGAGATTACGTTGACCGTACTCGGCGCGTCGATCCTGGTGACGGTCGTGATCAGCGGCGTTGACTACGTCTTGTCATGGTCGCGAAGGGCGCGTACCGATGGCTAGGGATCTGCGGCTCAACTGGCTGATTGCTGTCGTCCTGACGGGATGGCTGTTGTACCTGCTGGCGCCGGTTCTCACGCCGTTTGTGGCGGCAGCATTGCTTGCCTACATTGGCGACCCGCTCGCAGACCGGTTACAAAAACTGAAAATGCCGAGAACGCTGGCTGTTGTTGCCGTGTTCGTCATTACGTTTCTTGTCATCGGACTGCTGGTGTTGCTCGTCGGGCCGTTGATCAGCGCACAGGTGGGGGCGCTGTTCGATGCGCTGCCGGATATCGTGCGGCAGGTCGAGCAGGAGTGGCTGCCGACGGTGCAGGGCTGGCTCAACCTCGAGGGCGAGGACGGCGTCGGTATTGGCGCGTTTCTCTCGCGATACAGCGACATGGTCGGCAACTGGAGCGGCACGATCCTGTCTACGGTCGGCAAGTCCGGTGGCGCGTTGATGGCGGCCGTTATCAGCCTGTTTCTGGTGCCGATACTTACGTTCTACATGCTGCGCGACTGGGACACGATCGTCGTGCATATCGGCGCGCTGGTACCGGAAAGCCAGCGTGAAACGGTCTTCGGGCTGGCGCGGGATGCCGACGAGATGTTGAGCGCGTTCCTGCGCGGCCAGCTGCTTGTCATGCTGGCATTGGCGATCATTTATTCGCTGGGCCTGAGCCTGGTCGGGATCAAGTTCGCGATCGCAATCGGGGTCGTGTCCGGTCTGGTCAGTTTTGTGCCTTACCTGGGCTTCGTATTCGGCATCGCGCTGGCCGGACTGACGGTTGCTCTTGAGCCGGATCCCCTGTGGCCCCTGGTTGGCGTCGTCGCGACCTTCGCCATCGCGCAGGCGATCGAAGGCTCGGTCCTGACGCCGAAACTTGTGGGTGACCGTATCGGCCTGCATCCGGTTATCGTGATTTTTGCGGTCGCGGCCGGTGGCCAGCTATTCGGTTTCTTCGGCATTTTGCTCGCGTTGCCCGTGGCGGCTGTGCTGTCGGTACTGGTGAGGTTTGCGTACCACCGCTACCTGACAGAACATCCCGAGCTGGAGATAGAGCTCGAATGAGCCAGTTGGCCCTACCTTTGCAGCTCGCTGACCACGCCGTGTTCTCGAGCTTCTTCGACGCGGGCAACGAATCGCTCGTCGCGATGCTGGCAGCCATCGCCGATGGCGAACCGGGTCCGGGAAGCTGGATCTGGGGTGCCCCGTCGACGGGTAAGACGCACCTGTTGCAGGCCGTCTGCGATCGCGCCGGCGACCGCGCCGTTTACCTGCCAATGGCAATGCTCCGCGAGGCCGGTCCCGCAATTCTCGACGGCCTCGGCGCCCGCGACATAGTGTGTATCGACGACATAGACGCGGTCGTCGGGCAGGCCGATTGGGAAGAATCGTTATTCGGACTTTGCAACGAGCTGTTTGACGCCGGTGCACAGCTCGTCGTCTCTGCCACGAGCTCGCCGCGCGAAGCCGGCATCGCGCTGGCCGATCTCGCAAGCCGGTTGCAGCGGCTGGCCGTATTCCACGTGCATGAGCTAGACGATGTGCAGTGCGTGAGTGCGTTGCAGTTGCGGTCACAACACCGCGGCCTCGACCTGCCTGACGAGACGGCGCAATACCTGATGAAACGCAGCCGGCGCGACATGAGCAGCCTGTACCGATTGCTGGACCGCCTGGACGCGGCGGCATTGCAGGCGAAACGTCGCCTGACGGTCCCGTTCGTTCGGGGCGTGCTGGCGGAGGACGGTTTCTAGGTGTCGAGGCGCTGCGCAATGTCGGCAACGCGCCGGCCCAGCGCGCGCGCCAACGATTTTTCATCGTCCGACAGGGTGTCGGGGTCACGACTCCATGTGACATGCGTCGCGCCGTAGAGCGATCCGCCGGTCGTCGTTGTCGACAGCGCCTCTTCCGAATACGGAATTCCGACGTAAATCATGCCGTGATGCAGCAACGGAATCGCCATTGTCAGCAGCGTCGTTTCCGAGCCGCCGTGCAGTGACGACGTCGACGTGAATACGCCGGCCGGTTTACCGCTCAGCGACCCTTTCATCCAGTCGGCACCGGTTGTATCGATAAAGTACTTGAGCGCCGAGCTCATATTTCCAAAGCGTGTCGGGCTGCCCATGACGATACCGGTGCATTCCGCAAGGTCGTTGTGCGTGACGTAGGGCGGCCCGGACTCCGGGACGCTCGATTCCGTTGCCTCGGTATTTGGCGTGACAGCCGGCACGGTGCGCAGCCGCGACGACATGCCGCGCACCGAATCGACGCCATGGCAGACCTCGCGTGCAAGGCTTTCGGTTGCGCCGTAGCGCGAGAAGTACAGGACGAGGACGTCGGACATCAGTCGAGCAACGGCTTAACGTTTTCGGGCGGACGCCCGATAACGGCGACGCCGGTCTCAGCATCGACGACGATCGGGCGCTCGATCACGATTGGGTGGGCCGCGAGCCATTCGGCCAGCGCCTGGTCGTCATCGAGCGGCGGCAGGTCTGTCGCTTCACGGAATTCGGATTCGCCGCGCCGCAGAATATCCTGAACGGCCATGCCGAGCCTGTTTGCGATGTCGACGATGGTCGCGGCGTCCGGCGTGTCGTCGAGATACAGGACGACGTCGTGCTCCGTTCCCGAGTCCGCAATAATCTCCAGTGTTTTCCGCGACTTGGAGCAACGCGGGTTGTGATAGATTGTGACGGACATGTTGGATCTGATTCCTTTTGGCAACCCTGGCGAGTTGGCACTGTATCGCTTGACTGCCGCGCCATGCAATTGCTAATTTTGAACGGTTTCCGCCACCGAAAATAACGACAAGAATCCGTGAAACGCCTGCGCTACATCCTACGATTTTCCCCGCTTCTGGCGCTTTCGATGTTCTGCATCATGCTGGGCGTTTCCGCCTGCGAGACGACGCCACCCGTCCAGGAGATCAGCGATGCGCGACAGGCGATCGCGGTGGCGAAGGAGGCCGGTGCCGAAAAGCTCGCGCCGTATCACCTCAGAGCCGCTGAGCAGTATCTCGCCAGCGCGCGCCAGCTCGTGGGCGACAAGGACTATTCCGAGGCGCGGCGCGATGCCAAGCAGGCACGTATGAAGGCGATCGATGCGTTGCGTGCCGCCGAGGCTGCCAACCAGGCAATTCGGGACAACTGAAATCACTGCGTCCGGTGACGTGACCGCCGCACGCCGCTTCGTTGTAAAGGGGCGGGTTCAGGGGGTCTGGTTTCGCGACAGCACCCGTAAAGAAGCACAGCGACTCGGAATCACCGGCCATGCCGTCAATCTGCCGGATGGCGGTGTCGAAGTATTCGCCAACGGGTCGGATGATGCATTGCGCGCACTCGAAACCTGGCTACGCAAGGGGCCACCGCTGGCGCGGGTCAGTCAGCTGATTGCAGAAGATGCGAGGCCGGACGGCGCCGAGGGATTCAGTACCGGGTAGTGTGCCGACAGACCCTCAGGCCTTGAACCATTTGCGGGTCAGTTTATCGATGACCTTGTTCGGGTATTTCCTCTTGCCGAGGCTGCCGTTGTAGCGACCGAGTGCGCGCCGTAAGTCGCCATTTTCCTTGTCGAGGTAAAACCTCAGGATCGTGCAGCCGTAGCGCAGGTTCGTCTCGATCTTGACCAGGTTGTCGTCGGGCCGGCCGATCTCATCGATCCAGAACGGCATGATCTGCATCAGGCCGATCGCGCCGGCAACGGATATGGCGTAGCGGTCGAAATTGCTCTCGGTATCGATCACGGCGAGGACGAGTTCGGGCGAAAGGTCCGCGCGGATGGCCTCGCGATGCACCGTTTTCAGAATCCTGATGCGCTCGTCCTGGTCGCTGACCTGGCGCTCCAGACGACGCGACATGTCGGTCAACCAGACGGCGGCGTCGAAGCGATCCTCGAAAGTCGAGGTGTCCGCGGCGGCGGCGCGCAGTGCAGCGACCAGTTCCGGATCGGGGACGTTCTGCGCCGCCACGGGGGCGCAGACCATGGCGGTGGCCAGCAGGACGGCGATGTGATGACGAAGCGGCTTCATAAGTTCCTGCTTTAAAAATAACAGCTTACTTACGATCCTTGAAGTAAATTGAGAGCCTCTTCACGTTTCAGGTTGCGCGACTCCGTGTCCCGCCGGTGGCGGTATTCAAGCACACCCTCGGCCAGACCGCGGTCCGAAACCACGAGCCGGTGGGGAACGCCGATCAGTTCCGCATCGGCAAACTTGACGCCGGGACGCGCGTTGCGGTCGTCAAAAAGTACCTCGAGACCCATGGCCTGCAGTTCCTCGTACAGTGCCTCGGTGGCCTCTCGAACCTCGTCGGACCGGTGCATGTTGATCGGCACCAGGACGACGTCGAACGGTGCCAGCGGCGCCGGCCAGATGATGCCCGCGTCATCGTGATTCTGCTCGATGGCCGCACCGACAATTCGCGTCACGCCGATGCCGTAGCACCCCATCGCAACGACGCGGTTCTTGCCGTCTTCATCCTGCACGGTTGCGCCCATGGCTTCGCTGTACTTGTCGCCGAGCTGGAAGATATGGCCGACCTCGATGCCCCGTGCGATCGACAGCGTGCCGCTGCCGCCGGGCGTCGGGTCACCGGCCACGACGTTACGGATATCGACGGTCTCCGCTTCATCCAGGTCACGACCGAAGTTGACGCCGGTGTAATGAAACCCCGTTTCGTTGGCCCCGCAGCTGAAATCGGCAAGCTCGCCGGCTGCATGATCGATGTACACCTGGAGCCCGAGGCCGACCGGACCGAGCGAGCCGGCCTCACTGCCGGTCGCCTTCGCGATCGTTGCCCCATCCGCCATGGTCAACGGCGATTTCACGCCGTCGAGCTTCTGCGCCTTGACGGCGTTGAGTTCGTGATCGCCGCGAAGAACCAGCGCAACCGGTGCATCGTCGCCTTCAACGATCAGCGTCTTTACCGTCTGCGTAGCATCGATGCCCAGCAACTGGCAGAGATCCTCGATCGTCCTGACGCCGGGCGTCGCGACTTTCTCCAGATCCTGTGTCGCTGCCGGCCGCGGTTTTCCGGTCGGCGCCGTGGCGGCGGTTTCGATGTTGGAGGCGTAGTTGTCCGCGTCGCAATACGCGATGGCGTCTTCGCCGGAGTCGGCAAGAACGTGAAACTCCTGCGAGCGGCTGCCGCCGATTTCGCCCGAATCGGCGTCGACAACGCGGAACTTGAGGCCCAGGCGCTCGAAGATGGCCGTGTAGGCGACGTGCATCCTGGCGTAGGACACTTCGAGACCCGCCTGGTCGATATCGAACGAATAGGCATCTTTCATGATGAACTCGCGCGAACGCATGACGCCGAAGCGCGGCCGGATTTCGTCCCGAAACTTGGTCTGAACCTGGTAGAAGTTCACCGGTAACTGCTTGTAACTGCGGAGTTCGCGGCGCGCGATATCCGTGATGACTTCCTCGTGTGTCGGACCGACGCAGAATTCCCGGTCATGACGGTCGGTCATGCGCAGCAACAGCGGGCCGTACTTGTCCCAGCGACCCGATTCCTGCCAGAGCTCGGCCGGTTGCACGGCCGGCATCAGCAACTCGAGCGCGCCGGCGCGGTTCATTTCCTCGCGCACGATCGCCTCGACCTTGCGCAGTACGCGCAAGCCGAGCGGCATCCAGGTGAAGATCCCGGACGTCAGGCGGCGTATGAGGCCGGCCCGGAGCATCAGCTTGTGGCTGACGATCTCGGCGTCCGCGGGGACTTCCTTGAGCGTCGTCAGGCCGAATTCGGAAAATCGCATGTAGCGTGGCTACCTGTTGTTGGACAAGCCGCGCATTCTAACCGTATTGACACCCAAGCCAAAGTTGGGGATTGTCCGGGCCCGATTGTTGGAAAAAATGCAGGGACGCCACGTTGCACGGCCGCCGAAATCCGTTTGTAGCCCAGGAGGGTTTGCCACTGCTGCTCCTGGCGGCCGTCGTCGCGGTCCTGCTGGTCCGTTACTCAGACCCGGTTTTCGCGCTTGGGCCGGCTATCCTGTTCGTGATCCTGTTTTTTGTTTTCCGCGACCCGCGACGAACGGGTCCGTCCGCCTCTCTGGGCGTCGTCAGTCCGGTCGACGGTGAGGTTCTCGAAGTCACACGCCTCGAAGAAGGCGATCTCGGTCAGCCGGCGCACCGCATTCTCGTGGCGGTCGACAGCCTCGGGACTTATACAGCACGCAGCCCGGTCGAGGGCAAGATCATGGACCCGAAAGGTCGCGCCCTTTGGGTGCAGACTGACGAGGGCGATGACGTTTTGCTGAAGTTCTCCGGGCACCGCTTCGGGTTGCCGCCCAAATCGTTTGCGCGCTACGGCGAACGCCTTGGCCAGGGACAGCGCTGTGCTTACCTTCGCCTGACGCGCTATGCCGAGATCCAGGTACCCGTCGACGGCAAGGTCAGCGTCGCGCCAGGAGACGAGGTGGTTGCCGGCGTCGATCTGATCGGTAGCGTGCCGGCTCCCCGGTAGACTGTTTTGGTGGCAGAATCAGGGCATGGCCGGACCTGAAGAACAACGCCGCGTATACCTGGGCGCCATGGGCATCGACGTGTGGGTTCCGCGCGACACAGAGATTGCCGCCGAGCAGGTTGAGCGCGGCGCTGTTGACGTCGTCAGCCAGCCGGGTTGGGGCGAGCTCCGCGAGTGCGTCGCGTCGTGCGAACAGTGTGAGCTATCCCGGACGCGGACACAGACGGTATTCGGCGTCGGCAACGAGAATGCGGACTGGATGATCGTCGGCGAGGCGCCAGGCGCCGAGGAAGACCGGCGCGGCGAGCCGTTCGTCGGCCGGGCTGGACAGCTACTGGACCAGATGCTGCACGCAATCGGGCAGAGCCGACGGTCGGTGTTCATCGCAAATATTCTCAAATGCCGGCCGCCGAACAATCGCGACCCCAAACCGGGCGAGGCCGCCGCCTGCCGTGGGTACCTCGATCAGCAAATCGAACTGGTCTCACCGAAGATAATCCTCGCTGTCGGCAGGATCGCAGCGCAGAACCTGCTTGCGTGTGACGATCCGGTCGGCCGCATGCGGGGGCGGGCGCATGACCTCGACGGCATTCCGCTCGTCGTGACCTATCACCCGGCGTACCTGTTGCGCAGCCCGTCGCAGAAGCGCAAGTCATGGGCCGATTTGTGCCTTGCCGTGCGCCTCGCCGCCGGAGGCAGCGCGTGATCACGCCGATGTCCGAGCCGCCGACCGTGATTCGGGACATGAATCACGACGACCTGGCGATGGTGTCCGATATCGAGCGCCGCAGTTACGAGTTTCCGTGGAGCCACGGTGTGTTCCGCGACTGCCTGCTGGCCGGGTACCAATGCGTTGTCCTGGTACGCGAAGACGCTGTTGCGGGATACGGCATCCTGTCGATTGCGGCCGGTGAAGCTCACATTCTCAACCTGTGTATTGATCCGCAGTATCGTGCTCGCGGTTACGGTGAGCGTATGCTCGACGAGCTGGTGTACCGGGCGCGGTCGGCGTCGGTTCGCGAGATCTTTCTCGAAGTGCGGCCGTCCAACGACACGGCACTCGGCTTGTATAAGAAAAAGGGCTTTCACCAGATCGCCGAACGGCCGGCCTATTACCAGTCGAACGACGGCCGTGAGGACGCCGCAGTACTGGCCAAGAAACTGGTGGTGGACCACCAGGGTTGACACGGCCCGGGCGCTTTCGGCTAGACTGCGCGCCCTTTTCAGACCGACCAGACCGATGGCCGACCTCGCCACAGAAGTCAGTAAGCGCCGCACCTTCGCGATTATTTCGCACCCGGACGCCGGCAAGACGACGCTGACCGAAAAATTGCTGCTGTACGGCGGCGCAATCCAGCTTGCGGGCACCGTCAAGGGCCGCAAGGCAAGCCGGCACGCGACGTCGGACTGGATGGCGCTCGAACAGCAACGCGGTATCTCGGTGACGTCGTCGGTCATGCAGTTCCCGTACAACGACCACGTCGTGAACCTGCTCGACACACCCGGACACGAGGACTTTTCCGAGGATACCTATCGAACGTTGACCGCCGTTGACTCGGCGTTGATGGTGATCGACTGCGCGAAGGGCGTTGAGCAACGCACGATCAAGCTCATGGACGTGTGCCGGTTGCGCGATACACCGATCATGACGTTCATCAACAAGCTCGATCGCGAAGGCCGCGAACCGATCGAGTTGCTGGACGAGATCGAGTCCGTGCTGGGGATCCAGTGCTCGCCGATCACGTGGCCCATCGGCATGGGCAGCCGGCTCAAGGGTGTTTATCACCTGTTGCGCGATCGCATCTACCTGTACGACAAGGTAGGGCGGCAAAAAGCGTCGGAGATCAGAACGATCGACGGGCTCGCTTCGGACGCGGCGACGGCGGCGCTGGGTGACATTGCCGACGAGTTCCGCGACGAGATCGAGCTGGTGCAGGGCGCGTGTCCGGCGCTGTCGGTCGAGGACTACCTGGCCGCGAAGCAGACGCCGGTTTTTTTTGGTTCGGCAATCAGCAATTTTGGCGTCAGGGAGTTGCTGGACGAATTCGTGGCCCATGCGCCGTCGCCGCTGAAGCGCGCGACGGAGCAGCGGGATGTCCTGCCAACGGAAGACAAGCTGACGGGTTTTGTGTTCAAGATCCAGGCGAACATGGATCCCGGTCACCGCGATCGCATCGCCTTCATGCGTATCTGTTCCGGTGAGTACCGCAAGGGTATCCGCACGATGCATGTTCGTTCGGGCAAGGAGATGAAGATCCCCGAGGCCATTACCTTCATGGCCGCCGATCGCCAGCATGCCGAAGTCGCGTATGCCGGCGACATTATCGGCATTCACAATCACGGCACGATCAATATCGGCGACAGCTTTTCGGAGGGTGAAGCGCTACGCTTCACCGGAATCCCGAATTTCGCGCCGGAGATTTTTCGCCGCGCTGTGCTCAAGGATCCTCTGCGGCTGAAGGCCCTGCAGAAAGGCCTTGCCCAGCTCTGCGAGGAGGGCGCGACGCAGTTGTTCAAGCCACTGCGAAACAACGACCTGATTCTCGGTGCTGTCGGTCCGCTGCAGTTCGATGTCGTCGCGCACCGGCTGCGCGACGAGTACAAGGTTGAGTGCCAGTTTGAGGCGGTCAATGTTGCGACGGCGCGCTGGGTCGAGTGCGACGACGACAAAATGCTGGCCGACTTCGAAAAGAAGGCGCACGATAGTCTCGCGCTGGATCACGGCGACAGTCTGGTCTACATTGCGCCTACGCGGGTGAACCTCAACCTGACCGAGGAACGGTGGCCGGACATTCAATTTCGAAAGACCCGGGAACACTGATCACCAAAAAGGTGCTTGCCTGGGCATTCTACGACTGGGCGAACTCGGCTTTCGCGCTCAGCGTGCTTGCCGTACTTTTTCCGCTCGTGCTGGGCAACTACTGGAGTGCCGGCGATGGCGGGTCGGCGGTCACGGTGCGTCTCGGCTGGATCACTTTTACGGCGAGCGCCATCGTGTGCGTTACCGCACCGATTTTCGGCACGATCGCGGACGCCGGCGGTTATCGGAAACGCTTTCTGTTGGTTCTCGCCGTGCTCGGATCGACTGCGACGGCTGCGCTCGGCTTCGTCGACCAGGGCGACTGGCCGGTGGCGCTGGCTTTCTACCTCGTCGCGTCAATCGGATTTTACACGTCACTGGTGTTCTACGATTCTCTGCTCGTCGATGTCACCGCACCGCGCAACTACAGTGTGGTTTCGACATTCGGCTACTCGATCGGCTATCTCGGCGGCGCGATCCTGCTCGGCCTGCATCTCTGGATGTTGAAGGCGCCGGATACGTTCGGTTTCGCTTCGATTACGGAGGCATTCAGTTTTTCATTCGTTTCTGTCGGGCTCTGGTGGATTATTTTCCTGTTGCCGCTGATTGCGCTCGTACCGGAGCGTCACAGCTCGATCGAGGTGCCGCGCGGCGCAATTCGCGCAGCCTACCGCGAGCTGCGCTCCACGTTCCTGCGGATCAGCGAGTACCGCAACGTTACGATTTTTCTTCTCGCCTACTGGTTGTACGTCGGCGGCGTGTTCACGGTGATTTTCATGGCGGTGAATTACGGGCAGCGCCTGGGTTTCGATGACAGCGACCTCGTCATGGCGCTCGTTATCTCCAATCTCGTCGGGTTTCCGGCGACGCTGCTGTATGGCGTGCTGGCGCATCGCTATGGTGCCCGGCGCGGAATCTATTTCGCGCTTCTGATGTACATCGGCGCCTGTTTCTGGGCGCTCGGCATGACCGATATTCGCGAATTCTACGTGATGGCCGTCATTATCGGCGGCGTCCAGGGCGGCGTTCAGGCGCTGAGCCGTTCCGTCTATGCGTCGCTGATACCTCAGGATCAGCCCGGCGAGTTTTTCGGCTTTTACAGCATGATCACGAAGTTCGCACACGTGCTCGGGCCGGCCATGGTCGCAACGGCGGCGATGCTCTCGGACGATCCCAAGTGGGTGCTGCTTGCGTTGATGCCGCTGTTCCTCTGCGGTGGGGCGTTGCTGGCACTCGTACGGGTCACGCCGCCCGCAGAGACCTGACGGCCGTTTCGAGACGCGCAATCTGCTCCTTGCCACCCGGCTCGTAGCGACATTCGAGGTACGCGCCCGTAACTTCGCTTACCCGGTCCGCTGCCAGCTCACCATGACGAATCGCCCGTAACGCGAATTCGCCCGGCGTTTCGCCGATGCGCTGCTCGAGTCCGGAGTGCTTCACGAACCGGCGATACAGGCGCACGGCAGGATCGGGCGGCGGTGGCCGGTAGCGCAGGTAGAGCACGCCACTGATCGCGAGTACCAGGGCAATGACGAGAATGATCATCGTCAAACTCATCTTGGTCCACGAGGGGTTCACCATGCCGAGCAGTGACATCAGGTCGCGTTGCTGGTCAGGCCCGTAGCCCAGGATGAATTCGTTCCACCTGGCATCGAGCGCATCCCAGGTCATCTGCAGGTTGTGGAAAAACCGTGATGACGACGAGAACCCCCAGGAGGCGGCCAGTCCCTCGTAGGCCGGGTCGCTGGATTCGAACTCGATGCGTTCCGGTGCAACGGCCGCAGTAGGATCTGCGCGCAGCCAGCCGCGGCCGTCGATCCAGACCTCGCTCCAGGCATGCGCATCGGATTGGCGCACGATCATGTGTCCGCCCAGCGGATTGACCTCGCCGCCCTGGTAACCGAGCACGACACGGGCCGGAATTCCGGCAGCGCGCATCATGAACGTGAATGCCGACGAGTAGTGTTCGCAAAACCCCCGTTGTGTGTCGAACAGGAATCGATCGACGGGGTTATTCCCCAGGGCCGGCGGCTGCAATGTGTAGTAAAACTCCTGTTCATTGAACATGCGCAGCACGTCGTCGATAAAGGCTTCGTCCGAATTGGCGGCGGCGCGCATTTGCCGCGCAAGTTCGACTGTTCGCTGGTTGCCGGTCGCCGGTATGTTCGTATACCAGCGCCGCGGACCCCGAAGTTCGCTGGTGATCGTAAAGTCCGTGTAGGACTCGACGGCGTAGGCGATGCGTTGCTCGATCGGCGTTACGCGCCAAAGTTGCTGCTCGGGTCCCATACGAACCTGCCGCAGGTCCGGCAGTTCGGCGACCATTTCCAGTGCAAACACGAAATGCTGCCGCGTCGGTTCCATCGTCACGGTATAGCGGACCGGCTCGCCTCGCGTTCGAATCTCTCGCAGGGCAGTGCGACGCGCATCGAGGTTTTCCCAGCGCGTCCAGGTACGGCCGTTGAAACCGGTCAGGACGAGGCCTCGCCAGTAGCGGTCGCGCGGCGCCGGAATCTCGCCGTCGAATTGCACCCGGAACGCGACCGCGTTCGATTGCGAAAGATTGCTGATATCCCCGGGACTCATGGAGTCGCTGATTCCCGTCGTCGCCTGGCTGGTGTCGATGGGGACGGCCCAGAACGGAGACGACAGGCGCGGAAAGAAAATCCACATCGCGAGCGCCAGCGGCGCGGCGTACAGCAGCAGCCGTCCCCCGGTTCGCAGACTGTCGCGTGCCGGTACGCTGCTGCTGGCCGACATCCTCAGCCAGGCCGTCATGATCACGACCATGCTGACGACGAGGTAGCCGATCGACCACAGGTACTGCTCGCGCAGCAGCGATGACATGACCAGGAAGATTGAGATGAACAGCAGGACGAACTGGTCGCGGCGTTTACGCGTTTCCAGCAGTTTGAGCGCGGCCATGATGGCCAGCAGCGCAGAGCCCGGGCCGACGCCGCTGATGGACGAATAGGTGCCAAGGACGCCGAGAAAACAAGCGAGGGCGAGCGCCCCGCGCACCCACGGGCGCGGCAACGGGCGCCGGCGCTGTTCGATCGCGTAGCGCCATGCCGCACAAATCGCGAACGCAGCGGTGATCCAGAGCGGCAGGTATGGCACGTGCGGTGCCAGCGCGACGAGCAGCGCGAGCAGGGTCCAGGGCAGACTGGCAAGCAGGGATCCATCGGTGCCGCGGGGTCTCGCTTTCATGCGGATTCTCCCTCGAACAGTGCGAGGGCTTCGAGGCACCGGCGGCGGTGATCTTCGCCGTGCGAAGGCTCGAACTCGTTGCCGGGAATGCGAAGGCCGTAGTCTTCCAGTCTGCGGTCGGCGTCGATGATCCAACTCGTCAGTATCGACAGGCGAACCTCGACATCGGCGACCGGAATGTCGGAAAAATCGAACCACTGGCTGCTCGTGTCGGCACCCGCAAATTGCTTCGACAGCAGTTGCCCGTTGCGCGCGTAAGCCTTCCAGGCAACGTGGCGCGGCGAATCGCCCTCGTGGTACCGGCGCAGGCCTGCAAAGTCTTCCTCGCCGCGGGCGTCGTGCTGGCGGTGGCCATGGGCAACCAGCGATGGCGGCGCTTCCGGCGGGTCTTCTGACGGGGCGGGGTAGACGAGCGCGCGCAGATCCATGTGCAACCAGGCCCACGCCCTGAACAGCTCGAACGGGAACAAGGTCCGAATGCCAAAGCGCTCCAGCCGAACCCAGCCGCGCCGGTCGGTGGGCAGTGGCAGGACAAAAACCCGGCTTTCGCCCGCCGCGAGATCCTGGGCCTCACTGTCGGTACCGTCGTGATAGAGGCGAATGCCGTAGCGCGCGCTCCGCGACGTGTTCGTGATCGCGACCCGAAAGCGCACCGACTGTCCGGCAAACACCGGATCGGTACCGGCGTACGTCAGCTCCAGCCCGACGAGATTGCGCTGGCACTGGTGCATCGAAACGAAACCGATTCCAACGAGAATAAACGTCAGGACGAACGACAGGTTGTTGTTGTAGTTCATCGAGCCGAGCAACATCGCGAACGCCATCAGGCCGAATACGATGCCGACACCCGTTGGCAGGATATAGACACGTCCCGGCCGCAGGCGTGTGGTCGTCGGGTCCGTGCCCTGGCGACTCCTCGCCCACCGGCGTACCCGCCGCGTGGCGCCGTTGCGCAAATTGCGAATCAGCCCTCCCGGGCTAGGGAATGGCCACTGAATCGAGGACATGCTGGCAGAGTTCGGCGGGGCTCCGGAAGCGTGTGTTGCCCGCCGGCTTCAGGCGGTGCCCGGCGACGGCGGCAAAAACGGCCTGGACGTCATCCGGGTAGACGCCGGAATGATTCTCGATGAACGCGTGCGCGCGGGCCGCGGCGACGAGAGCCTGTGCGCCGCGCGGCGACATGCCGATATCGATGTCAGCCGACTCCCGCGTGTATCGCACCAACGCCTGTATATAGTCGATAAGCGCATCGCTGACGTGCAGAGCGCGAACGGTTTTTTGCAATTCGACCAGGGTTTCCGGTGCGGTCACGGGCTCGATGTCGTCCAGCATCGACCGCCGGTCCTCGCCCGCAATCAGTTCGCGTTCGCTGGCCTCGTTCGGGTAGCCGATCTCGACGCGCATCAAAAAACGGTCAAGCTGCGATTCGGGTAGCGGGAACGTGCCGATCTGGTCGCCCGGGTTTTGCGTTGCGACGACGAAAAACGGCTTTGGCAGCGCACGGGTATCGCCATCGACCGAGACCTGTTGCTCCTCCATCGCCTCCAGCAGGGCGCTTTGCGCTTTCGGTGTAGCGCGATTGACCTCGTCAGCCAGGATCAGCTGAGAAAAAACAGGGCCGGGCTGAAATTCGAATTCGCCACTGTCCTGTCGAAACACCGAAACGCCAACAATGTCGGCGGGCAGCAGGTCGCTCGTAAACTGAATTCGCCGATACGAGAGCCCGAGCGTGCGTGCGAGCGCCTGCGCGAGCATCGTCTTGCCGAGCCCGGGTAAATCCTCGATCAGCAGGTGGCCGCGAGCGAGCAGGCAGCTCAATGCCAGTGAAATCTGGGCGTCTTTGCCGAGGATGATCGTGCCGAGCACCGTTTGCGCGCGGTCGATCGCCCGCCGCTGGGCGTCGCTGCTGATTGGCAAGGTTTCCAGTGTACTGCCGCGTTGCATTCTGTCGTCCCCGATCAGGCCCCTGTAAAGGGTTTATCGTCACCGAATCCCTGGCGATTTGCACTGCGTCCGTTTCGGGAGTGTGATGCAGTGCTCAGAAAATGACCAGTCTCAGTCGAGCTCGTCAAGCTTTGCCAGCTGTTCGGTGAGCTGCGCGATGGTCCGTTCGAACCCGGCAACGCGCTCACGTTCCTGTGTGACCACGGCAGCCGGTGCATTGTTCACGAACTTTTCGTTCGCAAGCTTGCCGTTAGCCTTTGCGAGTTCGGCCTCGACCTTGTCGCGTTGCCGGGTCAATCGCTCACGCTCGGCCTCTACGTCGATGAGGCCCTTCATCGGCACCAGGAGTCGCAGGTTGTCAAGCAGCGCTGTCGCCGCAGGCGGCGGCTTCTGATCAGCCGCGAGGGTTGTCACCGACTCGACCCGACCGACGCGTTGCAGCAACAACGCATGGCGTTCAGCGCGCGCAATGTCAGTTTCACTGGCGCCCTGCAAAACTACCGGCAGCGATTTGCCCGGTGAAATGTCCATTTCTCCGCGGATTTGCCGAATTCCGAGAATAAACTGCTGCACCCATTCGATATCGGCAATGGCATCGTCATCTGCGGTTGCACGCGCTTCCGGGTACGGACGCAGCATAATAGTGTCACCGTCGACGCCGGCACGCGGAGCGACCTGCTGCCAGATTTCCTCGGTTATGAAGGGCATCAGCGGGTGCAGCAAGCGCAGGATGCTCTCGAGGGTCTCTATCAGCGTTCGGCGCGTGCCGCGCTTCAGTGCATCCGAAGACGCGTCCGATTGCAGGATAGGTTTCGACAGTTCGAGGTACCAATCGCAGAATTCGTGCCACGTGAAGTCGTAGACCGATTGAACGGCGAGATCGAGTCGGTAATTGCCGAGATGCTGGTGCATCTCGACAGTCGTGCGATCGAGGCGCGCGCGAACCCAGCGATCGGCAACGCTGAGATCGGCGTCGCCATCGTCCAGCGATTCCGTGTTCATCAGGACGTAGCGCGCTGCGTTCCAGAGTTTGTTGCAAAAATTCTTGTAGCCTTCGATGCGGCCGACGTCGAAACGAATGTCGCGTCCGGTTGTCGCGAGCGACCCAAACGTCATGCGCAGCGCATCGCATCCGTAGGCGTCAATGCCGTCGGGAAAATGCTGGCGCGTCGCTTTTTCGATCTTCGGCGCGAGATGATCCTGCATCATGCCGGCCGTTCGCTTGGCAACCAGCGACTCGAGCTCGATGCCATCGATGAGGTCCAGCGGGTCGAGTACATTGCCCTTTGACTTGGACATTTTCTGGCCGTCCTGGTCGCGGATCAGGCCGTGAATGTAGACCTCGCGGAACGGCACGTCGCCCATGAACTTGAGGCCGAACATGATCATCCGTGCGACCCAGAAGAAGATAATATCGAAACCGGTGACGAGGACATTACCGGGATAGAACTGTTGCAACGACTCGGTTCTCTCCGGCCAGCCCATCGTGCTGAAGGGCCAAAGGGCAGACGAAAACCACGTGTCGAGCACGTCGGTGTCCTGTGTCAACACGACGTCGGCTGAGAGTCCGTTCTTGTTTCGTGCATCGGCTTCATCCAGGCCGACATAGACGTTGCCGTCGGCGTCGTACCACGCGGGAATCCGATGGCCCCACCATAGCTGACGGCTGATGCACCAGTCCTGGATGTTGTACATCCAGTCGAAGTAAGTCTTCGACCAGTTCTCGGGAACAAACCGGATCCTGCCGGTCTCGACCGCTTCGATGGCGGGCTTCGCCAGTGGCTCGATCTTTACGTACCACTGGTCCGTCAGGTACGGCTCGACAACGGCGCCCGAACGGTCACCACGCGGGATCTTGACGGTGTAGTCCTCGACCTTGTCGAGCAGCCCGAGGTTCTCGAATTCGGCGACAATTTTCTTACGCGCATCAAATCGGTCGAGGCCGCGATACGTTTCCGGAACCTCGTCGTTTATCGCTGCGTCGTCGGTGAGCACGTTATACAACGGCAAGTCGTGCCGTTTGCCGAGATCGTAGTCATTGAAATCGTGCGCAGGCGTAATCTTGACGCAGCCCGTACCAAACTCCGGATCGACGTAGTCGTCGGCAACGATCGGAATTTTGCGCCCGACGATTGGCAGGATAATTTCCCTGCCAACCAGTTCCTTGTAGCGCTCGTCGTCGGGATGCACCGCGACGGCGGAGTCGCCGAGCATGGTCTCCGGACGTGTGGTCGCGACCGTCAGGTGGCCGTCGCCCGAGGCAAGCGGGTAGTTAAAGTGCCACAGCTTGCCCGGCTCGTCCTCCGAGAGGACCTCGAGATCGGACAGCGCGGTGTGCAATACCGGGTCCCAGTTGACGAGGCGCTTGCCGCGGTAAATCAACCCTTCGTCATACAGGTCAATGAACGTCTTGCGAACGGCGGCCGAGCAACCATCGTCCATCGTGAAGCGGTCCCGGCTCCAGTCCACCGATGCGCCGAGGCGGCGCGTCTGGTTGGCGATCTGGCCACCGGATTCTTCCTTCCATTGCCAGACGCGCTCAACGAACTTGTCGCGACCCAGATCGTGTTTCGACTTGCCTTCGGCATTGAGCAAGCGTTCGACGACCATCTGTGTCGCGATACCGGCGTGGTCCATGCCGGGCTGCCATAACGTGCGGTGGCCCTTCATGCGGTGATAACGCGTCAGCGCATCCATGATCGTGTCCTGGAACGCATGGCCCATGTGCAGCGTACCTGTCACGTTCGGTGGCGGGATGACAATGCAGTACGGCTCGCCGTCGCCGCGCGGGGCGAACCAGCCGTTGTCTTCCCAGCGCTCGTAGATGCGCCGCTCTATGGTCTCGGGTTGGTAGGACTTGTCCATCGGGGTGTGCGTCAGAGTTTGTGCGTATCGATCTCGTGACCCTGGTCACGGTACCGGGTAAATCGATTGCGCCCCAGGAGGCGCGCATTTTCGTCGGAGGTTACAAGTTCGGCGACGCGCGGGAAACCCTCCGCAATGGGCGGGATGTCGTCGCACAGCGAGATCAGCAGGTCGCGCTGCCCGGCGGACTCCGACTGGTAGCCGATGACGATGGGTGCGCCATCTCCGGCGCCGACGATCTCGTGAGGCACAAAACTGCCGTCCTTGAACGTCCACAACAGTTCGTCAAGACGCTCGGCGTCGGTCCGCGACATCGTTTCTATGTGTATGCTGTTCTCGAGCCGCCACGCCTTCTCCGCCAGTTTACAGGCGAATTCGAAGCGGGCTCGTTCGTCGGTTCGCGGCAGTACGTAAAAGTCGATTTTTGCCACTGTCGAACTGCTACGGAATCGCGCCGGCCTGCGACAACAGGTACTCGGACAGCATCGGAACCGGCCGGCCCGTCGCGCCTTTTTCGGCACCGGACTTCCAGGCGGTGCCGGCAATGTCGAGGTGTGCCCAGTTGAGACCCTTCGTGAATTTGGCCAGGAAGCAGGCGGCCGTCACGGATCCGCCGGCAGGACCGCCGATATTGGCCATGTCGGCGAAATTGCTCTTCAGTTGTGCCGCGTACTGCTCGCCCAGCGGCATCGGCCAGCCGATGTCGGTCGACACGTTGCCGGCTTTGAAAATGGCGTCGCCGAGCTTGCTGTCGTTGGCATAAATCGCCGTGCGGTGATGGCCAAGCGCCACGACGCAGGCACCGGTCAGGGTTGCGACGTCGATCACTGCCTGCGGTTTGAACCGCTTCGAGTAGGTCAGTGCGTCACACAGGATCAGGCGTCCTTCGGCATCCGTGTTCAGTACCTCGATGGTCTGGCCGTCCATGCTCTTGACGATATCGCCTGGCTTGGTGGCCGTGCCGCTCGGCATGTTTTCGACGGCCGGCACGATGACGTTAAGGTTGATGGGCAACTTCATTCGCACGATGGTTTCCATCGCGCCGATCACGCTGGCCGCGCCGCACATGTCGAACTTCATTTCGTCCATGCCGCCGCCGGGCTTCAGCGAGATGCCGCCGGTGTCGAAGGTGACACCCTTGCCGACAAGTACGTAGGGTTTGTCACTGCCGGCGTTCTTGTACTGCATGACAACGAGTTTTGCCGGTTCGGTCGCACCGGCGGTGACCGACAGCAGTGAACCCATGCCGAGGCGTTTCATCTCGGCTTCGTTGAGAACCCGCGTCGTGAGCCTGCCATTGCCGGCAGCCATTTTCTTGGCAGTGCGGGCGAGGTAGCTCGGGGTGCAAACGTTCGACGGCAGGTTGCCGAGATTCTTCGCAACCATGACGCCGTGCGCGATAGCATCGCCATGCTCTGCGCCTCGTGCCGCCCGTGCCGCATCGCCGCGTTTTGCGAGCGAGTGTCCGTAGCTTGAAATCGGCATCGGTTTTTTCCTGCGCCCGCTTTTCATCTCCGTAAAGCGATACAAGACGTCCCCGAGTATTTCGGTCGAGTGGCGCGCAAGGTAGTAAGCATCGCAATCCTTGACCGGCTCCTGAGTCAGCGCGTTCAGGATGCTCCTCGTTTTCGTACCGTTGAGTGCCCTGATCGCTGCCGCCGTGCACTTCCTGAAACCGTTGGCGTCGAGCGCCTTGGGCTTGCCAAGACCGACGACAGCAACACGCGGTGCTCGCACGCCCGGGACATCCCGGAGCACGACACAGCGACCGGCGTCGCCACTGACATCGCCGGACTTGAACAATTCGGAGAGGTGGCCTTTTGCGGCCTTGTCAATTTCTCCGGCACCCTGGCCGAGCTTGCCTCGAGTGTAGATGCCGACAATGACGCAGTCGACGGCGCGGCGAGCAGCGCTGCTCGTGGTAGTGAAATACTTCATGAATCCCTTTTGCCTTGTTCTTGTGTGGGGCTGTCACGGACAAAATAAAAGCGGTAGTCTAACCGTTTCAAAGACCTGCAGCTACGTCCGTCCCTCCTGATGACGCGCATCCTAGATCGTTACATTTTCCGTGAAATCGCCACGACCTGGCTCGGTGTCACGTTGATACTGCTGCTGATTCTACTTACGAACCAGTTTGCCCGGGTCCTGGGTGACGTCGCCAAGGGCAAATTGCCGAAGTATGCGGCATTTGACGTTATCGGCCTGTCCGCCGTGAATTACCTGACCATTCTCGTGCCGATCGGACTGTTTCTTGCCGTCATGCTGGCGCTCGGGCGCTTGTACCGCGACAGCGAAATGCCGGCGATGACGGCGTGCCGTGTTGGTCCGATGGGCGTTTACCGGCCGCTGTTGTGGCTGATGCTGCCACTCGTGGCAGGGGTTGGCTGGCTGGCGATCGACGGCGCGCCGCGTGCGCTCACTGCCGTTGACGTGATCGGTGCCGAGGCGCGCCGCGAGGCCGATCTCGCGAGCATCGAGCCGGGCAAGTTTACAGTCTTCGGTCCGGATCGTGCGGTCGTGTACGGGCACAACGTGACACCCGATGGCTACATGGAGAAGGTTTTCATGCAGCGCATCGTCGATGACGGCGTCGTCGAAGTCGTCATTTCGGAGCAGGGCGAGATGGTGGAATCGGACGACCCGAACGTCCGGTTGCTCGTGCTGCGCGATGGGCGCCGGTACGAAGGCGTGCCGGGAACGACCCGGTTTCGCGTCGTCGAATTTGCCGAGCACGGCGTGCCGTATCGTCTGCCCAGCCTGAAGACACCCACGCCCAAGCCGCGAGCGATGTCGTTCGGTAAATTGCTGCAGTCGGATGATCCGGAACACATCGCAGAGATGCAGTGGCGCATCGGTATTCCGCTTTCAACGCTGATCCTCGCGGTACTCGCCGTACCACTGGCGAAAAGCCGGCCGCGATCCGGGCGCTACGGCCGGCTTGCCATCGGGCTGCTCGTATTCATTATTTACCTGAACATGCTCGGCGCCGCGAAGGCGTGGATCGAGCAGTCCACAATTTCACCGGCACTCGGTCTCTGGTGGGTTCACGGTGCGATGATCCTGTTCACGGCGTTCCTGCTCGCGGTGCAGAACGGTTGGCATAAGCGGGTGTTTCGATGAACAACATACTCAGTCACTACATGTTGCGCACGATACTCACGAGTACCGCACTGGTGTTGGTCGTGCTGCTGGCGCTCGCGGGTCTGTTCGAGTTCATCGCCGAGCTCGACGACACGCAGGGCAACTACCAGACGCCGCAGGCGATTCTTTACACGGCATTGCGACTGCCGAATCTCGCATTCGAGATGCTGCCGGTCGCCGCGCTCATCGGTTCGTTGCTCGGCCTGGGTGCTATGGCGGGAAACAGCGAAATTATCGTGATGCGCTCGGTCGGGCTTTCGGTACGAAAGCTTGCTGCGATGGTGGCGTTATCCGGTGCCGTGTTGCTCGTCATGACCGGGTTGCTCGGTGAGTTTATTGGACCGCCGCTCGATTTTTATGCACGCAACATGCGAGTCGAAGCGCGCTACCAGCATTCGGACGATCGTCTTGGCAACGAGACGTGGGTCAAGGACGGCGATGTGTACCTGCACCTTCAGCGTGTCAATCCGGAATTCGATTTCGGCAGCCTGTACATGTACCGTTTTGACGGCGATCGCCTGGAGTCGATTGCGATTGCCGAAAATTCGGGCATCAACGAGGACGACGAATGGTTGCTGGAGAACCTGCGCGAGACCCGGTTTCAGCGTGACGGTGTGCAGGTGGTCGAACGGCGCCAGGCAACGCAGTCGTTCGAGGTCAATGCCGATCTGCTCGGCAGTGCGCTGGCGAAGCCGCTCAGCCTGTCGGCGCGCGAGCTACTTACGTATATCGATTACCTGAAGCGCAACAACCTCGACGCCGACCAGTACGAAACCGAGTTCTGGTACCGGGTTTCCCGGACGTTTACTGTGTTGATCATGCCGATACTGTCGCTGGCGTTTGTATTCGGGTCGTTGCGATCCGGCACCGCGGGCGGGCGCCTCGTCATGGGCGTCGTCATCGGGCTCGCCTACTACCTCGCCAGCGAGACACTGGCGAACTCCGGCCAGGTGTTCAATCTGAACCCGATTTTCGTTACGTGGTTGCCGTCGGTGACGCTGACGTTAGTGACTATATTCGCGCTGTCACGAATCCGCTGACGCGTTTTTTGGGTAATAGGCGAGGCGCGTACCGCTAAGGCGATCGTGCCAGGCAAGTTTGTCGCGATCCCACAGCGACCAGAGAAATCCGAGGCCGAAGGGCGCCCAGGAGAGTACAGCGGCCGCAAACCGCAGCGATGCCGCACCGAGTGTTGGTTTTCCGCCGCCGATTGTCTCCAGCTGCATTCGCCATGCCTGCATGCCGAGCGTGCGTCCGGCTCGAGTCCAGAAACCGACGAAAAACAGGTAGAGCGTTGCCAATAGCGTCATGCGGTAGGCGGCATCTGTGAGCGGTTCGACAGCTTCGCCGCCGCGAATGGCGACAAACGGTACCGTTACCAGCATTAGCACGGCGAACAACAGGAGGCTGTCATAGACGATGGCGCCGAGGCGGCGCAGCAGACCGGCGTTTTGCATGGCTCACAGATTCACGAAGTAGTCGGCCATGCGTTCGCGCATGGCGGCATCCGGCATCGGTCCGAGGCCGGCGCCGAGATTATCCACCATGTGATGAATTTTGCCAGTGGCAGGAATAGCACAGGTCACCGCGGGGTGGCTGACGATGAACTTCAGGAAAAACTGTCCCCAGCTCGCTGCGAAGTCCTGCGCCCATTCGGGCACGGCTTTGCCCGAAACGGCTTGAAACAAGCGGCCCGCCTGGAATGGACGATTGACGAGGACCGCCATGCCAAGCTCGCTGGCGAGCGGCAGGACTCGGTTCTCGGCGTCGCGTTCGGCGAGCGAGTAGTTGATCTGGATAAAGTCGGGCTTGAATTCGCGCATTTCGGCTTCGAGCGCGCCGTGCGCGCTCGCCGTGTAATGGGTGAGGCCGCTGTAGCGGATCCTGCCTTCCTCCTGCAATTGCCTTATCGACGGCATGTGCACCCGCGTATCGCGCAGGTTGTGAATCTGCATCAGATCGATGACGCGGGTATTCATGAGCTCGGCCGACCGCTGCATCTGCTCACGGCCACGCGTCGCGCCGTCTGTCCAGACCTTGGTCGCCAGGAAAAGATTGCCGCGCGCAGTGCCGGAACGAATGACGTCGCCGACGACACGCTCGGAGCGGTTGTACATGGGCGACGTGTCGATAACGCTGCCCGTGGCATCCACCAGCTTGTCGACGATGGCCCTGCGCGCAGCGATTTCCACGGGCGTACTGTCGACGTCAAATACGTTGTAAGTCCCGAGCCCGATTACCGGAAGCTGTTCGCCGGTCGCCGGAACCGGTTTGCGCAACATGGTCGCTTCAGATCCGAATGCGGGCATGGCGGCTATCGCAGTGCTTGCGCCAATAAACCGTCGTCTTGTCCAGGTGTTCATGAGACTCCGCTTTGCTTGAGGGCTCTTGCTCGTCGCCGGTAGTCACGGCCAAGCCACAATGCCAGCATGGCGGCGACAATTGCAAAAGGGACCATGAGCCAGGATACCCCGGCGATTCCCAGGCCCATGAGCGCAATGATTACCCAGCTCGCTATCGAGTCGCCAAAACGAAAAATCGCGGTGTCGATAAAATTCTTCACCTTGTATTTCTCTTCCGGTGTAACCACGGAATAGAGCATATGATTCGTCGGCTTGCTAAAGCCAAAACCGAGGCCGCGTGTCAGGAACGTAAAAATGGCGGCAACAATGAGTGTCGGCCCCAATGCCAGGACTGCAAACCCGGCCGCCCACAGAATCGGCAAAATCGCGATTGCCCGGCCGACTCCGAATTTGCGCACAACCGGCTTGACGACGATCAACTGGACAAAAGCAGCCAGCGCTGTTGATGCGACATTAATGTTCGAGAAGAACTGCGTCCGTTCGTTTTCAGTTGGGATTCCCTCTCGAACGAGCTCGATGCCAAACACGTACAGCGCATTGCCAAGCAGGCTTGCAATAACGGATACGCTCATGATCGCGACAAAGTACTTCGAACTGAAGGCGTGCGTTATGCCGCTCAACGGGCTGCCGCCCAGAGCGTCGCCGCTTTGTGTCGTATTGGATGCCACCGACCGATTATCGGTGTCAGCCCAGCGACTGAGCTGTGAAATACACACAAGTGAGATGGACAGCAGAACGGCGGACGGCAGAAAAAGATTGTGGAATCCGATTTTCAGGACCACGGCACTGGTTGCAGCGCTGCCGAGAAACGCACCAACGCTTCCGGCGGCGGTAATCATGCCAAACAGTCGCCGACCTTGCTCTCGAGAGTAGATATCCGCCATGAATGACCAGAATACGGTTACGACAAATGCGTTAAACACGCCGAGCCAGATGAAGAACACGCGTCCCAGCCAAACATGATCTTGTCCTTCGCTGATAAGCCGGGAGAAAACGACCCAGAACGCGAGAATGTTGACAATAAAGAAAATGTAGATCCACGGAAGAAATACTCGACGCGGAAATCGACTTGCAATCCATCCAAAGATTGCGGTCGCGAACATCATTACGAGGAATACGGCGGTGAACAGTATTGGAATTGTATTGGTGCCGCTGCCGACCGCCATGGTCTCCCGGATAGGTCGCACCATGTAGTACGAAGACAGGATGCAAAAGAAAAACGCCGAGGACCAGGCGACCGCGGCGTACTCGTGTTTTTCAACGCTGAAAAGTTTGTCGAGCGAAACTGTGCGAGAATCTGAATCTGTCATTTGCGCCATAGTAACGGTCAGACGAGTGGCGCGATAGTGGAACCCCTCGATAACAACAAGAAGGTAAGATCTGATGGAAGCAGTAGTCATTGTTACGGCGCTTGCGCTGATTCAGTACATCTATTTCGGCGTCCAGGTAGGTGGTATGCGTGGCAAGACCGGCATCAAGGCGCCGGCGATGTCAGGCGACGAGCAGTTCGAGCGCATGAATCGCGTACACCAGAACACGCTCGAGCAGCTCGTGGTGCTCATTCCGGCACTCTGGTTGTTCGCGCATTTCGTCAATCCGTTGTGGGGCGCCTACATCACTGCGGTCTACATTGTCGGCCGATTTATCTACCGCGCTGCGTATCTCAAGGATCCGTCGGGTCGCACGCTGGGCTTCTCCCTGTCGTTCCTGCCATCGGCGGTCATGCTGATCTGGGTGCTGGTCGTCGCGGTGAAATCCTACTTCTAGATATCCCGGCGAGATTCTCGCCTCGTCACACCGTTCGCTTCACGCCAGGATAGAACCTCACTCAATCCATGGAGAGGAGCGATGCGGAAAAGAATCCAGATGGCGGCGCTGAGCCTGCTCGTAGCAGGGGGCGTGCAGGCAGAAGCGACTAAGACAGATGGTTGCGCCGAGTTGGCGCGTGTCGTTTACGACGAAGTTCAGGCGAGCGCCCTGAGCGGGCCCGGAAGATTCGGCCCTTTGTATATCGGTCCGGAGCGCGGCGAGATTCACGTGTGCCGTACGGTATCCAGGACCGTCTCGCGCGCCTTTACGCAGGCAATGGCCAGCGCCGGGCAGCAGGTCCGATGGCCGTCGGTGACGGCTAAAGCGGAGCACTGGTGCCTCAGCGCCTTTATTTCGCAGTGTCAGCCGGACGGTGGCGGCTTTCCGCGGCGCACGACCGGCAGCGGCCCGGTGGATTCCTCATGGAAGACCGTGTCGAACGTCGTAATGCAGCACATGTTCAATCCACGCAGTAGCGACGAGGTACGGTTTCGCAGGGACGAATTGCGGCTGCGGCTCGGTTTGGCGCTGCGTAACGCGCGCGAACGCTGAGAAACTGATTGAACAAACAGTAAAGTGCCCGCCAATGAGGCGGGCACTTTCAGTACGTCTGGTACTCCGTAGGGGACTCGAACCCCTGTTGCCGCCGTGAGAGGGCGGAGTCCTAACCGCTAGACGAACGGAGCATTGCATCGCCCGGTAGATCGAGCGGGCGGCCATTATAATGCTGAATCCGGAATGCTCAACCCCGAATTCGCCGTTTCTTGCATTGTATCGCTGCTATCATACAGCCGATTTTTCAATCACCAGACGGTAGTCATTTGAAAGACAGCGGCGAAAGGCGGGCCAGGAAGCCGAAGATCATTGCCCGCGCCGATCACAACGTCTCACGGGACGAGATTTCCAAGAGCGCGCTCAAAGTCCTGTATCGCCTGCACAAAGCCGGCTACCAGGCTTTCCTGGTCGGTGGCTGTGTTCGCGATGCCATGCTTGAGCTGCATCCCAAGGATTTCGACGTAGCGACCAATGCGACGCCGGACGAGGTCCGCGCACTGTTCGGAAATTGCAGGCTGATAGGCCGCCGCTTTCGCCTGGCTCACGTCCGGTTCGGTCGCGAAATCATCGAAGTTGCTACCTTCCGTGCGGCCGCGAACCATGATGACGACGACGTCGCCCACGATGACGAAGGCCGTATCATTCGTGACAACGTTTACGGCACGATCGACGAGGACATCTGGCGCCGCGACTTCACGTGCAATGCGCTTTACTACAACATCGCCGACTTCAGCATCTGGGACTATTGCGGCGGCGTGCAGGACGTCCGGCGAAAACGCCTCGTCCTGATCGGCGACCCGGACCAGCGCTTGCGCGAAGATCCGGTTCGCATGCTGCGCGCCGTCCGATTTGCCGGCAAGCTCGGGTTCAAAATCGACAAGTCTGTTGTCAATGCGATGCAACCCAACGTCGCGTTGCTGCGAAACGTCCCGGCTGCACGCCTGTTTGACGAATTCCTGAAACTGTTCCAGTCCGGTCATGCAGAGCGTACGTTCGAGCTTCTCTGGGAGCACAACCTGTTCGATGAACTGTTTCCGGCAACTGCGCAGGAACTGCAGCAGGACCAGGGCTTTGGCCGCTTCGTGCAGGCGGCATTAAGAAACACAGACCGCCGTGTTGCCGATGGCCAGTCAGTGACGCCGATGTTCCTCTTGGGCGTGTTCCTCTGGTTGCCGGTGAAGAAGCTGGCCGAGATTCGGCGGGCCGAAGAAAAGATGTCCGAGGCCCAGTCGCTGAACCTGGCGGCCTACGAATTGGTCGCTCAGCAACAACGCATCCTCTCGGTACCGAAACGCTTCACGGTGCCGATGCGCGAGATGCTGTCGCTGCAGCCACGACTGGAAGTAACACGCGGCAAACGGGCCATGAAATTGCTCGAGCACCGCCGGTTTCGCGCCGCATACGATTTCATGATGTTGCGCGCGGAGGTCGGGCAGGCGGATTCGACGCTGGCCGAGTTCTGGACCGATGTGCAAAAACAATCGGCTGACGAACGGGCGAAAAGTTTCCAGCTGCAACAGCCCGCTCGCTCCGCTGGCGGCAAGCGCCGCCCCCGGCGCCGGCGCCGCAAGAAGCCGGCACAACAGTCCTGAGTCGAGCCGGGCGTGTCGTTGCACTGGTATCCGGCCTACATAGGCATCGGCAGCAACCTCGATAGCCCGGCGAGGCAGGTTCGCAATGCGTTCGAGCTGCTCGACGATCTGCCGGCGACGCGGGTGTTTGCCCGATCGTCGTTGTATCGGTCTGCGCCATTCGGCGGCGTCGAACAGCCGGATTTCGTCAACGCGGTCGCCGGGCTGCTGACTCGCCTCGAACCACAGGAATTGCTGACCAGGATGCAGGCGATCCAGCGTGCGCGCGGCCGAATCGACGATGAAGTCCGATGGGGTCCGCGGGTTCTTGACCTGGATTTGCTGGTGTATTCGAGCCGCATGATCGAGAGTGACGATCTGACAGTCCCGCATCCGGGCATTGCCGAGCGAAATTTTGTATTGTTGCCCCTGCAGGAAATTGCACCGGAACTCTTCATTCCGGGGCTTGGGCAACTTGCGGGATTGGCGGCCCAGACCGAGCCGCCGATTTCGCGAATCGGGTAAAAGGAACCCCGTGGCAGTCAGTCATCTTAGATCAGCCGGCAGCGGCTCGCGCTACATTGCTATCGAGGGTCCGATCGGCGTCGGCAAGACCGCGCTGGCGAAACGGCTCGCGGACAGCCTGTCGGCCGACCTGATCCTTGAGGAAGTCGACGAAAATCCGTTCCTGGAGCGCTTCTACCGGGACGGGCCGTCGGCGGCGTTACCGGCGCAGATGTTTTTTCTGTTCGCGCGCGCCCGGCAAATCGAGGAGATGCGCCAGTCGAACCTGTTTTCCGATGTTCGTATATCGGACTACCTGTTCACTCGTGATCGCCTGTTCGCGGAACTGAACCTGGACCCGGAAGAGCTAAAGCTCTATGACCAGATCGCGGAGAATCTTGCGGTTGATGCGCCGGTTCCGGACCTGGTGATTTACCTGCAGGCGTCGACCGACGCAATCCTGCAACGATTGGCACGCCGCAGCTCGAGTTATGACCGGTACGTCGAACGCCCGTATCTCGAGAAACTCATCGATGCATACGCCCGCTTTTTCCACACCTACGACGACGGCCCGCTGCTGATCGTAAATGCATCGCAGATCGACCCGGTCAACAACGATGCGGACTACGAGCAGCTGTTTCAGCAAATCGAGCGTACGACGGGTGGCCGTCACTTCTTTAATCCTGTTGCCGCCGCGCTGGCCTGATATCCTTCGCGAGTATGTACACCCAGCTTGAACAACGCGGCATGCCCGAGCCACCCGTCAACGTTTCGACGCTGCGGAAAATGGCACGGGACGGCGAGGCGATCGCGTGCCTGACGGCCTACGATGCCAGCTATGCGGTATTGGTCGACGCCGCCGGAACCGACCTCGTACTGGTCGGTGATTCGCTCGGGATGGTGATCCAGGGGCACGATACGACGGTACCGGTGACCGTCGACGACATCATCTACCATAGTCGAACCGTCGCCCGCGGATTGCGGCGGGCGTTTCTTGTCGCCGACATGCCGTTCATGAGCTACACCGACCCGGTCGTCGCGCTCGAAAACTCGATTCGCCTGATGCAGGAGGGCGGCGCGATGATGGTCAAGCTCGAGGGCGGCGACGACCAGATTGAGATTGTCGAGCACCTCGCGCGCCACGATATCCCGGTGTGCGCCCATCTCGGCCTCAAGCCGCAGTCGGTGCACAAGATCGGGGGATTCAAGGTGCAGGGACGCGAGCCGGACAAGGCGAAGGAGATGCTGGAGTCTGCCCGGCGCCTGCAGGATGCCGGTGCGGATATCGTGCTGCTCGAATGCGTGCCGAACGAAGCCGCCGAGGCCGTCACCAAAGCGCTCGATGTGCCCGTTATCGGCATTGGGGCCGGACCGAGCGTCGACGGCCAAATCCTGGTCCTGTACGACATTCTGGATATTACGCAGGGCCGAACCCCACGTTTCGTCAAGAATTTCCAGGCTGGTTGCGACTCGCCACTCAAGGCGCTGCAGGCCTACGTGCGCGCTGTCAAAGAGGGCTCCTACCCGGCACCCGAGCACTGCTTCTCCTGATCCGCGTCACCGATTACACGTCATGACTGTCGTCCATAAGAAGGAAGAGCTCGCCGAGCACATCAACGACTGGCGCCGTAATGGCGAACATGTCGCGCTTGTACCCACGATGGGCAACCTTCACTCGGGGCATCTCGCCCTTGTCGATCTTGCGCGCGAACATGCGGAACGGGTTGTCGTCAGTATTTTTGTCAACCCGACACAGTTCGGGGAGGGTGAAGACTTTGACGAGTACCCGCGAACACTGGAGCGGGATACCCGTCGACTGCGAAAAATTTCGGCCGACCTCGTGTTCGCTCCGGACGTCTCGACCGTGTATCCATTCGGCCTCGAGGATGCCACGACAATATCCGTGCCGCGGCTGACCGATAACTTCTGCGGCGCGTCGAGGCCGGGGCATTTCGACGGGGTCACGACGGTGGTCGCTCGCCTGTTTGCCCTGGTGCAGCCGGATGTCGCGATTTTCGGGCAAAAGGACTACCAGCAGCAGTTGGTGATTCGTCACATGGCCGAAGACATGAACCTGCCGATTTCCGTGATCACGGCCGAAACGGTGCGTGAGGATGACGGGCTGGCGATGAGTTCGCGAAACCAGTACCTCACGGACGATGAACGTGCGGTTGCGCCACGCCTGTATGAAACACTGCGTGGTATCGGCAACGAGTTACAAAGCGGAAAGCGGAATTTCGACGAGCTCGAAAAGTCGGCTGCTGCCAATCTCGAAGCGGCGGGTTTTGGAATCGACTATGTTGCGATTCGGCGGGCACAAAACCTGGAGATCCCGGACAGGGATTGCGACGATCTCGTCGTGCTGGCGGCAGTGCATCTCGGCAAAGCCCGGCTCATCGACAATATTGTCGTAGCGATCTAGTCGGATACGACATCGCGCCCGGCGTGCTTCGCGCGATACAACGCTTCGTCTGCTGCGCGCAATAGCGAGTCAAGACTGCCGCGAATCGGCAATTCGGCAACACCCATCGAGATCCGGATCGGGATCTGGATCAGTGAATCACTGCCGTCGCCGGTTTCACCGCTGACGGCGACACGCACACGTTCAGCGACGACCAGCGCCTGTTTAAGGTTGGCGCCCGGCAACAACACTGCAAACTCATCGCCGCCGTAGCGAACCAGCAGGTCGCGCGGACGGAACTGGGAGCGCAGGATGCGCGACACCGCTGACAGTGCGCGGTCACCGGCGACATGCCCGAACATATCGTTGAACTGCTTGAAGTTGTCGACATCGATCATGATCATCGACACCGGTACGTCCTTCTCGACGCAGCGGTCAATTGCCTGCGGAAAACTTTCTTCGAGGGCGTGCCGGTTGGCGAGGCTTGTCAGGGCATCGGTCGTCGCGTGACGTTCGAATTTCCGTAGCTCGCCGAAGCTGTCGGCAATGACCCGGTTGTGACTGCGCACGCGCTCGGATAGCACAACGAGCAGGTTTTTTGCGAATTCGTGCGAGGCGTCGACCATGTCCCAGAGTGTGGTCTGGTGAATCACCAGCAGGTGCGACGGCTCGGCACCGATCACGTAGGCAGACGGATCACGATCCTCGATGATTGACATCTCGCCGACGCAGGCGCCAACCTCCATCGTAGCCAGTACCGGCGTATCCGGCGACCCGACGTGAATGTTGAGACTGCCGGAAAGGACGATGAATACGTGTTCGTTTTTTGCGCCGGGGGACAATAGCAGCTCGCCGGCGGCAAGGTCCTGGCGGTCGCAGCGTTGCAGCAATTCCTGCACATCATCGGGCGATACACCTTCGAACAGCTCAAGGCTGTTCAGGAGCGACCGCTTGTAGTCCGAGTTGATGGCAAGTGAAGGCTGCAAAACCGGTTCCCTTCCGTAAAAGGGGATTCTTGCCCTTATTTGGTGCTACGAATATCGACCAGACCACATATTCACGGGCGCTCCGTCCGAAACTGTGACGCAGGTCACTCGTCGGTCTCGAGTTCCGCGCGTGCCTCGGCAAACTTCGCACGGTCCTCGGCGGACGGTTCGGGGTAGCGCAGGCCGATGCTCTGCAACGCGTCGACAATGATGTCCGCGACGCGGGCGCGCATGTAGGGCTTGTCATCGGCCGGAATGGCGTACCACGGAGCCCAGGGGCGCGATGTCGCGTTCAGGGCTTCCTGGTAAGCGGCCATGTAGTCGTCCCAGTGGCGTCGCTCCACGACGTCGCCGGGTTCGAATTTCCAGTTCTTGGCCTTGTCGTCCAGTCGCGCGAGAAAGCGACGTTTCTGTTCGTCCCGGGAAACGTTGAGCCAGAACTTGAGGATCACGGTGCCGTTACGCGCAAGGTGTTCTTCCTGCTGACGGATGGACGTCAGTCGTTCGTCCCAGATTGTTGCCAGGTTCGGTTCGTCCGGCAGCCTCTGGTATTCGAGTATTTTCGGATGGACACGGACGACGAGCACTTCCTCGTACTGGCTGCGATTGAAAATCCCGATTCGACCGCGCTCCGGAAGGCGACAGGTTGTACGCCACAGGAAGTCGTGATCGAGTTCGAGGCTCGACGGTTTCTTGAAGCTGAACACCTGGCAGCCGGACGGGTCCACGCCCTGCATGACGGCACGAATCGTACTGTCCTTGCCGGCGGCGTCCATGGCCTGGAATACCAGTAACACGGCGTGCCGATCGCCGGCCGCGAGTACGCGTTGCAGGATATTGAGTCGCTCGCGAGACTCACGGCGGTACTTGCCCTTGTGGCGCGGCGCATCGGTCTGCGGTGTCGTACTCGCCTTCGCGAGATCGAAACTGCCGTCGAAAGGAACCAGGTACTCCGACTTCGGGGCCTCAAACATTCTTATCTCCTTCGTGTTGCCGCAGAGCCCACCTGACATGCTCGGTGACCAGGTCTGACGGGTCGTGTTTGCGTTTCTCGAGAGCGGCGACAACCTGCGGCGCCGTTGCCGCGTTGCCGAGCGCAACGGCGATATTGCGCAGCCACCGCTCGTGACCGATGCGTCGAATGGCACTGCCTTCCGTTCGCTCGAGAAACGTATCACGATCCCATGCGAACAAGTCGATGAGATCGGCCGACTCGAGGTCGTGCCGCGGCGCGAAATCCGTTTCCGGACTGCGTTGGGCGAACTTGTTCCATGGGCAGAACAACTGGCAGTCGTCGCAGCCGTAGACACGATTGCCGATCTCTTTGCGGAATTCCTCGGGGATCGCGCCTTTGTTCTCGATCGTCAGGTAGGAAATGCAGCGACGCGCGTCGAGTTGGTACGGCGCGACAATGGCGTTCGTCGGACAGACGTCAATACACGCGGTGCAGCTGCCGCAGTGCGACACTTCCGGATCGTCGACGGGAAGCGGCAGGTCGGTGTACAGCTCGCCCAGGAAAAACCACGAACCGGTGTTTCGATCGATGACATTGGTGTGCTTGCCCACCCACCCGAGCCCGGCTTTTTCAGCGATGGCCTTTTCCAGTACCGGTGCGCTGTCCACGAACACCCGGTAGCCGAAATCGCCGACGCGCTGTTCGATACGACGTGCCAGCGCCTGGAGGCGTTTGCGCATCACCTTGTGATAATCCCGTCCAAGTGCGTACCGCGATACGTAGGCTTTGCTGTCGTGGTCGAGCAACGCTTTGGCGACGTCCTGGTCGTCGTTGAGGTAGTCCATGCGAACCGACAGGACGCGAATCGTTCCGGGAACCAGTCGCTCGGGACGGCTGCGCTTGGTTCCATGGCGTTCCATGTAGTTCATCGAGCCGTGATACCTGCGTTGCAGCCAGTCGCGAAGTCGGCTCTCGGCCTGTGACAGGTCGATATCGCTGACGCCGGCCTGCTGAAAACCGAGTTCGCGGCACCACGCCAGGATCTCGTGTTTCAGGGACGGGTCGATGATTCGTCGGGTGGTTTGCTGCATGGGTCAGGACAGTATAATCGCCCGAATGTATCACCTGCGGGCAAACATCTATTCGGTCGCTGCGGTTCGCAGCATGGACCGAATCGCGATCGAAAATCACGACGTTCCCGGCTACACGCTCATGGAGCGCGCTGGTGAGGCGGCCGCGGACGAGATTTGCGATCGGTTTCCGGACGCCGAACACTGGCTGATCGTTTGCGGTGTCGGCAACAACGCCGGCGATGGCTATGTCGTGGCGAGACTGGCCGATGAATACGGTATCGGGGTTACCGTGGTTTCTCTGGCGGACCCCGCCGTCCTGAAAGGGGATGCGGCGACGGCATACGCCGACTTCGTTGCAGACGGCGGGGAGGTCGAACGCTGGGCCGGTGACCTGGACGTCGACGCGGACCTCGTCGTCGACGCGATTTTCGGCAGCGGACTGTCGCGCGATCTCGACGGCGACTACGCAAAGGCCGTAGAGTGCATCAACTGGTATCCGGCGCCGGTCGTCGCGCTTGACATACCAAGCGGCCTGGACGGCGACACGGGCGAGGTCCGCGGCGCCGCGGTTACCGCCAACCTGACGACCACGTTTGTGGGGTTGAAAACAGGCTTGTTCCTGGCTGCCGGCGCCGAACGCTGCGGTGAGGTGACGTTGTCGACACTCGACATACCGCCGGAGTGGGTTGCCGATGTGCGACCGGTCTATCGCGGGCTCGATGACGTGTCGCTGCTGCTTGCGTTGCCGGAACGGCGACGTGCGGCACACAAGGGGCAGTTCGGCCACGTGCTAGTCGTCGGCGGTGGTCCCGGAATGCCGGGCGCGTCACTGATATGCGGGGCGGCGGCGCTGCGCGCCGGCGCGGGACGGGTCACCGTTGCAACGCATCCGTCGCACGCTGCGGTAATCGCTGCAACAAGACCGGAGCTAATGACGCACGCCATCGTCGACGGGGACGATCTCGCCGAGCCGCTGGATCGGGCGGACGTCGTCGCTTTCGGTCCCGGGCTTGGCCGGTCTGCGTGGGCGGAATCGGTGTACGAGATGGTTGCCGCCAGTGACAAGCCGTCGGTTTGGGACGCCGATGCGCTGAACTGGCTCGCCGAGCGCCCCGGGTCGAAACCGGGGCGGGTTGTTACACCGCACCCCGGGGAGGCGGCGCGGCTGCTCGATCGTTCGATAGACGCCGTGCAACAGGATCGTGATGGCGCCGTCGCGGAACTCGTCGATCGTTACGGTGGTGTTGCCGTCCTGAAAGGGCGCGGCACGCTGGTCAGCGACGGCAACGACGTCCCGTATTTCTGCACGAACGGAAACCCGGGCATGGCGTCGCCCGGCATAGGCGATGCACTGACCGGAATCATCGCCGCATTGCTTGCCCAGGGAATCCCCGCGCCGGACGCGGCGGCGACAGGCGTCGAGGTGCATGCGCGTGCCGGTGACATTGCCGCGGGGCCGGGCGAGCGCGGATTACTGGCGTCCGACCTCGTTGATGCGCTGCGAATGGTGGTCAATCCATGAGTCGGTTGCTTCGGGATGAAGCTGGAACCGTTGCGTATGCCGAGGCGTTTTATCGCGCGTTGCCCGACGACCTGGGTGGATGGACCCTGTTACTCAGCGGTGAGCTCGGGGCCGGCAAGTCGACGTTTGCACGGGCGTTGATCCGTGCAGCCGGGCACGACGGACCCGTACCAAGCCCGACCTACACGCTGGTCGAGCCCTATAATCTTTCTTCGGGCCGTTTCTACCACGTTGATTTATATCGGGTTTCGGATGAAGAGGAATTGCGATACCTGGGCTGGAACGAGCTGGACGACGGATTTCGGCTGGTCGAGTGGCCGGATCGGGCACCCGGGCTCGCCAGCGCGGCGGACCTCAGGCTCGACCTGGCCTACGACGGCAACGGGCGGTCGGCCACGCTGCGCGGCATCAGCGAGCGTGGCAGGGCCGTCGCCGCACGACTGGATATTCCTGAATCGAAAGATTAACTAGTCCCGCTATCTCCATAATTTTGAAGTAAAAACTCTTGGTTTTTGTCGCCGAATTCGTATACTCGGTCGACATAATCCACTAACACATTGGCCTGGGCACCGATGCTGTTCCGAAGAGCGATAACAACACTGACGCTTTTGCTATTGAACTCAATGGCTTATGCGGGCGTAACCGTAGAAAACGTGCGAATCTGGACGGAGAATGACAAGACCCGCGTCGTCCTGGACCTTTCGAAGTCGGTCCCGCACAACATCTTCACGCTGCGCGGTCCCGATCGCATCGTGATCGACCTGAAAGACAGCCGCCTCGCGAGCCGACTCCAGTCGCTGCCGCAGGGAACCGGGCCGGTGCGCGAGATTCGCAGCGGTATTCGCGCGGAAGGCGATCTCCGGGTTGTCCTTGAGTTGTCGCAACCGGTGCGTTCGCGCAGCTTTACCGCGGGGCCCAATGACAAGTACGGCGATCGCCTCGTCATTGACCTGCAACGAACGGGCAGCCTGCAGGCCGTCAAGCGTGCATCCGAGGCTTACAATCCTGGCCGCGACATCATTGTTGCGGTCGATGCCGGGCATGGCGGGAAGGATCCCGGTGCTGTAGGCCGGCGTACTCGCGAGAAAGACATCGTGTTGTCGATTGCCCGGGAACTGGCTGCTCGAATCGATGCCGAGCCTGGTATGCGAGCCTTGCTGATCCGGGATCGCGACGTGTTTATCGATCTTGACGATCGCGTTGACATTGCGCGGCGCCAGAAAGCGGACCTGCTCGTGTCGGTGCATGCGGACGGCAATCACAGCTCCGGGCCGAGCGGCGGCTCGGTGTGGGCGCTCGATCTCGACCGGGCGAGCCGTGAAGCGCGCGCCGCGCTCGCCGAGCGTAACCGCCGCGAGGTCAAAGTTGGCGATGTCTCGTTGAATGACAAGGACCCGGTGCTGGCATCGGTGCTCTACGATCTCTCGCAGTCGGCGGCGCTGAGCGCAAGCAACGACGTCGGCATGCGCGTCAGCCGACAGATGAGCCGCGTGGCAAAGATGCACAGCAAAAAGGTGCGGTCCAAGAGCCTCGCGGTACTGACGTCGGCCGAAATGCCGTCGATTCTCGTCGAAACGGGTTTCATGTCGAATCCCAATGACGAGAAGAAGCTGCGTGATCGCAATCACCAGAAACGCCTGGCTGCCGCCATTCTTGCGGGTATTCGTGACTACTACTACGACAATGCGCCGGCTGATACGCGCATTGCGATGGAGCTCAAGCAGCGTCCGACGCGGCAGGTCAAGCACGTCATAGCACGCGGTGACACGATTTCGGAGATAGCGGAGCGTTACAACGTCAGCGTGTCGTCAATTCGGCAGGCCAACAAGTTGTCGTCCGACAATATCCGCGTGGGACAGACCCTGAATATCCCGATCTTCACCGGCGGCTAGGAGACATTTCGGCCGGGACTTGAAACAATGCGGGATTGGCAAGAACATCACCCGCATGCCGATCCAGCAACTCCCAGACCACCTCATCAACCAGATCGCGGCCGGCGAGGTCGTCGAGCGGCCGGCGTCCGTGGTCAAGGAACTGGTGGAAAACAGTCTCGATGCCGGCGCACAAACGGTCCAGATCGATATTATCGCGGGTGGCCAGAAGCTGATCCGAATACGCGACGACGGCAAGGGCATCCCGAAAGACGAGCTGCGACTTGCGTTATCACGGCACGCGACGAGCAAGATTTCGAGTCTCGATGACCTCGAAGCCGTTGCGTCACTGGGATTTCGCGGCGAGGCCTTGCCGAGCATCGCATCCGTTGCGCGATTGACGCTGGTATCAAAGCTCGTCGGTGACGGGGCCGCATGGCAGGTGCAAGCCGATGGCGGCGACATCAGCGGTCCGACGCCGGCGCCACATCCACAGGGCACGACGGTTGAGGTTCATGACCTTTTCTACAATACGCCGGCCAGGCGGCGTTTCCTGCGCACCGAACGCACGGAATTCGGACACATTGAGAAATGGGTGCGGCGCCTTGCGTTGTCGCGTCCCGAAATTGCGTTCACATTGACGCACAACCAGCGAACCGTGTTGCAGGCCGCCGCGGCCAAAACGGTGGAAGCGCAGCGCAAGCGGATCGCCCGCGTGTGCGGTGAGTCGTTCGCGGAACAATGCGTCTGGATCGAGCGTGACGTCGAAGGCATCGCGTTGAACGGATGGATCGGGCTGCCGACGTTCAATCGCAGTCAGCCGGACATGCAGTTCTGGTTTGTCAATGGGCGCAGCGTGACGGACAAGACACTGGCGCACGCGGTCCGACATGCCTATCGGGATGTTTTGTTCCATGGTCGTTTTCCGGCATACGTGCTGAACCTGACGATGGACCCGGCCGGTGTCGACGCCAATGCGCATCCCGCGAAGCACGAAGTGCGGTTTCGGGACGGCCGGCGGGTGCACGGTGTGGTCGCGCAGGCTGTCGAGGTAGCGCTCGGTGAAACGCGACCGGGAGGACACGATGTGACGCCGATCCCGATGACTCGCGACCGGGTTTTCGGCCAGGGTTCGATGCCGTTGCGACCATCGACACCGACGTCGGCTGTCAGCGAAACTCTCGCGACGTATCGCGCAATGGCCACCGCGCCGTCATTGGCTGACGTACCGGAAGAGGCGACGGATGTGCCGCCGCTCGGGTTTGCGATCGCACAGCTTGCGGGCGCCTACATTCTTGCCGAAAACATGGACGGTCTCGTGATCGTCGATATGCATGCCGCGCATGAGCGCATCACGTATGAAAAGCTGAAGAAGAGTTACGACGATCGCAGCGTCGTGCGGCAGCCGTTGCTCGTGCCGGAATCCGTCTCGGTTTCCGACAGCGAAGCCGATCTCGTCGAACAGTCGCATGATGCACTCGCGGCGCTCGGGTTTGTCGTCGATCGTTCGGGCCCCACCTCGCTGACTATTCGCGAAGTACCGGTGCTATTGCGCAACTCCGATGTCGAAGCGTTGTTGCGTGACGTACTTTCCGACCTGTCGGAACTCGGGCAAAGCAATCGCGTCGCCGAAGCCAGCGATGAGTTTCTTGCAACGATGGCGTGCCACCATTCGGTGCGTGCGAATCGGCTGCTGTCGATCGACGAAATGAACGCGCTGTTACGAGAAATGGAGGCGACGGACAAAGCGGACCAGTGCAACCACGGCCGCCCGACCTGGACGGCGATCACGATGTCGGAGCTCGACCGGCTTTTCCTGCGCGGCCGTTAGATCAGGTGACGGAAACCCCAATCCAAAACGACAGGTCAAAAACCGCGATTCTGTTGATGGGTCCCACGGCGTCGGGCAAGACCGACGTCGCAATCGCCCTCAGTGAGCATTTTCCCTGCGACATCATCAGCGTCGATTCCGCACTGGTCTATCGCGGCATGGACATCGGAACTGCAAAGCCCGATCCGGATACGCTCAGGCGAGCGCCACACCAGCTCGTTGATATTCGCGATCCGGAAGATGCGTACTCGGCCGGCGATTTTGTTCGCGATGCCGAGGCCGCCATCGAGGCCAGCCTGGCCAACGGCCGGATCCCGTTGCTCGCGGGTGGCACGATGATGTATTTCCGGGCATTGACGCAGGGCATCGCCGAGTTGCCGCAGGCGGACGACACGGTACGTGACGAGATTGACGCCGAAGCGGACAAGCGAGGATGGCCCGCGATGCACGCCGAGCTTGCCAGGGTCGACCCGGCGACGGCGGCGCGCCTCGAGCCGAACGACCGGCAACGCATCCAACGCGCGCTCGAGGTCTTCCGTCTGAGTGGCCGGACGCTCAGCGCCTGGCACGCTGACGCCGGACCGACCGCTGGTCGAGGCTACGAATTCGTCAAAATCGGTCTCAATGTCGAGCCGCGTGCCCGGCTTCACGAGCGCATCGAGGCGCGCCTCGACAATATGATCGAACAGGGCTTCGAGGACGAAATGCGCACGCTCTACGCGCGCCCGGGTCTCACCGCGGATGCCTCGTCAATGCGCTCGGTCGGCTATCGCCAGTTCTGGCGTTATCTGGACGGTATTTACGGTCTCGATGAAGCACGGCGGCGGACGTTGTACGCGACCAGGCAGCTCGCGAAGCGCCAGCTGACGTGGCTGCGCGCGGAAAATGCGCTGTTTTCGGTGGATACGGTTGAAGGCGATGTGATCGCCACAATAACGTCGTATCTGTTAGACTTTTTGAACGCTTAGGCAGAAGGCCGCTGTGGGCCCCCGGCGCCACCGGGTTGCGGACTTCCGACAACAAGAATAAGGAGACCCAACATGGCTAAAGGGCAGACTTTGCAGGACCCGTTTCTCAACATTCTCAGGAAAGAAAAGGTTCCGGTATCCATCTACCTCGTGAATGGCATCAAGCTGCAGGGGCAGGTGGATTCGTTCGACCAGTTCGTCGTCCTGCTCAAGAACAGCGTGAACCAGATGGTTTACAAGCATGCCATTTCGACGGTGGTGCCGTCACGCAACGTCCGCCTCCCGATTCCGGGTGAGGACGCAGGAGATGACGACGAGTAAGTGCACAGCGGTATTGCCTCGCCAGGAGGTGATATTTGTTTGAAAGGCCGCAAAGTGGCGAGCGCGCAGTGCTCGTCCATGCGAGTCCCGATGGGTTACCCGATGAGTCCGAACGCGATGAGTTCGCCGAACTGGCGCGCTCGGCGGGCGCTATTGTTGCGGGCGAGCTGATCAACGCCCGCAAGCGACCTGATCCGCGTTACTTCATCGGCAAGGGCAAGCTCGAAGAGCTCGAGCAGCTGATTCGAGACAATAACGCCGAACTCGTGATTTCGTGCGCGAGTCTCAGCCCCAGTCAGGAGCGCAATCTCGAACGCGTACTCAAGTGCCGCGTGCTGGACCGGGCCGGCCTGATACTCGACATATTCGCGCAGCGCGCGCGCAGCTTCGAAGGCAAGCTGCAGGTCGAGCTCGCGCAGTTGCGTCACCTGTCGACACGACTGGTCCGGGGCTGGACTCACCTCGAGCGCCAGAAAGGCGGTATCGGCTTGCGTGGCCCGGGTGAAACCCAGCTGGAAACCGACCGCCGCCTGATCGGCAACCGTATTCGCCAGCTCAGGGAGCGGCTGCAACACGTCGATACCCGGCGCTCGATGAATCGCCGCAATCGTGTGCGCGCCGAGATTCCAACCGTCGCGCTGGTCGGCTACACCAATGCCGGCAAGTCGACGCTGTTCAATGCGCTGACAGACGCGGGCGTGTACGTACAGGACCAGTTGTTCGCGACGCTGGATCCAACGGTCCGGCGCCTCGACCTGCCGGAGGGCGGGCATGTCGTGCTCGCGGACACCGTCGGATTCGTACGCGACCTGCCGCACGAGCTGGTCGCCGCATTCCGGTCTACGCTGCAGGAGGCTCGTGAAGCCGACCTGATCCTGCACCTCATTGACGCGAGCGACCCGAATCGGTGGCAACGCGTGCGTCAGGTCAATTCCGTGCTGAAACAGCTCGACGCAGACAAAGTGCCGCAAATACGCGTGTACAATAAGATCGACAAGCTGGAGCGCGAGCCGCGCGTAACGAATAACCGGAAAGGAGAGGGGCGCGCGGTGTGGCTGTCGGCAGTCACGGGCGAGGGCATTCCGATGCTCAAGACCGCGATCGCCGAGAGACTGCAGCGAAAGACGCTACTGCGCCAAATTCACCTGCAACCCGACCAGGGACGGCAACGTGCCAAACTTTTCGAGCTTGGCGCGGTCCTTGATGAGGCTGTTCACGAAGATGGCAGCTGGACGCTGGACGTGAAGATGGTGGAAAAGGACTTGAAGCGCTTTCTGAAGCGTGAAAATCTCGATATAGAACCGGCCGGGTCGATTGCGGCACCGGCAGCAAATGAGTAGACAGACTATGGCCTGGAACGAACAAGGTAACGGAAAAGGAAACGGGGACGATCAGGATCCCTGGGGCCGCGGCGGCGGCCAGCAGAACGATCTCGACCAGATAGTGCAGGACTGGCAAAAGCGCTTCGGCAGCATTCTCGGCGGCGGCGGCAAAGGCGGCTCCGGCGGTTATGCGCTGATCGTGGTGCTCCTCATCGTCTGGGGGTTGACGGGCTTCTATCGCGTCGACGCGGCCGAGCAGGGTGTCGTGCAGCGATTTGGCGCGTTTACCGAGGTGACGAACCCCGGATTGCGCTGGCACCTGCCGTTCCCGATCGAGACCGTCGACGTGGTCAACGTCGTGGAGCTGAACAACTTCAACTACTCGACCGAAATGCTCACGGCCGATAAATGGTACGTGTACATCGATATCGTCGTGCAATACCGTCGCTCCGACCCCGTGAAATACAGTTTCGAAGTCGAAGATCCGGACCTGACATTGCAGGACGTTACAGAAAGCGCACTGCGTGGTGTCGCCGGTACCAGCACGCTGGCTTCGCTCATCGGCGACGAGCGCGCCATCATTTCGTCGCGCACGCAGGAAGAGCTGCAACAGACGCTGTCGGATTACGGAGCGGGCCTCACAGTGACGTCGGTTAACCTGAACGTCGTCAACTATCCGCCGATCGTCGAAGATGCCGTCGCCGATACCGTCCGCGCCGATAATGACAGCGAGCGTTACCGGTTTGAGGCCGAAGCGTACCGCAATGACCTCGTTGGCCGCGCAGAAGGTGAGGCACAACGGCTTTTGCAGGATGCGAATGCATACCGGGAGCGCGTCATCGCGGACGCGCAGGGTGACGCGGCAAGATTTGAGGCACTGCTGGCGGAATACCAGAAAGCCCCCCGTGTAACCCGTGATCGTCTTTACCTGGATGCCGTCGAGGACGTGTATGGCGGTGCGAACAAGATCATTATCGATTCAGAGGGCAGCGGCAATTTGCTGTATCTGCCGATCGACCAGATGTTGCGCCGGGCAGGTATGCGCCTGCCCGAGACCGGTGCGGGCGATGACTATTCCGTTTCGACGGGGGAGCCGGCGCCCAGCAACCCACAGTCGGCGCGTGAGCGGAGGACTCGCCAATGAAAAATTCAAGATTTGGCGTACTCATCGGTATTGGAGCGATTTTCGTCATCATCGCTCTCTCGGCATTCACGGTGAACGAGCGCGAGCTGGCGATCAAGCTGCAGGTGGGTGAAGTTGTCGAAGGCAACTACGAACCCGGATTGCATTTCAAAATCCCGATCTACCAGACCGTGCGCAAGTTTCCGAGCCGCATCCTGAAGATCGACGATGCGCCGCAGGCCGTCTTTACGCTCGATCGACAGGACATGACCGTCGACTTTTTCGTCAAATGGCGCATCGTTGACGAGGTCAGGTTCTACACGTCCACAGCCGGCGGCCAGATGCAGGTTGCCGTCGAGCGGCTGAGAGAAATCGTCAAGAACTCGGTGGTAACGGAATTCGGCAAACGCTCGACCCAGGAAGCGATATCGGTGGAACGCCTCGAGCTGATGAGGGACATGCTGGCACTGGCGAAGCCCGCGGCGGAAGACCTCGGTGTTGAACTGGTGGACTTCCGGGTCAAGCAGGTCGAATTCGTATCGTCTGTGCGGGAATCCGTGTATCAGCAAATGCGGGCAGAGCGCACGCAGCTTGCAAAAGACACGCGTGCAAAAGGTGAAGCCGCCGCAGAAACGATTCGAGCTACTGCCGACAAGGATCGTACGGTCATCCTCGCCACGGCGCGGCGCGAAAGCCAGATTATTCGTGGTGAGGGCGATGCCCGTGCCGCCGAAATCTATGCGAACGCCTATAACAAGGACCCGGATTTCTACGCGTTCTATCGCAGCATCAACGCGTATCGAAATTCCGTCGGCAATGAGGGCGATTTGCTTGTGCTTGACCCGAACAACGAGTTTTTCCGCTTCCTGAACCAGTCGGACGGCTCGCAATAGCCACTGAGATTCTTACGGCCATCGCCCTCGTGCTGATCATCGAGGGCATGCTGCCGTTTGTCTCGCCGCGCAAATACCGTGACCTGGTGGCGGAAATCTCTCAACTGGGCGACAATCAGATACGGACTGTCGGCCTGGTCGTCATGATTCTCGGGCTGGTGACTCTGTTCCTGGTGCGCGGCTAGCCCCGGGGCTTTTCGGGAAATTGTTTCAATATGGGTAAGAACGTAGTTGTCATCGGAACCCAGTGGGGTGACGAGGGCAAGGGCAAGATTGTGGACCTCCTCACGGATCGTGCGGCGGCTGTGGCGCGATTCCAGGGTGGACACAATGCGGGCCACACGTTGGTTATCGGCGGGGAAAAAACCGTTTTGCACCTGATTCCATCCGGGATCCTGCGCGACGGCGTAAGCTGCCTGATCGGGAACGGCGTCGTGCTCGCGCTCGATGCCCTCGTACGGGAGGCCAATGCGCTCATAGAAAGCGGTGTTCCCGTTTATGAACGTCTCAAGGTCAGCCCGGGTTGCCCGCTGATCCTGCCGTCGCACGTCGCGCTGGACGCCGCTCGCGAGAAGGCGCGCGGCAAGTCGGCAATTGGCACGACGGGTCGTGGAATCGGTCCCGCTTACGAAGACAAGGTCTCACGGCGTGCGCTGAAGGTCTCCGACCTGTTCGTTCGCGAAAACTTCGCCGCGAAGCTCGGTGAGATCCTCGACTATCACAACTTCCTGCTCAAGAATTACTTTGGCGCTGATGCGGTTGATTTTGCGCAGACCCTCGACGAGGCGCTGGGATATGCCGAGATCATTGCGCCGATTACCGCTGACATCACGCAGATCCTCCAGGACCTGGCGGATTCCGGCAATAGCATCCTGTTCGAGGGGGCTCAGGGCAGCTTTCTCGATATCGACCACGGCACGTACCCGTTCGTCACGTCGTCCAATACGGTCGCGGCGGCGGCCAGCACCGGTACCGGTGTCGGGCCGCGCAATCTCGATTACGTTCTGGGTATCGTCAAAGCCTATACGACGCGCGTCGGCGCCGGTCCATTTCCGACCGAGTTGTTCGACGAGCAGGGCGCGCATATCGCGAAGGTCGGCGCGGAATTCGGTGCGACGACCGGCCGGCCACGGCGATGTGGCTGGTTCGACGCGGTCGCGTTACGGCGTTCGATCATCAACAGCAGCGTGTCCGGTCTTTGCGTGACCAAGCTCGACGTACTCGACGAGCTGGAGACTATCCAGATTTGCGTTGGCTACTCGATCGACGGCGAGCCGATTTCGGGGCTGCCGGTCGTGACGGACCGATTTGCCGACTGTCGACCGATTTACGAAGAGTGGGCCGGCTGGCAGGAATCGACAGTGGGCGTCACCCGCTACGACGACCTGCCGGAGAAGGCGCGAGCGTACCTGTCGCGCATAGAGGAACTTGCCGGCGTGCCGGTTGATATCGTCTCGACGGGTCCGGACCGCAAACAGACGATTATTCGAATGCACCCGTTCGAGTAAGCCGGCGCGCGACAAAACCGCCAAGAATCAACAACACCCACATCGGTATCGAGCCGCCTCCCGAACTGCTCTGCTGGCCACCGGCTGCGGCGACATTGACCGTTGCCAGCGCCGTGTCACTGAGGCCGCTCGGGTCCGTAACCTGCAATTCGAAACGCAGCATCGTGTTCGATGTAACCGTTGGTGCCATAAACGAAGCCGATGCGGTGCTGGCGCCCGACAGACTCACCGTTGGCCCGACAGTCTGGGTCCAGGCATAGCTGAGCGAATCGCCGTTCGGATCGTTCGACGCACTGCCGTCGAGGGTGACACTGGCGCCGCCTGACACATTCTGGGTAGAGCCCGCGACCGCGTTTGGGGCGCTGTTCGATCCGTCGCCATCAACGATGTTGATGCGCAGTACGTCGTTTCCTGAGAGCGTGCCGCCCGATACATTGCCGAGGGAGATTTCGAAAAACTCGTCGGGCTCGCCGCTACCATCGTCACTGACCGAATACTCTATCCAGCGCGGCGTTGCATCGCCGTTCGCCCATGTCAGGGTACCGGACGCCGGGCCTGAATAGTCCGAACCGGTGGTCGCGTCGCCGGCAGTGACGGTGAAATCTACCGAAACCGATCCGGACGCGGTGCCGGATCGCCGCACCACGGCAATGGCTTTGCCGAAACCGCGCTCCGTTACGGCGAAGTCCCGCTCAGTAAAACCGACGGCTGCGCTTGAGCCCGGATCGGCAATCCAGCCGCTCGAGATATTGGGCGACGCGAGCGTCGCACCGCCCGTTGGCGAATGCAGCCGTACCATGACGCGCTCGAGGTCCTCGGCATTGCCGTCGTTAACAAGGCCGATGGCAATGGTCTTTGTCGTCGAGTCGCCGTCGGCCCAGTTGAGCGTTCCACTGGTTGCAGTAACGTCGGTCGCGTCCGCGGTTGCGCCGACAATTTCCCATGCGACGCTGACCGCACCCTGCGTACCGCCGGACCGCTGCACATCCAGCGTCAACGTCTGTGATTCGTCGGTGCCGAACGACGGTCCGGTAAACCCGAGCGATCCCTGCGGTACCGACAGGGTATTGTCACGCACCATGAACAAACCGCTGTCGATATCGCTGATCGCGATATTGCCGCTCGGCAGGAACGGGTAAGTACCCCACGCGCCTGGGAACCCGACCGCATCGCCGGACGGGTATGTGTCGAAGCGACCCGCGAGCGCAGGCGACGCCGGGTTGGTGATATCGAGTATTGTCAGGCCACGTGAGTAGTTGGACATGTAGTACCGATTGCCGCGAACGAATCCGTTGTGGTCGATGGCGTTTGTCGGACCGGTCCAGGTTCCGACCTGCACGGGCGACGCCAGGTTGGAAATATCGAATACGCGCAGTGTCGTGTTGAGGCCGCGATCGCGCTCATCCAATTCGTCCTGCACGTACAGGAATTGCCCGTCTTCCGTCGGCCAGCCGGAGTGCACGTAACGCACATTTGAATAGCTTGTGCGACTCAGGCGGCGGAAGTCCGCGGTATCCGTCACGTCCCAGACATCGACGGAACCTTCGTTAAAGTCGAACAGCACATCGCAATGGCCGTTGACGGGATTCTGACATTGCGTGTTGGCGCGTGTGTCGGTGACACGGAAAGAGGCGGCGTCGTGCATGTACAGCCTGTCGCCGCCGGGTTGGCCGGCCGGCGTTGCCGGCGCTCCGATTGCGACGGGCGATTGCGCGGACGACATGCTGTACGCACGAAATCGTCCGTCAGCCAGTTCGGAACCCGCCGTAACCAACAGCGGTGATTCCTCAGACGTGCTCAAGCCGGTGGCGAATTCGACATCCGTAATGAATACATTGTGTGCCTGGCTGAAATCGCTGTTGTAGGCGCCTTGAGATAACGAATGCGGCAGGTTGCGCAAGTCCATAACGCGCAAACCGTCGTTTGCGTTGTCCGCGGTGATGAACGCAAACGCGTCGAAGCGGGCTGTCGCTGCGTTCCAGCGCTGATGCAGCTTGATGTCACGCCACGTCGTGTTTTGTCCCGGGATGAACCCGACCTCCGCCGGGTTTTCCGGATCCGTAACGTCATAGAGCGCCGTTCCATTGGCGTAGCCCATGATGACGTACTCACGATGGGTGTTGAGATCCATAAAGCCCCATATGTCAGCGCCTCTCACTGCCGTTGCGCGGTCCGGTGACCGGCCCAGCAGGTCGACATTGGAACAGGGAAACGCGCCGGCCGAACCGGCAACGCAGTTGACGGCGGTTACGGCGGTCGAGACGCCTTGTTGCTTTGCGACGATTGCCGCGTTGGCCGACTTGCGGTCATGTGAGAGCCCCTTGCTGTCGACAACTGCGTGAAATCCCCTGGCCTCGAGCGCGCCGGCGAATTCGACCGGAACGCCAATCAGGCTGGCGCCGTCTGCCGCGCGCACATCGATCGCATTGCTGAGGAGATAAACAACGTCCTCGGCTCGATCCAGCGCATAACTGCCGGCGGCAACGTCGATGCGACCGTTCTTGCCGACCCGCTGCAGCGCGAAGCTCAGCGATGCGCACGGGGTCGACTGGCAACTGCCGGCATCGACACCGTCCGGCGCAACGAGCAGGGGCGGTTCTTCAGTATCGGCGAATACCGGGCCGGTCAGCATCAGAAGACAGACGCCGGCAATTGCCGACAACAGGGCGCGTAACATAAGCGGATCCGGTGCGCGGAAGTTGTGCCTATAATAGCCGCCGACAGCGTTGTTCACGTGACTCTTTCCGCCATTTTGTGAAATTGTTCTCTTTGACCATCAAAGCGGGCGCGGGTGCCCTGAAATCCATTCAGGCCAACGGTTTCGATCCGACGTCCATCGGCACGATTGCGGGCGCCTCCGGCGGCGCGAAGTGGCTCGTCCTGAGCCAGCTCGACCGGGCGATCCACCGGACGCTGGTGCCCCGCCTCGAGGGACCCGTACACCTGATCGGCACGTCGATCGGGTGCTGGCGCTCTGCCTGCTATGCGCAGGCAGACCCCGTCGCGGCGATCCAGCGTTTCGAGGAGGCGTACATCGAGCAGTCCTATTCCGACGCGCCTGACATTGACGAGATCAGCGCCAAGAGTCGCGAGATCATCCGCATCGTGCTCGGGGACCGCGGGGCCGATGAGATTCTCGCGAATCCTGTCTTTCGCCTGCATGTACTCGCGGTTCGTGCCCGACACGTACTGTCAACGTCGAACAATGCACTGCTCTGGGCGGGCCTGGCTACGGCGGCGACGCTCAATATTCTGAGTCGGTCGTCACTCGGTGCGTTCTTCGAACGCGCGCTGTTTTTCGATCCGCGTGACCTGCCGCCACACTACGATGCGCGTGGTTTTCCGCTACGACGAGTGGCACTGACAAAAGACAACATCGAGGACGCGATTGTCGCGACGGGCTCGATTCCGTTGGTCCTCAACGGAGTTGCGGATATCGCCGGAGCGGCGCCGGGGGTCTACCGGGACGGCGGCGTGATCGACTATCACCTTGATCTGCCACAAAGCGCGCCCGGACGGCTCACGCTATACCCTCATTTTTTCGATCGAATTGTGCCGGGCTGGTTCGACAAGAAGCTGGCGTGGCGACGACCGCACTCGTCACATGTCGATGGCACGATTCTGGTGAGTCCGTCGGCTGAATTCGTGGCGACCTTGCCCGGTGGCAAGATCCCGGACCGAACCGACTTCGTGAACTATTCGCCGAAGGATCGGGTGCGGATCTGGCGCGAAACGGTGGTGGCCTGCGAACGCATGGCGGACGAGTTTTCGGAGCTGCTTGAGACAGAGCGCCTGAGCGCACACGTCATGCCGCTGTGATAGGCTTTCCCGCAAACAATAAGAGGGGAACGCACATTGAGCACTCCGATTAATCCGGGGCGACCGTACCCGGAGCTGACCTGGATCGCGTTGATCGTCGGCTGGATTATCGGCGTCGTCATCGCCATCTCCATCGGCTACGCGGCACTGATACTTGGATTTTCCATCGAGGGATCGGAGCTCGCGGCGATACTCGGTTTCGGCATCCTGCGCGGCATCCTGCGGCGCAAGAGCATCATTGAGAACAATATCGTTCAGACAATCGCCAGCGGCGTTAACGGCGCGTCGTCCGGCATGATGTTTTCGGTGCCGGCTATTTTCCTGCTCGGATTCGGCGACCAGTTCGATCCCGTGATCCTGACATTCGGTTGTATCGCGGGCGCGTTTCTTGGCATCGCATTTATCATCCCGCTGCGCAAGCACATGATCGATTACGAGCGTCTCACGTACCCGGGTGGCGTCGCAGTGGCAACCATTCTCAAATCACCGGGTGCCGGCGTTCGCAAGGCGGTCATTCTCCTCGCCGCCGCGCTGCTCAGCGCGCTGGTGCATTTCACGACGCTCAAGACCGGGGTGTCGAACTGGAATCTCGGCGCATTGATCGGCATGCCGGAATACATGAACGGCGTCTGGTACCTGTCGCTGATGACGATCGGCGTCGGTTTCATCGCCGGCCGCGGCGGCATCGCGTTCATCATCGGCGGATTCGTCGCCTACTGGTTCCTGTCGCCGATGCTCGCGGCAACCGGTGCATTTCCGGTGGATGCCGCCGGTGCCACGATCAATCAGCCCGGCCCGCTGCGCTTGTTGCTGTACCGACCGTTCGGCATCGGCATGCTGATCGGCGGCGCCATCATGGGCGTTATTCTTGCTGCGCCTCTGATCGTGAGCGCGATCAGGTCCATGCAAAAGGCCTCGCAGGTTGCGTCGAGTAATTCCGGCGATGAAATGCCGATCAAGCTGCTGTATTTCGCGGTGCTCGGCGCGGCGATCCTGCTGTGCTTCATGGCGGTCGTATCCGTCGAGAACATCAGCCTGTTGAGCGGTATCGCAATGGCGATCATGGGCACGCTGTGGATCTGGATGGCCGGCATCATTCTGTCGGAAGCGATCGGGCGTACCAACTGGTCGCCGCTGTCGGGAATGACGCTGGTCGGTATTACGCTGCTGATCATCGTCACGCAGGCCGTTGGTATGGACCGGGCCGACTCCATCATTGCCGCGTTGATGGTTGGCGCGGCCACGTGTGTCGCGATGTCGCAGGCCACCGACCTGATGCTCGATCTCAAGACCGGCTATCTCGTTGGCGCGACACCGCGCATGCAGCAGATCGGCCAGTTCGCCGGTGCCTGGCTCGGACCGATCGTCGTGATCGGTGTCATATTCGTACTCGACGCGTCGCACGGTCTCGGCAGCGACAAGCTGCCGGCGCCGCAGGCGCAGGCGCTGGCCAGCACCATCGACGGCATCATGGGTGGTGATGTGCCAACCGAAAAATACGCGGCCGGTGCGGTGCTTGGCGGTATCCTGTCCGCTGTCATGGGTGGACTGGGTATTACCGTTGGTCTCGGCTTTTACCTGCCTTTCAATATCGTCCTGACGTATTCGCTGGGGACGCTGGCACGCGAGCTGTCCGATCGATTCAGGGGTAAGACGTGGAGCGAGGAGGTGGGCATCCCCATTGCCGCGGGACTCATTGTCGGTGAAGCACTGGTTGGCGTTGGCGATGCGCTCCATATTGTCCTGACGTCGTGACCGGAGGACTGCAGTTATGAAGAATATCGGATACCTTTTACTTGCCGGCGGCTTTCTCGCAGGCGCCTATGCAACCGCGCTGGATATCGAAAAGGTCGACTGGACGTTGTTCGTTGCGGCGGCGTTATCAGCGGCGATAGGTCTGTTGATCGTTCGGCAGCAGGAGTCGGCGCACGCGCGGTCCGAATCGGTGCTGGAGATGAACCGCAGTGAATTGTCGGATTCCATCCAGAATATCGTTTCTGACCTCGAAGAACTGACCAGTGCGTCAGAACTTCGGGGTTCGGCACTTAGGGATCGTATCGACCTCAAGTTGCGCGGCGACCTGCGTCGTTTCGCCGACGCGCGAGAGAGCATGGTGCACTTGTTCGGACTGCAAGCCTATGCCGACATCATGAGCAGCTTCGCGGCGGGTGAGCGCTATATCAATCGGGTGTGGTCCGCATCGGCGGACGGCTACGACGGCGAAGCGTCTGCATACCTTGATAAGGCAGCTCGGCAATTCGCCGACGCGAGAAGCCAGCTGACATCAGCGGCGGGGGCTGCTGCGACCTAGGTGCCGACGCAGCGCTCCGTCAGGTTGGCCTGGATGGCGTCGACGTCCTCGTTCATAAGGTAGTCGCTGTTGTCCTTCCAGCCGCTAAGCATTGCAATGGTGCGCTCGTTGACCAACAGGTGTTCACGGTTGGTCTGGTCGCCCATGTCCCAGCCGGGTACGGCAATGACGGAGCGTACCCGCACCTTGTGACCGGTCAATCGCCGGAGGTCTTTTTGCAATTGTCGGTTGCTTGCAGCTATCGATACGACCGAGCGTTCCGGCTTGCCGTTCGAGAACTGCAGGGTGTTTTCGACGAGGCGAGTATGCGCGCGTTTGCCTGAACGCTGTGCAATGACGTTTACGGCGTAGACGCCACCCTGGCCAACGAGGACGTGGTCAATGACCCCCGATGAGGTCGGGATGTCGTGGTAGACGCGGCCGAATCCAGACGCCAGTTGCTGCAGCTGATGTCCGATTGCAACATTTGCGTCGCGCACGAACCGGACTCGGCGGCGTTCCATAATCGTGCGGCATATACGATATAACGCGACGATTCCGGCCAAGCCCAGCACACCCAGGTTCAGATACAGTTGCCAGGTGGGATAACCGACGAACAACTCCTCGGCATTCAGGAACAGCGCAGCGACAAACAGCATCGCGAAAACCAGCGCGCCGCTCAGGTACACGGATTGACTTGAAGTCAGGCGTTCGAACTCATCCCGGAAGCGTTGAGCAGCCTCGGGCATGATGCGATCGGAGAAACTGCGGGCTGAAGAAACGGCGCGTGACGCGCTGTTCCAGGTCTTGGCGACAATGAGATAGACGATCGTGCTCGTGACAGCAATCATTGCTGCACCACTGATTGCCTCGAGCTCCATGCCGTCAGTCCCTGTACTTAGCGTTCGTCCGAGCGTATCGCTGCGGTAGCGAACGCACTGTGACGCAGGTCACATTGGCTTACAGAAATCCGGGCGTATTTCGCTGTTTTAAGTTCCCGTTCAGCCGGCAGCGCGTAAATGTGTGAGCATGATTTCATTCATGTGATACGTCGGCATCCGGGAGAATGTCATGAAGAACAAACTGAGCCTGATAGTCGCCACGCTGGCACTTGCTGTGCTGAGCGGTTGCGCCACGATGAGCGGTGACGAGTGTGTGACAAGCGATTGGCGTGCGGTGGGTTACGAAGACGGTGTTCGCGGTTACACGGCGGACCGTATCGGCAAGTACCGCAAGGCATGCGCCAAGCACGGGGTGTCGCCAGACCTTACGGATTATACGGCGGGACGTGAACAGGGCCTCACGGAATACTGCCAGCCGAGCCGCGGATTCAGCGTTGGCTCGAGCGGCAGCAACTATTACGGCGTCTGTAACGCGCACTACGAGGCGGACTTTCTCGACGCCTACAACGCGGGCTATCACCTTTACACGCTGCGATCCAACGTGAATCGAGCCAACTCGGCGATCGCGTCACGAGAGCGCGAACTCGACAACGTCGAGGCAGCGATTGATGCGAAGGAAGTCGCCCTCGTTAGTGACGAGTCAACCGCCGAAGATCGGGTCGAATTGTTGATTGAGCTCAAGAACCTGGCGCAGCGCAAGGGCGAAATAGAGACAGAGATCCGCGTCCTTTATGAGGACCGGGCTCGATACCAGGTCGAACTTGAAAACTACCGGGTCGTCGTCGCCGACCTCGGCTACTGATACGGCCTAGAAGAAGTCCTCATCCTGATCGCTCTTGCGGCGATCAGATTTCTCCCTGCGTTCCTTTTCGAAGGTACCGGTTCCGCCGCCGAATCCGGCGGCGGCAAACGGGCTGCGACGGTCCTTGCCGGTGCGTCTGTCATCGTGATGGGCGAACTGGCAGCGGCACTCGAGCGAATCGCATTCCGGGAGCGGCAGCCGGGGCGCGGCTGTCGCCAGGAACCGGCGGCCTGTCATCGCCTTGGCGGCGTCACAGGCGCTCTCTGAGTACTTGATCGAAACCGCATGGTAGGTCGTCGACTTCTTGCGGTTCGCCGAATCGGCTCCGGCGGTCGCGGTATTCCGGCCACCGCGGATCCGGACGACCAGCCAGGCCACGGCGAGTATCAATAATGCGCCGAGCAATAACTCCTGCATTCCCGCCTCCCCGGACCTGATCAAGACTGAACCTGTTACTTTAGTCACATTTATAGCAGCTCGTCCACTACGATTTCGGCGAATCGCTGCGCGACGGTGACTTCAGCGGGGCGCCTGACCTCTCGCGACGCCAGCATGTCGGGTATGAATACCTGTTCGAGCAGGGCGTTGACGGTGTCCGGGTCGCTGGTTGCGAGGTTCAACTCCTTGTTGACTTTCAGGCTCAGCTTGTCGAAGTTCGCCGATCCCACACTGGCCCAGCCGTCGAATACAGCGGCCTTCACGTGGCTCATGCCGGGGTATTCGTAGACCCGGATGCCGTGTTCGAGCAGCGAATTGATCGTCACCTTGTTACTGGCATTCAATGCGCCGTGATTGCCGGCCGACGGGATGATAACGCGGACATCGACGCCACGGCGGCGGGCTTTTGCGAGCTCATAGATCGTGCGGTCGTCCGAGAAATACGCATTTTCGATCAGGATGTAGCTTTTCGCATTGCGAATCGCGGCGATTTGCGCTTTGTAGATATCGGAGTCGAAGTTGCGGGTCTGGAGAACACGAACCGGGTAGCCGTCCTCGCCGGCGTGCTGCCGTTTGCCTTTGAGAAAGGCGACAAGATTGCCGAAGTCGCCAAACAGACCGGCGCGGGCCCAGGCCTTGTCGGACTCGAACTGCATGCGGTCCACGACCGGGCCTGTCACCTCCATCATCAGGTCGTGCCAGTCGTAACGGTATTCACGACCGATGTTCATGCCGCCGACGAACGCGGTTTTCCCGTCGATGATCGTCGTCTTGGTATGGTCGCCTGTCAGCCATGGGTTCGTAATGTTGCGCACCTTTACGTTCGATTCGCGTTGCATGTACATGCGCATTGACAATGGTGCCTTGTGGTCGGCGGGCAGGGTGTCGGGATCCACCTGCATGGCCTGCATGTTTCCGAGCCCGTCGAGCAGTACGCGCACCCGTGCTGTGCGGGACTTCTCCCTCAGGGAATTCGCGACGGCAACGGCGTAGTCGTCGTTGTCGAAGATGTAGGTTCGGATGTCGATGCTTTCTTCGGCGGCGGCAATGGATTCCATCAGTCGGCAAAAGTATTCATCGCCGTCGACGAGGAAGCGGATACGGCCGGTATCGCGGCGCGTTCCGGTAATCCGGTCGAGCTCTTGCTCGAACGCCTCGAGGTCCATGGGGTCCGCGTTCGTGACAGCCGGAATATCGCCATCAAGAGCCGGCATCTGCACCGTGCTGATGGCGATGCGCCGTAGCGAGCCACCGGCCGACTTCAGGACGTAGGACGCGAGCGACGAGGCGTGGGATACGGGCCGGTTAATCGGGTTTTCGTAGACCGACCGGGCGTACAGCCAGCCCGCATGCGCGCCGCCGGTCGCTTTGCGAACCAGTTTGTAGCCGCGGCTCTCGGCGGGTTGCTTATCGTCTGAATGGATGCCGGCGTCGGCCCGCGGTGTGCTGGCGCAGCCGGCGGTAATTGACAGGATGAAAGTTAGCGTGGCGATACCGTGGGCGATTCTCATGGCTTGACTCCCGTTTTTCGGGGCCGACAGTTGCGTCGGCCATGGAGTCAAATCTAGAGAGAGGCGCTCGTAAGTAACTGATTACAAAGTGACTATTCAGTTACGGTTTGCAGAGAATTCCTGATGGTCTCCTGATATTGGGCAGTATCTGGTGTAAGTGGTTGATTTCTATCGTGCGGCAACCAGCGCGACACCGGACAGTGTGCCGTGATAGACAAAGGCCAGCGCGGCGATACCAACACCGGCAGCAATGGCGACAGCATCCCGCCACAGGGGCGATGGTGGCGGTTTCTCCCAGGCGCCGTCGCGCCGATTGATGAACACGATCTCGAGTATCGCCCAGAGCCCGAGTCCGCCAAAAAGCATGACGGAACGACTGTCGCCGTTCGCCAGCAAGTGCGCCGCAGCCCAGACGACGACGCCGGTCATCTGCGGGTGCCGGACGAATCGCCTGATATTGCAGGGCACGCTGGCCGCAGCCAGCAAAACGAAAGCAATCGGCACAATTGCGCCAACGACGGAACTACCTGCCAACGGCGGGACGTAAACGTGGGCCGGGAGCGCCGACTTCCAGCCGAAAATGATGGCCAGCAGTGAGGCAATGATGACAAGCGAAAACAGTCCGCGGTATGCGTTGCCGCCAAGTTTGTCGGCCAGCGCCGCCCGGGCGCCGGGCGCAACTGCCGGAAACAGGTGGGCGAGCGCCCACGCGGAAACTCCAGTACACAGCATCGACATAGCGCACCCCGGTTTTTCTTCTCTGGCGGAGAACCATCTTACCGTCGGGAGTGCCGCTGCAAAAATCGAAGCCACAAATGCAAAGACCCCCGGCGGGGGTCTTTAAGGGATTTGGTGCCGAGAAGAGGACTTGAACCTCCACGGGGTTACCCCCACTAGCACCTGAAGCTAGCGCGTCTACCAATTCCGCCACCTCGGCAATGTCGGAACCGCGTACAATCCACGCTGTACAACGATTCGGCAGGGCGCGCACTGTACTCAATAGGGGCGCAAGCTGTCAATACAGTCAATCGCTCGAGAGGAGCCATCGGATTTGGCCCGCAAGAAAAAGAAAACCGGCAAGAATTCACGCAAGGGAAAGCCTTACAAACACCCGATTCCAAGCCCGAACGAGCTGCTCGATTTCCTCGAGGAGGTCGGCAAACCGGTCAAGGCGGGTGCCATCCTCAAGGGGTTTGGTCTGAAGGGTGAGCGCATGCGCTCGCTGCTCGCCGATCGTTTGAATGAGATGGCCAGAAATGGCCTGATACTGGAAAACCGCCGGCGCGAATTTTGTCTGACGGCGAAGCTCGATCTCATAACCGGAACAGTCAGTGGTCACCGGGACGGATTCGGCTTCGTGGCACGGGACGACGGCGAGCCGGACGACGTCTTCCTGTCGGCGCGGGAAATGCGGTCGCTGTTCGATGGCGATCGCGTGGCGATCCGCATTGCGGGTCACGATCACAGGGGCAGGGCGCAGGGCGAGCTTGTCGAGGTGCTCGAGCGCGGCGTTCGCGAGGTCGCCGGCCAATATATCCGGGAGCGCGGCATCGGTATCGTGATTCCGGATGATGCGAAACTGTCGCACCGCATACTGGTGCCGAAAGGTGAGTCCGGCACGGCAAAGCATGGCGACATGGTAGTCGCCGAGATCCTCGACTACCCGACGCAGGTCGAACAGGCAACCGGCCGCGTCGTGACGGTCATCGGTGCACCGGACGACAAGGGCATTGCAACCGAGATAGCGATTCACACACACGGCATTCCGGCGGACTGGCCGGCGAAAGTTCGAAACGAGATCGAGCACCTGGGAACGACGGTGCCGTCGAAGGCCAAACAGGGTCGGACCGACCTGCGCGACGTTGATCTCGTGACCATCGACGGTGCCGATGCAAGGGACTTCGACGATGCGGTTTTCTGCGAGAAACAGGGCAACGGATGGCGTCTGCTGGTTGCTATCGCCGATGTTGCGCATTACGTGAAAGTCGGGTCCGCGCTCGACAAGGAGGCGATTCGGCGCGGAACGTCCGTGTACTTTCCGGACCGGGTCGTCCCGATGTTGCCGGAAGTGCTGTCGAACGGTTTGTGTTCGCTGAACCCGAAAGTGGATCGGCTGTGCATGGTATGCGACATGCAGGTAAGTGCCGGCGGCAAGGTGACGCGCTCAACGTTTCTCGAGGGCGTCATGCGTTCGAAAGCGCGGCTTACCTACAGTCAGGTCAACGACTTTCTGGAAGGGCGCTCGAAGAATTCGGTACCGAAAGCGCTGCAAGGATCGATACGCGAGCTGCATGCGTTGTTTCGCGCGTTCACGAAAGCGCGCAGTCGTCGCGGTGCCATCGAGATCGACCTGCCGCAGACACGCTTCAAGCTGAATAAAGACGGCGAGATCGACCGAATCGAGGTGGTACCGCGCAACGATGCGCACCGGTTGATCGAGGAGTGCATGATTGCAGCCAACGTGCAGGCGGCGAAATTCCTCAAACGCCATCGAATCCAGGGGCTGTACCGGGTGCACCCGAAACCGGATAGTGATCGTTTCGGCGAACTGGCCCTGTATCTCAAATCGCTCGGACTCAAGGTGCCGCATCCGGATCACGTTGAGCCGCGCCAGTTCAATGCGCTGATTCAGCAGATCAAGGACCGGCCCGATGCCGCTGCAATTGCGATGACGATGCTGCGTTCGCTGACGCACGCCGAGTACTCGCCGGCCAATATCGGTCATTTCGGCCTGGCGCTGGATTCTTACGCGCATTTTACGTCGCCGATTCGCCGCTACCCCGACCTGCTCGTGCACCGGGCGATACGTCATATCGTGCGCGGCGGCAAACCCGGACGTTACGACTACAGCGGACGCGAGATGGAGCGCCTCGGCGCAATCACCTCGTCGCATGAAAAGCGCGCCGAGGACGCGACCCGCGATGTCGAAGCCTGGTTGAAGTGCCAGTACATGGAAGGGCACCTGGGTGATGAGTTCGACGGCGTCATCACGGGGGTGACGAACTTCGGGGTCTTCGTACAGATCACCGAGCTGATGACCGACGGACTCGTGCATGTTACGAGCCTCGCCAACGACTACTACCACTACGACTCGGCGACACAGCGCCTCGTCGGCGAGCGCAGCGGTCGCACCTTCAGTCTCGGCGACGCGATGCGGGTCAGGGTGCAGCGCGTCGACATGGACACGCGCCGGATCGACTTCCGCCCGGTAGAAAAACTGAAGTGAGCATTGACGAATGAGCAAGGCGCAGTACATCACGGGGCTTCGTGCCGTCGAGCAGCTGCTCGCCGGCAGCAACGTCGAAGTGCGGCGACTGTTCGCGGAATACCAGACGGCAAACCCGCGCGTCGAGGCGGTCATCAGGTCGGCGCGCGAGGCGGGCATCGAGATCCAGGCGGCCAATCGTGCACGACTGACCCAGATCAGCGGTGAGTCTCGTCACCAGGGCGTGGTTGCCGAGGTACGGCGCAGCACTGTCCTCGACGAGGCGGCTCTGCGCACCCTGGTCGAGGACCGGCTGCAGGCCGGGCGATCGTTACTATTGTTGGCACTGGATGGCGTTCAGGATCCACACAATCTGGGTGCTTGCATGCGGACCGCCGACGCGGCCGGCGTCGACGCGCTGATCGTCCCGCGCCACGGTGCGGCAGGTCTCGGCCCGACGGTCAGCAAGGTCGCCGCTGGCGCCGCCGAGCAATTGCCGTTCGCGCCCGTCGGAAACCTCGGCAAGACGCTGGCCTGGCTGGCGGACTACGGGGTGCGCGCGATCGGGACAAGCGATCGGGCCGACAGCAGCCTGTACGACGCCGACCTCGGGGGCTCCGCCGTGCTCGTCATGGGCAGGGAGCACACCGGTTTGTCGAAGGGTATTGCGAGCCGCTGCGACCTGCTCGTCAGCCTGCCAATGCAGGGCGTCGTATCCAGCCTCAACGTCTCGGTGGCGACCGGTATTTGCCTCTACGAAATCGGGCGCCAGCGCGCGCTCGAAAACGCCTGAAAAACCGCGCTTTACGGCTTGCGTACCGCACCCCGCTTGGGTAGGATGCGCGTCCCCGTCCTGTTGGCGGGGGAATCTCTTGCTGCACCGGGCTACCGGGTAGCTGTAACTCGTTCGAGATTTTAGCAATAGCTTGCTGATTTTGAGCGAGATTTCATCCATAAGGGAAGACAATGAGACATTATGAAATCGTGTTCCTGGTCCATCCGGACCAGAGCGAGCAGGTGCCTGCCATGGTCGAACGTTACCAGGGCATGGTGACCGACTCCGGCGGTAACGTGCACCGCTCCGAGGACTGGGGTCGTCGCCAGCTGGCGCACCCGATCCACAAGATCCACAAGGCCCACTACGCACTCCTCAACGTCGAGTGCGACTTCGCCGTGATCGAAGAGATCAAGGGTGCCTTCAAGTTTAACGATGCAGTGCTGCGTCACCTCGTCATCTCGCGCGACGGAGCGGTTACCGAGGCGTCGCCGATGGCCGTCGCCGTGGCTGAAGAAAAAGCCAAGGAAAAGGAAGCGCAACAGCGCCGCGACGCAAAAGCGGCCGCCGAGGCTGCCCAGCGCGCTGAGGAAGCCGCCGCCGAGGAAGCCGCACCGGAAGCTGATGCCGTCGATGATTCGGCTGAGGAATCGGCGCCCGAGGCGACCGAAGCGTCCACCGAAGAAGCAGCTCCCGAAGCTGAAGCTAAGACGGCCTGAGGAGAGTTGTTATGAGTCGTTATTCACGCAGACGTAAGTATTGCCGTTTCACGGCCGAAGGCATCAAGGAGATCGATTACAAGGATCTCAACCTGCTGAAGGCGTACGTTACCGAGACGGGCAAGATTGTTCCGAGTCGTATCACCGGCACGAAATCGCACTATCAGCGCCAGCTGGCGACCGCCGTCAAGCGGGCACGCTATCTCGCGCTGTTGCCGTACACCGATCGACACTAAGAACAATCGCGGTTTTCTGCCGGTGCTGGCTACCTGGTTGGTGGCGTCGCCGGCAAATGCGGTGCTCGCGCTTGGCGCGTCACTGATCGCGCCGCTGCTGCAACCGTTCGGTGCGGTTTTCGTGGGCATGTTGTCGGTTGCACGCGGCGTCAGGGGAGCGATCGTCCTGGCAGTACTCGCGGGCTCGGTCGTCGCAGTATTTTCGCCGTTTATCGGTAGTTCGCCGTTGGGCGTGGCGGTTTCGGTGACGACGCTGTGGGTGCCGGTCATTGTGCTGGCGGCGATCTGGACCCGGACGCGATCGACGCAGCTTGCGCTGCAGGTTTCGGTGCTGCTTGCACTCGGCGGCATGTTGGCGTTTGTCGCAATGGTCGACGTGGAAGCCTTCTGGGCAACGTATGTCGACAACGTGAACGCGGCGGCGAAAGAGGCGGGCGTAGTCTCGCCACTCGAGGTGCTGCAGTCGAACGATGGTGCTACACCGGGTTCGATGGCGGCATTGCTGACGCCGGCCAGCGTTGCAGGTATCTGGATGCTGTCGGTCGTGGCATTCATGCTCGGCGGAGGCTTGTACAACAAGCTGCCGGGCGACCGGCCGAAATTCGGGCGTTTCAGAGACGTCGATTTCGGCCGGGTTCTGGCGGGCTTGTACGTGGTGACGCTGGTCGTTGCGTACGCAAGCGGCGCGGCGCTCGCCTGGCAGGCAGGCGCCGTGTTTACCACGGTGTTCCTGCTGCAGGGATTCGTGGTTGTGCACTGGTTGCACCTGGAACGGCATGTGCCGGTGATCGTGGTTTTTATCGCGTACGGGTTGCTGCTCGTGCTGATGCAATACGCGGTGGCGACACTGGCTGTCGTCGGGTTTATGGACGCCTTGTTTGGAATGAGGCGTCGCTTGGTAGATATAAAAGGTTCAAGACAATGAACGTCATTTTGTTGGAAAACGTTGAGAATCTCGGTGGTATTGGCGACCTCGTGAAGGTCAAACCGGGCTATGGACGCAACTATCTGCTTCCGCAGGGAAAGGCGGCACTGGCGACTCCCGAGAACATGAAGGAAATCGAGCAGCGTCGCGCTGAACTCGAGAAAGCGGCAGCCGAAGAACTCACGAAGGCCCAGGCTCGCGCTGAATCGATCAACGGTGTTGAGCTGGTCATTCCTGCCAACGCCGGTTCGGAAGACAAGCTTTTTGGTTCCGTCGGACCGATCGACATTGCGGAAGCTTTTGCCGCAATCCAGATCGAGGTCGAACGCAGCGAGATTCGCATGGCAGACGGCCCGATACACGAACTGGGTGAATTCCAGGTCGGCGTGCACCTGCATGCCGAAGTGAATGCGGAAGTCACTGTACGGGTTGTCCCTGCAGAGTAATTGAGGGCGGCCTCCGGGCCGCCTTGTGTTACCTTTAAGCCAGACGGGATTCTGGTGAAGGAAATCGGGGAATGGTCCGAGCGGTGGACGATGGCATGATGGACGCGGGCGCGGAACAGCGCCTCAAGGTCCCGCCGAACTCCATTGAAGCCGAGCAATCGTTGATCGGCGGGCTGATGCTGGACGCGCTGGCCTACGACAAGGTTGGCGATGTCATCGAGCCGGGTGATTTCTACCGCAAAGATCACCAGTTGATCTACCAGGCGATCGTCAACCTCGTCGAAAAAGGCAGCCCCTGCGACGTCGTCACCGTTTCCGAGCATCTCGACAGCCACGGCCAGCTCGAGCAGGCCGGCGGACTCGAGTACCTGGCGACGCTTGCCAACGAAACAGCGGGCGCGGCGAATGCCAAAGCTTACGCCAATATCGTCCGCGAACGCTCCACGCTGCGTTCCCTGATCAATGCCGGCAACGAAATCGCCGGCAGCGCCTTCAGCAATGATGGACGCACAGCCGCCGAAGTGCTCGACGCGGCGGAAGGTCTCGTGTTCCGGATCGCCGAGAAGGGGGCGCGCGGCAAAAAAGGGTTCAAATCGCTGAAGGAAATCCTGCCCGAAGCGGTTGATCGCATCGATGAGCTGCACCGCTCCGAGGGCGCGATCACGGGTATCTCAAGCGGTTATTCCAGGTTCGACGAAATGACGGCTGGCCTGCAGGCCGGCGACCTCATCATCGTGGCCGGTCGGCCTTCGATGGGCAAGACAACCTTTGCGGTCAATATTGCGGAGAACGCCGCGATCGGCTCGAAGACGCCAACCGCGATATTCTCGATGGAAATGCCCGACCAGCAGCTTGCCATGCGTATGATCTCGTCGCTCGGTCGGGTGGACCAGTCGCACCTGCGCTCCGGCAATTTCCCGGACGAAGACTGGTCGCGCATCAACACGGCCGTGCAGCTCATGTCCGAGGCGCCGATCTTCATCGATGACACGCCGGGACTGTCGCCGACCGAGATACGCGCGCGCTGCCGCCGACTGCATCGTGAACACAACCTCGGGCTCGTCGTCGTTGATTACCTGCAGCTCATGCAGGTGCACGGCAACACCGAAAACCGCGCAACCGAGATTTCCGAGATCTCGCGTTCACTCAAAGCACTGGCACGAGAACTGGAATGCCCGGTCATCGCGTTGTCGCAGCTCAATCGTTCGGTCGAGCAGCGCACGGACAAGCGCCCGGTCATGTCAGACCTGCGCGAATCCGGTGCAATCGAGCAGGACGCCGACCTGATCATCTTCATTTATCGCGAAGAGGTCTATAACGCGGACACGCCGCGCAAGGGTATCGCCGACATATGCATTGCGAAGCAACGCAACGGGCCGATAGGCGACTTTCCGCTGACCTTCGTCGGCCGCTACACGAAGTTCGAGAATTTCGTGTCCGATCACTACGGTGACGACTACGCCAACTTTGCCGGCGAGGACTATCAGTGAGTTTCGGGGCACGTGCCCTGATACGACTCGGCGCGCTGCAACACAACCTTGACGTGATTCGTGCCGCCGCGCCGGACGCCAGGGTCATGGCCGTCATCAAGGCCAACGCGTACGGGCATGGCATGGTCGCCGTCGCCAAGAGTCTTCCCGACGCCGACGCGTTTGCCGTCGCACGGGTTCCAGAAGCGATTCGCCTTCGTTACGCAGGCGTCGACAATCGCATCGTATTGCTGGCAGGTGCGCTGAACGAGAAAGAGCTGCGCGACGTCATCCGCTATGAATTTGAGCCGGTGGTGCACTGTCCGGAGCAGATCGAACTGCTCGAAAACGTCAAAAGGGGATCGGTTCGGGTGTGGGTGAAGTTTGACACCGGCATGAACCGGCTTGGCTTTTCGCCGGACGATGCCGCGGCAATTCTCGCCCGTATCCGTGGATTGCCGTCGGTGGCCGATATTCGATTGATGACGCACCTTGCATCGGCCGATGAGAGCCACGACAACACCACGACCGCGCAGATCCAACGATTCCTGAAATTGCTCGAAAACTTCGATGGTGCAGTGAGCATCGCGAACACGGCAGGAACCCTCGGATGGCCGCAAGCCCTGCGGCCGGGCCGGCAAAACTGGATCCGGCCCGGTATCGCGCTGTTCGGCGTATCGCCGTTCGGCGACAGGACCGGCGTCGAACTTGGGCTGAAACCGGTCATGCAGTTCGAAGCCAGGCTGATCGCGATCAAGCCGTTACGAAAGGGCGACCGGGTTGGCTACAAGGGGGCCTTCGAAAGCGACCGTGATACGACACTCGGCATCATCTCGGCCGGCTACGGCGACGGGTATTCCAGGCACTTCCGCTCTGGCACGCCGGTACTTCTCAATGGGCGTCGCGTTCCTGTCATCGGTAATGTTTCGATGGACATGATCGCCGTCGATCTTGGTGAGAGACCGCAGGATGAGGTCGGTGACATCGCCACGCTGTGGGGCGATGGTCTGCCCGTCGAAGAGGTCGCCCCGTGGGCTGGTGCGATACCGTACGAGCTGGTCTGCGGTGTGATGAACCGCGAGAAAAGCGACTTTACGACACAGGCCGAGTAATCAGGCCGCGAAGAATCCCATCTTGACGCCGGCAAGCTGGACGACGTCGTTGTCCTGAAGCTTGCGCGCCTGCGCGCCGATTGGCTGGCCATTGACGAGCGGAAAATCGCCGTCGGTGCCGGACTCGACGTGCACGATGAAGTAACCCTCGGCACGGCGAGTAATTGCCGCGACCTGCACGCCGGGTCGACCGAGGGTGGTCAGGGCTTTCGTCAATTCGAGCTCCCGGCCTGCGAACGCGCCGCTCAATACCTGCAACTTGGCCAGCGGCAATGCATTGGGTGCGTTCGACGGGTCGATCCCGGTATGGGTTTCCGTCGGGCGTACCGACTCACCGAGAGACGGTGGCGACTTCGGTTCGTCGTTCAGTGCCGCGGCTTCGTCGGCGTCGAGTTTTACGCCGGGATCCCGCTCCTCCGGCTCATCGGTCGGCTCGGCGGCCGCCGCCGCTTCCTCAGCTGCGGCTTCCGCCCTGGCGAGTTGATCGGCGTTTTGTTGCCCGGTCGGTATGACCATCGTCTTTTCGAACTCGTCCTGTTCGGATTCATTCGTCTGCTGGTCGGAAAACCGCAGCTGGTGGTGGCCGATGGTAATGACGTCACCGTGCTGCAACGCATGCTTCTTGATCAGCTTGCCGTTGACGTAGGTGCCGTTGGTGGAGTTCAGGTCCTCGAGAAACGAATCGTTGAGGATGTTGATGATCAGTGAGTGATGGCCGCTGACCGCGGGGTTGTCGATCCGCACGTCGTTATCGGGAAGGCGACCAATGGTGTAGCGTTCCTTGGTCATGTTGTATTCAGCCAGGACCTGATTGTCCAAGCTTAATATTAACCTTGCCATGATTTCTCGCTCTTAGTCCGTGGGTTCCCAGCTCACTGCCTAGGAACGAAATAAGCCAGCTATCTTTGCAATCAGGTTTACTTTTGCCGGGAAGGCGTCCTTAACCTGTGCAAGCATCACCGACACATTATCTCGACCGCCGTGGTCGTTAGCCAAGTCGATCAGCTGTTGACCAACGACGTCAAGACTATCATTAAAAGTACTGATAGTTAAGTGAATATCCTCGTCCTCAACCATGTCCGGAAGGCCGTCCGAACACAACAAATAGATGTCGTCCGGCAGCACTTCGTACTCGTGAACCTCGACCTCGACGGTCGGCTCCACGCCCAACGCACGGGTCACGTAATTCCGGTTCGTCGAACGCTGCGCTTCTTCGGCTGAGTAGAATCCGCGGTCGACCAGTTCCTGCAACAACGAATGATCCAGCGTCAGCTGGTCGAGCTGGCCACCGCGCAGGCGGTAAGCGCGCGAGTCACCGACGTGTGCGACCGATACCTTGTCGTCGTAGAACATGGCGGCGACGATCGTCGTGCCCATGCCCTCACAATGTGTCTGGCTCTGCGCGGTCTGGTAGATGATCTTGTTGGCGCGATACACGGCGTCACGCAGGACGATTGACTGCCGCATCAGCCCACTGTGGGGATCAATGTCATTGCGCTCCTCGCGGTCGGCGCCTTCGGCAGCAAGCTCGGTAACGATCTGCACAGCGATACCGCTGGCCACTTCGCCGGCGTTGTAGCCGCCCATCCCATCGGCCAGCACCATCAGGCCAATATCGCCGTTCGTCCCGATCGCGTCCTCGTTATGGTCGCGGACCCGGCCGGTATCGGTGATTTCGGCGAAATCTATTTTTCCACGCAGTGTCATTTAAGCCGCTAATCCGTGCCTGATAGTTTCTTATGAAATTCTCGCGCAGTTCCTGAGAGCGATCGCCATTTCGGCGCCGCAGGAAAAGCGGTCTTCGGGACGCTTGGCCAATGCTTTTGCCAGCACGGCATCAACGCTCGGGGGCAGTCCGGCACGCCGCGATGCGACGGGCGAGGGGTCTTCAGTTGTGATTTTTGTCATTAGTACCGCGATATTCGATGCATTGAACGGCACCTCGCCTACAAGCAGCTCGTATAGAGTAACACCAAGTGAAAACAAGTCCGACAGTCCGGTCAGTTTTTCCGCACCCAGTTGTTCCGGCGACATGTACATGGGTGTGCCCAGCACAATGCCGGTCTTGGTGGCATTGTTGTCGGTGATCCGGGCAACACCGAAGTCGCTGATTTTGATGGTGCCGTCCTTGGGGTTGTAAAGGAGGTTGGCCGGCTTGATATCGCGATGAATGACGCCCTGGTTGTGCGCATAGTCGAGTCCCTCGGCCGTGGCGGCGCACAGTTCGAGGGCGCGCTTCGGCGCGAGGAGTTTCATCCTGTCCGTGAATTCGCGCAGCGGGATGCCCGGTACGTATTCCATGGCGATGTAGGCAAGGCCCTTGTCCTCGCCGGCATCGAAGACCGTAATGATATTCGGATGCGTCAGGCGGCCCGCAGACTCGGCTTCCCTGAAAAAGCGCTGCCGGGCTTCTTTGAGTTCTTCGTCCTCGAACTCCTTCTCGATGGGGATGGCCTTCAACGCGACCGGGCGGTTGATGCGCGGATCCGATGCCAGGTACACGGAGCCCATCGCGCCGCGTCCAATCCGCTTCTGAATGACATAGCGACCGAGTCGGCTCGGCGCGCCGCTTGGCGTGCGTGCGGCTACCTTTTCCTGCTCGATCGTGCCCTGGGTGCGTTTCATCCATTCGAGCACGGCTTCGGCGCGTTCCGGTTTGGCCTGCTGCTCGAATGCGAGGGACAATTTGTACATGACGGCCGCGACGGTTTCCGAGGGGTTGCAGCGGCGGAACTCCGCGAAAGCGGGCTCGAGGCGGCCTGCTGCGAGGAAGTCCGAGCCTTTCCTGAACGCATCACCTGACACTTTCTTGATGTCGACGACCAGCCAGCTGGACAGGATGGCGATGCCGACGAAAATCAGAATCGGACGGCCGAGGTCGATGTTGATGCGCAGAGTCAGCAGGAGCAGGATTTCGAAGAACAGCAGCGAGCCGACCACGACGGCCGAAAGAACGGCAATCTCGCGGCGATTGCGATCCGGCATGAACAGCACGGCCATGATCGCAAGCATTGCGGGAATCAGGTACTCCATCGCATTGATACTTGCCGGTTTGGTAATCGTGCGCTGCGACTCGACGTCAGCCAGCAGAGCTGCCGTCAGCTCCGAGTGCGTCACGTACTGGCCGGATGGCAAGACGGCAGTCGCGTTGACAATGCCGGGATCGGCATCGACGAAAACGGTTGCGCCATGCAGCTGGCCAAGTGGCGGATTGTCGCCGAGCAATTCCACCGGTTCGATGCGCGGTATTTCGACGTACTTCGAAAAGAAAATAAAGTCGTCGGAACCGGACAGGGCTTCCGCCGAGGTCGCTTGTGCAGATCCAAACGCAATCGCGAGCGGCAATGACGGCAACATGACGCCGTTGTTCAATTGCCACAGGTGTGAACGTCGCAGAATGCCGTCGTTATCCGGAGTAATGCTGACGAAGCCGTCGCCGGCGGTCAGGTCGGAAAAGCGGTGGCGCGTCGGCACATAGACTTTCGGGCCGTTGTCGAGCAATGAGGCCCAGGCCGGCAATTCGTCTGTCTCCGAAATCTCCGGAGGATTCGCGAGTACGATGCGGCTGACCCTGGCCTCACGGAGTTTGCGAATAATCTGTCCGTATTCGCCGACGATCTCATCGCGGCTTTTTCGCTGCGGTTCGATACTGACGATGTAACTTTGCTCCAGCGTGGACCCCGGCAGCGTGCCGGCGATCTGGTCGTAAAGGACCCGGTCGGCCGCAACAAACCACTGAGCGAGCGGTCCGTAGACCAGCAACAGCAATACACAGGCAAAGGCCAGCGCAATCAGTCGGTTTCTTTTTTGCTTGGTGTCCGTGTCCAAAGTGGGTCATGTCCCTGTTTTACCGGCAAAAGTATAGGGAAATCGTCCAGGCCTTAATGAGATAGGGTTGGCATTTTTTATGTAATAAGCCGGCTGAAAGCGGTGCTATCATTGGCTTTCACCGGCTGTCGCAAATTTAACAATAATCCCGCCCGAGGTCGCCTCGGCAGGGCCGTGAATCGGTGAATTTCTATTATTAACAACAAGTTATGAAATGAACCGTCGCGCGAGCACCGAATCGGTGCGCGCGGAACGTCCCACATACGGTAATCAGGAGTCGTTCGACGTGGCCAAGGCCAAGAAAGCCTACGTCTGCAGTGAATGCGGCGCACACAGCGTCAAGTGGGCAGGACAGTGTCCGGATTGCTCCGCATGGAATACGCTGCAGGAGACCAGCGTCGGCGCATCGAAGGGCGGCGGGGCGACGGCGCAGGCGACGACGATCGACGCGCTGGGCACCAACATCGATACCCGCCATTCCACCGGTTTTGCGGAACTCGACAGGGTGCTGGGTGGCGGCCTCGTGCCGGGCGCGGTGGTACTGCTGGGCGGCGATCCCGGTGTTGGCAAGTCGACGCTGTTGCAGCAGGCATCCGCGAATCTCATGCGCGAGATGGCTGTTTGCTACGCCACCGGTGAGGAGTCATTGCGCCAGATCGGGCAACGATCGCAACGCCTCGGCCTCGACGCCGCGTCAATGAACCTGCTGTCCGACACGTCGCTGGAGAACGTACTCGCCGAGGCCGGTCGGTGCTCGGCCAGCGTTATCGTCATCGATTCCATCCAGACGATGACGTCCGATGAGGTGCCATCTGCGCCGGGTTCGGTTGCACAGTTGCGCGAGAGCGTCGGACGCATCGTGCAATACGCGAAGCAGAACGACGTCGCCGTGTTCGTAATCGGTCACGTTACCAAGGAAGGTGCGATCGCGGGACCGAGGGTCGTCGAACACATGGTGGATACCGTGCTTTATTTCGAGAGTGACCCGTCGAGTCGCTACACGATGATCCGCTCCGTCAAGAATCGTTTTGGTGCGAGTGGTGAGATGGGTGTGTTTGCAATGACGGAATCCGGTTTTCGCGAGGTCAGCAACCCGTCGGCAATTTTCCTGTCTCGAGAGTCGGTCAACGAGCCCGGCAGCATCGTGTCCGTTGCCTGGGAAGGCAGTCGCCCGCTGCTCGTCGAAATCCAGTCGCTGGTGTCGGACAGTGCAACCAATCATCCGCGACGGTTGGCGCAGGGACTCGACCAGAACCGGCTGGCGATGTTGCTGGCAGTCCTGCAACGGCATGGCGGCCTGGCCGTTGGCGATCAGGACGTATTCGTCAACGTCGTCGGCGGATTGCGAATCGCGGAAACCTCGGCCGACCTGCCGACGTTGCTTGCGATCGTGTCGAGTTTTCGCGATCGCCGTGGACACGAGCGCCTCATCGCATTCGGCGAGCTGGGCCTTGCCGGTGAAGTGCGGCCGGTGAAGTTCGGTACGGAGCGAATCGCCGCGGCGGCGAAGCAGGGATTCCAGCGTGCGATCGTGCCCAGAGGCAACGTGCCGAAGCATGATATCGATGGCATCGAGGTGATTGGCGTTCGCCGCATCGGCGATGCGCTCGACGCGGTGGAATGACTCAGGACTCGTCGTCGACGATCCTGAGCCGTGGCCCGACTTTGACGCTTCGAATCCTGTTGTCGTCTGACTCTACGATTTCGATCGGGTAACCCGACACCTTGAGACAGGTGGATGGCTGCGGGATTGTTTCGAGCCGCTCGACGATCAGGCCGTTCAGGGTCTTTGGCCCATCGGTGGGCAATTCCCAGTGTTGTGCGCGGTTCAGCTCGCGAATATTTGCCGTCGCGTCGACGATGAACGTGTCGGCACCGACGCGTATGACGTCGGACTCCTCGTCGGCGGGGTCCGTCGTAAACTCACCGACGATTTCTTCGAGAATATCTTCCAGCGTCACGATGCCCTGGATGTCACCGTACTCGTCGACGACAAGCGCAATGCGCTCACGGCGGCGCTGGAATTGCACGAGCTGCATGCTGAGCGGGGTACCTTCGGGAACAAAGTAGGGCTCGACCAGTAACGCCTGCAGACTCTCCTTTGTCATTTCGTGCCTGGAGAGATTGGCAACCCGGCGCAGGTGCAATATGCCCACGACCTGATCGATGTTGTCGCGGTAGACCGGCAGCCGCGTGTGATCGCTTTTTGCGATGATGGCCTCGATGTCTGCCATGTCGTCGTCGAGGTCGATGCCGATGATTTCGTTGTGTGGCACCATCACGTCGTCGACGGACACTTTCTCAAGGTCGAGGATACTGATCAGCATTTGCCGGTAGCGCGTCGAGATTCGGACGCCGGCTTCGTAAACGACGGTCCGGAGTTCTTCGCGCGTAAGCGGCTGTAGCTCATTCTTGTTCGAGCGCACGCCGAACAGCCACAACACGCCATTGGATGCTGCATTGGTAAGCCACACCAGCGGGTATGTGATTTTCAGCAGCGGGTAGTAGACGTAGGACGCCGGAAACGCGAGGCGTTCGGGGTGCAGCGCGGCCAGCGTTTTGGGCGCCGCTTCGGAAAAGATGATGACGATCAGCGTGAACATACCGGTGCCGATGGCAACCGCCGGCTCGCCGCCAATGTCGAGTGCGATCAGCGTTACGAGTGACGCGGCGGAAAAGTTGACGAGGTTGTTGCCAAGGAGGATCAGGCCGATCAGGCGGTCCGGGCGTTTCAGCAACGTTTCAGCCAGGCGCGCACCACGATGGCCTTCGCGGGACTTGTGGCGAAGCTGGTAGCGGTTGAGGCTCATCAGGGCCGTTTCCGAGCCGGAGAAGAACGCGGACAGCAGCAGCAGCACGAACAGCAGGCCCATGAGGCCCGCTAGTGGTATGTCGTTGCCCAAAAGTAGGGCACCTCCCTATTCGGCGGGTACTTTTGCAGTTCAGCAGCGAACTGCGAGACTGTCAAGAACGCGTACCTCAACTCCAGCTGCGGCTCAACACCTGCTCGAGAATGATGCGACTGCCGAAGTAGGCGAGGCACAACAGGACATAGCCGGCGAGGTATAGCCTGACCGCACGTTCGCCGCGCCAGCCGGCGACCAGTCGACCGCCAAGCAGCACCCCGAAAATAATCAGCGCCGTGATCGCGAGTGTCGATTTGTGCACCAGGTGTTGGGCGAACAGGTTCTGGACGAACGTCAGTCCCAGCGTGATGGCGACCGCCAGTCCGGCAAACGTCGCCGTCGTTATGCCGAACAGCAGCTTTTCGGTGGTTTCGAGGGGTGCGAACAGGTTGTTCAGTGGCGAGCTCAATCGGGCGTGGCGAAGTCGCCGGTTTTGCACGAGCGCATAGATCGACACGATTGCGCCTACGGTCGCGAGGCCATAGGCCATCAGCGCCATCAGGATGTGTGCGCGTGCCTGCCAGGTCAGCACACTGGTGTCTTCGGCCGACGCGCCGATGCTTGTGAGCGCAGCGGCAAATGCGCCGAGCAGCAGGAGGCCGACACTGATGCCTCGCAATGTCGGTTCGACCGAGGCGATCAATGCGATGAGCGCCAGCTCCAGGCCGACCATCGAGGCAACGTGCCCGATCGCAAGGTTGAAACCACTATCGGTCAGAATGCGCCCGTACAGCAGGTCGCTGTGGAGTGTGATCCCAAAAGCGACGAGGATGATTGCTGCCATGAATATCGGGCGACTGCGGGTTTCGAAACGGGGCAGCCGTGAACACCCGAAGGCCGCGGCGGCCGTGACGTACAGCAGGAGAATTGTGATTTCAGACACAGAAACCCGGCGGGCAAGAACCTAGATTCAATAGCCCGGAATCATCCCACATGGCACAGGTCAAGAGAACCCTCACCGATGCGAATTCACGTACTAGGATGCAGCGGCGGAATCGGCGCCGGCTCGCGTACGTCGGCGATGCTTGTCGACAACGACGTGCTGATCGATGCCGGCACGGGCATTGGTGACCTGCAGCTTGATGAGATCGATCCGATTCGACACGTGTTCCTGACGCACGCACACCTCGATCACATCGCCGGATTGCCGATGCTGGTCGACCGGGTATTCGACGAGAATTTTGACACGCCACTAACCGTCTATGCTCGCGAAGAGACGTTGCGAGCCGTGCAGGAGCATCTTTTCAACGGCGTTATCTGGCCGGACTTTTCGCGCCTGCCGTCAGCGGAAAATCCGATGCTGCGCTATCACGTGTGCAGCCCCGGCGATACGGTGACGATCGGACACCGTGATTTCTATGCCGTCGACGTCATGCACAGCGTGCCGTCACTCGGCTACACGGTGCAAAACTCCAGCGGCACGTTTGCTGTCAGCGGCGACACCAAGACCAACGAAACGCTGTGGCCGGTCCTGAACGCATGCGACGCCCTGAAGGTACTGGTGATCGAGGTGTCATTCCCTGACGAGATGGCCGAACTGGCCGCCGCCGCGGGTCACTACACGCCGGCAACGCTGACGGCCGACCTGTCGCGCCTCAATCACGATCCGGAAATCTGGCTGACCGGCATGAAGCCCGGCGAGGAAGAGCGCATCCTCGAGCAGGTCAACGCTGCGGCGCCGAACCGCAACATCCACATGCTGTCCCGCGGCACCACCCTCACCGTGTAACCAGGGCCAGACCCCACCTGGCAGGGCCAGACCCCAGCCGTTGGGGCCAGACCCCAACGGCCGGGGTCTGGCCCCGATCGGTCCGGTACCAGTACAATCCGCGAATGTTTGAGAATCTGACCGGGCGGTTGTCGGACGCCGCACGCGCGCTGAGCGGCAAAGGCCGCCTTACCGAAAACAACATCAAGGACACGCTGCGGCAGGTGCGACTCGCCCTGCTCGAGGCCGACGTCGCGCTGCCTGTCGTCAAGTCGTTCATCGAGCGGGTGCGAGAGCGGGCGCTTGGTGAAGAAGTCGGCAAGAGCCTGACGCCGGGCCAGTCGCTGGTGAAAATCATTCACGCCGAGCTCGTCACGATTCTTGGTAGCGAATCGGTGCCACTGGACTTCAGGGCGCAGCCGCCTGTCGTGATCATGCTGGCCGGCTTGCAGGGCGCCGGCAAGACCACGACGGCTGCAAAGCTGGCGCGCCGGCTCGCCGAGACCGACAAGAAAAAAGTCATGCTCGTCAGTGTCGACGTACATCGGCCAGCCGCCATCCTGCAGCTCAAAACGCTGGCATCCGAGGTCGGAGCGCTGCATTGCGAAAGCAGTGCGGATGAAAAACCCGTCAGGATCGTCGAGCGGGCGCTCGACGAAGCACGGCGTTCGCACGCTGACGTTCTGATTGTCGATACCGCAGGTCGCCTGCACGTCGACGAGAACATGATGTCCGAGGTGGCCGACGTCCATAAGGCTGCGGGACCGCACGAAACGTTGTTTGTCGTCGACAGCATGGCAGGTCAGGACGCAGTCAACGCGGCAACGGCGTTCGACCAGAGCCTGCCGTTGAGCGGTGTCGTCCTGACAAAGACTGATGGTGACGCCAAGGGCGGCGTCGCACTGTCGGTGCGTGAGATCACGGGCAAGCCGATTCGCTTCATGGGTGTCGGCGAAAAGACCGACGCACTCGAGACGTTTCACCCGGACAGGATGGCGTCCCGCATTCTCGGCATGGGCGACGTACTGTCGCTGGTCGAGGAGATCGAGCAAAAAGTCTCGAAGGACAAGACCGAGAAACTGGCGAAAAAGCTCAAGAAGGGAAGAGCCTTCGACCTGTCCGACCTGCGTGACCAGCTCGAGCAAATGATGAACATGGGCGGCATGGCGTCGCTGCTCGAAAAGCTGCCGCTGCCAGGTAATATCAACCCTGCAGCCTTGCAGGATCAGGCCAACGAACAGAAGATCAAACGCCAGATCGCAATCATCAATTCCATGACGCCGGGCGAACGCCGCTTCCCGAAAACCATCAACGGGTCACGCAAGAAGCGCATCGCATCCGGCGCCGGCCAGCAGATCCAGGATGTCAATCGACTCCTGAAGCAGCACGTACAGATGGAAAAAATGATGAAAAAGATGTCCAAAGGCGGCATGAAGAACATGTTGCGCGGCATGCCGGGGGGCGGGATGCCGCCGGGCGGAATGCCACCCGGATTTCGCTGAATCAGCCGATTTGAGGCGAAAAAACGGACCGCATTTGCCAATAACGGCAACCCGGCCTGCAAGCGATTGATTTGAAAGTAACTTTTCCCCGGGATTTCGCTTCACATTTGGCGCAAAACCCGTACAATGCGCAACCTCACTCGGGTCACCCCGAGTCAAGGCATGTCCGCCTTCTTTATTGAATTAATACGGAAAAGTAATGGTTAGTATTCGTCTTTCGCGTGCTGGCGCGAAAAAACGTCCTTTTTATCATCTGGTTGTCACTGACAGCCGGAACCGCCGCGACGGCCGCTATATCGAACGTCTCGGCTATTTCAATCCGGTTGGCCGTGACCATGAAGAGAATCTGCGCATCGACCTCGAGCGCGTGGACTACTGGATCGGCCAGGGCGCGCAGCCGTCTGATCGTGTTGCCTCTCTTCTGAAGAAGCACCGCAAGGCTCAGGCTGCCAACTAGTTTGTGACCTCCGAACCGGTACTGCTGGGCCGCATCGTCGGTGCGTTCGGCGTCCGGGGTTGGGTCAAGGTGTACTCGTACACCGATCCGCGCGAAGCGGTTTTGAATTACGGCGGCTGGTTGCTCAAGCGCAAGGACGATTGGGAACCGGCCGAAGTCGCTGAAGGACAGCGGCACGGCAAGTCGGTCATCGCACGCATTGACGGCGTTGATGACCGCGAGACGGCAGAAGCCCTGCGCGGCACCGAAATCGGTGTCATGCGGGAAGCGCTGCCTGCCACAGAGGACGGCCAGTACTACTGGTCCGACCTGAAAGGATTGACTGTCGTCCATCGCGACGGCACGGAGCTCGGCAAGGTGGATTACCTGCTCGAGACCGGCGCCAACGACGTGATGGTCGTCAACGGGGAAACGGAGCGATTGATACCGTTTGCCATGAATGACGTCGTACTCGGCGTAGATCTTGACGCAGGTCGGATCACCGTCGATTGGGAATGGGACTGAGTCGATGCAGATAAGCGTTGTCAGCCTGTTTCCGGATCAGGTCTCGACAATCGCCGAATTCGGCGTGGTCGGGCGTGCGATTCAACGCGAACTCGTGTCGCTGGCGGTTGAGAATCCGCGCGACTATACGACCGACGCGCATCGCACCGTCGATGACCGGCCCTACGGCGGCGGACCAGGCATGGTCATGAAGTACGAGCCGGTCGCGGCGGCGATAGACGCGGCGACGGCAGGGCTGCCCGGCGACGGCCGGAATGGCCCGGTCATCTACCTGTCCCCGCAGGGCGAGGTGTTTGACCAGGCGACAGCAAGGCGCTATGCGGCAATGCCGGGGCTCGTCTTGCTGGCGGGGCGGTACGAAGGGATCGATGAGCGGCTGATCGAGACGCATGTCGATGAGGAAGTATCGCTGGGCGATTTCGTACTTTCGGGTGGCGAGATCGCTGCGATGGCAATGATCGACGCGATTGTGCGGTTGTTGCCGGGCGTGCTGGGTGACGATGAGTCAGCCGAGCAGGACTCGTTCATGAACGGGCTGCTTGACCATCCGCATTACACGCGACCGGAGGCTATCGCAGGCAAGACAGTGCCGGACGTTTTGACATCCGGCGATCACCAGGCAATTGCCCGGTGGCGGGAAAAACAGGCTTTGGGCCGGACGTTCTTGCGACGCCCGGACCTGATCGAAAAACTGGCATTGACCGACGGGCAACAGGCGTTGCTCGACGAATTTATGAAAGAGCAAAGACAATGAGCAAAATTATCGAAGCGATCGAAAACGAGCAGATGGGCAAAGAGGTGCCGGCGTTTGCGCCCGGTGACACCGTTGTTGTCCAGGTCAAGGTCAAGGAAGGCAATCGCGAGCGCCTGCAGGCGTTCGAGGGTGTTGTCATCGCCAAGCGTAATCGGGGCCTGAATTCGTCCTTCACGGTTCGCAAGATCTCGCACGGCGAGGGTGTCGAGCGCGTGTTCCAGACCTACAGCCCGGTCGTCGATTCGATCGCCGTGAAGCGTCGCGGTGACGTACGCCGCGCCAAGCTGTACTACCTGCGTGGCCGTACGGGCAAGGCGGCTCGGATCAAGGAAAAGATCTAGGTCTGCGCGGCGCCAAACGCGCCGCTGATTCGAAAATCATCAGGAAACCATCGCCTCGGCCGCCACGGTGGCCGGGGCGATTTTGTTTATAATGCAGGCCATTCAAGCGCGGCCGGAAACGGCCCGGAAGTTCCGGCATTTTGCCTGAACCATTTGCGGGGCCGGGGGTCCCTCGTCATATGCGTAAGTTGTTTGCAGTTTTGCTGGTCCTGGTGCCGCTCAGCGGCTGCTCGTCGCTGATGTCATCGGCGATGACCGGCATGGCCGACAATGTGACCGATGCATTGCTCGACCAGGTCGATCCGGAGACCGCCAAGGCGGCCCTGCCGGCGTATATCGTAATGGTCGACAGCGCTTTGCAGAGCAGCCCGGACGATCCGGATGTGCTGGCAGCCGGGGCATTGATGTATGCGACGTATGGCGGTGTCTTCGCCGATAGCGAAAAGCGCGCGTCACGCCTGACAACGCGGGCCCGGAAGTATGCCGAAAAGGCGATGTGTGTCTCCTACGAGGCGTCGTGCAGCTGGCCCGATGCGACGTACGAGGAGTTCGTCGCGACCCTGCCGGACCTCGAGGCCGGCAATGCCGAGTATGTCTACGCCTACGGCGTCGCGTCACTCGCGTTCCTGCGCGCTCACAGCGACGACTGGAATTCGCTGGCCGAACTGCCGCAGGTCGAGGCACTCTTCAACCGCTATTTGGACATAAGTGGCGACGAGGTTAACAGCGGCGTCTATACGTTCATGGGAATATTGCTGACGTTGCGGCCGCCGGCGCTTGGCGGCGAACCTGAACGGGCACGTGAGTACTTTGAGAAGGCGATCGACCTGACAAACGGAGACGACCTCAGCGTCAAGGTCGAATATGCCAAGGGCTATGCCAAGCTGCTCTATGAGCGTGAATTGCACGATCGGCTGCTCAACGAAGTGCTTGCGGCCGACCCGGACAAAATCGGATACACATTAACCAATGTGATGGCCCAGGAAGAGGCACAGGCATTGCTTGCAGAAGCGGACGACTACTTCTGACCAACGCACGACGGGCAACGGGATGCCCGGCACAGGATGGATACGCAATGAAGAGAATCATCGTAAGTTTGCTGGCATTGTTCGTTACGGCGAACGCGTCGGCCGTGACGCTGAAGATCGCAACGGTGACGCCGGAAGGCTCGCAGTGGATGAAGGAAATGCGCGCGAGTGCGGCCGAGATCAAGGAACGCACGGAAGGACGTGTAGAGATCAAGTACTACGGCGGCGGCGTTATGGGTACGGACAAGAAAGTGCTCGGCCGGATTCGTCTCGGCAATCTGCAGGGCGGCGCGTTTACGCCAACGGCTCTATCGGACCAGTATCGGGACCTGAACCTGTACGGATTGCCCCTGGTTTTCGACTCGACCGACGAAGCGGCATTTGTTCGCAATCGCCTCGACGCCAAGATTGAAAAGGGGCTCGAGGATGCCGGATTCGTCAACTTCGGATTCGCGGCCGGCGGCTTCGCGTTCCTGATGTCCAACACGCCGATTACGACGCTCGACGACCTCAAAGGCAAGAAAGTCTGGATCCCGGAGGGTGACGAGATCAGCCGCGCGTCAATGGAAGCGCTGCAGTTGTCGCCGGTGAACCTGCCCCTGACAGACGTATTGACGGGTCTGCAGACCGGGCTCATCGACATCGTTGGAATGTCGCCGGTCGGCGCTATCGTTTTGCAGTGGCACACGAAGGTCAAATACGTGATCGAATTGCCGCTCGTCTACACGCTTGGCTTCATGGCGGTGGACAAGCGCGCTTTCGACAAAATCAGCCCGGCCGACCAGCAGATCGTGCGTGACGTCATGCGCAAGACCTACATCCGGTTCAATGAGATGAACCTGGAGGACAACGCCGGTGCCCTGCAGGCCATGAAAAACGCCGGAATCAAGAGCGTGCCGTTCCCGCTGGACGAGTATCGGGAGATCCGCGCCGTGCTGCAGGAATCGAACGAGGCGCTGGGCGACAAGGGCCTGTTCTCCGAAGCGCTTTACGAGGAAATGATGCAGCACATCGAAGAGTACCGCACTGAAGTCCACGCGGCCGAGGGCGGCGAGAACGCCAATTGAAAAAACTTCTCGCGTCGCTCGACAAGGCGGGACGACTCGCTGAAAATTTTGCCCTGGTGACGCTTTTGGGCACGATGATCGTGCTCTCGGTACTGCAGATCGCGAATCGCCAGTTCTTCGGCGGCAGCCTCGCTATCTCGTGGGCGGACGAACTCATCAAGATTATCGTGCTGTGGCTCGCGATGGTGGGTTCGATCGCCGCAGCGCGGGACAACAAGCACATTCGTATCGACGCGATCTCGCACCTGCTGAAAGGCCCGATCGTCGACTGGGCCAGGATCGTCGTCGACCTGTTCGCTGCCGGCGTCTGCGCCGTCATCGGCTATCACGCCTGGCGCCTCATCGTGCTCGAACGCGAGTGGGGCGACATGGCGTCGATCGACATACCGATCTGGATTCTTCACGCGATCGTGCCGGCCGCGTTCATACTCGTCAGCTACCGGTTTTTCGTCCAGGTCATCAGCGGCTGCGTGGCGCTGCTCGGCCCGGATAACGAGGAGGAGGGCACGTGATCATTGCCCTTGTCCTGCTCGTGCTCGCCGTATTCGGCGCGCCGCTGTTCGCAATTATTGCAACCAGCGCCATGGTCGGATTCCACAGCAACGACACCGAGCAGATGACGATGGCACTGGAGCTGATCGGCATCTCGCAGACACCAATCCTGACAGCGATCCCGTTGTTCACATTTGCGGGCTACCTGCTCAGCGAAAGCCAGGCGCCGCAGCGGCTCGTGCGCCTGACAAGTGCCATGTTCGGCTGGATGCCGGGCGGACTGGCATTGGTCTGTATCGGTGCGTGTGCATTTTTTACGGCGTTTACCGGTGCGTCCGGCGTTACGATTATTGCGCTCGGCGCTATCCTGTACCCGGCATTGAAACAGGACGGCTATGCCGACAAGTTCAATCTCGGCCTGGTAACGTCGTCCGGCAGCCTGGGACTGCTTTTCGCACCGTCGTTGCCCATTATCCTGTATGGCGTCGTCACCAAGGTTCCGATCGATGACCTGTTCCGCGCCGGCATTCTGCCGGGCATCGTGATGCTGATCATGCTGGGCGGTTACAGCATCTGGAAGAACCGCGAAAACCGCAAACCGTTGAACGAGTTTTCATGGCGCGAAGTCGGTGCCGCGCTGCGCGCTGCGATCTGGGAGATCCCGCTGCCGATCGTGGTTCTTGGCGGTATCTACTCCGGCAAGTTCGCGGTTTCCGAGGCGGCGGCGATCACCGCGTTATACGTCTTCATCGTGGAAGTTCTCGTCTACCGGGAAATCCGTCTTGGCGAACTGCCGCGTATCATCCGCGAGTCGATGGTGCTGGTCGGTGCCATACTGCTGATACTCGGTGTGTCGACGGCATCGACGTACTACATGATCGATGCTGAAGTCCCGCAGCGGCTGCTCGCATTCGTCGCGGAGTTCGTCAGTTCGCCGGTGACTTTCCTGCTGTTGTTGCTGGTTTTTCTGTTGATACTCGGCGCGATCCTCGACATCTTCTCGGCAATTTTTCTTGTCGTGCCGCTGATCCTGCCCATTGCCAATAATTTCGGAATTGACCCGGTGCACCTCGGCATTGTGTTCCTGGCCGCAATGCAGCTGGGTTACCTCACGCCGCCGGTCGGGCTCAACCTGTTCATCGCGAGCTATCGATTCGAAAAGCCGATCATGCACGTGTACTCGGCGACGTTCCCGTTCCTGGTAATCCTGTTACTGTCCGTAATACTGATAACGTTCATTCCCAAACTTTCGCTGATTTTCCTGTCTAACGGATAATTCGGGACGACAAACGATATGACCCAACGAAGTTCGATCGCCCGCGTGTTCAGCGCGGTGTGGGGCGGCATCGATGGTGTGCGCAAGTTGCTGCACCTGCTGTTGCTCATTTTCCTGTTTCTGTTGTTTACGGGCCTGATGTCCGGTGGCCCGGCCGTGTTGCCTTCCAGCGCCGCGTTGCTGATCCAACCCGTTGGCAGTCTCGTCGAGCAGCGCGACGGTGATGCCTACGACCGGGCACTCGCCGAGCTTCTCGGCGAAGCGCCGCCGCAAACGCGTGTGCAGGATGTCGTCGATGCTCTGGAGTTGGCGAAGAACGACGATCGCATCAGTATGGTGCATCTCGAACTCGGATCGCTCGCGGGCGCCGGCATGGCGAACCTGCGCCGTGTTGCCGCGGCGATCGAAGACTTCAGGTCTTCGGGCAAGACGGTCGTCGCCAGCGCCGATTTCTATACGCAGGCAGGGTACTACCTTGCGGCACACGCGGACGAGGTGTACATGAATCCGGGTGGCCTCTTCCTTCTGCGCGGGTTTTCGTCATATACGACGTACTACAAAGACGCGCTTGATCTCCTGCGAGTCGACTGGAACGTGTTTCGCGCCGGCACGCACAAGTCGTACGGCGAACCCTATACGCGCGGCGATATGTCGCCTGAAGACCGCGAGTCGCGGCGCCGCCTGCTCGATCAGCTATGGGGCCGGTACCTGGAGGACGTCGAACGAGCGCGCGGACTCGATGCCGGAGTGGTGAGCGGCCTGGCAGACAACCTGGTTGCGCATGTCGAGGCCGCTGGCGGAAACATGGCTACGTTTGCCGTCGACAACGGACTCGTGGACGAGCTGCTCGAGCGCCCCGCGCTGCGCGAGTTACTGAAGTCGTATGCCGGACCCAGCGACCATGACGACTCGATGTACGCTGCGATCTACATGTCGGACTACCTGTCCCACGAGCGACTCCTTGCCGGTTCTGACCGTCGCGATGACAACATTGCTATTGTCGTTGCCGCGGGGACGATTCTGGATGGCTCGCACCCGCCGGGCACAATCGGTGGCGATTCGACGGCTGCGTTGCTGCGCCAGGCCCTCAATGATGATGCTGTAAAAGCGGTCGTGCTGCGCGTGGACAGCGGCGGCGGCAGCACGTTCGCGACTGAGGTAATTGCGAACGAGGTCACCGCATTGCGCGACGCGGGCAAACCGGTTGTTGCGTCGATGGGCTCGGCGGCGGCGTCGGGTGGCTACTGGATATCTGCAGTCGCCGACCGTGTCGTGGCCAGTGCGGAGACGATCACCGGGTCGATCGGCGTTGTCGGCATGTTTCCGACGTACCATCGGACGATGTCGGCGATCGGTGTCAATGTGGACGGCGTCGGGACAACATCCTTGTCCGGACAATTGCGACCGGATCGCGAAATGTCCGATGAGATGAAGGCGCTGTTTCAGATGATCGTCGACAGCTCCTACGACGAGTTCATTTCGCTGGTTGCCGAGGCGCGAGGCATGGAGAAATCCGCTGTCGACGCCGTAGCGCAGGGCCAGGTCTGGACGGGAACGGATGCGCTGGCGCACGGACTCGTGGACGAACTGGGCGGTTTCGACGACGCGGTCCGCATCGCGGCAGAGCTGGCTGAGCTGTCAGGCGACGACTACGGTGTTTTCGAAATTGCGCCGGAGCTGAGTCCGACGGAGCAGATTATCCTCGACTTCCTGTCGGTTGCGAAAAACGTGGGCCTGGAACCGGCTGCATTCGTACGCTCGCCGACCCCGCTCGAGCGTTTCGCGAGTCGCCTGGACAAGATTCTGTCACAGGCAAACGCATTCAACGACCCGAAGGGTACCTGGTCGCATTGTTTTTGCGAGGTCGAGTAGCCGCAGACCGCCTTAGTTCCAGTTCAGGATAACTTTGCCGGTCTGCCCGGATTCCATGAGTTCGAATGCGGGCAGGTAGTCGTCGATCGGAAAATGGTGGGTAATGATCGGGTCCATGTTCAGCCCGCTCTGTAGCATGCTGGACATCTTGTACCAGGTTTCGAACATCTCCCGGCCATAGATTCCTTTCAGGACCAGGCCTTTGAATATCACGTCGTTCCAGTCGATGGCCATGTCGCCGGGCGGAATCCCGAGAATGGCGACCTTGCCGCCATGGTGCATGGTGCGCAGCATGTCTCGGAACGCCTGCGGATTGCCGGACATCTCCATACCGACGTCGAATCCCTCGACCATGCCGAGTTCCTTCATCGTTGCGTCGATTGTCGATTCGGACACATTGATCGCCCGGGTTGCGCCCATTTTGCGCGCGAGATCGAGCCGGTAGTCGTTGACGTCGGTGATGACCACGTGGCGGGCGCCGGCGTACCTGGCGATCGCGACCGCCATGATGCCAATCGGCCCCGCGCCGGTGATCAGTACGTCCTCGCCGACCAGGTCGAACGACAGCGCAGTATGTGTCGCGTTGCCGAGCGGATCCAGGATAGCGGCCATATCGTCGCTGATCGACTCCGGCAGCTTGAAGACGTTGAATGCCGGCACTGAAATGTACTCGGCAAAAGCGCCGGCCCTGTTCACGCCGACGCCGATCGTGTTCATGCAAAGGTGTCTGCGGCCGGCGCGGCAATTGCGGCATACGCCGCAGGTAATGTGGCCTTCGGCCGAGACCCGGTCGCCGACTTCGAAGCCGCGGACCTCTATGCCCATATCGACGATCTCACCGCTGAATTCGTGCCCGACGGCCATGGGTACCGGGATCGTCGACTGCGCCCAGTCATCCCACTTGAAGATGTGAATGTCGGTGCCGCAGATTGCCGTTCGATTCACCTTGATGAGAACGTCGTTGTGCCCGACCGCGGGCGTGTCGATGTCTTCCATCCAGATGCCGCGTTCGGCTTTGGCTTTGACCAGTGCTTTCATATCGTGCCCTAATTGATAACGCCGAGTTCGCGACCGACGTCGGTAAACGCGTCGATCGCCATGTCCAGTTGAGCCCGCGTCACGCCGGCCGACATCTGCGTACGAATTCGAGCTTCGCCTTTCGGCACGACTGGAAACGAAAACCCGATGACGTAGACGCCTTTTCGCAGCAGCCGGTCGGCCATCTCCGAGGCGAGCCGCGCGTCGCCGAGCATGACGGGAATGATCGGGTGTTCGCCCGGTTTCAGGTCGAAGCCGCGCTCCGTCATCTTTTCCCGGAAATAGGCGGCATTGGCATGAAGTTGCTGCTGCAGCGAATTGTCGCGCTCCAGCAGATCGAGCACAGCGATCGACGACGCGGCAATCATCGGGGCGACGGAATTGGAAAACAGATACGGACGCGAGCGTTGGCGCAGCCAGCCGACGATCTCCTTGCGGCCCGACGTGTAGCCGCCCGATGCGCCGCCAAGCGCTTTGCCCAGCGTGCCGGTGATGATGTCGATGCGGCCCATGACGTTGCGGAATTCGTGCGTGCCGCGGCCCGTCTCGCCGATAAATCCGGCTGCGTGGCAATCGTCGATCATGGTCAGCGCGCCGAAGCGCTCCGCCAGGTCGCAGATACCCTCGAGGTTCGCAATTGTGCCGTCCATCGAGAAGACGCCGTCCGTGACGATCAGTCGGTTGTTCGCGTCGTTCGCAGCGCCGAGCTGAGTCTCGAGGTCGGCCATGTCGTTATTCGCGTACCGGAAACGCGCGGCCTTGCACAACCGAATCCCGTCGATGATGCTGGCGTGGTTCAGTGCGTCGCTGACAACAGCGTCTCCCGGGCCGAGCAAGGTCTCGAACAAGCCGCCGTTGGCATCGAAACAGGACGGGTAGAGAATCGTATCCTCGGTGCCGAGGAATCGGCTGATGCGGTCCTCGAGTTCCTTGTGAATGGTCTGCGTGCCACAAATGAAGCGTACCGACGCCATGCCGTAGCCGAATTCGTCGAGCGCCTTGTGCGCGGCGGCAATGACGTCGGGATGGTTGGCCAGCCCAAGATAGTTGTTGGCACACAGGTTCAGGACTTCTGTCGTGTTTCCGTTGTCGCGAACGTCAATGGCCGCCTGTTGCGGTCCGGCGATGAGTCGTTCAGCCTTGTACAGGCCTTCGGATTTGAGGGCTTCGGTTTGCTCGGCGAGCGAGGCAAGAAAGGCTTGGGTCACACGATCACCTGCGGCTTGGAAAGGGCGCAAATTATATATCGAATGAAACCGATTGCCCCTATAATCGCCGGCCTCGAACCAACAAAAGAAGCCGCCAGCGTGGCAGGTCTTCGGGGTACTTGAATGAACTTTGCAGATCAGGCTGCCGGCCGCGAAGGCCGGATTCCGGGCATCAACACGCAGTATCTCGGCGACGAGCATACGCTGGTGCGCGAGTTGACCGATGCGGCGGACCCGGGCGAATCGGGACGCAGGAAGATTTCCAATACCGCGGCATTGCTGGTGCGCGCCGTGCGCAAGAACACCGAAAAGGAAGGCGGTATCGAGGCATTCCTGCAGCAGTACGACCTTTCCTCGGAAGAGGGCGTCCTGCTGATGTGTATTGCCGAGGCGTTGCTGCGCATCCCCGATGCAGATACTGCCGATCGTCTCATCGCCGACAAGATTACGTCCGCGAAGTGGAAGGACCACCTTGGCGAGAGTGATTCGCTGTTCGTCAATGCGTCGACGTGGGGCCTGATGCTCACGGGACAGCTGCTCGATGTCGATTCGGCGGGCGCGAACCCGATGCAGCTGATGCAAAAGCTGGCGAGCCGCGCCGGCGAACCCGTCGTTCGCACGGCCATGCGCCAGGCGATGCGGATCATGGGCCACCAGTTCGTCATGGGACGTACGATCGAAGAGGCACTGAAACGTTCTGTCAAGAAAGACAACCGGGCGTACCGGTATTCGTTTGACATGCTGGGCGAAGCGGCACTGACCGCTACCGACGCGGCACGCTATTTCGAGGCTTACCACGATGCGATCGGCGCGATCGGTGCGGGCCCGCAAGCACCGGCCGACTCGATTTTCGCGGCACCCAGCATCTCGGTGAAACTGTCCGCGTTGCATCCGCGTTACCTGTATTCCCATGAAGATCGTGTACTGAATGAGCTCGTACCAAAGGTGACCGAGCTTGCCGTGCACGCCCGGGAATCGGGTATCGGGCTGACCATTGACGCGGAGGAGGCCGACCGACTCGAGCTGTCGCTGGACATTATCGAAGCCGTGTATCGAGACCCGTCGCTTGGCGACTGGGAAGGATTCGGTCTCGCGCTGCAGACCTACCAGCGTCGCGCACGTGATGTGCTGACCTGGTTGACCGAACTGGGCGCCGATGGCGGCCGGCGGATACCGGTGCGACTCGTCAAAGGCGCCTACTGGGATACCGAGATCAAGCGCGCGCAGGAGTTTGGTTTGGGCAGTTACCCCGTTTTCACGCGCAAGACACACACCGATGTTTCGTACCTCGCGTGCGCGCGCCAGGCACTGGCCGCCGGCAAGAGCCTTTACCCGCAGTTTGCCACGCACAACGCGCATACCCTTGCGAGCGTCATGCATTATGCCGGCAGCAACCGCGATTATGAGTTCCAGCGCCTGCATGGAATGGGCGAGGAACTGTATGCCGAGGTCATTGATCCGGAGAAGTTCGACCGCCCGTGCCGCGTCTACGCACCGGTTGGCAGCCACGAGGACCTGTTGCCGTATCTCGTTCGCCGACTGCTCGAGAATGGCGCGAATACGTCGTTCGTCAACCGTATCGTCGACGAGTCTATCGATGTGCACGAGATCGTCGCCGACCCGATCGAGGCGACTCGCGAACACGACGGCATGCCGCATCCAAGAATCCCGCAGCCGGGTGACATTTTTGGCGATTCGCGGCGCAACTCGGCAGGTATCAATATCGCCGACCGCGAAGTCCGGCGGCGATTACTTCGAGAGATGGACAGCGCGTGCAGCAAGGAGTGGTCCGCTGCACCGATTGTCGGCGGTGAGCGCCGCCAGGGCGAACCGGTTCCGTCCGTCAATCCGGCGGATACGAGCGAGACGGCAGGAATGGTCGTCATGGCGTCGGAGCCGCTGGTCGATGAGGCGCTCGAGCGTGCCGCAAAGTCGCAAAGCGCCTGGGACCGCACACCGGCAGCGAGGCGGGCGTCGATACTTCGCAAGGCGGCCGATCTGTACGAGGCGAACGGACCGGAACTGATGGCGATGTGCGTGCGGGAGGCAGGCAAGATCCTGCCGGACGCCATTTCGGAGCTGCGTGAGGCCGTCGATTTCCTACGCTACTACGCCGCCGAAGCAGAAGCACAGTTTGGTGCCGTTCAGGAACTGCCTGGGCCGACCGGTGAACGCAATACCTTTGGTCTGCGCGGTCGCGGGATTTTCGTGTGCATTGCGCCCTGGAATTTTCCGCTGGCCATCTTTACCGGGCAGGTGTCGGCGGCATTGGCGGCCGGTAACGCGGTACTGGCAAAGCCCGCGGAACAGACGTCGATCGTCGCCTGCCGCGCTGTCGAGCTGCTGCTGGAAGCCGGCGTGCCGGCCGACGTCCTGAGTTTCCTGCCGGGTGACGGGGCACGCATTGGAGGGCGGGCGGTGGCCGATCCGCGAGTTGCGGGTGTTGCATTCACCGGTTCCACGGAAACGGCACGCATTATCAACAAGACACTGGCCGAGCGCGATGGGCCCATAGCAACATTGATCGCCGAAACGGGCGGACAAAACGCGATGTTCGTCGACAGCTCGGCACTGCCGGAGCAGGTCGTGCTCGACAGCGTGTTTTCGGCTTTCAACAGCGCGGGTCAACGTTGTTCCGCGCTGCGGCTACTTTGCCTGCAGGAGGACATTGCGCCGCGCGTGATCGAGTTGCTGAAGGGTCATATGGACGAACTCGACGTTGGTAATCCGGCGCACCTGACAACCGATGTCGGACCGGCGATCGATGCTGAGGCGCTCAGCCTCCTCGAAGCGCATGTACGACGTATGGAAACTGACGCGACAATCCTGCATCGGACGACGCTCGGCGCGGATGCGAAAGGCGGGACGTTTTTCGCGCCGACGCTCGTTGAAATCGGCAGCATCGACACGCTTGAACGCGAAGTATTCGGACCGGTGCTGCACGTGCTGCGTTACAAGGCCAAACACCTTGAAGCGACGATCGACGCAGTCAACCGGACCGGTTACGGATTGACCATGGGGCTGCACAGCCGCATCGACTCTCGCGCACGACGCGTCGCGGAGCTCTCCGCGGCCGGCAATATCTATGTCAATCGCAACATGATCGGTGCGGTGGTCGGTGTGCAACCGTTTGGCGGCGCAGGGTTGTCGGGTACAGGTCCGAAGGCCGGCGGGCCGCATTACCTGCCGCGTTTTGCGACAGAGTTCACCGTCAGCAACAACATTTCTGCCGTCGGCGGCAACGCCAGCCTGTTGTCGCTCGGAAGTGACTAGCTGCTATGGCTTCGGTCAGTATTTTCGATATTTTCAAGATTGGCATCGGTCCGTCGAGTTCGCACACGGTGGGCCCGATGAAGGCCGCGCTTGCGTTCGTATCGTCGCTGCAAGGTGAGGTCGGTGAGATCAGGGTAACGCTGCACGGTTCCCTGGCCTGGACAGGCAGGGGGCATGCCACCGACTCGGCCATCCTGCTCGGGCTTGCCGGATACGAGCCGGAGACGATCGTCGCCGATGAAATTGATGGTTTGCTCGCCGAAATCCGGTCGCAGAAGTCCGTCAGATTGCCGCATGGCAAGAAGATCGTATTCGATCCGGACCGGCACCTCGTCTTCAATTTCGAGACCGAGTTGCCGCGGCATACGAATGGCATGCACTTCGTCGCAATTTCCCCCGGCGGCGATACCGTTGCCGACGACAAGTACTATTCACTGGGCGGTGGATTCATCGCGAGGAATGACGAGCCGGAACCGTCCGGCCAGGACGGCGAACCGCCGTACCCCTATTCGACCAGTGAGACGCTCCTGGGCACGGCAGCGGACAACGACCTTGATATCGCCGACCTCGTATACCAGAACGAGGCAAGCTGGCGTGACGAAAACGAAGTAGAGCAGCGCATCGATGCAATCTGGTCGGCTATGCGTGACTGCATCGAACGCGGCATGCAGGCAGAGGGCGTGCTGCCGGGACGAATGGCGGTGCTCAGACGGGCCGCAAAGCTCGCACAAAAATTGCGGCGGCGCGGCGAGCCCGACCCGCTGGATGCCATGGAGTGGGTCAACGTCTTTGCGATCGCCGTCAACGAGGAAAACGCGGCCGGCGGCCGGGTGGTAACGTCACCGACCAACGGTGCCGCCGGCATTATTCCGGCAGTGCTCAACTACTACGTCACTTTCGTTCGCGGTGCGAATCGAAAGGGAATCCGCCGTTTCCTGCTCACGGCCGGCGCGATCGGCGTGCTGTACAAGATCAACGCTTCCATTTCCGGCGCCGAGATGGGCTGCCAGGGTGAAGTCGGCGTTGCCTGTTCCATGGCCGCAGGTGGTCTCGCTGCGGCGCTTGGCGGTTCGAACGATCACGTCGAAGAGGCGGCAGAGATCGGGATGGAGCACAATCTCGGCCTGACCTGCGACCCGATCGGCGGGCTCGTACAGATCCCGTGCATCGAACGCAATGCGATGGGGGCCGTCAAGGCTATCAACGCGGCCAAGCTCGCAATGCACGGTGACGGTACTCACAAGGTCACCCTGGACCAGGTGATTGAAACAATGCGGCAGACCGGGGTCGACATGGCGTCGCACTACAAGGAAACCTCGAAGGGCGGTCTCGCAGTCAACGTTCCCGAATGTTAGTTCGTCACGTTTTTGGGCCAGTCGTGCATGAGTAGTTCGGTTTTCGGCTGTTCGTAAAGGTTCCAGTCGTCCTGCTCGAATTGCACGGTGACAACACCTGCGGTCGGCAGGTTATTGGTCAGCCCGGGTACGAGGAAGTTGGCGAAGTTCGTGAATCCGGGATTGTGGCCGAACAGCATGATGTTGTTGAATCCCGGGTCCTGCGCAACGAGAACACCGAGAATGTCGTTCACAGAGCCGAGGTAGAGCGGATCCTCTTTTTGCAGGAACTCGATTGGATAACCGAGTTCCTGGGCGACGATCTTTGCCGTGGTCCAGGCCCGTACGGCCGGACTCGAACAGATCAGCGATGGACGGATCCCCTGCGCGTGAATCCGCTGTCCCATCACCGGTGCGTCGCGCTCGCCGCGGCGATTCAGCGGGCGCTCCCGGTCCGTCAGGCCGGTGTTCTTCCAGCTGGACTTAGCATGCCGAACTATTGTTAATGTTTTCATTTGGTTGAAGATTATACCTGGATTCTACATTAGTCCGGTCTGGAGCCTGGCTTCGTCGGTCATCATGCCAACATTCCACGGTGGATCAAAAACGAGCTCCACCTTGACGTCGGCTACCGTTGGCACGATCGCAACCTTTTCCTCCGCATCGGCGACGATGAACGGCCCCATGCCGCAGCCGGGCGCGGTCAGTGTCATGTCGATTTCCACCGACCGTTCCCCGTTGCCGAGCGACTTGATCTCGCAGCGGTAGACGAGTCCGAGATTGACGATATCGACGGGAATTTCGGGGTCGTAGACAGTACCGAGCTGCTCCCAGACGACGGCTTCGATGTCCGCATCAGTCGGATTGTCCGGTACGCGCGGAGCGGCGACCGGCTCCTTGCCGAGCGCATCGGCGTCCTTTCCCGACACCCGGAAAAGATTGCCCTCGATATAGACCGTGAAGCTGCCGCCGAGCGCCTGCGTGATAAAGCCGCCGGTGCCCTCACGCAGTGTCAGCTCCTCGCCTGCCGGAATAATGACGGCCCTGACGTCGCGAGAGAGAGAAAAAGGTTCGTTGGTATGGCCGAACATCGATGTCCTTACTCGGTGGTTGCGGTTGATTCGTTCTGGTGCAGCGCGGCATGCAGGGCGTGCCAAGCGAGCGTGGCGCACTTGATACGCATTGGGTAGTCGCGCACGCCGTCCAGCGCGTTCAGTTTTTCGATCCGCGGGTCATTGATCGGGTCGGGTCGCTCCGGCAGTGTCAGCCGTCGGGTAATCAGCTCGAAATAGTCGTCGGCGTCATTGACGCTCAGGTCAGTAACCGTTTCCGTCATTAGCGACGCTGACGCCATCGAAATTGCGCAGCCGGATCCCTCATAGCGGCTTGCGTGGATGTGGCCGTCGCGAACGTCGAGATACACGTGCAACTTATCGCCACACAGCGGGTTGATGCCGTTGGCCGACCGATTGGCGGTCTCGAGTTTGCCGAAATTGCGCGGTTCCCGTGAGTGGTCGAGGATCAGGTCGCGATAAAGGTCTTTCAGTTCCGCGGTCATGAGAATACCTGCCGAGCTTTTTCAAGCGCCTCGACGAGCCTGTCAATATCATCCGGCTGGTTGTAGAGTCCCAGCGATGCACGCGCGGTGCCCGGCAGGCCGAAGTATTCCATGACCGGCATTGCACAGTGGTGGCCGGTTCGAATGGCGACGCCCTGATGGTCGAGAATCGTGCCAAGGTCGTGTGGATGAATGTCGTCAAGCATGAACGATTGCACGCTCGCCTTGCTGGCAGCAGTGCCGATCAGCCGAATGCCATCGACGGCGGAGAGGCGCTCGACCATGTATTGATGCACGGCGGTTTCATGTGCCGTGACGCGCTCCATGCCAATTCCAAGCAGATAGTCGACGGCGGCGCCCAGACCCACGACACCCGCGATGTTCGGTGTGCCCGCCTCGAATTTGTACGGCAGTTCATTAAAGACAGTCTTGTCGAATCGCACCTCGAGAATCATGTCGCCGCCACCCTTGTAGGGTGGCATGGCATCAAGCAGTTCCTCGCGGCCCCAGAGTACGCCGGTGCCGGTCGGACCAAACATCTTGTGCCCGGAAAACGCGTAAAAATCGCAGCCGAGCTGCTCTACATCGACAGCCAGGTGCGGCACGCCCTGGGCGCCATCGACAAGCACAGGGATGTCCCGCGACTTCGCGACTGCGCAAATCTCCTGTACCGGGTTCACCGTGCCGAGCGCATTCGACACATGTCCCAGCGCCAGCAGCCGGGTACGTTCGGTCATGAGGGACGTTAATACGTCAATCTCAACTTCGCCGCGGTCATTGATCGGCGCGACGACGAGCTCCGCGCCGGTCTGTTCTGTCACGAGTTGCCACGGAACGATGTTCGAGTGGTGTTCGAGGTGCGTGATGAGCACCTGGTCGCCCTTCGTCAGTCGCGGCCGCGCGAAACTCTGCGCAACCAGGTTGACGGACTCGGTCGTACCGCTGGTCAGCACGACCTCCGCGCGACTGTTTGCGCCGATGAATCCGGCGAGCTTGTCGCGCGCGCCCTCATACGCGTCGGTAGCGCGATGACTCAGTGTATGCACGCCTCGGTGTACGTTGGCGTGGTCATTCCGCTGGTATTGGGCGACGGCGTCGATAACCGCGCTTGGTTGCTGCCCGGAAGCTGCGCTGTCGAGAAACGTCAGCGGGTTGCCATTGACCTGTTGGGCCAGTGCCGGGAAATCATCGCGGCAGTCCAGGCTGTCTGCCTGCGGCGTCGTTCGAGTGGCCGTGCTCATGTCAATCTCGACTTCGCAAGTTCCTGCAAGCGCGTCTCGACCAGCGAAGCAACGCAGGCATGTGTTGCTTCGACAGGCACGCGATTGACGAGACCGGTCGCGAATGCCTGGGTCAGCATGCGGCGCGCGATCGCTTCATCGATGCCACGTGAGCGCAGGTAGAAAAGGGCGATTTCGTCGAGTTGGCCGACCGTTGTGCCATGGCTGCACCTGACATCGTCGGCGTAGATCTCGAGCTCCGGTTTCGCGTCAATTTCAGCGTTCTCGGACAGCAACAGGTTGTGATTGGCCTGCTGTGCGTCGGTCCCGTCTGCGCCTTCGTGAACTATGGCCTTGCCGTTCCAGACGCAGCGGCAGCGTCCGCCGAGGATGCCGCGGTATTCCTGCCGGGAGCTTGCAGGCCCGACGCGGTGGTCGACACGCGTATGATTGTCAATGTGTTGTCCGTCTCCGGCGAGGAACACACCATCAAATTCCACGTGTGCGTCGCGACCCGGAAGGTCGATGTTGAGATCATTGCGGACGAGGCGACCGCCAAGATCGAATCCGGAGAACTGCAGCCGCGCGCTGGCGTCGAGCGCCGCGGACAGGGACGCCGTCTGGATATGCGAGCGGGCCCGGTCCTGGATGCGGACGTACTTCGCGCGTGCTGCATCGGCCAGTTTCAGGGCGACAACGCTATTGGCATAGTGATCGCCGTCGCCGAAGGATGCGTGGTACTCGACAAACGCAGCGCTGTTGCCGGCGGTAACCTCAATTTCGACGCCGCTGTGAGTAGCACCAACATCGTCGGCAACGTCGTCGATGACCAGCAGGCCAATCGGCTGCGCGATTTCGGCGTCAATCCTGATCCTGAGGCCATCCAGCAGCAGTGCGGCATTGAGGTCAGCCAGCGGCCGGTCCAGGACGAAGGGCGCACCCGATTCGCTGAAAGTCTCAACCAAGATGCCCTCGGTCGTCGCGAATCTCGACGTGTCGATCCTGCCGTTGCGAATCACCAGCCAGTTGGCATCGATCGACGCGGCAACCGCGTCGACTTTATCGTCAAGTTGCTGTCCATCCGGGACCGGGGCGCCGGCCGCGAGCCAGCGATTGCTGATATCGATTGCCGCAGCCAGGTCCGTGTACTTCCAGTCCTCGTGACGTGTCGTCGGCAGGCCGCGTTCTTCCAGGTTCGATAGCGCCGCATCACGGACAGGCGCCAGCGTACTGTCCGGCAGTCGTTCGACGGCCTGGCGCAACGCGTCCAGCGACAAGGTGGGTTGTGTCATGCAGTGGCCGCCTCTCTGACCCAGTCGTAGCCTCTTTGCTCGAGTTCCAGCGCCAGGGTCTTGTCGCCGGATTTCACGATTCGTCCAGCCGACAGCACATGAACGAAATCAGGCTCGATGTAGTCGAGCAACCGCTGGTAGTGCGTGACGAGGATGATGGCACGGTCCGGGCTGCGCAGCGTATTAACGCCCTGGGCAACCGCTTTGAGCGCATCGATATCGAGGCCGGAGTCGGTTTCGTCCAATATCGCGAGCTCGGGTTCGAGCATCGCCATTTGCAGGATCTCGTTGCGCTTCTTCTCGCCGCCCGAGAAACCCTCGTTGACGCCGCGGTTGAGGAATTTCGGATCCATGCCAAGCGACACCATTGTTTCCCGTGCGAGCTTCAGGAACTCGAATGCGTCGATCTCGTCGAGCCCGTGGTGCGCTCGCTTCGCATTCAGGGCCGCTTTCAGCAGGTAGGCGTTGTTGACGCCGGGAATCTCGACGGGGTACTGGAAACCGAGAAAGACGCCCTCGCGTGCGCGTTCTTCTGGGTCGAGGCCCAGCAGGTCCGAGCCTTTAAAGGACACACTGCCGCCGGTCACTTCGTAGTCGTCATGGCCGGCAACCACCTGTGCCAGCGTACTCTTGCCGGAACCGTTCGGTCCCATAATGGCGTGCACCTCGCCGGCCTGCACTGACAAAGTCAGGCCATTCAGAATGTCGTTGCCGGCAACGCGTGCCTTAAGGTCTTTGATCTCTAGCATGTTCTAACCTACTGCGCCTTCGAGACTGACGTTGAGCAATGCCTGCGCCTCGACGGCGAATTCCATGGGGAGTTCCTTGAAAACTTCCTTGCAGAAGCCGTTGACGATCATATTGACGGCGTCTTCTTCCGAGATGCCGCGTTGCCGGCAATAGAACAGCTGGTTTGCCGAGATTTTCGACGTCGTTGCTTCGTGTTCCACCCTTGCCGACGGGTTCTTGATTTCCATGTACGGGAAGGTGTGCGCGCCGCATTCCTTACCGATCAACAGCGAATCGCACTGCGTATGGTTGCGCGCACCGTTTGCCTGCGGGAGTACCTTGACGAGTCCGCGATAGGACTGTTGTGCCTTGCCCGCGGAAATGCCCTTGGAGACGATCGTCGAGCGCGTATTCGGCCCGATATGAATCATCTTCGTACCGGTGTCCGCCTGCTGCAGGTTGTTGGTGACGGCGACAGAATAGAATTCGCCAACCGAGTTCGCGCCGCGCAGGATGCAACTCGGATACTTCCAGGTGATCGCGGAGCCGGTTTCGACCTGCGTCCACGAGATTTTCGAATTCGCGCCGCGGCAATCGCCACGCTTGGTGACAAAGTTGTAAATACCGCCTTTGCCATCTTCGTCGCCCGGGTACCAGTTTTGTACGGTCGAGTACTTGATCTCAGCACCTTCCAGCGCGACGAGTTCCACGACAGCGGCATGCAGCTGGTTTTCGTCGCGCATCGGCGCCGTGCAGCCCTCCAGGTAGCTGACGTAGCTGCCTTCATCGGCGACGATGAGGGTGCGTTCGAACTGGCCGGTGTTGGCGGCATTGATGCGGAAGTAGGTCGACAGTTCCATGGGGCAGCGCACACCCTTGGGGATATAGACAAACGAACCGTCGCTGAAGACTGCGGAGTTCAGCGCGGCGTAGAAGTTGTCGCGCCGCGGTACGACGCTGCCGAGGTACTTGCGGACGAGGTCCGGATGGTTCTGCACCGCTTCCGAAAACGGGCAGAAAATCACGCCGGCTTCGGACAGCTTCTCCTTGAACGTCGTTGCGACCGAGACACTGTCAAACACTGCGTCGACCGCAACGCCGGCAAGCGCTGCTCGTTCGTGCAGTGGAATACCGAGCTTGTCGTAGGTCTCCAGCAGCTTCGGGTCGACCTCATCGAGGCTCTTCGGGCGGTCTTCGTCGGATTTCGGCGCGGCAAAGTACGAGATCTCGTTGAAGTCGATCTTCGGATAGTGCAGGTGCGCCCAATCGGGTTCCGCCATGTCGAGCCACTGCCGATAGGCCTGCAGCCGCCACTCGAGCATCCAGTCGGGTTCTTCCTTGCGCGCCGAAATGGCCGCAATCACGCTCTCGTCGAGGCCCGGCGGCAGGCTTTCGGTCGCGATATCGGTGACGAAGCCGTGTTCGTAACGCCGATTGACGATGCTCTCTATGTTTTCGGTACTCATTTCTTTTCCACGACGACGGGAAGTCCCGCAAACCGGAAATTCGGTACTGGCGAGTTTCCGCGCAGCAGGTCGCTCAGCGAGACGTCATCGAGTGCGCGGCGAATGGCGACATTGATGCGCTGCCAGGCGCCACCGACGCTGCACTGGCCCTCGTGCTCACACTGGCTGTCGACGGCGCTGCACTCCGTAATCGAAACCGGCCCTTCCAGTGCATCGATGACGTCAGCCGCGCTGATCGCCGCCGGCTCCCTGGACAGCCGATAACCGCCATTGGCCCCGCGCGTCGAGGTCACCAGGCCTGCGCGAGCCAGCGACTTCAGCAATTTGCTGACGGTCGGCAACGCGATGTTGGTGGCAGTCGCGGCGTCGGCAGCGCTGCAGACACAATCCCTATTTGCCGCGAGGTGCGCGAGCAGGACCGTACCGTAATCGGTGAGTTTGCTGATTCGTAACACGGATGGGTGGTGCGGGTATTCAAATAAAGGACTATTTTAGTCCTATTTAGTCGATATGGCTACTTTGTTATGCTACGCCGCTCGTATGCGGCCCGGGACGGCATTGGCTTGAGCGGATATTCAGACAACCTGGTAGAGATTCACGATCTCAAGTATTCGCGTGGCGCCCGAGTAATCTTCGAGGGCCTCAACCTGACCATCAAGCGCGGCGAGGTGACGGCGATGATGGGCCCGAGCGGCACGGGAAAAACGACGTTGCTCCGGCTTATTACGCGCCAGCTGATTCCGCAACAGGGCGCCATCTACGTCGACGGAACCGACATTTCGACGCTCAACCAGGCCGAGTTGTACAAGCTGCGCCAGCGTTTCGGCATGCTGTTCCAGAACGGTGCGCTGCTGACGGACTTCAATGTCTTCGAGAATGTCGCTTTCCCGTTGCGCGAGCACACGAACCTGACAAACCGCCTGATTCGGCATGTCGTGCTGACCAAGCTGCACGCGGTCGGTCTGCGCGGTGCTGCGGACATGATGCCGTCCGAGCTTTCGGGCGGCATGGCCCGTCGCGTCGCGCTGGCACGCGCCATGGTCATGGATCCGGACATACTGATCTACGACGAGCCGTTTGTTGGTCTCGATCCGATTTCGATGGGCGTCATCGTACGCCTTGTGCGGCGCATGAACGACGCGCTGGGCATCACCAGCATTGTCGTCAGTCACGATGTTGCGGAAATCTCGACAGTCGCGGACCGCAGCTACCTGATTTCCGATGGCAAGGTGGCGGCGTCGGGCAGCCCTGACGAGCTCAAGTCGACGTCGTCCGAGCTCGTGCAGCAATTCATGCACGGTATGGCCGACGGACCTGTTGCCTTTCATTTCGATGCGCCCGGTTACGCCGAGCAGTTGCTCGGACGGGACAGCGAGTGACGTCGCTCATACGCGACTTGTACGGTACCGCGGTGGAGTTCCTGCGGACGTTCGGCGCATTCCAGCTGTTTTTCCTGCGCCTGCTGCGGCACTCGCCAAAGATGCTCGTCAAGCGGCCCGGGCTGACGATCAAGCAGATCTACAACGCCGGGGCGTTGTCACTGGTCATTATCATGGTCTGTGGCCTGTTTGTCGGTGGGGTGCTGGGTCTACTGGGTCACAACATACTTGCGCGTTTCAACGCCGAGGACGCGATCGGCACGCTCGTTGCCTTCGCCTTGATCAAGCAACTGGGTCCGGTATTTACAGCCTTGCTGTTCGCCGGCCGGGCCGGAACCGCTTTGTCGTCGGAGATCGGTCTGATGAAAGCGACGGACCAACTCAGTGCGATGGAGATGATGGCGGTCAACCCGGTTCGTCGGGTGCTCGTGCCACGGTTTCTCGGTGGCAGTATTGCGATGCCGCTACTCGTCGCGATCTTTATCTGTATCGGTTTATTCGGTGCACACCTGGTGACGATCAACCTGCTGCAGGTTGACGCCGGGGCGTTCTGGGAGCAGATGCGATCCGCACTGACGATGCGGGACATCAACGAGTTTATCTACAAGAGTGTGACGTTCGGCATCGTGGCGAGCCTGATCGCGGTGTGGGAGGGCTATAATGCAATCCCGACGGCGGAAGGCGTCGGCCGTGCTACGACGCGGGCGGTCGTCATCACCGCCATCGCCGTGCTCGTGCTCAACTTCATGATCACAGCAGTAATGCTACGGTAGGACTATGCAACAGACGAGATCCATTGAAATTGGCACAGGACTGTTCGTCCTGCTGGGTTTGTCCGCGCTGTTTTTCCTGACGACGCAGACGACCACAGGAAGTGATTTTCGGGCAGAGGATACGTTCTCGGTCGAAGCGAGATTCGAGAACATCGGGAGCCTCAAGGAACGCGCGCCGGTAGCCATGTCCGGCGTGACGATCGGGCGCGTGTCCAATATTCATTTCGACCCGGAATCGCTCGAAGCCGTTGTGACGTTTGTCATCGACAGTCGCTACGACCAGATTCCGGACGATTCCGATGCCAGTATTCTGACGGCCGGCCTCCTCGGCAGCCAGTACATCGGCCTGCAGGCGGGCGGCTCCGATCTGTACCTCGAAGACGGCAGCGAAATCCTTTTTACCCAGTCCGCTATCGTGCTTGAAAACCTGATCGGCAAATTCCTCGTGAACGCCGGCTCGGGCGGAGACGAATAAATGAATGCTGTGATCAGGACGTTGTTACTGCTGGCAATCGCCGGTGTCGGAAATATGGTAACTGCTACTGTATTGGCGGATGACGGTGGGCCGAATGCGGTCGTCGAAAGCGCCGTCGCAGAACTCTCTCAGAAGATCGACGGTCGCAAAGATGAATTGGCGGCCAATCGGGCCGAGCTTTACGCAATGATCGATGAGATTCTGCTGCCACGCTTCGACCGCAAATTTGCAGCCCAGGTCGTGCTCGCCAAGCACTGGCGTACGGCCGGCGAATCCCAGCGAGAGCGGTTCATCGAGGCGTTTTACCAGGCGCTGCTGCGGCGCTACGCCGATGGCATTCTCGAGTTCGAGCAGGACATGGTGACGGTGCTGCCGTTTCGTGGCGACGCCGGCAAGAAGCGCACAAAGGTGCGCAGTTCGGTCACACTCAATGACGGAACCAAGGTGGCCGTTGACTACGAGCTCGTCAAGCGCGAGTCGGGCTGGCTGCTGTTCAATGTCGTGATCGAGGGCGTATCCTATGTGCGAAACTTCCGCGCCGAACTGGATTCTGAAATTCGCACCAGCAGCCTCGAGGCCGTGATTCAGCGTCTCGAGGGTGAGGCCGGCATCGCAGCCGATGGCTGATTTTTCGCTCGAGGACCTGGGCGATGGCCAGTTTGCGTTGACGGGCGAGATGACCTTCGACACGGCAGAGCGGATCCTGGTCGCGAGTGAAGAGCCGTTCGAGAATCACACCCGCATAGAAGTCGATCTGTCCGGCGTCACGCGGAGCGATTCGGCTGGGCTCGCGTTGCTGCTCGAGTGGGTGACCTGGGCGAACCACACCGTGCGCGAGATTCGGTTCCGCGACATGCCGGAGCGCGTGCTTGCCATCGCCCGGACGACGGAAGTCGAGGAACTTTTGACGCGCGGCGAACGTTGGGCCGGATTTATCGAGGCGCCGGAGAGCTGAGCTACTCTTCGTCGATGAACTCGTCGAAAAACTCGTCGTCCTCCGGCGGGTCGCCATCGTAGATTTCGTATTCCCGGTTCTGCAGGTAGGACTCGCGCAACGTAACGTACGGATCCTTCGATTCTTCGAGGAACGGGTCGGTTGCCAGCAGCCGGTGGCGCAGGTCGATAATCCGTAGCACGTACAACGGATCCCTGACGGATGCGTTGTCATACTGGTACAGAGGATCGACGACGATATCGAGCGGTAGCGCGATCGCGTCGCTCAGCGTCCGAGGCCCCAGTATCGGCAATACGACATAGGGGCCGTCCGGAATGCCCCAGACGGCGAAAGTCTGGCCGAAATCTTCGTCGTAGGACTCGAAGCCGGATGCGCCGGCCATGTCGATGAGTCCACCGATTCCAACCGTGCTATTGACGACGAAACGGCCCAGTTCCGACAGGCTGCGAACCGGTTTTCCCTGTAACAGGTTGTTGAGCACCGAGCGTGGCGTCGTCAGATTGCGGAAGAAATTCGAAACGCCCTTGCGCGCCGGGCGCGGGACAACCGCGCGATAACCCTTGGCGACCGGTTTCAACGTGGCGTTGTCGACGACGTCGTTGAACTTGTATATCGAGCGATTCAACGGCTCCCACGGATCGGCAGGGTCACGTTGATCGTCAGGCAGGCTCGCGCAGGCTGAAAGGATCAATGCCATCGTGGCGGCAAGTATCCGTTGCAGAGTGGGCATGGGAATCCTCCAGTCTCAGCCGCCGCGCGGCGACGAGCCACGGCTGCGCATCTGGCGCAGTTGCTCTTCGGTCATGAACTCACGGATGAAGTCTATACGGGCTTCGAAGCGGATGCGCTGGATTTCCTGCAGGTCGGGCAGGCTGAGCGCCTGTTGCAGGTAGCGAATACCGCCAACCAGGTCGCCGATCATCAGGCGGTATTCGGACAGGTAGTACAGCGATTCAGCCGATTCGCCGGCATCGTTGGCCGCTCTCGCGATCAGTCGCACCTGTCCGGGCGTCGGCGGCACGTTGTTCAGGAGGTCGAGCAGTACCGTGTGCGCATCCTCTGCACGACCGAGTTCTATGAGTCGTTCGGCCCAGGCCACGACCAGGGGCACATTGCGGGGAAACAGTTCCAGTGCGTTCTCGTAGACGTCGACGGCCTTGGTGCGTTGTTGCAGGTGCATGTAGGTGTCGCCGAGCGCGATATGGTAGGCGATCACTGTCGGATCGCGCCGGATCAGGTATTCGACGATGTCGAGCGCTTCGAGGTACTTGCCGGCCCGCAGGTAGGCAAGGGCGCGGCCGTAGCGCTCCAGGTCGTTCTGCATCTGGTACGGGCGGCGTTCGGCCCATGCGACCGCCTCGAGAGAATTCTCGAAACTCAGGACTTTCGAGCGGATCCGCGCAATACCGTAGCTGATCGAGTCGTCGCGTGGCACGACGTCGTACTCGCGGGCCCGGTTTCTCGCCTCGGCGATTCGCGACGTCGTCACCGGGTGCGTCATCAGGAAGTCCGGGGCGCGGTTGTTGGGGTCGCTCATCATGTACCGCGACATGACTTCGAAGAAGGAGGCCATGCCGTACGGGTCGAACCCGGCGTCCGCCAGCGACGCGATCCCGACACGATCCGCCTCGTACTCGTTGCTGCGTGTGAAATTGATCTGTGCCTGCGCAGCGGATCCCTGCGCGACAGCGGCGCCGGCTTCCAGCACGTCGGTGCTGCCGCCGGCCGCGCCGGCGATCAGGGCGCCGAGCATGATGGCGGTCGAGATCAGGCTCTGCCGCGAATTGGCATGGATCGCACGAGCGATGTGGCGTTGCGTGACGTGCGCGACTTCATGCGCCAGGACGCCGGCAAGCTCGTCTTCGTTGCGCGTCGCCTCCAACAGCCCGGTATGGATGCCGATGTAGCCGCCGGGCAGCGCAAACGCGTTGATGCGATCGTCGTCGATGACGAAGAACGTGAACTTGACGTCACCGTCGCTGGCCTGAGCCGCAATCCGGTTGCCGATTTCGTTGACGTATTCGGTGATCAGCGGGTCTTCGACAACCTTCCCGCTCTGGCGAATGTCGCGCATGATCGCGCGCCCGATCTGCGCTTCATCATTTTGCGAGAGGATGGCGTCGGCAGGGCTACCCATATCGGGCAGGTTCAGGTCGTCCGGGGCCGCGCTCCCCGAGGCGAACACGGCTGTCGCGACGAACGCGAGCACCAGTCCCTTGTGAGTAATTTGCTGCATAGTCATTCCGACTGGACCTCGGGGCGCCCGTTCCCGCTATTTCAGGCCCTTGACGGCTTCGAGGACCTCTTCCGCATGGCCTTTGACCCTGACTTTGCGCCATTCCTGCCGCAGCTTGCCGTCCGCATCGATCAGGAATGTGCTGCGCTCGACGCCCATGAACTTGCGGCCGTACAGCGTCTTCTCCTGGATGACGTCGAACTGCCGGCAAAGCTTCTCGTCCGGATCGGAGATCAGGTCGAACCTGAACCCCTGCTTGTCGCGAAATTTCTCGTGCGAGGTGAGGCTGTCACGTGAGACGCCCAAAATCACCGTTTTCTGTCGGCGGAATTTCGCGTGGAGTTCGTTGAAGTCGCGACCCTCGGTCGTACAGCCGGGCGTCGAGTCCTTGGGGTAGAAATACAGCACGACATTCTGGCCGCGAAGCTCTTTCAGGCGGATTGTTTTGTCGCGCGTCGCTGCGGCCGTGAAATCGGCAACGACGCGATTCATGCGGGGTCGGCTCATCGCAATTCTCCGTAATTACGCCTTTACAGGTTCCAGGATGGCGTCGAGGTTCAAACGGTCGCAGATTTCGAGAAATTCTTCGCGCAGTTGCGCGATATGCACGGTTGCGGGGACGTTGATCGCCATCTGCACGGCGAACATCGGTGAGCCGGTATGCGCGGCTGCGTAGCTGCGAGTGGCGACATCCGCAATCTCGATGTCCCGACTCGAGAAGAAATTCGCGAGATTGTAGACGATCCCCTGATGATCGAGGCTGACGATGTCGACGGCGTAGGGCATGCGGTCACCGGCGGGCTCGCGGGCGTCCGTTTGCCGAATGGCAACCGTGAGGTCGTTGGCCTTGCCCAGCTTTTCGAGTTTGCGTTCGAGCTTTGACAGCGTCGCCCAGTTTCCGGACACCAGCAGCAGCATGGCGAATTCCGATCCGAGGGTCGTCATGCGGCTTTCCTCGATGTTGCCATCGCAGGAAAGAATGACCTCGGTTATGTCCTGAACCACGCCGGTTCGGTCCGATCCAACCGCTGAAATAACAATGAGTTGTGACATCTATCTAGAGTTTTCCTTATTATTGGATCGGCGCCGGAATGAGTCCTTGCCAGCACCGGACATGAACAGTAACATCGCCGCCTCATTCGTGCCGAGAAAAGTCTGTGTTCGACGGAAGCCTGGTTGCACTCGTGACGCCGTTTGATGGCGATAATCGGGTCGACTACGAGAGTCTCAAGCGCCTGATCGACTTCCATGTCGACGCGGGCTCTAATGGGCTCGTCGTGGCGGGTACAACCGGCGAGTCGGCAACGCTGACGCGGGCCGAGCACATCGAACTGATCGAACGAGCGGTCGAGCTGGCCGATGGACGGTTGCCGATCATCGCCGGTACCGGCTCGAACTCGACGGCACAGACGGTGGATCTGTCGCGGTCGGTGGACAATTTGGGTATCGCCGCGTTGCTGGTCGTTGTGCCGTATTACAACAAGCCGGTGCAGGAGGGGCTTTACCGGCATTTTTCGACGATTGCGGATGCGGTTGCGAAACCGCTGATGTTGTACAACGTTCCGGGGCGGACGGTAGCGGACATGCAGCCGGAAACGGTTGCGCGGCTTGCCGGGCACGGCAACATAATGGGAATCAAGGAAGCGACCGGCGATATCGGTCGGCTCGAGGCGATCATGAGACTGGTCGGCAACGAGCGATTTCGCTACTACAGCGGCGATGACTTTACGTTGATGCCGTTTATCCAGGCAGGCGGGCACGGTGTCGTCACCGTGAGTGGCAACGTTGTGCCGCGCCAGGTTGCCGAGCTGTGCCGGCTGTCGTCACAGGGTGAGGTCGAGGCGGCGGCGAACCTGGATGCGTCGCTGCAGCGACTGAACAAGTCGTTGTTTGTCGAGTCGAACCCGATCCCGGTTAAATGGGCGATAAGCCAGATGGGTTTGATGCAGGCGCACATCCGTTTACCGTTAACGCCGTTCGACGCGCGTTATCATGAAGAAATGCGAGAAGCCATGCGGGAAGCGGGCGTTGTCGCGGAGGACATAGAATGATGAGATTGCTGGCAGGTGCGTTGCTGGCCGCGGCACTCGGTGGCTGCAGCATGTTCGGTGACGCTTCGAAGATTAAAGAGACCTGTGACGAGCCGCAGGCTTACCAGGCTGCGCAACGCGGCAGTCCGGTCACCGCTCCGGACGGGCTCGATCCGCTCGATGCGTTCAAGGAAATGCCGATACCGGAGGCAGAATCCGAGCCACGCCCACCCGGATCGCGGTGCATCACGTCACCGCCGGCCATTCGAACGCAGTAACGGCAAATCAAAATTCGGAGAGGTGGCTGAGCGGTTTAAGGTGCTCGCCTGGAAAGCGAGTGTACGGTGATACCGTACCGGGGGTTCGAATCCCCCCCTCTCCGCCAAAATGCTGAAAGGCCCCATCCGGGGCCTTTCGCATTTTTTACCGAGAGGGGATGGGACTTCGAACCCTGTTCGACTCACGTATAGTCCCCCGATGTCCGACAAGTTCCGCTTCCCGACAATCACGGCAATCGTCATTGCCAACATGGTGGGCACCGGCGTTTTCACGAGCCTCGGGTTCCAGCTTGTCGATATCCAGTCGGGTTTCGTCATCCTGTTGCTGTGGGCGCTGGGCGGCCTGATCGCCGTATCCGGCGCCATGACCTACGCGGAACTCGGCGCTGCGTTTCCGCGCTCCGGCGGCGAATACAACTTCCTGTCCGAGATATATCACCCGGCGGTTGGCTTCGTGGCGGGGTGGACGTCCGTCACGATCGGCTTCGCAGGGCCGTCGGCACTGGCGGCGATGACGTTCGCGGCCTATGCGACCGGAATTTTCGACACCGGGCCGTCACAATGGATGGAACGCGGCCTTGCGATCGGGCTGATCGTGCTCCTGACGATCGTGCATGCCGGCCGACGCAGCAGCAGCGGCGCCGTGCAGGTCGTTTTTACCGTGCTGAAAGTGTTCGTGATTGTCGGCTTCTGTCTCGCCGCAGTCCTGCTGCTCGACGATCCGCAGCCAGTGCGCTTCCTGCCGCATGCTGACGACGCTGCCACACTGACGACCGGAGCGTTCGCCGTTTCGCTGATTTACGTCAGCTACGCGTACACCGGGTGGAACGCGGCCACCTATCTCTCCAGCGAGCTCGAGAATCCGCAACGCCGGCTACCCGGTATCCTGCTGACCGGAACAGGGGTGGTCACTGTCTTGTATATCGCACTTAATTTCGTGTTCCTGTACACGGCGCCCATGTCAGACCTGCAGGGACAGGTGGAGGTTGGACTGATCGCCGCCACATCGGCGTTCGGCGACGTGGGAGGGCGATTCGCAGGGATCGTGCTTGCGTTGCTTCTCGTGTCGACCGTCAGTGCGATGCTGATGGCCGGGCCGCGTGTCCTGCAGGTCATGGGGCAGGACTTTCATGGATTGCGCATGGCGGCACGTGTCAATCAGGATGGCATACCGGCGGTAGCCATCGTCATTCAATCGGGGCTGGCTATCCTGTTCATCCTGACGTCCAGCTTCGAGTCAGTCCTTCTGTTCGCGGGATTCACACTGGCGCTCAACAGCTTCGTCACGGTTCTTGGCGTCTTCGTCCTGCGCCGCAGGATGCCGGACACGCCACGGCCATACCGCACGTTTCTGTACCCGTTGCCGCCACTCATCTACCTGGGACTCATGGGGTGGACGTTGTGGTTCGTTCTCCAGACGCGCCCGGTCGAGGCGTTGTTTGGATTCGGGGTCATCGCTTCCGGGTTGCTCGCCTACTATTTGCTGCGCCGCAAAATGCCGCCAGGAGCCTCATGATCACGGCTTTTTTGCTGTAGAATCGCGCCTCCACCCGTTTTCCGACCAATTATTCAAGCAGGGACACCCGTGAGTAACAGAGAGCAACTCGAGAAGATCAAGAACGCCCCCGGATTCATCGCCGCACTCGACCAGAGTGGCGGCAGCACGCCGAATGCACTCGGCCTGTACGGCATCACACCCGATGCCTGGTCCAACGACGAGGAGATGTTCGACGTCGTGCACCAGATGCGCACTCGCATCATGACGAGCCCGGCATTCGGCGGCGACCGGATACTCGGCGCGATCCTGTTTGAGAACACGATGGATCGCGAGGTCGAGGGCCAGTCCACGGCAGCTTACCTGTGGAACGTCAAAAACGTCGTTCCGTTCCTGAAGGTCGACAAGGGTCTCGCCGACGCCGTTGACGGCGCCCAGATCATGAACCCGATGCCAGACCTCGACGCGTTGCTGGAGAAGGCCAGGGCGGCCGGCATCTTCGGCACGAAAATGCGGTCCGTCATCAAGGAAGCGAACGAGTCCGGTATCAAGGCTGTCGTTGCTCAGCAGTTTGACATCGGCCGTCGCATTGTCGCGGCAGGACTGGTGCCGATCATCGAGCCCGAGGTCGATATCAATTGTCCTGACAAGGCGGCCGCCGAAGACATTCTGCATGCAGCGATCGTGGATCACCTGAACGGCCTCGATGACGACGAAATCGTCATGCTGAAACTGACGTTGCCTGAGAAGGACGGCCTCTACAGTGACTGCATTGCGCACCCGAACGTTGCACGTGTCGTTGCGCTGTCCGGCGGCTACTCTCGCGAGGAAGCGAACGATCGGCTCGGTCGCCAACACGGCATGGTCGCCAGCTTCTCGCGTGCGTTGTCTGAAGGATTGAACGCCGGCCAGTCGGACGATGAATTCAACGCGACCCTGGACGCATCGATTGCCAGTATCGCGGCGGCATCGGCGACCTGACGTAGCCCGGCGATAGAACTAAAACGTATGGGCCACCCTCCGGGGTGGCCTTTTTCGTGCTGCTATACTAAACGTCTTGCGAACACCGTGGGAGAGGCATGGTGCCGACCCGTCGAGAAACGTGGACAACGACTCCGCGCAGGCTACTGGCGATCCTGCTCGTTGGCTTGGCGAGCACGATAGCCACTGGCGAAACCGCACCCGATGAAGAACCGGTGCTGCCAATGTCGGATACGCTCCGCCAGAGTTTCCCGAACATCGTCGTGCGTGCGGGCTCGGCGACCGCCGGGCAGTTCGTGACCGGGTCGTATGGTAAAGATACGCTGACGATTGGTGAGGGCTACCAGAAGGGCAAGGAGCTCGGCACCATCGAGAAGGACATCGGCGGCATACCGGTCTATTTTCCGATTCGTATCATCTCCGTGCCGGCATCAATACTCGGAGCGCTGGCTGGAGGAACGCAGGAGGAAATCCAGAAGTTTCGCGATCGTTTGACGCGCGACCTCATCGAGGCGCAGGACTCACCGATGACCAACGATGCGCTCGCCAGTGACGTGTTCTGGCTGGTGCGCGGCGCGCCCGGCGTCAACGCGAAGATTCTCACGCCCGACAAGGAATTGCCGGCGACGACCGATGCCGTACTGTACGTCAACCTCGAGAGCGTGCAGATGACGGTCGAAGAGACGATGGCCGTCATGACGACAACGGCGAAGGCCACGCTGCGCCGTATGAGCGATGGCGAGCACGTATTCGAACAGACGTTTCGATACGTGGATCGCGACGAACTGAAAGACTGGATCAAAGACGACGACGCGGCGTGGCACAGCTATGCCGCGTACGCCCGGCACTATCTCGCTCGCGAAATTGCGCTGCAAGTCTATGAACGCAATCCTCGCTGGGAACAGACCCGGCCGGCGAAGTCGGCCGATATCAAGCCGGATAAGAAAAAGGCCTGGGCCGGGAAGACCAGGTCAACGACGCCGACGCTGGCCTGGGAAATCTCCGTTTCCGACGACAAAATCGACATGGGCGAGGTTGCCTACGATGTCGAAATTTACGACGCACAACAGATGGTCTACGCCGAGCGCCGTGTGCCGACAACGCAATTGTCGATGCCGATCGAGCTCGAACGCTGCAAGACGTATCGTTGGTCGGTTCGACCGTCGTACCGGGAGGGCAGCGCGCTGCGCTATGGCGAATGGATGCGCTTCGAGGACGGCGAACGTACCTCCAGCGGGGGCGATGGCGTAAAAGCATCCGTCGCGACAGCCTACCTGTACGACTTTCCCGAGCTGGAAATCGCCTGCCGCTGATGACGTTGGCCGCGATTTAGATCGACAGGCGCATCCAGACCTGCTCGGCGATGCGGTACAAACCCAGCCCGACCCAGCCATAGCACAATACGCCGAAGACGATAGCAGCCGTCAGGTTCGTATCGCCCAGGCGTTCCGCTTCCGCAATTTGTGTCTGCAGACGCGGACTCAGGGCTTTGGCGTTGCGCACGTCCGCTTCGGCGCGGCGGAAGAACAGGTAATTCGCGAGTAGCGGCGGGATAAAAAAGTACGCGACAGTGAACGTTGCCGCACCGACGATGGGGTTAAAAAACATCGCGACACCGGCAAGCAGTCCCGCCGCAAACGGTACGCCCAGCCAGGAAACGACGAACCACAGGTACAGACGCCGATAGAGCAACCACGGCGACGTGGCCAGCATCGCCGCCCAGTTCCACGAAAACACACCGGAACCGGCGCGCATGTTCGAAAAAACGCGCAGGTAGTAATCGGCGTTGGCATTGCCGAGATAGGCAACCATGACGGCGTCGGAGTCGTCGGTTGCAAGACCGACGGACGCCGACGGCGCCTGGTAGGGCGAACTATCGTCTACCGACATGCAGCGGGCAGGTGTTTGTCCGCTATGTCGTCAGACGCGCATTGCCACTCGACGGAATTCCCGGTATCGCTCGGCAGCAGGAACAACTCACGCCCCTGCAGAAGCTGGTGCGCGTCGTTGCCGTAGGTGACGTAGATTTCGCCCTGGTAAACCTCGACCGACGACGTGTACTTGCCCGAAATTTCGCGCGGCTCGGCGAGCCCGGCCTCTGCATTGTCCGCCGGCAAACTGCCGGTATCGAGAAAGAACTCGGATACAGCCGATTTCGCGCCGCCGGACAGGTTGAGCCCTTCCGAGACCTGTGCCCGGATCGTGTAGTCCTGGTAGGCCGGGATTGCGATGGCAGCGAGTATGCCGATCATCATCACGGCAAGGACGGCGACAAAAATGAAGACATTACTGGTGCCGCCGAGGCGAGCCGCTGCGAGGGCCTGGGCCTGGGGATCCGGGCTGGAAATCTTCGCCTTTGCTATCTTTTCCTTCGCATGACCGTAGTAAAGGCGGTTGGCGAAAAGCGGTGGAATCAAGAAGTAGCCAAGAAAATAGACCAACCCTCCGACGACGGGGTCCACCAGCGTCGTGAACGTGACGCTGATCAGAACCATAACGATCGGGAAGAGAAACCAGTAGGCAAAGAACCAGGCCCACATTTTCCGATACGCAAGCCAGAACCAGGTGACAAAAAATGCGGGCCAGTGCCAGCCGATCGCGCCGCCGCCGGCGTCGAACTTGTCAAACTGGTTCAGGTAGTACGATGTGTTCTTCGGCCCGATAAATTCTTCGCGAAGGTCGCCGGAGCCGGAAGCGATTGCAACCTCGGCTTCGGGCGACTTGTACGGTGATTCAGATTCCATGAGATCTCCCCGGATTGAGTGCATAGCCAATGGTAGCGCAAAGCGGCATGATTTCTGTGGTCTGCGTCCCGAACCGCGGAACTAGTCGTTGCGCCCGACGTAGGCGCCAACCAGCCCGGCAACGAGAATGGCGATATAGAACTGGCCAAATGCGGCCTGCATGTAGGCGAGCATCCTGGCGACCGCCGTGACCGGCACGATGTCGCCGTACCCGAGCGTCGTCATAGTGACGAAACTGAAATACAGCCATTCGCTGTCCCACTCGTCTCGCGCACCCATGTCGAATCCCGAGACGGAGCCCGGCCATATTACTTCGACGACGGAATACGCGACCGCCCAGAACACGCCCAGAAGCAAGTAGACGACGATGGCACCGGTGATACGGTTGGTGTTGATATCGGTGTCGGTGGCGACACGATAGAACGTAATGACGATCGCTGTGATCAGGAATCCGATAATGCCCAGGAAGGAGCTGTATATGAAGAACGGTGAATCAATGGCGCTGGCGGCGATACTGGCCACAGCGCCAAACAGCGCGAGCGCACGCGCCATGACGTATGGCCAGCCTCCCGAACGCAGGCTCCATACGCCGATTCCGAGGAGCGCGGAAAATGCCATAGCGCGCGCAACCGGCCGGCTGATCGAATCGAGGTCATCGGCGATCGGGATGCCGATCAGGAACAGCAGCAGCGCGAAAAATAGCCATCGGAAATCAGTGCTTTGCATCGCCTAAGCATATTTCCGTATTCAGAATCGGTCCAGTGCAACCGAAAATCGGCTACATTGGCTGCAGCGAGAATAAAGGATACGGGGTTATGACGGACCAGAAGCCGGAAAAGGATACGGTTGTGCAAATAGCCGACGCCACTGACGGGGGAAAGGACCCGTCGCAGCGTGCGGCATCGGCGATATTCGGTGAAATGCGCCACAGCCCGGAGAAAATCCACGACCTGTTTCGTCACGGCAAATACCCCTATAAGACGAGGATTCGCAAAGCGGCTTACGAAGCCCACAAGGAAGAACTGCAGGTCGAATTGCTGAAGGTGCAGAGCTGGGTCAAGCAGACCGGCCAGCGCATCGTCGTTATCTGTGAGGGGCGTGACGCCGCGGGCAAGGGCGGCACGATCAAACGTTTCATGGAGCACCTGAATCCTCGTGCGGCGCGCGTAGTTGCGCTCGAGAAACCGACCGACCACGAGCGCGGCCAATGGTATTTCCAGCGCTACATCAAGCACCTTCCCACCGAGGGCGAGATGGTGTTCTTCGACCGCTCCTGGTACAACCGGGCCGGCGTTGAGCGCGTCATGGGATTCTGCGATTCCCTCGAGTACCTGGAGTTCATGCGCCAGGTGCCGAACCTCGAGCGCATGCTGGTCCGGTCCGGCATTCGCCTGTTCAAATTCTGGTTCTCGGTCACGAAAGAAGAGCAGGAGCGGCGTTTCGCATCCCGATCGCAGGATCCGCTCAAGCAATGGAAGCTCTCGCCAATCGACCAGGAATCGCGCGACAAGTGGCAGGAATATACCGAGGCGAAGGAAGCCATGTTCTTCTACACGGACACCGCCGACGCGCCGTGGACGATCATCAAGTCGGACGACAAGAAACGCGCTCGGCTCAATTGCATGCAGCATTTCCTCTACTCGCTCGACTACCCGGACAAGGATCCGCAGGTGGTTCGCGGACCGGATCCGCTCATTGTCGGTGCCGGCTCGCAGGTTATCGAAAAAGACCGTCACCTCTGGGGTTGAAACGGCGCCGTTGTGTCCCGGGCTGCGCTCGGCGATAATCGCCGCCGGTCCGCGTCGGCTTCCCCGCGACGGTCAGCTGTAAACCCCGCCAGGCCCGGAAGGGAGCAACGGTAGCAGTGATACCGGGTGCCGGGGAGCAGCTGGCGCGGGCCACTTGCGCTACGCATCACGAATCCCGCAAACTGCCTTTCCTATGAGTTATCTTGTCCTGGCCCGCAAATGGCGGCCCAAAGACTTCGCGGATACCGTCGGCCAGGAGCATGTGCTCCAGGCGTTGATGAACGCGTTGGAAACCGGGCGGCTGCACCATGCCTACCTGTTTACGGGAACACGCGGCGTCGGCAAGACGACTATCGCACGCATCCTCGCGAAGGCACTCAATTGCGAGCAGGGCGTTTCCGCAAATCCGTGTGGCGAGTGCAGCGCCTGCGTCGAAATCGACGAGGGCCGGTTCGTCGACCTCATCGAAGTGGATGCGGCGTCGAAGACCAAGGTCGACGATACGCGGGATCTTCTCGACAGGGTGCAGTACGCCGCCGCAAGGGGGCGTTACAAGGTGTATCTCATTGACGAGGTCCACATGCTGTCGAAGAGTTCGTTCAACGCGTTGTTGAAGACGCTCGAGGAGCCGCCGGAGCACGTCAAATTCCTGCTGGCGACCACGGACCCGCAGAAACTGCCGGTCACCGTCCTGTCGCGATGCCTGCAATTCAACCTCAAGCGCATGACACCGCGGCTGATTTCCGACCGGCTCACCGAAATCTGTGCTGCCGAGTCGATTGACGCCGAGCCGGCCGCACTGGCGCTGATCGCACGTGCCGCCGACGGCAGCATGCGCGATGCGCTGAGCCTGCTCGACCAGGCGATTGCCTATTGCGGCGGCACGGTCGGCGAACAGTCGACGGCGACGATGCTGGGTACGATCGACCGTGACCATGTCCTGCGTCTGCTGCGGCTGCTTGCGGCGGACGACGCCAACGGACTGATCGAGGCGATCCGTGAAATTGACGAGCAGTTTCCCGACTACGGACGGTTGCTCGAGGACCTCGCCCGTGATTTGCAAAAGGTCGCCGTGTACCAGGTCACCGGCGCCTGCGACAGCGAAGACGCGTTGACCGAACAGGAAGTCGCGGAACTTGCCGAGGCCATGTCGTCGGCCGACGTGCAACTGTATTACCAGGTTGCCATCATGGGGCGCCGCGACCTTCACCTGGCGCCCGACCCGAGGAGCGGTGCGGAGATGACGCTGGTGCGAATGCTGGCATTCCGACCTGCAAGCGCCGAGGTGCCGGCATCGAGCGGCGGTGGAAGTGCACCGGCCAGCAAATCACAGGCCAGGGCGGCACCGGCGCGCGCGTTGCAGGCGAAGCCAGCGCAGTCGAAACCAGTACCGGCGGAGCCGGCACAAGCCGCAAGATGGTCCGAGCCGGACTGGAGCAAGCTGGTCGCGGACCTCGGGTTGACGGGGGCGGTTCGTCTGCTGGCGAGCAACTGCGCGTACCTGCGCCGCGATGGCAACGTCATACACCTTGGTCTCGACCAACGTTCAGAGTCAATGCTGACGAAGAGTCGCAAGGACCAGATTGGCGAGCGCCTGTCGCAACATTTCAACGAGGCGCTGGTGGTCGATATCGAAATTGGCGCGACAGAGGAGCGGGAAACGCCGCTGCAGCAGGAAAGTCGCCTGGCCGACGAGCGGCTCGAGCAGGCGCGCCAGACGCTCGAGAGCGACCCCAACGTGCAGACGCTGAAGAACATGTTCGGCGCTGAGCTCAAAACCGACACAATTGAACTCATTCCCGGAGGCAAAGGATGAAGGGTGGCATTGGCCAGCTGATGAAGCAGGCGCAGGAAATGCAGGCCAATATGAAAAAGGCGCAGGAAGAAATGGCGTCGATTTCCGTAACCGGCGAGTCCGGGGGCGGCATGGTCAGGATCACAATGACGTGCAAGCACCAGGTGCAATCGGTAGAAATCGATGACTCGCTGATTGGCGATGACAAGGACATGCTCGAAGACCTCGTCGTTGCGGCGTTCAATGACACCCTTCGCAAGGTCGAAAAGACCGTGCAGGAAAAGTTCTCGGGTATGGCGTCCGGCCTGAACCTGCCGCCGGGGATGAAGCTGCCTTTCTAGCGAGGCAGGCGATTGCTGATGGCGTTCTCACCGTTACTCGTGCAGCTGATCGAGGGCCTGCGCTGTATGCCCGGCGTCGGCCAGAAGTCAGCGCAGCGTATTGCGTTTCACCTGCTCGAGCGCGACCGCGACGGCGCCTCGAATCTTGCCTCGGCACTGACCGACGCGGTCGACGGAATCGGTCACTGCAGCCGCTGTCGGATGTTCACCGAGGATGAGCTGTGCTCGACGTGTTCAGCGAGCGGACGGGATACGGCGCAGTTGTGTGTCGTCGAATCGCCCGCCGATGTCATGGCGCTCGAAGATGCGACCGGGTACCGGGGCCTGTATTTCGTGTTGATGGGGCATCTGTCACCCCTGGACGGCATTGGCCCCGACGAACTCGGCGTCGACAAGCTCGAGACGTGGCTGGCGGGGGGCGACGTCGAAGAACTGATCATTGCGACAAACCCGACCGTGGAGGGCGACGCCACCGCGCACTTCCTGGCCGACGTTGCAGCGCGTCATTCGGTCAAGGCGAGCCGGATCGCCCATGGCGTACCGCTCGGCGGCGAGCTCGAGTACGTGGACGGTGGTACGCTGTCACACGCGTTTTACGGTCGCCGGGCCGTTGATTAACGACTAACCGGGAGGACACCCGTGTCGGATTGCCTGTTTTGCAAGATCGTTGACGGTGAAATACCGGCCGACATCGTATTCGAGTCGGAGACGGCGGTCGCATTTCGCGATATCAACCCGCAAGCGCCGACGCACGTACTGGTTATTCCGCGAAAGCACATCGCGACAATCAATGACATCAAGCCGGCTGACGAAGCGATCGTCGGCAGCCTGTACTCGGCGGCGCGTGAGATCGCCGAAGCAGAGGGCATCGCGGATGCAGGCTACCGTGCCGTCATGAATTGCAATGAGCAGGCCGGACAAACCGTCTTTCACATACACCTGCACGTTCTCGGCGGTCGCTCGCTCGGTTGGCCGCCGGGCTAGTAGCGGTCGGCGGACAGACGGTCAGTCAGGTTCACAACCCGTTTGTAGCTCTCGTAGCGGCGTTCGCTGATCTCACCGCGTTCGATGGCCGCCTTGACGGCACAACCGGGTTCCCGCAGGTGACGGCAGTTCGCGAAGCGGCAGCCCGCAGCGGTCGTCGCGATCTCACGAAAACCGGTCGCCGCATGTTCGCTGCCATCTAACGCCGGGGCGTAGTCCCGAACACCCGGTGAATCAATGACTTGAGCGCCATTCTTCAAGTCAATCATCACTGAATTTACCGTCGTATGACGGCCTTCGCCGGTCTTTGACGAAATACCGGCGGTTCGTTGTCCGGTGTCGCCGGACAGGTAATTGATCAGGCTGGATTTGCCGACACCCGACTGGCCCACGACAATCGCGGTGCGCCCGGCCATCAGATCGGCGAGCATCCCGGCGCCACGCCCGTCGAGCGCGCTGGTTTCAATGACCGGCAATCCAATCTCGCGATACTCGTCAAGCTCCGGAACGTCGAGATCGTGCCCGTCGAGCAGGTCCGCTTTGTTGAACACGACGACCGGCGTTGCACCCATGAGCTCGGCGGCGCAGATGTAGCGGTCGACGATGAACCAGTCGGGCAATGGCGCTACGGCGGCGGTGACGACGAGCAGATCGATATTGGCGGCCAGAACCTCGACCTTGCCGCGCAGGTTTGGCCGAGTCAGTTCATTGCGTCGTGGCAGGATTTCCGTGATCAGCCAGTCCGATTCGCCGTCGATGGGTTCGGCCGCGACCGCGTCGCCACAAACGGGCCGTGTTCTTTTGCCCTTGATCCGCGCTTCGACCTCGTTGGCGTTTTCCAGGCGCAGCCGCATGCGGCGGCTGAACGTGGCAATGACGGTTGCGGTGGACATCCGGAAAGTATGCCGCTATGCGGCAAGCCATGCACTTCCCCGACATGTAAACTACGCCGATGTTTGCGCAGGGAGACTAACGATGGCGGACGACGCGCCGGACAAAGCGACCAACCTGATCTGGATTGACCTCGAGATGACGGGGTTGTGTACGCAGACGGACACCATCATCGAAATTGCGACGATCGTGACGGACAAACACCTCAATGAGCTCGCCGAGGGTCCTGTGCTCGCGATCGGCCAATCACAGGATGTGATGGACGGCATGGATGAGTGGAATACAAACCAGCACGGCAAGTCGGGCCTGACCGCGCGCGTCCTCGACAGTAACGTCACGACGGCGAACGCCGAGGACGCAACGATTGCGTTTCTGCGCGAATGGGTGGACGAGGGCGCCTCGCCGATGTGCGGCAACAGTATCTGCCAGGATCGACGCTTCCTCGCGCGCGAGATGCCTGAGCTCGAGCGCTATTTCCACTATCGCAATCTCGACGTCAGTACGTTGAAAATACTGGCGCAGCTGTGGGCGCCCGACGTCGCCGCCGGGTTCAGCAAGGAGTCCGAGCATCTTGCGCTTGCCGATATCCGGGATTCAATCGCCGAGCTGGCCTGGTACAAGGCGCACTTTCTCGATCTCGCAACCGTCGATGATGGCTGACAAACCGTTCGCGCCCTATGCGGAACGCAACAGCGCGCCGATACTCAACGTGCTGCGCGTTGAGTTTGCGCACGTATCGCGGGTGCTCGAAATCGGATCGGGAACCGGGCAACATGCGGCGTGCTTTGCCGCCGCGTTGCGACACCTTGATTGGCATACGAGCGACCTCGAAGAGAACCACGCAGGCATTAGCGCATGGGTTGAAGACGCCGCATTGGCAAACCTGCACGTGCCGCTATTGCTCGACATGCGCGATGCGCAGCCCGTGCGTCGCCAGTATGACGGCGTATTTTCGGCCAACACGGCCCACATCATGAGCATGAAATCGGTGAAAAACATGTTCGCGTTTGTCGCGGGGTCGTTGCAGGACGACGGCGTCTTTTGCCTGTACGGTCCGTTTCGCCAGAATGGCGAATTCAATACGCCGAGCAACGCGGCGTTTCACGAGTCGCTGATGAGCCGTGACCCGGACATGGGAATTCGCGATCTTGTCGATCTCGATGCCGAGGGCGAGCGGCACGGTCTGCGGCGTCGACGACTGTACGCCATGCCGGCGAACAATCATGTTGCGGTCTGGACGAGGCGTGCACGATGACGCGCCATACGGGTGGATGCCATTGCGGCGCTATACGATTTGAGGTTGACGCGCCGGCAGAGATCGAGGCAGTCGAATGCAATTGCAGTATTTGCACGATGACGGGGTTCCTCCATTTGCTGGTCACCGGCGACTGCTTTCAGCTGCTCTCGGGCGAAAGTGCGATCGAAACGTACACCTTCGGCTCGGGCGTTGCGCAGCACCATTTTTGTCGTCATTGCGGCGTCAAATCGTTCTACGTACCGCGATCGCATCCGGACGGTTTCAGTGTAAACGTCAATTGCATCGACCCCGGCACGGTCGAGTCGGTCACTACGACACCTTTCGACGGTCGCAACTGGGAACAGAATATCTCGAAACTGTCGCCGTTAAGCGACTGATTTGCTTCAATATTAACTGGCGGCGTCGGCGCACTTGCCTTATAGTTGCGGCACTGTATCAACGCGCCAGAGATCGCCATGAAGACCGCTGTTCGAATCCTGTTCCTGGGCTTTTTCCTTGCCGCGCCTGCGGCATTCGCCGACTCTGCGTGGGTAAGTGACCAGTTCGAAGTCACGCTGCGCTCCGGCCCGAGTACGCAGAACGCGATCCAGCTGATGGTCGGTAGCGGCATGGAGCTCGAAGTGCTGGAGCGCGATTCCGAGTCGGGCTACACGCGGGTACGGACGCCGGGTGGTACCGAAGGCTGGGTCCTGACACGCTACCTCATGAACGAGCCGAGCGCGCGCGAGCAGCTCGAGAAGCTGACCAGTCAGCTGACGAACGCAAACTCCCGCGGAACGTCGTTGAACTCGCAGCTGACGGCGATTCGCGGCGAACATGATGCTGCCAACCAACGGATTGCGACGCTTGAGCGGGAAAAAGCCGCCGTTGAGCAAGAACTCGCGGAACTCAAGCGCACCGCGGCCAACGTGTTGGGGATCAACGAACAGAACAAGACACTGATGGCCGACCTCTCAGCGGCGCAGATTCGCGCTGACACGCTGCAGGAAGAGAATCGGCAGCTCATGAGCCAGACGAATCGCTACTGGTTCATGGCGGGTGCCGTGGTGTTGTTGTTCGGCGTCGTACTCGGTATCTGGTTGCCGCGCATCAAGTGGAACCGCCGCTCGAGGTACGATCGCTTCTGACGACGCGTCAGACCTTTTCGCCTGCCAGGAACATCCAGGTCTCGATCACTGTATCGGGATTCAGCGACATGCTTTCGATGCCCTGATCCAGCAGCCAGCGGGCGAGGTCGGGGTGATCCGAAGGACCCTGCCCGCAAATGCCCACGTATTTGCCGTGTTTCTTGCAGGCGGCGATGGTCATTGCGAGCAGCGCTTTGACGGCGTCGTCGCGCTCATCGAAGCTGTCGGCAACCAATGCCGAATCGCGGTCCAGACCCAGCGCGAGCTGCGTCATGTCGTTGGAACCGATCGACATCCCATCGAAATGTTCGAGGTACTGTTCGGCCAGTAACGCATTTGTCGGCAGTTCGGACATCATGATGATCTTGAGGTCGTCCCTGCCGCGTTCCAGGCCGTTCTTGGCCATGACGTCGATCACGTCCTTCGCCTGCTGGACCGTGCGTACGAACGGGATCATGATCTGGACGTTGGTCAGACCCATATCGTTGCGCACGCGCTTCAGTGCGGCGCACTCGAGGTCGAAGCAGGGGCGGAAGCTTTCCGCCACATATCGTGACGCACCCCTGAAACCAAGCATCGGGTTTTCCTCGTCGGGCTCATAGAGTTCGCCACCAATCAGGTTTGCGTATTCGTTGGATTTGAAATCCGACATACGCACGATGACGGGTTCCGGTGCGAATGCCGCGGCGATCGTTGCGACGCCTTCTGCCAGCTTGTCGACAAAAAAGCCAACTGGGTCGTCGTATCCCGCCATCTGGTCGTCGACAGCGGAGCGGGTATCAGTATCGAGCGTCTCGTAGTCGAGCAGCGCCTGCGGATGCACGCCGATCATGCGATTGATGATGAATTCCAGCCGCGCGAGGCCGACACCCCGATTGGGGATTCCGGCAAAGTCGAACGCGCGGTCCGGATTGCCGACATTCATCATGATCTTGACCGGTATGGACGGCAATGAATCGAGCTCGATCTGTGTCTCCTCGAAATCGAGCCGGCCGTTGTAGACAAATCCCTCGTCGCCTTCGGCGCAACTTACGGTCACATCTGTTCCGTCGGCAATTCGTTCCGTCGCATCACCGCAGCCGACGACCGCTGGTATGCCGAGCTCGCGCGCAATAATTGCGGCGTGGCAGGTGCGTCCGCCGCGGTTGGTAACAATGGCCGACGCTCGCTTCATGACCGGCTCCCAGTCCGGGTCGGTCATATCGGAAACCAGGACGTCGCCGGACTGCACGCGGTTCATTTCGGCCACGCTGCGAATGACTTTTGCCGCGCCGCTGCCAATCTTCTGGCCAATGCTGCGCCCGGACGTGATGATGTCAGAGCGGTTCTTGAGCGTGTATCGCTGGATAGTGCGGCCGCTGCGGCTTTGTACCGTTTCGGGCCGCGCCTGCAGGATGTAGAGCTTGCCGTCGTTACCGTCCTTGCCCCATTCGATGTCCATCGGTCGCTGGTAGTGCGTCTCGATCGTGACGGCCATCTTCGCGAGTTCGACCACGTCGTCATCCGACAACGAAAACCGCAAACTGTCCGTCTCATCGACGTCGACGGTATCCACTGTCTTGCCCGGTTCCGGGTTATCGCTGTAGACCATTTTGATGGCCTTGCTGCCGAGGTTTTTCCTGAGAATCGCCCTGTGTCCGTTGGCAAGCGCCGGTTTGTAGACGTAGAACTCGTCCGGGTTCACGGCACCCTGTACGACAGTCTCTCCGAGCCCGTACGACGACGTAACGAACACGGCGTCGCGAAATCCCGACTCGGTATCGAGCGTGAACATGACGCCAGCAGCGCCGACATCGCTGCGCACCATGGTCTGTACACCGGCCGACAATGCAACTTGTGCATGGTCGAAGCCCTGGTGGACACGGTAGGCGATGGCACGATCGTTGAAGAGCGAAGCAAAAACCTGGTGCATCGCCTCGATGACGTTGTCGAGGCCGCGAATATTCAGGAAGGTTTCCTGCTGGCCGGCAAACGAGGCATCGGGGAGGTCTTCCGCCGTCGCGGAGGAGCGCACGGCGACGGTGATGTCCTTGCCGCCGCTCATCTCAGCCCACGCGGCTTCGATGTCCCGCTGCAACGCGGTCGGCAACGGCGTGTCGAGAATCCAGCCGCGAATGGTGCTGCCAGCCGTTGTCAGCGCCGCGATGTCATCGACGTCGAGCCCATCCAGAACGCTGTTGATGCGATTGGCGAGGTTGCCAGATTGCAGAAACTCGCGATAGGCGGCTGCCGTGGTCGCGAAACCGCCCGGAACCGATACGCCGAGGCTTGCCAGGTTGCTGATCATCTCGCCGAGTGACGCATTTTTGCCGCCGACGATCTCGACATCGTTCATACCAAGCTCTGAGAGCCTGATGACGTTTCGCTCCAAGTGTTACTCCCTTGTGTTCCCGTGCAGGAAATGCACAATCCTACGGATGACTGAGCGTACTGTATTCTTTCTGTCGGACCAGACCGGTGTGACGGCAGAGACCCTGGGGCACAGCCTGATAACGCAGTTTTCAGGCCAGCAGTTTCGGCAAGTGACTTTGCCATTTATAGATACTGAAGACAAGGCAAGGGAGGCGGTACGCACGATCAACGCCTTGCACGAATCCGGTGCGCCGCGTCCGATTGTTTTCTCGACGCTGGTTCACCGCGACCATCGTTCGATCATCAAGAAAGCCGACGGTTTGCTGCTCGACCTGTTCGATGCGTTTCTCGATCCGCTGGCCAAAGAACTCGATGAAGATCCGATGAACGAGCCGGGCAGGGCGCACGGCATGAGCGATATTGACGCCTACATGAAGCGCATCGAGGCAACCAACTTCGCGCTGGCGAACGACGACGGCGGTATCAGCCGCAATTACGATGTAGCCGACGTGATCCTCGTCGGCGTTTCCCGCTCGGGCAAGACACCGACGTGCCTGTACCTTGCTTTGCAGTACGGCGTGTATGCGGCCAACTATCCGCTGACCGAGGAGGAGTTTGAGAGCGGCAAGCTGCCGGATTTCCTGTTGGAGCAGAAGCGCAAGCTGTTTGGTCTGACGATTACGCCGGACAGGTTGCGCCAGATTCGCAAGGAACGTCGGCCGATGGGCAGTTACTCCTCGGCACAGCAGGTGCGCTTCGAACTGCGCGAGACGGACAAGTTGTTTCGCCGATACGGCATACCGAGCGTGGATACGACGGAGTTCTCGATTGAGGAAATATCGAGCAGAATCCTCGATAGTACAGGGGTTGAGCGACGAGTTCGACCCTGATTTTCGGCGGCCCCGGCTGCTATATTGAGTGACATGTTGCTCGATTCTCACATCGTTCCGGAGGCAATCGCGAGGCCGCAAAGTTTCGTCGGTCTCATGGCGCTGTACGAGAGCAACTACCTGCGTCTGCTCAGGCTGATCCCCGAACTGGACCGCATAGACGGGTGTTTCCGTTCGCGCGTCGCGGGCGATTGCGACCTGCACGTCGACATTGTTGAACGATGCCGCTACACGGTGACGCTGTCGCTGACATACCACCTGGCGACGGACGACGGACTGCTGGTCGACCCCGACATGACGGTTCGTGCGTACCTGGACGGACAGCAGGCTGAAGTGCTGTCGATTGGCAACGGCGATGACCCGCCACGGCCTGCCATCCTTCGAAAACTGGTTCGGCAACAGTCCACGGAGCTCGACCGTCGCTGGCGTCGCAATATCGTGCTCAACAAGTGGCTCGACTACCTCTCCGAGCAGGGTCACCTGGTGCTGGACCGCTAGGCCGGCCGCGTCGCAAAACTGTCGACTCAGTTCGAGTTTCCCGTTCGATCAATTGAGATCATTGCGGCAGCGCCGCACGGTGTGTGGCGATATCGTCCGGATTATGTAAAACGCACTATGGCCACGAGTATCACCACGATATTTCGAGCAGACGCGGAAGAACCGTCGCAGGGCAGCGAAAAGCTGCACGACCTGTACTGGAACAGGGCGGAACTCAAGAAGGAGTTCGCCGCGCTGAGGAACGAGAAATTCGAACTGTTGGAGCGTATCAAGCAGCACCAGGGTGCGACGGCGCGCGTACAGCAAAAGATGAATCACCTCGAAAGCCTGCTGCTTGATCGCGAGTGGGTGCACAATGTCGTGGCGTTTTACCAGCTGCGCCGCCTGCACGCGCACTGCCACGCGAAACTGGCGCGGTTTGCCGAACAGCTGAAACAGCAGCGCGAACAACGCGTGCACAGCCGCGTTCTCGATTCCTGGAACGAAGCGCGCGATGCGGACGCCTCGAGACTCGAGGATGCGATCGGCGAGCAGCGCCTGCAGACACAGCTGCTCGAAGACCAGCTGCAGTCACAACGCCACAAAGTGATGACGTTGGGCGGTATGCAAAAACTGTTGCGCGGCAAGGCGCTGGCCGCCGAGCTCGATGAGCTTGCCGCCCGAATCGAAGCCAGCCAGGAAAAGGAGCGGGCCTTGTTGGAGAAACTCGACCGCAACCAGAACCGGCCTCCACCGGATCACCAGGGTCTCGACGTTTCGGCAAAACGCTCTATCAACTTTATGATCCTGTCGTTTGCTCAGCAGCTGTACCTTAACTTCGCCGAGGACAACCTCGCCGAACTCGCACGCGAGGCGAGCGAAAAAAGTGTCGGCGCCATCAACTATGGCAGCAAACCCGATTGCGACGAAATCATTGAAAACCTCGAGCGTCGCTGGGCACAGCTCGAGAAGAAGGCGGAGTCACCGGATGCATTGAAACAGCGCGCAGCGTTGCTGACTGAAAATGCGGAGTTTCGTAACGACGATGATGCCGTGCCGGTCGTGCACAGCGTCGGCGTGGTCTATGACGTTAACGCGAACGGGCTCGTCCGCGAAAAAGACGTCAACCTGCTTGCTGAGAATTACTTTTCGATCGCGACTCTGCTGAGTCGCTGAGCCGTCAGATGTCGCGGCGGTACATCTGCCGCTTGAATCGACCCATCCGTTCCTCGGAAATGCCCGGCAGGCGGGTATTGATGATCCGCGGTGCGATTTCCTCGTCGTCAGCATTCTCGCTCTCTGCCGCCTCCTCGTCGGATACGACATTGACTTCCTCGAATGCTTCGCGAATCACGGCTTTGGCGCGCGGCTCCAGGATGCGCTTACGAACGGCGGCGCTTTCGTCGACGGACGCGGCATCATTGAGTTCGGTGACGGTGAGGTCGTGATGCACGACTTCGGTCGTTAATGCGTCGTCGGGAATCTCGAGGTCCGGATCATCGGCCTCGCTGCAAAGGATCTTATGCGGGGTTGCCGCGAGGGCAGGTGTCGCCAGGCAGGCGGTGAGTACAAACAGCGCGGTGCCGGGCGCACGGCTGCGTTTGCTTGCTGGCTGAATCGTCTGTCCTGCCATTACCCCTCCTTATCAACCCGCGCCTCGTCGATGCGGGCCCGGTGTTATAGTCGAGTATAACACCTCGCCGAGGCTTGGCAAGTCATTCGATCAGGGCCTGACTTGCGCCGTATGTGCCGGAATCGCCTCAATCTCACGCATCGTTGCAAGGTCGGTGACAATTTTTGCCGCCTGCTCAAGTTGAACGTCCGGCAATTCGTCGGTATCGATGTCATCGGCTGATTCGAGGGGCTCGAGGCCAAGACCGGCGCGCCGCTTGTTTTCCGCGGCCAGGGCGGCGGCGACCTTCTGTTCCTCTTCCGCGCGTCGCTTCTCGATGTTCAGCGATACGGTCTTTTGCTCCCACGCTTCTTCGAGCGCCTGGATCTGCTCGAGCTGGAACTGGTAATTCGGATCCTCGCGCGAGCGTTCGACGTGGTTCGTCGTCAGCGTCTCGATGGTACTGCCCAGTGGCTCACCGGCCCGGAATCGCGTTGTCCTGACGGTGTCCCAGGGCAGGGCATTCTTGCGCGCACTCTCGCCGATTACCGTGGTATCGATCGCGGACGGCAATGCGATGTCCGGGTAGACGCCGCGGTGCTGGGTGCTCTCGCCCGTGACGCGGTAGTACTTGCCGATGGTCAGAGTGAGCTGCCCGAGCCCCTTGTCGCCCTCGGAACGGAAAAACTGGTCGAGCGAGAACAGGTTTTGCACCGTACCCTTTCCGAAGGTCTGCTGGCCAACAATGATGCCGCGCGCGTAGTCCTGGATCGCGCCGGCAAAAATCTCGGAAGCTGAAGCGCTGAAGCGATTGACCAGAACGGCGAGCGGCCCGTTGTAGGCAACGCGTGCGACAGGGTCCGGATCGTCGAGGCGCTGCGGCGGGCTGCGGCGCGTGTCGACATCGTTACGCAACTGCACGATCGGGCCGTTGTCGATAAACAGGCCGGACAATGCAGTCGCCTCTGTCAGGTGTCCGCCGCCGTTGTTCCGTAGGTCGATCACCAGGCCGTCGATGCCTTGTTCCTCGAGCTCGCCGATCAGACGCTTGACGTCTTTCGTAACGCTCGTGTAGTTCATGTCGCCGCTGGTGAGCGCGCGGTAGTCGCGGTAGAAGCTCGGGACTTCGATGACCCCGATTTTCCACTCGCGTCCTTCGCGCGGAACGTTGATGACTTCGGCCTTTGCCGCCTGCTCTTCGAGTTTGACCGGTCCGCGCGTCAGATCAATGACCTGCCGCGGACTGCCGGGAATCGAGTTCGCCGGAATGATCTGCAGTCGGACGACAGTACCTTCGCGGCCGCGAATCAGGTCGACTACGTCATCCAGGCGCCAGCCGAGCACCTCGGTGAATTCGCCCTCGGGCCCCTGCGCAACGCCGGTTATACGATCGTTCGGTTTCAGGCGCCCGTCCGCGTCGGCGGGACCTCCTCGAATGATGTTGATGATCTGAACGTATTCGTCTTCCGTCTGCAGCGAAGCGCCGATGCCGACGTACGACAGGCTCATCTGGATGCGGTATTCGTCGGCGTTGCGCGGTCCCATATAGCTTGAATGCGGATCTACCGCATGTGCGAAGCGGTCCATGAAGCGTTCGAATACATCGTCATTGGTGACCTGTCCGAGCCGCCGCAGGTAGCCCTGGTAGCGCTTGGTCAGGGTTTCCTGGATCTTCTCCCAGGGTTCGTTCTCGATGGCGAGCGTCAGCGCATCGTTAACGACACGCTGCCGCCAGATTTCGTCGAGTTCTTCGGTCGATTCGGCCCAGGGCGATTCGGAGCGATCGAACTGGAAAACGGCGTCCGTGTCATAGTCGGGCTCGGCGTCGAGCTGGCTCAGTGCGAAGTTCAGTCGCTCGCGTACACGGGTCTGGTACACCTCGTACATTTCGTAAACCGGATCGAGCGGCTTGCTCTTGACGATGTCATCGAGTTCGTGGCGATAACGTTCGAAAAACTCAATATCGTCGGCGAGCAGGTACATGCGGCGTGGATCGAGATTCTCGATGTAAAAGTCCAGCACCTTGGACGACAGTGCATCGTCGATCGCGACATTGTTGTAATGGGATTTCTGGATAAACGTGGCGACCATTTCGCCGATATTCTCGTGGCGCTCTTCCGGATACAGGAACTGGCTTTGCTCCACCGCGGCAGGTGTCGTCGACGTAAAGCTCTCGGCCGGCAGTGACAGCAGGGCGAGCAGCGCGATGGCCAGTGCCCGAAGGTGTTTCGTCGGAATTGTCGTCAAAATGTTCTCCATTCAGGACCCACGGTTTTGCAATCGGTCCGTTTCGGCTAGGCTAGTTGCCCGGCGCCCTTCGTTCAAGGGCGTATTCGCCATAATTCACAAGGGATCGCGGCCGAAATGGACCGTGCTGGAAATAATCTATGCGACCTCTGACCGCGGTTACGCTGATTGTGCTCGGCTCCTGCGTCGCGATTACGCTAAGCCTCATCGCCGTCATTATCATCGTCCTCGTCCTTGGGGATGAGTATCCGCGCATTGAGCGCGAATTCGGTAACCTCGTTGAGAGTTTCGCCATCTTCCTGACTTTGACCGTGATCGCCGGCGTGAGTTTCTACACATCGCTGAAGACGCACGAAGCCCGGTTTTGGTCGCAGGCCCTGATGTGGGGCGCGTTGCTGGCAGCGGGTTGGTACTACTGGCCGTGAATCAAAGCTTGAACGGTGAACTACGCCCGCGGCTGCGTCGACGCCGCATACGCGACTGCAATTCCTTGCGGCGGGTGTCGAGCCAATCCTCGCGGCTGGCGGTCTTCGACGTTCCATTTTCGACAGTCAGGCGGTCGCGGTAGGCACAGAAATCGGCGTAGGCTTCGACCTCGTGCCGGAGTTCGCGCCCGACCAGTTCGATCATGATCGCATCGTCCAGGAAGCCCAGTCCGGGAATATGGTCCGGGATGAGGTCCTCCGGCTCGGCGAAATACGCCAGCGCGTTGAGCACGCGTTTGGCTTCATGGTGCGGCAGCCGCCATTCGATGTCCGACAGCATCCGGATCATGAGTCGCAGTTTGCGCAAACGCTCGATGATGAAGCCCGGCGCCGTGGATTCCTCGATTTCTGATAGCAGGTCTTCGGCGGCAGCGACGATTTCTTCAGGTGGCAGACGTGCCGCAACCTTGCGCGCTTCCTTCATGATGAGCCGGAAGTGCTCGAGATCGTCGTCGTTGAGTTCGAAAGTAATGCGCACTACATGGACACAGGCTGCGAACGGGAACGCAGCCTAACATTTCGAGAAGGATTTTACTTGCGGAAGCGAGTGTCCCAGTTTTTCGAGCGGTCGAAACCACCGGTGTTGTACGGGTCGATACCGGTTTCCTCGCCGGTTTCAACCAGCGAGTCGTCAAGGATTGTCAGGGACTCGTGGGTGCCCGTATCTTCGCGCACGAATTTGTTCCGGATCAGTACGTTTTTTCCCGGGCCCAGGCTTTCGATCTTGCCGGACAGGTCGTCTTCCACTTCGTTGGCATCCGCCCAGTCGCGCGGTGCCTTCGGTGCTGCCATGCGCCGCGGCTGCGGGCGCGGGCGCGACTGCACCGGCATACGATGCATGCCGTTCGTTTTCATGCCGGGACCGGGAGACGGTTCATCGGCGGAAAATCGGGTTTTCAACCAGTTTCTGAAATTTTCGATCATGTTGCACTTTAAGACGAGAAGCCGGTCGGATTGGTTCCGTCGGCACCTGAATATTCTAGCGTCGTCCGGGAAGACCGCAGGATAAATGTTTCCAAACTGTGATTGGGATCACAGTTTGTCGAATTGATCAATTCCGGTTTCGCATCAGCGCCGGGTCAGGCGCCACGCCGCGCCGGACAGGCGCAGGATCTGCCAGCCGATCCAGGGCGATAGCACGAGAATCCAGGCGGAAAGATCGAAATGGCGAATTCGCTCGCTCAACCGAGCGAAGAAATCACCGTATCCGACACCGCCATAGGCTCCGAAAACCAGCTGGCCGACCTGGTAAATTGCGACCGGCATGATCACGAGTCCGACGAACAGGAGACCAACGAAGAGCGCCAGCTCCCGGGTCGCCGTCTGTTTGAAATTCGCGTTCTCCACAGCGGGGTATCGTTGCCCAGCCGAGCGCAGAGGTCAACCGTTGTTCAGCTTCCGGCAGCCGGTCGGGAACGTCGCCGCCGGTAGACGAAGATGCCGAGATGCAGGCACGCAGCGGAGAACAGCAGGTAGTGCGGCAGCACCCAGAACCACTCGCTGATATACAGCGTGGCGAAGAATGCCGCGAAGCCGGCCGTCAGGTAAAAATAGGGCAGTGCGTCATACAGGAGTTTTGGCAGCCAGATCTTGCGGGTTGCGAATCGCCCGGCGTTACAGGTGAGTTCCTGAGTATCGGTCAGCGCCGCTGGTTTTTGCGAAGTACTGCTGAGCATTGTTCGGTATCACGTTCCCTGTAATTCCAAACAGATTAGTGCAACTGGACAGAAAAGACCGTGAAAGGCCTCACAATTCGGCGAGCCCGTCAGGTTTCGCGTTTTTTGCGCTCTTCGTAACGGAATTGTGCATTGCCGATGGTCACCCTGTCGCCGTGCTCGAGGAAATGCTCGGTAACCTGCTCGGAATTGACGTACACGCCGTTCTTGCTGCCCCAGTCGATAATCCGGGTGACGTCGCGATCCGTCTGAACGACGGCATGACGCCGTGAGATATACGGCGCCTTCAGTTGGATGTCATTATCTTCGGTCCGCCCGATGGTCAGCCGATCCTTGAACAGCGGGAATCGCAGCAGCTGGCCGTCCACCGTTCCGACGAGGAGGCGCGTAAGGCGGTCACCGGGCGCTCGGGCGGGCGTGTCGATTCGTTCCGTGATGCGGTCGTCGATATCGTGAATGACGTCCTCGATTTCGCCGATTGACTCTATTTGCTCGGTTTTTTTTGCAAGTTCGGCCAGCAGAACGGTAATGGCTTCGCTCTTGGTATTGAGTTTCTGCTCGTAGCTCTCAGCCTCGCGCACCAGTTTACGAACCTCCCTCTGCAGGGCTTCTATCTGTGCCGCGGACTCTTCCTCGGCCGCGCCGAGCGTGCGCTCCAACTTTTCCCTGAAATTGCGCGCATCGACGAGGTCTGACGCCAGCTGGTTGTTGAGTTGTTCGGATTCGGTGACCGTGTCCTGCGCTTCGCCCAGTTCGAAGCGGAGCATCCGCAACTCCTCCTGGTGGCGCGCCTCGATCGACCCCAGCTTGTCCTGCAGCGCGTCACGGTCGGACTCGGTTGCCTGCAGCTCGGTTGTCAATTCGTCCACGTGATGTTCGGCGTCGGAAAGTGACAGTCGCAGTTTGTCGCGTTCGGTCTCGACAAGCCCTTGCGCTTCGATAACATCCTGCAGCTGGAATCGCATCTTGTCCGCGTATTCCTCGCTGCGCTTGATTCGCTCAATCAACTCCGGCCGGGTCAGGTCGCTCAGAGACAGGTCTGACGTCGCACGAACACGATCTTCTTCATGTGCTTTGGCCAACGATTGCTGCAGGCTCTCGAAGTCGTCGATCAGGCCCCGATGCTGTTCGTCGCGGTCGCGGATTTCTTTTTTCAGGTTGCGGATCTTTGCGTCGCGCTTGCGGAGCAGCCTTTCCTTGCGATCCACGGCATCCCGGAGTGACCGGAGTTCGCCATTCAGATCCTCTGTCTGAGATTCGCGTGCGCGAATTTCCGACTCAAGACCCATCCATTTGGAACGCAGCTGCTCGATGTCGTGCTGCAGGCGACCGATGATCTCCATGCGATTCCGCAGATCGGATTCGAGCTCCGAAACCGCGACGTCGGACACATTGACGGCGACGGTTGCATCGCCTACGTCGTACGTGTGTGCGTCGGATTCGAGTTCTTCGTCTCTCGCGCCGAACGTTGGGATCTCAAGCTCAGCTGTGGGGTCGTCGTCAGGGACTAACTGGCTCGTGTTGTTATTGTCGTTAGCCATACGAACAGTCTAGCATGCAGCACCGATCGCTCAATGATCGCCTGCGCAAAGCGGGAACGGCTTTACGTCAAATCCGGCTAGCCGGCCGATACGGTGCGGCCGGCCGCCCAGTCCCGCATTCCTCCGATCCGTTCCGCCATGACGACCGCGAGTGGGCGGGTCTGTGCGATTTCGGCTCGAATATGCGCGGTGCCGAGTGGCTCCTGCCGCGCGTGGGCCAGGTACAGTGCCGCGACGACGGCTTGTTCGATTTCAGCACCGGAGAAGCCGTCCATTTCCGCTGCAAGTTGGGCGATTTCGAAGTTACCAAGCGGCTGGTCGCGACGGCTCAGGTGAATGGCAAGAATCGAAGCGCGCACTTCATTCGACGGCAAGTCGACAAAAAAGATCTCGTCGAAGCGGCCCTTGCGTACAAGCTCGGGAGGCAGGGTCGTGATGTCGTTCGCGGTTGCGACGATAAACACCTGGTTTTTCCGTTCTGCCATCCACGTGAGAAACGTGCCGAGTACGCGCTGCGTGGTTCCGGTCTCACCGCCACGGCCGGCAATACCTTTTTCGATTTCGTCAATCCAGAGCACGCACGGCGACATGACGTCGGCCGTCTTCAGTGACTCGCGCAGCTTGCGCTCCGTTTCTCCGTGATATTTGTCGTAGACGGTGCCGAAGTCGAGCCGCAGCAACGGAACGCCGAAGATTCCGGCTGTCGCCTTCGCTGCGAGGCTTTTGCCACAGCCCTGGATGCCGAGCAGCAGGATACCTTTGGGCGGGTCGAGGTGAGCAGCACTGGAATCACCACGAAACGCCGCGCGTCGATGCGACAACCAGGACTTCAAATTGGCCAGCCCGCCGACCTCGCTGAACTCCGCTGTCTCGTACTCGAATTGCAGGGCGCCGCCACTGTTCAGCAGCTCGTACTTTGCCTGCATGACGTCGGGAAGATCGCTTTTGGTGATGGCACCGTCGACGAAAATCGCGTTGCGCGCGAGGCGTTCCGTGTCAGCGTAGGTAAGCCCGGCGAGATTCCGGACCAGCAACTTGCTTGCTTTCGGGTCGATTTGGGCGCGCGCACCCGGGTGGTCGTCGTCGTACTGAGCCACGACCTTGCTGACGATCTGTTCGCGTTCCTTTTCGGTTGGCAGCGCCATGTTGAAGCGTGCGCAGAAGCCCTCCAGCTCATTCGGGATCGATACCTGGTGGCTCATCAGTATGATCTGTCGCTCGACAGTCTGATACTGGATGCAAATGTCCTTCAGGAGGCGCACATGAACCGGGTCCTCGAGAAACGGATGGAAGTCGAGCAGGACGTAGATGCCGGGCTTTGAAACGGCGCGGATATGCTTCAGGACGTCTGTCGGCTCGGAATTCAGCGCCTGAGGTTCGAGCGCAATGTCGAGTCGCTGCAGGCCGTCGGTGATGCTCCAGCGAAACAGCGGTGAATAGGACTCCGTTGAACGGCGGACCGAGATCTCTTTGAGCATCTCCAGGACCCGCGCCTCGTCCTGAGACTCAATGACGACGATAGGTGTTCTCGAGCGCAGTATCAGTTCGAGGTCGTGTTGTCCGTCCATAGGGAGGCAATAGTACGGCAGCCCGGCAGATTGTCCATCTCCAGCGCTGCCGGTGGCCGATCGATCAGTTCTCGCGAGATCGCAGCGAGCGATGCGATTGAAGCCGGCGAGTGGTCGTCACCGAGTCGTGCAACGACGTTGTCGAGGCTCGAGCGGCCCGACGTGGCTTTGCGGATCTCGGTGTCGAGTTGCCGTAGCACGGTTACGGCATAGGCCGTTCTCGCGCCGGTTGATGCGCGACCGCACAGCGTGCGGGCATCCTCCGCCCACTCGGCCTGATCTTCGAGCGCACGCTTGTATCGGCGCGACGTGATGGCGCCGCCACGATGCAGGAGTTCGAGACTGTAGTACTCGGCCAGTCCCTCGACGATCCAGTCCTGGCCGTCCGCGGCATCAATCCCGAGCGCGACATGCATGGTTTCGTGCAGCAGGGTGCTGGTCGCATTCTCGCTGATCATCGGCCGGTCGGCGTGAATGTAGAGCGATGCCGGTGCCGACAAGCCGCCGCGCCACATCGGTTCCGCAGCGCTGACGATGGTCAGGCGCTCGGGCGTCTCACCGAGCAGGTTGGCGAGCTCCGGCAGCGTCCAGTTCAGCAGCGCAAGCATGTCCATTCGCCGCACGTCATGCCCCAGCGGACCTGCCACAGCCACCCGGGTTCCGGCGATCGTCTCGCGACGCACGCCGAGCTTGCCGACTGCTATCCAGCCGGTTGGCTGCGAAAACCGCCGGCCGGGCCGCGTGACCTGCATGGGGTTCTGCCGGGGGTTGTACTCGGTGACGACCGACCATGTGGGCGGCAGGGAAAACGACAGGGTCGTGTCTCCTGCCGAGCCTTTTAACGAGCGGGTTCGGGCGCGTGGAATGATGTCCTCGGCGCGGAACATTCCCCAATCGCTTTCCAGCCACGCGTCGAAGCCGGAATCGGAGCGGCGGTGCGGGACGCTGACGCGCCAGCGAAGCTCGCTGCGGCCGTCCGCCGGCGTCCAGGTCAGTTGGCCATCGTCGGAGCGGGAAGCGTCCCCTTCGAGGAGCTCGAACCTGTCGTCGTACGCAAAAGACACTTCCCGCAGTAAATGGCGGGACTGCCTGACTGTCATGACAACAATCGCGGCAGCGTCGTCCGGGTCGATCCGGACCTCATAATGCACGGCGTAGCGCAGGTTGGCGCTGTCATCGCCGGAGGCGGGCGCGCCGCACCCCCCGCAGAGCGCGAGACACAAGCCGATTGCCAAACCTGAGATCCAGTTCATTTCCAGTTAAGGCCCTTTGACGTACAGTGATTCTGATCGAAACCCGGAGTTTCCGCATGATAACGCAGCAACGACGTCGCATCGCGCTGTATGCCGCCGTACCAATGGTGGCGTTGGTGCTCTGTGCCTGCGGGTCACAGCCGGAAAGGGCGCCGTCGACGTCGCGCCACTCGAAACCCGAGGTTCATGAACGGCAATCGGTCGGGCAGCGCGCCGCAACCATTGCTGTGCAACAGGTCGGCGTACCGTACCGCTACGGCGGGAATTCCAACAGTGGTTTCGACTGCAGCGGCCTCGTGCACTATTCGTATGCGCAAGCGGGCAAGCGGGTCCCTCGCACGACCGGCCAGCTGTGGTCGGCGACAACGACGGTGGATGCAACGGCTTTGCTACCCGGAGACCTGCTGTTTTTCAGCATCGAGGGGAAGATGTCGCACGTGGGGATGTATATCGGCGACGGAAAGTTTGTACATGCACCATCATCCGGTCGGACCGTCACGGTTGCGCGGATGGACGCACCGTTTTACTCGGCCGCTCTGTTGCGAGCCGCACGCGTCAGGTAGCTCAGGCCTCGTCGGCGCTGACGAGAAACGACTTGAGTTGTTCTGCGAGACCCTTGCACGCGCGCGACTGTGTGCGCGCCAGTAGCGGTATCGGAACGACCAGAGCCGGCAGGAACGACGTTCCGCTGTAGTCGGCCGACACGGTGCCGGCGGCCGCGGCGTCATCGAGGTCCCAGACCTGCGCTTCGTAGTCGGCATCATCCTGCCACCATGCAAATCCGAAGCAGCCACCGCCACCAGGCCCGGCTGCACATGAAACACTGCCACCCTGCGCCGCGCGCTCGGTGTCGCCGTCCAGCCATACGATGAACCGAACGTTCATATTGTCGATGGCCTGTGAGACGCCCGGTCGCTTCAGGAGATCACCGAGTCCCTGGGTGTCGGTCGGCAGCGTGCGTGGCTCGAACCATGGGAACAGCGCGTCGACGAAGGCCTGGTTCGGGATGACCTGCAGCTTTCGCGAACCGCGCCCGAGCGCCGACTCGACGCAATTGATGTATTTCGCCTCGGTTTCGTTGCCCTGGTGATAGCTTTTCGCCATGACGACGATCGAGTCACCACTGGCGAGCGCAGTGCCGCCGAGGCGCGCATCCTCGACGCGTGCCGTAACACAACCGCTGAGCACGATGGCGAGCAGGACAAGTACAAGCTGGTTACTCTTCATCGTCGATACCCCCGATTGCGAAGATGCCCACGCCGCCGCCCTGGTAGATATCGTTGGCCGCATGTGCCGGCGCATTGTTTTCATCGAGCGGACCGTCGGCTAGGGCGCTGATGTTGGTCGACTTGTCCATCTGCAGCAGCATCAGGGCCGCAGCGTCGCGCATGGCCAACACGGCAGCCCGGCGCAACGAGTCCTTGCCACCCATGCCCTCTTTCTGGCTCTTGCCATAGGCACTGACCGTCCAGACGCCGGCGTCGTTGCCGACGCTGTCGTAGATCTGCAGGCGATAACGAATCCAGACCGCGAATTCCTCGCTCTTGCTCTGGCTCGGGACCGAAAACTCGAAGCCTTCGATTTCGGGCTCGACCAGCGCATCGAACGTCATGTCGAGGGCGTCGTCGTCCGGCCCGATGACGGTGACGTTTTCGAACATGTAGCCGAAAAGCTGGGTGAAGAACTCGGCGTTTGCCGAGCCGAGTTCGATGGACCAGGTTTCACGGCCAAGAACGTTTTCCTCGTGCACGAAATTGTGGAATTCGTCGGGTATGCGCAGTGCGACGTCGACCGGCAGAGGATCGACATGTGGCCTGGGTATCGAGGTGCGCTCGAGCGCGACGTTGGATGAGCATCCGCTCACTGCCAGGATGATGGCCACAAAGACCGAATTTCTCAGTGAAATCAAGTTGTCGTATTCCGCGGTGCTGACGATCGGCTGCTATATGAGAGCGGCCCAGTGCCGCAGAGTTCCGCGAATCTGAGCCGTTTGCAAGCGCAATCCACTCTAGATAAGCCGCCAGTCGAGTGCAAATCGAAAAAGCAGGTTGCGAAGGCGCCGACAGTCGGTATAAAGGCGGAAACCCGACTTTCCCGATTTCCGGTATTACAAAATATGGCCCGGCCGAAAATCCTCGTCTTCCAGCACGTTCCGTACGAGCCGCTCGGCACGCTGGACCCGTTACTGAAATCGGCCGGTTTTCGAATTCGATACGTGAACTTCGGTCGAGATCCGCAGGCGCGCCCGGTGCTCGACAAGTACACGGCCCTGATTATTCTCGGGGGCCCCATGAATGCCGACGAAATCGATGCCTACCCGAATCTCGTGACCGAGATTGAGTTGATACGCGAGGCACTGCGGCGCGACATGTCGGTGCTTGGGATCTGCCTGGGCGCACAACTGCTCGCCAAAGCGCTGGGCGGCGGTGTCGAACGATTGCCGCACCGCGAGATTGGCTGGTACGACGTGGAGCTTACGTCGGCCGGTGAGGCCGATCCGGTGCTGTCACCGTTTGCGTCCACGCAGCGTGTCTTTCAATGGCACGAAGACGGCGTGCGACTGCCGCCCGGGGCCGTGCACCTTGCGGCATCCGATGCGTGCGATGTGCAGGCGTTCCGGCACGGCGAACACGCGTACGGATTCCAGTTTCACCTCGAAGTCGACCCGTCGCTGATCGAGCGCTGGCTCAAGGTGCCGGCCAACCGGCCGATGCTGGAGGCCGAGGCCGGGCGGGTCGATCCGGATGTGATACGACGCCAGACAGGACAGGAAATCGATCCGTTGATGGCACTCAGCAACGCGACGTTTTCGCGGTGGATCGATCGATTTGAAATGGCGCCGCGGCGGCGATCGCTGCCATCGCGTTGATCAGAAGTCGCGCCACTCCAGTGGTGGCTCCTGCATCAGTGCAACCTGTTCGCGCAGCGCGAGGACGTGTTCGTCCCAGTAGCGGCGCCCGTCAAACCATGGGAATGCAATCTTGAATGCCGGGTCGTCCCAGCGGCGGGCAAGCCACGCGGCATAGTGCATGATACGCAGGCTGCGCAGCGCCTCGATGAGATGCAGTTCGCGCGCGTCAAAGCGACGAAACGACTGGTACCCTTCGAGCAATGCCTCGAGTTGCGGGGTTTGTTCGTCACGGTCGCCGGACATGAACATCCAGAGATCCTGAACGGCAGGTCCGTGACGGCAGTCGTCGAGATCGACGATGTGGAGTCGGTCCTCATTGACCAGGACGTTCCCCGGATGGAAGTCGCCGTGCAGACGTAGCTCGCGTACGCCGCCGGCGCGTTCGAAACACGCTTCAACGCCGTCGAGAACCAGCTCCGCCACGGATTCGTAGGCGTCGCGATTCTCATCCGGGATGAAGTCGTTCTCGAGGAGATAGTCGACCGAGTCGGTGCCATAAGAATCAATATCGATCTGCGGCCGATGCGCAAACCGCTGCGTCTCGCCTTCGAGGTGTATTCGTGCGACAAGTCTCCCGAGCTGGAGCAGCAGTTCGAAATTGTCGAGGTCCGGCGCACGCCCGCCGTGACAGGGATAGACGGCGAGGCGATAGTGACCTGCGTGCACGAGCGACGTGCCGTCGATGACCAATGGCGCGACGACCGGAATCTCCTGTTCGGCCAGCGCGCGGGAAAATTCGTGTTCCTCGACAATCGAGGCGTCGCTCCAGCGTCCCGGCCTGTAGAATTTTGCGACGACGGGACGAGCGCCCTCGATGCCGATCTGGTAGACGCGATTTTCGTAGCTGTTGAGAGCAAGAAAGCGGCCATCGCACTCGAAGCCGAGGTCACTGAGTGTTGCCACGATATCCTCCGGGCGGAGGTCGGCAAACGCGAGTGTCGCGTCGTCTGTCACGACGCCTTCTGGCGCGATTCGCGTTTGCGGTCCGACTCTTTGAGCAGCTTCTTGCGCAGCCGCAGCGTCGTCGGTGTGACCTCGAGCAGTTCGTCGTCATCGAGGAATTCGAGCGACTGTTCGAGCGAGTAGTTGAGCGGCGGCGTCAGTATCAGGTTTTCGTCCGATCCGGCGGCACGAATATTCGTCAGTTGTTTCGCCTTGGTCGGGTTTACGACCAGGTCGTTCTGGCGTTTGTGAATGCCGACAATCATACCTTCGTAGACGGGGGCGCCGTGGCCGATAAACAGCTTGCCGCGGTCCTGCAAGTTGAAGAGGGCATACGCCAGCGCTTTGCCGTTCACCATCGATACCAGCGTTCCATTGTTACGTTGGGCAATGTTTCCGGGGACGCGCGGTGCGTAGCGCTCGAACACGTGGTAGATCAATCCGGTACCGGACGTCGCCGTCATGTACTCGGTGCGAAACCCGATGAGACCGCGTGTCGGGATTCGATAGTCCAGGCGAATTCGCCCTTTACCGTCCGGCAGCATGTTCGTAAGTTCGCCTTTACGGTCGGCAAGGCGTGTCATGACGGCACCCTGGTAGGTCTCGTCGAAGTCGACCGTCAGTTGCTCCCACGGTTCCTGCTCGACACCGTCGACCGTGTGCATGATGACTTCCGGGCGCGAAACTGCCAGTTCGAATCCTTCGCGGCGCATCGTTTCGACGAGCACCGACAGGTGTAACTCGCCGCGCCCGGACACCCGGAATTTGTCGGGGTCACTCGTGTTTTCCACCCGCAACGCGACGTTGTGCTTGAGTTCCTGGTCGAGTCGCTCACGGATCTGGCGGCTCGTCAGGAATTTGCCGTCCTGGCCCGCGAACGGTGACTTGTTGACCTGGAACGTCATGTTGACCGTTGGCTCATCGACACTCAGCGCCGGCAACGCTTCCTCCGCGCCCGGCTGGCAAAGCGTGTCCGAGATATCGAGCGGATCAATGCCGCTGAAGACGACGATGTCACCCGCCGTTGCCGAGTCGACCCGCTGCCGCTCCAGGCCGTGAAAACCGTACAGCTCGAGCACGCGTCCGCGGCGCGACGAACCGTCCGGCGCTACGACGCTGACCGGCGCATTGGCGGCGAGCGTGCCGCGCGTGATCCGACCGATGCCAAGCACGCCGACATACGTGTCGTAGTCGAGACTCGAGACCTGCAATTGCAACGATCCGTCGGGATCGACTTCGGGGGCGCTGACATTGTTGGTAATCGCCTCGAACAACGGTGTCATGTCGCCGCTTCGAACGTCTGCGTTTTCGCTGGCGTAACCGTCCAGTGCCGACGCGTAAATGATCGGGAAATCGAGTTGCTCGTCCGTTGCGCCAAGCCGGTCGAACAGGTCGAACGTCTGGTCGATGACCCAGTCCGGCCGTGCGCCGTCGCGGTCGATCTTGTTGACGACAACGATCGGCTGCAGGCCCTGGGCAAACGCCTTTTCCGTGACGAAGCGCGTTTGCGGCATCGGACCTTCGACGGCGTCGACCAGCAGCAGGACGGAGTCCACCATCGACAAAACGCGCTCGACCTCTCCGCCGAAATCGGCATGGCCCGGCGTGTCGACGATGTTGATTCGATATTCGTTCCACAGCACGGCTGTATTCTTGGCAAGAATGGTGATGCCGCGTTCGCGTTCCAGGTCGTTCGAGTCCATGACACGATCCGGCACTGCGGCGCGCGGCCCAAGCGTGCCGGATTGCTGCAGCAGCTGGTCGACCAGCGTGGTCTTGCCGTGATCGACGTGCGCGATGATCGCAATATTGCGAAGCCTGGAGATGTCGGACATGGGGGCGGGCCTGGTTGAGAGGCGGCGGATTATAGAGACCACGGCCGGGAATTGATATGGCACACTGCAGCCATGAACAGAATGTCAAAACTCCTTGCCGCGATGATTGCCGCGGCCGCAATTGCCGGGTGTGGCGCCGGCGAGGTCGATGCGCAGGCGACGGAACAGGCTCGCGCCGCGTACGAAAGTGAAATTCTCAACTGGCGCGAGGGCCGTCTCGGGAGGCTCAAGGCGCCAACGGGCTACCTGAACCAGGTCGGTTTGTACTGGCTGAAGCCGGGCCAGTATTCGTTCGGCTCCGACCCGTCCAACGACATTGTCTTTCCGGCAAGTGCGGCGCCCGTCGTGGGCCAATTTGATGTCAGCGAATCCGGCATTCGTATGACGGTGGCGGACGGCGTTGAGGTTACACAGCGCGGCGGCGGGCCTATCGATGTAATCGACATGGCGACGGACATCACCGGCGAGCCGGTCATGGCGGACCACGGGTCTGTGAGCTGGATGGTCATCGACCGGGCAGGGCGGTTCGCCGTGCGGCTGCGCGACTACGAGCATCCGTTTGTCGATACGTTCGGTCCGATACCGTACTACGACATCGACCCGGCCATGAAGGTCGAAGCGACACTGGAACGGTACCCGGAAGTCCGGATCACGACCGTCGGTACCGTCATCGAAGGATTGCCGTACAACCCGGAGACGCCGGGCGTCGTGCGATTCAACATTGGTGGCGCTGAGTACGACCTGGAGGCCTATCTCGTTGGAGATGAGTTGTTTTTCGTGTTCGGGGACCTCACCAACCGCGACGACACGTACGGTGCGGGTCGCTTTTTGTACGCGCCGATGCCGGGTGCCGATGGCAAGACCGTGCTCGATTTCAACAAGTCGTACAGTCCGCCGTGTGCGTTCAATGATTTCTCGACGTGCCCGGTCGCGTCACCGCGCAATCGCCTCAATGTCCGTATCGAGGCCGGTGAGAAGTTCGACCCCGCATTGCATTACGCGGGCTAGTTGGATTCGAGTAATTCGAACGTCAGGCCCGCGTTGTCCCGCAAACGCTTGATGAGCGGTGCGGCCATCGCGGCTGCCGGCGTCAACACGCCGCCCGTCGATTCGAGATCGTCCTTTGCAAGGCAAACGGCACATTCGCTCAGCATCTTGCTGGTGGATCCATAGCCCGGGTCCTGGTCGCCGGTGATGCGCGTCCGCAGCTGGCGTCCATCCGGGAGCTTGCCAATCTGCATCAGGTTGAAGAAACCGCTTTGTTGCAGCTCGCGGTCCGGCCCCTCGCCGGGTTTCGCGAGCACGAAGCGTTGCAGAAAGCGACGGGTCGGCCCGAATGACGCGCCAATTACGAGCCCTGCCAATGCGGCCGTCATCATGAACCCCTTCACCCAGCCGCCGAATCCACGCCCGGTCAGCACCGATTCGTCGTAGCGAAAGTCCTTCCCCCAGGGATAGCCGAGCAGCGCGTGGCTGCGGCGCACGACTTTCGTATTGATCCCGGCCATGACGAACGGCGCTGTCCAGGATCGAGCGTCCTCGCGATAGAGCACCTTGCGTTGGTCGTAGCCATCCGGACCGTCTCGCTCCCCGTCCGGGTTCAGGCTGTACGGTTTGGCAAGTACGCGTGCGATCTCGCGGTTTTCTCGGCTTTCCTTGATCAGGTTCATCATGCTGGCGAGCGTGCCACCGCTTGCCGTACCTTTTGTTGCTTTGACGAACAGGCTTATTGACCGGCAATGCTCGCCAAACCGGGCCTTCGCTTCCGACTGCAGAAACCAGGCACCGATGTCCATTGGTACCGAATCGAATCCGCAGCAATGCACAATGCGCGCGCCGGTTTCGCGGGCCCGATCATGATGGGCATCGATCATCTGGCGAATCCAGTGTGCCTCGCCGGCAAGGTCGCAATAATGAGTGCCGGCGTCGACGCAAGCCGCAACCAAAGGAGAGCCGTACAGCGCGTACGGTCCGACGGTCGTCAGCACGACGCGCGTGCGGCGCGCAAGATCGGCGAGACCATCCTCGTCAAAGCTGTCGCAGACGATAACCGGCACCGACGCAGCATCCGCACCGAGGCTGTCGCGGGTTACGTTGAGCTTGCCCTCGCTCCGCCCGCTCAATGCCCACCGAAGCTCCTTGCCGACGCCGTATTGCCGCAACAGATACTCAGCGACCAGTGTGCCGGTAAACCCGGTAGCGCCCATGACGATCACATCGAATTCACGGTCACTCACAGCGTTCTCTCCATCAATGCCACTTCCTTCTTGCCGCCCTCGGTCTCCTGTGAAGCGACTTGCCTGAATCCCATGCGTTCATGGAACCGCATCGAGCCTTCGTTGGCCGGCCGCAGGTTGACCTCGCAGGTCATGACCGGTACATCCGGTTGCGATGCGGCGAACGCCGTGTAAAACGATTCCGCGATGCCGCGGCGGCGCGCCCAGCTGGCCACCGCGATCCTGTCAACGTAGGCAAAATCGGAATAATTGGCACAGAACCAGCGGTAATTTTCACTGCGGTAGTCGGTGCCGGGCCGCAAACCGATCATGAATCCGGCGAGCTTGTCGTCAATTTCTGCGACTACGAGGAATGCCGCATGTTCATGGAACCAGGCAAGATCATCGCGGTCGATACTGTTGACGTGCGGTACCGATGCTTCATTGAGTTTAAGCACTTCGTCATAGTCAGCCTGTTTGATTTTTCGAATTTTCATGGACAGGACGGATCGCTGTGATATGGTATCGGCAAGACGGCAACGGGCTCCGGGTCAACCGGAACCATACTAGAAAGACCGTCGGCGTTCGCCACTTTACTCGTCTTCGCAATTGATTTTTTACGGATTGATGCCTGCAACCTGGCGGTTGCGGTGCTGCCTGTCTGTGACCGGCCGCACTGATTTTCGCCGGCACAGGCCTACAATGCGATTCACTTTTGCAGGAATTTGAGCCCAATGATCAAGACAATCAGAAACATCGTAATTGCAGTGGCCGCCATCGCACTGCTGCCACTTGCAACGGCGCAGGCGGCGCGCAAGCCCGACCTGCTGAGTTACGTTCCGGCGGATAGCCCGTACGTGATCGCGATGACGGAGCCGTTTCCAGAGGAGCTGATGGACAAGTTGCAGCCAGCAACCGAGAAAATGCTGGAGAGCTACCGCGGCATTGTCGAATTCGCTTTCGAGCAGATCGAACAGGATCTCGGCGCCAAGGACACCAGCGAGGAAGAGGTTGCGAAGTTTCGCGCACTGGCGGATGAGTTTATCGGCCTGGTCAGCATGGACGGGCTCGAGAGTATCGGCATGGCCCGGGATGCGTCGGCCGCTGTTTACGGTTACGGCTTGCTGCCGGTTGTGCGCATCGAGCTGACCGATTCGGCGCTGTTCGAAGAACTGGTCAAGCGAATCGAGACCAAGGCTGGTGCGTCGCTGTCAGTTGGGGAAGTGCGTGGCAAGAGCTACAAGTATTTTGCGGCGGACGACTTCCGCCTGATGATCGCGACGCTGGACGGACAGCTGGTGCTGACGGCTGTGCCGGCAGCGTACGACGACGCGCAAATCGGCGAAGTGCTCGGTATCAAGAAACCGCGCCGCAACCTGAGCCGGTCAAAAAAGATCCGCGATATCGAGACGGAGTACGGCTACAAGGGCTACATGACCGGCTTCATCGACACGCTGGCCATCGCCGGCGCGTTCTACGGCGAGCGTAGCGATGCGGACGACGACCTTTTTGCCGCCACGCCGCTGGGCGAAGCTGTGGACGACGCGCTCTCGGACACATGCCGCGCCGAATTCATGGATATCGCCGGTATCGCTCCGCGAATGGTGTTTGGTTACTCCGAAGCGAACGTCGACGAATTGCGATCGTCGTTCGTCATCGAACTACGCGAGGACATCGCCAGCGAAATGACGGCATTGACGTCGGTCGTGCCGGGTCTTGGAAGTGATCCCGGCGGCTTGTTTTCTTTCGGAATGAGCCTGAACCCGATGGCGCTCAAAAACTTCTTCGAAGCGCGACTGGATGCACTGGAGGCCGATCCGTATGAATGCGAGGCGCTTGCCGATCTGCAGGGCGGCGTAGCCCAGGGCAGGGCGGCGCTGGCGCAACCGATTCCGCCGATCGTTTACGCGTTTCGCGGTTTCGTTGCGAATATCGTCGACGTCGAGGGAATGGATCTTGCCAACGATACGCCACCGACGTCGGTTGACGGGTCGCTGCTGGTTGCTGTGGACAACGCCGAGGCGCTGCTCATGATGGGCGCGATGATGGATCCGATGATTGCCGAGATGAACCTGCAGCCGGACGGCAAAGCCGTCGCGATCGTTTCGGACAAGATTACGAGTACGCTCGGCGAGGCGTTTGCGGCGATGACCGAACAGGCATTGGCCATTGCTGTCGGCGAGGGATCGGAAGCCGGCGCGGAGCAGGCTGTTGTGGCCGATGGAAGTGATCCCGGTCCGTTTATGAGCGTATCGCTGGATGTTGGGCGTTACTACGGGATGATCGGCGATGCGATGCTCGAAATGGAGGCGCCTGAAGACGGCAAAGAGATGCCGTTGGAGGTACGCGAGTCCATGCGCGACATGTTGCATGTGGTCGGTGATATCTATGAGCGCATGCTCATGGACACGCACTTCACGGAGCGTGGCATCGAAGTCGACGCCCATATTACACTCGGGGAATGAAACGGATACTGCTACTCGTCCTCGGCCTGGTTGCTTCGGCGTCAGCGCATGCCGAGGACGTCATTTCGGCCGGCCAGCCCGATGCCGCAAAGATCGCTGAATATGCCGACAACGGCGTTGCCGTGATCATCGATTTGCGGGGCGCGACGGAGGATCGCGGCCTGGAAGACGAGGCAGCGACGGTGGAGGCGGCCGGCATGAAGTACGTGCCTCTGCCAATAACCGGCAAAGAGGCCATTAGCTTCGAAAACGCCAGGCGGCTCGATGAGCTGCTGGAGCAGTCCGATGGCCCCGTCGTGGTGCATTGCGGTAGCGGCAATCGGGTAGGTGCGCTAATGGCGCTGCGTGCGAGCTTGAGAGGCGCCTCCGATGAGGAGGCGCTGGCCGTCGGTGAGGAGTACGGCATGACGCGCTTGAGTGGTGTGGTTGCCGAGGTGTTGCAAGAGCGAGTGATGCCCGATGTCTCGCCGGCGTTTCAAAGGCTCGTTGAAAAAGGTGAGTCTGGCGGGGAGATCGAGCCTATTTCGATTACATTGTCGAGCGATGGCGCTCTTTCGAAAACGGCTATTCAGAATCTTGAGAAAGCTGGCTTCACTAACTTCATTGCTGAAGCGCAGGTTCAGAAAGCCCTGCCGGCCGCACCGAACCCGCCTGTTCTTGATGACGGAGGTGCTCCGGCTGTGCCGACGCTGTGGTTTGAGGCCAGCTACCACAACAAAGCGGATTGGTTTTATCAATCTTGGCAAGTCGATGCAAAGACCTGGATAACGAACGGAGAGAAGTCTGACGACCCGCCGTTGACCGCGAAGAGAATCGTTATTTGGTTTACTTCGATATGTGAAAGCCGTTCGATTGCAAAAGCGGATACGCCGGAGCTGGTGATGCACGAGTACTGGAATAACCACAATGCCCCACCCCCTGGCGGTGCGTACTGTGTCGTCGACAAGCCTTGCGTTCACACAGCAGTGATCATTGACGGTAAGAGTGGTTACAACGGAGTGTGTTTGTAGCCGCAGCGCGTGCAAAACAAAAACGCCGCCCAATGGGCGGCGCTGTTGTTTGGTGGAGGTGGTGGGAATCGAACCCACGTCCGCAAGCCCTACGCTACGAGCTCTACATGCTTATTCCGTCTTTATTCTCACTGCGAGCTACCCGACGGGCAGGGAAGACTCACAGCCAGTTCAGTAAAGATTTAACAGATCAGACCCTGAACATGTCCTCACTGCGGTCCTGTGTCGGTGACTCCTGCGATCCGGCCGCACAGGCACAATCCGGGCAGAAGGCATTTACTGGTTTTTAAGCAGCTAGTGCGTAGTTGTCGTCGTTGGCAACTATAAGTTTTACAGCTGGATTAACGAGGTACTCTGTCCCTCGGCATGCACTCGGAGTTTCGCGACCCACGTCGAAGCCAGGTCACCCCCGTGTTGGTCGTAGTGTATGGGCTTTGCTTCGGAAAACAACGTGCCCCGTCGCGTTTCCGCGGAAACGTTGCAGAATCAAGATTAATAAAAAGCGATAAGTAATTGAATATTAATCAATGTTTCAAAATACGGGCTTTCTGCCGCTGCCAATCGGCTTCCTTTTTGTCGGCGCGCTTGTCGTGTTGTTTCTTGCCTTTTGCGAGGCCGACCTCGAGCTTTGCGCGGCCTTTGGACCAGTGCAGGTTCAACGGCACCAGGGCGTAGCCTTTGCGTTCGACCGCGCCGGTGAGTCGATCCAGCTCGTGGCGGTGCAGCAGCAGCTTGCGTGAGCGGGTCGGATCGGCCTTGATGTGGGTCGAAACGGTACTGAGTGGTGAGAAGTGAGCACCGACGAGCCACGCTTCGCCGCGCCGGAGGTTCACATAAGCCTCTGCGAGCTGGGCACGCCCCTCTCGCAGGCTCTTCACTTCCCAGCCGTCGAGTGCGAGACCTGCCTCGAAACGGTCTTCGATGAAGTAGTCGTGACGTGCACGGCGGTTGTCCGCGATGACGTTTCCGGAGGGTTTTTTGGCTTTCTTTCGGCTCATGACTGCGATCCTTGCGGAGGCGGATTATAGATAACTTCCGCCGCCAAAGCGTTGTCAGGCACGGGGTTTTGTATAAGAATCGCGGCAGTCTTATGCCCGACCGGGGACAACAACAATGCTGAGCAGCCAGAACGGCGACGGGAAACGCACCTCACTTCACGGCAACTGGTCATCCCGGATGGCCTTCATCCTGGCTGTTACCGGGTCAGCCGTCGGGCTCGGCAACATCTGGAAGTTTCCGTACATCGCTGGCCAGAACGGCGGCGGCGCCTTCGTACTCGTGTACCTGGTGTGCGTGTTCGTCATCGGCATGCCCGTCATGATGTCCGAGATCCTCATTGGTCGCCGCGGGCGACGAAACCCGGTGGCGACGATGGAACTGCTCGGCCGCGAGGAGGGCAGTACAAAGAACTGGCGCATTGTCGGTCTGATGGGCGTCATCGCCGGCGTGCTGATTCTCTCGTATTACAGTGTTATAGCCGGTTGGACGCTGGCCTATATCGTCAAGAGCGCGTCCGGCGTTTTTGCCGGTGCGTCGGCCGCGGCGGTCAGCGCGGAATTCAACGGGTTTGTGGGCAGCTGGCAGCTGGTCACGCTCTGCCACACGCTCTTTATGGGTGTCACTATCTTCGTGGTTGCGCGAGGTGTCGAACGAGGGCTCGAACAAGCCGTACGCTTCATGGTTCCGGCGCTGTTGATCCTGATGCTCGTCCTGCTGGGCTATTCGATCAACTCCGGCAGTTTCGGTGCCGGCGTCGAGTTCATGTTTACGCCCGATTGGGACAAGTTGACCTGGGGAAGCGTTCTCGCGGCTCTGGGGCAGGCATTTTTTACATTGAGTATCGGCATGGGAGCGGTAATGGCCTACGGTGCTTACCTGCCTGAAGAAACGTCGATCACCGGCGCCTCTGCTTCGGTCGTAACCGCCGATACGGCCATCGCGATACTGGCCGGACTCGCGATTTTCCCGCTCGTGTTTGCAAATAGTCTCGATCCGGCCGACGGACCAGGTCTCGTATTCGATACGCTGCCGCTGGCATTCGGCCAGATGCCCGGTGGCGTTTTCTTCTCGACGATCTTCTTTGTATTGCTGTCTTTTGCCGCATGGACATCGGCCCTGGGACTCATGGAGCCATGCGTCGCGTACCTGATGGAGCATCGCAACCGATCACGCGCGCAGGCGTCCATCATTGTCGGCGGCACGATCTGGGCGCTGGGCATGGGGTCAGTCTTGTCATTTAACGTGCTGGCCGATACGAAGTTCCTGGCCGGCACAATTTTCGACAACGTCGACTACCTGACCAGCAACATCATGCTGCCACTTGGCGGATTGCTGATTACGATCTTCGCCGGCTGGGTCATGTGTCGTAATTCGACCGCGGATGAACTCGGTGGTGCAGGTGGCTTCTACAAGGTCTGGCGCATGCTGGCCCGGGTCGTCGCGCCGATCGGAATCCTGTTCGTGCTGATTAACGCGATCTGACGCCAGCGAAAGAGTGCGCACCGTCAATCGCAGCGCTCTGGTTCCGTATTCGGCTCAGCAGATGTTCGCGCTGGTCGAGGATGTTGCGAACTATCCCGAATTCCTGCCTTGGTGCACAGCCGCGGTGGTGCACTCTCGTGGCGACGACCATATCGAGGCGTCACTGTCGCTCAAGCGTGCCGGCGTTAGCAAAACGTTTCGTACGCGAAACCGTACCTGGCCCGGCGAACGCATGGACATTGCGCTGGTCGGTGGACCATTCAGGACGCTGGAAGGCGGCTGGCAGTTTCGTCAGCTGGGCGGCGAAGGCTGCAAGGTATCGTTGCAACTCCAATTCGAGTTTGAAAATAGGGTGACTGACACCTTATTTGGGCGGTACCTCGAGGAATCCTGCAATTCGCTGATCGATTCTTTCACCGAGCGTGCGCACCGGATCTATGGCTGAGCGAATCCGTATCGAGGTCGCGTTCGCGTTGCCGGAGAAACAAGTCCTGGTCGAGGTCGAGCTACCTGAAAACTCTCGCCTGGCTGATGCAATAACGGCGGCCGGTCTGACCACGGCTTTTCCGGACATACGATTCGACGAGCTGCAGGCTGGAATCTGGGGCCGGATCGCTGACCGCGATACGACGCTGGCCGACGGCGACCGCGTGGAGCTTTACCGTCCGCTCGAAATCGATCCTCGCGACGCCCGGCGCAAACGGGCCGAGGCCGGCGGCACGATGGCGGCGAGTTCGGACAAGCCGGGCTAGAGATCGGGCGAGAGCGTCTGGTCCTGTTCGATCTTCGATACAACGTCGTCGTCGAAGTAGATCGATACCCAACGCTTGTTGGTGGCATCGTCGCGGCCAAGCTTCAGGTAGTAAACGTAGTCCCATCGGTTCGCGTGGAACGGATCGTCAATCATCGGCGTCCCGAGGAGAAAGCGGATCTGGCTTTTGGTCATGCCAACCTCGACCTGGTCGAGGTCTTCCTGGTCGAGGAAGTTGCCCTGCGAAATGGCCTGCTGGTAAACACAGCCACTGGAAATCGCCAGCATCGCCGTGACGAATAGATTAAGGAAGATCTTGCGAATAGCCATACCACAGCCACATTGTCATAATAGGCGCGCATCATACCTGTGAGAGTCCATTCATGCAGCAAAGAAAAGAGCTCCGCCAGGCGGGCCTCAAAGTCACCCTGCCGCGCCTGAAGATCCTCGAGATCTTGGAAGACGCGAAGAACCGGCATATGAGCGCCGAGGATATCTACAAGGAATTGCTGCAGCAGGGTGAGGATATCGGGCTGGCAACGGTCTACCGGGTATTGACCCAGTTCGAATCGGCCGGCCTCGTGACCCGTCACAACTTCGAGGGCGGGCATTCGGTCTTTGAACTGGACGATGGAAGCCACCACGATCACATGGTCTGCGTTGATTCCGGCGACGTGATCGAATTCGTCAGCGATGAGATCGAGCGATTGCAGCACGAGATCGCCGAGAAACACGGCTTCGAGTTGCTGGACCACAGCCTCGTGCTGTACGTCAAACGCCGCGACGACGCCTAGGCGGTTTTTTTCGGCGCGGACGCCAGCATCTCCGCGGCGTGATCCAGCGTCTTCTGAGTAATTTCGACACCACCCAGCATACGGGCGAGTTCTTCGACGCGTTCGTCGTGATCAAGCGAGTGGACGCGGGTTCGGGTGGACTTTCCGTCAGTCACTTTGCTGATCCGGAAATGACCGTCGGCCAGGCTCGCAACCTGTGGCAGGTGTGTCACGCACAGCACCTGTCTTGACTCGCCAAGGTCGCGCAGCCGACGGCCGACCATTTCCGCGACTCCGCCGCCGACGCCGCTGTCCACTTCGTCAAAGATCAGCGTTGGTATTGCGCTGCCGTCCGACGCGATGACCTGGATCGACAGGCTCATGCGCGACAGTTCGCCGCCGGAGGCCACCTTTGACAGCGGTTGTGGCGACTGGCCCGGATTGGCGCTGATCAGGAATTCGATCGTTTCGGCGCCGCTGGCGCCGGCTTTGTCGTCGTCGAGTGGATTCAGTGCAATCTCGAACACGCCGCCCGGCATGCCGAGTCCCTGCATCGCATCGCTGACGGCGCGCGCAAATGCCTTGGCCGATTTTTTGCGCGATGCGGTCAGTTTCCGGGCCAGCTTGTAGTAGCGATCACGTGCCGCGCCAAGTTCGACCTCGAGCTCGCGGCCGCGTTCCTCGGCGTGATTCAGGTCGTCAAATTCCTGCTGCAGGCGTTCCGCCAGCGCCGGAATATCGTCGGACTCGATGCGGTGCTTGCGAGCGATGCCCTGGATGGCGTCGAGGCGGCTTTCAACCTCGTCACGACGCGCCGGGTCCATCTCGATGGACTCCGAGTATCGGCGCAGCTCATCCGCAACCTCGGCAACCTGTATTGCGGCCGATTCGAGCATTTCGTTCAACGGGTCGAGAGATTGATCAAACTCGGAAAGCTGCGATACGGCCCGTTGAGCTTCGGCTATCAGGCTGTTGGCGTTGCTGTCGCCGTCGTAAAGGACGTCGAGGCTCGCGCCGACGCCTTCCGCCAGTCGACCGCTGTTTTGCAGCCGTCGTCGTTCCGACAACAACTCGTCGGGTTCGCCCTCGGTCAGCCCCAGTGATTGCAGCTCTTGCAGCTGGAAAGTCAGCAGGTCGACCCGGGATGCGCGATCGGCGTCGGCGTCCAGCAATTCGGCCAGCCGCTCCGCGATGCTTCGCCACGATTGCCACGCGGCCGACACCTTGGCACACAATTCGAGATGCCCGGCGAAATGATCCAGTAGTTCGCGTTGTACGCTGCGGCGGCCGAGAGACTGGTGAAAATGCTGGCCGTGAATGTCGAGCAGCATTTCGCCGAGGCTTTTCAGTTGTGAAACCGGTACCGCATTGCCGTTGATAAATGCACGCGATCGGCCATCGGCGCCGATCACCCGGCGCAACAGGCAATCGTCGTCCTGGTCGAGTTCCTGCTCTGCGAGCCAGTTCCGCACCGCGGGTAAAGCGACGAGGTCAAAGTCTGCAGCGAACTCGGCGCGTTTGGCACCGTCACGAACCAGTTGTGCGCTGCCGCGTTCGCCCAGTACGAGGCCGAGTGCATCGATGAGGATCGATTTGCCGGCACCGGTCTCGCCGGTCAGCACGGTCATGCCGGACCCGAACTCGATGTCGATCTGGTCGACGATGGCGAAATCGCGGACCTGCAGGCTTACGAGCATTTCATCTTGTCCTGTTCGCCGCGATTGCGGCTGTCGCGTCCCCAGAATAGCTTGGATCGCAGGATGCCATAGAAATCGTAGCCGGGCGGATGGACGAGGGTCACGCGCTCTTTTGCGGCCGTAATGACGAGTTTGTCGTCGGGCCTAATGTCGCCCATTGAAAACCCGTCAACCGTGATCTCGGCCTTGGTGTCGTCGCGCTCGAGCAGTTTGACGGCGATCGGCTGACGGGCCGGCATGACAACAGGCCGATCTGTCAGTGTGTGCGGACAGACGGGCACGACGACAACGGCGTCGAGCTGTGGCTCGATGATCGGTCCGCCGCAACTGAGGGCATAGGCCGTCGACCCCGTCGGCGTTGCGACGATCAGGCCGTCACCGGAATGGGTGTTGACGTATACACCATCCACGCTGGTCTCGAAGTCGACCATGCGCCCGGTTTCGCGCCGTTGCAGGACAACGTCGTTCAGGGCATAGCTGGTCTCTTCGCTGCCGTCGCTACGTACCAAGTGCGCTTTCAGCATCAGCCGGGAGTCGGTCGAGTAGTTGCCGGCCAGGATGTGATCGACGCTGTCCAGCATTTCATCGGGCGTCACATCGGCCAGGAATCCGAGGCGGCCGCGATTGATCCCCAGAATCGGTGTGTTGCTTTCTCGCGCCAGTCGCGTCGCGTAAAGCATGGTCCCGTCGCCGCCGACAGCAATGACGAGGTCGGCTTGCTCAACACGGTCTGCCTCCAGTCGTTCGATACCCGCCTGTGTCAAATGGGCCATCAGCGTATCGGTGGCTTCGGTGACACGTGGATCGTCGGCCCGGCCGACGATGACAACCTGCTTGATTCGGGTACTCATGCAGCGATTGTGGCGGACGCTTGACCGACCGGCAAGCCGTTGCTAGCGTTTCCCGCGAATGCAAGCTGATGTGTCCAAACCGGTACCAAACGAGCGCGGTCAGCACCTGCTCAAGGTGTTGATCCAGCGATACATTGCGGACGGGCAACCGGTTGGCTCGCGGACGCTGGCGAAAGATGCCGGACTCGACCTCAGCCCGGCAACGATTCGCAACGTCATGTCCGACCTCGAGGATATGGGGCTCGTGTCGGCGCCGCATACGTCGGCCGGGCGGATTCCGACGCCGCGAGGATACCGTCTGTTCGTCGATACGCTGGTGCGTTATCGGCAGCCACGCGATGGCGACATACGCAAGATTCAGGAGCAGATTCGCGGTGGCACGGACAATACCGACAACCTGGTCGACGCGGTTTCGTCGATGCTCTCGGAATTTACGCACCTGGCCGGTGTCGTGACCGCGCCGCGTGCGCCGACCGTCACACTGCGGCAGATCGAGTTCCTGCCATTGTCGGAAAACCGGGTGCTCGTCATCCTGGTGGTCAACGACCGGGAAGTGCAGAACCGGATCCTGCACACGGAGCGCGAGTACACGGCCTCGGAGTTGCAGCAGGCACAGAACTACATCAATGAACACTACGGCGGCACAGACCTCAGCCAGGTCCGCGATCGCCTCGTCGACGACCTGGAGTCGACCCGGGACTCGATGAACCAGACGATGCACGACATCATTGCGGTCGCGCAGTCGGCGATGGATGGCGCGACTGACGTGGACAGCAAGTTTGTCGTCGCCGGCGAAACGAACCTGATGGACTTTGCCGAGCTTTCGGATATCGACACGTTGCGGCAACTGTTCGACGCGTTTTCGAGAAAGCGCCTGATTCTCGATCTGCTCGACCGCAGCATCAATGCGGATGGCGTGCAGATTTTCATTGGCGAGGAGTCCGGCTACCGGATATTTGACGGGTGCAGCGTTATCACTGCGCCATACCATGTCGACTCGGACACAATCGGCGTGCTCGGTGTGATCGGCCCGACACGGATGGCCTACGACCGGGTCGTGCCCATCGTCGATGTTACGGCGCGCCTGCTCGAATCGGCCCTGAACCACCGCGATTAGCAAAAAAACCGGCGCCAGCGCTTGATATTTGGCGCGCCATCCCCACACTGCGCCCGATATCCTGAAGTGCGGAGCAATATTTCGATGAATGCGAAGGCTGAACGTCCGGAAGACGATCTCGAAAACGAGGACGCCGAAAGCACGAGTGCCGATCCAGAGGCAGACGCCGAACCTGGTAGCGACGCCGAGGCGGCGGCTTCGGGTGCGGAGACGGGCGAGGCGGAAGTCGATGTCGACGCATTGCAAGCCAGGGCCGACGAAAACTGGGACCGCTACCTGCGCGCCGTCGCAGAACTCGACAATGTGCGCAAGCGCGCATCGCGGGATGTTGAGAATGCCCGCAAATTCGCGTTGGAGCGGTTCGGCAAGGAATTGCTGGCGGTACGCGACACGCTGGAAATGGGTCTGGCTGCGGCCGACAACGCGAGCATTGAGAGCCTGCTCGAGGGCAAAGAGGCAACGTTGAAGCTGCTAACCAGCGTCATGCAGCAATTCGGTATCGAGGAAGTCGACCCGGCGGGTGAGCCGTTTGACCCCGACTACCACGAGGCAATCAGCATGCAGCCGTCGGACGACGTCGAGCCCGGCTCGGTGATCACGGTGGTCCAGAAAGGCTATTCGCTGAACGGTCGGCTCCTGAGGCCGGCCATGGTCATCGTCGCCGCCGATTAGTGCTTGAAAGGGCGGGGACCGACCCCACCTATCAGCCAGTTTTGGACACATATTTATTTTGGAGCGTTAAACCATGGGCAAAGTAATCGGTATCGACCTGGGTACCACGAACTCCTGCGTTGCGGTCATGGAGGGCGATACCCCCAAGGTCATCGAGAACTCGGAGGGTGATCGCACTACGCCGTCGATCGTTGCGTTCAGCAAGGACGACCAGGTGCTCGTCGGCCAGTCGGCCAAGCGCCAGGCGGTGACCAACCCCGAAAACACACTGTTTGCCATCAAGCGCCTGATCGGCCGCCGTTTTGAAGACGACGTCGTGCAGCGCGATATCAAGATGGTGCCGTACACGATTTCCAGGGCGGACAACGGTGACGCCTGGGTCGAGGCACAGGGCAAGCAGATGGCGCCGCCGGAGATCTCCGCGCGCGTTCTGATGAAGATGAAAAAGACCGCCGAGGACTATCTCGGAGAACCGGTCACCGAAGCCGTTGTGACGGTTCCGGCCTACTTTAACGACTCGCAGCGCCAGGCAACCAAAGACGCCGGCAAGATCGCGGGCCTTGATGTCAAGCGCATTATCAACGAGCCGACGGCCGCAGCACTGGCCTACGGCATGGACAAGAAACGCGGCGACGCCAAGATCGCCGTTTTCGACCTCGGTGGCGGTACTTTCGACGTCTCGATCATCGAGATCGCCGAAGTGGATGGCGAGCACCAGTTCGAAGTGCTGGCGACGAACGGCGATACGTTCCTCGGCGGCGAAGACTTCGATATGCGCGTCATCGAGTACCTGACGAGCGAATTCCAGCGTGAGAGCGGCGTCGACATTACGACTGATCCGCTGGCGATGCAGCGCCTGAAAGAGGCGGCGGAGAAAGCCAAGATCGAACTCAGCTCGCAGCAGCAGACCGAGGTCAACCTGCCGTACATCACGGCCGATGCATCCGGTCCGAAACATCTCAACATCAAGCTGACGCGTGCGAAGCTCGAGTCGCTGGTTGAGGAACTGGTGCAGCGGACGATCGGGCCCTGCAAGGTTGCATTGCAGGATGCCGGGTTGAAAGTGAACGAGATTGACGACGTTATCCTCGTTGGCGGACAGACGCGCATGCCGAAGGTATTCGAAGAAGTGCAGAACTTCTTCGGCAAGGAGCCGCGCCGTGACGTAAACCCGGACGAAGCCGTTGCGCTCGGTGCTGCTATCCAGGGCGGTGTATTGGCCGGCGACGTCAAGGACGTATTGCTGCTCGACGTCACGCCGCTGTCGCTCGGTATCGAGACGCTGGGTGGCGTCATGACGAAGCTGATCGAGAAGAATACGACCATCCCGGCGAACGCCGAGCAGGTGTTCTCGACCGCGGACGACAATCAGACGGCGGTGACCATTCACGTGCTGCAGGGTGAGCGCGAACGCGCAGCGGACAACAAGTCGCTGGGTCGCTTCGACCTTGCCGATATTCCGCCGGCGCCGCGCGGCCTGCCGCAGATCGAGGTGACGTTCGACATCGATGCGAACGGCATCCTGAATGTGTCGGCCAAGGACAAGGCGACGGGCAAGAGCCAGAATATCGTCATCAAGGCGTCTTCGGGTCTGTCCGACGACGAAATCGAGCAGATGGTGGCCGATGCAGAAAGCCACGCCGAGGAAGATCGCAAATTCCGCGAGTTGGTCGATGTGCGCAATCAGGCCGACGGCCTGATTCATGCGTCCGAAAAAACGCTCAGCGAGTTGGGTGAAAAGGCATCCGCCGAAGAACGCATGGCGGTTGAAAACGCGGTGTCCGACCTCAAGACCGCGCTCGACGGCGACGACAAGGAGGCGATCGAAACCAAGTCGCAGGCGCTTGCGGAAGCGTCGGGCGGGCTTGCCCAGAAGCTGTACGCAGAACAGGCGGCTGACGCCGGCGCGGAATCGGCCGAAGGCGGACAGGCATCGGACAGTGACGATGTGGTCGACGCCGAGTTCGAAGAAGTCGACAAGGACGACAAGAAGTAGCCAACGAGGGCCAGACCCCACCCGGTGGGGTCTGGCCCCGGTACATAGGGTCTGGCCCCGGCTGTCGGGGTCTGGCCCCTTTTTGAACGGGAAACGATGGCAAAACGCGATTATTACGAGGTCCTGGGTGTCTCGAAGTCGGCGACGGCGGACGAGATCAAGAAGGCGTATCGCCGCCTCGCCATGAAGTTTCACCCGGACCGGAACAAGGACGATTCCGAGGCGGCCGAGAAGAAGTTCAAGGAAGCCAAGGAAGCGTACGAGGTCCTGAAGGACAGCGACAAGCGCGCAACCTACGACCAGTTCGGGCATGACGGGCTGCGCGCTGGCGCCGGCGGTCCCGGCGGCTTTGGCGCGGAAGGCTTCGGCGATATCTTCGGCGACGTCTTCGGCGACATTTTCGGTGGCGGGCGCCGCAGTGGCGGCTCGCAGGTCTTCCGTGGCGCCGATCTCGGCTACGAACTCAAGCTTGACCTCGAGGATGCCGTCGCCGGTGACACCGTCGAAATCGACGTGCCAACCCAGGTCAGCTGCGACACCTGCAACGGCTCCGGTGCGAAAAAAGGTACGGAACCCGTCAAGTGCTCAACCTGTGGTGGCGCGGGCCAGGTCCGCATGCAGCAGGGCTTTTTCTCGGTTCAGCAGACCTGTCCGGCCTGCAAGGGCGCGGGCACGACGATCGCGGATCCGTGCACCGACTGCCACGGCCGTGGCCGAATCCGCAAAACACGCACGTTGTCCGTAAAAGTTCCCGCTGGCGTGGACGACGGCGATCGCATTCGGCTGTCAGGCGAAGGCGAGGCAGGCCGCAACGGTGGCCCGCCGGGCGACCTCTATGTCGAGATTCGTGTCAATCGCCACAAGATTTTCGAACGCGACGGCGCCAACCTCGCCTGCGAAGTGCCGATCAGCTTTGCCACGGCAACGCTCGGTGGCGAAGTCGAGCTGCCGACACTGGATGGCCACGTGTCGCTCAAGATTCCGGCGGGCACACAGTCCGGCAAGGTATTCCGGTTGCGCGGCAAGGGCGTCACGACCGTCCGCGACCCGCGCCAGGGCGACCTGTTCGCACAGGTTGCCGTCGAGACGCCGGTGGACCTGACGAGCGAGCAGAAAGAACTGCTCAAAAAGTTCGAGGGCCTGGTGAAAAAGGGCGGCGACAAGCACAGCCCCCGCGCCGATGGCTGGCTGGACACGGTCAAACGCTTTTTCGACCGCATCAGCCAGTAGTAGACTGCCCGTTTTCGTGACGGGGAAATTCGATTAGCACTTTGAACGTTGCCGTGGCCGGTGCCGGCCGCATGGGCCAGGCTGTCGCACGGCTCCTGGAATCGAATGAGCACATGGCGCTGTCCGGCATGTGGCGTCGGGACGGCGATCTCGATGACCTGGTGCAAGGCGCCGACGTCGTTGTCGACTTCAGCCTCCCGGAGGGTACGGTTCAGGTTGTCGACGCCGTGCGCCGCCACACGGTACCACTGGTTTGCGGCGTCAGCGGCCTCGATGAAGAACAGCTCGCCGCGTTGCACTCGGCGGCCGACAGGGTAGCCGTCGTCTACGATCGAAACATGAGTCTCGGGATCGCCGTTCTCAAGCGCTCGGTAAAGGAAGCCGCGGCGTCACTGGGTAGCGACTTTCGTGTACAAATTTACGAAACGCACCACATTCACAAGAAAGATGCACCGTCGGGCACCGCGCTGTTGCTGGGCGAGGCGGTTGCGGCCGCACGTGGCGAGGACGGCACTGGCTCGGTTACTTTCGAATCGGAACGGCGTGGCGAAGTACCCGGCGACCACGAAGTCGTGATGACGGCCGCGGCGGAAACCCTGACGTTCGCCCACAGTGTCACGACACGGGACGTATTCGCGGCCGGCGCGCTGCGCGCCGCCAGCTGGGTGGTGGACCGTCCGGCGGGGCTGTACGGGATGCAGGACGTACTTTTTTCTGACATAAGCTGAAAAAAACAGCGTCGGGAGTCTGGCGCGCGCCGTTGCCCTTCAGTAAACTACGCCGGATCGCTGTCAGGTCAGCGAGCGCCAAGCGGAAGGGCCGGTTCCTTCCGCTTTTGCACATCTGGCATTTGCATCCGTCATCTGCGAGTTGCGCGCGCACAGGTACCTCAAGGTGGTCACGCTTCGTTACTTCGATTGAGGTTGGTACTTGAGCACACCCGCAATTCTTGCCCTCCAGGACGGCACGGTATTTCACGGCACATCGATCGGCGCCGAAGGCCAGACTATCGGTGAAGTCGTTTTCAATACCGCGATGACCGGCTACCAGGAAATCCTCACGGATCCATCCTATTGCCGCCAGATCGTGACGCTGACGTATCCTCATATCGGCAACACCGGGACGAACAGCGAGGACATGGAATCTTCGCAGATCCATGCGTCCGGCCTGATCATTCGCGACAGCACGATGCTGACGAGCAGCTGGCGCTCGGAGCGCAGTTTTTCGGACTTCCTAAAGCAGGGCGATACAGTCGCAATAGCCGACATCGATACGCGTCGCCTGACGCGGATCATCCGCGAAAAGGGCGCCCAGTCGGGATGCATCATGACAGGTGACCAGGCCGTCGAAACCGCGGTCGAGCATGCGCGAAAGTTTCCGGGTATTGCAGGCATGGACCTGGCGAAATTCGTAACGACCCGCGAGCAGTACCAATGGTGCCATGGCACAACGTTCGGCAAGCCGGCGCGAATCATGAGCCGGCGAATCGCGCCGTATCATGTCGTTGCCTATGACTTCGGCGTCAAGCGCAACATCCTGCGCCTGCTCTCGGATCTCGACTGTCGCCTGACCGTGGTACCGGCAACCACCCCCGCCGACGACGTGCTGGCGATGACGCCGGACGGAATCTTCCTGTCGAACGGTCCGGGTGACCCGGAGCCGTGTGACTACGCCATCACGGCGATCCGCCAGTTTCTCGAGACGGGCATTCCGGTATTCGGAATCTGCCTCGGCCACCAGTTACTGGGACTGGCCGCCGGTGCAAAAACGGTCAAGATGAAATTTGGTCACCACGGCGCGAACCACCCGGTTCAGGACCTCGAGACGGGCCAGGTCATGATCACAAGCCAGAACCACGGCTTTGCCGTCGACGAGGACACGCTGCCGGACAACGTCAAACCGACCCATCGCTCACTGTTTGATGGCACGCTGCAGGGCATCGCGCTCGAAGATGCGCCGGCGTTCAGCTTCCAGGGTCACCCGGAAGCGAGCCCGGGACCGCACGATCTGTTGCCCCTTTTCGAACGTTTCATCCAGCACATGGATACGCAGAAAAAACGCGGGATTCGAGCGATGGTGACAACGAGTTAGTTTTAAAACAATAGCTTATCTCATTTACTTAATTTTCTTTCTAGTCAAGAACGCATGCCCAAACGCACAGACATCGACAGTATCCTGATCATCGGCGCCGGACCCATCGTCATCGGCCAGGCCTGCGAGTTCGACTACTCGGGTGCCCAGGCCTGCAAGGCGCTCCGCGAAGAGGGATTCCGCGTCATTCTCGTCAACTCGAACCCGGCGACGATCATGACCGACCCGGAAATGGCGGATGCGATCTACATCGAGCCGGTGCACTGGACCGCCGTCGAGCGAATCATCGCCAAGGAGCGCCCGGACGCGTTGTTACCCACGATGGGCGGCCAGACCGGCCTCAATTGCGCGCTCGACCTCGCTCGCGAGGGTGTGCTCGAAAAATTCGACGTCGAGCTCATCGCGGCGTCGCGCGAGGCCATCGATATGGCCGAAGACCGCGACCTGTTCCGGCAGGCAATGAGCGAGATCGGGCTCGAGAGCCCGCGCGCCGAAATTGCACACTCGCTGGAAGAAGCGCTGGAGAAGCAGACCGGCATCGGATTTCCGACGATCATCCGCCCGTCGTTCACAATGGGCGGGACCGGTGGCGGTATTGCGTACAACCGTGAAGAATTCGAGCGCATCGTTTCACACGGCCTCGAAATGTCGCCGACGACCGAGGTACTGCTCGAAGAGTCCGTCATCGGCTGGAAAGAATTCGAGATGGAGGTCGTTCGGGACCGGAACGACAACTGCATCATCGTCTGCGCCATCGAAAACTTCGACCCGATGGGTGTCCACACCGGCGACTCGATCACGGTTGCACCGGCGCAGACGCTCACCGACAAGGAATACCAGCGTCTGCGCGACGCATCTATCGACGTCCTGAGGAAAATCGGGGTCGAAACCGGCGGGTCGAACGTCCAGTTTGCAATCTGCCCAAACACGGGCCGGGTTCTGATTATCGAGATGAATCCGCGTGTGTCGCGTTCGTCGGCGCTCGCATCGAAAGCGACCGGTTTTCCGATCGCGAAAGTTGCCGCCAAACTGGCTGTCGGCTACACGCTCGACGAACTGAAAAACGACATTACCGGCGGCGCGACACCTGCGTCGTTCGAGCCGGCAATCGATTACGTCGTTACCAAGATTCCACGCTTCACGTTCGAGAAGTTTCCGGGCGCCAACGATCGCCTGACGACGCAGATGAAATCCGTCGGCGAGGTCATGTCGATGGGGCGCAATTTCCAGGAGTCCCTGCAGAAAGCGTTACGCGGGCTCGAGACCGGCATCAACGGACTGGACGAAATCTGCGGACCGATCGCGACCGATGCCGATCGCGACGCGCTGCGGCATGAGCTTCGCATTCCGGGAGCGAGCCGCCTGCTGTATGTTGCGGACGCCTTGCGTCACGGCTATTCGTTTGAAGACGTCGCGTCGGTCACGGGCATCGATCCATGGTTCCTCGTGCAGATCGCCGATATCGTCAACGCAGAAGAGCGAGTCCGGGAAGCCGGCTTGCCTGGCATCGACGCCGCAATGATGCGCAGCCTGAAGCGCAAGGGCTTCTCGGATGCCCGACTTGCCACTGTCCTTGGCGTCAAGGAGGCGGCGGTCCGCAATCGCCGGCTCGAATTCGATATCCGCCCGGTCTACAAACGCGTTGACACCTGTGCGGCCGAATTCGCGACGACAACGGCCTACATGTACTCGACGTACGACGAGGAATGCGAGGCAGACCCGACCGACAATCCGAAGATCATGATCCTCGGCGGCGGACCGAATCGCATCGGGCAGGGCATCGAATTCGATTATTGTTGCGTGCACGCTGCGCTGGCGCTGCGAGAATCCGGTTACGAGACCATCATGGTCAATTGCAACCCGGAGACCGTTTCGACCGACTACGATACGTCCGACCGCTTGTATTTCGAATCCCTGACGTTCGAGGACGTCATGGAAATCATCGACAAGGAAAAGCCCAAGGGCGTCATCGTCCAGTACGGTGGTCAGACGCCGCTGAAACTGGCGCGCGACCTCGAGGCGGCCGGCGCACCGATTATCGGTACCTCGCCGGACTCGATCGACCTTGCGGAAGACCGCGAGCGATTCCAGGCATTGGTCGAAAATCTCGGGCTCAAACAGCCGCCCAATCGGACGGCAAGCAGCAAGGAAGAGGCATTGCGGCTTGGCAGCGACGTCGGCTACCCGCTGGTCGTACGCCCGTCCTACGTGCTGGGCGGCCGCGCGATGGAGATCGTGCACAGCGACGAGGACCTTGCGGCATACATGGATGCCGCAATCAATGTCTCCAACGACAGCCCGGTATTGCTGGACCGGTTCCTCGATCTCGCGACCGAGGTGGACGTCGACTGCATTTGCGACGGCGACCGCGTACTGATTGGCGGGGTCATGGAGCACATCGAACAGGCCGGCGTGCATTCGGGCGACTCCGGGTGTTCGTTGCCGCCGTTCAGCCTTTCCGACGAGGTTCAAGAGGAACTCGAGGAACAGGTCGTCAAGCTCGCAAAGGGGCTGAACGTTGTCGGCCTGATGAATACGCAGTTTGCGATCCAGGGTGATGTCGTGTACCTGCTCGAAGTCAATCCACGTGCGTCGCGTACGGCACCGTTTGTATCGAAGGCGATCGGCGTTCCGCTCGCGAAAATTGCTGCCAAAGTCATGGTCGGCGAAACGCTGGCCAAGCAGGGCTTCGTCAATCAACGCGTTCCCGATTACTACTCGGTGAAGGAAGCGGTGTTCCCGTTCATCAAGTTCCCGGGGTCAGACCCCATCCTCGGGCCTGAAATGAAATCAACCGGTGAGGTTATGGGTGTCGGGCGCACGTTTGGCGAGGCCTACGCCAAGGCGCAACTGGCTTCCGGCGTAATATTGCCGCGACGCGGCGCGGCGCTGCTGTCCGTGCGCGAACGCGACAAGGAAGGCGGCATTGAACTTGCGAAGATCCTTGTCGGCATGGGATTCGACATCGTAGCGACGCATGGCACCGCCGAAGCGTTGGCACGAGCGGGCGTATCCTGTCAGCGCGTCAACAAGGTGCGAGAAGGGCGGCCGCATATCGTCGACATGATCAAGAACGGCGAAATTGACCTTATCGTCAATACAACGGAAGGTAAGCAGGCTATCGTCGAGTCCCTGTCGATTCGTGCGGAGGCCGTCCGCCAGGGCGTCACCTATTACACGACGCTGGGCGCCGCAATTGCGACCTGCCGCGCCATCGACCACCTTGACGATGGCGACGTCAATCGCCTGCAGGACTTACACAACGAGGTAGTTGCGTGAACAAGGTCCCGATGACAGTGCGCGGCCACGAGATGCTGCAGGCCGAACTCAAGCAACTGAAAAGCGTGGATCGTCCAAACGTCATCAAGGCGATCGCCGAAGCGCGCGAGCATGGAGATTTGAAGGAAAACGCCGAATATCACGCGGCGAAGGAGCAGCAGGGATTCATCGAGGGGCGCATCAAGGAGCTCGAGGGTAAGCTGTCGCACGTGCAGGTCATCGATGTCACGGAAATGAACGCCAATGGCCGCATCATTTTCGGATCAACCGTCGTTCTGCTCGACGAGGATACTGACAGGGAAATGACCTACAAGATCGTCGGCGAGGATGAAGCCGACATCAAGACGGGCCTGATTTCATACACATCGCCGATCGCGCGTGCGCTCATCAGCAAGAACGAAGGCGATCTTGTCGAATTCAGGGCGCCGGACGGCGAAAAATCCTACGAGGTTCTCGAGGTTCGTTACGAATAGTTACTTATTCGGAATGCGAACGCGTTTGTCCGGTTTTTTCTCGGGATTCGGGCGATAGACAAGGGCGACATTGCCGATTCGCTGGATAAGCGCTGCATTGTGGTCGTTGCACAGAGTCGCGATGATTCCATCTCGTTCTGCGCGGTCGCCGACCCGCACCTTGATCTTCAGGAGTTCATGATGCGCAAGCGTCGATTCGAACTCGGCTTTGAGCGGGTCGCTGAGGCCGGCATCGCCGACCATGATCAGCGGTTTCAGCTGGTGCCCGAGGCCGCGCAGGTGTTTTTTCTGGTGTTCACTGAGTTCCATGGGCGCGAAGTGTAACAGCTGGGTTGGTTGAATGAGCAAGCCGAGACGATCAGGCGGAAGCTGGCGTGAGCGCCAGGAGAAAGACCCGTACGTACAGCGCGCACGACGTGACGGATGGCGTTCGCGCGCGGTCTACAAGCTGCAGCAGATTGATGACAAGGAACGCCTGCTGAAGCCCGGTATGTCCTGTGTCGACCTCGGATCCGCGCCAGGCAGCTGGAGTCAGTATGTGACCGAAAAGCTCAAGGGAAAGGCACGTATCGTTGCCGTCGACCTGCTGCCAATGGGCGCGCTTGCCGGCGTTGATTTCGTTCAGGGCGACTTCGAGGACGCACAGGTTTTTGAGCAGCTGCTCGAACTCGTCGGAGACGGTGGTGCGGACCTTGTAATGAGCGATATGGCGCCCAATATCAGCGGCTTGAAGGCTGTTGATCAGCCGCGTTCAATGTATCTCGTGGAGCTTGCGCTGGACATGGCGCGCCGGGTATTGAAGCCGGGTGGCGATTTTGTTTGTAAAGTGTTCCAGGGCGAGGGGATCGACCCTTTCATTGCCGATTCAAGGAACTCATTCGAGCGCGTCAAGGTCATGAAACCCAAGGCCTCGAGACCGGGTAGCCGTGAGGTGTACTTGGTAGCGAGGGGTTATCAAATATAGTAGTGTCGAAACGTGAATGATCTAACAAAGAATGTGCTGGTTTTCATCGTCATTATCGTCGTCTTGCTGGCGGTGGTTGAGACGATGTCGACCGGCAGACCGGGGCAACCGGTAGAGCAGGAGTATTCGTACTTCCTGGATTCGGTTCGCAATGGCAATGTGAAGTATGTCGAAATCGGCGAGGACAAGCTGATTCGCTGGGGCAGCAGCAAGGAACGCCTCGAAAACTTCACGGTCAGCCCGGAGACCGACAACAACACGCTGATCGGCCTGCTCGATCAGTACGACGTTGATTTCACCGGCGCAGAGAAGCAACAGCAGAGTTTTCTCGTACAGCTGCTGATCAGTTCGTTCCCGATACTGCTCCTGATCGGCGTGTGGATTTACTTCATGCGGCAGATGCAGGGTGGCGGCGGAGGCCGCGGCGCAATGTCGTTCGGCAAATCCAAGGCGCGCCTGCTCGGCGAGGACCAGGTCGGTGTCACGTTTGCCGACGTAGCCGGCGTCGAAGAGGCGAAAGAGGAAGTTTCCGAAGTCGTCGAGTTCCTGAAAGACCCGAGCAAATTCCAACGCCTGGGCGGCAAGATTCCGAAAGGCGTTCTGATGGTAGGCCCTCCGGGCACTGGCAAGACCCTGCTGGCGCGTGCGATCGCCGGCGAAGCGAAAGTGCCGTTTTTCACCATTTCCGGTTCCGACTTTGTCGAGATGTTCGTCGGTGTCGGTGCCTCGCGCGTGCGCGACATGTTCGACCAGGCCAAGAAGCAGGCGCCTTGCATCATTTTCATTGACGAGCTGGATGCAGTCGGCCGTCATCGCGGCGCTGGTCTTGGCGGTGGTCATGACGAAAGGGAGCAGACGCTTAACCAGATGCTGGTCGAGATGGACGGTTTCGAGGGTTCGGAAGGCATCATCGTCATCGCCGCAACGAACCGCCCGGACGTGCTCGACCCGGCGTTGTTGCGCCCGGGGCGCTTCGATCGCCAGGTCGTGGTGCCGCTGCCCGATATTCGCGGTCGCGAGGGCATTCTGAAAGTGCATATGCGCAAGGTGCCGCTGGCAGACGACGTCAAGCCGAGTGTGATTGCGCGCGGTACGCCCGGATTCTCGGGTGCCGATCTCGCCAACCTGGTCAACGAAGCCGCGCTCTTTGCGGCGCGTGTGAACAAGCGCGTCGTCGGTATGGAGGAGTTCGAGAAGGCCAAGGACAAGATCATGATGGGCGCCGAGCGCAAGTCCATGGTCATGAACGAGGAAGAGAAACTCAACACGGCCTATCACGAGTCGGGCCATGCGATTGTCGGTTACATCGTTCCGGATCACGATCCGGTGCATAAGGTGACGATCATCCCGCGTGGGCGCGCGCTCGGCGTCACGATGTACCTGCCCGAAGAGGACCGGTACAGCATGTCGCGGCAACATCTTGAGAGCATGATTTCGAGCCTGTTCGGCGGACGCATCGCCGAGGAGATGATCAACGGGGCCGACGGCGTTACGACCGGCGCTTCGAACGATATCGAACGGGCAACTGAAATCGCGCGAAACATGGTCACGAAGTGGGGACTCTCCGAACGCCTGGGCCCGCTGACGTACAGTGAGGACGATGGTGAGGTGTTCCTCGGCCGATCCGTCACGCAGCACAAGCAGGTATCCGACGATACGGCGCATGCGATTGATGAAGAAGTGCGCAGAATTGTCGATGCAAACTACGAGCGAGCAAAGTCGATCCTCGAAGAAAACGTCGACAAGCTGCACGCGATGGCCAAAGCGCTCATGAAGTACGAGACCATCGACCAGCCGCAGATTCAGGACATCATGGAAGGCCGTGAGCCGCGACCGCCCGAAGATTGGGAGAGTTCCTCCGGCGCCAATCCGCCAACCGACGGTTCGGCCACTGCGGAGTCAGACGATGCGCCCGGACCAATCGGCGGACCGGCCGAAGAACACTAAGCGGGCCTTGAACCTTTCCAACCTGCCGAATCCCTGCGTCATGGGGATTCTCAATGTTACGCCTGACAGCTTTTCGGATGGCGGCCGTTTCGACTCGCTGGACGCCGCGAGGTGGCAGGCGGAACGCATGGCCGAAGATGGTGCGGCGATCATCGACGTCGGCGGCGAATCGACCCGCCCGGGTGCCGCAGATATCAATGCAGAACGTGAGCTGGAACGCGTGCTTCCCGTGATCGAGGCCGTTCGCTCCGTAACGGACCTGCCGGTCTCGATCGATACGAGCAAGGCGCCGGTAATGGTCGAGGCCGTACAGGCGGGCGCCGGCATGATCAACGACGTTCTGGCGTTGCGCGGCGACGGCGCGCTGGCGGCGGCGGCGCGCCTCCGGGTTCCCGTATGCCTGATGCACATGAAGGGTGAGCCGCGCACGATGCAGGACGCTCCGCGTTACGACGATGTCACGGCAGAGGTCGGGGCGTTTCTTGCCGAAAGAGTGAAGCAGTGCCGTGACGCCGGCATCAGCGAGGATATGCTGGTGGTCGATCCGGGGTTCGGTTTCGGCAAGACGCACGAACACAATGTCGAGTTGCTCGCGAATCTGCGAGAATTGGCGAAAATGGGTCTGCCGATCCTCGCCGGGTTGTCCCGTAAATCGACGCTAGGCGAGATCACCGGCCGGAACGTGGACGAACGCATGCCGGCGAGCATTGCTGCCGCCGTCGTTGCGGTGCAGAACGGGGCCAGTATTATCCGGGCACACGACGTAAGGGAAACCGTGGATGCGTTGCAAGTCGCTGCCGCGGTAATGGACAGGAAATCATGAGCAGGAAATTCTTCGGTACGGACGGCGTGCGCGGCACCGTGGGCAAGGACCCGATGACCGCCGACTTTGCAATGCGGCTGGCCAGCGCGGCGGCCCAGGTCCTGGTTCCGACCGGCGGCACCGTCGTTATCGGCAAGGACACTCGGCTATCCGGTTACATGTTCGAATCGGCACTCGAAGCCGGATTCGTTGCGGCAGGCGCGGATGTATTGTTGATTGGGCCGTTGCCGACGCCGGGAATCGCGCGCCTGACCCAGGAATTCGATGCCGATCTCGGCGTCGTCATCAGTGCGTCGCACAACGCGTTTTCAGACAACGGCATCAAGTTCTTCGACCGTTCCGGCTCGAAACTGACGGATGACATCGAGAATCGGATCGAGGAACAATTGCAAAACCCGGCAATCACGCTCGAATCGCGATCCCTTGGAAAAGCAAAGCGGATCGATACGGCACGTATTCGCTACCAGGAGTTTTGCGCGAACACGATGCCGGCCGGCGTCGATCTCGAAGACCTGAAAATCGTTTTTGACGGCGCCAACGGCGCCGGCTACAAGGTTGGACCCCGGGCACTGGCAAACCTGGGCGCCGAGGTCATTACGATTGGCTGTTCTCCAAACGGCAAGAACATTAACTCGGGTTGCGGCTCGACCCAGCCCGGGTTGTTGCAGACAACGGTGCCCGCGGTGGGGGCCGACGTCGGCATTGCGCTCGACGGTGACGGTGACCGTGTTGTTCTGGTCGACGAGACCGGGGCGCTGATCGACGGCGACCAGATTCTTTACATCCTGGCGACCGCGCGACATGAACAGGGCACCCTGACAGGACCGGTGGTGGGTACGGTCATGAGCAACCTCGGCCTCGAGAACGCGTTAAAGGAAAAGAACATTGCGTTCCGCCGCGCGAGTGTCGGTGATCGCTACGTGCTTGAAGCCCTTCGGGAAACGGGCGGCGTCATCGGCGGCGAAACGTCGGGTCACATGATCGTTTTGGACAAGACCACGACCGGTGACGGGCTCATTTGCGGATTGCAGGTTCTGGCGATCATGAAACAGACGGGCAAGCCGCTTTCCGAGCTCGCGGCCGGTATGCCGAAATACCCGCAGACCATGGTCAACGTCCGGACGGACAAGCGCATGGACCCCGGCGCGTCACCGGCCATCCAGGACGCCGTCGCGGCCGCCGAGACCGAACTCGCGGAAACCGGGCGCGTCGTGCTCCGTGCGTCGGGCACGGAGCCCGTGATTCGGGTCATGGTAGAAGGCGAAAACGAGGCGCAGGTGGTGTCGATAGCGAAGCGTCTCGCCGATGTCGTTGCCGCGGCTGCAGCCTGACTCAATAACTTTGCCAATGCGTTGATTTGCCGGGTATCTGCCGGTATCCTTTCGCGCCTTTCGGGCCTTCAGGCACTACTTCTATGCGCGAGATTCTCGTAGCGGGAAACTGGAAGATGAATGGCAGCGCGGCGCAGAATCAGGCGCTCGTCGCCGGGATTCTTGCCGGTGTGCCGGAGGGTGATGGATTCAGCTTGCTGGTTTGCCCGCCGTTCCCGTACCTGGCAGCGGTCGTTGACCAGGTCGAGGGATCCGGAATTGCCGTGGGTGCGCAGAATGTCTCGGAACACGACGGCGGCGCATTTACCGGTGAGACGGCACCCGGTATGTTGACTGACGTCGGTTGTCGATACGCTATTGTCGGGCACTCGGAGCGCCGTGCGATGTACGGTGAGTCGAGTGGACAGGTTGCGGCCAAGTTTATCGCGGCGCAGGCTGCGGGGCTGGCGCCGATCCTGTGCGTCGGTGAAACGCTCGAAGAACGGGAGGCCGGGGCCACCGAGGCCGTTGTTGACGAGCAACTGGACGCGGTGATTGCGGCTGCGGGCTTCGACGCAATGGGTTCCGCGGTTATAGCCTACGAGCCTGTCTGGGCGATAGGTACCGGGAAGGTGGCGACGCCGGAGCAGGCGCAGGATGTGCATCGGCATATTCGCGCGCGGCTCGAAACGGAAAGCCGGGATCTGGCCGGGAAGGTACAGATCCTGTATGGCGGCAGCATGAAGGGCGACAATGCACCCGGACTGTTGTCGATGCCGGATATTGACGGTGGCCTTATTGGCGGCGCGTCGTTGAAGGCGGAAGATTTTCTCGCGATCGCTCTCGCAGCGGCGCGGATACAAGATGGAAGATAGATGGATACTGTTTATAAATCGGTCCTGATCGGACATACGCTGATCGCTCTCATGATCATCGTGCTGGTCCTGATTCAGCGCGGCAAAGGTGCTGACGCCGGTGCGGCGTTTGGCGCCGGCGCGTCGGGTACGGTGTTTGGCGCGCGCGGCTCCGGCAGCTTTTTCTCGCGCCTGACAGCCGTCTTTGCGACGTTGTTCTTCGTCACCAGCCTTGGGCTGGCGTACCTGAGCACGCAGGTCAGCCGCGATCCCGACAGCCGTCTCGAGGCGGTAACCCCGGCGGCGGAAGAGGTTGCGGACGAGGTCCCGGCTATCGACGATGTCGTGGAGGCGGTTGACGCCGATGACGACGCGGATATGCCGTCGATCGAACAGCCGGCGGATGACGATGCGGCCCCGGAAATAACAGATCCGTCGGATTCCGAGTAGAATTACGCGACATAGCTCTGGTGGTGGAATTGGTAGACACGCTGTCTTGAGGGGGCAGTGGCGCGAGCCGTGCGAGTTCGAGTCTCGCCCAGAGCACCAAAATTGGAATTAGCCTGCCGGCTTTTGCGGCAGGCTATTTTTTTGTGAGAACTACTTATCCCGAAAGGGGTGTATCAAGCGCTACCGAGGCTGATACAATGCCGCGCTGATTCGGGCATTCCCCCGGTTCGCACCCGTTCGGACACGCAGGCGAAAGTACGCAAAAATGCTACAAGAGTATCTCCCCGTACTGATTTTCTTAGGGATAGGTGCCGGAATCGGGCTGGTTTTGCTCGGTCTCGGTTTCTGGATTGGCCGGGGCCAGAAGGATGACGAGAAGCTCTCGCCGTACGAATGCGGTTTCGAAGCATTCGATGACTCGCGCATGAAATTCGACGTGCGCTACTACCTCGTCGCGATCCTGTTCATTATTTTCGATCTCGAGATCGCGTTCCTGTTCCCGTGGGCGGTATCGCTGGATGCGGTCGGACTGTTCGGCCTGCTCGCGATGGCGTTGTTCCTCGCTATTCTCGTCGTCGGATTTATCTACGAATGGAAGAAAGGGGCGCTCGAGTGGGATTAGATAATTCGGCAGAAGCGACGGCATCGGCAGACGCGGCCGGGGAAGCGGGTGACAGCCTGCAGAAAAAAGGCTTTGTCGTTACCCAGGTCGATGCGTTGATGAACTGGGCTCGAACCGGCTCGCTATGGCCGATGACTTTCGGGCTCGCGTGCTGCGCCGTTGAGATGATGCAGGCCGGCGCTTCGCGCTACGACCTCGATCGATTCGGTATCATCTTCCGGCCCAGTCCGCGCCAGTCCGATTGCATGATCGTCGCCGGAACGCTGACCAACAAGATGGCGCCGGCGCTGCGCAAGGTCTATGACCAGATGCCGGAACCGCGCTGGGTCGTGTCAATGGGATCCTGCGCCAACGGTGGCGGCTACTACCACTATTCCTACTCGGTAGTCCGGGGTTGCGACCGGGTGGTGCCGGTCGACGTGTATGTCCCGGGATGTCCGCCGACGGCCGAAGCCCTGATCTACGGCCTGATCCAGCTACAGAAAAAAATTCGCCGCACGAGCACCATTGCTCGTTAGTCGGCCGGGAACAGACAGGCAATGACCGATCGTTACGAAACACTGGCGAGCAAAATCGATGCGCGCTTCGGCGACCAGATGCAACGCGTCGCGTCGACCTGCGGTGAGCTGACCTACGAGCTCGACAAGGACGACCTCATCGAGATAGCGACGGCGCTGCGCAACGAGGCTGAATTCGGTTTCGAAATGCTGGTCGACGTTTGCGGCGTAGATTACCTGAGCTACGGTGACGATGAATGGACGACCAACAGTGCAACTGGCACAGGATTCAGTCGTGGCGTCGAGCGCGAACCTGTCATTCTCGATGAGGCAGATGAATTCGATGCGAAGCGCTTTGCCGTCGTTTATCACCTGCTGTCGATACAGAACAACATTCGCCTGCGCCTGCGCGTGTTCACAGGCACGAGCAATCCGCCAATCGTAAAGTCGGTGGTGGACATCTGGAACGGCGCGAACTGGTTTGAGCGTGAAGCGTTCGATCTCTACGGCATTCTTTTCGAAGGGCACCCGGACCTGCGTCGCATTCTCACGGACTATGGATTCATTGGCCATCCGTTCCGCAAGGACTTCCCGTTGATGGGCAACGTGGAGGTCTCGTACGACGAGAGTCAGGGACGAGTCGCCTACAAGCCGGTGTCCATTGAGCAACGCACACTCGTGCCGCGCGTCATTCGCGACGACAACCGCTATTCAGCCGACCTCAAGGATGCACAAGATGGCTGAAATCCAGAGCTACACGATGAACTTCGGTCCGCAGCATCCGGCGGCGCATGGCGTATTGCGCCTGGTGCTCGAGATCGAGGGCGAAACGATCCAGAAAGCGGATCCGCACGTCGGCCTGCTGCATCGCGCCACGGAAAAGCTCGCCGAGTCGAAGCCGTTCAACCAGTCGATCGGCTACATGGACCGACTCGATTACGTGTCGATGATGTGCAACGAGCACGGCTACGTGTCGTCGATCGAGAAGCTGCTCGGTGTCGACGTTCCGATCCGCGCCCAATACATCCGCACGATGTTCGACGAGATCACCCGAATTCTGAACCACCTGATGTGGCTCGGCGCGCACGGGCTCGATATCGGTGCGATGACGATGTTCCTGTATTGCTTCCGCGAACGGGAAGACCTGATGGATTGCTACGAAGCAGTCTCGGGCACGCGTATGCACGCGACCTACTACCGTCCGGGCGGTGTCTATCGCGACCTGCCAGATTCGATGCCGAAGTACGCCGAGTCGAAGTTTCGCTCGAAGAAACAGCTCGCGAAGATGAACGCAACGCGTGAAGGTTCGATGCTGGACTTCATCGAAGATTTCACCAACCGTTTCCCGAAATGCGTCGATGAGTACGAGACCTTGCTCACCGACAACCGCATCTGGAAACAACGCACCGTCAATATCGGTGTCGTGTCGCCGGAGCGGGCGATGCAACTCGGATTCACCGGGCCGATGCTGCGTGGGTCGGGCATCGAATGGGACCTGCGCAAGAAACAGCCGTACGCGGCCTATGACCAGGTCGACTTTGACATTCCGATCGGCATCAACGGCGATTGCTATTCGCGTTACCTGGTTCGAGTCGAGGAAATGCGTCAGTCGAACCGCATCATCAGGCAATGCGTCGACTGGCTGCGCGAAAACCCGGGTCCGGTCATCGCCGACGACCACAAGATTACGCCGCCGACGCGGGTCGAGATGAAAGACGACATGGAGTCGCTCATTCATCACTTCAAGCTGTTCACTGAAGGCTACTGTGTACCGGCGGGCGAGGCTTACGCTGCCGTCGAGCACCCCAAGGGCGAGTTTGGTGTTTATATTATTTCGGACGGAGCCAACAAACCGTATCGCGTCAAGATTCGCGCGCCCGGTTTCGCGCACCTGTCCGCCATGTCTGAAATGGTAGAAGGACACATGCTGGCTGACGTTGTCGCCGTGATCGGCACGCAGGACATCGTGTTCGGAGAGGTTGACCGATGAGCTACGAACTCTCTGCGCACGTTCGTGAGGAAATCGACACCTGGAAGCAGCGCTTCCCGGCGGACCGGCAGCGTTCGGCCGTCATTCGTGCACTGCACCTGGTGCAGCACGAAAACAAGGGTTGGGTCACCGCCGAGCAGATGAACGCCGTGGCGGACTACCTCGATTTACCGACGATCCATGTCTACGAAGTGGCCACGTTCTACTCGATGTTCCAGACGCGGGAAGTCGGGCGCAACGAAGTGTCAATCTGCACCAACGTCGCATGCATGCTGCGCGGCGCCGACGATATCGTCGAGCACGTCGAGAACAAACTCGGCATCAAGACCGGTGAGTCGACACCCGACGGCAAGATCTTCCTGAAGCAGGAGGAGGAGTGCATCGCTGCCTGTTGCGGTGCACCGGCCATGCAGGTCAATCACAAGTACTACGAGAACCTGACGCCCGAGATGGTGGACGAAATCCTGGACGGGCTGGACTGATGGCGTACGAACAGAATCTCGTCTGCTTCAACACCTTTGGCTCCGAGAAGTCGTGGACGCTGGAAACCTACGAAAAGCACGACGGCTACAAGGCGTGGCGCCGTATCCTGGCCGGCGAACTGACGCCTGAACAGGTCATTGAAGAGGTCAAGGCCTCGGGGCTTCGCGGTCGCGGCGGTGCCGGTTTCCCGACGGGCCTCAAGTGGAGCTTCATGCCGAAGGATTTCGATGGCCAGAAGTACCTCGTCGTCAACTCGGACGAGTCCGAGCCGGGTACCTGCCATGATCGCGAGATCCTGCGCTACAACCCGCACAGCCTCGTTGAGGGCATGGCCATTGCGGCTTACGCAATGGGTGCCACGGTTGCGTACAACTACATGCGCGGCGAATTCATGGACGAGCCGTTTCCGCGTTTCGAAGCGGCGGTAAAAGAGGCTTATGACGCCGGCCTGCTCGGCAAGAACGTGCAGGGCAGTGGCATCGATATCGACATCCACGGATTCATCGGCGCAGGCGCCTATATCTGTGGTGAGGAAACCGCTCTGCTCGAGTCGCTCGAGGGCAAACAGGGCCGGCCGCGCTTCAAGCCGCCGTTCCCAGCGAACTATGGGCTGTACGGCAAGCCGACCACGATCAACAACACGCAGAGTATTGCGAGTGTGCCGTCAATCATCCACAAGGGTGCGGCATGGTTTGCGGCACTCGGCCCGGAGGGGTCGGGTGGCACCGCGCAATTTTCAGTGTCAGGCCATGTCGAAAAGCCGGGCAACTACGAGTTGCCGATGGGCGTACCGTTCAAAGTGCTGCTCGAGGATATCTGTGGCGGCGTCTGGAAGGGGCGCAAACTGAAAGCCATCATTCCCGGCGGTTCGTCGTGCAAGGTTCTTCCTGCAGATATCGCGATGGAATGCACGATGGATTACAACTCGCTGCAACAGGCGGGCTCGTCTTTCGGCACCGGCGCCGTCATGGTGATGGACGATCAGACCTGCATGGTTCGGGTCCTGCGCCGCATCTCGCGCTTCTACATGGCCGAATCCTGCGGCCAGTGCACGCCCTGTCGGGAGGGCACCGGCTGGTTGTACCGCATGCTGACGCGCATCGTCGAAGGTCGCGGCGAAGAGGCCGACCTGCAGAAACTGGTCGACGTTGCCAACAAGATCGAAGGTCATACGATCTGCGCGCTCGGCGATGCTGCCGCATGGCCGGTTCAGAGTTTCCTGAATCACTACTACCACGAATTCGAGTACATGGTTCGCAACAACGGTCGCAGCATCGTTGACAGCGCGCCCGAGGCCGCCGCGTAAGCACTATGAGTGACGATATTGTAAATATTGAAGTCGACGGCAAGCCGGTCGAGGCCCGCAAGGGGCAAATGGTCATCGAGGTGACGGACGGTGTCGGCATCTACGTGCCGCGGTTCTGCTACCACGACAAGCTCAGCATCGCGGCAAACTGCCGCATGTGTCTCGTTGACATCGAGGGTGCACCAAAGCCGATTCCGGCCTGTGCGCAACCCGTCACCGAGGGCATGAAGGTGTTTACCAAGTCGCCGCGCGCTATCGCCGCGCAAAAGGCGACGATGGAGTTTCTGCTGATCAATCACCCGCTGGATTGCCCGATCTGTGACCAGGGCGGCGAGTGCGAACTGCAGGACCTGGCCATGGGCTACGGTCGCGACGTTTCCCGTTATAACGACGGCAAACGCGTGGTCAGGGACAAGGATATCGGTCCGCTGGTCTCGACCGATATGACGCGCTGCATCCACTGCACGCGCTGCGTTCGGTTTGGCGAGGAAATCCAGGGCAAGCCGCAGCTTGGTACGACGGCACGCGGCGAGAACGTCGTCATCTCGACCTACGTCGAACAGAACATCGACCATGAATTGTCGGCCAATATTATCGACCTGTGCCCGGTCGGCGCGCTGAACAACAAGCCTTACCGCTACAGCGCCCGTGCATGGGAGATGGTGCAGCGCGCTACGGTATCGCCGCACGACTGTGTCGGCTCAAACCTTTATGCACATGTCCTGCGAGGCACCGTGAAGCGTATCGTGCCGCGCGAAAACGAATCGATCAACGAAAGCTGGATTTCGGACCGCGACCGTTTCTCCTACGAGGCGATTTACAGCGATGACCGCCTGCAGTCACCGCGCATCAAGGAAGGCGGCGAGTGGCGAGACATCGAATGGGAAGATGCGCTGTCGAAGGCGGCCGAGGTCCTGGGCGATGCCGGCGAGACCGGCTTCATCGCGTCACCGTCGATCACGGTTGAAGAAGCACATCTGCTGGTCAAACTTGCCGAGCACCTGGGGTCGTCGAACATCGACCATCGTGTTGGTCGACGGGACACATCGGACCAGGATGCCGATCCGGCCTATCCGTCACTGGGTTGCGGAATCGACGAGATCGAAAAGCAGGGCGCGATCCTCGTGGCGGGCTCCAACCTCCGCGCTGAGGCGCCGATCCTCGCTCACCGCGTGCGCAAGGCGGCGCTGGCGGGTGCGGCGGTGAGCTTCGCCGACAGCACCAGGAACGAATACTTTTTTGATGTGGCCAACTACGCGTCCGGCACCGGGCTCGTTGAGCTGCTGACGGGTATTGCCGACGCGGCAAGCGGCAAAGGGGGATCCGACGACCAAAAAGCGATTGCGAAATCGCTGCAAGCGGCTGAAGACTCATTGATTCTGTTGGGGCAGGTCGCCGCACGACACGCAGCGTCATCCTCAATTCGGACTGCGGCCGCCAGAATTGCCGAAAAGACCGGCGCCACGCTCGGCTTCGTTTCCGAAGGAGCCAATTCGGCAGGCGCAAGCCTGGCCGGCGTGCTGCCGCATCGTGCGGCCGGTGGCACTGCGCGTGCCAAGGCGGGACTGGATGTGTCCGGGATACTGGATGCTTCGCTCGACGCCGTCGTGCTGGTCAACGTGGAGCCTGATGCCGACATCCACGCAAGTACGGATGCTGTTGAGAAGCTCGCAAAACAGAAGTTCGTCATCGCCCTGACACCGTTCGTGTCCGGTGGGCTGCTGGAATCGGCGGACTTGTTGCTGCCGATCGGCACCTTTGCCGAGTCGTCCGGAACCTATGTGAATGCGGCGGGTACCTGGCAGAGTTTTGGCGGCGTTGCAAATCCGGTCGGTGAAGCGCGCCCATGCTGGAAGGTGCTTCGGGTGCTTGGCAACCTGACCGATGCCGAGGGCTTCGAGTTCGTCACCAGCGATGAGGTGCTCGACGAGTGCCGCGCACAGGTTGGCAGCGTCGAGGCGGGTGACTACCAGGCGAACGGAGCCGCGGGCGCTGCAAACGACGCCGACGATCCGGCAAACGACATCGATATTCCGATCTATGCGGTCGATGCGCTCGTTCGCCGTGCCAACGCGCTGCAACATACGCCTGCGGCGATGCGCGCCAGTGGCGAAGGAGAGGCGTGATGGCTGACTTCTTCGTCGGGCTCGTGCCGCAGTTCGCGATGGACGTCTGGAACGGGTTCCCGGCGCTGGTGCAGTACCTGATCACGACCCTGTTCAAGATTCTCGTCGTGACGATCACCGTGATTCTGTGTGTCGCGTTCTCGACGTACTTCGAACGCAAAGTCATTGGCAGCATGCAGGCGCGTGTCGGACCGAACCGGGTAGGGCCGCTCGGGCTGCTGCAACCGTTCGCTGACGTTATCAAGCTCCTGATCAAGGAAGTCGTCGTCCCGTCGCAGTCGAGCAAGTTCCTGTTCGTCATCGCGCCGCTGCTGTCGCTGACACCGGCGCTGATCACGTGGGCCGTGATTCCAATGAACGACTGGTTCGTCATTGCGGATATCAATGCCGGTCTGCTGTACGTACTTGCGCTCACGTCAATCGGCGTCTACGGCATCATTCTGGCGGGCTGGGCAACCAACTCAAAGTACGCGCTGCTTGGTGCCATGCGTACGGCGGCGCAAATCGTCGCGTATGAAATCGCGATGGGCTTTGCGCTGGTGGGCGTCCTGATGGCGGGCGGTAGCCTGAATCTCGGCGATATTGTCGAGGCGCAGCGTGGCGGATTCAGTAACTGGTTCCTGCTTTGGCTGTTCCCGTTATTCCTTGTCTACTGGATCTCGGGCGTTGCCGAGACCAACCGCGCACCGTTCGACGTCGCGGAAGGTGAGTCGGAGATCGTCGCAGGATTCCATGTCGAGTATTCGGGCGTCGCGTTCGCGCTGTTCTTCCTCGCCGAATACGCAAACATGATCCTGATCTCGACGCTGACGGCGGTCTTTTTCCTCGGCGGCTGGGCTTCGCCGTTCGAGGGCTGGTCCCTGTTTGAGCCGTACCACGACGTCGCCTTCATCGGCTGGATATTCGGTGGCGGCTTCCCGTGGCTGTTCATCAAGATGGCCATGTTCATGTACACGTTCTTCTGGCTGCGCGCGACGTTCCCGCGCTACCGCTATGACCAGATCATGCGGCTCGGCTGGAAGGTTTTCATTCCTGTAACGATCATCTGGATCTTCGTGGAAGGCGCATTGGCGTGGTTCCAGGTCGGTCCGTGGTCAGGGCTGGGCGCTTAACGATGAGCCGGGTAATCAGTTACTTCAAGACATTCGCCCTCTGGGAGCTGCTCAAGGGGCTTTCCGTCACGCAGAAGAATTTTTTCCGCAAGAGCGTGACGCTCGAATATCCCGAAGAGAAAACGCCACAGTCGCATCGCTTCCGCGGACTGCACGCGTTGCGCCGCTACCCGAACGGCGAAGAGCGCTGCATTGCGTGCAAGTTGTGCGAGGCCGTATGCCCGGCGCTTGCAATCACCATCGAGTCGGATGTCAGCCAGGACGGCACTCGTCGCACGACGCGCTACGACATCGATCTTTTCAAATGCATTTATTGCGGATTCTGTGAAGAGGCCTGCCCGGTCGACGCTATCGTCGAGACGCGATTGCTCGAGTACCACATGGAAGAGCCCGGCCAGAACATCATGACCAAGGACAAGCTGCTGGCCGTCGGCGAAAAATACGACGCCATGATCTCCGCCGACAAGGCGGCGGACGCCAAGTACAGGTAAGCCGACGATGATCGATACGATAGCAAGCTATACGCATCCGGCGCTTTTCTACCTGTTCTCGGCCGTCATGCTCGGCGCGGCGCTGGGCGTCGTGTTCTCCCGCAACCCGGTGCACTCGGTGATGTTCCTGGTGCTGACGTTTTTCCAGGCGGCCATCCTGTGGCTGCTCGCGGAAGCCGAATTCCTCGCGATCGTACTGGTGCTGGTCTACGTCGGCGCCGTCATGGTGCTGTTCCTGTTCGTCGTCATGATGCTGGAAGTTGATGTCGAGGCGGCGAAGCGCGGCCTGACTCGCTATGCGCCGCTGGGCATCGCCGTTGCACTTCTTATGGCGTTTGAGCTGATCCAGCTGATCTGGCTGCGCAGCCAGGGTGTCGCGAGTACCGGCAGCTTTGCGGCAACCCCGGAAGGCTACAGCAACACGAAGGCGCTGGGTGCAGTGCTCTATACCGAGCACGTGTATGCGTTTGAGATCGCAGCGGTGATCCTGCTGCTCGCCATCGTCGCGGCGATTACGCTGACCATGCGCCGGCGGCCCGGTCTCAAGGTTCAGGATATCTCGAAGCAGGTGGCGGCACGGGCGCAGGACAACGTCCGCGTGGTCAAGATGGACGCGGAGAAAAGACAATGATCGGCCTCGAGCATTACCTGACACTGGCGGCCATGCTGTTCGTACTGAGCATCGTCGGCATCGTGGTCAATCGCCGCAACCTGATTCTGCTGCTGATGTGCATCGAGCTCATGTTGCTGGCCGTCAATTTCAATTTCATCGCCTTCTCCCGTTATCTCGGTGATGAGACGGGGCAGGTGTTCGTGTTCTTCATTCTCACGGTGGCCGCGGCTGAAGCTGCAATCGGCCTTGCGATCCTGGTCGTGTTGTTCCGCAACCGACGCTCGATTGCCGTGAAAGAGCTCAATACGCTGAAGGGTTGATATGTACGACTACTACCTGACAATCGTATTGGCGCCGCTGGCAGCGGCGATCATCGCCGGGCTCGCGGGCAAACAGATTGGCCGCGCCGGCGCGCACTGGGTCACGATCCTGGGCGTTGGAGTCTCGTGTGTCCTGTCACTGCTCGTGCTCAGGAACATGTTCTGGGGCGGGGCAGAGGCCGAGAACATCAGCGTCTACACGTGGGCCGTCACCGACGGCCTGCGCATGGAAGTCGGATTCCTGGTCGACAGGCTGACAGCGCTCATGATGTGCGTCGTCACATTCGTGTCGCTGATGGTGCACATCTACACGATTGGCTACATGCACGATGACCCGGGATACCAGCGTTTTTTCAGCTATATCTCGTTGTTCACGTTCTCGATGCTCATGCTCGTCATGTCGAACAACTTCCTGCAGCTGTTTTTCGGCTGGGAAGCGGTCGGCCTCGTGTCCTACCTGCTGATCGGCTTCTGGTTCAAGAAGGAAACGGCGATATTCGCGAACCTGAAAGCGTTTCTCGTCAATCGTGTGGGTGACTTCGGGTTTATTCTCGGTATTGCCGGGGTCGTCATGTTCACCGGGTCGCTCGACTACGCGACGGTATTTGGCCAGGCCGATGCCATCGCCGGTGAGTCGATCGAGGTGTTCTCGGGCACGCCATGGAATGCCATGACGGTAATCTGCATCCTGCTGTTCATTGGTGCGATGGGTAAATCGGCACAGGCGCCGCTGCACGTCTGGCTGCCGGACTCGATGGAAGGTCCGACGCCGATTTCGGCCCTGATCCACGCGGCGACGATGGTCACCGCCGGCATCTTCATGGTGGCGCGCATGTCGCCGCTGTTCGAGCTGAGCACGACCGCACTGGCCTTCGTCATTGTCATTGGTGCGGTAACGGCGTTCTTCATGGGGCTGCTGGGCCTCGTCCAGAACGACATCAAGCGTGTCGTCGCGTACTCGACGCTGTCGCAGCTGGGGTACATGACGGTAGCGCTTGGCGCATCGGCCTACAGTGCCGCGATCTTCCACCTGATGACGCATGCATTTTTCAAAGCGCTGTTGTTCCTGGCGGCCGGCTCGGTGATCATCGCGATGCATCACGAGCAGGACATCCGCAAGATGGGCGGCCTCAAGAAGTACATGCCGATCACCTACTGGACGTCGCTGATCGGTTCGTTGGCGCTCATCGGGTTCCCCGGAACCGCCGGGTTCTTTTCGAAAGATTACATCATCGAGGCCGTACACGCCTCGCACTGGGCGTCGACGGACTCGCTCGTTTACTGGATTGCTTACCTGAGCGTTCTGCTGGGCGTCTTCGTGACCGCCCTGTACTCGTTTCGCATGTTCTTCCTGGTGTTCCACGGCAAGGAACGCATGGACGAGAAGACACGTTCGCACCTGCACGAGACGCCGGCGGTAGTCACGGTGCCGTTGATACTCCTCGCAATTCCGTCAGCAGTCATCGGCTGGCTTACCGTCGAACCGGTTCTGTTCGGCGGCTACTTTGGCGATGCAATTCATGCCAGCGAGAGCAAGGACGTCATCGCCCAACTCGGTGCCGCGTGGCACGGGCAGGTTGGCATGCTCACACATGCGCTGAAGACGCCGGTACTGTACCTCGCGCTCGGCGGCCTCGGCGTGGCCTGGTTCCTGTACATGAAACGGCCCGACATTCCCGAAACGCTGCGCGAGAAGGCGAGCGGCATATACAACCTGCTGGATCGTAAATACTACTTCGACGATCTGTGGATCAAGGGTTTTGCCGGGTCCGGGCGTGCCATTGGCGACTTCCTCTGGAAGCGCGGCGACCAGACCGTCATCGACGGCTGGCTGGTCAACGGCACGGCGAAATCTGTCGGCCGCCTGGCTGGCGTCCTGCGCCAGATCCAGACGGGTTACCTCTACACCTATGCGTTCGCAATGATCATAGGACTGACCGCGTTGCTCGGTTGGCTCATCTGGCTGCGGTAGGAACACCCATGATTTTTTCTTCGCATCTTCTGAGCACTCTGATCTGGTTACCCGCGCTGGGTGGCGTCGCATTGCTGCTTATCGGCGATGACGGTGACGCGAACTCTGCGCGTGCGGGCATCATGCGCATTGCGGCGCTCGGCGTTTCCGTCCTGACGTTCCTGATCAGTATTTTCCTGTACACCGGCTTCGACAACGCAGCGACCGGCATGCAGTTCACCGAAAGTGTCGAGTGGATCGCGTCGTTGAACGTGTTCTATGCGCTGGGTGTCGACGGCATATCTGCACCGCTGATCCTGCTGACGACGTTCATCACACCGCTCGTGGTCATTGCGGGCTGGAATACGATCAGCAATCGTCCGGCGCAGTATTTCGCAGCGTTCCTGATTCTCGAGGGGCTGATGGTCGGCGTGTTCTGCGCGTTGGATGCGTTGCTGTTCTACGTTTTCTGGGAAGCCATGTTGATCCCGATGTTCCTGATCATCGGTGTCTGGGGTGGCCAGCGCCGCGTGTACGCGACGCTGAAGTTTTTCCTCTACACGTTCCTCGGCTCCGTGTTGATGCTGGTGGCGTTTATCTACCTGTATCGCCAGACCGGCGGGTTCGACCTCTTCGGGTTTATGGATGCGCCGCTGTCCATGACGTCCCAGAAACTGATTTTTATCGCGTTCCTGGTTGCGTTCGCCGTCAAGGTGCCGATGTGGCCGGTGCATACATGGTTGCCCGACGCACACGTTGAGGCGCCGACAGGCGGATCGGTCATCCTGGCAGCGATCATGTTGAAGATGGGAGGTTACGGATTCGTGCGCCTGTCATTGCCGATCGCGCCGGATGGCAGCGCCTACTTCTCGGGGATGATGATTGCGCTGTCGCTGATCGCCGTCGTGTACATCGGCTTCGTCGCGCTGATGCAGAAAGACATGAAGAAGCTGATCGCGTACTCGTCGATCGCCCACATGGGCTTCGTGACGCTCGGGTTCTTCCTGTTGTGGTGGATCGACGGCGAAACCGGGGCAGGGCTGGGCATGACCGGCGGCATGGTGCAGATGATTTCCCATGGCCTCATTTCCGGTGCGATGTTCCTCTGCGTGGGCGTGTTGTACGACCGCGTTCACAGTCGCCAGATTGCCGACTACGGCGGTGTCGCGAACACGATGCCGAAGTACGCCGCTTTTATGGTGTTGTTTGCCATGGCCAATGCAGGACTGCCGGGCACCTCCGGATTCGTTGGCGAATTCATGGTCATTATTGCGAGTTTCAAGGCTAACTTCTGGTTCGCCTTCTTTGCGGCCGGCACATTGATTCTCGGCGCGGCCTATACCTTGTGGATGGTCAAGCGCGTTGTCTACGGAGAAGTGGCAAACGACAACGTCGCAGCGCTCAAGGACCTGAACGGCCGTGAGTTCCTGGTGCTTGCCGTGCTCGCTGTCAGTGTCCTCGTCGTCGGCCTCTGGCCGGCACCGCTCGTGGACATGATGAACGTCACTATCGAACAATTGATTGAGCAGGTCGGGCGCACCAAGCTCTGACGAGTCACGTTATGGAACTAGTTGATTACCTGGTAGCCGCACCCGAGATCGCCTTGTTGGGATTGATCTGCGTGGTGCTCATCGCAGACCTGTTTATCGATGACGAAAACCGGGTGCGGACATTCTGGATAAGCCTGGTATCGCTTGGCGCGTTGATGTTCGTACTGGACTGGAGTGCGCCGCACGTTCGCACAGTCATTTTCAGTGGCAGCTACGTCAGCGATCCATTGTCGCAGATCCTGAAGATTGGCGCGACGCTCTTTGTCGGTATCACGTTCCTGTATTCGCGCGACTACCTGCGAGCGAACGACATTCATCGCGGCGAGTTCTATTTGCTCGGGTTGATCGGCCTGCTTGGCATGATGATCATGATGTCGGCAAACAGCCTGCTGACCATGTACCTCGGCCTGGAAACGCTGGCCCTGTCACTGTACGCGCTGGTGGCGATCGACCGGAACAACGTATCGTCGGCAGAGTCGGCGATGAAGTACTTCATCCTGGGCGCCATTGCGTCCGGCGCGCTGCTGTATGGAATCAGCTGGGTGTACGGGGTTACCGGAAGCCTGCAGTTCCACGAGATTGCCAATGCGGTGGCGGCCGATCCGTCGCTGAACAACCTGCCGTTGTGGTTTGGCCTGGCGTTCCTGATCGTCGGTATCGCGTTCAAATTCGGTGCCGTTCCGTTTCATATGTGGCTGCCCGATGTGTACCAGGGCGCAAGAACGCCGGTGACGCTGTACATCGCGTCGGCGCCCAAGCTTGCAGCGTTGGCGCTGATTCTGCGCATTCTCGTTGACGGACTCGGTGGCCTCCACGATACGTGGTCGTCAATGCTGATGGTCGTGGCCGTGCTGTCGCTGCTGGTCGGCAATATCGTCGCCATTGCGCAGTCGAATATCAAGCGCATGCTCGGTTATTCGACGATTGCCCACGTCGGCTTTATCCTGCTCGCAATCTTCACAGGGACGGGCGAGGGTAAGGCGGCGGCGTTGTTTTACACGCTGACCTACATCGTCGCGGCGGCGGGTGCTTTCGGTATTGTCATACTGCTGAGCCGGCGTGGGTACGATGCCGAGAACCTCGGTGACTTCAAGGGGCTCAATGCGCGCAGTCCATGGTTTGCGCTGATGATGATGTTCCTGATGTTTTCGATGGCCGGCGTCCCGCCGTTCGTCGGTTTCTTCGGAAAACTGAACGTCATCGCGGCCGTCGTCGATGCCGGGTTTACCGGTTTGGCAATCCTGATGGTTCTCGCCTCGGTGGTGGGCGCGTACTACTACCTGCGGGTCATCTGGTACATGTACTTCGAAGAAGCCGAGGACCAGGCGGTTCTGCAGGCCAGTACGGATACGAAAGCGGTCCTGAGCCTCAATTCGCTGGCCGTTCTGGGCCTCGGAATCGTACCGGGCTGGCTGCTGGCAGAGTGCATTCGAATACTGGGCTAGCCCCCCTTTACAAGACCGAAGACTGCCTATAATATGCGCCACCTGTCGATGCGGGGTGGAGCAGTCTGGCAGCTCGTCGGGCTCATAACCCGAAGGTCGCAGGTTCAAATCCTGCCCCCGCTACCAACGCTATCTTGTTCGGCCCGGAGACGTTCTTGTTTCCGGGCCGAGCTTGTTTCTGGCTGGCGATTTGCAGGATTCCAGCCAGGTCCCCGTGAAGGTCAACACGCAGCTCATCGCGCCCTGATTCGGGGGTGAGCACGATCTTCCCAATGAGCGCGCGCAGGTGTTCTGACGCTTCGGCACGCGCGTTCTCCCGATCTAGCGCCTCTTTCAGGTTCTCTACTTCCTCTCGGTAGCGATTCGCCATCGCGGGATGGACCAATGGCTTGAGTGGCGGTTTTTCTTGCTGTTGAGATTCTTCGGCTTCCAGTTCCTCGAGCCGATCTGCGATGTACTTCGATTCGTCCTTGATCATCCTGGCGTCGACGCCGTTGTAGATCGACTGTATGACTTGCTCCTGCCTTTTCTTCAGCTGGCGCAGCTCGGCCTCCTTGGCGCGTTGAGCTCGGTGCTGGGCTGCTCTGAGCTCGTTCAGGTGTTGCGCGTACTCCTGGCAGAAAGTCTCGACGAGGTCCTCGCGCATCAGGTGCGTTTTCAGCGCTGTGAGCACAGCGCCCTCCAGTATGTCCTTCGCTATCGTCTTCCGATTAGTACAGACACTCTCACCCTTGTTCCTGCTGGCCGAGCAGCCGTAATGGGTGGTGTTGATCTTTGAATAGCCGCCGCCGCACTCACCACACTCGATGAGGCCGGACAGCAGGTAGCGTGGTCGGTTTCTCCGCCACAGGCCAGGTTTCCTCGCATCGAGGTCCTTCTGGCGGGCCTTTGCCTTGTCCCAGAGATCCTGGGGAACGATGCGCAACTCGGGTACTTCCTGAGTGATCCACTCGCTCTCGTCGTTGAGCCGCGTGACGCGCTTTCCCGTATCCGGATCTTTGATGAAGCGTTGTCGGTTCCAGACCAGCCGCCCGATGTAGAGCTCGTTGTTCAGGATTCCTGTGCCGCGCCGCCGGTTGCCGTTAATGGCCGACTGCGACCAGGTTTTGCCTGAAGGCGAAGGGACGCCCTCTGCATTCAATTGCGAGGCGATGGCCCTCGGCGACTGGTTGCGCGCGTAGTCCGCGAAAATACGTCGCACGACCGCTGCCTGGTTCTCATTGATGGTCCTGTCGCCTCGCAGTGGATTTCCTTCCAGATCGAAGCGTTTGACAACCTCATAGCCGTACGCGATTCCGCCGCCCGACTTGCCGCGCTCTACACGGCCGCGCAGTCCTCGCCGTGTCTTGTCGGCCAAGTCCTTCAGGAACAGTGCGTTCATCGTGCCCTTGAGCCCGATGTGGAGCGAAGAGATTGGGCCTTCCGACAGCGTGACGATCTCCACGCCCGCGAATTCCATGCGCTTATAGACGCCGGCAATGTCTTCCTGATCTCTGGAAATGCGATCGAGGGCCTCTGCAAGTACGACGTCGAACTTGCCGTCCAACGCATCGGTAATCAATGCCTGGATGCCTGGGCGCATCAATGAGGCGCCGGAAAGTCCGGCATCGGCGTAGTGATCGAAGACCTCCCAGTCCTTGGACTTTGCTAGTTCGCTACAGAGTCGTACCTGGTCTTCGACAGAGGAATCGCTTTGGAGATCGCTCGAGTAACGGGCGTAGATGGCTACGCGTCGGCCGTTCGCTTCACTCATGAGTATCGTCACCGTTCATTTGGCTCGTCCCGGAAATCCTTTTCCGCTGCGAGCCGGGCAAGCAGTTTGACAAGCGCCACGATCCGTCGGTCGGGCTTGTCCCCATCGGACACACGCGGTCGATTATTACCCCGTTTCGCGGCGGGCTCCAAATTCCCGCCGCGACGCGCGCTTGCAGTCTGTGTTCGGGGGTCGCTCATCTACCCAGGTATGTCATGGTGATGTTGGGGCGCTCATGGCCGAGTTCTTTCGAGATCACGGCGCGAGCTTCTTGGTCGAGCTCGCGCTGATCGTTCGTGAGGTCATCGCGGTTCGGTCCCCCGGCCAGGGGCGCCGGGAAGCCGGCGATTTCCTCGAAGCGCCGCTGCGCATAGGCGTGCCTGAGGCCGTGCATTTTGCAGAGACCAGCGCGGATACATTGCCCCTCGTAGCGGTTCTTCTGCTCCTTGTAAATGTTCTCAGCGGGAATCAGCGAACCCTTGCCAGCGAGTTTATGGGCTTTGTCCAGGACCGCTCGCTGGGCCTCGGTTCGGATCGGGATCTCGCGTGCCCGGCCACCCTTCGTCCAGCTGGGTTTGAGCCAGAGAACGTCCCCTTTGTCGGCAAGAACCGGCCGGATCTTGATGGCTTCCTCACGGCGCAGGCCAAACTCCCTCTGCAGCTCCAGGCTCGTGCGGAGGTATGGGTCCGTGACCCTGGCGAGCTTCTCCTCGTCCAGGGCTTTTGCACGGTTGGCGCCGTTCGCATACTGCCGGCGCGGTATCCCATAATGATCGTTCGAGCTGGCTACTACATTCCGTCTGTTCACCTTGGCGGCCCACCAACGTATGGCCGCCATGCGGTTCTTGATCGTGCCCACCGCGACTTTGGTCTCTAGCCAGTGCTTCACCAGGGCCTCGATGTGCTTCGGACGCAGGGACTTGGCGTGCATCCGACGAAACCCTAAGTCATGGAGCTGGTTGGCGATCAGCGTCAGCACACGCTCGCGCTGTACCTGGGTGCCGTAGCTCCCGTCCCGGTTGTTCTTGCACAGTTGTTTCAGCTGGTAGTTCAGGCGTCTCACTGGTGTTGGACCTCACTTCGGTTCATTTGCATGTTCGGTGAGTGTTTCTGATCACTTGCCGACCGTGGTCAAACAAGGACATCCGCTAAGGGATGAGCATCGATCCTGGGACACCACTCCCACATGACCTGAACAGGCCTGGTCACAGGCCGCACCGTTTCTCTGCTGTCGCAGATCTGGTTCGGTGCGTTCCAGCCGTGCTCCCGATGGAGCGAAAATGAAGATTGCCGATGTCTTGGTCCTCCTGGTTGTGAACGTGCAGGGCAATCACCTGCGGGTTTGAGAATGCGGGACCTGGCCCGCTGCGTTTGATAATGGACTGACGGAGACGAATCCCCGTTGCGAACGAACCAGCCCTTGTTCGCAAGGTTGCCGTCATATAGCGGACGGCGCGCTCTAAATTCAGTGGGTGCAGACTACGACGGCGTCATTCGCTTGGCAGCAGAAAAACCCGACAACATGCGGCGTGGTTTCTGGGCCGGCGTCGCGCGTCATTACTGCGCCCCTGCGGGCCCAGTAATGACGCGCATCGAGCAGATTGCCGCGGTGTCGAAAAACGCGCCATGCGTACCAAACACGCAATGCGTGCCAAACACGCACCTGTCTACACTGTAGACACCTGCGTGTTTCGTACGCACTGCCGGCCAAACGCGCATAGTCGACCAAACGAGCCGGGCAGGGCCATGCCGCGCGAGATCGAGAATTCGAGTTATCCAAAGCTTCAACGGTTAAAGCTGTGGATAACTGGCGTGTTTTACATGGTAAACATGGTCTCGTGACAACCTCGGTACGCCGGACCGGCGGCTTTCATCGTGAGAGGTGAGTCATCAGCTTCCCAATTCTCGGAGCCAAGTTGACGAGTCTCGTAACTCCTTGATAACAGAGGTCTTTTGACCATCGATGTCAATGAGTTATTTCCCCTCAAAGTAACCAACTGATTCCGCCAGAGTTTCTGAGTATCCTCAGTTTTACGCTCACTTTTTGCCTATGAGATAGGCGGCTACCGGCGATCTTTGCAGGGCACAAGAGCGGTCATTTGCCTGGCATGACTGTAGAGTGGGGGAAAATTCGTTCTGAATTGTCTCTATCTAGTTGAGGCCATTTTCTGCGAATTTGAGGGATATCTGCTCTAGTGAATAGCGATGACAAGATAGCGAGCGTATTTCTGTCGATCAGGGGTGGCCTTGCGCGGGCAGTCAGCGGGATTGTGCCGCCGAGAGAGATAGAGGACGTTGTGCAGGAAACTTACGTCCGCGTATGCCAGTCCCACACGGCCGATGAAATACGGTCACCTCGGTCGTTCATGTTTCGAACCGCTCGCAATATCGCGCTGAACTACGTCAATCGAGCTGAGAGCCGGTTGTCCGATAGCATTGACGACAGTGGAGATGGAAGTGAATTGGCTCTGCCTGACCCTGGCGGAGACACCCTGTCGAGAGTCTGCAGTAATGAAGAATTCGCATTCTTTTGTGACGCTGTAAGGAGCTTGCCGCTGCAGTGTCGACGCGCGTTCGTACTTCAAAAGGTCTACGGACATTCCTATCGGGAGATCGCAGAAAAACTGCAGATTAGCGAGAAGACGGTGGAGAAGCACATTTCGAAGGGCATTACTCGGTGTAGAACCTATTTGCTGGCGCGAGCCGATCGACCAGGAACCGATCGGAGCCAGAAAAACAGCCCAGGAGGGCGGGCATGAGCAATATCAGTGAGTTTCCGTCGCGCAAGGATCGACGACTTGAAGAAGCTGGCGATTGGATCGCGGCGATCGGACGTGGCCTTACGGAGGAAGAGGAGCAGGAGCTTGGGGCCTGGTTATCGAGCAGCAGCGCCAATTACGACGTATTCATGGAACTGGCTTGTCTTTGGGATGATATGGATGGTCTTGGACGTCTGGCCGACCTGTTCCCGGAACCAGCGCCAAAGCGACGTTACCCCTCAAGTAGAGCGATTCTCGCTACGGCGGCCAGCATCGTTGTAGCCTTGGCGCTGTTTGCAGTATTTCAGACACCGGATATCGCCGATCAAACAATGGGCGAACCGGCATCGGTCGTGATGGCTGGATCCTACAATACGGCAATTGGCGAGCAGTCGACGCACCAGTTGATCGACGGTTCGATCATCACGCTGAATACAAACAGCAGTGTTCGCGTGGACTTCACGGAGTCGAACCGATTGTTGATCCTGGAGCGTGGCGAATTACACGTTAAGGTGGCGCACGACCCCGACAGACGGTTAAGTGTCATCGTTGGCAATAGGGTTGTTCAAGCGGTCGGCACTGAATTCAATGTCGAAATCACCCAGGATCAAAGCATAGAGCTGGTAGTGACAGACGGCGTTGTTATGGTTGGCGTTGTAGATGCAACAGATGAGGAAGCTTCACCGGATACGCCTCTACTGCTGACACAATCCTCGACAATTGTTGGCGCAGGTGAAGGTGTGTTGATTGCGGCCAATGACCAAAACGTGGAATCCGTTGATGCGGAACGCGTTGAAAGTGACGAGATCGCTGTAAAGCTGTCCTGGCGGGAAGGAAACCTGATCTTCCGCGGCGAGTCATTGGAGGAAGCTGTTACTGAAGTTGGACGATACACGGCGGTTGAATTTGTATTTCTCGACGAAGATGCAAAGGCGGTTCGGGTCGCGGGCCTCTTCAAAGCGGGTGACGTTGAGGGACTACTCGCCGCGTTGCGAAATCACTTCGATATTACTTACGAGTGGCAAGGTGAGGATCGAATCCTCCTCAGTGCGGAAGAAGACAGCACAGATCGTTGACTCTAATTTCAAAGACCAAAAACCAGTATGGGGGAAAATGCGTTTCATTTTGTCTATCCAACAGGTGCGTTTATTGCACCTAGTTGAGGGTAGCCGAAGCATAGTTCTCTTGTTCGCTACCGTATGTCTGTTGTCCCTTTGGACAACGGCGGCGGTCGCGGCTGGTCCAGATAAACAAGAAACGAAACATTTCGACATTCCTCGGCAACGAGCGGACGTATCGCTCATAACGTTTGCTGAACAAGCCGATATCACGTTGATTTTCACGTTCGAGCTTGCACGTGACAAGACAACAAATCGGTTAGTTGGTTCGTACCACCCGAAAGAGGCAATTCAATTGCTCCTTGACGGGACGGGTCTTAAACCAACCTTCAGCAGTGATGGCCACATCAACATTGCACTGGCGGAAGTGCCGGTTGCTGAGGGGGATGAAATGAAAGACGAGACCAAAGTAGGGCTGCTTGCCTTAATCTTCGGAGTTTTTACCGGTGGTGTAGAAGCGCAAGAACCGGGTGTCACTGGGATTGAGGAGATCATCGTTACGGCGCAGAAGCGTGCGCAGAATATGCTGGATGTACCTATCGCCATTTCTGCCTTTCAGGGGAAATATATCGATGATATTGGTGCAGCAAGTTTAACTGATTTTCTGGAAACTGCTCCCGGTGTCAACGTAAACGATTTTGGTGATGGTATTTCACAAATAGCAATTCGGGGCGTTTCTACGGATCTGGGAGGTAATGCCAACGGTTATTATTTGGACGAATTACCCTTTACCGGTGTCACGGTGCCCCTGAACCCGGATGTACGCGCTTGGGATATTGAACGTGTGGAAGTGCTGCGTGGGCCGCAAGGCACGCTCTATGGTGAAGGCTCCATGGGTGGAACTATTCGGGTATTGACCAGAAACCCAAATATGAGTGAGTTTCAGGCCGCCGCCGACTTCACCACCTCATCCATTCAGGACGGTGGTGACAACAACGGCATCAAGGCCATGATTAACGCCCCCATTGTTGAGGACGTAATTGCGTTACGCTTAACGGCTGTTGATGAGAATCTGGGTGGCTGGCTTGATAATGTCGACACTGGGGAAGAAGACGTAAATGACAGCGAAGTTAGCAGTTACCGCGGGAAATTGCGTATCACGCCCAGTGATAATTTGGATCTGATTATCTCCGGTTGGAGTTATGAGCTTGATAGGGATGCTCCTTCTGCATCGATTGATGCGAGTTCGACAACTGATGGAATTATTACTGCAACTTCTTACGATCAATACACGTTTACAGGAAGTTACGACTTTGATGGCGTTGGTACATTACTTTATGCGTACGGTACCACAGACTTTCTGCTGGGCCAGACGGGCTTGCTATTCGGCGGACAGCTTGATTTCAGCATTGATATTCAGATTGATACCCATGAATTGCGCTTTAGCAGTGATAACGAAGGCTCTTTGCAATGGACCGCTGGCCTTTACCATCGCACTGCCGCACGCCAGGACATTTTCAGTTTTCCTCTGTTTGGCTTGAGCGCTGATGATAAAACGGATTCAGACGCATACGCGGCCTTTGTGGATGGCACCTGGTCGTTTACTGATCAGTTAGATTTGTCAATGGGTGTTCGCTACTTTGAAGATGAGTTGCAGGCCGTTTCTGCCAGTGGTGTTGTTGGTGTTCCAGATACTGAGCTAGATGAGAAATTTAGCAGCGTTAACCCGCGCGTTAACTTGAGCTACCGACCTAATGAGGACTGGATGATTTATGCAGCTGCCTCGAAAGGGTTTCGCAGTGGTCAATTGCAGCCAGCGGCATCTCTTGCTATCGCAGAACCCTTAGGTATCGAACTACCTTCCGCTTTGGCGGAGGACTCACTGTGGAGCTATGAAATTGGTGCCAAAGGTACTCTGCTGGATGGGCAAATGGTAGTTGAAGGTGCTGTTTACTTCCTTGACTGGAAAGACCGTGTAGTTCGAGCGACGCTTCCAGGCACACCGTTTAATGGCCTTGCTAATTCGGAAGGCACCGAAACATTTGGTATTGAATTCCATGTTGTTTATGAGCCGCTTGACGGCCTCACTTTGCAAGCCGGTGGTAACTTCCTGGATGCAACCGTAACCGCCGACATCCCTGGCACCCCGATTATGGGCGGCGATGAGGTTGAAGGCACATCTGATCGCAGTTTCAGTGCCTCCGCCCAATATCGTTGGGACTTTAACGGCGGTTGGAATGGTTTTGCCCGCTTAGGAGGGCAATATCGTAGCGCCCAGAGTAACTCGGCATTTCCCACATGGCTCCCTGCCGATAACCTCACTCAGGTTGATGCTCGTATTGGTGTTGAGCGTGAACATTGGGGCCTTTTCCTATATGGAAATAACCTGCTGAATGATGACGGAGCCATTACAGCAGGCGATCCCGGTATGCAACGCTTTCTGCGGCCTCGCACAATAGGCCTGAACCTGAAGCTGACTTTCTAATCCACACAAAACCTAAACAGATGCTCCATTGCGATTTGCTGTAATGGAGCATCTTTATAACTCTTTTCTAAAAATTAAAACGATAAATCGCAATCGTACAGTTGTATAGATAGTTTGAATTGGGTGCCTGCGTAATTCTTAAAAATTTTCAAGACTTCAGATGGAGGGGCATTGTGCTGCCAAATATTATGACCATCCGAAATAGAATCCGAGCAAGTGTGCTAGTAGGCATCACCTATTCGTTTTCTGTCGTAGCATCTGATGCCGCAGATCCGTATCTGTGGCTGGAAGAGATCGAGGGGGACCGTGCGCTTGCCTGGACCGAAGAACAGTCCGAACGCACGGCTGCCCGACTGGCGGCGGACCCGCGTTTCGACCAGCTCAAGGCCGATTACTTGGCGAGCTATCAGAGCGAAGGCCGCCTTCCGGAGATGTACACGCTCACGCAGGCAGATGGCTTCGTCTATCGGATCGCTCAGGGGCCCGACCATCCAAGAGGCCTCCTCCAGCGCACCAAACCGGCGTCGTTCGGTGCTGGGGAGGCTGCCTGGGAGACACTTGTCGACATAGACGCCTTGGCCGAAGCCGAAGGCCATAACTGGTATGTAGATGCGCCGATGATCCGGTTTTCGCCGGACGGCGCGAAAGCGCTCATCCCGTTGTCCGATGGCGGGAGCGATGCCGTGAGCATGCGCGAATTCGATCTTGCGGCCAAGAAATTTGTTTCGGACGGGTTCCGGACACCGCTTGCCAGACAGATGATCGCCTGGGTCGATGAGAATACGCTGGCCATCTCCATCGTGCTCGAACCCGACGAGGCGACCACTTCGGGCTATCCGCGCATTCTGCGGCAATGGCATCGCGGGACCGATGTGTCCGAGGCGGAAGTGCTGCACAGCATTCCCTCCGATCATGTCATGCTCGCGCCCTTCCTCGCTCAGACCAATACGCAACGCGACATGCTGGCGCTGGCAGCCCGAAGCTTCACGGATCTGACCGTTCTGCGCGTCTCGTCCGGCCAGCCGCCCGAGAACCTACCCCTTCCGGTGGATATCGTCACGGCCTTTTGGGGCCTGCGCGGGATCGGCGATGAACTGTTGTTACGGCTGAACACGGATTTCGATGCTGACGGCAAAGTGTTCAGTGCAGGCTCCATCATCGCGGCAAACCTTCCCAGGATCCTTGCGGGTGATGTGGATGGGGACACCTATCGCACGGTTTTCACGCCCGATGCGAGCGAAGCGCTTCCGCTGTCTAGCCCACCGACGATCCTCGATACCAGTGCGTACTTCGTCGTGCTGGACAATGTCGTTTCAACGCTGAAACGCGCACGGCGCGGCGCAGATGGTCAATGGCAGGTCGATAACGTGGATGTTCCCGCTGGTCGGCAGGGCGGCACGCTGACGCTGCTGACAAGCATCGATCCCTCGGCAGACAGCACACTCCTCAAATTCGAGAATTTCACCACGGCACCGACGATGTTCGCGCTCTCTCAGGCGGGTAAACTCGCCAAGGTGCAGGAGGCCGAGGCTACGGTGGACCTCGCGCCTTACGAAACCCGGCAGTTCTTTATCGAAACGCCGGATGGCGCGCGTGTCCCCTATTTCATTGTCGGCAAGAAGGGCAAGTGGGACGCTGACACCCCAACGCTGATGTACGGATATGGCGCGTTCGGCATTCCCATGCTGGCCAGCTTCGAAGTCCCATACATCGGGCCGATGCATCAGATCTGGCTCGAACGCGGCGGGCGCTTCGTCCTTCCAAACGTCCGCGGTGGAGGCGAATACGGCCCGGCCTGGCACAACGCCGCGCGTGGTGCCACGCGCCAGATTGTCTATGACGACTTCGCTGCGGTGGCCGAGGATCTGATTGCGCGCGGCCTGTCGCGGGCGGGACAGATCGGATTCGTCGGTGGCTCGAACGGAGGGTTGACCGCGGGCGTACTCGCGACCCAGCGACCGGACCTCTTCGGCGCTTCGATCTCGCTTGTCCCGCTGCTGGACATGGCGCGGTTCCACAAGCTGCTGGCGGGCGCGAGCTGGATGTCGGAGTACGGCAATCCCGAGATACCCACCGAGGCCGAACCGCTGCTACGCTATTCGCCGTACCAGAATATCGAGCCCGACGGTGACTATCCGGAAATGCTGCTGATGACGTCCACGCGCGACGACCGCGTCCATCCCGGTCATGCGCGCAAGATGGCCGCACGGCTTATGGCCCAAGGGCACCCGGCGCTGTTCTACGAAGCGCGCGAAGGGGGGCACGGCATGGCGGTAAATGACGAGGGCCGAGCCTTCAATTCGGCGCTCCAGACCGTCTACCTCCTCCAGAAGTTGATGGACGGGTTCGATCCCCGCACGCCTGCGAATTAGCCGGTCGGCGATCTGGTCGGCAGATTTCGATGTATAAGGAAAGGATAGGAAATGCTTAGCGTAGTTTTTTTTCGGCATCTCGTCGCGACCATCGCGGCCCTGGGGTTTCTCTGCTCACCCCTTCTCGCACAGGAGGCACCGCTTGACCCGAACCGGCCGGGCGTTGCGGTATTGACTGGAGTCCCCGAGCGGGAACTGACCGATCCTGGCAGCCTTGTCTCGGGCCACAACCCAGATGCCAAGCCGATTTCGGTCGAGGATGTACTCTCGCTGCGAACCAGCTGGTTTGCTACCTGGACGCCGGACGGGAATGACGTCGTGTTTACGTCCGATCTGACGGGGCGGATGAATTTGTGGCGGTTCCCGCATGCAGGCGGGTTTCCGCAGCAGCTGCATCAGTCAGAAAACAGGGCATTCTATCCGGCGGCGTCGCCTGACGGGAAGGCTATCCTTTACGCATCTGATGTCGGTGGCAACGAGCTGTTTGACATATTTGCGATGCCGGGCAGTGGTGGTGAGCCGGTCAATCTGACATCGACCGATGATGTTTCCGAAACCGGTAGGTATGTCTTTTCACCTGACAGCAAACTGCTCGCATTCGTGCGCCGCGAAGCCGCTTCACCCACTTTCGACCTCGCGCTGTTAGATCTTGCAACGCGCGAGGTCCGGCAACTTACCCGCGACAAAGACCCCGGCATCTACTGGTCGCCGGTCGGCTTTACCGCCGACGGCAAGAAGCTTATCGGTAATCGCGGCGATCTTTTGAGCAGTTCGATCTGGATGATCGATGTGGCGACCGGTGAGATGACCCGGATTGCGTCTGGCGAGGGCAAGTCGGACCAGGCAGTCGGATTTTCGAGTGACAATCGATTCTTGTCTGTGACAAGTGAGGCGCCTGATGGCGTCGACCAGGCCGTGCTTGTCGATCTGAAGACCGGCGACCGCCGTCTCATGGTGTCAAGCGAATGGCCGCAAGAGGCCGGTCGGATCTCGCCTGACGGCAAGACCGCGCTGGTGATCAACAATGTCGATGGCAGTATTGAAATGCTGGCCTACGACATCGAATCGGGAAAGGCGCGCGCGCTAAACCTTCCCAGAGGCACGACCGCTTCGTCCTGGTTCGACTTACCGCAATTCTCACCTGACGGGAAATACATCCTTTTCCCACATTCCTCGGCCAGCGTCCCATTCGATTACTGGACGCACGAACTCGCGACCGGGGAGAGCCGGCGGATAACCCGGCTTGGCCTTGCCAGCGTGAACGAGGCCAATCTGCCGAGGAGCCAGACCGTCAGCTACAAGAGCGCCGACGGTACCGTTATCAGCGCGATCCTGTGGATGCCCTACAATCTCAAGCGGGATGGCAGCGCTCCAATCGTTGTCATCGCTCACGGCGGACCGACCGGCCAGACCCTAGACACATTCGATGCGACGGCAGTTGCACTCGCGTCGCGTGGCTACATCGTGATCGCCCCAAATGTTCGCGGATCGACCGGATATGGCCGCGCCTTCATGGAGTCCAACACCTACGATCTGGGGGGTCGCGACCTGGAAGACGAGGCATGGGCTGCAAAATTTGTTGCCGAGTCTGGTTATGGCGACTTGAAGAGGGTCGGGATAACCGGTGGGTCCTATGGCGGCTACATGAGCCTTATCGCAGTTGGACGTATGCCCGATTTCTGGGCAGCATCGGTCGAGCTGTACGGTATCGTCAACTGGCGCAGCATGTGGGAACGAGGTTCGCCGGCCCTACGCGAATATCAGCGCGGGCTGCTGGGATCGCCTGAGACACATCCCGAAGTCTATGATCGAACCAGCCCGCTGACTTATCTTGACCAGGTGAAGGCCCCGCTGCTTGTGCTGCACGGTGAGAACGACCTTCGCGTCCCCGCCTATGAGGCCGAGCAAGTGGTCGAGTATTTGCAAAAGGCCGGCAAGATTGTCGACTCTAAGATATACGTCGAGGAAGGACACGGTTGGCAAAAGCGAGAAAACCAGATTGACGCATTGAAGCGGACTATCGATTGGTTCGATCGCTATCTGAAGAAGGTCACGGCGGAATAATCCGTCGTGTCTGCCTGCAAAACATCGGTGCGGTCAATCAAAGAGTATAGGAAGGACAAACACCCCCTTTCCTCATCGTCACCAAGTCCGCGATCAAGGAATTAATATGACCTTAAAAGTAAGAGGCGCAATACCAAATCGGTGGTTGACATTGCCGATGGTACTGTTGGTCACTACAGGTGCAGCCGCTGAGTCGCCAAATGTGGAATCGGCCGCCGACGATCAGGGGCTTCGCGCCGCTTATGAGCGTGCTCAGGAGATTCACAAGTACGAGGAAAACCACTGGTTCCTGAATGACGTCGTTATTCCGCACTGGATCGGCAATTCGAATCAGTTCTGGTTCAAGGAAGAGACCGAAAGCGGGCATCAGTTTACAATCGTCGCTCCGGCCGACAAAAGCTCCTCGCCGCTCTTTAATCATCGACGATTGGCTGATCGACTCGGCGACGCTACGGACAAAGAGGTCGATGCGGACGAACTACCCATCTATGCATTGAGCGTTGATCTGGCGGTTTCCGAGCTTACGTTTGAAAGCCTGGGGAAAAAATGGACCTACAATTCTCGGCGCAACAATCTCGAGGAGATTGGGCCGCTTGGCGCGCCGGGTAGCGCTGCCGAGGTTATTTCCCCTGACGGATCGACTGCGCTCTTTCGGCGAGACCACAACCTGTGGGTCCGCGATGTTAGTTCTGGCAATGAAACGCAACTGACAACGGATGGCGAGGAGATCTATTCTTATGCCACGTTGCCGCAAGGCACCGGCAGGGCAGAGACTGCGTTAGCAGCGATTTGGTCACCAGATTCAAAAAAAATTCTCACGCACCAAACCGATGATCGGCAAGTCAAAGACCTGCCGATGGTCAACTTCGCGCCGAAGGGCGGGCTAGTTCGACCGACGGCTTTTTCCTATCGTACAGCGTTGCCGGGAGATGAACACGTCACATCCTTCCGCATGACGGTCATCGACTTGGCGACGGGTAAGCAAACGGCGGCACTCTATCAACCGTTACTGTCAGCGCGCATGTTGGATACGCCCGTTACAGGCAATCGGGCTTGGTGGTCAGCGGATTCCAGCCGCGCCTATTTTGTAGATATTGAGCGTTTCGAAAAAGCCGTACACGTCGTTGAGTTTTCCGTCGAGTCGGGACAAACAAGAAAGCTATTTTCGGAGTCGCGCGACGACGGTTACGTTGAGCTTGGTAGCAACGTCTATACGCCGGCGGTCCTGCGCCCCCTTCCGGAAACCAATGAGTTGGTCTGGTACTCCGAACGCAGTGGCTGGGGTCACCTCTATTTGTATGATCTTGAATCGGGTGATTTGATCAGGCCATTGACAGAAGGACGCTGGCTGGTTCGTGATGTAATTGACGTCGATGAAAACAGACGCGAGGTCTTCTTCTCTCGGGGCGAGCATGATTCGGCGATAGACCCGTATTACCGGGAGATTGCCCGGGTCAATCTAGATACCGGCGAAGTGACACAACTCAGCGGTAGCGATGCGGATCATTTTGTGGTCAACCAGTCGGACTTTTCACTGTTGATCGCGTCTTTTGTTGATGGACTTGCTGCAGACGGCGTAAGCGGTTTGTCCCCAACTGGCGATTACTACGTCGAGTCGACACAGCGAATTGATCAGCTTCCGAAAACAGTCGTTCGAGATCGCGATGGCAATCTGGTGATGACAGTCGTTGAACCAGATGCTTCGAGAATTCCTGATTGGTATCAAATGGGCGAACCCGTGCAGGTGCTTGCTGCGGATGGCGAGACACCGATCAGCGCCGTCTTGTTCAAGCCATCGAATCTATCGCCGGGAAAAAAGTACCCCATCATCGATCACATCTATGGAGGGCCGCAGGTTTCTCACGTTCCGGAACTGCCGTCCAATATCTCAGCAATTCGCTCAAGCGCACTATCCGAGTTGGGATTCGTTGGCGTCATTATCGATGGCCGCGGAACGCCAGAACGAAGCACCGAGTTTCACGAAAGCTCATACGGTGCTGCACACACAGCGAGCAATCTGGAGGACCACATTGCGGCTATAGAACAGCTGGCTGAGCGGTATCCGTTTATCGACGACACGCGAGTTGGCATCTTCGGTTTCTCCGGGGGCGGTTACATGACGGCAAATGCCATGGTCAGATTTCCGGAGTTCTTCGATGTCGGAGTTGCGGGTGCTGGCAATCATGATCAACGACTCTTTTGGTCCACTTGGGGGGAGCGTTTTCACGGTGAGGCCGACGGCGACAATTACTTATCTCAGGCGACCCTAACGCACGCCGACAACTTGCAGGGGGATCTGCTGTTCATGCATGGAATGATGGACTTCGGCGTGCATCCTGCTGCCCTTTTCCAATTGATGCAGGCCCTCATAGACGCTAACAAGGACTTTGATCTTATTTTGCTTCCGCAGGCGGCGCACACAAGCAATGGCTGGGGAGAGCGTCGTTTGTGGGAGTACTTCTTAGAAAACCTAGCAGATAGCGACGTGATTCCGGAATTCAAGCTGGACTCCATGTTTGAGACACAAGTTGCACAAGGCGAAAAGCTCATAGCACAACGCTACGGAATTACTGCTCCGCCCGAGCCAGGGACTGATTTGTCAAACGACGAGGAGAAAGACGAATGATCCGCCGTCGTATCAGGCAATTCGCATTCGCCCTAACTTTGAGTATTGCTGCTATAGCCTCGGTCGCGCTGACATCTGCGGGCGGATCACCGGGTGAGCACAAGAACCCGGTTGTTGTTCTGGAGACCGACCTCGGGACAATCATCATTGAGATCTATGAAGACCGCGCACCGCTGTCAGCCGGGAGTTTTCTTGCATTTGTCGATGCAGGCTATTATGAGGACGCCGCGTTCTATCGAACAGTGACGCCCGAATCAGACAACGGATCCCCGCCCATTTCCATCATTCAGGGTGGAGTGCTGGACGCCGACAGGGTACTGCCACCGGTCGCGCACGAAAACACTGAACAAACCGGTGTTCATCACGGCGATGGCGTGATTTCACTGGCGCGCGGAGCTCTGGGGACCGGTAGCGGAGCTGCATTCTTTATTTGCATAGGGAATAACCACGGGCTTGACTACGGTGCGACCAGAAACCCCGACGGGCAGGGCTTTGCCGCCTTCGGTCGAGTCATTTCGGGCATGGAAGTCGTGCGCAGAATTCACGGTCGAGATGCGACGGGGCCCAGCGAATCGGAGTACACCAAGGGCCAGGTCCTAAGTGAATTCGTCACAATATTGTCAGCCACTCGAAAGCCAAAAGGACACATAAATGATAGTGACTGACTTGGTTCTGATCGCCGCGCTCCTGGTTCTCGGGGCCGTTGTTTGCCCTGTTGGTGGCGGTGGCCATTGCGCCGATCTATCTGTTTCCAGTTCAGGATTCGTCAACGCCGGGTGGCCCGCATGCGGTTGGCGCGCGGGATTTCGAACTGGCTGATTCGGAGCGCCTGGGCGTGTTTGCGACGTCTTTACGCCCTGCTCGCTGGGCAAGAGAGCTAACTCCCTGATAAACGTGTGTAGTTCAATGGTAGAACACCAGCTTCCCAATCTGACGATGCACACCGCTACCTAAAAGCAGACATTCAAACTTGCCGCTCGAAGGCCGCTATTGGCCGAGAGGCGAGATACAAAGTTGGTACTGCAAAGTCGTTTGAACGGCCGCTGTGGCTGATATCAGACGGTCAGAACAGAAGATTTCAGGTCGCGATATCCAGGGCTGTGACCAGCGCTTGATAGCGTTTGCAGCCAACCCCCGCTACCAAGATGAAAAGAGCCGGTCCCAATGGGACCGGCTTTTTCGTTTTTTGCTATCGGCTGCAGGGTTGGATTCAGCGAAGGCTATCTCGCACGCTTACACTAGATCCGGAACCGAGCCAGCACTTCGTCATTCATCTCTACGCCAAGACCCGGCACGTCACCTAATCGCGCGTTCCCGTTCGAAATCTGCATGTCGAGTCGACCAAGCGAATCAAAAAACGACGCGTATTGCGGGAAATATTCTCCCGGCAGGTCGGTCGGCAATACGGCCATGCAATGAATCATGGCCGCAGTGGCCACCAACGGACTGTTCCAGCAGTGCGGCGATATCCCGGCCCCGAATGACTCGGCGAGTTCTCCGATCTCCAGTATGTCCTGCAACCCGCCGACAGCGACGATGTCGGGATTGAGAATGTCGGCGGCACCGGCCTGCAGCACTGCTTGAAAATGATGCGTACCGATTTGCCGCTCACCGGTGACAATGGGCGTACTGGCCACCGCACGAATTTCGGCCATTTCCCGAATGCGCTCACCGGCAATCGGCTCTTCGAGCCAGAACGGATCAAATCCAGCGAAAGCACTCTCTGCCTGCAATGCTTCGTCAGCGTCGTCCAGCGCCCACAAGTCAATTAGCAGCCGAGCCTCGGCACCAATAGCCTCGCGGACCCGCCGCACGCAGGTGACGGCGTCTTCGAGTAACCCGTACTCCATCGGATAGATCTTCAGCGCGTCAAAACCCTGTTGCCGGATCGCGCGACAGCGCTCTACGAGTTGCTCTACCGATTCGTTTTTCGACAGCGGATCCATGTTGGCGTAAAGCGGAATTACACGCTTCGTCACAGATCCGAGAAGCTTACAAACGGGCTTGCCGGTCCTCTTGCCGAGGAGGTCCCACAACGCGACTTCCACAACGCTGACAGCCGATGAAAAATCGATGCTGTGGTGTCCCTGGCCGTGTGACTCGGCCACCTGCTGTCGAAAGATCTGTGGCGTCACTTCACCGATAGCCCTGGCCAAATCGCACAGGCTTCGCGTGAACTCGGCGATGCCTCGTTCGCGGTGCGGAATCGAATAGGCTTCGCCCCAGCCGGCAGTGCCGTCGTCCGATACCAGTCGACAGAAGACGAAGTCCTTTGGCAGTGCTCCGCCGGTTTCGACGACAAAGACGTCTGACTGTTTTATCCGCATGCTCAGAACATACAGGTTTCGGGGCGATTCGACCGGCTCGTGGGACAATACCGGGCCTTTCGATACTATGATGTATCGAAGTGGCCCGCTGTTCGTCACCGAGGACCCGAGTTAATGAGCAACCGGAAAGCAGGAATGCAGCACGACATCAGTCGCCGCGATTTCATCGGTGGCGTCGCAGTTGCGATCAGCGGCGGGATCGGTTGGCAGTGGTCCGAAGCCGCGGTGCCGACGCCGGTGACCGGGGCCTATCCGCCGATTCGAACCGGAATGCGTGGCAGTCATGACGGTTCCTTCGAAGTCGCGCATGCCCTGCGTGATGGTATGCGCTGGGACAACCCGCAAGCGGCCGACGAGTCTTACGACCTCGTTGTCGTCGGTGCCGGGCTGAGCGGGCTTGCCGCCGCCTGGTACTTTCGCGAAGCCAACCCGGCGGCACGCATCCTGATACTCGACAATCATGACGATTTCGGCGGACATGCCCGGCGCAACGAGTTCTGGTCCGGCGATCGCATGTTGTTGTCGCATGGCGGCACCGAGAATATCGAGGATCTGCGCCGCTACAATGACGCGGGACGACGGCTCATCGACGCGCTTGGCATCGACGTGAGTCGCTACGACGAGTTTCACGACGACGCTGTCTACAGTGCCCACAACCTGCGCCAGGGAATTTTCTTTGGTCGGGAGCAGTTCGGCGCCGACAAGCTTGTCGTAGGCCAGGGCCAGCCATCGTGGCGCGAGTTTTTTGCGAGAACGCCGCTATCGAGCGCTGCGCAGCGCGAGCTGGCCGACCTTTACGACTCCACTGTCGACTATCTTGCTGAGATGACGTCGTACGAAAAGGCGACCTATCTTCAGCACACGAGCTACGAGAAGTTCCTGTTGCAGGATGTCGGGATCTCCAGGGAAGCGCTGTCGTTTGTCGAGCGATCCGGTTTCTGGGCGATCGGCTTCGACCAGCTGACGGCCTGGGTGGCAACCAGCAACGGCTGGCCGGGTACTGCGGGCCTTGGTACGGGCGGCGCTACGCCGACCGGGAAACCGCTCTTTTGCCAGTTTCCCGACGGCAACGCGACTGTTGCGAGGCTGCTCGTGCGCTCATTGATCCCGTCGGTTGCACCCGGCAATACGCTGGACGAAGTCGTCACGGCACGCTTCGATTACGGCGCACTCGATACCGCCGAATCGCCCGTCCGTGTCCGCCTCAACAGTACTGCGATCAATGTGCAGCACCGGTGCGCAACGTCCGACAAGAACGGGGTATTCGTTACCTACGTCCGAGATAACAAGGCAGTCCGGGTATCCGGCAAGCACTGCGTGCTGGCCTGCTACAACGCGGCGATTCCTCACATCTGCCCGGAATTACCGGATACGCAAAAGACGGACCTGGCGTGCGCCGTCAAAGCACCGTTAATCTACACAAACGTATTGCTGAGCAACTGGAAGGCATTCGCGGCACTCGGTATTCGGGGCGCTCGTTGTCCGGGAAGCTACTTTGACTCGTTCAACCTGACGGATCCCACCAGCATCGGGGATTACCGGCACTCTCAAACGCCCGACGAACCGATCGTCGTGCGGTTATTCCGTGCACCATTACAGCCGGAGTTGCGAGGCAGACCGGCGACCGAACAATGGCGCGCGGCACGCGCAAGCCTCCTGACGACCACGTTCGAGGAATTCGAGCACAATATTCGCGACCAACTCGGACGCGTTCTTTCGGCCGGCGGCTTCGATCCGGCGCGCGACATCCATGCGATCACCGTAAATCGCTGGCCGCACGGCTACGCGTATGGCCATGATCCGGAGACAGGACAGGTCGCCTGGATGCTCGACGAACTGCCGGCCGGCCGTGCGCCATGGATTCGGGCGCGTAAAACATTCGGGCGCATCGCCATTGCCAACTCCGATGCGATGGCGGATGCGATGACCGAAGGTGCGTTTCGAGCGGCACACCTGGCGGTCGAATCGCTGCTATCGGGCGCTCAGGTGCGGTAGCAGTTCCTGAACGCACATGTACGCTGGCGTACCGGCAACCGAGCCGCACGGGTAGGTGCCGGAACCGCAGATTGACGCAGTTTCGTAGTCGCCGAACTGGTAGAAGCGCCGCGCCGGATTTTCGGAGTACTGCCGATCTGCGTAGCTTTGCCCGGCGCCGAGCATTGTGTGCTCGATGTTTCCGGCCGGAAAGCCGAAAGTGCGTTGCAAATCACGTGGCGTCAGTAATCGGGACCACACGCAGTCCTCGGGGTTGGCGATGTGCGCGAGGATTTCGGACCGAACCTGCGCTTCGACTTCCGGCAGTTCGTCGCCCCTCTTGCCAAATGCGAGATTCTTGAAAAACACCGCGAGGCGTTCGAAAGGCTCGTCGAGCCCCATATGGCGCATTGCAGCGCCCTCGCAGTAGACCTGGTAGTAGCCGGGAGAAAAATCACGACCTTCCGTCACGGCTAGCGTCGCGGCATCGAGGTCGGCCAGCGTATCGACGGTGTAGATGTAGCGAAACGCCGTGTCGGAATCTCCGTGTCGCCACTGCACCGGCTTGCGGAACATAAGATTGAGTTTTCCTGACGTGCCGAGGATGCGCTCGGACCCGGTTTCTTGTATGAGTGACTCGCTCCCCGTTAGCCGCGCGGCCGTCTGTGGGTCCGTCGCGAAGACAATGTGGTCGAACGGCAACGCCGTTTCTCCGTTCGCATCGCTGTATTGAATAGTCCCGCGCAAACAGTCGGTCTCGAGGACGTTGCAGCCGAGCTTGATGTCAGCGCCGAGTGCGCGGTTAATCGCGCCAAGTTCCTCGGTGATGCGCCAGATTCCGCCCCGAACGAAACCGTAGTCGCCGTCAAATACCGAGCCGGACCCCATCATCGGGATGATGTAGGCGGAATATGGCTCTGTGACGGAAACCGGTCCGCTCTCCATGACGCTCATCGAGAAATGGGTCTTGGTTTTCTCGGCGGTCAGGTAGTGGTCCAGCAGCTCACGGGCGCTGCCGGTGATCCAGAGCTTCGTGAGCTCGTCGCCGAGTTCCGTGCGGGCATCCGCCAACGTGGGTGGTTGTGCTTCGCGGTAGCCTGCCTGCAGAAAGCGGATCACCCGTTCTTCGTCGACGAACATTGCCGCCAGGTCGCCGTGTTCGCCCCATTTGTCAGCGAGCTCCTTGCTCGCGCGTTCTGCGTCGGCATACATGGGTACCGGCTCGCGCGAGTCCGGGAAGAAGACGAGATCGGGGTCGGTGACCGGGCGAATGCTGAGGCGATCAGCGAGCCCGGTGTCGTGCCAGACGAAATCCTGCATGAGGCCCAGTGTTGAAGCACCCAATGCGTACTGTTGTTCGACATCGCCTATTTCAGCGGTTGCGGACACACACGCGCCGCCGACCCGATTCGCGCGTTCGATCATCGTTACCTGGTGGCCAGCACGCAGCAGGTAGTTCGCGGCAACCAGCCCGTTAATGCCTGCGCCGACCACAACAATCTGCCTGGATGCAGTACTCATTAGCGCCATACGCTAGCACGGATTTTGACCGGCAGGCGCTGCGGGAACGGACCTTCGGAACCCCCTGAAATTACCGGCCTGTAGCCGTTGCTGGCGGGGAAAGGATGCCTTATAATCGCGCCCGCGCACCGCCATTGTCTTGGTGGAGAAAGGCCCCGATCAGGGGTTTTTTGTTGTCCGGGGGTCGCGCCCGGGCGGCCACAACGCGCAGGTAGTAAATGGGCCATTGGCCCATTTTTTGTTTTAGGAACAATTGTTTAGGAAGCTTTCCTTGACGGGAACTGAGCTTGCAAAGTTGCTTGAGCCGACGGTGGAACGCCTCGGTTACGAACTGGCGGACCTCGAGGTCCGGCTGGGCAACTCGGGCGGGCTCGTGCGCGTCACGATCGACAAGCCGGATGGCATCGATCTGGAGGACTGCGAAAAGGTCAGCCTCGCCGTCAGCGCACTGCTCGACGTCGAGGATCCGGTACCGGGGAACTACAACCTCGAGGTGTCGAGCCCGGGACTCGACCGGAAGCTGACCAAGCTGGAGCACTTCCAGCGTTTCGAGGGCGAAACGGTCAAGGTGCAGATGCGATTCCCGATAGAGGGTCGCAGGCGATTTCGCGGCACGTTGGTGTCGGCGGATGACGAAAACATTGTGGTCGAGGTGGATGGAGAGTCGCACAGCTTGCCGCTGGCGACGATCGATACGGCTCGGCTGGTGCCCGTCGTCGATTGACGGGAGTTTTGGAGTTTTGAGGCAATGAGTAAAGAGATCCTGATGGTCGTTGACGCCGTTTCGAACGAGAAGGGCGTCGAAAAGGACATCATCTTCGAGGCAATCGAAGCTGCGCTCGCGTCGGCAACCCGTCGCAAGCACGGCGAAGACATCGAGGTTCGCGTATCGATCGATCGCGAAACGGGCGACTATGACACGTGGCGCCGCTGGCTGGTGTTCGAGGACGAATCGACGGAACTCGAGGAGCCGGCCCGCGAATTGCGCATGATTGACGCCGTGGACGTCGACGAGAATGCCCAGCCCGGCGAGTACGTCGAAGTACCGATGGAGTCGGTCGAGTTCGGTCGCATTGCCGCACAAACCGCCAAGCAGGTCATCGTACAGAAGGTGCGTGAGGCCGAGCGCGAGCAGGTTGTCGAGGAATACCAGGGGCGGGAAGGTGAGATGCTTTCCGGTCTCGTCAAGCGCGTCGATCGCAACGGCGTTTACATCGATCTCGGCGGCAATGCCGAAGGTTTTGTGCCGCGCGACCAGATGGTGCCGCGCGAGCCGGTGCGGCCACAGGATCGCATCAAGGCGCTGTTGACCGAAGTACGGTCCGAGATTCGTGGACCGCAGCTGTTCATGACACGAACCTCGCCGGAATTCCTGATTGAGCTGTTCAAGATCGAAGTGCCGGAAGTCGGTCAGGGCCTTATCGACATCCTGGGCGCGGCCCGCGATCCGGGGCTGCGCGCAAAAATTGCCGTGCGCAGCAATGACAACCGCATCGATGCGGTTGGCGCCTGCGTCGGCATGCGTGGTTCGCGCGTCCAGGCCGTCTCGAACGAATTGGCGGGCGAGCGCGTCGACATCATTTTGTACGACGACAACTCGGCGCAGTTCGTGGTCAATGCCATGTCGCCGGCTGAAGTCGTGTCCATCGTCGTTGACGAAGATAAGCATTCGATGGACATCGCGGTCGAGGAAGACAAGTTGTCGCAGGCGATTGGTCGTGGCGGTCAGAACATCCGTCTTGCCAGCGAGCTGACCGGCTGGGAGCTCAACGTCATGACGGCACAGGATGCCGAGGAGAAGAGCGAGGCCGAGATGCGCGAGCTGATCGAGCTGTTCTCGAGGCAACTCGACGTCGATGAAGAAGTGGCGCTGATTCTCGTACAGGAGGGCTTCTCGACGATCGAAGAAGTGGCGTACGTACCGGCATCCGAGCTGATTGCTATCGAAGAATTCGACGAAGGCATCGTCGACGAGCTGCGTAGCCGCGCCCGCGATGTGCTGCTGACGCAGGCGATCGTGCAGGAAGAGAAGATCGACGAGGTCGAGCCGGCCGAGGACCTGTTGAGCCTCGAGGGCATGGACAAGGGACTTGCATTTACGCTGGCCAGCAATGGCGTGGTGACTCGCGAGGACCTCGCCGAGCTCGGTACCGACGAACTGCTCGATATCAATGAAATGGAAGAAGAAGCGGCCGCAGCGTTGATCATGAAAGCGCGTGCGCACTGGTTCGAGGAAGAACAGCAGGCGTAAGCGCCGTTTTGGAGTGAATACATGGCTGATGTGACAGTTGCACAATTTGCCGAGGTCCTGAAGGTACCGGTCGAGAAACTGCTGACGCAGCTCGACGAAGCCGGTATCAAGGTCAAAGGGTCCGAAGATACGATCAGCGACGACGCGAAGCTTGAGTTGTTGACGCACCTGCGTCGCTCGCACGGGCAGGACGATACGCCGGCGACCGCCGCGGCGCCGCGTCGAATTACGCTGAAGCGTAAATCCCAGTCGGAGCTCAAGCTGTCCGGCGCGCAGGGGCGTTCGCGCACGGTCAACGTGGAGGTTCGTCGCAAGCGGACCTACATCAAACGTGACGTGCTCGAAAAACAGGCCCAGGAAGAGCAGGAAGCGCTCGACCAGCAGCGCCGTGCCGAGGAAGAGCGCAAAGCGGCCGAGGTTGCAGAACAGGAGCGCGTAAAGGCCGAAAAAGCCGCCGCGGCGAAAGCCGAGGAAGAAGCACGCGAAAAAGAAGTGCAGGCCCAGAAAGTGGCCGAAGAAGAGGCGCGCAAAGCCGCCGAGAAAGCGGCTACCGATGCGGCCGAAGAAAAGGCACGGCTTGAGAAAGCCGAGGCCGATGCGCGCGCACGCCGTACCAAGGACAAGGAGAAAGCCAAGCCGAAACGCCCCGAAACGCGTTATGGCCGCAAAGAGCTGCACGTTGCCGGCGACAAGTCCGGCCGCCGCAAGCGCAAGACGCCGATCCGTCGCCGACCGATTTCCGTTGGCGGTGACTCGAAGCACGGCTTCGAGAAGCCCACGGCGCCAGTCGTCCACGAGGTTGAGATTCCCGAAAGCATCTCGGTCGCCGATCTCGCGAAAGCGATGGCGATCAAGGGCAACGAAGTGGTCAAGGTGCTCTTCAACATGGGCGCGATGGTGACCATTAACCAGGTCATCGACCAGGACACCGCGACGCTGGTCGTCGAAGAACTGGGTCATGTTGCGAAGCCGGTTGATTCCGCCGAGGTCGATGAGCAGCTGCTCGCCGATGAGGTGCAAACGACGGGCGATGAGGTGGATCGTCCGCCCGTAGTCACGATCATGGGCCACGTCGACCACGGCAAGACGTCGCTGCTCGATTACATTCGTCGCACCAAGGTGGCCGATGGCGAGGCCGGCGGCATCACGCAGCACATTGGCGCCTATTCCGTCGAGACGGACAAGGGCAAGGTGTCGTTCCTCGATACACCGGGACACGCGGCGTTTACTGCGATGCGCGCACGCGGCGCACAGGCGACCGATATCGTGATCCTGGTCGTCGCGGCGGATGACGGCGTCATGCCGCAGACAATTGAAGCCATTCAGCATTCGAAAGCCGCCGGCGTGCCGCTCGTCGTTGCCGTCAACAAGATCGACCGTGAGAACGCCGATCCGGAGCGCGTCAAGAACGAGCTGTCGCAACACGAAGTCATTCCCGAGGACTGGGGCGGCGAGCACCTCTTCGTCAATGTCTCCGCCAAAACAGGCGACGGTATTGACGAGCTCCTGGATGCCATCCTGTTGCAGGCCGAGGTCATGGACCTCAAGGCCGTCGCCGAAGGGCCGGCTCAAGGCCTCGTCATCGAGTCAAGCCTCGAGAAGGGCCGTGGTGCCGTCGCAACGCTGCTGGTTCAATCCGGCACGCTGAAGCAGGGCGACATGATCATTGCGGGCGAAGAATACGGTCGTATTCGCAACATGTTCGATGAGACCGGAAAATCCATCAAGAAAGCCGGGCCGTCAGAGCCGGCCGTCGTTCTGGGTCTTTCCAAGACACCGAACGCGGGTGACGACTTCCTGGTTGTGAAGAACGAGCGCAAGGCGCGCGAAGTCGCGGAATTCCGCCAGACCAAGACGCGCGATGCGAAGCTGGCGCAACAGCAAGCCTCGAAGCTCGACGACATGTTCAACCAGATGAAAGAAGGCGAACTGTCGACTGTACCGGTTATCATCAAATCGGACGTCCACGGTTCGGCCGAGGCATTGCGCGATTCGCTGACGAAGCTTTCGAACGACGAGGTCAAGGTAAAGGTGCTCGGTTCGTCGGTCGGTGGCATCACCGAAACGGACGTCAACCTCGCGGCCGCTTCCGATGCGTTCATCATCGGCTTCAATGTCCGCGCCGATGCGACGGCGCGTACCGCGATCAAGGAATCCGGCGTCGACGTGCGCTACTACAGCATCATCTACGAAGCTATCGATGACGTGAAACAGGCCATCAGCGGCTTGCTGGCGCCGGAGATTCGCGAGCAGATCGTTGGTTTGGCCGAGGTGAAGGAAGTATTCCGCTCGCCGAAGCTTGGCGATATCGCGGGCTGTATTGTCAGTGAGGGTTTCGTGAAGCGCGACAATCCGATCCGCGTTTTGCGCGACAACGTGGTCATTTACGAAGGCGAACTGGAATCGTTGCGTCGCTTCAAGGACGACGTCAACGAGGTTCGCTCGGGTACCGAGTGCGGTATCGGCGTGAAGAACTACAACGATGTCCAGGTCGGCGACCAGATTGAATGTTACGAACGTATCGAGGTGGCCCGCACGCTCGACTAGGCGTGCGACGATGAACGATGCCGCGGGAATTCTCCAGAAACCAGCGCCTGGGCAACCAGGTGTTGCGCACGCTCAGTGAGCTGTTGCGTTTCGAGACCAAGGACCCGCGGCTGCAGCAGGTCTCGTTAACTGCCGTGGATTTATCGCGAGACCTGAGCGTGGCCCGCGTGTACTACAGCATGCTGGACCCGAACGCCGATGCGGCGCCGGTCCAGGAGGGCCTCGAAAAGGCCAGCGGCTTCCTGAGAGGGCGGCTGGGACGCGAAATCAAGATTCGGCATGTGCCGGAGCTGCGGTTTTCGCACGATGACAGCGCCGCCGAGGGGCAGCGCATCAGCGATCTCATCGGACAGGCGCTCGAGACCCACGACGAATGAGTCGCAGGAAAGGTGAGGCGATAGATGGCTTGTTGCTGCTCGACAAGCCGTCCGGGATGACGTCGAACCGGGCGTTGCAGATCGTACGGCGACTGCTCAATGCCAGGAAGGCCGGGCATACCGGGAGCCTGGACCCGGCAGCAACCGGGATGTTGCCGCTGTGTTTTGGCGAAGCGACCAAGGTATGCGGCTACTTGCTGGACGCGGACAAGCGCTACCGGGTTACGGTAAGGCTTGGTACATCGACGGACACTGGCGACGCCGACGGATCGGTCATTCAAAAATTGGATGTGCCGGCATTGTCGGCCGATGCGTGGAACGAAGTACTGCAGGAGTTCGTTGGCGAGTCCCTGCAGGTGCCGCCGATGTACTCGGCGCTGAAGAAAGACGGTAAGCGGCTCTACGAGCTGGCTCGCAAGGGCGAAGTTGTAGACCGGGATCCGAGGCCGATCCGCGTTGACGCGATCACGTTGCTCGAGGCCGCAGGGTCGAGGCTGGTGTTCCGGGTTTCGTGCTCGAAGGGTACGTACATCCGGGTGCTCGTCGAGGATATCGCGAAATCGGCCGGTACGGTGGCGCACACGGCGCGGTTGCACCGCGAGTCGGTAGGCAGCTTCGACAGTGACGGGATGATCGATCTCGGCCGGGTCGAGGCGTTGGCCGAAAGCGGCGAGCTGCGCTCCCGGCTGTTGCCGCCGGACATCGCGCTCGAGGCGATGCCCGCGATTGCGGTGGACGCCGATGGCGCCGCCGGATTCGTTGCGGGACAGGCGGTCCGGGTGCCGGCAGGCGAGGCGCAGGACCTGGTCCGTGCGTACGGACCCGGGGACAGATTTTTGGGCGTGGGCAGGCTTTCCGGCGACGGCGAGCTGGCGCCACGAAGAGTGTTTAATTTGCAGTAAAAAACCCCGTCTTTTTAGGGATTTGGGGTGTTAAAGGGCTCATCGACCGGCTAGAATACCGCGCTCGAAAAAAGGGCTGAATACAGAGAAATCGGAGTAATTGAGAAATGTCACTTTCCAGTGAAGCGAAGGCAGAAATTATTGCTGAACACGCGCGCGGCGAAGCCGATACAGGCTCTCCCGAAGTGCAGGTCGCACTGCTTTCCAAACGTATTGCTGAGCTGACCGAGCATTTCGGTGAGCACAAGAAAGATCATCACAGCCGTCAGGGTCTCCTGAAGTTGGTCAACAAGCGCCGCAAGCTGCTTGACTACCTGAAGTCCAGGGACCAGGACCGCTACCGCGAGCTGATCCAGAAGCTCGGTCTGCGCCGCTAATCCAGCGGGCATCCACAGCCATGTAAGCAACCGACGTGTCGTGCCCCTCCAAAGGGTTGCGCCGTCGGTTGCTGCTGCTGATTATCAAAAAGAGTAAGTAACGTGAAATCTACGAAGAAGAGCTTCCAATACGGGGAGCACGAAGTAACGCTGGAGACGGGTGCAATAGCCCGCCAGGCCGACGGTGCCGTTATCGTCGATATGGCCGATACGACCGTCATGGTTACGGCGGTCGGCCGCAAAGCCGCCGATCCCGGCCGCGATTTTTTCCCGCTGACGGTTAACTACCAGGAAAAGACCTACGCCGCTGGCAAGATCCCGGGAGGGTTCTTCAAGCGTGAGGGTCGCCCGGGTGAGAAGGAAGTTCTGACCTGCCGCCTGATCGACCGCCCGGTTCGGCCGCTGTTCCCGAAGGGGTTCACCAACGAAGTACAGATTATTGCGACGGTCATGTCACTGAATCCGGATGTCGATCCGGATATCCCGGCGCTGATCGGTGCCTCGGCCGCTCTCGCTATTTCCGGCATGCCGTTCGCAGGTCCGATCGGTGCGGCGAAGGTGGGCTACAAGGATGGCGAGTACGTCCTTAATCCAGGCCTTGCTGCGGTCAAGGACGGCGACCTCGAGCTGGTTGTCGCCGGTACGAAGGATGCTGTCCTGATGGTCGAATCGGAAGCCAATGGACTGTCCGAGGAAGTCATGCTGGGCGCCGTCATGTTCGGCCACGAGCAGATGCAGGTGGCGATTGACGTCATCAACGAACTGGCTGCCGAAGTTGGCAAGCCTGCCTGGGATTGGGAGGCACCTGCAGCCGACGAAGAACTCGCATCGGCCGTTGCGGATGTTGCAACCGATGCACTAACCGCTGCCTATCAGATCACCGACAAGCAGGAGCGTGTTGCCGCAGTTGGCGCCGCCAAGGATGCCGCCGTCGAGGCCCTGGCCGGCGACGAAGACGCCCGCTGGTCGGCTGACGACGTCAGGGGCGCTGCTTCGAAGCTCGAGAAGAACATTGTTCGCACCCGCGTGATCAAGGGTGATCCGCGCATCGACGGCCGCGACACAACGACGGTTCGTCCGATCGACGTGAAAGTCGGCGTTCTGCCGCGTGCTCACGGTTCTGCCGTATTCACGCGCGGTGAAACACAGGCAATCGTGGTTACGACGCTCGGCACCGGCCGCGACGCCCAGATCATCGATGCGATCGAGGGTGAGCGCAAAGAGCCGTTCATGCTGCATTACAACTTCCCGCCGTTCTGCGTGGGCGAAACGGGATTTGTCGGCTCGCCGAAGCGCCGCGAAATCGGCCACGGCAAGCTGGCCAAGCGCGGCGTCCAGGCAATGATGCCGGACCTCGACGACTTCGGTTACGTCATTCGTGTCGTCTCCGAGATCACCGAATCCAACGGTTCGAGCTCGATGGCCTCTGTATGTGGCACCAGCCTGGCGCTTATGGATGCCGGTGTTCCGGTCAAGGCGCCGGTTGCCGGTGTTGCCATGGGCCTCGTGAAGGAAGGCGATGACTTTGCCGTTCTGACCGATATCCTGGGCGACGAAGACCATCTCGGCGACATGGACTTCAAGGTTGCCGGTACCGAAGGCGGTATCACAGCGCTGCAGATGGATATCAAGATCCAGGGCATTACCCGTGAGATCATGAATACGGCACTGGACCAGGCACGTGATGCGCGCCTGCACATCCTGGGCGAGATGAACAAAGTCATCGATGCGCCGCGTGAGCAGATGAGCGAGTGGGCGCCGACGATCAAGACGATCAAGATCGATCGTGAAAAGATCCGCGACGTGATCGGTAAGGGCGGTGCGGTTATTCGCTCGATCACCGAAGAGACCGGTGCGTCGGTCGACATCGAAGACGACGGTACGATTCGTATCGCTTCGGTCGACGGTGCATCTGGCAAAGAGGCACTGCGTCGAATCGAACTGATTACGGCAGACGTTGAAGTGGGTCGTATTTACGAGGGCAAGGTCGCCCGACTGATGGACTTCGGCGCATTCGTCACGATCCTGCCGGGCAAGGATGGCCTCGTGCACATCTCCCAGATCTCGAACGAGCGCGTCGAAAAAGTCAGCGACAAGCTGGCCGAAGGCGATGTCGTCAAGGTCAAGGTGCTCGAAGTCGACCGTCAGGGCCGCGTTCGCCTCTCCATGAAGGAAGTCGACGCCGCCTGAATCAGGTGACTGACACCTGTCTGTACAGGTGTCAGTCACCCTGTTTAGAAAGGCCGGATTGCTGTACGCGATCCGGCCTTTTTTTACATGGACGGCCTGGCGGCGTGTGGTTCGAGGAATTCCAGGATGCGCCCCGGCAGGTAATACGTCGGGCGCCAGGGGGTACCACCGGCAACGAATCCCACATGTCCGCCGTTCTCGGCAACCTCTAACGTGACGTCTGGCGCCAGGGCTTCTTCCGAAGGAATGACGTCCGGCGTCATGAACGGGTCGTCGAGCGCGTTGATGATCAGCGTAGGCCGCTCAATCGTATTGAGGTATGTGCCGGCACTGCATCGGTCGTAGTAATCCTGCTTGCCATTGAAGCCGTGCAGCGGCGCCGTTACGGCGTCGTCGAATTCGGCGAACGTACGAGCTCGCATCGCGCGCTGCCAGTCGAATGCGGCGGTGTCAGGGTTGAACTTTCGTCGCACAGACGCCTTCATGCGCTTTAGAAGGTGTCGCTGATAACCCCTTGATAGTCCTTTATTTAGTGCTTCCGCACACTCATGCAGATTGAGTGGTACGCAGACGGCGGTAGCCGCCGCCAAAGGCGTTACGTCACGAGACTCACCGAGGTATTTCAGCAACACGTTGCCGCCCAGGGAATACCCGACTGCAAGCAATGGCCCGGCATTCCCGGACGTTTGTCGCGCGGCGGCCAGCTCATTCAGGAAATACCTGAGATCGTTCGTTTCGCCCGCATGGTAGCGACGCGGCAAGCGATTCCGATAGTCGCCGCAGTCGCGGAAATGCAATACACAAGACCGCCAGCCACGTGCCAGCGCGGCGTCCATCAGCATTCGTGCATAGGATGACTCGGCAGACCCCTCCAGACCGTGAAGAATGACCAACAGCGGCGTGGCATCCGGCAACGGGTCGGCCTCCGCCAGCCAGTCAATGGCCGTCGCATCACCGTCAGGGAGCTCAAGCTCCTCTCGCCGTAGTGTATTCGGGGACTTCCAGGCCCACGGAAGGCTCGTGAATACAGTTTGCTGGTGTGGTCCGGGGAGCCAGCGAGCCGGTCGGAACGGGCTTTCGACAATCTGCCCGTGGGGGTCATCCATGGTCATGCGCGAACTATGCCAAAAAAAATGGCCCCCCGCTTACGCGGGGGGCCTGCCGTGGAGTGGTTACCCCTTCAGGCTTCGCAACAGGGGGCGGGGGAGCGTATCCCCGTTGCAGACAACAAGCTAGGGCATCGATTCGGGCCTGTCAAGACGCCCGAATTACCGCCTTGTTGCCTAAAAGTCGGTCGCTTTTCCAGGACTCGAATGCCCACTGCCAGATTTCCTTTAACGGTGCGGTACTCAAGCAATTCGGCGGTCGTTGCATCAACGCGACAAGGGCGTCGAACAGAGTCTCGGCCGCCGCATCATCGCGGATTCCTGGCGCACCCGTCAGCTTGCTGAACTTGTCGCCGTTGGGATGTGTGATAACGGGAATGTGCATGTAGTCCGGCGTGAGGTAGCCGAGCAACCGCTGAAGCCAGATCTGGCGCGGTGTTGAGTCGATCAGATCGATGCCCCGTACGACCTCGGTGACACCCTGCATCGCGTCGTCGACGACGACGGCGAGCTGGTACGCAACCAGTCCGTCCCTGCGGCGGATGACGAAGTCACCGGATTCACGTTGCAATCGGTGACTGATGGTTCCTTGAAGCGCATCGTGAAAGGTAATCGGCTCGTCGTCGGTCCTGATGCGTATCGCCGAATCGCCGGCCTTGCAACCGCTGCGACAGTAGCCGGGGTAGATGGTCCCAAGCGGTCCTTTCGGCAGGTCCGCAAGATCGCGACGTGAGCAGGTGCAATGATACGCGTGGCCGGCCTCCAGCAGACGCGTCAACGCGGCCGTGTGCTCGCCACTCGATTGACTCTGGAAAATCGTGTCGCCGTCCCACTCGAACCCATATCGGTCCAGCGCATGCAGAATGTCGTCGGTCGCACCCGGCTGCTCGCGAGGTGGATCAATATCCTCGATACGCAGCAGCCATTGGCCGCCCTTCGCGCGCGCCTGCAAACAACTTGCCACTGCCGCGACAAGCGAACCGAAATGGAGAGGGCCGGTAGGAGACGGCGCGAACCGCCCGACGTAGGGTGCTGGCTCGCGCTCCGGCATCGGGTTGCTTACCGGTACCTGTCGTCCCGATCGCGGAATTGGCGTTCTGCTAATTCACGGCGTTCCTGGGCTTCGAGACTCAGCGTCGCAACCGGGCGCGCTTCGAGGCGTTTGAGGCCAATCTCTTCGCCCGTCTCATCGCAGTAGCCGTAGGATCCGTCGTCAATGCGGGCCAGCGCCGAATCGATCTTGCGCAATAGCTTGCGCTCTCGATCGCGGGTGCGAAGTTCCAGACCGAATTCCGACTCCTGGGTTGCGCGATCATTCGGGTCCGGGAAATTGGCTGCTTCGTCCTGCATGTGATGAACGGTACGGTCGACCTCGTACATCAACTCCCGCTTCCAGGCTTTGAGAATCGAGCGGAAATGCTCGAGTTGCTCATCGCTCATGTACTCCTCGCCACGGCGCGGTTTGTACGGTGCGATGCCGTGAATCGGTCCGGAAAGGGCGTCAACTTTGCGGCGAACAGGGGCTTTCTTCTTCGCAGCCGGCTTCCTGGCCGTTTTCTTGCGCGATGCGGGCTTCTTCGCGACCTTTTTCTTGGCCGCTTTTTTCCTGGATACCTTCTTTTTGGCAGGCGCTTTCTTCCTGCTTGCTTTCTTTTTCGCGGCTTTTTTCGCTGTCTTTTTCCTGGATGCCTTCTTGGCAACCTTCTTGCGCGACGGAGCCTTCTTCTTCTTCGCGATCTTCTTTTTCGCGACCTTCTTCCTGGCGACCTTCTTCTTCGCTACCTTTTTCTTCGTAGCGGTCTTCTTCGCTGCTGTCTTCTTGCGAGAGGTCGTCTTCCGCTTCTTGCTCGCGGCTTTCTTTGCGGGCATTTTGGACTCCTGCCGGGGAAAGAAAAGGCGGGGATTATACATTGACTTCGGCGCCAGTGAAGCCTTTATTTCTGGTCACTTTTTGACCACCTTGTAAGTGGCTGGAGGCCGCGTAAATCGTACATTTCAGCGTTTCTGTCTTTTTTTGCCGACAATCGTTTTATTGCCGGAATTCCATTACACTAGCCCGATTTGACGGGATATTGGCCTAACCACCAATGCGATTAAGCAAGATAAAGCTCGCTGGCTTCAAATCTTTCGTCGACCCCACCACCATTACCTTCCCGAGCAGCCTTGTCGGCGTTGTCGGGCCGAATGGGTGTGGCAAGTCGAACGTGATTGACGCCGTCCGCTGGGTAATGGGCGAAAGCTCGGCCAGCCGCCTGCGTGGCGACTCCATTACGGACGTGATTTTCAACGGCTCCAGCTCCCGCAAGCCGGTAGGCGCTGCGTCGGTCGAGCTGCTGTTCGACAACAGCGAGACCACGCTCGAGGGCCAGTACGCAAAATACGCTGAGATATCCATTCGTCGCGAAGTCAGCCGCGACGGAATATCCACGTACTACCTGAACGGCGCCAAGTGTCGCCGTAAGGACATCACCGGCGTGTTCCTGGGAACCGGGCTGGGCCCGCGCAGCTACTCGATCATCGAGCAAGGCATGATCTCGCGCCTCATCGAGGCGAAGCCCGAAGAAATGCGCGTGTTTATCGAGGAAGCGGCGGGCATCTCCAAGTACAAGGAGCGGCGTCGCGAGACGTCGAACCGAATCAAGCACACCAAGGAGAACCTCGACCGGTTGCTTGATGTGCTGGATGAGGTCGAGAAGCAGATCAAGCACCTTGATCGCCAGGCGAAGACGGCCGAGCGCTACGGCCGATACAAGGATGAAGAGCGTCGGACGGCCGCTGAGCTACTCGCGTTGCGCACTCGCGATCTCGATGAGAAAGCGGCTAACTCCGGTTCGATTCTCGCGCAGCGAAAGACCGAGCTGGAAGCGGCAATTGCGAAGCAGCGCAGCCTCGAAGCCGCCCTGGAAGAAACCCGGGTCCAGCAAAGCGAATTGACCGACGATTTCAATGTCGTGCAGGGGCGTTTCTACAACGTCGGATCGAAAATCGCTCGCCTCGAGCAGTCGATAGAACACGCACGCGAGCTGCGCGAGCGTCAGCAGAAGGACCTTGAGCAGGCCGTCAGCGGCGCGCGCGAGATCGCCGAACATATCAATCAGGATCAGACAGAGATTGAGCAGCTGGAACTGACGCTCAACGAGTTGGTTCCGGGTCTTGAACAGGCGAGAGCGAGTGAGCAGGCATCAGCGGAGTCTCTGCAACGCGCGGAAGCGGCGCTTGCCGATTGGCAGGAGCGCTGGAACGCCCACAGCCTGCAGCTCAACGAAGCAACGCAACAGCAAGAAGTTGAGGCCACTCGTGCCGAACAGCTCGAATCCCGATTGCAGAGCTTTGCGGAGCGACGCAACAAGATCGAAGAAGCTCAGGGTGTCGCGAGTCCTGAGGATCTGCAGGCCAAACACGACGAACTGGCTGACCGGGAGTTGCGCAAACGCCAGGCCCGCGACGAGTTTGATCGGCACCTGGCCGATATTGGTGAGAAGATTCGCAAGCTGCGCGAACAGGACAAGAAACTGACGAGCCTGGTCGACGAGCGTTACACGGCATTGCAGTCGGCACAGGGCAAATTTGCTTCCCTGGAGGCATTGCAGCAGGCGGCGCTGGGTGAAGGCGACGACGGCGTGCAAAGCTGGTTGCAAGGAGCGGGGCTCGAGGGCAACAAGCGGGTTGCCCAGCTGATGGATGTTGAGAGCGGCTGGGACAAGGCCGTCGAAACGGTTCTTGGCGACTACCTGCAGGCGGTATGCGTGTCGGATATCACACCGATAACCGAAAGCATTGCCGCCCTGAAAGCTGGGCGGGTCACGGTCCTGCGCGAACACGCAAAGGGTGGGCTTGCGCTGACGGCGGAAAGCTCCCTGGCGCAGAAGGTTAGCGGCGCACCGGCAGCGGTTGAGCAGTTGCTGTCGACCGTTACGGTTGCCCAGTCCCTTGGACAGGCGCTGAGTATTCGTGAGTCCCTGCCGGACAGTGGCTCCGTGATTACTGAGGACGGTGTCTGGCTCGGCAAAGACTGGATGCGCGTATCCCGCGACAAGGAAGGCAAAGCCGGCGTCCTCGCGCGTGAGCACGAGATTCGTCGACTGAAGTCCGACATTCGCGAAATGCAGGCTCGGCACGACAGTGCGAAAAAGCTCTTGAGTGATGGTCGCCTGCGCCTTGTGCAGCTTGAAGACCGGCGTGAAGCCGTGCAACAGGATGCGGGCTCGCTTCTGAAGGAATACTCCGAGATCAAGGCCGCGCTGGAATCGGCCCGTTTCAAAGTAGACCAGGCCAATGCGCGCAAGACGGCGTTGGCGGAAGAAGTTGTCGAGCTGCAGAACGAGGAAATTGCTGCGCAAGAACAGTTGCGCGAGTCGAAGCGCGTTCGCGCGCAGGCCTCGGAAACGCTCGAGCGACTGCAAACCGAGCGGTCCAGCCTGGAGTCCCAGCGTGACGAACTCAGGGCCGAGCTGGATCGGGTTCGCGAACAGGCCAGTGAAGATCGCCAGAGTGTCCAGAACATCGCGATCCAGTTCGAGAGTCGCCGCACCAGCAAGGAATCAGCGGCTCAGAACCTCGAGCGGATGCGGCGTCAACTTGCGCAGTTCCAGGCCCGGGAAACCGAGATTCGCGAGCAACTGGAAGTCAGCCAGTCGCCATTGGCCGGTAACAAGGAAGAGCTCGAAGAGCAACTTGCTGCTCGCGTCGAGGTCGAGGAAGAACTTGCGACGGCGAGACACAAAGTCGAAAAGGTCGAAAACGAATTACGCGAGCTGGACCAGTCGCGCATGCAGGTTGACCAGGCCGTCGAAGCGGCTCGAAACGGTGTGTCTGAAGCGGAAATGGCCAGCCAGGAGCTCAAGGTTCGTCGCGAGGGCCTGACCGAACAGCTCGCGCAGACCAGCTACGAACTCGCGACTCTGCTTGAGGAGATGCCGGAGGAAGCGGTGATTGCCTCGTGGGAGGAGAAACTCGAGATGGTTCGCCGTCGCATCGATCGGCTGGGGCCAATCAATCTCGCGGCAATCGACGAGTTCAAAGAGCAATCGGAGCGCAAGGAATACCTGGACTCGCAGCTGGCAGACCTCAATGATGCCCTGGCGACACTCGAAGGTGCGATTCGCAAGATCGACCGGGAGACGCGCACTCGCTTTAAGGAGACCTACGACAATATCAACGACGGATTCAAGCGCCTGTTCCCGAAACTGTTCGGTGGTGGTCATGCTTACCTCGAGCTCACCGGAGACGATCTGCTGACGGCCGGTATTACTGTCATGGCGCGTCCGCCGGGCAAGCGCAACAGCACGATTCACCTGCTGTCCGGCGGTGAAAAAGCGCTCACGGCCGTCGCGCTCGTTTTCGCGATTTTCGAGCTGAATCCGGCGCCGTTTTGTATGCTGGATGAGGTTGACGCGCCGCTCGATGACGCCAACGTTGGGCGTTTCTGCGATATCGTTCGCGAGATGTCGGAGAAAGTTCAATTCGTATTCATCACGCACAACAAGGTGACGATGGAATTGGCTCGCCAGTTGTCCGGCGTGACAATGCAGGAACCGGGTGTCTCGCGCCTGGTGTCAGTCGATCTCGACGCGGCGGTGAAAATGGCGGCGAGCTAGCTCCTGAGAGTTGGTGGAATGGACGGTCTTCGTTGGTTACTGTTGTTGTTCGGTGTGCTGGTCATCGCCGGCGTCTACCTGTACAGCCGGCGAGAGAAACAGCCGAAGGACGAGCCTGCGACCGATGGCCGTCGAATTGAGCCCAGCCTCGAACAGGATATCCCCGACCTACCGGCGTCCGAAGCCGAGCTGATCGCGCCCGAGATTGCAACAGAGGATCCTGGTTCCGACGAAGTGGCGCCAACAACGTCTGAACACGAAGACCAGTCGCCGCAGAAAATCGTCACGTTACGTATCGTTGGTCGCGACAAAGCGAATTTTGCCGGCGATGAGCTGATTCTCAGCATGCGCGGGATCGGCCTGAGACATGGCAAGTTCGGGATTTTTCATCGCTACGACGGGAACGACGACTCGCGAACGATATTCAGTGCGGCGAGCCTGGTGGAGCCGGGCAGCTTCGATCTCCAAAATATCAAAGACCAGGAGATTCCGGGTATCAGCCTGTTTCTCGTGCTGCCGGGACCGGTGGACTGCGTCGAGGCGTTTGATCTCATGATGACGGCGGCACGTGCCCTGGCGCAAACATTGAACGGCGAGCTCCTCGATGAAACAGGGAGTACGCTGAGTATCCAGCGCGAACGATATCTGCGCGAAGAGATTATCCAGTTCCAGCACAGCGCGCTGGTCATCTGAATCCGCCAGTCGACCAATGACAGCCTCCGCGGCAATACGGAAGAAAGTAGAATCGCTGCGCGAGCAAATCCGCTACCACAACTACCGTTACCACGCGCTGGACGATCCGGAGGTTCCTGACGCCGAGTACGATCGTCTGGTTCGCGAGCTCGAGGCGTACGAGGAAGAGCATCCGGAGATCGTGACCCCGGACTCACCGACGCAGCGGGTTGGGTCGGCACCAATGTCGGCATTTGGCACGGTGCAGCACGAACTGCCGATGTTGTCTCTCGGCAATGCGTTTGGCGAAGACGAGTTGCGCGAGTTTCACCGACGCGTCGTCGATCGGTTGGAGTGGCACGACGAGGAACTGCAATATGCGGCGGAACCCAAGCTGGATGGAGCGGCCGTCAGTCTACTCTATGAAAATGGGGTGCTGGTTCGTGGCGCAACGCGTGGCGATGGAACGACGGGTGAAGACATTACTCATAACGTGCGTACGATCGAGTCGGTGCCACTGCGCTTGTTGGGCACCGATCATCCCGCGCGACTGGAGGTTCGCGGCGAAGTGTTTATGCCGCGGGCGGGCTTTGCGGCCTACAACGAAAAGGCCCGGGCCGCTGGCGAGAAGACGTTTGTCAATCCGCGCAATGCGGCCGCCGGCAGCTTGAGACAGCTGGATCCGCGACTGACAGCGGACCGACCATTGGACATGTATGCGTATTCTGTCGGCGTAGTCGACGGCGGCAGTTTGCCGTCTCGTCATAGTGAAATTGTCGACAGACTACAGGAGTGGGGGCTCAAGGTGTGTCCGGAGCGACGCGTTGTCGATGGCGTGGACGGATGCCTGGCGTACTACGAGGAGATCGGCGCAAAGCGTGAGGCGCTTAGCTACGACATTGACGGTGTTGTCTACAAAGTTAATGCGATTGCTTTGCAGAGAGAACTCGGGTTCGTTTCGCGCGCACCTCGATGGGCGATCGCACACAAGTTCCCGGCGCAGGAGGAAATGACTGTCGTCGAAGGTGTCGAGTTCCAGGTCGGACGGACCGGCGCGGTGACACCCGTAGCACGGCTAAAGCCGGTGTTCGTGGGTGGCGTAACGGTCAGTAACGCGACGCTGCACAACATTGACGAACTTAACCGCAAGGATGTTCGAATCGGAGATACGGTTGTCGTCCGGCGAGCAGGCGATGTAATTCCGGAAGTGGCGAACGTCGTCAAGAGCAAGCGGCGCAAGGGGGCGCGTCCGGTCAAATTGCCGGCCAAGTGCCCGGTTTGCGGGTCGGCCGTGGAAAGAGAGGAGGGCGAAGCGGTTGCACGGTGCACCGGCGGATTGTACTGCGCCGCACAGAGATCCGAGTCGCTGAAGCACTTTGTATCCCGACGGGCTATGGACATCGAAGGGTTTGGCTCGAAGCTTGTAGAGCAACTTGTAGATCAGGACAGGCTCAAGACGCCGGCCGATATTTTCGGGCTGACAAAGGAAGAGCTTAGCGCACTGGATCGGATGGGCGAGAAGTCGGCCGACAATCTCGTGGTGTCGATAGCGAAAAGCAAGTCGACGACTTTGCCAAGATTTCTTTTTGCCCTCGGCATGCGTGAGGTCGGAGAGGCAACCGCGGCCGGTCTGGCAGCGCACTACGGACGATTGGAAAACCTGATGTCCGCGAGCGAAGAGGAGTTGCAGGAGGTCCCCGACGTCGGACCAGTCGTTGCGTCACGCATTCGTTCGTTTTTTGACGAACCTCACAACGTTGAAGTGGTGAATCGACTGCAAGATGCGGGAATCAGCTGGCCCGAATCTGACCCGGTAACGGCGCCGAGTGACGGCGCTCTGGTTGGTAAGACATTCGTAATTACAGGAACGCTTCCGACACTGACACGCGACGAAGCGAAGTCGATGATCCAGGCGGCAGGCGGCAAAGTGACGGGTAGCGTCTCCGGAAAGACCGACTTCCTGGTTGCCGGCGAGAAGGCTGGATCAAAGCTTGCCAAGGCGGAGAAACTGAGCGTTGCGGTTCTTTCGGAAGAAGATCTTCGTGATTTGATCGATAATTAAGCAGCTCACTCCAGTCAATTTCCAGCGGTTTCGCCGAATTTCTTACCTCGCACAAATTTGGACCGTATGGCACGTCTTGGTCAGTTTTTCCCATGTCTGATAATTGGGTGGCGATTCAACCACTTGAGAAATATATTCCGTGTCCATGCAAGAAGAACAGCAAAAGAAAATCCTGGGCGCGCTCCAGTTGGTCCTACGACCCATTATCAAGATTCTCCTTCGGTACGGTATTGGTTTCAGCGAATTTGCCGAGACCGTTAAGACGGCCTACGTGGATGTAGGAAGTTCCGACTTCGGGATTCGTGGCAGGCCGACGAACATTTCCCGTGTTGCGGTAATGACGGGGCTAACTCGCAAAGAGGTACGGCGACTTCGGACGAAAATTGAAGAAGGTCTAGACCCACCAGCGGTAAAGACCACCCCCATAACAGAAATTTTGCATCGCTGGCATTCCGAAAAAGACTACCTTGATTCGGAAGGTCGTCCGGCGCCGTTACCATTCAGCGGGGACGGGCGTACGTTTTCATCTCTCGTACGAAGATTTGGGGGGGACGTCCCGCCTGGAGCGATGAGAACTGAACTTAAGAGAGTTGGTGCCATTTCGGAATCGGGAGATGGTGAGCTAACGCTACAGGATCGACTGTTCGCGCCTGACGATCTAACCGAGAAACTCCAAACAGGACTGGTTCACACCGCATATCCGCTTTTGGCTACGATTTGCAACAACACTGACAGTCAGACAAAGGATTCGCGCCTTCCGCAATACACAGCGTTTTCAGAATTTATTCCTGGTTCGGAGCTTCCAAGATTGCGTCGGATCTGCCGAGATCGACTGCGCGAACTATCGCAATCGTTTGACGATCTGTTCATAGGTCATGAAGCTGAGGCTGATGGCCTGAAATCGGAGAGTAAGGAAAAGCCTGTAGCGGTCGGGCTATTCTATTTCGAAGAGCGTGACGAAAACGCCAAGTACGAGTGGTAGAGCCGCGAAAGTACTACATTGGCCCACCTAATATATCGTCACTATTTTGCGCGATTTGAAAAAATTCTAGCGATCGAATCGCTTGCGCAGCCTAAGCTGTTCCAGCCATCGTTTGTTTTGAGCGAAACCGATTGTGTGCCCTGATGACGTAACAAGCGGCACAGTTACCAGCAAAAGCCTTATAAAACAATATTATACAGCCCCAGTCTGTTGAGTCTCGCGAAGTAGGTATGTCGAGAGGTTGACATAATCTGCCCAGATGTCACAGATGGTTTTCGATACCCAATAATAGACATTGAGACAGGTTGCATAGCACACCTGTGCAAGATACTTTACATATTGTTCAGGGGAAACGGCCGTACATGGGGCAAGAAGTAAAAGACCACCTCAGACGCGCACTTTCGCTGATGTTTAAGCCGTTAGTGCGCTTGCTTATCGCGCAGGGAGTCACACATGCGGAGTTCTCTGAAACGGCCAAAGAAGTTTATGTTGAAGTGGCGTTAAGGCACTTCGAAGCAGAGGGAAAGGTAAACAGGTCAAGAGTTGCGATATTAACGGGGCTAACGCGAAAAGAAGTAAAGAACGTAATAGATAGAACAGTCGAAGCGGGATACCAAGAGAGAACGTACTCGCGACCAGAAAGAGTGCTCACCGGCTGGTACTCGGATCCAAGATACCAAGGGCCGTATGGAATACCGCTGGAACTGCCATACGAATCAACCGAAGATGAGCCGTCGTTTGTAGGATTGGTTAAGCAATACAGCGGTGATATGGCACCGCGGCAAATGTTGAATCAACTGTTGGAGGCAGGATCGGTAGTAGAAGTTGAAGGCCGCCTAAAAGCAGTACGACGAATATTCAAACACTCCACTTTGTCAGCGTCGTTGATTAAAAGGCTTGGAGAGGTCGGGTACAGAGTGTTTTCGACAGCCGCCAAGAACATCGACAAACAAATGGAGGGAAGCGGCTACTTTGATCGGATGGTGTTTGCCGACGATGGGTGTACGTCGAAACAAATTGAAGAGTTCGACGATTTCATCAAACCGAGGGGCCAGGAATTTTTGGAGGAGATCGACGTTTGGTTTTCTTCACGGAAGGACGAACAGAAGCCAAGTGATGGCCGAAAGGAAACAGGCTTATACATGGTGCATTACGTTGAGGATGAAGATGATACGGGTTCTCTTCGTGAGTTGTTGTTTGAACGAGGGATAGATTAAAGAAAAATGCGAGCAGAATTAACGCCGAGCGGTGCTGGTTGTTGGAGGCTAGGACCGTTGAATTTGAAGGTGGGAATTCTAATTGGTTGGAGTAAGTAAGGAGCGATAAAAATGCGTTACGCAAGAAGTGCCGGCACCGCTTTGGTGTTGGGAGCGACGCTTGTTGCATTGGGAATACCATCTCAGGTCAGTGCTGGAATTTCTGGCGGTGACACTAAGGGTATTTCAGGAGGCGACACGTTGGGCATTTCCGGCGGAGACTCCCTAGGGATCTCCGGCGGCGACACATTGGGCATCTCGGGTGGAGATGCGCTGGGCATTTCCGGTGGCGACACTCTCGGAATTTCCGGCGGAGATACGCTGGGAATATCTGGTGGAGACGCGCTCGGAATCTCTGGCGGAGACACGCTGGGAATTTCCGGTGGAGACACCCTCGGAATTTCCGGTGGTGACACTTTAGGCATCTCTGGCGGAGACACGTTGGGAATTTCCGGTGGGGACACCCTCGGAATTTCCGGTGGAGACACGCTCGGAATCTCTGGCGGAGACACGCTGGGAATTTCCGGTGGAGACACCCTCGGAATTTCCGGTGGGGACACCCTTGGAATCTCCGGCGGCGACACCCTCGGAATTTCCGGCGGTGACACTTTAGGCATCTCTGGCGGAGACACGTTGGGAATTTCCGGTGGGGACACCCTCGGAATTTCCGGTGGAGACACGCTCGGAATCTCTGGCGGAGACACGCTGGGAATTTCCGGTGGAGACACCCACGGAATTTCTGGTGGTGACACCCTTGGAATCTCCGGCGGAGACACCCTCGGAATTTCCGGTGGTGACACTTTAGGCATCTCTGGCGGAGACACGTTGGGAATTTCCGGTGGAGACACGCTCGGAATCTCTGGCGGAGACACGCTGGGAATTTCCGGTGGAGACACCCTCGGAATTTCCGGTGGTGACACCCTTGGAATCTCCGGCGGAGACACCCTCGGAATTTCCGGTGGTGACACTTTAGGCATCTCTGGCGGAGACACGTTGGGAATTTCCGGTGGAGACACGCTCGGAATCTCTGGCGGAGACACGCTGGGAATTTCCGGTGGCGACTCTCTGGGGATTTCTGGGGGCGATATCCTCCTCGCCGGCCCAGTTGAATCGATAGACCACGTCAACGGCGTCTTCCATGCCATGGGGCAGACTGTCCTGGCGGGCGATGGCGTCCTTGGGGATATGCAGGTCGGTGATTTCGTTACCGTCGGTGGCAATGTGCTTGGAGCTGGATGGCTTTACGCAGATAGCGTCAACGTTTCGAGTGACGGTTACGTACCTGGCTCAACGGAGGTCTTCGTTACCGGATTGTTGTCGTCTGTGGACGCAGTGCGCGGCACAGCGCAGCTTGGCGACCTGACGATCGACTACACGTCGAGCCTCGGAGATGGGGCGGCGCCTGATGGTGCAATGTGGAGTTTTGCTGGAACTCGGCCGCAGGTCGGCGGTGTGATGATTTCGAACAGGAACGCCGCTGCACGTTAACTGAATCGTTCGAAAGGACGGCTCAGATATCGCTCATCCGGGTTTAAGCCAGGGATAGCTGGTCCTTTCGAAGGTCTAGGAAGAAGGTCACTTCGGTGGCCTTTTTCTTTGCCTGCGTTTTTCGCGGGCATAAAGAAGCCGGCGTCCCTGCCGGCTAAGTTCTCGTATCAACCTTTGGAAGGGAGATGCGAGGGTTGGAGGAGCCATCCCCGAGCGATTAGGGACGACTCGGGAGCAATACTAGATTTCCCGCCCGGGTGCGGGTGTGATCAGTTTCACAGTTCCCTTGGCGAAATAGAAAAGGGCGCCGAACGGCGCCCCAAGCTGAACAAATCCTGCGGATTAAGTTAAGTGTGATTTATTCCGATTCATCCGCGCGCAGACCAAGCATGTAATCCTGGAACTTCCGGTTTTCGATTTCCTGTTTCAGGAGATCGCGCACTGACTCAAGCGGTGGCGGAGTCGACTCCCTCGAATCCTCACGAAGAATCACATGCCAGCCAAACTGAGATTGAACAGGCTCCTTAGAGTAGCTGCCATTTTCGAGAGCGACGACGGCATCGGAAAACGGCTTAACCATCGCTTCCGCAGTGAACCATCCGAGGTCACCGCCAGACTGGCCGGATGAATCGGACGAATGCTCACTCGCCAGCGCTGCGAATTCCGCTCCGTCATCAAGCTGTCCGATTAACGCCAGTGCCTCTGCCTGGGTTTCCACCAGGATGTGCCGTGCTTTGAACTCGGTCGGTGAGACGAGTGCGATCTGCGACTCGTACTCGTTGAATATCTCCTGCTCCGTTGCCGGGTTGTTGGCGATGAAGTCAGTCGCAAATGCCTGGAAGATCATCACCCTGCGTTGCAGGTCGATCTGGGCCGCGAGGCGGGGTCCCTCCGCCAGTTCCCGGGCACGCGGCAGGTCAGTGATGGCAACGATATTCTTGATCTCATCCACCACGCCGGCGCGCTCGGCCTCGGTCGCCTGGGCTGCGGGCTTCCGGAAGCGCGACTCCAACGCGATATCAACCATTTCGGATTGCAATGCGCCATCGACGTCTGCCGAAGCTGTACCGGGAAAAACCGGCGCGGCGAGAATCAATGCAACGGCCGCAATGCGGGACCCCGCCTCGGCGGAATCTGAAAAAAGTGTCATGGTGTGTTCCTCGTAGAAGTTGTGCGCATCATATACGAATGCGGTGAATCCTTCGCGGTCTAGCGTAGTTTGATGCTCAGTGCGTGAATGTCAGAGGACATCAGGTCGCCGAGCGCATCGTAGATTCGTCGATGACATTCGACCCGCGAAAGTCCCTGGAGTTGCGGCGACTCGATGATTACCTCGAAGTGGCCACGTCCGTCCGCTGCACCGGCGTGGCCGGCATGCAGGTGGCTCTGATCTTTCACCTGCAGGAAGTCTGGCTCAAACGCATCCCGCAGAGCGGTTTCAATCGCGGCAACGCGTTCGGCTGTCACGGTAGCGCCTTGTTAAAAGGCTTGATCGTGACACTCCTGTAGACACCGGCCGTGACATACGGGTCTTCATCCGCCCACGCGCGTGCATCCTCGAGGGAGTCAAATTCAACGACGACCAGGCTGCCCGTAAACCCGGCGGGACCCGGGTCGGAGGAGTCCACCGCCGGATGCGGTCCTGCCAGCAGCAGGCGTCCTTCGTCGAGCAACGCTTTCAATCGTGCGACGTGATCCGGGCGTGCTGCCATCCGCTGTTCCAGCGTACCCTCATGATCTTCAGCAATGATTGCGTACCACATCAGTCAGTTTCCTTCGTTTCTTCAGTTTCGGTATAGCCCACCTTTCTTGCGATCCAGAGCGTCTGGCCAACCATGAATACAAATGTCAGCGCCATCAACCCGAATACCTTGAAGGTCGCCCAGGTCTCGAGAGATACGGTGTATGCAACTACGATGTTCAGAAGCCCGGCGACTGCAAAGAATGCGACCCAGGCAATGTTCAGCAAACGCCAGTCGCGCTCAGACATTTGCTCAATATTGAGCCCGTCGATCAGGCCGAGAAAACGCTGCACCAGGGGTCGATCGGTCACGTACGGGCTGACCAGGAATGCGGCACCGACTACCCAGTAGAAAATGGTTGGTTTCCACTTGAGGAACAACGGGTCACGAAAGTACAGCGTCAAGCCGCCGGCAACCAGCAGGAAAATGGTCGACCAGAAATACATCTTGTCGAACGTGCCCGTTCGAAAGTACTTGACGACAAGCCCGATCGGCATCGCAACCATGAGGACGACAACGGCGGCGTAGATGTCCCTATAAAGGAGCGCGCCGAGAAACAGGATCAGCGGCAGGAATTCAAACAGGGCATTCATCGGTTTCCAGCCAAAAAATGGGTCGCGAATAATACCGCATCTCTCTACAATCCGCGCGTGGCGCAGCTCATCGAAATTCATCCGACCAACCCGCAGCCTCGCCGGGTGGATGCTGTCGTCGAGATTATTCGCGACGGTGGCCTGGTTGCTTACCCAACCGATTCCAGCTACGCGTTCGGTTGTCACATTGGCGACAAGAAGGCGATCGACCGAATTCGCCGAATTCGCAAGACGGACAAGAAACACAACTTTACGCTCGTTTGTGCCGACCTCTCCGAGATCAGCCTGTATGCACGACTCGACAACTGGGCCTACCGGCTGATCAAGGCGCTGACGCCGGGCCCCTACACGTTGATCCTGCCGGCGACACGCGAAGTGCCCAAGATGTTACAAAACCCCAAGCGACGAACGATCGGTATCCGCGTCCCCGAGCATCCGCTCGCGCACGCGATGCTCGAAGCGCTGGGCGAACCGATCATGAGTTCAACCCTGACGTTGCCTGGCGATGACATGCCAATGGTCGATCCCCACGAAATCCAGGAGCGAATCGGGCACGAGATTGAGGCGATTATCGATTCGGGCCCGACCGGCATCGAGCCAACGTCGGTACTCGACCTGTCGCACGGCACGGTGGAGGTTCTTCGGGTCGGCCGCGGTGATGTCAGCCAGTTCACCTGAATTGCGTGTTATGCGCTAAAATGCGCCCTGATTCGCCGGAACCTGCATGAAACCAGACCTCAAAGTTCTGACCCCTGACGACGCGCCGAAGCCGCCCCAGGACGAGAAACAATCCCCAGCACAGTCGGAAATGCCGTTTGCCGTCGTCGATGGCGAACCGGTAACGACATTGCCGCAGGACCTTTATATTCCGCCGTACGCCCTGCAGGTCTTCCTCGAGGCGTTCGAGGGGCCGCTGGATCTGCTGCTTTATCTGATCCGCCGGCAGAACATCGATATCCTCGATATTCCGATCGCAGAGATCACAAAGCAGTACGTGCAGTACATCGAGCTGATGAAGGAATTGCAGCTTGAATTGGCCGGCGAGTATTTGTTGATGGCAGCGATGTTGGCCGAGATCAAGTCGCGCATGCTGTTGCCGCGACCCCAGGCGGACGACGAGGAAGAAGAGGATCCGCGCGCGGAGCTCGTGCGGCGATTGCAGGAATATGAGCGTTTCAAAAAGGCCGCAGAAGAAATCGAGGAACTGCCGCGCCTCGAACGTGACGTTTTTGTCGTCAGCGCCGAGGCGCCTGAACGCAAGGTGGTTACCCAACTTCCGGATGTCACGCTCAAGGAACTCCTGATTGCGTTTCACGACGTACTGAAGCGTGCCGAGATGTTTTCGAATTTGCACATGCAGCGTGAACCGCTGTCGGTGCGTCAGCGCATGAGTGAGATTCTCAGCCGGATCAAGGCGAATACGTTTACCGAATTCGTCAACCTGTTCGATCCGGAAGAGGGACGAATGGGGGTCGCGGTGACGTTTATCGCGATCCTGGAGTTGTTGAAGGAGTCCGTGATAGAGGTCGTGCAGTCGGATTTGTACGCGCCGCTTCATGTGCGGGCAGCGTCATCTGTGCGGCTCGTTGAGGAAGAGTCCGCGGATTCAGGTGAAGACGAGTAATGGACCAGCAGGAAATCAAGCACTTTATTGAGGCCGCACTGTTGGCCGCGGGCCGCCCATTGAACATCGACCAGTTGAAAGGGCTGTTCGATGGCCGCATGGCGCCTGAAAAATCGGAAATCCGCCAGGCAATCGCAGACCTCAACACCGAGTACGAGGAACGCGGTATTGTCATTTCGGAAGTTGCGTCCGGGTTCAGAATGCAGGTGAAGGCCGCAATGGCCGATCGACTTGGCAAGCTGTGGGAGGAAAAACCTCCGCGCTATTCCCGCGCGCTGTTCGAGACGCTGGCACTTGTCGCCTACCGACAACCAATTACGCGCGGCGAGATTGAGGAAATTCGCGGCGTGTCGGTCAGCCCCAACATCGTACGCCAGCTACTTGAGCGAGACTGGGTGCGTGTCGTCGGGCACCGCGATGTCCCGGGGCGCCCGGAGATGTTTGGCACGACCAAGTCGTTCCTCGACTACTTCGGCCTCAAGAAACTCGACGACCTCCCGCCGCTTGCCGACCTGGCCGATTGGGAGAGTTTGCGCGTCCAGCTGAATCTGCCCGAGGTCGAAAAGTCCGGGGAGGCGGATATTCCGGAACTGACCGCCGATGACATTGCGACGCCTGAGAAGACGGCGGACGACGATACCGAGCGCGACGTACCGGCGGAGGGCGAAGCTGCGGACGTTCCGGTCCTGTACCCGGAGGGTAGGGATCCGGGGGAGACTGAAGCGGTTGATGCGCCGGGATCGTCGGCTGAGACCGAGAGCGCTTTTGACGAAGAAGAGCTGGTCGTGTCGGAATGGCCGAAGCCGGTTGGGTGACCGCATACAGAAGGTGCTTGCAGCGGCCGGCCATGGATCTCGCCGCAAGGTCGAGAACTGGATTCGTGAGGGCCGCCTGACGGTTGACGGCGTACCGGCGCAGCTCGGAGAGCATATCGAAGGTACCGAATCGATCGCGCTCGATGGTCGTCCGCTGTCGCTAAAGCACTCGTCACAGGCGCATCGTCACATTGTCTATAACAAACCCGGCGACGAAGTAACGAGCCGTGAGGACCCTGAAGGGAGGAAGCTCGTGTTTGACGCGCTACCTCGGCTCAAGGGCGCTCGCTGGGTCGCGGTTGGGCGCCTGGATCTCGCGACGACAGGGCTGCTCCTGTTTACAACCGACGGAGTGCTTGCCAACGCGCTCATGCATCCATCGGCCGAGATTGTCCGCAAGTATGCGGTCCGGGTTCATGGCAACCCGCAAGAGGACATCCTGGGGCGTCTGCGTACCGGGATGGATTTGGAGGACGGTCCGGCGCGTTTCGACAGCATCGAGGCGGGGCGCGGCGAGGGCGCCAACCGTTGGTTTACGGTAACGCTGAAGGAAGGCCGCAACCGTGAAGTTCGGCGTTTGTGGGAGGCGGTCGGGCTGGAAGTCAGTCGCCTCATCCGGGTTGCCTACGGCCCCATTCAGCTGCCCAGGCAGCTTCGCAAAGGGCGATACGAGGCGCTCACACCGGCGCAGGCGCGTCAGTTGTACAAAGCCGCGGGAATTTCGGCGCCGGAACAGGCACGTCAAGGCAGAAGAAGTACAAAAACCCTCAAAAACAGAAAGTAAGATGCTTTACTTGATGTTATTTCTACTGAGCGTCGAAACTCTGTCCCGTTATGCCCTGGCTGTCGGGACCCAGCAGGTAAACATAGGGCGCAAGGATCTCTTGCGGCGTTTTCAGTTTGTCCCGATCCTCGGCCGGGTAAGCCGCCAGTCGCATGTTGGTGCGCGTCGCTCCGGGGTTGATGCAGTTGCTGCGCAGCGGGCCGTGCCGGTGCTCGTCCGCCAGGACCTGGGACAGACCTTCGGTCGCGAATTTTGAAGCTGCGTACGCACCCCAGAATGCCTTGCCAGTCCGCCCAACGCCGCTACTGGTGAAAATGACCGACGGGTCATCGGATTGCTGCAGCAGGGGCAGGAAGACCTGCGTCAGGGCGAACACGGCCGTGACATTGACATGCATGACACGCTGCCAGGTCACAGCGTCGTACTGTTCGATGGAGAATCGGTCACCGAGAATGCTCGCGTTGTGGACAAGTCCGTCGAGTCGCCCGAATTCGTCCTCCATGCTCTTCGCGAGCGACGTGTAGCTTTCGGAATTGGCGGCAGCGAGATCCAGGACGGCTATCGAAGGCCGGGCAGCACCGTCAATGGCTTCGATCTGGTCGTAGACCTTTTCGAGCTTCGGCACGCTACGCCCATGCAGGATGACCTGTGCGCCCAGCCGTGCGCACTCGAGGGCGAGCGCGCGCCCGATTCCGTCGCTGGCACCGGTAATCAGGATAATGCGGTCGTCGAGAATGTCGTCGCGGTACTCGTAAGTCCTGGGGTCAATACTCAACTATCGTTTCCCTCAATGATTTTTCGCGGAACGGCTTCAACCGATTCGAGTTTCTCAATTGTCTTCTTGGGGTGGACGCCAAGCTCGACAAACTTTCGTGCGCCCGGGAGAACACTGCGCTCAAGTGAGCCGACCGCCTTGTTGTAATTCTCGACGCTGCTGTCCAGCTGCCGGCCAACCTTGGCCATGTGCGTGACGAACGTCCCGAGCCTGCCGTAAAGATCCTCGGCAAGGATCCGGATTTCTTTTGCATTGTCGGCAAGTGCGAGCTGGCGCCAGCCGTAGGCGACGGCCTTCAGGAGCGCGACAAAGCTGGTCGGTGTCGCAAGGATGATCTGCTGCGACAGGGAGTACTCAATGAGATCCGGCTCTTCGGCCAGCGCGGCACTCAGGAACTGGTCGCCGGGAATAAAGAGAATGACGAACTCCGGACTCTTTTCGAATTGTCCCCAGTAGGCCTTGGTTGACAGCATGCGAATGTGCCCGCGAACATTCTTGGCATGTCGCTTCAGCCCCAGGTCGCGCTGCGCGTCGTCCTCTGCCTCGGCCGCCGCCAAATACGCATCGAGCGGCGTTTTTACATCGACGACGAGTTCCCGATCGTCCGGCATCCGGACAATCATGTCAGGCCGGATGATCTGGCCCTCGCTCTGCGTGTGCACCTGCTCGATGAAGTCGCAATGTTCGACCATGCCGGCGAGTTCCACGAGTCGTCGCAACGTGATCTCGCCCCATCGGCCACGAACCTCGGGGCGCCGCAATGCCTTGACGAGATTCTGCGTCTCCTGGGTCAGCGACTTCTGGTTGAGCTGCATCTCTTCCAGTTGATTGCGTATTCCACCGTAGGCTTCACTGCGCGCCTTCTCGAGCTCGGCAATCTGTTTCTGCGAGGCGTCGAGCGCGTCCCGAATCGGCTTGATGAGCGCCTCAACCGCTTTTTCGCGTTCGGTGAGCTCGGTCTTGGCTCTGGCCTGCTGTGCTTCGAGGTTCTGTTCTGCGAGCTTCAGGAATGTGTCGCTGTTCGCTCTCAGCGAGCGATTGGAGAGCTCGGCAAATGCCTGCGTGAGCTTGGCATTTGCCAGCTCGAACGCCGCAGTACGTTCCTGCTGCAGCGCCTCCTGGCTCTTCAGCTCGCGCTCGACCTGGTCGATTTCCGCCTCAAGACGCTTTTTGCCTCGGCGTGACAGCAGCCAGGCAATGAGAGCGCCGATCAGGAGGCCCGCGGCGGCGCCGGGCAGGCCATACTGAACAATCAGCGGGTCGAGTTCGAACGAATACATCAGGGCTCAAGATTAACCGCTTTGAGGACGATTTGCGCCAGTTCGTCGGGCGTCGCGGCAATGATATCGGCGTCCCACTCGCGTGGGTCGTCGTCTTCGGTAATGTAACCGTAGGCAGCGGCGATCGTTGCGGTCCCGGCCTGGCGACCTGCCTCGATGTCGCGGTCCGCATCGCCGACGTAGATGGAACGGTGCGCGTCAACGCCGACGAGGTCGCAGGCGAGCAGTACGGGTGCGGGATCCGGTTTGCGAACGGGCAGCGTGTCGCCACTTATCGTGCAGGCAATGCGATCCGCAAGGCCGAGCGCGGCAATCAGCGGATGGGTCAGCTGTTCCGGCTTGTTCGTCACAATGCCCCACGGCACGCCGCTCGACTCGAGTTTTTCGAGCAGGGACGGGAGCCCGTCGAACAACGTGGACTCGGCACAGACGTCCTGTGCATAGCGCTCCAGGTACTCTATGTGCAGGTCATCCCCGAACTCGACGTGCTGCTCCGGAAAGCCGATTGATAACAATCCGATTGCGCCGTGGGAAACGAAGGATCTTCCCAATTCGTAGGGTACAGGGTCGATGCCGCGGTCCCGCTGTATCGATTGCAGAACGGCCACCATGTCTGGCGCCGTATCGACAAGCGTGCCATCCAGGTCGAACAGAACCAGCTCGAACTCGCTGTCCTGGAGTTGCATCAGTCAGCGGGCCGCTGGAAGTGCATGAGATAGTTCACGTCGAGGCCGGATCCCAACGAGTACTCGCGCGTGACAGGGTTGTAGTGCATGCCAATGCTACTTTTGAGCTCCAGGCCGGCCGCGCGGGCCCACGACTCGAGCTCGGACGGGCGAATAAACTTGTCGTATTCGTGGGTGCCGGCCGGCAGCAACTTCAAGAGATACTCGGCGCCGACGATCGCAAACAGGAACGACTTCGGGTTGCGGTTGATCGTTGAGAAAAACACGTGTCCGCCGGGTCGGACCAGGGTTCGGCAGGATTCGACGACCTGTGCCGGGTCCGGCACGTGCTCGAGCATCTCGAGGCAGGTCACAACGTCATACGCCGCAGGGGCAGACGCAGCCAGCTCCTCGGCCGTTGCCTGGCGATAATCGACATTGGCGCCAGACTCATGCTGATGTAAGCGAGCAACCGCCAGCGGGCCCTCGGCCATGTCGATACCGGCGACTTCAGCGCCGGCAGCCGCCATGGATTCGGTCAGGATGCCGCCGCCGCATCCGATGTCTATCACACGCAGACCGTCCAGGTCGACGTGCTGGCGAATCCAGTCGAGCCGCAACGGGTTGATTTGGTGGAGTGGCCGGAATTCGCCCTCCGGATCCCACCACCGAGATGCCAGTGCATCAAATTTCGCGACCTCCGCAGGGTCGACGTTTTGTCTGTCTGTAGTCATTCGGTGCCTGCTATGCGCTCGCGCCATTCATTGCATCGTAGTTTCAGGTCGACCAGATCAATGTGGGCGAGCCTGCCATTGTCAACGTGATGCCGCCCGGCAATCCATACGTCCGCGACCTGGTCGGCGCGGGCCGTATAGACAAGTTGCGAGACGGGGTCGTAGACCGGCTGGCTGTTCAGCCTGCCCAGGTCAACGCAGGCGAGGTCGGCCCACTTGCCGGGCGTGATGGACCCGATCTCGCCAGCCAGACCTAACGCACCCGCGCTGCCGAGCGTGGCCATGCGTAACGCATTGTCTGCCGTTACGGCAGAGGCGTCGTTACTGCGAACCTTTGCGAGGAGGGCGGCGGTCCGGGTCTCCGAAAGCATGTCGAGGGTGTTGTTGCTGGCCGCGCCATCCGTGCCAATGCCGACGCTGATACCCGCATCCAGCATCGCCGCAACCGGCGCGATGCCGCTCGCGAGCTTCAGGTTCGAACGCGGGCAATGCGCGACGGCAACACCGCGATCGGCGAACAGCGCTATTTCGATCTCATCGACGTGAACCGCATGGACAGCGAGGAGCGAGCCGTTCAGAAAGCCAAGTTCGTCGAGACGGGCTGCAGGACGCTTGCCGGTATCCCGAATCGCCGTGCTGACCTCAGCGGCAGTCTCATGCAGGTGGATCTGGACGCGCAAATCCAGTTGGTCTGCGAGCACCCGAAGTTCGTGAAACCCTTCGTCCGAAAGCGAATACGTAGCGTGGGGAACGTAGCAGGTCGATATTAGCGGGTGCCCTGCGTACGGGTCATGCACGAGGTCGTTCGCCTTCGCGAGGTACTCTGATGCGTTCTGTGCCCACGCAGTCGGAAAATCGACGACCGGCGTACCGACAACAGCGCGCATTTGCAGCTTGTCGGCGGTCTGGGCAACGATTTCCGGGAAAAAATACTGGTCGCTGAAACAGGTGGTGCCCCCGCCAATCATTTCGGCGATGGCGAGCTCGGTGCCATCGCGGACCATCTCGGCACTGACCCAGCGAGATTCGGTGGGCCAGATTGCATCGTGAAGCCAGGCCTCCAACGGCAGGTCATCGGCAAAACCGCGCAGCAGGGTCATGGCGGCGTGTGTATGGGCGTTGACCAGGCCCGGAATCAGGACGTGCTCCGGACGATCGATGCGCACGCTCGGCTGGTATTTGGACGCCGCCTCATCCAGCGGTAACACATCGGCGACCCGTCCGTCATTGACGACAACGGCATGGGCCTCAAGGACCGTCGAAGCGGGCTCGACCGGTACGCACCAACGCGGCGCAATCAGGGTATCGCAATGCTGCATAAGGGGCGCAGTATACGCGTCCCGACAGCGTCCGCCAGCCACTTTTCGAATGCCGCTGAAAGGCCTGAAAACACTGCTGTTTCGGCCCCTTCTATGGTATTATTCTGAGCCTTACCGGGCCCCTTTTTGAGGGTCCAGACAGAACCCGAAAAATCACAGATTCAACTCGCTCGAAACCCGACAAAAATGGCTTTTTCGATCCCGCGTTTCGGCCGGGACCGCGCTCGGATTTTGAGTCTGGAAAGTAGAAAAGTATGGCTGAAGTTGCCCAGGAATTGTTGTCCGTAAGCCTCGAAGAGGAGATGCAGCAGTCCTATCTCGACTACGCGATGAGCGTCATTGTCGGGCGTGCATTGCCCGACGTTCGCGACGGGCTGAAGCCCGTTCACCGGCGCGTTTTGCATGCCATGCGCGAGCTTGGCAATGACTACAACAAGCCGTACAAGAAATCCGCGCGTGTCGTCGGTGACGTGATCGGTAAATACCACCCGCACGGCGATTCGGCGGTATACGACACGATCGTGCGTATGGCGCAGCCGTTTTCGATGCGCTACATGCTGGTCGACGGCCAGGGTAACTTCGGCTCGGTAGACGGCGACGGCGCTGCAGCCATGCGTTACACCGAAGTACGCATGACGAAGATCGCCCACGAGCTGTTGGCCGATATCGAAAAAGATACGGTCGACTGGGTCGAGAACTACGATGGTTCCGAAAAGGAACCGTCGGTCATGCCGACCAAGGTCCCGAACCTGCTCGTTAATGGCTCGTCGGGCATTGCAGTCGGCATGGCGACCAACATTCCGCCGCACAACCTGACCGAGGTCATCAATGCCAGCCTCGCGCTCATTGAGGACCCGGCGATCGACGTGCCAGGCCTGATGGAGCACATGCCCGGGCCGGATTTTCCGACCGGCGGCATCATCAACGGGGCGCAGGGCATTTATTCCGCCTACCGGACCGGGCGTGGCCGGGTCTATATCCGCGCCAAGGTCGACATCGAGGAGATGAAGAGCGGGCGCGAGCGCATTGTCGTGACTGAGCTGCCGTACCAGGTGAACAAGGCGCGCCTGATCGAGAAGATCGCGGACCTGGTGCGTGACAAGAAGATTGAAGGGATTTCCGGCGACGGTCTGAGGGACGAGTCTGACAAGGACGGCATGCGGATCGTCATCGAGCTGAAGAAAAACGAATCCGCCGATGTGCTGCTGAACAATCTCTACAAGCAGACCCCGATGCAGAGCGTATTCGGCATCAATATGGTGGCGTTGCACGACGGGCAGCCGAAGCTGCTGAATCTCAAGCAGGTACTCGAGGCATTCCTGGCCCATCGGCGCGAGGTGGTTACACGCCGCACGATATTCGACCTGCGCAAGGCCCGTGATCGGGCCCACGTCCTGGAAGGACAGACCGTAGCGCTCGCCAACATCGACGAGGTCATTGAGCTCATCAAGGCATCCGCGTCACCGGCCGAAGCCAAGGTCGGCCTCGTGAGCCGCGACTGGTCGCCGGGGCAGGTCACCGGCATGCTCGAGCGCGCGGGCGACACCGATACCCGTCCCGACGGCCTGGACGGGGAGAGTGGCCTGATCGATGGCCGCTACCGCTTGTCGGAGGTCCAGGCGCAGGCCATTCTGGACCTGAGGCTGCACCGTCTGACTGGCCTTGAGCAAGATAAAATAGTTAAAGAATACAAAGAGATACTTGAAAAAATTAAAGAGTTTTCAAGTATTCTGGGCGATCCCGATAAGTTGCTTGAGGTGATACGCACCGAGCTCCGGGAAATTCGTGACGCGTTCGGCGACGAACGGCGCACGGAAATCGTCCAGGACCACTCGGATCTGAGCGTCGAGGACCTGATCCCCGAAGAGGAGGTGGTCGTCACCCTGTCACACGGGGGATACGCCAAGGCACAGCCGATCGAGGCCTACCAGGCACAGAAGCGTGGCGGTCGCGGTAAATCGGCGACCAAGGTCAAGGACGAAGACTTTATCGACAACCTGTTCGTGGCCAATACCCACGACACGATCCTGTGTTTTTCGAGTCGCGGCAAGGTGTATTGGCTGAAAGTGTTCCAGGTCCCGCAGGCAAGCCGGGGCTCGCGTGGCAAGCCGATCGTCAACCTGCTGCCTCTCGAAGAAGGCGAGCGTATCAACGCCGTACGCCCGATTCGCGAGTACGCCGAGGGACACTTCGTGTTCATGGCGACGTCTGGCGGCACGGTGAAAAAGACGCCGTTGAGCCAGTTCTCGCGCCCGCGTGCCAGCGGCATTATCGCAATCGATTTGCGTGGCGACGACAAGCTGGTCGATGTCGCCATCACCGACGGCGACGCGGAGATTCTGCTGGTTGCCAGCCACGGCAAGTCGATCCGGTTCGCGGAAGGCGACGTGCGGCCCATGGGACGCGGCGCGGCCGGTGTTCGTGGCATCAAGCTGCCGGCCGGACACGAAGTCATCGCGCTGTCTGTCATGCGCGATGGCCTGATACTTACCGCCACGGAGAACGGCTACGGCAAACGCACAGCCGTCGATGATTTTCCGGTGCAGGGCCGCGGCGGGCAGGGCGTGATCGCGATCCAGACGACGGAGCGAAACGGCAGGACCGTAGGCGCCACGTTGGTGGCCGACGAAGACGAAGTCATGCTGATCAGTTCCAATGGCACGCTTGTCCGGACGGCGGTTGACGACATCTCGGTCATGGGTCGCAATACCCAGGGAGTTCGGCTGATCCGGGTCGAGGATGGTCAGCGTCTCGTGGGCATTGCGCGTATCGAGGCGATCGAAGACGACGAATGACGCACTGTAATGGTGCGCGAAATCGCTATCGGCAATTTGCATATCCTCTTATTGGGTAGTGCATTCCTGCAGCTAAAACGTAACAATACGCGCCCAAGATACCCCTCCTGATGTAACTGGAATTTTTGCGACATGTCGCGCGTTTACAATTTCAGTGCCGGACCGGCGGCACTACCCCTCGAAGTCCTCGAAATCATTCGTAACGACCTGCCGGATTGGCAGGGCACGGGAATGTCGGTGATGGAAGTGAGCCACCGCAGCAAAGAGTTCGTCGAACTTGCTGCGCGGGCCGAAGCCAACCTGCGGACATTGCTGTCCATTCCTGATGATTACAGCGTGCTGTTCGCTCAGGGCGGCGCAACGTTGCAGATGGCCATGGCCCCGCTCAATCTCGCCGGCCCGGACGATGTCGCCGATTACGTTGTCACGGGTAGTTGGGGCAAGAAGGCCGCTGGCGAAGCGGCCAAATTCTGCAACGTGAATATCGCGGCCGATGCGTCCGACAAAAACTTCACTTACATACCGGACGAGTCCGGATGGCGGCGCTCGGACAATGCGGCGTATCTTCACTACACGCCGAATGAGACCATCGCCGGCGTAGAGTTCCACTTCGTGCCTGGCGGCAACGTTCCGCTGGTTGCGGATATGTCGAGCACGATCTTGTCGCGGCCGATTGACGTGAGCAAGTTCGGGGCTATCTACGCGGGTGCACAGAAAAATATCGGCCCGGCGGGCATAACAGTGGTCATAGTGCGCAATGATCTGCTCGACCGCGCACGGCCGAATAATCCGCACCTGGTGACCTGGAAGTCGTACGCGGATTCCGACTCGATGACCAACACACCGCCGACTTTCGCATGGTACGTGGCCGACCTCGTGTTCCAGTGGCTGCTGGAGCAGGGTGGCGTCGAAGCGATGGCCGAAGTCAACGCGCGCAAGTCGTCCAAGCTGTATGCGGCAATCGATGCATCTGACTTCTACTCGAACCCGGTCGCCGTTGAGAGCCGCTCCTGGATGAACGTGCCATTCATTCTCGCCGATTCGGCGCTGGACGCGCGGTTCCTAGAGGAATCCAGGGACGCCGGACTGACCAACCTGAAGGGACACCGGTCCGTGGGCGGAATGCGTGCATCGATTTACAACGCCGTGCCCGAGGATGCGATCGACGCGTTGATCGGGTTTATGGCCGAATTTGAGAAAGCGAACGGATAAATGTTCAGAATCCAGACACTTAACAACATCGCCGTAGCCGGACTGCGGCGGCTGCCGCGTGAGCGCTACGAAGTCGCCTCTGACCTTGCCAATCCGGATGCGATATTGCTGCGCTCGCACAATATGCATGACATGGATATACCGACTTCGGTTGCGGCGATCGGTCGGGCCGGCGCAGGTACCAACAACATTCCGGTCGACAGGATGGCCGAGCGCGGCGTTCCGGTATTCAACGCCCCGGGCGCAAACGCCAATGCGGTCAAGGAACTTGCGATTGCCGGGATGTTGATAGGCGCGCGTAATCTGTGCACCGCATCGGAGTATGTTTCGGCGCTTACCGAGACCGGCGATGCCCTGAACAAGTCCGTCGAGGCGGGGAAAAAGCAATTTGTCGGGTTTGAGCTGCCTGGCAAGACGCTTGGCGTCATCGGTCTTGGCGCTATCGGTGTCGAAGTGGCCAATGCGGCGCTCGCCCTCGGCATGAAGGTCACCGGGTTCGACCCCGCGATTACGGTAAGCAACGCGTGGCAGCTATCGTCCGGCGTACATCACGCGGAGACACTGGACGAACTTTTCCAGAGCTCGGACTTCGTGAGTCTGCACGTGCCGCTGATCGAAGCGACCAAAGGCATGGTCAATTCGGACAGGCTGTCGCTGATGAATGACGGCGGCGTGCTGGTGAACTTTGCGCGAGGCGGGGTCGTCGACAACGATGCCGCAGTTGCGGCACTGGACAGCGGCAAATTGCATGCGTTCATCACCGACTTTCCGACTCCGGAATTGATCGCCCACCCGAAAGCGGTCACATTGCCGCATCTCGGGGCATCGACCGCGGAGGCCGAGGAAAACTGCGCGGTGATGGTGGCGGAGAACGTCAAGGACTACCTCGAGAATGGCAACATTCGCTTTTCCGTGAATTTCCCTCAAGCCCGACTGCCGCGTCTGGATGCGTGGCGAATCACGCTGGCCAACGCGAACGTGCCGAACATGGTCGGCCAGGTCTCGACCTGCCTCGCAAATGCGGGCCTGAATATCGAAGACCTGTTGAACAAGTCTATTGGCGATCTCGCGTACACGATTGTCGACGTCAACGATGAGCCGTCGCAGGCTTTGCTCGACGAAATTGCATCCATTGATGGGGTCCTGACGTTGCGAAATCTCGGAAAGCCTGTATAAGCTACGGATTCCACTAGCTTTTCGTCGGTAACCGGCATGGCAGGCTCAGGGCAGGACAAAACGACGCCGGATCTCGCCGAGATTCGCAAGCGCATCAACGATATTGACGAGCGCATCCAGGCGTTGATCAACGAGCGCGCGTCCTTTGCGCAGCAGGTCGGCGTGGCGAAGGGCGACCTTGGCTCGGCCGTTGACTACTACCGTCCGGAGCGTGAAGCGGAAGTGCTGCGCAACGTGGTGGCCCGCAACGAGGGGCCGATGCGCGACGACGAAATGCTACGGCTGTTTCGCGAAATCATGTCGGCTTGCCTCGCGCAGCAGGAACCGTTGAAGATCGGCTTTCTCGGCCCAGAAGGCACGTTTACGCAGACCGCCGTCTACAAGCATTTCGGACACTCGGTGCGCGCATTGCCGTTCCATACGATTGACGAGATTTTCCAGGAAGTCGAATGCGGTGCGGCCGATTTCGGCGTGGTGCCGATCGAGAACTCGACGGAAGGCTCGGTCAACCATTCTCTGGACATGTTCCTGACGTCGCCACTGAAGATCTCGGGCGAGATTGAACTGAAGATCGAGCAGCACCTGATGGGCAAAGTGGAGCGGCTTGACGACATTGAACGCATTTGTGCGCACGAGCAGTCGCTGGCGCAGTGTCGCGGTTGGATTCGGGAGTACCTGCCGCACGCCGAGCTGATCGGCATGTCGAGCAATGCCGCGGGTGCACGTCGCGCACGCGACGAGGACGGCACGGCGTCAATCGGGCCGGATGTTGCTGCCGATGTCTACGAATTGAAGATCCTCGTCAATAACATTGAGGATCGGCCCGACAATGCAACGCGATTCCTCGTCGTCGGCAGAAACCTGCTGACACCGAGCGGTGAGGACAAGACCACACTCCTGGTGTCAACCAGCGATACGGCCGGCGGAGCCGGGGTCCTGCACAATTTATTGCAACCGCTGGCGGACCACGGTGTCAGCATGACCCGAATCGAGTCACGCCCATCGCGTCGCAAGAAGTGGGATTACGTGTTTTTCATTGATATCGAAGGCCATGCAGCAGAGCAGCCGGTGTCTGACGCGTTGGCAGAACTCGAAAAAGACGCGTCCCTGTTTCGCGTGCTGGGCGCCTATCCGAAAGCAGTCGGTTAGCCGGGCATGCAATTTACTGTCACACCGTCGAAGCTCGTTGACGCTTCCGTCACCGTACCGGGTGACAAATCCGTATCGCACCGGGCGTTGATGCTCGGCAGCATCGCGGAGGGCCGAACCGAGGTCGGCGGTTTTCTCGCCGGCGAGGATTGCCTCGCAACGCTCGCGGCCATGCGGGCCCTGGGCGTCGATATTCATCAGCCTTCGCCTACGACACTTTCCGTCGAGGGTGTCGGCCTGCATGGGCTTTCGGCTGCGGCGCGGCCGCTCGATCTCGGGAATTCCGGAACCGCAATGCGCCTCATGGCCGGGATGCTGGCCGGGCAACGCTTCGATTCGACGTTGACCGGGGATCCGTCGCTGTCATCCCGGCCTATGGGGCGCATCATCACGCCGCTGACCAAAATGGGGGCCGCCATCGACAGTGACTGTGACGGAACCCCGCCGCTACAGATTGCCGGCGGACTGAAACTTCGTGGCATCGACTACATACTGCCTATGGCAAGTGCCCAGGTGAAATCGGCCGTGTTGCTGGCCGGCTTGTACGCGAGTGGCGACACGACCGTCACGGAGCCGGCCGTCACGCGCGATCACACGGAGCGAATGCTGGAGTCCATGGGAGTTGCGGTGGCGCGCAAGGGGATGACGGTGCGGGTAACCGGCGGGTCCCGATTAAGCGGCTGCAACCTGCAGGTTCCCGCCGATCTGTCGTCGGCGACATTCATTATTCTGGCGGCTGTGCTGTCCGAGCGAGCCGACGTGTTGATTCGAAACGTGGGCGTCAATCCGACGCGAACGGGGGTATTGGACATTCTGCGTGCGATGGGTGCGAACATTACGTTGGATAACCCGCGGCTGCTCGGTGCAGAACCGGTTGCCGACATTCGTGCACGCGCATCCCGGCTGAGCGGCGGATCGATCGACCCGGCGCTGGTTTCACTCGCGATCGATGAGTTTCCGGCGTTGTTCGTTGCGGCCGGTGCTGCAACGGGCGAGACGATATTCACCGGTTTGCAGGAGCTGCGTGTCAAAGAAAGTGATCGCATTGCGGCGATGGCCGATGGTTTGCGCCGGTTGGGAATACAAGTCGACGAGACGGATGATGGTGCAATCATTCATGGCGGCACCTTCCGGGGCGGCAAAGTTGACAGCTACGACGATCACCGGGTGGCCATGTCCCTTGCAATTGCCGGGACCGTCGCCACTGACGAGGTCGTGATCGAGAATGTGGACAACGTGGAAACCTCCTTCCCGGGATTCCGCGACTTGTTGCAGGATTTGGGAGTCCGGATAAGTTGACCGTGCCTGTCATAGCAATTGACGGCCCCAGCGGGTCCGGGAAGGGCACGGTCGCACGTCGTGTTGCAGACGCGCTCGGGTTTCACCTGCTGGACAGCGGTGCCTTGTATCGCCTGACGGCGCTGGCCGCTGAAAGGGCCGGTGTCGATTCGTCTGATCCCGCGCAGGTCGCTGAAATCGCCCGCAATCTCGACGTCCGCTTTGACAGCGACGAGGCCGGCGAGGAGCAGATCTGGCTCGATGCGACCGATGTGACCCTCGATGTTCGCCGCGAATCGACCGGGGAGAAGGCCTCCGTCGTCGCCGCCATACCGGCCGTTCGAGAGGCGCTGTTGGAGCGCCAGCGCGGCTTCCGGCAGCCCCCGGGGCTGGTTGCAGACGGGCGTGATATGGGCACCCAGGTATTTCCTTCCGCCGCGGTAAAAATCTTTCTGACGGCAAGCGCCGAGGAACGGGCTCGAAGGCGTCATAAGCAGTTGAAAGACAAGGGGGTCGATGTTAGCCTTGCCGCCCTTTCGCGGGACATAGAGGACCGCGACCGCCGGGATTCCGAGCGCAAAGTCGCTCCGCTCCGGCCGGCCGGGGACGCCAGGATTCTGGATTCCTCGGGCCAGTCAATCGAAGCTGTGACACAACGGGTTCTGGACTGGGTCGCCGAACTTTAACTTCCAGGAAAGTTTAATGGACAGGATCGAACAGGATGTTCGCTCCTTTTTTTATATGACCGTCAGTCACAGGACGTGACACGACACAAATTGGGTGGGAGTGTTTACTCCCTTGGTTAACTAACATGTCTGAAAGTTTTGCTGAATTATTTGAAGAGAGTTTTGCCAGTCAACAGATAAAGCCCGGATCCATCATCACCGGCACCGTTGTCGCGGTAAATGACGATGTTGTACTCGTCAGTGCAGGCCTCAAGTCCGAGGCCGTTATCCCCAGGGAACAGTTCAAGAACGAAGACGAAGTCGCTGTCGGCGACGAAGTCGAAGTCGCGCTGGATGCCGTCGAAGATGGTTTCGGTGAGACCAAGCTGTCGCGTGAGAAAGCCATTCGCGCACGTACCTGGATCGACCTGGAAAAAGCTTTCGAAGATGGTGCCGTCGTAGAAGGCATCATCAATGGCCGCGTAAAAGGCGGCTTCACTGTCGAAATCGACAATGTCCGCGCGTTCCTGCCGGGCTCGCTTGTCGATGTTCGCCCGGTTCGCGATCCGGCCTACCTCGAGGGCAAGAGTCTCGAGTTCAAGGTCATCAAGCTGGACCAGCGTCGCAACAACGTTGTTGTTTCCCGTCGTGCCGTCGTCGAGACCGAGTACTCGGCTGAGCGTGAGCAACTCCTGAAAGAGCTGCAGGAAGGCAACACCGTCAAGGGTATCGTCAAGAACCTCACCGATTATGGCGCTTTCGTCGACCTCGGTGGCATCGACGGCCTGCTGCACATCACCGACATGGCATGGAAGCGCGTCAAGCATCCTTCCGAGGTTGTCGAGGTTGGGCAGGAGATCGACGTCAAGATCCTCAAGTTCGACCGCGAACGCCAGCGTGTTTCGCTGGGTATGAAGCAGCTCGGTGACGATCCATGGCAGGATCTCGCGCGCCGCTACCCGCCGCAGACGCGTATCTTCGGCAAGGTCACGAACATTGCCGACTACGGATGCTTTGTCGAGATCGAAGATGGCGTTGAAGGCCTTGTTCATGTCTCGGAAATGGACTGGACCAACAAGAACGTCAACCCGTCACGTGTTGTTTCGGTCGGCGAGGAAGTTGAAGTCATGGTCATCGAGATTGACGAGGAACGTCGTCGGATCTCGCTCGGCATCAAGCAGTGCAAGTCGAATCCGTGGGCGGAGTTTGCCGCAACGTTTAACCGTTCGGACAAGGTATCGGGCCAGATCAAGTCGATCACGGACTTCGGTATTTTCATCGGACTGGACGGTGGCATCGACGGTCTCGTGCATCTCTCCGACATTTCCTGGGACATCCCGGGCGAAGAGGCGGTACGCAATTACAAGAAGGGCCAGGAAATCGAAGCGGCCGTTCTTGCAATCGATGCGGAGCGCGAGCGCATTTCGCTGGGCATCAAGCAGCTCGAGAAAGATCCGTTCTCCGGTTGGCTTGCGGCACATCCGAAGAACTCGATCGTCAAGGGCACGGTCACCGAGGTTGACGCACGCGGTGCGCAGGTCGATCTCGGCGACGGCGTGTTTGGCACGCTGCGAGCCAGCGAGCTGGCCCGCGGTCGCGTCGAGGACGCGCGCACGGTGCTCAAGGTTGGTGAAGAGGTTGAGGCCAAATTCACCAATGTTGACCGCAAGAATCGCGCGATCCAGCTGTCGATCAAAGCCAAGGAAGTGCACGAAGAGCAGGAGGCCGTCAGCAGCTACAAATCTGACGCCGGCGCTGCTCCGGTCGGCACCACGCTGGGCGAGCTGCTCAAAGAAAAGATGGGCGGCGGCAAATAATAAGTAAAAAGGGTAGCCCGGACCGCACGGTCTGGGCTACTATTACCTTTAATATCCGTGGGTTACGCTGATTCGGCGATACGGCGAAAGGTAAAATGACAAAATCAGAACTGATAGAAGCCATCTCTCGCAAGCAAAAGCACCTCCCGGCGAAAGATGTCGAGTTAGCGGTTAAGCACCTTCTTGACCTGATGAGCGACTCACTGGCGAAAGGCCAGCGCATCGAGATCCGCGGCTTCGGCAGCTTCTCATTGCATTACCGTCCGCCTCGCATCGGGCGAAATCCGAAGACCGGCGAAGCCGTTGCGTTGTCCGGCAAGTACGTCCCGCACTTCAAGCCGGGCAAAGATCTGCGCGAGCGCGTCAACGCGTCGCGCCATTTCCCCATCAAAAACTGACACCCGTCCATCGGACGATGGGTTAACTGAATGGGCACTCTCTTCAAACGGGTCGGCCTGCTGCTCCTGGTCGTTCTGATCTTCATAGCGATGATCGTATTCACCGCCGGCAATCCGGGCGAGGTAACGATTCGCCTGCTGCACTGGGAGTTCGTGGCACCCGTCTCACTGGCCTTTACGGTTGCGATCGCAATAGGCTGGCTGTTTGGCGTCCTCTGTATGGGGCTGTACGCGTTGAAAGTGGCTAATGAACGCCGCATGTTGCGTCGTTCGTTACGAATGTCCGAGAATGAGGTGAGTAGCCTCCGGAACCTGCCACTCGACGATGCCGACTGAATCCACCTTTCTTTTAGCCGGGCTTTTCCTGCTGCTGGCCGCGGCGGGCTGGGCTATGGGGCGTTTCGGCGAACGCGACGAAGACGGTGCTCCGCCACCACTGAATATCGATTACCTGAAAGGCCTCAACTTCCTGCTCAACGAGCAGACTGACCAGGCGCTGGAGCACTTTCTGAAGATGGTGCGCGTCGACGACAAGACGATCGAAACGCACTTTGCGTTGGGCAGTTTGTTTCGACGGCGGGGCGAAGTCGAGCGGGCTATTCGCATTCACCAGAACATCATCGCGCGACCCGATCTCGCCTCGGAACAGCGTGACCAGGCCTTGTACTCGCTGGCGAAAGACTACCTGGCCGCAGGGCTGCTCGACCGTGCCGAGAAGCTGTTTGTCCGGCTCGCACAGGGGTCGCGCTACCAGGTGCAGGCACTAGAGTCGTTGTGCAGCATTTACGAACAGGAAAGGGACTGGGAAAAAGCCATTGACGCCGGCCAGCGTCTCGAAGTGCTGGGCGGTCGATCGCTCGCGCTGCAAATCGCCCATTACTACTGCGAACTGGCGGAAGCTGCTGCGCGCGACAATGACTATGTCGCCGCCCGTCAGTACGTCAAGAATGCCCAGTCCGGCCGTCCGCGTACCATGCGTGGTGCGCTCACGCGCGCGCACATAGCCCGGGACACTGACGACACAAAAACAGCGCTCCGGCTTTACCACCGTATCATCGACGAGAATACATACCTGATTGCCGAGGCATTGCCGGAAATCGTGTCGATCTATGTACGTGAGAACGCAGTTGCCGAACTCGAAGACGCGCTGCAAACGCTACTCAATAAGAACCCGGACATGAAATCGCTGGTCGCCTATACGGCCATCGTCAATGACATTGGCGGCATACCGGTGATCGACGAGTGCGTCGAGCAGTACATGCTGGATGAGCCCACACTCTCCGAATTCATTGACCTGCAAAAGCTCAAGGATGAGGAGACCGGCGGTGAGTCGGCCTTCGCCAAGGTACGTGGCGCGTTGTCGAAGCTGGCTGCCGCGACGCCGCGTTACCAGTGCCAGGAGTGCGGATTTTCGAGCCAGCGGCTCTTGTGGCAGTGCCCCAGCTGCCGCAACTGGGAGACGCAACGGCCGGCGTCGCGCGTGCAGTTCGATACGGTGTTGCAACACAGCATCACGAATCGCTAGGGATTGCCCAGATTCGGTGGCGGCGGTCCGGTTGCGGCTGTCCTACGCTCATCGCTCCCAGAAACCCAAGGAGCACACGATGAGCATTATCAGAACTCTCGCCGTATGTGCCGTGTTGGCGCTTGCCGGCGCGGTCCACGCGGGACAGGTCAATATCAACACTGCCGATGCCGAGACGATCTCTGCAGAGCTGAACGGAATCGGACTGACGAAGGCAAAAGCGATCGTGGAATACCGTAAAAAACACGGTCCATTTCGCAGCGTCGACGACCTGTCGCTCGTAAAAGGAATCGGCGAACGAACTGTCGAACGCAATCGGGCCGACATTGTCGTGTCGGAACCCAAAAAGAAGTAGGCGGCTGGCGGGCCGGTGGTCGAGCCACACCGGGCGACCGGTGCGGCTCGATGTTCATCAGGCCGTCTTCTTTTTCAGCAATGCCGATCCACCGTCTGTTCCAGCGCACGTCGTGGTGCGCGGATTGAGTTACACTGTTGCAGCGTAAATCGTTGGTTTCACAGGGTTTGGGGTGCCATGAACCGTCTTTCGGGGGGCAATCGGATGTGGTCGCGTTGAGTGAGGGTTTGAAAACCGCGCCGCGCCTGCGCATTTCGATTGCGTTTCTCGTACTGGCTAACCTGATTCCGGTTGCCGGAGTCCTGTTTCTGGACTGGGACGTGTTTTACCTGTTGCTCCTGTTCTGGTGCGAAAACGTCATTATTGGCATCTACGGTATCCTGAAAATGCTGTTCAGCGGCAGCGGCATTTTTCTTTCCGCATTCTTTACCGTGCACTACGGCGGCTTCATGTTTGGCCACGTGATGGTGCTGATCGGAATGTTCTCCGGATTCGAAGGGGGACCCGATGCACCGGGTCCATCCGAGATCTTGCGCGACCTGATCCTGAAACCGGAAACACTCGTTTCGATTGCGGCTCTGTTCATTTCGCACGGCTGGTCTTTTGTCACCAATTTCATGCAAAGCGACGAGCGCAACCAGCTCGACGGCAACCAGGCGATGGCCATGCCCTACAAGCGCATGGTCATTACGCACATTGCGTTGCTGGTGGGCGGTTTTGCGTTGACCGAACTGGGCGAGCCGCTGGTTGGCCTGCTACTGTTGATGGGCATGAAGATCGCGCTCGATATAACGTTCCACAGAAAAGAACACCAAACGATCCAGATCTGATAACAAGAAGGGGAGTCGGATGCGTCAGCTCGTATTTTTCCTGGCCGTAATTTCAGTATGGCCTGCTTACGCGGATACCTACCTGATCCGCGACGTTCGTATCTTTGACGGAGTCAGTGCGGAGCTGGTGTCGGGGCATGTCCTTGTCGAGGACGGTGTGATTACGCGCATTTCGGCCGAGCCGTTGGACGGTCCTGCCGATGCTGTAGCGATCGACGGCAATGGGCGTGTTCTGACGCCGGGATTCATCGACCTGCACGCCCACCTGACGATGCATACGCCCAGCAGCATTTTTCCAGTGCACGCGACGATTGTTGGTGCAATAGGCTCCGACGTGGCAAGAAATTATCTCGATAGTGGATTCACAACGATCCGGGATGCGGGAGGGACGCACGGCGATTTCGCCCGTGCGCTCGACCAGGGGGTTGTTTATGGCCCGCGGTTGTACCCGTCCGGCGCGATCCTGTCGCAGACGGCCGGTCACGGTGATTGGCGATCCCACGGCACACCGAATCCGACGCTCGAGGGTGGGAGCCCGTACATGGGCGCAGACAACAGCGTCCTCGTTGATGGCGTCGATCAACACCTTGCGGCCACACGAGAAAACCTTCGTTTCGGGGCGACACAGATAAAGATCATGGGCGGCGGCGGTGTCATGTCGGAGTACGATCCGATTCATTCGCTGCAGCCGTCGCCGGAGGAAATCAGGGCGGCGGTCCAGGCCGCGAGCGACTGGGGGACCTACGTGCTGGCCCACGCGTACACGAGTGAGGCCGTGCAGCGTCTGGTCCAGAACGGCGTTCGTTGTATTGAACACGGTTTGCTGATCGATGACGAAACGGCACGGCTCGTGAAAAAGAACGACGTCGTGATCAGTACGCAACTGGTCGTCTACCGGGCGCTGGCCGATCTGCCCGGCATATCGCAGACGAACCTGGAAAAACTCGACGTCGTACTCAAAGGGCAGGAGAACCTGATCGGGCTGATCAAGAAGTACGACATAACGACGGGGTTCTCGACCGATTTGATCTCCGGCATGTACCCGATGCTGACGCGCGAATTCACCGAACGAGCGTTGTACTGGACGCCGCACGAAGTTCTGGTGCAGGCGACCTCGGAGAGTGCCGGGGTGATCCGCATGGCGGGCAAGCTAAACCGGCACGGCAACTTCGGCGAGATCCGGGAGGGGTGGGTCGCCGACCTGCTGCTACACAACGCAAATCCACTGGAGGATATTTCGGTCTTGCGAAATCCCGACGACAACCTGGCACTCATCATGAAGGCGGGCCAAGTCATCAAGTACCGGGAGTAGTCGAATGCGAATTTCGAAACGAATTCCCGTGGCCGCGGCGGCAATGGTCATACTGCCATTGCAGGTTGCCGCAGAATGGTCGGCGACAGATGTCGTGCGTGCTGTCAGCGACTATCGTTCCGTGAATGAACACGAAATAATCGGCGACTTCGTGGAGCTGTTGTCGTTACCCAATGTAGCGACTGACCTCGACGCCATGCAGGTCAACGCGGCGCACATAGTCGAGTATCTCGAATCGCGCGGCATCGAGACGCGCACGCTCAGCGCCGGCAACGCGCCCTACATCTATGGGGAGCTCAACGCGCCGGGCGCAACCGAGACCATCCTGATCTACGCCCACTTCGACGGACAACCGGTGCAGGAGGAAAACTGGGCGTACCCGCCGTTTGCGCCGACGTTGCTGGACGGCACGCTTCAAGGCGGCGGACAGCCCGTCGTCATCGCCGACGTCGACGGGGCGTTCGACCCGGAATGGCGCCTCTACGCGCGCTCAGCGGGCGACGACAAAATGCCGATCGTTGCGCTGATGCATACGCTGGATGCGATGCGGGCAGGCGGTATTCCGCTATCGGTCAACATCCGCTTGCTGCTGGATGGCGAGGAGGAAATCGGATCGCCGACCCTGGGCAAGATTCTGGATGACAATCGTGAGCTGTTCGACGCGGACCTGCTGCTGTTTTGTGACGGCCCGATGCACCAGTCACGGCGCACGCAGCTCGTTTTCGGCGTTCGCGGTGACGTCACTGTCGACATCACGACATACGGCGCGACACGTCCGCTCCACTCGGGGCACTACGGCAACTGGGCGCCAAACCCGGTGATGCAACTAACACATCTTCTGGCGAGCATGCGAGATGAGTCGGGACACATCCTGATCGACGGGTACTACGATGACGTGACGCCGCTCGGCGAGTTGGAACGGGCGGCCATAGCGGCAATGCCGGACGTCACTGAGCTGCTGCAGGATGAATTATCGGTCCACACCCCTGAAGGTGACGGCAAGCGCATCGAAGAACTGGTTGCACTCCCGGCACTCAACGCCCGCGGCATTGTTGCCGGTGGTGTTGGCGACAAGGGCCGCAATGTCGTCCTCTCCACGGCGACGAGTTCTCTGGATTTGCGCCTGGTGCCCGCCCAGACGGTTGCAGGCGTCGTGCAGCGTGTCGAAGACCATGTTCGCGAGCAGGGTTTTCATGTTGTCTATGAAGATCCGGCGCCGGAAATCCTGCGAGCGCACGCCAAAGTCGCGAAGCTGGACTGGGATGACGGTTACCCCGCCTTGCGCACGCCGATGGACGATCCCGTCGCGATGCGACTCACGAAGCTGTTGCGACAGATCGCACCCGACCTGATCCTGACGCCCAACATGGGCGGTAGCCTGCCATTGTTCGAGTTTGGCGATCGACTTGATGCGCCGGTTGTGATCCTGCCGCTGGCAAATCACGACAACAACCAGCATGCCGAGAATGAGAATATCAGGCTCCGGAACATCTGGGACGCCATGCAGGTTTACGGCGCCGTGCTTGCGAAGTTTGGCGAGACCTGATGCCGGCGCTTTGCGGTGTTCCCTAGACGCGAAAAGCCCGCTCCGGGAGCGGGCTTTTCTGAGTTTGGCTCCCCGACCCGGACTCGAACCAGGGACCAATTGATTAACAGTCAATCGCTCTACCAACTGAGCTATCGGGGAATAGCGGAGCGGGATTTTGGTCCAGCACCCCTGTGTTGTCAAGCCACTATAACCCGTTTTATCCGGCCCAGGGCGTCTTGCAGCGTCTCCATCGAGCAAGCGTAGGAAAACCGGAGGTACCCGGGCGCGCCGAAAGCCGAGCCGGGGACGCAGGCGACGTCGGCTTCGTTCAGCAGCAGCTCGACCAGCGCCTTATCGTCGTCAAGGCCCAGCGCATCGATTGCGCCTGTAACCCTGGGAAATGCATAGAACGTTCCTTCGCCGGCACGGCATTCGATGCCGTCGATTCCGGACAGTTCAGCGGTGATGAAATCGTGTCGCTGCCGGTAGGCGGCCGTCATATCCGCAACGCAGCGCTGGTCGCCGGTCAGTGCGGCAATCGTCGCCGCCTGTGAGATCGAGCAAGGATTCGACGTGCTCTGGCTCTGGATTGTCTTCATGGCCGCGATGAGTTCTGCTGGGCCGGCGGCGTAGCCAATCCGCCAACCTGTCATCGCATAAGCCTTGGATACGCCGTTCGTCGTAACCGTGCGCTCGTGCAGGTCCGGGCAGGCGGCGGCGAAACTGACAAACGGCTCATCGGCCCAGTAAATGTGTTCGTAGATGTCATCCGCTACCACGACGACGTCGGGGTATTCAGCAAGTACGGCGCCGAGTGATTCGAGCTCTGCCCGCGAATAACTTGCACCGCTCGGGTTGCTCGGGCTGTTGAGGATGAGCAGGCGCGTCCTGTCGGACAGTCCATTTCGAAGTTGATCCGCTGTCATACGGAAACCGGCTTCGATGCCGGTATCGACGATGACCGGCTCCGCACCGGCGAGGCGTACCATGTCGGGATAGGAGACCCAGTAGGGCGCGGGAATTATTGCCTCGTCGCCAGGTCCGAAAAGAGCCAGGCAGAGATTGAAGAGACACTGCTTCGCGCCGGCCGAGACAAGCACCTGTGAAGGGCGGTAGGTGAGTCCGTTCTCGCGCGCGAACTTGCCACAAATGGCCGCTTTGAGCTCCGCCGTTCCGTCGATCGGCGTGTATTTCGTGTCCCCTTCGGCAATCGCCTGGATGGCTGCTTCCTTGATGTGTGGCGGCGTATCGAAGTCCGGCTCACCCGCGCCGAGGCTGATGATGTCGCGGCCCTGTGCGCGCAGTTCGGCCGCGAGTGCGACCACGGCGCTGGTCGGCGACGGTTTCACGGCAGCCATACGTTTGGAAACTGATAAACTCACTCGATTGCCTTTCTCGAACGCAACAACAGGAACTCGCCGCCATGGTACGTGAAACCACCGACCTGACAAACCGGCTCAGCGACGATCGCGACCACCTGTCGCTGGTGTCGAAATACTCGCCGGCCGGCGACCAGGGCAAGGCAATCGAAGGCCTCGTAGAAGGGCTGGAGGATGGGCTGGCGGCACAGGTCCTGCTCGGTGTAACAGGGTCCGGAAAGACCTACACAATCGCCAATGTGGTCGAGCGAACGCAACGGCCCGCCATCATTCTCGCGCCCAACAAGACGCTGGCGGCGCAGTTGTACGGCGAGATGCGCGAGTTTTTCCCGCGCAACGCTGTGGAGTATTTCGTTTCTTACTACGACTACTATCAGCCGGAGGCCTACGTCCCGAGTTCCGACACCTACATCGAGAAGGACGCGTCGATCAACCAGCACATCGAGCAGATGCGTTTGTCGGCAACCAAGGCGCTGATCGAGAGGCCTGACGCCATCATCGTCGCGACCGTGTCCGCGATATACGGCCTCGGCGATCCGGAGTCGTATTTCTCGATGGTGTTGCACATCACGCGCGGCGACCGGCTGGATCAGCGATCGCTTCTGCGGCGCCTGGCCGAGTTGCAATACACGAGGAACGAGCTGGATCTGGCGCAGGGCACATACCGGGTGCGCGGCGACGTCATTGACGTATTCCCGGCCGAATCGGACCGGGACGCCGTACGCATCGAACTGTTTGACGACGAAGTCGAGTCACTGTCGTACTTCGATCCGTTGACCGGCGAAGTCGTCAGGCGCGTGCCGCGACTGACGATATTTCCGAAGACGCATTACGTGACTCCGCGCGAGGTGCTTCTGAAAGCCTGCGACGAGATAAAGATCGAGCTCAAGGCGCGTCTGGAGCACCTGAGAAAGCACGAAAAATTGCTTGAAGCACAGAGACTTGAGCAAAGAACCTTATTTGATTTAGAGATGATTAAAGAGTTGGGGTATTGCGCCGGGATCGAGAACTACTCCCGCTATCTGTCAGGCCGCAACCCCGGCGAGCCACCGCCCTGCCTGTTCGACTACGTGCCACACAACGCCATCCTGATTATCGATGAAAGCCACGTGACGGTGCCGCAGCTCGGGGGTATGTACAAGGGCGATCGCTCGCGCAAGGAAACGCTGGTCGAGTACGGATTTCGGTTGCCGTCGGCACTGGACAACCGCCCCCTGCGGTTTGACGAATTCGAGCGGCTGTCGCCGCAGACGATCTATGTGTCTGCCACTCCGGGTAACTACGAGGCAGAGCGGGCGGACAATACGGTTGAGCAGCTGGTGCGCCCGACGGGACTCGTTGACCCCGCGGTGGAAGTGCGTCCCGCGCAGACCCAGGTGGACGACGTTCTGTCGGAGATACGACACCGGGTGGCCGCCGACGAACGCGTGCTGATCACTACGCTGACAAAGCGTATGGCCGAGGATCTGACCGACTACCTGCAGGAACACAACGTACGGGTTCGCTACCTGCATTCCGATATCGGCACTGTCGAGCGGACCGAGATCATCCGCGATCTGCGCCTGGGTGCGTTCGACGTGCTGGTCGGCATCAACCTGCTGCGGGAGGGGCTCGACATGCCCGAAGTGTCGCTGGTCGCGATCCTGGATGCCGACAAGGAAGGCTTCCTGCGTTCGGATCGCTCGCTGATCCAGACAATCGGGCGAGCGGCACGAAACGTGAACGGGAAAGCGATTCTTTACGGCGACAACATGACGGGATCGATGCAACGGGCGATAGACGAGACGAACAGACGTCGTGAGCGCCAGCTGGCGCACAATGCCGAACATGGCATCAAGCCGGAGTCGATCGTCAAGCAGGTGGCCGATGTCATGGAGGCGGCGTACCCGTCACCGAAGGGCGGCAAGCGCCGGGTGGCCGACAGCGGCACGCCATACGAGGTCCTGACGCCGGAGCAGATGATGCAGAAAGCGGCGAAACTCGAAAAACGCATGCTGAAGCACGCCCGTGACCTGGAGTTCGAGGAAGCGGCTCGCCTTCGCGACGAGATCCAGTCGCTCAGGGCACAGAGTTTCGGCGTAGAGGGTCAAATAGCCAGCTAACCAGCCAGCAGCTCCCCAATTAGGGATCAGCTACCTTTTTTCGACGAATTAAGGTAGCTGATCCCTTTTTTTGTGTTGCAGTCGGGGAGGGGCTTGAGTACATTACGCGTCCTCGCGGGCACCGCCTGCGGGTAACCGGTCTAGCACGGGCGATTAGCTCAGGGGTAGAGCGCTACCTTGACATGGTAGAGGTCCCAGGTTCGAAACCCGGATCGCCCACCAGACCGCCTCCAGGACAGCTGCAAAAACGCCTGATTTTTTTGGAAAAATCGGCGTTTCCGAGGTTGTATCCTTGCATCCGGCTATATAGAATCGCGTTCCCGCACTGACAGTGTCGGTTCGCCCTGCGCGGACGTGCGGTATGTGTCTGTTTTCTGGAGGATTTTGGTATCGCAGTTACAAAGCGCGTAAAGCGCAATGAAGAGATCGAGGCCACCGAGGTCCGGGTTATCGGGTCCGACGGTGAGCAAGCGGGGGTCATGGGTATCTCCGCCGCCATAGAACTGGCAAAGGACGAGGGACTGGACCTCGTCGAAGTATCGCCGATGGCCGATCCGCCCGTTTGTCGCATCATGGATTTTGGCAAGTACTTGTTCGAACAGAACAAGAAGAACCAGGCGGCGAAACGGAAGCAAAAACAGGTACACGTTAAAGAGATCAAGTTTCGTCCGGGAACGGACGAAGGGGACTACCAGATCAAGCTCAGGAAACTGATGCAATTCCTGGAGTCCGGTGACAAGACCAAAGTCACACTGAGATTCCGCGGTCGGGAGATGGCGCACAAGGAATTGGGCGCACAGTTGCTGGCCAGGGTCAGAGATGACCTCGAGGAATACGGCTCGGTTGAGCAGATGCCGCAGATGGAAGGCCGGCAGATGGTCATGGTGATAGCGCCCAAAAAGCACTAGCGCCACCGCGTCGCAACAACAAGTGAGTAACGGCTCGTGACGAGCCATTAATCCGCCTGCCGCGGCCACTAGAAGGGCACGTTGCAAGGCCAGAAGGAAAGACAATGTCAAAGATGAAGACCAACCGGGGCGCGGCCAAGCGCTTCAGTAAGACGGGCAAGGGTGGCTATAAACGCTCCCAGTCCCACCTCAATCACATTCTTACGAAGAAGAAGTCGAAGCGGAAACGTCAGCTCGGCACGACCCAGCAGGTCGCCGACGCCGATGTAAAAGCCGTGAAACGCATGCTTCCGTACAGCTGAGAGGAGATTGAGAAATGGCACGAGTAAAACGTGGCGTAACCGCCAAAGCCCGCCATAAGAAAGTCCTCGGTAAAGCGAAGGGCTACTACGGCGCGCGTCGTAAACTGTTCAAAACGGCCAAACAGGCTGTCATCAAGGCCGGTCAGTATGCTTACCGCGACCGTCGCCAGCGCAAGCGCCAGTTCCGCCAGCTGTGGATCACGCGCATCAACGCTGCAGCTCGCCTGCATGGCCTGTCATACAGCCGCCTGATTCACGGCCTGTCAAAGGCCGAGATCGAAGTCGACCGCAAAGTCCTGGCCGATATCGCCGTGCACGACCCGGAAGGCTTCGGCGCGATTGCCGAAGCGGCGAAGGCCGGTCTCGAGCAGCCCGCAGCGGCAAACTAAGCTATCTTGGCGGGGCCGGCGATAGGCCGGCCCTACCGGACTCTTGTTATGCAGGGACTGAGCGAACTCGTCGAGAAAGCTGCGTCCGAGATCGGCGCGGCAAACGACCTCGCCGCGCTGGACGCGGTGCGGGTTTCCTATCTTGGCAAGAAAGGCGAAATCACTGCACGCCTCAAGACACTCGGACAACTGGCGCCCGAAGAACGATCGGCGGCAGGGCAGGAAATCAACAAGGCCAAGCAGACCGTCCAGCAAGCGCTGAATGCCCGTCGTCAGACCCTGGAAGATGTGGCGCTGTCCGAGAAATTGGCGGCGGATGCGGTTGACGTGACACTCCCGGGTCGCGGCCTTGGCATCGGTGGTCGCCACCCGGTGTCACGCGCGCAGTCACGCATCGAGCGTATCTTCACAAACGCCGGATTCGGTGTTCGTTCGGGCCCTGAAATCGAAGACGAATTCCACAACTTCACGGCGCTGAATATTCCCGACAATCACCCGGCGCGTGCCATGCACGACACGTTCTATTTCCCGGGTGGCAAGCTGTTGCGAACGCACACATCGCCGGTACAGATTCGCGCCCTGGTCAAGGAAGGCGCACCGATCCGCATCATCGCGCCGGGGCGTGTGTACCGATGTGACTCGGATCAAACCCATACTCCGATGTTTCACCAGGTCGAGGGGCTCGTCGTCGACGAGAACATTTCGTTTGCCAACCTGAAAGCGGTGTTGCACCAGTTTGTCGAAGCGTTTTTTGAACGCAAGGCGGAACTGCGTTTCCGACCGTCCTACTTTCCGTTCACGGAGCCGTCGGCGGAGGTCGACGTGTCCTGGGGCGAAGGAAAATGGCTCGAGATTCTGGGTTGCGGCATGGTGCATCCGAACGTGCTCGAGGCGGCCGGCATTGACGCCGAGAAGTACACCGGCTACGCGTTTGGCCTGGGCATCGAGCGGCTTGCCATGCTGCGTTACGACATCACAGATCTGCGCACGTTGTTTGAGAACGACCTGCGCTTTCTTTCGCAGTTCAGGTAAAGGGTCATGAAGATCGCAGAATCCTGGTTGCGAGAGTGGGTGAACCCGGCGTTCACGACCGACGAGCTGGCGCATCAGCTCACGATGCTCGGCCATGAGGTCGATGACGTGGCAATTGCAGGCGACGGCATCGCGGACGTAATCATCGCCCGGGTTGTCGATACCGAAAAACACCCGGACGCCGACAAGCTTACGCTCTGTAAAGTCGACGACGGAAGCGGCGAGGTCGTGGACGTCGTTTGCGGTGCGCCGAATGTCGTCAAGGGCATGAAAGCGGCCCTGGCGAAGCCGGGCGTCAAACTTCCGAATGGCATGAAACTGCGCAAGGCGAAAATTCGCGGCGTGGTTTCGAATGGCATGCTGTGTTCAGCGGTGGAGCTCGGGCTGGGTGACGAGTCCGACGGCATCATGCATCTGCCCGATGACGCTGAAACAGGGCGGCCACTGGTCGAGTTCCTGAAGCTGCCCGACGCGGCGATCGACCTGGATCTGACGCCAAACCGCGGCGATTGTTTCAGCGTGCTGGGAATCGCCCGTGATGTCGCTGCACTGACGGGTGCCGCCCTCAACGAAATAGACGTCAGGTCAGTCGAGGCGGGTAGCGACGACGTACAGCCGGTCGAGCTTGTTGAGCCGCAGGGATGCCCGCGATTCGCCGGACGATTGATCCGCGGCATCGACCCGGCGGCGCAATCACCGGTCTGGATGACTGAAAGGCTACGGCGTTCGGGTCTGCGGGCAATTTCGCCGGTGGTGGATATCACCAACTACGTCATGCTGGAGCTCGGCCAGCCCCTCCATGCCTACGACGCCAGTCTCCTGAAGGGGGCAATTCGGCCGCGCCTGGCGCATAAGGGCGAAAAAGTCACTTTGCTCGACGAAAAAGAGATAGCGCTGAACCCGGATACGCTGGTAATCACCGACGACAGCGGTCCGATCGGGCTCGCCGGCATCATGGGTGGCCTGAGCACGGCTGTATCCGGCGCAACCACCGACGTCTTTTTCGAAGCCGCATTCTGGCCACAGGACTACATGGCCGGACGCGCAAGAAGTTACGGCATGCACACTGACGCATCACTGCGTTTTGAACGCGGCGTCGACCCCGACGGCCAGGCACGCGCGGTTGAACGTGCGACGCAATTGCTCATCGAGATAGCCGGTGGCGTGGCTGGCCCGTTGAACGACCAGGTGGTCGCTGAGCATGTGCCGAAGCAGTCGGAAATTGAACTGCGCAAGAATCACCTTGTCAGGCTGCTCGGTGCCGAGATCGACGACGAAGATATCGTTTCGATCCTTAGGCGATTGCAAATGACGGTTACCGAAATCGACGGCGGCTGGAACGTCCTGCCACCAAGCTACCGCTTCGACATCGGTATTGAGGCCGACCTGATCGAAGAGGTGGCGCGGATTCATGGCTACGACTCCATTCCGGAAGTTTCCGAGGTCGCGTGTTCACCACTTCAGGCAGTGACCGAATCCGAAGTCGATGCCGAGTTCGTGTCGGCCACCCTGATCGCTCGTGACTACCAGGAAGTCGTGACCTACAGCTTTGTGGACGCCGATGCCGACAGGTTGTTTTCCGGCGTCGAGTCACAGCTGGTTCTCAGCAATCCGATTTCGTCGGAGATGTCCGTCATGCGCGCGTCGTTGTGGCCGGGCATGGTTGCTGCAGCGGCAATGAATACCGCGCGGCAACAGGAGCGTGTGCGCATTTTCGAGACCAGCAAAACCTTTCATGGTTCACTTGTCGAGCACGATGAGGTCGTTCGCATCGCGGGACTCGTTACCGGATCGAGGCAACCGGAACAGTGGTCCGGCCAGTCTGAAGGCGTTGATTTCTTTGACATAAAAGCGGACGTTGAGGCTGTGCTCGACCTGTCGTGTGTGCCTGGCGAGGTCCGTTTCGAAGCGGCGGAGCATCCGGCACTACAGCCCGGACAGACGGCACACGTGCTGCGAGATGGCAGCGTGATCGGCGTCGTCGGCAAGCTGCATCCGAAGCTGCAAAAGCACTACGACTTCAAGCGCGCTGTGTTTCTGTTCGAGCTGGACGCAGAGAAAACACTGGCGACAAAGGCGCCGAGCGCGCAACCGATTTCGAAGTTCCCGGCGATTCGACGCGACATTGCCGTCGTCGTCGATAACAAGGTGACGGCAGACGAGTTGATCGACGCCGTTGCGGCATCCTCCCCGGACCTTATTCGGGATGTCAGAATTTTTGACATCTATACGGGCGAGAGAATAGAAGCAGGGCGAAAAAGCGTCGCAATAGGCTTGATTTTGCAGGAAACATCGCGCACCCTTACTGACGATGACGCAGACGGTGCAATGGCCGCTGCAGTGCAGAAACTAGAAGATCAATTCGCGGCAGTTCTCAGGGACTAATCCAATGGCACTCACCAAAGCAGACATGGCTGAATCGTTATTCAACGAGCTGGGTCTGAACAAACGTGAGGCACGTGAATTGGTTGACATGTTTTACGAAGAGCTGCGGGCATCGCTCGCGGTTGGGGAGCAAGTCAAGTTGTCGGGATTTGGCAACTTTGATCTTCGGGACAAAAAAGAACGCCCTGGCAGAAATCCAAAAACCGGTGAGGAAATTCCCATCAGTGCGCGTCGCGTTGTGACGTTCCGACCAGGACAAAAACTAAAGGCCCGAGTGGAAGCATATGCTGGAACCGGGGAATAACGACGAACTACCTCCAATTCCTGGTAAGCGTTACTTCACGATTGGTGAAGTAAGCGATCTGTGCGCGGTCAAGCCGCACGTACTCAGGTATTGGGAGCAGGAGTTCCCGCAACTGAAACCCGTCAAGCGCCGTGGTAACCGTCGTTACTACCAGCGCCAGGACGTACTGATCATTCGGCAGATCAGAAGCCTGCTCTACGACGAGGGCTTCACGATCGGCGGTGCGCGTCAGCGCCTGACCGGCGAAGATGCCAAGTCGGATGTCACCCAAAGTCAACAGATAATCAAACAGATACGCATGGAACTTGAACAAGTTCTTAAGATACTGCGTCGCTGATATCCGTTCTTCCCAAGCACTTCTGCGGCAAGTATCATTGCCGCCCTTGCGATTTGATCCGCATTCGGTCGGGGCGTAGCGCAGCCTGGTAGCGCACCACAATGGGGTTGTGGGGGTCGGAGGTTCGAATCCTCTCGCCCCGACCAATTTACGAAGCAGAGGTCGCTTTCACGATTCGTGAGCGGCCTTCGTCTCTGCACCTCGCAACTGTCGCACGATCTCCACAGCGATGAGGAATGCAAGCGCGATCGCCAACGTCCTCGCGGCTCCTGCAACACTCGGCGTTTCGACCTGGAATACGGAGATACCAAACGCAGCCCAGCAGACGACAGCCGCAAATACGACATCGCGATACCGCAATAGCATGGTCGCTCCTAATGCCGCGGCAAATGCCAGCTTGAGGTGCGTCCATGTCACAGCGGTCAGCAGGGAATCATCCAGGCCCCAGCCGGTTTGCAACGCGCTCAGGTTCGCAATGGTTGCCAGCGAAATCCACCCGACATACAGGCTGAAAGGAAACGACAGTATGAAGGGTTCGTCGCTTTCCAGGGTTCGGTAAATCCAAATCAGTGTCGACAGGATCACCAGCATGACAAGCAGAGAAACGGCGAGCAGGTCGTAGTGCCAAACGACAATCCACGCAGCGTTGGCCGCGCAACTGACTTTGAATGGCACCGCTATGGCGGCGAGCGTCGGGTTTCTTCTTTGCGCCGGGAGGGCTTGCCATACGACAAATATCAGCAGGGCGAGATAGATCAGGCCCCATATGGAAAACGTAAATCCTGCGGGCGTAAACAGCGAGGGATATTTTGCCGAAATCTCCGGCATGGTTTGCCCATTGATGGGCAGAGCATTGGACAACACGTTCAGGAGAATAACGAGAGCGAACGCGGCGATATTGCCGCCCCAATCGATCAGCGATCTGTACATTGATATTCCTTGTCAGGCCGGGCTGATGGCCGGCAGTTTCTTGTCCTGGATTCCCAGCAAAATAGGCTGCGCCGTTTCACGGTAGATGTTCACCTTTGCATTGAACGCCACCCGCGATAGTCCATGCTTGTCCTTGATGGTCAGGCGCCGGATATTGAATTGTCCGGCGCCCATGTTCTCGCCGGTCAGGTAGCACTTGATGGCCGTAACGCGCTCGCCGGACAATTCCATGCCGCTGAGCTGCGACAGGTTGCCCTGGGCGCGTTCCAGGAACGTCACGGCGTCGACATTGGGTTCGACACGCAGCTCGCCGGTTTCGGTTTGTGTCTCGATATCGGCCATGAAATCGCCGACCAGGATCTGGCCGGGCAGGGCGGCCTCGATCATGCGAGCCAGTTCGATCGTGACATCGCCCACGATGAAGTCATGCGTCGTCGGGTTCAGGCCCTCTGCCTGGTGGAATTCGTAGCAGCTGCCGACATGAAAGCACGCGCGCAGTCGCGGGACGGCCTTCGACGCCGCCTTACTGCGCGCTATGGCGTTGTCAGCCAGAACGATGTGCATGAAATGGTACAGGTTGACACTTGCTTCAAGACCTTCGTCGCGATTCCAGATATAAAACCCGTCGCCGCTCGATGAGCGTGCGAAATCGATATTGACGTCCTGTTCGAGCATCTTCGCATGTGCCGAATTCAGCGAGTACGAGAGGCTGTTCAACTGGGTCATCTGCTCGAACGGCGTCAGAAGGCTGAACCCGACGATATCGAATAGCGTCACGGCCCGGCTGGGTACATAGTTGATGCCGTACTTACGGATCATCTTTTCGATGATCTGGGTTTCCACCTTGCTGCCGGTCAGCGGCTCACGCAACGGGATCTGCGTTGGCTCAATATCGAGCAGCCGCGCAACCTTTTGCATCTGGGAGATTGTCAGCTGCCTGTCACCGGAGATCAGTTCCGTGACAAAGCGCGGGGAAACACGCGGCGGCAACGCGTCGGTTTGCGGTGATGTGTACTCGGCGATGGCATAGTGCGGCACGACCAGGATCAGCAGGCTCTGGTCGAGTTGCGCCCAGCTCAGAATGCTGTTCTGCCCGAGCTGCCAATGGCTGCGTAACGCAGTCTCGATGTGCGTCAGATTACTGCGCTGGCGCAGGCCCATTTGCTGGGTAAGTCCTGCCAATTGGTCCAAATACGGCGAATAGTCCGCTATTCGCCGAATTCCGGATTGCGACAGATCGTCTAGTTCCATGCGTAAGCTCAGTGCGACTTTCGCGAACGTGGATTCTCTGCCACAGTTCGCGTGCTCCAGTGAAGTCAACTCCGCAGCGGTGCAGAAGTCAATCAAGCCAGTGTGGCATTTTACATAAGTGATGGCGATACAAGGACCTGAAATTTCAGAAATTCTCGCGCTGCGGGAGCGACTTCTGGCGAAAACCGTTCGCACGCCGGTCATTCGGTGCCCGGAAATCGAGGAAAGGCTGGGTGGGCGGACCGAGGTCTACGCCAAGCTCGAGTTTCTGCAGCGTACCGGCACCTTCAAAGCGCGCGGTGCGCTCGCGACGTTGTTCGCGCTGTCGCCCAAGCAACTCGAATCCGGCGTAACCGCGGTCAGCGCCGGCAATCACGCGATTGCGACCGCATTCGCCGCAGATGCAGTTGGCACCCACGCCAAAGTGGTAATGACGCGCAGCGCGAATCCGGCACGTGTCGCAGCTTGCCGTGCGTTTGGCGCCGACGTCGTTGTTGCGGAGGACGTGCATGAGGCATTTCGGATCGCAGGAGAAATCCAGTCCGCCGAAGGCCGGTATCTTGTGCATCCGTTCGACGGTCCGTCGGTGGCACTCGGGACCGGGACCGTCGGCGTCGAAATCTGTGAGCAGGTCGAATCATTCGATGTCCTGCTGGTCCCGGTTGGTGGCGGCGGCCTCATTGGCGGAATCGCGAACGCCGTCAAGCAGCTGCGTCCCGATGCGGGCATATTGGGCGTCGAGCCGGTCGGCGCCGACTCCATGCACCGCAGTTTTTCGAGCGGCCGGCCGGAAAGTATCACTGAGGTACGAACGATCGCGGATAGTCTTGGCGCGCCATTTGCCATGGACTATTCGTACCAACTGACACGCAGGAATGTCGACGAGATCGTACTTGTCGATGACGATGCTTTGCGTCGTTGTATGGGGTTCCTGTTTTCCAGCATGAAAATTGTCGCAGAACCGGCTTGCGCTGCGACGACCGCGGCAGCACTCGGCCCGCTCAGGAAACGCCTTGCGGACAAGCGCATCGTACTGGTGATGTGTGGCAGCAATATCGACTGGCCGACCTTCCAATCGCAGGCGGTGTTTTGCAATGTGGATTGACGAACTGAAATCCATCGTCGGCGCATCGGGCTGGAAGTCGGATCCGGACGAACTGGCACCGCACGTCAACGAATGGCGCGGGCAGTATGTCGGACGGACGCCCATCCTGATCGCGCCCGCGTCGACCGGCGAAGTTGCTGCCGTGGTGCAGTGCTGTGCGGGGGGCGGCATCGGCATCGTGCCGCAGGGCGGCAATACCGGCATGTGCGGCGGCGCAATTCCCGACGATTCCAACACGCAGATCATCCTCTCGTTGTCTCGCATGAACCGGATTCGCGAAATAGACGCGCATAACTTTTCGATGGAAGTCGAAGCCGGCTGCATCCTGGCCAACGTTCAGACGGCTGCGAGAGAGGCCGGGCGGTATTTTCCATTGAGTCTCGGTGCTGAGGGCAGTTGCCAGATTGGCGGCAACCTCGCTACCAATGCGGGCGGCATCAATGTTCTGCGTTACGGTACCGCGCGTGCCCAGGTGCTTGGCCTGGAGGTGGTGCTGGCCGACGGATCGATTGTCAGCAGCCTCAGATCATTGCGCAAGGACACGGCCGGCTATGACCTGAAGCAGCTGTTTATCGGCAGCGAAGGCACGCTGGGAATCATTACGGCAGCAACGCTGAAGCTGCAGCGCGATCCTGGCGTTACCAGCATTGCGATGCTCACACTGGGCGCCAGCGGCAATGCGGTGCGATTATTGTCTCACCTGCGAGAGTCGATGCCTGCCGAGGTCGAGGCGTTCGAACTGGTGTCGCGGGCCAATTTTGCGCTCGTAGAACGTCATATTCCGGCTGCAACGTTGCCGTTCGACGATCCGGCACCATGGTATGTCATCACGGAGGTTGCCACGGCGGGCAATACAAGCGTGCTCGAGGACGCCCTGGCGAACGCCATCAGCGCCGGACTGGCAGACAACGCCGTCATTGCCAAGAACCAGGCAGAATCCCTCGAGATCTGGCGGCTGCGGCATTCGATTTCGGAGGCGGAGCGGGCAGGCGGCAGCGCACTGAAACACGATATTGCTGTGCCGCTGTCAAAGATGGAGGCATTTCTCAGCCGCGGTGATGCTGTGCTCTGCAAGTTGGCGCCCGGTGCGAAATTGTATGCATTCGGCCACGTCGGCGATGGTAATCTGCATTACAACGTCAGGTTGCCGGAGGATTTTCCCGATCCGGACGCGGTTACCGGCGCAATTTACGATCTCGTTGCCGAATTTGGCGGCAGCATCAGCGCGGAACACGGCATCGGCCGGATGAAGCGTGAGTGGCTGGCCCGGTACCGGAGCACCCCGGAAATGAAGTTGATGAAAACCCTGAAATCCGCGTTGGATCCGGCCAATATTCTGAATCCCGGAAAGATATTTTGACGACCAGTTCCGGTTCTGGCCTTGACCAGCGGGATAAAATGTCAAATGACCATGAGTGCAGACTCCGAAAAAGTACGCGACATACTCGCTGAGCAGCTGGCAAGCTTTGATGACAGGCTTCATGCCACTGCCGACGACGTCGACATGCTGGCCGAAATCCAGGAGGGTATCGGCAGCCTGCTGTCGTCGAGTCCCGGCAGCGAGAAGGAGATTCGCCGGGTACTGCAGGATCGCTACGAGGAGGGCGCGCTCCGCAAAGAAACGTTTCAGCTCGTCAAGTCGATGCTTGACCGCTACGTTACCGAAAGAATTCCCACAGCGCCGACCCCGGACGACGAGATTCCGGTTCCGGTAGACCCCCCGCTCGATCCGCCCGATTTCAACGCAACACAAAAAATCGACATGGGTGAGGTCATGAACGGCGACCCGATCATTGACCTGGGTCCGCTCGGTGCGCCGACCGACGTCGACAAAGCGTTCTCCGAAGAGGAAGCGGCAATACCGCTGACCACGGACTTCGATCCGCTCATTGCCGAAGACAATGGCCCGGCCATCGCGGCGCCGGATATCCGCAATGAGGCTGAGTCCGTTGCATCGGATTCCGACGATGACCAGTTTGGCTCCACGACCGTGATTCCGGGCGATGTTTTGAAGGACACGACCGCCGACATGCGAGTCCAGGTCGGTTCATTGCTGCGTGACCGCTTCCTGCTGCAGGAGAAGATTGCGGGTGGCAGCATGGGCGTCGTCTACAAGGCCCTCGACAGAAGGTTGGCCGAAGCAGGTAGTCAGTCGCAATGGGTTGCCATCAAGGTGCTGTCGCCGAAGCTTGCCGAGAATGCGCATGCTCTGCGCGCGTTGCAGCAGGAAGCCGCAAAAGGGCGTTGCCTGATCCACGACCATATCGTGCGCTTTATCGATCTCGATCGGGACGAGGATCTGTATTTCATCGTTATGGAGTGGATGGAAGGCCGTACGCTCGCCGATATTCTCGATTCGAAGGATCGGCATATCGTAGATCTGGACGCCGCATTCCGAATCGTACGGCAAATAGGCGACGCGCTCGCTTACGCCCATCGGTGCGGGATCGTCCACGCGGACATCAAGCCGGGCAACATCATGATCGCGGCGAACGGCGACGCAAAGTTGTTCGACTTCGGTGTTGCCAGGGTTCAGCAAAACCGGGGCGACGATGATTTTGACCCGGGTGTCCTCGGCGCGATGACACCGGCGTACTCAAGCATGCAGGTTCTGACCGGCGACGAACCGGTCGCGTCTGACGACGTGTTTTCACTGGCGTGCCTGCTTTACCGCCTTGTCGCGGGATATCGTGTCTACGGGCCCAGGAATGCGGCCGAAGCATCGCAGGAAGGCATGAAGCCGCAACGCGTCAAGGGATTCAGCGACGCACAATGGAGCGCCCTGAAGAAGGCTTTGTCCTATTCCCGCGTAACGCGTTTCGAATCGGTAGAAAAATTCCTTGATGCCCTCGATGACACCGGTCCGGAGACGGTTTCACTGGAATTGCCCGGAGGATTCGGTGCCGAGCCGGAGAGGCGGACTCGCAAGTGGCCTTGGCTGATCGCACTGCTCCTGGTTGCCGGCGCTGTCGTTGCCTGGCAAAAAGGCACGCTCGATCCTTACATCGAGCAATGGCTTCCCGGCAATCGAGAGTTGCCGCGAACTCGAGAAGACCATTCGCCGGCGTTACCGGATCCTTTGGCATCAGACGACGCGACGACAAATGCCTTCATTGAAGACGAAGAAACGTCAGCTGATTCGACGACAAATGCGGATGTTAAAGACATTGCGACAGAAGCGGCCGCAGACATCGCCGAGACAATTGTTCCGCCGGAACCGGACCATCCGGACACCGTAGGGCCGGCGTCGAGCCTCATCGACTGGTCGACTTTGCCGGAACCGACAATGATCATCCCGATTTCCCTGCACGGTCCCGGCGAAACAGCGACGCTTTTCGTTCGCGAAGATGCCGCGCCGGCGATCGTCGAATTTGTTCGCGACGGCGATCTCACGACTGAACTAACGCTGCGGCTCGAGGAAGTCGGGTTTTCCGGAAACCGTTCACCGTGGGGCACGGGCCAGTACGCGTTGTCGAACGCCGGCGTGATCTACTTCCCGGTCGGACAGGAACGCGGTCGTGTGACACTGACGATGGCGCCGGACCAGATGCGGGAACCTGACCAGAACTCGACATTGCGTGTGCGTGAACGCGAATTCGTCGACTCCGAGCTGGCGACGATCGAGGTCATCCTGGAGGATGACGATCAGCGTGCATTCGAGGCGCGACTTTCCAACAACACGGTGGCGTTCGCATCCGGCCAGACCACGGTCAGCGAAACCGATCCGGCCGTACAGATTGACCTGGTTCGCTTTAACCCGGATGACGCACCATTGGTTGTTCGTTTCTCGGTTCATGACGTGACGGCGCAGGACGGATCCGACTATTTCGCGCCGGGCAGCTACGAAATCGCCTTTGGACCACGGCAGCGATCGGCGAGACTCCTGATTCCGCTCGTGCAGGATGCTGAGGTGGAGGGCAACGAGACCTTTGTCGTCGAGCTGGAATCCGGGACTGAAGACGGTGCTGCGTCCGTTAACCAGAGCATCACGGTTTTGATACGCGACGACGATCCACTGCCTGTCGAATAGCTGCTAGACTGCCGCTCCGGCCCGTGCGGGCCAATTTCGTGGAGCGGAATTCCAAATCATGAGTGAGAAAGAACTGCGGCGCTATTCGCGCATCGTCGTAGACGGCGATGAGCAGGCGCCGAGCCGTGCCATGCTGCGGGCCGTCGGATTCGGTGAAGACGACTTCCAGCGTCCACAGATAGGTGTGGCGTCGACGTGGAGCATGGTGACGCCGTGCAACATGCACATCAACGATCTTGCCGAAAAGGCACGTGCCGGTGCCGATGCGGCGGGCGCCAAGGGCGTCGTCTTCAATACGATCAGTGTCTCGGACGGCATCTCGATGGGCACGCCCGGCATGCGCTACTCGCTCGTTTCGCGAGAGATTATTGCCGATTCGATCGAAGCGGTTGCCGGCGCAGAGGGTTTCGACGGGGTTGTCGCGATCGGTGGCTGCGACAAGAACATGCCGGCCTGCGTCATGGCGCTTGCGCGTCTCAACCGTCCGTCGGTGTTCGTCTATGGAGGGACGATCCGGCCTGGCGCAAAGCGTCGCGACATCGTGTCGGTGTTCGAAGCAGTCGGCGCCAAATCGGCCGGGACAATCACCGGCGACGAACTCCTTGAAGTCGAGCAAACCGCAATTCCGGGGCCTGGTGCATGCGGCGGCATGTACACGGCAAATACCATGGCGTCGGCCATCGAGGCCCTCGGTATGAGCCTTGCAAACAGCTCGGCCCAGGAAGCGGTCTCGCAGGACAAGGCGGATGACTGCATGCGTGCAGGCGAAGCCGTCATGAACCTGATTCGTAAGGACATCAAACCGCTCGATATCATGACCCGTGCGGCCTTCGAAAACGCCATCGCGGTCGTCATCGCGCTAGGCGGCTCTACCAATGCCGTACTGCACTTGCTCGCAATCGCGCGCGAGGCCGGCGTCGATTTGTCGCTGGACGATTTCACGCGCATCGGCAAAAAGACGCCTGTGCTCGCTGACGTCAGGCCGAGCGGCCGCTACTTGATGTCCGAACTGATCGAGATTGGCGGAATTCAGCCGCTGATGAAACGCATGCTGGACCAGGGCTTGCTGCATGGGGATTGCCTGACAGTCACCGGCCGGACGCTGGCCGAAAACCTCGCCGACGTCGAGGACTACCCGATGGGGCAGGACATCGTCCGTGACTTCAGCGACCCCATCAAACGGAACAGCCACCTTGCCATTCTGTACGGCAATGTCGCACCCGATGGCGCCGTCGCGAAAATCACGGGTAAGGAAGGGCTGAGTTTCGTAGGCAGTGCCCGGGTGTTTCATTCCGAGGAAGAGGCCCTGCAGGCGATCCTCGACGGAATCGTCGTTGCGGGCGACGTCGTCGTCATTCGCTTCGAGGGCCCGAAAGGCGCCCCGGGTATGCGTGAAATGCTGAGTCCGACCGGTGCCATCATGGGCAAAGGGCTGGGCTCCGACGTGGCATTGATCACGGATGGCCGTTTTTCGGGAGGCAGCCATGGCTTTGTCGTGGGGCACGTGACGCCTGAAGCGGCGGTCGGCGGTCCGATCGCGCTCATCGAAGACGGCGATACGATTCGGATCGATGCGGAAAACATGCAGATCGACGTCGACGTCAGCGATGACGAGATGGCGCGGCGTCAGGCCGCCTGGAAACGCCCACCGTCACCGGTGCAGCGAGGGGTACTCGCCAAGTACCGCAACGAAGTCTCGTCGGCTTCCGAGGGTGCCGTGACAATCCCGCCGGCGTGGGACACTTGACCTTTCCTGCCGGGTCGGATTTACTGCGCTGATGATCTTTACCGCCACCCCCGTTAAGTGCCAGCATGTCGATGCGCTCGACGTGTATAAACACGTAAAACAAATGGCGCGCCAGAGGAGCGTGGGTGCGAATGGCAGCAGTACCGGCTAGTCAATAAAGTTCGGACGTTGTCAGCAAACCCGCAAGGAGTTTCCTCGCGGGTTTTTTTTTGGAAGTGCATGAAATAGATGATGAAAGAAGCACACTTCGACGATAGCGCGGCGCTGGGCGCGCCGGAGGGAATTGCGGCGTCACCGTGGGTCGTGTTGAAGTTTGGCGGCACGAGCGTATCGACGGCGGGGAACTGGGCAACGATTGCGGCGCTCGTGAAGAGCAGGCTCGACGATGGTTTGCGGCCGGTGATAGTGCACTCGGCGTTGAAAGGAGTATCGAATGCGCTCGCCAACGTGTTGGCAAGCGCGATCAACGAAGACCCGGCCCCGGTCCTGCAGGGCATCCGTGAACAACACTACGCGCTCGCCGAGGCGTTGGGCGTCGACGGGCCGGACATTCTGGACGAAACGCTGCATGAACTGGATCAGTTGGTCGCCGGCGTACGCCTCGTTCGTGAGGCCAGCGTGCGTGTGCGCGTACGGGTTATGGCGCTCGGTGAAATCATGGCAACCCGGCTTGGCGCGGCGTATCTCGGCAAAGTCGGAATCAGCGCCGAGTGGATGGACGCCCGCGATCTCCTGACCAGCCGCTCGCGTGTGAATCGCAATACGACAAATTCCTACCTTTCTGCCACCTGCGAGACAGGCACGGATCCGTCACTGCAGGCGAAACTCGGCCATGCCCGGGCGGTGATCACACAGGGCTTCATCGCCCGCAACAGGAATGGCGAGACGGTCTTGCTCGGTCGCGGCGGCTCGGATACGTCGGCGGCCTATTTCGCGGCAAAGCTGCAGGCGCGTCGGCTGGAAATCTGGACTGACGTGCCGGGCATGTTCACCGCGGATCCGCGCGTCGTTCCGTCGGCTCGTTTGCTGGTTGCGCTGCACTATGACGAGGCTCAGGAGCTTTCATCGGCGGGAAGCGCGGTGCTTCATCCCCGGTGTATTTCACCGTGTCGTCAGTTTCGCATTCCCTTGTTCATCCGGTCGACAGCGAATCCTGAGATTGCGGGAACGCTCATATCGGCCGTTACCGAAGAGATCGAACCACAGGTAAAAGGTATTTGCAGTCGTACCGGGATCACACTGATCTCCATGGACGGCGTCGGCATGTGGCATGAAGTCGGGTTCCTGGCGAAAGCCTTCGCGGCGTTCGCGGCGCACGGTGTCTCGGTCGACCTCGTATCGACGTCCGAAACCAACGTAACCGTCTCCATCGACACATCTGACGGCATGTTGGCCGATGACGTCGAGGAGGCGCTGGTCAACGATCTTGAGGCGCTATGCCGCGTGCGGGTGATTTCAAATTGCTCGCAAGTCAGCCTTGTCGGCCGCAAGATTCGAACGATCATGCCGCGCATGGCGCCTGCGCTCGAGGTATTCGAGGAAGAACGCATCCACCTGATGTCACAGGCCGCCAATGACCTGAACCTGAGTTTCGTTGTCGACAAGCAGCAGGGGACTCGGCTTGTCAGCAAGTTGCACGCGACGATCATCCGCAAAAAGGGTGGCGATGACGTGTTTGGACCGAGCTGGGAACGCTTGTTCGAGAGCGATGAACCGGCTGCTCGCGCCGCGGACACCTGGTGGATGAAGAAGCGCGATGCGCTGTTGGCGCTGGCCGATGAGAGGTTGAACGCCTACGTCTATGATCGGGACAGCGTCACAGAGGCCGCAAACGGGCTCCGGAATCTGCGCAATGTCGACAGGATTCTGTATGCCGTCAAGGCTAACTTCAACCAGGAGTTGCTGCGCACGCTGGACAGAGCCGGCGTGGACTTTGAATGTGTGTCCCCCGGTGAGGTCGAATGGCTCGAGGCAACGATTCCCGGCCTCGATCTGTCGCGGATACTTTTTACACCGAATTTCGCCCCGCGTGAGGAATACGCGTGGGCGTTCGAGCGCGGTCTGCAGGTGACGCTCGACAACCTGTATCCCTTGCAGGCATGGCCGGAGCTGTTCGCGCAACGCAGCTTGTTTGTCCGCGTTGACCCGGGGCAGGGTCGGGGTCATCACGAGCACGTGAAGACCGCGGGTGTCCACTCAAAGTTCGGCATTCCGCGGTTCGAAATCGGCGACCTCAAGCGGTTGATCGATGCGGCCGGCGCCGAAGTGATCGGCATTCACGCTCACAGTGGCAGCGGCATTCTGGACCCGAACAACTGGCGCACGGTTGCCGGCGAGCTTGTGCAAATCGCCGAACAGTTCCCGGGTGTCCGGACGATCGACCTCGGTGGCGGCATTGGAGTTCCGGAGAAGCCCGGCGATCGACCGATCGATCTCGCTCAGCTCGACGAAACGCTGGCAGAAATCCGCGAAACGTACCCGCAGTACTCGCTTTGGCTGGAGCCTGGCCGTTACCTGGTGGCGCGTGCAGGCGTCTTGCTCACCCGCGTCACACAGACGAAGGGCAAGGGTGAAATGCGATACATCGGTGTCGGTACCGGCATGAATTCGCTGATTCGACCGGCGCTCTATGGGTCGTACCATGAAATCGTCAACCTGACCCGTGCCGACGTGGCGCCCAGCGAAACCGTTACGGTCGTCGGTCCGATTTGCGAGACTGGCGATCGCCTCGGCAGTGACCGTCTGCTGCCGCCAACCGAGGAGGGCGACGTAATCCTGATAGCCAATGCCGGCGCCTATGGTTACGTGATGAGCTCACAGTACAATCGGCGAGAAGTAGCACCGGAGGTTGTCGTATGAAGCTTTACTGGGCGCCACAGACGCGCTCCACGCGAATTTTCTGGATGCTCGAGGAGGCCGGTCTGGACTATGAGCCAGTCATGGTGGATATCCGTGACCCGCAGCGCCAGGACAGTTCCGAGTTTCGAAATGCGAGCCCGATGGGCAAGGTGCCGGCAATTGTCGACGGTGACGTACACATGTCGGAGTCGGCGGCCATTTGCCTGTACATCGCGGATCGCTACGGCATGGGAACACTTGCGCCGCCGCTCGATGACCCGTCGCGCGGCAAGTTTCTGTACTGGACGATGTATACGCCTGCTGTCATCGAGCCCGCCATGTCTGAAAAGTTCAACCAGGTCGAACCCAATCGGCAGCGCAGCGGCTGGGGCGACTTTGCGTCGATGATTGTAACCTGGGACCGTGGGCTCGACGATCGGGACTGGATACTCGGCGACCGTCTTACGGCAGCCGACGTCATGCTCGGCTCGAGCGCGATCTTCCTGCGCATGTTCGAAATGCTGCCGCCGACCAGGAACCTGGACAGCTACGCAGACCGGTGTTTGTCGCGCCCGGCGAATCAGGCGGCAATGGAGCGGTCGTCGGCGTGAAATACGTGGCCGGTGGTCCTCACCGTTCGCTGCAACTAACTATGTCGTGATCGAAGTCGCTCGGCGACGTCCCCCAGCGACAGTCCCTGGTTCGCAAGCAGGACGAGCAGGTGATAGACGAGATCGGCCGCCTCGTCGATGATTTCGTCGCGGTTTTCCGCGGCGGCGGCCAGCGCGAGTTCGACACCTTCCTCACCGACCTTCTGGGCGATTCGCTTGTTGCCGGCATCTGCCAGCTGAGCGGTGTAGCTGCCGTCAGACCTGTTTTCGAGCCGATTGACGATAATCGTCTCCAGATCAGCAATAAAATGGATGCTCGGGTTACTCATTCCGGTTCTCCGGTGGCCTTACGCTGATGCCTTCCTGCAACAGGAATGTCTTCAGGTCGTCGATAACGATCTCGGCACTGTGAAACACGCTCGCCGCGAGCGCGCCGTCAACATTTGCCGATTCGAAAACGTCCGCAAAATGCTGTATCTCGCCGGCACCCCCGGATGCGATCAGCGGCACGTTGCAAATGCCGCGAACCGCCGCGAGCTGAACGCAATCGTAGCCACGCCGGACGCCATCCTGGTTCATGCAATTGAGAACGATCTCTCCGGCACCGCGGTCCTGGACCTCGGCGACCCAGGCGATAGTGCGTCTGTCGGCAGGCCGTGTCTTGTCAGGATCACCCGTAAACTGGTACACCAGCCAGTCGTCGCCTTCCGCGCGGCTGTCAATGCCGACGACCACGCATTGCGAACCAAACCGCGTTGCGAACTCGCCAATCAGGTCAGGATTGGCAAGCGCCGGCGAGTTGATCGAAATCTTGTCGGCGCCCATGTTCAGGACATCCTCGGCATCCGCAACAGAGCGAATGCCGCCGGCAACGCAGAACGGGATGTCTATGACGGAAGCGACGACGTTGACCCAGCTGCGATCTACCGTCCGTCCGTCCGGGCTGGCGGTGATGTCGTAGAAGACCAGCTCGTCGGCGCCTTCCTCGCTGTAGCGCGACGCCAGTTCGATGATGTCGCCAACGATGCGGTGATTGCGAAACCGGACGCCTTTGACGACTACACCGTCACGTACGTCCAGGCACGGGATTATGCGCTTTGCCGGAATGACGACACCTCCGCGGGCGTGATGGCGCCGTCGAGCAACGCGCGCCCCGTTATGGCGGCGGGACAGCCGATACGACGCAGCTCCTCGAGATCGTGGATATTGCGAACGCCGCCAGACGCCTGCAACTCCAGACCCGGATACCGTCCGAGCAACTCGCGGTAGAGCTCAACAGCGGGTCCGGCCATCGCTCCGTCGCGCCCGACGTCGGTACACAGGACGTGACGGACCTTGCTGAATCCGTCGAGGAACTGCCACAGTGAAACGCCGCTGTCCTTCGTCCATCCATGCGTCGTCAGGATCGGGTTCCCGGCATCGTCGATCCGGACATCGAGCGCCAGCACGATAGGGTCTGCGCCAAATTCCTCGATCCACCGTGCGACCAGTTCCGGTTGTTCGATTGCGACACTGCCGACCACGCAGCGCGTTACACCGGCGCTCAACCATCGCTCTACATCGTCCCGGGAGCGGATGCCGCCGCCGAGTTGCACGGCCAGGCCCGACTGCGATGCTATTTCAGAAACAACGCCTTCATTCTGCTGCGCGCCAGTGCGTGCTCCATCGAGATCGACGATATGGAGGTCGGCGACGTTGAGTGCCGAAAAGCGTCGCCCGACAGATGCCGGGTCATCGCTGTACTCCGTCGTACGATCGAAGTCGCCCTGGAGCAGGCGTACGCACTTGCTGTCCTTCAGGTCGATTGCCGGAATGATTCTCATGCGGCACTCCGCAGGAAATTACCGAGTATCCGGGCCCCGGATGCGGACGAGCGCTCCGGATGAAACTGGGCCGCAACGAAGTTTTTGCGTGCAATCATTGCCGCGAAAGGTTGGCGGTGGCATGCCGTGGCAATCGTCGCGTCGCTGACCGGCAGGGCGTAGCTGTGCACGAAGTAGAAGTACGCGCTGTTGTCGAGTCCGCTCAGGATGTCGTGGGAAGCGGACCGCCGGGTTTCGCACCAGCCCGTGTTGGGTACCGGGTTGTCCGGTCCACCGCCCAGTTTCTCGGCGGTGCCCGGGATAATGCCCAGGCAATCGACATCCTCCTCCTCGGACCCGTCACACAGCAGCTGCATCCCGAGGCAGATGCCGAGAACCGGTTGTCGCAGTTTGCGGATCACGTCGACCAGCCCGGTGTCCTGCAGGCGTCTCATTGCGTCGGCCGCGGCTCCGACACCGGGCAGAAGTACCCGATCGGCTGCTCGAATAATCGACGGGTCCGTGGTCAGAGTCGACGTCGCACCGAGGCGCTCGAGGGCGAAACGCACGGATGCAATGTTGGCGCCGCCGCTGTCGATGATAGCGACGGTGGTCATCACGCGAGTGTTCCTTTGGTTGACGGCATACCCGATCCGGTCCGCCCGATTGCCTGGCGCAACGTCCGGCCGACCGACTTGAAACACGCCTCGACCATGTGGTGCGTGTTGTCGCCCCGCACGTCAATGTGTAGTGCGGCCCCGAGCGACTCGCTCAGGGAACGGAAGAAGTGGAGCACCATCTCTGTCGACATCTCGCCGACCGTGTCGCGCGGGAACACGCCGCGAAACTCAAAAGCGGACCTCCCCGACAGGTCGAGTGCTACCTGGCACAGGCTTTCATCCATTGGCAGGAGAAAGCCGTAGCGTCCGATGCCGTACTTGTTGCCGAGTGCTTCGCGCAGTGCGCTGCCCAGGCAGATGGCCACATCTTCAACGGTATGGTGCTCGTCGATTTCGAGATCGCCGCTGCAGGTCAGCTGCAGGCCTATTCCACCGTGTTTCGCGACCTGGTCGAGCATGTGGTCAAAGAAACCGATTCCCGTGGCGATCTCGGTACCCGCCGCGGAGTCGAGATTGACGGCGACCCGGATTCGGGTCTCGTTGGTTGTGCGTTCGAACGATGCGACACGATCGGAATGGCATAGCAATCGGACGATCTCGGGCCATGTCATCGAATCGTCGGTTCCCGCGTTGACCCGCAGTCCGCGCACGCCGATTCGCTCGGCAAGCTGCATGTCCGTATCCCGATCACCGATGACGGCGGAGTGCGCAAGGTCGATGTTGGTCGCAGCGAGGTATCCCGTCAGCAGGCCGGTGCGCGGTTTGCGGCAGTCGCAGTTGTCCTCGGGTAAATGCGGGCAAATGAACACGTCATCGAAAGCAACACCCTGGCTTTCGAACAGTTGCAGAGTCAGCGCATGTGGTGCATCGAAGTCGTCTTGCGGAAACGCGGTCGTGCCGAGGCCGTCCTGGTTGCTGACCATGACGAATCGGTATCCGTGGTTTGCGAGCTCCAGTAGCGCCGGAATCGCACCGGCAACGAGTTGGACCTTGTCGGTCGAGTCGACCTGGAAATCCTCCGGTTCCTCGATCAATGTGCCGTCGCGATCGATGAACAGTACTTTCGTTTTCATGCGACACGCTCCGCCAGTGTGTCGAGGGCGTCCAGCAGACGCTGGTTGTCCTCAGTACTGCCAACCGTGATTCTCAGGCAGTCTTCCAACGCGCCGCCAAAGTGACGCAGCAGGACCCTGTGCTCGGCGCAGCAGGCCATCATCGCGTCGGCGTTGGCAACGCGCACCAGGAAAAAGTTGGCTTCACTGGGCCAGACCTTGTCGACAAAGCGGTACGTCGAGATTCGCTCCATCAGCCGCACACGTTCGGCAACAACGTCCTTAACCGCCGCCTCGGCACGCACGATTTGCTCAGCTTCGAGCGCATCTTCGACACACTCAACAACGGGCGTCGCAAGCGCGTAGGGCGCCTGGACCGCATTCAGCATGCGCACAACATCCTCGTTGGCGATGACGGCGCCGCACCGCGCACCGGCGAACCCGAGCGCTTTCGACAACGTGCGCAGGATCACGAGGTTGGGATAGTTCGTCAGCAGTTCGACCGCGGAGGGCAACGTTCCAAATTCGATATAGGCTTCGTCAACAACGACCACAGATCGATTGTCTCGTGCCTGTAACAGCTCCAGCAGTTGCTCGCGCGGCAACGGAGTACCCGTCGGGTTGTTCGGCGAGCAGACGAACAACACGCGGGTGTTCTCCTTGCACGCGGCAATGAGTTCGTCCGTATCGATGGCAAAGTCATTGTCGGCCGACATCGGCACCTCAATGACCTTCGCATCCTGCACCGTCGCGTAGTGCCGGTACATCGAGAACGATGGCGAGGGTGTGACAATGCTGTCGATGCCGGCGCGGCAAAAGGTCCGGATCAGCAGGTCAATCGCCTCACTTGACCCTCGAGTCACGAGCAATTGTTCGCTGCTGCAGCCAAAACGGGCGGCGAGGCGTTCCTGCAACTCGCGCGGCCGCACTTCGGGATAGCGGTTCAGCGGCCGGCGGAAATTTCCGAGGCGGTTCTCCAGCGGTGACTCATTGGCGTTGAGTCGCACCGTGTCATCGACCTGCGCTGCGGCTTCGTAAGGGTCCAGTGCCGCAATCTCCGGCCGGGCCAGGTTCATTACGCTCATTCAGCCGCCTCCAGACGCCGCGTGACAGCGGCGGCGTGAGCATCCAGTCCTTCCAGCCCGGCCAGCGTCACGACCGTGTCCCGGAGTCCCACCAGCCCCTCGCGGCTGATTTCCTGCACAGTCATGCTGCGCAGAAACTGGTCAACGCCGAGACCGCTGTAGGTGGCGGCATAACCGTACGTTGGCAACACGTGATTCGTGCCGCTGCAGTAGTCGCCGACAGCCTCCGGCGACCAGGCCCCGACGAACACGGATCCCGCGTTGCGGATTGACGGCAGGGCATCGCGTGCGTGTTCGATCTGCAGGATCAGGTGCTCCGGGGCGTAGCGGTTGCTGATTTCGATCGCAGCCTCGATGTCGTCCGCGACGATAATTCGCGACGCGGCAATCGCCTGTCTCGCAATCTCGCGACGCGAGAGGGATGCGAGTTGCGATTCCACTTGCGAACGGACTTTCTCTGCCATCGTCACGGAGGTGGTAACGAACAAAACTTGCGAGTCCACGCCGTGTTCGGCCTGGGACAGCAGGTCCGCTGCAACGAAGTCGGGCCGAGCCGATTCGTCGCCGATCACGAGTACTTCGGAAGGACCGGCAGGCATATCGATCGCCGCACCGTCCGGGTCCGCGGACACGATGGTTTTTGCGGCGGTCACGAACGCATTACCGGGGCCGAATATCTTCCTGACAGCGGGAATGCTCTTCGTTCCGTAGGCCATCGCCGCGATAGCCTGTGCACCGCCGATCTTGAAGATCGCTGAAACCCCGGCACGATTGGCGGCGACAACGACGGCGGGGTCCGCCGTACCATCCGGGCGAGGCGGGGTGCACAGCACGCGCGTCGGGCACCCGGCAATGGCGGCTGGCACTGCAAGCATGATGGCCGCCGAAGGCAACGGCGCGGTTCCGGCCGGTACATAAAGACCGACAGAGTCGATGGCATGGGAAATACGTTCGCAAACGACACCCGGTGCAATAGCGACCCGGATCGGCGCTGGCGTCTGTGTCTCGTGAAACGTGCGCACGTTGGCAATCGCCGTATCGATAGCCGCAAGTTCCGCGGCCGATAAGGACGCCGCTGCGGCCTCGATTTCGTCGTTCTGAACCTCGAACGAACTGAGCGCCGCGCCATCGAACCTCGCGGTAAGCGCCTGCAGCGCGGCATCGCCATCGGCCCGTACCTCGTCGATGATCGCTTGTGCCGCGGCAGCAACGGACCGGTCCTGCGATGTCGGCGGTCGACGCAGGACGGCCGCTCGTTCCGCCTCGCTGAGGGAGCGCCAGGTTGAAATCTGCAACGTCATGCGAGCATTTTCTCGACGGGCAGGACGAGCAGGGAGCTTGCGCCCGCTGCTTTCAGGTTCTCCAGCGTTTCCCAGAAGACGTTTTCACGGCAAACCGCGTGAATCGCGACCTTGTCGTCACTGCCTTCCAGCGGCATGACGGTGGGCGCTTCCGACCCGGGTAGAAGGTCCCGTATCCGGGGTAACGCGGCTCGCGGAGCGTGCAACATGATGTATTTGCTGTCGTGGACCTTCAAAACGCCATCGAGGCGCTGGATGATCTTGTCGACGAGTGCCTGTTTGTCGTCACCCAGCGGCTTTTCGGTCTGGATGACCACCGCCTCGCTTTCGAGCAACACCTCGCATTCCTGCAGTCCGTTGGCCTTGAGGGTGCCGCCGGTTGAAACCAGGTCGCAAATAAAGTCCGCACGCCCGAGTTTGGGCGCGATCTCCACGGCGCCGGAGAAGTACACCGGTTCCGCGTTGATGCCTTCCCTATTAAGGTAATCTGTCAGGATTCCGACATAACTCGTTGCTATTCTTTTATTTTCAAGGCTTTTCGGTCCACTGAAGTCGACCTCATCGGGACCGGCAATGGACAGTCGGCAGTGCCCGAATTCCAGTTCGAATATCTGCTTGAACTGCGTCGTTTTTCCGTCCTGGGCACGCTGCAGGCGCTTCTCCTCGACCACATTGAGCCCGACGATGCCGAGATCGCACACGTCTTCGCTGACAAGGCCGGGAATGTCGTCATCGCGAACCAGCAGCAGGTCAACCGGCATGTTTTCGCCATAACAAATCAATTGGTCCTTGCTCTTCGTGACCTTCAGGCCACAACGTTCCAGCAGGTCAATCGAGTGGTCCGTGAGTCGACCGGATTTCTGCACCGCAATCTGAATGCGCTGCTCTCGGGTATCCATTTCGGGTTCCTTAATGGGAAGAGGGTGGGTGCAGGCGGTCGAGGGCGGCCTGATAGCCGCCGAAGCCGTCAGTCAGGAATCGGGCGACGCGTCCGATCGTGGTCACGCTGACTCCGGTGAGCTCGTGAATTCTGCGGTACGGCAGGCCTTCTTTAAGGTATTCAACGACTTGCCAACGATCCACGAGCGCCTGTAACTCCGCCGGCGTGCACAGGTCCTTGAAGAATGCGCGGCACTCGTCGACCGTGTCGAGGCTGTTTATCGCCTCGAACAGGGCCTGTTCCTCGCGTTCCTGCTTGCGTTCGGAGTCGTTTCGATTGGGCTTCATGGCTGTACTAGTGTATTAACGTATTAGTACGCTATTACAACCGCGGCGGCAATACAACCCCCGGTTACGGGTATCGGAATTCGAATTATCGTGAATGGGATACTTGACCCGCGACTCAGCTCGCGCCTACACTCCCTGAAACTCATCGAGACCGGTCGAGGGATAGGCCCGACGACGCCGGGGCAACCAGCGGAGCTAACCACTCCGAAAAGGTGCCAACTCCTGCGATACCAGCTGGTATCGAAAGATGAGGGTAGCTGCGGCGCCATGCGATGGGCAGCACAACCCCTCCCTTGCGGGCTTCGCAGGGTTCCGATGAGAAGAGACATGGAACCAATGCGGAGACCGAACATGACTTCCTCGCCCAGCAAAGCCACACGCGCCGTCCGTGCGTCGATCGAATCCGATACGCAGCACGGTGCCGTCGTACCGCCTTTGCACCTGAGTTCAAATTACTCGTTTGCGGGATTCGGCGAACCTCGCCAGTACGACTACACCCGCTCCGGGAACCCGACTCGCGACGCCCTCGCGGACGCGCTGGCAGAGCTGGAGGGCGGTGCCGGAGCCGTTGTAACTGCATCGGGCATGGGTGCGCTGACGCTGCTGACGCAATTCCTGAGGCCGGGTGACACGATCATTGCGCCGCACGATTGCTACGGCGGCACCTACCGCCTGTTCGAGCAACAGTCTCTGAAAGGCGTGTTCGACGTCGAATTCGTCAATCAGACCGATCTCAATGAGCTGCGTGCCGTTTGCGCGCGCGTGCAGCCGAAAATCATCCTGACCGAGACACCGTCGAACCCGGTTCTCCGCATCTCCGACCTGGCCGCTATTCGCACGATCGCCGACGACTGTGGAGCGCTGTTCGCCGTGGACAATACGTTCCTGTCGCCCGCGCTGCAGAACCCGATCGAATTCGGTGCGGATCTCGTCATCCACTCGACGACCAAGTACATCAACGGCCACAGCGACGTTGTCGGCGGCTGCGTGGTTGCAGCGACCGACGAACTGGCCGAGCAATGTGCCTATTGGGCCAACGTCATTGGCATCACCGGGGCGCCGTACGACAGCTTCATGACCCTGCGCGGGGTTCGAACCCTGGTCCCGCGAATCAAGCAGCACGAAGAAAGTGCCAGGCTCGTTGCCAATGTGCTGAACGAGCACGACCGGGTGCGCAAGGTTTATTACCCGGGCCTCGAGTCTCACGAGGGGCACGAGCTCGCCAGGCAACAGCAGCGGGGGTTCGGTGGCATGGTGAGCTTTGAAATCGAGGGCGGTGAAGCGGAAGTCCGGGCCTTCGTCGAAGGATTGGAGTATTTCTCGCTGGCCGAGTCGCTGGGTGGTGTTGAAAGCCTTGTCTGCCACCCTGCATCGATGACGCATGCGCCGGTTTCCGAGGAACGCAAAGCGGCCGCGGGCGTTACGCCGACGCTCATTCGGCTGTCCATCGGGCTTGAGTCCTCAGAGGACCTGATCGAGGACCTGTTGACGGCGCTTGTAGCGGCACAAAAGGCGCCGCGGCTGGAAGCCGTTGCCGCCGGCTGTTGAAATGACCGACGATTTGCCCGACTACCTGCGCGAGCAAATCTCTCCGGACACCCGGTATCTCGAGGTGGATGGCCGTTTTCCGCTCGAATGCGGTGATTTTCTCGACGGCGTGCGGATCGCCTACCGAACATGGGGCGACCCGGCCAACGCCGAACGGAACACGATCCTGATCTGCCATGCATTGACGGGCTCCGCCGACGTCGAGGCATGGTGGCCGGGCATGATTGGCGAGGGAGGGGCGTTCGACCCGAACCATGATTTCATCGTTTGCGCCAATATCCTCGGGAGTTGCTACGGCACGACAGGACCGGCAACGCTCCGGCCGGGCGGCCACGAACGCTACCGGGCCGATTTTCCGAGCGTATCCGTCCGCGACATGATCGAATTGCAGCGCCACTTGCTCGACGCGCTGGGCATCGAGCGAATTGAACTCGTCACGGGGCCGTCACTTGGCGGAATGCAGGCGCTGGAATGGTCGCTGATGTACCCGGAGCGCGTTGGCTCGGTGGTGCCGATCGGTGTCGGTGGTCGTCATTCAGCCTGGTGCATCGGCATCAGCGAGGCACAGCGTGCCGCTATCGCGGTGGATCCCGACTGGAACGGCGGCTACTACAGCGATGACAAGCCGCCGGTGAAAGGGCTGGCGGCGGCCCGCATGATGGCGGTTTGCACGTACCGCAGCTGGCAGAGTTTCGAGGAACGGTTCGGTCGTGAGCAGCGAACGGCCGAGCAGTACCAGGTGCAGTCTTACCTCAGGCACCAGGGTGAGAAGATCAACGATCGCTTTGATGCCAACACCTACGTGACGTTGACACACGCGATGCACACACATGACCTGGCGCGCGGGCGTGGCGAGTTTCTTGACGTCATTGCCGCCATCCGGCAGCCCTCGCTGGTGGTGTCGGTCAGCACTGATAGCCTGTATCCGCCCCAGGAACAGCAGTTGCTTGCAGCGCACATGCCAAACGCTGAATACGCTGTACTCGATTCAGCGCACGGTCACGACGGTTTCCTGATCGAGACTGCCGAGCTAGCGGGTCTCGTTCGACAATTCCGCGAGCGCAACCGCAAAGCCGCGGCGTTGCGAGCCGCCAGCTAACAAAGGACCTATCCCAGGAATCGCAGGATTTCTGCGGTCATTTCATCGGTCGTGGCATGGGATTCGCCCGTGGCCGCAATATCCGCCGTCCTGATACCCGACGCAATCGCAGCGGCGATTGCGGCCTCGACAGCTTCTGCTTCCGCCTCGAGTCCGAGGCTATGGCGCAGCAGCAGGGCGGCACTCGCAATCGTCGCGCAGGGATTCGCAATACCCATACCGGCAATGTCCGGTGCGGAGCCGTGAATCGGTTCGTAAAGTCCGACGGTGGAGTCACCCAGCGACGCGGATGGCAGCATGCCGAGTGAACCTGCCAGCATGGATGCCTCGTCCGTCAGGATGTCACCGAACATGTTCTCCGTTACGATCACGTCAAAGTCGGACGGCCTGCTCAAAAGGTGCATCGCAGCAGCGTCAACGAGCAGCGTTTCCACTTCGATTTGCGGGAATTCGGCTGCCATGAGGCGATCCGTCACATCGCGCCACAGGCGTGACGTCTCGAGGACGTTGGCCTTGTCAACGGAACACAGCTTGCCGCGTCGCCCGGCGGCGAGTTTCGCCGCAACGCGCACAATGCGCTCGATTTCCGTCACCGTGTATTCGCACAAGTCGCTGGCCGAATGCTCATCGCGGCTTTTCCTGCCGAAGTAGATACCGCCCGTCAGTTCGCGGATGACGAGCATGTCTACGCCCTGCAGAATCTCGGGCCGCAGCGGCGAGGCGCCGGCCAGTTCGGGGTATATCCTGACGGGGCGGATATTGGCGTAGACGCCGAGCACAGAGCGAATTTTCAGCAGTCCCTGCTCAGGTCGAATTGTTGCGTTCGGATCCGACCACTTTGGCCCACCGACGGCGCCCAGCAATACGCCGTCCGCGCTTTTGCAACTCTCGACGGTCTGCGGTGGCAGAGGGTCGCCGAGCGCGTCGATCGCCGCACCGCCGATCAATTCTTCGCGATACGCGAATGAATGGTTGAACTTTCCTGCTACCGCGTCGAGGATTTGCCTGGCGCTCGCAGTGACATCCGGCCCGATACCGTCCCCGGGCAACAGGGCGATTACGGCGTCCATGAACGGTCTTCCTCGAACCGGGTAATGGCGTCCACCTGGCGCTGCAGGTAACCGAGCTGATCGATACCGTTCAACAGGCAGTAGCGTGCAAAGGCGTCCAACGGGAAGGACGCGCTACGGCCGTCAGGCAACGTTATCGTCATCGCTTCGACGTCTATCGCGACGTCGGCGCCGGGGTTGTCGAGCAACCACTGGTGGGTCGCGTCATCGACCACGATGGACACAAGACCGTTCTTGAGCGAGTTGTTGCGAAAGATGTCGGCAATTTCGGTCGAAACTACAGCCTCGAAACCGTAGTCGAGGAGCGCCCACGGTGCATGCTCGCGCGACGAACCACAGCCGAAGTTGTTGCCGGCAACCAGGACGCGGCAGCCTTTCGCTTCGGCGCGGTTGAGTTCAAAGTCCGGTTTCTCGCTGCCATCCTTGTTGTATCGCAAATCATAGAACGCGTAGTCGCCCAGTCCGTCTTTCGACGTCGTCGTGAGAAAGCGAGCAGCGATAATCTGGTCCGTATCGATGTCTTTGGTCGGCAGCACGACCGTGCGCGACTGAATTCGTTTTACCGGTTTCATGCGTATTTCCTCGGATCGGCGACGTAGCCGGCTACCGCCGAGGCGGCTGCCGTAGCCGGGCTTGCCAGTACGGTACGTGCGCCGATGCCCTGGCGGCCTTCGAAGTTCCGGTTGCTTGTGCTGACGCTGAGCTGCCCGGGTTGTGCGATGTCACCGTTCATCCCGATGCACATCGAACAGCCGGCTTCACGCCATTCGGCACCGGCCGCCGTGATGACCTGGTCGAGGCCACGCGCTTCGGCTTCGGCTTTGACCATCTCGGACCCCGGGACGACAAGCATGCGAACACCCTCGGCAACTTTACGACCCTTCAGGACTCGCGCCGCTTCCTCGATGTCGCTGATACGGCCGTTGGTGCAGCTGCCGATAAAGACGACATCGACAGGGTTTTGCGTCATCGGCTTGCCCGCCTCAACCTGCATGTAGTCGAGTGCCTTGCGAAAACTGGCATCGTTGCTCTGCGGAATCGGCTCGTTGATGCCGACAACCATCCCCGGGTTTGTCCCAAAGGTGACCATCGGCGTCAAGGCGCTCGCGTCTATCGTTACCGACTTGTCGAAGGTGGCTTCGACATCGGTGTGAAGTGTCCTCCAACGCTCGACGGCGGCTTCCCAGTCTGCGCCCTGCGGTGCACGCTCGCGGCCGTGCAGGTAGTCGAACGTCGTGTCGTCAGGAGCAATCATGCCGGCTCGCGCACCGCCTTCGATCGACATGTTGCAGATCGTCATGCGCGCCTCCATATTGAGCCCGCGAATTGCCTCGCCCCGGTATTCGATGACGTGCCCGGTTCCGCCGTCTACGCCAATCTTGCCAATGACGGCGAGAATGACGTCCTTGGCCGAAACGCCCGCCGCAAGCTGGCCGTCGACATTGACCGCTAACGTTTTTGGTTTGCGCTGCAGCAGGCACTGCGTTGCGAGAACGTGCCCAACTTCCGTTGTGCCGATGCCGAAGGCGAGGGCGCCGAACGCACCGTGCGTGCTCGAGTGGCTGTCACCGCAGACAATCGATTTGCCCGGCTGTGTCGCACCCAGCTCGGGGCCGATGACGTGAACGATACCGCGCTTGCCGCTGCCATAGCCGAGCAGGTCGAGACCGAATTCGGCGCAGTTCTGCTCCATCTGGCGCACCTGGTTGGCGGCGCCTTCACCGGCGACCAGCAGGTCCTTAAAGGATGATACCGGCGTCGTCGGCGTCGAATGGTCGAGCGTCGGCAGCGTCAGGTCAGGCCGGCGCACCGCCAGCCCGTTCTCGCGCAGGACTGAAAACGCCTGTGGCGTTGTGACCTCGTGAATGATGTGCAGGTCAATGTAAAGGACGGCCGGCGTTTCGTCAGTCTCCGGGACAACGACATGGTCCGCCCACACCTTTTCGAACAGGGTAGTGCTCACATTTTCTCCAAGCGATACGTTGTGTCAGATCGTCGCGTGCGTTGATTGTGTGCTGTTGGCCGGACTCTCACCGCGGGCCCGCCGACGCAGAATCCGGTTCATAACTTCGAGGCAGGCACGGCACCCGGCTTCGACGATGTCGACGCTCGCGCCGCGTCCGCGAAAGCTCTGGCCGTCTATCTCGACCGTTACGGTAACTTCACCCTGCGCGTCCTCGCCGATCGATGCGCTGTGCAGCTCGAAATTGCGCAACGTCATTTCCACGCCGGTTGCTTTCTCAAGTGCCAGGAACGCGGCGGCAATCGGACCATCGCCGTGTGCTGATTCAGTGACCTCTTCACCGGCTTCGTTCAACAGCGCAATCGACGCGGTGGCCGGTTGTTCGGTGTGCGTCTGGACCTCGAGCGATTTCAGCGTGAATGGCCCGGACGATGCACCGCCGGCGTTCAGGATCAGCGCCTCGATATCACCGTCGTAGACGTCCTTCTTTTTGTCCGCCAGTTTCTTGAATTCCTGGAAAGCGCGATTCGTTTCGAACTCGTCGAGTTCGAAACCAAGCTCTGCGACGCGATCACGAAACGCATGGCGGCCACTGTGTTTGCCGAGTACGAGATTCGACTTTGACAGGCCGACGTCCTCCGGTCGCATGATCTCGTAGGTCGATGCATGCTGCAGCATGCCGTGCTGGTGAATACCGGCTTCATGCGCGAACGCGTTCTCTCCGACGATTGCCTTGTTGCGCGGCGGGTGCATGCCGGTGATATTCGATACGAGGCGGGACGTCGGATACAGGCGCGTCGTGTCGATGCCGGTTTCGAGTTCGAAGAATTCAGCACGCGTTTTTATCGCCATCACGGCTTCCTCCAGCGAACAATTGCCTGCTCGTTCGCCAATGCCGTTAATCGTGCACTCGATCTGCCGAGCGCCGGCGCCTACCGCAGCCAGGCTATTGGCGACGGCCATGCCGAGATCGTTGTGGCAATGCACGCTCAGTGTGATTTCGTCGATGCCTGCGACGTGTTTCCTGAGGTAGCGAAACAGCCGATCGAACTCGACCGGAACCGTGTAGCCGACCGTGTCCGGGATATTCACCGTCGTCGCACCGGCTTCGATCGCGGCAGAGACGACTTCGGCAAGATACGAGAGCTCGGTGCGCGATGCGTCTTCGGGCGAAAACTCGACGTCATCGACCAGTTCGCGCGCCATCCGGATCGCCCCGACCGCGCTCTTGATGATCTCTTCCTTGGCCATCTTGAGCTTGTGCTCGCGATGAATTGCGCTGGTCGCGACGAACACGTGAATACGGTGATTGTCAGCGTGTTTTACGGCGTCGTAGACCTTCTGGATATCCTCCGGGTTACAGCGCGCCAGTCCGCAAATTACGGGACCGAAATTTCGCTCGGCAATGGTCTTCACAGACTCGAAATCACCGGGTGAGGCAGCCGGAAAACCTGCCTCGATGATGTCCACGTTGAGTTCGGTAAGCGCCTTCGCGACACGGAGTTTCTCGCTGAGCGTCATGCTGCAGCCGGGTGCCTGTTCCCCGTCGCGCAGGGTCGTGTCGAAAATGCGTACCTGGTTTGCGGACATCATTCTTTCTCCATCTACTTCCAATCGATCAGGTGTCAGTCACCATAGACTCGGTATAACGTGACTGACACCGGATTTACTACTCTGACAGCCAGTCCATGCGGCCGCGCAGGTTCCGGCCGACTTCCTCGATCGGGTGATCCAGGTCTGCCTGCATCATGCGCTTGAACTCGGGCATGCCGTTTTCGTTTTCGGCAATCCAGTTCTTCGCAAAAGTGCCATCCTGGATGTCGGTCAACACGGCTTTCATCGCGGCGCGGGACGAGTCGTCGACGACTCGCGGTCCGGACACCATGTCGCCCCAGGCAGCCGTGTCGCTGATGAACTTGTGCATCTTCGCCAGCCCACCTTCGTGCAACAGGTCGACAATGAGTTTCAGCTCGTGCATCACCTCGTAGTAGGCAACTTCCGGCTGGTAGCCGGCTTCAACAAGCGTTTCGAAGCCGGCGACGATCAGCTCCGTCGCGCCGCCGCACAATACCGCCTGTTCGCCGAACAGATCGGTCTCGGTTTCCTCCGCGAATGTCGTTTCGATGACACCGGCACGCGCGCCGCCGATACCGGCTGAATAGGCAAGGGCGGTCTGCAATGCATTGCCCGTTGCATCCTGGTGGACGGCAACGAGGCACGGCACGCCGTGACCCTCTTCGTACTGGCGGCGTACCAGTCCGCCGGGCCCTTTCGGTGCGATGAGTGCAACGTCGAGGTCGGCGCGCGGTTGTACCTGTTGGTAGTGGATTGCGAAGCCGTGAGCGAATAGCAGCAATGCTCCCTCGGCAATATCATCGACGACCGACTCGTATAGCGCTTTCTGCACCATGTCCGGCGTCAGGAACATGACGACAGCGGCGCCGTTCGCTGCTTCGTTCGGATTCTGCACGGCGAGGCCATCGGCTTCGGCTTTCGCCCAGCTCGCGCCTTCCGGGCGCAGGCCGACGACAACGTTGAAGCCGGAATCTTTCAGGTTCAGGGCATGCGCACGGCCCTGGCTGCCGTAGCCGAGAACCGCGATCTTCTTGCCGGCGAGGCACGACGTATCAACATCGCTTTCCGAGTACATTTTCATTTCGTTTCCTCAAACGCTAAAACTACAAAACAAAAAAAACCCCACGATCCTTTGGATGCGGGGTTTACGTTGTCTGGTGGACGTTTACGCGCTACCCGCTCTGCCTCCCGATAAGAAGCAGACCAAGATCAAGCACGAGAAGGGCCAAGCCCCGACAATATGTGCGTCCTTTTGTCATAGCGCCGCACTATGTTGTAACGCCCGAATCATGTCAACCACTGATTATTCGGTTACGGTTGATACTAAAGATCGTGCATCAAGTTGTTTGGCTAAACACATGGTTTAAAAGAAAAACAATGCACAGCCACGCAATCCACGGCCATACCTTATATAAAGCAACACGTTCATGAGCTCCAGTTCGATCCGTCCGTTGCCGTGAAAGAAGGTTCTGTAACGCTGCGCGGAGACGTTCCCAAAGCGTTGCGGAATGCGGTTTTCAGCCGATTTTACTTAGCCCAAATGGGAGCTGGCGATCTTGAAAGCATGTGTTATTCTTGGCGAGGAAAGGTTAGGGGACCTTGCAATACAAACGATAACCGGTGGGGGAATCTCAGGCGGGACCTGAGGAAACCGATCATTAAAGAGAACAGGGGTTCCAAAAAAGCATTCATCGCCGCGCGGCGAAGTTGGAGAGGGCCGCGTGCGCATTTGGGGACGTATTCTGCGTACCCGTTATCACTTGTGCATGTATTCAACGGATACGTTGCATCCCTCTCCATAACAATTAATAAAACCAAGACCTCTAAAGGAGCGTTCATGAAACGGTGCATAAGCAGCAGTCGGCGCCTTACCACAGCGTTTATCGCTGGCTCGGTACTGGCCATTTCCGGCAGCGTTTTCGCCCAGACCGTCGACGATGTGCTTGCCGCAGATCAACGTCGGTTGACCCTGGCACAGCAGTCGCAACAGCGTATCGACAATGTCGTTGACGCCACGCGTTCTCTCGAAGACGACTACCGGGCGATTAACAAGGAAATCGACGGCCTCAAGGTTTACAACCGCCTCATGCGAGCGCAGGTTGAGGGACAGGCCGCGGTACTCGAGGACATTTCACTGTCCATGGACCAGGTTGAGGTGATCAACCGCCAAATCGTTCCCCTGATGGTTCGCATGATCGATGCGCTCGAGCAGTCGGTCAGCCTGGACGTCCCGTTCCTGATGGACGAGCGGACGAATCGCATCGCGGAACTCAAGGACATCATGGAGCGCTCCGACGTCAGCGAAGCGGAAAAATTCCGCAAGGTGATGGAGGCGTATGACATCGAGATGGAATACGGCACGACCGTCGAAGATTACACGCAGACGCTGACCATCGACGGCGAAACGCGGCTTTTCAACATGCTGCGCATCGGCCGCGTCGGCCTGTACTTCCAGTCCGATGACACGACCATTACGGGCCGTTGGGATCACAACACGCGCGAGTTCATCGTCGATGACTCGGCGCGCAGTGACGTACGCACAGGCCTGCGGGTTGCCAGGCAACGCATCGCTCCGGTACTGATCAACGTTCCGGTTCCGGCTCCGGAGGGATCATAACCATGAAACGACTTTCACTGATTATCGCCGCCGGCCTGCTGAGCCTCGGACTCAACGCCGCGCATGCACAGGAAGGCGAAACGGCTGCCAGCATGGCGGAACTTCTGCGCCTGATCGAACAGGGCCAGGCCCGCGATTCGCAGGAAGCACGCCAGCGCGAAGCCGCCTTTGCACAGGCCCGCAATCGCCAGCAACAACTCCTGAACCAGGCACGTTCAGAACGAACGCAGCTTGAAAACGTCTCATCTCAGCTCGAGCAGCAGTTCGAGGCGAACCAGCAGGACATCATCACGGCGCGCCAGGCGCTGGATGAGCGCCTCGGTTCACTCAAGGAACTGTTCGGCGTCCTGCAGACGGTATCCGGCGATGCGCAGGGTGACTTCGCCGCATCGCTGACCAACGTCGAGTACCCGGATCGCAGCGAATTTCTCGTCGCCCTGGGCAGCAAGATGGCCGGTGCCTCGAGTCTCGCCTCTATCGAGGATATCGAAGGTCTGTGGCACCTGCTGCAGCAGGAAGTTGTCGAATCCGGCAAGGTGTCGAAATTCACGCACCTCGTTACGGGCGCCGATGGCACCCAGGAAGAGAAGGACATTGTTCGCGTCGGTACCTTCAACCTCGTTTCCGAAAACGGCTACCTCAAGGTAGACGATGACGGTCTCGTTGTTGAGCTGGCCAAGCAGCCGGAGGGCCGCTTTACCGGCACCACGTCCGACCTGATCGGTGCTTCGTCCGGCGAGCATGTCACGTTCGGCCTCGACGTTACCAAGGGTACGGTCCTCGACCTCCTCGTGGAAACGCCGTCACTGATGGACAAGTTCCACCAGGGCGGTTACGTCGGCTACGCCATCGCTATTCTCGGCGTTATCGGCGTGCTGATCGCGATCCTGCGCTTCGTCGCCCTGTCGAGCGACGGCCGCAAGGTAGCCGCACAGCTGAAACGCGACTCGGCGAGCTCCGACAACCCGCTGGGCCGTGTCCTCGCCGCCTACGAATCGAACCGTCAGGCGGATACCGAGACCATCGAGCTGAAGCTTTCCGAAGCCGCATTGAAGGAAATGCCTGGCCTCACAAAGGGCCTGCTTTTCATCAAGGTCGTTTCGGCGGTAGCCCCGCTCATGGGTCTGCTCGGTACCGTAACCGGCATGATCCAGACCTTCCAGGTCATCACGCTGTACGGTGCGGGCGATCCGAAGATGATGGCCGGCGGTATCTCACAGGCACTGGTCACGACCGTACTCGGTCTGCTGGTCGCCATCCCGATGGTACTGTTGCATACGGTCGTAAGCGGCCAGAGCCGCAAGATAGTCAACATCCTGCAATCGCAGAGCGCAGGGCTTGTCGCCCAGCACTCAGAGCGCAACGGATAAGGACGAGGAGTCACTATGCTTTGGGTAGCAGATGCCTTTGAAGCAATTCGTGATTTCATGGGACTGGGTGGCCCGGTACTGAAAGCGATCGCGGTCACCATCTTCCTGATGTGGGTTCTCATCGTGGAGCGGATCATGTATTTCCGCTCCACGATGAAAGAACTGTCGCGCGAAGTTCACGACAACTGGGAATCGCGCACAGAACGCACATCGTGGCATGCGCACCAGATTCGCGAGTTGATGATTTCGCGATTCAGCGAATCGGTGAACAAGGGCATCCCCATGATCCAGACACTCGTTGCATTGTGTCCGTTGCTGGGCCTTCTCGGCACCGTGACGGGCATGATCAGCGTGTTCGAGGTCATGGCGTCGTCCGGCTCCGGTAATGTCCGGGCCATGGCGGCGGGTGTCTCGCAGGCCACCGTACCGACGATGGCCGGCATGGTCGGCGCACTGTCGGGCGTTCTGCTAATCACATTGCTCAGCCGCAAGGCGACACGTGAAGTCGAGTTCCTCGAGGATTCGCTCACAATGGACCACTAAGGGACAGTCATGCGAAAACACGATTTTTCGTTCGGACAGCAAGAAGAAGACAGTGGTGAGATCAACCTGACGCCGATGCTCGACGTCGTGTTTATCATGCTGATCTTCTTCATCGTTACCGCATCGTTCGTCAAGGAATCGGGAATCGACGTCAACCGCCCGGATGCTCCGGTCACGGAGACCAAGCCGGAGGACGCGAACATCCTCGTCGTGATCAATGCCAATGACGAGATCCTGATCGACAACCGCGTCATCGACCCGCGAGCGGTGCGAGCCAATATCGAGCGCCTGCACGCTGAAAATCCGAAAGGAACGGTCGTGATCCAGGCTGACAAGGCATCAACGAACAAGATGCTGGTCTGGGTGATGGACGCAACGCGTAGCGCCGATGTCTACAACATTTCCATCGCGGATCGACGGTAGGCGGGAACTGGCGGGATCCAGAAGGATATAGCTCAATGCGAAAAAACAGCTTGCACCAGGAGGAAGAGAGCGAAGAGATCAACCTGACGCCGATGCTCGACGTCGTGTTTATCATGCTTATCTTCTTTATTGTCACAGCGACCTTTATCAAGTCACCCGGCGAAGACGTCGAACGTCCTGACACGACGACGGCGGACAAGCAGGAGGATGCCGCGATACTGGTTGCCATCACGTCGGCCGACGAGATCTGGATCGACCGCAAGAAGCGCGACCCGAAGACCGTGAAGACGGTGCTCGAGGCGCTGAAGGCGGAAAACCCCAAGGGTTCGCTCGTTATTCAGGCCGATGAGGAATCTACCAACGATACATTGGTCAAAGTCCTTGAGGCGGCGAAAGCTGCCGGGGTGACCAACGTTTCGCTGGCGTCGGACAACGCGACGTAACGGCGTACGCCAAGGAGAACCTGATGGGACGTTATGCATTTTCTATCGTTTTCGGCGTCGTCATCACGCTGAGCCTGCTGTTCATCATGCAGCTGCTCATCGTGACGGGTAAGCAGGCGCTGACCGAGCCGCGTGAGCGGCACAAACTCGAGTTCGTGCGTGTCAAACGCAACGAGACCCTCAACACCGACGACTACGAGCCGGAGAAACCACCTCCGCCCCCGGAGACGCCGCCCGAGACGCCGCCCCAGGACCTGGACAATATCGATCCGGATGCCCCGTCCATCGATATTCCGGCGCCGACAGCGACGGCTGACACGGACATCGGCGGTCCCGGAGGCATGAATATTGCCGAGGGCGATTATCTGCCGATCGTGCGTGTTGCACCGGTATATCCGGCACGCGCTTTGTCACGTGGTCTCGAGGGGTTCGTCGACCTGTCGTTCACGGTGACCACGACGGGTACCGTGAGAGATCCGGTTGTTATCCAGTCAACGAGCAGTTTGTTCGAGCGCGCTGCAATTCGTGCTGTACTCAAATTCAAGTACAAGCCGCGAGTTGTCGACGGTGTTCCGGTCGATGTACCGGGCGTCAAAACGCGCATCTCGTTCCAGCTCGAAGACTGACTTTCCTCTGGCGGGAAAAACAGAGGACACTTTGGATATGAATATGAAACGTGGATTTTCGCTGAAACTGTGTTCGATACTCCTGGCAGGCGTTTTCGCGAGCGGTTCCGCCTGGGCGCAAAGTGGCCAGGCCGATGCCGATACGGACAACACCAAGACCAAGCAGGCGCAGGCCGTCAGCAAGGAGTTCTACGAGAAGATTGAGCGTGCCCAGGAAATGGTTGACAACAAGGACTACAACGGTGCCTTGCGTGTCATCCGCAGCCTGTATAACCCGGACAAGCTGACCGAGTACGAACAGGCGCAGGCGCTCAACTACATGGGCTTCATTTACTACGGCATGGAGAACATGCGTGAGGCTATCAGCACCTACAACAAGCTGCTGGCCATACCGAATCTCGAGCCGCAGATGGCGAAGCAGGTTACGTTTACGGTTGCGCAGCTTCTGACCGTTGAAGAACGTTACCAGGAGGCGCTCAGAACGCTGGACAAGTGGTTTACGCTGGAGTCGAACCCGGGGCCGGAGCCGTTCATTCTCAAGGCCCAGATCCTTTTCAACCTGAATCGTCACTCCGACATGATCCAGCCGGTTGAACAGGCCATGGACGTTGCGCGGTCACGCGATATTGCCATCAAGGAACAGTGGTGGGGCCTGCTGAACTACGCCTACTTCCAGATGGAAAATTATCGCAAGGTTCGTGACATCCAGAAGATCCTGTTGCAGAGCTGGCCGAAAGCGGGCTATTGGAAGACCCTGGCTGGCGCCTACACGGAATTGGGCGAGGATAAGAAACTGATCTACGCGTACGACGCCGCGTTTACGCAGGGCATGCTGGATAAGGAAGCCGAATTCGTTACGATGGCGCAGCTCTACCTGCAGGCCGAGGTGCCGTACAAGGCGGCCAAGCTGATGCAGGAAAAAATGGATCAGAACGTCGTAGCCAAGACCGAGAAGAACTATCGGCTGCTGTCGCAGGCCTGGATGCTCGCACGCGAGGATGAGAAAGCGATTCCTGCGCTGAAGGCGGCGGCCGGCCTGGCGAGCGACGGTGAACTCGATGCGCGCCTTGCCAATTCCTACCTGAACATCGGCAATTATGCCGAGTGCGTCCAGGCGGCGAATACGGCGCTTCGAAAAGGTGGTTTGCGCAGCCCGGATAATATCCAGATATCCCTCGGTATGTGCCACTACAACCTGCGGCGCTACAACGAGGCGAAGGAAGCGTTCCGTGCCGCCGCGAAGACGCCACGTTCGCAACGAACCGCCAACCAGTGGATTCGTGTTATCGACGCGGACATCGAGCGCAATCGCCAGATTCGGCTCGCTGAAGAAGCGGCGCAAAAGAAACGCCGCGAAATCGAGGCGCGTCGCGCAGCATCCGGCCGCGCCTGATTCGCCGAAATTCATTGTCAAGGGCGTTGACCTTCCGGGTCAACGCCCTTATGTTTGCCTGCCGAATCTGCTTGAAAACCGAGAGATATGCCGAAAGTTACCTACATAACGCCTGATGGCGAGCGCCACGAAGTCGAAGTCGAAAACGGCTACTCCGTCATGGAAGGCGCTATCAACAACAATATTGATGGCATCGTCGCCGAATGTGGTGGCGCCTGTGCCTGTGCGACATGCCACAGCTATATCGACGCCGACTGGGCCGATAAACTGGCACCGATGGACGACATGGAAGACAGCATGCTGGATGCCGCCTTTGAACGGAAAGGAAACAGCCGCCTGACCTGCCAGATTGAAGTCTCGGATGACCTGGACGGCCTTGTTGTCCACGTCGCAGAAAACGACGTATAACATTTAAGGAGCGCTCACGATGACTATTGCAGCTGGTGAAAAGATGCCCGCGGGCACATTTGGTGTCATGACCGCGGATGGCCCCGGCGCTATCTCGACGGATGAACTGTTCGCAGGAAAGAAGGTCGTCCTGGTCTCTGTTCCGGGCGCGTTCACGCCGACCTGTTCGGCCAAGCACTTGCCCGGATTTGTTCAGCAGGCCGCTGAACTGAAAGGCAAGGGCATTGATACGATCGCCTGTACGGCGGTAAACGACGTGTTCGTCATGGACGCGTGGGGCAAGGACCAGGGCGTCGGGGACGACGTCATGATGCTGGCTGACGGCAACGGCGAATACGCCGAAGCGCTCGGCCTTGGTCTTGACGCGACGGGCTTCGGCATGGGCAAGCGCGGACAACGCTTTGCGATTATCGTCGACGACGGGGTTGCGACGCATGTTGCCGTGGAAGCGCCGGGTCAGTTCGAAGTCAGTAAAGCGGAGTCGATTCTTTCCGCACTGTAGGATTCTCTTGACAAAAGGGGACAGACCCGTGGGGTCAGTCCCCTGGCTGCACACCGCGGCATGTTGTATCAAGATAGCCGCCCGGTGGGGCGGCCATTCTTTTTAGAGGGCTTCTGTCAGCTCCGGCAGAATCGTAAACAGATCGCCGACCAACCCGATGTCGGCGACCTCGAAGATCGGGGCTTCCTCGTCCTTGTTGATAGCGACAATGGTGCCGGCGTCCTTGATGCCTGTCAGGTGCTGAATGGCACCCGAAATGCCGACAGCGACGTACAGGTCCGGGGCAATGATCTTGCCTGTCTGGCCGACCTGCATGTCGTTCGCACAGTAGCCGGCATCGACAGCAGCGCGAGACGCGCCGACACCGGCACCGAGCTTGTCGGCCAGCGCATAAATGACGGCAAAATTCTCTTCACTGCCGACGCCGCGCCCACCGGAAACGACTTTCGATGCTGTCTGCAGGTCGGGGCGGTCTGACTCGCCGGACTGCAATTCGACAAAGCGCGTATGTCCGGGCACGTCTGCGCTTGCGTCTCCCTGGACGATATCAGCGGAATTGCCACCGGCAGCCGCACTGAACGAGGCTACTCGAACCGTAGCGACGACTGTGCGGTCCGCAGGTGCTTCCACGGTAACGACAGCGTTTCCGGCGTAGATAGGGCGCTGAAACGTATGCGGACCCTGCACCGACATGATGTCGCTAACCTGGTTGACGCCGAGCAGGGCCGCAATCTGCGGCATCAGGTCTTTGCCAAACGTCGTCGACGGCCCGAATACATGGCTGTAGTCACCTGCCATTGCGACCACCTGTGGGGCGATTACCGCACCCAGTGCATGGGCATTCTCGGCGCGCTCGATGGTAATCACGCGGGAAACGCCGTCGATAGACGCCGCCTCCGCCGCGACGCCGGACGCATCCACCGCACAGACGGCAATATCAATCTCGGCCCCTTCGACGTTTTTTGCGCAAGCGACCACCTTGGCAGTGCTGGGGTTCAGTGTGGAGCCGTCGTGCTCCGCAATAATAAGGATCTTTGCCATCAAACCAGTCCTTTGTCTTTCAGTGCAGCAACGAGGCCGGCAACGTCGTCAACCATGACGCCGCGCTCCCGGGCCGCGGGGGGCTCGTACGCCGTTTCACGAATCTCCGGCCCGGCCTCAATGCCGAGATCGTCCAGTGCAATAGTGTCCAGCGGTTTCTTTTTCGCCTTCATGATGTCCGGCAACTTGACGTAGCGCGGCTCGTTGAGTCGCAGGTCGACGGTGATGACGGCCGGCATGTCGATCTCGATAATCTCGAGCCCGGCATCGACTTCGCGGGTCACGCGTGCGGAAGCACCGTCGAATGCGATTTCGGAGGCGAAAGTCGCCTGCGGGCGACCCCAGATCGCAGCCAGCATCTGGCCCAGCTGATTGTTGTCGTCGTCAATGGCCTGCTTGCCGAGCAGTACCAGGTCGGCACTTTCACGATCGATGAGCTCACGGAATACCCGCGCGCGGCTCAACGGGTCGATCATGCCGTCGGCTTCCACGAGAATGGCCCGGTCGGCCCCCATCGCCAGCCCGGTCCGCAGCTGCTGCTGCGCGTCTGACGGACCGATCGAAACGACGATGACTTCGGAGGCTTCACCGCGCTCCTTGATGCGAAGCGCTTCCTCGAGCGCGATCTCGTCGAACGGATTGATGCTCATCTTGACGCCATCGGTATCCACGCCGCTGCCGTCGTTCTTGACCCTGACACGAACGTTGTAGTCAACGACGCGCTTCAGGCCGACCAGTATTTTATCCACTTGGCATTCTCCTGCTTGCCGTAGCCGTCAGTGACCCGCATCAGCGGGAACGGCGGGCTATTGTCCAACAGGAGTTTAAGGGGTACAAGGCTAATTCCCGATACCACAATAGTAGTGTTTTCGTGACCCGATCCCAGCTCATCAGCGTGTCAGGCCTTGCAGAGATGCTCGGCGATGGCACGACGCGCATTCTGGATTGCCGCTTCGATCTTGCGAATCCGGACGCCGGCCGCGCAAACTTCGAAACCGGGCATATACCGGGTGCCGTTTATGCGCACCTGGACCTGGACCTTGCAGGACCAATCCGGCCGGACAGCGGTCGACACCCGCTGCCGGATGCCGACTGGCTGGCGGCACGATTCGGTCGTTTCGGCATTGGTAACGATTCCGTTGTCGTTGTTTACGATGGCGGCAACGGCGCAATGGCGGCGCGGGCGTGGTGGCTGTTTCGCTGGCTCGGGCAGGACAATGTACGTTTGTTGGACGGCGGACTTGATGCGTGGCTCAAAGCCGGCGGTCCAATCGAAGCGGGTGCTGAAAAGGCGCCGTCAGCCCGTTTCGTCGCCCAACCTCGTGACGATCTTGTCCTCTCGACCGAGGAAATCGTCGGTTGCGGCAGCAGCGGAGCATCCCTGAAGCTGGTCGATGCACGAGATGCGGCACGTTTTTGCGGGGAGGCCGAGCCTATCGACCCGGTCGCCGGGCATATTCCGGGCTGCCTGAACATGCCATTGACGAACAGTATCGGGGAAGACGGCCTCTGGAAGTCACCAAAGGCGCTTGCCGAACTCTGGAAGCCGTTGCTGGGCGACGACAAATCCGTAGACTGGAGCGTCATGTGCGGTTCTGGTGTCACGGCGTGTCACCTGGCCCTGTCGGGCATCGAAGCCGGTTATGCGGAGCCACGGGTCTACATCGGATCCTGGAGCGAATGGATCCGTGATCCGGCCCGTCCGGTGGCGACCGGCAGTCCGTGAGCCCGGCTCATCGGTGCGGAATTGTCGTAAACTTAATGCGAATTCGGGCCTCATTCCGGGAATGTTCGGTCGCGATGTCAGTCAAACCGTAGGGCAGGGGCTTCAACCAAGTGAGGCTTTTTTTTGATTATGAAACAGTTATTTATATTACTTTTTTCATGTGTTTTAGTAGCTTGTGCGGGTAGCACGGGAGAGACGGGTTCGGCGTCGGTCGACGATTCGGGCCGGCGCGACGATTGCATCTTCCAATCAAGTATCCGAGGATATAGCGTTCTGGATGAATCGAACCTGGTGGTCTCGGCTTCCGGCCGACGAAACTATCATGTCGTCCTCGCTCGACGCGCCATGGGGCTGAATTCGAGCTGGGGAATCGTCTTCGACTCGCCGACGAGCCGCGTTTGCGCGGGTTTCAGTGAAGTCGTTTTTGACGGCCATTTTAATGGCGACTCGATCCGGATTCGCTCGATCAGAGAGCTCAGCGAAGAGGAGCACGAGGATTTGCTCATCCGGTGGGGCAAGAAGGAGCCCGAAATCGAACAAGGACCAGCGCCCAGGGACGTAGAGGGTGCCGAGGTCGAAGAGCTGGACCCGGCTGCCGACGATTCGTCTGGCAACTGAGTCACGCAATCCGCAATCTCCGTGCGGACCCGCCCGGCCAACCGCAAGGTTGGCCGGGTTTTTAATGTCCGCGTTCGGCGGTATCGTCCGTTAAACCGAGCGCAATGACTGGGCGTAAATCATTGAAATCTCCATTGGACAACATCCGGGTACTCGATATGAGCCGCGTCCTCGCCGGCCCCTGGGCCGGGCAGCTGCTAGGCGACTACGGAGCAGATGTCGTCAAGGTTGAGCGCCCGCATGCCGGGGACGACACACGCCATTGGGGGCCACCGTGGCTGGAGGGTGTCGAAGGCGGCGAATCGGCGTATTTCCTGTGCGCCAACCGCAACAAGCGCTCGATTACGATCGACATCGCGAAGGAGAGCGGGCAACAGCTGATTCGGGAACTGGCGGCAGCGTGCGACGTACTGATCGAGAACTTCCGCGTTGGCACGATGGCGAAATTCGGGCTTTCGCCGGAGGCGCTGCTTGCGATCAACCCGCGTCTCGTCTACTGCTCGATTTCCGCATACGGCCAGTCGGGTCGGCGGGCACAGGATCCGGGGTACGACGCGATGATCCAGGGGGCCGCCGGCCTCATGAGTGTGACCGGGCCACCGGAGGACAACCCGGCCGGTCCGCAAAAGGTCGGCGTCGCTATCGCAGACATCATGGCGGGCATGTACGCAACGACGGCCATCCTTGCGGCACTCCAGTCCCGCACGGAATCCGGGGAAGGGCAGCACATCGACGTGCCGCTCTATGACAGCCAGGTCGCCTGGCTGGCCAATCAGAATATGAATTACCTCGTTGGCGGCGAGGTGCCGGGTCGCATGGGTACGGCGCACCCCAATCTTGTCCCGTACCAGTCGTTTGCGACGGCCGACGGCAACCTCATGCTGGCCGTCGGCAACGACCGGCAGTTTGCCGCGTGCTGCCGGGTGCTCGGTTGTGACGGTCTTGCAGAGGACGAACGTTTTGCGACGGGATCGGCGAGGGTCCGGCATCGAGATGCACTTGTACCTCTTCTGCAACGCGAATTTTCAGGACGCACGACGGCCGAATGTCTCGAACACCTGAATGCGGCCGGCGTACCTGCCGGTCCGGTCAACGATATCGCAGAAGTGCTCAGCAACGATCATGCCCGTGAAAGGGAGCTTGTCCGAACGTTGGTAAACGGACAGGGATCAAGCGTACCGACGGTTTCGAACCCCGTCGAATTCAGTGCGACACCGGTCGGGTATCGGGCGGCGCCACCCTTGCTCGGCGAGCACACGGATGAGGTGCTGCGCGACTGGCTGGGTTACTCTGACGAAAGAATCGGGACACTGCGTTCCGACGCGGCAATCTAGTCAACTGTTACGAAAACTACCGGGGACCATGGACGAGGAAATTCGCTGCAGCGACGTGCTACATGACGTTCGCTATGAGATTCGTGGCCAGCTCGCAAATCGCGCGCTGGAGCTCGAGAAGCGCGGCTACGAGATCGTTTCGCTGAACATCGGCAACCCGGGTCTGTTCGGGTTCCGCACGCCGGAAACGATGCGACTCGCGATGATCGAAAACCTGGGGCAGGCCGAACCCTACTGCCACCAGAAGGGCATTTTTCCGGCACGCGAGGCGGTCGTGATGCAGCAGCAGAATCGCGGCATCAGCAATGTCACTGCCGACGACGTGTTCATCGGCAACGGGGTCAGCGAACTCATCGATCTGTCTTTGCGAGCCCTTCTGAATCCGGGCGACGAGGTGCTGATTCCAAGCCCGGACTATCCATTGTGGAGCGCCGCCGTGGCGTTGAATGGCGGTCGGGCCAAACACTATCGGTGCGACCCGGGGAACGGCTTTCTGCCCGATCTCGGCGATATCGAGCGCCAGGTGACGTCGAAGACCCGCGCTATCGTCGTGATAAACCCGAACAACCCGAGTGGCGCCGTTTACGATCGCAAAACGTTGACGGCCATCGTCGATCTCGCCGAACGCAACGGACTGGTCATCATGTCGGACGAAATCTACGACCAGATGGTCTATGACGACGCGGAGTTCATCCCGATGGCGACGCTGGTCGAGAACACTGTCTGCCTGACGTACTCCGGGCTGTCAAAGATTTACCGCGCCTGCGGATATCGAGTTGGCTGGTGCGTCTTTGGCGGCGACCCTGATAAAGCACGGGACTATCTGCACGGCATGGAATTGCTCGCTGCATTGCGCCTGTGCAGCAACGTGCCCGGTCAATGGGCGGTCCAGACCGCGCTTGGCGGATTCCAGAGTATCGAGCAGCTCGTGCAGCCCGGAGGCCGGTTGCATCAGTCGAGAGAGACGATTCTCGAGCGTGTTGCCGCGAGTGAATACCTGAGCGTCGAAGCGCCCCGGGGAGCGATGTACGCATTCCTCAAACTGGACGAGCGATTTTCAGGCCGCCTGGATGACCAGGCGTTTGCACTCGAGTTGCTCGAGTCGCATCACGTCCTCGTGGCGCCCGGCGTCAGCTTCAATACGCCGTATTCCGATCATTTCCGCATCACGACTCTGCCCGACACGGAAACGCTGCACACGGTATTCGACCGGATCGACGCCTGCCTCGCACAGCACGGCTGAGAATGTACGACTGGCTGCGCAACACGTTCGAGGAACCCACGACGGTCGTCACAGCCAACCGTCGACTTGCGAGATTGTTGCGCGATGAGTATGGCCAACAGCAGCTGGCGGCCGGCGTGGCAGCATGGCGCTCGCCGGAAATTGTTGCGTGGCCGGACTGGGTTGCACGACTGGTCGCCAACGACGGTGGCAAGACCCGCCTGAATTCACATCAAAGCCAGGTGCTATGGGAGCGTTGCCTGCGCCGGGAGTTTGGTGATGTCGGTGCGGGTCTCACGGCGGCCGTGCGTCTTGCACGTGAAACCTGGCAACGTCTCGCTGATGCGCAGGTCGGCATCCGTGAAGTTGCCGCGTCGATACAGAATGAAGACCATCGCATGTTCGCGTCCGCTGCCGGCACCTATCTCGCCATACTCGACGGGAAAGGCTGGATTGACGATGCACAGGCGGCATCAGCGGCACTGGAGCTGATTCGTTCCGGGACGCCGCCGCTCGGTGGCCGCATCGTTCTGGCCGGCTTCGACCGGGAAACGCAGTCGCAGCGAGCGATCTGTAATGCGCTGCAGTCCGCAGGTACTCCGGTTCATCGGCAGGTCGGTTCGCCCACACCGGCGCACGCCGTCGAGATGTGTTTCGAAAGCGGCGATGCGGAAATGCGGGCGGCGGGCGCCTGGGCGCGCGACCAGCTCGAAGCGAACCCTGGCGCGCGACTGGCTATCGTCAAGCAGGGACTGGAACAGTCCGCCACACGCGACGCTCGCCTGCTGCGGGAGGGATTCGTGCCTGGATGGCAGTACGGGCCGCGTTCACTGGCCGAGTCCGTCAACGTCTCCTACGGTCGTCGATTGCCGGAGTATCCGGCGATTTCGATTGCGCTCCTGGCACTTCGCTGGTTACGACGCGACTTACCGTCGCGCGACGTAGCCGCGTTACTGATGTCGCCGTTTGTCGGCAACGGGGGCGCCACCGAACGCAGTCGTCTCGAGCTGCGTCTCAGGGATCTACCCGATCGCGCCTGGTCGCCGGCGATGATCACATCGGCGCTGCGACACCAGGACGTTGAGCCGGACTGGTTGAAACGCATCGCGGCTCTCGGCCGGCAGCGCCGCGAGCTCCCGAAGCGCGATGCACCGCACGCCTGGGCCGAGCGCGTTACGGGAGTGCTCGAGACGCTCGGCTGGCCCGGGCCCGACAAGTTGAACAGCGACGATTACCAACTCGTCAACCGCTGGCGTGAACTCCTTAATTCGTTTGCTCGGCTCAGCCTCGTCGATGGTGCGATGAGCGCAGCCCAGGCAACGGCGAGACTCGAATCGATGGCAGCCGATACCGTCTTCCAGACCGAATCGACGAACGCTGCTATCCAGTTGCTCGGGCCGCTGGAGGCCGCCGGTCTCGAGTTTGACGCGATCTGGGTGGCAGGATTGAGCGCCTCGAACTGGCCGGCCGCCGGCCGCCCGTCACCGTTGGTTTCGCGGAAGCTGCAGATTGAGCACAACATGCCGGATGCAACGCCGGCCGACACACTGGCGTACGCCGATACGCTTCTCACTCGACTGCTGACCTCTGCAGGGATGGCGGTCTGTAGCTGGTCGCGCATCGCCGACGATACGGAGCAGACGGTGAGTGAACTGTTGCGTGCACGCAGGCTCGAGACGGCGAAGCCGGTGCCGGATCCGGGCTGGCATGCTGCGGCGTTGACCGGGACGGCAATGCTGCGCCGGGCGGAGGACCCGGTGCCGGCGCTGAACGACGAAAAAGTGTTCGGCGGTGCGGGCACGATCGAGGCGCAACTCCGCGAGCCGTTCACAGCATTCGTTCAAGGTCGTCTTGGCGCGAATCGCCTGTATCGCCAGGCGGTCGGAATTCCGGCCTCGCTGCGCGGCAACGTCATTCACGACGCCCTGTATCGTCTTTACCAGGCGCTGCCGGACAGTCGTGAACTGCGGCGCCTGGACGATGCCGAAATCGATACGCGCGTTGCAACTGCCGTGTCGGACGCATTCGTTGCGCATGAGCGAAACACCGACGCCGTGCTGCTCCGATTGTTACAGATGGAGCGTGTCCGGATCATGCGCCTGGTCGGCGCTTTCGTACGCCTGGACCGTGAACGAGACGGGTTTCGTGTCGCCGGGGTTGAAGGCAGGCTCGAATTCCACCATGACAATCTGCGGTTGTCGCTTCGCTACGACCGTGTCGATGCATTCGATGACGGCAAGATTGCGATACTGGACTACAAGACGGGCCGGGCACGTGAACTGCTCACGAAGAAAGGCGACGTCCGCGAGCCACAGCTGTTCGTCTATGCGATGGCGTCGGAGGTTCCGGTTGCGGCGCTGGCGCTGGTCAATATTGACTCGCGGGAGATCACGTTGAGTGGCGGAGGCAGGGGGTTTACTGACGAGGACTTCTGGCCGGGCCTGCTGGAATCGATCGGCGAGCAGATTCGCCTGGCCTGCGACGAGTTCAATCGCGGCGACGTGCGCATTGCCGCGACGCAATATGTGTCCGCGGCGCGCGCGTTCAACGTGCTGAGCCGGTTTACGGAGCTGCGTCACGATGACTGAGCAGGCACTCCTCGAAGCCGATGACCAGGCGCGCGTTGAAGCGCTCGACATCCGGCGATCATTCATCGTGCAGGCACCGGCGGGCTCAGGAAAAACGGAGCTGCTCATCCAGCGATACCTCAAGCTGCTCGGCGCCGTCGATGAGCCCGAAGAAGTTCTCGCGATCACGTTTACCCGGAAAGCGGCGGCGGAAATGCAATTGCGAGTGGTCGACGCGCTGCGCCGGCGTGTTGCCGGCGAGGAGTCGGCCGAGCCGCACCAGCACCTGACGGCGTCGCTGGCTGCATCAGCACTGGAGCGCTCCGGACGCCTGGGCTGGGATTTGCTGCGTCAGCCGCACCGCATGCGCATCCAGACACTCGACTCGATGAACGCATCGATAGCGCGGGCGCAACCACTATCGTCACCCCACGGGACGACCGGTGCTCGTATTGTTACTGACGCCGATCTCAAAGCGGTGCATCGGGAGGCGGCGATTGCAACGCTCGACTGGCTGGCCGAGTCCGGTGAGACGAGCACGGCGACACGCGATGTCCTTATGCACGTCGACAACAACACGTGGCTGTACGTCGCCTACCTGTCGGAGATGCTGAAGACGCGTGACCAGTGGCTGCCGTTTGTCGGTAGCGGTGCTGTTTCTGACGACGAAGCATTGCGCCTGCGGGAACGCTTCGAGGCCAACCTGCGCACGTCGGTCGTGTCGCACCTGGAGCGCACACGAACCGCGCTTGAGCCCTTCGAGCAGCTGGCGGAGTTATTCGACTATGCGGCGAGTTGCCTGGTGGACGAGGGCGCAACCGGTAATCCGATTATTGCGCTGAAAGACTGCGACGAACTACCGGCCGCCGACCCGGACGATCTGCACAAATGGCAGGGCGTCGCCGAACTGTTGCTGCTGAAAAAGCCGCAGCCTGAATTTCGACGTCAGGTCACGAAAGCACAGGGATTCCCGACAACCGATCGTGACAGAAAAGCGTTTATCACAGCCATGCTCGAGGCACTATCGGACAACGCCGATGGCGCCGAACTGCTACACGGCGTTCGTTCATTGCCGCCGGTCACCTATACCGACGAACAATGGCAGGTATTGCTGGCGTTGTTCAGGTTGTTGCCGCTCGCCGTCTCAGAACTCAAGCGGCTGTTCAGTGAACAGGGGATCGCGGACCACACCGAGGTGGCGCTCGGCGCCGATGCCGCTCTCGGTCGCGCGGATTCACCCGGTGAACTCGCGTTACTACTCGACTACCAGCTGCGCCACATTCTCGTCGACGAAATGCAGGATACGTCGAGCGCGCAATACCGGATGTTGGAAGCACTTACGGGTGGCTGGGAACCGGGCGACGGCCGCACGTTGTTCTGTGTCGGTGATCCGATGCAGTCCGTCTATCGATTCCGCAACGCCGAGGTCGGACAGTTTCTGCTTGCTCGTGAGCACGGTGTCGGTCCCGTTCCATTGGAGCCGTTGCTGCTACGCAGGAACTTTCGCTCCGGCGAAAACCTCGTCAGCTGGTTCAACACGGTATTCCCGGATGTACTTGCCGCCGACAACGACCCGATCCGCGGCGCCGTGTCGTATGCATCGGCCGTTAGTGCGCGACACCTCGAAGCGCACGGTAGCGTCCGAGTGCACCCGGTTTTCGGCACGGACAGGTCGAACGAGGCGCAGGTTGGATGCCGCGTCATTGTCGAAACACTCGCGGCAAATCCGGATGACGATCTCGCGGTGCTGGTGCGCGGACGAACGCAGCTTCCGGAGCTACTTGCCAAATTGCGCAGTGCCAACGTTCCGTACACGGCCGTCGATATCGATACGCTGACGGACCTGCCGGAGATCATCGAAATTCTCGCACTGACGCGCGCGGCGGTTCACCCGGCCGATCGGATTGCGTGGCTGGGAGTGCTGCGCGCACCCTGGATCGGTCTGTCGTGGTCTGACCTCAATGCGCTCGTGCACAGTGATCGGGACAGTTGCGTGATTGAATGTATCGCCGACAAGGATCGACTCGCCGCCTTGTCGGAGAGCGGACGAGCAGCCGTTGATGCGGCAAGGCCGGCGCTCGAGAAACTACTGCAGCCGAATCGCACCGAGTCGCTGCGCGATCGGGTCGAACAGTGCTGGATCGCGCTGGGCGGGCCGGGCGTTCTTGACGACCCCTGGTCGATCGAAAACGTCTATCGCTACCTGGACGTGCTCGAGAAGCACACGGTGAACGGGTCGCTCAGGGACGTCGCGGACCTCGAGACGATTCTTGACGACGAGCGCGTAAGCAACAGCAACCCGGCCCGCGTACAGATCATGACCATGCATCGCGCAAAGGGGCTGCAGTTTGACCACGTGGTCTTATATGGGCTCGGCCGCGCGCCGGGTAGCGGCAGCGTGGACGTGCTGACCTGGTTCGACATTCCCGATGAGCATGGCGATGCGCGCAAGGTGATCAGCCCCGTCGGACCGAGGGCCGACGTGGACCGCGACCCGGTGCACCGGTACATCGGAACGGTCACGTCTGCGAAAGACAAACACGAACAGGCGCGCCTGTTGTACGTCGCCTGCACCCGCGCGAAATCGTCCCTGCATCTCGTTGGCAATGTTGCAGTAGCGACTGACGGCGGCGATCACAGGATGCCACGCAGTGACAGCTTGCTGCGATTGCTGTGGACGGCAGTCCATACCGATTACGCGGCCGCGTTCGAAGGCGGAGACACCGGTCACGAGGATCAAATCACCGCGGAGTGGATAGCCCCTGTTCTGAGGCGTTTCGTGGCGCCGTGGACGCTTCCGCCTATACGTCCGGTATCGGGACTGGAGGTGTCCGTCGACATCAGTGAAATCGATGACGAGGACGTCGAATTTTACTGGGTCGGAACCGAGGCTCGGGTGGCCGGTACGCTTGTCCATCGCTGGTTGCAACGGATAAGTGACGGTCGAGCGTCGCTGGACGTCGATGACGACAAACGCGCTGTGACGCTGCGATGGCTGGCCGAAACGGGATTTACCGGCAACGAGGCTGAGCCGGTGGCAAAACGCGTCGAAAAGGCGCTCGAAGCCGCTCTCTCGGACGATCGCGGCCGTTGGGCGGTCACCGGGCCGGGTCATGCCGAATTGGCGCTGTCGGGCGTACAGGACGGCGAACTCGTTTCGGTGCTGATAGATCGTGTTCGTATCGACGATGACGGCACGCACTGGATCGTCGACTACAAGACCAGCTCCCACGAGGGCGGCAACCTGGCGGGTTTCCTGCAGGCCGAGCAAGACCGCTATCGACCGCAATTGCAGCGCTACTCCGCGCTGTATGCCGCCTGGGCAGGCGTCACGCCGCGGTGTGCCCTGTACTTTCCGTTGTTGCAGGAGTTTGTCGAGCTACGCTGAGCTGCGGCCCACAGCTCACTTTAGATAAGGGCTAGAGCTGGCCCTCGAGTCGCAGTTCGTGTTGGCCGCGTGCGTTGGCCGGCCCGAGGAATCGCAGTTGCTGCCGCAGCGAATCGGGCGCGGATGGCTTCGCGATCACAAGCCCGGTGAACGCGTAGCTTCGGTCGGGGCGAATCTGCAGGCTGGCTGCCAGGTCGACGACACCGTCAGTGTCTTCGACGCTCGCAACAATGCCACTGTCCTGCGTTGAAAACTCCGCCTTGTAGCCGCCAATCGAGCCGCGGCTGACGATCGGAACGACGAGGTCGGCGATGCGCACGGTTCCATCCGCTACAACCGGGATGCCGTCTTTCAGGTCGAGTTGTGAGAAGTCGATGTTGACGGTGCCGCGCATTCCCGGAATTTGCAATGCTGGCTCGAACATCGATGCGGGCAATGAACCTTGCAGGTCTTTCAGCGCTATCGCGCCACCCGCGCCTGCGCCGACTTCGCCGTCGAGAAAGCCGTTCGCCGGATCGGCGGATACGCGATAGGCCAGCTTGCCCGACAACAGGCGCGCCGGCAGAAACTTCCATTCGAGATCGCGCACGTAGGAACCATTGACAGACGCCTCTCGGGCAGTGCCGTTCCAGACGGTGCCATCGATGCCGCTAACGGCAATACCCGGCGCATCGGCCATGCGGTAGGCGACACGAGCCGGAAACGTCGCGACCAGCGTAACCAGCATCGTGAGCACGATAACGATGACCAATCGCCGCTTTGACAGGCTCAAAGCACGCGCTCCAGGGTCAATGTGGCGTTGATGCGCCCGGTGCCGGTCTGGTTACCACCGGAGAACGTGCCGGCCTGCACGTGCATGCCATGCTGCGAACTGACGTCGCCCAGCCACAATACGAGATCGTCAAACGCGACATTTTCGAATTCCACACGGATGCCGTTGTTTGAAACCGGCTGGCTGCGTGTGCGGTACTGGTCCAGTCCGCGACTGCGCAACGTCTGATCGACGATGACAATCGGCGTCTGGCCGTTGCTGGCCGGTTGCCCGGGCTGGTTGTTGCCGGCCGCGAGGCGAGGACGCAGCAGTTTCAGGTCCGTAAGAGACTCCTGCCACGTATTGACGTCCGCCTTGAGTGCCGTGTGGCCCCGATCGAGTGGCGCCCAGATACCGAGGTAAAGAATCGCGATTAGAACGGCGATGCCACCGGCAATCACGAACCGTTGCTCACGCTGTTCGAGATTCGCGAACCAGTCTTTCATGAGCCGGTCTCGCGAATCTGGATACGGCCGTCGATAACATCGCCGACCTGCTGCGCAGATTGAATCGACGCCTCGAAAATCCCGTTTGCTGCGACCGCCTGCTGAATCGCGTCCAGCGTCGATACGTCAGGTGCAACCAGGCGGATATCGACCACACCGGCGCGATAACTGATCGCCTCGATGCTGGCGTCTTCGTTTGACGAGACGGCCGCACCCAGTGCCTCGAGCGCCTGCAGGAAGACGGGCGGTGCGCTCGTGCCTCCGGCGCCGCGTTGCAGGGATCGTACGGTATTTACCGGATCAAGAATCTCCCGGTTATCACCGGGGCGCACCAGCTGGTACTCGGCATTGAACTGCTGCTGCAATGCCGTGCGCTCCTGGCTCAGTCGCCACACGTCAACGCCTTTTGCGCCTGCCGCGATGATACACAGACCGAGCAGGAGCGCTGCTGCCGTTTTCCAGGGGCGCAGCATGGCCCGGTATTCCGGCGTGCGGCCGAATTTGCCCTGCAGCAGGTTGATACCGCCGCCGGTCGCAACGGTCGCCGCGAGCTTCGGCAATGCGCCATCACGAAATACCGTGATGTCGACACTCGCGAGTTCATGCCGCAATGCGATCCAGTCGTGCTCGAAACGCGCCTCGCTTTCGGCATCGCAAAAAACGACGAGGTGACCTTTCTCCGGGTCCGACTCGGCATCATGGTCATCGCCGAGTTTCCCGGCTGCGACCAACACGTCGCTGGGCTTGACGTCCTGCATGACGAAGTCGGTGTCTTCACCGTCATTGAACATCAGTGTCGCGCCATCGACGAGCAATGTCATCGTGCCGGGAATCCGGCCGATCCCCTGGCTCTCCGCAACAACCCGAACCGGTTCGATACCAACGCCGGACAGTGCCGTGAGCCACCCCTGCAATTTGGCGCGAGCGACGACGGCGACGGGCACGCGTCCGTCGTCCTGGCGCTGGCCACTGGCAAAGTGCAGGTCGTCGACGTCGTCCGCCAACGCCTCTTCGAGAGCGAAAGGCAGTGCAGCCCGGACCCGGGCGCTTGACCGCGCGGGAATAAACACCGAGGTCAGCAAGACGTCCGGCGCCGGCGCAAGAAGGATGGCGGCAGCCGCACCTTGCTCGGCCGCCGCCTGTGCAAGGTCACCCGTCGAAACATTGCTGAGCAGCGCACCATTGCCGTCGACGCGCATCCACTGCGCCGGGCGGGCTCCCTGTGCGGGCCTGATGACGAGATACTCTGCCATGCTTAGATGGTTCCCTGGCTGCGCACCAGCACGGCGACATCACCGCCGCCGGGCGCCCGGTGCAAGACGCTGAAATAGGTGACCCGAACGGTATCAATCTGCACGATCGCCTTCAATTGGAAATAGCTCGAGACGATACCGATTTCGTTCGCCAGGTCCTGCTCGATGTGATTGGCAAAGACAACATCGAACCCCGGTCCGAACCCGATTCCTTCACGGAGTTCGACGAGACTCTCCGCCGTAGCGACATCGATATTCTCGCCGAGCGACTGCAGCACCGGTATCGACGCCGTGTTGACATTGATGCGGGTGTTTGCCGGCAACGCCGTGATATGCGGCAGCAGCAACCGGAATTCTGCCTGCGACATGCCTTCGAGTGCTGCCAGCTCGGTCACGTTCGACAGTCCGCGATTGTAGGCGCGGTAGGGCGGCGTCATCCCCGTATAGATCGAGTCTTCGGCACCGAACGGCATGTTCGCGTTCTGGTCACCATCGATCCAGTCGGCGGCGAGACCTGCGTACTTCGGATCGAGTTCGAGCGCGCGCAGCAGGCGCTCGAACTGCTCGACAAACACCTTGTCGGGGAGGCCGTCCGAGCCGACCAGCTTGTTGATGTTAAATCGCCCGGACAGGTCTTCGAGTTGCCCGGTAACGGCGCCCTGCACGGAGCCATTGTCAACCGGCAACGCCGGGAGCTCGCTCGCCCACAACTCGCCGAGGTGATCGTCCGGCGAACCGATGGAGTCGTCGCGCAAAATGTTCCTTACCCACGTCTCCGCACCGTACGCGACCTGCTGCCCCTGCTCGTGGTACAGCAGGATCATCGTGCGCCGAACGTCCAGTGCATTTTCGGTGGCGAGGCCCGTTGCCACCGTCGCCGTGACAGCCGCAATGAGCATCGCCGTGATCAGCGCAACGCCGCGACTACGAAACCGATGGTTCATGTTGCCACCTCGACGATGCGGCGGATTTCGCCCTCGTCCTCGAGTGTCAGGATGATTTCGACCGCCCTCGGCCGCGACAACAGGGCGGGCGGGCCGGCTGAACCGGGTGCCGGCCATTCGTTTACGATATCGCCGGATGGCGTGACAACGTCAAATCGTAATTCGAGCACGCCGTCGAGAATCTCGGTCGCGATTGCGTTGTTACTGAACGTGCTGTCCAGTACCGGGTAGTAAACGCGAACCAGGCGCCCCTCATCGAGCATGTAGACGCTGCGCTGCAGCGTTCCCCTCGGGTTTCCCGCGGGATTCGGCCAGCCCCCGTGCGTCACTGCGAGCACGTATTCGTTCGCGGCGGATATTTCGACGGCGGGCAGGTAGCCGGTGCCCAGTTCGTCGCGAACGGGCCGTGGCGCGGCCATGGCGAGGTCGTTGGCCAGGTGACGAATCGTGCGCTGCACCGCCTGCAATCGATCCATGCGCTCGTTGAGCATCTCGGCGCTCCGCAGTGTTTGGCTCAGTGCCGAATACGCCAGCGCAGACATGACACCGAACACCGCCAGCGCCACGAGCACTTCAATCAGCGTAAATCCGCGGCCCCTCATCGCTCTTCTCCACCGCCGGGATTCGATCCGGGCGTACCCGGCTGGCCGCCTCCCCAGACGGGCAGGCCGAGCCACTGGCTGTTCGAAACGAACGGCGACCCTGCCGGTCCGACGAAACCCGTCACTGTGCGCAGCTCATATTCTTCGCCAGCCAGCGATACCGTCACGTCGATGCGATACAGGTCTTCCACACCGGTTTCGGCAACGACAGCGCGCCACGTCCACTCGGCGTTCGCGTATTCCACCGTGCCGTTGGAGCGCCCAACCGGCGGAGTCTGGCCTGCGAGGCGCAGCTCGGCAATGCGGTTCAGCGCAATCCAGTTGGCATAAGTGCGCTCACGCATGGTGTTGCCGGCGTCGATCATCTGCGCGACAGCCGCGGTTGCCGCGGCGAGCGCCAATGCCACGATCGTCAGCGCGACCATGACTTCGATCAGCGTAAATCCGCGGCAACGACGTGGTGTCACGAGTCGTCCTTTTCGCCGAATTCGATCCCGCCCAGCGCATCGCCGCGGAGAACGTAGCGGCTGTCGTCGTCCGGGCGCACGACATGCAATTCGAACGGTGTGACGTCGCCCGATGAAAACACGAGCAGGTGCGGCGCGAAGCGAGTGCTGAGAGCGCCCGACAGCGGCTTGTCGGGGTCGTCCAGTTCGCCGGCATCGTCGTCGAGCAGCACCCGTTTGTCCTCGATGTACAGCTCGAACAGCAGGTCGTCCGGAAGCGAGCGATCGCGCAGGACATCGTCGCCGTACAGTTCGACCCAGATATCGTTGGGCGAATCGTACTCGACGAACCGGTACCCCTGGTTCATCAGTTCGATGCCGTAATCGCGGCCCTGCAATGCCGCATCGTCGAGCGCGACTTCGAGCAGCGCTGCAAATCGCTGCGCTTCGGTTTGCAGGTCGCGGTCCTCGCGAACGACATTGATTGAAAGCAGCGCAATGGACACCGTGATCGCAACCACGACGACCACGACCAGGATTTCGACCAGCGTGAAGCCGCGTGAACGCTTACTCGGGATCCCAGTTACCAATGTCGGCGTCAAGGCCTTCACCGCCTGGACGGCCATCGCGGCCGAGCGTGTAGATGTCGATCTCACCGTTGTTGCCGGGATTCAGGTACAGGTACTCGTTTCCCCACGGATCTTTGGGCAGTCGATCGAGGTAGCCGCCCGGGTTCCAGTTGCGGATATTCGGGTCGTTCGGCTTCGTGACCAGCGCATCGAGCCCTTGCTCCGACGACGGATAGGAAAAGTTGTCGAGCCGGTACATCTTGAGCGCCGACTCGATATTGGAGATTTCCGCGCGTGCCTTGGTGATCTGGGCATCGTCCACCCGTCCAATGACGTTTGGCGCAACGATGGCTGCCAGCAGGCCGATGATGATGACCACCACCATGATCTCAATGAGGGTAAATCCGCCTTCACTGTGGCGGGCGATTCGATGTGTCACCAGGTTACTCCGGACAGGCGCGTTGACGCGTCATTTGAATAAACGTCAGTATACCAAACATGGGGTTAGACAAATCCAACCACACGTGGCGGCCGGTCTTCTGGTTCATTCCGATCCTGCTCGTCGTCGTGGCCCTCGGGATCGCGTTCGGCGGCGACGATGCGCGCCTGGCGCTGCGATTTGACCGCATCTGGATCATCGAGGGCGAATCATGGCGCCTCGTGAGCGGCCACCTGACGCACCTCGGCTGGTCGCACTTCGCGTTGAATTGCGCCGGTTTGTTGCTGGTCTGGTTTCTCGTTGGCGATCGCTTCGACCCGCTTGGCTGGTGGATCATCATTGGCACAACCATCATGGCGATCAATCTCGGGCTGTTTTTCCTGACCCCTCAGCTGGTCTGGTATGTCGGCTTGTCAGGGCTCCTGCACGGTCTGATCGCGGCCGGCATCGTCGTGCACCTGCGGCCACCGGATGGCGAAACGCTGTTGCTGGGCGGGCTACTGCTGGCGAAGCTCGCGTGGGAGCAGTTCGGCGGCCCCATGCCGGGGTCGGAGTTCACGTCCGGCGGGCCGGTCATCGTCGACGCTCACCTTTACGGTGCGGCCGGTGGCGTGCTGGGCGCCATGCTGCTCAGGATTAGAGTCGGGCGGCAAGCGGCTATATAATTCGCCGCCTCATCCAATCAGGACACGCACTATGAGCAATCTTTTCAGTTCCGACGCCATTGCCGGCGAAGTGGCCCTCGTGACCGGGGCATCGCGGGGAATTGGTGCTGCGATCGCAGCGGCGTTTGCGAACGCCGGCGCAGCTGTTGTCGGCACGGCAACAAGTCAGGGCGGCGCGGACGGCATATCGTCGGCACTCGGAGAGAAGGGCCGTGGCATCGTCCTGGATGTCGCCGACGACGCGTCGGTGCAGGCGGCGATCAAGAACATCCAGGGCAGCGAAGGTAACCCGACGATCCTGGTCAATAACGCCGGCATTACGCGCGACAACCTGCTCATGCGCATGAAGCCGGAGGAATGGGATGACGTCATTGCGACCAACCTGACCGGCACATTTCGGGTCAGCAAGGCGGTGCTGCGCGGCATGATGAAGGCGAAGAAGGGGCGCATCATCAACATCGCGTCCGTTATCGCGGTACTCGGCAACGCCGGGCAGGCCAACTACGCGGCGACCAAGGCAGGCGTCGTGGGCTTTTCGAAGTCACTCGCCCAGGAAATCGGCTCCCGCGGCATTACCGTGAACGTCGTTGCGCCAGGCTTCATCGACACGGATATGACCAAGGACCTGCCCGAGGCAAATCGCCAGTCAATGCTGGACGGGATCCCGCTCGGACGGCTGGGTGAGGGCAGCGACATCGCCAACGCAGTGCTGTTCCTTGCCTCGCCGGCAGGCGCGTATATCACGGGTGAAACACTGCACGTGAACGGCGGGATGGCCATGGATTAAATGGGCCCGCCGAGGTGTGGATTGCCACGGATGATTCACATACAATAGGCGCCCGTGCCTGGGCACACCCTTGAAAAATCAACGGGTTAGAGTGATTTCGGGCACTTGAAACGGCGAAATTCGATGCCACATCGTGTGCCGTTAACAGCAATTTGAGGTCTTCTCAGGAGAAGCAACCACCATGAGCAGTATTGAAGAACAGGTTAAAAGCATCGTTGCCGAACAACTCGGCGTGAAGGAAGACGAGGTAACGAACGATGCTTCGTTTGTGGATGATCTGGGCGCCGACTCGCTCGACACGGTCGAGCTCGTTATGGCGCTCGAAGAGGAATTCGAAACGGAAATCCCTGACGAGGAAGCCGAAAAGATCACCACGGTCCAGCAGGCCATCGACTTCGTAACCGCGCGCCAGAGCGACGGTTAGCAGTCCGGATCCTGCGGCCGCTCCGGCCGCAGGATCATTTTTCATTCCAGGCCGGGCACCGAGCCGCCCGACCAGCACCAAGACTCCCCGACATTGACCAAACGACGCGTTGTAATAACCGGAATGGGCATCGTCTCACCGGTGGGCAGCACAATCGACGACGCGTGGACCAATGTCTGCGAGGGCAACTCCGGCACAGTATTCGTCGAGGATTTCGACACGTCGACGTTTCCGACGCGCATTGCGGGAATCGTACAGGGTTTCGACGTCGACAATTACCTGTCGCCGAAGGACCAGCGCAAGAACGACCCGTTCATCTGGTACGGCGTGGGTGCTGCGGTCGACGCTATCCGTGATTCCGGACTTGAGATTACCGAGGCCAACGGCCATACGATCGGAGTCGCGATGGGTTCCGGCGTCGGCGGTCTGCATACCATTGCCGAGAATCACCAGAAGCTGCTCAACGGTGGCGTGCGCAAAGTGTCGCCGTTCTTTATCCCGGCCAGCATCATCAACATGACGTCGGGCCAGGTCAGCATCTTTGAAAAAATCACCGGGCCGAATGTATCGATCGTGACGGCCTGTGCGACCTCGACCCATTGCATCGGCCTGGCGGCGCGCAGCGTTGAGCACGGCGATGCCGACGTCATGATTGCAGGCGGCTCGGAGTATGCGACCACACCGCTGGCGATGGGCGGGTTTTGTTCGGCGCGCGCCATGTCGACCCGGAATGACGACCCGAAAGGCGCGAGTCGCCCGTACGATGTGGATCGTGACGGTTTCGTTCTCAGCAACGGCGCCGGCTGCGTCATCCTCGAGGAACTCGAGCACGCGAAAGCGCGCGGCGCGAAGATCTACGCCGAGCTGATCGGGTTCGGCATGAGTGGCGATGCGTATCACATTACGCTGCCACCGGCGGACGGTGAGGGCGCTCGCAAGTGCATGTCGGCGGCCATTCGGGACGCGGGCATCAACCCCGAAGACATTGACTACATCAACACCCACGGAACTTCGACGCCGGCAGGCGACGTCGGCGAAACGAATGGCATCAAACGTGCGCTCGGCGACCATGCCATGAAGGTGATGATCAGTTCGACGAAGTCGACGACCGGTCACATGCTGGGTGCCGCGGGTGTTGCCGAAGCAATTTTCAGCACGCTCGCGATCTCGAAAGGCGTTGTTCCGCCGACCATCAATCTCGAAAACCAGGATCCCGAATGCGACCTGGACTACACGCCGAATACAGCACGCGACGCAAACGTCCGCACGGTGTTGTCCAACTCGTTCGGCTTTGGCGGCACAAACGGCAGCCTGATCCTTCGCGCGTTTGAATAAGCTGGTTGCCGCAGGACCGGGCGAGCTCCGCAGGCTCAACCAATCGTTTCCGGACCGCTACCCCTTCCTGTTACAAAGTACAGCGCAGAACGGGACGCTCGGGCGCTATGACATCCTGTTCGCAAATCCCGGTCCGACGCTCGTCGCCGGGTCCGACGTCGCGGACTCCGGGTTCCTCGATGCACTGGACCGAGAGTGGCGCGACGAGCGGCGCGAACAGCCGGTTTCCGAGCTGCCGTTCCAGGGCGGCTGGTTCCTGTACCTTGGTTACGAGCTGGCAGGTGAGATCGAGCCGAGCCTCTCGCTGCACGATGACCCGATCCTGCCAAGGGCGTTCGCCGTTCGCTGCCCGTCGGCGCTGATTCTCGATCGCGACACAGGTCACTGCACGCTGGTGAGTGAAGAAACGCCGGATGTCGACTACGCGCAGATCGTTGCAGATCTCGCTGCGCTCGAAAGCGACGCTCCCTGCCCGGGCCAATGTTCGGCCACGGCGAGTGAAGCTCCGCCCGACGCATTTACGTCGGCTGTCTCGGCCGCAAAGGACTACATTGCGGCCGGCGACGTGTACCAGGCAAACCTGTCGCGCCAGTGGCAGGCGACCGTGGACGGTGATCTCTGCTCCGAGGTGATCTACGAGGCGCTGTGTCGTGCGAATCCGGGTCCTTTCGCCGGAATCGCGCATTGGCAGGACGTGACGATTATTTCATCCTCGCCGGAACGGTTGGTGAGTGTACGGGACGGCATCATTTCGACGCGCCCGATCGCCGGAACCCGCCCGCGCGGCGCCGATGCGGACAGTGACGATGACCTGTCAAACGAGTTGTTCGCGCACCCGAAAGAGCGCGCCGAGCACGTCATGCTGGTCGATCTCGAGCGCAACGACCTCGGGCGCGTGTGCAAGGCCGGAACGGTCGAGGTGGACGAGCTGATGGTGCTGGAAAGCTATGCGCATGTGCATCACATCGTGTCCAATGTGCGCGGCCAACTGGATGAGAATGTTTCCCCCGGCGAGGCTATCGCCGCCGTGTTCCCGGGTGGCACCATTACGGGCTGTCCCAAGGTGCGCTGCATGGAAATCATCAACGAGCTCGAGCAGGCGCCGCGAGGTGCCTACACTGGCTCATTCGGTTACCTGAATCTTGACGGCAGCATGGACCTCAACATACTCATTCGAACAATCGTCAAGCGCGGCAACGAGGTTACTTTTCGGGCGGGCGCCGGCATCGTCGCTGATTCGGTTCCCGATGCCGAATTGGCAGAGACCCGGGCAAAAGCCAAAGGCCTCTTGAGGGCATTGGGACGTGAGTAGCTGGGTTTTAAACGGTTCGCAGGCAGTCGCGATCGCAATCGATTCGCGAGGACTGCAGTACGGCGACGGCCTGTTTGAGACGATCGCCATCCGGAACGGGAACCCGCGCCTCTGGGACAATCACGTCGATCGCTTGCAAGCCGGCTGTGCTCGCCTGGATCTCGAGTGCCCCGATCTCGATGCGTGCCACGAGCTGATCGTGTCCAATTCGCGGGATCGCGGCACCGCAAAGATTGTCGTTGCGGCACGACCCGGCCAGCGTGGTTACGGCCGCAGCAGCCGAAGCACGGACGTGATGGTCAGGGTATTCGAGAACGAACCGTTGCCCGCCGATTTCTACCGCGCCGGCATCGTCACTACTGTCTGTAACACGCGGCTCGCGGTGGGGTCTCCCGTTGCCGGCCTGAAGACACTCAACCGCATCGAGCAGGTCCTTGCCCGCAACGAACCGGGCATCGCGGAGTGCTTCGAGGGCATCATGTGCGACATCGACGGCAACGTGATCTGCGGTACCATGAGCAACGTGTTTGCTATCCGGGACAATGTCATCTTTACACCATCACTCGATCGCTGCGGCGTCGCTGGCGTCATGCGACGACATGTCATAGACACGCTGCGAGTAACAGGACATACCATTAAGAAATCCGCCGTCGAATTCGACAACGCCGACGAACTGTTTGTCTGCAACAGCCAGTTTGGCGTGTTGCCGGTTCGCCAGTGCGATGCATGGTCATGGCCGGTCGGTCCCGTGACGTCCGGGATCGCAGACACGCTCGCGAATCACGGCGTCGTGGAGAACGGCGCATGATGCGATTCGCGAAGACCGCCGCAACACTGATTGTCGTTCTGGCGGTGGTCACGTGGTGGCTGAAAAATTCGGTCGATAGTTTCATGTCGACCCCGATGCATCTGCCCGACAATGGGCTGGAATTCGCGATCCCGGCCGGCAGTTCGTTCTCCGAAGTTTCCGGGCGTCTCGTCGAACTCGGCGCGATCGAGGACGACCGCTGGTACCGGCTTTACGCACGCTATACCGAGCAGGCCGGCGCGATTCATGCCGGCGATTACCTGCTGCGATCCGGAACGACGCCGCTTGATGCGCTGCAGCAATTCACGGCCGGCGACGTGCGGCTGTATTCGTTCACGATCGTCGAGGGCTGGAACCATCGTGAATTGCTTGCCGCATTGCATGCCAGTGACGCGTTATCGGCGACAATGACCGATGAAGACTGGCCGGCACTGCTCGAATCCCTGGGCGCGGCAACCAGTCATCCGGAAGGCCTGTTCCTGCCTGAAACCTACCGTTTCCCGCTCGGCACGAGCGATCGGGATGTCCTCGGGCAGGCCTACGAGCTGATGCAAGAGACCCTCGCCGAGGAGTGGACCGCTCGCGCCGATGATGCGCCGGTGAAGTCCCCCTATGAGGCGTTGGTCCTGGCGTCGATCGTCGAAAAGGAAACTGCACGTGCCGATGAACGGCCGCAGATCGCCGGGGTATTCGCGCGTCGTCTCGAATTGCGCATGCGCCTGCAGACAGACCCGACAGTCATCTACGGCATTGGTGCCGCCTTCAACGGCGACCTGACCCGCAAAGACCTGACAACGGATACACCGTACAACACGTACACACGGCACGGCCTGCCACCGACGCCGATTGCCATGCCGGGCCGGGCCGCGATCAACGCGGCACTGAACCCGGCGCCCGGGAAGACGCTGTATTTCGTCGCCACCGGCCTTCCGGACGGCAGCCACAAGTTTTCCGCAACGAAGGAAGAACACGATGCCGCCGTCGCGGAGTACCTGAAGCGACTGCGCAGCAAGCGACAGGGTGGCTGACATGGAACGGGGACGCTTTATCAGCGTTGAAGGTATCGAAGGGGTCGGCAAGTCGAGCAACATCGACGTGCTGGTTCGTACCATCGAGTCCGCGGGCATCGAGGTCCTGACGACTCGCGAACCCGGCGGAACGCCGCTTGCGGAAGACATCCGGGAAATCGTGATGCACCGTGGCGACGAGCCGATTCCGGAGATCGCGGAGCTGCTGATGGTGTTTGCGGCCCGCTCACTGAACGTCAACAACGTGATCCTGCCGGCGCTGGAGGCCGGCAAGTGGGTCGTGTGCGATCGCTTTACCGACTCCAGCCGGGCGTACCAGGGCGGTGGGCGCGGTATCCCAATGGAGACCATCGATGAACTGGCGAACTGGGTCCACGGTGAGACCTGGCCCGACCTGACCCTGTTACTGGATGCGCCGGTCGAAGTCGGCATAGCGCGCGCCGGCAACCGCAGCGCGCCGGATCGTTTCGAACGCGAGCAATTGGACTTTTTTGCGCGAGTCCGGGAGTGTTATCTGCAACTGGCCGTCAGCGAACCTGGGCGCTTCGTCGTCGTAGATACGACACGGCGGCTGGACGAGGTGAACGCGGAAGTGGCGAAATTAGCCGGTCGCTTTTTAGTGGCAAATAACATTAAGTAAGTCCCATAAATAGTTAATAGATAATGGAAATCAGCTGGCTACATGAATTCGCAACCGGATGGCTAGATCGGGCCGACCGGGACCGTTTGCCACACGCGGTAATGCTGACCGGCCCGGTCGGCACGGGAAAGCGGTCCGCCGCCGCCTGGATGGCGTCACAGTTCCTGCGGCCGGACCCGTTGACGCCGTTGCCCGCGTACCCGCCTATATGGATCGAGCATGCCGATTTTCGACGCATTTCAACACCGGACGACCGCAAAAGCATCGGCATCGAACAGATCCGGGACCTCGTTTCCGACCTTGGCCTGACGAGTTACGAAGGCCGGGGCAAAGTGGCCGTCATCGAACCGGCCGGCGACATGACGGTAAGCGCCGCAAACAGTCTCCTCAAGACACTCGAGGAGCCGCCCGGCGACACGCTGCTGATCCTGGTTACCGATCGTATTGGCAAACTACCCGCGACGATATTCAGCCGGTGCCAGCGAATCGACTTCAGGCCGCCGCCGGAGCGTATCGGTCTCGACTGGCTGGATCGCCTGCAACCGGGTGCACCGTGGGTGAACGCATTGCGTGCCGTCGGCGGCGCGCCGATCGCGGCCATCGATGCCCTGGAGACGCTCGAGACAGCCGAAGCGCTCGGGAACGATCTGCAGGTGCTCGGCAGCCGGCGGGGTTCTGCGATAGAGGTCGCGGGGCGCTGGGCAAAACTGGATCCGACGTTCGTACTTAACTATCTGTCGCAACAGGTAAAACTCGCTGTATTGGCCAAAAATTCCGGTCGCAAGCACAGCGCGGGTCTGGCAATCGACGATTCTGTGCTACGGCGCATGGACAGTCGAAATCTGTTCTGCTATCTAGACATAATCAACCGATTACGGGGGCAGCCGGCCGGCTCGTGGAACGTGCAACTGACCTTCGAGGGCCTGCTGATCGACTGGGCGACAGGGCTGGCCAACTGCGGCCCTGGCGAGCCATTGGACGGCATGGAACTGATGCTGACCCGCGCCGCGATCTGACAACGAGACAAGAAGAATGAGCAAACCAGGACTACTGACACTGACGATCAAGGACAAGAGCGCCTTGTACCTCGCGTACATGCCGTACGTCATTAACGGTGGCCTGTTCATTCCGACCAACAGCTCTTACCGCCTCGGCGACGAAGTCTTCATGCTGCTCAACCTGATGGGCGAGGAAGAGAAAATCCCGGTTGCCGGCACGGTGATATGGATGACGCCCAAGGGTGCGCAGGGCAAGCGCACGGCCGGCATCGGCGTGCAGTTCTCGGACCAGGACCAGGGCAACACGCAGAAGAAAATCGAGACTTACCTGGCGGGCGCACTCGGCGGCGACAAACCGACCCACACGATGTAAAGGCCTGACTGGCCGTTTTATTTCGTCGATCTAGGCAGACTCGGCAGAGATGCCGTTTCTCAACACGTAGGCCTGGTAGCCACGTTCGGACAGGATGTAGGCCCCGGCGGAGCTTCTTCGGCCCGTATCGCAGCAAATGATGTACTTCTTGCTCTTGTCGAGCGTATTGATCTTCAGCCGTATGAAATACAGTGGGATGTTGATAGCACCGTCGAGATGCTGATTCTCGAATTCGCTCGGTAACCGCACGTCGAGCCACTGTCCTCCGGTGCGAATAATGTCCTCGGCCTCGGCCATACTCACCCAGTCCAGCATCGGCTCGTTGAGCAGTTTCTTGAAATCGTCCTTCCCGAGTCGCATGACCGATCCATCAGTCTGCATTGTCACGGTGGCATTGCGCTTGGCATCGGAAATCAGCGCTTCTTCGCCGAATGTGTCTCCGACATTGAGTTCGGCCAGCTTGATACCGTCCTTGCTGAGCGGCGTTTCCCGCGTCACGAGCGCGGAACCGCGTATCAGCACGTAGAAATAGTCGCCCTCGGCGCCTTGCTTCAGGATCACGTCGCCTGAGCGATAGTTGATCTGTTGCATGCGCATGAAGATCGCCTGGATATTCGCCGGCGGTATCTTGTGAAACGCCTTCGTCTGCAACAGCATCGTCATCCAGTCCTCGTTCGTCTGGTCTGACTTGCCCTGCAGTTCCGAGACCTCGTAGGTACCAGTCTGGTCCCAGGTCAGCATGACGTCGAGCAGGTCGCTGTCGATCGAGATGAACTGGACGCGGTCGCGTGCGCGCGCGGTTGCACGTCGCGGATAGACGGGTGCCACGGGATTGCGCGCGTGATCGGTGCCGCCATCGACGGTACCGATAACCTTGGACGCGTTGTCGAGCAATTCCAGGACGCCGGAGATGATGTAGATCGTACGTTTTTCGGTGTCGCCCTCCTTGAACAGCAGCTGCCCGGGCGACATCTCGCGAATCTGGACCTTGCGCGCGAGCGCGGCGAGGTTGTCCCGCTTCAATCCGTCCAGCGGGGAAAATCCACGGAGCAGCTCTGTGCTTATCTGCTCACTCAAACTCGTTCATCCTGATTGTGCTGCATGGTTTCGCTCGTAAGGGCATTAGCGACCCGGTTCGTGGCGTATTCTATCGTTAATTCAATAACTTCTGGAACTGTCACGTGTACGCATCGTGAAGCAACGCACAGTTTCCAGGGACGGCTGGTTCCCAGTGTGACAGGGGTCACACGGACGACCAGCCCTCGTGTGGCTCGAATCGCTTGCCATGTGCCTTTGCGAGTTCGTTGAGGCGCATGACGACGGTCGTGGTACCGCGTTCGCGGGCGTAGTTGATCGGCCCCCCCCGAAACGGCGCGAAACCGGTACCGAATATAACGCCCGCATCCAGCAGGTCGGCATTGGCGACAACCCCCTCGCTAAGGCACGCGACGGCCTCGTTGACCATCGGCAGGATCAGGCGGTCCTCGATGTCGGCCGGGACGTTACCGGACTGTGGCGGTTTGACGGCTTTGCCGTCCTCCCACCGATAAAAGCCGTGTCCGGATTTACGCCCGAGGCGACCTGCATCGACGAGTACGTCGATGTCTGTTGGCGGCATTTCCCGATCGTGGCCCTGGGTCAGTATCCCGGCAACATGTTTGGCGATGTCGAGTCCGACGCTGTCGGCCAGTTCGATCGGCCCCATCGGCATGCCGAAGCGAACCGCCGCCTTATCGATCTCCGCCAACGGCACGCCTTCCTTTGCCATCGCCATCGCTTCGCCCATATATGGCGCAAGGACACGGTTGACAACGAATCCGGGTGCGCTCATGCACTCGAGCGGAAACTTGCCGATACCCTTGGTAAAAGCAAATCCGACATCCATCGCCGACTGGTCGGTATCCTCGCAACGAATGACCTCGACAAGCGGCAGCATCGCTACCGGATTGAAGAAGTGCAGCCCGATGAATCGTGTCGGCTCGTCCAGCACGGTGCGCAACTCCTCGAGTCGAATGCTCGACGTGTTAGTTGCGAGAATGGCGCCCGGTTTCATCTCGGCCTGCAGCTTCTGGTAAAGCGCCTGCTTGGCTTCCAGGTTCTCAAAAATGGCTTCGATGATCAGGTCGGCTTGTGCAACGCCATTACCTTCGACGTCTGCCCGTAACCGGGAACTCGTTTCGGCACGTTTTGCATCATCGCGCACTTTCTTACCGAACAGCTTTTGCGCGCGCTCCATCGCCGGATCGATGTATTTTTGCTCCCGGTCCTGCAACGTTACCGTGTGGCCGCGCAACGCGCACCAGGCCGCGATGTCGCCGCCCATGACGCCCGCACCGACAACGTGCACGTGCTCGATCGTGGCATCGGTCTTGTTGCCCTGTTTTTTCAGCTTGCCCTGGAGGAAAAACACGCGCACGAGGTTGCGCGACGTATCTGTGCACATGACCCGACCGAAACTTTCCGCCTCGGCCTTGTAGCCCGTATCGGACGACGCGCCGTGTTTTGCCCACAAGTCGATCATCGCGTACGGGGCAGGGTAGTGATCCTTGCGGGCCTTTCCCGCGACCTGCTTTATCAGCATGTTGCGAACCAGTGGCCGCAGCGGCGCGAGTCCCATCAGTCGATCGAGGAACGGGGCTTTCGCAAGCGGCGGTCGCGAACTGATCAATGCCGTAGCGTCGGCGCGCCAATTGTCCTCCGAACTGATCTTGTCGATCAGGCCGATCGTCAGCGCTTTTTCGGGTGTCACCGGGTTGCCGGTCAGCATCAGCTGCATCGCGGCTCGAACCCCGCAAATCTGCACGGCACGAACGGTGCCGCCAAATCCCGGGTGCAACCCGAGTTTTACTTCGGGCAAGCCGAACAGTTTCTTGTCACTGTCCGGGCCGATGCGATAGTCGAACATCATCGCGATTTCGAGGCCGCCGCCGAGACACACCCCGTTCACCACTACGACTGTCGGAAACGCAAAGCCCCGGATGCGCCGGAACACGTTCTGGCCGAGCTGGCCGAGTTGCGCAACCTCGTCGGCCGAGCCAAAGTCGCCAAACTCGGTAATATCCGCGCCCATGACGAAGCTGCCGGGTTTGCCCGAGTACATGATTAGCCCGGCAGGCGGGTTAGCGTCGATTTCGTCGAGGACGGCGTCAAGTTCGCGAATCACATCGGACGACAGCACGTTCGCTTTTGCATCGGCTTTGTCGAGACACAGCCACAGGATGCCTGCGTCGTCGGTTTCGGTATTCCAGTGTTGTGTAGTCATTTCAGCTCAAAATCACAGATCAGTGGCAGGTGGTCGGACAGCCTCACGTCGGGCACTTCGAAGTTCGTCACGTCGATGCCGTCCTGGTAAAGAATAAAATCCAGCTCCTTGCGCGGGGCGCGGCTGGGGTAGGTCGGCAACCCGTCGGCATTCGCCGATGTCAGCCCGGCTGCCTTCATGAACAGGTAAATCTCGTTCTCGCCCCAGAAGGTGTTGAAATCGCCGGCGACGATCACCGGCTTCCGGGTTTCCTGGATCAGGTCGTAAAGGCGGCGCAATTGCAGGTGGCGGTGGCGGTACTTGAGCGACAAGTGCACGAGGAAAATGGCGTAGTCATCCATTTCCAGCTCGATAATCAGGCGTTTGATGCCCGTGTCGAAGTAGTGAAAGCTCTCGCCGTGCACGCGCGGCGCGGCCATGAAGGCATTGCCCTGCTTGCGCACGATCGGCAACAACTGGTTGATCGACTTGTCGCCGTACTTGGTCTCGTACGAGGTGTTCATGCCGAGATCGGCCGCGATCTTTTCGGCCTGGTTGACCTTGCGGCTGCGAATCGAGCCCGTATCCACTTCGATCAGGCCAACAACGTCCGGATCGACTGACTTGATGAATTTCGTAATATCGGGCAACACCGACTGGTTGCCGAGCACGTATCCGGCACCCGGCAAAGGCATATGCATGCTGGCACCGCCGCCAACGGCATAACGAATGTTGTAAAGCAGGAGACGCATGGAGTGCGTACGATACCGAATAGGATCAGGCAGTGCTACGCGCCAGCGGCTCCGGATTCGGCTAGAATACGGGCTACCCGATCGTCAGTAGACAGGATGCAACGACGGTGTCAGAGAGCAACCCGATTCGCGTCTTCGCGACGCACACATTCGAGGAAACGGACGACTATCTGCGCGTGTTCGAATTTCTCGAGAGCGCCGACCGCTTTTACTACCTCAATATATCGAAACCGGAAAACATGCCGGACGCGATCGATCCGCAGGCCATCAAGGACGAGTTGATCGCACAGATCAAGCTCGCCGAGGCGATGTTCGTCATTCCGTCATTGTTCGAGGCAAACCCCGACATGGTTCGCTTCATGATGGACGCCGCCGATATCAATAACGTTGGCAAGATCGTTGTGCGGCCGTTCGGCGGGATGACGGAGACACCGCCCGAACTCGTCGAGCGCTGCCAGGAACATGTCGAATGGAATGACCGTGAAATGGTTGACGCGTTGAAACGCCAGGCGCGAGGTGAGGATACGTCGCGCTGGGAAGTCCTCGATTTCCCGGGCTGGGATGCGGACGGGCCGACCGATTAGGCCTGTCGTCATCGCGCATCGGGGTGCATCCGGTTATTTGCCGGAGCACACGCTACCTGCCAAAGCGCTTGCCTATGCGATGGGCGCCGATTATCTCGAACAGGACATTGTCGCGACGGCCGACGACGAACTGATCGTCGTTCACGACCCGATGCTGGACCGCACGACGGATGTCGCATCGAAGTTCCCGGAGCGGCACCGCGAAGACGGCCGGTTCTACGCCCGCGATTTTACGCTCGACGAGATCCGCACACTGGACGTTCATGAGCGTACCGACGCCGCCGGCGAACCGGTTTACCCCGGGCGCTATCCGCTCGACGGTGATGCGTTCAAGATCCATACGTTCGGTGAGGAATTGACCTTCGTCGCGCACCTGGTTGAGTCCGTCGGCCGCCCGGTCGGTGTCTACCCGGAGATAAAGCACCCGGCGCTGCACCGGCATGCCGGCGTCGATATCTCCACACTGGTTCTGGCGGAACTGGAAGAGCATGGCTACACAGGCAGGGACGATGCGGTCTATTTGCAGTGCTTCGATGACGCCGAACTGCGGCGCATTCGGCACGAGCTTGGCAGCGAACTGAAACTGATCCAGCTCATCGGTGACAACGCCTGGGGCGAATCCCGGACCGACTACGATGCGTTGCGGACCCGGGCGGGTCTTGAGACCGTTGCCGAGACCGTCGACGGGATTGGACCGTGGATCAACCAGCTTTACGTGACGGATAGCGAGAGCGGGGAGGTCTCCGATAGCGGGCTGGTCGGGCTCGCACACCAGGCTGGACTGGCGGTGCACCCTTATACGTTGCGTCGGGACAGCCTGCCACCCGGTTTCAGCTCGTTCGACGAACTCCTGTGCTTCCTGACTGACGACCTGCAGGTCGACGGCGTGTTTACCGATTTTCCCGACCTGGCCGTCAACGGCTGCGGGCTCAATCAGTGATAATAAGATGGTTTAAAAAAAGTCATTAACTTATTGTTATTAAACAGTCTAAAGGTATTTTAGTAATCGCTAAAGTTCCATTTATGGTCGAATCGAACCGCAAATCGGGTTAAAGAGAGTGAGAACTCCGTCCTTTTCAGATCTGGCGAATGCCATAATCATTGAACGATGTTTGTCGAGATACCGCAGAACCTGATTTTCATTGCTGCCGGTGCTTTCCTGCTGGGCTGGATCCTGTCGGCGATCAGCTCGCGGCTGGGCGATCGGATGCGCGCGAGGCAAAGAGATCCGCGTGACGACCGGATACGCGAACTGGAGGCGGAGCTGCGTATCGCGCGCTCGGAATCTGAAGATTCGAAAACCAGTCTCGAGCAGCTTGAAGAAGAGCTGAAGCAAACCACTGTCGGTATCGAACGACGCGACAACGTCATTACGGAGCAACAGGCCAGGCTGGAACGAGTCAGCACAGACCTGAAGGACTCGGTCCTGAAAACGCGCGAGCTTCGGGCAGAACTCGCCGAGCGGGCGACCGAAAACGTTCAGGCCGAGGCGAAGATCCGCGAGGTCGAAACCGAGTTGTCCGTCGCCCAGGCATCGTCAGACCTGATTGCAACCGGCGTTTTGGATTATTCTCTGGCCCAGGACGCGATCAACAGCGAAGATGACGACATTCCCAGCAACGACGTGGACGCCGAGGTCGGCAAGACCGCGACCTGAGCGTCATTGGCCGCATTGACGTGCGGTTTATTTCCCTTTCTCTCCTATTCCTGCTCAGTGTTGCCTGTGCCAGGCAACCGGAACCGTATGCGATCCGGTTTGCGGCATTATCCGGGGACGAGCCGGTCGCCTGCGGCGATTCTGCGCTGACAGACCTGCGGTTTTTTGTGTCGGAAGTCGAGTTTTTCGATGCGAATGGCGAATCTGTTTCAGCCGCTCTCCAGGCCGATGGCGCGTGGCAGAACGAATCCGTTGCGCTGCTCGATCTGGAGGACGGTACCGGCCTATGCCAGAACGGCAGTGCCGCGACGAACGATCGAATCAAGGTCGTCGCGCCACCGGCCGAGTACATTGGGCTGCGATTTACCATCGGCGTACCGTTTGGGCTCAACCATGCGAATCCGTTAACCGCCGAGCCGCCCCTCGATGATGCCGCGATGCACTGGCACTGGCGTTCCGGCTACAAGTTCTTGAGGGCGGGGTGGGCCTCCGATGAACGGAGCGCCGGCCTGCACCTGGGCAGCACGGCCTGCCGGGGCACGGTTGGCAATATTGTCGGTTGTGACGCGCCGAATCGGGTCATGGTCCGATTGCAGGCCTTCCACCCGGGCCGGGACACGGTGGGGGTCGATGTCCAGGCGTTGCTGGCGGACACGACAGGCGGCTGCGAGTCAGGGCCGGCGGAGCCACACTGTCGCGGCGCATTCGCCGCGCTGGGATTGCCATTTCAGGACGGAATCGCTTCCGATCAAACGGTTTTCCGGGTGCTTCGTTGAAGAAAACACACCTGGTCGCTGTATTGCTGCTTGTAGTGATGGTTGCCTATCTCGCGAGCCGTAATCGCGACTACGAATGGCACCTGCCCACCGACATGCCAGCGCCCGTCGTGCCCGCCGAAAATCCGATGAACGCGGCCAAGATTGAACTCGGGCGCTGGTTGTTTTACGACGTTCGCTTGTCCGGTAACGGCACGATGTCGTGTGCAACCTGCCATATCCAGGCGCTCGCCTTTACCGACGGCAAGCCGCGGTCAATCGGTTCGACAGGCGAGGCTCATCCGCGCAGTTCGATGAGCCTGGTCAACGTTGCGTACGCGAGTCGGCTGACCTGGGCCAACCCGTTGCTGGACCGGTTGGAGGACCAGGCATTGACGCCGCTGTTCGGTGACAGCCCGGTCGAAATGGGGCTGGGCGGATTCGAAAACGTTCCCGGCGAACTGCTCCGTGACGATCCGCGTTACAAAGCGCTCGCACGCGACGCCTTTCCGGGTGAGCGAAGTCCACATTCGACGGTCAATGCCATTCGAGCGATAGCGGCCTTCGTGCGGACGATCGTCAGCTTCGATTCGCCCTACGACCGCTACCTGGCCGGCGACGAGACGGCACTTTCGGGAGGCGCAATACGCGGCATGGCACTTTTCTTCTCCGAGAAAGTCGAGTGCTTCCACTGTCATGGCGGCTTCAATTTTACCGACAGCTCGACGCACGCCAACGCGCGTATTGAGCAGGTCGGATTCCACAACACCGGGCTGTACAACGTCGGTACCACAGGTGCGTACCCGCCCGACAACACGGGTCTTTACGACATGACCGGCGTCGGCCGTGATATGGGCCGATTCAAGGCACCGACATTGCGTAACATCGCATTGACGGCGCCGTATATGCACGACGGCAGTGTCACGACGCTCGAAGCGGCCATTGACCACTACTCGCGGGGCGGGCGACTGACAACGGACGGCCCGTACGCAGGCGATGGGCGGTTATCCCCCTTCAAGTCGGAATTCGTGAACGGATTCGAGCTGTCTGCCGAAGAGAAAGCCGACCTGCTTGATTTCCTGCACGCATTGACAGACGAATCGATTCTGACAAACGACGCCTGGTCGGATCCTTTCAGTTCGCCGTCACCCTGACAGCGATCCCTTCGCGACGCCACAGCAGGTAGAGGAGGAAGAACCACACCTGCATCAACAATGCGACGATCCACTCGATGCGATTCTCGATATTGTTGGGTGTCGTTATTAAGGCTTTCTGCACCAGGTTGCCGATGCCGAATACCCAGGGCGCCAATACGACGGCGATCATTGCCGTTCGAACGCCCGATGGACGTAGCGACAGCGTAAACAACACCTGGGCGACAACGATGCCGAGAAAATAAAGGTAAATGCCGAATTGGCGCATGACCTCGTAGAACTCGGTTTTCGTGCCGAGAAACGTGACGTAGACGATCAATGCCACGCCACCGCCGATGCCGGCAATCTGGATCGGCATCGCGTAACGCATGGCATCCCGGTCGCGCAGCCAGGCGGCTGCCGACCACCACAAGAAAATCAGGAACGCCGCCTGCGGAAAAAGCGAGGCGCGAAAAGGCAGGGCACCCGGCATGTAACGTCCTGTGGAACTTATCGACGTACATCCGTCCAGGTAGGGAACGCAGTCCGGCAGGACACCGGCCCTCACACCCAGCCAATAGGCCGCCGAAACACCGACGAAGGGCACGATTCCGACGATCAGGGGCAGTACGCGAAACAGCATACGAGCAGCATAACGCAACGGTTTCTGCTATACCCTAGGGTGAGATTCAACGGGGGGTTGATATGAGTATCCTGGACCTGTGGCAGCCAATCCTGCTCGCCACCTTTCTGACCTTTGTTGCCGGCGCCGTTATCTGGATGGCGATGCCGTGGCACAAGACCGATTTCAGCGAAGCGCCGGACGAAGCAGCGGCCCGTAACGGCCTGAAGGGTTTGGCGCCCGGCCAGTACAGCGTGCCGTACTGCATTGATCAGAAAAAGCTGGCCGAGCCCGAGATGCAGCAGAAATTCAAAGACGGCCCGGTCGCGTTCATTACGGTGCTGCCGTCCGGAATACCGGCCATGGGCGGGCGTCTCGTAATCAATTTCCTGTACAACCTGGCCGTCGCTGTCGTGTGCGCCTACATGGTCAGTCGTACAGTGGGAGCCGGCGCTGAGTACCTCACCCATTTCCGTATAGCGGGTGCCGTCGCGTTCGTGGCCTACAGCATGGCCTACGTACAGGAGAGCATCTGGTTCGGTCGACCCTGGAGCACGACGGCGAAGGCATTCCTCGACGCCCTGATATATGCACTCCTGATCGGCGGTGCGTTTGGGTGGCTGGCCTAATCCAATGAAACGCTGCGCTGGTTCGACTAGCGCCCCGAGATTCGCATAACGAAGGGCTGATCGCCACGATCTGGCCACAATTCCTCCCCTCGAAGGCCATTTCCTGGGCGTACAACGTCCTGTAAGGCCACAAGAGGGGAGGGATCATGTCGAGGCAGCACAACACCTGGAAAGAGTGGGCAGACGTCTTCAGGAGCCGCAGTGAGCGGCCATTGCCGCCACTCGAAGTAGACGCGGATTACAGCCAGATGCCGGCGTCGCTGGCACGTTCGCTGGCGATATTCCAGCTTGGCGAGTCCGGTGGCGGCACTGTGATTCGGCAGGCGCGCCGTTCCAATCTCCCCAATATCGACCGCAATTACGGCGAAGCAATGGCGTGGTTCGTTGCCGAAGAGCATCGCCATGCCAACCTGCTTGGTATGTGCGTGCGGTTGCTGGGTGGCGAGCTCATCAAGGAGAACTGGACCGCAAAGCTCTTCGTGTTCGGTCGGCGCCTGGTGGGGCTGCGCCTCAAGGTGCTGGTCCTGCTGGCGGCCGAAGTTGTCGGGCTGGTGTACTACAACCTGCTGGCCCGACGGCTCACCTCGTGCAATCTGCGTGAGCGGCTGCTTGAGATCGTCGAGGACGAACGCTCCCACCTCTATTTCCACTGCGATTTCCTGCGCAGCCAGACCGGGAGCAGGGCACGGCGATGGGTGTTTCGGATCGCGTGGCGTGCCGTGATATCGGCCGCGGCGCTCGTGGTCGCGTTTGACCACCGGCACGCCATTCGAGATCTGGGTATCGGATTTTCTACCGTGATCGAGCGGTGGGCGAACTTTGCACGGTTGGCCGAGGCACTGGTAATCTCGGACTCCCCGGAACACTGCGCGCAGCTGACGATCCGGGCTTTCGTACCTCGCATATAGCCCCGCGACCAAAAAAAATACCCGCAGCGAACTGCGGGTATTCTCTTCGTAATCCCAGGTATTCTCGTCTAGAAGCCCTGCGCCCAGTAAACGTGAACGATGTGTCGAGTACCGTCCGGGTCAATGCGCATAAACGTTTCGTGCTGTCCGCGCCGACCCAGCGAAATACCCCAACCCGTGTTGGCATTCTCACTGCCGATACCGGCCTTGTTGCACCCCTTTCCTGGTGGTGCATTACAACCACCGCCATTGTTGCCACCGTCGCCGACATAGGAGTCGTAGCTGTCGACGTGATTGTAGATGGTCTCCAGTTGCTCAAAGTCATGCGGATTCGCGTACTCGAACGGCGGATCCTGATAGTCCATGCAGCTGAACAATGACGCATTGTTGAAGTTCTCGTCCTGATGGCCGAGGCCGACATTATGACCCAGTTCCTGGCAGGTCACGCTCAGCCGCCACGACGGATCATCGTAATACGCCTGGTCGAAGTAGGTGTCGTTGAGCTTTGTATATCCGGTCGTAATGTGGCCATTGGCATCGAGCGATATTCCGGCAATTCCAAGCCAACCGGTATTGCCGTAGGCAAGATTACAAATACGAATCTGACCGGCCGGACCATTGCAACGGCGGCGAATCCGATTCGCGGTAGAGCCTGCCGTGTCCTCAATCATCGTGACTACGCTGGAATTGCTCCAGTCCGCAATCGCCTGGGAAACATAGGTATCCCAGTCGCTGGTCGTGCTGTTTACGATAGTCAGATCAAAAGAAGACGTGGTACGTGCCCAGTGATAGTCGTTCCAGGAGTGGTCGGCGAGGCTAGTACCCGATACGAACAGGGTCACAGCTGCAGCGGCAAACATTTTTTTCATTATCAATCCCCAATGGCTGTTTCAAGCGAACGAAATGTCGCGATCAGTAAATCACGGTGCCGCGATCGTATCAACCGAAACCAAAGGGGGTGTTTCGCCGGTTTCTCAGCGACGTCTACAATTGCCGTCTGAACGGGGCTCTGAGAAACCAGGCGTGCTCTGCTTGTTGCTGAGTTCGACGCAATTCAAAGTACACTTTGCGAGAGTTCTCTGGTTGGGGTATCGACCTTGAAAAAAGAAAAGTACGGCACTCTCGTGGCCATGGTCTGTGGTTTTCTGGGTGGTTGTGATGAGGCACAGCTGGATGGCGGTATGCACCAGGACGTGTGGTCAAACACGCCGGAAGGAATTCAACCATTTGGGGATGGGTATCCGAATTCCGGCGCACCGTGCCGGCGACTTGCTGAAACTGGTCTGACTGTTGACTGGCTCGATCATACGAGGGATCTGGTGGGTTGCCCGGGAAGTACGGAGTCAATTTCTGTAAGGGCTTTGACGAACGGTCGCGATGGTGTCGTTGTAGCCGAAGTAGAGGGGTTCGTCGTGATTTCAGTACCAAACTGATATCCGACCGCATACGATATTTAACATAATATACATTATGCGCATATGCCAGAGAGCTGGCCCGTCGAGTGCGTCGCAAAACTGCCCGAATTGGTGGACGGCCGGTGTCCCGTCTGAAAGTTGAGTCGTTTCCTTCCGAAACCCCATATTTACCTTCTTAAGTACCCTACATGGCAACCACAGACTGCGGGCAGCCTTGTGAAAGCTATGAAACGGTCACCTGTCGGAATGCAGGATCGATGTCGCCGAAACATCTGTTCAAGACGTGTGAAGCTAGAATCAAACGGCGCTCCATTCAATTCTGGGTTTCAATTTACGGTTTCACCGGTGTTGTGATATCCCCGAGAATCACGTCGAATTGCCTAACCGTCAGAGTTTTCGTTTGTAACGTTCAATCATCGCGTCCGTGACGTCGCCTGGGTAACACAGAGGACTCGCTCCACCAGGCCGGCTGTAAGCGCTTCTTTTCCCACATCGGCTACCATTGCTAGCTCGATTGTACGGACACGGGCAATTCCCGGAATAACCCGCAATTGATTGCCGAATCAGAATCTGCCGAATTTCATCGTCCGTTAGCGATTCTTTTTGCGCGGGCGTAACGGCAGAGATCGCCAATAGGACAAGAATGATGGTGATCTTGCGCATCATGCAAACATCGTAACCCCAACGCTGCAAGATTGAATTGACGAGCACCCCAATTTGCCTTTATGGAGCTTTTACTAGCGATAAACGCAATTCTCGCTAGTAATATCTGACTGATTTTTATACGCTTCTGGCATGAATCAATCTGTAACACCGACAAGGAGCGCCCTCGCCCTACTGGAGCTCGATCAGGCGTTGGACGCAGCCCGCCGGTACTCTCGGAAAAGCCGAGCCGATTCGACCTGGCGGGCCTATCGCAGCGACTGGCGCCAGTTCGAAGCGTGGTGTCAGACGGTTGCCTTGCCGAGTCTGCCGGCGGATCCGGATACCGTCGCCATGTTTGTCGCCTCGCAGGCGGACGACGGTCTGAATCCGTCGACGCTCAACCGGCGCTTGGCGGCGATTCGACTAGTGCACCTGGGTGCCGGCCATGCATCGCCGCACAACGCGCTCAAGGTCGTCGAGGTCATGCGCGGCATCCGCCGAGACTGGGCGCAACCGCCCGCCAAGAAAGCGGCCGCGATCGATGCGGACGTGAAAAAAATGGTCGATGCGGTGGAACCCGAGACCCGGATGGGTTTGCGCGACCGCGCCCTCCTCCTCTTTGGCTTCGCCGGTGCATTCCGGCGCTCGGAGCTCGTCGCGCTCAACACCTGGAACCTCGAGGAGCGTGAGGAAGGTCTCAAAGTAACCATTGAGAAATCGAAGACTGACCAGGAAGCCCAAGGGCAAGTCATCGCGATCGTTCGGCAGCCGGACTCGCCCTATTGTCCCGTCCAGGCATTGAAGGATTGGTTGACCGTGGCCGAGATCGAGCGAGGCGCCCTCTTCCGCCGGATGTTTCGAGGCGACAAGGTCGGAAGCTCTCGGCTCTCGGCGCAAAGCGTGGCGCTGGTTGTCAAAGAGTACGCGAGCCGGGCAGGATTGGATTGGGAGCGCTATGCTGGCCATAGTTTAAGGAGCGGGTTCCTTACAAGTGCAGCGCGTAATAAGGCCAGCCTGTTCAAGACGGCAGATCAGTCGAGGCACAAATCACTCGATGTCCTTCAGCAGTATGTAAGGAACGAAGACTTATTCGATGGCAACGCTGGTGCTGATCTACTTGTATCTGAAGTTTCTGTAGACAATTCAGACAAAAAATAGAATGGGACCGAACAGAACGAAGAATGTAGGCTCCGTTACTACCTATTTCTATCCGCATTCCGCGACAGATGGCGAGTACGGAGAACTCGACTCTACGACCTGTTCTAGAGTTTTTGAGTCGTGGAAGGGTTGCTTGTCTGTGGTTCCCTTGCATTCAATTGACAGCAACGTCAGCGCGCTTCGACAACCTCAAATCTCCGCCTTGTTTAGCCTACTTTCTCATTTCTCAAGTCACAAAAATGAAGACGTGACGGTTGTAATGCCTACAGGCACTGGGAAAACGGAAACCATGATTGCGGCTATCTGCGGTTTCCCAGTTCGAAGACCCTTGATTATAGTGCCATCGGTAAGTCTGAGAGACCAAACCGCAAGAAAATTGCGGACGCTAGGGATGCTTCGCGATTTAAATGCAATCAAGTGCTCTACACAAAATCCTGTCGTCAGTGTGCTAGAAGGTGGGGTTCGAACTGACGAGGAGTACGAGCTAGTCGCCGTAGCGAATGTTGTCATTTCTACGCCCCAGTCAATTCACAACTGCGACGCGAAGTTCAAGGACAAACTGTTTCGCGATTGTACTCACCTTTTTGTGGACGAGGCGCATCACGTCAAAGCTCCTACGTGGGCAGAGATTAAGAGGAGATTCGAAGGGCGCCATGTCGTCCAATTCACGGCAACACCTTTTCGCCAAGACCGCAAAAAAGTTGGCGGGCGAATTATCTACAACTACCCAATGTCCCTGGCGCAACAAAATGGTCTGTTTCGGAAAATTCAATTCGAGTCTGTATATGAAATAAGCCAGAAACGTGGCGACAGTGAGATTGCCCGATTGTCCGTCAATGCATTACGACGAGACCTAGAAGGTGGCTTCGACCATATTCTGATGGCCCGCTGCAACAGCAAAAAAAGGGCCGACGAAATTTTTCAACTCTATGACAACAAGTACTCCGACCTAAAGCCCGTGCTCATCTATAGCGGCATCCGCGGCAAGAGTAAGAAAGATAAGGCGATTCGCAACAAGGAGCACAGAATCGTTGTGTGCGTGAATATGCTTGGCGAGGGATTTGATCTGCCGGAGCTTAAAGTCTGCGCGCTGCACGATATTCATAAAAGCTTGCCGATTACCCTTCAATTTGCCGGTCGATTTGTTCGAGATCGGCCAGATCTTGGCGATCCGACATTCGTCACGAATGTCTGCGATCAAGAAGTCGAAGACTGCCTCAAGGATTTGTATAAGGAAGATCCTGACTGGAATAAAGCTCTGCGGCGGTCCAGCGAGTCCACAATCGAACATGAGCTGCAGTTTCAGGAGTTAGTGGACGATGCTGTCCCTGCCGGCGTTCCAGTTCCTTTGGAGAATCTGAATCCGGCAATGAGTTGCATTGTGTATCGCCCTGGGCGTGGGAGTGTATCGCTTGATCCCAATGAAATCTTGCTTGACCGAAATGAGGCTTTGGTGTCCTCTATAGAAATTCCGACCGCAAGACTCCTTTTGTTGGTCACACGTGCTGAAGCACCACCAAAGTGGGCGCCGCAGTCCGATTTCGAGTTGTCTGAGCTCCGCCTCATTATTGCGTACTACTCCACCGAGCACAGACTCCTTTTCATTCACGACTCTAGTAAATCGGGAAGCCGGGCGAAGCTGGCTAAGTCTATCAACCCTCACGCAAAGCTTGTCTTCGGTGACACAGTCTTCAAGAGTTTCGGTGAGATTGAGAGGTTGGTCCTACAGAACGCCGGACTCAATCGAGGGCGCAAGGGACCGTTGCGCTACGTCATGTACACCGGGATTGACATTGAAGAGGCGATCAATGACCTCGCACAAGGAAGTTCGTACAAATCTAACCTGTTCGGAAAAGGCTACCAAAATGGCGAAAAAGTAACAGTCGGTAGTTCCTATAAGGGGCGAATATGGTCAATGAATTCTGGTTCTCTAATGGAGTGGCAAAACTGGTGTAGAAGGCTTGGAGACAAACTCAATTCTAGTTCAATTGATCCGAATCATGTGTTGCAGAATGTTCTTAGAACACGAGTCCTTGATGACTGGCCTGACGCGCTGGCCATTGCAGTTGACTGGCCCGAAAAGTTCTACATGGCCGGGGAATCGTCCTTGCGTCTCATTTCCGGCGCCGCGAGCTATGATTTTGATGACGTAACTCTCGAACTCGTTCCCTCGGATGAAACGACTGACGGTTTGCAGATCAAGCTTTCAACGAATGAATTCGAAACAAAGTTCCGCTACAGGATTGACGAAAATGGGTTTTCCATAAAAAGAACCGATGGCCCGCCTGTTTCGCTTTCTATTGGCGAATCTAAGAGTGGTTTTTCGGAGTACTTCGAAACGGAAGAGTTCTTGTCTGTGCACTTGGCGGACGCCACGCTAGTCTTTGGGAATCAGCACGTAGTACGTCCGCCCGGCTTTGGCATTCCGAAAATCGATAAGAAGTCATTAAGAGCCGTGCCGTGGACCTGTGATATCACCAAAGAGTCGCAAGGGCCGGATCGGAGAAAGAACACGATCCAGTTTGAAGCAATAAGTCGAATGGATAAGTCCAACTATTTTCTGATTTTCGATGACGACGGACCAAATGAAATTGCGGACATTGTCGGAGTTAAATTGCTGAAGGATCGTATTGTCATTGAACTGCATCATCTGAAGTATTCAAGCAGACCAGAAACTGGGAGCCGCATCGAAGATGTAGACAGAGTATGTGGTCAAGCGATCAAGAGCTGCAAGTGGGTCGGAGAATTCGATGATCTTCTTGATCGAATTAAGAAGCGAGAACGACGTCGAGTAGAACAAGGCAAGAGCACTAGGTTTGAGAAAAGCGAATACCGACAGATTGAGCAGATAAGACAGCATGCGCGACGAATGCGCAAAGAGTATCGGATTTATGTTGTTCAGCCTGGTCTTGATGTTGCGAACGTTTCGGAACCTGTACTCGGTTTGCTCGGTGCGACGGATCTCTACGTACGGGAGACGACAGGATTTCCCATGGTAGTAACTGGTAGCTAGGGTTCACATCGGTTCAATTGACCTGAGGCTACACACAAAACACTTAGGGAATAGTCTGTCAGTGTTGCGTATGGTGCCAGCGATCAATCCTTTCATACCACAATGTGTCCCATAACAATTCGAAGTGTTCGAGGAACCATTCCGCCCAGTCGGTCGGCGCAGGGTCGATCACACGGTTCTTAGTCTCCATGGCTGCAACAGCCTCGAGAGCATTGCGAGAAAGCTCTACGATCATCTCCATGTCTCCTTCTTGTAGTAACTCGCCAACGTCCCACCAGCGCCATCCACCAGAATGGGCCCCGAAGTCATTCCGGAGAAAGTACATGTATTCCGCGAGTTGACCTGAGTCCTCAGAGAGGCCGAGTAACTCGCAGATATCTCGTCGGGCTGGCTGTTCCTTTAGGTCCAGTCTTGAAGTGACGAGCTTGCCGATTGATTGAACTGCACAGTCAAACGCAACAACAGCTTCGATCTCGAAACCATTCGATAGTAAGTCCTGTGCCCTCAAGTAGTGAAATATGGTCTGGTGAATAGTCGGGTCTAGAGTGTTTATGTGAAGCCACTTTGAATCACATGTCGGTATCTTCTTGATATCCGAGCCGGTAGTCCACTCTTCGAGGACTTTCCTAGACGCAAGATCTAGCATTGCGTCCGCGGATTGGAGTGACAGTGCTTTTGCCCTCTCTGCGGTATACCGCTGCGTCATCCCACGCGCGCCAAATGGATGCAGCAACTTCGAATGATCCTCCGATGCGATCATCAATACAGTCGCGACCCTCGATCGGTGAACATACTGCCTTGCGTAGTGCAGGAACCATGAAAGAACTTCGTATACTTCTTCATTCTTGAAGATAGAACGCCAACCAAAGCCCCAGCCGGGGACGATCGTCGATACTGCGAGACCGCCGTCAACGGGAACGACACGTAACTGATCTGAGGTTATCCGGATCGGCGGGCCGTCGCCATCTCCAAGAGATACCGTCATCACTTCGAACCAGTCGTTGCGTGCTGGCAATTCCGCAGCCATTGATTCCACGCCTCGCAACAACTTTGATCTTAGCTTCGAGTTCGGATCAACCGTGTCGAGCCACCTCGCGACACGCATTTTGGCCTGCCCAATTAGCTGCTTCCGATGTTGTAGCTTTTCGTCGATCGCCCTGCCCTCAGACCTCACGATTCTCTTAGCGCATATATTCTGCGTATGTCTTAGACCGGATTTCAATCCCGTCCGAGAAATCTGGAAGCAAGCCAATGAGAAAAAGAGCGGGTTCGCCAGATTGCCGATTACTAGCGATAATGCCGCGTATTGACAGTAATCCCGCTTATTGCAGACCCGGTGTTGACGTCCAACGCGCCGACATACGCAAGACGAGGCTCAAAGGCCGACGAGAGCTGCGGCCAGTTCGGCGGGCATGGAGAGGAAAGGAGAGTGACCAGAGTCCATTAGAATGACTTTGTCCGGGGGCGACCATTCAATCATCTTCTGCTGGAATTCTGCTGTTACCGCGTTGTCCCTCAGTGTCTTGATGTACGTTCGGGGCACTGACCCATATCGTTCTTCCGACAACTTCAGTTCCTGTGTATACGGAGCCATCGGTTGTGAATTAAGGCGTAGCGTCGCTCTAGCTGCAACGTTTGGGTCGCAGTCATTATAAAATACATCTGCCGCGCCATCCCGCAAGAAGAAGCTAACAGTACCGTCCTCACTAAACACCAGATTGGGATAAACGGCCGCTTCGGTATCTTGTGATGCCAATCCCAGCATAGTCTCTCCATCCCTCGGCATGAAAGCAGCAATAAGCACAAGATGAGAAATTCGGTTGGGGCGCTCCTCGGCAGCTTGGCTTACCGCAATCCCCCCCATACTATGCCCCACAAGAATTACGTCCGTTTCGATATTGTCGATTGTTGAAACAATCTTCTGCACATAGCTGTCGAGCGTTACATCACTGGCCGGGGTTGAGTCCAGGCCGTGACCAGGCAAGTCGATTGCCACAACACTTTGTCCTGCCTGTTCGAGCTCTGTGGACAGCTCATCGTAAGCCCAAGCCCCATGCCAGGCTCCGTGCACTAGCACGAACGTAGGTTCGTCAGTCTCCGATCTCAATTCCTGACTGCAGGCGGACATTGAGAAAAGTCCCAATACAATGGCGAGATAGATATCTCGGGCTCTAATTCTCAAGATGTACTCCATTGCTGCGCCGCAATTGAAGAGATGCAATTTCGGCGCTAATTGTCAGAAATTGTACCTAAACGTAACCCCATAGCGCCGCGGCTGATTTGCTGTCACAAAATTCAAGCCAGATGCCGCGAATGGAAACCCGAATGTAACCCGCTCTTCTTCAGCGAGGTTCTGGCCCCATATACTAACTTCGTAGGCCCCATCTTCTGACGCATACGTAATGTTGGCGTCCAGCAACCAGTAACCATCTTCCGACAAGAATGGCTGGTTAAACGTCTCGAAGAACACTTCCGATTGATAGAAGCCTTTCACACGTGCCGACAGCTCTCCGCTGTCAAGTGCCCAGATGTATTTCGCAGTTCCTGCAAACGTTAGATCCGGCGAATTTGCCAATTTATTGCCATTGGCGTCAGGGGGGCCGGGCACGCCGGGTGTAGGCGGCTGTGTTGGATCAACTGTGAAGTTCGTCAACTCGTCGTCCAACCATCCAATATCGGCTGTTAGTTGAAGATTTTCAGTGGGCCAAAATTCGACTTCAACTTCCAACCCTAGAATCTCAGCGTCCGCGCCATTGGTCAAACGTTGAATTGAAGCACCACCGGCCGACGTAAAGGACTCAAACAACTGAACATCCTGATAGTCGTAGTAGAACGCCGCCGCATTAAATCGCAATCTGTTCTCTAGACCAGTGGATTTGATACCAACCTCATATGCCAGTAGTGATTCGTCGTCAAATGGCAAGAGCTGCTCTGGACCACCGAACGAAAATGCCCCAGGAAAGCCTCCCGTCTTGAACCCCTCACTGATCGTTCCGTACAGAAGGACGTCGTCAGACAGTTGATTATCCAACCCTATTTTCCATGAGAAGCTGTTGAAATCTGCATTGTCGACCGGGTTTAGAACTGGACCACCAAATGCCCCTCCCGTAACTGCTAGCAGAAAGTCCATCGCATCCAGCCGCAGACTAAAGTCCTTTTCTTCATAGGAATAACGTCCAGCCAACGTAAGATTCCAGGTATCGGCGAATCGGAACTCTGTGTGAAGAAAGGCCGCGGCTGCACTTGTTTCCTGACTCAGTGCCTGTTGATATTCGCCTAGAACACAAAAAGGCACTGTCAGCCCTGGGTTATCGTCCAGACATTGATCATCATTCAGCGTGTTCACTTCGTCTTGTGCGAAGTAAACTCCTGCCACCCAGTTCACGTCGTCTGATACATAGTCCAGTCGAATCTCTTGAGTGACCTGATCAATGTCGTCTTGGAAATTGACGTGAATAACCGGAAATGGTGAGGAGTCAAGATCCTCTTGCGCGAATCGCTCATAGGATTCGAATGCTGTTACAGACGTTAACGAATAGGTATCGTTGATACTCCAGTTCAGCGTGATAGAGCCACCAACAAAATCATCAATCTGATCCGGTTCAAAGTCGTAATCGCCAGCAAATAAATCGTTGTCAGAATCAAAGTAGCCGAGCGGATCAACGCAAAGGCCAGGCGTTGACCCAAAATCGAAACTTTGACCGGCAATTAGCGGCGCACATTGCGCCAATAGGATTGGCGGCAATGGCCCCAGTCCCGCTGGATCAAGAAGGCCCTGATTTTGTGTCATTCCCGCGTCGGAGCGGTCACGGCCGCCGTGGATATTAACCAGGACATTGATGCTGTCGGATGGGTTCCAATCAAAAAGTAACCGTGCACTAATTCGATCTTTCGCGTGGAGATCATTTCCTGTTACGCGATTGGTAACGTAGCCGTCTCCAAACTCATAGTTGATCGCGCCCCTCCAGGCTGCGTTGTCGGAAAGCGCATTGCTGTACGCAGCAGCCACGTGGCCCTCTTGAAAGCTCCCGTAATCGACACTGATGTAACCATCCTGTTCGTAGGTTGGTTTTTTTGCGATGAAGTTGATCGCGCCGCCCGTCGTATTACGACCATAAAGCGTTCCTTGCGGGCCCTTCAAGACCTCTACCCTCTCCATGTCAAACAATTGGAATCCATGCATTGCCGGCGAGGTTTGAAATACGCCATCCGCGTAAATTCCTACTGTGCTCGTGTTGTTTGACACGAAGTCATTAAGCCCAACACCGCGTATATGGTAAGTCGGTAGGGATGTTGACAATTGATTGACGACAGTCAAATTTGGCGTGTGAGCCGCGATATCCTGGCTCGTAAGAATGCGATTCTCGATGATCGACTGGCTCGAGAATGCGTTGACTGTAATACCCACTTCACTAAGGCTTTGTGCGCGCTTCTGCGCTGTCACAATTACTTCTTCCAATACTGATTCCGCGCCATCGTCATTCTGTGCCGCTGCCCCGTTCGACGCCAATACGGCCATTGCGGCGGTGGTAGCTACAACACCTGTTTTTCTGTGATCTTTCATTTCTTGTCCCCCGGCAACCGGTTGTTTGCCTGCGGTCACTTCCAACATGCCTTGTTCGTCAAAAACGGGTACCAAGCCTGTATCGAGCAACAGCTTTACAACTGCATCCTTCGTCGAGTATTCACCACGAAGTTCGTTTGCCTGTGTGTCTTTTACTACGTCATAAGGAAACACAAGCGTGATGTTTGCTTGTTCCGCAAACATCGTGAGCGATATGTCTGCTCGTTCTTGAGGGATATCGAAATAGATTAGTTCGTCGTTCGGACTCTCTGCGTGAACACTGAAACCAGAGAGGGCCAACACAAGCACAATCAGCATACGGACGAAATAACCAGCCCGATATTCCTCAATTAGACGCATTTTGGTTGCGCCTGAGGAATAGACAGCTTAGGTGCAGTTTTCCGCCACTGGCCCGGTCGCATTAGAAAACAAATATGAGTGGTGAGATAAGGGTTTTTTGGTGTTGAGCCGCAATCATTATTGATTCTGTTCGCTGCTTAGCAGAATGGTATGGTCATCGCGCCATTCATACGCTATCCGAAAATTTCTACGAAGAGTTGCAAGCAGGCCATCGACGTCACCCGCCTTGAACAAACCAGCGACTTTCACGCGTTTTGAAGCTTCATCCAGGAAGACGAATTCAACCGCCGTATATCGGCTGACTTCTGCGACAGCCTCTTCAAGCATTTCACCTCTGAATATGAGATTTCCTTCGCGCCAGGAGAGTTTGATGGCGATTTCCTCGGCCTTGATCTCTTCTTTCTCGACTCTTTTCAGGTCCTCCCCCGCCTGAATAACGAGCCCTTGCCCTGCCGTAACCAGCGTTGTGTAGTCTTCCAGGACAACCGCCGTATTCTCCGGTAATTCCAGTTCCGGGTCATCGGCTATACCAACTATGACTGCCCCTTCTGTAACGACCAGCTCGATGTGTTGGTGTTCGGTGATTTCCAGATTGAACTCCGTCCCCACGGCTTGCACAATTTTTCCGTTCACTGCAACGCTAAGAGGTCGCGACGGATCGTGTGCGACTTCGACGTGAATTTCTCCACGACCCAATGAAAGCAGTCGACTACTACTCGTATATCGGACAGAAAGCTCACTGTTCGTGTTTAGGACGATTCTCGTTCCGTCGGAGAGTTCTATCGATTCCTGTTCACCCACCAAGGTCTGGAACGTGGTAGATGTTGTATTTTGGGCGCTCAGCCGGTCGGGCGATCCAGCGCCATCATCGAGAGTAAACATCAACGTTGTAAACATGAATCCGAGCAACAGACTTGCCGCAACGGCCCAAGTTAGTCTGCGATTGGGTTTCTCGCCAACTTGCGACTCCGGAAACAAGTCCGACAACCGTGCCAGATCGTCCATCTCATCCCAATCGTTGGCGAACTCAACAAAGATGCGCCCGTGCTCAGGGGCTTCGGACAGCCAGCGACGGAATTGATCTTCTTGATCGGGTGACAATCCCTTATCCATCCTGGCAATCCAAAGGCTTGCTTCATCATCAACATTTCGTTTCGAGCGTAGTTCGTGAATATTGCTCATGCTCGATCTCCTCGACGCAGATCAGATACCCCTGCACTCTGCGCCGTATCTGTGATCTGGTCCCGATGGGTTGCCTCGCTCCGTCTCATGAAATCACGAATTTTCTTGGCGCCCTTTACAACATGTTTTTCGACGGTATTCTCACTAATTCGGAGTGTTGCCGCTATCTCACGCTGCGAATGGCCATAGACTTTCTTCAGTACGAAAACACGCCGACATTGGCGGGGTAGCTGCCGCAACGCATCGCAGAACAGAGAAAATCGTTCGTCGCTACACACCGACGCCACAGTGCTATCGTGCAGTCGATCAGCCGGAATCAGATGAGCTGCGTCGTCAAGATCGACGCTATCAGCTAGCCGAGACTCTGCCCGGTCAACATGATTCAGGGCAATATTTCGAGCTGTTCGGAGCATAAATGAGCGTGGCGCTTCAATGTCCGCTCGACTCTTCGATTGACAGACGCGCACATATGTTTCCTGCACGACGTCTTCTATTTCGTTTGGCGGCACAATTCCCGCTACCGCCCGAGCCAACAGACCTCGTATGGACACATAAACGCGCGCAATTTTCTCGTCTGTAGCCATCGACCCCCTATCTTAGGTGCGAAATCTGTATCTCAACTAAATTAGACAGACAACGACTGATTTTCCGCCACTCCCTGTTCAACGAAAGGGGCGTTGTGCAATCCAATTTTCGTCAACGGGCATCAATTCTCGACCTACGAGACACTCATTAGGTTTATATCACCCTGAACATCCAGCCTGTAGCGTACGCCACGGGGATCGACAACAATGTCCTCACAAACCACACAAAGACCATCTGGCCAAGCGTCAATGGGATCCCCGCTGCCAGAATGCACGGAATTGAAGCCGATAAAAACAGTATGGACGAAACAGATACTGCGCCGATTACGTACCGCACCGATAGGTCGAAGCTTGCGCCTTGAACCGCAGGTAAGAACATCTCCGCAAGGCCGCTGGCCATGATGCTGCCAATTTCGGAGGCACTGTCCGGATAGAAGATCCAAAGGACCGGTGTCAGCAGCCATCCCAACAGATCGAATATTGGCGTGTACTTTGCTGCCATCAATCCAAGAACACCTATCGACAGGATCGAAGGAACGACGCTGCTTGCCATTCGCAATCCGTCAATCAGATTATCTCTAAGCAATGGGATTACTTTCGGTGAGTTTTGCGCCACTGACAGGCCCGCCGACAGAGCCGCGCTTACGTAAGAACTGTGAGATTTCCTGACTACGTCGTCCGCAATACTGGAGTTGTCCATTTTTGCCAGCGGTGGGAGACGAACGGTAATTGCGGTCACAGCGAAGGTGACCAGCATGGTGCCAAAAAAATATGCGTTCCAATGTTCGGTAAGCGATAGCGTCTTGGCGACGATGACCATGAAAGTTGCGGATACCGTCGAGAATCCCGTCGCGATGATTGCGGCTTCCTTCGCCGAATACATACCGCTTTTGTAGACGCGGCTTGTTATCAAAAGGCCCACAGAGTAGCTACCAGCAAAAGAGGCGATCGCGTCGATTGCCGAGCGACCGGGCGTTTTGAAGAACGGACGCATAATTGGCTCCATAAAAATGCCAATTGCCTCCAAGAGACCGAAACCGATGAGAAATGTGAGGAATACCGCCCCAATCGGGATCACAAGCCCGACCGGCAAGGCTAACTTCTCAAACAAGAATGGCAGAACATCTGGAGCCATGATCGCATTCGGCCCTTTGCCAGATATGTACATTACGGCAATAGGGATAGCGAGAACCTGCAGCACGGACAACACAGTGCTGGTAAGCGACTCGTTCCAGGTCTTTCTCCAAAACGGTGCCACCACTCCATACAAGATTAGGCACACCGCGTATACAGTTCCGGCCAATTGGAATTTCACAACAATGAAAGACACTAGATGATCGATCACGATTGTCGATTTTCCGCCTATCTCGATAGGCGCGAAGAATGCAATTGCACCAATCGTGCTAAACGCGACGAATCTGGCAACTGAACTGCCATTTCCTGAAAGTCTAGTCAATGCCAATCTCTCCCAAATCCCGGCTGCTTTGATACTCTCGATCCGCTATCAAGTCGATATCCTTCACGAAAAATTGCAGCGACGCAGTTTTCCATGATAGTCCGACAGCTTTGGAGGCAAAATCCACCTCACTTGTTATTTTGTTTTCGGATGAGCAGGTCAAGGGGTTGTGCGCTGTCAGCAATAGTCGGACCAGCAGGCGATTCTCAAGCAAGGTCTCGGCCAGCGCTTCTTTGAGCTGGGCTCACTCGCTACAAAGTGCCCTGACCTCGTCGCTGTTGGCTTCACGTGCCGTATGGCCAGCCAGGCGCCTCTTGCCAACTTCCGGAAACTCTTTCGACCAGCTGTAATACAAGTTCTGGTTGATGCCTTCCTTGTGGCACAGCTCGGCAACGCTCGATTCACCATGAAGGCCTTCCAGCAGAATAACGATGAGTCAAATGTCTCTCTTATTCAAACAGCCAATTTGGTCCGACTATTGCTGACGGCGCACATGTAGGTCGAGACTGTACGCACGCATCTTGCTGTCGAAGCTTCCGACGAACGCGTTCCGAGTCGGTTTACCGGCTTGATACTATTTGCTGCTCATGTTTCCGAGCGCATCATTGCGTCGAGACAGATTTGAGAGCGACCGCGAAATCACTTCCTCGCCTCGATCATAGACGGCTGTGAGCCACTCTGGCGTTGCCGGATAGAAGAACTCGCCAAGTCGCCTCTGGATATCTCGCCCGACTGGCGACTGGCGATCGCCATGAAACCACAACCAGCGATCGTCAATCTGTAGCTGAACCAATTTTTCCTGGTTATGCGTACCATATTCCAGCGTCACCATAACGACCGACGCTTCGGGCAACGCTTGTACAATGGCATTGTTAATACCGCCTCGCATGACGTACGGAATATCATGTGTCTCTTGAAGTGCCACCAATTCCTCGCCAAACCACTCCCTGGATCGGCGCAACTCACTCGAATCTGCCGGACTCGCATCAATTAACATGCCATAAGCAAAAGGGCCCAGTCCGGTGTGAATATCGATAACTGCAACAGACTTCGCCCCTGAAACTTGGGTCGACAGGATGTGGTGCATCAATGCATTGGACCAGGTTGCTGACTGTCCACCAAACCCGGCGCCATCCGGTATCTGGTATTGCCCAGCATACATCGCTGCAAAAAATGCCGATTCGCCATGCTCTTTTCTGAACTCGGCAATTTCACGCTCGACTCGACCGCTCCTTTCGTTTCCTACGAATACATCCGGAACCGAAATTATCCTGTGTAGTTTCTCGGAGAACTCACTGTCCGGCAGCGGTCTCGAAAAATCGACAAAATTCCGATTGAGATCGACGTTGTCCTCGTTTTGCCGGCGAAGATTTGCGGCACCCCACGGATTGAGCATGTGAATAAGGATTACAGCCACATCGTCGGGGATCTCCTTTGACTTCCGCTGTAACCAGCCAACCTGAATGCCCGACCCTGTCACACCCTCCAGGCCATGTGTGCCGGAGATCAGGACAAGGCGGCGTGTCGCGTTTGCCGGGCCCAGAACGGCAACGTCTGTTGCCAGTTCGGCGTCGCCCGAGGACAACGGATGAAAATGAGTCGTAACCGGAACGCCCAGTCTACCGCAGGTTTCGAGGAACCCCGACCTGGCTGACTTATAGTCCTGATTGAAGTAAAGCTGTACCTCTTGCTCGCTAATAGGCAAAGATTTTTTCAACACATCGGTCTCGGTTGAGATTGATCGCAAAGCCGTCACGCAATTCGTTCAAGGACTCGTTGCTCAGCAATTTCTATCGGCGCTTGCCCGCTTTCTGAGGCACACCGCAATAAATCCTCGACCTCACCGCCGAGCGCCTGGATCTTGCGGTCCGACCACTCCGGATCCGGACCGGTAAGTATCGCCGGCCCAGCCGCGATCATCCCGGCGCAATTAGCGAGAAAGTCCGGAACATAAATGATGCCGCGGCGATGCAACTCTATGGCGTCGCCAGGTCGTGCCAGCTGATTGTTCGCAACACCACATACAATGCGCGCCCTGATATTGGGCGTTGTCTCAACATTCAAGACACCGCCAATTGCACAAGGAGCAAACACCTCGACATCCTGGGCGTGAATGGCATCGGGCTCCACGGCTTTGGTACCCAATGCACTGACGACTTCCTGAACAGTTTCCTCGTTGACGTCGGCTACGACTACTTCAGCACCGGCCTGCGTGAGAAGGCGCGTCAGTTCACGACCGGTCCTACCAACGCCTTGAATGGCCACACGAACACCGGCAAGATCATCTCGCTTCATGACGCTACGCACGGCCGCACGAAGGGCAACAAAGCCGCCCATTGCCGTCGGAATCGATGCATCGAATCCCTCAGGATACTGACTGGCGCGGGCAAAAATGTAATCACAAGTCTCGGCCATGAGGTCAGCGTCCTCGGGACCCACACCGATGTCGATAGCCGTCCAGTATGCACCGGCCAGGCGTTGAACATGCAAGGCGAAGGACCGAAGCAGCGCCTCTTTAGTTCCTGCATTCGGGTCTGCAATGATCACCGATTTCCCACCCCCCAAGGGGAGGTCAGCGATGGCATTCTTGTATGTCATCCCCCTCGACAGTCGCAGGGCATCCGCCAATGCGGCATCCACCGATTGATACGGGTACATACGGCAACCACCGGCCGCGGGACCGAGCTGAGTGCTGTGAATGGCTATGATCGCCCGAAGACCGGAATTACGGTCACTGCAATAAATGACGTCTTCATGATTGTCGAATTCTGGATGCTCAAACAGTGACATGTGAACTACAAACTCAAATCGTTGCTAGATCATGTAGGTTCCCGGCTGGCTCTTGAGCTCCCCTACAACCACGCTCGTCCTCAGGCGCCTGATCCCTTCCATCGAATACAAATGACTCTTGAGAAAACGCTCCAGCTCGTCCATGTTCTTCACGCATACTGTCAATACGAAATCGCTTTCGCCCAGTACCAGGTAGCAGGACAGGACTTCTGGCGCATTGGCAATTTTTGCCTCCACCTTCTCAAGCCGTCCCCGGCCTGCCTCACCGAGTTCCACCTTGACGATAGCCAACACATCGAGGCCCAGCTTCTTCCTGTTCAGAACCGCGATACGGCGCTCGATGTAACCTCCTTTTTCCAGACGTTTGATACGTTTCCAGCATGGCGGCTGCGAGAGCCCAGCCTTGTCAGCTATTTCAGCTGTCGGCTGTGAAGCGTCTTCCTGCAATGCCCTGAGGATTTTGCGGTCAAACTCGTCAAGCTCCCCATTTCTCATATTAATTACCCCCGCATGTTCGATTACGAGAATAAATTATTCTAATCTACAAAGTCCCGCGTATCCAACCACCGTCTACTGGTATGGAAGCGCCGGTCACAAAACTGGCCGACTCGCTTGCGACAAATGTCACTACCGACGCGAACTCGGACGGTCTGCCTAGGCGTCCCAGGGGAATCTCGGCCAGGATCGATTCACTAACGTCGCCCCCCCCAAAGAGGTCCTGCATGCGCTTGGTACTCGTGTAGCCAGGCATCACGCTATTGACAGTTATGCCGAATTCACCCAGTTCGTTCGCCAAGGACTTGACCAGTCCCACGACTGAAACTCGAACTGCGTTCGACAAGATCAATCCATCCACCGGCTGCTTGACCGCCTGCGAGGTGATGGCGATGATCCTGCCCCATCGCTGATCTTTCATGTGGGGCAACACCCCGCGGGCCATTGCGACGGAGCTTCCGAGCAGCAGCTGGTACGTCTGGTCCCAGGCCTCTTGATCGTGTGCATCGAAATTGCCCGCTGGCGGGCCGCCGGTATTCAGAACGAGTATGTCGATACCGCCGAACCGCTCGGTGGCCGCATCCAGCAGCCTTTGACGGTCCGCTGGATCGACCAGGTCGGCCTGAACTGCAAGAACCCCATCCTCGCCGTGTTTCGCAGACAGCTCACTTTCCGCTTGCGCGAGGCTATTGGCGCCTCTGCCGCAAATCGTGACCCGGACTCCTTCCGCGAGCAGTGCGTCGGCCACGGCAAACCCGAGCCCCTGACTTGACGCTCCGACAAGAGCGTGTCTGTTGGAAATGCCAAGATCCATCGACGCTAATGCTCCTCCCGCAAGTAGTCATCAGTACCGTCAATCCAGTCCTGTCGAGGCGGCGCAAAAATATCCATTTCGACAACATCGCCAATCATCAGCGCCTCGTGCGGCACACTTGACGGTATTACCAAGGTCTCGCCCGGTCCGACTTCGATTTCCGTCTCCCTGTCAGCACCAAACCAGAACCGCATCCGTCCGGAGAGGACATACGTTATTTGCTCATTTTCATGCGAGTGCTGGGGGACCACAGTGCCGTCGTCCAGCTCGATCAATGTCAGCATTGCTTTCTCACCATAGACCATCTTTCGACGGATCTTGTCGCTGAGATGTTCCCATTCCATGTCGTCGAACTTGTTACGATCGATATCAATACTCATTTATCTTGGTCCTTTTTCGCCGTAGCCTGGACAGGCTCGAACTCAGTTTCGAACATAGGTAAGCCAGGACGCCGACTCTTCGTAGCGTCCGGTTACGATTTCAAAATATCTATTCTGAATTTCGCGGGTCCGCTTGCCGCATTTACCCGTGCCAACAGGAATGCGATCAACGCTCGCGATCGGTGTGACTTCACTTGCCGTTCCTGTAAAGAACAGCTCGTCGGCGCAATACAGCATTTCTCGCGGAATCGGGGCTATCCGCAAATCTATGCCAAGACTTTCTGCGCTACGGATCACCGTATCCCGTGTGATTCCCTGCAGGTTGCTGCCATCGATAGCCGGTGTAATGAGCGTTCCGTTTACGACTGCGAAAAGATTTTGGCCACTGCCTTCGCTTACCCGACCGTCAACACCCAGTGCAATACCTTCGGCATAACCATTTTGCATCGCTTCCCATTTGATTAGCTGGGAACTGTTGTAATGTCCTGCCGCCTTCGCCATGGCTGGAAAAGTATTGGGAGCCGGCCGACTCCACGATGACACGCACACATCGATTCCTCGTTCAAGCGCATCGGCACCGAGGTAGGCGCCCCAGCGCCAGGCGGGCACATAAACTTCGATCGGAGACGAGTCGGCGGCCAGGCCCATACTACCGTAGCCACGCACAATCGTAGGCCGGATATAACAATCCGATAACTCGTTGGCCCGTACCGCTTCTACGCAGGCCTGTTCGAGCGCATCGGCTGAAAAATCGTGCGCCATTCGATAGATCTTGCAGGAATTCGCAAGGCGCCCTATGTGATCCTGCAACCTGAAAATCGCCGGCCCGCGCTCAGTTTCGTAGCACCTGATACCTTCAAAGACAGAAGAACCAAATTGTACGGCCGTTGATAAAACGTGAATTTGTGCATCCTGCCACGCGATAAGCTCGCCGTTCTTCCAGATTACTTGTCCTTCTGTGAAGTCGGTCGTCATGCCGCTGCCCTCAATTGTTCAAACTCGTCGAAAATTTCCGCGGACCTGACATCCGGGCGCAAAAAACTCACCAGGACCAGTACGCTGACATTGGCCGCAAGTCCGTAAACGCCCTCGTGCATGGCGACAGGTTTAAACTCGGGATTCAAGAGGAACAGGACGTTCACCGCTATCCCTGCCACCAGACCCGATAACACACCCAGGCCCGAAGCGCCGCGCCAATATTGCGTCGCAACCAATGCCGGCATGATCTGAGCGACACCGCCGTAGGCGCCGGCCAGCAAGCTGATTATAGGGACACTCGAGGCCACCGCGAAGTAATACGCCACCGCGGCGATCACCACGACGAGACCGACTATCAACTTACGTTCGTGGCGCTCGACCCAGTCGCTGCCCGCGTCTGCAACCTTTACCCCATCATGAATCGTGATAGACGCCGCAGCATGAAGTATCGTGTCGCCCGAAGACATTGATGCTGCCAAGATGCCGACGGCCGCGATACCCACGACCGCGGTCGGAAGTCCCACCTGTGTAAGCATGTGAGGCAAAATCTGGTCGCTCGGCTCGACATTCGGAAATGCCAGTACAGCGGCGAAACCGATAAACATGAGTGGCACGAGGAAAATCGAAAAAGTCGGGTAGACAATAACGGGGAAACGGATGCCGGCGCTCCCTTTCGACGCGAAACACTTCATGAACAGGTGCGGCCAGCACGAAAACCCGATCGCCGAAACGAGAATCCACGACCCGAATTCAGTCCAGGCCCAGGGCTGACCGTCCGCGCCCAATCCCGGCGCTACGAGCATGTTTGCGTGGCCACCCTCGATAAGTTGATCGAACATCGGGCCGATGCCACCGTGCAAGACGCTTGGCAGGTACAACCCAAGGAACCAGGCAATGACCATCATGAAGATGCCCTGCAGCGCGTTGGTCCAGCCCACGCCCAGCACCCCACTGACAAGCACATAGACAACAACTACCGCATAGGTCAGCCCCGCACCTGCCCAGAACGGCATCACGCCGTCACTAACAATCGAGAAGACAAGACCGGCCCCTTTCATTTGCAACGTCAAGTAGGGAATAAACACAACGACACTGAGACACGCCATGAGAACGGATATCAGCCTGCTATCGAAACGCCGGGAAACCAGACCAGCCTGCGTAATCAAGCCCAATTTCGAACCAATGCTTCGCGCCCGGATGCCAAGAAAGTAGTACGGAATAATGCCTAGCGACCCGAAGCAAATGATGTAGTAGACCGCGGCCCCACGCGTGTAGGCCCAGGACGTAATGCCGAGAAATGCGGCGGACGAGAATATCGCTGCACTCAGCACAAAATACAGAAGCACTGGCCCGAGGTGCCCATCGCCTGCAACGAAACCCGAGACCGTCCTGGGGGCGCGCGATCGCGGTGCAAGTCCAGCGAGCAGCGATATCACAAGGTATATAACGCACAGTGCGAGGGCGAGATTCATTCAGTCGTCACTGCTGAGGCGAATACCGGGAAACCGTATGCGGTCGTAGAGAAAGAGCGCAATGGATGGCAAGAATGCCATGGCGACGACAAATACAATGGAGAACGGCACACCGAAGAATCGCGGAAAAACACCTGCAATCATTGCGTGAATTGGCGTCGCGACGACGAGCAGTACGCCCAGAAAAACGACTGCATAAGCTATCTTGTAAGGGCGCATGCGACGGGACTCAACGGCGAATTGTCGCAACGCGACCGTCGCTTGGGAATCGACTGAAAATCTCCGGGTCGTGTCCGGGCACAACTCGATCCGAAGATCCGGCCAGCTCGATCATCCGGACAATGGCCTCACGATTCGATTCCAGCGAAAACGTCGCCGCCGCAGCAATGGGCGTGGCAGTCTCAATATTCTCGTAGAGATAAGCATTGTCGGACGCCAGGACATACGGTATGTCGCCATCGACTTTGACGTACTGGGATTCAAAAGTGTGGCGCCCGCCGGTATAGACTGTGATGCCCGGCAGGATCTCGACATTGTCGCCTTGCACGAGCCTTAGCTTGCCCTCCGTATTGAGTCGCACCAGCTCTGCCATGTCGCGCGGGTCGATGCCCGCCGTCTGGCCGCCTTCCTGCCACGCCATTCCCGTGTAGTACTCGAAATCTCTTTGCTGCATCCAAAGCGTGGCATCGCGAAACAGCAGGGCGCCCTGCATGTGGTCCCAGTGCGGATGCGTGATGATGACATCAGTGATATCGGACTTCGTCAGGCCCACAAGTTCGATGGCCGTATCGGGTGAAACGAACTCCTGGACATTCCATTGCTCGGTCCAGTTTTCGCGGTAGTATCCGGCGTCGACCAAAATTGCCCGATCATCGTTCTGCAGAACCCAGAATACCAGCGGGATATCGATCTTCTGGGTACCTCCACCCTCTATGAAAAAGCCCTTTTCGAAGCCGTGGATGGCGGCATATCGGACAGCGTGAATCGAATATCCCCCATCAGCAGACGCGGGCTTTGACGAACATCCGAACAACCCAAGTGCCAGTGCAAGTACAAGGACCCTTTTCAATGTCTAACTCCCGCGACAGCTCTGATTAAAACTCGACACTAACCTTCAGACCAATGTTCCGCGGTGGTGCCGTCGTTGACATTACCCTGTTCGACCCGCCCGGTCCTGCGAAAAAGAATACGTTCCAGTGCCTTGTCTGGATGTACTCGTCCGTCGCATTATTCACGAATAAGGTCGCATCCGTTCTGTCGCTAAGCCTAAAGCGCGCACCGAGATCGAGAGTATCGTAACTATCGATCGCAAACTCGACATCAACGGCAATATTGTCAAAGCCCTGGACCTGGTCACCCACGCTCGTCCAGCGCGCATACAAGGTGGTCTCTTCAATCAGGTTGCCCGATATGGGAAGCGTCCAGTCGGCACCCAGGGCGACAGTCGTCTCCGGAACGAAGCGGACACGTTCACCCGAGAAATCAAGGCCGTTGGCCGTGACAAACTCATCGAACTTCGCGTCTGTATAGCCATAGTTGGCAGAAAGCAGCAGATTATCGGTGGCGTACCACTGCAGATCGAAATTGATACCCTCGCTGGTTGCCTCTGCCGCGTTTGCTGTTGCACCAAAAATCAGATTGCCGACTTGCTTGGTCGTTCTGACCTGCTGGTCTTCGAGGTCGATGCTGAAGAACGACAGGTTTGCACGCATGCGATCATCGAGAAAGCTTCCCTTGAATCCGAGCTCGTAGCTGGTTGCGGTTTCCGGCAGGTAGGGTTCGTCTGCCGGAAGCGTACCCGTCGGTCCAAGCGCGTACCCACCGCTCTTGAATGCAGTTCCGGTCGTGAAGAATGTTGTCAGATTTTCAGTCAGGTCCCAGCGAATCGAGGCTGTGTAATTTACTTCGTCGAACTCAAAATCGGTCACATGACTGCCGCCGTTGATCTGGTTGCCGTAATTGGCGAAAAACGGTGTTTCCCAGAACAACGACGATGCCGCATCAGACTCTTCGTCGCTGTATCGAACACCCAATGTCAGCTGGACCGCATCGCTTACGTCATAGGAACCTTGCGCAAACACGGCAAACCCCTCGCGATCCGCATCCACATCCTGTTCACGGAGATAAAACGGGAAACCATTTGCGCCAACTATGTCGACGTTTCGATCCGAATAAAACGACTCGTCAAATACGTAAACACCAGCCAGCCATTGGAAAGCGCTGTCGGATGTTGACGCGAGTCTGACCTCCTGCGAGAAAATTTCCTGTTCAAACTGGAAGTCCTGCCAGTTTCCGCGCAGTGAGTTTGTGACACCAGGGATGTTCTGGCCGCCACCCAATGTCATGTCGAGCGGTGCCCCACCATCGAGACCGATCGACGAGCCACCATCGAAGTCAAACGGCGTGGATGTCTCGAGCTTCCTGAAAGCCGTAATAGAAGTCAGCGCCGTATCGCTTCCCAAAGCGAATTCGAGGCGAAGCATCGCACCACTGCTTTCGCTGAATCCGTCGAAAACGCCTTCAACGTCAAGCTCGTAGCAATTGCAATCGCGTGGCACGCCAGGCAAACCGACGGTACCCTCGAAGCGCTGGCTATCAACCGTCATGAACGCCTCGAAATTGTCGGTCGGCACCCAACGCAAAGACAGGCGACCGCCGATGCTCGAGCCCGAATCGGGGTCTGAACCATCGACCAATGGTGTGGTCAGCCCGACGCCTGGGTCACCGGGCAGGGGGACAGGATTATCTGGCGGAATTGTCAATGCATTTGTGGCCCCGATATTGTCGAGCCAGCCGTCAGTCATCGTGCCTTCGACTGAAATGCCGGCGTACAGGTTTTCACCGATCTGGCCACTCGCAAACGCCTTCGCTCCGAATCCGCCGAAATCGTCGACTTCAAGCTGCACACGACTGCGAAACTCAGCAGAGGGGCGCCGAGACACGATACTGATTGCGCCCGCCTCGGTATTTCGACCAAACAGCGTCGACTGCGGTCCATATAAGATCTCGACACGCTCGACATCAAGGAAACTGGTATCGAAGCCGAGACGCGGCATGTAGGTGCCGTCAAGAAAGACGGGTGCCGCAGGCTCCATGCCGCCATTTGAACCTACACCGCGAATGACCATCATCATGAATTCCTTGCCAGGGGAGAAAAAGTCTCCCGACTTCGAGATTCCCGGCACCTTGCCAACGAAGTCCTGCGAATCTTCAACGCCTGCCCGTTCCAGTTGATCGGCAGTCATAGCATTGATGTACAACGGGACATCAGTCAATGTCTCTTCGCGTTTACGCGCGGTCACCGTGATTTCATCGAAAAGGCCGCTGCCTTCAGCCGTATCCCCCTGGGCGATGGCCTCAGCCGAAGTGGCCAGCGCGAGACAGGCCAACAGAGCCGGTGCCAATCCGGAAAGTAGGTGTCGATCAATCTCTTCTTGCATTGTAGATTCCCCTGTTAACGGCGCAGACTCGTGCGTACGAGTTTTCGCGGCTTCACTATCGCTTGTGAATTCTTACCTACAGTACTTCACGGACACCGCGCGAAACAATTCGTTATTTACCGACTAACGATACCAAAGCGTCATATATTATTCGCCAAGCTGTATAACCCGAATAATTTATTCTCACATTTCCACTACCTGATATATAACCTCGTTGGGCCATGAATCGGCGCGGATTGCTGCCAGCGCTCCTGCTGTAGACGACGGTCTTTTCTGCACGCTGAATACAACACGGGTAACAAGAGCAAAAGCGACAGCGAGATACCGACATTGGCGAGGCCCTTCAGCATGGAGTAACCGGGTGCGCCGCCAGCAGTAATCGGACTTGGCCTGCCCCCCCCCCCTAGAACGACTCCGTTTGGTGAGAGAGACTTTTTGCTAGTGAGGGAGATAATGGCCGTACCCCTGCACTAAGCATGGGGCTATGCGGGAGATTCAGCATGGGAAATCCCACATACCGCATGGCTCGAATTACGGGAGTACGGTCAGGTTCGCTAAATGCAGCATTGCGCTTCGTTGTTTCTCGAAACCACCGGCTTCGAACCAGTAAGTTGCAGAGCGGATTCGGCCGAATCCACTGACCTAAACTTTATGGGTCGGCCGACGGCCACATGCGTCAATAAGCGGGCGTAGAATCAATCAACAAACCGATCGAGAAACTCTGCGACGAGTGGAGATGAGGCGATATTCGCGTCATTGAGCGGGTTTCCCCAATGAAGACCATCAGTGTTTCCCAAAGCTACGAATACCAACTCTTTGTCCGGCACGATGACAAGCATCCCGGCGTACGCGTCGGGCCACCAACCGCCGTGCCAAACGACTTTTCGGCCGTCTATTTCTTCGATCCACCATCCAAGGCCATAGGGTTCTGGCGTTCCGTCTGATCCGGGTGCCGCACTCCACATCCTATCAAGCAGTCGCTGCGGCAAGATCTCGCCCCGCAACAGGGCGACGCCGTATTTCGCAAGCGCCGTCGGCGAGGCGATGATGCCCGAACTCGCATTCAACTCCGTATTCGGCAAGACTGAAGGGACAAAACCATCGCTATCGACTTCAGGTTCAACGTGTCTGAATGGCGGAGCAAAGTGTGTGAGCACGTCGGCGCCATGTGGATCCCGCCAGCCGGCAGCAATCCCTGCGAGATCTGCCTTGCCTATTACATACTCACGCATCCAGGACCGCCACGGTCGCTCAGTCTTCTCCTCGACATAATTTGACAGCCGTCCGAAAATGATCGGGTTATAAATGAAGTCTGCGCCCGGCGAGCCGTTGACGCGGTGAGAGAGCACGTCCTGAAGAGTAATGGTCGCGTCGCAATTCAACGCCGGGATCGACAGACCGTCAAGTTCCGCGCCGCCAAAAATTATCCCGGAATTGACTAGCCAGTTACATCGACGCTCCCATTCAGTAAAAGTCGTGAAATCCTCGTCAAGAGCGATATGTCCCTCGGCCTCCATTGCCAACAGTGTTGCGGCAGTAAAGGTCTTTGTAATTGACGCTGCGAGGTAACTCGTCTCGGATGTGGTGGGCTCCTCGCCATCGTGGTCTTGAAAACCGTAGTTTCCAACAAAAACAATCTCATCTCCTCGTGCAACGGCGATCGAAAGACTGGGAATAACTCTTTCGGTGCGAAACCGACGAACAAATGCATCGAAATCATCTTGACGGGTATCGACTTCAGTTACTGTCCGGTGGGTCGAAGGAACCGAGATATTGTCTGCCACGCAGGCGCTGCCAAGTGCGGCCAACAAAACCCACAATGACGGGCGGGTTATGCGCACAGGTGATCCTCCTGACCGCCCTCGCGTTCCGCAAGCCACGCGCTGACAAGCTCCGCATCACTCTGCATGTTCTGCTTCAGTATTCTGCAAGCACGCCTGAGATCTCTGCTTTCCAGGGCACGAATTATCTGCTCATGCTCATTTCCCGCGCGGAATGTGTTCCTGGTTTCCCGAAACAGCGCCACTTCGTATCGCCGCATCCGCTGCATCATCTGTTCGATCAGTTGTATCAATACTGCGTTCGGGCAATCTGCAACCAACGCAAGATGCCACCGGTTGTCGAGAGTAACGGCGGTGGTCGGATCACTGATGGATACCAATTCCTGGTTCATCGCGTCGAGCTGCTCAATACGAGATTTATCGGGGATCCCCGACAAACGCAACGCTTCCGGGTCAAGCAGGGGTCTGATTTGCCTCAATTCATCATACTCTTTCCGAGATAACGGACAGACGTAGGCACCGTGATGGGTTCGCAAATAGACGGCGCCTTCCGCCGTAAGAAGCGCTAGTGCTTCACGGAGTGGAGTGCGGCTGACACCGAGTTTCTTCGCCAAACGGACTTCATTGATACGCTGACCGTCAGCGAGTTCGCCTTCGACGATCATCGCTCGGACGATGTCCGCCACGGCATTAGATGTATTCTGTTTGACAAGCTGCATACTGTATACAATAATGAAAATCTCTGGATCGTCAAGCATTTCCATTGGGAGTCCATGATCACACGAGCCGAGTTTCTCGTCGGCCTAGGCGGTCTCCTTGTTACACCGGTAGGGATATCCGGGTGCGGTTCACTCGGTCAGCAATCGGTGAGAATCCACCGCAGTTCCAAACTGCAAGCCGCGGTCGATCAAGCGAGAACCGATGCCGATGCCCCTGGTTTTGTCGCTGTGGTGACCAGCGGACGGACGGTATTCGCAGCGGTATCTGGATACCGGACCACCGATTTGAAACACCGAGTGACCTTGCGGGACCGCTGGCATATCGGCTCGGTCACCAAGATGATGACCGCGCATTTGGTAGCGGCAGCGGTTGAGACCGGCCTGGTTTCATGGGACTCAACGATCGGGAGCTTATTCGAAGTCGTTGAGCCAAACATTCACCCACAATACTACGAAGCAACATTGACGCATTTTCTGTCGCATCGTAGTGGCATGCAGCTTTCGAGCGACGATTTTTCGAACCGCATGTCCGCCCTGACGCATGAATATATCAGCGCGTTTGGCGCAGCTGGTCCGCCGCCGATCGGCTTCGTACAGGGGGATTTTACAGGCGATCCGAGAATCGACCGCCTGCATTGGACGCGCGCCGCACTGCAGGAGCCGCCGGTTGCTCCGCTCGGACAATCCAAACGCATTTACGAGAACGGCAATTACATCGTCTTGGCATCAGTACTAGAACATCTCTTTAATCAAAGTTATGAGGAGATGATGTGCGAGCAGGTGTTTGTTCCGCTCGGCATGGCAAATGCAGGCTTCGGTCCACCTGGGGCGGAAGCATCGGCCGGCAGTATTCCGACCGATCCTTATGGGCACAGACGAAGTGATGGTTCGACGATCATGCGGCCACCCACTGGTCCACCGCGGCCGGACAATCCGCCGGTACTGAGCCCATCAGGGCGGATACATGTCTCGCCAAGTGACATCGCGCGATTCATGCAGGACCATCTCGCAGGAACCCAGGGCAGAGATGCACACCTGTCAGCTGAAACCTATCAAAAACTGCACACGCCTCCTTTCGGCGATGACTATGCGATGGGATGGATCGTTCGCGATAGTGGTGGCATTGGTCACGGCGGGACAAATGGTGCGTGGCTCGCCGTTCTGGAAATTCGCCCCGACGTGGACGTTGGCGCTTTTGTGGCAACAAATCTCGGCCCGCCGCAGGAAACAGCGCCCGCTGCAAATTCGTTGATTGACTCAATGTTTGCAATTTTCGCTTAAATGGGGGACGAAAATCTTGAGCACTGCGGTGATTCCGGGAGAACGTACTTCTCAATGATGTCGGTCGATTGCTGATGCATCCCATTCGTGCTGTACAGCGTCGCAGTGACGACAATCGTCAGATCAAGCTCGTCGATAACAACGACTTTGTTGCCTCCATTGCCCGACATGTACCAGCCGCTGACAGTAGCATCACCGCAGGCGAACTCACGCTGCCACCACTGATAACCGTAGTTTTGTTCCTCGTTTGCAGAAACGTGCGGAAATAACATGGCGTCCACCCATTCCTGGTCAAAAATACGCTGGCCGTCATGATCTCCGCCGTTGCGCACCAATTCACCCAGCGCGAGCAGCGCTCGTGACGTCAGTTCGGCGCCGCCGCCCGTTTGAACCTCACCCGACGGCGAGCGATCCCAGGCAACGCGGTCGATACCAAGTGGTTTGAGAATTTGTCGTTCAATGTACGTGTCAACGGACTCGCCAGTAGATCGCTCTACTACTTGCCCCAGAAAGAAAGAACCGGCCGTGCAATAGTGAAATGGGCCGTACCCACTTTCATTTCGTTGATAGTCTTCAACGGTTGGCATATCCAAAACGAAGAAAAGCCACCTTCGCGCGGGGTACATGTGCTCTTCGTTTCCGGGGCTCTCCCAATTGTTGTCGTCGCAATCGAGCGAAGACGACATCGTCAGCAGGTCTTTGATCGTAATACTGTCTTTTAGCTGCGAAGAAAATCGGTACGGGCGCTCTTGTTCGAACAGGGCGAATGCCGGCGCGTCTACGGTCTCTATGTGCCCATCGGCTATCGCCGCACCGACCGCGATGGCGGTCAATGATTTGGTTGCTGACCGCGTATCGTTGAGCTGTTCAGGCCCACCGGCGCCCCAGTACTTTTCGTAGACAACTTCGCCGTCCTCCGCGACCAGCACACTGGTGATTTGTTGAAACGTCCGGGCCTGTATCGCCTGATCGAGGTCCGCGGTGGTCGCGTAGCCCGCCGGATTCGTAGCTGTGCAACCAATCGTCACGCAGCCGAGCATGAACAACCTGATGACCACCGCACCAACTTTGCCTGGACGCATTCGTTCTACCTGTCGAATCGCTTTGCCAATACCTTACGAATTCACACAATTATTGAAAGTACACGCGCCTTGGTCAAATGGTCGATGTTGGGTAAGGAGCCGCATTGCGCTTGCCCAGAATGGCCTAGCCGTCGGGCGGTCAGCAGCGTTCTTCATGTGACGATATTTTCAATCGCTTCTCGAACTCGTCGTCCGTAGTCGGGATCGGCCTGGATCAGGAAGTTCAACATGCGCTCCTGGACCGAGAGCTCCGCCTGCGAAAGTCCAGCCGCAATCGTTCCAGCAAGCCTCGCTTTCTCCGCATCAGTAAACAGGCGATACAGGTTCCCCGCCTGCTCGAAGTAATCCTCCTCGTCCTGGCGGTAAGCTCCGACCCAGGCCTCCTTCATCAGCGGCAGTGCCGGTGCATTGTACTCAGCACGGGGACAAGGCGAGTCGGCCCGGTCGTTTGGATAGAAGTTGACGCTGCCGTCCTGATTACCGGCTGCAATACTCGCCATCGCGCCGTCGCGCTGATAATGGTGAACGGGGCAACGCGGAGCATTTACAGGCAGCTGATTGTGGTTCACACCCACACGATACCGATGTGCGTCTTGATAGGCCATCAGTCGCGCCTGCAGCATCTTATCCGGCGACGCAGAAATACCAGGTACCAGATTACTGGGCGCGAACGCAGCTTGTTCCGTTTCAGCGAAGTAATTTTCGACGTTGCAATTAAGCTCGAGGTGACCGATTTCCATTAGCGGGGCCAGATTGTGTGGCCAGACCTTCGTGAGATCAAACGGGTTGATTGGAAACGATCTGGCGTCCTCCTCATTCAGAATCTGCAACTTGACGGTCCAGCTCGGATAGTCGCCGCGTTCAATCGCTGCCACCAGGTCCTGTTGAGCGCCGTGCGGGGGCAGTGTCGCGGCCTCTTCATTCGTGACGCATTGGATGCCCTGATCTGTCTTGAAGTGCCACTTGACCCAAAACCGCTCACCGAAGGCGTTCCAGAATCCGAGTGTGTGAGAGCCGTAACCGTTCATGTGACGCCAGGAGCGTGGGATTCCGCGATCGGACATCAATATCGTCATCTGATGTAGTGACTGTGGGTGGTTAGCCCAGAACTCAAACATCCGGGCCGGGTCCGGCAGATTCGTCCTGGGGTGCTTTTTCTGCGAGTGCACGAAGTCCGGGAACTTGATCGGGTCGTTCAGGAAGAACACAGGCGTGTTGTTGCCGACCAGGTCGAAGTTACCATCGTCGGTATAGAACTTGACCGCGAATCCGCGCGGATCACGGGCGTAATCGCTGGAGTCCTGACCACCGCCGACGGTTGAAAACCGCAGGAATATTTCCGTCTGCTGCCCCTTGGTTTGCAGGAAGCTGGCGCGTGTGTACTCAGTCAGCGACCGGGAAAGTGTGAATGTGCCGTAGGCGCCGCTTCCTCGGGCGTGTACGACTCGCTCCGGAATTCGCTCACGGTTGAAATGCGCGAGCTTCTCGAAAAGTTGAAAATTATCGAACGTCAGAGGCCCCCGAGGACCAGCGGAGATGCTGTTGTTGTCTTCGGCGACGGGTGCGCCCGCGGACGTTGTCAGAACCTTTTGTGCCATTGTCTTATCCACTCGATGTTGCTTCGGACTTGAACCTATAGCAGCTCTATCATAGGGTCTAATCGATTATTTCTGAAATAACTATCGGACTATCCTATGAGCACCGTGAACCTGGGATTTCGTGATCTGAAGTACGTCGTCGCGGTTGCCGAGTGCGGCTCGGTTAGCCGCGCCGCTGACGCCTGTGCGATTACCCAACCGGCACTGAGCGAACGCATCAAGCGCATCGAAACGACGCTTGGCGTGGCGCTATTCGAACGCAACAAGCGCGCCATTCGGGTCACGGTGGCCGGCGAGCGCTTTGTCCTGAAAGCGCGGCAATTGCTCGATGAGGCCGCAGAGATCGACGAGCTGGTCTCCGCCACGCAAGCACCCTTGAGCACCCCCTTGCACGTTGGCGTAATCGCAACCCTCGGACCGTACTTGATGCCGCATGTACTCCCACCGCTTCGCAAGCAATATCCCGGCCTGGAGCTTGTGTTGCAGGAAGGGCTGACCGACGCCTTGTTGGACAATCTGCAAGCAGGGTCGCTGGATGTCGTCATTGCCGCCGCACCACTCAATGCATCCGGCATCGAACAACTTGAGTTGTTTCACGAGCCATTCGTGCTGGCCGTTCCGCTGAACCACGTGTTCGCTGACAAGAAGACGGTCGACGCTTCAGACCTGTGCGGCGACGATATGGTATTGCTGGAAGACGGGCATTGCCTTTCCGGACAAGCGCTTGACGTCTGCCCCGCGAAGCAACGGCAGAATCGCAAACGTCTGCACGCTATGACCTTGGAAACCTTGCGTCACATGGTGGCCGCAGGCGCTGGCTACACTTTGCTGCCGAAATTGGCGGTTGGCTCAAAGCCATCACTCACAAAGCTCATTCGTTACAGAAATTTAGGCGGCAAACGGCAATACGGTCGAATGATCGTGATTGCCTGGCGGCGGTCGTACGCTCGAGACAACGACATCCGTCATCTGGCGCGACTGATTCGATCCTCGATACCGAGTGCATGTGGTGTATTACCGGCCTGAGATTTCCCGAATCATTGGCCCACATGTGTATCCGATGCCAGCTATTGTCTCATGCATCCTGGCGTCACGGCTTGCAGCAGGCCGCCGCCCGAATGGTACGCCTAACGCTATGAATTGAAAGGACAATCAGGGGATTTCGAATCGCGGCCTTACCGAATCTGGGTCTCAACGGTCTGGCCAGGGCCGATATCCTTATTGCCATTTTTGTGCGCCCGTACCGGAAAGCCGCTCAATATCACCGCAATATTGACCCTCTTTTTGGTCCGAACGGCAGGAAACCATGCTAATTCCTGATGGTGTCTACAATCGTCTTCCGCAAATCTGGATGCTTATCGGAGCCGGGTTCCTGCTCATCAGCCTGGCCGGGGGACCGGATCTCCGCTATTTCTGGGTCATGCTGGGGTTAGGCGTCCTCTGTGTGTTCCGAGGCGTCCAGATCAACCAGTCTCGCAAGAGCATCCTCAAGAAAACCCAGATCATCATCCCTAACAGAACGCAGAGGCTGAATGTCAAACCCGATCCCGGTGAGTCGAGCTAGATCCTAAAAGCCGGTGAACTCCTCAACGGCTGCAACAAACTCACCCCAGGCCTGTTCACGCTCCAACAGGACGTGATTGGCACTCTGCAACGGCAGGAACTTCGCGCCCGGAACCAGCCCGGCCAACCGTCGACCCTCGTCAAACGGCACGGCAACGTCATCGACACAATGAGTGACCAGCGTCGGAACGCTCAGTGACGCCGCTGATTCGGTGACATCCACGTCGTGCATTGCGGACTCGAGCCGTGGCGCCGCCTTTGCATCACAGCTGGTGCGTTGCAGTTCGCTGAACCAGTCCTGCTCTTCGGCGCCGGCATCCGGTACGAACTGTTTCGTAAAAGTCTCCAGAAACCGACCTTCAGGGCTGCCCCAGCCAAATTTGGCGATGGCCACCTGCAGCGAAGCCTGTGCCACCTGCGATGGGTCGCCACGCCGGTTCATTCCTCTTGCGTACGTTCCGTGAAGAACGAGATGGCTGACCCGGTCCGGATAGCGCGCAGCGAACGCAATCGCCACCGGTCCGCCTTGCGACAACCCGAGTAGCGCCAGACGATCGAGTTCCAGCAAATCGGCAACGCGGACAAGGTCGTCAACCCACAAATCCAGGTCGTTTAGCGGGATATCGCCAAGATCGCGATCCGACAGACCGCATCCACGCGCGTCGTAACGAATAAACCGGTGGTGGCGCGACAGGTCGCGCACCCAGTGTCCCCAGATTGGACTGTCCGAGTCCTTGTCAATGTGCGTCATCCAGTTGGCGACCTTGAGTAGGGGTGCACCGCTGCCGGTCTCCCCCACTGCGAGGCGTACATCGCCGCGACCGACGGCGAATCGCACCGCAACAGACGGATTGCGGTCCTCCTGCGTTGCCCGGCTCGCGCCGACCTCCACCGGCCCGACGAACTGGTATCCGAGACGCCGCACCGTGCGAATCATGTGTTGAGACTGCCCCGAGTCACCCAGCGCCTTGCGTGCGGCCTTGATACGGGCGGTCAATGCTGATTCCGATACGAAGCGGTGCCCCCACAACTCGTCAAGCAACTCGTCTTTCGCGACAACGCGATCGCGATGCTCGACGAGGTAACACACGATCCGGAACACCAGCGGCGCAACAGGAATCGACTCGCCGTCGCGACGCAACTCCACAGCCGCTACATCGAGTTCGAACGGCCCGATGCGCAATGGACTCACCGGGATCGCAGTTTTGCTTTCGGTATCACTCACAAGACTTGTCTAAGACGTTGATTTTTCGTCGCAAGTTTACATCAAGCGCCAGAGTCGATCATTGCAGTTGCTACTATCACCGATTGGATCGGCCCAACCACCCCGGAGAGGCACATGACCAGACTTCTTGTAACGCTTGCAGCCGCTTTATTTCTGGCCAACCCGGCAAACGCCCAAAAGATTGTGCGGGACAAGGCAGCGCTCGAACAGGTAGCCATTCAGGGCGTCACGTTATCGATGACGGCCGAGGAAGCGTTCAATGCGTTGCGCCGAACCGGCTTCAAGGCCGGCGACCTCGATGAATACGCCGACTGGACAACCGACGGCATTGAATTCGTTCGCGGTAACTACGGCAGCCCGGAAGGATTCTCCAGCGTCGGCATGGAGCGGCGTGGCGAACGCATCGTATGGATTGGCGAGACGTACAACGCGCCCGGCTCTCCTCTGGATGCTGACGCCGAAATCGGTGCGGTCAGGCGGCAACTGGGCATCGCCGCCGATGCAAAACGGTGCAAAACCAACGATGCCAACGGCGGTACCTGCGAGGTTCAGGATGCCGAGGACAACGAATCCGTCAATGTTGTCTATACCTTGCAGGTGCTCTCGACGATGCGGATGGTGAGTATTACGCGTAGCAAGGAGCTGCAATAGCCGGAACTGTAAAGTTCTGCGACACCCAAATACGCGACGAAGGCTCACTGAGTGCCGTAACGTGATCGCAATCACGAAATCATTCGCGGTGAGCCTCCCAAAACCGGTCCAATACGCAACCTGTTAAATGGTACGAACCTTGCACCTCCAGAGGTGTGAAGAGTCGAATTACAAAAAGGTTTGCCAGGCTTGTTCGTTCGGTCAGTTTTCTTGTCACCGTCATCGCGATATCGGGTACGGCGATCGCGTCCGACGAAGATTTCACCGCTCGCCTGAACGTACGTGACGCTATCGCGATACTCAGCGACGCGCCGGCTCACGGCATTACCACAACCGAGACCATGGTCGAGAACCTGCACGATCTGCTGCTGCAGTCGCGCAGCGGCTTGCTCGAGTCCAACGAGGTTGACGCGTACGTCGCCAATGCCGTGCTGCGGTATGCGCTCGACTTTGCTGTTGGCAGTCGTCGACCCCGGCCAGACGAAGTCGTCAGCCTGCATGCCGACATTGCAGCCGCATTAACCGAACGGCGCCTGATCGACTGGTACAAGCAACAGATCCCGGTCGACCCCGCGTATCACCGCCTGCGCGCTACCTACGTGGCGTTGGCGGCTTCCACATCGCACTCCGACGAGTGGCCCACCATTGGCGGCTGGCGTACGCTCGAGGTTGGTTCCGAAGGACCACGCGTTGCCCTGCTTCGGCAACGCCTCGAGCTGCCAGTCGCCGAACCCGCTCGCTACGATGACGATGTGCGCGATGCCGTTACACGTTACCAGTTGCTCCACGGACTCGACGTTGACGGCAAGGTGGGACGGCGTACCCTCGCCCATCTCGATACCGGTTTCGATGCACGAATGGCGCAGATTCGATCGAACCTCGAACGCCATCGTTCGGAATGGCGCGACTCATCTCGCCGCTACGGTATTCGTGTCGTCGTCAACCTGCCGTCGTATCGGCTGACTCTTCAAGACAACCACACCACGGTCACGTCGATGAAAGTGATCATTGGCCATCCGGACACCCCGACGCCGCTACTCGACGAACCGGTCGAGCGGCTGGTATTCAGTCCGTATTGGTACGTCCCCGACAAGATTGCGCGCGAAGAAATCCTGCCGGCAATGCTCCGCAATCCCGGCTATGGCGCGAGCAACAACTACGAAGTGCTGGACCGGCGAACGCACCAACCGCTGACCGCGGACGACTGGCAAGGCGACCAGGCCCGCTCACTCGTCATTCGCCAGCAACCGGGCGACAACAATGCGCTTGGGCGCGTTAAGTTCGTGCTGCCCAACGATCGAGCGGTCTACCTGCACGACACCCGCGCGCCCGAGCTGTTCGCCAAAAGTCGCCGCGCACTGAGCCATGGCTGCATTCGCGTCGAAAAGCCCGCACTGCTCGCTTCCCTGTTGCTGCGCGCAAACGAAGGCTGGTCCGACGAAGCCATCGGCAACGCAATGCAGCGCACCCTGCCCAAATCGGTCAGACCGGTGGTCAAGGCCGACGTCGTTGCGACATACTTCACCGCTGAAACATTTCCTGACGGCAAGACGGCATTCTATGAAGATATTTACGGGCGAGATGCTGGCAACGACGCACGCATGGCCTCGTCCTATATCCATCCGTTACCGTCGATTGGGGACACCCTGCTCGCCAGCCTGCCGTAGCGCGATTGCGGCACTCGTTGTTGCAACGCTGCTGATCGGCACGCCAGATCCGGTCGGCGCTGCAGAAATTCATTGGGCAGCAGAGAGCGGCGCCCCGGCCGAGCGCGCCGTGTTTGTACTCCCTGACGAAACTGTCGACGTGACGTTGACCGATCTCGGACACGAAACCAATGTTGAGCCCAGTGCAGGAATTGTGAAATCGACGGCAGACGGATGGCGGTGGTCGCATGGTATGCCGCCCTCCTCTCGTGCGTCACTGGACATCGCTCACGGCGATGCCCGACTGCGGATCAACCTGTTCGTGCTGACACCGTTCGAGCCTGCCGGCCAGACCAGTATTGGTGATTACACGATCGGGACCTATCCAGCGGCAACCACGATATCCGGCGTTCCATACCATGCGCCGCGGGGCCTCTTCGAGGTCACCGAAGCAACGCAGGAAACGCCTGTCAGCGCGCATTTCAAACTGCGTCAGTTTCTGTGCAAGCAGGAAGGTGACTGGCCGAAGTACTTTGCGCCGAACACGAAACTGTACGACTATCTCGAGACCATCCTCGCGCACGTGGCCGGCAAGGGTATTGCTGTTGATACGCTGCACGTTATGAGCGGCTACCGTACCCCGCACTACAATGCGAGCATCGACAACGTCGAGTACAGCCGGCACATCTATGGAGACGCTGCCGACGTTTTTATAGACGCCGACAACGACGGCAACATGGACGACATCGACGGAAACGGCCGAGTGGATATTGGAGACGCCGAACTGTTCGCGGCCTGGATTCGGGAAGCAGTGACCTCGAATGGGGAGGCTTCGTTGCCTGGCGGACTGGGCGTTTATGCCGAAAGAAGCTGGCGCGGGCCCTTTGTCCATTTCGATATTCGCGGCTACGAAGCTACCTGGACCTCGCGCTGATACGGACCTCGACGTGACTTTTTCGCGGCTGTAGCGTCAACCTTACATACCCGGGGGACTCTGGCCGAATAACAAGCAAGGGGAATAACAATGAAAAAGTACGCTGCAGAATTTATCGGTACGTTCTGGCTCGTCCTTGGCGGCTGCGGCAGCGCCGTGCTGGCCGCCGCGTTTCCGGACGTCGGCATCGGCCTCCTGGGCGTTTCGCTTGCCTTTGGCCTCACCGTCCTGACGATGGCCTATGCCATCGGACACATTTCGGGCTGCCACCTGAATCCCGCGGTATCGCTGGGGCTTTGGGCTGGCGGTCGATTCGAAGCAAACCAGTTGTTGCCGTATATCGTCGCCCAGGTTGCTGGCGCGATCGCGGCGGGCGGCATTCTGTATGTTATCGCCACCGGCCAGGCCGGCTTCGATGTCAGCGCAGGATTTGCGTCAAACGGCTTCGGCGAACACTCGCCGGGCGGCTACACACTAACGGCGGCACTCGTTACCGAAGTCGTCATGACGGCTGTGTTCATTTTCGTCATCATGGGCGCGACCGATGCACGTGCGCCGGCGGGATTCGCGCCGATCGCTATTGGCCTCGCATTGACGTTGATTCACCTCATCAGCATTCCCGTGACCAATACGTCCGTTAACCCGGCGCGCAGCACCGGTGTCGCGTTGTTTGTCGGTGACTGGGCCGTACAGCAGTTGTGGGTGTTCTGGGTCGCACCGCTCGTTGGTGGCGTGATTGGCGCCTGGGTATACAAGGCCGTAGCCGACGAATAAGTCGGCACCGCCATGTGACTAGAACCCTGCGACGCCTGTCGGGTACGGAGGCGCGTTGCCTTCGCTGTGTCCATGTTCGTCGACATAGCGAATCGCGTCTTCCATGACCTGCAGCCCTTCGCGAAGGACCTTTTCATCCATCGTGAGCGCCGGATACATGCGAATCGTGTCCTCCTGGTCGCAAATCGCCCAGACGCCGTTTTTGAGCATTTCGCTGCGAACGGCCCGTGCCGACCACCAGTCTTTCTCGTCGTCGGCGGCATTGTCGGGCCGGCGAAATCCGACGCCCATGAGTAACCCGGATGCACGCACCTGCCGCACGATACTGTACTGCGCCCAACCCTTCATGATGTCGGCCGCGACCTCGCTCAGGTGCGCCGCCTGTTCCACGACGTTGTCTCGCTCGTAGATCTCGAGCGTCTTGATCCCGGCGGCACAACCGGCTGGCGTGCCGGCGAACGTCGAGCCGGAGCCAAACGCGTCGTTGTCGCCCAGGATGTCGTCGCGTGACGCGATACCGGAGCATGGCTCGATCCCGCCGGACAGGTTCTTACCGACGACAAGGATGTCCGGTACAACGCCGTAGTGATCGACACCCCACATCTTGCCGGTGCGGCCCATACCGGTCAGGACCTCGTCGGCAATCATCAGCCAGTCGTTGCCGTCACAGATCTCGCGAATGCCCTGCAGGAAATTGGTTGGCGGAATCCAGTTGCCACCTTCGGCCAGCCCGGGCTCGACGAGAATGCCGGCGATGTTGTCGCGCGACGCAACGGCGTCCGGAATATGGTTATCGAGGTACCAGAGACAGTAGTCGACGTACTGCTCCTGGTCCATTCCCGCCGGAATCCGCTCGCTGTAGGGATACGGCGCTTTGATGACCCCACCGCCCCACCCTTCGAGGTAGCGTGAATACTGCCCGGCAAGGCCGCTCAACATCTTCGTCCCGATGCTCATGCCGTGATACGACGAACTGAACGTGATGATGTAGCGGCGCTTCGTGTGCGTCAGCGCGAGGTGCACGGCCGCTTCGGCCGCTTCGGTGCCGGAGACCTCGTAGTTGAATCGCGGGAGCGCCTTCGCCGGCATGATCCCGGCCAGCATCTCCGCGAGGTCGTAGCGCAGCGGATGGTCGTAGTGAAACCCGTAGCGCTTCTGGGCGTTGTGAACGGCCTCTATGATTTCCGGGTGCGTGTTGCCGATCGGGTTCGTTGCCCAGCCGTTCTGGAAATCAATGTAGCGCCTGCCATCGAGATCCCAGACAAAGTCACCGTGCGCCTTGTCGATGACGATTTGCCGAATCGCCCGAAATCCCCTGCGCCCGGCCTTCTCCAGTTCCTGCTCGAACTTGAGTCCGTTACGGAACAGCGGGATGCCGCGCTCCAGTGCGGCTTTGGTTTTTGGGCCGGGAAATTCGTCAGTCATTGTGAAACTACCTGTCGTCGGTTGTAGCCACTCTATCCAATCCTGCCCCGCTGGAGAATCCGTATTTCAGCTTCTGGAATCGGCGAGTACGAGCACGTTGCCAAGCAAAACGAGCCCGAATCCGACAATGACGAAAACGCTGGGCGCGAGCCCTTCGAAGAGCATTGAGACGATTAACGCAACGACGGGGAACATCACCGACGTGTACCCGGCCCGTTGTGCGCCGATGCGGCCGATCAGCGTCACGTAGGCGCCGAAAGCAAGCACTGAACCAAAAACCGTCAGGTAGATGAGCGATACAACGTAACCGGGGCTGGTATCGAAAACGATGGGGTGGCCCAGCACGATTGCGAAGATAGTGGTAAACACTGCCCCGTAGAACATGCTCCACGCGTTCGATTGCACGACCGGGATCTTGTCCCTGCTTGCGGCCTGCGCCGCCATGCTGCCGAACGAAGCCGCAAGCGCGCCCAGCAGGGCCAGGACACAGCCGAGAAATACGGCGTCATCGAAGGAAACATCCGCCACCTGTGGCCCGAATACGATCAGCAGGCCCGCGATGCCGGTCGCGGCACCGAGATACAGCCGCGACGAGCCACGCGCGCCAAAGAACAGCCGCGCATTGAGGATGTTCATCCACAGGATCGATGCGAACGCGATTGCCGCCAGCGCGGACGTGATATAGACCTGTGCCCGGTACGCCAGGATGTAGTTGAGGCAAAACATCAACAGTCCCATCAGCCCGAACAATATGTGCGTTTTCACTTTAAAAACTAGTGATAACTGTTTGTATTTACACCACGAAAAAAGGATAAGAGATGCCGCTATGTAACGGTACGCCACCGATACTTCGGGCGCGGCGACGCCGAGCTGGAACTCGATGGCGTACCACGTCGTGCCCCAGATCAGCACCGTCACCGTGTACAGGAAAGTGTTACTCATCGACCGGAACGTGACGCATTTGCGAGAGGACCGCTGAGCTTAGCCGGATAATATCGACGTGCAACATCTCCTTCTCATACTGCCGGTTGTCCTGCCCGTCGCGTTCTGGGCGGCTTACCACTATCACCAGGACCGCCACCTGCCCGAACCTGCGGTGAATCTTGCTATCGCATTTGTGCTCGGCTGGGTCGCCATCTGGCTGTCAAAAGGCATGTATGCGGCGCTCGAACCGCTGGGCCTGCGCTATGACGCGGTAGCGCTCGGCCACGAAAATCCGGCCGGGCTGCTCGCCTACGCGCTGCTCGTCATCGGGCCCGTTGAGGAGCTGTCCAAGTTGCTGCCGTTCGTGCTCGTTGTCATGAATTTCAGGGCTTTCGACGAGCCGCTGGACGGGATCATCTACGCGTCATTCATCGCACTTGGCTATGCGATGGTGGAGAACGTCCATTACCTGGAGTTTCTTACGCCGCTTGAGTCGGCAGCCCGCGGGTTTGCCGGACCTGTCGTGCACATCCTGTTTGCCTCGATCTGGGCGCACTGGATAACGACCGCGAGGCTCACCGGTCGGGCGATCGCGATTCCATTGATACTGGGACTGCTGATCGCTGCGCTGCTGCACGGCTTTTACGACTTCCTGGTGCTGTTGCACCCGGTCTCGGCCCTGCCGGTCGCCGCCCTGCTCATCGCCGCAATCTGGATCTGGCGCCTGCTGCTGATGCGCCGCATGCACCGCGACGCCATCAACAATTAGGTGCCAGTCACCTTGGACTGGATATAAGGTGACTGACACCTGGTTTTGTCAGGGCTTCAGTTTTTCGTACAGAGTCAACAGGATGCACGTGATCGCCCCTGCCGCGTATAACGCGCCGAGGCTCCTCATGACGTCCGTAATGATCGGCCCCACTGTCGGAATCGCGTTGGCACCGGCGGCCACGCCGGCGACCGACAGTGCGATCGTCGCAACCAGGAATCGTTGGCGGTCCTCCGCGTCAACGAAGTACCCGGCGACAAGCCCGAGGATCGCAATAATGAGCGCCGCTTCCGGAAAGTCCGACCACAGCCCGGCGACGACCGCGACCAGCACGGCCACGATCTTGATGATGTTTCCTACACCCATGGATTTCCCCTTTGTGCTTTTGTTGTTTTAGTTCTTCTTTTGTTGTTTTAGACCGTCAAGGAGTACGGCCGCCAACAGTCTAGCAGCAAATTCGTCGGTGTGGAGAGTGTTCTTACCCAATCAAAACAGTAAGTTATCTATGATATTTAATGTGAACTATTCACAATGGTCGGCCAACCGCTCAATATTTGAGCATCGCCGAGCCCCACGTAAAGCCTGCCCCGAACGCGGCAAACATCAGTGTATCGCCGCGCTTGATGCGCCCATCGCGGACGGCGAGATCGAGCGCCAGCGGAATGGATGCACCGGACGTATTCGCGTGCTCGTCGACGGTGCAGATGACGCGCTCCATCGGCATCTGCAGTTTTTTGGCGGCCGCCTTGATAATGCGCATATTGGCCTGGTGCGGCACAAACCAGTCGATATCCTCGAGGTGGCCGTCCAGATCGGCGACAGTCTCCCGTGCAATGCTGTCAAACGTCGCTACCGCTCGCTTGAACACGGCATTGCCGTTCATCTCGATGAAGTTGCGTCCCTCGCACGTCGCGTCGAAACCCAGCGACACGCCGCTCTGGACGTGCAGCAGCTCCTCGTACTGGCCGTCCGCATGGATGTGCGTTGACAGGATGCCCGGCTCGTCGCTCGCCTCGAGCACGACCGCACCCGCGCCATCGCCGAACAGGACAGCGGTCCCGCGATCTTCCCAGTTGGTGATGCGCGATAAGGTCTCGGCACCGATGACCAGCGCTTTCCTGCCGCCGCCGGTGCGAATGTACCGGCTTGCCAGGTCCAGGCCGTACACGAAGCCGCTACAGGCCGCGTGCACGTCCAGGCACGGTGCACTCTTGATTCCGAGTTGCCGCCCGACGATACACGCTGTCGACGGAAATACCTTGTCCGGCGTCGCCGTGCCCAACACGACGAAATCGAGCTCATCGGCATCGATGCCCGCGTCGTCGAGCGCCCGTTGCGCTGCGGCGAGTCCGATCGAGCCCGTGGTCTCCGCGTCCGACGCGATGTGCCGGCGCTTAATGCCGGTCCGCTCTCGAATCCACTCATCCGAGGTGTCCATCATCTTCTCGAGATCGTGATTGGTCAGGACCTTCTCGGGAAGGTAGCTGCCGATCCCGGCAATTCTGGCGTATGTCATGAGCGCTCCGCTTTTGGCGATCTTATCGTCTCAGGAAATCCGCGATTTCTCGCAGCGTCGGGTAGTCAAAGAGGTCACTGATGTCGAGTTTTCCGGGGTGCTTCTCGTCAATGGCGAGCACAATCTCGGTCAGGGTCAGCGAGCTTACCCCAACCTCGAACAGGTTGTCGTCCGGGCCTATCGTACGGTCCTTCGCAAATTCACGACAGATCGACTCCAGTTCCGCAACCAGCGGATCGTCGTCGGTGGCCTCCGGGGCATCGGTCCCGGGACTCAGCTCGGCAAGTACATCGGCAAATTCACCGTCAAAATACGATTGCAGGAGCTTCGCGCGTTGCACCTTGCCGCTGGTGGTTTTCGGGATGCGCGGGACCGGCACAACCTGGTCGACTTCCAGACCTGTCTGCTCTCCCACGAGGTCCTTGACGGCGACGACCAGCGGGCGAAAATCCTCGACCGACTGCCGGTACAGAATGAACGCGATCAACTCCTCGGTCTGGCCGCCCTTGGGTGTCGCGCCGGCAACGACCACCTTGTTCAGGTCGAGGCCGTCGAGTTGCGCAACAATCTCCTCGAGGTCGTGTGGGTAGTAATTCTGGCCATTGACGATAATGATGTCTTTCTGGCGACCGGTGATGACGAGCGCGTCGTCGACCATGACGCCGCAGTCGCCGGTGCGCAGCCAGCCGTCGGCCGTAAACAGCTCACGGGTGGCCTCCGGGTCACCGTAAATGCGTTCGGTCACGCTGCCGCCGCGCAGCAGGATATTGCCGATTCGCCCCGCCTCGAGGATCTTGTCGTCGTCGTCGGCAATGCGAATATCGACATCGCGAATCGCACTGCCGACTTTGACGAAGCTCACGGCGTCGGGATGATCCTCCGCCACCGCCTCGTACTCGGCGCCGATCTGCAGGCTGTGTCGGTCCATGATGACCCGCTCATACTCCGGCCCCAACGGCGAAAACGAAACGCCGACCGTGGCCTCGGCAAGGCCGTAAACCGGGAGCATCGTGTTGCGCTTCAGACCAAGTGGCGCAAGCGCTGTCAGAAACTCCTCGCACAACTCCCACGAAATCGGTTCGGCGCCGTTGATGATGCGCTTGACGCAGCTGAGATCCGTACCGCCAGGCAGTCCTTTGCGCTCGAACAGCTTGAGGAAATGCTTGTAGCCGAAGTTCGGTGAGCACAACTGCGTAGCTCGCAGATCATTCGCCTTGCTCATCCACAGCAGCGGCCGGCGTACAAACACGTTGGTGTCCATAACGGCGTGATTCATCCCGGCTGCCATGACGCTCAGGTGAAAGCCGATCAAACCCATGTCATGCGTGAGCGGCATCCAGCTCAGCGCCTGGTCATCGTCGCGCCAGTCGAAGCCCTCGACGATGGCGCGAATGTTGACGCACAGGTTGCGATGGGTCAGTACGACGCCCTTGGGGTCACTGGTCGAGCCCGACGAGTACTGAATGAAGCCGATATCGTCAGGCCCGGCGTCGTACACCGTCCCGTGGGAACCCGGCTCGACGTCGCTCATCAGCACGGCATGCTTGTCGAGCAATGCGCTAATGTCCGCGAGTTCGCGTTCGCGGGCAAAGTCCACCAGTCGTTGTAACAAGTCCGACTCGGTAAACAGCGTCGGTTTTTCCAGTTGCGACAGAATGCGGAACAGTTTCAGCTTGTGTTCGTCGCTGATGCCAACGGCAACCGGGACCGGCACGATACCGCCAAGCACGGCGGCCCAGAACGCAACGACGAAGCTCTCGTTCGACTTGCTGAATATAATCAGCTCGTCGCCCGGCTGCATGCCACGCGATTGCAACGAGCCAAGCAGCGCCAATGCGCGTTTCCAGAGATCGCCGAAACTGACGGCGTTCTCATCATTTTCGCCGTCAATAAAGCGAATCTCGCGAGGCTTCTCGCGCAGATCCGAAAACAGGTCCGTCAGTGTGTCGTAAAGCTTCATCCGGTATTGCGTTCCACGGGCAGCATGAAAATGTCTTCGGCCGAGCGCAGGTTGATGGCCAACTCGAGGTCCGGCTGTGACTCGTCAACCAGCTGCATACGAAACCGCGGCAATAACAGGCCAAGGTGCACTTTCATTTCCAGAAAAGAAAAATATTCACCGAGGCAGCGGCGCGGCCCCAGCGAGAACGGGTAAAACGGCCGCTCCTTTTTCGGCTTGTCACCCAGGCGAAATCGCTCGGGATCGAAACGTTCAGGGTCCGGCCAGTAGTGATCGCTGCGGTGCAGGATAAACGGCGACAGGTAGATATCCGTACCGGGTGGCACATCGTAGTCGTCCAGTTCGTCCTGCTCGTGCGAGCGGCGCGTAAACAGCCACACCGGCGGGTACAGGCGTAGCGTTTCCTCCAGCACCTGCTGCGTGTAGTGCATATTCGCGGTCGCCTCGACACTGAGCGCCGAAACGTTGGGCATGAATTCCTGCGCCTCGGCAATCAGTTTCGCCTCGACGTCCGCATGCCTGCCGACCAGGTACCACACCCAGTTCAGGGTATTGGCCGAGGTTTCGAAGCCGGCAACGATCAGTGTCATCAGCTCGTCGAGCAGTTCGTTGTCCGAGAATGCCTTGCCTTGCTTGTCCGTCGCCGCAAGGTACATCGCGAGGAAATCGAATTCCCCGGCGTCCCGGCGCGCCCGGCGCTCTTCGATAATCGTCATCAGCAGGTTGCGGAGATGGCGCACCTTCATGACGACCGACAAGTCGCGTGTCGAGTCCCGGCTCAGGAAAGCAAACGGGTTTTCGCCCTCCGTCACGATGTGACGTTCGTAGTCCCTGCCGAAGGTGCTGATCAGTATCAGCTCCAGCGCGAAGTCGCAGGTTTCGGCCGTGATGTTGCACGGCTCGCCCTTCTGCGCCATCTCGGCCCAGCGCACCGCGCGCCGATCGCTGCACGCTACCATGACAGACATCAGCCGGTGTACGTTGCCACGCGTGAAGGCGGGCTGGATCATGGTTCGCGAACGGCGCCATACGTCACCGTCGCTCACGATGAGCCCGTTGCCGAGGAGCATTTTTACGCGCTCAAAACCGGGCCCCTTGTGGTACTTCGCATGCCGTCGCGTCAGGATCCGGCGGACTTCGTGGGCGTCATTCACGAAGTACGCCAGCCGGCCATTGGGCTTTTTGATCGACACCATGTCGCCGTACTCGCGCTTAAGATCCTGCAGGCGCGTGAGCGTCCCGGCGTCGATACCGAGTTCCACCGCGTCGGTCGGTCCCGGCGGCTGCCTGAATTCGTGAAGGGCTTCGCTCATGAAATGCGGCGAACGTCGCTATCGTGTTGAAAAATCAGGCGCAATATTACATTGACCGGCAGAGATTCGATACTGCAAACTCAGCCGCCCATGAGCGATTCTTCCAAACAGGACTTTAGTTCCATCGAGTCGCGTCGCAGCACATCGTCACGGCGGCGAATGAGTACGGCGCGGCGTCTCTACTATTTCCTCGGCCTCCCGATCCTGCGTGGCCTGATCCGGCTGTTGACCGCCACCTACCGGGTCGAGAAGGTCATTGGCGCCGAGCACATCGAACCGTTTATTGCATCGGGCGACGTCTGCGCACCCTGCTACTGGCACCAGCATCACGTCGTCGGCTCCACGCTGATCCGTTCGTGGGTCCGCCGCGGCTTCAAGGCGTGTTTCCTGGTGTCCGGCTCGGTCGATGGCGAGGTTCCGGAACGCATCGCACGGGCATGGGGCGCCGAAGTGATCCGTGGCTCCGCCAACCAGAGCGGCGCCCTGGCCCTGCGCGACCAGCAACAGATGATGAAGAACGGCTACTCGATCGTAACCACAGCGGACGGTCCGCGCGGTCCGCAGCACGAGTTCAAGGTGGGTGCGATCCTGATGGCCCGCATCGCCGGCGTACCGATCATCCCGATCGCCTGCGCCGCCGACAGGGCGTGGTACCTGGACCGCTGGGACCGGTTCATGGTGCCAAAGCCATTCGCCCGTATCGCAATGGCGGTCGGCGAGCCCTACCCTGTACCGCGCGACGCGGCGCTGGACGCACTCGAGCCGCACCGCGTGAACGTTCAGGCTGCAGTCATGTCTCTAATGGCAGAATCGGAGCGTGCATTGTTGCGTGGCACGGAGGCGAAATAGTGCGAATTGGACGAATTTTGGTGTGGCTTTCAGGCGCTTTTGCGCTGGCGGGTACTGCTGTGGCCGAAACCTCCTTGACGCCGCACAAGGCGCAATACAAGGTGAAAATCGCAGTCGTGAGCGGTCAGCTGAACACCGAGCTGACACGTACGCCGGACGGCTATGTCGCGAATCACGTCATTCGTCCCGTCGGTATGTCGAAGCTCCTGACGCGCGGCACGATGGACGTCACTTCGACGTTCACGAATCAGCGTGACGGTGTAAAGCCCGTGACGTTCCGCGCGGTCGATACGATTCGCAAAGACCCCGAGGTCAACCTGCAGTTCGACTGGACGACTAACCAGGCCAGCGGCACGGTGGGTAAGGACGACGTCGTGCTGCAGCTCGACGGCATCGCACATGACAGCGTTTCGATTCAATACGAGCTCATGCACGATCTGCTGAATGGCGGGCCGTCGACCCAGTACACGCTGTTTGATGTCGACAAGATGCGGGTCGCCAACGTCACGAACGCTGGAACGAAAACCGTTAAGACCAAAGCCGGCAAGTATGAGGCGGTCGGAATTCGCCACCAGAAGGAAGGGTCGTCGCGCGTAACAACGATGTGGTGCGTGGCAGAGCTGGACTACCTGCCCGTCATCATCGAACAGCACCGCAAGGGAAAACTGAACTTCCGGGCGACCCTCGTCAGTTACACGCCGACCGGCGACTGACTACGCAAACAGAATCGACAGCTGCAATACCAGCAGGATGACGGCGGTGACGACTCCGGCCGCGAGCAAACTCGCGCCCCACTTTGCGAGCGTCGAGCGGTGCGCGACACCGGCGAATACCGGCAGCGCCGGCAACGCGACCAGGCACGCCAACGGATAGACAACCAGAGCGGCATGCGGGTATCGGAATGCCCACGTCTTGAGCTCACGTCGACTTTGCATTGCGGTCACGAAGTCGTCCATCGAACCCAGCTGTTGCATCGCCCGGGAACGGGCTTCCTTGCTGTTCGCCCCGCTGTCGACCGCTTCGTCGACGAGGTCGTCATAGTGATCCCGCAGTTCGTTCACCGTTCGATGCGCGTGGCGGGCCGTAATGCCGCTTTCCAGCAGACGCTGTGCCAGCGCATTGAAGTCGGGTTCACGCACCGGCACCTCCTTCCAATGCGGTCGAGATACCGCCCTGGATGCGACGCCAGTCCGATTGCAGTTTTTCGAGGCGGTCGCGACCCTTCTTCGTCAACGCGTAATAGACCCGTGTTCGACCGCCGACAGCCTTGCGTTTCGACTTCAACGACCCGTTGCGCTCGAGACTGTGCAGTACCGGGTAGATAACGCCCTCGCCCAGCGAAATCGCCTCGTTGGTCACGCTGCGAATGGAACGGACCAGCTCGTAGCCGTACATCTCCTGCTCGTTCAACAGCCTGAGCAATAACAGCTCCGGTACGCCGCTCATGAAGGGTGGGTTGCTTTGTGCCATCCGGCGAACATACCTCGAACTAACAGGTATTTCAAGGGTTACTTTGTGGTTCTAGGTATGTATTATACCTCGTAGTTCAAGGCATAACCGCGCGGGAGAATGAGGAGACCACTATGTTCGCCAGATACGCTTCCGCCATATCGTCCGGCACTGTCATGACCCTGGGCCTGATTTATCTCATGCAGCTCCTGATCAGCATGCAGCCGTACAAGGTCATCGAGCCACCGCAGACAGGATGGCTCGATTTTATCCGGATAGAACGGCCAGATTCGTTGATCGCCGACGAGTACGAGATTCCGCCGCTGGAAGACTTGACGACGGTCTATCCGGCGCCCGCCACACCGCAATACGACGGCGACACCATTGCAACCGGTGTGCCTCTGCCGAACCAGCCCGCTGATGGCGGCTACCGGAGCCTGCCCAGCATGAATGCGCTGGGTGACGGGCCTGCCATGACCGTCATGACCGTTCAACCTGTCTACCCGGCCGTTGCGATTCAGCGCGGCATCGAGGGCTACGCAATCGTTGAGTTTGACGTGCTTGGCGACGGCAAGGTCGTCAACATCCGTGTCATCGAATCGACCAGCAGCCTGTTCAACAAGTCCGCAATCCAGGCGGCGGCTCGATTGAAATTCAAGCCCGGAGTTCGCGACGGAATTCCTTACGCAACGACCGGTCTGAGAAAGAAGTTCACGTTCGAGCTCGAACAGTAAGACCCGAGGGTGGTGACTCCGAAGGCGGCCTTTCCTTCCCGCCGGGTTGCCGGAAGAGTCACCACCCGACTTACTCGCGCGCGAACCGTTGCTGCGTCGAATAGACCACCCGATCGTCCTCGGTGATTCGAATCGTCCGTACGAGATTGTCCGCACCGTCGAGCGTCCAGGACTCGAACAGCTGCGCTCCCGATGTGTCCAGCGTATCGACGACGAACGCGCCCCTGTCCCAGCCGGATGCCCGCTTCGCCTCGATGGGACCGACGTTGACGAGACGATTCTCGCCAAAGGTGTATTCCTCCACGATCGCCCGGTCGTAGCTGATGAACAGGCTCCATTGGGTCTGCGAAATCTTTAGCGACTCACCGAACTCCAGAAAGACGTGCACGGAACTGCCCTTGCGCACCCTCTCGATGCGTTGCCGGGTCGTGGTGCGGGTCTCGATGAGCGGCGTCGTATCGCCCCTCGGCCTTTGCAACGCGTCTTCGCCGCCCTGCAGCACCCACCGGCCGCTCAGGTCGACCCCGGCGGGCACCACGGCACTTCTTGATTCGAGGACGGGTTCGGAGGACACACAGCCGGAAAGGACCACGAAACCTACCAGCGCCAGCGCGGTCCAAATCCGCATAATCGATACCGACATATGTCAACCAGACTCCAAATTGATCGTTGCTATAGTATCGCCTAACGAACGGAGAGTTCACTCATGCTGAAAAACCGAGTTTTCATGATCCTCGCGAGCACGCTCGCGCTACCCCTGGTTGCTGCGGCGCAATCGGTCGATGAGCTTCAGGAACTGAGCCCCGAAGACCGTCGCGCGTACTACGAATCAATGTCCGAGGACGAACGGGCCGCGATGCGCGAAAAGTGGCGCGCCGAGTATGAGGCGATGTCCGACGAGGACAAGGCCGCACTGCGTGAAGAACGCATGGCTCGACGCGGAGAACAGGGCCAGGACCGGCGCGCCGCAATGCGGGAGCGCTGGGAGTCGCTGTCCGACGAGGAACGCGCGGCGCTGAAGGAAGAACGCAAGGCCCGCAAGGCCGAACGGAAGGCCAAATGGGACGCGATGAGCGAAGAAGAACGTGCCGCCGCAAAAGCCAAAATGAAGGAACGCAAAGGGAAAGGGCCGCGTGGAAAGCGCGGCAGAGCGGGCAAGCGTGCGGATGAGGGAGAAGCCGCTCAGTAACGGTACGTCGCTACAATGCGGAAGCCAGCGCTTTGTCGAAAGCGCTGGCTTTTCTTATTTTGATGTCCGCGAGGCCGAGCCAGTCGGCCAGTGCCTGCAATTCGGTCGCAAGGCGAGCGCACGTGCGTTGCGTGCCAGGATGGCCTTCATGATGCGCAGCCTGCACGAGTAGCGCCGATGCCTGCCGGTCCGCCTTCAGGTCCACCCTCGCCGTGATTCGGTCGCCCTCACGAAACGGCAGCACGTAGTAACCCCATCGTCGCTTTGCCGCCGGCACATAGATCTCGATGCGGTACTCGAATCCAAACAGCCGTTCGGCGCGCGGCCGGTACCAGACCATTGGATCGAACGGCGATAGCAGAGATGCGCCGCTGATCGATCGCGGTAAACGTGCATCTTTCGCGAACCACGCTTCGCCGCTCCAACCGTCGACCTGCACCGGGTACAGCGCGCCCTCCTCCACCAGCTCCTCGATACGGGGCCGCGCTTCGCCCGGCGTCATCCGGTAGTAGTCCGCAATGTCCCTGCAGTTTGCGACACCGAGTGCCCTGGCCGACTTCCTGACAAGCTCGCGCTGCGCGTCTTCCTTGCTCATTGTGATGCCCAGAAGATCATCGGGTATCAGGCGATGCGGCAGGTCGTAGACCCGCTGGAAGTTCGGCAGACGTTTCCTCACGGCCAGTCTGCCGCGACCGAAATGATGCTCCAAAGCGCGTCGCGGTATCGATCGATGCCAGTCTCCGGGCTTGCGCACCGGTCCAGGCACCTGCGGCAATTCATGTGCGGTGAGCGCACCCTGCGCGTTGACCTGGGCGAGCGCATCGTCAAGGTACTGCTCGCGGTCCGGCATGCGCCGCAATGGGCAGTTCTTGTAGGGCTCAAACGCGCGTTGCCGGTATCCCAGCAAAGGCCAGTCTTCATGAGAAACGATCGACGCCTCATGCGCCCACTGCTCGGTGTACTGACCGCAGTCGTAAAGCCACGACTCGAAGCGGGACCGGTCGTAAGCGCCGAGACGAGACCAGATCATCAGGAAATGCGCCGGTATCAGCACGTTGACGAAGTCCAGCTGCAATACCGTTATGTGGCGCAAGGCGCGCCGAAAATGCCGCGCGTCCGTCGGCTTCTCCGGACGCGGCCGGTCAAAGCCCTGCGCTGCAAAAGCGATACGCCGAGCCTCGTCGGCGGAAATCCTGGTGCGCTTTCCCACTCGCGCTACGCTTCAGTCATCGACAATGGCGTCGGCCTCGATTTCGACCAGCATGTCGGGATCGATGAGCTTCGAAACCTCGACCATCGCCGTCGCAGGCATGACGTTGCCGAAAGCCTCCTGGTGGGCGCGACCAATTTCGTCCCAGCGTGAAATGTCGGTGACGAACATACGCGTCCGCACGACGTGTTCGAGTCCGGCACCGGCCTGCTCGAGTGCATCGGCGATGATCTCGATGCACCGCTTCGCCTGCACGTAGGCATCGCCGACGCCGACCGTCTGCCCGTCATCGCCGACAGGCGCCGTACCGGCGACTTTGATCTGATTGCCAACGCGCACGGCCCGGCTGTAGCCGACTCGCTGCTCCCACGGTGCCCCCGATTGAACTAACTTTTTCTCAGCCATAAGACAGATCCCAAGATGTATGCACCCAACAATGACCAGGCCCTTGTGGACAGAGCCTCACCGCCTGCCCCGTAGGCAAGTGCAGCGAGCGGCACGACGACGACAAGACGCACGATCTCGAAGCGCACGGCATAGGGCCGGCCCTCGTTGAGCAGGCCCAATGTATAGAGTTGCGCCCACAGTGCAAGACACGGCGCGACGACCGATCCCGTTCCGTCGGCCGCGTACAGCTCGGCAATCGTCAGGACCAGCACGAGCACGACGAAAAACTGGCCTTTTACGTAGTGCCGACGTTCGGTAGTGATTTGCGGGTCGTATTTTCGAAACGCGCCGAGGTCCGACGGCGGCTTCGGATACTTCTCGGCAACATCAGCCGGACGCCAGCCCGTGCGCCGGAACCAGATACCGATTTTGTCTCGCCAGCGCCGGGTGCGCAGCGCGTCGAACAGCAGGTAGTCATACACCTGCAGGTTGGCCCAGAACGGATTCCAGTTTGCAAGCGGCTTGCGGACGCCGTAAACAACCGGCTCCTCGTCCAGCTCCTCCTGGAAGGTCCCGAACAGGCGATCCCAGAGTATCAGCATGCCGCCGTAGTTCTTGTCGATGTAGACGTCGTTCTGTGCGTGATGCACGCGGTGATTCGACGGCGTCACCAGGATGTAGTCCAGCGCACCGAGGCGCCCGACGAACTGCGTATGAACCCAGAACTGGTAGATCAGGTTGATCGCGCCGACCGTGACGACGACCTCCAGCGGGAAGCCGACAACGAACAGCGGCACGTAGAAAATCCAGCTGAACAGGAAACTGCTGCTCGTTTGCCTGAGCGCCGTCGACAGGTTGTAGTCCTCGCTCTGATGGTGCACGGCATGGGCCGCCCACAGGACGGATATCTCATGACCCAGCCGGTGATTCCAGTAGTAGCAGAAGTCGTAAGCGAGAGCGGCAACGATCCACAGTGCGATGCCGGTCGGCGACGTATCGAACCAGGCCGGGTCCATGTGGAACAGTGCGAGGTGGCTGAATGCGAATCCCCAGATTGCGATGGCAATGAATTTCGTGAAGTAGCCGAACGTCGAGTTCAACGTACCGGCGCTCAGGCTGTTGATCGCATCGTTGCTCCTGTATCGTCCGGTTCCTTGCCGCCAGTCGACGAACAGTTCGACCAGCAGCGCCAGCAGGAAGAACGGCACGGCAAGAGCAATGAGATCCATCGCCCTATGGTAACCTGAAGTCACTGCCACGATGATCAACAAGAACGAACTCGACATACTGCAACGCGCCCTCGCACGACTGACCGAGGGCAGCAACCACCTACCGGCTTTCACGCCCGAGTTCGATACGGCGGCGGTTGCCGGCGTCATTGACGCCGTCGCCGAACGCATGCAGGACAACTACCCCTACTACCACCCGCAGTACGCTGGCCAGATGTTGAAGCCGCCGCACCCGGTCGCGCGTATCGCGTATGCATTGTCGTTGTGGGTGAACCCGAACAATCACGCGCTCGACGGCGGGCGCGCCAGTTCGGCGATGGAGAAGGAGTGCATCGAAGACATCGGACGGATGTTCGGCTGGAACACGCCCCTGGGGCACCTGGCAGGCGGTGGGACGATGGCCAATCTCGAAGCGCTGTGGGTTGCCGGACGGCTGCATCCCGGCAAGCGCGTTCTGGCATCCGGGCAGGCGCACTACACCCACAGCCGTATTTCGGATGTCCTCGGCCTGCCGTTCTCGGCCGTCGCCGTCGACAGCGACGGCCGCATGGATCTCGACGCCCTCGAGGCGCAGTTGCAGTCCGGCGACGTCGGAACCGTTGTTGCAACGATGGGCAATACCGGGCTCGGGGCCGTGGACCCGCTCGCGGATATCCTGCCACTCTGCGAGCAATACGGCACCCGGGTGCATGCGGACGCCGCCTACGGCGGCTACTTTGCCCTTTCGGGCCGGCTCGCCGCCGACACGCGGAGACACTACGACGCGTTGAGTCGCGCAGACTCCATCGTCATTGACCCGCACAAACACGGACTGCAACCGTACGGCTGTGGCTGTGTGCTGTACCGCGATCCGTCGGTCGGCACGATCTACCGGCACGATTCGCCGTACACCTATTTCAGCTCGGCGGAACTGCACCTCGGCGAGATTAGCCTCGAATGTTCACGACCTGGCGCGTCGGCAGTGGCGTTGTGGGCAACGCACCAGCTCTTGCCGCCGGTCGTGGGCGGCGAATTTGCCGCCAGTCTCGATAGCTGCCTGGCGGCTGCACGTGAACTTCATTCCCGGCTCGGCGACGGCGCATCGTTCGCCCCACTCATGCGACCGGAACTCGACATCGTTTGCTACGCCGTCGCTGCGAACAGCACGGCCGAAAGCAGTGACAAGGCCAGGAAGCTGTTCGACGTTGCGGCCGGCAAGGAACTGCATCTTGCGCTGATCGAGTTACCCGTCGAGCTTGTACGCAACTACCTTCGTGACATGACGACTGACTCGGAAACGATTACGTGCCTGCGGTCCGTTTTGATGAAACCCGAGCATGCCGACTGGATTCAACGGCTCGTCGAGATCCTTGAAGCGAGTGCCGGCGAACTCGGCTAGTTGCCCGGGACCATGCGTACCAGCAGCGCCCCGATCCAGAAGCAGGCGAACCCGCCAGCGAGCGTGCCGACCAGGTAGGCGAACGAGAAGAAGATCTCGTTCTTCTGCATCATCGAATTCAGCTCGAGCATCATCGTAGAGAGTGTCGTAAAACTGCCGCAAAACCCGACGGCAAACAGCAAACGGTATTGGTCAGGGACGATACCGGCGTTGTCAAACCAGGTCGTCGAAGCCGCCAGTTGCGCAATGGCACCCATGATGAGGCAACCCAACAGGTTCGCCGTCAGCGTACCCCACGGAAATTCGACGTCGCGCTGCAAAAACACGTTCAGTGCGAAGCGGGCGACGGCGCCGAGCGCGCCGCCGAATGCGACGAACAGGTAGGAATACAGTATGGCGCGCATCCGGGCGCCTTATCGGGCAACCATGAAACTGGCTTCGCAATCGGCGACTACAACGCCGTCGGTCTTGCGCCGCGCCTCACCCCGCAGGATCACGAGCCGACCTTTTTCCTTGTCGACCCAGCCCTTGAGCTCCACCGTTTCACCGACCATGAGCGGCTGTCGGTAGCGAATCTCGCACTTCGCCGTGTGGGCGCGTCGATCGGACAGCCAGAGCACGTTCGCCGTTACGTCATCGAGTGCCGAGTAAATGATGCCACCATGGATCGTGTCGGCCCAACCGACGTGATTTTCGTCGCCGGTAAACTCCCCGGTGCAGAACTCACCGTCGTAGGAAAATTCAATTCGCAAGCCGATCGGGTTTTCTTTGCCGCAGGCAAAGCACATGCGTTCTTCGATGGAGTCCGACATCGCGTTACCGAACCTCCGTGTCGATCACAATGTCGACATTGGTATCGCGACCGTTCTCGATCGTCACGACACCGTACCAGTCCCCGGCCTGGGCGATCGGCCCGCCCGACACCGAAACGCGTGCGAGCAATTCGAACTCGTCGAATGCCGAAAGGTTTCGTCCCGGCACCATCGCGTCGCGGTCGCCGATGCTGACGACCAGCGGCAACCCCGTCAGCCTGCGTCGCACGACGGCGATCGGCGGCGAAGGCTGTGCCGGATCCCGCGCGATGAGAAAAACGGTGGTATCCGCCGGGATTGACGCGGCGGCTTCGTCGGACAGGGACACGCTGGCCTCGACGATGGCCTCGCCCTGCTCCGGCGTCACGGTTGCCAGTGACGGCGATCGCGGCGCGTCGCCGCGCCAGATATCGATCTGGCGTTGAATGGCGTCGCGGACGTCTTCAGGCGCCGCCTCGTTCCTGAGGATCAGCTCCCACCGGTCTGCCGCGAGATTCATTTCGCCGCGCCCTGCCGCAATGTAGCCACCGTAGAACAGCGCCGTCGGATGATCCGGCTGCAATTCGAGCACCTTTTCGTACGCCGCGGCCGCCGGTTCGTATTGCTCGAGCGTTTCGTAGGACCGGGCCAGCAGCAGCCAGCCCTCGACGTCGTTCGGCTCACGTTCGAGCCGCTCCGCCAGCGATGCGACCATTGCGTGGGGATTCGGCTGCTCACCCGGTCCCGACGGCACATCGGGCGCACCAACCCGGTAGTACAACGCGGCGGAAAGTGCGACCGTTAACGTGATCGCCGCGATCATCGGGCCTGTCAGGCGCTTCGAGTGCCTGTACAACGGCAGGACAACGAATCCCAATGCCGCGAGCAGCAGTACCGTGAAAATCAGCCAGAGAGTCAACGTGCGCCTCCTGTGTCGCCCGGCTCATCGTCGATCGGCAGGGTCATCCGGTGGCGAACGACACGCGCGATACCGATGCCGCCCAGCACCAGCAGTACGAACGGCGCGATCCAGACCAGCAGCATCTTGCCGCTCGTTCGGGGACGGTAGAGCACGAAGTCGCCGTAGCGCTGCACCAGGAAGTCAACGATTTCGGCGTCAGACTTGCCTTCCTGCATCAGGCGCCGGATTTCGCGGCGCAGGTCCGACGCGATAAACGCATTCGAGTCCCTGATGTTCTGGTTCTGGCACGTAACACAACGCACCTCTGCAATCAGCCGCTCGTAGCGCGCCTGCATCGCCGGGTCGTCGAACGCCTTGCCGGTGTCGATCGCCGCAACCGGGTAAACCATCAAGGCCGAAACCAGAATGACAAGTAGCTTTCTCATCGCGCCGACATTCCTTCGATGCGCGGAACGAATTCGCGTTCCCAGGATCCCCGGTCCAGCGGCCCGGTGAACCGATAGACAACCTCGCCGGCCGGATTGATCAGGAAAGTCTCGGGAGCACCGTAGACGCCCCAGTCGATTCCGACCCGGCCGTCCTCGTCGAACCCCGACTTGATATAGGGATCCCCGAGCTGGCGCAGCCAGTCGAGCGCCGTCTGTCGATTGTCCCGCCAGTTGATGCCGATGATCGGGTATGTACCTTCCCCGGCCAGCTCGTTCAGAAATCCGTGCTCGGCGCGACAGCCGACGCACCACGTCGCCCAGATGTTCACGAGCGTCACCCGACCGGTGAGGTCGGCATTGTTTACCCGCACCGACGGATCTTTGAGAGACGGAAGATCGAAAACCGGCGCCGGTTTGCCGATGTACTGCGACGGCAGTACGGATGGGTCGCGCTGCAAACCCATGTAGAAAAAAACAATGAGAATGACAAAGACGACCGCAGGAATAACGTAGCGGTTCATGCAGTCGACTCCACCGCGCTGCTCGACGACTTCGCGCGTTGTTGCACGTTTACGCGGTATCGTCGGTCGCTCACGGCGATCAGGCCGCCGAGCGCCATGACAAACGCGCCGAGCCAGATAAAGCGAATCATTGGCTTGTACTGAATGCGTGCGCTCCAGGCGTCGTTCCCCAACGGGTCGCCGAGCCCGACAAACAGATGTTTGTCCCAGACCGAGTAGATACCCGCTTCGGTCATCGGGTTTTTCTGCACGAGATAGGTTCGCTTCTGCGGCCGTACCGTGGCTACGTAATCACCGTCTTTGCGAATCTCGAACACGCCTTCAAGTGCGTCGTAGTTCGGACCCTCGACCTGCCGCAGTTCGCGCAATTCGAACTCGTAGCCAGCCACCTCGACCGAGTCGCCCGGCCTGATGGAACGGTCCGCCTCAACGCCGAACGCAGAAACGATGGTCGCACCGAAGATAAACAGGCCCATGCCGAGGTGAGCAACCGACATGCCCAGGGCACCGCGCGTGATGGCCGCCGCACCTTTCTCACGTCGCCACGAACGAATCGGCTGCAGCAGGGACGACGCGACAATCCACACGGCCGCGATGGTCCCGGCAGCAAGTAACAATCCGACGCGTCCGTAGAAAACTACCGGTAACGCGATGCCGAGGACGACCGCGGCGATCGCGGGAATGCGCAACCGGCGCCACCAGGTGTCACCGGCCGGTTTGCGCCACACGGCGTGCATGCCGAGACCCAGCAGGAACACCAGCGGCAGCATCGGGATCAGGAACGCCACTTCGAACCACGGCGCGCCCATCGAAATCTTGCCGCCATTGATCATCTCGACGATCAGCGGCAGCAAAGTGCCAAACAGGACGAGCACCGTTGCCACGACCAGGAGCACGTTGTTCAGCAACAGGAATGTTTCGCGTGACGCAAGCGCGAAGCCCGCCTCGGAGTCGAGGCTGGGCGCACGCACGGCGTAGAGAATCAGCGCGCCGAGAATAACGACGCCCAGGAAACCCAGGATGAAGTATCCGCGAGTCGGATCGGTCGCGAACGCGTGCACCGAGACGATGATGCCGGAGCGGACTAGGAACGTTCCGAGCAGGCTCAGCGAGTACGCCGAGATGGCCAGCAACAGCGTCCAGCTCTTGAACAGGCCGCGCTTTTCGGTGACAGCCAGTGAGTGGATCAGTGCGGTGCCCACCAGCCACGGCATGAAAGACGCGTTTTCGACCGGGTCCCAGAACCACCAGCCACCCCAGCCGAGCTCGTAGTAAGCCCACCAGCTGCCGATCGCGATACCCATCGTCAGAAACAGCCAGGCAACGGTCGTCCAGGGACGCGTCCATTTCGCCCATTGCCTGTCAAGGTTGCCACCGAGCATTGCCGCAATGGCGAACGCGTACGCCACGGCAAACCCGACATAGCCGACGTAAAGAATCGGCGGATGAATGGCGAGCCCCGGATCCTGCAGCAATGGATTGAGGTCAGCGCCGTCGACGGCGGCCGGGTTGAGCCGCTCGAAGGGATTGGAGGTCAGGATCGCGAACAACAGCGAACCCGCCGACAGCACGCCCATCACGCCGATCACCCGCGACAGCATGGGCGCCGGCAGATCGCCGCTGAAACGGGCCACGGCGACGGTCCAGATCGCGAGCAACAATACCCAAAGCAGCCAAGAACCCTCGTGCGCGCTCCATACGGCCGAGATCTTGTAACCATCCGGCAGCGCAAGGTTCGAGTGATTCGCAACGTAAAGGACCGAAAAATCGTCGACGAGAAACGCCCACGTCAGCGCGCCGAAAGCAATCGCAACAAAAACGAATTGCCCGAACGCCGCCGGTTTGGCCGTTGCCATCATCGCAGCATCGCCGTTGCTCGCACCGACGAGCGGGAATATCGCCTGGACCAGAGCCAGCGACAGCGCAAGGATCAGAGCGAACTGCCCGATCTCAGGAATCATTGATACTCACACTCCGTTGCACCGTCGCGCAAATGCTGAGTCTGCTCATCGACGTGTTTCGCCAGTGATTCGGCAACTTCGGGCGCCATGTAGTTTTCGTCGTGCTTGGCGAGAATCTTGTCAGCGGCAAACGTACCGTCGTCGGCCATGCGACCGTGGGCGACGACACCCTGCCCGTCACGGAACAGGTCCGGCAAGACACCGGTATAGCGAACGCCGAGCTCACAGCGCATGTCGGTCACCCGGAAACTCACCTCGAGCGAACCGTCTTCGCGCTCGACGCTGCCATCGACCACCAGTCCGCCAATGCGGAAGTTACGATCCGACGGATACTCGCCCGCTACGACGCTGCTGACGTCGACGAAGAACATCATGTTGTCTTCGAATGCACGCAGCGTCAGCGCGGCAGCAACGGCCACGCCAACAACGGCAAGGCCGACCGCCAGCATGCGTTGTTGTCTCGGTTTCACGTGTCGTCCTCCAGTGCCCTGATCCGCGTCCTGATTTCCCGGTAGACACGATTGTGATGCGCGCGCGAGCGCAACTCGGCGATGACCACGACGACAAATGTCAGGACGAAACAACTCCAGACGTAGGCGCCGTAACTTCCCATGGCAAGCGCGTCCATTATCGACCTCCTTCCGGTGCAAGCATCATTTCTCTGACCCAGCGTGTGCGACGCTCACGAAACAGCACCTCGGTCCGGATCCGGCGCGAGAGCATCGCGCCGAACACCAGCGTGAAACCGATCAACATGGCGAACAGCGGCACGCGCATATCCGCGTCCATCGTGCCTTCCCGGAACACCGTCTGGCCCTGGTGCAGCGAACTCCACCACTCGACCGAGTAATGCACAATGACGACGTTCACAACGCCGACGATGGCGAGTACGGCACTGGCCTTGTCCGCCTTCGCGGTGTCGTCGATCGACGAACGCAATGCCATGTAGCCGAAGTACAGGAACAGCAATATCAGCTCGGACATCATGCGCGGGTCACCCCACTCCCACCACGTCCCCCACATCGGGCGGCCCCAGATGCTGCCGGTTGCCAGCGCGAGGAATGTGAATGCAGCGCCCAGCGGCGCCGCTGCGGCACCAACGGCGTGCGCCATTTTCATGCGCCAGATCAGACCGATCGCCCCGCCAACGGCCATGAACATATAGGCCATCATCGACAGGTATGCCGACGGCACATGCACGTAGATGATGCGAAACGCGTCACCCTGCTGGTAGTCGGCCGGGGCGACGAACAAGCCTGCCCAGGTGCCGTAGGCAATCAGCAGGATGCCGGGAATCATGAGCCACGGGATGAGGATTCCCGCGATGCGATAAAAGTGCGGCGGTGACGCCAGCTGATGAAACCATTTCCACATGGGCGGGATTCTACTCGTTACTGATCCGGAGTGCGGCGGCTGTTGCATAAGGTGCGAGGGAAACGGCGGCAACGGCGTATGCCCCCAGCGCCCAGAGACCGCTCGAAAACATTTCGTTGCCGGCCGCGAGCGATACGGTATTGGCGCCGAGCAGCAGGACCGGCATGGCCAGCGGTAACACGAGCAGGCTCAGCAATGCCGTTCCCCGGTGCAAGCCGACCGTGAGCGCCGCGCCGATCGAGCCGAGCAGACTCAGACAGACGGTGCCGAGCAGCAGCGTCAGCATCAGGACGCCGATGATGTCGACCGGCATTCGGTACGTCATGGCCAGGACCGGTGAAATAACGACGAGTGGCAAGCCGCTCAGCAACCAGTGCGCGATCGTCTTTCCGAGCGCCAGCAACGGCAGGGGCTGGGGGCTCACGAGCATCTGATCCAGGCTGCCATCTTCGTGATCGCCGAGAAACAGGGAGTTCAGCGACAGCAGGACTGCGAGCAACGCCGCCACCCACAGGACCCCGGGACCGCTGAACCGGAGTTGCTCGGCGCTCGGGCCGACGGCGAGCGGAAACAGCGTGCAGACCATCGCGAAGAAAAACAGCGGGTTCAATACGTCGCCAGGTCGTTTCCACGCCAGTAACAGGTCCCGCCGGATCGTGGCGGCGAGGCCCGAGAGAATCCCCGGCATGGCCTGTTCGCCGGCGCTCATTACAGGGTCACCCGTTTGACGTCCGCGCCGATCTCCACGTCCTGGTGCGCGGCCATGACGCACAAGCCACCGCGCGACAGGTGCTCGGTCGCAAGTTCCATGACGAGCTGGCGACCTTCCCGGTCAAGATTGGTAAACGGTTCGTCCATGAGCCACAACGGGACGTCCGCCAGCAGCATCCGCGCCAGTGCGACACGTCGTTGCTGGCCCGCGGACAGCGAGCGCAGCGGGAGCTGTTTGAGTCGGGCAATGCCGAGGCGCTCGAACACAGCGTCGTGGTCAATGTCCGATTGCGTGCGCAATGACGCCTCGAAACGCAGGTTTTCGAGCAATGTCAGGTCGCCTTTGAGGCCGGTTCGATGCGCGAGCCAGACGAGCGACCCGTGGAACGCCTGGCGCTGGCGCCGGATCGGTTCGTCATTCCAGAGTATCTGGCCGGACTCGAGGCTCAGCATACCTGCGATGGCACGCATGAGGCTGGTCTTGCCGGAGCCGTTCTGCCCCTCGAGCAACAGCAGTTCGCCACTCGTTAGCGCAAACGTCAGATCCTTGAACAGGCAGCGCTCGCCACGGATGAGCGTAAGGTCCTGGCCTGAAAGCTTTTCAGTCAATACCTTACACTCTGTTGCTGATCACAGACGATTGGCGAGTCACGTAGAAACATCCTTGTTATTTAACGGGTTAGAGCGCTTTTGCAAAGTTGCTTCAAGTTACGTTTTGTGGGTCCCTGAGAAACAAGGAAACACTGTATTCACGGTTTACAAAAACCGAAACCGAACCGTAGACTGAATGGCCCGGTCGCGTTTTCATATAAGAAAAGACCGAAACCAGACAATACCACCTGAAGCGCCTTTGTTGCTCGCGAGTTACTGCATATGGACCTAGGGGCCGCCGGCCTTAATCAACAACCCTTTCCGACGCACGGAAAGCCGCTCGCGATTGTTCATTATCAGAGTGAACGGGCTGGCCTCAAAGTCCTCGAGGATACGTTTCAACACCCCTCCGGTCTCGCATTGCTGCAGGGGCCGACATTGTCCGGCAAATCCACGCTGATTCGTACGTTCGTCGAGTCGCTGGACAAAGATTGCTCGGCGGCCGTCGTCAACGGCAAGGGCCTCAACACGACGAACCTGCTGCTGGCGGTGTTGCGTCAGTTCGGCTACGACATCGAGTTGAGCTCAGCCAACGAATTGCTCGGGCTGGTCCGTATCTTTGCGCTGCAACAGGCGGCATCCGCGAATACACCCATCCTGATCGTCGAGAACGTGCACGAGCTCAATCCCAGTGCATTGCGCGCGCTGTGCGAACTGGCCGCGTTGCGCGTGCAAACGGGCAGCGCCGTGAAGCTGGTGCTGGTCAGCGATCGCCCGCTGGCCATTATGGTGTCGACGCAGGGCATGGAAGCCATCGCAACACGGGTGACGCACGATTTTCACCTGCGACCGATGACCCGCGAGGAGACCAAACGCTACGTGCATACGAAGCTGCGGGCGGCGGGCAGCGACTACCCCGAGTTCGTGTTCCCGGATGAGGCCTGCGGTGAGCTCTGGAAGGCGTCCGGCGGCTGGCCCGGCATCCTGGACCGTATTGCGTTGCTCGCACTGGCAAGTTCGGAAACCTTGCCGGTCGCTGCCAGCGTAATCGAACACCCCAGCCTTCCGTTACCGACATGGACCCAGCAGGAAATCGATGCGGTGGAGAACGAAGACTTTACTCCGCCAAGACCACCGCAGCTCGTGCTGACCAACAACGGCAGCGTGCTGCAGGAAATCACGATGGAGCAGCCCCGCCTTCTCATCGGCCGCTCCGAGCACAACGACGTTTCGATCGGCAGCCGTTTCGTCAGTCGTCACCATGCTTTGCTGGTTCGGCACGGCGCGGCGACGTTCCTGATGGACCTGAACAGCACCAACGGCACGTTCGTGAACGCGAAGCGCGTGTCGAACCACGTGCTGAAGCATGACGACGTCATCACGATGGGGCACCACAAGATCAAGTTCTACGATCCGTTCGCGACGACGCGCGGCTCGCTGGACGGCATTGACTTCGCCGATACGGCGATCATGAAAACCCTGGAAGACATGCGCAACCTGCTTGCGCAGGAAAATACGGCGCTGATGCCGGCGGCATCCGAAGACCTGCCCACAATCCAGACCTAGCCGAAGAACCCTTCCTTGAAGTGCTTGCGGCACATCGACACGTAACGGTCGTTGCCGCCGATCTCTACCTGCGCGCCGTCTGTGACGGCGTTGCCGTCGGCGTCCATCCGCAGCACCATCGTTGCCTTGGTACCGCAGTGGCAAATGGCCTTCAGCTCCTTCAGATTGTCGGACCAGGCCAGCAGGTATTTGCTGCCCTCGAAGGGTTCGCCCTGGAAGTCGGTCCTCAGGCCGTAGGCAAGCACCGGAATATTCAGCTTGTCGGTAACCTCGCCGAGCTGGAACACCTGGTCCCGCGTCAGGAACTGCGCTTCATCGATGAGTACGCAGTGGATAGGGCCGGACGCTGCCAGGGCTGCGATCATCGCATACAGATCATCGTCGCCGACGAAGGCCTCTGCGTCCGTTTCGATGCCGATTCTGGAGGTTACCTTGCCCTCCCCGTAGCGATCATCAAGCTGCGGCGCCAGGACCAGCGTGTTCATGCCACGCTCGCGGTAGTTGTAGCTCGACTGCAGTAACGCGGTCGACTTACCGGCGTTCATCGACGAGTAGTAAAAATAGAGTTTGGCCATCGGCGCATTGTCGCACCCATCGGGGCCAGACCCCAACCGCCGGGGTCTGGCCCCGGCGGTTGGGGTCTGGCCCTGGCAGTTGGGGTCTGGCCCTAGCGGCGGAGGGTCAGGACTTTCCCGGGCTGGCTGCGGAGTCCGTTGTGGCTCGAGTTTTCATAGCGGCACTTCGGGCATTCGTTCGTAAGTGAATGCCTGTCCGAAATGACCTGGGGAACGGGTGTGACCTTGCCGCGGCGCAGGCAGCAGCTGCAAATCACGAGATTGCTGAGCCGGTTCAGGAGTCTGTAGTCAACGTTGCTTTTCGCCAAGGTGGCCATCGAAGCTCTCCGAAGTTCGAGCTTCCTGTTTCGCATCCCCGGTGCTCTCTGGCCAGCGCATTGCCGATCCGGTGCGAAAATATGTTAACTGGTCGTGGTTTTCGCTGTGACCTGCGTCACTGGATTCGCAATCGCTGCCCTGTCCCGCGGGCGGCCCGTGTGTTATTACATATCTGTGCTCCGCCGACCATTTGGGGTGGTCCCGGGAGTTTTGCACAGATTTGGGAGAAACCAATGAAACGACTCTTAGCCGTCGCCTTGACGGTCATACTCGCATCCGGCTGCGCCTCTGTCACACGGGGTACCACCGAGGCCTATGTCATCGAATCGACGCCGGCCGGAGCCAGCGTTTCGCTTTCCAACGGGCTATCGTGTACGACACCGTGCAGCGTAAAGGTAAAACGTCGCAGCGACTTCGTCGTCACGATCGAGAAGGAAGGCTACGAGACGATCTCGGCATCGATCACGTCAAGTATCGATGGCGGTGGCGCTGCAGGCATGGCGGGCAACGTCATACTCGGCGGCCTGATCGGTGCTGGCATCGACGCCGGTACCGGCGCGATGCACTCGCACAAACCGAACCCGCTCCAGGTTACGCTCTCGCCGCTCGGATCGGGACCATCGACGACCAACGTCGTCGAAGTTTCGCCGAAGGAGCCGCCAGCCGAAGCCTCAGATACCGACGAAACCGACGAATCCGGTGAATCGGCTGAAGCACCGGCGGCGGATGAGCCGGAAACACAGGATGAGTCCGGCGCTGCCACGGAACCGGATTCCGTCGAGAGCGATTAGCGGTCAAACTCGCACGCGGTAGACGCGACAGGCGACTACTGCGTGCGATACTGTCTATCGCTCGATTGATTAGGTGTCGCGAGTCGCTCTGTCGACTGTTTTCCAGGATTTTTTTTGAGTTACACGGTAATTGCAGCGATTTGACGTTTCATTTTGGTGCAATCCCGGGAAACAGAGCCACGGCGATGGTCGCGCAGCATTGATCGGGACGTGAATCGACTGGTGCCCGGAACAGGACTTGAACCTGTACGGCCTTGCGGCCAGCGGATTTTAAGTCCGCTGCGTCTACCAATTCCGCCACCCGGGCGTTCGCCGTGAGGAAAATGGAGGCTAGGGTCGGAATCGAACCGGCGTCCACGGCTTTGCAGGCCGCTGCATAACCACTCTGCCACCTAGCCCCGGTGGTCTTCCGGTGCGTTCAGAAACTACCACACCATCGAGCAGGCGTCGCAGTATACAGCCACGGCAAAAATCGGCAACCCGTTCCAATTACTTGCATAATGGGCCAATGCACCAACCACGCCCTGCCCAAATCATCCCGCTGCTCTTGCTGCTGTCAGGCTGCACGCAACAGTCCGTGCCGTATTTCGAAGAGCCGGTTCCAATGACGGTCCGCTCCACCGGCCAGTCGCTGGGACCGCGTCTGGCGCAAAACAGCGGAATCACGACGATCAGCTGGATGGAGCGTGCCGAGCAAGGCGCAACACTCAAATTTTCCCGCTACGAGTTTGGCGACTGGAGCGAACCGGTCGCGGTGATCGGAGACGATCGGATGTTCGTCAACTGGGCCGACAAGCCGGCTGTTACCGCCGTCGGCGAGTCCGAGTACCTCGCCCACTGGCTCAGCTACAGTGCCGATGGTCCCTACTCCTACGACGTGCTGCTGTCCAGAACGCAGGACGGCGGGCAATCCTGGCAGGACGCGTTTCGACCGCACGACGATGGCACGCCCACCGAGCACGGCTTTGTATCGACCTGGCCCGCCAACGACGGCCTCGGCCTCGTCTGGCTGGACGGCCGTAATACCCCTGAGGACGGAATGACGCTGCGTGCCGCGACTATCGGCAGTGACAATTCGGTCAATGACGGCGACGAGATCGACGACCTGGTCTGTGATTGCTGCCAGACGGACGTTGCAATCGCAACCTCCGGTCCGGTCGCCGTGTATCGCAATCGATCATCCGAAGAAGTCCGGGACATCTACGTATCCCGCCACATCGATGGCGCTTGGCAAGCCGGCACCCCGGTCTCCAACGATGGATGGGTTATCGAGGGTTGCCCTGTGAACGGCCCGGCGATTGATGCCCGTGGCGACTTCGTTGTCGTCGCCTGGTTTTCCGGCGCGGGCAACAAGCCTGCCGTAAAGGTGGCGACGTCACGCAATGGCGGCAAGACGTTTAGCGAACCCGTTGTTCTCGCACAGCGCAACGCGTTGGGGCGCGTCGGTGCAGCGATTGTCAACGAGCACGCGTATGTCGTCAGCTGGATGGAGTCAGACGACAACGGTAGCTACGATATCCAGTTGCTGGGACTCACCGCTGATGGACAGCGCGGTCATACCTGGAACGCCGGCAAAACCAGTGAATTCAGAACAGTCCCGCAACTCATACGCGACAGGGACGAGCTCCTGATGGCCTGGACCGACCGCATCGACGAAGAGTCGCAGGTCGTCTCCGTACGCCTGCAATTGCTCGACTTTTACGACTAGGCGAGTCCCGCCGCAGCAAGAACCCTGCGCATGGGTTCGAGCTGCTCTTCGTAGCGCTTCCATCGCCCGACCGAGCGTGTATGCGCACCCTCGCGCACCTGTGCCGCACTTGCTGTCGTGACTGGCTGCGCATCGTCTGTGAAATTCAGGCAATCCTCGTGCCACGACAGGCCGACGTATTGCATGACACCGCGCAAGGTCGACTCCGTATCAGTGACCAGGTCTTCGTAGGTCACTTCAATAAACCGGTCACCGAAGCGCTCACGCCAGGTATCCATCAGTCTCGAGTACGCAACGTAGATGCGGGCGACCTCCTCCTGGTCGTAGGTGTAGATATAGGCGTCGGCAAACAATTGCTTATACATCGCAAAGCAGCTGTCCATCGGGTCACGACGCACGTGAATAATGCGTGCCCGAGGCAGTGCCGCCGCGATCAGCGGCAGGTACAAATAGTTGGTGGGCAGCTTGTTGACAAAGTGCGGTACCTCGCGCCGCAGGTACTCGGTACTGATGCGATAGGTTTCCCCGATCAGTTCGACCGACGCATCGGCAGCGGCACGCATCAGGTCAGCGCTGAATGTTCGCTTTTCGTTGATACCGGTAGCCTTGCGTATGGCGACGCCGAAGTGCCGCAACTCACCTGCCGATACGACCTTCGGGTGCGAGCCCAGCATTCGCTCCAGCAGGGTCGTTCCCGTACGTGGCTGACCGACGATAAAAATGGGTCCGGCATCGGCGACGCCGTCGACGTTTTTCTCGAGCCAGTCGCTCGTAAATGACTCGCTCGCCGCGCGAAATACGTCGAGCAGCGCCGCTTCGTTGTATTCGACAGTGGCACGGCGCGCGCCTGCGCCACGCTCGAAGGCCGCAAACGCCTCTTCCCAGCGCTCGAGGTCCTCCAGTTCCTTGCCCATCGCGTAGTTCAGCCAGGCGACGTCCCGAGGCTCGCTCGCGCCCTCGGCGAGCTGGCGCATTACGCGAAGGTGATCGTCGGAACTGACCTTGCCGACGCGAGAATACAACCAGTGCAGGTACGAATCGGCCGGCGCTATGTCGAGCGCCTTTTCAAGGAAGCCCCGAGCGTCGACCAGCTCTCCCAGGTACAGGTGACTGTTGGCCAGGCTAACGAGGAATGACGGATTCTGCGGCTCCGCCTCCACGGCACGCCGAAACCACGTTTGTGCGTCACGCAATCGCCCGAGCAAACGCATCGTCGTGCCAACCATCTCGAACATCGCCGGCCGTTGCAGGTTGGTGATTGCTGCGTTGGTCAGGCAACCTTCCGCCTTAATGAACTCTCCTAGCATCGCGTAGGTTCTTGCGAGGTGCACCCAGGCAATGCTGAAAGATTCGTTCAGTAGAACGGTCGTCTCGAATGCCGACGCCGCCTGGTGCAGCTCACCGACCTCGATCGCGATCAACCCCGCCAGGAAATGAGTCCGCGGCAACTCCGGGTGCTTTTGCAAAGCTTCCCGGCAGGTGCCGATCGCCGCATCGACGGCGCCCGAACGCAGCGAGTCGATGCCACGCTGTACCAATGCGTGCGCATCGCGCATTTGCCGTGGATCAGGCTGGTTCATTTTCTGTTGCGATCAGCTTCTGGCGCGAAAAAGGGGTGCCGGCGAACCGACACCCCCGTCATGACGCGCGTGCGGATTATTAGTCGAAATAATAACCGAACCGCAATCCTGCCGTACGTGGTTTGTTCGGGCCCACGAGCCAGTCCGGCGTAATACCGCTGTTTACCTGTGCGCCGGCATAGTTCAACTCGTCGGTCAGGTTCTCGACATAGGCTGTCAGGGTCCAGTTGTTGTCCGACTCATAACCTACGCGCAAGGTCCATTCCTGAAACGCGTCCAGCGGCGCCCAGGGTAGCGCTTCATAGCCGCCGCCACGCTCGCTTTCATAAAACGTCTCGAGGTTGCCAACGATCACTCCGTTCGCGACCGGGAAGTGTGCTTTGAGAACCGCGGACGCCACCACGTCCGGCGCCCAATTCAGCTTGTTGCCCTCGCAACCCTCCGGATTGCCGTCCGGAAGCCCATCCGGCCCCGGCGCACCGCCACAAATCAGTTGCACACCGTACGCCTTGGTATCGAGCCAACCGGCGGCGACCATCAGGTCCCAGTTTTCGCTGATTGCCCATTGCAGGGATCCTTCCAGACCCTGCCCTTCAACCTTGCCCACGTTGTCGACTTTGGCGCCCTGGTCGAAATAATTGACCTGAAGGTCCGTGTAGTCATAGCGGAACGCTGTCAGGTCGATCGAGACGGTGCCATCCGCAACCAGCCCTTTCCAGCCGATCTCGTAGGAGTCCACTTCCTCAGGTTTGAACTGGCCGATCACGATGCCGTCAGCTTCGGTCAGTGGGTCCTGATCGCCTTCGCCGAACCACTGAAACACACCGATGCCGGTGACGGCATCCTCGATCGAAAAGGTGCCGAAACCGCCGGATTTGAAGCCCTTGGTGTAGCTCGCAAAAAGCGTGTGCGCATCGTCCGGGGTGTAGCGGAAGATGACGCGTGGTGTCGTGTCGTCCCAGTCGTTCTTGTTCGTTAGCGGCTCATTCATGAAGCCGGGCAGGAAATAACTGAGCAACGTGCTGTCGGGCTTTGGCGTGGCGCGCGTGAACCGTTTCTCGTCCTTCGTGTAACGCACACCGACCGACACGTCGAACTGGTCGTTGAACGCATACGACACGTCGACGTAGGCCGCAAAGCCCGAGTACTTGCCATTGACGAACGTATCCTCGGTCAACATGCCGTCGGCGGTAGGCACAAAAGGCCCGACGACGATGCCCGATCCCGGGTAGTAGTAGTCCCAGTAAGCCTGCCAGTAGTCAAAGTAGTCGGTGCAGTTATAAACGCCATAGTAAGCCCCGTAGTACGCGCAAACGGCTTCCTCCTCCAGGGAGCTCGTTACGTGGTAGTCGAGCTTTTCTTCGTACATGGAGACACCGGCGTACCAGGACAGCGGCCCGTCAGTCGTTGACGTCAGGCGCAATTCAGTTTGCAGATAATCGCCTTCCTGGGCCTGTGTGTAGCGGCCCAGCGTGCGCGGCGTCGCATCGTAATCCTCGGAGTACAGGTACTCGTGGTCCTTGAAGCCCGTCGACCAGGACAATGACATATTGTCGAAATCGTAGTCGACATGCAGACCGAGCGTCGTGATCTTCGCGTCATCGGCTGAGCCGCCGAACAGGTCCGAGTTGATACCGCGCGGATCCGCCGGCATCGGAAAAGTACCGAGGACGGACTCGATGTCGGCCAGGCGCGGTGATCGCTGATCGACGCGATACGCCGATCCGTCCCGGTCCATATCTTCGTAGTCGACCGTCGCAAAGACCTCGAGACGATCGGTGGAGTAGAGACCGGACAGGCGGAACGCCGTCTTGTCGTGTTTCAGGTAATCCCTGCCATCGAACGCGTTGCGGACATGTCCGTCCTCGGTCGAGTGATACCCCGCGACGCGAACCGCAAAACTGTCCGTCACACCGAAATTGGTGGCGCCATCGACCGTAAACCGGCCATTCTCGCCGATGTCGACCTCTACCTGTCCGTCCGCACTGTCGAAGGACGGCCGCTTGGTGTGCACGCTGAACGCACCACCAATAGCGTTGCGCCCGAACAGGAAGCCTTGTGGCCCGCGCAGGATTTCTGCGCGATCCAGGTCGAACAGGCTGGTTACGACCGCACCGTTTCGGCCTTCATAGAGATTGTTTTTGAAAAATGCCGCCGACGGATCGCCGCCGACGCCGAAGTCCTGAGTGCGTACACCGCGTACCGAAATGCCGTCGATAAACGCGTCGGTGCTGTTACCCGAAACGCCGGGAGTGAAGGTCACGAGATCCTTCACGTCATCGAGATTGACGTCCTTGACGAAATCACCGGTAAAAGCCGTAATCGCGAGTGGCACATCCTGAATGCTCTCCTCGCGTTTGGTTGCCGTGACGATGACCTCTTCGATTTGTTGCGCAGTGGCGGGTGCCGCGACGGACGCGATGACAGCCGCGGAGACGCCCTGCGCCAAGGCTGTTTTCTTGAAGGTCTGAACTGCAGATGTTGTCACGATGGTTCCCCCTGACAATGTCAAATACGCGATAAAATTATGCCAGTTCCGCTCGGATCACAATGTCTGTTTTGTAACCTTTCAGAGGCTCCAGGCGTAGCCGATTTTCAGGAACCAGGAGCGATCCGATGCAGTGAGCTCGTTAAGGTCGTCATTGTCGATGTACGCGTCCGAATAGCCCAGGAAAAAAACCGTCTGCGGATTCAGCTTCCACGAATACAGCAGCTGCCGTCCCGATTCCTTGCTGCGCCGGTCCACCGGATCAATGTAGACATCTGGATTTCTTTTAATATCCTGATGTTGCAGTGTAAACCTGAGAAATGACCTTACATTGAATTGCCACACAGCGCGGGCATCCAGGATGCTGGCATCAAAGATCTTTTCGCCCGCCCTGGTGTCCAGCTTCAGGTAGATGCCATTGATCTCGAGGAGCAGGTTGCGGGTCGCATTCCATTCGATCCTCGGCTCAATGACGATCGAGTCCGCCGGACGGTTGTTGGCAAAATCAACCCGCTGCCCGACGCCGACGAACACCTCCGTGAACAGGCCGCGCACCGGCCTCATGTTGTTGTAGACCCCGATGCGATCGACATCATGCACGATGCCATCGTTGTAGACCTTGCCCTTGATGAGATTGAGCTGTGTCCAGGATTGCCATCGACCACCCATACCCAGCCGGATTGACGCCTCCTCTTCGAGTTTTTGCCCGTCCTCCCGGTGCGTGATCTCGTACCCGTTGCGCAGGCGAATGCGTGTCCACCAGTTGTTGTTGGTGCCGTGCCACACCCGACCGAAAACCACTTCCTGCTCTTCGCCGCCGACTCGGGGAATAAAGCCGGAATCGGCCCTGAAGCCGGAATCAAATTTTTCGTGCTCGAGACTGGCGAACCAGTTGCGCGAGCTGTACTCGTATTCGATGCCAACGGCGTTGCCGGAGAAGCTGTCGAGTGGCTGGTCGAATTCAATGGCCACGTCCAGCGGATACTCCGCCTCGGACCTGAGAAACTGGCCGGTAATTGAATGCTGGTCGTTGATGCGCCAGCGCCCGTCAACGCCGGTGACGATGTTGCGGTAGCCCACTCCGTCACGTGCGGTCATCAGGCCGCCCACCGATGACCCGGTGTCGCCGAAGCCGTAGCTGTAGCGCCCGACGAACGTATCGTTCGCCTGCTCTATCGTCGTCGAATCGGACGATGTTGCGCCGGGCAACAGCACATTCGTTATGTCATCGCGCGCCGCAAACGTACCGAAAGTGTGATTGCCACGCTTGCCGGTCAGCTTCAGCCCGACCTCCGGACTCGCAACAGTTCGGGTGAACACGGCATCGAGCGGCGTCTCGAAATAGTTGGCGCCCTCGAGGAAAAACGGCCGTTTCTCCGGAAAGAACAAGGCAAATCGGTTGTTAATATCGAGTTGCGCCGCGTCGGCCTCGACCTGCGAAAAGTCCGGGTTGATCGCCAGGTTCGCCGTAATGTCCGGTGTGATGCCGTAGCGGACCGTGACGCCCGCCTCCGTCCTGGTATCCGCCGACCCGAGTGGAATGAAGCCGGGGTCGTCCGACGTTCGGCTGTGCGATGCCGTCAGCGTCGGAACAATCTCGAAATCTTTTCCCGGCTTTGAGCCGGCAAGGCCCTGCAAACGGTCGTTATCGCACATGTTGCAGTTACTGTTGCGATTGAACGGCACGCTTTCGATAAAGGTTTCGTGGGTTCGGGGGTACTGCCGCATCAGCCGAAAACCCCAGGTTTGCTTGCCATCGACGCTCTGGAAGCGCAACTGGTCGAGCGGGATCTTCATCTCCACGATGTAGCCCGTCTCTGTAATCCGGCCTGCCGAATCCCAGATCGCGTCCCAGGAATCATCACCGCCGTCACCGTCGCCGGACTCGCTAAAGACGGCGTCCATCTGGATGCCGAACGGATTGGCAAAGAATTCGAACGCCCGCCGATTGTCGTTGTACGTATCGAAGTGCACTCCGACGAAATCGTCGGGCCAGGCGGTGTCACGATCGCGAAGATACGCGCGAATCTCCTCGGGATTCGGATCCCGTGCATCGAACGCGACGTAAATGTTTTCGCCGTCTTCGGCCAGGTACGCCCAGGTCTCAACCGGAGCCTCGATGTTTTCGCCGGGAGTGGTCTCGACGTCGATTTCGACACGGAGTGCTTCCTGCCAGAACGCCTCTTCAATGACGCCGTCGATTTCGACATCGCCCTCAACGCGGGGCAATTCGACAAAATCGGCATAGGCCGACACTGCAGACGTAACGGCCAGCCAGGCGAAAACGATCGTTGAATTACGCAATTACACGCCTTGATTAAGATCGGAATGCGCAATTGTCTAATATCGTGAGACGTTCGTCACCGTGTTTTGTTTTTAAGAAACTTGATTGGTCGCGGGATTCGATTGATCAGAGTGGCTGCTCCTTCAACTGGCCCGAACATTGAGCGCTTCGTCGAGTACGGTGTGCGATTTATGTTCTTACGGTGCCGGTATCAGGAAATCGTCGAGCCGAATGATGTCGCCCATCGTAATGTCCGGCGCATCAACGAGTGCTACGCCATAGATTCCGCTGCCATCGAGGTCCAGCCGAAACGGACCGCCAATCACGGTCTTGGTAGACGGAAACGTGAACGTGAGGTCGTAGGCGCCAGGTGACACCGACAGGTACCCTGAGGTCTGGCCGAACAACAGCGATGGAACGTTCGGCCCCACAAGTCCAATATCGCTGCCTTCCGGCAACAGGTAGATATCTGTTTGAGCAAACCGTACGGCACTTTGCATGATTCGAAGTTTCGAATAATTCGCGAGGCGTCGCTGGCTATCGGCAACGATCAGACTGCTCATATTGCCTGGTAAGCCGACCAGGTACATCGTGTGCAGAACGCCCTGCGAAATACTTGCCTGTTGTTGATCGAGCAGCACACCAACATTTCCAACCGGCGTGACATTAAAGTCACGAATCCCGAGCTCCAGATCAACAGTTGGCGAGATCTCTCCAAATCGCAAGTCAGATATCACCGGAATCGCAAAGTCACTGCCTTCAAAAACGTCAATCGGATCGGTACCCAGTGCGGCGTGGACCGCGCGAAACTCCGCTCGGGTGTTGAGGTCAATGATTTCCGTGCCAACTCCCTGCCCCATCAGGCGAACACCAAAGTCTGCGGTAGAGACGCCGCCATCATCCATGATCGCAAATAGATCGCTGACGGCTGCGTTCAGTGAAACCGGATGCGACGCAAACAGGATATTCGCGGGGTTATTCGGTTCGGTTAATACGAGCTGGTAGACACCGGATTGAATCTCTTCGGCTTCGATAAAGTCGCCATAGTCCAGAGTTCCGCGAGGCACTGCGAATGCCGGCGACGTCCCGGGCGCCTCGAGGTAGGCATCGACCGGCCCGAGGTTTTTGGATACATGACCAAAAGATACTTCCAGGACGGTAACCGTCGTACCGGCCTCGTCGGCATCACTAAGCTCATCGGCCCAGTCGCGTCCGAATTGCTTCCAAAGAAGGAGCTCCGGAGCGTCAAATCCTCCGGCGAGAACGAAAGTATATTCCTGGTCCGTCGCGACCTGTAGCGACTGCGAAATCAGGCGAGTCGCCTCTACGTCACCCGGCAGAAACAGATCGAAGTTGAACGTGTACTCCAGGTCATCGTAATTCGCTGTCCCTGAAATTTCTTTGAAATCAAGGCTTCCCAGTGGCAGTTCCTCGATCAGGAAGGTAACGACACCAACGTCCGGTGCAGCGTTAATTGCCCGAATTGACCCTTTTCCTGTGACGACATCATCGTGCCTGTCACCACAAGCTGACAAAATGAAAATGCTTGCGAAAAGGACGAAACCGGATCGCGAAAATGATTGCATGGTTATTTCCTCTCGAATTGACCGCACACAGATTGGTCAACTGGCTTGTTGGTTGGCGGGCGCTCTTCAGACGAAGAGCACCCTTCCGTGGATCGTGCCCTAGGCAGGGCTAACAGGGATTACGATGTCGACAAGGTCACTTCGGACCGGTCGTAGAACCGTGCGACAATGATCGGGTCCGGCAGTCTTTTCGAGTCAATGTGCAACGTGATCTGTAACTGATCGGTGTCAGGAACAATCGAGAAACGCTCAAGGACGGTGACGCCGGAGTCGGTCGTTGTTTCAACAACGTACTCGTGCTCCTGCCAACCCGTGATTTGCTCGGCGTCGATCCCGTAGATCGAAATCTCCGCTTCCGACCCAAATGTATGGTTGTAGTCCCACGTGCTGTCGTGACTAACTCGTAGGCTCGTAGCGTTTTGCACGATCTTCAATCGCTCAGTAGAGGGCGAGAGCTCCGCGACAATATCGCCAATCTGAAACCGGGGTTGGGGCATACCAGCCGCATTCGAGCTACCGCGATTGCCGCCGCGCCGCCCGCCGCCACCTTTGCCGGACCCACCTCTTACACCACCACCAGCATCGACGTTTCGTGGCATCGAAAAAGCTTGTGCGGTTGCGTGTGCGATTGCCCCTTGCGTGTCCGCGCTCAACGACTTGTTCAATGCCCAGTCGCCGGATAAGTCGGTACCAGCCGGAGGTTCGGCGGATACCTTCGTCGACGCACAGCCGATCAGGATCGATGCCAGCCCGGCAAGCACAACCAGGCGTGTCAGAGCACTTGGAGTGGCAATTCGGGTGCTGCTACGCATACTCGGTCTCCCGGCCACCATAAGCCATGAATGCATCGTGCAAATCGGGAAGCAAACTGCGCTGCTCAACTGTCAGAATCGCGTAGATATCCTCTTTGAGTTTGCTCTCAACCAGACAAAGCTGAGTCGACAACATACCAACGGAAGCGCCCAGCGACCCTGCTTGGGCGCTGTAGTCCTCCGCCGACGGATGTAACAACGACAATTTTGCCTTCGCAGCACGCAGTTCCTCACGCAACTGAGTCATCAGGTGTTGATTACCGCTAACTGCAGAATCAATTTCCGACTGCTGCAGCGCCGTTAGCGCGAGACGCCGCGTGGCCCGGCGAAAGATCTCAAGTTTGCCGTTGCTCGCGCCTGCAGCACCGTAGTTGTCCTCCGGCCAATCCGCTGTCTTTTTGGAATCGTATGGATAGTTACTATGTCGTTCTGTCGAACCGAAAAGTACAGCCGCCGTCCACGCGGCAAAGAAAACCGATTGCGTCGTTACATTCGTTCGACAGGCGTTGGCGGTCGCACTATTGATCACGGCGATCACCCCTCGGCGATTTGCCTCGCCGTCCGCGGTGTTGCCGTGCCTCACGCAGTGCGTCGAACTGCTCCAACTGCTCCGGAGTAAGAACTTCACTAAGCTGTCGGCGCATCTCGGCACGTCGATAAACACGGTCACGTGCATGCTGTGCAGCCAGCTCCGCAGCTCCATCGACGTTTCCGCTCTCAAACAGTTCCATAATTTCCTTTCGCGAGGCGGAGCGATCGTGACGATTCGGGTCAACTTCCCGGCGAAGCTCAGTGAGCTGCTGTTGCTGAGCTTCGGTTAGCCCGAGCTTCTGCGTCAATTCGTGCGGCGGATGCGCTTGCGCGACGCTGCCAAGCAGCAATCCTGAAAGTGCGACACCGAGAATTGTGGGTACTCGAACAGCCTTTGGATTAGTCATAGTTGGTCTCCTTCTAAAAGTGTTACTGAACGAGGTGGCGGTGCGGCAGTGTTGAACGCGCGGGGGGAGTAACGTCGATTCGTTGTGCCGCACCAGCCACCTTGGAGACAAACTGTACGAAGCAACTGCAAAGGCGATAGCCAGAAAGTATGCAGAAACCGTCAAGCTTGCCGAAAAGCACTTCTTGACAATCTCTTGGTATTGGCTGGTCTGTCGCTTTACAAAGCCGGGCGACCATTTGAAGCATCGAAATTGATGCTCTATCTGAGGAGTCAGCTTATGAAACGGCCATTTATTGTGACCTTGGTGGCTGCGGTTGTATTGGCGCTGCTTGTGTACATTCCGGACGCATCGGCGCAACAACACAACAAACGTAACAACTCACCGCCTTCTGCGGGAAAGGCGCCATCCGCGCATAGCCGGCACGTCGGTTACCAGGCGAGATCGCTACCTGCCGGATATCGCAAACTGACGATTGCAGGCAAGAAATACTTCTACCACGGCGGCGTATTCTATCGGTCGCACAATTCCGGTTACGTCGTGATCAACGCGCCAATCGGGGCACGAATCACTGGCCTGCCGATGGGGTATGTGTCCTTTTCCATTGGGCCTCGGCGCTACTACTACTTCAATGCGACATACTATGTCTACGAACCAAAGACACAGGAATACGTTGTCGTCGAGGAACCGGATGGGGGTGTACAAGCGCTCACCGATGCCAATGAAGCCGAGCCACTGTTTGTGTATCCGAGCGAAGGGCAATCGGAGGAACAGGTGCGTCGGGATCGCTACGAGTGCTACGTGTGGGCATCCGAACAGAGCGGCTTCGACCCTGCAGAACCGGACCAGCCGTCAGAATTCAAACCAAACTACGACAGAGCACTGAGCGCCTGTCTCTCCGGTCGCGGTTACACGGTCCGCTAGCGCACATCGGCGCGGCGCGAGCTAAACCTCCAGTTTGTAGCCCAGCCCGTAGACAGAATGCACGCACTCTGACTCTGGGCGAACTACCTGCAGCTTGCGACGCAGATTAGTGATGTGGCTGTCTACAGTTCGATCGCCCACAATGCGTTGATCGTCATACATACGATCGAGAAGCTGATCGCGCGAAAAGACCCGACCGGGAGGGTCGAGCAATGCCGCCAGGATCCGAAACTCTACACGCGTAAGATTCAGAACCTCACCATCGAGTTTTGCGACGTGACACAACTCGTCGATTTCAAATCCACGCGTTGTCAACGAATCGACAGGACGCGATGTTATCCGACGCAGATTTGCCTTCACACGTGCGACCACTTCGCGCGGGCTGAATGGCTTACAGACATAGTCATCCGCACCCAGCTCAAGCCCAAGCAGGCGGTCTATTTCATCGACGCGCGCTGTCACCATGATGATCGGAACTTGAGAAAAGGTGCGAATTTCACGGCAGACGTCCATACCGTCCTTACCGGGCAACATCAGGTCGAGCAAGATCAATGCCGGTTCATGGTCTTTGACCCACTCAACAACCTCACCGCCGTCGTCGAGTGTGTGCGTCGCATACCCTGCACTCTCGAGGTGTTCCCGGTGAATCTGTGAGATCTTTGGTTCGTCCTCGACGATCAATATTCGGTGCACGACCTAGACCTCATCGTTTTGTAATGGCAGTACGACGCAAATAAGAAGACCGCCGAAATCGGAGTGTGCCGCGCAGATCGTTCCGCCGTGCGCTTTGACAATGCTTTCGCAAATTGCCAGGCCCAGACCGGATGCACCATAGTCACGATTGCGCGACGCCTCGACGCGGTACAATCGATCAAACAATCTTGGCAACGCTTCGTCAGGAACGCCCGGACCTGAATCCGCTACAGCAACGTGAATTTGGCTATTGAGTACTTTGGCTACGACATGTACTTCGCCGCCTGGATCCGTATAACGTAGTGCGTTCTCCATCAAGTTATCCAGCAACTGACCCAACCGATCCTGATCACCCAAGACAGGCTCAAGTGAGTCGATATCCAGGTTTATCGTCAGATCTGCGGTGTTCGCGCGGTCCCGAAACCGGCCCTCGGTTTCTTCAATCAACCTTCCGAGATCAACCGGCGTTCGCTTGAATGTGAAGGCGCCTGAATCCGATTGGGCTAGTTGGTGGAGATCGTCAATTAACCCATTCAGGCGCTTGACTTCCACGCTCAATGACTGCAACGCCGAATTGTCGAGTGGCCGCATCCCCGCCTCCAACGATTCCAGTTCGCCTCGCAAGATCGATACGGGCGTTCGCAGTTCGTGTGACGTATCGGCCACCCATTGCCGGCGGTCCTGTTGAGCGTTTTGCAGTGCCTCTGCGAGGCGATTGAAATCTGCAGCCAATCGCCCGAGTTCATCGGATCGATCCATTTGCAGGCGAGCATCGTACCGGCCGCCGGCCAACTCATGCGTACCTCGCGCAATCGCCCGAATGGGCTGCCCGAAGCTGCGTGCCATCAATGCTGCAGCCAGCGCCGTACCTATGAGTACGGCAATTGCCGCCCAAACCAAGTACCCCAATTGCTGGCGCGCAAAGGCCAGGTCAAGTTCGTCACTCAAGTGCTCAAGCGGAGCCAGCCGCATAAAACCGACTAACTCGCCATGCACAAAAATCTCCCGTTCAACACCCAACTCTGCGATGACCGCACCGGCAACCCATTGTCCTTGAGCATCGAGCAGGCTAATTCGCTGCCACAAGGGCAATACGTGCGGTAGCTTCGGCTCTCGTCGTGCTTTGTCGTCAGCTCGGGCAGAGTTGATCGGCTTGCTGCTCATTCCCCGTATCAACGCAAAATCATCGTTCGGCGGCCGGCGATCACGGCGCGCGAAGCGAATAAACTCTGTTGGCAGGTTTTCGTTTCCCGCGATGAACGCCCAACTGCCTTCTGTCGCGTACCGGGTCCCCAATTCATCCGTTAACGCCTCGAGTCGCTCAAACTCAATTTCCTGGACGTAGTTGAGAAGGCCGCGCTCAAACGAATAACGTTGAGCGATCGCCATTGACGCGATACCCAGGCCGGTCGTTGCCAGCATCGCCAGAAACATCTTGTGACCTATGCGTAGATTCATGGGCGGAAAACCCCTTAACTATGAAGTGCATGCTCCGCCACTATTCTGATGGATAATTGTCAAGGCATTATCAAGTTTGGCGGTACCGGCCGTGTCAGGGATCCTCGGTGACAAATCCCGCCGCCACGTGCGACCCATCGCAGAACGGCTTGTTCTTCGATTCTCCGCAGCGACAAAGAGAGTACTTCTCCTCACACGCGCCGGCAGCCCAATCGACACCTGACAAGTGCGAGTTTCTTACTCGATAGGGCCCATTCTTCTCTACTTCTATCGCACTTCCGGTGGGAGATTCATGCATCACCCCCAAGCCCGGGCGTTGGTAGCTAAGCGCGCCGGACGGGCACGCTCGAACAACGTCTACAATTTCATCGACGTCGCCCTGATCCGGATCGATCCACGGGTTCCTTTCAGTATCGAAAACCCGCCTCAGTCGTGACCCGCACTCGTACGCCTTCGAACACAAAAGTCTGTTGTAATGCACAGTCAATTGGCTCCCTTTGTAGGTCAAAACCTCATCCGGGGTTCGCTCTGGAGACTTTGAGTCGACAAAACCGACTTTCGAATGCGCGCCATCGCAGAATGGTTTGTTTTCAGATGCGCCACAACGGCAGAGCGCCACGGTCTTGCGCACAGCAACCTGCTCACCATCCTGACCGATCAACTGCGGAATCCCACTGACAATTGCAGGGCCGTTTTGGCGAAGCTCGATCGATACGGCAGTTTTCGACTGCTCTTGATCGCCCCGCCCGGATATCTTCCCCGTCAAACGGAGCCCGTCGCGAACATTGAGCGCCATTAACGACAGGTTTACGGCACCTGCCAATAACTCAATGACCTGCACTGTGTAAAACGCGGTGTCAAACGAGCCCGCATTCGCCTTGTTGGCAAGGAAAAAGGCCGACGGGACTAGTACGACCAGTCCGTTTGCGCCGATAATCGGCATGCGCTTTTTCTTAGCCAGAACGCCCGCATCGCTGCGACCCTGGCCCAGAGACATTCCCGACCCGCCGGCAATCGCCATGGCGGGAACAAGCAATACCATGCCCCACAGAATGCCGTTCTTGACGACGACAATTGCATCCGTCGAGCCGAATAATTCGACAGCCAGCGTTGAAGTCCAGAACGTCGCGATGGTCAGGAGGCCGACAACGCCTGCGATCGCGTGTATTTTGGTTTTCATCTTTTTACCTCGAGCCATACCACAAGCGCACAAGCAGAGCATCACGATCAGGAAACACGAGAAAGCTGCTCGCGTTAAGTTCTAAGCCACACAATGACCGGGAACGGCCAACTTCTTGAATAGATGGGGCGATGCGACCGCACTCTCCGGATAGTCGCCAATACGTTTCTGGAATTCAGGGTTGGTGAACGCCGCGCGAAACGACGCAACATTCTCCCAAACCGCATAATTTACAAAGGTAGAGCTGCCGCCAATCGCTTTGTGTAGTTGCGTAGAAATGTACCCCGGCTGCGCCTTCATGAATTCGGCGTCGTGAGACCAGGCAGCCAGAAGCGCACGTTCATCCTCCGGATTAATAGAAAAGACATTGAGCAGGACAATCGGCCCCTCGTCCTCGGACTCCATTTGTTCAGCCAGGCTTACTGTCTCGTTAAGTTCCTTGAATCCGGGCATTCCAGTTCTCCTCGTCGTCTTGGTTTTCTTTATCGGCTTGCTGCCGAACGGCGGTCAACAAACTCACAGCGTCGTCCAGCTTCGTCGCGTTCAACTTTTCGGCCAATTGGTTGACCCACTTGGTCTGTACCTGGTCTATCTCCACCAGTACGGAAGCACCCTGCTCTGTTATCGAGACCAGCGGGGCCCTTTTGTGATCGACATTGTCTTCGAAGGTCACCATTCCCAGCTTTGCAAGATCGTTGGCGATGCGTTGCACACCCTGGCGAGCCAACCCCATTCGCCGTGCTATCTGCGCAACGGTCAGGGATTGCCCTGCAAGCTCCAACGAGCCCATAACCTGCCATCGGGCGCTGGTAAGGCCGTGGGGCTTTGTGATGCGGTTGCCCGCATGCAGCATTACTCCGTTGAATCTGAAAACCTCCAGGATCAACTCTGTTAGTGCCTCACCGGCCGCACTGCGCTTAGTCATGGGTATACATTACCGATTCGGTAATATGTTGTCAACCTATGCAGTATTCGCGATCAGCAACTATCTAAGTTCATGAGGTTGAAATCGCTAACTGTTGTAGCGCGAACGAGCAGAAAGAATGGCAGCTCGATTCTCACCCCACCACTTAGTCAAGATCACGAAAAACGGCAAGACCGATTGCCCGAGGACGGTAAGCTCGTATTCCACGCGCGGCGGTATTTCGGGATAGTGGTGGCGGTCCAGAATGCCATTCTCTTCAAGTTCCCGGAGCTGCCGCGTCAACATCCGTTGGGTGATTCCCGGCACGTTGCGCTTGAGCTCATTGAATCGCATCGTTCCCTCAGAAAGTACGTGAATGATGCATGGTTTCCATTTTCCGGACAAAACATCCCACGCCTCCTGGGCGGGACACGCGTCTTTCAGGTCAGGTGACGACATATGCGGTATACCTTTTGTGCCTAGTTGACTACAGATACTTGGTGTCCATATCGTACCGCACCTAACCACAACCAGGGAAAACCCATGAAAAAGGCCATAGCAAAAGAATCGGCAATGGTTCTTATAGATCACCAAGTCGGGACAATGAACTGGATTGGCTCGATCGATAAAGCAATTGTCGAAGCAAACACCAGAGCTCTCGCCAAAGTCGCGGTGGCATTGGAAATGCCAATCGTATTTACGAGCAGTCAGGAAGATCAGATGCAGGGACCGTTGATGCCGGAGCTCGAAAAGATCGCACCAGAAGCTTTTGCGGCGCGCATCAAACGACCGGGTGTCGTCAATTGCTGGGACGATGAACGATTTGCGGAAGCATGTCGAAACACAGGTCGCAAGCAGTTCATTATGGCGGGTGTAACGACCGATGTGTGCCTTGCTCCGCCAGCCATAAGCGCTTCCGATGAGGGATTCGAGGTATACGGCGTCGTGGATGCTTCCGGCTCACCGACCACACTCACCGATGAAATGGCCTTTCGACGCATGGAACGCTCCGGCGTCGAGTTAACGACGACGAGCGCGATGATCGCGGACCTGGCTGTAAACTGGGCCAGCTAAGATGGTGGCAAGCTCATGCAGATCTTGGCAGAAGAAATTCTTAGCGCGGGTCACTAAGGAGTCGTAGCGATGGGTCGAAACACGATATTCCTTCCGGCCAGCACCAGACGGCATGAGGACTTTGGGTTTATGCAAGCTTATCTGTGCTTTAAGCCCGACATGCCGCCCGAAAGACGCTCTTTCGGCGCGCTGATTACTATTGATGATGCGGTTCTGGTGCCAGCCGCGAAGGGATTCGGGTTTCACCCGCACAATGATGTCGAAGTTGTGACGTTCGTGGTGAAAGGTGAGGTGAATCACATCGATCCAAACGATTCGTCGCACAACGGCCTTCTAAAAGCCAAGGGCATTCAAATCATCACTGCCGGAACAGGAATCGTTCACAACGAACTCAACAATTCCGATTCCGAAGAAATGCATGCCCTGCAGATCTGGTTTACGCCACGCGAAAAGAATCTGAAACCAGGATTCAGCCGAAAACACATTTCGTCAGGAAACTACGAAGATAGGGTCACCTGCGTCCTGTCGCCGGACGGCGCCGACGGTAGCCTTCTAATTCAACAGGATGTCTACCTCAACTACGGCAATTTCCGCAACCCAAGCGAGCTGCATTTCAAGCCTCGGCTCAAAGGCAATCACGCATTTTTCTATGTCATTGATGGCCAAATGAGCGTGCTTGGTCAAACGCTGACGAAGGGTGATGGCTTCGGCATCCGAGATAGCGAAGAAGCGCGTCTGGATATATCCCGAGGATGTGAATTTCTTGCGTTTGACGTGCCTGGGTAGAGAAAGCGCGTTCCCCCAAATGACAAGGCCCCGCGCTGCGGGGCCTTGGGAATTTGGAGCGGGAAACCAGGTTCGAACTGGCGACCTCAACCTTGGCAAGGTTGCGCTCTACCAACTGAGCTATTCCCGCAAGAGGCCGGAGATTGTAGCCCCAATCGGGGCCCTGTCAACCCGAATTGTGCCCGTTTTCCGGTTTTTCTGCATCCTGGTCCTCGGCGATGAAGGGCCATGCCGCCCGCAGGTAGATGAACATGGACCAGACGGTCATGACGGCCGCCGCGACCAGCAGCCCGAACCCGAGCTTGTAGATCGGTATCCCCAACAGGTCGTTCTGGTACACCATGAACGCAATGCCGAACATCTGCAGCGTCGTCTTGATCTTCCCGGTGATGTCGACCTGCACATTGGCCCGTTCACCGATGGTCGCCATCCACTCACGCAGTGCCGTGATCGTGATCTCGCGACCGATGATGATCATCGCTATGACGTCTTCGAACCAGCTCGACTGCGCCTGAACCAGCATGACCAGCACGATGGCCACCATCAGCTTGTCCGCCACCGGGTCCAGGAACTCACCGAAACGCGACATCTGGTTAAAGCGCCGTGCAACCCAGCCATCAATCAGGTCCGTGACGGCCGCGATACCGAAAATAATGGCTGCGATCGGCCGCGCGTTTTCCAGCGGACTGTAGAAGCAAATGACGACAACCGGGATGGCCGCGATCCGGAAGATCGTTAACAGGTTTGCCAGGTTCAGCTTCACAGAGCGCTCGGTTTGTTGTTTTTGTCAGGGAGTATCGGGGTGCAGGCTATTGTATATGGTTTCGGCAAGCGAGCGGCTGATTCCATGCACTGCCACAAGATCGTCGACACCGGCACCCAGTACGCCCTGCAGACCGCCAAACTGGCGTAGCAGCTCGCGGCGTTTTTTCGGACCGAGACCCGGGATTTCCTCCAGGCGAGACGTGCGTCGTTTCTTCGCACGCCGCTGCCGATGCCCCGTAATCGCGAAACGGTGCGCCTCGTCGCGTATCTGCTGGATCAGCAACAATGCCGGTGAATCCGGCGGCAACTGCATCGGCTTCGCGTCTCCCGGACGAAACAGCTGTTCGGCGCCGGGACGGCGCGAACGGCCTTTCGCGACCCCAACGACCGTCAGCCAGTCCAGTTCGTGTTCGCGCAGTACGTTCACGGCCTCGGCAAGCTGACCCTTGCCGCCGTCGATAAACAACACGTCGGGCATCGGAACTTCGCCTTTCTTAACCCGGGCATAGCGCCGCGACAGCGCCTCCGCCATGGCCGCATAGTCGTCCCCGGCCGAGTCCGGTTTCAGGTTGAAACGCCGGTAGTCACTTTTCAGCGGGCCCGCCGTGTTGAATACGACGCACGATGCGACGGTCGCCTCGCCCGATGTGTGGCTGACGTCGAAACACTCCAGGCGTTCCGGAGGATCGTCCAGCTGCAGCGCTTCGCCCAGGGCCGCAAACTGTCGCCGGATGGTCGCATTGCTGGCGACCTTTACGTTCAGGCCCTGCTCTGCGTTCGTACACGCCATCTCCAGCCAGCGCTTGCGATCGCCGCGCACACGGGACTTGATCTGCACTTTGCGCATCATGCGTTGCGACAACTCGCGCTCAAGCAAAGCCTGGTCTTCGATGCCTGCGTCGAGAATGATCTCGGCAGGCGCGTCACGGCCAAGATAGTACTGCGCGACGAACGCATTCAGGATCGTCGTCTTGTCCGTCTCTCCCTCCACCCTCGGAAAGTGATCGCGGTTGCCAATGATCGACCCGTTGCGAATGAACATCACCGTGACACAGTGCATCGCTCCGTTCGACGCAAAACCCAGCACGTCGATGTCGAGCTTGCTGGTGCGCTTGACGAGCTGCCGAGCCTGTATTTCTTTGAGTCTGGAGATCTGGTCCCGATAGCGCGCCGCCTGCTCGTACTCCTGCGCTTTCGACGCATCGTCCATTCGCTCGACAAACGTATTGACGACGTTCTGGTCCTTGCCTTCGATAAACATGATCGCCGCATCGATATCCTTGCGGTACTGTTCTTCGGTGACGAGACCGACGCACGGCGCGGTGCAACGACGAATCTGGTACTGCAGGCAGGGACGCGAGCGGTTGCGGAAAAAGCTGTCATTGCAGTTGCGAATCATGAACAGCTTTTCGAGTTCGTTGAGCGTCTGGCGCACGGCACGCGTACCCGGATAAGGCCCGAAATAGCGCCCCTTCCCTTTTCTCGGGCCGCGATGAAAACGCAGGCGCGGAAACTTGTGATCCGTCGACGCGTAGATGTACGGGTAGCTCTTGTCGTCGCGCAGCAGGATGTTGAAACGTGGCCGATGCTGCTTGATCAGGCTGTTCTCGAGGATGAGCGCTTCCGCCTCGGTATTGGCGACGGTGACCTCGACCCGCGCGACCAGCTCCATCATGGCCGCCGTCTTGGCGTCGGTGTGCTTTTTCGTGAAGTAGCTGGAGACGCGCTTCTTCAGGTCGCGTGCCTTGCCGACGTAAATCACCTTGTGTTTCGCATTCAGCATGCGATACACGCCAGGTCGGTGTGTCAGGCTGCGCAGGAAAGGCCTGACCTCGAAGGGGGCTTCGTCGCTCACGGCGCTATTTATCCAGCAACTCCCGCGCCGTCGCAAATATCGCGTCGAACATGGCCTCGGTCAGCCGGCCCGTATTGGTGTTGTAGCGGCTGCAATGGTAGGAATCGAGCACCTGAAAACGGCCGAGGTCGTGCAACGCCGCATGACCGAACTTGTAGGCGGCCTGCCGCAGCCGCATCGCCTTCACGATGGCGCGATGCGCAATGCCGCCAAGGGCCATGACGACAGCGTCGTCCGGCAACCTGGACAACTCGTTGGCGAGAAATGCATTGCAGGTGTTGATCTCCGCACCGACCGGCTTGTTGTCGGGTGGCAGGCACTTGACGGCATTGGTGATGCGACAGTCCTTGAGTTTCAATCCGTCATCGGCAGACTCCGAATGCGGTCGCGTGGCAAAGCCGTACTTGTGCAGCATCTGGTACAGCAGGATGCCGGCGTGGTCGCCGGTAAACGGCCGCCCTGTCGCATTGGCGCCATGCATGCCCGGCGCGAGGCCGACGATCAGGAAGCGCGCGTCCGGAGCACCGAATGGCGGCACCGGCCGGCAGTAGTAGTCCGGAAAACGCTCGTTGACGTCGTCGAGGAAGGCCGCGAGCCGTGGGCAGGCGCGGCAGTCCCGGTCAAAGATCGTAGTATCAGTCATCCATGTGACGAATGACGGCTTCGCCGAAGCCTTTCGTACCGACGAGTTTCGCGCCCGGCATCAGCTGGTCGATTTCCTGCTCGACGCCTTTCTTGTCGTGCGGACGCTCCTTGCGTTTCGGCTGGTGGATGGCCTCGCGCAAGCGCGCAAGGTCAAACGTGACCTCTCCCGCCGCGATCGAGTTTGCGACCCCCTTCACCACGAGATCGCACGCCTCGTTCCATCCGATGTAACGCAGCATCATGGCGGCTGACAGGATCAGTGACCCCGGGTTGACCCGGTCCTTGCCGGCGAATCCGGGCGCCGTGCCGTGCGTTGCTTCGAAAACGGCCACGGTGTCGGCCATGTTCGCGCCCGGCGCAATGCCGATACCGCCAACCTGCGCCGCCAGCGCGTCCGAAATGTAGTCACCGTTGAGATTGAGTGTCGCGATGACGTCATACTCCTCCGGTCGCAACAGGATCTGTTGCAGGAAGTTGTCGGCGATCACGTCCTTGATGACGATCTCGTTGCCCGTTTTCGGGTTCTTGAAGGACATCCACGGACCGTCACCGATCTTCTTCGCCCCGAACTCCGTCGCAGCCAATTCGTAGCCCCACTTCATGAAGGCACCCTCGGTGAACTTCATGATGTTGCCCTTGTGCACCAAGGTGACCGAACTCTGGTCTCGGTCGATGGCGTGCTGAATCGCTTTGCGGATCAGTCGCTCGGACCCTTCGCGTGATACCGGCTTGATGCCGATACCCGAACTGAGCGGGAAGCGGATCTTGTTGACGTTGAGTTCCGTCTGCAGGAAGTGGATCAGTTTCTGCACTTCCTCGGAGCCGGTCGGGTATTCGATGCCCGCATAGATGTCCTCGGTGTTCTCACGGTACACGGTCATGCTGACGAGGTCGGACTCGAGCATCGGCGTCTGCACGCCCGGGAAGTACTGGATCGGCCGCACGCAGGCATAGAGGTCCAGCGTCTGTCGAATAGCAACGTTCAGCGAACGAATACCGCCACCGACGGGCGTCGCCAGCGGTCCCTTGATCGACACGATGTAGCGATTAAGGGCATCCAGAGTCTCTTCGGGGAGATAGTCGTCGTTGCCGTACAGATCGGCAGCCGCCTGGCCCGCGTAAACCTGCATCCATTTGATCGCGCGCTTGTCGCCGTAGGATTTCTCGACCGCCGCGTTGACCACGGCCAGCATGGGAGGCGTTACGTCGACACCGATACCATCGCCCTCGATGAACGGAATGATGGGAAAGTCCGGAACGTTCAGGGTATGGTCCGGGTTCGCGGTAATGGCCTCGCCATCGGCGGGCACGGCAATATGATCGTAGTGCATGGCAAATCTCAGGTCGGGATGCGACGGACGGCTTGCCCTGGCCACGCTGGGCGGGAGGCGCCGGAAAAGGCGTGCATTGTACAGATCGGGCGCGGCCGCCAAAAGTGCCTGCCGTGATCGTCCTGCTGAACAAACCGTTTCGGGTGCTGAGCCAGTTCACGGATGCCGACGGCCGGCCAACGCTCGGTGACTACGTCGACGTCCCTGGCGTGTACCCGGCCGGTCGCCTCGATTTTGAAAGCGAGGGACTGATCCTGCTGACCGACGATGGGCGGTTGCAGGCACGCATCAGCCAACCCAAACACAAGGTCGAAAAAGTCTACTGGGCGCAGGTCGAGGGAGAACCTCGTCAGGAGCAACTGGACCGGCTGGTGGCCGGTGTACGCCTCAAGGACGGCCCGGCGAAGGCGGTACGCGCGATATCAATCGACGAGCCGCCGGGACTGTGGAAACGCGATCCACCGATTCGTTATCGCGCGAACGTGCCGGACAGCTGGGTCGAGATTACACTGGACGAGGGTCGAAACCGGCAGGTGCGCCGCGTGACCGCTGCGGTCGGTCTGCCGACGCTGCGTCTGATTCGTTGTTCGATTGGCGAGTGGACGCTGGAAGGACTCGGACCGGGCGAGTGGCGGACGATCGGCGTCCGGGCAAACAAGTACCGCAAATAAAGCGCAGCGTAGCGAGCCATTCCTGTACTTGTTTGCCCGGAGGTAACCGCGCCGACCGTGCTACAGGCCAGAAATCCGCATCGCGATTTCCATCGCCTGCTCGTAGTTCAATCGCGGATCAACCGTCGACTTGTAGGCGCGAGCGAGATCGGCGTCGGTGAGGCCACGGGCGCCGCCAGTGCATTCCGTTACGTTTTCGCCCGTGAGTTCGAGGTGTACGCCGCCGAGGTAACTCCCCATCGATTCGTGCACCTTGAAGGCGGATTCGAGCTCGGAAACGATGTTGCCGAAGCGCCGCGTCTTGGTGCCATCCGACGTGCTTTCGGTATTGCCGTGCATCGGGTCACAGACCCACAGGACTGGCGTCCCCATTTCGCGCACCGCCTTGATCATCTCGGGCAAATGTTCCTCGACACCCTTGGCACCAAAGCGGTGGATCAGCGTCAGGCGTCCGGGTTCGTTGTTCGGGTTGAGCACCTCGATGATCCCCTGCAGCCATTCTCGCGTCATCCCCGGGCCGATCTTGACGCCGACCGGGTTCGCGATACCGCGGAAGTACTCGATGTGCGCGCCGTCCAGCTGCGCCGTCCGCATGCCGATCCAGGGAAAATGCGTGGTCAGGTTGTACCAGGCCCTGCGACGGTCGAGATAGCGGGTCTGGGCCTGTTCGTAGTGCAGGTGCAGGCCTTCGTGCGCCGCGTAGATATCGGCGCGCTGCGTGTGGTGGAACTGCCGCCCGGATACCGTCTCCAGGAAATCCAGCGAATCGGAGATCGATGCGACGATGCTCTGGTAATCGGCAGCAGCCGTCGAGTGCCCGACCCAGTCGAGATCCCAGTATTCCGGGTGATGAAGGTCGGCGAATCCGCCGTCAATCAATGAACGCACGAAGTTGAGCGTAAGGCCGGCGCGTTCGTAGCCGCGCAGGATCATTTGTGGATCGGGGATACGATCGTCTGCCGTGAAGCCGCTGCGATTGACCAGGTCGCCGCGAAAACTCGGTAACGTCGTGCCGTCGCGAGTTTCGGTGTCAGCCGAGCGCGGTTTTGCATACTGCCCGGCCATGCGACCGACGCGGACAACCGGCTTCTTGAGGCCGTAGATCATCACGAGGCTCATCTGCAGCAGGATCTTGAGCTTCGCCACGATATTTTCCGACGTGCATTCGTCGAACGTCTCGGCGCAATCCCCGCCCTGCAGGACGAATGCTTCGCCGCGCTGCGCCTTTGCGAAGTGGTTCTTCAGGGCATCGACCTCCCACGAGGTCGTGATCGGCGGCAGCCGGCTCAGGTCGGACACGGCGCGATCGAGCGCCGCCTGGTCCGGATAGGATGCCTGTTGTGACGCCTCGCGACTTTGCCAGCTTGCGGGATGCCAGTCGTTTTTCGGTACGGTTCTGCTCACGGTTGTTCTGCTGCTGATGACAAAAAACCGGCGCGTTCGCCGGGTCTGATGAGCGGACTATGCCACGGCGCAGGTTTGGCTACAAAAGTTTCTCCTGTAATCAGGAGCTTGGCGCAGGTTTCTAACCTAACTTCAGGCTTTGCCGAGACTCCTGCGAGAAGCTGTTGTTTTCGCGACATTTTTCGCACACCACGATATGACGGCAGCGCTGGATTGGCGGCAGCGGCCTTGGCACAATGCGCGCCAATTTTCCTGATGGGCAACCCGATGAAAGACATTCTCGAGCAACTGGGCTTAGGCGCAGTCAACAATGGCACGTGGTTTGGCAGTGAATCGACGGCGGATGACGCCGGCACGATCATCGAATCCTATAACCCGGCAACCGATGAGCTGATCGCGAGCGTGCGCTCGACCACGCCGGCGGAATACGAGAAGGTCATTGCCATGGCCCAGGCGTCAGCCGAGGTGTGGCGCACGATCCCTGCCCCGGTTCGCGGCGAGGCAGTGCGGCGTATCGGCGACGGCTTGCGCAAGCACAAGGATGCACTGGGCAGCCTTGTGACGCTCGAGGTAGGCAAGATCAAGGCCGAGGGTGACGGCGAGGTCCAGGAGATGATCGATATCTGCGACTTCGCGGTCGGCCAGTCTCGCATGATGTACGGCAACACGATGCACTCGGAGCGGCCGCAACACCGCATGTACGAGCAGTGGCACCCGCTGGGTATTGTGGGCACGATCTCGGCGTTCAATTTTCCGGTCGCGGTGTATTCCTGGAACGCGGCGATCGCCGCGATCTGCGGCAACGTTAACATCTGGAAACCGTCACCGAAGACGCCGCTGTGCGGCGTCGCCGTGCAGAAGATCATCAACGAAGCGATTGCGGATATCGACCTTCCGCCGGTGTTTTTCCTGATCAGCGACGGCACCAACGAACTGGCGCAGACGTTTGTTGACGACAAGCGCGTCAACCTGATGTCGTTCACCGGTTCGTGTGCGGTCGGCAGCAAGGTCGCCGAGCGCGTGGCGTCGCGCATGGGCAAATACCTGCTGGAGCTGGGCGGCAACAACGCGATCATCGTCGACGAGCACGCCAACCTCGACCTGGCCGTTCCGTCGATCGTGTTCGGTTCGGTCGGTACGGCGGGCCAGCGTTGCACATCGACGCGACGCGTGATCGCACATCGCTCGCGATTCGACGAACTGAAAAAGGCGCTGGTCAAGGCCTACGGCCAGGTCCGAATCGGTAACCCGATCGATCCCGATACGCTAATGGGACCGGTCATCGACGAAGCGTCGATGGCGCGTGTCGAAGCCGCGTGTGACGCCGTGCGCGAAGCCGGCGGCGAGGTGCTGTGCGGCGGCGAGCGCATTGACGGGCCGGGCAATTTCATGACGCCAGCCTTGGCAGTGGCCGAAAACGAGTGGGATATCGTGCAGACAGAGACCTTCGGGCCGATCCTGTACCTGATTCCGTTCGATACCCTTGACGAAGCGATCGCCAAACAAAACGGCGTTGTGCAGGGACTCTCGTCGGCGATTTTCACGGACAATCTGCAAAACGCCGAGTACTTCCTGTCGCACGGCGGTTCGGACTGCGGGATTGCGAACGTGAACATCGGTACGTCCGGCGCCGAGATTGGTGGCGCGTTTGGTGGCGAGAAAGAAACGGGCGGTGGCCGCGAGGCGGGCTCGGATTCCTGGAAAGCCTACATGCGTCGCCAGACCAACACGATCAACTGGGGCAAAGACCTGCCGCTGGCGCAAGGCATCAACTTCGACCTCTAAATGGGGATCAGCTACCTTTTATCCAGTCTAAATGTGCCCACCACAGTCGCCGCAGGGGCCAGACCCCACCCGGTGGGGTCTGGCCCCTGCGGGTGGGGTCTGGCCCTGGTGGATGGGGTCTGGCCCTATGTGGCTTCGAAGCGGTTTTGTTTGCGGTTCTTGCGGACGGCGCCTGCTTCGAAGACCTGGCCGCTCATCGCGATGTAGACGCCCGGCATCGCCGTCTGCACGGCCGCCACGGCCATGCCGACGTTGAATACTGCATCGGTCGTGCGAAACCGCGCCGGGGTCAATGCGCCCGTCAACACGATCGTCTTTCCGTCCAGCTGGTTGAGCGCTTCGGCCGTCTCGGACATCGTGTCGGTGCCGTGCGTTATCACGTACCGTGCGCCGTCGTCCGCCGCAATATAGTCACGCAGGTTCTGCCGGTCTTCGTCCGTGATCTCAAGGCTGTCCTTGCGGAAGATCGGGACCACGTCATAGTCAATATCGACCAGCCCGTCAGTCAGAATGTGCTGCACCACCGACTCTCCCACCTCGAACTGGCTCAGGGCATCAAAATAGATCTTGTCGATGGTCCCGCCGGTTGTAATAAATCGTATATGCATCTGTGACTTTCACCCTGCCTGCGCCGTCAATAGGCGACAACAACCTACGAAAAACCAGGCAAAAGGGGAAGAGCATGAACGCACAACAGACCAAACTGCTGTCTATCGTCCTTATCGTTCTCGGCGCAGCACTGATCATCTGGGGCTTCCAGATGTCAGGATCCGCTGCAAACGAAGTCTCACGGTCGCTAACCGGATCGTCGATGGATGACGTAATGTACCGCTACATCGGCGGCGCGATCAGCCTCGCAGCCGGCCTGTTCCTGATGCTCAAGAAGAAGTAACGCTAGGACTTCGACACCGGCGGTATCGAGACCATCATCTCGGCACCGCCGAGGTCCGAGCGCTTTATCGACAGCCGCCCGCCGTACGAGTGGGCGATGTCTTTCACCACAGCGAGCCCGATACCGTGGCCCGGCGTCGATTCATCGAGCCGCATGCCGCGTTGCAGCAGCGCATCCGCCGCCTCTTCCGGAATACCCGGGCCATCGTCCGCAACCGTCAATACCATTCCGCTTGCAATCGCCCGTGCGCCGGCCGACGGCACGATGCTGATTCGTACCGTCTTCTCGCACCACTTGCACGCGTTGTCGAGCAGATTGCCGGATAGCTCGAGAAAGTCTCCTGTATCACCCCGAAACTGCATGCCCTTTGCGATATTCACGTCGAACACGGGCGCTTTTTCGTGATACACCTTTTTCAGACCTTCGATGAGGCGGCCAACTTCCTTCTCAACCGGCACCGGAGTCAGTACGAGGTTGTCAGCAACGGAGGCCGCCGGCTTCCGCAACTGGTAACGCACAATCTCATCCATGCGGTCGATCTGTTCGTTGAACCGTGTTCCGAATCCCTCGCTTTCACGATCGTTCAGGAGCGCACGCATTGCCGCCAGCGGTGTTTTCAGGCTGTGTGCAAGGTTGTCCAGCGTATACCGGTAGCGGTCCGACCGGGCCCGCTCGGAGTCGATCAGCAAGTTCAGGTTGCGCGCAACGCCGGTAAGCTCCGTTGGAAATTCCTTGGATAGGGAAACGCGATTGCCTTCCTCGATTTCTCCAATCTCTGTTTCGATCTTGCGCAACGGCCGCATGAGCCCACGCAACAGGAACGAAAACGCAAGCAGCATCGTCATAGCAATGGCTGCAAACCAGCCAAACAACTGCCGGCGAAACTTTGCGATCTGTGCATTGAAAGAGTCGAGACTTTCCGCGACTTTGAAGACGTAGGTTTGGACACTGCCGTCATCGAATTCCCATTCAACGGCAAGACTCAGCGTCAGCAGCGGAGTACCGTCTGCGAGCGACTCGCGGGCGAACAGATGATTGCCGATTTCCGGAAATATCCCTTCGGGAATATCGAGTCCCAGGGCTGAATCCGAGTGCCAAAGGACATTGCCGTCGCCGTCTTGCAGCTGGCCGTAAAGCCCCGATCCGATCTGCCCAAAGCGCGGCTCGCGCAGGCGATGCGCCGGGATAATCAGGTTGCGCGAATTACCTTCCTCGGCCGCCGCAAGCAAGCCAACCAGCTGACCGTCGAGAATGTCTTGCTGTGCCTGCTCCTGTGACCGGGTAAACGCCGAATCAAGTACCGCGATCGTTACGCCAAAGAAGACCAGCAGCAGCACGCTGACCGAAATCAACAAGCGGCGGCTTAGAGAATACATCGGCGGCGTCAGCCTTCCTGGCTACGCTCCAGCGCGAAGCGATAGCCGCGACCACGTAGCGTCTCGATGGGTTTCAGTGTGTTGTCGGGGTCCATTTTCTTGCGCAGGCGCCCGATGAACACCTCGATCACGTTGCTGTCACGTTCGAAATCCTGGTCGTACAGGCGATCGGTCAGCTCGGCCTTGGAGATCACTTGGCCGGCCCGCACCATCAGGTACTCGATGATTTTGTACTCGAAACTCGTCAGGTCGATCGCCTCGCCGTTTACCTTCAGCTCCTGGCGCGTCATGTCGAGTGACACGGGTCCGGCGTCAAGTTGCGACGACGCCCAGCCGCCGCTGCGGCGCAGCAAAGCATTGACCCGAGCGGCAACTTCTTCGTAGTGAAACGGTTTGACGACATAATCGTCGGCACCGGCACTCAGGCCATCAACCTTGTCCTCCCAGCGATCCCTCGCTGTCAGGATCAGGATTGGGTACGACTTGCCGTCGGCCCGCACCTTCTTGATGATGTCGATGCCCGACATCTCGGGCAGGCCAAGATCGATAATGGCGAGGTCGATCGGGTATTCCTCGGCGAAATACAGGCCTTCCTTGCCGTCCGCCGCCTGCTCGACAGCAAACCCGGCCTCACTCAGTTTCTGCGCGAGCGATTCGCGCAGCGTCACGTCGTCTTCAATTACCAGTAATCGCATGGTGCTCTCCTCGAACGGGAGTTGGACTAGCGGCGTTTGCCGTTGACCTTGTGGGTCTTGACCCTGCCGTCCTTGAGAACCTTGATGTAGTGCACTTCACGACCGCCCTGCACCTTCGTCTCGGCGCCGACAATCTGACCGCCGGTCCGCTTGCGGATCATCGCGGTTGCTTGCGACAGCGTCATGCCATCCGACTGCGCGGCATACATCTCAACCTTTCCCGCATACTGCTGGTGAACGGCCTTGAGCGCCTCTTCCACGTCATCGGCAGCCACCGGCCCTGGCAGTGAAACCAGGGCCGCCGCTACCGCGATTGTTGCTATGAGACGCATGCGCCAAGTGTGGTGCTTGCGCAGATTGATTGCAATGAAGCGGGTCACATCCGGTCCTTTTGCCTATCCTGCCGGACGGATGTCGACGCGAACCCGGATGCGCTTGCCCGGATCGTACGGCATCTCGGTGACGTACTTCTGGCCGTGGTACCGGTAGGTCACGCGATAGCCGTCAATCCGCTCCTCCTGGTGCTCGCGGTAGCGCGTCTCGCATCGCTCTACCGGTCGGCCATGGCGCTCCACAGCGTATCGGTCACCGTGGCGCTGGCGCGCCGCATCGTTGCCGATGGCGGCCCCGATCAGCGTGCCGGCGACCGTCGCAGCATCATTGCCGCGGCCACTACCGAACTGGTGGCCCACTACGCCGCCGATGACAGCGCCAAGCAGCGTGCTCCCACCCGAGTGACGGGCACGGCGATCCACCGTGTAGTACTCCATCTCCTCCCAGCACTCACGTACCGGCGTCGTGACAGTCACGTAACGCACCAGCGGCTGGGATGATATGACTTTCGCGTAGTCGTAGACCGCACGGTCATTGCGCGCCATGCGGTAGTCGTGGTCCGCCCATGCGCTGCCCGAAAACAAAATCGCAGCCGAGGCACATGCAGCGAGTCTGGTCTTGATATTCATCGTCCTGTCCTTTGGTCAACGACCGGCCTTTCGCCAGCCTTGATGCAAGACTAGGACCCTGGCAATGAACCCTCCCTGAACAAAGACGGACAAAAAGGGATCAGCTACCTATTTAAGGTCGGGATCAGCGACGTAATTCCGGGGTTAGAAAAAAGGTAGCTGATCCCTTTAAAAAGGTAGCTGATCCCTTTTTAGCCGACTTGGGATTTGGCTTTGCGCCACAGCTGGTCGAGGCTTTCGGCGTTGAAGTCCTTGAAGCGGCGGCCGGAGTCGCCGATAGCGGACTCCATGGCGCGAAATCTCCGCTCGAACTTGGCGTTGGCGCCCGTCAGCGCCTTCTCCGGGTCGACGTCGAGGTGTCGCGCGAGGTTGACGACGGCAAATAGCAGATCGCCAAACTCCACTTCAATTTCCGCAGGATCGCGCGAACCTACGGCCTGCTCCAGTTCGGCCAGTTCCTCATGAATCTTTTCGTGCACGCCGCGCCGGTCCGGCCAGTCGAAACCCACGGTACCGGCGCGTTTTCCCAGTTTCTGCGCGCGCTTCAGCGCCGGCAGTGCTTTCGCGATACCCGCGAGGACGCTGTCATCGGCCTTCCCAGAGCGCTCCTCGGCCTTGATGCGCTCCCAGTTCTCGTTGATCGTCTGCTGCGACCGATCCGTTTCCGCACCAAACACGTGCGGATGCCGCCGCAGCATCTTATCCGTGATGCCGCCAGCGACGTCGTCAAAGTCGAAGTGCCCGGCCTCCGACGCCATCTGGGCATGAAAGACCACCTGCAGCAGCAAGTCGCCGAGTTCGTCGCACAGGTCGTCCATGTCGCCGCGCTCGATCGCGTCGGCAACCTCGTAGGCCTCCTCGATCGTATATGGCGCAATGCTCGAAAAGTCCTGCTCGATGTCCCACGGGCAACCGCTCTCCTTATCTCGGAGCTGCTGCATGACTTCAAGTAATTTCTCGATAGAGGCCATTTATCTCTGTTTTAAAAGGCGTTTTCTGAACGCCAGAATCATGTACGCCGTTGCACCCCAGATGCGCTCACCCTCCCAGTGGAACTCGGTCAGCACGAATTTTTGACCAAACACCTCTCGTTCGACCGGGACGTCATTGCCGGCGTCGAGAAGGTAGTCGAGCGGCACCTCGAAAGCATACTCGACCTCGGAGCGGTCAATAACGAGCAGCGGGTCGCCCGAGACCAGCCCGACGACCGGCGTCACCGCGTAGCCCGTAATCGTCGGCATCGTATCGAGGTAGCCCGCGACCGAAACCTGGTCGGGCTCGATGCCCACCTCTTCGTGCGTCTCGCGCAGCGCCGTGGCTTCGACATCGCTGTCGTGGTCCTCTACCCGACCCCCGGGGAAACTCACCTGACCTGCGTGCATTTTCAGCTCGGCCGAACGCTGCGTCAGCAAGACATTCAGCCCGTGAGAACGTTCGAGCAGTGGAATCAGGACGCCGGCACGCTTCAATTCGCCGTCGATCATGTCCAGCCACTCTTGCGGCCAGCGCTCACTGCTCGGCGGCAACAGCAGGCCCGACGTGGCCTGTTCCAGGCTGCTCCCTGCCAGGGTCGAGCGAATCTCGTCCGGCGTCAGGCGTTGCGTTCGCGCGCCGGCTACGGTCAATGCTTTATCCCGCCCTCGGTCAGCGCGGCCGGATCCAGCAGCCGGTCCAGCTCCTCGTCTGTCAGGTCGGTCATTTCGCGCGCCACGTCTTTCACCGGTCGCCCTTCCTTGTAGGCCTTTTTGGCGACTTTCGCGCCCAGTTCGTAGCCGATCACGGGATTTAGCGCCGTAACGAGAATCGGGTTGCGGTCAAGCGCACGATTGATGTTGTCGGTGTTGACGGTGAACCCGGCGATGGCCTTGTCGGCGAGGCAGACCGACGCATTGGCCAGGATTTCGATGCTCTGCAGCAAGTTGTACGCAACGACCGGCAACATGACGTTCAGCTGGAAGTTGCCGGACTGGCCGCCCATAGCAATCGCCGCGTCATTGCCAATAACCTGCGCGCAGACCATCGCCACGGCTTCGGGAATCACCGGGTTCACCTTGCCCGGCATGATGCTGGAGCCGGGCTGCAGGGCCGGCAGCTCGATTTCGCCGATGCCGGCCAGCGGCCCGGAATTCATCCAGCGCAGGTCGTTGGCGATCTTGGTCAGGCTCACAGCCAGCGTTCGCAGCTGACCCGAGGTTTCAACGGCCGCATCCTGGCTGCTCAGCGACTCGAACTTCGAACGGGCCGATGTGAAAGGCACGCCCGTTTGCTCGCTCAGCAGCACCGCGACCTTTTCGCCGAATTTCGGGTGCGCGTTAATCCCGGTGCCGACCGCCGTACCGCCTTGCGCCAGCGCCGAGAGCCGCTTCATCGTGTCATTGAGACGCTCGGCGCCATGCTCGACCTGCGAGCGCCAGCCGTCCAGCTCCTGGCCGATCGTCACAGGCATCGCATCCATCAGGTGCGTGCGCCCCGTCTTGACGGTGTCACGCGTCTCGTCGGCCTTTTTCTCGAGCACTTTTGACAGGTGGGCCAAAGCCGGCAACAGCTGGTTGCGGATCGCGAGCGCCGCACTGACGTGCACGCAGGTCGGAATTACGTCATTCGAGCTCTGGCTCATGTTGACGTGATCGTTCGGATGCACCTCGGCGCCGAGTGCATCGGTCGCGAGATGTGAAATCACTTCGTTGGCGTTCATGTTGGAACTGGTGCCCGACCCGGTCTGGAACACGTCAATCGGGAAGTGCCGGTCATGTTCGCCATCGGCGACCGACAGCGCTGCTTTCTGGATTGCGATTGCCACGTCGGACGTCAACAAGCCCAGCTCGGCATTCGCGCCGGCTGCGGCCCACTTTACGAGTCCAAGGGCGCCGATAAACTGGCGCGGCATCGCAAGCCCCGATATCGGGAAGTTCTCGACAGCACGCTGCGTCTGCGCGCCCCACAGTGCATCTTCGGGGACCTTGAGTTCGCCCATGCTGTCCTTTTCGATGCGGTATTTCGTGTCACTCATTACGGGATCGGCTCCGGCCGGTTTTTGGCCATTTCAAAGGGGTCAGTTCGTGTATGATTCGCGCTTTGCGCGCGCAAGTCTACACTGGTTTTCCGAGTATGAAAGTCTCCACCCTGCGAGCACTCTCCCCGGCCGACGGCCGCTACGCCGACAAGGTCAACGCTCTCCGCGACATCTTCTCCGAATACGGCCTGATCCGTTTTCGCGTGCTCGTTGAAATCCGCTGGCTGCAGTGCCTCGCCGACGAAAAAGACGTGCCGGAAATCGGCCCGCTGTCGTCGGTCATGAAGGACCTGCTGAACCACATCGTCGACGATTTCTCCATTGACGACGCGGAACGCGTCAAGGCGATCGAAGCCACCACGAATCACGACGTCAAAGCGGTCGAATACCTCATTCGCGAGAAACTCGGCGACGGGCCGGAAACGCAGACGATGAAAGACTTCCTGCACTTCGGCTGCACGTCCGAGGACATCAACAACCTGTCCTATGCGCTGATGTTGCGGTCCGCGCGATCCGACGTGCTGCTGCCAATGATGAAAGACCTGCGCAGCAAGCTGAAGAACCTGGCGGCGGAAAACGTCGACCTGCCGATGTTGTCCCGCACGCACGGCCAGACGGCGAGCCCGACGACGCTCGGCAAGGAAATCGCCAACGTCGTCGCTCGACTCGACCGTGTTCACAAGCAACTGGCCAACGTGGAGATACTCGGCAAGTTCAATGGCGCGGTCGGCAACTACAACGCGCACGCGATCACATACCCCGACGCCGACTGGCCGGCGATCAGTCATCGCTTCATTGAGTCGCTCGGGCTCGAACCTAATCCGTACACGACCCAAATCGAGCCGCATGACTGGACGGCCGAGTATTGTCACGCGCTGATGCGCCACAACACGATCCTGATCGACTTCGCGCGCGACGTCTGGGGCTACATTTCGCTGGGCTATTTCAAACAGAAAGTCCGCAAGGGCGAAGTCGGCTCGTCGACGATGCCGCACAAGGTAAACCCGATCGATTTCGAAAACGCCGAGGGCAATTTCGGCATGGCCAACGCCATGCTGGGCCACTTTGCCGAGAAGTTGCCGATTTCCCGCTGGCAGCGCGACCTGACTGATTCCACCGTGCAACGTAATCTCGGAAACGCGGCAGCGCATGTCGTCATTGCACTGCAGTCGCTGCAGAAAGGCGTCGGCAAGCTCGAGGTCAATGCCGAGGCGATCCGACATGACGTATCGCAGGCCTGGGAAGTACTCGCCGAAGCGGTGCAAACCGTCATGCGGCGCTACGGCATTCCCGAGCCGTACGAAAAGCTTAAAGCGCTGACGCGCGGCCGGGCGGTCACAAAAGATATCCTGCTCGAGTTTATCGGCACGCTCGAGATTCCCGACGCAGAGAAAAAACGCCTGCTGAAGCTCAGGCCCGAGACGTACGTCGGTCTCGCCGACCAGCAGGCTCGCGACATCTGAATTGGCCATGCTCAGCTTTCCGGCACAACTGACCCCGGAAGCGTTTCTCAGCGACTACTGGCAAAAGCAGCCCCTGTTCCTGCTGCAGGCCACCGACGGGCCGACTCCGTCCATATCGCGTAACGAACTCGCCTGGCTGGCAACGCTGGACGACGTTGAATCACGCATCGTGTTTGTCGACCGTGACGACGAGAAGACGCGCTACCGCGCCGAAACCGGCCCGTTCGACGAGTCGTTCCTGAACGACCTGCCGAAGCGGGACTGGACCTTGCTGGTTCACGACGTCGAAAAACACCTGCCCGAAATACGCGCCCTGTTTCGCTACGTTCCATTCATCCCGGACTGGCGCATCGACGACCTGATGGTCAGTTTTGCGGCCCCCGGCGGCGGCGTTGGCCCGCACAAGGACAACTACGACGTTTTCCTGTGCCAGGGCATTGGCCGGCGCCGCTGGATGTTTACGACGGAAGACGTCCCGGCGGACCCGGCGGCGAGTGACGACCTCGCCTTACAGGACGAATTCAATGGCGAATGTCACGATACCGTCGCCGGCGATGTGCTGTACCTGCCGCCAGGCGTTGCACACCATGGCGTCGCGACGCGCGCATGCATGACCTATTCGATCGGCATGCGGGCGCCGCAACTCTCCGATCTTGCCGCAGCGCTGCCCGATGAAGAGTGTGCGAACCCGTTCTACGAAGACCCCGACCTGCTGATCGACGAGGCAATACCCGGCTTCATCACCAATACGGCCATTGGTCGCGCCTGCGATTTGCTCGGGGAGTCATTGTCAGGCCATGATCAGGTTGCCGAAACCCTGGGTCGCTTCGTCACCGAGACGAAGGGCTGGCTGAAACCGGAAGGCGCCAGCACCGCGGAGGCAGAATCGGCCCTGGACCATCTTGCCGACGGCGGCAAATTACCTGTCCACGGCATGGCCCGCATCGCCTGGGACGATCGGCGGGTGTACGTCAACGGTGCCAGCGTGACGCGCCCGGCCGCTTCGGCCGACGTGCTGGCCTCGCTATGTGCGAACAGGACCATTGAACGTGCTCCGCCACGAGACACGGCGGCCGCCGATCTCATCGCCTGGATGCTGCGCCACGGCGCTTTTGAGATACCTGAGGTTTTCTGACCATATGTGAAGTCGCGCAGCGCTGGGACGAAAAGATCAACCGCTCTGAACGTCAGGAAAGACGCGGGATGCGAATGATTTGCAACGGGAAATTCTCGGCCAAAACGTGACGCAGTTGGCACATCGCCGAGGTGACGCGCGGGTAACATGGTCCTCCTATGGAACAAGCGCGCGAAAACGGAAAACGCTGGGTCATCTCGACCCAGGACGAAATGCGTCAGGCCGCGCTGGAAGTTGTCGGCGAGGCGCAGCGTCGCGTTTCGATTTTCACGCACGATCTCGAGCCGGGCATCTACGACAACCCGGAGTTCCTGGAGATCATCAAACGGATGATCCTGTCGCAGACCTATGCTCGCGTCCGCGTACTGATCGCCGACCCGAGCCGCGCGGTCAAGAACGGCAACAATTTCGTTCATCTCGGCCGGCGCCTGAACACCTACATCGAATTCCGGCACGTTCGCGAGGATTTGCGAACGCATGCCGAAGCGTTTTGCATTGCCGACGAAAAGGCACTCGTCTATCGCCTGCAGGCAAGCCGCTGGGAAGGGATTGTCGACACTTACGAACCGGCAGTCGCCAAGTTATATGGAAAGATGTTCGACGAGATCTGGCTTGCCAGCGAAGTCGAAATGGAATTTCGCCAACTCGGCATATAAGAATGCCCGGGCGCCAACAGGCGACCCGCGCGAGAGGAACAACAGGGATGTATCCAACCGACCTGACGGTAGCAGCCATCATCGAACACGAAGGCAAGTACCTGCTCGTTGAGGAAACAGCGATGGGTCAACGTGTTCTGACGCAACCCGGCGGACACATCGAAGCCGGCGAGTCACCCGAACAGGCCGCGGTCCGCGAAGTGCTCGAAGAAACCGGATGTCGTGTGAAATGCAACGACCTCGTCGGCGTCTATCTCTGGATCCATCCGCAGACCCGGCAGCAGTTTCTGCGCCTCGTCTACGCGGCAATCTACATTGCGTGCGATGAGTCCCTGCCCCTTGATGACGGCATCATCGCGCGCCGCTGGTTGACGAGCGCGGAAATCGCGTCACGCAAAAACAGGCTGCGCACGCCGGTCGTGTTGCGTTGTATTCATGACTACGAATCAGGCCAGCGCCAGTCGGACGAGCTGATCACCGGCATGCTGCCGTTGCAGCAAAACGTCCACCGGATACTCGCGAGCGCCGATCTCGTTTAAACTCCGCGCGCTATGGGTAAGCGCGTCATCCTGGGCCTGTCCGGCGGAGTCGATTCCGCCGTCGCTGCCCTGCTCCTCCGGCAGGATGGCTACGACGTCGAGGCCCTGCACATGACCAACTGGGAGGACGACGACGGCTACTGCACGGCCGCCGACGATCTCCAGGATGCGCGCAACATCTGCGAACAGCTCGGCATCACGCTGCACCATGCAAACTTCGCAAAGCAGTATCGCGACCAGGTCTTCGAGTATTTCCTCGACGAGTACAAAGCCGGCCGTACACCGAATCCGGACGTCCTGTGCAATCGTGAAATCAAGTTCGGCGTTTTCCGCGACTACGCGAAACGCCTGGGCGCCGACCTGCTGGCGACCGGACACTACGCGCGGTCCGGTACGCACAACGGTCACGGCGCTCTATTCAAGGCCGCCGATGCCAACAAGGACCAGAGCTACTTCCTGCACCAGGTGTCGGCCGACGCGCTGGCCGCAACGCTGTTCCCGCTCGGTAATCTGCACAAGGATGCAGTTCGCCGGATCGCCCGCGACAATGGCCTCGTCGTCCATGACAAGAAAGACTCGACAGGCATCTGTTTTATCGGCGAGCGCCCGTTTCGCGAATTCCTCGCGACGTACCTGCCCGCCAATCCGGGGCGCATGCGCACTCCCGGTGGCGAAGATCTCGGCGAACACCAGGGACTCATGTACTACACGCTCGGTCAGCGCCAGGGCCTGCATATCGGTGGACGCAACGATCGGCCGGAATTGCCGTGGTACGTGGTTGGCAAGGACATCGGGGACAATGCCCTGATCGTGGCTCAGGGCGAGCACGAAATGCTGTTCAGCACGTTCTTGCTGGCAACGGGCCCGACGTGGATCGGCGCAGCTCCTGACGGGCTGGAAACCGGCCTGCGTTGCACCGCAAAGGTGCGCTACCGCCAGCCCGACCAGGATTGCGTTGTCGAATCCGTCAACGGCGCGCTCCGGGTGACCTTTGACGAGCGTCAGCGCGCCGTCGCACCGGGCCAGTTCGTCGTTTTTTACGACGACAATCGCTGCCTGGGCGGCGCCACGATCGACCAAATTGGCTGAGCAGCTTCCATAGCGTTTCGCTATAATGCGCACCCCCGCGGCCGTCTGGCCGCAGAGTTTGAGTCAAATCCCGGAGAAGACACGATGACGGACAGCTTCGGCGCGCGTTCAGCGCTTGAGGTCGGTGACAAGAGCTATGACATCTACCGCCTCGATGCAGTCAAGGAAGGCCACGTAGAGCGCCTGCCCTATTCCCTCAAGATCCTCATGGAAAACCTCCTGCGCCACGAAGACGGACGGGATGTGACCCGCGATGACATCCTGGCGCTGGCCAACTGGGACCCGAAAGCTGACCCGAGTACCGAGATTTCATTTACGCCGGCACGCGTCGTGCTACAGGACTTCACGGGCGTACCCGCGGTCGTTGATCTCGCCGCCATGCGCGACGCGGTCGTCAAGCTCGGCGGATCCGCCGAGTCGATCAATCCGCTGTCGCCCGCTGAGCTGGTCATCGACCACTCGGTACAGATCGACCACTACGGCGCCGCGAATGCGCTTGACCTCAACACGAAAATCGAATTCCAGCGCAACAAAGAACGTTACTCGTTCCTGAAGTGGGGCCAGCAGGCATTCGACAATTTCGCGGTCGTACCGCCCAACACCGGCATCGTGCACCAGGTGAACCTGGAGTACCTGTCGCGCGTCGTGTTCGGCGTCGAGAAAAACGGCAAGCTGACCGCCTACCCTGACACCGTGGTCGGCACCGACTCTCACACCACGATGATCAATGGTATCGGTATCCTCGGCTGGGGCGTCGGCGGCATCGAAGCAGAAGCCGCGATGCTCGGGCAGCCGATCACGATGCTGATCCCGCACGTCATCGGCTTCAAGCTCACCGGCAAACTGAAGGAAGGCACGACGGCAACCGACCTCGTGCTGACTGTGACGGAAATGCTGCGCAACAAGGGCGTCGTCGGCAAGTTCGTCGAGTTTTTCGGCGACGGGCTGGCACAGATGCCGCTGGCCGACCGCGCAACGCTCGGTAACATGTCACCCGAATTCGGCTCCACTTGCGGCATCTTCCCGATCGACGGCGAAACCATTCGCTACATGAAACTCTCGGGGCGCGACGACGAACAATGCGCGCTCGTCGAGGCCTACGCGAAGGCCCAGGGCATGTGGCGCGAAGATGGGCAACCGGACGCGCTGTACACGGATACGCTGGAACTCGACCTCGGTGACGTCGAGCCGAGCATTGCGGGCCCGAAACGCCCGCAGGACCGCATCGCGCTGAGCGCGGCGGCATCGTCCTACGTCAAGATCCTCGCCGACACCGTTGCAAACCGCGACGAAGGCGGTTCCGGGGTCGCGACGATCAATGACGAAGACGTGACCATCGACGACGGTTCGATCCTGATCGCCGCGATCACGAGCTGCACCAACACATCGAACCCGGCCGTCATGGTGGCCGCCGGACTGCTTGCCCGCAATGCCGCCGCAAAGGGATTGAAGGCACAGCCATGGGTCAAGACCAGCCTGGCGCCGGGCTCACGCGTCGTGACCGACTACCTCGAGAAGGCCGAGCTCATCGACGACCTCGAGGCCGTCGGCTTTTACACCGTGGGCTATGGCTGCACGACCTGTATCGGCAACTCCGGTCCGCTAATGCCGGAAATCGCAAAGGCCGTTACAGACAACGATATCGTCGGCACGAGCGTGCTCTCCGGCAATCGAAACTTCGAAGGCCGCATCCATGCGCTGGTGCAGCACAACTTCCTGGCCTCACCGCCGCTTGTCGTCGCTTACGCACTCGCCGGCAACATGAATGTCGATCTTTACAAGGACGCACTCGGACAGGATCAGGACGGTAACGACGTTTTCCTGAAAGACATCTGGCCGTCGCAACAGGAGATCTACGACGTGGTTGGCAACAACATCGATTCCGCGATGTTCGCGTCCAGCTACGGCACGGTCTTTGAAGGCGACGAGAACTGGAAGCGTATCGAATCTCCGAGCGGCAACATCTACCGGTGGGAAGAGGACTCGACCTACGTCCGTAACCCGCCGTACTTCGAAGGCATGTCCAAAGAAGCCGACGCAGTGACCGATATCGACGGCGCCCGCTGCCTCGCGCTGCTCGGCGATTCGGTAACGACGGATCACATCTCGCCCGCCGGCGCCATCGCCAAGGACAGCCCCGCGGCGGCGTATCTCGAAGCCAACGGTGTCAAGCCGGTCGACTTCAACTCTTACGGTTCGCGACGCGGCAACCACGAGGTGATGATGCGCGGCACCTTCGCGAATATCCGTCTGCGTAACCTGCTCGCACCGGGCACCGAAGGCGGCTGGACCTGTCACCAGCCATCCGGTGAGCAGATGTCTATCTTCGATGCAGCCATGCGATACAAGGAAGAAGGCACGCCACTCGTGGTATTGGCCGGTAGCGAATACGGAACGGGATCCTCGCGTGACTGGGCCGCCAAGGGCACCGTCCTGCTCGGCGTCAAAGCTGTCATCGCGAAAAGCTTTGAGCGTATTCATCGCTCTAACCTGATAGGCATGGGCGTACTGCCCCTGCAGTTCAGGGACGGCGAAGACGCGACGTCGATCGGACTTACCGGCAAGGAGACGTTTGCCGTTTCCGGGCAGACGGACCCTGCCGCGAAAGCCGTATCGGTAACGGCGACGTCAGACGATGGCGCGAGCGTGGAGTTTGAGGCAATCGTTCGCATCGACACGCCGAAAGAGCGCGACTACTACGAAAACGGCGGCATCCTGCATTACGTCCTGCGGCAACTCGCCGCCTGACGTGCAAGCAACCTGTGACATCCCGGACGCGCTCGTCAACGCGCTCCGGGATGCACGCCATGTCTGTATCCTGACCGGCGCCGGCGTTTCCGCCGAGAGCGGTGTCCCGACGTTTCGCGAGGCCCAGGACGGGCTGTGGGCGAAGTACGATCCCCACGAACTCGCCACGCCCGAAGCCTTTCTCGCCAACCCCGAGCTGATCTGGCGATGGTATCGCTGGCGACGTGACCTCGTGTCCGACGTCGAGCCGAATCCGGGACATATCGCAATCGCCGGACTGGCCGGTCTCGTGCCGCGCCTTACACTGGTCACCCAGAACGTCGACAACCTGCATCGTCGCGCCGGCAGCAACGACGTCATCGAGTTTCACGGCAACCTGTTTGAAGACCGCTGCTTCGCGGATGGCTCGTTGCACACCGGCGACGATACGGCCGTTGTGCCCACCTGCCCGGACTGTGGCGGACCGTTGCGCCCCGGCGTGGTGTGGTTTGGCGAAGCAATACCAGAGCAGGCACTCGACGAATCCTGTGCGGCCGCTGCCGATTGCGACGTGTTTCTCTCGATCGGCACCTCGTCACTCGTCTATCCCGCTGCGGGCCTGGCCGACCTCGCAAAACAGAACGGAGCCGTCGTCGCCGAGATCAATCCGGCCCCGACCCTGCACGCCGCCGGATTCGACTTCGCCATCGCCGGCAAATCGGGGACGGTGTTGCCGGAACTGGTAGACTCACTGGCAATCTAACGCCCGGTCGTCCCTGGGAGATTCGCGTGAAAAAAGCATCAGCGTCCGCCATTCTTGCAACCAGCCGGTGGGGGAAGATCACCGCCCTGGTCCTGGGTGTCTTCGTCCTGATCAATGTCGTGGTCGGAATTGTCGTATCCCGCGAGCCGGACGTCTTCTGGGTCAACCACTCGGCCGATCCTGATACCGCTGTCGTAGGCCACTCGACCACTGACACGCTGATTCGTGTTACGGATACGCTGCTGAACAAGCGCGGCGGTTACATAACGAACGACAAGATGCCGCCATTCGTATTCCTCGACAATATTCCAAGCTGGGAACTCGGTGTCGTCAACCAGATGAGCGACCTCGGCCGCGTGATGCGCGATGACTACACGCGCAGTCAGTCGCAGTCCAAGGAAGACCCGGACGTCACCGAAGCGGCCCGCGCGTTCTTCCACGACCCCGATTCGTGGGTATTCCCAACCACCGAGTCGCGCTACGCCGAAGGCGTTCGACTGATGACGCAATATCGCGACCGGCTCGCTGCCGGAGACCCGAACACCCAGTTTTACGCGCGGGCCGACAATCTGCGGGAGTGGTTGTCGCAGGTCGAGAAGCGGCTGGGCAGCCTGACGCGGCGGCTCGGTAACAGCGTCGTATCCGATCGCATCAACGACGACCTGGCGGGCGACCCGTCGGCCGAAGCGGCCGGCGCACAACCGGACACGGTCGACGTGCGCACGCCGTGGCTGCTGATCGACAACGTGTTTTTTGAAGCCCGCGGCACCGCCTGGGCGCTGGTGCATTTTTTCCGCGCGGCGGAATTCGACTTTGCGCATGTGCTGCGAGACAAGAACGCCGAGGCGAGCGTGCGACAGATTATCCGGGAGCTTGAAGCGAGCCTCGAGCCGCTCCGCTCGCCGGTCATCCTGAATGGCGGCGGCTATGGCCTGTTTGCCAACCACTCACTGGTGATGGCGAACTATCTCGCGCGCGCGAATGCCGCCGTGATCAACCTGCGGGAGCTGCTCGACCAGGGATGATAACTCACATTAATTAAAGCCGTTAAGCAGCTGTTTTATTAGTAGATTCCAACCCATGTCGGGATCTTCTTCCAGCATGAGTTGAGATCCTTGTCGAGGCGCCGGTAGCCGGGCTCGTATTTGCCGACCAGACGCCAGAACCGCTTCGAATGGTTCATATGCCGGGCGTGGCACAACTCGTGGACCATTACGTATCGCAGATGCTCCGGGCCCAGGAACATCAGGCAGTAGTTCAGGCTGATCGTCCCCGTGCTCGAATGACTCCCCCAGCAGGTGCGCTGTCCACGAACGTGCAACTTCTTGAAGGAATTGCCGGTGCGCGCCGACAACGCACGCAGCCGCGGCAGATACTCTTTGCGCGCAGTACTCGTCAACCATCGCTTCAGCGCCGCCACGCACTTTGCGTCATCGTCGGTTGCGCCGGTTAGCGTGACGGTACTTCCCGTCGTCCGGAAGGTCACGGTCCTGAGGCGAGAGTCCGGCACGTAGCGAACGTTGAAGGCGCGCCCTATGCCGTCGAGACGCACCATGGTCGGCAGGCGAAACGGCTCCGGCTGGTGCTCCGCGGCAAACTGGGCGCGGGCCTTGTCGATCCAGTCCCGATTGGATTCGACGAACTCACGCACGGTCGCAGACCGCGTGCGCCTCGGCACGACGACCTCAACCCGGCCACGCGGGTAGACCTTGATCGACAGGCGCTTCGCTCTGCCGCTCTCGCGCACAGAAAAGCCCGACAACGGGTCGGGCTCGTCTGCGTCCTCGAAGAGGGATAACTGGGTCGCTGCGCTTTGCACAGCGCCTATCTTACGGCCTCTTGCCGCTGAAGCGAACTGCGTCGTCCATCGACATCACGCCGGTGACACCACCGACGCTGGCGTCTTCACTGATGAAAAGCTCGACTTCACGCTCGAGATCGATGACACCTTCAACAGTCGATCCGGGCCCGATGACGATCCGTGGTTTACGACGCTTTTCCTTGCCCCAGTTCCAGCCGCTGGGCTTTTCGACACGAATGTCGCCCCTGACGACTGTGCCGTCGGCGACGTCGATATCACCGTTGACCGTCACGACGTCCCGGCCAACCTCGGCGCCACTCAGCTCGATCTCGCCGTTGACGTTCTCGATGCCGCGCGCGACCTTGCTGCCCCGCTCCATGCCAATCCGGCCGTTCACCGCTTCGATGCTGCCGTTGATCGTGGACGACTCACCGACATTGATGCCGCCATTGACGGTCGACAGGCTGTCGGCGGTCACATTGTCAGCGATCTTCAGGCCGCCATTCACGGTTTTTGCATTTTCGATCGTCGCACCGCTGTGAACCCGAACGGACCCGTTGACGGTCTTGACGTTGCCGGACACGACGGCGTCCGATCCGACCGTGACGCTGCCGTTAACGGACGACGCCCCGTCCGACGTCTCGCCGTCCCCGATCTTGACGCTCTTGTTGATCGTTCCCGCAAACGCCGGCGTGGCCAGCAGCATACACAGTAAACCGACCGTGAATGCTGTCTTGTAAGCGATTTTCGCCATGGTTTTGAACCCCTGTGTTCGTTTCTTGTGCTTTAGATACCGCTCGTGCAGTTTTGGTTGCAATGGGGGCGACTGATCACCAGAATTGCCGCCTATGACGACGGCCCTCGAAGCGCGCAACCTGGTAAAGGAGTACCCCGGGGTCCTCGCCGTCGATGGCGTCAGCTTCTCGGTGCAGGAAGGCATCTGCTTTGGCTTGCTCGGGCCCAACGGCGCCGGCAAGACGACAACCGTCGAGATCATCGAGGGGGTGACCAAAGCGACGTCCGGCGAGGTCTGGTATTACGGCGAGCCGGCCGGCGCCCGCTTCCGGCAGGAAGCCGGAATCCAGTTCCAGAATACCGCCCTGCAGGACTACATCACCGTTCACGAAACCCTGCAGATGTTCAGCACGTTGTACGACCGGCGCGCCAATCTCGACGACGTCATCGAACAGTGTTCACTCGGCGATCTGCTCGATCGTGACAACCGCAAGCTGTCCGGCGGCCAGCGGCAGCGGCTGCTGCTGGCCGTCGCACTCGTAAACGACCCGAAACTGATTTTTCTCGACGAACCCACGACCGGCCTCGATCCGCAGGCGCGTCGGAATTTCTGGAGTCTCGTACAGAGTATCCGCGCCAGAGGCTCGACGATTGTCCTGACCACGCACTACATGGACGAAGCGCAGGTGCTGTGTGACGAGATTGCCATCATGGACGAGGGCCACATCATCCGGCAGGGTGCGCCGGACGCCCTGTTGTCGGAGCGTTTCGGCGATGAGCTGATGGAATTGCCGAACGGCGAGATTCGTCGCCCGAATCTCGAAGACCTGTTCCTCGACCTGACCGGTCACACGTTGAGGGTCTGACGCCATGTGGCATCGCATCTACGCCATTTTCCAGGCCCGTAACCGCGAATTCCTGCGGGATCGCGGAACGCTGGCGTGGAATATCGTGCTGCCGGTGGCGCTGGTCTTCGGGCTGTCCTTTGCATTCGGCAACGATCGCGACGCCTACACGGTTGGCGTACTGGTCGATTCGGAAGTCCAGGAGCTGGGCGATCACCCGTTTCTCGAGACGCGCTACATCGACTTTGTCCGATACACGGATACAGAAACGGCCATGCGCAAAATCGAGCGGCATCAGCTCGATCTTCTCGTCGAGTTTGGCGATGAACCGCGCTACTGGGTGAACCCGCAGTCGCCGAAGGGTTACTTTGCCGAAATCGCATTGTTGCACGCCGACACCGTCGGCAGCGCTGTCATTACCAAGGAACAGATCCGCGGCGAAGCCGTCGGCTACGCAGACTGGGTGCTGCCTGGCATTCTCGGCATGAACATGATGTTCAGCTGCCTGTTCGGCGTTGGCTACGTCGTCGTGCGCTATCGCAAGAACGGTTTCCTGAAGCGCCTGCGGGCGACGCCGCTGTCCAGCTTCGAGTTTATTGCCGCGCAGGTTGCTTCACGGCTGGTGTTGATCTTGATTATTACGACGGTCATTTTCGCCGGCACCCACCTGATGCTGGATACCCGCATGGAGGGCAGCTATTTCACGTTGTTCCTCGTAGCGGCCGTTGGCGCCATTTCGCTGGTTTCCATGGGGCTCGTCGTATCCGCACGAGTGACCAGCGAGGAACTGGCAGGCGGCCTCCTGAACCTGATCAACTGGCCGATGATGATGTTGTCCGGCGTCTGGTTCTCGCTCGAGGGCGCCGGCGAAACGCTGCAGAATGTCGCGAAGATATTTCCGCTGACCCATGTCCTCGATTCCGCACGCGCGGTGATGCTCGATGGCGCGACACTCGGCGACGTCGCACCGAGTCTTGCAGCGCTTACAGCGATGAGTGCCGTGTTTCTTGCCATCGGCGCGAAGATCTTCCGCTGGGGGCCGGCCTGACATGTTGATCGATATCGGCGCCAATCTCGCCCACGACAGCTTCGACGACGATCGCGCGGAAATGATGCAACGCGCGGTCGACGCCGGTGTTAGCCGGATGATCGTGACGGGCAGTAGCGATGACAGTAATGTGCGTGCCGCGGAACTGGCGACGGCGTCGAACGGCGTGCTTTTTTCGACAGCGGGCGTACATCCACACCACGCGTCGGACTACACCGACGAGAGCGACGCCATCATCCGCAAACTGGCGGGTGACGACGTCGTCGTCGCTATAGGCGAATGCGGGCTCGATTACTTTCGGAATTTTTCGCCGCGTGACGCACAACTGCGCGCGTTCCGCCGGCAACTCGAGATCGCGAAGGAAACCGGCCTGCCCGTTTTCCTGCACCAGCGCGATGCCCACGACGATTTTGTCGAGGTGCTCGAACCGATGCTACCGGACCTGTCGAGGGCCGTCGCGCATTGCTTCACCGGCGAGGGTGAATCACTGCGCGAGTACCTGGCAATGGGCCTGTACATCGGCGTTACCGGCTGGATCTGCGACGAGCGCCGCGGCAAACATCTGCACGATATCGTGTCCGTCATTCCCGACGACAAACTGCTGATTGAAACGGATGCGCCCTACCTGCTGCCACGCACGATTCGGCCAAAGCCAAAAACGCGTCGCAACGAGCCGATGTACCTGCCCGAGGTCGCCCGCGTCGTCGCCGCGGCACGGGACCAGACCCCGGAGCACGTCGCGCGAATTACGGCGGAGAACGCGATACGTTTTTTCGATTTGCCGGCCCCGTCGTAGAAGCCGTTCCGTAACGAACACGGCCAGGAGCACGCTCATCAGCGGTTCCACTGTCCAAACACTACCGTGCGTTTTGCAGCTTGAGTACCACCATTGCGGAAACAAACACCCAGATGTCGGTGGCCACCTGGAACATCTTCTGTAGCGCGCCAGGGTAAGGAAACGACGCATCTCGAGAGAACAAAACAAACAATGACAGTATTGCCGCTCCTCCGAGAGTTACGCTTGTCCAACCCAGGGTCGAATGCCGTCCTGCGACTAATAGTGCTACGCCGATCGTAACCGGTGCCAGCGTTTGTGCGAACATGGCGATAGTTCCAGCCTGGAGATGCCGCTGCATCGTAGTGGATGGATCGTCGAGCACACAGCCTGCATCACACGGAAACACACCGACGCCCAGGAACGCGACTCCCGCGATCCCGAGCATCATAGATCCGATCAAGATCAAGAAGCCTGGTCGAAAAGTTTTCCAGAGCGCAACGGAAAATCCGACCAAAAGAAAGCCGACGAATATCGTTCCCAAGGAATTCATTAGCCACGCGTATGGCGCATCCAGTGCCCCAAGTTCACTAATGTAATCCCTGGTTTGCGAATAGCCTGGTTGAAGAAAGCCGATCACAAGGATCAGTGACAATCGGATAACCGGTGCAGTCAGTCCAAACCAGGCCAGTAATTTCACGTTCTGAAGTTCCGAAATCTGTATTGGGCCAGAAGCCGATCAAGTGGCTGTCAAATTGGCTGCATCAATATCGAACGATACAGGCCGAGGTCTTCACGAGAGAAACAGCAAAACACGATCTCTGCGATTGAACGCGAATTCATCGCAGCCGCCGATACTGTCTCGATAGCGATGCGAGCCGCCTCACGTTTGGGGTAGCCATACACGCCGGTGCTGATCGCCGGAAAAGCGATCGATGTCACCTGCTCCTTTTCTGCCAGCGCAATGCACTCACGGTAGCACGATGCGAGAAGCTGCGACTCACCGGCGTCACCGCCCTGCCAGACCGGGCCCACGGTATGAACCACGCAGCGGCATGGAAGGTTGTAGGCGGCGGTCAGCTTCGCCTCACCCGTTTCGCAGCCGCCGAGCGTACGGCACTCAGACAGCAGTCCGGGTCCGGCCGCAGCATGAATTGCGCCGTCGACACCGCCGCCACCCAGCAGGCTGTTGTTTGCGGCATTGACGATAGCATCTACCGTGAGCGTCGTGATATCGCGCTGCACGGCCTGCAGGGTCGGCATCAGCCCTGGCCGCGTTCCAGCAGCTCTCCCACCTGCGCGCTGAGCGCTTCCTTGCGGATGAGGTCCCAGTGCGGTTTGAACGCCTCGACCTTGGACTGCGCCGCATTCTTGTCGGGTTCCCCAAACTCGCTGGCCAGTTCCTCGAGGGTGCAGACCATCTTCGGCACGCCCTTCGTAAATTCCGCACCGTCAAGAAACAGCACTCGTCCTGCAACGGGCACCTGGCGAACGATTTGTCGTACAGCGGCAATGCGGTCGTAGAGCGCAGGCTGCGGATTATTGAACGTAAAGCGTCGCTCCTCGCTCATCACTGTCCACTCCTGCATCTTGTCGCCGCCAAACACTGTGCCGCGGACATCCTTGATTTCCAGGATCAGTAATCCCTGCGACGTGAGGATGAGGTAATCGACCAGAATCTCGCCCTCATCCGCGCTCGGGATGATCAAACCCTCGATACGGTCGAAGCTGATGTCGTTGAGGACGCGCTCGAGTTGGCCGCCACGGCCATGCAGCCAGCGCCAGGCCAGCCACAGTAGCAGCAGGCCCAGAATCGCAAGCGCCGGGAGCATCCAGGGGTACGCGTCGAAATTCAGGATATCGGCCATTGGCATCCGATCCTAATAACGTTGCAGTGCAGCGGCAAGCGAGTCGAGGTCAGGCTGGATGGATAAGGCATTGGCCGGCCGCTCAAGAATCTCGGCAAGCTCAGGCGGCAACGCAACCGTGGTACCGATCAGGGGCTCGACGATCGTTTCGAACTTGGCGGGGTGCGCGGTTGCCACGAGGATCCAGTCGTGCGCACCTGAGACACTCCGATCGAGGTTGCGCCACGCGTGCGTCGCGGTCGCCGTGTGCGGACAGGTCGCAAAGCCAAACTCGTCAAAATCGCGCACGATGGCGGCACGAATATCGTCATCGCTGACCGACACGACACCGACTTTTTCTCGCAGGATCTCGGCCTCACCCAGCAAATGTCGCAGCCGCTCCATGTTGCTTGGGTCACCGACATCCATGGCCGAAGCAAGGGTTTGCAGGCTAGCCCGTGGCAGCCACTCCAGCGTTTCGAAGTAATCCGGAATCGTCCGGTTGGCGTTGGTCGCGAGTATGACCGGACCGATCGGCAGTCCCATCTCGCGTGCCATGATGCAGGCAAACGCATTGCCGAGATTGCCGGTCGGGATAACAAATCCCGGCGCGTTGCCGGTGCGTCGATAGTGTCGCAGTGCGGCATCGGCGTAATACGTGGCCTGCGGTAGCAGGCGGCCGATGTTGATGCTGTTCGCGGAGCTGAAGCGATGCTGCGCCGCCAGTTGCGGGTCACCCATCGCGCTTTTTACCAACGCCTGGCAATCGTCGAATGCGCCCTGCACTTTCAATGACAAGACGTTGTCGCTCCAGCAGCAGAGCTGGTGCGCCTGGCGATCGGATACCCGGCCGTCCGGGAACAGCACCGCGACCCGCATGCCCGGACGTCCATCGAAAGCTGCCGCGACCGCACCGCCAGTATCACCCGATGTGGCAACCAGTATAGTCAGCGGATTGTCGACATCGCCCTCGAGTCGCGTCAGGCACGCCGCCAGGAAGCCAGCGCCGACATCCTTGAATGCCGCAGTTGGACCGTGGTAGAGCTCGAGAAGCGAGACGTCCTGTCCGTCCACCGGCAGCGTCGTCGTCGGGACCGGAAAGCTGTACGTCTCGGTGAGAACGGCATCAATATCGCCCGATAATGACGAGCCTTCAAAAAACGGCGCCAGCAAGACGCCCGCGACCTCAGTAATCGATTTGGCACCGTCAAAGTCGGCGACCGAGAACGTCGGCAGCTTTTCAGGCAGGAACAAACCACCATCGTTCGCGATACCGGCTCGCAGCGCATCGTCCAGCGAAACGGGTCCGGCCCCGCGAGTGCTGAAATACTGCATCTCAGCCCTCGACTCGCGCGCCGGGCGCGGACATCGAACTTACCCAGGACTCGCAAGCGATGCCCTTCGAGCGGCAAGCCTGCTCCATTGCACTCGCAACGTTGGGACCGTCCGCGTCACGACACAGCGCGAAGATGCTCGGTCCGCTGCCGGAGAGGCTGTAGCCGAGCGCGCCCGCCGCACGTGCCGCCGACGTCACGTCATCAAAGCAGTCGACATTGTCCTTGCGTTGCGGCTCGATCACGACGTCTCTCAGCGTCCTCGCAACGAGCTCGACGTCGTTATTGACACATGCCGCGATAAAACCGGCAAGCAGGCCCTGTTGCTCGATCCACGACGACATCGGTACGCTGCGCGCGAGTCCGCGCCGGGCATGTGCCGTGTTGACCTGCAAATCGGGGTGCATCACGACGGCACTCAGGCCGTCCGGTACAGGAAGTCGAAACGCATCCGGCAGCAGCACACTCGGGCACAATACAAGGCCGCCTAGCAAGCTGGGCGCGACGTTGTCGGCGTGCAATCCCTTGCTGGCGTACTGCTCGCCTTCGAGCGCGTAAGGCAATAACGCCTCGACGTCGAGTGGCGACTCGAGCAACGCGTTTGCAGCAACGACTGCGGCGACGGCCGAGGCCGCCGAGCTGCCCATGCCGGACTGCAACGGTATACCCTTGAGGACTGTCAGCTCGACGCCACCGGTACCGTGCATGCGCCACAAGGCCTGTGCCGCAATCGAGGCGGTGTTTTCGTCCGCCGCCGTCGAAAGATACGGATGCAGTTCGCCATCGAGGCCGCGGACCTCGAGCACCGAGACACCTTCGGTGTCAGTCCTGCGCGCCATGACGCGGTCGCCAACGCCTTCGAGGGCCAGGCCAAGCATGTCAAAGCCGACACCCACGTTGCCAATGGACGCCGGCGCAAATGCCGTCACCCACTCAGACATAGCCCTGCCCCGTGCTCAGGAAACTCGCGAGGCGCAACAGGTCGGCAAACACGCCGGCCGCGGTTACTTCCGGGCCCGCTCCCGGCCCCTGGATGACCAGCGGATTGGCCGAGTAGCGTTCTGTCTCGAACTGTACGATGTTGTCGGTGAGATTGATGTTGGAAAACGGATGGTCTGCATCGACGGCCTCGAGTCCGACCGACGCGTTGCCGTCGGCGTCCAGCGTTGCGATGTAGCGCAGCTTCTTGCTGTCTGCCTCGGCCTTTTCGAACAAGGCCGCCATTTCGTCGTCATACTCCGGCAACTTTTCCATAAACTCGTCGAGCGGACATTCCTGCAGCGCGTCGGGCACCAGGCTCTTGACCGGAAAATCGCCGATCTCGATGCCCTTGCCGAGTTCACGAGCGAGAATCGTTAGTTTGCGTGCGACGTCCATGCCGGAGAGGTCGTCGCGTGGGTCAGGCTCGGTGTAGCCACTTTCCTTTGCCTCGCGCACGATCGCCGAAAACGGCTTGCTGCCGTCGTAAACGTTAAAGAGGTAAGCGAGCGTGCCCGAGAAAATTCCGCGGATCGAACGTACGTCATCGCCTGTGTAGATCAGGTCACACAACGTCGTGATGACCGGCAACGCGGCACCGACAGTGGTCTCATAGAAGTAGTGCGAGCTGCCTTTGTCCGCCGCGGTTTGCAGCGCCCGGTACGCCGCGTAGTCGCCGCTGAACGCTTTCTTGTTCGGCGTGATCACGTGGATACCCCGCTCGAGCCACTCGGCGTATTTCGACGAGATGTGCTCGCTCGCCGTGCAATCAATGATGACCGCGTGTGGCAGGTGTTCCGGGTTCACGTGCGCTTCGAACGCGTCGAGATCGGTGTCGATCGCCTCCGAATCGAAGTCGTCCTGCCAGCGATCGATATCCACGCGCCGATCGCCGAGCAGCATTTTCTGCGACCGGGCTATGGCACGTACTCGCAGGTCGAGGTTGAACCGTTCTGCCAGCCGTTCTGCCTGCTTCTCGATCTGCCGCAGCAATGCGCCGCCGACAACGCCGGTACCAATGAGGCCAATCGAGATCGTCTTCTGCGACAGGTAGAAGCCGGAATGCACGGCGCGTAGCGCTTTCGTTGCTTCATCCGAATCAACCACCGCCGAGATATTCCGTTCGGACGAACCCTGCGCAATCGCCCGAATATTGACGCCGGCGCGACCGAGTGTGCCGAAAAAGCGTGCCGCGATGCCGGGCGTGCCCTTCATGCCATCGCCTACGACGGCGACGATGCTCTGCGAATCCGTAATGTCGACACTCTGAATCTGGCCGCTTGCGAGTTCGTCGTGGAATGCGTCGCGCACGACGTCACGTGCTCGCTTCGCGACGTCGGCCGGAACGGCGATACAGATCGAGTGCTCGGAACTGGCCTGCGAGATCAACGTTACCGACACACCGGCACCCTTCAGCGCGGCAAACAGCCGGTCGGCCGTTCCCGGGACACCGATCATGCCGGCGCCTTCGAGGTTCACAAGCGCCATACCGCCGATGGCAGTAATCCCCTTGATGCCGTAATTCGATTCGCCGATCGCCTCGATGCGGCTGCCCGGGTGCGAGGGGTTGCGGCTGTTGCGGATCGTGACCGGGATGCCGTTCTTGACGGCCGGCCCGAGCGTCTGCGGATGAATGACCTTTGCGCCGAAGTACGCGAGTTCCATCGCTTCGTTGTAGGTCAGTCGTTCGATGACCTGTGCTTCGGGGACGCGATTCGGATCGGCGCTCATTACGCCGTCGACGTCCGTCCAGATGCTGAGATCGTCAGCCTTCGTCAACGCCGCGAATATCGCCGCCGAATGATCACTACCGTTGCGGCCGAGCGTCGTTTGCAGGCCTTCTTCATCGGCTGCAATAAATCCGGTTATAACAGCGATACCTTCGAAGCCGGCTTCGACCACGCCGTCAAACTTGTCCTGGGATATAGCCCACAGCACCGTTGGCCCGAGGTGCGTTTCCCGAACCGTGACGACCTCGCGAGCGTCAATCCAGCGACCGCCGCGATCCGGTGCCTGCTGCTCGAGAAATGCAGCCAACAGCCGCGCTGACCAGATCTCGCCATATCCCGCGACAACGTCACGGCTGCGCTGCGGTGCAGACTTGACCAGTGCGATGGCCTTCAGGACACCGACGACATCGTCGGCGTCGGTGCTCCACGCATCGAGTACGGCAACGAGTCGGTCACCATCGAGCAGATCGCGGGCCGTCGACGCATAGCGCTCGCCAATGGCGTTCAGCGCATCGACGTAGGTCGCATCGTCCTGCTCGGCAGCGACCGCCAGGTTGATCAGCGCGTCGGTCATGCCGCCCATCGCCGAGACGACCACGCCGATTCGCGTGTCGTCGTAGCCGAGCACGATGTCCGCTACCCGTCTGAAACACTCGGCGTCAGCCAGGCTGCTGCCGCCAAACTTGTGGATTTTCCAGCGATTTTCCGCCACTTTCCCTCGGGCCCCAAGCGCAAAACGGTGGATGATAACGGGACTTGCAACGCGAGTCGCCTGTTTTAATTGAAACTGGATTTCGCCGCGATTCGGGCAAGGAAAATGGTGGGGCGTCTAGGGATCGAACCTAGGACCAGTCGGTTAAAAGCCGAATGCTCTACCTCTGAGCTAACGCCCCATCGGGGGTGTGGCAGGGATGTGCCACCGGAATGCCGGCGGCATCATACCCGATAATTCTCAAATGACAAGCGCCGTTCAAGGGGTCAGACGCCCTCTTCCTCCATGCGCTGCAGGCGCTGGCCGGCCAGCATGGCGGCCGTCGTTTCGGGGTAGTCGCTCTGCACCCGTGCCAGCGACCCGCGGGCTGCCTCCCAGCGTTCCAGCTCGTAGTTGCAGTAGCCGATCTTGAGCAGCGCGTCCGGTACCTTGCGGGACTCTGGGAATGACTCAATGACCACCTCGAATTCGCCGAGCGCCTGGTCGAACTTCTGCGTGACGTAGTGAGACTCGGCCAGCCAGTACTGCGCGTTGTCGGCCAGCTCGCTGTCCGGGAACGCAACGAGGAACTGCTCGAAAGCCATTGCGGCCGGCTCGTAGCGCTCGCTCTTAAGCAGCTCGAACGCGGCCTGGTAGTTATCGCGATCGGAACCACCCGGCACCGGCAGCTCACCGGGCGTCAACGTGCCACCGTCGAGCACGCTGGCGCCGCCACGAGACTTCAGCGACGCTTCCAGTTCCTGGATACGGGCGTCGAGGTCGGCGTAAAGCTGTCGCTGGCGGTCCGACGTGGAGGTCGCGTTGTACTCGAGTTCCTCGACCGTGCCGCGCATTTCATCGCCCTGACGCTCGAGTGCTGCCACCTGCTGTGTCAGGTTGACGAGACTCTGGTTCTGGACGACGCGCTCGATGCCGGCCAGTCGCCGCTCCAGCTCATTGAGCTTGAGCAGCACCGGATCGTCTTCAGCCGGCGGCATTAGCGCACAGCCGCCGAGAATCAGCGGCTGTGCGACGACCAGCAGTGCTTTTTGCAATGTTGCCTTCATATGAGATCTAGTCCGAGTAGACGAACTCGACACGACGGTTCTGGGCGTAGTCCGCTTCCGAGCTGCCCATGGCGGCCGGACGTTCCTCGCCGAAGCTGACGGTCTGGATCTGGGCGGCGCTGACGCCCTGGATCATCAGCATCTGGCGTACCGCCTGCGAACGACGCTCACCGAGGCCGATGTTGTACTCGCGTGAACCGCGCTCATCGGCATGACCCTCGAGCCGGACGCTGATACGCGAGTCATTGGCCATTTGCATGGCATGACGCGCAACCGTGTCCTGGTCCTCCGCGCGAACCTCGTAGGAATCGAAATCGAAGTAGATGACCGAATCCGGCCCTTCGTCCATGCCGAATTCGTTACCACCGTATGGATCGGAGTCTCCGGCGCCCGAGGTGTAGACGTCGTCGCCGCCGCCGACCGTCGAATCTTCCGGCTCAGGGTCCGGGATCGTGTTGCCGCCGCAGGCGGCGAGTGTTGCGCTGAGCAATCCAGCAATCAGGAGTTTTGAGTAAGACATGAATGTGTCCTCTGTGCCAAGTTCGAAGTAAATCATTGTTATTTCAGTAGATTATATCTACTAGTTAATGTAATTAGTCTCAATAACGCGGGAATGGTGACCACACCGGTTCACGCACATCGCCCTGCCCCGACGCCATTTTCTGCCGGATCAGCCCGTCGGCCGATACGGTTTCCAGCACCCCGTCACCGCGGGTGCGGGTTGCGTAAATCAGGATGTCGCTGTTCGGCGCAAAGCTCGGGGACTCATCCTGCTGCCCTGTGGACAGCACCAGCAGGTCTTCCCGCTCGAGGTCCATAACGGCGATGCGGAAGTTACCACGATCGTTGTGCACCATTGCGAGCTTTTTGCCGTCCGGGGACAGCCGCGGTCGCGCATTATAACTCCCCTCGAAGGTAATGCGCTCGGCCGAACCGCCTGTCGCGGGAACCCGGTAAACCTGCGGCCCGCCGCTCCTGTCCGACGTAAAATAGATGTAGCGGCCGTCCGGCGACCAGGTCCCTTCGGTGTCGATCGCCCGGTGCGTCGTCAGGCGGCGTTTCTCCCGGGTGCGGAGGTCCAGCGTGTACAGGTCCAGGTTGCCGTCACGCCCACCCAGCGTAACGACGAGGCTGCGCCCGTCCGGCGAGAACGACGGTGCGCCGTTGATGCCGGGCTCGTTCGACACCTCGCGCCAGTTTCCGGTGCGCAGGTTTTGCACGACGATCGCCGATCGATTGTCCTTGAACGACACGTAGGCCAACTGGCGACTGTCCGGCGACCACGCCGGCGACATGATCGGGTCCCGGCTCTCCATGATCTTGAATGCGTTTTCGCCGTCCTGGTCCGCGATGTACAGCGAGTACCAGCGACCGTCGCGCCGATCGTCCGCCGTCACGTACGCGACCCGTGTGCTGAACACGCCCTTGATACCCGTGAGCTTCTCGTAAACCATATCGGAGACGCGGTGTGCCGCACCGCGCATCGCGTTGGCGGGCGCGTTCATGCTCCAGCCGAGCAGCTGGCGACCGCGCACGATGTCGAACAGTTGGAATCGAATCGTGAAATTCTCTCCGTCGCGGCGCGTCACCTTGCCAACGACGACCGCCTCGACACCCAGAATGCGCCAATCGTCAAAGTCGACCTGGCTGCCGTCGGTCGGTTTCTGCAGCATTTTGGATTCGTCGATCGGTGCGAAGCGACCGCTTCTGTACAGGTCCTGCTTGACGACCGCGGCAACGTCCAGCGGTCCCTGTGACGGGTCACCATCCCAGCCAAACGGCACGATCGCGACTGGCGTGGGCTGCGCAACGCCCTGGATATCGATGACGAGTTGCTGGGCATGCGCCAGGCCGGTCGCAGCGAGGAACAGGATCAGGGGTATCAGTTTTCGCACGTTGGTGGTCATCCTCAGTCAGCTTGTTTGGTCATTCGCAATTGTAAGTCAGCGCGGAACAGGTTCGGCGTCGGCGGCTCCGGCAATGGCGCGGCCCGATAAATGGCGGCCTCGATGGAACGCCTGACGGCGTCGTCTCCCGTACAGGAACCGATAGTAACGCTTATTACTTCCCCGCCACGAGCCTGTCGCACATTTGCGACGCATACGTCGTCGTCTTTCATGCTGGCCGGCACCGACCAGTTGCGGAATATCTTCTGCCGGATCATGGCCTGGTACACGGCCATTTCCGACGACGAGTTTTCGGCGACGCGCTGTTCTTCGGCCGCGATCTCCATTGCCCGTTGCTCCGCTTCGAGTTCGCGGCGGCGGCGCTCGTTTTCCTCGCGCTGGCGCTGAATGTCTTCCTGCCGCTTGCGTTCCGCTTCCTGGCGCTGGCGTTCTAGTTCTTCTTCCTCGCGCTTTTTGCGCTCGGCTTCTTCCCGTTCCTTGCGCCGCTTTTCCGCCTCTTCCTGTTTCTTCAGTTCATCCAGCCGCTGTTGCTCGAGCAGCGCATCCTGGCGGCGTTTTTCTTCTTCGGCCTGGCGGCGCAGTTCTTCGCTGTTGTCCGGCTCCGGCTCCTCGATTACGGGTTCCGGTTCGGGTTCGGGCTCGGGCTCGGGTTCAGGCTGAACGACCTGCGGCGGTGCATCGGGAATGTCCTGCACGAGCGTCGCCTGCACGACGAGCGGCGTTATCGGCGTCGGACGCGCGTAGTCGAACGCGATAATCATCGAGCCAAAGATGATGACGTGCAGAAGCACGGCCATGCCGACAGGAATGATATTGACGGTGTTGCGGGCCACGCTGTGCCTTACTCCGGTATCGGGTATGTATCCAGCGGATCCGTGACAAAACCGATGTTATTGGCCCCGGCTTGTTGTAACACGACCATTGCGCCGACGACGTGCCCGTACGGCACCGCACGATCGGCTTTGACAAAAACAGGCGTTTCGGGCTGCGCTTCGAGCACGATTTCAACCCGGCGGATGATTTCGGCGCCACCCTGCGGTTCGTCCTCCGCGTCGCCAACGTTGATATAAAGGTTGCCGGCGGCATCGACACTCAGGACCAGCGGGTCGTGCTCGGGCGCCGTTTCGATCGGCTTGGCATTGGCCTTCGGCAGCTCGACCTCGATCCCCTGCGTCAGCAGCGGCGCGGTCACCATGAAAATCACGAGCAACACGAGCATCACGTCGATGTAGGGCACGACATTGATCTCGCCCATCAGTTTGCGCTTCTGCAGTGGCGTCGCCATCGTCTCAGCCTCCGATCTTGCTGCGCGCGTGACGCTGCAGGATGCTCGAGAACTCTTCCTTGAAACTGTCGTAGCGGTACTCGAGGCGTACAACCTTGTCCGCATAACGGTTGTAAGCGATCACGGCCGGAATCGCAGCAAAGAGGCCCATGGCCGTCGCAATCAGCGCCTCGGCAATCGGCGGTGCAACCACGGCCAACGTCGCCGTTTGCTGCTGGCCGATTTGCATGAAGGCCACCATGATGCCCCACACCGTGCCGAACAGGCCGACGTACGGGCTGGTCGAGCCGATCGTCGCGAGCGTTGCGAGGCTTTGTTCAAGTCGATCGACCTCGCGCATCTGCGCCACGCGCATGCCGCGCTGGCATTCCTCGATGAGCTTGTCCGGGTTGCTGGTCCCGCCCTGCAGACCCCGGTTGAACTCACGGAATCCGGACTCGAAGATGCTGGCCATACCGATCGCACCGCCCTTCGCGCGCGATGCACTGCGATAGAGGGTGTTCAGGTCGCCGCCGGACCAGAATGCCGCCTCGAATTCGTCGGAGGCGTCCTTGGTCCGGCTGATCAGCCGGCGCTTGGTGAAAATGATGCTCCATGAAACGATCGACGCGAGTATCAGCAGGATCATTACGATCTTGACCGGCAGGCTCGCGCCCATCAGGAGTCCAATGACTGACATGTCAGCGGTCATGACGGGTTTTCCTCAAAAAACGTCTTCGGAATTCGCTTGGGACGCATCGTGTCGGCGTCGAGGCACGCAGCTGTGACGCCGCCGCGCACCAGGAGTTCACTGTCGATGCTGTCCCTGTAGATGCATTGTTCGATATCAAAGGTCGCGCGACCCAGTTTTTCGAGCCGCGCCGTGACTGCAAGCGTGTTGCCAAGCCTCGCGGGCACGATGAATTTCGCATGTGCGTCGGTCACGACAAGAATCCGGTTCTCGTTTTGGAGCAGGCCGACGTGGTCGATGCCGAGCGCTTCCAGCCACTCGGTCCTGGCGCGCTCCATGAATCGGAAATAATTCGCGTAGTAGACAACACCCTGTGCATCCGTGTCCTCGTAGTAAACGCGCAGCTTCAGCGCAAAGGGTTCATGCATCGTCAAAAGGCAGGTCCTGTGTCGGCGACGCCGCCGGGGCCTTGAGGCCGAAGTGCAGGTACGCGTTGCTCGTCGCGACACGCCCGCGCGCCGTGCGCATCATGAAACCCTGCTGGATCAGGTAAGGCTCGTGCACGTCCTCGATTGTGCCGCGTTCTTCACCAATGGCGGCCGACAGACTCTCGATACCGACGGGTCCGCCGTCGAACTTCTCGATAATCGTCAGCAACAGGCGGCGATCCAGCGCATCAAACCCGTGTGGGTCGACCTGCAGAACGTCCATCGCATTTGACGCAACCTCGCCCGTCACGATGCCGTCGCCCTCGACCTCGGCGAAGTCGCGCACCCGGCGCAGGAGCCGGTTTGCGATTCGTGGCGTGCCGCGCGAGCGGGTCGCAATCGCCTGCGCGCCTGCGTCCTCGATCGGCAGGTTGAGAATGCCGGCCGAACGGTGCGCGATGCGCTCGAGGTCGTTCGTCGAATAGAACTCGAGGCGCTGCACGATGCCGAAGCGATCCCTGAGCGGCGACGTCAGCAAGCCGGCGCGCGTCGTCGCGCCGACCAGCGTGAATGGCTGCAGATCCAGCTTGATCGAGCGCGCGGCCGGCCCCTCGCCGATCATGATGTCGAGCTGGAAATCCTCCATCGCGGGATACAACACTTCCTCGACCACCGGGCTCAGCCGATGGATTTCGTCCACGAACAGCACATCGTTTGGCTCGAGGTTGGTCAGGATCGCCGCGAGATCCCCCGGCCGTTCCAGTACCGGTCCGGACGTCTGGCGCAGGCCGACGCCCATCTCGTTGGCGATGATGTGCGCAAGTGTGGTTTTGCCGAGCCCCGGCGGGCCGAAAATCAGTACGTGATCCAGCGCTTCCTCACGCCGGCGTGCCGCCTCGATGAAAACGCCCATTTGTTGGGTAACGGCCGGCTGGCCGCGGTAGTCTTCCAGCGTCTTCGGCCGGATCGCCCTGTCGAACGCCATGTCGTCGCCCGACGACGTGGCGCTCGTCAGCGCATCGTGTTCGACGCTCGCCATCAGTACGCCGCCCTTTGCAGTGCAAGACGGATGATGTCCTCGGCCGATTTGCCGTCGGTGTCGAGTTTGGCGATCAGCGTATTCACCTCACGTGGCTTGTAGCCCAGGGCAACCAATGCATCAACCGCTTCGCCGGTCGCATTGGCTTCAACCGTCAGCGGCACGACTTTGCCGCTGCTTGGCGCCGATACATCGATACGGTCACGCATCTCGACGATCAGTCGTTCGGCCGTCTTCTTACCGATGCCCGGCACTTTGGACAGCGTCGCCGTATCGTCGTACTCGACGCAGCGTCGGAAGTCATTGGTAGAGAGGGTCGATAGGATGGCTAGCGCGACCTTGGCACCGACGCGATTGACCTTGAGCAACGTGCGGAACATGAGTCGCTCGTCCTCGGTAGAAAACCCGTACAGGATTTGCGCGTCCTCGCGCACCAGCAGGTGCGTGAACAGGAACAACTCGGCCCCGACCTCCGGCAGGTCCAGGAACGTCGACATCGGCGTCTCGAGTTCGTAGCCGACACCGCCGCACTCGATGACGACGAACGGCACATGCTTCTGGGCCAGCGTGCCTCGCAACGAACCGATCACTGTGCGCTCGCAATGACGTTGCCGAGCTGTGCCCGGATCCGTCGCTGGTGGCCGTGGCAAAGCGCCGCGGCCAGTGCGTCGGCGGCATCGGCCGCGGGCACCCCGTCAAGCCTGAGCATCGAAATCACCATGTGTTGCACCTGCTCTTTGGTGGCCGAGCCGGTCCCGACGATCGCCTGCTTGATTTCGCGTGGCGCGTATTCAACGACCTCGGCACCGTGGGCGAATGTCGCACACAGAGCTGCCGACCGTGCCTGACCCAGTTTCAGCGCGCTGGCGGCGTTCTTGTGCATGAATACGCTCTCGACCGAGACGATATCCGGCCGGTACTCGTCGACGATGCCGCCGACCGTTTCGAAGATCTGCCGCAAACGGTCGGGAAACGTCCCAGCCGTGCTCCTGACAGTGCCGCTGGCGACGTAGCTCGCGGTGTCTCCGTCGAAATCGACGACGCCGAAGCCTGTCAGGCGGGAGCCCGGATCGATTCCGAGTATGCGTCGCATGTTCGTCAAAACCGTCTCAGATCTGTTCCAGTACGTCTTCCGGAATATCCGCGTTCGAATACACTTCCTGGACGTCGTCCAGGTCCTCGAGCATTTCCAGCATTTTCACCATCGAGCCGGCTTCCTTGACGCCGAGCTCCGAATTCGTCGACGCCCGCATCGTCACCTGTGCCGACTCGGGTTTGAGGCCGGCGTGTTTCATGCCGTCACGCACGGACTCGAAATCGTCAGGCGACGTCAACACTTCGATCGACCCGTCTCTTTCGACGATGACGTCCTCGGCACCCGACTCGATGGCGGCTTCCATGACCGTGTCCTCGTCGGCACCCGGCGGATACATGAGCTGCCCCACCTGGTTGAACAGGTAATTCACCGATCCGTCGGCGCCGAGGTTGCCACCGAACTTGGTAAACGCATGGCGCACGTCCGCCACCGTCCGATTGCGATTGTCGGTCAGGCAGTCGACCATGACAGCCGTGCCGCCGGGGCCATAGCCCTCGTAGCGAATCTCGAAAAAATCGTCACCATCGGTCTCGCCGGCGCCCCGCTTGATAGCACGCTCGATATTGTCCTTCGGCATCGACTGCGCTTTGGCCTTGTCGACTGCCAGCCTGAGCCGCGGATTCGCATCGAGGTCTGACCCGCCCATTTTCGCGGCGACCGTGATCTCGCGAATCAGCTTGGTAAAGAGTTTTCCGCGCTTTTTATCCTGCGCACCCTTGCGGTGCTGGATATTCGCCCATTTACTGTGTCCAGCCATCGTTTCCTGCTTGTACTATGCCCAAGTCGCGCCCGGACACACAGGTTGCCCGGAACTGCGCGTATGATAACGGGATTTTTCTTCACAGGCACTCAACTTAAGCGCCGCCATGGTCACCCGAGACGCCCCTGGAAACGCCACCGCCGACGACCGCGAGAGCATCGTTACGGCCGTCCGTACGTGGATTGCGGAACTGCCCGGTGATGACGACGCAGCGCTCGCGATCAGCGAGGGAGAGGCCATCGCCGAAATCGTCGCGCCGCTCGGCCTGCCGCCGAAAATCGTGGCCGCCACCTGCCTGTACCCCCTGTTTCGCGCCGATCTCATTACCTTAAAACAGTTACAAAACAGCGCTTTAAGCGATATTTCTCGATACGTTATAGGTTTGCAGCAGCTCGATCAGTTCTCGCTGCCGAAAGCATGGCAGCCCGGTGAGGAACTCGCCCAGCAACAATCGGAATCACTGCGCAAGATGCTGCTGGCCGTCGTTTCGGACGTACGGCTGGTACTGGTACGAATTGCCGAGCAGCTGCATCGCCTGCGCGAGTCGCGCAAGGCGCCAGCCGCGTTGCAGAAAGCGCTCGCGCTCGAGACCCGTGAGATATACGCCCCGCTCGCGAATCGTCTGGGCGTGTGGCAGCTCAAATGGGAACTGGAAGATTTCGCGTTTCGCTACACCGAGCCCGATACCTACGCCGGAATCGCCAAGGCGCTGAAGGAAAAACGCACGGATCGCGAACGCTTCATCGACACGGTGAAAGCCACGCTGGCCGGCGAACTCCAAAAACACGGGATCGTGGCCGAAATTTCCGGGCGTCCGAAGCACATCTACAGTATCTGGCGCAAAATGCAGCGCAAGGACCGTGGCCTCGAGTCCCTGTACGACATTCGGGCAGTGCGTATCCTCGTTGACGACGTTAAAGCCTGCTACGCGGCGCTCGGCGTCGTACACAATCTCTGGAGCTACATTCCCGGCGAATTCGACGACTACATCGCGAACCCCAAGGAAAACGACTACCAGTCCCTGCATACGGCCGTCGTCGGCCCCGAGGGCAAAACGGTCGAGGTGCAGATCCGCTCATTCGACATGCACCGGCATGCCGAACTCGGTGTTGCCGCGCACTGGCGTTACAAGGAAGGCGGCGCAACACCCGCCGCTTTCGACCAGAAAATCCAGTTCCTGAGGCAACTGCTCGAGCCAACTGACGGCGGCACCGACCTGCTCGATCAGATACGCGACGACTTTTTCGAGGACCGCGTCTATGCCGTGAGCCCGAAAGGTGACATCGTCGAGTTGCCGGCCGGGGCGACACCGCTGGATTTTGCCTACCACGTGCACACGATGGTCGGGCATCGCTGCCGCGGTGCGAAAGTCAACGGCCGCATCGTCCCGCTGACCTACAAGATCGTAAATGGTGACCAGGTCGAAATCATTACCGGCAGCCAGCCACAACCCAGCCGCGACTGGATCAGTCCGAAACTCGGTTATCTTGCCGGCGCTCGCGCGCGCGCCAAGGTCCGGAACTGGTTTCGGCAGCAGGACAAGGACCTGCACCTGCGGCAGGGCCGCGAGATTCTCGATCGTGAACTGACACGCCTCAATGTCAACGATGTCGCGACGGACGAAATCGCGAAACAGCTGAAGTTCCGGGATACGGACGCCCTGTCGATCGCTCTCGGTGCAGGGGATATCACATCGGCATCCATTGCCACGGCATTGCAACACGTCAGGGGCAATGAGTTGCCGTCTGTTCGCCCGCGCCGGACGCGCAAAAAGGACAGCAAGCCCGATGGCGTCGCGGTCCAGGGTGTCGGCGACCTGATGTGTAATTTTGCCCGCTGTTGCCGGCCGGTGCCGCCCGAGGCAATCGGCGGATACATCACCCAGGGACGCGGCGTCAGTATTCACCGCCAGGACTGCGGCAATTTCCTGGGGCTGTCGCAACGCCACCCGGAGCGCGTTCTGGAGACCAGTTGGGGAGCGTCCGAGACCGGCTCCTACCCCGTCGACCTGTCTCTGCACGCATTTGACCGGGCCGGCCTGCTCCGCGATATCACGAGCGTGCTCGCGGACGAAGACGCCAACGTACTCGACCTCAAGAGTCACACCGACACGCAGTCGATGCAGGTCATCATGGAGTTGAGCGTGGAGATTCAGGATCTGCCGACATTGAGTACGGCGATTTCGAAGCTGGAACAGCTGCCAAACGTAGTGTCGGTCAGGCGCAAGGCCTGACCGACAACGGCGTCGTTACGATGCCGGAGCGTTGCCTCCGGACTTGCCCTTCGCGATGTCGGTGGCGAGCGCCATCATCGACGTGAGATCCGCGAGGTTGGACGGAACAACAAAGGTATTGCCTTCCTTCGCCAGTTTGCCGAACTGCATGATGTACTGTTCGGCAACGCGCAGCTGCATGGCCTCGGAACCGCCCTGTTCAATGACGGCATTGGCGACCCTGCGGAGGCCTTCGGCGGTTGCAGTAGCCACGGCCAGGATAGCCTGAGCCTCGCCCTCGGCCTCGTTGATCTGCTGTGTCTTGACCGCTTCGGACTCCTTGATGACACGTTGCTTCTCGCCTTCGGCTTCGTTGATCTTGGCGTCACGTTCACCTTCGGACGTCAGGATTACCGCGCGCTTTTCACGCTCGGCGCGCATCTGTTTCTCCATCGCTCCGAGCACGTCCTGTGGCGGGTTGATGTTCTTGATCTCGTAGCGCAACACTTTTACGCCCCAGGGATCCGATGCCTTGTCGAGTTCCGTAACCACGTTCTGATTGATCGTGCCACGTTCCTCGAACGTGCGGTCGAGGTCGATCTTGCCGATCTCGGAACGCAACGTCGTCTGCGCGAGTTGCGAGATGGCGAACATGTAGTTGCCGATACCGTAGGACGCGCGACCCGCATCCAGGACCTGCAGGTAGAGGACGCCGTCGACACCGACCTGGACGTTGTCCTTGGTGATACACACCTGCTCGGCAATGTCTGCCGCCTGCTCTTTCAGCGTATGTTTATAGGCGATCTTTTCCAAAAACGGGATCAGGATATGAAAGCCGGCATTCAGGGTCTTCGAGTATTTGCCGAGACGCTCGACTACGTAGGCGTTTTGTTGGGGGACCACGATCGCCGTCTTGACGAGAATGATGATCGCAACAAATACCAGACCCAGCGCAACAATTAATTGGTCCATTTTCTTCTCCTTGTCGTGCGGTAGCGGTTATTCAGATTCGACGTGCAGTGTCAGCCCGTCGACCCTGACTACCCGGGCGCGCGATCCCGCGGCGATTGTTTCACCGCCTACGTTACGCGTCGTCCACTTTGTCCCCCTGAACTCGACACGAGCTTCAGCGCCGGCGGCAAGGTCTTCCTGTATGCGGACCGTGTCGCCGTCGAGCGTCTCGCGAAAGCCTTCGACGCCGCCGCGAATCTTTTCATAGAGCGTCTGCCGAAAGGTGAAAAAGAAGACCAGTGACAATACGGCAAACGCAGTCCACTGCGCCCAGTCCGGCATTGGAATGCCAAACAGGTCGGCCAGACCAACCATTGCTGCCGCGATTCCCATGAATACGAGGTAGAACTGCGCGTCGACGAACATCAGTTCCGCGCCAAGAATGACAGCACCGAGTACCAACCACATCCACCAGGTCATTACCCACCTCCCAAGCCGTGAAGTTCGGATCACTATATCGCGAAACGTGATTTAGCGGCAGCTTGAAAAATAACAGCCCCGCCCCAATGTGGGGTACCATCCTGTGCGCCGCTAACAAGAATTCAGGGGGACGGCATGCAGGAACTCGTCAGCACGATCAGTGGATTTATCTGGGAACCGACGCTGGTCTACCTCTTGCTCGGTACCGGGCTGCTCTTCTCCATCTTGACGCGCTTCGTGCAGGTTCGCATGTTCGGCGAAATGTGGCGCTTGCTGTTTTCCGGCAAAGAAACGGATCGTGGCATCTCCTCGTTCCAGGCATTGGCCGTGTCGCTGTCCGGCCGCGTCGGTACCGGCAACATCGCCGGCGTTGCGGCGGCCATCGGCATAGGCGGTCCCGGCGCCGTTTTCTGGATGTGGGTCGTGGCATTCCTGGGTGCGTCAACCGCGTACGTCGAATCGGCACTCGGACAGATCTACAAGGAAGAAGACGAAGGGCAGTTCCGCGGCGGCCCGGCCTATTACTTCGAAAAAGCACTCGGCCAGAAGTGGTACGCGTGGCTCTTTGCGCTCTCCACGATTTTTGCTGTCGGCGTCCTGCTACCGACTGTGCAATCGAATGCCATCGGCAACGCCGTCGACCTCGCATTTGGCGGCGGTTCCATCGTTGCTACGCCCATCGGTGATGTCAGCAGCATCAAGCTGATGACGGCCGCATTCGTTGTTGTCGCGCTCGGCGTCATCATTTTTGGCGGCGTCAAGCGTATCGCGCATTTCACACAGGTTGTCGTGCCATTCATGGCACTGGGTTACATCGTCATGGCCGTCGGCATCTGCATCTATCACATCGCCGAACTGCCGGGCGTTATCGCCCTGATCTTCAAGGATGCCTTCACACCGATGGCCGGCTTCGGCGCCGCCGTCGGCTGGGGCGTCAAACGCGGTGTGTATTCCAACGAAGCCGGCCAGGGTTCCGGCCCGCACGCGGCTTCAGCGGCTGAAGTGCAGCATCCGGCGCAGCAGGGCCTTGTGCAGGCATTCTCGGTCTACATCGACACACTGTTCGTCTGCTCCGCCACCGCTTTCATGATCCTCATTACGAATCAGTATTACGTCGGCGGCATCGATGCGAGCGTCAGCGGTGGCGTACTGGCTTCCGATATTGCGGCGAACAGTCCGGCGTTTACGCAGCTGGCGCTCGAGAGTGTCGTCGGTGGGTTCGGCAAGACGTTCGTCGCGGTCGCGTTGTTCTTCTTCGCATTTACGACGTTGCTGGCGTACTACTACATCGCGGAAACGAACGTTGCGTATATTCGCCGGTCATTGAAGTTCCCGGGCGAACTCTTCCTGATCAAATTGTTGCTGCTCGGTGCCGTTTTCTACGGCACGGTGCGCACAGCAGACCTTGCGTGGGGTTTGGGCGATCTGGGTCTCGGCATCATGGCGGGCCTCAATATCATAGGCATCCTGCTGCTGTATTTCATGGGGCAGCCGGCGATCAAGGCGCTGAAAGACTACGAGGCACAGCGTAAGGCAGGGGTTGAAAACTACACCTTCGATCCCGAGGCGCTCGGCATCAAGAACGCGGACTTCTGGAAGAAATAGCGAACTCCACCAGCCGCACGCACAACCACGCCAGCACGATCCCGCCGGCCACGTCCCAGAGCATGTGTTGCTTGGTAGTCAGCGTCGACAGCGAGATTCCCAGGCCGAGCGCGACGCGCCACACATGACCCGAGTGTTTGCGCAGGAAAAACGTGCAGATCCACGTAACGGCCACGTGCAGGCTCGGGAACGTAATGTGATGAGGATCGACAGCGTGTACAAACATAAACACGTGGCGATGAATACCGTTTTCAATCAGCGATGCATCAGGTCTTGCGTAGGTAACCGGGAACAGCATCACGACCGCCCAGGCGCAGAATGCGGCAAGGGTGGCCGTCGCAATGATCTGCCAGAATAGTTCGTCCCGGACTCGAAATACCGACGCGCCGACGAATATGAAGAACGAAAAATAGATCCATATCGTCCAGGGCAGAAATGGAATCCGGTCTTCGACGGGCGTCGCGATGACCAGCGGATCTGACGGTACCGCCTGCACCAGTTCATGGACCCAGAGACCGCCAACGGTCAGGGCCAGCGCTGCTACGACGCGCAATCGGGTGTCATCCATGGATGACACTGTAACCCAGCAACGGCGGGCCTCACGACAACATCAGGAATCCATTCGATGGCGATCCGGCGTTTACGTGCGTGCAATCGCACGATAACGTTGTCCAAACCGGGAAGGAAACGTCAACGTGGAAACGAAGGAACTCCTGAAGAACCTGATCCTGTTCGGGTTGCTGCCGCTCTGGGGGATCACCGGCCTGATCGACTGGGCGTGTCACCGCGCAACACGAATCGAGCACACATCCGGCGTCCGCGAATCGCTGGTGCATTCGCTGATGGGTATTCAGCTCGGCATCCCTATCGTTCTCGTCCTGTTTTTCTACGTCAATGTCACGGTCCTGCTGATCTGTATCGCGGCCTGGCTGATGCATGAGGTAGTTGCTCACTACGACGTGCACTACTCGGCGCCAAAACGACATATCTCGATCTGGGAGGTGCACGTTCACAATTACATGGCGACGATCCCGCTGTTCCTGCTGATGCTGATCGTTGTCATCAACTGGGACATGTTCCTGAACCTGGTGACGTTGAACTGGTCCGGTCACATGACGCTGGTACCGATCGAGAAACCTCACGGAGGCGATCGATACGCAATGTGGTACCTGGCGTTCATGCTGGTGACCTGCGTTGGGCCGTACATCGAGGAGAACATCCGCTGCCTGCGCGTGTATTTCGCCGCAAAAAAGGCCGCGGCATGAACGCCTTTATCACGAGCACGGGGGCCTTTCTTCCAGGGCCGCCGATCGACAACGACGCCATGGAAGACATTCTCGGCCTCGTCGAGGGCAAACCGAGTCGCCTGAAGAAGCGAATCCTGAAAGCCAACGGCATCAGGACGCGGCACTATGCGATCGACAGGGACCACAATACGGTCTATTCCGCCGCGGACATGGCGATCGCCGCCGCGCAACACTGCGTGGAACGGTCGCCAGTATCAATGCAACAGGTTCGGATGCTGAGCGCTGCAACAACGCAAGGCGACAGGGTCATCCCCGGTTTCGGCAGCATGGTTCAGGCAGGGCTGGGCATGCCCGAAGTGGAACTCAGTACGACTCACGGTGTGTGTTCGTGCAGCTTCATGGCGATCAAGGCGGCGTACAACACTATTCGCGTCGGTGATCAGCCCAACGCACTGGTCGTTGCGAGCGAACTCTCGTCCCGGTTATTCAAGAACACCCGTTACGAAGCAGCGGGCGGAAAAAAGGCCATCGACTTCAATGCCGAATTCCTGCGCTGGATGTTGTCAGATGGAGCCGGTGCGTTCTTGCTGGAGTCCGAGCCACGCGGACGGTGCCTGCGCATCGACTGGATGCGCAGTTTTTCGCACGCGGACACGTACCCGGTTTGTATGGGCATCGGTGCACCGACCGACACCAGCGACGAACGCACCTGGCAGGACTTCCCGACTTACGGCGACGCAGAGGCCGCCGGCGCCCTGCTGATACGACAGGACATTCGTTTGCTCGAGAACATCGTCAAGGTCGGCGTCGACGGCGCATTGCGACTGATCGACGAAGGCCTGCTCGACACGCAGAAGCTCGATCACCTGCTCTGCCATTACTCATCACACCACTTCAAGGGACCAACCTACGACATGTTGAAGATGGCCGGTGCCGAGATCGCCGAAGAGAAGTGGTACACGAACCTGTACACGCGCGGCAACACCGGCTGCGCATCGATCCTGATCATGCTCGACGAGTTCCTCCGGACCGGGCGGGCCGGCGTCGGTGATACGATCCTGTGTATGGTTCCGGAAAGCGGTCGCTTCAATTGTGCTTACATGCATCTGACCGTGGTGGAGGATCAACCATGAGTGAATCCGTTGCGATGGAACGTCCCGACGTCCTGACAGAAACCGGCAAGGCGTTGTTGCGGCAGTTGCTGCGCGCCTGGTTCGACTTCGAACGGCGCCTCTCCCGGGTGCCAATTATCCGGCGGCTTGAAGTCAACCAGTTCACAACTGAGGATTACAGAAACCTGCTCCTGAACCTGCGACCGCAGGTTGTCGAGGGCGCCCGCTGGATTTCACGTTGCGCGTCAAGCTTCGACCGGGAATTTGCCGACGTGCGTTCGGTCGTGATCGGACATGCCCAGGACGAGCACCGCGACTACGAGATTCTGGAACGAGACTACATTGCCTGCGGCGGCGATGCGGAGACCATACGCTCGCAACCACGAAACGCCGGCTCTGAGGCGCTGCATGCCTTCCTGATGTACCGCGCGAGCCAGCCGAATCCCGTCGACCTGCTCGGCGCGATGTGGATCATTGAAGGGCTCGGAAACAAGATGGCCACTGAATGGGCGGGACGCATCGAAGAAGCCGTTGGCGACTCAGGTTGCACCCGATTCCTGCGCTACCACGGCGAGAATGACGAGTCGCACATGGACAAACTGTACGGCTTGATCGACAGGGTCTGTGTTGACGACAAGTCGGCCGACGACATCATTCGGACCGCCAACGTCGTCGGCCGCCTGTATGCAATGCAGCTCGAGGAAATCGACAATGCTTAGGTTCAGTCGCAACGTGCGCAGCCCTTATCTCGAGGCTATCGTGGCGGACGATGCGCTGCCGATCGCGCCTGAAGCACTGCAACTTTGGATGAAGGATATTCAAAAGAAATCCCGATGGATTATTCGCCCGCTGTTGCAATTCGTGTTCGCGATCCTGTTGCACATCATCTGGGCATTGAAGCGATTGCCACTGCCGCAGTTCAGCGCGCACCGCTTGCTACAGCGGCAAATTTGTTTCTACTGCCGCAACTTCGTGACACCGGAAGCAAATGAGTTGATCCTGCGCCATTTCACCACGGAATCGAACATCCTCAACTTCATGAAGGAGAACATGGGTGCGGATGACGTCGAGCCGATAAAGCTGTACCCGACAAAGATTGACGACATGCTGGTCGACACGTTCGTTGAGCACGACCAGGAGTTGTTCCGGATGATTCGCGATATGGGTCCGACCGATCGCGACGGTTGGCCGAAGTCGCACGGGAAGCTGAAGTGGTCACTGTGGCGCGATATGGAGATCGATTCGTCGGTGCGTGAAAGGCGATGGACGCAGGTACTCGACTTCGAAACGGCGCACGCGTTGTTCATGTGCCTGTTCTGTTTTCTGCTGACAGCCGAGGAATACAGAGATTCGATTAACGGCTTCAAGCTGGACCAGTCAATGGCGATCAAGATTGGCGAGATGATTGGTGATCCGATGTTGCCGGAGTACGCGTTCAACAAGAACCCGCTGTACTTCGTTGGCCCATGGAACCTGGCCGAGCGCTTCCTGATGCACGGGTTTTTTACCGAGTACATGTATGCTCGACTCGAGCAGGTGCGTGCACGGACTGGCAACTGATCTCAAAATCAGTCTGCTAAACTGGCAAGGCCGTTGAGCGACGTGGCCACCCGGGCCAAATCGGACCGGAAATACTCGTGAGGATTCAGCCCCGGTGACTGACAAGCAACCAGAATCGCATTCTTCTGCCGAGTCCGAGGCAATGGAACGGCTGCGCGACCGCACCGACGAGCTTGAGTTGATCATCTCGAGCCTGACCATTTTTGCGCTGTTCTCGATGCCCGGCTGGCTGTTCGACCGGATGGCGGACAACTACATGCATTTGTCGACGAGCCTGGCCATCGCCGGCACTGTCGGCACAATATTGATCGCTGGCACCTGTTACGGCCTGGCCGCGTGCTTCGTCGTGCACCTGATGTCGCGGGCGTACTGGGTTGGACTTATCGGTCTGCGAACGGTGTTCCCCGATGGAATTGACTGGAGCAAGACTCCGGGGCTCGGCCCGCTGAGCCGTCGCTATTATCGCGACACGCTTCCCGATCTCGATACCGTTATTCGAAGCACAGACCGGCTTGCGTCGTCACTGTTCGCCGTCATCAGCATGCTGACGCTGAGTCTGCTCTGGTTCGGCACCATCCTGGTCCTCATACTGGCTGTATCCGGAGCGATAGGTGCCCGATTCGGCCTGACTAACGCAGCCATGGGAATCGGCTCCTTCATCCTGCTGGTCGTGTTCCTCGGCATTCCGCTGCTGGTGTACCTGCTGGACCGGCACCTGGCGTCGCGGTTACCTCGCCTGCGCGACAATCGCGTCTTCGCAGGTTTGGTGCGGTTCCTGAGACGTATCGCGGGGTTTGCCTACCCGCAACGACTTGTGTTGCCAGTGCAGCTGACGTTGCAAAGCAATACGCGCCCGGTGGCGTTCTTCATAGCACTAATCATCGGCGGTATCGCGATATTAGCGATCGGCAATACCCGCACAGCCGCCTGGCAAAACTTCACGTTATCGGGAGAATTCACCTATCTGGACACACCACAGATCCAGGCAGGATTTCGCAGTACCTATTATGAGGATATGCCCAGCCAACTCGATCGGCTGCGAGGCTGGCCGAGGATTGACAGCTTTACTCAACGGGGGAGCTTCGCTCGCCTGTTCTTGCCGTATCAACCCTTGCGCGACAACCTCTTGCTCGATCATCGCTGCATCAGCGCCGAGGACGCCGACGACCCGGTCGACTGCCTGCGCGACTTGTGGAGCGTGACGATTAACGATATTCCGGTTTCAATGACGGATTTCGAGGCCGCCGAGCGTGCCGACATTGGCATGCGAGGGCTGATCGGCATTGTGCCACTCACCGGACTCGATCCCGGACTGCAACGCATTGAGGTGGTCTGGAATCCGGGCGCCAGCGACGAAACGGCTCTACTGGATGATCGCTACACCCAGGCGAGCAATCGCTATGTCATCCCGATCGCATTCGCGCCCGATTTCGAACTGCCATTGCAATAACGGCGAACAGTCATCGCGGCAGCTAGCGATTCGGAAAATTCAGGGCTCTGTTATCGACGGCGAGGGAGGCTTCGTGGACCGCTTCCGCCAGTGACGGGTGCGCATGGATGGTGCGCTGGATGTCTTCTGTAGATGCGTTGAACTCGAGTGCCAGTACGGCTTCCGAAATCAACTCGCCGGCCATCGGCCCTACGATATGAACGCCGAGGATCTCGTCGTCGTCTTCGGCCGAGATAATCTTGACCATGCCTGATGTCGATTCCATCGCCTTCGCGCGACCGCTCGCCGCAAACGGGAACGAGCCCGTCTTGTAGGCTCGCCCGGACTCTTTGACCTCTGCTTCGGTCTTGCCAACCCAGGCGATTTCCGGGTTGGTGTAGATCACGGACGGGATGACATCGTAATTCACCTCGGCAAGTTCGCCTGCGATCAGGTCCGCCGCCATGACGCCCTCTTCCGAGCCCTTGTGCGCCAGCATCGGGCCACGGACACAGTCACCGACCGCGTAGACACCTTTCACCCGCGTGCGGCATTCGTCATCAACGACGATGAAGCCGCGTTCGTCGAGCTGAATACCGGCATCGCCCGAGAACAGGTTATCCGTGTGCGGCCTGCGGCCGACAGCGACGACCAGTTTGTCGACTTCCAGGGTCTGCGCGCCGTTCCTGTCGTCGTACGAGACCGTTACGCCTTTCTTGCCGGATTTTGCCTCGGTTACCTTGGCGCCGAGCTTGATGTCGAGCCCCTGCTTCTTGAAATCGGCCGCCGTCACTTTGGCGACATCGCGATCCGCCATGAACAGGAAGTCGTCCATCGCTTCCAATACCGTCACCTCGGAACCGAGCCGCGCCCAGACACTGCCGAGTTCCAGTCCGATGACACCGGCACCGACAACGCCGAGACGCTTCGGTACCTCGTCCAACTCCAGCGCGCCCCACGAGTCGATGATCCCGTCGTCGTCGAATTTCGCAATCGGCAGTTCGATCGGCGATGACCCGGACGCAAGAATCACATGTTTCGCGTCGATGATCTCGACGTCGCCGTCAACCGGCGCAAATTCAACCTGCTTACCAGCCAGCAACTTGCCATGACCGACCAGTCCTTCAACCTTGGCCGCCTTGAACAGGCCGGCGATACCGTTGGTCAACTGGCGAACAATGCCGGCGCGACGCTTCTGCATCGCGCCAAGATCGAGTTCGATCCCACCCGTCTTGATGCCATGCTTCTTGAACTCGTGCTCCGCCTTGTGAAACAGCTCAGACGATTCCAGCATCGCCTTTGACGGAATACAGCCCGCATTCAGGCAAGTTCCGCCGAACGCATTCTTGCCGTCCTTGTTCTTCCACTCGTCGATGCAGGCTACGCTCAGCCCATGCTGCGCCGCTCGGATCGCGGCAATATAGCCCGCCGGTCCGGCGCCGATGACAACAACGTCGAAACTTCTGCTCATGTTCAATCCTGTCGTGTTTTGATCAGACCTGCAGCATCAGGCGCGCAGGGTCTTCAAGCTGGTCCTTGATGGAAACGAGGAATTGCACAGCCTCTTTGCCATCAATAATGCGGTGGTCGTATGTCAGTGCCAGGTACATCATTGGCCGTGCTTTGATCTCGCCGTCAACGACCATCGGCCGTTGCTGGATCGCATGCATGCCAAGTATTGCGCTCTGCGGCTGGTTCAGGATCGGCGTTGACATCATCGAACCGAAGATGCCGCCGTTGGTAATCGTAAACGTGCCACCCGTCAGGTCTTCCATACTGATCGTGCCCGCCTGTGCCTTGCCGGCCATGTCGTTCAGCGACGCTTCGAAATCGGCGAAGCTCATTTGGTCGACGTCGCGGATCACCGGCACCATCAGCCCACGGTCGCTCGAGACCGCGATGCCGATATCGTAGTAGTTGTGGTACACGATGTCGGTGCCTTCGACCGACGCATTGACGACGGGAAATTTCTTCAGTGCTTCGACCGAGGCTTTGGCGAAGAACGACATAAACCCGAGCCGCACGTTGTGTTTTTTCTCGAAGGTTTCCTTGTACTTCGAGCGCAGTGCCATGACTTCCGTCAGGTCCACCTCGTTGAACGTCGTCAACATGGCTGCGGTTTGCTGCGCATCGACCAGCCGCTCGGCGATTCGTGCACGCAAACGCGTCATTGGCACGCGTTGTTCGCTGCGCCGGTATCCGACGACAACATCGTCGTCAACGACCGGTGCCGGATCGCCCGGCGCCACGTTTTCCGAGTCCTCGGACTTCAGGAAAGACATGACATCGGCCTTGGTAATCCGTCCGTCTTTGCCGGTGCCGGTCACCATCGTGGCATCGAGATCGTGCTCTTCGAGCAAGCGGCGAACGGCCGGGCTGGTCTTGGCCGGCCCTTTGGTTTCTTTCGGCGCAGGCGCTTTTTTAGCAGCGGTCTTCGTCTCCGCCGGTGCTTCTTCGGCGGCTGGCGCGGCAACGGCGCCCTCACCCTCTTCGAGTATCGCCAGAATGTCGCCGGCAACGACGGTAGCACCGTTGTCGACGACAATTTTCGCGATAGTCCCGGACGCCGGTGCCGGCACCTCCAGTACCACCTTGTCGGTTTCGAGGTCGACGAGGTTTTCGTCGCGCGCCACCGCCTCACCGGCATTCTTGTGCCAGGCGACCAGCGTTGCATCTGTCACCGACTCCGGCAATGGCGGAACCTTGATCTCAATACTCATCTGTTCTTCCGTTTGGTTTTTACGGGCTTCGTGACCTTGCTCGCCTCGGACTTGATATCCAATGCGGCCTCGACAAGCGCCTGTTGCTGCTGCAAGTGAACCTTGAAGATACCTGACGCCGGCGCGGCAGCGCCGTCACGACCGGCGTAGTACAGCTGCTGGTCGTCCCCCAACGACTCCTGCAAGCGATGCTTGATCTGGTACCAGGCGCCCTGGTTCAGCGGTTCTTCCTGGCACCAGATGATTTCGTTGACATGCGCGTACTGTTCGACAAGAGCCGCGTACTCGTCGACCGGGAACGGGTACAGCTGCTCGATGCGAACGATAGCGACATCGTCGATGCCGTGTACTTCGCGCGCTTCGAGGAGATCGAAATACACTTTGCCGCTGCAGAAAACGACGCGTCGCGTTTTCTTGACGTCGATCGCTTCGATCTCCGGGATCACCAGCTCAAAACGGCCGCTCGATAGCTCCGTCAACGGCGACACGGACATCTTGTGCCGCAGCAAGCTCTTTGGCGTCATGACGATGAGGGGCTTGCGGAAGGCACGCATTTGCTGGCGGCGCAACATGTGGAACATCTGCGCCGGCGTCGACGGCACGCAGACCTGCATGTTGTGTTCGGCACATAACTGCAGGAAGCGCTCCAGGCGCGCCGATGAATGCTCCGGCCCCTGGCCCTCGTAGCCATGCGGCAGGAACATCGTCAGGCCCGCGAGCCGGCCCCACTTGGCCTCCCCCGAACTGATGAACTGGTCGATGACGACCTGGGCGCCATTCGCAAAGTCACCGAACTGTGCCTCCCAGATGACCAGCGTGTTCGGATCCGTGCTGGCGTAGCCATACTCGAACCCGAGCACCGCTTCTTCGGACAGGAACGAGTCGATGACGCGAAACGCATTCGGCTTGTCGACGATATGTTGTAGCGGCGTGTACTCGCGATTGTTGACCTGGTTGTGAACAACCGCGTGCCGATGGAAGAAAGTGCCACGACCGCTGTCCTGGCCGACAAGCCGCACCTCATGGCCGTCGGCGAGCAACGATGCATAGGCCATCGTTTCGGCGAAACCCCAGTCCATATGCATGTCACCGTTTGCCATACGGACCCGGTCATCGAGAATTCGTTGCACACGTCCGTGCGGTTTGACGTCGGGCGGAATATCGGTAATCGCAGCACCGAGGTCAGCTGCCGTCTTCGGGCTGATCGTCGTGTCTACCGGAATATCCCACGGCGTATTGAGGTACAGCGACCAGTCGACCGTCCACTCGTTACCAATCATCCCGAGCGAAGCTTTCTGCACCGTTTCGCCACGGTCAAGGCGTTCACGATACTCGTCCTGCAGACGCGTTACATCCGCCGAGGCCGCGACGGCCTTCTCGACCAGGCGCTCGGCATAAAGCGTGCGTGTCGTTTTGTGGGCCTTGATACGGCCGTACATGATCGGCTGTGTCGCCGCCGGCTCATCGGCCTCGTTGTGTCCATGCCGTCGATAGCAGACGAGATCGATGACGACGTCTTTCTTGAATTTCTGACGATACTGTAGTGCAAGACGCGTCACGAAAATGACGGCTTCCGGATCGTCGCCGTTGACGTGAAAAATCGGCGCTTCGATCATCTTGGCGACGTCCGAGCAGTAGTCTGTCGACCGCGCGTCCGACGGACGGCTGGTTGTGAAACCGATCTGGTTGTTGACGACGATGTGCACGGTGCCGCCGGTACGGAATCCGTTGGTCTGTGACATCTGGAACGTCTCGGTCACGACACCCTGTCCCGAGAACGCGGCGTCGCCGTGAATCAACACCGGCAGCACCTCGTCGCGCTCGCCGTCGCCGCGGCGCTGCTGGCGCGCGCGGACCGAGCCTTCCACCACGGGATTTACGATTTCGAGGTGCGACGGGTTGAATGCAAGCGCAATGTGCACATTGCCGCCCGGCGTCTTCATGTCGGCCGAGAAGCCCTTATGGTATTTCACGTCACCGGAACCCTTGAGTTCCTCGAGATCGTAGTTGCCTTCGAATTCCTCGAACAGCTCCTCCGGTGACTTGCCGAAAATATTGACGAGCACGTTGATGCGGCCACGGTGTGCCATACCGATGACGATTTCTTTCATACCGGCGGCGCCGCCCTGCTGGATGATGTCGTCGACCATCGGGATCAGGCTTTCACCACCTTCGAGCGAAAAGCGTTTCTGGCCGACATAGCGCGTGTGCAGGTACCGCTCGATGCCCTCCGCAGCCGTCAGCTTGTCGAGAATCTGCAGGCGCTCTTCGTTGCTCAATGATTCCGTCGCCCTGCCCTGTTCGAAACGCTTCCGTAGCCACAGTCGTTCGCGGGCGCGCGACACGTGCGCGAATTCCGCGCCGACCTTGCCGCAATAAATACTCTTCAGCAGTGCGACGATGTCACGGAGCTTCATGCGTTCGTTGGATGTGCCTGCGAGACCACCGGTGTAGAACTCGGTATCGAGATCGGCGTCGGTCAGCCCGAGGTAACCCGGTTTCAGGACGCCGGGCACCGGCCGGTCCATGAGTCCCAGAGGATCGATGTCCGCAATCTGGTGACCGCGCAGGCTGTAGACCTGGATCAGGCGGGACACTGCCGCCTGCTTGGCGCCCGATGACACGGCATGGCCCGACGCGCGCGCGCTCGTCTTGCCAAGCTTGCGGCCGTCACGGGCTTCACTTAGCAGCTCGTCGCGAATGTGCGAGTGCACGATCTCGGTGTCGGGGTCGCCCAGGGCCTCGAAGTACTCGCGCCAGCCGGCCGGCACCGAATCGGCGTTCTCGAGGTACTGCTCGTACAGCGCCTCTACCGCACTCGCGTTGCCACCGAACAGCGGCGTCGAAGCCAATTGCTCTTTTAGAGAATTACTCATGTTTTCAGGGATTTAAGTGCCCCAAACCGGGTCTGGCCTGCACGCGTCGGTCTGCGGCCCGAAAAAGGGGCGCTAGTGTATCCCAAGCGCTGCGCCGAGGGAACGAGTTTCGCCGGTCGATATCGGCTACAAGAGTTTGAAAAGATTGACCAGTTCGTAGCACACGAGGCAGGCGTAGAAGCTGAAAAAAACCGTCAGGAACAACCCGGTTCGAACGCGGTTCATGAATTGGGCTTTCGCAAGGAACACCAGCACGAAGATCCCGAATGCCGTCATTGCCAGCTTGGTCGCCGCAAACAGCCCGGTGCCCTGCTGCATGATCGCGTTCATGACCGGGTTCGCCTCGACCATCCCGAGGTTTATGAGTTGCAGTGTGAGGAAGGCATCGGCACACGACAGCAACATCGTTCCGGTCGCGAGAAAAAACAGCCACGGATGATGCCAGTCCAGGAATACGACTTCGTCGTCGGCTGCACGGCGGTGGCTGCGCCGGCGCGAGCGTGTGAATCCGTACAACACCGTTCGCCACGAGAACGACCGACGGTCTTCGACTGCCCGTTGTCTTGCGATCGCGCTCTGTGCTTCCGTGCCCATCGTGTTCCTCAGGTTCGTTCGTCGCTCGTTGCTGCCAGAAGCCAGTCGATCAGGTCATCCCTGTCCTGCTGTCGCATCACGCCCGCAAACGTCATCCTGTTGCCAAGCAGGAATTACGCGGTTTGTGCCAGCCATGGATTCGCCGCCGTGAGAACCGCTGCCTTGTCTTCTTCAGACCCGCCGGCGTCGGATTGGTTTCCGCAGGCGGCCAGGAACAGGACGGCTGCTAGTAGCGGAATCGGTTGATTGAGCTTCATTTTGTTATTTTCCATGCCCTGTCTGACTATAAATCAAAATTTCGGCTGCCGTCGTTCATTTTGAATTAACGCACGGAATTATTGCGGCTTCAGGCGAACACGCGCGTTCCTGTATAATTTTTCGACTGTTTTGTCGATGACTTTTCGGGGTGAGTGCAGCTATGAAGGGTTACACGGGCGTAACCGCCGACGGCGAGGCGATCCACTGGGTCGACCGAAAACGCTACCTGTGGCTGCTTTCGGTCCTGTTTCCGCTACAACCGTTCGTCGCGATCTACCTGGTCTGGAAGACCGGGAACGAGGCATGGGTCGCTTTTCCATTGTTGCTGAACTACGTCCTCACTCCTGCGCTCGACTGGCTGGTGGGTACCGACAGCAGCAATCCGCCCGAGGAAGTCGTGACGCAGCTTGACCGCGACCCGTATTACCAGCACCTGTTGTACGCCATTGTGCCGCTGCATTTTGTCTCCCTGTTTGCCTCAGTCTGGTTTGCAACGGCGGCATTGCAAAGCTGGTGGGCTTTCCTGCTGTTTGCGGCGATCACCGGAATGACCGGCGGCCTGGCGATCAATACCGGCCACGAACTCGGGCACAAGAACTCGCGCATCGAGAAACTGCTGGCGAAAATCATTCTTTCGATGCCGGGCTATGGCCACTATTCGATCGCGCACAACCGAGGACATCATGCCAACGTGTCAACTGCCGCCGACCCCGCGACGTCCCGCATGGGTGAAAGTATCTATCGCTTCGCCCTTCGCGAGATTCCGGGCGCATTTGCCGAAGCATGGGACATCGAAAAGCAGCGGCTTGAAAAACACGGCAAGTCGGTCTGGCACTACCACAATACAATTCTCCAGTCCTACGCCATGACCGTTGCGATGACCGCAGTGCTGTGCCTGCTGTTTGGCTGGGCCGTGCTGCCATTCATGCTGATCCACAACGCGTTTGCCTATTGGCAGTTGACGAGCGCGAACTACATCGAGCACTACGGGCTGCTGCGCAAGCAGGACGACAACGGCAAGACAGAGCGCTGTGCGCCGCACCATTCCTGGAACTGCAACTATTTGTTGAGCAACGTCGTGCTGTTTCATCTCGAACGACATTCCGACCATCACACTTACCCGCTGCGCCGCTACCAGTCACTGCGCCACTACCCGGACTTGCCACAGCTGCCAAACGGATACTTTGGCATGTACCTCCTGGCCTATGTGCCCTTCCTGTGGTTCAAGGTCATGGACAAGCGCCTTATGGCGCTGCCCCATGTCAATGGCGATCTCGATAACGTCAACATCGATCCGGCCGCGCAACCATCATTGTTCCTGCGCTGGGGGCGCAACAAGATGACGGAGCCGACGTACTCGGACCTGCCCGGCATCTGACTTTCTGCACAAACTGCCCGGATTCGGCTCACTGTATCGACGGCCGCGGCGGCCACAATGAGTCGGATGCACGGACACCGAATAGAGCCCCGAACGCTCGCGCTGCTGACCCTGGCAATCATCTTGTCGCTCGTCGCGAGAACGGTTCTGCAGCTCAAACTGCAGTCGCTTGGCATGTCCCGGCTCGTTGCCTCCGACCTGTCCTACCTCGTCGTTCCCGCAGTGCTGCTCTTGCTCATGATTCCGGCCTGGAAATCGGAACGATCATTCATCCTCAGCCGCCTTCGGCTGGCCGACCTGACATGGCGCGCTGTCGTTGTCGCAATCGCCATTGGCGTTCTGCTGCGCGTTGCCTGGTGGTCTGCCGTGTTCGCGAGAACTGCTTTCGGCCTGTTTCGGACGGAACCGCCACAAGGCCTGGTCGGACCGGAGTTCTGGATACAGTGTGAGCCGGTCGCCAACCTGGCGCTGGGGCTAATGGTCGTCGCGCTCCTGGTTCCGGTCATCGAGGAGGTCTTTCACCGCGGCTACGTATTCACCGCGACGCTACGATTCGGCTTGCTTCCAGCCATTCTCCTCTCGGCCGTGGTCTTCGCGGCGTTTCACAAGCCAGGGACGTGGCCGGTCGCATTCGCGACCGGGATTGTGTTTGCCACGCAGTATTGGCGCACCGGATCGTTGTGGTCGTCGACAATCTCGCATGCAACCTTCAATGCCATTCATCAGTTTGATTGGCGGTGCCTGCGCGGGTACTGGAATCCGACGACGGAGCAGCTACCCGTTGCCGGGGTCGGTAGCGGTGCGACTGTCGCATTTCTTGCTGCAGCAGCGGCGATCATCGTGCTTCTGACACGAGAAACGCCCGGGGCGAGAACTGCCCCGGGCGTCGCCGGATCAGAATGACTCGGCTACGCGCTCGATGATGTACGACGTCGCTTCGACCAGGCCCTCGTATATCTCAACGAGGTCTTGTCCGAGCGTTTGCGGATCCGTCACACCACCGTAATTGTTGCCGCCGCCGGTACCACACTCGTCGCCCGCGCCTGCGACGCACGCCATTTCGCTCGATGTCAGTTCTCTCATGATCAATCTCCTTTTGATCGCTGTGATGGGATGCGCTTCCTGCGCACCTTCACGCTAGCGCGCGCGGCAACGACTATCCCGTGCCGAATCCGGCCGAAACAACCGGATTTGACATATTCCGCATCAAGCGACCGGTGTGAATTGCCGCACAGACGGCCCAGTACCGGGCCTATACGCTCAAAGTCTGGTTTCTCGCTTTGGCAAAACGGACGAAATATCATGATCAGCAGAACCCTGAAGGTGGTCCTGACAACCGCAATTCTCACGGCATCCGGTGCGGCGCACGCCGACTTCGGTGTCGGACTGAAAGCCGGCACGCTGGGCATTGGCGTCGAAGGACGTTGGGCGCCCTTGCCGTGGCTGGATGTACGTGCCGGCGCCAACCGCTACGACTACTCCGACTCCGGCTCCTACGCCGGCATTCCCTACGACGGTGAGCTCGCACTCGACACCTACTTCCTGACCGGCAACCTGCGCGTTCCGGCAAGCCCGTTGCGCCTTACCGTCGGCGCGTTTTCGAACGGCAATGAACTCCGCATGATCAGCCAGGATTCGGGCGGTTCGAACTACGATATCGGCGGCAGCGCCTTTACACCGGCCGATGTCGGCACGTTGACGAGCACGACGTCGTTCGCGAGCACCGCCCCCTACCTCGGCGTCGGCTTCGATTTCGAATTGTTCGGCAAGGCGGGGCTGAATCTCGATTTTGGCGTTCTGTGGCAGGGTGAACCGACAGTGACGATGCAATCGGACGGCGCGGCGGCAAACCAGCCGGCGTTCCAGTCGGCGCTGGAAAACGAACGGCTTGAACTCGAAGACGACATGAGCGACTTCAAGGCATGGCCGGTCATCTCACTGGCGTTCGTCTACAACTTCTGATCAGCCTCGCTGGTCGAGCCATGCAGACAAAGCAATTCCCGCTCGCAGGTACTTCGTACGAAGTGCGGCGAGCGGGAATTTTTTTGACAGTCCCCGGACAATCGCCGGCAACCCGGAATCGTCTCCGGTCGCGACCAGCCGCGCGAGCTCGGCGCCCATCCATGTCGCAGTGCTCACGCCATTGCCGTGATAACCGAAACCGAAAAAGACCGACGGGTCCTCGTCGAGTCGACCGACGGCCGGACTGAGTCTCGCGGTAAAACAGACCAGCCCCTGCCAGGCGTACTCGACGTCCGCCTCGGACCAGCCGGGCCACATGCGCTTGTATTGCGCCTGCAGCCGCGAGTACGTCTCTGTCTCGCTGCCTGCGTCGCCGAGACCGTAGGAACGACCGCCAAACATGAAGCGACGATCCGGCAGGACACGAAAATAATTAAGGATGCGGCGCGAATTTGCTGATGGTTGCTCTGTTTGCCAGTTTTGCGCCGCAAGCTCGTCAACTGTCAACGGCCGGGTGACGACGATCGCACTGATCACGGGCAGCGTTCGCTTGCCGAACGCCGCATGCAGCGCTTCGGGCATGAAGCCGTTGGTCGCCATGATGATGCGCCGCGCCCGGAGCGTGCCGCCCGAGGTCGAAAGCCTGTGTACACCGTCTTCGGTCTTTTCCCAGTGCTGCACCTCGCTGTACGGATGCAACCGGGCGCCGTGCCGAACGGCCGCATTGGCGAGGCCTTTGCAGTATCGCAATGGATGCAATCCAAACGCCGGGCGATACTGGACGGCGCCGTGTTGCTCCTTCGAATCCCAGAATCGTTCGCGAAACTCCGCGGCGGAAAACAGTCGACGATCAAGACCGAGCTGCTCTGTCTCGAGACGCGCCGTTCCCTGCAGGCCGTCGAACGCCTTTTCCGTATGGGCGACGATCAACTCGGCATCCCCCTGCGCGTCGAAATCGATTGCCTCGGCTTCGCCCAGTTCTCGTACCAGCCCAATGGCACGAGCGGAGGCCTGGCAGTACTCGCGCACTGCATCGACGCCAAATTGACGGATTAACCCGGCCGTATCCAAGCCGTACCCGCCGGTGCAGCAGAATCCGCCGTTGCGTCCGGACGCACCCCAGCCAATGTGGCCGGCATCGACGACGCGGACGTCAATATTGAAGTCCTTCGCCAGATGATACGCCGCGGAGAGGCCGGTATAGCCGCCACCGATGATCGCGACATCGCAGGCATCGTCACGCGCGAGTGCCGAGGCATCCACAGAGATATCGTCCGCGGTCGCCTCCCAATAGCTTTCTTGCGGTACCTCGAAACGAAACAGGTTTTCGTCGTAGAGGCGCTTCAACGTTTCGCAATCCGGATGATCGCGTCGAGACTGCGATCGACGTCATGCGCCGTCGTCGACCAGTTACATACGCTGATACGCATGGCCGTCTTGCCCTGCCAGATCGTGATACCGCACCAACACGTGCCTTCGTCGTGGATTTCCGCGATGACGCGCTCCGTCTCCTCAGCCGAACCGAAAGAAACGAGAACCTGGTTCAGGACGACGTCGTTCAGAATGTCGAATCCGGCCGCCTCCAGTCCGGCGGCAAAACGACGTGCATTGCGACAACATTCGTCAATCATGCCGGCAACGCCGGTTTTGCCCAGCGACTTCAACGCGGCCCACACATCAACACCGCGCGCGCGCCGCGATAGTTCCGGCGTAAAGTCCGAGGGGTTTCGAAACTCGGTTTCGGTCGGCAAATATTCGGCCGTGATGGCCATCGCCGATTTCAACGCGGCGACGTCGCGTACGAAAGCAATGCCGCTGTCGTATGGCACGTTCAGCCACTTGTGCGCGTCGGTTGCCCACGAGTCCGCCGCGGCGAATCCGGAGCAGAGATGTTCGAGTCGCGGCGATGCCGCAGCCCACAGGCCGAACGCCCCATCGACGTGCACCCACGCGCCTTTCGGCTTTACTTTCGCGCAGATGTCTCCGACGGGATCGAAGGCACCGGTGTTGACGTTGCCGGCCTGGGTACAAACGATCGTCGGTCCGTCGACGTCCGGGAACCGCTCCATGTCGATGCGCCCCTCTGCATCAACCGGCGCCCGCGTTACGCGATTCCGGCCGAACCCAAGCATGCCAAGTGACTTGAACACGGTCGGGTGCGTTTCCTCGCTGACGATGACACTGACCGGCGGTGCACCGATCAATCCGTCGGCCTCGACATTCCAGCCGATGTCGTTGTAGACGCGGTTTCTTGCCGCCGCGAGGGCCGTGAAGTTTGCGACGGTGGCGCCGGTAACGAATGCCGCTGCGGCGGACCCGGGAAGTCCGAACAGCGACTTCATCCACGCCATGGAGACAAGCTCGAGCGTCGATGTCGCCGGCGTTACTTCGTGCATGCCGACATTCTGGTCCCACGCTGTGGACAGCCAGTTTGTCGCGACCGTAACCGGCAAAGACCCGCCGATGACAAACCCGAAGTAGCGCGGGCCGGTCATGGCAACCGTCGCCGGAGAGCCGACGTCGTCAAGCAGGGCGAGCACTTCGGCGTCGTCGCAGCCCTGCTCGGGCATCGGTTCGACAAACCGGTTCACGGCCGCGACTGCGTCGGCCGACGGCGCCACCGCACGCTCGATCGCCGCTTCACGATAATTCATGCCGCGCTCGGCAGCGTCGGTCAGGAGTTCGCGCAGATTCGAGTTATCCGGCATGGGTTACAGCCTCCCTGTTCAGTAACGGGTCCCGGCGAATGACGATGAGGGCAGCGCCGATCAGGATCAGCACGGGTATGGGTATCAGCATCAGCGTCGTCCAGCCGAAATAGTGCATCACAGTTCCCGCCAGCGCCGACGCCGTCGCCGACGTGAAGAAAACGAGAAACTCATTGACGGCCTGTGCGCGGAAGCGCTCGGCCATCGAATAGGTATACGTCAGCATTGTCGTGCCACCGACGTACAGGAAGTTCCAGCCAACCCCGAGCAATACCAGTGCCCACCAGTAATGCAGGTAAGCGTGTCCCTGCAGGCCGACAAGCGACGTTCCCAGCAACCCGACGGCGCCGGCCAGCATCAGGCGCCGGACACCGAACCACTCAATCAGAAAGCCGGAAAACAGGGACGGCACATACATGCCGAGAACGTGCCAGCGAATGACCGACGTCGTCTCCTCCAGCGAGAAACCGTCGTTGACATGCATGCTCAGCGGCGTGGCCGTCATGATCAGCGTCATGAGGCCGTAGCCGACCGTTCCGCCAAGTACGGCGACGATAAAAACACGTTGTTTGACCAGCTCACCCAATTCGCGGCGAGGCGCTTCCCCGGTTTCGTGCCCTTCGTGCCGGAACGCTACCATGGCAGAAAACAAGGCAGCCTGTACGGTGTACAGGACAGCGAGAACCGCGAACGTACCGGCATAGGTGATGCCATCGATCCAGTGCTGCCCGCGTGTCGCGAGCTCGGGTCCCAGCAGAGCGCCACCGATCGACCCGACAAGAACCAGTGAGACGGCGCGCGGGACGTACTTTGTGTCGACACTTTCGGCTGCCGCGTAGCGGTATTGTTGCGTAAACGCCATATTGATGCCGAACAGCATCGCGGCAATGACGAACAAAAGAAAACTGCCTCGCTGCAGCGCGACAATCCCGATCGCCATTGCGATCGCCGCCGAGAGCGATGCAAGCGCCGACCCCTTGCGCCGCCCTATTCGACGCATGAGCATGGTCGCCGGAATCGTGGTCGACGCAACCGCCACGACCATCATTGACAGCGGCAGCGTCGAAAACGCCTTGTTGGCGGCGAGTTCGGAACCGATGATCCCGCCCAGCGATACGATGACAATGGATCCGGTCGCCGAGATCAGCTGGCACACGACGAGTAAAGCGAGATTGCGAACTTGCATTCAGAGCGCCGATCGGGAAACTGGCTGCATTCTCACACATCGGGGTCAGCGTGGACACTCTCGACATTTCGGACGAAATCCGTATCCCGATGGCGGAGATCGAGGTTACTGCAATCCGCTCCCGGGGAGCGGGCGGCCAGCACGTCAACAAAGTCGCCACCGCGATCCGGCTGCGATTCGACAGCCAATCAAGCGACGCGTTGCCCGACGAGATCAGGAAACGGTTACTGGCACGTCGAGATCACCGTATTACGGCAGACGGCGTCATCGTCATCAAGTCGCAGGCCTGGCGGAGCCAGGAACGCAATCGCAAGGCAGCGCTCGAACGCCTTGCCGAACTGATCAATTCTGTCGTGCACGAACCGAAGCGGCGCATTCCTACGCGGCCGGGACGTAAGCAAAAACAAAAACGCCTGGATGACAAGCGACGCCGCAGCGACGTAAAACGCAGTCGCGGTCGGGTATCAGTCGACTAGGGCGGCGCACTCGACTTCGCCGTCGTCCCATTCGCAGCCACGCTGTTTCCAGTAGCCCGTGATGTTCAACGAATCAAGCAGCGGGTCAAAGTCCGGGTGCGACCACAATGCCCCGTGCTCCGGAATGAACAACAATTCGATCTCGAAAATCTCGCCGGGCTGCTTCAGGAGTTCCGCAACGCGCATCGCACCATCCAGGTCGCCGAGAATGGTACGTGCGGTCAGGCTCGCCTGCGGCGGAATGGCGCGGGCCGAGTCACCTTCGTTCAAACTGGCAATAGCCGTGTCCGCAAGCGCCGGATCGGCCAACGCGTCGAACACCGGACCGATCCAGTCATCCTGCGCTCCAACCAGGCGCACGGCATATGCCGTAACCGCTTGCGCTTCCTCGAGTCGGCCGTTGCGCACCATCAGGAACGCGTTCGCCATCAGGTGATTGACGCCGCCGGCGCCGAGTTCGCTGGCACGCGCAAAATACTCGGCGGCAAGTTCGTCATTCCCGAGCCAGGTGTGCATGATCGCCAGGCGGCTGTTGGCAATCGCGTTACTCGGTTCGATCTCAACGGCGCGTTGCGCCTGCACGAGCGCGTCATCATATCGGCCGACACTTGCAAGCATCCGCGAATACCAGTTGAACGCGTTGGCGTCCACGAGCTCCGCATTGACGGCCCGCAGGTGTGCTCTTTCCGCGGTTTCCCAGTCCTTCTCCTTGTGTGCGACGAAACCGCGCACGGATCCGGCAGCGTCCGCGATACTCGGGTCCGCCCGGACGCCGTCTTCGATAGTCTGGAGCGCCAGCGCGTTCAGCTCGGCAACAGGTGCGTCGAAATAATCGACCATGAGGGCATACGTTGTTGCAAGTCCGAGATAAGCCGGACCGTAGTGTTCGTCCTTCTCGATCGATTCCTGGAAAAGCTCGACGGCTTCGGCGAGATTATCGCGATCTCCCCGGTTTTCGAGCTCGTAGATGCCGCGCATGTAACTGTCGAAGGCGGCGCTGTCTGTTGGCTGGGTTTTCAACAGTTGCTGCTGACGTTGGCCGCCAAGATCGGCCGCGACCCGCATCGCCAGCTCTTCCTGCAAAGCGTGCAATGCGGCAGCGCTGCCGGTAACTTCGCCGGCACTGACGATGCCATCGTCTTTCGTCGAAACGATTTCGTAGTTCACGACGAGTTCCTGATCGTTGATTCTCACCGTTCCGTACAGCGCCCTCTCGACTTCAAGGTCATCGTCGAGGACTTCGCAGCGGCGGCAATTCTTGACCATAAGTCCATCGATGGCGGCGAGCGACGCCACGAGCTCAGTCGAAAAACCGGACGCGATGTAATTCTCGGCCTCGCTGCCGCCAAGGTTTGCGAACGGCATGACGGCAATCGAGCGCACCGGTTTCGACCACGGCGGATAAATCAACAACAAGATTGATGCTGCGAGCCCAACAAGGATGAGAGCGCCAACCCGCCACCACGTTTTATTCCCGGGGCCAGCCCCGGCAGGGGCTGCGACCGGCACTTTTTCCGTCACCGGTTGATGCAGTTCGACCGGTTGCATGAGCCGGTAACCTCGTCGCTGCAGGGTTTCGATGTAGGTCGGGGGCCGCGTGTCGCCGATGGCCTTGCGCGCCTGCGCGATTGCCCGGTTGATGGGATCGTCTGCGACCGCTCGTCCACCCCAGACTTCGTCGACCAGGTCCTCTTTCGAGACGAGGCCGCCGTTGCGCTTCGCCAGGCAGATCAGGACGCGCCAGGTCTGCGGTTCGGGCCGCACCTCCTCGCCGTCGCGCAGGATGACGCCGCGCGAGTAATGGATCTCGCACGCTCCGAGCGAAAACCCGTCGTGCAGCTCTTCTTCTGTCGGCATCCTGTCCGCTCCCCTCGGATTCGGTGCGCGCTACTGGTCCGCTGGCACTTTAGCGGTATTTGGTCAGTTGCACAGATTTATGTACCATGTTACCTTGTTACCTTTCTACCATACAGAGGCAGTCGCAATGCCATCGACCCTGGTACGGCGCACGCAAACCGGCGTGCGCATCGAAAGCTCGCTGCTCAAGGTGCTGAAAGGGCTCGCGGAGTACGCCGATATTTCGCTTGGCGACCTTCTCGAGGGCATCGTGCTGCACGCGTTCGAAGGCAAGGCGCCCTTCTCCGCCGAAACCCGTGATGTCATCGAGAAACTCAAAGTCGTCTACGGCTGCGAACTCACTGCGGCGGACAGCCACCAGCTTGTGGAGTCCGAATCATGAACTACACCATGGACGCATTCGAGGCCGGCACGATCGACCCCGATAAATTTGACCACGAAGCGCATGTCCATATGGGCTGGCAGTACGTCGCGGCCTGCGCGCCGACCGATGCTGTTGCGCGCTTCGACACGGCGCTCAGGCGACTCGTCAGGAAACTCGGCGCCGAAAGCAAATATCACGCGACAATAACGGCGTTCTACCTGCTGTTGATCCAGGAGCGCGCCGTGCCCGGACAATCGTGGGATGCCTTTCGACGCGCGAACCCGGACTTGTTCGATCACAAAGCCCTGCTGGCGCGCTACTACAGCAACGACCGCCTGATGTCAGACGCGGCACGGCAGTCCTTCGTCCTGCCCGATCGAATCGCCGCCTAGAACAGACCCTCGATGTGCCCTTTGTCGTTGACGAAGATGGCGTCCGCGGCGGGTACGCGAGGTAGCCCCGGCATCGTCATGATTGCGCCGCAAATGACGACGATGAACTCCGCGCCCGCGGCAAGCCGCACCTCGCGAATCGGAACGACATGTCCGGACGGCGCGCCGAGCAGGTTCGGATCAGTCGAGAAACTGTATTGCGTCTTCGCCATGCATATCGGGTATTTGCCATAGCCGCTCGCTTCGAAACGGGCGAATTCGTCGCGAACCTTCTTGTCGGCGATGATGTCGTCGGCGCCGTAGATTTCGCGGGCGATCGTTTGTGTTTTTTCCCAAAGTGACTGGCTGTCGCCGTACAGCGTTCGAAACTGCGCGGCGCCAGAGTCACACAACGCGGCGACGTGTTCCGCCATTTCCGTTGTGCCCTTGCCGCCGTCTGCCCAGTGCGTGCATTTGATGGCCTTGACACCGTACTTCGCGCAAAACTCCTGCACGACGGCGACCTCGGAATCCGTATCCGCGGAGAAGTGATTGATCGCTACGGCAACCGGAACGCCATATTTGCCGAGATTCCGAATATGCCTTTCGAGGTTCGCACAGCCTGCGCGCAGCGCCTCGACATTCTCGGTACCGAGGTCCTCTTTTGCTACACCACCCTGCATTTTCAGCGCCTTGATCGTTGCGACCAGTACGATGGCATCCGGCGACAGCCCGGCCTTGCGGCATTTGATATCGAGAAACTTCTCGGCGCCGAGATCGGCGCCGAAACCGGCCTCCGTGATGACGTAGTCGGCCATTTTCAATGCCGTCTTTGTTGCCATCACCGAGTTACAGCCGTGCGCGATATTGGCAAACGGCCCACCGTGCATCAGCGCCGGATTGTTTTCCATCGTTTGCACGAGATTCGGCTGCAGCGCATCCTTCAGCAACGCCGTCATCGCGCCCTGGGCATTGAGCTCGCGGACCGTCACGGGCTCGTTGCTGCGCGTATAGCCAAGCACAATGTTGCCGAGCCGCTGTTCGAGGTCCTGGAGGTCGTTTGCAAGGCAAAATATCGCCATGATTTCGGAGGCCACCGTGATGTCGAAGCCCGCTTCGCGCACGACACCGTTGTGGTAGCCGCCAAGACCCGACGTGATGGTACGCAACGCGCGGTCGTTCATGTCGACGACGCGACGCCAGGTGACGCGGCGCGGGTCAATATTCAGCTGGTTTTCCCAATGCATATGATTGTCGATCAATGCCGCAAGCAGGTTGTGGGCCGCACCGATCGCGTGGAAGTCGCCCGTGAAATGCAGGTTGATGTCTTCCATCGGCACGACCTGGGCATAGCCGCCACCGGCAGCGCCGCCTTTCATGCCAAAACACGGACCCAGGCTCGGCTCGCGCAGGCAAATTGCCGTCTTCCTGCCGATCAGGTTCATGCCGTCGCCGAGGCCGACGGTCGTCGTAGTCTTGCCCTCGCCAGCCGGCGTCGGAGAAACCGCCGTCACGAGGATCAGCTTGCCGTCCTTGTTCTTGCCGTTCGACTTGATGTAATCGGCGCTGATCTTCGCCTTGTCATGGCCGAACGGGATCAGCGCATCGGACGGGATACCCAGCTTGTCCGCAATTTCCTGGATGGGACGAACATTCGCCGCCTGTGCAATTTCGATATCGGATTTGACTGCCACGGTTCACCTGCGCGCTTACGACCAAGACTGGCGCGCATTCTAGCGGAATCCGTTGCGCGGATGGGCGTGCGCCTATAGGCGCATGTACGTATCAGGGCTGCTGGACGACGCTGTACAGCGCCCCGGAAAAGTCGACAACGTAGAGTTCGCCATCCTGGTCCTGTCCGAACGCAACGATCGACAGCCCCGTGGCGTCCATCAGTTCCGGCACCGTTCCCTGCGGACTGTTCTCGGGGATCGCGTACAGCTGTCCAGTAACGAAGTCGCCGAAGACATACCATCCGGAGAGATTCGCAACGGTCGAACCACGGTACACGTAGCCACCTGTAACCGATCCACCGCCACCCCGGGCGTACTCGGTAATCGGGTCGACGAAGGTGGTAGCGCACCCGGTCGCCGGATTGAAACAGTGGGCACCCTCGCGCACGTTCCAGCCGTAGTTCTCACCGACGTCAACGACGTCGATTTCCTCCCAGTTGCCCTGACCGACATCGCCGACCCACAGCTTGCCGGTCACCGTATCGAAGCTGAAGCGCCACGGATTGCGAAAGCCCCAGGCAAATATTTCGGGACACGATGCCGCACCGCTGCCGCTGGTACAGAGCGCGTTGCCAGCGAATGGATTCGTCGGCGGGATTGCAAATGGTGACCCCGAATCGACGTCGATGCGTACTATCGAGCCGGGAATGGTCAGCGTATTCTGGCCATTGAGCTGCGGGTCGCCGCCTCCACCGCCATCGCCGAAGCCCGCATAGAGGAAACCGTCGGGACCAAACGCCAGGTCACCGCCATTGTGGTTGGTATCGAACTGTTCGACTGTGAACAGCACGACCTCGCTCGCGGCGTCCAGGGTCAGTCCGCCGTCATTGGTCGTAAACCGCGATATCCACGAAACCAGTGGCGCGCTTGTTCGCGTGTAAGAGAGGTACGCGTACGGGGTCGCCGGAAAATTCGGATGGAACGCGAGTCCCAGCAGGCCACCCTCATTGGCCGAGTTGACGATGGCGCTGATGTCGATGAACGTGTCCGCGGTCATCGTCGCGGGGTCGTTGTCAAACACCCGGATCGCGCCGCTTTTTTCCACGACGAACCAGCGAGCGTTGTCGCCCGGCGCCTGCTTCATCGCTACCGGCTGGCTGAACACCAGGTTGGTAAAAGCCGCCTGTGTCGTGATGGCCGGCGTTGTCGAGCCCGGCGGCGGTCCGATCACCGTCCCGCCCGTGTCACCGCCGTCGCCACCGCAGGCACCCAACAGGAATACGAACAGGCTTGAAAGAATGCGAGTCTGACGTCCCATAACACGGCCTCCCGAAGCGAAGTCCCTAGCTTAGAAGGCTGGCCCACGGCTGTCACGACGTCGCCAGAGACCGACAAATGTCGAAATCTGGCGGAATATCGACACGTGTCACGAACGTGTCGATCGGATCGACATATACTCCAGACATGTCGATAAAAGCGAAAAATATCGACATGTGCCGAAGACCTGTCGATAGAATCGACACAAATTCGCCATATGTCGATAAAACTCATTTTTTTCGACATATTAAGCTCACCTGTCGACGCTCTCGACATATCGCCCTAGAGACGCTTAAGTGACTGATTTTAATCCTGAAGTTCCGTTCAACGACCTGCCGTTGCTGCCTCCGCCATCAAATGTCATCGAAAGCACGCCGATCCTGAAGCGCTGCATCGAGGCTCGCGTCGCCCTCGCAGAACTCAAACAAGCCGCCGAACTGATCCCGAATTCCGCCGTACTCGTCAATGCGTTGCCGTTGCTCGAGGCGCGCGCGAGTTCCGAGATCGAGAATATCGTCACGACGACCGACAAGCTGTTCGAGTTTGCCGATATCGCCGAAGACCGCGCCGACGCGGCCACCAAAGAGGCGCTGCGCTACCGCACGGCGCTCTACGAAGGCACCAAGATGGTACAGCGGCGTATGCTGACCACCGACATGGCCATTCAAATATGTAGCACAATCAAAGGTATGGAGCTGGATATTCGAGCAGAATCTGGGACTACACTCAAAAGTCGGATGACCGGCAAGGTCATCTACACCCCGCCTGTCGGCCAGAAGGAAATCGTCGCCTTGCTCGACAACTGGGCCGACTTCATGCACAGCCGGACCGACATCGATCCGCTTGTGCGGCTGGCGGTGCAGCATTACCAGTTCGAGGCGATCCACCCGTTTTCAGACGGCAACGGCCGCACGGGACGGATCCTGAATATCCTGTTCCTCGTCGAACACGGACTGCTGGATTCACCCATCCTGTACCTCAGTCGTTACATCATCCGGAACAAGGCCGCGTACTACCGTCTGCTGCTGAAGGTCACCGAGGAGCAGGATTGGCCGTCATGGATCCTGTTCATTCTCGACGGCGTCGACGAAACCTGCACCTGGACCACCGACAAGATCAAATCGATCCGCGAACTCATGGAACATACGGCGCAGTTCGTGCAGAAAAAACTCCCGAAAATCTATTCGTGGGAACTCGTCGAGTTGTTGTTCAAGCAGCCGTATTGCCGGATCAATAATCTTGTCGATGCCGGCATCGCGAAGCGCCAGACAGCCTCTGTCTACCTGAAGCAGCTGAGTGAAGTCGGCGTACTTCGCGAGGTGAAATCGGGCCGTGAAAACCTGTTCGTCCACCCGAAGTACATCGAGCTGCTGTCCGGCGAAGAAAACGTCTGGGTCTACTACGCCGGCGTCGATACCGACAACGAGGCGCTCGACGAATCCTGAGTGTGACATTGCCGCACCGTTGTCGATGCCCGTAGAATCCCGGCATCCGCACCGGGAGTCGCCCATTGACGATCAACAGCCGGCTGTTTCAGCTGTTCAAGTACGGCGTTTACGCCCTCCTCGCGTTCAATGTCTACGTTTTCTGGAACGAGGAGTTTGCAGCCGCGCTGTTGCAGTTCCCCGGAGGCGTTCCACCTGGTGACATGATCGAGGCCTACGCTGCGACGATCGATACGGCAGCCTGGGTTGTCCTGCTCCTGATGTTCGAACTGGAAACCTACGTTCTCGACGACCATCACTACAATCGTCTCGTTACGTGGGTACTGCAGGGCGTGCGAGCGCTCTGCTACGCGTTCATCGTGTATGCGTTCTACGGTTATCTGGTGCAGCTCGGATTCGTCTACGACACGGCGCCGGTTGCGGGCGTGGTCGATCTCTGCACGCAGTCGGCCGGCAGTCTTTCCTACGCCATCGACCTGGACGAGTACGAGCTGATTACGGCCGCCAATTGCGGCGGCTTTTCGGACGCGACGGCGTTCCAGGCATTCAACGGTGTGCCGGCCGTTGTCGATGCCGCGGGGCTCATCGACATTCAGTACCTCGCATGGGTTGACGTGATCAACGCCGGCGTCTGGCTGCTGGTCGTTCTGGTGCTGGAGATCGACGTTCGGCTGCAGGAGCGTGGTCGGTTCGAGGGTCTCGCCCTTGTGGCCAGCAACTACAGCAAGTTTGTGCTGTACGGCATCCTGTTTGCGGCGGCGGTCTACTGGGGTTTCAAGGGCGATTTCGTCGACTTCTGGGACGCATTCCTGTGGCTGGTGGCGTTTTTCTTCATCGAGCTGAACGTCATCGAATGGCGCGAGGAAGAGAAGGAAATCAATAACTTGCAGCACTCCTGACCGGGACATCAGCTCTAATCACCAAAGGGTCAGGAAAGGATCACGGCCCGGTCATTTCTTCACGGCAGCCTTCCCCGAGAATTCAGTCTCGCAAAACACTCATACGGGACTGAAACAATGAACTACGAAGGACAGAAACTCGACATCGACGCCGCCATGATCCTGCTGGCCCTGGGTTACGCGTCCAGCCTGCTGGTCGCAATCGGCTGGGTTGCGACGCTGACAGCCTGATCCGTGCGCTACGGGGTAATCTCGAGTGCCGGGTCTGCGGCTGCCCGGTCCTGCAGTGAAGCGTCCTGCACCTTGAGGTGCGTCCGTGCGAGGCTGGCATCCATCGCCAGCAACCACGGGTGCCAGGCATCGTTTGCCCCGCGTCGGTAATAACCAGACACCTCCCAACCGTTGTCTTTTCGATAGACGTACACCTTGCCGACTTTGCGTTGTGGCGCGAGCGGATCGACGAATTCCAGTTCGGTACGCCCTATCGCGTCCGCCACCCGCACGCGGGCCGTTTCCACGACATTTTCCTGTAACGCACGTTCGGCACGGCCGGTCGGGTCCGTAATCCACTGGTATGAATACCAGGCCACTGCCGCGCTGAATAGCGTCACGAAAATGACGCGGCCGATTCGATGGTTCATGTCATGCGATTCCGAGGTACTTGTGTGTCTGCAGGCTGAGGCGCCAGCGCGGATGTTCGAGGCAGTACCGGATTGCCGCTTCCGTGTGTTGCTCTCGCTCCGGCGCGTCGAGCGGCTGCAGGAAAAAATGCTCGAAGCGAAGGTCCGCAAAATTTTCCGGCTGCGCGGCGGCCTCTTCCTGCGGGTAGACCAGCTTGAGCTCGTTGCCCGTCCGCTGCACCACGGCAGCCGCGCCTTTCGGGCTCACGCAAATCCAGTCAATACCCGGGGGCGCCGGGAGCGTACCATTGGTTTCGACACCGATTTCGAAGCCCGCAACGTGCAATGCGGCGATGGCGGCGTCATCGAGCTGCAACAGGGGTTCACCGCCGGTGCAAACAACGTAGGGACGGGCATCGAGGCCCTGATCCGGCCAGAGCCGACCGACCGCAGCGGCAAGTTTGGCAGCTGATTCAAACTTGCCGCCACCAGGCCCGTCGGTGCCGACGAATTGTGTGTCGCAGAAGCGGCAGACGGCGTCCGATCGATGCGCTTCACGACCCGACCAGAGATTGCAGCCGGCGAAACGCAGGAACACGGCTGGCCGCCCGGTCTGTGCACCTTCGCCCTGCAGCGTGTAGTACATCTCCTTGACCGAGTACGTCATGCCCTGGCCACCAGAGGATCGTCGATACCGGCTTCGGCAAAACCCTTTGCACGCAGTCGGCATGCCGGGCAGTCGCCGCACGGCGGGCGCTGGCCGTTGTAGCAGGTATGCGTGAGCGCCATCGCCGGCAACGCGCCGAGTCTGGCCGCCAGTTCTACGGTGCCCTTCTTCGACAAGTGCATCAGCGGTGTGTGAATCTCGATGCTCGATTCCATGCCGAGATTGATCGTGCGCTCGAGCGCCGCGATCGTCTCCTCGCGACAATCGGGATAGCCGCTGTAGTCGGTTTCGGCCACGCCCGTCACCAGGTGACCGGCCCCGGTTTTGTACGCCAGTGCCGCAGCAAACGTCAGGAACACGAGATTGCGTCCGGGAACGAACGTATTGGGGAGGCCCGTCGTGGCGTTCAGGTCGCCGTCGGCATCAATGCCGGCATCCGTCAGTGCGTCGCCGCCGAGCGCCGCAAACGTATCGATCGGCAATACTGTCTGGGGCACGCCCGCCTCGGCTGCAACGTTCGCGGCGCACTCGAGTTCGATCCGATGCCGCTGACCATAGTCAAACGTTACGGCCGACACGTTGCCACGGCCGAAACGCTCGATCGCCCAGAAAAGACAGGTCGTGGAATCCTGCCCGCCTGACAGGACGACGAGCGCTCTATTCGTCATTTTTTCTCCAGCGCTCGCGCGGGTCTTCGATTTTCTGTTCAACCAGGTAGTCGGCCGTCAGTTCCTGGCTGACGGCCATCAGCCGTTCTGCCATCTTTGTGTCATAGAGGTGATGCTCGCCGTGAATCGTAACGGCATTGCAGTCCTCGAAAAACTGGCCGCTCGTCGCACCCAGATCCGGCGACGTCGCGACGTAACAGCTCGTCGCAGCGCCCTCTTCTATGGTCTTGCCGCTGACTGCCGTCAGCACCCCGAAACCCCACTGCATGAAGCCGTTCAGGTCCCGGTCGATTTCGGTATTGATGACGCCCGGGTGTAACGCATTCGACGTAATGCGCGTCCCACGCAGCAGCTCGGCAAGACGCAGCGAGAACAGCGCATTAGCCAGCTTGGAATGCCCGTAGGCGGTTCGCCAGTCATACTCCCGGCTGAACGCCAGGTCGTCGAAAAGGATGCCCTCCTCGGGCGCGTCGCGGTACGCGGAACGACTGGAAACCATCACGACCCGTCCTTGCGGCGAGTGATACATGCGCGATAGCAGGCGGTTGACCAGGATAAAGTGGCCGAGGTGATTGACGACGAATTGCCGGTTCAAGCCGTTGATCAATTCCGGTTCGTCACTGGCCCCGAGGATGCCGGCATTGCATATCAGCATATCGATGGGCGCGTTCAACGTGAGAATGTCCTCGGCACAGCGAGCGACGGAATCGAAGTCGCCGAGGTCGAGTTGCACCGGCGTCGTGATACCGACCACACTTCGACAGGCTTCCTCGGCCCGCTGCAGCGAGCGACTCGTGCCGATGACGTAAGCGCCTCTCAGCGCCAGCACGCGCATGGTCTCAAGGCCTATGCCGCTGGTGCAGCCGGTGACGACCGCCAGTTTGCCGTTGAGATCGAGCCCGCTGGTGACGTCCTCTGCGGTCGAGTCCTCGTCGAACTCGCTCTGCGGGACGCCGTCCGCCGGCGAGCGGTTCGATCCGCAGCCGCCCGCAATCAGGGCGGCACCGGCGAGTCCCAGAAATCTGCGCCGGTCGAGTTCAGTCACCGAACAATGCGTCGAGCGCATCGCGCGCTGCATCCGCCTCCGATTTCCGGTCGGGATCGAACGCCCCCGGCGACGGCTTGAACCAGTCGCAGAAGTTGGGCCGGTCCTTGTCCGTCACGTCCTCGGCACCATCCTCGCGGCATTGCCGCGGCACGTTAGGATCGAACGACACGCACATCCGGCAGACGTGCAGGTCCGCGCTGCACGACGGGCACTGGTCGCGCCGCGACAGCGGCAACGATAGTGCGGCGAGTGACTTGCCGCAGCGATGGCAGTGAAGCTCTCCGGACACTCCGGCTTCCTCATTGGGGGAAACCGGAGTATACCGCTTCGCTATTGTTGCTGGCTCGGCACAAACTCCGTCATGACGGCTTCTTTCAGGATATCCGGCGGCAACAGTCCCTGGTCGAGTACGAAGTCGTGGAAAGCTTGCTGGTCGAAATCGTCGCGCAACTTCAACTCGGTCTGCGCGCGTAATGCCTGCATTTTGTTGTAGCCGTAGTAGTATGCCGTTGCCTGCCCGGGCATGCGATAGGTATAGCGTTCGACCTCGTTCTGCGCCCAGGACTCGCCGATCGCCATGTCGTTGATGATCAACGCCTTCGCTTCCTCCGGCGTGATCATGCCGAGGTTCAGCATCGGGTCGAGGAACATGCGACCGGCGCGCATCAGTCGATACTGCAGGCTGATCAACTGCCCCTCGATCGGCAGGTACGGACGCACGATTGCCTCGGCATAAAGTCCCCAGCCCTCAACGTTGGCACTGTTAAACGCGAATAGCGCACGCGTGACTGAAACGCCGGATTCGACGATGCTCGAAAACTGCATTTCGTGCCCGGGCCGTGCCTCGTGCGCCGTGAGTGTCCAGGCGCCGGCCGCATACGTGTCGTCGGTCTGCTGCCAACTGCCATCGTCGTACTGTGTCAATTGCGGAATCACGAATACCGGGTATTCGCCGGTGTTGCCTATCAGGCGCGGCGGACGCAGGTGGGGTGCCGGCTGTGCCGCCGTAACGGCGGCCGATGCAATTTCGATACCGGCTTCGCGCTCGGGGAGAGTAATCAGTTTTTCGCGGACGATGATCTCCTCGATGTCCTGCAAAACGCCGTGGTAGTGATCGAGCATCTTGTCGCCATCGATCGCTCCGTCGGCCTTCAGTCTCGCAATGACCTCGCGATAGTCGCTCGTGTCGTAGCCGAATTTCTTCGCAACCAACGGCGCCAGCGCCTCCATCTCATTGCGAATATCCATGTAGCCCTTGGTCGCCTGCTCGATCAGGTCTTGCGGTGTCGCATCGACCCCCCAATTGCGCAGGGCGTCTTCGTAGAGCGCCATCGGCAGTCGGTAGTCGTCCCGGGCGCGCGGCAGGACCTCGGCGCGTACCCACTCGTTGTACTCGCGCATTTGTCCGGCAAGGACCTCGTAGCTCTCCTGCCAGCCATCGAGGTCAGTACCCTCGAGTAACTGCCCGATACCGGCGATCATCGTCTCGCCACGTTCCAGGTCCTGCTCCACCTGACCGCGATATGGCCCGATGAGCCCTTCGACGCCGAAGCGCTCCGTGGTGCGTTCTTTCGCCTGCTGGGTAATCGGGGTGAGGCCGTCCGCCAGCCCCGCGTATTTCTCGATCCGGGTAACAGCGGCCGGGTATCGAGCCCGGTCATTCTGCGGATCGAGAATGCCGCGAACGCCAAAAAAGATGGTCTGATTCAGATTGAAATACGGCAGCATCAGCTCGTGATTCAAATCGGCGCTGCGAATGCTGTCCGCCGTAGACTGGATCAGGATACCGAGGTCCTGGCGCACCCGCGGGTCCCTCTCGTTCGCGAGCCGATTCTCGAGGTCAACGAGTACCTCGCGTAGCTTTCGCTGCGACTCCTCATGCATGCCTTTCGGGAACGACGAAACGGCTTCGTCCAGACCATCCACGCCGAAACTACCAGCGCCTTCCGGGCTCAGCTCGGCTATCAGATCGAGCAGCACCTGCGCGTGCGCATCGCTTTTCTCCACCCAGGTCTCGGCCGCAGCCGGCTGTGACAGCAAAAATCCGCAAATCAGGCTGACCATGATCGTTGTTCGCATGTAACATTCTCCCGTCGAGGCACGTATCTACATCTGGATGCACGAGGTGCCGAAAAGGACTCAGAATTGCTCGACTATCTTGACGACATCACTCGATGCCACAAGCTCGCCCCTGCCGTCCTGGCAGCGGCGCTCAGTGCGTGCGCCACGGAAACTGTACTCCTCAACAGCGAACGAATCGAACAGCGATTCGGCAGCTACGGCATCGACGTTCTGGCGAGCGAGGCCGGTTTGCGGCGTTCCAGCCTTTATAGCGCCGAGGACGGCATCAAGGTGTGCCGGACATACGCCGTTGTCCGGTTTACAGACGAACCCGACACCAGCATCAACACCGAGCATGCCAAGGTGCTCGCAGGCAACTCGCTGGGCGCGGTCTTCAAAGCCAATGGCTGGAACATCCATAAGCAAACGCTGCACATCGGTACGATAATCGTGGACGACGGTGACGTACTCGAACTGATGTCGCTTGACGGTCCGCAGTCGCTGGCGCTGCACGTTTACCAGCTATTGCTGGCACGCGGCAACCGAATCTTCGAGTACGCCACGATCGTCGAGGTGCATCATCCCGACTACCTTGCTGTGCCGGAGTTGCTGACTATTTACTCGTATGACGAGTCCGAATCGCTGCGTTCCGAGTCACTGCGCGAACTGAAAAAACTGGTAACCGGGACGAGTGTCGATTGACGTTTGTTGGCGAACGGCGAAGCGACTACACTCGCTGTATTGGGGGATCATCCGAGGTGCAGAATATGAACAAATTGCTTTCTCTGGCAGCAGTTCTGGTGACAACAAACCTGGCATGGGCACAGGACGCTGTCCCGGCCGCCGGTTCGCAGGACGAAGCCGACGTCTGGGCGGTTATCGAAGAAGAATGGAATGCCGACGAAAACGGCGATCGCGAATGGCCCGACCGATTGCTCACTGACGACTTCTCCGGGTGGGGAAAAGACTCGCCAGCGCCGCGCGGCAAGATGTCGATCAAGATGTGGGACCGCTTTTCCGAGCAGGAAGGCCGACTCGTCGCGCATGAACTTTACCCGTACCGGATCGTGGTACGTGATGACGTCGCGGTCGCCCATTACCTCTACAGTTCGGCCTTCAAGACCAAGGACGGTGAGATCGTCCGCAACAATGGCCGCTACACGGACGTCCTCGTGCGCACCGAGGATGGCTGGAAGTTTCTCACCTGGCACGGTGGCGACGACGACTGACAGGTTAAGGGCCGGTTCAGCTTACCGGCGCTAGTATTGGCAGCAACATGGACTGGACCGTCACGGCGACGGACACGGAGCACGACATGGCTGCCATCAAAGAAAGATTATTAGGTTTATCAGCTATCATTCTGATATTTCCGGCCTTTTCTCAGGCTCAGGTACCCGTTGACGACGACGGCAACGTCGTCGGCGAGGTGCAATCGGGCGCCGAGATCATGCCGCTCGGCGATGACGGCATCCCGCGCCTGTCGTCGATTGAGCTGCAGGAACTGGTCGGGCCGGTCGCCCTGTATCCCGACGACCTGCTCGCCGTCGTATTGCCGGCATCCGCCTATCCGCTGCAAATTGCCGCGGCGGCGCGCTTTCTGGAAGCACGTGATACCGACCCGTCACTCGAGCCGGACCCGGACTGGGACGACGCGGTTGTCGCGCTGCTCAACTACCCGGAAGTCGTCGAGCTACTCAACGATGACCTGGACTGGACGTATCGGCTCGGCGAGGCCGTCGTCGCACAACAGGAAGACGTTATTGCCGCGGTCGAGACGTTTCGCGACCGTGCTTACGCGGCTGGCAACCTGAAGAGCGACTCGTACCAGACGGTCGCCCGTAACGACGGTGCCATACACATTACACCGGTCGCCGACGACGTCATCTACGTGCCGTATTACGAACCGGCCCGTGTTGTAACCTACCAGCGCCGACCCGCGTACTATTATTACCCGCGCCCGTGCCCGGTGTACTACTACCCGTACGCATCCGATTACTATTTCGATCGTGGATTTTTCTGGGGCGTGACGACCGCGTTTACGATCGGCTGGTATTCGGACAGCCTGAACGTTTGGCATCACAGCTATCGCGGACATCCGTATTACGGTCGCCGTTACTGGGACAACTGGTGGTATCGCCGACCGACGATCAACGTCTACAACACGACCTACATCGACAACACGGTGATCACCAACAATCGTTACCGGCAGGTCCGGGTCGATCACCACAACCGTGGCGACCGCTGGCGGGCGCGCAGCGATCGACGTGTCGCGATCAACCGCGAGGGATTCGCGGGCACCCGGCACGACGCAGTACAACGCATTGTCACCGACCGCGGCGAAGACCGCCGTCGCAGTCGACAAACCACGACGCGCCAGCCTGAGCAGATCCGTTTTCGTGAACGCGCGGCGACGGTGACTGAGAACCGCGTGCGCGACGACAAGAGGCCGCGTCGCGAGGCTACACCACCACGCGAACCTCGCCAGGAACGCCTGCAACGCGAGAGAGCGACGACGGACCGACGCGAGATCCGATTCCGCGATCGTTCGGCGGAGCAACGTGTAGCGAGAACCCGCCAGCCTGCCCAACAACGCGAACAACGTACTGTGCCGGAGCGTGAGCAGCGCGCTGCCCCGCAACGCGAGCGGCGTGTTGCCCCGCAACGTGAGCAACGCAGCGTGCCGCAACGTACACAGCGTGCCGTACCACAGCGTACTCAGCGTTCCGCGCCGCAACGCGAACTGCGCACGGAGCAACGACGCGAGCAGCAGAGCGCCCCGCGACGCGAACAGCGCGCGGCCCCCCGGCGCGAGCAACGCAGCGTCCCGCAACGCACACAACGCACCGCACCGCAACGCGAGACGCGCCGGGAGCGCGCTGCGCCGAAACGCGAATCTTCGGGAAGCAATGCCGGGAAACGCGAGGCGCGCGCCGACGATCGGCGTTCGCGTCGCCGCGAGCGCTAACAGTCAGTCGTTCGGAGTGCGATCGTCGCTACGGCTGCGGTCGTCCCCCGACGCCTGGCGCGTGACCTCCCAGGCGACCCAGGCGACCAGCCCGGCGACGACCAGCGCCAGCAGTACCCCGGAGATTGCGAGCAGCGTCTGCATGCCATCATCCTAGCATCAGTCGGCCCGCTCCGGATCTCCTTCAGACCGTTCCCCGAGACGACCCGCCTTGCGCAGCGACTCCCGCAACACGTATTCAATTTGCGCATTGAGGCTGCGCAGGTCGTCTTTCGCCCAGCGTTGCATTGCGTCCAGCGTTCTCGAGTCCACGCGGAGCGCGAATGATTTCTTGCCAGCCATCGGCCGCGTCGCCCCGCTCAGGTGTACAGAGAGCCGGTATTCAGGACCGGTTGCGCGCTTTCGTCGCCACACAGCACGACGAGCAGGTTACTGACCATGGCCGCTTTGCGTTCCTCGTCGAGATTCACGGTGTTGTTTTCGTCGAGCTCCTCCAGCGCGAGGTGCACCATGCCGACCGCACCGCGAACGATTTGTTTGCGGGCCGCAATAATCGCCGAAGCCTGCTGACGCCTGAGCATCGCGTTCGCGATTTCAGGCGCGTAAGCGAGATGGGTGATGCGCGCCTCGATGACCGTGACGCCGGCCTGGTCAAGCCGATCCTGGATTTCTTCTGCAAGCGCCAGCGCAATTTCTGCCGGATGACTCCGCAGCGCGATGCCTTCGTCGTCATGCGGTTCGTAGGGGTAGCTCGTGCCGAGGTTGCGTAACGCAGACTCACTCTGGATCTGTACAAATCCGGCGTAGTCGTCGACTTCGAATAGCGCCTCGGCCGTATCGACGACTTTCCAGACGACGACTGCCGCGATTTCGATAGGGCTGCCGTTGGCATCGTTGACCTTCAGGGTGCTGCTCTCGAAATTGCGTACGCGCGTCGACACGCTGGCTTTGGCAAAAAAGGGATTCGCCCAACGCAGGCCCGGCTCGTGCGCCGTTCCGACGTATTTGCCGAACAGTTGCAAGACCTTGGCTTCATTCGGATGGACCATGAAAAATCCCGCCCAGCAGATCAGCACGGTGACGAAACCCAGTACGGCCGGAATCAACCCGGTCACCGACTCGGCGAGGATCGCCAGGAACACGAAATAGCCCATCAAGAGCTGGGCAATCAACAGGACAACGAGCATCGTGTAGCCGGACATCGGCGAACGTTTCTTTTCTCGAATCATGGGACTCTCCTGCGTGAAATTCAAAGTGATATCATTTTGATATCAAATGATTCGCAAATCAAGCTCGAGTCCTCGCCGGACAGGCGTTATGTCAAACTTTTGGCAGCTGCACCTCGAAACAGGCCCCGTCCTCTCCGGGATTCAGCAGCGCAAGCGTCCCGCCGTGAGCTTCGGCAACCAGTTTCGCAAGGTACAGGCCGAGGCCGGTACCGCCGGTATCTCGAGTGCGCGATGGATCGCCACGGAAAAACGGCTCGCCGATGTGACGGGCCTGCTCCGGGCTCATACCCGGACCGGAATCGCGTACCCGGAAGATGACCGATTCGACGGTTTCATGGCCCTCAAGCGAAACACGCCCCGCGCTGTCGCCGCTGTGCCGGAACGCGTTGCTCAGGAGATTCTTGAGCATCAACGTGACGCGGGCTTCGTCGAGATCCAGCGCATCGCGTGACAGATCCAGATCGACGTCGAGACGATCCTTTTCCCGCGAAAAGAAGTCTTCGACCAGATCGTCAACCAGGTCTGGCACGACAACCGGTGCACGCGACAGCGTTTCGTGGCGTGTGGCGAGGCGCTCCGCTTCCAGCAACGACACCACGATCTTCTCCATCTCCACGATCTCGGCCTTGAGTGATTCGCGATCCTCGTCGTTGTCAAGAAATTCGAGCGCGAGACGCATCCGTGACATCGGTGTCCGCAACTCGTGGCTGATACCAAGCAACAACGCACGCTTGGCATCGAGCATGTGCTGGACATCGTCGGCGAGCGTATTGATATCGGTCGCAAGATCGCCCAGCTGGTCGCTGCGAATATTGCGAATGCGATGCTCGAAATTACCCTGGCCGATTTGCGCGGCGCCGGCGCGAATCGCGCGGATCGGTTTGAACAGCCAGTTGACAGCCAGGTAGCCGATCGCGAGGTACAACAAGCCGAGGCCGACGATGATGAGAATCAGGTCAGGACCGTTTTCGGCATCCGAGATGCGCGGACTCACAACTACAATGTCGTAGGCGCCCTGGCGCATCTTCAGGAAACGATGTTTATCCTGTACGGCAAATTCCACGCCCTGCAACTCGTCGACCCAGGCGTCCGGATCGTCACTGAACATCGGGCTTGGACCGAAATCGAGCGCTTCGAGTCTCGGAAAGGCAGCATCCGATGTCCAGTCAATGTCGGGGCCGAGAATGCGAATATCGACGGGCACGCTTTCGGTTATCGCAATCGCACGGTCGATCCGCGGCGGAGAACCGATGTCCTCCTTCACGTAGTGCACATGCAATGAGAGATGCCCGGATATCAGGCCGCGAATTTCATCGCTGTTATAGACCCACCGGAGTGCGGTCAGCGTGCCATAGACAAACAGCCCGGCCAGCACCAGGAAAATCGCCAGCAGGCGAAACGACAACGAGCGCGACAGGCGCCTAAGCATCCGGCCTGGGCACGCCGACAAACGAATAGCCACGGCCCCAGATCGTCTGGATAAACCTCGGCGGCTTGACCGAATCGTTCAGCTTGCTGCGCAGCCGGCTGATCATGATATCGACGGAGCGGGTCAGGATCGCGGCATCGATGCCACGCAGCTCGCTCAGGATTTCGTCACGCGACAGCTTCTTGCCGGGTCGCCGCGCAAGTATCAGGAGCAACTCGTACTCCATCGACGTCAGGTCGGCCGCGTTGCCATCGACGACGACAGAACGTTTGTCCATATCGATGTCCAGTCCATCGAATTGCAGCCGGCCGCCGGGTGCAGCCGTCGTGTCGGCGCGTCTCAGCAGCGCCTGTACGCGGGCGACGAGTTCGCGTGGCTCGAACGGTTTGCCCATGTAATCATCCGCACCGAGCTCCAGACCCGACACCCTGTCAATGACCTCACCGCGTGCCGTCAACATGATGATCGGCAGGTTGCTGGTCTTGCGCACCTCGCGGCAAATCTCGAAGCCATCCTTTCCTGGCAACATGACGTCGAGTAGCAACAGGTCAGGGTCTTCGCGATTCAGTTTGCGAAACCCCTGCTCCGCATTCTCCGCGCAGATCAGGTTCATGCCGAATCGCTTGAAGTAAGCCTGCAGCAACTCCGAGTGTTTGCGGTCATCGTCAATAAGAAGAACTTTCGTCATGCGGCAATGATAACGTGTGTCGCCCCCTGCGCGCTGCCTGTTCGCGGTGTCGAAACAACCGGAAACAATCGGATACGCCCGTGAGATCAATCCGGAATGCCGTCTCTGCATGATGCTTCCCGTACTTCGTAATCACCAACGACAGAGGGCACATCATGAAATCACTTCGCTTGGGCGCGTTGCTGGTGTCGATGTTCGTCGTCGCCGCATGCGACTCGGACAACTCACCGCTCGTAACTGTCCCGCAAACCGCCAACATCCAGGTGCTGCACGCTTCCCCGGATGCGCCGGCGGTCAATATTCTCGTCGATGGCGGCGCTATCGCCAGTGACGTGGATTACAAGGTGGGCACCGGTCAACTCGAGGTCGATGCCGGCACCTACTCAGTTGAGGTCGAGGGCATCCTCGCGGACGGTTCGACGGCTACGGTCATCGGTCCGGTAGATTTGACGTTCGACGCCGACACGACTTATTCGATCGCCGCCGTCGGGCCGGTTGCGGCGATTGAACCGGTGGTTGTCTCGCAGCCGCGAACTGCGGTAAGCGCGGGTGCGGCTCGTCTATTCGTCCTGCATGGCGCCGCTGCGGCACCGCAGGTTGACGTCTTCGTTACGACACCGGGCGCCGACCTGACCGCAACAGCACCAACCGGCACGTTTGCGTTCAAAGAGACGATCGGACCGGCCGAAGTTGCCGCAGGCGACTATCAGATCCGTGTAACGCTGGCTGGCGACCCGACGACCGTCGTCTACGACAGCGGTACCGTACCGCTGGCAGACGGCGATGACCTTTTCGTCGCCGCAGTGCCGAACACAACGGCCAGCGCTTCGCCCATCAGTCTTGTCGTACAAAACGGCAGCGCTGCAGTAGAAATCGCTGACGCTGCGACACCGGCATCACTGCGCGTATTCCATACGTCACCTGATGCGCCGGCCGTCGATGTCGTCGTTAATGACAACTTCGCGTCGCCGCTCGTACCCGGCCTGGCGTTTCCGGACTTCGCAGGCTACGTCAACGTCCCGGCGGACGACTACAACGTCAAGGTCACGGCAGCGGGCAATCCCGGTGCGATCGTCATCGACGCGGACCTGACGCTGGAGGCCGGCCAGGCGTACGACGTACTGGCGGTTGATAACCTCGCCGCGATCGAGGCACTCGTGTTGAACGACGATCCGCGCCCGGTTGCGACCGAGTCGAAAGTGCGCATCGTGCACGCGTCACCGACAGCCCAGGACGTCGACATTTACGTCGTTGCACCAGGTACCGACATCAACACTGTTGATCCGACATTTGCCGCAATACCGTTCAAAGCCAGTACCGGCTACGTCTCCCTTCTTCCAGGATCCTATGACGTCGCCGTGACGCCGACGGGTACCAAGACGGCCGCCATCGGTCCGGCAAACTTCACATTTAATGACGGCGATGTCCTGACCGTCGTGGCACGCGACAATGCCGGCGGCGGGATACCGCTGAACGTCATCGTTGCTGTCGATACGATTGCTCCCTGATAGTCTTCTCCCCAAAACCCTGCATAGCAATCGATCGGCGACGGCCCCGCACTGCGGGGCCGTTTTTTGTTGCTCGTAAGGAACGCGCGGGCTGCGCATACGGTCGAATCAAGCCATAATCCGCCCATGGCCTCACTCCTCACAGAACTCAAGCGCAGAAACGTACCGCGCGTCGCTGCGACATATGCCCTCGTTGCGTGGATTTTCATTGAAGCCGGCTCTGTTTTGCTCCCCGAGTTTTTCGGCGCGCCCGACTGGTTTTTTTCGACAGTCTACATACCGCTGGTGATGTTCGGCTTCGTGGTCGCGCTAATCGTATCGTGGGTGTTCGAAATCACTCCGGAAGGCGTAAAACTCGAGCGCGACGTCGATCGGTCCACCTACGAGCCACGCGACAACCAGACGGCAAACAGGGTCATTATTGTTCTGCTGATCATCGCGCTGGGCGTATCGATCACGTTCAACATCACCGGAATTCGCAACGGCTCAACGAGCGTCGATCCACAGGTCGCGCACAATTCGATTGCCGTGTTGCCCTTCGAAAATCGCAGCGCCGACAACGACAACCAGCACTTTGCAGACGGCATTCACGACGACATCCTGACACGACTGGCAGAGATCAAATCGTTGCGGGTGATTTCGAGAACATCCGTAAACGAATATCGCGGAACGCGCAAAAACGTGCGTCAGATTGCCGAGGAGCTGGGCGTCTCGACCATCCTCGAAGGCGCCGTGCAACGTTCCGGCGACCAGGTCCGGATCACCGTGCAGCTCATCGATGCGCACAGCGACGAGCACATCTGGGCGGCGGCGTTCGATCGCGAGTACACGTTGCAGAATGTGTTCCAGTTGCAGACCGAAATCTCGACCAATATTGCGGCGTCCCTGCAGGCGGCGATGACCCCGGCGGACGAGATTCGCCTGGCGGCCGTTCCGACCGACAGCCCCGAGGCGTACGTCGAGTACGTCAAGGGCTCCAAGAATCTTGCCGAGCGCAAGTACGAGACGCTCGTTGAGGCGCGCAGGCAGTTTCAAGAGGCGGTCGCAATCGATCCCAGCTACGCGGAGGCACACGCCAAGCTCGCCGAGACCGTTCTGGTCATTCTCTCGAACCATTCATCGATTCCGCCGGATGAGGCATTCGATACAGCCGAACGCCATGTCAATGAAGCGTTGCGCCTGGATCCCGACCTCGCGCGCGCTCACGCGGTTCGCGGGCTGCTCGAAATGTCGCGCTGGCTGCCGGACCGCCCTGGCCCCGGCAACGTCATCGCTGCCGGCGCATATGAAGAAGCGATTCGCCTGAATCCGAATCTTGTCGATGCCTATGTCTGGTTCGCGACACTGCGATCGAACGAAGGCGACAACGAGCAGGCGATAGAGCTGCTGGCCACGGCGCTGTCGCTCGACCCGCTTAGCCGCATCCCGTACGTCAATCTGCCGACGTTCCTGGCGGAACAGGGCCAGAACCAGGAAGCAATTGACCTGTGGCTCGAAGCGATCAAGATCTTCCCGGACTGGGCGACGCCTTACAACTACCTCGCACTGCACCTGCAGCGGCTCGGCCGACTCGATGAGGCCGTGGCCTGGGGGATGCAGGAGGCAACGTTGTCCAGCGACCCGATGACGGGCAACAACCTGGTGCCCATCTACCAGGAGTTCGGCGACGCGGAGGCGATCGAACGGTTCATTCACGAGTTCCCGAGCGACCATCCGCTGTACCCGATCGGCAAGAGCTACTGGCACTACGTTCGCCGCGAATACGAAGCGTCATTGGCCGAGCTCGACCTGCTGCCGGCGACGAACACCGTGCCGACGCAGTACTACATGCCGCTGCAGATCGGCGCGTCGGTCATGCTCGGCGACTACGATCGCGCATACGGCTACCTCGCTGAAAGCAATCCTGCGCTGACGGCCGACAGCGAGACCGAGATCAATCGGTTCAACGTGCAGTCCGCGATCCTGCTGGCCTTTGTACAGCAACACCGCGGCAAGGAAGGCAACGCCGCCCGATTGTTGCGCAAGGCGGAGCCGGTTGTGCGCTCCATGCCACGGTTGGGCATGGGTGGGCACGGCATTCGCGATGTCCACATTCTGACGCTGCGGGGTCAGCGCGGCGCGGCAATCGATGCGCTGCAGGATGCGGTCGACGACGGCTTCGTCAGTTCGCAACTGTTCGACGGATGGTCGTTCGAAGAGGACCCGATCATCGAACCGTTGCGCAATGACCCGCGCTTCCAGGCCTTGCGCCAACGTATGCTGGACAGCATCGAAATCATGCGTTCCAACGTCGAACTGGCTCGCGAAACCGGCAACTGGGACGCCCTGCTCGCAAGCGCGTCGTCAACCTGAAGCGCGCTCCAGTTCGACGAGCTTCGCCTCGACCTTAGCGCGAAAGCGCGCTGCGAGCGGCGCCTCCAGGCATCGCCTGAGAATCTGCTCATCGTGGCTCAGCGCATAGTAGAAGCGAAACAGGTCCACGACCGAAACCTCGCTGGCATCGTCCTGCACCAACGTTACCGAATCGCCCGCGGACACGTTGCCGGCGTTCAGTACTCGAAAGTAGGCACCCGGTCGCTCGGCCTTGCGAAACGCCATTCCGAACCCGGAGTCCTGCATGCGTGCCGCAAACGTGTCGCAGGGAATTCGTGGTGCCGTCGCCTCGAGCACAACATCCCCGATCAGCAGGCGGTCGCCAATGTTCAGGTTCGTCGGCATGCCCCGGATCGTCAGGTTCTCACCGAAGGTGCCGGGCGGATAGTCGATACCCGTCTGCTCTGTCCACCAATCGTAGTCATCGGCACTGTATGCGTACACGGCCTGGTCTGCGCCGCCGTGATGTTCAAGATCGACGATTGCGTCACCGGCAACGCCGTGCACATAAATCGCTACCGTTCCCTGTCGCGGCTGCTTGCAAATTCCGGTGCGCTTTGTCTTGCCGCGATGCTCGATCGTCACGATGTCACCACAGTTGATGCTGACGAGGTGCATGGTTTCCAGCATGTCTACTCCAGAACCCGGTGTGCTTTCCTGATGGCTGCTGCCGCCGCTTCGTCGACCCCGGCTTTTGTCGCGAACGTCATCCAGTCGGCAATGGCGGCGGCCACTTCGTCAATGATGTCATCGGCGTGCCTGATTTTGTACCCGGATGCGACAGCCGTGAGATCCTGCCTCGAGAATCCACTGCGCAAGCCATTGATCGACATCTGGTGTACGGCGGTCCACGCCCCATCGGGGTTCCAGGCGTAGATGACGTCGAACGCCGGCGAAAGTGACCATTCTCCGCGCTTGTTCATCAGGTAGGCGATGTTTTTGGTGTGATCGTCCTGGTTCCGCGCCAGTACGTTGAACACCATGCGCCGATACTGCTCGATGAAATCGGCGTGCGGCAGTTGCAACGTGTGCATGACGTCGAATGCCTGCTCGTAGCTGTGCGCGCCGGCCATCTGGTAGTCGAGATGGGCGATGGCATGCAGCGACTGCATGTGGACTTTCTCGCCATCCGGGAGCCGATCGAAGCGCCGCGTCATAAAGTGGCTGCGCCCTCCTTCCTCGAGTAACCGACAATCCGACATCGTGATCCCGGCGGTTCGCGCCATCAGGTAGTAGGCGTATTCAATCTTGCCGTAGCCCTGCGGGTCACGGACGCCATGCTCGCGATTGGCGACGCCATCGAATTTCAGCAACCAGTATTCGTATCCGTCGGGTGCCCGGACCTGCCCGGATCGCATCTCGCCGGTACCCGGATGCCATGCAATTACGGCTTTTGCACGCGCACCGCCGGCGGACGTTCCCACGCGGAGTATTTCATCCAGGGCCCGTGAATAGTCAGTGTCGGTGCCCTGAACGCGGATTTTCAGGCCGTCGCGCAGGTCGAGCACGTGCTGCGCGAGTTGCGCCAGCGCCGAAATTTCGACCGGTACGCTGCTGCGGGTCGCGGTACGCATCGACGGACGAAACTCGAGCGCGCCCGTGCCGCGCTGGCCGATGTAGCACAACCGCTCGACCGGACTGAAACTCGCGCGGTCCCGCCCTTCGCGGAGCAGCCACTGATCGATGACGGCATTGCCGAAATCGTCCGGCAGACTGTCTGCGAGCAATCCGGGCAAGCCGTAAAACGAAGAGCGCGCAAGTTCCGGGAACCGGTAAATCGCATCGCCAAGCGGCATTACGACCGGCGACAACTCGATATCACTGCGGCGGAATTTCGGCGCATATTCGAATACTGCGTGCTGCCGCTGGTCGTCCCAGTAGACCGCACCGATACGGCGATTCCACAGTCGGACCTCGGCCGTGTCGACGACATCGGCTACCACTGCCACTCCGAATCCTCGGCGTCATTGCGACCGGCGCGCCGACGCCGGCGTCCTTTGCGCTCGAGCAGATCGATCGGGCTCGGCTCGCTGCCTGCAAGCACCTGCGTAAACTCACTGGCCCGTCCGAGTCCGTCGAGCAGCCGCAACAGGGTTTCGAGTGAAATCCGGCCGTGATCCTCGGCGTTGGCAATGGTCTTCAATGCAACACCGGTCCGCTCAGCCAGTGCGCGCTGGCTGAGATTCGCGTCCAGGCGCGCCTGGCGCAGGCGCTCGCCAAAGGTACGCATTGCTGCGTTGATACGCTCTTCGCTAATAGTCATAACAAGTACTATTATACTTGTTATGAGCTATATTGCTAGTTAATAAGTACTTTTTTACTTATACTTTTATCTTGCCAATCACAATTGCCAGCAAGGTAAACCCGATCAGGGCCACGGCCGTCACGCCAAGGCCCATACAGATCATGAATATCGCGGTCTCTCCCATCGTTTTCTCCCCTGGGCTGAGTCGGCCGTTGTAACGAATTTCGGCGCGTCCGCCAATTCGGGAAGCTACGTAGTGGTGCAATAACGCTGCGAAGTGCGTTACATTTTATGTACTAATCACCTACAATGTAACGCATGGCAAGGACCAAAGTATCAACGCTCAACCTGCGCATCGAACCGGGGCTCAAGGAAGCGGTGCGTGCAGCAGCAGCGCGCGAACACCGCAGCGTTGCAAACATGGTTGAGGTGCTGATTCGCCGACATTGCGACGAGGCCGGTATCGACATACCGGAAAAATCAGGGCATTCCGCGGGGACCCCGAATGGATGAACGCATGCTAAGGGCGATGGTTGCGGCCGGCGCCATCAAGAACATCAGTATCATTGCGAGCGGCGCGCGATTTCACATTGAAGCCCGGACGCCGAACGGGCCGATCACAGCGGAAACGCGCAAAGGCAAAATCCGGACATGGGTAACGCTGGATGCTGCCGCACGCTGGGTTCGCGGTCTCGGCATCGGCGCCGCGCAAATCAATCTTGCGCACTGGCAGCCCGGGCAACGCGAATTGTCAGTCTGAGTCGGAGTCGCCCGATGGCCATGCCCCGCCCATGGGAAACGGCTTGTCGTCGGTGTTGAAAGTCAGGTAGCGCACCACTTCGTAGAAGTAAGCAGCGATGCTCTGCCCTACCCGGCGCAGTTCGGGGTTGACCTCGCCGGTAAACAGCACCCAAAGAAAGCCGAGAATTACGACGAATGAACCCACGAACCCGGCAAGGCTCAGCAGGATGGAGCTGATCACCATGAATAAAAACCGCGTCCAGGTGTCGCGCGATTTCAGGTTTTTCTCAACGGGATTGCCGCTGGAGTTGTCATCGGCGAAGGCATGATCCGCCGGCGGATTCTCGTCGCTCATCGGTCTGCTCCTGTACGTTCGGCAGTGGCTTATTGTTACAATCTTCGACCCTTCGAACCAGCGAAATATCCCTCATGAACTACCGCTTGTTTTTCGCGGCGATCACTGCCGCATTGCTGTTTGGCTGCGAGTCCGGCGACAACACGGCCGAAACGACGCCGGACCCGAGTGCCGAGGCGGAACGCATTGCCCGTGATGCGATCATTGTCGATACGCACATCGACGTTCCCTATCGACTTGCCGCGAAACCGGACGACATCTCGAAGGCCACGGAATCGGGCGATTTCGACTACCCGCGCGCAGTACAGGGCGGACTGAATGCGCCCTTCATGTCGATCTACACGCCGGCCGAGTACGAAGCCGAGGGAAAGTCGAAGGAAACTGCGGACAAGCTCATCGACATGGTCGAGGGATTTGCGACGCGCTGGCCCGACAAGTTCGCGATTGCGTTGAGTACCGACGATGTTCGGAGGCAGTTCGAAGCGGGGCTGATGTCGTTGCCGATGGGGATGGAGAACGGCTCGCCGATCGAAGGCAACCTCGACAATATCCGGTATTTCTACGATCGCGGCATTCGCTACATCACTCCCGCGCACAGCCTGTCAAACCACCTGTCCGATTCATCCTACGATGAGAACCGGCGCTGGAACGGGCTGAGCGAGTTCGGCGTTGCGGCGATTCAAGAAATGAACCGTCTCGGTGTCATGATCGATGTGAGTCATGTCTCGGACGATGCGTTCTGGCAGATCATGGAGATCACTGCAGCGCCGGTCATTGCCTCGCACTCATCGGCGCGCCACTTCACGCCGGGGTTTGAGCGCAACATGAGTGACGAGATGATTGTCGCCGTGGCGGAGAATGGCGGCGTCGTGCAGATCAACTTCGGTTCATCATTTATTACTGCCGAGGCGCGCGCCTACTCGGAGGCGCGCTCGGCGGCCGGCGAGCTATTCGCTGCAGAAAACCCTGACTTCACCGCGGAGGACCTGTGGACGAAGTACCCGGCCATCTACGCGGAAGAACATGGGCCTTTGCCGTATGCCGATATTGAAGACGTATTGGATCATTTCGATCACGTCATACGTCTGACGGGGGTCGACCACGTGGGTATCGGCTCCGACTACGACGGCGTTGGTGATTCGCTGCCGACGGGGCTCAAGGACGTTTCAAGCTACCCGAATCTCGTTGCAGGGTTGCTGCGACGCGGCTACTCCGAAGACGACATCCGCAAGATTCTCGGCGAGAACCTGCTGCGCGTCTGGAAAGCAGTCGAAGACTACGCTGCCACGATGTCGAGCAGTACGTAGCGCAGCAGCACTTCGTAGCTCGACTGGTCGAGCTTCATACCATCGGGCAGCTCGAGTGTATGTATCGGCTGCCCGTCGGGGTCGCGCATCTCGAGGAAATGGCGCGCGCCTTCTCTGTAGACCTGGTATTCAACATCTCGGTGCTCATCGAACTTCATTAACACCTTGGCTTTGGTCCAGTCCTGGATCGCCGCTCTGGACATGTCATATCTCCGAATCTTCCATACAACAAAGATTCTGCAATCCCCATGCCAACCCAACAGGGCCAGACCCCAACCCCCGGGGCCAGACCCCACGGCGTGGGGTCTGGCCCCTCATTATCATTAAATCAACGACTTACAATGCACCGGGGTCTGACCCCATACGTTGGGGTCTGGCCCCGGGGGTTGGGGTCTGGCCCCTTATTGTCAGGGAGTGACAATGGATTCAGGCGATTTGCGACAAGCGTTTTACATAAGCGGCCAGAAGGTCAGGATCGCCGGCACCGACACCGCGATGATCAGAATTTCAAGCGGCAGGCCCATGCGCCAGTAATCACCGAACCGATATCCGCCCGGCCCCATGATCAGCGTGTTGTTCTTGTGCCCGATCGGCGTCAGGAACGCACACGACGCGGCGACGGCAACGCCCATAAGAAACGGATCAGAATTCACGCCGAGCCGCGTTGAAATTTCAACAGCGATCGGCGCCGCGATGACGGCCGTCGCCGTGTTGTTCATGACGTCCGACAGCGTCATCGTAATGACGATCAGAATCGTCAACACAACGACCGGTGAAAATCCGGCCGACATTGAGACGATACCGTCCGCGATCAGCGCCGTCCCGCCCGTCGTCTGCAATGCGCCACCGATCGGGATCATCGATGCAAGCAGGACGATGACAGGCCATTCGACCGACGAGTACACCTCGCGCAGAGGAACAATGTTAGTCAGTACATACAGCGCCGCCACGCATCCCAGTGCCACCGGGAGGTACACCAGGCCGACACTGGCAACGACAATCGCCGCCGCGAAAATACCGACGGCCCACCCGGCCTTGTTGCGTTGAATAACCCGCTGCCCCCGATCGGCAAGTGGCAACACCGACAGCGTACCAGTCACGTCCGCGAGTCGTTCCTCGCTGCCCAGCAGCAACAGCACGTCGCCGGGTTCCAATGTCAGTTTGCGTACGTTGTCACGAAATCGTTTGCCGCGCCGCGACACACCGACGAGTGCAACCCGGTATCGATAGAGCAGCCGCAGCGACATGGCCGAGCGCCCATCGAGCCGCGAACCCGCCGGGACAACAACCTCGGCCAGTACCAGATCGTCACTGTCCAGCTGCCCACGACCCTTGCCCACGTATTCGAGACCCAGCACCCCCAGCGCTTCCTCGAGGCTGTCCGGACTGGCTTCGATGACGAGAATATCGCCCGCCCTGATCTCTGCGCGTCGCGCTAACCCCGGCATGCGTCTGCCGCGCCGGGTCAGCCCGACGATTTCGACGTCGCTCTTGCCCGCAACGTCGTCGAGATCGCGCACCATTTTCCCGATCACCGGTGATCCTTCCGGCACGCGTACTTCGGCGATGTAGTCGGCCAGGTCGAACAACTCCTTGCCGGCATCCGTCGCCTTGCGCTCTTTCGGTAGCAACCGCCACCCGATCAGAGCAACGTAGGCCACGCCGACGGCAGCGCACGCGAGACCTACCGGTGCAAAATCGAACATCCTGTAGGGTTCGCCGGCGACCGTGCCGCGAAACTCGGCAACGACGATGTTCGGAGGCGTTCCGATCAATGTGATCATGCCGCCGAGAATCGATGCGAACGACAACGGCATGAGTGTCAGCGCCGGACTTCGGCCCGCCTTTTTCGCCGCCTGCATGTCGACGGGCATCAACAAGGCCAGCGCCGCAACATTGTTCATCAGCGCTGACAAACTTGCGGCAAGACCCGACATGATCGAGATGTGCGTCCCGAGACGCCGTGACGCGTCGACGAGATAGCGGGCAACCAGTTCAATCGCCCCGGAGTTGGAAAGTCCTTTGCTGACGACGAGTACCAGCGCAATGATGACCGTCGCCGGGTGACCGAATCCGGAAAATGCCTGGTCTACGGGAACGATGCCGGCAAGCAAAGCGAGGAGCAGCGCTATGAAAGCGACCAGATCGTAGCGCCAGCGACCCCAGACAAGGAACACAAATACAAAGAAAAGCAGTGCAAACAACGTAGCCTGTTCCGGCGTCACAAAAACTCCCGCTACCCGATCGTGATGCTCAGAACGATACGCCATGAGGCACTCGGTGGGAATGGCAAGCGCGACCGAAGGAACCGCAGTGCTTAAATCGTGGAGCGAGCGGATCCCGTGATTTAGACTCGATCAATGGCCTGGCTTATTGTCCTCGTTCTCATTCTTGGTCTCGTATTCGGTCCCGCAATCTGGGTCAAACGCGTTCTGGCGAAATACAGCCTCCCGGATGACCGCTACAACGGCACTGGCGCCGAGCTGGCGCGGCACCTGCTCGACCGGCACGGTATGCAGAGTGTCGGCATCGAATCCACTGACGACGGCGATCACTACGATCCCCTGTCGAAGACCGTCCGCCTGACGCCGGAAAAGTACGAAGGCCGCTCGCTAACCGCGATAACCGTCGCGGCACATGAAGTCGGGCATGCGATACAGGACCACACGGACTACGGTCCGCTAAAATGGCGAACCCGACTGGTTCGCGCCACGGGTGGGCTGCAAAAAATCGGCGCGGGAATCCTCGTCGTGTCACCGTTTCTTGCGGTCATTACCCGGGTTCCGGCATTGGGATTGCTGACGTTTACCGGCGGATTTCTCGCTCTTGGCTCTGCCGCCGTCGTGCATTTCGTGACGCTACCGACCGAATTCGATGCCAGTTTCAATCGTGCGCTGCCGCTGCTCAAGCATCACCGCATCCTGAAATCCGGTGACGACAGCCACGCGCGCCGGATTCTCACGGCGGCGGCGCTGACTTACGTGTCGGTTGCGCTGATGAGCCTCCTGAACATCGCTCGCTGGCTGGCCATTCTGCGCCACTAGATCGAGATCCCGGCCGGACACCGGCCGAAAGACGCGTAACCTACTGAAAAACATAGAGAACAAAGCACCTCGCAGTTACCGTCCGATTACCCGACGAAATGGACTGGTCTGGGACGCTGTCCACTGCTATCATCCGCGCCCGAAAGCCGTCCTGACCGGACTTGCAGCACCGCACCCGCTGCCCGGTAAGCGCTTGATGGATGGCAGGATTTTACGTGCACCCACTGTTTGATTTGCCGGGTTCTCGCTGTTTGGCTTTGAGAGCCCTTCGACGTATGGCCGAGAAACGTGGCTGCGCATGCGAAAACTAACTGAGCTATTGCAATGAAAGACCTTAGTGTGTATCGAAACATCGGCATTTTTGCCCACGTCGACGCCGGCAAGACCACGACGACCGAGCGTATTCTCAAGCTGACGGGCAAGATCCATAAGACGGGCGAAGTCCACGACGGCGAAGCCACAACGGACTTTATGGACCAGGAGCAGGAGCGCGGCATCACGATTCAGTCGGCTGCCACGAGCTGCGAGTGGGACGGACACCGCATGAACATCATCGACACTCCGGGACACGTTGACTTCACGATCGAGGTCTATCGTTCCCTGAAGGTGCTCGACGGTGGCGTCGGCGTATTCTGCGGATCCGGCGGCGTTGAGCCGCAGTCGGAAACGAACTGGCGTTATGCAAACGATTCCGAAGTTGCGCGCATCATTTTTGTCAACAAGCTGGACCGAATCGGTGCCGACTTCTATCGCGTCGTGCAACAGGTCAAGGACGTGCTCGCGGCCAATCCGCTGGTCATGGTCCTGCCGATCGGTATCGAAGACGACTTCACCGGCGTTGTTGATCTCCTGACGCAGAAAGCGTGGATCTGGAGCGATTCGAACGATCCCGAGTCGTATGAAATCGTGGATCCGCCGGAAGACATGGCTGACCTGATCGCCGAGTGGCGCGAGAAGCTGATCGAAACGGCTGTCGAGCAGGACGACGACCTGCTCGAGGCTTACCTGGAGGGCAATGAGCCGTCAATTGACGATCTGAAGCGTTGCATCCGCAAGGGAACGATCAACCTGGATTTCTTCCCGACCTACTGCGGATCTGCCTTTAAAAACAAGGGTGTACAAAACGTTCTTAACGCAGTTGTTGACTTCTTGCCGAATCCGACGGAAGTGAAGCCGCAGCCCGAAATCGACCTCGAAGGTAACGAGACGGGCGGCGTCGCCGAAGTCGACCCGGCCAAGCCACTGCGTGCACTGGCGTTCAAGATCATGGACGACCGCTATGGCGCGCTGACCTTCACACGCATCTACTCGGGCGTACTGAAGAAAGGCGACAACGTACTGAACACGTTCACCGGCAAAACCGAACGTATCGGTCGAATCGTCGAGATGCATGCTGACTCTCGCGAAGAGCTGGATTCCGCCCAGGCCGGCGACATCGTTGCCCTGCTCGGCATGAAGAACACGCAGACGGGCCATACGCTGTCGGATCCGAACAACCCGGCGACACTGGAGCCGATGGTGTTCCCGGATCCCGTGATCTCGATCGCAATTGCGCCGAAAGACAAGGCGGGAACCGAGAAGATGGGTATCGCGCTCAACAAGATGGTCCAGGAGGACCCGTCTTTCCAGGTTGCTACCGACGAAGAGTCCGGCGAGACGCTGATCAAGGGCATGGGCGAGCTGCACCTCGACATCAAGGTCGACATCCTCAAGCGTACCCACAACGTTGAAGTTGAAATGGGCAAGCCGCAGGTCGCTTACCGCGAGACGATCACCCAGATGATCGAAGACTCGTACACGCACAAGAAGCAGTCGGGTGGCTCGGGCCAGTACGGCAAGATCGATTACCGGATCGAGCCCGCCGAGAAGAACGCCGGCTACGAGTTCGAGTCGCTGGTAACGGGTGGTAACGTACCGCGCGAATACTGGGGCGCTATCGAAAAGGCGTTCGGTTCCTGCATGGTCGAAGGCACGCTTGCCGGTTACCCGCTGCTGGACGTCAAGTTCACGCTGCTGGACGGTGCGTTCCACGCAGTAGACTCCTCTGCCCTCGCGTTCGAAATTGCCACCAGGGCGGCTTATCGCCAGTCGATTCCGAAAGCCGGACCGCAACTGCTCGAGCCCATCATGAAGGTGGACGTGTTCACGCCGGAAGACAACGTCGGCGACGTTATCGGTGACCTGAACCGTCGACGCGGCATGATCAAGTCGCAGGACGCGGGCCCAACGGGCGTACGCGTCAAGGCCGATGCACCGCTGGCCGACATGTTCGGTTATATCGGGCACCTGCGCACACTGACCTCGGGGCGTGGACAGTTCTCGATGGAGTTCTCGCACTACGCGCCATGTCCGCAGAATGTTGCTGACGAGGTCATCAAGGAGGCCCAGGAGCGCAAAGCAAACAAGTAACTCGGTTTGAGTTACCAGCTGGCAGACTCAAGCCCCTTGCAGCCTGGCGCGCAAGGGGCTTTTTTGTGCGCGTCGACCTAGAATCCGGATATGGACGCTGAACTGCCTGACGACGCCCTGCTCGCCCGTTACCAGCCGCCGCATTACACGGACTGCTTTTCTGTCACCGTGCCTCGCGATGTGTCGCTAGAGGCATTCGTCTACGCGTTTTACACCGCGCCGTTGTTTCGATGTGAGCGGGTCATCCTGAAACTCATCGGGCGTAGCTCCACAGTCGCGGACGCCCTGCGACTGGTGCAGCAAGATCAGGACCGGTTTGCCGCGTGGTCCGTCGAGGATCGCGCCACCGATCAGCTACTCATGTGTGATTTCCAGTCACGAACAAGGTCGTGGTTCATGGTCTTGCCCGAGCAATCCGCGACGACGCTTTACTTTGGTTCCGCCGTCATCGCCGACAAGCAGAGCGACGGCCCTCCGACGACCTACCGGGTGTTGCTCAGACTGCATCGACTCTACTCGCGCCTGCTGCTGCGCGGCGCCGTCAGGCGACTAGCCAGGGGACCGGCTCTCCCTCAACGCCCCGCTTAGTCTCTGTATCGTCCCCGGCCAGGTCGTCAATCACGGCAGGGAGACGATCGACATCGCCAGTGCACCGACCAGAGCACCGGCGCGACGCAAAACACTATCGAAAACAGACATTCACGCCGCCGTTGTCGCCGACTTGCGTCGCCCGGCCCGCACGGCGTCGACGCTGAATACAATGACGGCAGTCCAGATGAACGCAAAGCAAATAATGTGCGGGACAGTCAATTGTTCACCATAGTACAAGCCGGTGCAGAACTGGATGGTCGGCGCAATGAATTGCATGAAACCGATCGTCGTCAGCATCAACCGGCGTGCCGCTATCGCAAAACACATCAGTGGCAATGCCGTGATCGGACCGGCCATGACGAGCCAGAACGTCAGCGCCGTGTCGCCCTGCGCGAAATCCGAGCGCCCGCTGGAAACAATCCACCAGAACCATGCCAGTGCGAACGGCAACAACAGCAGCGTCTCGACAAACAGACCCGGCATTGCACCGATAACGACGCGCTTGCGAATGACGGCGTACACGGCAAATGAGAACGCCAGCGCAAGTGCGACCCACGGGACCTGGCCGCCTCGAATCGTCAGCACCGTCACCCCTATCGCTGCAAGCACGACGGCAATAATCTGCAGGCGACGCAGTCGTTCGCCGAGCAGTACGACGCCGGCGAGCACGTGTATCAACGGATTGATGTAGTAGCCGAGGCTGGTCTCCACGATCCGCCCATCCTGGATCGCCCAAATGTAGATGAGCCAGTTCAGTGCGATGAACAGCGCCGTCACCGACAACCATCCCAACATGGCCTTATGCGTAAGCGCCCGCTTTACTTCCGGCCACTGATGTCGAATCGTCAATACCAGAGCACCGAACGGGACGGCCCACAGGATGCGATGTGCAAGCACCTCGAGTGGCTCGGCCGCGGCGACGGTAACGAAGTAGGCCGGCAGGAAGCCCCACATCAGGTACGCCGCAAGACCGGCGACCAATCCGTCCCGGGCATCCTTGTCCGTCATGCCGTCAGACGTTCTCGCGATTTGTGCTGGCCGGGTCGCGATACAGCAACCAGTTCCGGAACTGACCCATGCGCTCGAAGAAGTCGGTCTGCAACATGTAGAGCGATGGGACGAGGAACAGCGTAATAAAGGTGGCAAAAACAATGCCGAAGCTGATCGAAATTGCCGTCGGGATCACGTATTGCGCTTGAGAACTCTGCTCGAAGAGAATCGGCATCAGGCCCGCGGCCGTCGTGAACGACGTCAGAATGATCGCCCGAAAGCGTTGCGTCCCGGACTCGACGACTGCCTGCCGGACAGGTACACCGCGCTCGCGCGCCTTGTTGATGAAGTCGACCATGATCAGGCTGTCGTTAACGACGACGCCCGCCAACGCAAACAGTCCGAACATCGAGAACATGCTGATCGCCTTGCCCATCACCACATGGCCGACGACGGCGCCGATCGCACCAAACGGAATGACGGCCATGATCAGCAGCGGCTGTGTGTACGAGTGCAGCGGAATCGCGATAAGCGCGTAAATAAGGAACAGCGCGACGATCAGCGCGAAGAACAGGTCGAATATGAGCTGCATTTCTTCCTCGCTGGCGCCCTCGAGACCGTAACTCACGCCCGGATGCCGTGCCAGGAGCTCGGGAATATAGTTCTCCGACATGTCCTTGATGATCTGCTGCGGCTCGACGAGTATCGGATCGATATTCGCCGACACCGTGACCGTGCGTTCCCGGTCGAGGCGCGATATGCGCGAATAGCCTTTGCCAAACTCGACGCTCGCAACGGACTCGAACGGCACTTCGTCGCCTGACGCTGTGCGAATCCGCATGTTCTCGAGATCCGCAACCGAACGACGCTCGTCTGCCGGGTAACGGACCATGACGCGGAGTTCGTCCTTGCCACGCTGGATCCGCTGCGCCTCCTCGCCGTAGAACGCCTGCCGGACCTGCCGGCCCAGCGATGCCATCGTCAGTCCAAGCGCTTCGGCTTCGGGCTTGATCTTGAGGCGAATCTCGTCGCCACCCGATGCCGCCGAGTTGCTGATATCGAAAATGCCCTCGTAATTTGCCAACTCCCCGGTCAGCTCGGCAGCCGCTGCTTCCAATGCGTCAACATTGGTTCCGGTCAAGCGGAAGCTCAGCGGATCCCCGCCCCCGAAATGGCTGGCATCCATAAACTTCAGGTCCTTGAGCCCCGGAATTTCGCCGACACTGTTGCGCCACATATCCGTGATCTCGGACATCGAGTACGGCCGCTCCTGTGTCATCGGAATCTCGACGAACATCACTGCACCAAAATCACCCTGCGTGAATACGCCGAGATGCTGAATAACGGGCAACGAATCGGGATTTTCCCGTACGTGCTTCTCGTTGATATCGAGCAACGCCGACTCGATTTTTTCGATGGCCGCGTTGCGCACGTGCGGCGCGGTGCCGCTTTCCATTTCCATCTGTACGCGTATGAAATCCGCGGCGACTTCCGGAAATACGACGACCCGCGCGACTCCACTCATCATCAGGCCGATCGTCAGGATCAGCACGGCCGAGAAAATGCTGAGCGTCAGTCCGCGATTGTCGACGGCACGCTCCAGCCACGGCTGGTATTTTTGCTCGATAACGAACTTCAAGCCGTGCTGCACGTGCCGCTGGATCTTCAGGAAAAAGCGCGGAATCCGTTCCCAGCGCCCGATCGCACGTTGCGGGTGGAAGAGGTCGTTCTCGTCAACGGCGGGAATGCTGGCCCGCGCGAGGTGTGCCGGCAGTATCAGCTTCGATTCAACCAGCGAAAACACGAGGCACAGGATGATGACGAAGCTCATCGCCTCGAAGAATGGCCCGGCAATACCGCCGAGAAACATCATCGGTGAGAACGCGGCGATGGTCGTCAACACGCCAAACGTGGCCGGTATTGCGACGCGATGCGCGCCCCGTATCACGTTGTCCAGCGTGTGGCCGTCGGCGCGTACCTTGGTGTAGATACTCTCACCAATAATGATCGCGTCGTCGACTACGATGCCGAGCACGATGATGAAGCCGAACAGGCTGAGCGTGTTGATCGTGACCGGCCACACCGGCATGAGCCACAACGCGCCGAGAAACGTGATCGGCAGGCCGACAATGACCCAGAATGCGACCTTCATCCTCAGGAACAGCGACAGCACGATGAACACGAGAATCGCGCCCATGATCATGTTGCTGTTCATCATCTGCAGGCGGCCTTCGAGATACTGGGGCAGGTCGATCCAGGTATCCATTTCGACGCCGGCCGGCAGCGATGTCGATTTCTCCGCAAGGTACGCCTTGACGTCGCGCGCGGTTTCGATCTCGTTTTGCTGACCTCCCGCTACGACTTGCAACGTTGCAGTCGGGCGGCCGTCGAACCGGCCATAGCCATCCGTCTCGACAAAGCCATCGTTGATCGTCGCGATATCGCCGAGCGTCAGCCGGGTACCATCGGGGAACGTGCGCAGCACGAGCTGTCCGAAGTCGCTGCCGGTATACACCTGCCCCTTCGTTCGCAGCAGGATGTCGCCGCCTTCGGACTTGATCGTTCCGCCCGGCATGTCAACCGACGAGTCTTTCACGGCCTGCGACACTTCGCTCATCGTGAGCCCGTACTGGCGTAGCGTCTGTTCGGACACTTCGATGGAGATTTCGAACGGCCGGTCGCCGAAATAAACGACCTTGTTAACCGACGACAGCGCCATCAACTCGTCGCGAACTTCCTGTGCAATCGCCTTTCTGGCAAACGGGTCCATATCGCCGTGAATTGCGATCATCACAACAGGATTGTCCGGCTCCTGTTTGTAGATGACGGCTTTTTCGGTCAGCGCGGGAAATGTCGAGATGGCATCAACCCGTGTCTTGACCTCGCTCATGACCTGCTCGACATCGGCATCCTGCTCGACCTCGATGGTCACGCGCCCGAAGCCCTCGCGTGCCGTGGATCGAATCCGCTTGATACCATTGAGATCCTGGATGGCCTCCTCGACCTTGATGACCACGCCCTCTTCCACTTCCTGTGGCGCGGCGCCCAGGTAGGCGACCTCGACCTGGATCATGTTGAGTTCGAATTCGGGTTGCGTTTCCTTGCGGATCGTAAAGGCGGAGATCAGGCCGGCGACAATAATGACCAGCATCAGCAGGTTGGCGGCAACATGATTTGACGCAAACCACGCGATGATGCCTTTTTCGTCAGTGATGCCCCGCTGCTGCATCGCTACTCAGCCTCCGCCGAGGTCGCGACCTGCCGACCGCCATCATCGCCCGGCGAGGTGCGAACACGCATGCCGTTGACCGGAGTCTCGAGCGCCGTTGCAACGACGCGATCACCAGCCTCGGCACCGCCGGTGATGTAAACATAGTCCGCGTCCGAACGAACGATACTGACTGGCCGGATGCGCAACCGGTTTTCGTCATCGAGAAAGATCAATTCGTCTGAGCCGCGGACAATGTCCCGCGGTACGCGGATGACGTTGTCTGCGGACGTACCCTCAATAGCCGCGGAAACGAACGTACCGACCGGTAGCGCGTCGCCTTCGTTGTGCAGCCGGTACGGGTCCTCGATGCGTGCAACGGCATAGGTGACCCGGCTGCTTTCGTCGACGACACCTTCGCTGCGGACGATCTGCGCAGGCCACTCCGCGTAGCGGCCGCGCCGTACGGCCGACAGGGTTACAGCCGGGCCATCCACACTGCCCGAAGCCGTGACCTCCGTGGCGCTCGGCAGATCGACGAATGCCAGGTCGAGGTCGGTCAGCGGCAAGCGAACTTCGGCGAAGTCCGTTGCAAATACGATACCGAGGCGCGTTCCCGGGTTCACGAACTGCCCGAGGTCGGCGTCCTTGCTGCGCACGATGCCTTCATACGGCAGCCGGATTGACGTTTTCTGCAGATCGCGCTGCGCACGAACCAGTTCGGCTTTGGCTGATGCGAGCGCGGCCGCCGCCGATGCGTGCTCGGCCTCGGCGCGATAGCCCTGCTCCCGCAATTTGCTGGCGCCGTCGTATTCGATCTGTCGCTGCCTGACCATGGCCTGTGCCTGGTCGACGGCAACCTCGAAATTGGTCGGATCGATGCGCATCAGGACTTCGCCAGCCTGGAACACGCCGCCGGCGACGAATTTCGGGGAGATGCGGGTGATCGTGCCGGACACTTCGGCGCTGAGAATCGTTTCAGTGCGCGGACGTACCGTTCCCTGGCTGCGTACCGTGAAGTTGGCAGTCATCGACTGGAGCTCGATGACTTCGACCAGCGGGTCGAGGCGCACTTCCTCTTTTTTCGGCGGCTCCGGGCGCATCTGGACCATGCCAATGACGATGGCGATGGCGAGAACAGGGATCCCGAGGACCAACAGGATTCGACCCAATGCACTTCCCCTTTGAGGTTTTCGGACAGCGACGGAGAGCGCGTATTTTGAAGGTTTGCGGCGCGAAAATCAGTCGTTTGCCGAAAATTCTTCAAATCCGGCCAAAACCGCGTGATTTCACGGGTTGGAGCTTATTTTTGTGACATAACTCCCTGAAATTCGCGCTCCGAGTACCCAAACTGACCATCCGGTAAGGCAGGAGCCAAACTCCAGCTCAAGAAAGGCGGATCGAATCGGTATGTACGTACAACATTTCGGGCTCAAGAAACGTCCGTTCAGGGCGAATGCGACAGGCACCGACGTCTTCGTCGGACCGCAAACGGTAACCGCGATCGCGGGCCTGAAAACGGCGCTGCAATCGAACGACAGCGTCGTCGCCGTCTACGGTCCGGTCGGCGTAGGCAAGTCGACCCTCGTAACGCGGGCACTCGAGGCGGTCGGTGAAAACCGCATCATCATCCGAGTCTCACGCATGCGCCTCAACAGTGACGACGTACTCGAACACCTGTTGGCCGAACTCGGCGCCGACGAAATCCCGGGCGGCACGATCCGCAGGTTCACTGAATTTCGCAAACGACTGAAGAGCCTCGAGGCGGCGCAGACACGCGTTTTCGTGGTTGTGGAGGACGCACCGCGTCTCGGTGCGGATACGCTCGCTGAGGTTGAAGCCGTCACCGCCGAGGACGCCGGCGAGTCCGACGGCGCAAGTCTCATTCTGATGGGTGATGAGAGCATCGACGACGTACTCGGCGCCGCCGCGCTGGAACGTCTGAAGCAGCGCACGCGGCAGAAGTACCTTTTGACACCGTTGCGCGCGGCCGAATTGCGCGGCTATCTCCGGCATTGTTTTCGTCTCGCCGGCGCAGAATTCGAGAAGATCTTCGAAGAAGACGCGGCCAACCTGCTGCACTACCTCGGCGACGGCGTATTGCGAACCACCAACAAGCTGGTCGAGGCCGTACTCGCCGCGGCGGCTGCGCAAAACATGACCCGGGTGCCGTCTGACCTGATCCGACGTGTTGCGGCGAAGGAGTTCGGGCTAAATGCCGACGGATTTTCGTACACGCCACCGGTTGTTACGCCGCCGGTCGAGCGCGCCGCTGCGCCACAGCCGGTGAGTGAGCCAAAGCCCGTCGCTGCGCCGGAGCTGGACAGGACACCCGAACCCGTCGCTGCGCCGGAGCCGGAATTGATACCCGAGCCGGTTGCCGATGCAGAACCCTTGCCTGAACCCGGGTCTGCCGCCACTGCTGAACCGGTCGTCGTTTTCGCAGAAGAATCTGCTGACGAGGAAGAGCGGGAGATCCCCGAACTCGTCCAGGACACGTTGCCGGATCTCGAAGTGCTCGTGCCGGATCTTGCGAAGGCAATGGCCGAGCCCGCCGCGTCGGACGATACAGAGGTGCCCGCTCCCGAACCGGTTGGCGAAGCACCGCTGCTGGAGGAGCCGTTTGTGTTCGAGCCCGCTGCAGAACCGACGCTCGATCCGGGTGCGGTCGACGAAACTCCGGAAGCGAACGCCTTGATGGATGACATACCCGAGTTATCGATCACCGATGATTCTGCTGCCGGCGAATCGAACGGCGCCGACGTCGCGGCATGGGATCGGGACCCGACATTCGCCGAACTGAAGCCGGATCTCGAAGCACTGGAAAAAGCGATGGCGGTGGCCCACGGCGGCGAACCCGAACCACCGGTCCTGCAAGTGGAGCCAGAGCCTGCGCCGGATTCCGAGACGATGCCTGAGGCGATCCCTGAGATCACGCTGGATCACGCGATCAGTCAGCGGATCCAGGAAAACCTGATCGACGAACCGGGTCAGGTAAGTGCATCGGAACCTCCGACGGAAGTCGCTTCCAAATCGGATACGCCCGAAGTACGAATGCCCGAGCGGAACTCGAAGAAGGCAGACGCCGAACTGGAGAAAATTGCCGAGGAACTGGCGAAGGCCAAGTCCATCGAAGACGTCGACGACAAACTGGCCGAAACGCTCTTCGGGGAAGAACTGAGTTTCGTCGCCGCTCAGGTTGTAACGAATCCGCCGTCAACGGAATCTGCCAACGACGAAAATGAACCGGCAATACCGACGGGTCAGGTTGTTGCAGAGGCGAACGGCTCTGCTGCCTTGGACGTGGCCGTCGAGGCGGAGTTGCCGGCCGTCGAGGTTACGCTGAGTGGCCATGATGAAGACAAGGACGTTGATCCTCTCTCGGCGTCGCAACGACTCAAGACTGTGCGGGCATTGAATGCCGATTTACATCCATCGATTCGCGAGCCGGAACAGCCGGTGGCCACCAACGCGGCAGTCGAGGTCGATCCTGTCGACTCGATCGAAGACCAGATCAATACGTCGATGACACAGACACTGAAAGCACTGAATATCCGGCCGCCGCTGAGCAACGACCCATCCGACAGCGACGACGATGACGACGAAGAATCCAAAGGCGGCTTTTTCAGCCGCTTCCGCCGCTCCTGAACAACCAACCGGGGCCAGACCCCGCCCGTCGGGGTCTGGCCCCGGCAGGTAGGGTCTGGCCCCGGCAGGTAGGGTCTGGCCCTAGTTGGCGGATTCGTGGACGATATCCCAGAGGTAGTCGTGGTGCGGGCCGCAGATTTCGGCGAATTCGGCGCCGAGCTCGCTGTCTTCCGCGTAGACCGCGTCAAGCACGTCGCCACGTGCCGCGAGCAACGTATCGTAGTCCTTCGCCGTCATGGTCTGCAGGCGACGGAACCAGCCGCCAACGACATGTGACTGCCATCCCCATGATGTGAGCCTGCCCTCCTCGACCATCTTGTCGAGCACCGGACCGAACAACTCTGCATGAATTTCGTCTGCACGTTGTTCGTCAATGATCTTGCAGGAAAAGTAGACCGACATTCCGACCTTGCCGCGGTCTTTGCCGATCGTGCCGCCCTGGACTTCCCAGATGTAGTCGTCGTGCTTCGGACACGCATCGCTCTGCACGGCATCGTCGCCGGCCGCCGCCTCCAGCGCTGCGCCCATTTTGTCGAGTGCCGCGATCGCTCCGGCAACCGAGTCGGCCCCGAACCAGCGAATCCTCCGCCACTGACCGCCGGTGTGGTGACGCATCCATCCCCAGCGCGTCATTACGCCGTCCGCAACGAGCTGGTCCATCACCGGCTTGTCGACATTGGCGACCTGTTCATCCATCGAGCTTTCAGTTGTGGTGTCGCAGTAGAGGTAAGTTGCGTAAGTAAATCCCAGCGACTCGTCCTCTTCCTGGGCCAGCGCGCTGCCCCAACACAGCGGCAAAACGATCAATACGGCAATCAGCTTCTTCATGTTGTTCTCCCTTTTGCAAAAATTGACCAATAGATCCAGTCTAGTAAAAGGTTTCCGATTCGCCAGTTTCAGCGGCCAAAAACACCGTAAATCATTGAGCTATTGTTATATTTTCAAGCCAACGCTTTGACACAGAACGATGGATGAGGCAATTTTTGACGCTCAGGGCAGCAACGCGGCGCACGAGGCGCCCGCAAGGATGTCGGTGTGAAGGACCTACACTCCGGGCTGGATGCCTGGCGCTATATCATCCAGTCCGAGTCGCAACGTAAATCGGTTGAGACCTATCTGCCGCTCATCCTGAGCGCCGTCGGCGCGCTCGGCGTTCTGCCCTTCGCAATCATTCGTTATGTCCAGGGCGAATGGGTCGCCGCCATCGTCGACACGGCTATCGTCGTCGGTTTTGTTACGCTCGGTACCTACGTGTACCGCACGCGACGCGTGCGATTTGCCAGTATTGCGATTTCGTTTTTCTGTCTGGCCGGCGTGTTAACCACGGTCTATCTCATCGGACCGCACCAGGTCTACTGGGTATATCCGGCACTCATGGCGGTTTTTTACCTGGTTCGACCGCGCGAGGCGATCGTGTTCGCCGGAGTCACAGTGTCGGCGCTGGTCCCCGCCTTGCTGAAATCAACCGACACGCATGCAACGACGACAGTGATGATAACGATCGGCGTCATGGGCGCATTTGCGTTCGCGTTCTCGCTGATCACCAACCGACAGCGCGAGCAACTGGTCCAGCTTGCCACCAAGGACCCGCTGACGGGCGCCGGCAACCGGCGACGACTTGACGACAAGCTCACCGAAGTCATCAATAACCACGAACGCAACGACGAGACGGCGTCAATGCTGTTGCTCGATCTCGACCACTTCAAGATGGTCAACGACGTTCACGGCCATGCTGTGGGCGATCACATTCTCAAGGCGTTGACCAAGATCGTGAACATGCGAATCCGGGTAACCGACAGTCTCTACCGCATTGGCGGTGAGGAGTTTGTCGTGGTCCTGGAAGGCGCTGACGTCGCACGGGCGGAACACCTCGCCGAACAGCTCAGGACGCTGGTCGAGGCCAACGAATTGGTACCGGATCAGTCCGTGACGATTTCCCTCGGCGTTGCGGAACTGCAATCCGGCGAATCACCTCAGGACTGGCTGCACCGTGCCGACGAGGCGTTGTACCGGGCCAAACGTGCCGGTCGCAACGCGACCAGTGTCGCTGCCTAGCGGGCCGCGTTCTCCTCGATCCACGCCAGCACGGTACGCTCGAGCATTGCGAGCGGCACCGCACCGTTACCCAGCACGACGTCATGGAATTCCCGCAGGTCGAAACGGTCGCCGAGTTCGTGCTCGGCGATACGGCGCAGCTCCCAGATCTTCAGTTCGCCGAGCTTGTACGCCAGCGCCTGTCCGGGCCAGGAGATGTAGCGGTCCACCTCGGCCCGAATGTTGCCTTCCGACAACGTCGTGTTGTCGTGGAAGAAATCGAGAGCCTGCTGCCGCGTCCAGCCCTGTGAATGCAGCCCGGTATCGATCACCAGCCGGCACGCACGCCACATTTCGTAGCTCAGGCGCCCGAAGTGTTCGTACGGCGTGCGGTAAATGCCCATCTCGACGCCAAGTTTTTCGGTATAGAGCGCCCAGCCTTCACCGAACGCACTGAAATACAGGTTGCGCCGGAAGTCGGGGACATTCTCGAGTTCCTTTGCGAGCGCGTTCTGGTGATGATGCCCGGGCACACCTTCATGCAAGACGAGCGACGGCAATTCGTTGAGAGGCCGCTGGTCCAGCGCGTAAGTGTTGATCCAGAATGCGCCGCCGTTCGGTGCACTGAGAGGCGCGCCGTAGTAGGCGCCCGTCGTGTAGTTTGGTGCGATCTCATCGGGAACAGGAACGACGCCGTACGGTTGCCGGGGCAGTTTGCCGAAAAAGCCAGGCATGACGTAGTCGATCCGTTTGGCGATCCACGCCGTTTCTTTCAGTAATTCCTCTTCGGTCTCGGCAAAAAACTGCGGGTCAGTACGCAGGAACACGGCGAACTCTTCGAATGACCCCTCAAACTCGAGCTCTTCGATAATGGCATCCATCTCGGCCCGGATGCGCTGCACCTCTTCGAGGCCCGTCTGGTGAATACGGTCCGCGGTGGTATCGCTGATGGTCGTGTAACGCCGGATATTGAAGGCGTAGTAATCCTCCCCGCCGTTCATTTCGGATGCGCCAACCGTCTCACTGGGCTGGTACTCGTCGATGAGAAACGCAGCCAACCGGGCAAATGCCGGTATCACCGTTTCGGCGATGACCTGTCGCGCGCGATGACGCAGGGCATCCTGCTCCGCCGCACCCAGCCGCGACGCCATATGCTCGAACGGCGCATAGAAACTGCTGTCCCGGGGGTCGTCTTTAACCTGCGCCTGAATCGTCGGTACTACACCGTCGATAACGATCTGCGGCAGCACAAACCCTGTCTCAACGCCGACGCGCATGTTCTCCATGTTCTCGTCGAAGTAGCGCGGAATGTCGGCGAGCCGGGCAAGGTAATCCTCGTAATCTTCGGCATTACGCATCACGATTCCGTCGCCAGCCGTCAACGCGTTCATGTAAAAGCCTGAAAACGTGTTAAACGGAACCCGCGACAGGTATAGATCGTAGGCACCGATTGAATCCCTCAACGTCCAGGAGAATATTTCCGCATTAACCTGTCCGGCTTCGCTCAGCGCGTCGTGATCGAGGTCAGCGACACGCCGCAGGAATCCCTTCTCGGCCTCCATACGGCGTAGCTGATCCGTGCGCGTCGCCGATGGCAGGCGGTCGTTGAAGTCATCAATGCCGACCGATGTTGCGAACGTCGGATCTTCCTCTACGGAGAACGCCCAGTGCTCGGCCATAATCGCATCGAGTTGCGCGTCGGCCGCCGTTGTTTCGGCAACCACACCCGCGGCCCACAACACCGCAACAGTGGTGACCGTGATACGCCGCAGCTGCATCGACTACTTCTCCAGCTCGGCGAGGGCCGCCTTGCGTGCTGCCTCGAATTCATCGCCCGGGTTCCACGTCGGCATCTCGTCAGCGTTTGCGATTGCGAGCCCTGTCCAGTAACCCAGCAATGCGTCCTCAACCATGCCGTCGAAATTCCAGCTCGGATCGTACTCGTCGGTCGGCTGGTGGTAGTCAACTTCGGTGAAATGATCCAATTGCTCCTTACCCCAGCCCGGCGGACGATCGACAAAGTCCGTACCCGTGTCGAGGTACATTGCCGGCACGCCGATACGCGCGAAACTGAATTGATCGGAGCGGTAGAAGTAGCCCTTGTCCGCAAACTGGTCCGGCTTGACGACGCGGCCCTGTTCTTCAGCAATCATCGTCATGATCTCGTCAATCGATGACTTGCCGAGCCCGATAAACGTCGTGTCGTGTGTGTGTCCCCAGATATTGCCGCCGTCGTAGTTGATGTTGGCTGCAATCTTTCCCGGCGGAAAAGTCGGGTTTTGTGCGTAGTATTTCGACCCGAGCAGCCCTTGCTCCTCCGCCGCGACGAGATTGACGAGCACCGAGCGGCGCGGTGCCTCGGGCAGTGCCACCATCGCTTTCGCGATGGCCATAACCTGGGCCACGCCGGTCGCGTTGTCCATCGCACCATTGTAGATTGCGTCGCCGTCGTCGTTCGGTGTGCCGACGCCGAGATGGTCGTGGTGCGCCGTGTAGATGACGACTTCGTCAGACAGCTCGGGGTCTGACCCCGGAATCAGGCCAAGAATATTTGCCGAGTACACACGCTCGATTTCGACATCCATTGCAAGCGACGTGGTCACGCCAAGCGGCACTGGCTGAAAGTCACGGTTGTACGCCTGCTCACGCAGGGCGTCGAGATCATGACCACCAAGCGCAATGATCTGCCGTGCCGCATTCTCGGTTACCCAGGCATTCGCCTGCCCGCGCGGCTCACCGGCAGCGGGTAACTCAAACTGCGGTCCGGTATTCGACGTCTGCAGCACCTGGAACGGGTAGCCGGCAGACGGGGTCGTGTGAATAATGATTGCCGCAATCGCGCCCTGCTCGGCGGCTTTCCAGTACTTGTAGTCCCAACGGCCATACCACAGACGCGTCTCACCGGCGAACAGATCTGGGTCCCAGTCGGGGTCGTTGTTCATGATTACGGCGACCTTGCCCGTCACATCAACTCCGGCATAGTCGTCCCAGTCGTACTCCGGCGCCTGGATGCCGTAGCCAACGAACACGAGTTCTGCGTCGGCGAACTCCGAGCGCGGCTCCTGCTGGCCGCTGGACACGACAAAGTCATCCCACTGTGCGAGCGTAATTTCGCCGTCGCTGCCCACAAAACTCCAGTTTGGCGGTTGCAGCGTGTGAACGCTGACCAGTTCGACGGGCTGTTCCCAGGAACCATCGTCGGCTCCCGGCTGGAAGCCGGCCTTTTCCATTTCGGCGATCAGAAAGTCGCGCGCCATTTTGTCGCCGCGGCTGCCCGGGCCACGACCCTCGTACCGATCGTGCGAGATCTCGGCAACAATTGCCCGCATGTAGTCCGCTTCGATTTGCGCAGCTGCGGTTTCTGCGGCCGGATTTCCACCGCTGATTTCTACAGCGACCGGCGAACTGACCGCGGTCTCCGCCGGCGTGTCGACAGCATCGTCACCGCCGCTGCAGGCGCCCAGCATTGCAGCCGATATTCCAAGAAGTACCAGTTTCTTCACATCAAACTCCGATGGTGTCAGCCGAGAATCTCGGCGAGAAAGTGTGTCATTGCCAGCCACGAGCGGCGATCCGCATTCGCGTTGTACACGGTGCCCCGCTCGGCATCGTTCGCTGGCGGGTAAGTGAAGGCATGCATCGTATTGCCGTAGCCATGAATTTGCCAGTCGGTGCCCAGTGCCGTGAGCTCTTTGCCCAGCGCGACGACGCTGTCGGGCGTCGCCATCGGGTCATCCCAGCCGTGCAACGCCAGCACGGCGGCGTTGCTTGAGTTGCCATCCGTGTTGCCCGGTGGCGTAAAGAGGCCGTGGAAGCTCGCTACGCCCAGGAGGGGTGCCCCGATGCGCGCGAGATCCAGCACGCACAGCCCGCCGAAACAATAGCCGATCGCGCCCAGACGTCGGTCGTCGACTTCGGGCTGTGATGCCAGCGCCATCACGGCTGCCAGGAGTCGCGCCTGTAAATGTGGCCGGTCAGCCAGCAACGCTTCCATGTTGGCCCGGGACACGTCCAGGTTTCCAACCTGGTCCCTGCCATAGGCGTCGGCGGCCAGGGCGACATAGCCCTGTTCGGCGAGCTTACGGGCCTTTTCTTCTTCGAATTCGGTTCGACCACGAATGGTGTGGCAGATGAGCACGCCGGGGCGTGGCGCGGTCGATGCATCGTCCCACGCCAGCATGCCTTCAAACCGGATTCCCCCGACCTCGTAGTCGACGAGGCGCGTTGTTACGGCCAATGAGCGCTCCTGTACCTGACCTGCATACAGCGCATTATGGCCCTGCCAACGCGGATTACAACGGCCGGAACATCGCGGGACGTGCGTTTGGTCGAATCGCATGCACCTGGATGTTGCCAATACTGCGCTCGTCAAATGCGCCCTCGCAGTAGGCCAGGTAAAAATGCCACAGACGCACGAATTCGTCGGAGTAGCCCTGGGCCCTTACATCGTCGATTCGTGCGAAGAAGCGCTCCCGCCAGTGATGTAGCGTTTTTGCGTAGTGCAGACCAATATCCTCGATGTGAATGGCGCGGAGATCCGTCGCGCGGGTCATCGAGGCATTGATTGCCGTATTGGATGGCAGAAAGCCGCCCGGGAACACGTAGCGCTTGATGAAGTCGACCGTTTTCTTCGCCCTGTCATAGCGCTGGTCCATGATCGTGATTGCCTGTAGCAACATCTCACCATCGGGTTTCAACAATGAACAGCACTTGTCGAAAAACGTGTCGAGGTATTCGTGGCCTACCGCTTCGATCATTTCGATCGATACAAGCTTGTCGTACTCGCCGTCGAGGTCGCGATAGTCCTGCTTCAGGAGCGTGATTCGCTCTTCCAGACCGAGCGACTGCACGCGTGCTGCCGCATACTCGTATTGGCGTTCCGAAATCGTTGTCGTCGTGACATGACAGCCGTAGCGGCTTGCCGCGTAAATTGCGAATCCGCCCCAACCGGTCCCGATTTCAACCACACGGTCGTCCGGCTGCAGGTCCAGCTTGCGACAAATGCGTTCCAGTTTCGCAACTGCGGCTTCGTCGAGCGTGGCGTCCGGCGACGGATAGTACGCGCAGGAGTACATCATCTCGGGATCAAGCCACAGCGCGTAGAAGTCGTTGCCTAGATCGTAGTGTGCGGCAATGTTGCGTCGGCTGCCGCTGCGCGTATTGCGATTCAGCCAGTGAAATACTTTGCGAAGCGGCGTGGCGAGTACAGCGGCTCCTTTGTCCATATCGTCCATAACGCCGCGATTGCGCAACAGGATCCGAACCAGGCTTTCCACCTCGTTACAGGTCCAGTGACCATGAATGAACGACTCACCTGCACCGATCGAACCGCCAAACGCGATGTCACTGTAAAAGGCGGGTGAATTTACCGAAACGTCGACGCTCATCGAAGCCGATGCAGCCGGTTCTCCGTAAGCGATTGTCTTGCCGTTTTCTGTTACAACGATTCGGCCCTGTTCAATGTTTTCAAGCTTGGCGAGGACAATCCGGCGCGCAAGCCTGTCGAGCATTGTGGGACGCGCCGCCGGCGCCAGAAAGGTTGGTTTGTCAATCGACAGTGTTCTCATCGTGAATCTACTCTTATGGATTGCTCGTGGATTGCTCGGGGTGCGGGTGAAACGGCACGCGCTTTAGCCAGAGCCGCAACGCCTGCCAGTAGATGGCCGTTACGACCTTGAGTGTCAGGAATGGATACGCGGCCAGGACGCGCGCCAGCGAGCCGCCGCTGATCTCGGTGCGTTCGAGGGCCATTGAGGCGTTGAAAAATCGTTCGCCGTTACGCGAATTCGCCATGAAGACGGTCAGTCGGCCGCCGCGCAAGGCAAACGTCCAGTCGTAGTCGATATCCATCGGCATGAACGGCGAAACGTGCATGTGTTTGTGCGGCCGGAATCGAAGTGCACGTCCGCCGACGATGCTTTCGGATGCCGGGAGCACATAGGTATCCCTCTCGCCCCAGGGTGTGTTATTGACTTCAGCAACGACCGTCTCGATCGTTTCGCCGGCACGGTCGAAACAAAAGTAGAAGCTCACCGGATTAAAGCAATAGCCGAAATAGCTGAGATTCGTCAGCAGACGTACCGGGCCAACCGGCCTGTGGCCGGTCTCTGTTTCAACAAGGTCGCATACGGCCTGCTTCAGCGGCACGTCGCGGTCGCCGAGATGATCCGTGCGTCGGAATCGCGCCGGAGCGGCGCGCCTTGTGGACCAGAACCAACGCTTGTTGAATAACGCGGGCAGCTCATCCAGGTCGAGGTACATCTGGAAAAGCCGGTACTCGAAGCGGTGAAGCACCGGCTGTGTCCGCGTATGACTAACCTGCCCTTCGTAAATGCAGCTCTGCATTCCCGAGCCTCTCCTCGAAGTGCGCGACGGCATCGATGGCGCTGACAACTCCGTCCTCGTGGAAACCGTTCCGCCAATAGGCACCACAATAAAAAGTGCGTGCGCAATTGATTTCCGCCTGCCGTTCCTGCGCCGCAATCGTTTCCAGCGTGTACATCGGATGGTCGTATTGAATGCGGCGGATGATCTTCTCCTCCGCAATCCGCGAGTCGTCATTCAATGTCACGCAATAGGTTTCACGGGTATCCAGTCCCTGCAGAATATTCATGTTGTAGGAAACCGAGACCGAGTCGGACGGCGATGCCGGGACATGGTAATTCCAGGCTGACCAGGCTCTGCGGCGTCGCGGCAGTACGCGCGTGTCGGTATGCAGAATCGCCTCGTTTGCCTGGTAGCCGATGGCGCCGAGAACCTCGCGTTCCGGTGTTGTCGGATCGGCGAGAATTCCGAGCGCCTGGTCGCTGTGGCACGCGACGAACACGGCGTCGAAGGTCTCTTTGCCCCGTGGCGATTCGATCTCCACACCATGGGGCATCCTTCTTACCGACGTCGCGGGGCAGTTCAACCGAATGCGATCACGGTGATCCGCCACCAGTTTCTCGACGTAGGCACGCGAACCGCCCTCGATAACGCGCCACTGCGGCCTGTCCCTGAATTGCAGCAGTCCATGATTGTCGAAAAACCGAACGAGAAAAACGGCCGGCATATCCAGGACGGCGTCCGGATCAGCCGACCAGATCGCCGCCACCATCGGTACCAGGTAGCGGTCCGCAAACGCGCGACTGTAGTTCTTCTCAGCAAGATATTTGCCGACCGTAACAGATGGGGACGCTGCTCGAATGTCGTCTGCGGCCTCACGATAGAAGCGCACGATATCGCGGAGCATTCGGTGGAACGACGGCCTCAGGACGCTGGAGCGCTTCGCAAACAAGCCATTGAGGTTGGTGCCGCAGTACTCGAATGCATCGTTTGCCTCGTGGACGCTGAAACTCATGTTGCTGGGCTTCGATCGCTGCCCGATGTCGTCGAGCAGCCCGATGAAGTGCGGATAGGTGCGCTCGTTGAAAACGATGAACCCGGTGTCGACAGGTATCGATCCGTCCGCTTCCTCGACATCGATCGTATTGGTGTGACCGCCGACGTATCCCGCCGCCTCGAACACGGTAATTTCATGTCGATCTCTGAGCAGGTAGGCGGCGGTGTTACCGGCGATGCCGGTTCCTATGATGGCTATTCGCATGATGTCCCTACTCCCAGCGCTGCGGCACACGTTCGAGTTTGCTGATGTCGTAGCCCAGACCTTTGACGTAGTTGACGAGCTCTTCGTAGTCGCCGTCGGAAATCGTCGGCGTGCGCGCCATGATCCAGACGAAATCGCGCTTCTGCCGGCCGATGATCGTCTGCGAGTAGTCATCCTTCAGGTAGACGATTCGGTAGTCCGCCTTGATCGGCCACACAAAACGCATACCCCAGAGCGCATTCGTCGAGTGGTCCTTTACAAACCCTTTCGGTTTGTACTGTTTGCGCTCGCCGTCAAAACTCCCGTCGTTGAACGTAAATGTCGTGGCGATCGTGCCGTCGTCGTTCAACTCATAGGTTTCGACGGCGTTGTGTGCGCCTTTCTCGAGAAACGTGGGAATATTGGCAATCACGTACCAGTCACCCATGAAGCGTTCGAGATCGACGTAACCAACCGTTTGCATTTCGGGCCCCTTCGCTGCGCACGCGGACACCAGCACGAGGGCCGTCGCTGCAACAATATTTTGGATACGGGATTTCATGTCAGCTTGTAGCGGAGGACGCGGTCGCCCCGAGCGACAGATTCAAGCGCTAGCCATTCGTTGTCGTCGGAGTACCACAACGTCACCTCGATTTTGTCGGCCCGCAGTTGGAATACGCGTGCCTCGACATCGTTGCCTCGGACCTGGATCGTTTGCCGCGGCAGCTCGTCAACAGAGACGTCGAGGTAGCGACCGTCCTGTGGGTTCAACAGCCGGTCCTGCTCGAGAAAGTCCGGATTCCAGTACGCGAACGACATGACGCAGGCCTCCAGTTCGTTCTGCTGGTCGCCGTCGTCAACGACAAGCTCGCCACCGACTTTGCGACCGCTGACTGCGAGTTCCCTGCGATTGACGCGTGTCTCCGACCTGAATTCCCGCAGGCAATCGCCCTGCCAGATTTCGGTATTGCTATGCCGATAGCGAAATGCCGTGACAAACAAAAAGCGAACATCGAAGCTGGCGTCGCTTTTTACGCGGTAGCCGTTGTCGAGTTCAGCGACCTCGAAGCGATGGCTGCCGATCGTTGAGTTGTCCAGCAGCACCTCGAAATCCCACGTCCGCACGTCGTTTGCGGACGCAGCCGAAGCTGATGCTGCAAGCACTATCAGGACCAGTGTTTTCATGCGGACGCCACCTCCCCGGTCCGTTTCCGGGGTGGCCCCGGGAAGAAGGCATTGGTTCTTGAAATGTATTCGGCATACTCGGGGCGCCGATCTGTAATCGTGCGCTCGAGCATCGCGACACCGGATACTTTTAGCAGCAGCACCGACATCAGGAGCGGTGCAAAGACCGTCCACCAGCCGCCCGCAGCGACCGCGAACAGCCAGAACGCCCACCAGATGCAAAAGTCGCCGAAGTAATTCGGATGGCGGGTATAACGCCAAAGGCCGCGGTCCATGACCTTGCCCTCGTTTTCGGGGTTTGCCTTGAACCGAGCGAGCTGAAGATCGCCGCCCGCTTCGAATACGAAACCGACAAGCCACAGGACAACGGCGACTCCATCGAGGATGGACAACGCCGACTGTGCGGTCAGCGCAGGCAGCAATGGCGCCGATATGATCCAGGCGAGCAGGCCTTGAAGGCCGAACACGATGTACAGGCTCTTCAGCGCGAAATGCGGCTCGTTGTTCTTGCGAATTGCCTGGTATCGATAGTCCTCACCATGACCCCAGTTGCGCACCGTAATGTAGACGGATAAACGCAGCGACCAGATCGTGACCAGCAACATCACGATCTGGCCGCGCGGCCCAAGCGCCTCGACCGGCATCGCATAGACCACCGCCGCGAGGAGAAAGAACAGTGACCACAGGCTGTCGACAAAACTCACGTTTCTGAGCGGGATGCTGGCAATCCAGGCCACGATGGATGCGGCGGCGATTGCAGTCAGTGCATACAGCGCCGGCGTCATGCCCGAACCCCCGACGGGGTCATACCGTTAAACTGCTGAGCGACGCGGACGACCAGCGGCAAAGCAAGTCCCCAGCCGACGGTCAGCGCGATCATTGCGGGAGCGAACTGCACGAACTGCATACCACCCAGCTTGGCACCGGCGAGGTAACTCAACGGGCCGGCGACGGCGCCGACGATGAGCGCCAGCGCCTGGCGACCGTGCAGCCATTTCAATGAAACGTTCAGCGTCGTCGCAAACAGCATCCACATGCCGATGATCCAGTACGGCGCGAGCAGGACGTGCCACTGGCCTGTCGGGTACGCGACGAGCCCGGCAGCAACGAATACGCTGTCAAAGACCGCGCCTATCGCACCGCAGGCGGCGATGAGCCCGGCCTCTCCGGCGGGCCGCTCGGCCTGTGAGAAATGGATGGCGAGTACGACTGCCAGCACGGCCGGTCCGAGCCATGGCGCGCCGTTGGCTGCCCCGAGCACCGCGGCAAACCACCCGACCTGGAAGGCCACAAAGTTGACCAGGAGTCGCATTCAGGCCGCCCTCTTCCGAAATCGGTAGTGACTGACGTACCACTCGCTGCCGTCGCCATAGCGGAACAGCTCTTCGCAGGCCATGAAGAACATGCGCCAGCGCATCCACCAGCGATTGGCATCGTCGTCACCGTAAGTGGCCGCGAGTATCGGCATGACGGACTTGCGCCGTGCATCCATCTGCTCGAGCCACGCACGACAGGTTTGGGCGTAATGTGATCCGTTCCAGCTCCAGCGTTGGTCGACAACGAGATGGTCGGCGAACCGCAACGGAAGGTCTGCACTGGGCATAATGCCGCCCGAGAAAAAGTGGCGGCTCATCCAGTCACCTGGTCCCTTGTCGATGTATTCATAGGGAGTCGTGCGGTGCGTAAAGATGTGCATAAAGAATCGGCCATCGGGTTTCAACCAACTGTCGATGCGCCGGAACAGTTCCGGGTAGTTACGCATGTGTTCGAACATCTCGACTGATACGACCCTGTCGAACCGGTCATTGGTCGCAAAGTCGTTCATGTCGGCGACGATCACCGTTACATTGCCGAGACCGCGGAGGGCCGCTTCGTTAACGATAAGGTCGCGCTGGGACCGTGAATTCGATACCGACGTAACGCGGCAATTCGGGTAGTGCTCGGCGATCCACAGCGACAACGAGCCCCAGCCGCAGCCCAGGTCGAGGACGTCGTGACCGTCTTCAATCTGTGCGCGTTGAGCCGTGATACTCAGGGCATCCCGCTCGGCCTCCGTCAGCGATGCTGCGCCGTCACCCCAGTAGCAGCAGCTGTATTTACGATGCTCGCCCAACACTTCGGTGAAAAATTCCGCCGGCACTTCGTAATGCTGCTCATTGGCCAGGTCGGGCACCAGTGCAACCGGTGATGTGCGCATCATCGCGGCAAAATCATTGCTGACAACGCTGGCATGCTCGATATCCCAGGCGCGAATCTCCTGGCGCTTGCTTTCGAGCAGGCGACGAATTCCCTGGCGGATGACCGAATCCGGCACGAGGCCCGACTCGGTCCAGGAAATGGCCTTCGCGGCAACAGCTGACATATTCGATCTCCGTTAAGATTGCGATCGAATATAGGCGGCGCCGGAATGGGCAACAATGCAAAAAACCGCGTTGTTACAGATGCTTACAATTCGTCATTTTCTGGAATAGGTGCCCCGGTTGGCACAACGAATCGCGCGAACCCCGCAAATCCCGGTTATTTGACCTGAGGTCGCCCCCCCGATTACCTTTGCGCACAGTCGTGCGCCCGTAGCTCAGCTGGATAGAGCACCAGATTCCTAATCTGGGGGTCACAGGTTCGAATCCTGTCGGGCGCGCCAGTTCGATCCGGAACATGCTGCGTGTGCCGACAGACGAAACCGCGCAGCGGTTTGCCAATCTCTCCGGGGACCGCATGAACCTGACAATTCGCGAGGCACGGCCGGGCGACGGCGATTTGATCGCCGACTTCAACGCGCGCATGTGCGAGGAAACCGAGGGGTGCCGCCTGGACCCGAACCTCATCGGGCCGGGTGTCGCGCGATTGCTGGCGGACCCGCAGAAAGGTCGCTACTGGGTTGCCGAAAGCGACGGCATCGTCGTCGGCCAGATCATGGTGACTTACGAATGGAGTGACTGGCGTAATGGCATGCTGTGGTGGATCCAGAGCGTCTACATCGTTCCGGAGGCCCGCCGCATGGGCGTGTTCTCGGCGCTCTATCGCCACGTCGAAACTCTGGCGCGCGCCGATGCCGATGCGGTCGGACTACGGCTGTACCACGAAAAGAACAACCGCCGGGCACAGGCGACCTACGAAAAACTCGGCATGCGCTCACCCGGTTACCGGGTGATGGAAGCGCTGTTCACCGAAGGGAACTGACCATGCTGCAAGCCGGCGACAAGGCACCGGAGTTTGCTTTGAAATCCGATTCGGGCGAGCAAGTCTCGCTCAGCGACCTGCTTCGCGATGGCCCGCTAATCCTGTACTTCTACCCGGCCGACTTCACACCAGGGTGTACGAAGGAAGCCTGCGCGATTCGCGATATTCACGATGACATACAGGCCGTTGGATTGACCGTCGTCGGCGTCAGCCCGCAGGACGACGATAGCCATCGCCAGTTTCGCGAAGAGCACGATCTGCCATTTACGCTGCTATGCGATCCGGACAAAGTCGCCGTCAAGATGTATGACGTCGACGGCCCGTTCGGCGTTGGCGTGCGCCGCGCGACTTTCCTGATCAACCAGGATCGAACGATCAAAGATGCGATGCTCGCCGATGTGCGTATTCGTCGCCACGAGGAATTTATCCGGCGCGCCGTCACATTGCGCGAATCGGCCGGAATGAAGTACGACTAGTCGCCCTGCACGGTGACGATGATGCGCCTGGAATGCGGAGCATGCCGGTGTTCCCACAGGTAAATCCCCTGCCAGGTCCCGAGCGCGCAGCGGCCATTGATAACCGGGATGTTCAAATCGGACTGCGTCAGCACCGTGCGGACGTGCGCCGGCATGTCGTCCGGACCCTCAGCCGTGTGCCGAAACAGGGCGTCACCGTCGGGCACGGCCCGCGACATCCACGCTTCCATGTCCACCATGACGTCCGGATCGGCGTTCTCACACAACATCAGTGAAGCACTGGTGTGGCGAATGAACACGTGACACATGCCAACGGAAACGCCGGACTCGGCGACCGCCGCCTGCACGTCGCCACTCACGTTGTAGGTGCCGCGGCCACCGGTTGCCACATGCAGTTCGTGCTGCGAGATCACGGGGCCGGCTGGTACGGCTCGCCGTAGCGGACGCGAATGGTCTTCGTTTTGCCAAACCACGGAATCGATACGATGTACATGTTGTCGTACTCGTTCTCGTCGATCTCGGGTACCTTTTTGCTGGCGCCCATGGCACCGATCAGCACGGGCAAGGTATTGCTGTGGCCGACAACGAGGATAATCTTGCCCTTGTGAGTCCGGACGATGGCGTCCATGATCTCCTCGGAAATTTCCTCGTCGGTGGTCGCCTCGTAGGGCAATATCTGCAAGTCGAGTGCCGCAGCGACCGGACGTACAGTCTCTTCGGTGCGCCGAAACGGTGTTGCGTAAATTGCGTCCACACCGGCGACAACGTCAGCATCGACCAGTTGACGTGCCAGTTCCATCGCGCGTTCACGACCGGCATCGCTGAGATTCGGGTCGTCTTCCGGCATGGCCTCCTTTTCTGCATGGCGAACGAAAATCACGGTCGTCGTCGCCTGCGACTCAAAAAACCACGCGAGTCCGACCGCAATAGCGGTGTAAATAACGACAATCTGGATACGACGGCGTCGGCGCCGGCGGCGGCGCTCGATGTCAGACTTGTTGTTGCGCATGGATGGCGACTTTACTCGCGATCCTTGTCATCGGCAACGACCCGGTATTCCCCCTCAATGACACCGCTACCGTTGGTGGTCTCGGGGCGCCGCGTTGACGCGGACTGCCGGGCCAGCTTCCGGTTGAACCACCAGACCCGCAACCCGATCACGGCACCCAGCACCAGGACAATTGCGGCGACAATCAGGAACGCGAAGAAACCGACCACGATTGACGCCGCAATCACGAGCGTCCCGACGACGATAACGAGGATATTCGCCAGCGGATTGCCGGCAGGGATTCCCCGATACATCGATGATTGCTTCATTCACTTTCCTTGCGGGTGTAGAACCCTTCAAAAGAGAACTGCCAGGTTTCGCCACCGTCGTTCGACTGCTCGAATAACTGGCGCACCCTGCCGTCGTCGAGCGGCGTCCAGAGACCGCGGAACGGCAGGGTCGTACCGTTTGCCACCGTGTGAATTGTACCTGTAAGCAGCATGCCTTCGTCGGTCATTCCGCCGCGGATATTTATCTGGCTGCCGCTTGCGTCGTTCCAGACCTGCACCCAATCGCCGGTGATCTTGTCGACGTAGTTGATGCTCATGCCGCCAGTACCGCCGGCGTTCACCCAGTTCTCGATCAGGACGCAGCCACGATGTTCCTTGGTAATAACGTTGCTGCCGGCAAACTGGCCGGTCGCAACGTGCACATCCCATTCGCCGACCCAAAAGTCGAACTCGTTGAAAACCTCGTCGTGTTCGCAGGGATAGGCCTGCACTTCCATCTTCTTCGCCAGGGCATCGAACGCCGGATCGCCCTGAAGTTGACCGAGGATCGGATCGGCGAGAACAAAGCCGATGGCGGAGAACCCGCTGTCGAAAAGTGCGTTGAGTTCACTGACAGCGGCGGCCTTGTTGCCGGCCTCGACCTGTTGCCGGGCGCGGTCGAGCCCCTGCTGGATTGGCGACACCGGCGGTGCGGCATCTTGCCCATCCTCGGCCGTATCCTGTGCTGTCGCGTCGAAAGAAGCAAGAAAAAAACTAAGAATCAGTAGTTTACCAGTTTTTTCGATAATTGGCATTAGCTACTCCCCTGAACGATGTCAGGGTTTATGACCCCTGAATGCGGGCACCATTCCGACGAATTTCAATTCTCGATGACAGATTGGTTGAATCCGAAACGCAGGCAACGCACAATTCGCAGCCGCTGAAACCGGCACCGGAGAGGTGGCAGAGCGGTTGAATGCACTGGTCTTGAAAACCAGCAAGGGTTAGTAGCCCTTCGTGGGTTCGAATCCCACCCTCTCCGCCACATTCGGGGCCAGACCCTCACCGTCAGGGCCAGACCCCAAGCATTGGGGTCTGGCCCTGACGGTGAGGGTCTGGCCCTTGTTGTCTGGAGCAACGTCATGTCCACCGTCCTGATCACCGGCTGCAATCGCGGCATCGGCCTGCAACTGGCTTCCCAGCTTCACGCGCGCGGCGACACCATCATCGGCGTCTGTCGAAACCCGAGCGATGACCTCGAATCGCTTGGTATTCGCTCGATTTCCGGCATCGACGTTGCCGACGGCGACTCCGTGGCCCGGCTCAAGTCGGAACTGGGTGACGAGCACATCGATGTACTCCTGAACAACGCCGGCATCCTGCTTCGTGATGCCTTCGGCGAACTCGACTATGACGACATGATGCGCCAGTACCGGGTCAATACACTCGGACCGCTGCGCGTCACCGAAGCGCTGGCAAGCAACCTGTCCGAAGGATCGAAGATCGCCATCGTGACCAGCCGCGTCGGTTCGATCGAGGACAACGGCTCAGGCGGGAACTACGGCTACCGGGCCTCAAAAACAGCGGTCAACCAGGTCGGCATGAACCTGATGCACGAATTCAAACCGCGCGGTATTGCCGTCGCTTTGCTGCACCCGGGTCTTGTCGCAACGGACATGACCGGCGGCAACGGCATCGAGCCGGCCGAGTCAGCGCGTGGACTTATCGCGCGAATCGACGAACTCACCCTCGAAAACACCGGTGGGTTCTGGCATGCCGAGGGCTACACCTTGCCGTGGTAGCCGCACGCAATGCCGGTTGCATCACGGAAATTCGCCCTTATACAGAAACTTTGATAACGCAGGAAGAAACCCGCCTGATAGTGGTAAAATTATGAAATTCGTAACGGGTAAGGAGTGACACGAATGCAAGACAATCTGAATTCAATGGCACCGGTCTCGACGCTGGCCGTTGAAGACCGTTCGTCGTTTATATGGAAGACCTACGCGCACGTCGTGGGCGCAATTCTGGCCTTCGCTGCTGTATCGGCGTACATGATTCAGTCCGGCATTGCCGCCAACCTGTTTCCGATGCTTACGGAAAACTGGTTGCTGACGCTCGGTGGCTTCATGCTCGTGAGCTGGGGTGCTTCGCACGTCGCACACCGACTGGAATCCAAACCGGCGCAGTATGCGGCGTTTGCAGCATTCATCGTCGCAGAAGCCCTGATCTTCTCACCGATGTTGCTGCTGGCGGCCGTCATGAAGCCGGGCATCATCGACAACGCCGCGGCTGTCACAATCATGGGCAGCGTCGGCCTGATTGCCGTTGCGATGATCACGCGCAAGGATTTCTCGTTCCTGCGCGGCATCCTTGTCTGGGGCGGCATCCTTGCGCTGGTCGCGATTGCGTCCGCTGTCCTGTTCGGGCTCAACCTCGGAACCTGGTTCTCGCTCGGAATGATCGGTTTCGCGGGTGCGGCGGTGCTGTATGACACATCGAACATCATGCATCACTACCCGCAGGATCGTTACGTCGCGGCGGCGATGGGACTGTTTGCGTCGATCGCCCTGATGTTCTGGTACATATTGCAGTTCTTTATGAGTCGCGACTAGAACGACAGCTGACGAGAGGGCCCTGACGGGCCCTTTCTTCAATGGACGGTATGACAAGCGCCAACTGCCATTCAGTATTCCTGCGCGGAATCCTCATCGCGGCAGTTGGGCTGCTCGTGCTGCCCGCGCATGCGCAGGATTCGTTCCGCGACATCGATGCGGCGGATCGGCTCCAGGACATCTCTCTTACCCTCGATAACGAGGAAATCGACGCCGACGCGCTGAACTCAGCCCGCGCCGACGCGAGCCGCATCGAAAGTGCAGCCGTTGCCTGTGCCGATTCTGCAGCGGTCGACAGAACGCGACTGGAGGAACGTTACGAGCCGCTGAAAGAATTGTCAGGCGACGACGCCAGTCCGGAATCGCTCACCCAACGGCAGTCGGTGCGCACGGCACTCGACGAAGCGATCGCGAGACAGGCCCGCTGCCAGGGGATAGCCGACGATTCGCAGGCATTGCTGTCGAGAATCTCGTCGCGCCAGAACGAGCTGGCGCAGCAATTCCTGTCGAGCCGCACGCAATCGGTGATTTCGCTGGTCGCCGGCATGCCGGAGCGCGCATCGACCTGGCCCGAACGCCTGCGCTCGCAACTCGAGCTGGATCTCGTTGACGGCGTCTCCCGGGTGCGGCTGTTCTGGTATCTGCTGATCGGCGGACTCGTCGCAGCGCTCGCCGGCCTTGTTGCTCGCCAACGCTTCGCGAACTGGTACCAATCGGCAGGCGGCGACGACATGACGCCGCAAATGAAGTTTCTCGGACCCAAGCCGCTGGCCGAATTCGCGCCGCTGTGGCTGGAGGGTCTGGCTCTCTATCTCGTCCTGTTCTTCTGTGTCGTCGATGCGTCAAGTTCGCTGGCTGTCGTTCGCGTTGCCATCGCAATAGCCGGATTCGGCATTGCCTGCGTGATCATAAATTGGGCAACGGGCCCGTTGTCGCCGTCTGCACAGATCAAGGGCCTGATCCCGGATCACGTCGCACCGTTCCGTTTGCGTCTGCGCCTGTTCGCGCTTGCTATCTGCATCAGCTACGTCGCGCTGGGTAACGACTGGCTCGCGATTCGATCGACACAATCCTATGTCGTCGGTCGTGCATCGATGATCTTCATCGTCGCCCTCGGCATGCTCGGCGTACTGACCTACCTGAGGCAGATTCCCGGTCTGCAGAATCGTTACCGAGCGCTGCGGCTTGGCGCGACGGCGCTGACGATTTTCGCCATCGGCGCGTTGTTCGCCGGCTACCAGAACCTGGCCGGGTACCTCGTTCAGGGCATCACGCGTACCGGGCTGGCCCTGTTTCTACTCTGGATCCTGCTGTGGGCCGTGTTCACGGGATTCAACTACCTGCTCAAGCAGGAGACACCGGCGGCCGAACAGGTTCGCAGTTCGCTCGGGATCACCGGCAAAGGGTCCGGCACTGGCGTCGGCTTCATGCAGCTGGTCGCCGACCTCGCGTTGTGGCTCGCGGCGATCGTCTACCTGATCTACGTATGGGACAACACGGGCGCGACGCTCGGCAAGCTGCAGTTGACGATTGCCGAGGGCTGGGATATCGGCGGTGTTTCGCTCAAGCCGAAGAACATTCTCGGCGGCATCGTGGTATTCGGGCTGCTGGTTGTCATCATCGGCTGGATCAAGCGCTGGGTGGACCGGCGCTGGCTGCAGCGAATCGTCATCGAGCGCGGCGCGCGCGACGCAATCCTGACGCTGTTCGGCTACGTCGCGTTTGTCCTGGCCCTGCTGATCTCGCTGAAAGCCGCCAACGTCAACCTCACCGGACTTGCAATCGTGTCGGGCGCGCTCGCGCTCGGCATCGGCTTCGGCATGCAGGAGATTGCGAACAATTTCGTATCCGGCCTTATCCTGCTGTTTGAACGCCCCATTCGCGCCGGCGATTTCGTGACGGTCGGTGAAACCGAGGGATTCGTACGCCGCATTCGCATCCGGGCGACAGAAATCGAAACGCTCGACAACCAGAATGTGCTGGTGCCGAACTCCGAGCTGGTGTCGGGCCGCGTCACGAACTGGGTACTTCGGGATACCCACGGACGATTGCTGGTGCGCGTCGGCGTTGCCTACGGCTCGGACACGGTACGCGTTCGTGAGATTCTCGAGTCGATTGCCAACGAGCACAGCGAGGTAATAACGGACGGGCGTGCACCCGCACCGCGTGCCCTGTTCATCGGCTTCGGCGACAGTTCGCTCGATTTCGAGTTGCGCGTGCGCGTGTACCGAATCGAGCGACGGTTCTCGGTATTGAGCGACATCAACTTTGCGATTGACAAGGCGTTCCGGGAGGCTGGCATCGTTATTCCCTTCCCGCAACGCGACTTGCACATCGTGTCGTACCCGACGGCGGAAAAGGCGCCGGAGCCGCCGGTCGAAAAACGGCGTCGCCAAGCGCGAGTGCACCCCGAAGAGATTACGCGCAGCCACAGCGAGGAACTCGTCACGCAGCGCTCACGCGAGGAAGTGTGGGCGGCACTGACAGATATCGACATACTGAAGTGCTGGCTTGCCCGGGACGGATCGTTCGAACCCACCATCGGCGGCCAGTACGCGCTGGACACACGGGACGGATACTCTGTGGAAGGCAGGATCGACGTATTCATTCCACGCCGGCGTCTGCGGGTCGTTACTCTGCCCGGCGAGGCGGAGGAGCTGCCGACGGGCCCGATTACGATCGAAATCGTGCTCGACGACGAAGATGACGGCACCCACCTCGAGGTCACTGTCGCCGGGATCCCCGGCAGCGAAGATTGGGAAGAGTACTACCGGCTGTCAGTCGACCGCTGGCGCAACGCGCTCGCCGAACTCAAGTCCGACGTCCTCCGCAAGTAAGGGCCAGACCCCACCTGCCGGGGCCAGACCCCGGGGGCCGGGGTCAGACCCCGATCGTGTCGATGCCGCCCATATACGGTTTCAGGGCATCCGGAACACGGATACTGCCATCCTCGTTCTGGTAGTTCTCCATAACGGCAATGAGCGCCCTGCCCGCGGCTACGCCGGACCCGTTGAGCGTGTGAATCAGCTCCGGTTTGCCGGTCTCCGGGTTGCGGCGCCGCGCTTTCATGCGCCGTGCCTGGTAGTCGTTGTAGTTGCTGCACGAGGATATTTCGCGATACGTGTCCTGACCCGGCAGCCATACCTCGAGGTCGTAGGTCTTCGCTGCGCCCGCACCGACGTCGCCGGCACACAGGGCGACGACCCGATACGGCAACTCGAGCCTTTGGAGGATCGCCTCGGCATGGCCCGTCAGGTCTTCAAGCGCTTGCATTGAATCGCCCGCCGCGACGAAGTGCACCAGCTCGACCTTTTCGAACTGGTGCTGCCGGATCATGCCGCGCGTGTCCTGACCGTATGAGCCCGCTTCCGCGCGGAAGCACGGCGTGTGAGCGACGTAACGCATTGGCAGGTCGTCGGCGTCGAAAATGACATCGCTCGCGAGGTTGGTTACCGGCACTTCGGCGGTCGGAATCAGGTAGTACGGCGTCTCACCTTCTGTCCTGAACAGGTCCTCGCCGAATTTCGGCAGCTGTCCGGTTCCAACCAGCGCGTCGGCGTGCACGAGATACGGTACATACGTTTCGGCGTAACCGTGTTCCGTCGTATGCGTATCCAGCATGAACTGGATCAAGGCCCTCTGCAGGCGTGCCAGTGGCCCCTTCATCACTGAGAATCTCGCGCCCGAAATGCGGCTCGCCGCTTCAAAATCCAGCAGGCCGAGTGTCTCGCCGAGCTCAACGTGATCCTTCGCCGCAAAACCGAGCGCCGTCGGCTCGCCCCACGTTCGCAGCTCGAAATTGTCGGCATCTGACGCGCCATCCGGCACACTGTCGTCGAGCAGGTTGGGCAGACCCAGCTCAATATCCTTCAGTTCCGATTGCACCGCCTGCAAATCGGCCTGACTCGCATCCAGCCGATCGCCGAGATCCTTTACGGCCGCCAACAACGGTTCGATGTCCTCGCCCTGCGCTTTTGCCTTGCCGATGCGCTTTGCGCTCGCGTTACGTTCGCCCTGCAATTTCTCGGTTTCAACCTGCAAAGCCTTGCGGCGCTCCTCGAGCGCAAGATAGGCGTCCGCGTCGAACCGGAAGCCACGGCGGGCAAGATTCGCAGCCACATCGGCCGCGGACTGGCGAAGAACTTTCGGATCTATCATTGTCTGGGCTTGTTGCTTTGTTCACGTTGTCGACGCTCGAATTCCTCGAGCTTTTCGCGGATCCTGATCTCCAGGCCGCGCGGCACGGGATGATAATACTTCACCGGCTCCATGTCCTCGGGAAAATAGTTCTCGCCCGCCGCGAACGCGTCCTGTTCGTCGTGGGCGTAACGGTAGTTTTCACCGTACCCGAGGTCCTTCATCAGCCCGGTCGGTGCATTGCGAAGGTGCATCGGCACCTCGAGCGATCCTTTTTCCCGTGCATCTTTCATAGCCGCTTTGGATGCGACGTATACCGCGTTGCTTTTTGGGGCGCAGGCCAGGTAGACAACGGCTTGCGCGATCGCCAGCTCGCCTTCCGGACTACCCAGCCGTTCCTGCGCTTCCCAGGCATTGAGCGTCAACTGCAGCGCGCGCGGATCGGCGTTGCCAATATCCTCGGATGCAACCCGGATCAACCGGCGCGCGACATACAGGGGATCGCAACCACCGTCGATCATACGCATGAACCAGTACAGCGATGCATCGGGATCCGTGCCGCGGATACTCTTGTGCAATGCCGACACCTGGTCGTAGAAATACTCGCCCTGGTTGTCGAAGCGCCGCCGGTTTCCGGACGCAACTTCCCGTACCGTCGCATCCGTTATTCGACCATCGTCAGCAAGGTCCGAAGAGAGCTCCAGCAGATTGAGCGCGCGCCGCGCATCGCCATCGGCGGCGGCTGCGATCAACGCCAGTGAGTCGTCGGAGATCGAGAATTCGCCGGCGAGCCCCTGCGTCTTGTCGCCGAGCCCGCGCTTTAGAATGTCCTGCAATTCATCCTGCGAGAGCATCTTGAGCACGTAGACTCGAGCGCGGGAAAGCAATGCGTTGTTGAGCTCGAACGATGGATTTTCCGTGGTAGCGCCGATGAACGTCAGTGTGCCGTCTTCGACGAATGGAAGGAACGCATCCTGTTGCGACTTGTTGAAGCGATGAACCTCATCGAGAAACAGAACCGTCGATCGGCCACTCATTGCCCGGTGCTGTTCCGCCTCGGCAACAGCGGCGCGCACATCCTTGACACCGGCCATCACTGCCGAGAGCGCGATGAAATGCGAATTCGTCGTCGCTGCGATCATACGCGCCAGCGTCGTCTTGCCGGTCCCGGGAGGTCCCCAGAAAATCATCGAGTGCGCACGACCGTCCTCGATTGCTCGGCGCAACGGCTTGCCCGCGTCCAGCAAGTGGCGCTGGCCGAAGAATCCATCGAGTGACGATGGCCGCATCCTGTCGGCGAGCGGTCGCTCGTGTTCAGCTACATCGGTGGAAAACAGGTCGGTCAAATCAGGATCTCAGGCCGACCATCGCTCCTCGACGCGCTGGCACCAACCGCCGGCGCCTGCAAATGCGATGGCCATTCCGATGATTATACCGGTGGCATTGGCTCCGACATCGAACCAGTCCGCCGTGCGATAGCTGACGCTGTACTGGCACGCCTCAATGACCAGCCCGAAGCCGAGCAGTCCGAGCGCCATTAATGCGTAGCGGCGTTTCGGAAACATGCCGCTGAACCAGACGGTCAGTACGAAGAACGTCATGCCATGCAGCCACTTGTCAGTATTTTCGAACCAGCGCAGTCCGCCAGCCTTGTCATCCCAGAACCAGAAGACCGGGGACAGCGCTGCGGCCAGCACAAACAGTAACAATACGATGCTGGCGGATCGCCAGCGCGCCGCAAACCGCAGCGGCAACATCAGGGCGCCGCAGCCGGCACACCAACCACGTCGACGTCGTCAGGCACCTCGAACTCGAATCGCGCGGCATCGATCGGTTCGTTGATCTGCACGTCGCTCAGCGCAACCAGCGTGGTCTGCTCGAGGTGGTCGAAAAACACCATGCGGCTGAGCTGTTCGTCGACGAAGCCGAGCTCGACGCGCGTAAATCCGCTGTTCTTGTCCTTCGGTTCGAGACGCACCCAAATAGTTTTTTTCTCGACTGTCGTGCCGCTGTAGTCGAACTGCTCAAGAGCGTTTTCGGAACCGCCCAGCAACAGCGCCGGCGTGTTAGCGAGTGCATCGGCCTGCGGCTTGACGGTGACCTGCTGGAGGTCGAGATCGTAGCTCCAGACGTTCAGGCCATCGGCAACGAGCCATTGTTCGTAAGGCTCGTAGTACGACCAGCGGAATCGTGCGGGACGTTCGATTTCCAGCGTGCCGCTGGTTTGTTCAACAACCTCGCCGTCGGCGCTGACCAGTGACTGTGCGAACTTGCCCTGCAGGGTGATGACATTGGTCACGAAATCATTGACCAGCGCCTCACCTGCGTCGTCCTGCGGCAACGCCGCGCTCGGCATCGCCAATGCCAACATTGCCAATATTTTCAGCCAGTCCTTCAGCAATTTCGTTCCTCCGTCACTCGTCCGCCTTCACGGGGACGAGAATCTCGCGCGTACCGTTCGACTGCAGCGGACCGACGAGGCCCGCGGCCTCCATCGACTCGACCATTCTCGCCGCGCGGTTGTAGCCAATTTTCAAACGCCGCTGCACGCCGGATATCGAGGCTTTGCGCGTATCCATGACCACCTGCACCGCCTGGTCGTAGAGCGGGTCCTGTTCCGCGTCCGCATCGTCGGCGGACGGTTTGTCGATGCCCGTCAGTCCCGGTGTTGGACTTGCCGGGCCTTCAAGAATTTCATCGATGTAACGCGGCGCGCCGCTTTTCTTCAGGTGGCGCACAACCGCATGGACCTCGTTGTCCGCGACGAACGCTCCGTGGACACGCACCGGAAGCGATGTTCCAGGCGGCAGGTACAGCATGTCACCGTGGCCAAGCAGGTTCTCCGCGCCCTGTTGATCGAGGATCGTGCGCGAGTCCACCTTGGCGGATACCTGGAAGGCAATCCGGGTGGGCACGTTTGCCTTGATCAGGCCCGTAATGACGTCAACGGACGGGCGCTGCGTCGCGAGGATCATATGGATACCCGAGGCACGCGCTTTTTGCGCGAGCCTGGCAATGAGTTCCTCAACCTTCTTGCCGACGATCATCATCATGTCTGCAAGCTCATCGATAATCACGACAATGAACGGCAGCGGCGTCAGCGTCGGGTGCTCGATCGGCTTGTCCTCGTCGAACAGGTCCGGTGGGCGGAAGGTCGGGTCCTTGATCGGTTCTCCGGCGGCAATCGCATCACGCACCTTGCGGTTATAGCCACCAATGTTGCGCACACCGAGCGCTGCCATCAGCGAGTATCGCCGGTCCATTTCCGCGACACACCAGCGCAGCGAGTTGGCTGCCTCCTTCATGTCGGTGACAACCGGCGCCAGCAAGTGGGGAATGCCCTCGTACACCGAAAGCTCGAGCATCTTCGGATCGATCATGATCAGGCGCACATGTTCCGGCTGCGTCTTGTAAAGAATGCTGAGTACCATCGCATTGATGGCGACCGACTTACCCGACCCCGTGGTACCGGCGATCAGCAAATGCGGCATGCGTGCAAGGTCGGCGACGACCGAATTGCCGCTGATGTCTTTTCCGAGTGCCAGCGTGACGGGTGACGCGAGATCGTCATACGCTTTCGACTTGACGATTTCGCCAAGCGTTACCAGTTGCCGGTTCTCGTTCGGGATTTCGAGTCCGACGAAGGACTTACCCGGTATCACCTCGACGATGCGCACGCTGACAACCGACAGGGACCGTGCAAGGTCCTTGGCGAGATTGGCGATCTGGCTCACCTTGACGCCCGGCGCCGGGTCGAGTTCAAAACGCGTGATGACGGGTCCGGGCGACACCGACTTCACCTCGACATCGATGCCGAAATCCTTGAGCTTCAACTCGACAAGACGCGACATGGCCTCAAGCGAATCGGCCGAGTACCCGGTCTTCTGCTCCGGCGGGTCGTCGAGCAGCGACAACGGCGGCAGCTCGCCGGCTGACGGCGGGTCAAACAACGGAACCTGGCGTTCCTTCTCGGCCCTGGCACTTGGCTCGAGCGACGGCAGGACAGGCTCGATGCGCGGCTTCTGCCGCTTGGCCTTGAGTCTTTTCTCGACTTTCACCACGTCCTGACGCGCCGCGGCCTGCCGGCGGCCTTCCGCCTTGTCGCGCAGTTCATCGACCTTGGCGCGCAGCTTTTCGTAGCCGATCAGGGTCCAGTGTCCGACGCGATCCATAACCCGGATCCACGACACGCCGAGGAATAACGAGATCGACGCAACCCACAGGAAGAACAACAATACGCTGGCGCCGAGCAGTTTCATCACGCCTTCGAGCCAACCGCCGACCGCCTCGCCAACGATGCCGCCAGCCGAATTCGGAAACCCGGCCCCGGAAAAGTGCAAGCGGGCCAGCGCGCAACTCGTGATCAGTGTCGCCAGGAAACCCGCCAAGCGCAGTGCAAAATCGAGCTTCGTCAGTTCGATCTGGGTTTTTTGCTCCCGATACAGCATCCAGCCGAGGAAAAACACCATGACGGTAAACAGGTAGGCTGGCCGCCCAAAGCCCGAGAACAGCACATCCGCGACCCAGGCGCCGAAGCGCCCGACGCCGTTTTGAATGGCCCCACCGCTGACCGACTGCGACCATCCCGGGTCCGACGGACTGTACGTAAACAAGGCGAACCACAAAATGAGCGCCATGGCACCGAATACGTACAGCGCCCCTTCCCGCAGTGCGCGGTGGACCTGGTTCGACAGCCGCGAAGGCGGCGTACTCACTTTGCTGGCTCTTGCCATAGAGAAACAGTTTTACCTACATTAGTATTAACGGCGCCTGACTATGGGCCCGTCGTCACCCCATATGACTCGCCCGCAGCGTGCCCTTGAAAGTCGCATCAGTGGTCGCATTTCAAGGCCTTCTGCGGGCGCTTTGCAAATTCCTTTATTGCGGACAAATTATACATGAGTGATTTGAAACATTGCCGGGTTCTGATCCTGGGCTCCGGCCCGGCCGGCTACGCCGCTGCCGTCTATGCAGCGCGCGCCAACCTCGACCCGGTCATGGTTACCGGCGTCGAACAGGGCGGCCAGCTGATGACCACGACCGACGTCGATAACTGGCCCGGCGATGTCGAAGGCCTGCAGGGGCCGGAACTCATGGACCGCATGCTGCGCCACGCGCAGCGCTTCAACACCGAAATCATCAACGACCATATTCACACCGCTGACGTTACTACGCGGCCGTTCCGGCTGGAGGGCGACTACGGCATCTACACTTGCGATGCACTCATCATCGCGACCGGTGCTACCGCGATGTACCTCGGGCTGGAGTCCGAAGAAGCCTACAAGGGCCGAGGCGTATCTGCCTGCGCAACCTGCGACGGCTTTTTCTATCGCGAGAAACCGGTCGCCGTGATTGGCGGCGGCAATACGGCCGTCGAGGAAGCCCTGTACCTGTCGAATATCGCTTCCAGGGTGACACTGGTGCACCGACGCGATGAGCTGCGCGCCGAGAAGATCCTGCAGGATCGCCTGTTCGAAAGAGAACGGGAGGGCAAGATCCAGATCAAGTGGGACCATGTTCTCGATGAGGTACTCGGTGACGATATGGGCGTCACCGGCATGCGTATTCGGAGCACGAAGGACGAGTCGCAAACCACGGAAATCGATCTCGACGGCATTTTCATCGCCATTGGTCACAAACCGAACACCGGGCTTTTCGACGGCCAGCTCGACATGAAGAACGGCTACATCGTGGTTCGGTCCGGTATTGAAGGTAATGCGACCGAGAGCAGCGTGGCCGGCGTGTTTGCAGCCGGCGACGTCGCTGACCAGGTCTACCGCCAGGCGATCACCTCGGCTGGCGCCGGGTGTATGTCGGCACTGGATGCCGAGAAATTCATCGAGGCGATGGACAAGGACGCTGCGTCCGCAGACAACGCGGCAGCCTGATCCGACGGTGCACCGTGCAGGTCACCGTCCACAACGCCATCGATGAAATCACGCCTGCCGGCTGGAACCGGCTGCGTGGCACTGAGTCGCCGTTTCTGCGCCACGAATTCCTGCGGCTCGGCGAACAACACGGTTGCGTATCGGCCGAGCAGGGTTGGCAGCCAAGACATCTCGGCATCTACGACGAAGGCGAACTGCGCGCCGCCATGCCACTCTATGAGAAAAGCCACTCGTGGGGCGAATTCGTATTCGACTGGGCCTGGGCGAATGCCTATGAGCAGCATGGTTTGTCCTACTACCCGAAGCTCGTATCCGCATCGCCGTTTACGCCGGCCCCGGGCCGACGCCTGCTGCTTGCCGATGCCGACGACACCGACGCAGCCTCGGGATTGCTCCAGGCTGCGCGGACGCTTGCAGTCGAATCCGGCTGTTCTTCGCTTCACATCCAGTTTCCCCTGGAGGAGGAGCTGCCGCATTTCGAACAGGCGGGCATGATGCTCCGCAAGGATTGCCAGTTCCACTGGCACAACCGTGGCTACAAGACGTTTGACGATTTCCTGGCGACGTTTACATCGAGGAAACGCAAGAAGGTAAACCGGGAGCGCCGCCGCATGCGTGAGCACGGCATCGCGTTTCGTCATCTGCACGGCACCGAGATGACGAAGGACCTCTGGTCTGCGGTGTACCACCTGGTCGGTCGTACTTTTATGCTGCGCGGCGCCATGCCCTACTACAACGAATCATTTTTCCACGGCCTCGGTATCGAGCTTCCCGATAAACTGCTCATCGTTCTCGCCGAACAGGACGCCGAGCCGGTCGCAGCCGCCGTGTTCTACGTTGGCGATGACCGGCTGTACGGACGCTACTGGGGCAGCAACAGCCGATTCGATTCGCTGCATTTCGAGACCTGCTACTACCAGGGCATTGACTACTGTATCGCGCACGACCTGGACGTTTTCGAGCCCGGGACGCAGGGTGAGCACAAGATCAGCCGCGGATTCGTACCGGTCACAACGTGGTCGGCACACTGGCTCCACGACACGCGATTTGCCGATGCGATTGGCCGATACCTCGGCGAGGAAGGACGCCAGGTTGATCGCTACATTGACGCCGTTGACAGCCACAGCCCGTACCGGGAATCCGCCGATGACGAATAACCGGATCGTGTGGATCGGCAAGGACGATCCGCCGGATCACTTCCCGCCGGTCGAGTCTGCCATGCGGGAGCCCGATGGCCTGTTGGCGGCCGGCGGCGACCTGGCGCCCGAGCGACTGTTGTGGGCCTATCGGCACGGCATTTTTCCATGGTACGACGAGGGACAACCACTCCTTTGGTGGTCGCCCGACCCACGCTGTGTGTTTCGGCCCGGCGACTTTCAAATGACCCGACGATTGGGCCGCACGTTGCGAAACTCGCTGGCAGAGGTTCGCGTCAACACGGCATTCCCGGATGTTATTCGCGCGTGCGCCGGCCCGCGCCGACACGAGCAGGGAACATGGATTACGCCCGACATGATTGCCGCTTACGAAACCTTGCACACCCAGGGCTGGGCACACTCCATCGAGCTATGGGAGGCCGGCCGACTCTGCGGCGGACTCTACGGGCTCGCGATCGGACAGGCGTTTTTCGGCGAATCCATGTTCAGCGATGTCCCCAATGCATCGAAGATTGCCCTCGCCTTCCTTGACCGGCTGATGTCTGCCGGCGAGTTTCGCCTGGTCGATTGCCAGGTCATTTCTCAACATCTGCTGTCCCTCGGTGCAACGACAATCCCAAGGAGCGAGTTTACCGCGGAACTCGAAGCGGCCTGTACCACGCTGAACCGGTTTGAAAACTGGCCGACCGCCCCCATCTCGGTGCCGCGACTCGCAGAATAGGTCGATTTACCGCATTGCAATAGATGCGGCCTTTCTGCACAATTCGCGAGCCTTTTAACGGCACAGGAGACGAAATACCTTGGCGAAAGAAGAAGCCATTCAGATGGAAGGCGTCGTTACAGAGACGCTGCCCAACACGACGTTCCGGGTTGAACTCGAGAACGGCCACGTGGTGACGGCGCATATTTCCGGAAAGATGCGCAAGAACTACATCCGCATCCTGACGGGCGACAAAGTCACCGTCGAGCTGACGCCGTACGACCTGTCGAAGGGCCGTATCGTCTACCGGGGACGCTAGCGCTAGCTAAGCCTCTGGTTTTTCTGGCAGGTGCGCCAGTTCCTTTAGCACCGGTTCCACATTGAGGGTCAGGCTGTCGTCGTCACCGACGGTGATCTTGACGTGGCCGCCATCCGCAAGGCTGCCGAACAACAACTCTTCTGCCAGCGGACGCTTGATCTGTTCCTGTATCAGCCGGGCCATTGGGCGAGCACCCATCTTCGGGTCGTAGCCACGCTCGGCGATCCACGCCCGCGCCCGATCGTCGAGCTCGAGGGTCACGTTGTTGTTGCCGAGCCGCGCTTCCAGTTCGACCACGAGCTTGTCGACCACGCGTACGATGGAATCCATCTCCAGCGACGCAAATTCGATAATCGCGTCCAGGCGATTGCGGAACTCGGGTGAAAACTGTTTGCGGATCACCGCCATGCCATCCGACGTATGATCCTGCTGCGTGAAGCCGATCGACGCGCGGCTCATTTCCTGCGCGCCGGCGTTGGTCGTCATGACCAGGATCACGTTGCGGAAGTCGGCTTTGCGACCGTTGTTGTCGGTCAGCGTGCCGTGGTCCATCACCTGCAGGAGCAGGTTGAAAACCTCGGGGTGTGCTTTCTCGATTTCATCAAGTAAAACAACAGCATGTGGACTCTTATTAACAGCTTCCGTTAAGAGACCGCCCTGGTCGAATCCGACGTATCCGGGCGGCGCGCCAATGAGCCGCGATACGGTATGACGCTCCATGTATTCGGACATGTCGAAGCGGATCAACTCGACGCCCATCAGCATGGCCAACTGCCGCGTGACCTCGGTCTTGCCGACACCGGTCGGGCCGGCAAACAGGAATGCACCGATCGGCTTTTCTTCTTCGCGCAAACCCGAACGTGCCATCTTGATGGCGCCGGACAACGCCTCGATTGCGCGGTCCTGACCAAATATCGTTAGCTTGAGATCGCGCTCCATCGTCCGCAGCGCATCGCGATCGGACGCGGAAACGCTCTTCGCCGGGATGCGCGCCATTTTCGCGACAATGTTTTCGATCATTTCGACGGTCACGCGACTGCCCCGCTCCGCCGCAGGCCTCAGGCGCAGGTTTGCGCCCGCTTCGTCCATGACGTCGATCGCCTTGTCCGGCAGGTGCCGGTCGTTGATATGCCGGGTGGACAATTCAACGGCCGCTTCGAGAGCCGCATCGTCGTAGGCGATGCCATGGTGCTCCTCGAAGCGCGACTTCAGCCCCCTGAGAATGGCGATGGTCTCGGGAATGCTGGGTTCCGGAACGTCGATCTTCTGGAAACGCCGCGCAAGCGCGTGGTCTTTCTCGAAGATGCCGCGATACTCCGAGTAGGTCGTTGACCCGATGCAGCGAATTTCCCCGTTGGCCAGCACCGGTTTGATCAGGTTGCTCGCGTCCATAACACCGCCCGATGCTGCCCCTGCCCCTATAACCGTATGAATTTCATCAATAAAAAGGATCGCGCCGGGATCGCTTCGGACGTCCGCGATAACGCCCTTGAGGCGCTTTTCAAAATCGCCGCGATACTTGGTGCCGGCGATCAGCGTACCCATGTCGAGCGCATAGATCGTGCTGTCGGCCAGTACCTCAGGCACGCGCTCCTCGACAATCATGCGTGCAAGCCCCTCGGCCAGCGCCGTCTTGCCGACACCAGCTTCGCCGACGTACAGCGGGTTGTTCTTGCGCCGGCGACAAAGGATCTGCACGGTACGTTCGATCTCCACTTCACGGCCGATCAGCGGGTCGATCTTGCCCTGAACGGCCTGTTCGTTGAGATTTGTCGCGTACTTTTCGAGCGGCGACGATTCGGTTTCGCCTTCGGTCCCAAGTTCCGTTTCGCTTTCTTCACCACCCTCGGACGACACCTGCGGCAGCCCGTGCGAAATGTAGTTGACGACATCCAGTCGGGAGATGTCCTGCAGGCTCAGAAAATAAACTGCCTGTGACTGTTTTTCGGAGAAAATTGCGACCAGCACATTGCTGCCGGTCACTTCTTTCTTGCCGCTCGACTGAACATGAAAAACGGCGCGCTGCAGGACGCGCTGGAAACCCAGCGTCGGCTGCACTTCCGGGTCCTCGTCGTCCGGCAACAACGGCGTCTGTTCGTCAATGCACTCCAGCAACTGCCGGCGCAGCTCGGAAATATTTCCGTCGCAGGCTTTCAGTATTTCGTGCACCGACGGAATGTCGAGCAGCGCCAGCAACAGGTGCTCGACCGTCATGAATTCGTGCCGTTCGTCACGGGCACGCTGGAACGCCTCGTTCAGGCAAAACTCGAGTTCACTGGATAACATCAGGATTCTTCCATTGTGCACAGCAGCGGATGCTGGTGTTGCTTGGCAATCGTCATGACCTGCGCGACCTTGGTTTCGGCAATCTCGTAGCTGAAAACGCCACAGATACCCTGACCCTTGGTATGGACCTCGAGCATGACCTGCGTAGCCCGGGTCCGCTCCATGCCGAAGATCGACTCGAGAATGTCCACGACGAATTCCATGGGCGTGTAATCGTCATTGATCAGGAGCACCCGGTACAGCGGCGGCGGCTTGACTTTCGGCCGCGCTTCTTCGACCGCCAGGTCGAATCCTTCGTGCCGTTCGATGTCGGTCGGGCGCTCACTCACAAGGTCTGTTCCGTCGCCGCAAATGGCGATATTTCGCTTAAAAGTCAATAATCTGCTTGTTCGCGTATCAGTTCAACCCGTATCATCGGGTCGCCGCGTTTACACGTGTGTTGGACCCTTAAAATAGCCACGCGTTACATGATTTCAAGAGCCAGCTGGTCGAATATCTCCCGAATGGATGGTGACGATGTCATCAGTACCGTCAATCGGCTCGTGCCACCGTTTGTGAGCCTGATTCTGGCAGTCCTGATCGGCTGGCAGCTGGCGCGAATCGTCTGGATGCTGATGCCGGCGCCGGCAGCCGGTGATCCGGTCCAGGCGCCCGCCAATTTGCCATCCTCTTCGGCTGCTGCCGTCGGCCAGACGAATGTGGCGGCCATTGCGGCCGCTCACCTGTTCGGCGAGGCTGACGCCGAGGATGCGGTTCCGGTCGTGGAATTGCTGCCCGAAGACGATCTTGCCGACACCCGCCGCACGGACCTCACACTGCGAGGGGTCATCTCGTCGCGGCAGGAGAAATATTCGGTTGCCGTCATCGCACGCAGCGGCTCAGAGGCAGAAGTCTACGGCATCGGCGATTCGGTCGGTTCCGGTGCGACGCTGCACGCGGTCTACCCGGACCGTGTTGTCCTCAACGAAAACGGCGCACTCACGAATCTCAAGCTGCCGAGCGACTTCGAAAATTCCGGTGTGTCGACCACGATTCGACAGCAAACGGCAACCGTCCGGCAAAATCCGAACAGTCTCAGGGCTGCAGTGACCAACAACCTGTCGAAGCTGACCGATGTCATACGCCCGACGCCGTACATGCAACAGGGTAAACTGGCCGGATACCGGCTGTACCCCGGAACGAATCGTGACAAGTTTGCCTCGCTTGGCCTGCGCCCCGGCGACATCGCAACGGAGATTGACGGTCAGCCGCTGACGGACCCGACACAGGCAATGAAAATTTTCGAATCGCTGGGATCGTCTGAGCAAGCGTCGGTTACGATCGATCGTAACGGCCAGCAGGAAACCGTGATGATCAGCGCAAGCCAGCTAGACCTGGGTGACGAACAATCGCAATGAATGGAATCCGGAACGTGAAAATCAGAATTTGCCGCTTGCTGGCGCTCATCGTTGTGTTCGTCCTGGCCGGAACAGCGATAGCCCAGGAGAAGTCTGTCTCACTGGCGTGGCGCGACACCGACATCAAGAAGGTGATCGAGGCTGTCAGCGAAGTGACCGGCAAGAACTTCGTGCTGGACCCGCGCGTTACGGGCAAGGTCACGTTGTTATCGGCAGAGCCCATGTCAGAAGAGGCATTCTACGAGGCGTTCCTGTCGATACTCGCCGTGCACGGCTATGCCGCGGTTCCGAGCGGCGACCTGATCAAGATCCTGCCCGACGCGACAGCCAGGCAGTTTCCGGGCCCGGTCGGTGGCTCGGGCACTTCCGGGCCCGATGACCTTGCGACGCAGGTCGTCCAGGTGCGCAACGTCAACGCCACGCAGCTCGTCCCGATCCTGCGTCCGCTGGTGCCACAATACGGACACCTGGTTGCGCACCCGGGATCGAATATGCTGATCATTTCGGATCGTGCCGCAAACCTGCAGCGCATGCTGACGATCATTCGTCGCATCGACATGGCGAGCAATGAAGACATCGAAGTCGTAACGCTTGAAAATGCGTCAGCGGCAGAGATCGTGCGCATCATGACGGCGCTGACGCAAGGGCGCGCCGACACGGCGCCGGTTTCGACGAGCCTGGTCGCGGACCCGAGAACCAACAGCGTGCTGATCGGTGGCGACAAGACCGAACGCCTGCGGTTGCGTGCGCTCATCGCGCATCTCGACACGCCGCTCGAGGAAGGCGGCGATACACAGGTACGATACCTGCGCTATGCCGATGCAGAGGAACTCGCCGGCAAGCTGCAGGAGCATTACACGAACATATCGCAGTCGGCGGCGGGCGCCGCAGCGGCGGGTACCAACCTGGAAAAAGTCAGCGTCTGGGCCGATACCCAGACGAATGCGCTCGTCATTAATGCGCCGCCAAAACGCATGCGATCGCTGATGCAGATTGTCGACAAGCTCGACATCCGGCGCGCCCAGGTCCTGGTCGAAGCCATCATTGTCGAAGTCATTGCCGATGAGAACAACGAGCTCGGCGTGTCATGGGCTGTTGAAGGCAGTGGCACCGATGCACCCATCGCGGTCACGAATTTTCCGGGACTCCTGAGCGGCGTTGTACAACTCGGCTCGGCGGCCGGTGGCGGAAATGTCGATCCTTCGGCCCTGATCGGCGAAGGCGTCACGCTCGGCCTCGGTCGCATCAGTGATTCGGGCGTCAGTTTCGCCGCCATTTTACGGGCACTCGAGTCCGACGCCGATACCAATATCATTTCGACGCCAACGATCGTTACGACAGACAACGAAGAGGCGACCCTCAGCGTTGGACAGGAAGTCCCGTTCGTTTCCGGATCATTTACCAACACCGGTGGCAGTGGCGGATCGGTGAACCCGTTCACGACGGTCAATCGCGAGGAAGTGGGCGTCAAGCTGTCGATTACGCCTCAGATCAACGAAGGTGACTCGCTCCTGCTCGACATCTCGCAGGAGATTTCAAGCATCGCCCAGGATGCGTCCGGTGCCGTCGACCTCGTCACGAACCAGCGCATCGTTGAGACGACCGTAATCGTCGAAGATGGCGAGATCCTGGTTATTGGCGGTCTCATCGAAGATACGTTGCTGGAAAAAGACCAGAAAGTCCCGGTGCTCGGCAGCATTCCGATCCTCGGCAACCTGTTCCGCGCGCGTTCGACAGACCTGACAAAAACCAATCTCATGATTTTCATACGCGCCGAGATCATGCGCGATTCGGTCGAGACAGCCATCCAGACCAACCAGAAATACAACCTGATCCGCGACGTCCAGCGGACCAAGCAGGGCGAAGCCGTGCCGCTGATGCCGGGCGTGAGTCGCCCGGTCTTGCCGCCTCTCGATGAGCAGACGGACCAGGACGATGGCAACGAGTAAGGAGATCGTCCTCGAATCGACCGGTACCGTCGACCCCGGCGCAGTTCGGCGTGCCCTGCCCTTTTCGTTTGCAAAGCGCCACGGCGTCCTGATTCGCGACCTCACAGAAGACGGCGGAACGCTCGTCTATCGCCGCGGTGCGTCGCCGTTGAGCCTCGCCGAAGCGCGTCGCTTCGCGGACGTGCCATTGCAGCTTTCCAGGGTGTCGGCTGACGATTTCGACGAAATGCTGCAGGCGTCGTACGAGCAGGAATCGAGCAATGCCGCGCAGATGATCGACAGCCTCGACGAGGAGTTCGACCTGAGTCAGGTGGCACAGGAATTGGAACCCTCCGACTTGCTGGAAAGCGACGATGATGCGCCGATCATTCGTTTCATCAACGCGGTTCTGGCTGAGGCGATCAAGGAAAACGCGTCCGACGTACACATCGAGACTTACGAGAATCGGCTGAGTGTGCGCTTTCGCATCGACGGTGTCCTGCGCGAGGTTTTGCAGACCCGCCGTGCGCTCGCACCACTCGTTGTATCGCGCATCAAGGTCATGTCACGACTGGACATCGCGGAGAAACGCCTGCCGCAGGATGGCCGTATCTCGCTGAAGATCGCCGGGCGCGCCGTTGACGTTCGCGTATCGACGATGCCGTCGGGCCACGGTGAACGGGTCGTACTGCGGCTGCTCGACAAGCAGGCGGGTCGCCTCGACCTCACATCGCTCGGCATGTCGGATCGTGACCAGGCCGCGATGGACCAACTGATTCACAAGCCACACGGCATTATTCTCGTCACGGGTCCGACGGGTTCCGGCAAGACGACGACACTGTACGCAGGGCTTGAGCGTATCAACGACAACAGCCGCAACATCATGACAGTCGAGGACCCGATCGAGTACCTGATCGACGGCATCGGCCAGACGCAGGTCAACACCAAGGTCGAGATGACGTTCGCCCGCGGCCTGCGAGCAATCCTCCGTCAGGACCCGGACGTCGTCATGGTCGGTGAGATTCGCGACCTCGAGACGGCCGAGATTGCCGTACAGGCCAGTCTCACCGGCCACCTGGTGCTCTCCACGCTGCATACCAACACCGCGAGCGGCGCCGTTACGCGCCTGCGCGATATGGGCGTCGCACCGTACCTGCTGTCGTCAAGTTTGATCGGCGTGCTGGCGCAACGCCTGGTGCGTGTCCTCGACGACGCGACAAAGATCCCCTACACGGCGTCTGAGGCGGATTGCGAAATCCTCGGCGTCGACCCGTCGAACCCGCCGACGATCTACAAGGCGGGTACGGGCGGCAACCGGGGCTTTGTCGGCCGGACCGGTATCTACGAGCTCATTACGATCGATGACCCGATGCGCGAGATGATCCATGACGGTGTCAGCGAGCAGGAGCTCGAACGCCATGCGCGGCGGCAAAGCCCGAGCATCCGGGCGGATGGCCGGCGCCAGGTCCTGCTGGGTCGCACGACGCTCGAAGAAGTCCTGCGCGTCACCCGGGAAGACTAGCGACTGATGTCGGCGATGTGTGAGGTGATCCTTGGGGGCGTTTGAATACGTTGCGATGGACCAGGCCGGCAAGCAGGCGAAAGGTCTGCTGGAAGGCGATACGGCCAGGCACGTCCGGCAACAACTCCGCGAACGCAACCTGCTTCCCGTCAGCGTCACCGAGGTCGCGCAGCGCGAAGCACGTCGACAGCGCAGTTTTTCGTTACGTCGAGGTATTTCGCCCGCCGAGCTCGCGTTGGTCACCCGGCAACTCGCGTCGCTATCGCAATCCGGGATGCCGCTCGAGGAATCCCTGCTTGCGGTCTCGCAGCAAAACGACACGCCGCGTACCAAGAGCATCCTGCTTGGCGTTCGCGCCAAGGTGATGGAAGGCTATACGCTGGCCGACGGCCTGAGTGATTTTCCGCAGGCGTTTCCGGAGTTATACCGCGCAACGGTCGCCGCCGGTGAGCAGTCGGGTCATCTCGACGTCGTGCTGGAACGCCTCGCCGACTATACCGAAGCGCGCCAGGAACTCCGGCAGAACGTCATGAATGCGATGGTCTATCCGGCGGCGCTGATCGTTTTGTCGGTCGGCATCATTGCGTTCATGCTGGCGACCGTTGTTCCCAGAATCGTCGGTGTATTCGAGAACACGGCGGCGGAATTGCCCGGCCTCACGAGCGGTTTGATCGCTACCAGTGACTTCCTGCGTGACCACTGGCTTCTGTTGCTCATCGGAATCGGTGTCGTCGGCTATGGCCTGTGGTGGCTGCTGCAACAGGAGGGCCCGCGGCGACGCTGGCATCGATTCCTGCTGCGCCTGCCCATCGCCGGCCGCCTGACGCGCGGCATCAACACGGCGCGTTTTACCCGTACACTGAGCATCCTTGCCGGCAGCGGTGTGCCGATTCTCGAATCGTTGAAAATCGCCGCCGAGGTCATCGAAAACGTGCCGATGCGCGAGGCCGTCACGGAAGCCACGATCAAGGTGCGCGAGGGTGCGTCGATCAGCAAATCGCTCGCCCAGAGTCGGCTGTTTCCGCCGATGACTATCCACCTCGTATCCAGCGGCGAGTCCAGCGGCAAGCTCGAAGAAATGCTCGCTCGCGCCGCCGCCGGCCAGGAGCGCGAAGTTGATGGCCTTATCGCCACTTTGCTTGGTATATTGCAGCCGTTGCTGATCGTGGTGATGGGTGGAATCGTGCTGACGATTGTCCTTGCAATCCTTCTTCCGATCTTTGAAATCAACAACCTGATTCGCTGAGGTGCGCTATGAGCGGCGATCCTGAAGACAACGAGGACACGGACCTCGACGATCTCGATACAGATTCCGATTCGGAAGACGACGATATCGATGAAGATCAAATGGTGGACGGCGCGCACGAAGTGACGGTCGTCGATGAAGACATCGCGAGTCTCGTCGCCAGGCTCGACGCCACCGATTCGGATGATTCGGCCAAACGCCGGGAGATTCGCCGTCGTCTCGAAGAGCTGCGCGAGCAACGCGAGAGCCTGCTGGACGATACGTTCAACTTCAATCTCGACGACGACATCTAGCGAAAGTCGCGCGAACGAATACCCAGATCACCGAGCATTGCGCTGTGATCGAACAGCTGCGTTGCGATAACGTGAATGACCTTGCCCTCGATCTGCAGCTCGCCGGCAATACCCATCAACCGCGCATTCAGTAATTCGGCGCGGAATTCCTCTGCAACCTTTTTCCAGACGATGAGATTGATCTGCCCGGTCTCGTCTTCCAGCGTTACGAACGTCACGCCGCTGGCGGTACCGGGCCGCTGCTTGGTAATCACGAGGCCGGCCACGTTGATGCGCTGGCCGTTACCGCAATGCGGCAGTTCGGCCGCGGTCGCGTATCGGTAACGATCAAGGTGTTTGCGCAGCAGGCGCATCGGGTGCCGCCCCAGTGTCAGGCCGGTATGGCGATAGTCGGCAACGATGTTCTGGCCTTCCGTCGGTTTTCTCAACAACGGCGTCGGCTCGAAGCGCTCCATACTCTCGAACAACGGCAGGGGCGGCTCCGCCCCGGCAACTGCCCAGCGAGCGCGATGCCGGTCACCGGAAATACACTGCAGTGCGCCGGCGGATGCCAGCACGCCGAGTTCGCGTCGATCGAGCGTGGCACGCTCCAGGAGTCCCTGCACGTGCGTAAACGCACCATCGCGGCGCGCCGTAACGATGCGCTCGCCAGCCTCCTCGGACAGACCCTTGACCATGCGCAACCCGAGCCGCAGTACCGGGGCGTCCTGCTCCCCGGCCTCGAGCAAGCAGTCCCAGTCGCTGCGATTGATATCGACACGGCGCACCTCGACGCCGTGCCGCTGCGCGTCCTGGACGAGTTGCGACGGCGAATAAAACCCCATCGGCTGGCTGTTGATCAGCGCACAGGTAAACGCCGCAGGCGTGTGATGTTTCAGCCAGCAGGACACGTACACGAGCAGCGCAAAACTCGCGGAGTGTGACTCGGGAAAACCGTACTCACCAAAGCCGAGAATCTGCTGGAAAATCTGTTTTGCAAAGCCCTCATCATAGCCACGTGCACGCATGCCACTCACGAGTTTTTCCTCGAACGGCCCGAGTCCGCCGCGACGCTTCCAGGCCGCCATTGCCCGCCGTAACCGATCGGCCTCGCCCGGCGTAAAGCCGGCCGCCACGACCGCAAGCTGCATGACCTGCTCCTGGAATATGGGCACGCCGAGCGTTCGCTGCAGGACGCCTTTAACCTCTTCGCTCGGGTAGTCGACCGCCTCCTCACCGTTGCGGCGCCTGAGATACGGATGCACCATGTCGCCCTGGATCGGCCCCGGCCGAATGATCGCCACTTCGATGACGAGATCGTAGTAACACCGGGGTTTCAGACGTGGCAGCATCGCCATCTGTGCGCGCGACTCGATCTGGAACACGCCCATCGTGTCCCCCTCACAGATCATGTCGTACACCTCCGGGTCTTCCGCCGGGACGGTCGCCAGCGAGTAGTCGCGGCCGTCGAATTCGCGTAGCAGATCGAAGCTGCGACGAATCGCCGTGAGCATGCCGAGACCCAGCACGTCGACCTTGAGCAGGCCCAGTTCCTCGAGATCGTCTTTCTCCCACTGGATCACCGTGCGATCGGGCATCGCCGCGTTCTCAACCGGCACGAGCTCGTAAAGCGGCGAGTTCGAAATCACGAAACCACCGACGTGCTGCGACAGGTGCCGCGGAAAACCGATAATCTCGCGCACGAGGTACAGAAGACGTTTGATGATCGGGCTGCCCGGATCGAGCCCGGCCTCGAGTATGCGGCTGTCGTCGACTTTATGGCCGTCCCACCACTGCATCGACCGCGACAATCGCCCGATCTGCAACTCGGTAAGCCCAAGCACCTTGCCGATGTCACGCAGCGCACTGCGTGGCCGGTAGGTAATGATCGTCGCGGCAAGCGCCGCCCGATCCCGGCCGTACTTCCCGTAGATGTACTGGATGACCTCCTCGCGGCGCTCGTGCTCGAAATCGACGTCGATATCCGGCGGTTCGTTGCGTTCTTTCGAGATGAAGCGCTCGACAAGCACTTCCATACGGCCCGGGTCGACCTCGGTAATACCAAGGCAAAAACACACCGCGGAGTTCGCGGCAGAACCGCGCCCCTGGCACAGGATCTTGCGGGAACGTGCAAAAGCCACGATGTCCTGCACCGTCAGGAAATACGGTTCGTATTCGAGCTCTCGTATCAACTGCAGTTCGTGCTCAACGAGACGAGTTACCTTTCCCGGGGCACCGCCCGGCCAGCGCCGCTGCATGCCTTCCTCGGTGAGCCGGCGCAGGTACGTTACCGGCGTCTCGCCCTCGGGCACGAGTTCGTCGGGATACTCGTAGCGCAGTTCGTCGAGCGAAAAATCGATCCGCTCCGCAATGCGCAGCGATTCGTGCAGCAGTTCCTGCGGGTAGACCCGGCGCAATACATCGAGCGAACGCAGGTGGCGTTCGCCATTCGCGTACAAGCCGAAACCGGCACGGTCGACCGTCGTGCCGAGGCGTATCGCCGTTACGGCATCCTGCAGGATACGCCGCGAGCGAACGTGCATATGCACGTCGCCGGAAGCCACGAGCGGCAGTTTCAGGCGTCGCCCCTCTTCGCGCAGCTTCTGCAGTTTTTCACGCTGGCGACCGTCGGCGAGTAACTCGACAGCAATCCACAGGCGCCCGCGAAATGTCTCGCGCAACCAGTGATCCTCGACGTCGAGCGCCAGGTCATTGTCGGGAACCCACAGCACCAGGCAATCCGGCAGGCCATCGTCGAAATCGATCCGCGTGAGCGCATAGCTGCCCTTTTCGGCGGCGCGCCGCGCGTTGCTGATGAGTCGGCACAGGGAGGCGTAGCCGTTGCGATTCTTCGCGAGCGCGACGAGTTTGCGGCCACTGCGCAGTCGCAGCTCGGAGCCGATGACGAGTTTGAGGCCGTGTTCTTTCGCCGCCGCATGCGCACGCACGATGCCCGACATCGTGCATTCGTCGGTAATGGCAAGCGCTTCGTAGCCCAGTTCCGCGGCCGTCTTGACAAGTTCTTCAGGGTGGGAGGCGCCGCGCAGGAAAGTGAAGTTGCTCAGCGCATGCAGTTCGGCATAGCTCATCCAAAGATGCCATGCAGGTACCAGTCGGGCGTCTTCCGGCGATTACGAAACACCCAGAGATGCGTGCCGGCGCCATTGACGGCGGTGTAGTAATCGCGCGAGATGCCTTGGTCGTCCCACCAGCCCGTCTCGAGGCGTTCGGGTCCATCCAGCAGGCGCAGGCGGCAGCCTTTGTGCAACGGATAGTTACCGTCGACTGTCAGTAATGCGGGTTCCGGCAACATCCACAGCGGGCGTCGCACGGCCTCTGCGGCGAATGACACGCTGCCCGCCCAGTCCGCCAGCGGGCTTTGTGTCGACCACGCATACTCCGGGCGATGCTCGGCTACCGTGGTGACCGCATTGACAGCATGACCGCCGATACGGGCAACGAGGCGCTCAGCCAGCTGTGTGATCGAATAATGCCCGCTGGCTGCCTCGTGGCCCTGCCTGTTATCGAATGCCAGCCGTGCCGTCTCCGCCGTGAGTGGCTGCGACAGGCCGCTGCGCAGACGCACCGCAATAACCGGCTCTGGCAGGCGTAACTGTTCGAAACGAAGACCCAGGAGGTCTGACCAGCGTTTGGCCGAACGATCCGCAATTGCGGAACCCAGTTGCAGCTCGGTCGCTGCGCCTCTGAGGTGGAAAAAACTGACACTCAAACGTTGTGTGCCGAGTTGCCGCGCCAGCAGGAACTGCTCGTGCGACAACAGCAGCTCGTTGCATATGTTGAGCAGCTGTTCACGATCAGACTGCTCCTCGGTCATCTCGTAGTCCTGGCAAAAGCGTTCCGGTGCACGCCAGGAATCGCGTGGATCCGGTAAATGCCCGAGCGCACGATCGAGTTCCAGCAAGCGTTCGGCGCCGAAGCGGCGCGTGAACCCTTCGCGCGGCAAACGCAGGCAGTCACCAACCTGGCCGATACCCATGCCGGTCAGCGACTCCCGCACTCCTTGCGGCCAGTCGAGGCAGTGAAGCGGCAACTGGCGTAGTGCGGTGCCCAGGTTTTCCTCCGCGCGAATACAGGTACGGCGTCCGGACCGCGCCAGCCAGGTTGCGGCCAGCGGTGTGGGTGCGATCGCCATCGCGGCCGTAAACCCCTGTTCGCGCAAGCCCCGCGAAATCCGTTTGCGCAGCTCGCGCAAGCCACCGAACAATCGCAAACTGCCGGCTATCTCGAGCAGCAATACATCCTTGCCTGCGATACTCACGAACGAGGAAAACCGCTCGAGCCACGTCGCGAGCGCTTCGAGTACCTGCTGCTCGCGAACCTCGCTGCGCTCCTCGGTCCGTAACTCCGGCACGAGTGCCAGCGCCGCATTCACGGACTGTCCGACCGTGACACCGGCATTCGCCGCCGCCGCATCCGTCAGAAGAACCCGGTGAACCCCGTGCTGCTCCTCGACAACCGCCAACGGAACCGCTGCCGCCAGGTGTTCGGTGTGAGCCGGGAATGACGAATCAACGCGCCTTTCAGTGAAGCGGTGTTCGTCATTCCCGGCTCGCACCGAACCATCTGCCACCGCCTCCAATGGCAGCTGCGGAAGCCACACGCAAAACCACAGCCGCTCCACGCTCTTCGGTACCGCGGCCAGCGACTTCGCCGGCAGTTCGGCCTGCTCGATAAACGGCAGCGATTGCTGTGTTGCAGAGGGAGCAATGTTGTCCCGTACCTCGACGGGCGATCGGCGAGCCCGGCGCATCGCTACAGGAGACTACTGATCGTTGCCGGGTGGCCACCACGGCTTTTCAGGATGCGGACGTCGGTGCCCTGCCCCGTGGACTGCAGTTCGAGACGCAATGCGGCCGCCGACGATTGCCGGCGTGCGGCGAGCGGACGAAATGCGATCGCCCAGCTATGACCTTTTTCAGCGGCGAGCTGCAGACGTCGGCTCGCCTGGTCGTCGAGCACCTCGGGCCACAGCAATACGGCGGCGCAGGTACCGGAAGCCAGTGCCTGCTCTGCCGACCACAATAGCTCACTGTCGTCCCTGGGCCGGACGAGCAGCATGCGCGTGAGATCGATGCCGCATTGCTGCAGCGCGGGTGCATAGGGTTGAAAGGGTGGTGCGACCCAGGCAATCCAGCCCGGTTCCGCGTCATCGCAGGGTGCGTCTTCAGCGCTTAACCGTGCCAGCGCCGGCATTAACAGGCGCAGCTCGCCGATGCCGTACTGTCCAACGAGAATCTCGGTCAGTGCTTCCTGCGGCCAGCCACCGCCCGGAAGACGCCGATCGAGCCTGGGGTAACCACTCGCAAGCCCGGCACGCGCCGTCGCCTGGCTGCTGCCGCGCCAGACGCGCGGGTTCTCGAGTAATTTTTCCAGACTCATCGCCGATAGTCATTAATGCAGTGGCATACCGTCACGAATCACGCCGACGACCACACCCTCGATAACGAGCGCCTGCTCCTTGAGATCGACTTCGATCGGTTCGAATTCCTCGTTCTCGGGTAACAGGGAAACGAGCGTGCCCTTCTGCCGGTAACGTTTCACCGTTACCTCGTCATCGAGCCGCGCGACAATGATCTGCCGGCTGCGAACCTCGGGTGTGCGATGCACGGCAACGAGATCACCATCGAGAATGCCGGCGTTTTTCATGCTCATGCCATTGACGCGCAGCAGGTAATGCGGCTTCGGGTGAAACAACGTGGGATCGATCTGGTAATGCGTCTCGATGTGCTCCTCGGCAAGAATCGGGCTGCCGGCCGCAACACGACCGACGAGCGGCAGGCCCATCTGGTCACGCAACGAATCCTTCAGCTGTATACCCCGCGAGGCGCCGGGTATGAGCTCGATCACGCCTTTTTTCTTGAGCGCCCGCAGGTGTTCCTCGGCGGCGTTGGCGGATTTGAAACCGAGCTCGGCTGCAATTTCCGCACGCGTCGGCGGCATGCCAGTTTCAGCGATAAACCCTTGAATGAGCTCAAGAATTTGTCTTTGTCTGGGGGTCAGTTCGCGCATTTGATCAGTTCCTGTATGGATTTACAGTATCTGGGATTATATCCAGTGTCCCGAAGAGTGCAAGCACCGTGAACCACGCCTTTGCAAAATCCCCCTGTATCCCGTCTACTGGGCGCGCACATCAAGGAGATACGTATGTCGATAAGGAACCGGCTGCTGCCACTACTTGCTATTTTCCTGCCGCTGGTTGCCGGCGCCCAGGTTGCACCACAGCCCTCGCTGGACGGCTGGCCCGACTGGTTCCAGGACGCCATGTCCGAGGAACTCCGCCGTATGAAACTGCGCAACGTGAAATTCCCGGTCGAGGGAATAGCGGCGAAACTGCCCGGCAAGCCCGCGGATGCACAGCAAATCGAAGATGGCTGGTACCTGTACTCCGACATCAAGGCCGGGTCACCGCTCGAGTGCTACGTCATGACAACCGCGACCGACATCGCGACGATGGCGAACAACATCGCCGAGATAAACATCGACAGCGTCATGGCCAATAACAACGCCACACCAGGCGACCGCAACGCCTACTACGTCGACGCCGGCGAAGTACACGGCTACCCGTTTCTGGCGCTCGAGTGGGTATACCAGGTGAAGACTGACGCCGGGGTGCAGATGGGTATGACCAAGGTACGCGTAGCCAGCAAGAATGACCTGACGTATGCCTGCGCACATAACTATCTCGGCTACCGCGAAAGCTTCGCTACCGCATTCGCGGAGTTTGTGGCGAATGTCGAGGTCCCGTCGACCTCGGCGAAACCGTATTACGAAGAGATCGCGGTCATGAATCTGAACGATATCGGCTATAGCGTGATCTACACGTCCTTCACGAACGACGAAGAAGGCGATACACGAGAATATTCGGTCAATGCGTCGATCGTCCCGGTCGACAAGGGCACGATCATGTTTTCGGACTCGATCACGATTACGTGGTCGCGGCCCGACCGGACGACCATCAACTCGATCAGCGTGGATACCGAGAACGGTGAGATCACGACCCAGCTCGACCTGCAACGCGACGAGAACGGTGACTGGGTCTCCTCGGGCACCTTCCAGGGCAAGGAACTCAGCAGCACGATCGACGGCGCACTACAGCCTGCCAGTTCGCGCGCCGTGTTCGCGCTGACCCGGGAACTCTTCGCAGGCGACGCACCGTCGGCTGACATGCAGCTGTGGATACCGGCGGCCGACCCGACGACGTTTGTCGGGTCCAGCATTGTCCGTACAGGCGATGCGGACGCACGCACGGGCGACCTGATCATGGGCCCGATCCGGATGTCGGGCACCTTTGACGAGTACGGCAATATTGAGTCCGGGTCGATGGCGATGGGACCTGCTCAGGCCCGGATAGAACGCATCTGGTCTGCCGGCGAACTGGACTGAGGATGAGACCCGCTGTATTGGCAGTCGCAGCACTCGCGCTGCACGGCTTTGTCAGTGCCGACGATGGGCTGCCCTATTTCGCGACGGTAACGATTGAGCGGGCGAACGACAGCGACGCCGCGCTGGGCGATGAAATTCAATCCACGCTGCACGTTTCAGATCCGCAGGCCGCCGGCCGCCAGTTTGCTGCCATCGATGGTGTCAGCGTCCTGGATTTCGACGACGCGTCGATCGGCGTTCGTTTCATCGAACGTCCGACGTTCAGATCCGTGCCGGACGATACGCACCTTCAGGACAGCTTTGTCATCGATTTTTCGGAGCCGTCCGTCGTCGCCGTTAACGACGCTTTTATTGCCGCGCTCGGAAAACGTCCAACGATTGATGAAATTGAGGCATTCGTTTACGAGCATATCGAGGACAAAACCTATGCGCAGGCGTTCGACTTCGCGTCGCGAGTCGCAGCCACGGGGCGCGGGGACTGTACCGAACATGCCGTACTACTTGCAGCCATGGCTCGCGCGAACGGCTATGCCGCGCGTGTCGTCCTGGGCAACCTCATCATCGAAGCAGGGCCCCGGCTCTACTCGTTCGGACACGCGTGGACCGAAATCCACGATGGCGGCGCGTGGCAGATCCGCGACGCGACATTACCGGGACGAGATGCTGCCGTTTCAGGTGTTCGTTATTTGCCGCTCAGCCTGATCGAAAATGAAGGCCCGGGATACAACCTGGGTATGGCGTACACGATACGAACGATGCCGTCGCGAATTTCCGGCGTCCGAAACCCGCCCTGATGGACGCAATCTGTCGCCATCAACCGACAAAACTGAACAAAAACAGGTATTTTCGTTGCAGCTTCGTGCTGTTTGGGAAATAATGCCGGGGCTGTTTTATCCAACTATCAAGGGATTATCCAAAATGAAAAAGACCGCACTCAGAGCAAGCGCGCTCGCGCTCGTCGTCGCAATGGCCGCTGGCTGCGCCACCACCGGTTTGGACGAGGTCAAGGCTACGGCAGATCGTGCCGCAGCTGACGCTGCTGCTGCTGCTTCAGCTGCTGAGGCTGCTCGCGCAGCTGCTGATCGCGCCGCACAGGCTGCATCGGCTGCACAGAGCACAGCTGACCAGGCACTGTCCGCTGCGACGGAAGCTCAGGCTTGCTGCGAAGCAAACCGCGAGAGCATGGAGCGTATGTTCCAGAAATCGATGTCGAAGTAGTTTAGAAACTACTCAGAGAACATCTGATCAGACGCCGCGCTTTGCGCGGCGTTTTTTATGGCGGCGCCAACCGCTTCGGGAATACCGTCAGAGCGCTCGACGACCGTTTCTACGGTGTCCCACTCGAGCATACCGGGGCGCTCACCGGTCACGGCGATGAACTGCTCGGTCACGTGCGTCAGCGGGTCCTTGCTGACCGACTCGACATCCGGCATCTCGACATCGGCGTCGAGTTTCTCGATCTGCTCATCGGTTTCGTCCGGCAGCCGCTGCGCCACTTCGAGCAGCGGGTGCACTTCGACAACGAGTTGATCGCCGTCCCAGCCCATCTTGACGGGCACGTCGATGATCCGCACCGCCGTGTTGACGCGTACACGGTCGAACAGATACTCGACGTCTTCGGGGTACATGCGGATACATCCGTGCGACACGCGCATGCCTAGGCCCGCCGGTTTGTTGGTTCCGTGAATCAGGTAGCCGGGAATACCGAGGCGCAGCGCACGTGTTCCCAGCGGGTTGTCGGGTCCGGGTGGCACGACGCGCGGCAGCGGGTCGCCGTCGGCCGCGTGCTCATCGCGCACGGACTGCGGCGGGTACCAGGCCGGATTCCTGGCCATCGCCGTTATTTTCGTTTCACCGAGCGGCGTCGCCCAGTCCATGCGCCCGATGCTGATCGGGTAGGTATGCACTTTTGGCGTCTCGCCATTCTTCGACGCCGGAAAATAGTACATGCGGTACTCGGCCAGGTTGAGCACAATTCCCTCACGCGGTCCCGGCGGCAACACGAAGCGGGTCGGCAGAATGATCTCGGTACCCTCGCCCGGAACCCAGACATTAACATCCGGATTGGCACGCACAATGTCCTGGTAGCCGAGTCCGTGTCGGCGCGCGATATCGAGGAGCGTATCCTCGTACGTCGCCGTCACGGTTGCGATGCTGCCGACAACGTCGACACCCTCCGGTGGCAGGTCGTAAACCGCGGCGTGCGCGCTGCTGACCAGCAGTGCGCAGGCAAGGATGAGCACGGGTCTCATTGTCCGATCTCTTCTCTCTCGATGACTTCGGTTTCGGCTTCTGCTGCGGCCAGCCATTCCTGCATCGCCTTGCTTTCGAGCAAACGATGCGGATAGTACCCGGCCGATTCCGGAAGATTGATTCCGTAGGTGCGGAAACGCAAGACCACCGGCGCAAACATCGCATCGGCAATGGAAAAGTCGCCGAACAGCCAACCGCCCTGCTCGCCGTAACGGCGATGACAGTCGCTCCAGATCGCAATGATGCGGTCGATATCCGTCCCGAGTTCGTCGGGAATTGGCACCTTGCGACCCATCGCGCGGCAGTTCATCGGCATGCAGCTGCGCAAGGTTGCGAAACCGGAGTGCATTTCCGCCGAGATCGCACGCGCATGGGCACGGGCAGCAGGGTCATCCGGCCACAGGCTTTTCTCAGGCCAGCGTTCGGCAACGGTCTCGGCAATGGCCAGCGTATCCCAGATCGTGTGATCGTCGACCAGCAACACGGGCACGCAACCGGCGTCCGAAAACTTCGCAATTTCAGCCGCCGTGCCCGGCACGTCGAGCGCGATCCGGTGCTCATCGAAGTCGATGCCCGCTTCCCTCAGCAGGAGCCAGGCACGCAGCGACCACGACGAGTAGTTCTTGTTGCCGATGACGAGTTTGATTTTCATGTCTCAAGCCTTGCGACGGACTCCCTATGGTAAACCATTGTCGTCACCCGGCGCATTGACCGCTATAGGGAGTTCCCGGTAGCCTGACGCGCATGAGTATGCGGATTTCATTCGAACTGACCGATCGGGACCTCGGTTTTTTTCGCGAAGCGCTGCAGCAGTCGCGCGACGCCGTCAAGGACGCCGAGGAAACGGAGATTATCGACGCCATCAGCGATGTGCTGGAGGAGATTCGGCAAAGCAATCCCCTCCCCGATTTCGTCGGCCGCCGAATCCCCGAGCTCGAATCGTTGATCAGCATGCTGACGGACGATGAATGGCAGTTGCCGGACATCGACCGTGAGCGCCTGCTCGCGACCTTTGTGTACTTCGCCGACCCCGAAGATATTCTGCCTGACGACATCCCGGTTATCGGCTTCCTGGACGACGTGATCATCATCGAGCTCGTTGCCCGCGAGTTGCAGCACGTGCGTGAGGCTTACGACGACTTTTGCGCCTTTCGCAAACAGTTTGACCGCAAGAAAGTGGACCCGGTGATTCGCCGCGACCGGCTCGACCGCCGGCGCCAGCAATTGCATCAGCGGATGCGCCGTCGCTCGTCACGACGCAAGAAATCCCGCCTCTGGTAGATCGGCGTCGGGTACCGGACTACAGGCGCATCAGGACGGAACCCCACGTGAAGCCGCCACCGAAGGCTTCCATCAGTACGAGTTCGCCTTTCTTGATACGGCCATCGCGAATGCCGACGTCCAGTGCCATCGGGACCGAGGCAGCCGACGTATTGCCATGGTCCTGTACCGTCAGGATGACCTTTTCCATCGGCATGTCGAGCCGCTTCGCCATCGCCTGAATGATGCGAATATTGGCCTGGTGCGGCACCAGCCAGTCAAGCTCTTCCTTGGTCACACCGGCCTTGTCCAGCGCCTCCTGGGCGATAGCACCGAGCGTTTTGACGGCAACCTTGAACACTTCGTTGCCCGTCATGTGGATAGCCGCCGCGTCGGTACCGGCCGCTGCGAGGTTGTTCGATACGCCGACAGGATAAAAAAGTAAATCCTTGTACTGCCCGTCGGCACCGAGTGCCGTAGAGATAATGCCCGGCTCATCAGACGGAACCACGATCGCCGCGCCCGCACCGTCACCGAAGAGGACACAGGTATTGCGATCGCTCCAATCGAGCAGCTTCGTGATGCACTCGGCCCCCATGACCAATGCGCATTTTGCCTCACCGGTCCTGATGAACTTGTCAGCCGTCGTCAGCGCATAGATGAACCCGGTACAGGCCGCCTCAAGACTGAAAGCGGTGCAAGCCGGAATACCCAGGCGGTGCTGGATCAACGTTGAGATATTCGGAAATACCAGGTCGGGTGTCGTCGTTCCCGTGATGACGAGATCGATGTCGGTGGGCTGAACGCCCGCTTCCTGCATCGCGACCTTCGCCGCCTCGACACACATGTCCGATGTCGTCTGGTCTTCAGACACGACATGGCGACGTTCGACGCCGGTCCGCGTCCGGATCCACTCGTCGGACGTCTCGACCATTTTCTCGAGGTCGAAATTGGTCATGATGCGCTCGGGCAGGTAGCGCCCGGTTCCAGCGATTCGCGAATAGGTCATGCAGATTCCTCTTGCAACAGGTTGCCGATCTGCTCGGGCAACTGATTCCTCGTTTCGACGATAGCCGTGTCGATGGCGTGCTGGAACGCCAGCGCATCCGCGCCGCCATGACTCTTGATTACGATACCATTTAGGCCAACCAGAGTCGCACCGTTGTAGTTGCGCGGATCGACTTCCCTGGCAAGCCTGCGCAGCACCGGGCTGGCCAGGACTGCCTGCAACTTTGCAAACCAGTTCGCAGTGAATGCCCGTTTCAGGTAGTGAACCGTCAGATCTACCGCACCCTCGATAGTCTTGAGTGACACGTTGCCGGTAAAGCCGTCTGTTACGACAACGTCGGCTTTACCGGAAAACAGATCGCTGCCTTCGATAAAGCCCGCGTAGTTCAACGTGCTGTCGGATAGCATCGCCGCTGCATCACGAACGGTATCGTGACCCTTGGTGTCTTCGGCTCCGATATTGAGAAGCGCCACTCGCGGCCGATCAACGCCCGTAATGTCGGAAGCAACGATCGAACCCATCACGGCGTACTGGAACAATTGCTCCGGCGTCGCCTGGGTATTTGCGCCGAGATCGAGCATGTGCACGGTGCCGCCCTTGGCCGGCAACTCACCGATGATGGCCGGACGGTCGATGCCGGGCAGCATCTTGAGAACGAACTTGGCGGTTGCCATGAGCGCGCCCGTATTTCCCGCACTGACACACGCCGCCGCTTCACCATCCTTGACGAGGTTGATGGCAACGCGCATTGACGAGTCTTTTTTCTTGCGCAGGGCGTCGGCAGGTGGCTCGGACATGCCGACAACTTCCGACGCGTGCCGGATCTGCACGCGCGAGTCCGTGCCGACGGTCGCCGAGACCAGTCGTGACAGCTCGGTTTCGTCGCCGACCAGTATGAGCTCGACGTTGGTGTACTTTGCGAGCGTTGCGGCAGCCGCACGAACGACGACCTCGGGACCGAGGTCGCCGCTCATCGCATCGAGTGAAATTGTCGAGTGGGTTCCCACAGACTGAGGAGCCGAAGCTATTCGGCCCGGTCAGGGAAATTTACTCGTCGTCGTCGTCAATCTCAGGCTGCTGAACAACCTGGTTGCCACGATAAAAACCGTCCGGTGTTACGCGATGACGCAGGTGCGTCTCGCCGGAAGTCGGGTCGACCGACAGTGCCTGCTTTTTCAGCTTGTCGTGTGAACGACGCGCGCCGCGCGTCGAAGGTGTCCTTTTACTCTTTTGAACAGCCATCTCTATTCTCCAGCTAAGCCCGTCAATCCTGCGGGCTTTCGTTGTCCTCTGCCATCTGCTCACGTAACGCGGCAAACGGTCGTGTTGTGTCGTCGGCGCCGGCGCCCTCATCGGCCGCAAACGCCCTGCAATCGGCCATGTTGTCGTGCATTGCTGAAAACGGCATCGCCATCACCAGCAGCTCGTCGATGACATCCAGTGGCCTCAGGCAACGCTCGTCAAGTTCCCAGACGTCGTAGTCCTCAAACCCGGATACCGTGTCGTCGATTTCCAGCAGCAACAGTTTTGGCTCGATCTCGAGCAACAGCCGAAACGGTTCCAGGCAACGCTGGCAAACCGCATCGATCCGTACTTTCGCACTGCCGGTGACAGACGGTACCCGACCTTCCGCGTCAACGAAACCGAACCGTATTGCGCCGCTGACCGGTGTTGCCTGCCAGTCGCGCGGCATCTTGTCCGCATCGAGCACGGCGAGATCGTTTTCAACAACCGCAGCCAGACCACAAAATGAACCGATTTTCTCAGTAAATTCAATAACTTGACCAGCTTCCGCCCAATCGACGGCAGCGCGGCGGTCTAGCAGCGGATTGCCCATGGCGCGCGCATGATAAGGACCCCGTCGGCCGCTGTCAAAGTCTTCCTGGCGCGGTGCGCGGGATTTTGTCGGCAGCAGTCGGCAAACCGGGTACACTCGACGAAAATACCAATAACAGACTGATTTACTTATGCAAAACCCCTCAGCACCGCCCATTATCCTGGCGTCGTCCTCGAACTATCGACGGGGTTTGCTGGATCGTTTCCTCGACCAGTACCAGGCGGTCAATCCGGGCGTCGACGAATCCAACGACGACGGTCTCGCTCCCGATGATCTGTCGCAGCACCTCGCGCGAACAAAGGCTGAAGCCGTTGTCGCGAATGCGCGCGGTGCCCTCATCATCGGGGCGGATCAGCTGGCGGTGCTCGATAACTCGGTACTCGGTAAACCCGGCGACCACCAGACCGCTGTCGAGCAATTGCTCGCCGCCTCGGGCAAGTCAGTCACATTCCTGACGGCCGTTTGCATCCTCGACCAGGTCAACAAGGCCCGTTACGAGCACACCGACAAAACGACAGTGCGCTTCCGGCAGTTCGACCGCCGGCTTGCCGAAGCCTACCTGCGCCACGACCAACCGTACGACTGTGCCGGCAGTTTCAAGCTCGAGGGTGCCGGCTACGTGCTGTTTGACTCCGTCGATACCAACGACCCGACCGCACTGATCGGTCTGCCGATGATCTGGGTCGCCGACCGGTTACTGCAGCTCGGGTATTTGTTGCCGTAGCCAGACACTGGGCCACTGCCGGAAAACACTGTTTTTGCGCCTTTCAGTAAAGCAAAAACAGTGTTTTCCGGCAGTGGCCTTCAGGCGTGTCTTCGGGCTTCGATAATCCCGACGTTGAGAAATCGTTCGAGGTCGTCGGATAACGGCGCCGTGAAGTGCAACTCATTGCCGGAGCTGTCCGAAAACGCAATTGACTGCGCGTGCAGGAACAGCCTTTTCAGGCCGAATTGCTTCGCCACCTTGTTCGCGTCCGGGTCGCCGTAGCGCTCGTCGCCGAGAATCGGGTGTCCGGCATATTGCAGATGGACACGAATCTGGTGTGTCCGGCCAGTCGCGGGTGCGCACTGCAACAGGCTGTACTTGCCGTAGGTCCGTGACAGCGCAATCCGGGTCTCGGCGGCCTTGCCGTTGCCGCTGACCACAACGTGACGCTCACCTTTCTTACGATGCTCGACGTACAACGGTACGTCGATGCGTTGTTCACCAAGCTGCCAGTCACCGACGACCAATGCCAGGTAGTTCTTCTCGACCTGCCCTTCCCGGAATCGCTCGTGCAATTCGCGAAGCGCGCTGCGCCGCTTCGCAAGCACCAGGCATCCTGACGTTTCCCGATCGATACGATGTACCAGGCCAAGGTCCTTCAGATCCGGCCGGGCATGACGCAACAACTCGACGACTCCGTGACTGATGCCACTGCCACCGTGCACCGCAACGCCAGTCGGTTTGTTGACAACCAGCAACCGTTTGTCTTCATACAGTACGCAGTCGAGCATGCTTGCCGCCATTCCGGGTGACGGCGCCGCCCCCTCTTCGCGAATCCGCGCCGGCGGAATGCGCACTTCGTCACCTTCGGACAGCTTGTACTCGGCACGAACCCGGCCGCCGTTGACACGCACCTCGCCACGCCGCAACAGTCGATAGAGGCGTCCTTTGGGGAGCCCGGGAAGCTGGCCCTTGAGGAAATTATCGATGCGCTGTCCCGCGCGCTCAGCGTCGATCGCAACTTTCCGGACCTGCGTCATGCGCTGGCCATCAGGGGTCCCGGAGGACGGCTCAGTCGATTGTTTTTTATGCATGATCAGTACGTTGCGCAGGCGTTTCGGTGTGTTATATTACTCCCCCGTGACGTCCGGGCCTACCGGATCTCACGGGTCCGATCGACTTTTTTTCGGTCCCGCCAATCCGCGAGACCCGATTTCAGACGGCAGCATCACCGGATTCCGGCACGCGCCGCGCGGCAAGAGCCGCAGGGAAATCATGCTGATTATGATGTGGATTCTGACGATTTGGCGTCAGTTCCAAACGGAAACAACAGTTCGTTTCGACGGCGCAATCCGGCGCCGCACCCCGTTGCGTGACACCCCCTGCGCCTGCCTGGCGCCCAGCCCCGTTGTGCTGCCCTCCAACTATCAAGTAGGGCAACATGAAAAGAATGCTAATCAATGCAACTCAGCAAGAAGAGTTGCGCATGGCGATGGTCGACGGCCAGCGCCTTTACGACCTCAACATCGAGGCACCGGCTAGCGAACGCAAAAAGGCCAATATCTATCTCGGCAAGATTACGCGCATCGAGCCCAGCCTCGAAGCGGCGTTTGTCGACTACGGCTCGGAACGCCACGGCTTCCTGCCGCTGAAGGAAATCTCCAGCGAGTATTTCGCCAAGGACGCGAAAAACGGCGGCAAGCCCAATATCCGGGACGTCCTCAAGGAAGGTCAGAACATTGTCGTTCAGGTCGACAAGGAGGAGCGCGGCAACAAAGGTGCTGCACTGACGACCTACGTCAGCCTCGCGGGCCGCTTCATCGTTCTGAAACCCAACAAGGCTCGCTCCGGCGGCGTGTCACGCCGTATTACCGGCGCCGACCGCGACCTCGCGCGCAAGTCGCTGAACGAGGTCATCGTTCCCGACGGTATGAGCGTGATCCTGCGAACGGCGGGCATCGACCGCTCGGCCGAAGAACTTGCATGGGACCTCGAAAACCTGCTGACGGTCTGGACCGCGATTCTCAATGTCGTTCTCGAGCGCCCCGCCCCGTTCCTTATCTATCGCGAAAGCGACTCCGTCGTGCGCGCGCTGCGTGATTACCTGACCAACGACATCGGCGAAATCCTGATCGACGACGAGCAGACCTACAGAGATGCCTGCGAACACGTCGAAGCGACGATGCCGCACAATCTCAGGAAGCTGAAGCACTACGTCGACCCTGTACCACTGTTTACGCGCTTCCAGATCGAATCGCAGATCGAGTCGGCGTTCGCCCACAACGTGAACCTGCCCTCGGGCGGCAGCATCGTCATCGACCATACCGAAGCACTGGTGTCGATCGACATCAACTCGGCCCGCGCCACCAAGGGTGGCGACATCGAGGCAACAGCGCTCAACACGAACCTCGAAGCGGCTGACGAAATCGCGCGTCAGCTGAGAATCCGCGATCTCGGTGGCCTCATTGTCATCGATTTCATCGACATGGGTCCGCAGAAACACCAGCGCGAGGTTGAGAACCGGCTCCGCGAGGCCGTGCGGCAGGACCGCGCGCGCGTGCAGATCGGCAAGATCAGCCGCTTCGGATTACTCGAGATGTCACGCCAGCGACTGCGCCCGTCGATCGGCGAGTCCGCCTACCAGACCTGTCCGCGTTGCACCGGGTTCGGCACCATCCGCGGCACCGAATCGCTGGCGCTTGCGATACTGCGAATCGTCGGTGAGGAAGCGCGCAAGGAGCGTACCGCCAAGGTCATTGCCCAGTTACCGGTCGAAGTTGCGACCTACCTTCTGAATGAGAAGCGCGACTGGGTTCAGGGTCTCGAAGACCAGAACGACACCCAGGTCGTGCTGGTCGCCAATCCGCACATGGAAACGCCACACTATGACGTGCGTCGCGTGCGTGACGACCAGATGGAGCTGCCCGAGAATGCGGGCGTCAGTTACTCACTGGCCGAGGCGCCGCCGGAGCCGGAGTCGCCGCAGGCCATCCTGGAACGCAAGGGTGTCGAAACGGCGGTTGTCGGAACACTGAAACCCTCGAAGCCGGCACCGAAACGGCAGGAAGAAAAGAAGGAAAAGAAAGGCCTGATCGCCACGATCGCCGGGTTCTTTGTCGGCGACGAAGAGGACGATGCCAAGTCGCAGCCAAATCGCAAAAAGACGTCGACCGGCAACCGCGGTCGCCGCGGACAACAACAATCACGGCGCCGCGGCGATTCGAAGAAGAGCAGCGGCGGCGAGCCGCGCAAGAAAAAGCAGGCGAAGAAAGGCCAGCAACCGAAACGCAAGACCGCACGCAAGGACGGCAATGAGGCCGGCAAGAAGCCGAAGCGGCAGCCCAAGCCGAAGCAAGGACAAGCTGAGCAGTCGGACGAGCAGAAGAAGACACGCAGTCGCCGCAGTCGTGGCGGACGTCGGCGCCGGCGCGGCAGTGACCGACCGGAGCAGGCCGCCGACAAACAGCAGCAGGCCCCGCAAACGGAAGTGCAGAAACAAGATCAGAAAGCCGAGCAAAAGCCCAGGGCGGGTGCCGGATCCAAGGCTGATCCAAAACCGACGGTAGAGCAAAAGCCGAATTCGGAAGCGAAATCCAAACCGGATTCAAAATCGACGTCCGAGGCGCAGCCCAGGCGTGAGAGCAAGCCAATGGGCGATTCGAAAACTGAGTCGAAGGCAACGGCCGGGGAAGATGCGACGCCAAAATCCAGGCCCGCACCGAAGGGCCCGCCAAAAGCACGGACTGACGCAGAGCGCGCGGCCGACGCGGGCAATCTCGACGACACGGCATCGCAGAAGTCACCCGTGTTGAAGGATGCCGATACGACGCCGAAAACCGGGGCGAAGCCGAAAGCAGCAGCAAAACCCGCGTCCAAAGCAGCGCCAAAGCCGCAACCGGACGACAAGCCAGCGCGCAAATCGGCGCCAAAGCCGAGAGCGGAAGAAAAATCAGGTCCTGAATCGGCGCCCGAACCAAAAGTCGATGCCAAGCCGACGGCCGAACCAAAAACGGGCGGAGGTCGCCTGCTGCCCTGGGAACCGCAAGGTGGGGATTCGCCGTCGCAGGACTAGGCCGCTTCTAGCTTCTGGAGAGCGTCCCGAGTAATCCTCGGGACGCGTCTTCTATGAGATCCAGAACACGTTCGAACCCAGCGGCGCCACCGTAGTACGGATCCGGCACCTCGGTCTCCGATGATTCGGTGAAATCCAGGAACAGGCGCAACTTGTCCCGATGTCTCAGGCCCGAGCCATCCTTGAGTCGCGCGAGATTGTCTTCGTCCATCGCTATGATGTGGTCGAATCGTTCATAGTCGGCAGGCGCAACCCGGCGCGCCCGAATCCCGTTGAGCGAGAACCCGCGTCGCGCTGCTGCTTCGACGGCACGCCGATCCGGCGGCTCGCCGACGTGATACGCATGCGTTCCGGCCGAATCAATCTTGAACCTCTCCGACAACCCGGCCTCCGTGACGACATGTCGAAAAACACCCTCGGCGGTCGGCGACCTGCAAATATTTCCCATACAGACAAACAGGACGCTGGTTTTACCCTTGTCTCTATTCACTCGATTGAAACCACGAAGTCGATTGATTTGCTTACTCATGTTGCGGAAAACCGGCTAGTCCAGGTTCGTGCGGAGGAACGCATCCATTGCCTCGAAGAACTGCAGTCTGTGTGCCTCGTTACTCAGATAGTGATCACCGTCGTCAAATTCAAGGTAGGTCACGTTCTTGCCGTTTTTTTCCAGTGCTTTGTGCATCCTGCGACCGTGCCGGATTCGCACACTGCGGTCACTTGTGCCGTGTGCCAGCAGAACGGGAATATCGATCTGGTCGGCGAGGTACAGCGGCGAACGCTCCTTCAGGGCGCCCATGTCGCTGCCGATCTGCTCCTTGACGATCTTATAGTTTGCGTAGCGTCGACTCGATGTCACGAGATAGGCGACATCGGTGACACCTGCAAAACTGACGGCACAACGGTAGAGATCCGGGTTACGTGCCGCCTCCATCAGCGCCGCGTAGCCGCCGTAGCTACCCCCTACGACGCAGATCCGTTCGGGGTCCGCAATGTTTTGCGTTATCAGCCAGCGCGTACCGTCTTCGACGTCGTTCTGCATCTCGAGCCCCCAGGACTTGAGGCCTGACGCCATGAAGTCATACCCGTACCCGCCGGAACCGCGAAAGTTCATTTGCAGCACTGCGTAGCCACGACTGGCGAAATACTGCGTCCAGTAGTCGAATCCGCCGTCGTCATAACTGATCGGACCGCCATGCGGGAAGATGATCGTCGGCAACGGCGTCGTCTGATCGGACCTCGGCAAAGTCAGGAAGCCTTCGATCTCCAGGCCGTCGCGGGCCTCGTAGCGGATTTTCGTCTTCTCGGACATGCGTTCCGGCTCGAGCGCCAGGTAACGTTGCGCCACGCGCAGGACCTGGTTGTCGACACGATCGCCAACGTAGTAGGTCCCGGGGTTCGTGTCGCTCGTCGCCAACAGGACATAGCGTTGTTCGTCGTCGCTCAAATCGTAGACGGAATTCGCGGTACCCGGCAGCCCCCGGTCGATGGCGTCCTGCAGTCGTTTGTATTCCTCGTCCCAGAATGTCACGCCGCCATCCGTCGAAAATCGCGTGCCAATGACATCGCCGGATTTTCGTGAATAGACCAGGCTGCCGTCGGCATCGTAGCGGTCGTGCGAAAACACCAACTCGCGTTCGAGCGCCGCATCGGCCAGGTTCACCCTGAAGATTGCACGGCGCCCCTCATGATTGGCGCTGACGTAAAGCGTCTCCGGATCCTTGCCGAAGCCCATGGGCCAGACCTGGTCCTCGGAAAACGACTCGAACTCCCACAGCGTCGACCATTTTTTGGCCTCTTGGGCGCGATGCAGGACCTTGAAATCTGTGTCCCTTCGCCAGATCGCAATGCGTAATCGCTCCTGCCGATCCGTCATCCAGTCATACACATCGCTCTTGTCGCGATGCGCAGTCCTGATCTTCCCGTCGCGAATATTGACCTTCAGAACCCGCGTCGCCAGCGAGTCTTTTAGCCGCGCTTCCAGCAGAATGTGATCGTCATCCGATCGCAACATATCCACGATCTGGTCCTGGAACTGCGGCACATGCTCCTGTTGCCGCAGGAAGTGCGGCGACAACACCGGCCGGAACTCCCCGGACAGCACATCGATGGCCAGCAGGCGGGTTTCAGTGGTCGGCGTACCGTAGCGAACGGCCGGGAACACGGCGCTCATCAACAACATCTCGTCGTTCGCCCAGCGGATCCATCGCACCACGAAGTCGTCGACGTTGACGAACCCCAGGTCTGCAACCTGCTGAGTCTCGATGTCGAGCACAGACACGGCAGTGCCGAACACGTTGCCCGCCGATACCCGGCGCAGGAATGCGAGCCTGGCCCCATCGGGCGATAGCCGGACATTGGTAATATCGGGTGGTGTGGCAAATGCCGCGACGGGCAGTTCGGTTTCCGCGCGGACGTCGGCGATGTCCAGGAGCATCAGCAGGGCAATCAACGCCAGCCGCCTGGTCACAGTTGCAATGGTCATGTCGCGATCATGCCCGAATCGGCGAACTATGAAAACAATCCGCCTGCACAACGATGTGCCATCGCCGATTTGCGCAAATCAAGGACAATTCTCGCCAGCCAAACGTGACAAATCACATTAAGAAATTGCGTTAAGCACGGAATCAGATTAACGCACTCGCGCCGGTGTCTGACGGTATCAACTGAAACGCTTGCACATTCACCAAAAATGTCTAATTTACATGGTGGGGCTTTGCCCCACGCGCCAACAAGTTCGCTTGTTGACACCCGCCCTGCTGGTAAGGGTCCGAGCCTTAACAAGTGCCGGGGGCGGTGGATGCGAACGGCAGAAATGGTTGTGGATACCGACAGCGAAAGCCTGAAACCGAAGCAATCAGAACGAACGGTGGAACTCGGAAAGAAGCCGCTCGTGATGCCCCGGGTAGCCCGGCACCAAGAGTGATTTCGTGTCAGGCGTTGAAAGCGCGGACCGAAAGGAAAGCGAAGAAGACGACAGAGACGGGAAAACGACAAAGCAGAACTACCCCCAGCGTCCTCAAATGAAGGCGGCCGAAAGGTCGCCTTTTTTGTTGCCGGCCTACATCGCATCGTCGAATTGTCAGTTGAGCTTGTGCTTGCGCAGGTAGCGATCAACGTCACGGTACGAGCTGTCCGCACCGCCATACTTGACCAGATTCCGCGCCGTCTTGAGCCAGTCGAGCGTCGACGGAATGGTTTCCTCCAGGGCTGCTGCGAAGTCGTCGTTACGCAGTGCGCGTTCGCTGCCTGAATCGAGAATGTCAGACAACACCAGGTCCTTGGCATTGTCGATCAATCCGTCTATGTCAGCACCGGAGTAGCCACTCGCTTTGGCCGCAATTGACGCGTAGTCAATACTTTTCGTCGGGACGTCTTGCAGCTTCATCTCAAGCATCAGCGCACGGGCTTTTTCGTCGGGCGGCGGGACGAAGACCTGGCGCGAAAATCGACCGGGACGTTTCATCGCCGGATCCACATCCCACGGCATATTGGTCGCGGCCAGTACCAGCACACCGGCGTTGTCGTGGTCGAATCCGTCGAGCTGCGCAAGAAACTCGTTCACCACGGTTCTTGCACCGGCCGAAGTGCTCTTGGATCGCGAGTACGCCAGGGCGTCCAGTTCATCGAAGAACATGACACACGGCTTGCTGGCGCGCGCCTGTTCGAAGAGTAGCGCAAGATTGCGTTCACTTTCGCCGATCCACATGTTGAGTACGTCGCTGATGCCGATCGACTGGAACGACGCATTGCATTCCGTCGCAATAGCGCGTGCCATCATGGTCTTTCCGCAACCCGGCGGGCCATACAGCAGAACGCCGCCGCCCGCTTTTTTGCGAAACCTGGAAAACAGGCTCGGATTCGCGAAGGGTTCTATGATTTGCAGGCGCAACGTTTTTTTCAGGTCCTCCATTCCCGCAATGTCCGCGAACGACACCGAATCCTTCTTGGGAAATGCAATCGGGACGATATTGTCGGGCTTGTCGCCGTCAACGACCCGCAACTGTGTCACCGGGTTCGTCGCCGCAAGCAATTTCTCGAGATCATCCGCAGGCGTAAAATCCTCCTGCCCTTTCGCTGCAAGGTAAGCGCTGATCGCGGCTTCGTCCTGTCCAAGCCTGCGCAGGCATCGCGCCTTCAAAATCAGGCCGTCAGCAGACTCGCCGCCCTTGAGAGCCAGGTCGCATTGCGCCAGCGCATCTTCCCAGGCGCCCTCGTCCGCCAGTTTCACTGCATATTGCAGGCGCAGCGGATTGTTGAACGGGTCTGCCAACAGCGCCGACTCATATTCTTCGCGTTCCATCAGAAGCCCTTCATCAATCGTTTCAGTATCGGTGGCCACACCCAGCTGTAAACCACGAACCCGAGAAATATCCAGATTACCGGCGCAAATGCAGCTTCGAATTCGGTGCCGTCGACCGCCCGAATCGCCACGATCATGAGAAACCACAGACCGACAGACGCACCCCAGCCCCATTTCTGGAATGGCCTCAACGGCAGCATCGACCAATGCGACGCCGTCTTAAGCGCAATGACGGTCTCCACATTCGATTCGTCGTCCGGTCGTTCACGCAAGATCTCCTGGGAAATCCGCAGCGCTTCTTTGTTGCGATTCTGCGCTGCCAGAACTGATACGACCATCATCGCCGTCGATATCGAATCCGGATACCGGCGCACGAGCTCCTGCAGGCGCACCGACGCCGCATCTGATGGGTCTGTAACGATTTCGCGTAACACCGAAGCTGTCAGCCCCATCTGGCTGTCAGGGTCCAGCTGCAAAGACCGTTCAGCGAGTTTGCCGGCCTTTTCGACTTGCATGTTCTCCAGCATCAACAGCGAATAGCGACCGTAGAGGTGCGCATCCTCGGGATATTCGCGCAGCAAGTCGATGATGATGGGTTCCGCCTCACCGTATCGACCCATGCTGTCGAGAATCCGAAACAGCAACAGCCGGCCGTCGTACGAGTCGGGGTACGTTTCTACGAGGCGCGACACGGTCGCAAGTGCCTCGTCGTCCTTGTCGGCGACCCAGTCGCACACTGCCGAGTAGTACAGCAGATATTCATTGTCGGGTTGTTGCTGCAGAAGCCGGGAAAGGATCGGACGCATTTGAGCGTAACGACTGCGCGCTGCCAGCTCATCCAACGTGCTCAGATCACGGTCAAACTGCTCGTCATGCTCCGTCATACCATTCTTTCCGTGAGAACCAGGGCAATGCCATAGTGGACCAGAATCGCCAGGACGATTGCGACAATCGCCGGCACCCACGGGCTACGTGGGTTTCCGACAGCTACAACGGCACGCAACTCATGTTTATGCAACAGGTAGACGACGAGTACCATGAAGAAACCAGCCGCGCGAATCGAGTATCGAACCGATCTCGCATCGGCAATGCCGCCGAACAGATAGGTGGCGCTCGCCCAGAAAACGACGATGCTTGCCGCGAATCCGGCGGCCAGCAGTATCCCGTCCCGTCGCAATCGGCCAAGTGTGCGCGAATTGAGAATAGCCAGGATCAGGACAGCGGTCGGGCCGCCGAAGAACGCGCCCGCAATAAACGGCCCCGTCGACAATATCGAACGGCTTTCCGTTGACTTGAGGCTCGGTTGCAGAAGATCGTCGTTCACGACCGAAGTTCCTCTGCCGCGCGTTGCAGGTCGCCCGCGGTATCGACACCCGCACCCGGCCGCTGCGACGGAACTCCGACGGCGATCGTCATGCCCAGCGACAACGCACGCAGCTGTTCCAGCTGTTCACTGGTCTCCAGGTCCGACGGTTTCGCCGCGACGAACCGACGCAGGACGCCGCATCGGTAACCGTAGATTCCGTGATGATGTAGTGCAGCCGCACGCGCAGTCTCCGCATTCGCTCCGCGCGCATAGGGTATCGCGAACCGGCTGAAGTAGATCGCCTGGCCGTGGATGTTGCAGACTACTTTCACGCAATTCGGATTTTCAAAGTCGTCATTGCTCGCGAACGGCGACGCCAGCGTCGAGATGTCAACGGATGCATCGTCCAGTAGCGCTGCACACTGATCGATGAGGGCCGCCGGCATTGTCGGCTCGTCGCCCTGCAAGTTGACGACAACCTGGTCGTCCGCCCAGTCCATGACGTCGGCTACTTCGGCGATGCGTTCGCTACCGGACTGGTGATTCGCGCCCGTCATGCAGACCGTCGCACCGAATGCTTCGGCCGTGTTCGCAATTCGCTCGTCGTCTGTTGCTATCACAACGTCGCTTGCCGCACTCTCCCGACCCCGCTCCCAGACATGCTGCAGCATCGGTTTCCCATTGATCTCGAGCAATGGTTTTCCCGGTAGCCTGACCGAGGCATAGCGCGACGGAATAACAACGACGAATCCGGACATCAACGTTCCTTGCACTTTTGTATTCGGGATTCGATTCGGTCGACCAGCGATTTCTCCGCGGCATCTTCCATCTGCAGGTCGACCGGCACATACCAGACGTTGTCCGGCAGCCCGGTACCGAGTTTAACGGCATCCTTTTCGGTCATGAAGACGTCGAAGTCATCGCCGAAGCGAAGCGCCGCCTTTTCTATCGACGCATGATCGGGCATCGCGTGTTCGATAACCTGAAGGCCGTGAGCGCGCAGCTGATCAAAGAATCTGGCAGGATTGCCGATTCCCGCTACGGCGTGCACGGTCGTATCCCTGAAGTTTGCGAGCGGTCGTTGCAAAGACCCGTTCAGCCGTACCGCGTCTACAGCAACGAGTTCGAACGGGATAGAATTTCGCGCGTCGAATCCGCGGCCGTTGACGAGCACAGCATCAACGTCGTCGAGCCGGTCCGCGGGCTGCCGCAGCGGCCCCCACGGCAGCAATCGCCCATTGCCGAGGCCCCTTGCGCCATCGATCACGCAGATTTCGAAATCGCGCCGTAACTTCAGGTGTTGCAAACCGTCGTCGGCGACAGCAACATCCGCGCCATCTTCCCTGAGCATCGATACGGCTCTCGCCCGGTTCGCATCTACGGCAACGGGACATGCGGCCCGTCGCGCAAGCAATACGGGCTCGTCACCAACGACGGCGGGGTCGCTGTTCGCATCGACGCGCATCGACGAACCGGACTTGCTGCCACCGTATCCGCGGCTCACGATTCCCGGACTGAAACCACGCTCTTTCAATTGCTGCACCAACCAGATGACGGTCGGCGTCTTGCCGGTACCGCCGGCCGTGACATTGCCGACGACGATGACAGGAATACCTGTTTCCTGTGAAGCAAGAACGCCACGTCGGTGCAGCGCCTGCCGCGCTGCCGTAATTAGCCGGTAAAGTACCGCCAGCGGCGCGAGAATCCACCCGAACCGGCCGTCGCCGTACCAGACGCGGTGAATCCAGTGATAGGTCTTGCTCATCGTCCCTTTACGGCTGGGTTTCGTCACTGAACTGCATACGATACAGCGCGGCGTAATGACCGCCCGCTGCCAGCAATTCGGTATGCGTACCCGATTCCACGATTTGACCGGCGTCGAGCACGATTATCCGGTCGGCATTTTCGACCGTCGATAAGCGGTGCGCGATAACCAGCGTTGTACGATTTTCCATGAGGGCACTGAGCGCCGCCTGGATGCGCCGTTCCGACCGCGTGTCGAGCGCCGACGTCGCCTCGTCCAGAATCAGCACCGGCGAGTTTTTCAGCAATGCGCGCCCGATGGCGATCCGCTGCCGTTGACCGCCCGAAAGCAGTACGCCGCGATCGCCGACGATCGTATCGAGGCCATTTGGCATGTCGTCGACGAAGCTGAGCACGTGCGCAGCCTCTGCGGCCTCCAGAATCTCCTCTTCCGAATACTCGCGGTAGTCACCGTAAGTCAGGTTGTTGCGGATCGTGTCGTTGAACAGCACGACGTCCTGGCTCACGACGGAGAGATTGCCGCGCAGGCTTTGCAGCGTGTAGTCGTAGATCGAGACGCCGTCGATCAGGATGTCACCCGAATCGACGTCATAAAACCGTGGTAGCAAGCTCGCCAGCGTGGTCTTGCCGCTGCCGGAGTGACCAACAATGGCCAGTGTCGTGCCGGCCGGTATGTCGACAGACACGTTGTTGATCACGGCAACGTCGCCGTCGTTGTACGAAAATTGCACATCGCGAAAGCTGACGTCGCCGGCAACACGCTCCGATGAGTGCGTGCCACTATCGACCTCATCGTCTTCGTCCATGATCGAGAACAGGCTGTCCGCTGCGGCAACACCACGCTGTAACGTTGCATTGACGTTGGTGATGCGTCGCACCGGCTGCAACATGAGCATCATGGCCGAGAAAAACGAGATAAACTGACCCGCCGTCAGCGCGTCATTGAGCGACTCCCTGGCCGCCATATAGATGACGAGTGCGATGCCGAACCCGAACACGACCTGTGTGACCGCCGTGCCCAGCGAGCGGACTCGGATCAGTTTCATGTTCTGCCGACGGTTGCGACCATCGGCACCGTCAATTCGCTCAAGCTCGTAGTCGTAACCCCCGAAAGCCTTGACGACCCAGTTACCGCGCACCACCTCGTCAGTTACCTGGGTGACTTCGCCGATCGTGTCCTGGATTCGCCCGCTGTAGCGGCGAAATGCAATTCCGAGCAAACGCACGATGACCGCGACGATCGGAAACAGGATAGCCACGAATACAGTCAGCTTCGGGCTATGCCAGATCATGACGGCGAATGCCGCGATTACGGTCAGCACGTCGCGCACGGCAATCGTCACGACGCTGGTGACCGACTCGGCGACCATCTCGACGTTGTAGGACATGCGCGACAGCAGCGGCCCTGCCGCCTGCTTGTCGAAAAAGCGCGTCGGCAGCGTCAGCAGTTTGCCGAACACCTGGCGACGCAGGTCGCTGATGACACGGCGCCCTATCCAGCCGAGCGAAAGTTCGGTCGCGAAGCCGGAGATACCGCGCAGGATAAAAATCGCCATGAAGGCAAACGGAATCCACTGCGACGTCTCGAGGTTTTTCTTGACCAGCGTTTCGTCGGTCAGCGGTGCCAGCAGCGCGACCAGCCCGGCCTCCACGATTGCTGTCGTCGCCATGCCAATAACGGCAACAAAGCCGATCAGCTTGTGGGGAGTCACGTAGCGCCAGAGCCGACCGTAGACGACGCGGACGCGAGAATCGATTTGCTGGCTCATCGACCGGTCGATCCGTAACTACTCGGTGGCTTCGGGCGCGTCATTGACCGTTGCAATGTTGATTTTCGTAAAGCCGAGACGGCCCGCGACGTCCATCGCCGTAACGACGTCCTGGTGCTTTGCATTCGCGTCGGCGCTGATCGTCATCGGCAGGTCGTTGTTGCCGTCCGACACCTTTTGCAGCGCGTTCCGGATAGTCTCCGGCCGGCTGTTGATCAATTCGCGGCCATTGACGAGATACGTTCCGGTTGCCGTAATCATGACGTCGATTTGCTCCACCGGCTCTTCAACCACAGTAGCGCTTTGCGCCTCCGGCAGGCTGATGTTGATCTGCGACTGCTTGACGAAACTCGTCGAGACCATGAAGAAAATCAGCAACAGGAACACGACGTCGATCAGCGACGTCAGGTTGACCTCAGGCTGCGTCCGTGGCCGCAGGTTGAGTTTCACTACGCCTTCTCCGCCCGGCGATGCAACGCTTCAACGAGCTTGATGGCTTCCTTTTCCATGTCGACGACCAGCGTGTCGACGCGCGAGCGATAATAGCGATAACCGATAAGCGCCGGAATCGCGACCGTCAGGCCTGCCGCCGTCGTGATCAGCGCCTGCGCGATACCGCCAGCGAGCGCCGTCGGGTTGCCGACGCCGTGGGTTGTAATCTCCGTGAATACTTCGACCATGCCGATCACGGTGCCCAGCAGTCCGAGCAGTGGCGAAACCGCGGCCACCGTGCCGAGCGTCTCGAGATACCGTTCGAGCTCGTGCACGACGTGGCGCCCCGTGTCTTCGATCGCGTCCTTGAGAACGCTGCGCTCCCTGTCACGATTGATCAGTCCGGCGGCCAGGATCTGGCCGAGTGCGGACCCCTGGTGCAATGTCTGGATCTGCTTCGAATCGAGCTGGTCCTTCTTGACCCAGCCCCAGACTTTGCTCGTCAGGTCCTCCGGGATGACCCGCTTTTGCTGCAACGTCCAGAAGCGCTCGAGCATGATGCCCATTGCGATGATCGCGCAGAGGATGATCGGCAGCATCAGCCAGCCGCCGGATTTAACGATCTCTACCATGCGTTGTCAGAAGTCCCCGATGCCCCGAACGAATTGAAGAAAGGAATATACAGGGCCAGCCCGCAAAATTCTCGCCGCGAAGCGCGATTCTGTGAGGCTATCGGTACGTGTCGCCACGCCAGTGGCGGCGGCGGCGTTGCCGCTCCTCGGTAACAACGCTGCGGCGCCGCCAACTGCACAGGCGCACCCGGATTGCGCCGGACGTCGCGGTATCCAGAAATCGCGTACCGGCACCTTCCCAGCGCATTACAACGCGCGACCTGGGAAATCCCCAGCGATTTGCATACCCCGCGGATGCGATCGCAACGTCCGCGTCCGTCGCATTGACGAAGGCCGGACTCGACGACGTCAGACTGCCATGGTGCGGTACGGTCAGAATGTCGACGGAGCGCAGACGTTTTGTGTCGACCAGGTACTGTTCCGCCGTTGCCTCGATGTCCCCAGTCAACAGCAGTCGCCGGGTTCCGACCGCGACTTCAATGACGCAGGACCCGTCATTGCGGGAATCGACGAAACCAGCGTCCGGGTGCAACACACGGAACACGACGCCATCCATTTGCCAGGACTGCCCGGCGCGGCAGCGAAACGTGCCGGCGCCGTTGAGCGGCACGTTCCACAGGACCTTCGCGACCCGCATGGTGCCCAGAATATCCGCGACGCCACCCGCATGATCCAGATCGCCATGGGACACGACGAGCCAGTCGAGCTGCACGATGCCCCTGGACCGCAGGAACGGGATGACCGTCTGTTGCGCCGCTGAGCCGCCGCTCCGGTAGGACGCACCCGTGTCGTACAACGTCGCGTGACGGTGTGTCTGCACAAAGACGGAGAGGCCTTGTCCGACATCCAGCACCCATGCGTCCAGGCATCCGGCCGGCGGTGCCGGCGGCTTGTTCGTCACGAGTAACGCGGCCGCCAGCACAGCGACACCCCTGCCCGGCCAGCCCTGCGGTAGCACGACCCAAACGAGCGGCAGGAAAGCAGCTGCCGCGACGACACCGACCGGCTGCGCCACGATACTCGCCGAGAATCCGAGATCGGCAAACGCGGCGATGAGCGCCTCAATCCAACCGATGCTGGCGGCGGCCACGTCGAACGCGATTCGACTCAGCCCCGGGACGCCGGCCAGCGCAACACTTCCTGCCAGCGCCGCGGGCACGGTGACCGTGCTGAACAACGGGACGGCGATGAGATTGACGACCGGCGCGGCGAAGGACACGCGCTGAAAGATGAGAATTGTCAGCGGCATGAGCCCAAACAGCAGGATGACCTGCATCGTCGCCAACTGGCGCAGCGCCAGTGCTTTGCGGCCGCCAACGTTGTCGGTTCGCCAGTAACGGCAAGAGAACCACAACAGCGCCAGCACCGCAGCAAATGACAGGTGAAAGCCCGGTGACATTGACGAAACCGGGTCGAGTAGAAACACGACCAGCGCTGCGGCGCCGAGGATACGCAGCGGCGGCACCTGGCGGCGCCCGACGACTGCCGCTGCCGCCAGGGCCAGCATGGCGGTTGCCCGCTGCGCCGGTACGCCAAACCCGGCGACGAGCGCATAGAACCCGGCAACCGCGGCACCGCCAACGGCCGCATGAATCAGCGCATTGCCGGGCAACCGCAGCAGAACTGACAGGACCCATACCGACATGAATGCGACGCCCGCCGCGAGCCCGACATGCAGACCCGAAATCGCCATCAGGTGGCTGGTACCGGTTGCCGCAAAAGCGTCCCACTGCCGGCGCGTCAGGCCGTGCCTCGATCCGGTTGTGATGGCGCCGAGAACCCCGGCCGCCGCCGTCCGTCGCGACGCACGCACGATGTCGTAGCGGATACCGTCAATACCGGCCGGCCGACCGGCGGACAGCAAGCGGTTTCGTTGGCCACCGACGACGTACCCGGCTGCGTGCAGGTCCTCCCGGAGCATCCAGGCCTCGGTATTGAAGCCTCCCGGATTGCTGGCGCCGCGCGGGCGTCGCAGCCGCAGTTCGAATTGCCACACGTCACCCAGCGCAGGATCGAGCGGTGGTTGGAACCAGCTGATCCGTGACCGCTGCGGCAACCGAGCGTCGGAGACCGGCGTGACCAGCATCGTTACCGTGTCGCCGTCCCGTTTCGGGAAGTCGATCACCCGCACGACAACCCGCATGCTGTCGCCTTCAAACTGCGGCGCGAGGCGTGCATTCGCATACGACTGCGCCGCCAGGATGAAAAGCAAAGCGCCGGTTCCGAAAACGGCGAGCGCGCGCGTTCGCGGCACGGCGAACAGGCAAATCGATGCAACAATTAGCAACGGGACCGGGTCCCACTGCAGTAGAAGCCTGTTATGCTGCGCCGCGAAACCGCCTGCCAGCATCAGCAGGGAATACCGGACGATCACTCTTTCGAATCGACGGGGTGGCCGGATCGCTCATCAAAACCGGGCCAGCGCTCAATGCCAAGACGCTTTTTCAGGAAGTTTGCTGTAAATCGCCAGCACGTCGCCGGCCGGTGGTTTATGCGGCCCTTTGGCCACTTGCTGCACGACCATCGCCTGTGGGGCATCCGGCGACGGACCGTGGTACCGGCTTTCGCAATAGGACTGTTTATCGCCTTTCTGCCGACGCCCGGCCACACCCTGATGGGTGCGCTGGCTGCGCTCGCCTTGCGCATCAACATCCCGGTCGCTGCGCTGGCGACCTGGGCCAGCAATCCGTTGACGATGGGGCCGATGTTCTACGCGGCGTACCGGCTGGGTCGCCTGCTGCTCGGCACGCCGGAGCGGCAGTTCGAATTCGAGCTTTCGTGGCACTGGCTCACGCACACGTTTCTTACGATCTGGCAGCCGATGCTGCTCGGCTGCCTGATCTTCGGCTGCATACTGGCGGTCGCCGGCTACATCGCGCTCGACCTGCTGTGGCGCTCGTCGCTCGCCGACTACAAGACGCGCAAGCGAAACAACCGCCGCGATATCGAGGCATAGCAGCCGGTTGAAAGGCTAGTTGTCCTCGCGCAGCACCCCGTCCTCGAGCAGCAGAACGCGGTCCATCCTTGACGCAATCGTCTGGTCGTGTGTCACGATGATCAGGCTGGTTTTCAACTCCCGGTTGAGCTCCAGCATCAGGTTGAGTACATGCCCGCCGTTGCCGGAATCGAGGTTACCCGTCGGCTCGTCCGCAAGGACGATATGCGGCTCTGTAATCAGCGCCCGTGCCACCGCCGCGCGCTGACGCTCACCGCCCGACAATTCGCCCGGCTTGTGGTGGAGCCGCTCGCCCAGGCCGACGCGATCCAGCAATGCCTGTGCCGCCGCTATCGCATCGCCGCGCGGCTGATTACGAATCATCAGCGGCATCGCGACGTTTTCCTCAGCCGTAAATTCGGGCAACAAATGGTGAAACTGGTAAACGAATCCGATGTAGCGGTTGCGCAGTGCCCCTTTTTGCGTCTCGTTCGTGCCATGCATGGGTTCTTCACCGACATAGACCTCACCTTCATCCGGCTCATCGAGGCCGCCTAAAATCTGCAGCAGCGTCGTTTTGCCGGACCCGGATGCACCGACGATGGCCACCCGCTCCGCACGATTCACCTCCAGGTCCACGCCGCGCAAAACCTCGAGGACAGACGGGCCTTCATCGAAGCGGCGAACGACAGAGCGGCAGCGCAATACGTGATCAGTCATATCTCAGAGCCTCAGCCGGGGCCGTACGTGCGGCCTCCCAGGCGGGGTAGAACGTGGAAACCAGTGCGAGGACCAGCGCAATACCGGCGATTCGCGCGACGTCGGCAGCTTGCAGCTCCGACGGCAGATCGCTGATGAAATAGACGTCGGCGGCGAGCAACTTGATACCGAATGCCGACTCGACGAAACCGATGACCGATTCCAGGTTCAGGGCGAGCAACACGCCAAGCGCGACACCCATCGCGGTCCCGACGACGCCGATGATCGTGCCCTGCGTTACAAATATGCGAACAATGCTCCACGGTTGGGCACCTACGGTGCGCAGTATCGCGATGTCAGCCTGCTTGTCTTTCACAACCATCACAAGCGTCGACACGATGTTGAATGCAGCGACGGCAATGACCATCAGCAGGATCACAAACAGGATTGACTTGGTTATCTGGATCGAGCGAAAGAAATTCACGTGGCGCCGCGTCCAGTCGCCGACATAGACGCGCTCCCCATGTTCGATTGCGACCTCGCGAACGATCTCCGGCGCCGCGTAGATGTCCGTCACCGCCAGCCGCACGCCGGAAACGCCATCGCCAAGCCGATACATCTTCTGGGCGTCGGTCAGGTGAATGAACGCCAGGCGACGGTCAAATTCGTACATACCGATGCGATAAATCCCGCTGACCTTAAAGCGCTTCATTCTCGGCACGACGCCGGCGGGGGTCACCATGCCCTGCGCCAGCGTGACACTGACCTTGTCGCCGACACTCACCTGCATTGCGTCGGCGAGTTCGCTGCCGAGAACGATATTGAATTCACCACCGACGAGCTGGGCCAGTTCGCCGGATTGCATGACCGCACCGATGCCCGAGACCTCGCCTTCCAGTTGCGGGTCGATGCCGCGGATCTCCGCGCCACTGATCTGGTCGGCCGCAACCAGCAGCGCCTGCCCGTCCACATACGGCGCGGCTGCGCGCACGCGGCTGTTCGCCACGGCGACCTGCATCATTTCGACCTGCGAATCGATACGCCCATCGATGCCCTCGATGCTCGCATGCGCCGTCATCGCGAGAAGCCGCTCCTTGAGTTCCCGTTCAAAGCCGTTGACGACAGACATGACGACGATCAGCACCATGACGGCGATTGCGATACCCAGCATCGAGATACCCGAGATGAGCGACACGAAACTGTTGCTGCTCCGTGACCGCACATAGCGGTTGCCGATCCAGTATTCGAAACGCATCGCTACTCGTACCTCAGTGCAGCGGCCGGATTCACCAGCGCCGCGCGCCGTGCCGGATACAACGTCGCCAGCGATGTCAGAACGAAGGCGGCGATCGCGATGGCGGTGACATGCACCGGATTCAGGTCGGACGGGATCTCGGTGACGTAATACACGTCGCCGGGCATGATCTGGAATCCCAGCGTCTGCTCGATGAACGGCACGATGGTCGGCACGTTGATTGCGAGGACGACACCCAGTAAAACGCCGATAACGACGCCAGCCCAGCCGATGACGGCACCCTGGACGAAGAATACCTTGACGACGCCGCCCGGATTCATCCCCAGCGTTCGCAGCACGGCAATGTCGTTGGTCTTGTCCGTAACGACCATGACGAGGCTGGCGACGATATTGAACGCGGCGACACCGATGATCAGCGACAGGATCAGCGACATCATCATCTTCTCGATACGAATGGCACGAAAGTAGCTGCCGTTCTCGATCGTCCAGTCGCTGCTCGAATACGTGTCGCCGAGCTTCGCTTGCACGGACTTTGCAATGGCCGGTGCAGCCAGCACGTCGTCCGCACGAAACCGGACGGCGCCGACCGCTGCGCCGATTCCCTTGATGTCACCGAGGTCTATGTGGTGGACCAGTGCGAGCACGCCGTCGTGGTCCTGCAGGCCTACCTCGAAAATACCACGAAGCACAAAGCGCTCGAGCACGGGCTCGAGCGAGCCATCGCCGACGGGACGCGGCACGAGCAGCACCACGCTGTCGCCGATCTTGGCGCCGAGGTCGTAGGCCAGGATTGCACCGAGTATGATGCCGCGCTCGCCGGGTATGAGTGTGTCGAGCGAGCCGTCCACCATGTTGATCAACTCGCCGGACAGCTCGCTTTCCAGTTGCGGTTCAATGCCGTGAACGAGCACGGCGAACAACTGCCGGCGAGACTGGATCATCCCTTCCATTTGCGTAAATGGTGCCGCAGCGACGACGCCCGGCTCCTCGCGCACCTGGTCGACCAGCGTCTGCCAGTCTTCGGTCACGCCGTCGGATTCCGCGATCGAGCCATGCGCGGACATCGACAGCAGGCGGTCCCTGAGCTCGCCCTCGAAGCCGTTCATGACGGACAGGATCACGATCAGCGCAGCAACCCCGACGGCGATGCCGCCGAGGGAAATCTGCGTGATAAATGAGACGAATCGGGTGCTCCGCTTGGCTCTCAGGTAGCGCAAGCCAACGAACAGTTCGACGGGGTTCAACATCGGCAGCATTAAACCATAATCAAGCACTTAAGAGGGTCTTTGTGGCGTGGTGTGACGCAGTTAACATATCGACCGGGTCGGTCCGGTGCTATAGTCACCGGACCCCACCAGGGAGTGAAATCGATGACCAAATTGTGCACAGCAACCTTCGCCGCCGCCCTGCTCGCGATGGGCAGCCTTGCGAACGCCGACACCGTCAAGATGGACGGCGCAACGGCGATGACCGCTGACGACGGCCGTCCAACACGCGGAATGACACAGCAGCGTGTCGAAGCCAGGTACGGCCAGCCGCAGTCGACCCGGTCGCCTGTGGGTGACCCGCCGATTACGCGTTGGGAATACCGGGATTTCGTCGTCTTTTTCGAATACGACAAGGTGATTCACGCGGTGCGCAAACGCTAGAATCCCTCGCATCTGAATGCAGAGGCCCGGGCCGGCAACGACCCGGGCCTCTTTGCGTTCGAGCGCGCGCCCGGCCGCAATCGCATGTGCCATAATCGCGCCCCCTGATTCACCCGGCATACGGCCTTGAGCGACGCAATCCTGATTTCCGGCAAACCGGCTATCCCCGGTAAGGGCCACAGCATTCACTGGGGCGGGCTCATTGGCGCCAGTGCCGCGCTTGCAATCGCCGAGCTCGGCCGCCGGATTCAGCCGCTGCGCCCGTTGCTGGTCATTGCCGAGGACGCGCGCCACGCCGACCAGCTCGAAGCCGAAATCCGCTTTTTTGCGGGTACCGGTGTCGCTGTCGAGCACTTCGTCGACTGGGAGACGCTGCCGTGGGACAGCTTTTCCCCACACCAGGACATCATCTCGCAGCGATTGTCGGTGCTCGCCCGGCTGCCCGCAATGCGCTCCGGAATCGTGATCGCTACTGCAACGGCCTTGCAGCAACGATTGCCGCCAACGCACTACGTTGCATCGCGTTCGCTGACGCTGGCGCGTGGCCAGGAATTGCCCCGAGAGGCCTTTACGCAGTCGCTCGTCGACGCGGGCTACCTGCGGGTACCTCAAGTGTCCGAGCATGGCGAGTTCGCTGTCAGGGGGTCGTTGCTCGATATCTTCCCGATGGGCGGCGAGCAACCCGTGCGTATCGACTTCTTCGACGAAGAAATCGAATCGCTACGCCGGTTCTCGACGGAAAATCAGCGTTCCGGCGAGGCAGTCGACGAAATCCACATCCTGCCGGCCCGTGAGGTGCCGCTGGACGCCGACGCCGTTGCCCGCTTTCGTGACGCCTGGCGTGAACGCTTCGAAGGCCAGCCGGGAAAATCACGCGTCTACCGCGAGGTATCCGACGGCATTGCCCACGGCGGCATTGAGTATTACCTGCCGCTGTTTTTCGATGAAACAGCGTCGCTGCTCGATTACCTGCCGGACGAATCGGTCGTGGTGCTTCCGGACGGTCACGACTCGTTATTGCAACAATTCTGGTCCGAGGTGCGCGAGCGCTTCGAAATGTGCCGACTGGACCCGGAACGCCCGGTCCTTGGTCCAGGCGAGACCTTCTTCGAACCCGATGAAATATCGTCGAAGCTCACCGAGCGCTCCCTGATACGCTACGCCGGTCGCTCGATGGTCGGTGATGCCGTCAATTTCCCGACGCGTTTGCCGCCGGCAATGAAGATCGAAGTGCGCTACGAAGATGCAGCGGCGGCGCTTGTCCAGTTCCTCGACAGCTTCGACGGCCGGGTGCTGTTCAGCAGCGACTCACCGGGCCGCCGCGAACAACTCCACGACCTGCTGTCAGGACGTGGCCTCGACCTCGCGCGCGTCACCAGCTGGCAGGAGTTTCTCGGCGCCACGCAGCGAATCGGGGTCACGGTCGCGCCCGTCGATAACGGTGTCCTGTTGCCCGACGCAAAGCTCGCCGTTGTCAGCGAGCAGCAGCTGTTCGGCGAACGCACCACGGCACGACGCAAACGGAGGCGCAGCGAACGCGATCCCGAGACGATAATTCGCCAGCTCAACGATCTGGAAGCCGGCTCGCCGGTGGTTCATGCCGAGTACGGCGTCGGCCGCTACCTCGGGCTTACGACACTGGAGGTCGGCGGGTTCGAGGCGGAGTTCCTGCATCTCGAGTATGCCGACGGCGACAAGCTCTACGTTCCGGTCCACGCCCTGGAACTGATTTCCCGCTACACCGGTGCGTCGCCGGAAAACGCGCCGCTCCACCGGCTGGGCAGTGACCAGTGGAAAAAAGCGCGCAAACGCGCGATCCGGAAGATCCGCGACGTGGCTGCCGAGTTGCTCGACATCTATGCGCGCCGTGCAGCACGACCCGGGCATCGTTTTCGCTGGCCTGAACAGGACTATCGCAGTTTTGAATCCGGCTTCCCGTTCGAACTGACGGAAGACCAGGCCAGTACCATAGACGACGTTCTCGAAGACCTGGCATCGGACCAGCCCATGGACCGGGTTGTTTGCGGCGACGTTGGTTTCGGCAAGACCGAGGTTGCATTGCGCGCGACGTTTGCCGCCGTGCACGGCGGCAAACAGGTCGCGATCCTCGTGCCGACGACGCTGCTTGCACAACAACACGGCCAGAACTTCCGCGATCGATTTGCCGACTGGCCGGTTCGTGTCGAGGTGCTGTCGCGGTTCCAGTCAGCAAGAGAGGTCAAGGACATCGTCAAGGGACTGCAGTCGGGCAACGTTGACGTCGTCATCGGCACGCATCGCCTGCTGCAGCACACGAAAGACTTCAGGGATGTCGGGCTGGTTATCGTCGACGAGGAACACCGGTTCGGCGTGCGCCACAAGGAAGCGATCAAGTCATTGCGTAGCGAGATCGACATCCTGACGCTGACGGCCACGCCGATTCCGCGCACGCTCAATATGGCCCTTGGCGGCATCCGCGAGATGTCCCTGATCACGACACCGCCGGCAGAAAGACTGGCCGTCAAGACCTTTGTCTCGGAATGGAACGACGTCATTGTCCGCGAGGCGTGCCTGCGCGAGATCAAGCGCGGCGGCCAGGTGTATTTCATCCACAATCGCGTTGAGGACATTGGCCGCATCGAGCAACGGCTCGCGAAGCTTGTCCCAGAAGCCAGCATTCGTATCGGGCACGGCCAGATGCCCGAGCGCGATCTCGAGCAGGTCATGCTGGATTTTTACCACCGCCGCTTCAACGTCCTGCTGTGTACGACGATTGTCGAGAGCGGCATCGACGTTCCGACGGCGAATACCATCATCATCAACCGGGCCGACCGATTCGGGCTCGCGCAGCTGCACCAGTTGCGAGGCCGTGTCGGCCGGTCGCACCATCGTGCGTATGCCTACCTCGTCGCCCCGCCCCGGGCATCGATGACGGCCGATGCCATCAAGCGCCTCGAGGCTATCGACTCGCTGGAGGACCTCGGGTCGGGCTTCACGCTCGCTACCCATGACCTCGAAATTCGCGGTGCCGGCGAACTGCTCGGCGATACCCAGAGCGGGCAAATCCAGGAGATCGGGTTTTCACTGTACACCGAGCTGCTCGGTCGTGCGGTCGATTCACTGCGCGAAGGCAGGGAACCCGACCTCGAAGCACCGCTCAATACCGGCGTCGAACTCAACCTGCACGTGCCGGCGCTGCTGCCCGAAGACTACGTTCCCGACGTGCATCTCCGGCTGATGCTCTACAAGCGTATATCGGCCTGTGAAAACGACGAAGAACTGCGCGAACTTCAGGTCGAACTGATCGATCGCTTCGGCCTGCTGCCGGAGGCGACGAAGAACCTGGTGCGAATCGCCGGCATCAAACGGCGGGCAAGTACCCTGGGCATCGAAAAAATCGATGCGGGCGATGCCGGCGGATACCTGGTTTTCGGCGACGACGCGACGATTGACCCTGTCGCGCTCGTGCAATTAGTGCAAAATGACAGTCGTCGATATCGGCTGCAGGGCTCGCATCGCCTGCAGATCCGGGCCGAGCTCGATGACGTCGGGGCGCGTTTTCGCCTGATCGAGGACCTTCTGGACCGACTACAGGTCAAAGCGGATGGAGAATGATGGACTGATGGCTGGCATGAAAAAACGACTGTTGCTCTTAATCGGCATATTCGCTACAGGATCCGTTGTCGCACAGGACGGCGATAACAAGCCGGTCGCCGAGGAAGTCCGGCGCTACACCGTGGAAATGATCATTTTCCGATACAACGAGAATGTCTCAACCGGCACCGAGGTATTCGTGCCGGATGCGCCGCCGGAGGCCGATGGAGACTACGCCTTCGGGGACGACCTCGAGACCGTCAGGGACCCGGCACCGCGACCCAAGCCGAACATTGGAAACAGCCGGGCATACGAAATTGTCGCGCTCACCGACGACCAGTTCACGATGCTGGAGGCATGGGGTCACCTCGAACGCCTCGATGTCTACGACCCGATCATGCACTTCGGGTGGACACAGCCGACGCTGCCGGACGAGCTAACCGAGCCGCGCCCGTTGTCGAGCTTCGCGAGACCGCCGGTCGGTCTTGATGGTGAACTCAAGCTGTACCTCGGCCGCTACCTGCACCTGGTTGTCGACCTCGCACTCGACGCACCGGCCACAGGCAGTGCCGGATACGGCACCGCGAACGTCGACACGAACCGGCAGCCAACGCACTACAGAATCCAGGAAGACCGCATCTTCAAGAGCGGCGACGTTCGGTACTTCGACCATCCGAAATTCGGCGTGCTGGCGAAAATCACGCGATCCGGGGAAGGCGAATCCGGGGACGACCTCGAGGAATTCCTTGGCGACCCCGATCTAGTCGGTCGCTAGCAACTCCTCCAGGAAGTCGCGCGGCGGGCGCGTCTCCGAACCGGGTCGCGATACCGCGACGTCGTGTGTCACCGTCACGAACTTCGACGACGACGCTCGGGGGTGGTGCAAGCCAAGCTCACGAACGGCTGTCGATATCCTGCGCGCAAATTCACGCACTCCGTCTTCGTCCGACGCATGAGACAGCACGACAAAAGAGGCGCCGTCCGTACGTGCCACCACGTCACTCGCACGTCTCAGGCAGCGCCTTATCGTCTGACCGACACGGCGCAGACACGAATCGGATGCGTGCCGCCCGAACACCTCGACGTACGCATCGAATTCATCGAGCCGGAATGTCACGACCGACAGCTGGCTTTTCTCACGACTTGCTACAGCCCAATCGTGTTCGAACACTTCGGTGAAAGCCCGGCCGTTCAGCAGCCCGGTGACGGGATCGTCGCGAGACAGGTCGCGGATCTGGCGCTTTGCCTTCAGAAGCGCATGGTGCATTTCAGCGTCCCGGGCGGCGCCGGCATTGCCACCACCGCGCCAGTACGCTGCAAAGTACGACACGGCATCCTCGTTTTTCGCAGCCAACGGGCGCAGCACCAGCAAAAACTCGCGGTTATTGACCTCAACCGGCAGGCTCAACTCCTGTTGCGACCGGACGGCTTCACTGACTTCGAGTGCAAAATCCCGGCCCGCGAGCGCCTCGATGACGTCTGCAAACGGCTCGCCGGTCGTCTCCATGTCACTGATCGACGACCAGGCCGGGTTGGCCAACACCACCGGCCAGTCCGGTTGGTCTGTGCGCACGACCAGCAACGGCTCAGTTGTGCCGTCGATGACCTGCCCAAGTATGTCGCGATTTACACCACCCATAGTCGCCTATGCTGCCTCGAATGCCGCTGCGAAAAAATGATGCAGTACGGATTTTGCCGCTTCACACGCGATCGCCGTACTGGCCTCCACATCGCTGTGGATCGGCATGTCGCCGCGACCTGCCGCCTTGTTGACGCCCAGCGCAAGGCAGCCATAACGCATGCCCAGTTCGGCGGCGATGGCCGCCTCGGGCATCGCCGTCATGCCAACGTAGTCAGCGCCATCACGCTCAAGGCAATCGACCTCGGCAGCGGTTTCCAGTCGCGGTCCCTGCAGCGCCGCATAGGTGCCGCCATCATGGCACGCCACACCGGCTGCAGCGGCGGCCGCAAGCAACCCGTCCCGGAGTACCGACGAAAAAGGCACAGTGAAGTCGATATGCTCGACAACGCCGTCGCCGCCGTCAAATACGGTGTGTTCACGTCCCCACGTGTAGTCGAGCAACTGGTCCGGGACACCAAGTTGCCCGGGCTCGCAAATACTCGAAATGATGCCCACCGTGCACAATGCGACGATGGACGACACGCCGGATTCCGAGAGTGCGACAAGATTGGCCCGGTAGTTGATTGCGTGCGGCGGAATCGAGTGCGGTTCACCGTGGCGTGCGAGCGTAACGACGTTGCATCCACTAATTTCGCCGTGCCGCAGTGGTGCTGACGGCATACCGAAGCGATTCTGCGTCGGCGGCTCTGCCTTGCCGCTGCCGATCTCGCCGAATCCGCTGCCGATGATGATGCCGTACTGTTCAGGCATCGAGGTGTAACTCCGGTCGTTCGCTCCACTTCATGAACCGTGTGTTCGCGGCCTGCCATTCGTCGCTCGACTGCAGGCTTTCTCGCAGGATCGTGCCCGTGCCATGCAGGCGCGCGAGGCGTACGAGCGAAAGCGGGTTGGAATAGTCGTTTAGCGAAGCGACGGCGGCGTGTGCCGCGTCGCGGTCGTTGCACACGAGAATCATGTCGCAACCCGCCGCGAGCGCGAGTTTGCTGCGTTCGGCCATCGAGCCGTAGTCCTGCGTCGCTTTCATGCTCAGGTCGTCGCAAAATACCGCGCCGCCAAAGCCGAGTCGCCCGCGCAATTCGCGCTGGATCCAGTATTCCGAAAACCCTGCCGGCATGGCGTCGGTTTCGCGATACACGATATGCGCAAGCATGACCCCGGCAATGACGCCGGTATTGATCATGCGCTCGTACGGACGCATGTCATCGAGCAACAAGCCATAGTCGCGGCGGTCTGTCGGCAATCGCAAATGCGAATCGGCAACAACGGCACCGTGTCCGGGAAAATGCTTGGCGATCGCGGCCATACCGGCACTGCGCAATCCGCGTGCAAACGCGCTGGCCAGGTCTGCAACGATATCCGGCTTACGATGAAAGGCCCGGTTGCCGATGACTTCACTGATTCCCCAGTCGAGGTCGACGCACGGCGCGAAACACAGGTCGATCCCGGCAGCCCGCAGTTCCGATGCAATCAGCCAACCCGCTTCATGTGCGTGCTGTTGCGCCTCGTCCGGGTCAGTGTCGTAGCGGCGGCCAAACTCGCGCACCGGCGGCATGACCGTGAATCCATTGCGAAATCGCTGTACGCGACCGCCTTCGTGGTCGACGGCAACGAGCAGCGGCGGGCTGCGGAGCGCACGAATTTCTGTTACCAGGTCCGTCACCTGGTCGACGGATTCGAAATTGCGAGTGAACAGGATGACTCCGCCAACCGCGGGTTCCCGCAGCAGGTCGCGATCGGCGGGCGTCAGGCTGACGCCTTCGATGTCGAGCATCACCGGTCCAAGTGACATTCCTACTGCCTCGTGGCTCATGCCTTGGTGAATACAGCGATCGATTCTACATGCGACGTATGCGGGAACATATCGATAATTCCCGCAGCATCGAGCCGGTATCTCTTTTCATTGACGAGAATGCCCGCATCGCGCGCCAGCGTTCCCGGATGACAGGACACATACACAATTCGCGCAGGTCCGATCCTGTGTATGACATTCACGATCTCGGCGGCTCCGCTACGCGCCGGATCCAGCAATACAGCATCCCAGCCTGCACCGATCCACGACTCATTGCCGTCGATTTTCGACAGGTCCGCAGCGCGAAACTCGACATTCTCCAGGCCATTCTGCAACGCGTTGCGGCCGGCCCTGTCGACGAGCGACTGCAGGCCTTCAATGCCCAGGACACTGTCCGCCCGGCGCGCCAGGGGTAGCGAGAAGTTGCCAATGCCGCAGAAAAGATCGAGGACCTTGTCCGTCGGGGCGGGATCCAGCTGTTCGATGGCGAAATGCACCATCCGCTGGTTGATATCCGCATTGACCTGTACGAAATCGACGGGCTCGAAGTCGATTGTGATGTCGAACTCTGGGAGCGAGTACCGGAGTGGCGCGTCGACGACCTGCGGGTGCAACAATTGCAGTGAATCGAGCCCCCCAGGCTGCAGGTAGATGCGGAGATCGTGCGCCGCACCGAAACTGCGCAGAACCTCCCTGTCCTGCTCTGTCGGTGGCTCGAGCACGCGAAACACCATCGCTGTCGCATTTTCTGCAACAGCGACTTCGACTTGCGGCAGCGTCATGCGAATGGACAGTTGCCCGATCATGTCCGACAACGGATCGATCAGCGCACCGACCGGTTCAACGAGCACTTCGCAACGATGCATGTCGGTGACGTACGGCGCATGACGTTCCCGGAACCCGACCAGTGTCCGGCCTTTGCCGGCGACGTCCCTGACCGCAAGCCGGGCACGGCGACGGTAACTCCATGCCGGTCCCGTCATCGGTTCCAGCCACTCCGACGGCGACACCTTGCCGATTCGTTCGAGATTGTCTTTAAGTGCCTGGAACTTGATCTCGCGCTGGTATTCCGGTGTGACGTGCTGCATCGAACATCCGCCGCAACGGCCGTATGCATCACAGCGGGCCTCGATGCGATCCGGCGACGGGTCAATGACCTGCAAGAGCTCGGCCTCGTCGAAATTGCGGCGAAACTTGCGACGCCTGAACTCCACCGTCTCACCCGGGAGCGCGCCGGCCACGAAGACTTTCTTGCCGTCCACGTCGGCGATGCCCCGTCCGTCGTGTGTCGCCGAGATGATGCCAGCCGTTTGCGGCTCGCGATTGCGCTTGCGCCTGCCCATTCAGGCCGGCCAGGCCGCGAGAAATTCGTTGAGGTGGGGCTGGTTCATCTCCTCGAGCGTCGTTCGTACGAGGGCGAATTCACGCTCGAGGTCGCGGTCGTCGAAATGACCGCGCATGTGCTCAAAACGAAGGTAAACGAGCCACGTGTTGAGTACATCCGTTTCGCAGTAGTCGCGAATCTCACGAATGCCGCCGTCCTGGAACGTGTCCCACACCTTCGCGCCGCTCATGCCGAGCTTTCCGGGAAAGCCACACATAACGGCAATCTCGTCAAGCTTCGCGAAGGCCCGGTTGTTGTAACCTGCAAGGACGTCCATCAGGTCCGTGTGGCGCGCATGGTAGCGGCTCAGGTAGTTATTCCATTTGAAGTCGCGGTCACCATCGCCGGTTTCCCAGTAACGCGGCGCCTGGATGCCGTTCTTCAGCGCACGGTAGTTGAGCACCGGCAGGTCGAATCCGCCGCCGTTCCAGGACACGAGATCCGGCGTGTACTTCTCGATGCCGTCGTAGAACCGTTGCACAAGCTCGGCCTCGTCCGACTCCTCGGTCCCGAGGCTCCAGACCTTGAAGCGATCGGCGTCCCTGAACGTCACCGAAATAGCGACGACGCGATGCTGGTGCAATGGCAGGAACTCGGTCCCGGCCGCCTGTTGTCGTTTGAACGTCATCGCTGTCGCAACGTCGCTGTCCGGCAGGCCGTCGAGGTCGTAAAGCGCCGCTCCGAGTTCGACGTCCGGCACCGTTTCGATATCGAAGCAAAAACTACGCATGGTCTACTCCGCCTTTTCAACCACGGCGAACGCGAGCACCAGGCCCGCATCGTCGGTCAGGCTGACATGGCCCGCACCGATTCCCAACGTGTTGCAGACGCGCCGGCCGCGATCCGACCAGATCACCAGCGGCCGACCCCAGTCATTGTGTACCACGCCGACGTCCCGCACCCAGACGCCATTTGCAAAGCCGGTGCCCATGGCCTTGACCGTGGCCTCCTTGCCCGCAAAGCGCATGGCGAGAAAACGCGCCGGGTTTTTCTGGCGCTCGAACAACGTCATCTCCTCCGGCATCAGGATACGTTCGGCGAAATGCCGGCCAAAGCGCTTCCAGGTCTTCTCGACGCGCGCAAGTTCGACGATATCGGTACCGACCCCGAATATCATCGTGCCCGCGCTTCAGTCATCAGGCGCTTCATCTCGCTGACGGCGATCGCCAGGCCATCGAAAACGGCACGCGCAACGATGGCGTGACCAATATTCAGTTCCCTGATCTGTGGAATCGCCGCAATCGGCGCCACGTTCTGGTAATGCAGCCCGTGGCCGGCATTGATAACCAGGCCCAGAGTGTCACCGTATTCAACCGCGTCGACAACGCGCGCCAGCTCGTCCGCCGCGGCGTCACCGTCCAGTTCCGCATACGCGCCGGTATGTATTTCGACGACCGGTGCACCGACGGCAACGGCGGCGTCGAGCTGCTCCCGGTCCGGGTCGATGAACAACGACACCCGGATGCCTGCCGCCGTCAGGCGCTCCGTTGCAGCCCGTACCTTCTCCAGCTGGCCTTTGACATCGAGCCCGCCTTCCGTTGTCAGTTCCTCGCGTTTTTCGGGAACGAGACAAACATCAGATGGCTTGTGGCTGATTGCGATGTCCAGCATTTCGTCAGTTACGGCGCACTCGAGATTCATGTGTGTTCGCATCACCTCGATAATCGCCGGCAAGTCCGCGTCCTGTATGTGCCGTCGGTCTTCTCGCAGGTGCACGGTGATACTGTCTGCACCGGCCTGCTCGACCATTGTCACGGCGTCTGCCGGTCGAGGATACGTCGTGCCGCGCACCTGCCGTAACGTCGCGATATGGTCGAGATTTACGCCCAGGTGAAGGGTGTTGTCATCACTCACTGTCGGTGTCCTTTTTCGACGAAGGCGCGATTCTACCGCGATGCAGTTCCATCAGCACCTTGCGACTGTTCAGCTCGCGGCCTCCGAGGTGCCAGTCGATCACCGCGCGCAGCAGGCGGCCGGCCGCACGCAGCGTACCTGCATCGTCAAACGACTGCGCACCGATCGCGATGAGGTCGGCGCCGGGAAACACCAGGCGGCCTTCGGTTCGCTCGACCGCTACCGGCCCCTGTTCGATGCGGTATTCGTACGACCGGCTCGCATTGAGTGGCACGTGGCCGCCCGCTTCATGATCGAGATTCAGCGCGTAGCCCAGCAGGCTCAGGAGTTCAATCTCGAAGGACCGCAGGCTGGCGGCCGGTGGCGCTGTCCGTGCGAGCGCCGACAGCACCTGCTCATAAAGTGCGAAGATCTCTGGCTGCACGTCCGATCGATGCAGGAAATTCAGTAGCAGCTCGTTGACGTAGTATGCCGACAACAATGCATCACCTGTGACGCCACACGGGGCACCGGCGGCTTCCGCACCGGTCAATGTACCGAGGTCGGACTTCGCCACCCAGCTTACCCGCAATGGCATGAACGGTCGGAGTATGCCCGCCAGCCGCGACTTTGCGGCGCGACTGCCTCGCGCCACGACGGCGATGCGACCGTGGTCGCGCGTAACGATATCGAGAATCTGGCTCGAATCCCGGAATGGGCGTCGATGCAGGATGTATCCGGGTTGTTGCTGAACACGACGCTGGACGCTCATCGTTGGCTACGGCGTCTCGAATCCGAGGTTCATCAGGTCCTTTTCATTGTCGGCCCAGTTGGTCTTGACCTTGACCCACAGCTCGAGGTGTACCGGCCGGCCGGCCTGCTCCGAGATGTCGAGTCGCGCAGCACGTCCGACCTTCTTCAGAACCTTGCCATTCTTTCCCACGACGATGCCTTTCTGGCTGTCGCGCTCGACCCAGATGACAGCGTTGATGGCGATACCCGACTCTTCCTCGACGAATCGCTCCACCTGCACCGTGAGTCCATACGGCAGTTCCTGGTGCAGCATCAGCGTCAGCTTCTCGCGAATCGTCTCGGCCGCGTGAAATTCGTCGCTGCGATCGGTGTGCATATCCTCGGGGAACAGTGGCGGAGACTCGGGCAGGAAAGGCGGCAACATCGCGACGAGTTCGTCGAGGTTGTCGTTTTGCAGCGCCGACACCGGTACGATTTCGGCGAACTCATGCCGGGCATTCATCAGCGCCAGCGCATCCAGCAGCTTTTCCTTCGGGTGCACCTTGTCGACCTTGTTGAGCAGTGCGATGACCGGTGCGTTGCACGACTTCAGACGTTTCAGCACATCATCGTCTTCCGACGTCCAGCGGGTGGCATCGCTGACGAACAGAACGACGTCGGCATCCAGCAGCGCGTTGGCGGCCGTGCGGTTCATCAAGCGATTCATCGCCTTGCCGGCCTTGCGGTGCAGCCCCGGTGTGTCGACGAAAATGATCTGGCTGCTGTCGGTCGTGTGCACGGCAAGGATCCGGTGCCGCGTTGTCTGCGGCTTGGCGGTAACGATGCTGACCTTGCGGCCCATGATGGCATTGATCATCGTCGACTTGCCGACATTCGGTCGGCCTATCACGGCAGCCAGGCCACAACGGAAGTCACCGGCGGCCGTCATTCTGCTTCACCGGTCAGGCGTTTCAGCATGCGGCGCGCCGCCTTTTGTTCGGCCTTTCGACGGCTCGACGCCTCGCCTGTCGTTTCGAGTGATTTTTCGTCGACCGTGCAACTAACGGTGAATCGTTGTTTATGGTCCTTGCCGCTCACTTCAACGAGATCATACCGCGGCAGGTTGAACTTGCGTCGCTGCAGCCACTCCTGCAACCGCGTTTTCGCGTCGCGCAGTTCGCGGACGTCGGGCAGCGACAGCAGCCGTTCCTCAAAGACTTTTTCAATGACGCGACGACACGCGTCGAAACCGGCATCGAGAAAGATGGCGCCGAAAATCGCTTCGACCGCATCTGCGAGAATTGAATTGCGGCGATGACCGCCACTTTTCCTTTCGCCGCTTCCCAGAATCAGGTAGGAGCCCAGGCCCAGTTCGTTTGCAATCTCCGCCAGCGTGTCGTCACGAACCAGCGAAGAACGCAACTTGCTCAGGTCGCCTTCGCTGGCAAGTGGCCGCGCCCGGTACACGGACTCGGAAATGACGAAATCGAGAATCGCATCGCCGAGAAACTCGAGTCGTTCGTTATTGTTGCGGGCTGCACTGCGGTGCGTCAGCGCCTGCTGGAAAAGCAGCGCATCTTCAAAGCGATAGTGCAGCGTTTCTTCGAGCCAGCGCTCGGCCTTCTTCAATGGATTCGCTCTTTATCGGCCGCTCTGCGGCCGGGTTACCAGGATTTTAGCGTCTGACGAGGACCCGCTTGTCGAAATCGACCACGAACGACACATTGGCGATGAAAGGCGCCTTGTGTGCATACGTGGCGGCAACCTCGTAGCCATTGCCCGATTTTTTCACCTTGACGTCCTTGGCGTTGATTTCAGCAACGCTTTCGATGTCGAAGCGGCGCGCGATTGAACTGCGTATCTCGGCGCCACTCGCGTTTTGACCGTCAAACTCTTCGTAGACGCCGTTTACAACCCCGACCACTTTCATGTAATTCAGGTACACAGGCGTCAACCGGATGCCGGCGAATGCGAACAGGCCAACGAACACCACCAGGATGATCAGGCCCAGCGTGGTCATTCCGCCCTGGCGGTGGCGCGTCAGGGGCGTTTTCAGGATGCTGGCGTGCATGTCAAATTCTCCATGAATCTGGCGCGTTATGTGCAATTCAGGCGTCACAATAGCCTGATTTTAGCCAGCTTTTAGTGACTGACACCACATTATTGGATTTTGGTGCCAATGCGGCCCCAGTCCGGCGCATTCCAGCCGGGCACCCAGTGCATCCAGACACGCGTCGCCTCGCCGACGAGGAATTCTTCGGCCACGTAGCCGACGGCATTCAGGTAGCGGCTGTCGCGACTGTTGTTGCGATTGTCGCCCATCATGAAAAAATGTCCCGGCGGCACGGTGTAGGTACCGTTCGTGCGCGAGATCTGCGGGTCCATCACGACGACATCGTGGCTTCTCCCATCCAGCACCTCATCGAGTATCGGGAACCCGGCAAACGAACGCTCGGTCCGCTCGAGCGGCACCTCGACGCCATTGATCGTCAGCCGGTGATCGTCGTATCGCACGGTGTCTCCGGGCAAGCCGACCACGCGCTTGATGTAGTTGATTTTCGGGTTGCTGGGCAAGCGGAATACGACGACGTCTCCGCGCTCCGGGCTTCCGGTTTCGAAAATCTTGGTTTCGGTGACCGGCAATCGCAGCCCGTAGCTGTATTTCTTGACAAAGATGAAATCGCCTTCGAGCAAGGTTGGATTCATCGATGCGGACGGGATGCGAAACGGCTCAAATACGAATGACCGGACGACCAGCACCAGCAACAGTACCGGCAGGAAGGAGCGCGAGTACTCAATAAAGGTCGTCAGTCTTCGTGGCAAATCGTCGCGCCCGGACGACTTCCATACAAACTTGTCGAGTACGACCGTGACCGCGGCAACGGCGGTTAGAAATGTCAGAATTTCGGCCAGCGTGAGCCCGAGAAATCGTACGACGAGGAAGAACGCGACGATGGGGAAAGCAACCCGGGAAAAGTCGACGAGTTCCGCGATCAGCCGAGATGGATTCGCTCGCTCGCCGCACTTCCAGACGAATTTATCCAGAACCAGTACCAGGCCGGTCACTGCGGCAAGGGTTATCAGAAGCTGGGAAAAATTCAAACGAACGTCCTCACTTTTCAACCCGCAACACGGCGAGGAACGCCTCCTGCGGGATTTCGACAGAACCGACCTGTTTCATGCGCTTCTTGCCCGCCTTTTGCTTCTCGAGCAATTTTCGCTTGCGTGAAACGTCACCGCCGTAGCACTTGGCGGTGACATTCTTGCGCAACGCCTTCACGTTGGACCGGGCAATGATCTGGCTACCAATGGCTGCCTGGATTGCGACATCGAACATCTGCCGCGGAATCAGTTCCCGCATACGATCGACGAGGTCGCGGCCGCGTCCCTTGACGTTGTCGCGATGCACGATGACGGACAGCGCATCGACCCGGTCGCCGTTGATCAGCACATCGAGCCGCACCAGCGACGCCGGTTCGAACCGCTCAAAGTGGTAGTCGAACGAGGCGAACCCGCGGCTGACCGACTTCAGTCGGTCAAAGAAATCGAGTACGACTTCGGCGAGCGGCATTTCGTACTCGAGCGACACCTGGCCGCCGAGGTAGCGCATCTGTTTCTGCACGCCCCGCTTTTCGATGCACAGCTTGATCACGGCCCCGACGAACTGCTCCGGGACCAGCACGTTGGCCGTGATGATGGGCTCGCGCAGCTCCGTGATTTCGTTGACTGCGGGCAGCTTCGATGGGTTGTCGACATGCAGGACCTCGCCCGCCGTGTTGACGACTTCGAAAATTACGGTCGGCGCCGTTGTGATCAGCTCGAGGTCGTACTCCCGCTCAAGGCGCTCCTGGACGATCTCCATGTGCAGCATGCCGAGAAATCCGCAACGAAAACCGAAGCCGAGCGCTGCCGAAGATTCGGGCTCGAAGTGCAGCGCGGCGTCGTTCAGCCGCAGCTTTTGCAGCGCTTCCCGAAAACTTTCGTAGTCGTCCGAGTTGATCGGGAACAGGCCCGCGAATACGCGCGGCTGGACCTGCTTGAATCCGGGGAGTGGCTCCTCGCAGGGATTGTCCTTCAAGGTCAGCGTGTCGCCGACAGGCGCACCGTAGATGTCCTTGATGCCGGCAATGACAAAGCCCACTTCACCGGTCGACAGTTCATCCCGGTCATCCATCTTTGGTGTGAAGACGCCTACACGGTCCGCGACATGATTGGCGCCGGTCGACATGACAGTTATCCGGCTGCGCTTGGGCAATTTGCCATTGACGACGCGCACCAGCGAAACGACACCGACGTAGTTGTCGAACCAGGAGTCGATGATCAACGCCTGTAGCGGGCCATCGGGATCGCCCTCGGGCGCCGGTATCAGCTCGACCAGTTGTTCGAGCAACTCGGGAATACCTTTGCCGGTTTTCGCGCTGACGTGAATGGCATCCTGCGCGTCAATGCCAATGATGTCCTCGATCTCGGCCACGACTTTTTCCGGCTCGGCGGCCGGCAGATCGATCTTGTTCAGAACCGGGAGTACCTCGAGACCCTGGTCGATCGCCGTTATGCAGTTTGCGACGCTCTGTGCCTCGACACCCTGCGCGGCGTCTACCACCAGCAGCGCGCCTTCACAGGCCGCCAGCGACCGCGAAACCTCGTAGGAAAAGTCGACGTGGCCCGGCGTATCGATAAAGTTCAGCTGGTACTGTTCGCCGGCCGGACTCGTGTAGTTCAACGACACGCTCTGCGCCTTGATCGTAATGCCGCGTTCGCGCTCGAGGTCCATGGAATCAAGCACCTGCTCCGCCATCTCGCGCTCGCTCAGGCCGCCGCAATGCTGGATGAAACGATCGGCCAGCGTGGACTTGCCGTGGTCGATGTGGGCGATGATGGAGAAATTGCGAATATGCTTCATGGCGGCGTTAGTCGGCGAACAGCCGGCGAAGCCGGCCAAATGCAGCGGCGAAGTATACCGATTTCGGTGTGAAATACGGCACTATTCGGCCTCACCGCGGCCACCGGCAAGGGCCGTTTGCAGCGCCTGGCGGTCGAGCTGGTATTCGCAAACGAACCGGCCATCGAGCTCGACCACCGGGATCCGGATGTCGTAGGCCTCACGCCAGTCCTGCCGCGTGTCGATGTCGCGCACTTCGAGCGTCGCGCGACGCTCAATAAGCGGTAACAATTCCTCAATCAGGATCTCACACAGGTGGCAGCCCTGTCGGCTGTATACGACCAGGGCCGGCATTCAGGCCCGACCGGTGACGAGCGGCGTGAATTCGCGCAGACAGGCTTCCCGCCGAACGAAGCGCCGTGCCAGCCAATAGCCGCCGCCAAGCCCGCCCAGTGCCGCCAGTGCCGCAGCGGTTTCGCCGAAACCGGCCAGGCCGGCGCCACCGGCAACCAGCAATGCGCCAAGCAGCGGAATGCCGTAGACAATAGCCGCCGCGCGCAACAGGCGCGCTGGTAGCAGTGACACGCGGACCATATCGCCGGTTCGAACGGAAACACCCGCTGCAACATCGGCGTTCACTGGTCGGCCGCGCTGTGTCCGGCCAAAAAGGCCGGCACCGCAGCCTTTACCTGCCTTGCATCGCTCGCAGGCGTCGGCCGGGTCGATTTCGACCTCCGCACGCCCATCCGCGACAGAGATGATTCTGCCGGTCGTCGTTTGCATGGGAGAATTGTACTGTCAGACAGTCGAAGTTGTACTCAGGGCCTGCGCATGGTGGTCGCGATCCGCTGGACCGTGGCCGCCGGCACCTCGCCAATCGCGGTAATTTCGTAGTCGCCACTGACGACGTTGTAGGAGTTGGATCCTCCGACGGTGGAGGCACCCTCGCCCGGTGTGCCACCGGCTGCCGCGATGAATACCGAAACGTCCGCCAGTCCGTCGCTGTAGAGGATGTGTGTCACCGTTTCGTCGCTGCCGGGCATTTCGTCCTCGTGCGCCGAAACCACCTTGAATCCGGCCGGGACATCGTCGCACGTCCAGTCGATATCAACATTCTTGGTAACGTGACTCGACGACTGCCTGAGCCAGGTGAATTGTTCGGTACTGTAGGACGGCGCCAGCGCGCTTGCGTGAATTTCCTTGTCCAGCGTGATATCGGCGAACTTCACCTGTTCGATCGTCGCGCCGGATTCATCGATCAACTTGGTTTGCAACGGAAACGCCGTCTCACTGTCGAGCCAGATTCGGTGTCCGTAGCGAAAACTGTCATGGGGCCGAATGGCCAACAGGAACGTCTTGCGCCCGGCAACACGATCCTCGCGAACGAGCGCAAGGTCGTACTCGTTGCCGAAACGGATCTCGCTCTTCGGCAATGTCGAAAACAGCGTGGACTGATCGTCCCACTCTTCGATCAGCACGGACTTCCTGTCCGGCAGAATGCAATGCACTTCGTTGCCGATCCGAATGATCTCTAGCCCGTTGCCCTCCTGCGCGACGACCTTTTCACGCACCACACCGTCTTCGATCGTGTGGATGACCTTGAGCGCTTCGGCGTTGCCGTCGCGAATGCGAATGACCGTGCCTTCGTAGCTTGTCGCCTGCACGGCAGACGCCATACGGTTCAGCCAGTCTCCGGGTTCGTCATCAGCGAGCACCGCTGCCGGCACCCACAGCGCGCCGAGGACGACAAGCAAGCCAGACCGGAAGTGGCGGACCAATGCCGACATCAGGGCTGGTCCACTGTCTCTTCGTCAGCTGGCGTCGATTCAGATTCCGCCTCGATGTCGTCTTCGAGCTCCAGCGATACGAGACGCGACCCCATACCGTTGGCACCGAGGTCGGATGACGCCTCCGTGTGGTTGATCAGGTACTGGCGCTTCAGTTCTTCCTGGGACGTCGTCGTCGGGACAGCCGTTGCGTTTACCGTCGTCGCGGCAGGAGCGGCGTCCGGCTGTTCGACGCCGGTCGTTTGCAACATGAAGAGGGCCACGAGCGCGACGCTTGCCGCGATGGCGAATCCCGCCAGCGGCTTCAATGAGCGGGCCACCGCGGCCGACTCCACAGCGTCGTTCGCGTCCTCTCGTCGATCGCCGAGTTCGGCGTCGACTCGCTGGTGCAGCCGGTCGGCTGCCGCGACGCCCATCTCGCCACGGATTACGCGTCCGATGGCCAGGTAGTCCGCCACCTCCTTGCGCAGTCCCGCATCCTGGCTCATGCGCCGGATCAGCAGTTCTGCTTCGTTATCGGGAAGCTCGCCATCCACGTAAGCCGACAGCTGCTCTCTGATTGCCTCGTTCATACTCCACCCGCACGGGACGCTCCGTCCCCTGGTTACCTGGCGCCGCATTGGCACCTGTTAGCGAATCAACCCACCGACTTTCTTGCCGATGGCGTCACGCGCCCTGAAAATCCTCGACCGCACCGTTCCGACAGGACATTCCATCGTCTGCGCGATCTCCTCGTAGCTCATCCCTTCCAGTTCCCGGAGAACGATCGCCGTTCTCAGATCTTCCGGCAGGGCCGCTATGGCTTTTTCGACCGTCTCCCGAAGTTCATTCGACAACGTGACACCTTCCGGCGTGTCGGTCTCCTTGAGCTTGGCGTGCAGGTCGTATTGCTCCGGGTCCTGCAGGTCGAGCTCGATGTCCATTGGTCGCCTCCGCTGCGCCGCCAGGTGATTCTTGGCGGTATTGACGGCAATGCGGTACATCCACGTATAGAACGCACTGTCGCCGCGAAACCTTGGCAATGCCCGGTAGGCCTTGATAAAGGCCTCCTGGGCTATGTCCAGGGCCAGCTCCGGATCGCGGACATACCGCATCACCAGGTTGACGATCTTGTGCTGGTACTTCAAAACCAGCAGATCAAACGCGCCCTTGTCGCCTTTCTGGACCCGTTCGACGAGTTTCTTGTCGGACGCCTGGTTAGACACCGGCTTTTGCTCCTCTGCTGCCGTTGCCTCGCCTCCGTACACCGGGATAGACACTGCCATGTCCGATAAGTTCTCCGATTTCCGCCTTATTCATCTTTGTTCTGAGACGCCATTCCATGCGCTTGGTTCCAGCGGGTTCGGAGAATCTTTCGAATTCTTTTTTTTCTTCTGGGACAGCATGTTAGCAGCTTCATCGCGACGCTCCAATGTGTCGACGGATGACCTGCAGCCGACGCCAGTGAAACGGCGTCGCCGCTACGCCCGAAACGAGTTCGGCAAAGTAGCCGTCGGTGGCCGTCGAAAGCCGCAGCCAGCCGAACCGCGACAGCACGACCGTGCCATCCTCGAGCCGCGCGTCGCGCCGCTCGCCATCCGTACCAACCAGCTCGACGCGGCCGTCCGGGTACACGTCGATCGACCGGTACCGGGCCCACGCCCGGCGCAGCTTGCGGTTCTGGCGGAAGACGGACCAGGTCCAGACGGCCGTTGCGGCCCAGAGCTGCCACGGCTCGGCAGGCAACTGGCTGATCAGGGCGGCGCCGATGGCGACCAGCATGTGGCCCGTGCGCAGCACGATCAGCCGTAGCCGTTGGTCAATGGTGAGGCAGGCTGAGTATTCGTTCGATGACACGCGCGATCGGTTCTGAGTCCGGGACCTGTCGTTGCAACAGGTACCCGTTCAACTCGGGGTCGGCAAGCGCCAGAACTTCGCGAAATGCCGCTTTTTCATTATCGCCGGCCGCGACGTAGCGTTTGTCGAGATAGCGCAGCAACAGGTCGTCGAGTTCGCGCATTCCGCGTCGGCACTGCCAGCGCAGCCTGGAAATCTCGCTCAATACTTGCGCTCGACGAGCATTCGCTTGGTTTCCGCGATGGCTTTCGCCGGGTTGAGTCCTTTCGGACAGGTTTGCGTGCAGTTCATGATCGTGTGGCAACGATACAGCCGGAACGGGTCCTCGAGATCGTCGAGGCGCTCGCCGGTTGCTTCGTCGCGCGTGTCGACAAGCCAGCGATAGGCGGCCAGCAGTGCAGCCGGCCCGAGATAACGGTCGGAATTCCACCAGTAGCTCGGGCAACTGGTCGAGCAGCACGCGCACAGAATGCAGGCCGACGGCTCGTTGATGAGCTCCTGGTCTTCCTTCGACTGCAGTCGCTCACGATCGGGCGGCGGCGGTGTGCGTGTCTGCAACCAGGGCTTGATCGACGCGTATTGCGCGTAGAAGTTGGTCAGGTCGCCGACGAGATCCTTCACGACCGGCAGGTGCGGCAACGGGTAGATTTTCACGTCGCCGCGGATGTCGTCGATATCACGGGTACAGGCGAGCGTGTTGCCGCCGTCGATGTTCATTGCGCAGGAGCCGCAAATGCCTTCCCGGCACGAGCGCCGGAACGTCAGTGTCGGGTCGATCTCGTTCTTGATCTTGATCAGCGCATCGAGAACCATCGGCCCGCAGTTGTCCATGTCGACCTCGTAAGTATCGACACGCGGATTCTCGCCGGTGGAGGGATCGAACCGGTAGACGGCAAACTGCTTAGTGTTGGTCGCGCCATCGGGGGCCGGGAAGTGCTTGCCCCTGGTAATGCGCGAATTCTTCGGCAGGCGAAATTCGGCCATCAGTAGACCCTCGCTTTTGGCGCGATGTACTCGACTTCATCGGTCAGCGTTTCGGTGTGTACGCCACGATAGTCGAATGTCACTTCGCCGCTGTCACGGTCGACCCAGGCCAGGGTGTGCTTCATCCAGACATTGTCGTCGCGGTCCGGGTAGTCCTCACGTGCATGCGCGCCGCGACTTTCCTTGCGATTGGCCGCCGACTCCATCGTCGCCGCCGCGTTGAGGAGCAGGTTTTCGAGCTCCATGGTTTCGACGAGGTCCGTATTCCAGACCATCGAGCGGTCGCTGGTGCCAACCTCGGCAAAACTCCTGAATACGACTCGCAGTCTCTCGACGCCCTCGTCGAGCGACTCGCCGGTACGAAATACCGCTGCGTGCGCCTGCATGACTTTTTGCATGTCCAGGCGAATATCGGCGGTTGGTCGCGGCCCGTCTGCGTTGCGCAGTTTGTCGATACGCGCCACGGAATCCTGGCCGGCATCGGCGGCCAGCGGTTTGTGCCGAGCCCCTGGCTGCATCGTCTCGGCACAGAAGTGTGCCGCCGAGCGACCGAACACGACGAGGTCGAGGAGCGAGTTCGAACCGAGCCGGTTTGCACCATGGACGGATACGCAGGCCGCCTCGCCCACGGCCATCAGGCCTTCGACCACTTTTTCGGCGTCGTCGCCGTCTTTCGTAACAACCTGCCCGTTAAAGTTGGCCGGAATGCCGCCCATGTTGTAGTGCACGGTCGGCAGAACGGGGATCGGTTCCTTGTTGACGTCGACGCCTGCAAAGATGCGCGCGGACTCGGCGATACCGGGCAGCCGCTCCTCGATGACTTCGGGTCCGAGATGCTCAAGGTGCAGGTGAATGTGGTCCTTTTCCGGTCCAACGCCACGTCCTTCGCGAATCTCGATGGTCATCGAACGCGAGACGACGTCTCGCGACGCAAGGTCCTTGGCGTTCGGCGCGTAGCGTTCCATGAAACGCTCACCGTCCGAATTCGTGAGATAGCCGCCCTCGCCGCGCGACCCCTCGGTGATCAGGCAGCCGGAACCATAGATTCCGGTCGGGTGGAACTGCACGAATTCCTGGTCCTGCACCGGCAGACCGGCACGCAATACCATCGCATTGCCATCGCCTGTGCAGGTGTGCGCCGAGGTGCACGAAAAGTAGGCTCGACCGTAGCCGCCGGTTGCGAGGATTACCTGGTGTGAACGGAAGCGATGCAGGCGGCCCGTTGCAAGATCGATCGCGACCACACCGCGGCAGGCACCGTCTTCCATGATGAGATCAACGGCGAAGTACTCGATGTAGAACTCGGCATCGTGCTTCAGCGACTGCTGGTACAGCGTATGTAGCATGGCGTGCCCGGTCCGATCGGCCGCGGCGCAGGTACGTTGCGCCGTACCCTCGCCGTAGTGCGTCGTCATGCCGCCGAACGGACGTTGGTAAATCTTGCCTTCCTCGGTACGCGAGAACGGCACGCCATAATGTTCGAGCTCGATAATCGCGTCCGGTGCTTCCTTGCACATGTACTCAATAGCGTCCTGGTCGCCGAGCCAGTCGGAACCCTTGACCGTGTCGTACATGTGCCAGCGCCAGTCGTCCTCGCCCATATTGCCGAGTGCCGCCGAAATGCCACCCTGTGCCGCGACTGTGTGGCTGCGAGTCGGAAAAACCTTGGTAATGCACGCCGTGTCGAAACCGGCATTCGCGAGGCCAAAGGTCGCTCGCAGCCCGGCGCCGCCGGCGCCGATCACGACAACGTCGTAGCTGTGGTCGATGAATTCGTAGTCGCTCATGCACCGAGTCCGATTTTCAGTATTCCGTAAATGCCCGCGGCGGCCAGCAGCACATGTGCGAAGCGAACAACGATAAGCAGAGAGAGTTTGATACCGTGCGCATGCACGTAATCTTCGATGACGACTTGCACACCGAGGTACGAATGGTATGCGACGGTTACGACAAGCAGGCACAGCAACACACCGTTCAGCGGGTCGCCGATGAATTCAACGGAGTCTGCATAGGCGAATCCCGGCATTTTCGCCATGGAAATCGCGAACCAGAGACCCAGCAATACGAGTGCGATACCCGATACCCGTTGTCCCCAGAAGTGAGACGTACCGTCCTTCGCCGATCCCAGTCCGAGTACCTTGTTTAGCGGTGAACGCAGGCTCACGAGCGCACCCACCAGAATAACGCGGTAAGGACGACGGCCTCTATCAATACCAACCAGGCCGACGTATTCGCTTCGACTTTTTCAAAGCCGTAGCCGGCATCCCAGAGCAGGTGGCGAATCCCGTTGCCCAGATGGAGAAAGAAGGAAAAACTCCAGCCAACAAGCAGGACACACCCGACCGGGTTATCAAGCATCGCGACCATCTTGTTGTAGGTGTCTTCGCCGGCAGCCGTATCGAACAACCAGCCCGCCAGCACGACAAAACCGATCGCCATCGCCACGCCCGTAAGGCGGTGCAGGATCGACAGGGTCATCGTGATTGGCCAGCGATAGATAGAGAGGTGCGGCGACAGGGGCCTGTTGCTCATGAATGCTCTTCTTCGTTTATTGGAGCCGGCTGCAGGCCGGCATTATCCTCAAAAATCGATGCAACGCCCAGCTTTTTCCCAGTCACCGTAGCGTGTCGGGTCCAGTCCGCCGCGACCGCCGATTTCTTTTGGGCGCTGGTCTTTTTCAACTGCGGGCTCGTTTTCCGCCGATTCCGCTTGGGCATCGGCCGATTCCGCGGTACTTTTCGGGTCCGGGTCGCTCATGCGCGCAGTATACAAAAGGCGCAGAACCCCCGCAGTACCCTCAATGTCATAGGTAGTTATGCTGAAGTTCGCCAACATCGACGTTACCGGAGACGACGCCTTCGAATTCCTCCAGGGTCAGCTCACCAATGATCTGAAGCGGCTCGAATCCGCGACCGAAATCCGCGCTGCGTGGTGCAGCCCCAAGGGCCGCGTTCTCTGGTTTGGTGCGCTGCGGAAAGCCGATACCGGTTACTCGCTGGTCGCTCCGGCCGAGACGGCCGCCGAGATCGTGAAGCGGCTGACCGTTTTTCGCTTTCGTGCGAAGGTCGACTTCAACGTGATTGACGAGCAGGACACGGCGGACCCGACTGCACTCATCGAACAGGGCCTGCCATGGATCGGCCAATCGCAAATGGAGGCATTCACGCCGCATATGCTGAACCTCGATCTGCTCGACGCCGTCAGTCTCGACAAGGGCTGCTACACCGGCCAGGAGATCGTCGCCCGCACGCACTACAAGGGCGCGACGAAGCGCCGCACCTTCCGATTCTCGAGCGACGCTCCGGTTGCCGAGGGCGCCAGGGTCAGCGCCGGTGACCGCAACGTGGGTGAGGTTCTCAACGCATGCGGTCATCAACTGTTGGCCGTCGTACCGGCCGACCGGGCGACCGCAGCGCTGACCGTGGACGAAACGCGCCTGTCGCATGTGCCGCTCCCTTACTTGGAGTTTAAGAAATAAACACTATTATTCAAATGCTTATGCACTTTATTTAATGTCATTAGTTACATTAAATTCGCCTCAGGACATCGCTGAAAACATCATTTCCCGCGTTGGGCCGGACATTGTTCTCGGTCTCCCGATCGGTATTGGAAAAGCGACGCACATCGCCGATGCACTGTTTGAACGTGCGACTGCCGACCCGTCGTTGTCGCTGACAATATTCACCGGGTTGACGCTCGAGGTTCCGGCGGCCGGTAGCGACCTCGAACGGCGATTCCTCGAACCCTTCGCAAGACGGCTGTACCGCGACTGGCCCGTGCCGCGTTATGCGGAGGCAATCCGCGACAAAACCCTCCCCGCCAATATCCGGGTGCACGAGTTCTACCTGCGACCGGGTGCCTTCCTCGGCGACAACTACGTGCAGCAGCGCTACGCCAGTATCAACTACAGCCAGGTTGCGGGCGAGCTGCGCCGACTTGGCGTCAATGTGCTCGCACAGCTGGTGGCAACGTCGGACGAACACCCGGGGCGGATCAGTTTTGGCGCAAACCCGGAGGTCACGCTGGACCTGTTGCCCTGGTTCGAACAGCGCCGGAAAGCCAACCTGCCGGCGCTGCTCGTCGGACAGGTCAACCGGAACATGCCCTACATGCTGGGCGACGCCGACGTCGATGCCAACGTGCTTGATCTGGTGCTCGACGACGAGGCTTGCGACTACCCGTTGTTTTCGCTGCCCAACCGCAGCGTGTCGGATGGCGACTACGCAACCGCCATGCATGTCGCGAGCCTGGTTCGCGACGGCGGCACGATCCAGGTCGGCATCGGCTCGCTCAGCGACGCCGTCGCACATTGCCTGAGATTGCGCCATAGCGATTCCGCACGGTTTTGCCGCATTCTCGAACAATTGCCCGGCGGAACGGCGACAAACCGGCGGCGGGACCTGCCACTGGAAACCGCGCCGTTTGAAACCGGCCTGTATGCGTCCACCGAATTGCTCAGTGACGCTCTGTTTGCCCTGTTCAACGCTGGTCTCGTGAGGCGTCCCGCCGATGCAGACACTGACACCGTAATGCACGCCGGATTTTTCATCGGATCGAACGCGCTTTACGACGGGTTGCGGGACCTGTCCGCAGAGCGGCGTCGGCTAATCGACATGACCAGTATCTCGCACGTCAACACGTTGTACGGCGACGAACGGAGGAAACGACGGCAACGCCGCGATGCTCGCTTCATCAATGAAACTATGATGGTGACCCTGCTCGGCACCGCCGTGTCCGATGCACTCGATGACGGCCGAGTAATCAGCGGTGTCGGCGGGCAGTTTGATTTCGTCGCGATGGGGCAAGCGCTTGAGGGCGCCATGTCGATCCTGATGTGCCGTGCGCGCCGGGAGCATCGCGGCAAGTTGTCGTCCAACATCCGCTGGGAATACGAGCATACGACCGTACCCAGGCACCACCGCGACGTATATGTCACGGAATACGGGATCGCCGCGACACGAGGCAGCAGCGACCGGGATGTCATCGACCGCATCCTGCATATCGCCGACGCCGCATTTCACAACGAACTCAAAGAATCGGCCCGACGAGCGAACAAGATTGAGAATGACTATGCAATGGCGCCGGACGCGATCAACAACACTCCGGCGTCAATCCGGGCCGTTTTCGACGAACACCGTGAGGCATTCCCGTCGTTCCCCCTCGGCACGGAACTGACGGCGGACGAGCAGGCGCTTGCCGGAGCGCTGGCGTGGCTGCAGGCCGAGACCGCGACCAGCAGCCGCAAATGGCGGCGCGTAATCAGCGCACTGTTCGAGCCGGTTGATGGACGGTACCAGGGCGCGCTGGAGCGCATGAAGCTCGCAAAACCCGCAGGCATCGGACAACGAATACAGCAGCGCCTGCTTGGCCAGGCATTGAAAAGGACCCAGACATGAACACCCCCGGAAAACCGCCGGCCGCGTCGGCTATCGACCAGAACGTCTACAAGGTATTCCCCAACGACCTGAACTCGAAGTACACGGTATTTGGTGGGCTCGTTATGAGCCTGTGCGACCGGGTCGCGCTGATCGTTGCGGAGCGTCATGCTGAGAAGCCGTGTGTAACAGCCGCCGTCGACAGCCTCAATTTTGTCGCGCCGGCGCGCGCCGGCGATACATTGGTGATCAAGGCATCGGTCAATCGTGCCTGGCGCAGCTCGATGGAAATCGGCGTCCATGTCGCCGCCGAGCATGCCCGAAGCCGCGACTCACGACACGTTGTCTCCGCCTATTTCACGTTTGTCGCCCTTGGCGACGACGGCAGCCCGCAGCCGGTGCCACCGGTAGAACCGGAAACGGCTGCCGAAAAACAACGATTTGAGGACGCCGGTGCGCGTCGCGAGCAACGCCTGGCGGCGAGAAAGCGCCGCTAGCGCGTCTTATTCGTCGCCGGCCTCTTCGTCGGAACCGTAGTCGTAAACGGGATACTTGTAGCCCGGACGATCGACTTTCGTGTAGTGGGCCTGCAGGAAGGCAACCAGGTTGCTGAGTTCGGTCACGGTCATGACGTCATTGTAGGTGCGCATCAGTGATTCGCCGTCCTCGGACACTTTTTCGCGCCGGTAGCGCGGCGACAGGCGATGCGAGGGATTGACGATCGACGTGACCAGCCTGTTGTAGGACATGTCGCGACCCGTCGTGCTGCCGAGTACGACGCGCACTTCCCGCGCGTCGCCCGGCTCCGGAAGGTCCGCGCCGATCACCGTGTGACAACTGACGCATCCGAGCGAGACGAAATGTTCGGCGCCCTTTGCCGCGTCGCCTTCCGGCAGGTAGAGCGCGTCCTGGCCCGGCTCGATTCGCTCGCACCCGGACACGAAAAAGACAGAGACGATCGACACCGCACTGACAAGAACACTACGCATTTCCGGACCCCTGGATTGATTGAATCGAAAGTATAGCGGGCTGCGACCTAATCGAATACTTCCGGCCGCATATGCGGGAACAACAGGACGTCGCGGATCGACGCTGAATCGGTCAACAGCATCACGAGCCGGTCCACGCCGATACCAATGCCCGTCGTCGGCGGCATGCCGTACTCGAGCGCCCGGATATAGTCATGGTCGAATGACATGGCCTCGTCGTCGCCCGCCGCGGCGTTTTCAACCTGCTGCCGGAACCGCGCCGCCTGGTCTTCTGAATCATTGAGCTCCGAAAAACCGTTGGCGATTTCGCGACCTGCAATGAACAACTCGAAGCGATCCGTAACGAACCGGTCCTCATCATTCTTGCGCGCCAACGGCGAGACCTCGGCCGGATACTGCGTAACGAACGTCGGCTGACGCAACTCGGATTCACCGGTCGCGTCGAATATTTCGGTCTGCAGTTTCCCGGGTCCGTAGTTGTCTTTCACATCGACGCCGATCTTATTGCAGTACGCCGCCAGGTAGTCGCGATCACGGACTTTCGACATATCGAAGTCCGGGTTGAATTTCGCGATGACCTCTTCAACCGTCAGCCGCGCGAATTTCTTGCCGAAATCGAAAGATTCTCCCTGGTACTCGACGATCGTCGTGCCATTGATGGCGTCGGCCATGCCATGAAGCATGGCCTCGGTCGTATCCATCCACGCGTTGTAGTCGGCATAGGCGCGATAGGCTTCGAGCATCGTGAACTCGGGATTGTGCTGCGTCGAGACGCCTTCATTCCGGAAGTTCCGGTTGATCTCGTAAACGCGATCGAAACCACCGACGATCAGCCGTTTGAGATTGAGTTCGGGCGCAATCCGCAGGTACAACGGCATGTCGAGCGCATTGTGGTGCGTCGTGAACGGCCGCGCGATCGCACCGCCCGGCGTCACCTGCATCATCGGCGTTTCGACTTCGAGGAAGTCCAGCGACTCGAGGAAGCCGCGCATATACGTAATGATCTGCGAGCGCTTGCGAAATGTGTCGCGGCTTTTCTCGTTGATAATCAGGTCGACGTAGCGTTGACGATAGCGCGTTTCCTGGTCGGACAAACCTGCCCATTTTTCCGGCAGCGGCCGCAAGGACTTCGTCAGCAATCGCACCTCGTCAGCGAGAACGGTAAGTTCACCGGTATTGGTGCGCATGAGCACGCCTGTTGCGCCTACGATATCGCCAACGTCCCACTTCTTGAACGCGGCATAGACGCCCTCGGGCAGGCGGTCACGCTCGAGCCGCAACTGGATCTGCCCGGAGCGATCCTGCAGTTTGACGAACGACGCCTTGCCCATGACGCGCTTGGCCATCATGCGCCCGGCAACGGCGACTTCGATGTTTTCCTCTGCCAACCGCTCCTGGTCGTGCTCGTGGAAGGTCTGGTGCAGTTCACCGGCGATGGCATTGCGGCGGAAATCGTTCGGAAACGGGTTGCCCGACTCGCGCAACGCGTGGAGTTTCGAACGTCGCTCGGCAATGAGCTTGTTATCGTCGACCTGACTCTGGTTTTTCTGTTCGTCTGCCACTGGTTTTCTACAATCCCTGTTTGAGGCTGGCTTCGATGAAGTTGTCGAGGCCGCCGTCGAGTACAGCCTGAGTGTTACCGGTTTCAACGCCGGTGCGCAAATCCTTGATGCGACTCTGGTCGAGTACGTAGTTGCGAATCTGGCTGCCCCAGCCAACGTCGGCCTTGCCCTCTTCGACTTCCGACGCGGCCGCACGGCGCTCCTGCAGTTCGAGTTCGTAGAGCTTCGCCTTCAACTGGTTCATCGCTGTTGCCTTGTTCTTGTGCTGCGACCGATCGTTCTGGCACTGCACAACCGTGTTGGTCGGCAAGTGAGTAATGCGCACGGCGGATTCGGTTCGGTTGACATGCTGCCCGCCCGCGCCGCTGGCCCGGTAAACATCGATTCGAAGATCCGACGGATCGATTTCGATGTCGATATTGTCGTCCACCTCCGGCGATACAAATACTGAGGCAAACGACGTATGGCGTCGATTGCCGGAATCAAACGGCGACTTGCGGACGAGCCGGTGGACGCCTGTCTCGGTGCGCAACCAGCCGTAGGCGTATTCGCCGACGATATGGACGGTCGCGCTCTTGATCCCGGCAACTTCGCCGGCTGACGCCTCGATAACCTCCGCCTTGAAGCCGTGCGCCTCCGCCCAGCGCAGGTACATGCGCAGGATCATGTCGGCCCAGTCCTGTGCTTCGGTCCCGCCGGCGCCGGCCTGGATGTCGAGATAGGCGTTGTTGGTGTCCATCTCGCCGGAGAACATACGGCGAAATTCGAGACCACCGACGGTTTTTTCGAAACGCTCGAGGTCGGCGACGAGTTCGTTCACGGTATCGGCATCGTCCTCCTCAATCGCCATGTCGAGAAGCTCGCCGGCATCGGTCAGACCTGCCGTCAGATCGTCGAGCCCGACGACCACCTGCTCGAGTTGCGCGCGTTCCTGCCCCAGCGCCTGCGCGCGCTCCGGTTCATTCCACACATCGGGTTGTTCCAGCTCGCGCTGAACTTCGGTCAGCCGTTCCGCCTTGTGGTCGTAGTCAAAGATACCTCCTCAACGCATCAGTACGTTCGGCAAGGTCGGCTATCGACTGTTTGATCTGGCTCGTTTCCATGGCGGTGTCGCAAATCCCGGCTGCGGAAAACGCGCGATCTTATCATGCGGCCGCATCCGATAAAGCTGCAATTTGCTCGACGACGAGCTGCGCGGTTTCGCGGCCGCGAAACTCGTTGACGTCGAGTTTGTACGCCAGCTGCACCAGGCCCCGGTAAGCGGGTCCGGCCTGGCCGAACGCGATGGCGTCGACTGCATTGCCTCCGTCCGCCGGCCGCACTCGCAGCTTCAGGTGATTCTCGCCGACCGTACGCTGCTCGACGATCGTAAAGTTACCCCGCCATAGCGGCTCCGGAAACGCCGATCCCCAGGGTCCGGCAGTGCGCAAGGAATGTGCAAACTCGAGGTTGATCGAGTCGGCCGGCAATGGTCCGTCCGTAACGATCGCGCCGCTGAAATCGGCCTGCGGATAGAGGCGCTTCATTTGCTGGGCCGCGACGCGCTGGAATGCATCAAAGTGTGCCGCTTCCAGCGTCAGGCCGGCTGCCATGGCATGTCCGCCGAACTTGACGATGAGGTCGGAGTTCACCGTGCGAATCGCTTCCAGGAGGTCTCGGACGTGCACGCCGGGAATCGATCGAGCCGACCCCTTCAATAGCCCGTTGCCCTCACTCGCAAATGCGATGACGGGACGGTGACAACGTTCGCGCACGCGTGCCGCAATCAGCCCGACGACACCCTGGTGCCATCCCTCGTCATAGACACAGACGCACTCGGGCCAGTGCGGCTCGCCGAGACTGTCAACGTAGCGAAACGCCTGTTCTCGCATGTCCGCTTCGATATTGCGTCGTTCGCTGTTTATCTGGTCGAGCATGCGCGCATAGTTGTCGGCTTCTGTCGTGCTGTCGGTCAGCAGGCATTCGATTCCCACCGCGATGTCCTCGAGTCGCCCCGCTGCATTGATGCGCGGACCGACCGCGAATCCGAGATCGCTGCTGACACAACGTGAAAGCTGCCGCCCCGAGACGCGCAGCAGCGCGTCGATCCCCGCGACAGCATGACCGCCCTGCATGCGCATGAGGCCCTGCTGAACGAGGATGCGATTGTTGTGATCGAGCGGCACGACATCGGCGACCGTGCCAAGCGCGACGAGGTCGAGATAGCGAGCCGGTATGCGAGCGGCGCCGTCGACCCCCGCTTCCTGCAGCAGTCGTCCGACTCGCGCCATCAGGTAAAAGGCCACGCCAGCGCCAGCCAGGTTGCGGCTCGCAAAGCGGCTGTCCTTCAGATTCGGATTGACGATGACAGCGGCCGCCGGCAATTCATCGCCGGGCAAGTGATGGTCGGTGACGAGCACGGGGATCCCGAGTTCGTTCGCCCGGGCGACGCCGTCGATACTCGAAATGCCGTTATCGACCGTTATCAGGAGGGCTGGTGCCCGCTCGGCCGCTACGTCGACGATCTCCGGCGTCAGGCCGTATCCGTAATCGAACCGGTTCGGCACAAGGTACTCGACGTCGTCGAACCCGAACTCGCGCAGGCAGCGAATCATCAGGGCGGTACTCGTCGCACCATCCACATCGAAATCGCCGACGACAATGATGCGGCGTTTGCGATTCACGATGACGAGTTCCGCAGCCTCGTCGATATTGTCGAGCGACCCGACCGGCGCGAGATTCGCCAGTCCGTAGTCGAGCTCGTCGACGCTGCGAACTCCGCGCATTGCGAACAGGCGCGCGTGAATCGGGTCGACTCCCGGGAAGTGATCGGCCAGTGAAATGTCCGGCATTGACCGGCTGACGACGGGTCTTGGCGCCTTCATCGACACCTAGTCCAGCAGTGCCGAGTCGCGTCGCCAGAAGCGGCGCGCGTGCGACCGGCGTACGTAGGCCCGAACACCATCGCGGAAAAGTAGCGTTACGGCGTTCAGGCGACCCGACTTCAGCGCTTCGCGCAGCTCGAGCAACAAGCTCTCGAGCAATGTCGGGTTGTCAATGAATTCGGGCGTTTCCGCCACGAATCCGGCGACAGATTCCTCGAGACAAGCGGCAATACTGCCAAGCCACGGATCGGCCACGCCCTTCGCTGCAAACCAGTAGCCGGTTAGCAACGCGTCATCGGAATACAGCGGTGGGTGTGGCCGCGCTTCGGCTTCGGGTGCGGTTCCACCACCCCACAACCAGAGCGAGTTGATTGGTTGCCGGCCCGCCGCCTCGCGCTCCCGGTTGACCGGATGTTCGTGCAGAGCCATCTCGATCTCGCCGAGCACGTTGCGGTGCAATGCTGTGTCGTCACCTGCCGGCAGATACTGGCCGGGCTCCATCTGGTCCGCGACATAGGCCGGCACTGACGACGTCGCAAACGGCGTTTTGGAGCTGATGTAGCCGTAGGAACCCAATCGAATAAAGCCGAGCGATCCGTCGTCGCCGAGTGTCGCCTGAAGGTGATCGACAATCGCGCGCATTTCGGCTGCGGGCACACCTTCGCGGCGCAACGCGTGCAGGCAAAGGCTGTCGAGTTGCGGTTCAAGATAAACAGGATCGGCGGCGGCGATCCAGTGCGTCGGACGGTCGCTGGTCTGGCCCCACATACGCAGCGCCGCGAGCCCCTGCCGCGGGTATTCCAGGCCCAACTCCTGCACGACGCTTGCGAGCAACTCGATCGGGCCCGGCTCCCTGGTCAGTTCGGACTGCGCGAGCCAAGCGCGCAATCCTTTGTGTTGCAGACGCCCGCCGGTAACCGGCGACAGCACGACCAGCGCGGCGTTTTTGTCATATGATGGTTTCATCGAGTGCGCAGATGGTAAGGGAAGCGCCGTTGAAATTCACAAGAGAATTGTCGGGTACGGTGTCGATCCGGCGCGTGTCGTCGGATGGTTTTCACATCGGCGACGACCGCTATGCAACTGCGATCGTCGTGTCGCCGGACGAGGTGCTCGGTGAATGGCACGCGGAATCGCCGGACAAGCTCAGCGCCAATGACTTTGATGCGCTGCTCGGACGTGAGCCGGAGCTCGTCATACTCGGCACCGGCGTCGTCAATGTTTTCCCGCCGCGCGAACTGACGTTCGCGTTTGCACGCCGCGGCATCGGTCTCGAGGTGATGGATACAACGGCGGCCGCCCGAACCTTCAATGTGCTGGCGGCCGAAGGGCGCCGCGTGCTGGCCGTGCTATATTTGGGATAGACAACACATATCCGTAAGGGGTGCTGCATGAAGCTTCTGACTTTGCCGGCTACGGCTGCGCTGTTGCTGGCACTGCAACCGACCACGGGCGAGGACACAGCTGCGCAATTCGATGTCGTTCGAAAGTCCGCCGTACCGGTGAAGCGCTTCGCACCGACATATCCCAACATCGAACTGCGTCGCGGCCGCCAGGGTTGGGTCGATGTCAGCTATGTCGTAACGACAGAGGGCGAGGTTATCGACGCAATCGTCGTGGACTCGAGCGGCTCGCGCGCATTTGAACGGGCGGCAATTCAATCGGTTTCACGATTCCACTACGAGCCGGCCACGGTCAACGGCCAACCCGTCCAGCAATGCGAAACGAAGTCACGGATTTCGTTTGCCATTGACAAGGGACCCGGCGGCGTGTCGCGGCGTTTCCTGTCGAATTACCGGCGGATTGCCGAAACGATTGACGCGGGCGACCTAAGCACAGCCAGCAAAAAGATCGACGACAGTTTCGAGACATATGCGACGACGCTGACGGAGATCTCATGGCTATGGACGTTGCGCGCTCGCATCGCCGGGCTCGAAGGCCGACGCACAGACCAGCTCCACGCCGTCCGCAAAGCAACATCCAGCAGCACGTGGGTCGACCCGAAACTGTTGCCCAACCTGCTCGCGGTTCGAGCTTCCCTGGAAATTGAACACCGCCTGTACGCGGACGCCATCAAGACCTATGAACGTCTGCTCGAGACCGGCGCCAACGATGTCAATACCGAACAACTCGGCAAGGCAATCGACACGATCCGGCAGGTCGCCGAGAGTGACCAGATCCTGTCGGTCCCTGCCGTCATCAACAACATCGACGACTGCGACGACTGCCGGACGAACTGGCAGTACGATCCGCTGCGGAACCGCTTCCGGATTGCCAGCCCGAGCGGAAACCTCGGCAATATCGAGATTCGCTGCCAGTGGCAACGCTTCATTGACAAAGCCGATAGCGACCAGGTGTGGGAAATCGATCCTGACTGGGGCGAGTGTTCTATCGTCGTGTTCGGTGAACCCGGCACCAGCTTCGAACTGCACGAGCTTCCGCAGGCCTGACCGTGACCGGGGCCTGGCCTTTGGGGTCTGGCCCTGGCAGAAGGGGTCTGGCCCTGGCGGAAGGGGCCTGGCCCTGGCGGGTGGGGTCTGGCCCTGGCGGGTGGGGTCTGGCCCTTGCTGGCTAATCGAGGAGGTTGTCGCCGGAGATGCCGTGGCTTTCCATCATTTCGCGCAGGTTTTTCAGCGCATCGAGCTGAATCTGCCGGACGCGTTCGCGCGTCACGCCGATCTCATCGCCAATTTGCTCCAGCGTCGCGCGGCGGTAGCCATGCAGGCCAAAACGGCGTTCGACTACCGCGCGTTGCTTTTCGCTCAATTCCTGCACCCAGTGGCCGACAATCGCATTGACCGCGTCTTTGTGCGCGCGGCGCGACGGTTCCGCGTCGCGCTTTGCGCGCAACAGGTCAACGGGGCCAAGGCCGTCTTCATCCGACGGACTTGCACGCAATGTCACGCGTTCATGCAGGCTCATAAGGCGTCGCACGTCCTCGATACTGCGGCCTGTGAAAGCCGCGATTTCAGCGTGGGTCGGCGCATCGTCGTGTTCCTGTCGCAACCGGCGTGCCGCGCGCAGGCATTGGTTGATGTCCTTGATGATATGGATCGGCAGGCGCACCGTTCGCGACTGGTTCATGATAGCCCGCTCGATCGTCTGGCGAATCCACCAGGTCGCATACGTCGAAAACCGGAAGCCACGTTCCGGGTCAAACTTCTTGACCGCGTGAATGAGTCCGAGGTTGCCCTCTTCGATCAGGTCGAGCAATGGCAGCCCGCGATTGATATAGCGCCGCGCAATCTTGACGACGAGCCGCAGGTTGGACGTGATCATGCGCTGTCGCGCTTTTTCGTCGCCGTTTTGAGCGCGGCGCGCGAAGTATTTTTCCTCGTCCGCAGTCAGCAGCGGCGAGATGCCGATCTCGTCCAGGTATAACCGTGTCGGGTCGAGCAGTTGTCCCACTTCTTCTACCCCTTTTTGCCGGGGCATCACGAGAAATCAGGAGGCCTGTCGGTTCATCTCCGAGGCAGATACTGTCGCGGGTTTACCGGCTTGCCATTGCGCCTGATCTCGAAATGCAGTCGCGGCTTCCGTTCCGGCCCCTCTCCCATCGTCGCAATCTTCTGGCCTTTTTTTATTTGATCGCCTTCTTTGACCAGCAGCGACGCGTTGTACCCGTAGGCACTCAGGTAGGTGTCGTTATGCTTCAGAATAATAAGCTTCCCGTATCCGATCAGTCCACTGCCGGCGTACACGACGCGTCCGGAAGCCGCTGAATATACCGCCTGTCCCGTTTTGCCATTGATCAGGACCCCAGTGCCCGTGCCCGGTTTTGCGCCAAATTCGACGTTAATTCGACCCGCTGTCGGCCACGCCCAGTCAGGCGGTGGCTGCGACGGAATGGTAGGCAACGGTCGTGGTTGCTGACGCGTCGGCGTGCGCGTCGCAGAGCGGTTACTGCCCGTGCTCGCGGCCGGCCCGGTCAGCCGCAACACCTGGCCCGGGTAGATCAGCGAGCCATCCCCCAGCCGATTCCAGCGAGCAAGATCTTCTGTAGTCTTGCCATAGCGCCACGCAATCGCATACAACGTCTCGCCCTTGCGCACGATGTGGGTGTTGCGCGAATCCTGCCAGGACGAATTGGAGCCACAGGCGCCAAGCAGCAGCGCCGTGGCAACGATTGCAAGCTGCGCGAGCTTCATTGCCCCCGCAGCGACAGCCACGCGATCGCGACAGCAACGACGGCCACGACCGCCCAACCGATTCGCTCGACATGCTTTTGCAAACCGTCTTCGAGCTTCTGGCCACCGGCCCTTACGAGTCCCGCCACCAGGAAAAAGCGGCCGGCCCTGCCGACCAGCGAGCCGATGAAGAATGCGGGCAGATTGAGCATCGCAACACCGGCCGCGATCGTAAACACCTTGTACGGGATCGGCGAAAAGCCGGCGACGAATACGACCCAGACGCCGTAACGGTCGAACCAGTCGCGGCTGGTTTCATACGCCGCCCAGTAGTGTGACTCGCGTAGCCACGGCTCGATCGCATCGAATAGCGCATAGCCGATCCAGTAGCCGGCCAGTCCGCCCGCAACCGACAGTATCGTCGCGATTGACGCGAAGCGGATCCACTTCGAGCGATCCGCGAGCACCATCGGTGCGAGCATGACATCGACGGGAATCGGAAAGAACGATGACTCGGAAAAGCTCAGGGCGCCGAGGTAATACTCGGCGTGACGGTGCCGCGACCATTCGAGTACGCGGTCATAGAGAGGTCGAAACAATGTCATGCGTTCAATCCGGGCCCAGGCGGCGATACAGAATCAGCTTTCGAAAGCCTCTGTATCACGTTGATTAATATATCCTACTTTCCCTGAACGAGGGGAACGAAGCTGACCATGCCAAGCGATACCTGCTCGTAGTGGTCGTGGTAGTTGGTCACCATCGTCAGGTCCTGCCGTCCGGGCGGACCGACGGGTATGATCAGCCGGCCGCCGGGGGCAAGCTGTTGTAGCAGTTTTTGCGGCAGCTCCGATGCGGCCGCGGTCACGATAATGCCATCGTAGGGACCGTATTTCGGCCAACCCTGCCAGCCGTCACCCGGCCGGAACTGCACGTTGTAAATATCGAGATCACGCAGGCGTTGACGTGTTTTCATCAACAATTCGCGCAATCGCTCGACCGTGTAGATTTTCTTGACGAGCGGCGCGAGGACCGCGGTCTGGTAGCCGCAGCCGGTGCCGATCTCGAGAACGGTTTCGCCCTCAAACCCGTCGAGCAGTGCCTCGGTCATGCGCGCCACAACAAACGGCTGGCTGATCGTCTGCCCGAGTCCGATCGGCAACGCCGTATCCTCGTAGGCCCGGCTGGCCAGGGCCTCGTCGATGAATAGATGCCGCGGCACGTTGCGTATCTGGTTCAATACGGCTTCCGAACGAATGCCCTGATCCTTCAGGCGTTGCACGAGACGGTCACGCGTGCGCGCCGACGTCATGCCGATACCCTGGCGCGGGTCAATCATCGGCGGCCTCGAGCCAGTCCGACAGGTCGTCCACCGCTTCGTGACGTGTCAGGTCGACCTTCAGCGGCGTCACGGACGCATAACCGTGCTCGATGGCGTGAAAATCCGTGCCCTCCCCGGCATCCTGTCCCTCGCCGGCCGGACCAATCCAGTAGATCGGTCGTCCGTAGGGATCCGTACCCTGAATAATGTGTTCGGCCTTGTGGCGAAAACCGAGCCGCGTTGCCCTGACGCCTTGCAGCGCATCCAGTGGAATGTCCGGCACGTTGACATTGAGCACGACGTCGGACGGAAGCGATGCCCTGCGTATTTTTCTGACGAGTCCGGCCGCGACCTGCGCCGCGGTCTCAAAGTGCTCGAGCCTGGCGCCGACCAGCGTCCGTCCAACGAGCGACACGGCGATTGTTGGTAACCCCAGGAAACGACCTTCCATCGCCGCAGCGACTGTGCCCGAATAAATCACATCGTCGCCGAGATTGGCGCCGTGATTGATACCCGACACGACCAGGTCCGGGTCCTCGTCGAGAAAGCCCGTCACGGCCAGATGCACACAATCCGACGGCGTACCGTCGATCTTGTAGCGTCCCGTTTCGTACTCCTGCACCCTGAGCGGCTGGTTCAGTGTCAGCGAATTGCTGGCCGCCGAGCGATTGCGATCCGGCGCCATGACGACGATGTCCGCCAGCGGTTCGAGCGCGGCGGCCAGGACGTTGATACCGGTAGCGAGGTATCCGTCGTCGTTGCTGACGAGGATTTTCATTATTGTTCTGGGCGATTGGTCATTCTGGACGCGCTCACTATACTGAATGTTCGCTCCGCACCATAGCCTCAGGTCCCGTGCCGTGACTGACGACGACATTGACGAATTTCGCCGCGCGATGCGCGGCACCCGGCCGCTGAAGTCGGACGACCGCGTGCCCAACAGCAAACCGAGACGCAAACCGCGGGCGACATTCTCGCGGGCGGACGACGCCGAGGTACTCGCCGAAAGTCTCGAGGATGATATCGACACGATTGAGCATGGCTCCGGCGGAGCACTTCGATTTCACCGCCAACACGTCGGCCGGCGCACAATGCGCAAGCTGACTCGCGGCGGTTACAGCGTGCAGGCAGAAATTGACCTGCATGGTATGACGCTGGCCGAAGCAAAACCCCGACTTCGGGACTTCATCAATTACTCAGCGCAACAGGGTCACCTGTGCGTGCGGGTCGTTCACGGCAAAGGGCTGGGATCCGGTGAGCGCGGGCCGGTGCTCAAGAACGCCGTGAACACCTGGTTGCGCAAGTGGGACACCGTGCTGGCGTTCGTGTCGACACGCCAGGTGCACGGTGGCACCGGCGCCGTGTACGTCCTGTTGCAGCCGGGCTAGGTCAGCCAGCCGCGCCCTTTGGCGCTCAGCGACAGCCCGACTACCGGAACGGCCAGCGAGTTCCGCACCAGCAAGAGAATACTTCCCAGGGCGCCCGCAATGACCGCGATGCCGTAGGCCGGCGTGAACCAGGTTGGAATTGTTGCGTCGTTCATTGTTGCTTTTCTCCTCTAGATCTCGCGGTCGAACGGCCAGTTTTCAGCGTTCGCCGTGGACGGCGTGAAAACGGCCGTGAGGCCCATCATGAACAGGGCGAATCGCCCTCCCAGGGTCGCCTTGCCGGTCTCGACAAACGACTTGAAGTTGCTCGTGATGAAATGACCACCCTGCTCCATGTACTTCTCCGACTTGGTACCGGCTGGCACGCCCTCGGTAATCAGCGTGAACTCGGTGCCGCCCTCGACTTCCTCCAGTTCATAGCGAACGATGCAGGGCGGGTCGTCGAGCGTCGTAAACTTGAACGTGTGAGCGTACCGGCGCGGCGGATCGAACTCGAGAATATCACCAACGACCGCGGCGAATTTTCCGTTCTTCGACACCATTCGCACCGGCATACCGACCTCCATGTCACCTGGCGTTTTGCACACGCTGTTGAAGAAAAACGGCAATACGCTGTCGCGGCGAGTGAGTTCGGCCCAGACTTTGTGTATCGGTGCATCAATCGTCACGCGGTAGAACTGCCGCTCGACCGTGTCACATTCCTCTTCCGGATGTTTATCTGTCATCGCCCTGACCTCACGCAACGTCGTAGGCTTTCCTGAGCCATTCTTTCAGTTCGACATCGACATCACTTTCACCGGAAAGGCGCACCCGGTGGCTGACCATTGAATTGAAACTGCCGGATGCCTCCAGGCGCTCGTTCGTGTCGTGTCCTTTCAGGTTGATGCCAACATCGACTCGCGTCTTCGTGGACGGCTGCACGATGGCAAATTGCTTGCTGCGGCGCAGACTGACGTAGGCTTTTTTCGGCGCTACTTCGACGTCCTTGCCGAATTCGCTCACTAGCTTGATGATCTTGTCGTAGACGGGCTTCAGGTCGGCTTTGGCGCCGGCGTACTGTGCGGCGACGAGATCACCTTTGGACGATGCGTCACCGGCGGCGGCAGCACGGTAAGAATGGGCGATCAGGTTGGCGAAGCCGTGGGTGACACCGTGCTCCCCTTTCAACCATTTCACGATTTCACCGTGTTTCTCAAAAGACTGTCTGGCCAATAGCGACAACCACTGTTCCAGCGACTTGCCGGTTTTCTCCGGCAGGTTGTTGATCATCGTCTGTGTCGCTGCGTCCGGCGTATTCGACATGTTCGTCTCCTGTTCAGGTTTTGCTTTCGACCTGCCGCTTGAATTCGGTCAGTTTTCCGGCCCAGAGCGCGCTGTACTCGGTCGTCCAGCGCTCGTGAATCGACTGAATGGGCGTTGCATTGAAGTACAGCCGCCTGGTGCGCCCTGCTTTCCGCGAGATGACGAGATTCGCGGCCTCGAGCACCCTGAGATGCTTCATTACCGCGATCCGGCTGACGTCAAAGTAGCGGCAGACGTGCGCGACACTGCAACCCGGCGCGTCACGCAGGATATCGAGCATCCGGCGTCGTGGCTCGGATGCCAGTGCATGAAACAGCTTGTCCATCGAGTCCGGCTTCATATGTAACCGTATGGTTACCTTTTCTGCACGAACTGTCAACCTATACAACAACGGACCCAAAAAAAATCAGGTGTCAGTCACCCTATTTCCAAACCGAGAAATTAGGTGACTGACACCTTGATTCCGTATCAATCGAGGTTGGCGATCTCGCGGAGAACGGATGTGGCATACGCGCCGCGGCCCAGGGAGAACGAGAGTGTCAGCGCATTGTGGCCGGACGTCGCGTCTAGGTCGCCGACGCGAAGACGCAGGGCGCGCGTTCCCGGATCGACCCGCGCTTTCGCAAGGGCGTGCATCCATTCGGGTCTTCGCTCGAAAACGACGTGCCCCGTCGATCCGTCGCCGGCCAGCGGTGCTGCCGGATGGAGGTCCATTTCGGCACATCGTCGTTCGATATCGGCGTCGATGTCCGCGACCTCGAAGACGCTGCCGGTGCCGTCGAGATTCACGACGTCACCCGGCAGCAACCTGTTCCAGGATTGGTCAGCCACTCGCTCGGCGAGAATCTCGTTGAACAGGTATGAGCGCACGGTTGAGATCGCGAGACCGCGTTTGTGGCGCGGCAACCGGGCGCCCCTCGCCCAAGTGTCAGCGAGCGCTACGTTGCCGCCGCCCCTGCCAAAACGTTGCTCACCGAAATAGTTCGGGACGCCGTCAGCGCGGATCCTGTCGAGACGGTCGCCGATCAACTCATCGTGCTGATGAATACCCTCGCCACGCAGAACGATTTCGAAGCGGTTCGCCTTGTGCGTCCCACGGCGCAACTTGCGGGAATGTCGTGCGTGTTCGATGACCGTGACGCCCGGCACATCCAGCGATTGCCAGTCCGGCGCATTGCGGCACGGTACGCTGAACCACTGGCGGGTAATCGCGTGACGATCCTTGAGGCCCGAGTAGCCGACGTCTTTCGGTGCGATGCCGGCGTACTTCGCCAGTTGCCGCGCGACCCACTCGGTGTTCGCGCCGTCCTTCTCAACGTAAACGACGTCGTGCTCGCCAGCACCCGAAAACTCGACTCCGAGATCCTCGGTAACGCGAAAGTCGGAATTGCTCGAACGTATACGCGCGTCAACGAGCGGCTCGCCGTGTGCGCGCGGCCAATCGGGCAAGGAATACACGGCCTCAGTGGCGGACGTCGGCGACAGGCACGACCTGGTAGAAAGTTTCCTGCTCGCCAATCATGCCGAGATCGGTACGGGCACGTTCCTCGGCCGCATCGCGGCCTTGTTTCAGGTTGATGACTTCGGCATCCAGCGCGGCATTTCGGGCGCGGAGTTCGTCATTGGTGCGGCGCTGCTCGGCGACCGCCGCGCGCAGTTGCAACGTCTTCTGGTAACCGTCTTCTGAGAACCACAGTTCGGCCTGCAGGCCCAAGCCCGCAATCGCCAAAACGGCCAACAGCATTCGTGATCCGCCCAAACGTCTTCCCCAACCCGGCCCGGGCACGCTATCCGATCCTGACGGAAAACGCCTCTCGGGCCGCATACCCTGCCTCATCGCCCAGTTCCTCTTCGATGCGCAGGAGCTGGTTGTACTTCGCGATGCGGTCCGACCGGGACAGGGATCCGGTCTTGATCTGCGTCGCGCTCGTGCCTACGGCAATGTCGGCGATCGTCGCGTCCGAGGTTTCCCCCGAACGATGCGAGATCACGGCGGAGTAACCCGCGACATCTGCCATAGTAATCGCATCAAGAGTTTCCGATAAGGTACCGATTTGGTTGGGTTTTATCAATATCGAATTCGCAATTTTTTCGTCGATGCCGCGTTGCAGGATTGACGTGTTCGTCACGAACAGGTCGTCACCGACCAGCTGTACCCGATCACCCACCGCATCCGTCAGGACACGCCAGCCTTCCCAGTCGCCCTCGTCCATGCCGTCCTCGATCGTAATGATCGGGTAGCTGTCGACGAGCCCCTTCAGGAAGTCGGCGAATCCTGAGGCATCGAACTTCCGGCCTTCGGACTCCAGGTCATACACGCCGTCTTTGAAAAACTCCGAGCTCGCGACGTCGAGACCCAGCAGGATGTCGTCTCCCGCCTTGAATCCGGCTTTTTCGATGGCCGTCATGATCGTATCCAGCGCCGCCTGGTTGGAAGGCAGGTCCGGTGCGAATCCACCCTCGTCGCCGACCGCCGTATTGAGACCCATGCCATTCAGGACGCTTTTCAGGCTGTGGAAGATCTCGGTGCCGTGGCGCAGCGCCTCCGAAAAAGTCGGCGCGCCAACCGGCAGGATCATGAATTCCTGGATGTCGACGCTGTTGTTTGCATGCGCGCCACCGTTGATGATGTTCATCATCGGCACGGGCATCACGGTATTCGGCCCGAGGTGCCGAAACAGCGAAACGCCTTTTGACGCAGCAACCGCTTTGGCCGTGGCGAGGGAAATCGCGAGCAGCGCGTTGGCGCCGAGATTGCCCTTGTTGTCGCTGCCGTCCAGGTCGATCATGCACTGGTCTACGGCGCGCTGGTCGTTGAACTCTGCCGCGAGCAACGCGTCGCGCAGCGGCCCATTGATATTGGCGACCGCCTTGCGGGTCCCCTTGCCAAGGTAACGCGACCTGTCGCCGTCACGGAGTTCGACCGCCTCGCGCGTACCCGTCGATGCACCCGACGGAACGCCGGCGCGCGCGGTGCTGCCGTCGGCGAGCGTCAACTCCGCCTCGACCGTCGGATTTCCGCGTGAGTCGAGGATCTCCCGACCACGTATATCTGTAATCTCGATCATGGTGCTTCCATGTAGTCTTGCTAACCGGACACCCCGAGACCGAACGTCGATTCGAGGTAGTCCGATTGTTTGACGACCGCGTCGAGCGACACGAGCGTTTCCAGAAGTTCTTGCATCAGGTTGAGCGGCATCGCATTCGGACCATCGCTGAGCGCCGTCTCCGGATTCGGGTGCGTTTCCATGAAGAAACCGGCAACACCGGCGGCGCAGGCTGCCCGTGCCAGCACCGGAATGAACTCGCGGCGGCCACCTGAAGCGGTACCCAGTCCGCCCGGCGCCTGCACCGAATGCGTGGCATCAAACACGACCGGAGCGTACTCGCGCATCACGGCGAGGCCCTTCATGTCCGACACGAGATTGTTATAGCCGAAGGAAAACCCGCGCTCGCAGGCCATGATATTCTCGTTGCCGGTCGACTTCGCTTTCTCGATCACGTTTTTCATTTCCCACGGCGACAGGAACTGGCCTTTTTTCAGGTTCACCGGCAGGCCGGCCGCCGCCGTTCGCAGGATGAAATTGGTCTGGCGGCACAGGAACGCCGGCGTCTGCAGGACGTCGACGACGCTCGCCACCTCGTCCATCGGGGTGTCTTCGTGGACATCGGTCAGAACAGGCAGGTCGAGCTGTTTCCTGACCTCGCCGAGGATGCGCAGGCCCTCTTCCATGCCAGGGCCGCGAAAACCGTCACGCGAGCTGCGATTCGCCTTGTCAAACGACGACTTGTAAATGAACGGGATGCCCAACTTACCCGTTATTTCTTTCAGCGTGCCCGCCGTGTCAATCGTCATCTGCTCACTTTCGACGACGCAGGTACCCGCGATCAGGAAGAATGGCCTGTCGTTGCCGATTTCATGCCCGCAGAGATTCATGCTTCCGCGGCCTCGGGCATCTCACCTTCGACGTGTTTGCGCACGGCGGCGATGAAGCTGCGGAACAACGGATGGCCGTCGCGCGGATTCGACGTGAATTCGGGATGGAACTGGCTGGCGAGGAAAAACGGATGGTCCTTGATTTCGACCATTTCGACCAGGTCATCTACTGACAGCCCCGAGAATGTCAGTCCGGCCCGCGACAACCGCCCACGGTAGTTGTTGTTGACCTCATAGCGATGCCGGTGGCGCTCAATGACCTCCGTCGCCCCGTAGCTCTTCGCCGCAAGCGACCCCGGCACCAGCGACACCTCCTGCGCGCCGAGGCGCATGGTGCCGCCCAGGTCAGATGCCTCGTCGCGCTCCTCGACGTCACCGCTCGCGTCCTGCCATTCGGTGATCAGGCCGACGACCGGGTGCGGTGTATCGGGATCGAACTCGGTGCTCATCGCGCCGTCCAGTCCCGCCAGGTTTCGTGCCGCCTCGATGACGGCGACCTGCATACCCAGGCAGATACCGAGATACGGGATGCCGTTCTCGCGCGCGTACTGTACGGCCAGGATCTTGCCGTCAATGCCGCGATCGCCGAATCCGCCCGGCACCACGATGCCGTCCATCGCCTCAAGCACGCCGATGCCATCATTCTCGATATCGGTGGACTCGATAAAATGAATGTCCACCCGGGTTCGCGTATGGATGCCGCCATGCTGCAGCGCTTCGACCAGCGAAATGTAGGAATCCTTGAGGTCCATGTACTTGCCGACCATCGCAATTTTGACTTCTGCCGTCGGGTTTTGCTTCGCTTCGACGACGATGTCCCATTCACTGAGATCCGCTTCCGGGAGGTCCAGGCCGAGTTGCCGCGCGACGATGTCGTCGAGACCCTGCTCGTGCATCATGGCCGGAATCTTGTAGAGATCATCGGCGTCATACGCCGATATCACGGCCTTTTCGGGGACATTGGTAAACAGCGCGATCTTCTTGCGCTCGTCCGACGGCAGCGGATCTTCAGACCGGCACACCAGGATATCCGGCTGGATACCGATTGAGCGCAGTTCCTTGACCGAATGCTGCGTCGGCTTGGTCTTGATCTCGGATGACGTGGGAATATACGGCACCAGTGTCAGGTGAACGTAAACGACGCGGTCGTGGCCGAGTTCGACGCCCATCTGGCGGATCGCCTCGAGAAACGGCAGCGACTCGATGTCGCCGACCGTGCCGCCGATCTCGACGAGACAGATATCGGCATCGCCTGCACCCTTCTGAACGCCTTCCTTGATCTCGTTGGTGATATGTGGAATGACCTGCACGGTCGCGCCGAGGTAGTCGCCCCGGCGCTCTTTCGCGATAACGCTCTCGTAAATGCGGCCGGTGGTGTAGTTCGAATGACGTCCGCCCTTCGCCGTCCGCACGAAACGCTCGTAGTGGCCGAGGTCCAGGTCGGTCTCGGTACCGTCGTGCGTGACGAACACCTCGCCGTGCTGGAACGGGCTCATCGTGCCCGGGTCGACGTTGATGTACGGGTCGAGCTTGATCATGCTGATCGAGAGTCCCCGCGCCTCGAGTATGGCGCCGAGGCAGGCAGACGTAATGCCCTTGCCCAGTGACGAGACCACCCCGCCGGTGATGAATACGTACGATGTCATGTGCTCAGCAACGCTCGCTAGTACGACGGGCGGGAATAAGAAAAGGGCTGGAGCAAAAGCACTTCAAGTGTGCTTTGTTCCAACCCTTACCATTCGCGCCGTCGTTGGAAAAAGACGGTATTCAATGTTATCCGCGGGCACCGGCTAATGCAATGCGGGCCGTGCATCCCAACGTACCTCGAGGCCCGGATCCGCCGTCGCATCGGCCGCCAGCCACAGATCGCCGACCGCAACGAGTCGGTCGCCCGCATACACCAGCGGCAGCCGGTCGCGCATCCACGGCACGACGCCCTCCTCTTGAAGCAATTTCTTCAGTTTCTTCGTATGTGATTGACCGGGCAGCTTTATTTCCTCACCGCCCTGGCGCGACCGAACCCGGAGGCCGTCCTCGACCAGGGCGGGATCAAGGCCGGGACCGACGCTTCGATCGAATACGAGCGCACCGAGGCCGGCCCCCAGTTCGACCCGTTTGCCGAGGACGTCCAGGTCCTCGAGATTGTCCGCCATATCGAGCGGCATCAGGTACAGGCTGTTGCGGTAGCGCCGTACAGCGGTTCCCGGCCACGTGACGAGCGGCTGACCGTCCTCGCGTGCCGGCAACAGCTCGTTCAGGACACGGTCGAGCTGCAGCGCCGTCGGTGTGGACAAGCCGAGTACGCGCAGGCAATGCCGGATCAGGTTGCGCCGCCGCGCCGCTGACAAGGACGACAGCTGATCGACCGGCAAACGATCGGCGCGTCCGCCGAAGCGCTCGAGGTCGATGCGCGCCAGGTCGATGAGTAGCTGCGATGCCTCGCCGGCATGCCCCGCGCTGCGCTGCAGGCGCGCGGCGATATCCGGCCAGCGAGACTGCAGCCGAGGTAATACCTCGTGGCGCAGGAAATTTCGGTCGAAGCGGCGGTCCTTGTTGGACGGGTCCTCGATCCAGCGCAACCCGGTGCGATCTGCATAGTCGCGCAGGGCTTCGCGGTCGATATTGAGCAAGGGTCGCGCCAGCCAGCCCGGGCCGAAGCGGCGGATATCGCCAATACCGGCGACGCCGGCGGGACCGCTGCCACGAATCAGGTTGAGCAGCAGGGTTTCGGCCTGGTCTTCGCGGTGATGAGCCGACAGCAACCAGTCACCGGGCGCCAGGCGCGACAGCAAAGCGGAATAACGCACTTCGCGGGCCGACGCTTCGGGACCTTTGCCCGACTCGAGCTGTACGCGGACCCTGATGCTCCGGAACTCGATTCCCAGTGACGCGGCGAACTGCCTGCAATGATGCTCCCAGGCAGCCGAGTCTTCTTGCAGCGCATGGTCGACGTGAATGGCGACAATCTCGGCGTCTGTTTCCAACCCGGACAACGCGTGCAGCAGAACTGTGGAATCGAGTCCGCCGGAGAAGGCGACCACATAGCGGTTCGCGGGTCCCGCGGTAACTTCGAGATGGTCAAGCTCGGTGGCGAGACCCTCGGGCGTAAAGGTCACGCCTCGCGGAAGCGGCCGAAACTCGCAATACGCTGGCTGCGATTCTCCAGCAGTTGCTCGGTCGAGAGCTGACCAAGTTCCTCGATCGCCTGCAGCACGGCGTTGCGAATAACGTTCGCCATCTCCCCGGGATTGCGGTGCGCACCGCCCAGCGGCTCCGGCAATACCTCGTCGACCAGTCCGAACTCACTCAGGTGCCCGGCGGTAATGCGCATTGCCTCGGCCGCATCCTCACGCTTTTCCGCGCTTTTCCACAGGATCGATGCACACCCTTCCGGTGAAATCACGGAATAAATACTGTACTGCAGCATCAGCAGTCGATCCGCCACACCGATGGCGAGCGCGCCGCCGGAACCACCTTCGCCAATAACGACGCTGATGATGGGCGTTTTCAGGCTCGCCATGATGTACAGGCTGTAAGCAATGGCTTCACTCTGGCCGCGCTCCTCGGCGCCGATGCCCGGATAGGCGCCCGGCGTGTCGATAAACGTGACGACCGGCAAGCCGAACTTCTCGGCCATCCGCATGAGACGCTGGGCCTTTCGGTAGCCCTCCGGCTTCGGCATGCCGTAATTGCGACGCACGCGCTCCTTGGTATCGCGTCCTTTCTGGTGGCCGATGAACATGACGGCCTTGCCGTCGATGCGGCCGACGCCGCCGATGATCGCCGGGTCGTCCGCATACATCCTGTCGCCGTGCAGCTCCTGGAAGTCCGGCGCAATCATCTTCAGGTAGTCGGCGGTATACGGCCGCGACTCGTGTCGTGCGACGCACGCGATCTGCCAGGAGCTCAGCTTCGAGAAGATGCTCCTGGTCAGCGACTCGCTCTTGTCCTTGAGCCGCGCAACCTCCTCGTTGATGTTGATCTCGGAGTCGTCGCCGACATAGCGCAACTCGTCGATCTTCGCTTCGAGTTCGGCGATCGGTTGCTCAAAATCCAGAAATTTCAGATCCATAGCTCAGTGAGGTTACATTATTTCTCGGTTGGGCGCGTACAGCAGGTGGACATTATTGGTCCCGAGCAGCTCCGTCAACTTGTCGCGCAATTCGCGGCTCGGACGCACCGCCCACTCGGGTCCCAGCGCCAGTCGGGCCGTCGCGCTGTCGCCAAGATAGCGTACCGCCACGTCGCAGTTTCCTTCCCGGTACGGCAGCAGGACATCGTGCAGTTTCGCCAGCATTTCGCCGCCATGGCCGTTGAGCGCGAGGCTCAGCACCATGGTCCTCGCACGTGACTCGATCACGCGGTCGATGTGCAACACGTTCTTTGCGTTCACGGTCCAGCTGCCGAGAAAGTCGTCATGACGCAGCGTTCCGGTCACGATGACGATCTCGTCCTTGACCAGCAGGTGACGAAATTCCTGAAACGCCTCCGAGAAAAGGCTGACCTCCATGCGGCCGGTGTCGTCGTCGAGGACGACGCTGACACGGTTGCCGCGTTTTCGAATATCGACGATCAGGCCGGCCACGGTCGCCACCCGGCCACGCTGCGCATAGTTGCGCTCGCCCTTCACGGATTGCGGGGGTGGCTCGGCAATCAGATCGCCGAGACGGCCGTCGGCGAGGTACCGCGCATCCGCACGGACCGCATCAAACGGGTGCCCGGTCAGGTACAACCCGAGCGCTTCCTTTTCGTTACTGAGCAGGAGGTGCTCCTGCCACTCGGCAAGCCCGGTTTTCTCGGCGGCCACCGGTTGCCTGACGGGTTCAGCGAGTCCAAACATGTCGTTCTGACCGGCCGCGGCGGCCCGGGCTTCCTGGTCGGCACTTTTGAGCGCTTCCGGTACCTGTGCCATCAGGCCGCGCCGCGAATCGCCGAAACAGTCCATTGCGCCGGACTTGACCATCGCTTCAAGCGCACGCCGATTGATCTTGTCGTGGTCGATTCGACGACAGAATTCCGTCAGGCCCGAGAATGCGCCGTTTTCTTCGCGTTCGGCTATCAATGACTCAACCGCTGCCCGACCAACGCCCTTGATCGCGCCAAGACCGTACAGGATCGTGTCTTCAGCGGGCACGCTGAACATGTAGGAGGAACGATTGATATCCGGTGCCTGTATCTTGAGTCCCAGCTGACGGCAGTCGTCCTTGAGAACGACGAGGCGGTCGGTGTTGTCGAGATCGGCGCTCATTACGGCGGCCATGAACGCGGCCGGATAATGCGCCTTGAGGTAAGCCGTCTGGTAAGACAGCACCGCGTAGGCAGCGGAGTGCGACTTGTTGAAGCCGTAGCCCGCGAACTTCTCCATCAGGTCGAAAATGTGCGTTGCGGTTTTATCGGCGACACCACGCTCGGTTGCGCCGGTGACAAAAATCTCGCGCTGCTTGGCCATCTCTTCGGGCTTTTTCTTGCCCATGGCCCGGCGCAGCAGGTCGGCGCCGCCGAGCGTGTAGCCTGCCAGTACCTGCGCGATCTGCATGACCTGCTCCTGGTAGAGGATGACGCCATAGGTCTCTTCGAGTACCGGTTTCAGGTCAGGGTGCAGGTAGTCGATGTCCGCCTTGTTGGTCGCGTGCTTGCGCGTGATGAAGTCGTCGACCATTCCGGACTGCAACGGGCCCGGCCGGAACAACGCGACCAGCGCGACGAGATCGTCGAACTGGTCCGGCCGCATGCGCTTGATGAGATCGCGCATGCCGCTCGATTCGAGCTGGAATACCGCGGCAGTCCGCGTGCTGCGCAATAACTCGAAGGTCTTTTTGTCGCGGTCCGGTATGCGCTCGATTGTAAAGCCGGCATCGGGACGGGCTGCATTTACGATGTCGACGGCCCAATCGATAATGGTCAACGTTTTGAGGCCGAGAAAGTCGAATTTCACGAGTCCGACCGCCTCGACGTCATCCTTGTCGAGCTGCGTTACGACGTTGGTGCCGCCCTCTTCACAATAAAGCGGCGCGAAATCGGTCAGCGGCCCTGGCGAAATGACGACACCGCCCGCGTGTTTGCCGGCGTTTCGTGCAAGCCCTTCCAGCGACCGCGCGAGATCGATAATCGCGGCAACTTCCTCGTCGTCGCGGTACATCGTGGCCAGCTCGTCGGAATCTTCGAGTGCCTTGTCGAGCGTAATGCCGATTTCGAACGGCACCTGTTTTGCGATACGATCGACAAAGCCGTACGGCTGCCCCAGCACGCGGCCACAGTCGCGAATAACCGCACGCGCCGCCATCGTGCCGAACGTAATGATCTGCGACACACGTTCGCGTCCGTAGCGCTCGGCGACGTAGTCGATCACCCGGTCGCGACCTTCCATGCAAAAGTCGACGTCAAAGTCGGGCATCGACACGCGTTCCGGGTTCAGGAAGCGCTCGAACAGCAAGTCGTGTTCCAGCGGGTCGAGGTCCGTGATACCGAGTACCCAGGCAACGAGGGAGCCGGCACCCGAACCACGCCCCGGCCCGACAGGTACATTGCTTTCGCGCGCCCAGCGAATGAAATCGGCAACGATCAGGAAGTAACCCGGAAAGCCCATCGACTGGATGACACCAAGTTCGGTTTTCAGTCGTTCGTAGTACGGCGCCGCCATGGCCGCGCGCTCATTGTCCGGCGTTTTCTCGGCATCGAACTTGCGCGCGAGCGCCGCTTCCAGCCCCGCTCGCGATTCCGTCTCGAGAAACTTCGCTTCGTCCTGGCCTTCCGGTACCGGGAACGCCGGCAGGACGCTTTCGCCGAGCTTCAGGTCCAGGTTGCAACGCCGAGCGATCTCGACGGTGTTCTCCAGCGCAGACGGTATGTCGCTGAACAACTGCGCCATTTCCTCGGGCGTGCGCAGGTATTGTTGCTCGCTGTAGATGCGTGGCCGGTCCGCATCCGACAATCCCCGGCCTTCGCGTATGCAGACGCGCGCCTCGTGTGCGTTGAAGTCGTCCCGTGCGATGAATCGCACATCGTTGGTGGCGACGACCGGGACCTGATGCTGCGCTGCAATCGCGATGCTGCGACGCACCAGTTCGTCCTCGCCCGGCCTTCCGGTGCGAATCAACTCGAGATAGAACCGGTCACCAAAGATATCCCGCCAATGGCGGAGCGCGTCAATCGCCTGTTCTTCATGGTCGTGGACCAGCGCTCGTCCGATATCACCATCGCGGCCGCCCGATAACGCGATGAGACCCCGGCACGATTCCGCAGTTAGCCATTCGCGACGCGCCAGCGGCACACCGCGCACCTGCCCCTCGAGGTAGCTGCGCGTAACGAGCTCACAGAGATTGCGATAGCCTTCATTGTCCTGCACCAGTAATACGAGCGTGTACGGGTGTGCTGCATCGGCTTCGTTGGCAATGCGCAGGTCGAGTCCGATCACAGGTTTCACGCCGGCAGCGATCGCCTTGCGATAGAATTTGACCAGGCCGAACAGGTTGTTCTGGTCTGTCAATGCAACCGCGGGCATTTGCGCCGCCGCGCAGCGTTGCATGAGTTTCGGGATGCGCACCGTGCTGTCGACAAGCGAAAACTCGGTATGCACGTGCAGATGGACAAATTCGGCAGGCATCAGGCGACATCCCTGACCGGCTTGAACGAACGGCGGTGCTCCGCACAGGGTCCGAGTGTTCGCAGCGCAGCGAGGTGTGCCTGCGTTCCGTACCCCTTGTGGCGAGCAAAGCCGTAGCCGGGGTATAGCGCATCCATTTCTGTCATCGTACGGTCGCGAGTCGTCTTGGCGAGAATCGATGCGGCGCTGATCGCAGCAATACTTGCATCGCCACCGACGACCGCTTCTCCAGCGATCACGCGATCGCTGAATTGCAGATCCGGAAGTCGATTGCCGTCAACGAGCACGCCGCTCGGTACGACCGCGAGCGCGGCGATAGCGCGCCGCATGGCGAGCATCGTCGCCGCGAGGATATTCATCGCGTCGATTTCGGATCGGTCTGCCGATGCGACCGCCCAGGCGAGCGCGTGCCGTTTGATCATCCCCGCGAGAATTTCCCGGTGCTTCGCAGTGAGTTTCTTGGAATCGTCGAGCCCGTCGATTTCGGCGTCGGGATCCAGGATCACGGCCGCAGCGACGACGGGGCCGGCCAGGGGCCCCCGCCCCGCCTCATCGATACCCGCGACGCGTTCGCCCAGGTCGAACAGTTTTGCCTGCTGCATACCGGTTTGGATAACTATGTTTGTGCCAGCTCGATCACCGCTTCGGCGGCCCGCTGGTCTGTGTTCTGCGCCAATTCGTCCCGCAGTTTAGCAAATCTCCCGGCGATGAAATCACGCCGGTCGTCGTCATCGAGCAAATCGATCACAGCCCCGGCTATCGCTTCCGGATCCGCATCGCCCTGCATGAACTCCGGCACCAGCGGCGTCTCGGTCAGAAGATTCGGCAACGTATAGTGGGTCAGCTTCACCAGCCGCAAGCCTTTCGCTATCGCGTAAGTCATCGGCGCGACCCGGTATGCCGCGACGGTCGGTTTGCCGAGCAATGCCGACTCCAGCGCGGCCGTGCCGGAGGCAAGAAGCACGACGTCGGCCGCAGTCATCGCCTGCTCAGACTGTCTGTCGAGGAATATGAACCGGTCGGCGATACCGGCGGCCTCGACGTCGGCGACGAACATTTTGCGCAGTGCCGGCGTGGCAATCGGCGTGACGAACCGCGTGTCCGGCCGGTTTTCGCCGATTTGTCGGGCCGCCTGCGCGAGTATGCTGCCCAGGCGGGACACCTCACCCCTGCGGCTGCCGGGCAGGACGGCGACAAGCTCCGCACCAGCACAGCCCAGTGCGTCTTTTGCTGCGTCGGTATCGACCACGGCCGGCGTCGAATCGGCCCTTGGATGCCCGACAAATACGGCGTCAACGCCGTGCTTGTCGTAGATCGCTTTTTCGAACGGCAGAATACACAGCACCCTGTCGACGGCAGCCGCAACGGTTCTTACGCGTCCGGGGCGCCACGCCCAGATCGACGGACTCACGTAATGGGCCGTAGGAATTCCCGCAGCGCGCAGGCGTTTCTCAAGGCCCAGGTTGAAGTCCGGGGCATCGATGCCGACGAACACGTCGGGCGGTGTCGCCGTCCATCGCTCGACGAGGGATTTCCTGAGCCGCAGCAGCCGTGGGACGTGACGCAGCGGTTCGACCAGCCCCATGACGGCAAGGGTCTCGGCAGGTTCCCACTGATCGCAGCCCGCGGCGGCCATTGCCGGACCGGCCACGCCTTCGAAAACAGCATCGGGCATGCGTTGGCGGATGGCCCCGATCAACCCGGCGCCCAGCAGGTCACCGGACGTCTCGCCGGCTACCAGCCCGATTTTCACCGAACGATGCCGCGTTCGGACGAACGCAGCGAATCGACAAGCAGTCCGAGTTCCGGCTGTTCGGGAAGCAACACATCGAGCGCATCAATCGCTTCGTTGAGCTTCAGGCCCTTGCGATAGACCAGTCGATAACCGTTCTTGATGTTGCGGACCTGGTCCGGCGAAAAATCACGGCGCTTTAGCCCTTCGCTGTTGATTCCCTTCGGGACCGCCGGCGTACCCGACACCATCGTATAGGCCGGCACATCCCGATTGACCCCGCAGTACATACCAATAAAGGCATGAGCACCGATCTTGCAGAACTGGTGCACGCCGGTTTTTCCGCCGAAGATGGCCCAGTCGCCGACATGGACGTGGCCCGCAAGCGTCGCGCCGTTGGCCATGATGGTCTTGCTGCCAATGACGCAGTCGTGCGCGATATGCACGTACGCCATGATCCAGTTGTCGTCGCCGAGAATCGTGACACCCTTGTCCTGAGTCGTACCGCGGCTGATTGTGACGAATTCGCGTATCGTGTTGCGGTCGCCGATAACGAGTCTCGTCGGCTCATCCGCGTACTTCTTGTCCTGCGGGTCATCACCCACCGATGCAAACTGGTAGATGTGATTGTCTTTGCCAATTGACGTCGGCCCGTTGATAACGACGTGACTGTCAACGCGTGTCCCGCTACCGATCTCGACCTCGTCACCAATTACAGAATACGGGCCGATCGCGACATCGTCGCTGATCGTTGCGGACTCGGAGATGACAGCGGTCGGGTGGATCATTTTTCCAGCTTCTTGACTCTGTCGTACAGGGTACCGAGCCGGCGGAATCGTGCCAACTGTCGCGCCCATCCTTTCGCAGGTTCGGCCGGGAAGCTTGCGGCGTAGGTGCCCGGTTCGGTGATGTCTTTCGACAAGTAAGATTTCGCTGCAACGATGACGTCGTCGCACACGGCGATGTGCCCGACCGTTCCGGCCTGGCCCGCAAACATACAACGCTTCCCGATCCGGGTGCTACCGGCGATTCCGGACATGGCTGCCATGGCCGTGTGCTCGCCGATGTGCACGTTGTGCGCAATCATGCACAGGTTGTCTATGCGGACCCCGTTTTCGATCACAGTATCGCCGATTGCGCCGCAGTCCACCGTCGAGTTCGCGCCGATTTCGACGTCATTGCCAATACGGACACCGCCGACCTGCGGGACCTTGATCCAACCGTCGGCTGTCATTGCATTACCGAAGCCATCGGCACCGAGCACAACGCCAGGCTGGAAAATGCAACGGTCGCCGATCGATACACGGCGCACGACCGACACGTTGGCAACAAATCGGCAGTCGTTGCCGACGCTGCAGTCCGGGCCGATGACGGTGCCCGGCCCAATGAAGCAGTTCTTTCCGACGCGGCTTCCCGGACCGACTACAACGTTGGCGGCGACATGAGAAGACGCATCGACATCGGCGGTCGAATCGATCACTGCGGATGCGTGCACACCCGGCGCAAACGCCGCTTCGGGACAGACCACGGCGGCCATGCGCGCGTACATCGCATAGGGATCGTCCGCAAGGATCGCTGCCACCGGGCAGTCAACCGCGTCAGCCGGACGCAGAATGACCGCGGCTGCCCTGGTGTCGGGCAGCCCGGTCTTGTAGCTCGAATTGGAGAGAAACGTCAGTGACCCGGCACCGGCACTCGCCAGCGATGCAACGTCGTTGACGACGGTGTCGGGGTCGCCGATCAGCTCGCAGCCAAAACGCGTCGCGAGTTCTCCGAGGCTGATCGGCATCGGCAGTCGGACTCTATTGTCCGGACGCCGCCTGGTGATTCGCCGATACGGCCGCGAATGCGCCTTCAGTAATATTGACTGCGTTGCTGGCAAACAGCACGCCGTCTGTCAGGATCAGGTCGAAGCCCTGCGCTTCTGCGTACTCGCGCACTTCCGTCACGAGCGTGCGCTGCAACTCGCCGAGCTCCTCATTCTGGCGCAGGTTCAGGTCTTCCTGGTACTCCTGGCCGAGGCGCTGCAAATCGCGCTGCAAGGAACGAAAGTCTTTCTCAGCGGCTGCACGCTCTGATTCACCCATGACGGCGGCGTCACGCTGGATCTTGGCCTGGAGGTCTTCGAACTCCTTTTGCTTGGCAAGAATCTCGCGCTGGCGCGGAGCAAATTCTTCCTCGAGTGCCGACATAACGGCAACCGTCTGTGGCGCGTTCTGCACGATGTACTGCAGGTTGACGACACCAATCTTGATGTCCTGTGCCGAAGCCGGCATCGCGAATGCGGCTGCGAGAGCAAATCCCAGTGCAATCCGGGCCAGTGGTTTCTTCATAAAGCTCATGTATTCCATTCCTTAAAACGCTTGTCCAATGGAGAACTGGAATCTTTCGATTTCATCTCCGTAGTACCTGTCATTGCCGCTGTACGGATTCAGCGGGTATGCATAACTGAAGCGGAACAATCCAAGCGGGGCGAGCCACTGCACGCCAATGCCGACGGATGCTCTCAATTCATCAAAATCGGGTTTGTACTCGACCGGGCTGCCCAACTTGTCGGTGAAGGTCACTTCACCGGTATTGAACACGTTGCCCACATCGTAAAAGATGCTCGCCCTTGCCTGGCTGGCGAACTTGTCCGGCAGCGGGATTATAAGCTCTAGCTGACTGGCCGCCAAAAAGTTGCCACCGTAGGGACGCCCGAAGCTGTCCCGCGGGCCGAGGTAAGACTCCTTGAACCCGCGCACTGACTGCGGTCCACCGCCATAGAATTGCTTGTACGGCGGCAACGCCGTGGTGGTGCCCAGGGCCTCACCAATACCCAGTTCCGCGTTCAGCCGCACAATCCACCGATTCGTGATCGGGAAGTATTTCGTAAAATTGTAGCGCGCCTGGTAGTACTCGACATCGCTCCCCGGAACGGCGACGCCGAGAAAGACCTGGTGGCGCGTGCCAGCCGTCGCAAACATGAAGCGGTTACGACTGTCGTAGGTCCAGCCGGCCAGCAGTTCAACCGAGTCGAACTCCGTGCCAAAAAACACGCCGCCATTGCCGATGTCCTGCGTGAAAGGGTTGCCGTTGTTGGCCACCCAGTCCTGCGCCTGCTGCGTGCTGTTGGTCGACGACAACAACTCCGAATGCTGGAACGTGGCGCCGAATGACAATGTCTGGAATTCGGAAATCGGGTAGCCGTAATTGAGTGTCGCGCCGGCGCTCGTGGTTGAGAAGTCGGATGCCGCCGATGTGAACTGCGTGATGTCACGATAGTTGAGCGAGATCGTCCGGCTGATGCCGTTCATCGTGCGATACGGGTCGGTATGCGAAACACTGTAAAACTTCTGGAATCGGCCCGAATTGAGATCGAGCCGCATCGTCTCACCCGAACCGAGGAAGTTCGTGTGCACGATGCTGCCATTCAGCAGCAGTTTTTGGGATTCGGAATAACCGACGCCACCCGAAAACTGGCCCGGCATCTTGTACTCGAGCTTGACGTCGACGTCGACGAGATCCGGACTACCGGGAACCGGTACCGTCTCGTAGTCAACGTTCGGCTCGATGAATTGCAAACGACTTTGCAGGCGTTGCTTGGAACGCTCCATCAACGCATTCGACAGATACGTACCCTCGAGCTGGCGCATTTCCCGACGCAGCACCTCGTCCTCGACCTCGTTGATGCCGACGAAGTTGATGTTGCGCACGTAAACGCGATTCTGCGGATTGATATAGAACGTGATCTCCGCTTCTTTCGTCTCGTGGTTCAGCTCCGGTACCGGTTCTACCTCGGCGTTTGCATAACCATCGCCGCCCAGGATGAACTGCATGCGCTCGGCGGAAATCGTCAGCATCTGCTGATTGAAAACCGATCCTGGCGCCGCGAGAACCTGGCCACGCAGGAACACCTCCGACACGACCATATCGCCGACGAGCTTGACGTCGGAAATGGTGTAGACGTCCCCTTCGCGAATATTGATCGTAACGAAGATGTCTTCCTTGTTCGGCGAAATTGCAACCTGCGTCGATTCAACCCGAAAATCCGCATAGCCGCGATCCATATAAAACGAACGCAGCCGCTCGAGGTCCCCTTCCAGCGCTTCCTTGGCATAGCGGTCGTCCTGGCGAATCCACGACAACCAGTTGGCCGTGTCCAGTTCGAATCCTTCGCGAATCTCGTCCTCGTCAAACGACTCGTTGCCAACGATATTGACCTGCCGGATTTTGGCGCGATCGCCCTCCTTGACGTCGATCTTTATTCGCACGGTATTGTTGGGCCGTTCCTGGATGTCGGTGTCGATCTGTACGCCGTATTTGCCACGGTCGTAGTATTGTTCGCGGAGGAACATCTCAACGTTGTCCAGCACCGAGCGGTCGAACGTCCTGCCACGCGCCAGCCCGACACCGCGCAGCGACTCCATCAGGTCCTCTGTCTTGATGTCCTTGTTGCCGTCGATCTCGAAACTTTCGATGGACGGCCGCTCGCGAACGACCACAACGAGCGTGTCGCCGTCGCGACGCATTTCGATATCGTCGAACAGGTTCTGGCCGTAGAGGGCGCGAATGGCCTCTCCGATGCGCACGCTGTCGAGCGTATCGCCGATGTTGATCGGCAGGTAGTTAAATACCGTCCCCTCGGAGATACGTTGCAGTCCCTCCACGCGCATGTCGCGGACGACGAATTCGTCGGCCGCCATGGACAGCGCCGGAAGCAGCAACAGCAATGCAAAAAACGTCTTTCTCATCTTCAACCCAGACTTCTCGCGATATCGTTGTAAAAGGCAAAACTCATCAGCAACAACAGCGCTACGATCCCGATCTGCTGTCCCAGTATCTGGGCACGTTCGGTCAGGGGGCTGCCTTTTGCCACCTCAATTAGCTGATACACAATCTGACCGCCATCGAGAACCGGGATCGGCAACAGGTTCAGGATGCCGAGGCTCAGAGAGATAATGGCCAGAATAGTCACGAAATAGCGCCAGCCGCGTTCGACCGAGTCGCCCGCGATCTGTGCAATGTTGATCGGGCCACTGATGTTCTTGATTGACACGTCGCCGGTGATGATCTTGCCCAGCATCGTCACAGTAAAGAGCGACTGGTCCCACGTCTTGACGGTTGCAGCACCGAGGGACTGCAACAGTGTGTAGTCGCGAATCCGGTAATAGTCCTCGGATCCGCGCCTCCAGCTAACGCCGAGGAAACCCGACGTTTCGCCGTCCACCTCCCGCTCTCCGACTTGCAGCGCAATGCTGACCTCCGCCGCGCCACGCTGCAGGTCGATGACGACATCTTTGCCGCCGTTTTCACGGATGACGTCCTCGAACGAAAATGCGTCGACTATCCTGCCGTCAACACGCAGGATGCGGTCGCCTTCGCGCAGGTCGCTGCTGCCGGCGACCGAGTCCTCGACGACTTCAGCGATAAAGACCGGCGGCCCGCCAATACTGAAACCGAGACCGTCCCAAAGCTGGCCCGGCTCCGTCAAGCGCGTGCTCTCGTCGCCGACGTCAATCGTCACGCTGCGCTCACGACCCGACTCGTCTTCGACGGTCATCGGGATCCGCCCGGCATCGGTCATCTCGTCCAGTATCGCGGCGATGGTCTTGTCCCAGTCGACGGCCTGCACGTCACCCACCGAAATAATCTTGTCGAACGGCTGCAGTCCGGCATCCGCCGCGTAGGAGTCGGGCTCGACGTAGCCGACGGCCGGTTTCAGCACGGATACGCCGCCGCCCAGCAGGACCCAGTAGGCAGCGATCGCGAACAGGAAATTGAACGCCGGCCCCGCGAGCAACACGGCGATGCGCCACGGAATCGGTCGCTGGTCAAACGCGCGGCCGTCGTCGTCCGCAGCAACGAAGCCTTCGCGGCTGTCCAGAAAGCGCACATAGCCGCCGAGCGGAATGCTGGCGACGCAATACTCGGTGCGGTCCGGGCCCTTGCCAAACCATGACCACACCGGTTTGCCGAAGCCTACCGAAAAACGCAGCACTTTCATGCCGGCCCAGCGGCCGACAATGTAGTGCCCGTACTCGTGAACGGTCACCAGGATGCTGATGACGACGATGAAGGCAATCAGGTCAGTAAGAAATCCACTCATGGCACGCTAGTTCCATTGACTGGTCCGCGGGACGCCAGTTCCCGCAGCATGACACATGACACTATGCGCGCATCGATGAATCGAACCTGAATACGGCCTTCGGTCACCTGTAGAACCCCTGAAACCCGGTCAGCGCCTCGAGACCAAGCACGTACAATGGTGCCGCTGCCGCAATGCTGTCGATGCGATCGAGTACCCCACCGTGCCCCGGAAACAATGTGCCGGAGTCCTTTACACCTGCGGTCCGCTTGAACATGCTGACGGTCAGGTCTCCAACGATCGAAATCGCGGCAATCGCGAGGCAGAAAGGGACCACGGCAACGGCCGGCTGGCCAAAATACCGTGCGCCCGCAAAGGCCACGAGGGCGACGACAACGAAGCCGCCGATGACCCCTTCCCACGTCTTGCCGGGACTTATGGCAGGCGCCAGCTTGATGCGACCGAATCGCTTGCCGGCAAAATAGGCGCCCATGTCCGCGGCCCATACGACGAGCAACAGGAACAACAGGTAGTCGGCGCCAAGGCCCAGCAGGCCAGGCAATATGAAGGCCAGCGGCACGATCGCGATGAAACCGACAAGCCAGCGCATCACGACAGGAATCGCCGTCGGGTAGAAAAACGTCCAGGCAAACGCAAGCGCCCACCACGCGCAGGCGATAAATAACAGGCCACGAAGGTGGTCGCCGCCCCAGGTCGCCAATGCAGCAACGATCAAGGCGACCGCCGTGACATAGGTCGCGCGAACGGCAATCGAGGAAGCACCGAGAAATCCCGACCACTCCCAGGCGCCTGCAAGTATGACGGCAGCGATAACAACAACAGCAGCTTCGAAGGGCAGCACGAACAAAACGACCGCCAGGACGACCAGCGCGATGAGTGCGGTAATTGCCCGTTGCTTCAGCATCCGACGGCCTCTACCTGCTCGCCTGTGTGTCCGAATCGCCGTTGAGTATTCGCATAGTGTGCAAGCGCTTCGTCAAATTGTGCCTCGCCGAAATCCGGCCACAACACGTCCATGAAAAACAACTCCGCATAGGCGAGGTTCCACAGCAGGAAGTTGCTGATGCGGCGCTCGCCGCCGGTGCGAATCAGCAGATCCGGGTCGGGGGCGTCGCCGAGTTGCAGCTCGGACGCGAAAGACGCTTCTGTAATTTCTGCGGCCGTCAGTGTTCCATCGGCCACGCGAGTCGCAACGCTGCGGGCCGCCTCGAGAATGTCCCAGCGACCGCCATAGGCGATCGCAACCGTCATACGCAGGCCTGTATTGTTTGCGGTGCGTTGCTCCGCCTTCGATATCTTTTCTCGAAGGCCGTCACTCAATTGCTCCAGCGCACCAACAAACCTGAGCCTGACATTATTACGATGCAACTCATCGACTTCCCGTCGCAGCGCTTCGACGAAAAGGCCCATCAGCCGGGAAACTTCATCCTCAGGGCGCTTCCAGTTTTCGCTGCTGAACGCGAACAGCGTCAGGTATTCGACACCGCGCGCAGCCGCCGTTTCGACCGAGGCACGGACGGACTTGACCCCGGCACGATGCCCGGAGTGCCGCTTCTTGCCGCGGGCGCGCGCCCAACGGCCATTGCCATCCATGATGATGGCGACGTGCCGCGGCACGCCACGGGTGACAGCTGGTGTTGTGTCTGATCCGGCCAAGGAGATACTCCTTATATCTCCATCAGCTCGGCTTCCTTGTCCGCGAGCACCTGGTCGATCTGGGCGACATACTTGTCCGTGATTTCCTGGATCTCACCCTCGGCGCGGTGCTCCTCGTCCTCGCCGATCATTTTTTCCTTCAACAGGTCCTTGACGTCGTGCATCGCGTCACGACGGATATTGCGTACAGCAATGCGGCCGCCCTCCGCCTCCTGGCGCACAACGCGGATCATGTCCTTGCGGCGCTCTTCGGTCAGCGCCGGCAGTGGAACGCGGATTACCGTGCCTGCCGAAGCCGGGTTCAACCCGAGGTCGGAATTCATGATCGCCTTCTCGATCGGCGCAACCATGTCTTTTTCCCATGGCGTTACGGTCAACGTGCGGGAATCCTCGACACCAACGTTGGACACCTGGTTCAACGGTACCTGGCTACCGTAGTACTCGACGGTAATGTGATCGAGCAGGCTCGTGTGGGCACGGCCGGTGCGAATCTTCGTCAGCTCCTGCTGCAGCGCCGCGACGCTCTTGGCCATGCGTTCGCCAGCGTCTTTCATAATTTCGTCCAACACGATATTGCCCCTTTGGTTTTCTCACCGGCCGATCAGGCCGTTACTACTGTACCGATCTCGACACCCGTCATCGCCTGCACCAGCGCATTGGCGCGTGTCAGGTCGAAAATACGTAACGGCAGGTTGTTGTCGCGGCACATCACGATCGCCGTCGCATCCATCACGCCGAGCTTGTCGGCGATCACCTGGTCGTAGGACACGGTTTCGAAACGCTTGGCGTCCTTGTTCTTCGCAGGGTCGGCATCGTAGACACCGTCAACCATCGTGGCCTTCAGCAGGACGTCGGCGCCGATCTCGATCGCCCTCAGGCTGGCCGCCGTATCGGTCGTGAAGAACGGGTTGCCGGTACCCGCGGCCATGATCACCACGCGGCCCTTCTCAAGGTGCCGGATCGCGCGTCGCCGAATATAGTCTTCGCAAACCGCGTTGATCTTGAGCGCCGACATGACCCGCGCGTAGACGTCGAGCGACTCGAGCGCGTCCTGGATCGCAAGCGCATTCATCACCGTCGCGAGCATGCCCATGTGATCGCCCGTCACGCGGTCCATGCCGGACCGCGCCAGGCCTTCGCCGCGGAATATGTTGCCGCCGCCGACGACGACGGCAATTTCGATGCCGGTTTTTCTCGCGGTCGCGATTTCCGCAGCGATGCGTTGTATGACTCTCGGCTCGATGCCGTAATCCAGGTCACCCATCAGGGCTTCGCCGCTGAGTTTCAGCAGCACGCGTTGATACGGAACCGGATTGTCAGTCATACGCTGATCCCAAGTCAGTGAACGGCCGTTGATTCTAGCGCAAACACCCGCAGGTGTGTCAATAAAATCAACGGCTTATAGCAACTTCCTGAAGTCCTAGCTGGCGCTCTTTACCTGCGCCATAACCTCTTCAACGAAGTTGTCTTCTTTCTTCTCGATACCTTCGCCAACCTCGTAACGGACGTAGGAAACGACCGTTGCACCGGCCGCCTTCAGCAGCTTGCCGACAGTCTGGTCCGGGTCTTTGACGAACGGCTGGCCAACGAGCGTGATTTCCTTCAGGAATTTGGCCACACGACCCGTGACCATCTTTTCGATGATCTCGGCCGGCTTGCCGGACGCTTCAGCCTGCTCGGTGAAGATGCGTTTCTCGCGTTCGAGCGTTTCCGCCGGCACGCCGGACTCGTCGATGCACACCGGATTGATGGCCGCAACGTGCATTGCGATGTCGCGAGCGAGATCGGCGTCGCCACCCTCGAGAGCGACGATCGCGCCAATGCGCGCACCGTGGGTGTAGGTGCCGATCGGTCCGCTGTTCTCGACGATTTCGACACGCCGTACCGAGATGTTTTCACCGACTTTCTGTACGAGTTCAGTACGCGCGGCTTCGACCGTCGAATCGCCCATTGCCGCATTCGCAAGTTCGGCCACGTCGGTAATGCCCGAGGCCATCACGGTCGCGGCAACTTTGTCGGCGAAACCGATGAAGTTCTCGTCTTTTGCGACAAAGTCCGTCTCCGAGTTGACCTCGGCGATGACGGCCTTGCTATCGTCCTGCGTAATGACGATGCGTCCGTCGGCGGCAACGCGACCGGCCTTCTTGTCGGCCTTCGCGGCGCCTGCCTTGCGCAACGCTTCTGCTGCTGCGTCGAGATCACCATTGGCTTCAACCAGTGATTTCTTGCACTCCATCATGCCGGCGCCGGTGCGCTCGCGCAGCTCTTTGACCATCGATGCAGTAATTGCCATGACTATTCCTCGTCTTTCTTTGCCTCAGCCTTTTCATCTTTGGCCGGGGCATCGTCTTTCTTGTCGGCCTTGGCTTCCTTCTTCGGTTCTTCGCCTTTGGCTTCCTCTTTGGGCGCTTCTGCCTTCTCTTCGGCCTTCGCCTCTACCTTCGCGTCTGCTTTGGCGTCGTCGCCCGAGGAGTCCTTGCCGGCCTTCTTCGCCGGGGCCTTCTTCGTCGCCGTTTTCTTGGTAGCCGCCTTCTTTGTCGTCTTCTTGGTCGCCTTTTTCTTGGCTGCCTTCTTGCGCGCCTTCTTTGGTTTGCCGTCTTCGTCGAGTTCGACGAAATCGTCTTCGCCAAGTGCTACCTCGGGAATCGACGCCTTGCCATCGAGGACGGCATCAGCGACCAGCGCCGAGTACAGTTCGATCGCCCTCATTGCGTCGTCGTTGCCCGGAACGACATAGTCGACCCCTTCCGGTGAACAGTTCGTATCGACGACCGCGACAACCGGGATACCGAGTTTCTGCGCTTCGCGAATCGCGATGTCTTCATGGTCGACATCGACGACGAACAGCACGTCAGGCAGGGAACGCATGTCCTTGATACCGCCCAGGCTCTTCTCGAGCTTTTCCTGCTCGCGCGTAAGCCCCAGGATCTCTTTTTTGGTCAGTCCCTCGAAACCGCCTTCCTCGGCCATTTGTTCGAGATTCTTGAGACGTTTTACCGATTGGCGGATCGTCTTGTAGTTGGTGAGCATGCCGCCGAGCCAGCGCTGGCTGACGAACGGCATCTCGCAGCGCTTCGCCTGAGTCTGCACGGCCTCTCTGGCCGCGCGCTTGGTACCAACGAACAGGACCTTGCCGCCGTCCGCGACCGTCGCCTTGACAAAAGCGCAGGCTTCGCGAGCGAGCGGGAGGCTCTTCTCGAGGTTGATAATGTGGATCTTGTTACGCTCACCGAAGATGTAGGGTGCCATCTTCGGGTTCCAGTAACGGGTCTGATGACCAAAGTGCACGCCAGCCTCTAGCATCTGGCGCATGGTTACGTCTGCCATTTCGATTCTCCGGGTTAGGCCTCCGCATACCCCATCCCACAACCCCTTTTTTGACGGGGCACCCAGCAGGATGTGACGGTATACGTGTGAAATATTTGCGCCCGATTTCAACTGCGATCACAACGAGTTGCCCCCGGCGCGCGCGCTTTATACCATAGCGCGCCCTCTGCAACAATGATTTGCCGAGCCTGAAAAGCAAGGGGCCAGACCCTCAGCCCCGGGGTCAGACCCTCGGGGTCTGACCCCGGGGCTGAGGGTCTGGCCCCAACTGTCGAAAGAACCTATGTCTGTCGTTATCAAATCACCCGAACAGCAAGACAAGATGCGTGTCGCAGGACGCCTGGCAGCCGATGTCCTGGATATGATCGGAGATTATGTAAAACCCGGTGTTACGACCGGGGAACTGGACAGGATTTGCCACGAGTACATCACCGGCGTGCAGGACGCGATCCCCGCCTGCCTCAACTACAAGGGATTCCCGAAATCGATTTGCACGTCGGTCAATCATGTCGTCTGCCACGGTATTCCCGGCAACAAGAAGCTGAAGTCGGGCGACATCGTCAATATCGACGTGACCGTCATCAAGGACGGCTTCCACGGCGATACGAGCCGCATGTATTTCGTCGGCAAGGAAAACATCCAGGCGAAGCGCCTGTCGGAAATTGCCTTTGAAAGCATGTGGTTGGGTATCGAAGAGCTCGGCCCCGGCAAACGCCTCGGTGACGTTGGCGCGGCCGTACAAAAGCACGTCGAGAAGCACCGCTTTTCCGTGGTTCGCGAATACTGCGGGCACGGTATCGGCCAGACCTTCCACGAAGAGCCGCAGGTACTGCACTACGGGCGACGCGGGACCGGCATTGAGCTGAAAGAAGGTATGACGATGACCGTGGAACCCATGGTCAATGCCGGCAAGCCGAACGTGAAGCTGCTGCCGGACGGCTGGACGGTGGTCACGAAGGATCACAAGCTGTCCGCACAGTGGGAGCATACCTGCCTCGTCACGGCAGATGGATTCGAGGTGCTGACACTTGGCGCTACGGATCGATAACATTATATCGTTATTACAATGAGTTACAGCACTATCCGAGAATCGCTGGAAGCTGCCGGCGAGGCCCTTCGTGCGCGTTTCGAGGCCGGCGAACCGGTCGCGCGGCTGGTGCGCGACCGCGCCGCGACGATAGACCGGGTGCTTCTCGAGCTCTGGCGGTCACTGGTCGGGGATCGCGGTGCGGCGCTCGTCGCTGTCGGCGGCTACGGTCGCGGCGAATTACACCCCTACTCCGACGTCGACGTCATGCTGCTGTTGCCCGGCGACCTGGCCGGCGACGACGAAGAGGCGCTGTCGACTTTCGTCACGTCGCTGTGGGACGTCGGGCTGGAGATCGGGCACAGCGTGCGTACGGTCGAGCAGTGCCGGGACGAAGCCGCGGCAGACCTGACGGTCGCCACGACACTGATGGAGGCTCGCCTGCTGGCCGGCCCGGACGCGCTGTTCGTTGCGATGCAGGACGTGATCAGCCCGGATCGCATGTGGCCGGCTGCCGAGTTCTTTGAAGAAAAGCGCAAGGAGCAGATCGCAAGGCACCATCGCTATCACGACACGGCGTACAACCTGGAACCCAACGTCAAAGGCAGCCCGGGCGGGCTGCGCGATATCCAGATGATCGGGTGGGTTGCAAAGCGACAGTTTGGTGCGGCAACGCTGGCGGAGCTCGTTGAACACAAATTTCTGACGCCCGGCCAGCTGGAGCGCCTTGAGGACGGCGAGGAATTTCTGTGGCGAATCCGCTTCGCACTGCATATCCTGACCGGCCGCCGTGAAGACCGATTGCTATTCGACCACCAGCGCAAACTCGCGGAAATGCTCGGCTATGAAGACGCGACTTACACGCTCGCCGTCGAACAGCTCATGCAGCGCTACTACCGCACCGTCATGGAGCTCTCGCGCCTCAACGAAATGCTGCTGCAACAGTTCGAGGAAGTGATCCTGATGGACCCGGACGCGCCGGCAGAGCCGCTAAACCAGCGATTCCAGGTCAAGAACGGTTTTCTCCAGACAGTGGACGAATCGGTGTTTGCACGCGAGCCGTCGGCCCTGCTCGAGTTGTTCCTGTTGTTGCAGCAAAAACCCGAGTTGCGCGGCGTCAGTGCTTACACGATCGGCTCGATCAAGCGGCACCTGCACCTGATCGATGACGAGTTCCGCCAGAACCCGCGCAATCACCGGCTGTTCCTGAACATCCTGCGCGCCCCCGAAGGGGTGACCCACGAACTTCGGCGCATGAACGTCTATGGCGTCCTCGGGCTCTACATTCCGGCGTTCGGCCGCATCGTCGGGCGCATGCAGTACGACCTGTTCCACGCCTACACGGTCGACGAGCACACGCTCTTCGTCGTGAGCAACCTGAGGCGTTTCGCGCTGAGCCGATTTGATCACGAGTTCCCGCACTGCAGCGAGATCATGCAGTCACTGGAGCAGCCCGAGATCGCTTACCTCGCCGGCCTGTTTCACGATATCGCCAAGGGACGCGGGGGCGATCACTCCGAGCTCGGCGCCGTCGATGCCGAGGCATTCTGCCTCGAGCACGGCCTGTCGAAATACGAGGCACGAACCGTGTCGTGGCTGGTCCGCAATCACCTGATCCTGTCGACGACGGCGCAGAAGAAAGACCTCGGCGACCCGGACGTGATTAACGAATTCGCGGAAGTGGTCGGCGACCCGCTGCATCTCGACTACCTCTACATCCTGACCGTCGCCGACGTGCGCGGCACCGATCCCAAGCTCTGGAACTCGTGGAAAGCGCAACTGTTTCGTGACCTGTACGAGCTGACCCGACGTGCGTTACGCCGCGGACTCGAAAATCCGATCGAAGGTGAGCAGCTGCTGGCGGAGAAAAAGGAAAAAGCACTGCGCTACCTCGATCAGGCGGGTGTTGCACAAGCCGAAATCGAGCGCATCTGGCCGATGTTCCCGGACAACTATTTCCTTCGCTACCGCAGTTCGGAAATTGCCTGGCATACGGAATGGCTTGCTGACTCCGATACGGCCAGCGATATCGCCATTGTCGATATCCGCCGGCGAAGGACCGGCGACGGCATCGAAGCCGCCTTGTACACCCCGCAGGCACGGCACACATTCGCACACGCGACAGCCGTGATCGACGAGCTGGGCTTGACGATCATCGACGCGCGGCTCGTACCGCTCGACAACGGCTACAGCATCGATCATTACGTGATCATGGAATCGGACGAACGCGTCGAGATTGACGAGGCACGGATTGCCAAGATTCGCCGCTCCCTGACCCGGGTGCTGATGGCTACCGACGATAAGGTACTGAAAGTCACGCGACCGATTGCACGCCAGGCCCGTATGTTTACGACGAAAACTCAGGTAGATTTCGGTCTCGCTGCACATTCCGACGCGACTGTGCTGGAGCTCGTCGCGGCGGATCGACCGGGATTGCTGAGCGCGGTTGGAAAAGCGTTCATCGAACACGGCATCGACATCGCTTCGGCGAAAATCATGACCATTGGCGAACGCGCCGAAGACGTGTTCTACATCAGCGACGAATCCGGCAACCCGCTAACGGATGCGGTGCAGGAGCAATTGAGGCAATCGCTGCTGGAACGGCTCGACACCCGGCAGTAAGGAGCGACGCGAGTCTATGCAGGAATTGGAAAAAATTATCGAGACTGCGTTCGAGCAGCGGGCATCCGGCTTCGGCAATCGTGACGAGGTCGAGGTGGCCGTCGCCGAGGCGATCGCGTTGCTCGACACGGGCAAAGCCCGCGTCGCAGAACCGCGAGGCGACGGCTGGCACGTCAACCAGTGGTTGAAGAAGGCGGTGCTGCTCAGTTTTGGCCTGCGCGACAACGGCGTGATCGAAGGCGGCCACAGCCGCTTCTACGACAAGGTGCCGATGAAGTACGCGGACTATACCGAGGAGCAATTCAAGCAAGACGGCGTTCGTGTGGTTCCCGACGCGATTGTGCGTCGCGGGGCATTCGTTGCGCCGGACGTCGTGTTGATGCCGAGCTACGTCAACATCGGCGCCTACGTCGACAGTGGCACAATGGTCGACACCTGGGCGACGGTCGGTAGCTGCGCGCAGATCGGGAAGAACGTGCACCTGTCCGGTGGCGTCGGAATTGGTGGCGTCCTCGAGCCAGTGCAGGCCGGACCGACGATCATTGAAGATGACTGTTTTATCGGCGCGCGTTCGGAGGTCGTCGAGGGTGTCGTCGTCGAGAAGGGTTCGGTAATCTCTATGGGCGTGTACATCGGCCAGAGCACACGCATTTATGATCGTGCAACCGGAGAGATCAGTTTCGGCCGAATCCCTGCCGGATCGGTCGTGGTATCCGGCAACCTGCCCTCGGCTGACGGAAAGTACTCGTTGTATTGCGCCGTTATCGTCAAGCAGGTCGATGCAAAGACGCGATCGAAGACGGGACTCAACGACCTACTGCGAAATCTGGACTGACGGACAAACGAGCGATGCTGACGGTATACGGAATCAAGAGTTGCGACACTTGCAGGAAGGCGCGCAAGTACTGCGCCGAAAACGATATCGAGTATCGATTTCACGACGTGCGTGACGATGGCCTGGATATCCAGATGCTGGAACGGTGGTCGAGCCGGATCGACTGGACGAAACTGCTGAACAAGCAGAGCCTGACGTGGCGCAAGATTCCCGAAGTGGATCGCAGCGGCATGAACAAGGACCGTGCATTCGCGCTGATGATCGAAAACCCGACGCTCGTCAAGCGACCCGTGCTCGAGCACGACGCCTTTATCGCCGTCGGTTTTTCCGAAAAACGTTTCGCAGAATTCTGGAACCCCTGAGACAAGGGGCCAGACCCCAGCGGCAAGGGTCAGACCCCACCGGGTGGGGTCTGGCCCTTGCCGCTGGGGTCTGGCCCCGACTGCCTAGCCGATGCGGCCGGTAATGTAGTCTTCGGTCAGCTTGTGCTGCGGGTTCGTGAACACTTTGTCGGTGCTGTCGACCTCGACCAGGTGGCCCAGGTGAAAATACGCCACACGGCGTGACACGCGCGCCGCCTGCTGCATGGAGTGCGTGACGATGACGATTGCATAGTCCTCGCAGAGTTCGTCCATCAAGTCCTCGATCCTGGCCGTTGCGATCGGGTCCAGCGCGGAGCACGGTTCGTCCATCAGGATCACTTCCGGGTCGACGGCGATTGTTCGTGCGATACAAAGCCGCTGCTGTTGTCCGCCCGACAAGCTCGTTCCGGGCTCATCCATGCGATCCTTGACTTCTTTGAGCAACCCCGCCCGCTCAAGACTCGTGTGCACGATATCGTCGAGCTCAGCGCGGTCCGCCGCGAGGCCATGAATGCGTGGGCCGTAGGCCACATTGTCGTAAATACTTTTCGGGAACGGATTCGGCTTCTGGAATACCATGCCGACTCGCGCGCGCAACGTTACGGGGTCCTGTGCCTTGCTGTAGATATCGTGCCCGTCGAGCGTAATATTTCCCGTGACCCGAGCCGTTTCGATACTCTCATTCATGCGGTTCAGGCAGCGCAGAAACGTCGACTTGCCGCAACCCGACGGACCGATCAGCGCAATGACTTCTTTCTTGCCAATCTCCAGCGTGACATCACGAATGGCGTGATTGTCGCCGTACCAGACGTTGACGTTCTCCGCGATCATGAACGGGTTGTCGCAGCGCACGTTTCCGACGGTCTGCCCGCCGACTTCGGTTTCCTGTTCGGTGTGCCTGACGACATCAAGCGGAATCGGCTCCGCAGCAAGCGCCTCTACTGCGGACTCGGCGGCACCTTGCGCAGGATCTTTTTCGTCTATCGTCATATTGGTCATTACAGCCATTTTCATTCAGGTTGCCTTCAGGCTCAATTGCCGCTTACCACCTGCGCTCCATGCGCTTGCGGATAATTACCGCGGCGAGGTTCATCACCAGCAGAAAACCCAGCAACACAATGATTGCAGCGGACGTGCGTTCAGCGAATGCACGCTCAGGGCTGTCTGCCCACAAATAGATTTGCACCGGCAACGCCGTCGCCGGGTCCGTAAAGCTGCCCGGTACGTCGACGATGAACGCCACCATGCCGATCATCAACAGCGGCGCCGACTCACCGAGCGCCCGGCTCATCCCGATAATCGTTCCGGTCAGCATGCCCGGCATCGCCAGCGGCAGGACATGATGAAATACGACCTGCGTTTTCGATGCGCCCAGTCCCAGCGCCGCTTCACGAATCGACGGCGGCACTGCCTTGATCGAGGCGCGTGACGCAATAATGATCACCGGCAGTGTCAGCAAGGTCAGCACCAGACCGCCGACGAGCGGTGCCGATCGTGGCAACGCGAGATAGTTGATGAATACCGCGAGTCCCAGGAGACCGAACACGATGGACGGCACCGCGGCGAGGTTGTTGATATTGACTTCGATCAGGTCGGACCAGCGATTGCGAGGCGCAAATTCTTCGAGATAGATCGCCGCAGCCACCCCGATCGGAAACGCCAGTACGACGGTTACGAGCAGCATGTACAACGATCCCATCATCGCGCCCTTGATGCCGGACAACTCCGGTTCGCGGGAATCGCCGTTCGAAAACAGCGCGGTATTGAATCGCGTCTCGAGGCGACCGCCCTGCTCCAGCACCCGTACCCAGGCAATCTGCTGATCTGAAAGTGTGCGCAGGCTTTCGTCGACGGTAGCATCGATATTGCCCTTGATCAGCATGTCGACATCGGACGACGCGGGCAACCACAGCTCCTGTGTCGCGCCCACCAGCGACGGGTCGGCAATCAGCCTGTCACGGATTTCGTAGCCTGCTCCGGCACTGACAAGACGGTTCGATGCGCGTCGCTCGGCGCGCCCGGATACGCCGCCAATCGCACCTCGCAGTGCTGTCCGCACCAGGCCGTCGAAATCCGCGTACTCGAGATCGAGCTCACCGCCCGGCGACAGCACGTCCTCCGAGTATTCGACCTCCAGCTTCAGAAATGTCTGCACGAACGCCGACGAGCCGTTACCGACAAGAGTCCAGAAGAAAATTCCGAGGAACAATACGCCGACGGCCGTTGCCAGCATACCGACAGTACGGAACAGGACCTCCTTGCGTTGGCGCCGCGCCAGTCCGGCTTCGACTTTTTCTATCGTCGTCATTACGGCGCCCTAGTCGTACTGCTCACGGTACTTGCGAACGACGCTCAGGCCGATCACGTTAAGTATCAGGGTTACGACGAACAGCATCAGCCCGAGGGCAAACGCGGCGAGCGTTTTTGCGCTGTCGAACTCCTGGTCGCCGACCAGCAACGTAACGATTTGCACGGTCACGGTTGTCACGGCTTCGAACGGGTTCGCCGTCAGGTTTGCAGCGAGCCCCGCCGCCATGACGACGATCATGGTCTCGCCGATGGCGCGCGATACGGCGAGCAGGATACCGCCGACGATGCCGGGCAATGCAGCCGGCAGAATGACCTTGGTCATTGTTTCGGAGCGCGTTGAGCCCAGGCCCAGCGCGCCGTCGCGCATCGCCGTTGGCACCGCATTAATGGCGTCATCGGCAAGCGATGAAACAAGCGGAATAATCATGATGCCCATGACGAGACCGGCCGCCAGCGCGCTTTCCGATGCGACCTCGATTCCGGCCGACTCGCCCGCACGCCGTACCCACGGCGCAACTGTCAGTGCGGCGAAAAAGCCGTAGACGACCGTTGGTATGCCGGCTAGAACCTCGAGGAGCGGCTTCGCAATACTGCGAATGCGGTTTGATGAATACTCGGCGAGGTATATCGCCGTCATGAGCCCGACCGGAACGGCAACGAACATCGCAATCGCCGTGATTAGCAGCGTACCCGCAAACAACGGCACAGCGCCGAAGCTGCCCGATGAACCCACCTGATCGGCCCGTATGGCCGTTTGCGGACTCCAGTTCAGGCCAAAAAGGAATTCGGTTGCCGGCACTTTCTGGAAAAAGCGGATCGCTTCGAACAATACCGACAGCACGATGCCGATCGTTGTAAAGATCGCAATACTCGAGGCCGCAATCAGCATCCAGCGCACGACCGACTCGACGCGATTACGGGCGCGCAGGTCGGGTTTGATTCGACGCCACGCCAGCGCGCCAGCAAGCCCGGCGGCGCTGAGTGCAAGGACGGCCAGCAACTGGCGGCTGGTCGCCAGGTAAGTGTTGAACCGATCGGCAGCGCCTTGCATCGTGCCATCGACGTCAACACTGACGACGTCCCCCGCTGCGAGGTTGCGAATATTGTTGACGAGCAGGTTCAGTTCGCCACCAGACAGTGACTGGTACGCATCCGGCAGACTGTCGACCACGAGCGCCGTGATGACCCTGGGCTCAAGCAGGAGCCACAGCAACACCAGCGCCAGCGCCGGCAGGACGCACCAAATCGCAACGAAATAGCCGTAGTACCCTGGCAACGAATGGAGCTGACGCCCGTTTCCGGGTCCGCCAACCAGCGCAAGCGAACGACCGCGTCCGAAAAAGAACGCGGCCGTCGCCATCAGGCCCAGAATCAGTATCAGGGACGTACTTTGCATGCCGTTCTGTTCTAGTTTTCTGCGACCATCAGCGGTTTGAGTTCACGGACTGCGGCCGCAACCTCGCGACGCTCTTCGTCCGGCATCGGTATGAGACCACGCTCGGAGAGGTACCCCTCTTCACCCCACGCGCGCTCACTCGTGAACTCGCGGAGGTATCCCTTCAGCCCCGGAATCACGTCGACATGGGCTTTCTTGACGTAAAAGTACAACGGTCGGGAAACCGGGTAGTCACCGTCGGCAATCGCGTCAAACGACGGCTGCACACCATCGATATACGAGCCTTTGACTTTCTCCATATTCTGGTCAAGGAAGCTGAAGCCGAAAATGCCTAGCGCATTCGGGTTTGCCTGCAGTTTCTGCACGATCAGATTGTCGTTTTCACCGGCTTCGACAAATGCGCCGTCCTCGCGGACGGTGTGGCAGATCGCCTTGTACCGGTTCTTGTCACTGCTTTTCAGCGCCGCAATCCAGGCAATGCTCTTGCAACCGCCTTCCATCGCAAGTTCGACGAAAGCGTCGCGCGTGCCAGAGGTTGGCGGCGGACCGAGCACTTCAATTTTCGTAGCCGGCAGCTCCGGACTGACGTCCGCCCAGGTCTTGTACGGATTGGCGACAAGCTCGCCCTCATTGTCGCCGGGCACTTCTTTTGCAAGCGCAAGGAAAATTTGCGCGCGGCTCAGCTTGATGACCGGCGCATCGATCGCGTTCGCCATTACGATGCCGTCGTAGCCAACCTTGACTTCGATGATTTCATTGACGCCATTTGCCCTGCAGGTCTCGACTTCCGATGACTTGATTGCGCGCGAGGCGTTGGCGACGTCGGGGTAGTCAACGCCGACCCCGTCGCAAAACAGCTTCAAGCCACCGCCTGATCCCGTCGATTCGATCTTCGGTGTCTTGAATTCACTGCCGCGGCCGAAACGTTCGGCAACGACGGTAGCAAACGGATAGACTGTCGACGACCCGACGACGTACACGTAGTCTCGGGCCGCCTGGGCAATTGCAACGCTGGTCGATGCGACGCCGAGCACGATGCTCGTTGCGAGGACCAGGCTTTTACGAATATTGCTCACTGTTTGGGTCTCCGGGGTTTGTGGATTCACGGCGCAAAGCGTACCGGTGAATTGTTACCGAATTGTTGCAAATCCACCGTCAAATCAAGCTGTCGACGGTTGCTGAGATAGAGCTATTATTCATATATATTTCATAATGTTACGACATGCCTAGAGAAGCGGAACAAAGCCTGTGCACGATCCAGTCATAGACCTCCTGTGTGACCTCGTCCGACGTCCGTCGATCACACCCGACGATACGGGTTGCCAGGACCTGCTGGCCGCTCGCCTGCGACCTCTCGGTTTCGAGTGTGAAACGCTGCAGTTTGGTGATGTCACCAATCTCTGGGCGCGCCGCGGTAACGGCGGACCGGTATTGTGTTTTGCGGGGCATACGGACGTTGTACCGCCCGGCGACGAAAGCGAATGGTCCAGCGACCCGTTCGAACCCACGTTTCGGGACGACCTGCTCTATGGGCGCGGCACCGCCGACATGAAGGCCGGTCTCGCTGCCATGATCGTCGCTCTCGAAGAATACTTGCAGGCGAACGCCGATCCAGCGGGCAGTCTTGCACTACTGATTACGAGCGATGAAGAAGGCCGGGCACGCGACGGAACGCTCAAGGTCGTCGAGGCGTTGCAGGGTCGCGGCGAACACATCGACTGGTGTGTGCTGGGAGAACCGTCGAGCGAAACGACGCTCGGGGACCTGGTACGCGTCGGCCGGCGCGGTTCATTGAGTGGCATGCTGACAGTCAACGGCATACAGGGGCACGTTGCCTACCCGCACCTGGCGGATAACCCGATTCGCCGCTTCGCGCCCGTGCTCGCTGCATTGCACGAAATCGAATGGGACCAGGGCAACGAGTATTTCCCGCCTACGAGTTTCCAGGTCGTCGATGTCCGGAGCGGTATTGGCGCACCGAACGTCACGCCGGCCGAGTTGACGGCACGCTTCAACTTTCGATATTCGACCGAGTGGACGCACGAATCGCTCAAGCAGCGCGTACACGAAGTTTTCGACAGCCACGACATCGACTACGAGCTGAAATGGCACTTGTCGGGCGAGCCGTTTCTGACGAAGCCGGGCAAACTGACGGACGCCGTCGTGCAGGCGGTCACCGAACACACGGGCTCTGCACCGGAACTGTCAACGGGTGGCGGGACCTCCGACGGGCGCTTCATTTCGCCGGCCGGTACCGATGTCGTCGAGCTCGGCCCTGTCAATGCCTCGATTCACAAGATCGACGAGCACGTTCGTGTCGATGACGTGATCCGGCTGGCCGGCATGTACCGGCGCATCATGGAATTGCTACTCTGAGCGCAGCAGGTTCCAGGTTCCGGCAACACCGAGACCGACAAGACCGATAACCACCCAGGTCGGCATAGACAGGCCGAGGAAGCGCCAGACAACTTCCGCGCATTCGCCCGACCCTCTGAATATCATGCCGAGTGCATCTTTCAGCGGAAAGTTGTCGTAGATGTATTCGAGCCCCGGACCGCAACCCGGCACTTCTTCCGGCGGCAGGTTTTGCAGTCGCACGTGCCACGCGGCGACGCCGGCGCCAGCGGCGCCAATCAGTACCAGCAGGGTCGCGTAAACGCGGCGACCGGTCCGGCCCGGGTTGTGCAGCGCTGCGGCCAGGAAAACAATGCCAAGACCGATGACCGCAAAGCGCTGCAATATGCACAGGGGACAAGGATCGAGCAGCAGGACGTGTTGCGCGTACAGCGCGAACCCCATCATGCCGGCACAAATCAGGAAGCCGGCCACGTTCAGGATCCGGCTGTTTGGAATCGTCATCAGGCGCTATTCGTTGACATCGGGGAGCGCAGTATGACGTACATCCTTGCCCTGCACCATATAGATCACGTACTCGCAAATATTCTTGGCATGATCGCCGATACGCTCCAGCGAACGCGCCGACCAGGTGACATTCATGACTCGCTTGATCGATCGCGGATCTTCCATCATGTACGTCACGCACTGCCGCTGGATCGCTTCGTATTCCTCGTCGACCCGCTCGTCTTCGCGCACGACTTCCATTGCCTCGCTGACATCGAGTCGAGCGAATGCGTTCATCGCATCGCGCAGCATGTGTGAGACGTGATTGCCCAGCGTTTTTAGCTCACGGTAGGAATCGGGCGGGCGGTCCATGGCCGCCAGCTTCGAGGCGAGAAAACCGATTTTTTCGGCCTCGTCGCCGATGCGCTCAAGGTCCGTAATCGTCTTGATGATTGCGACGATCAATCGCAGGTCGCCAGCGGCCGGCTGGCGCGTTGCCAGGATCCGGCCGCACTCCTCGTCAATGCTGACTTCGAGATTATTGACCTTGTAATCGTCATTCGCGACTTTCAGGCCCAACTCGCTGTCGCCGCTGACAATTGCGGCGATTGCCTTGGAGAGCTGTGCCTCGACGAGTCCACCCATCGACAGGACGCTGTTGCGCAGGTCCTCGATGTCCTTGTTGAATCGTCGCGAAATATGATCTGTCAGGTCTGAGGCTTCCATGGTGGTACCCGGTTATTTGAACTTGAACTCCATGTCGATCTGGACGCGATTGTAATCGACGCCGTTACCCTGCGCGACGTCCTTCTTGTTCACGAACAGCGTACCACCGAGGGCAATCTGCTTTGTGAATGCGTACTTCGCCTTCAGGATATGACCGTCGTGATCAGTGCCGCCGCCACCAAAATCGGAGTCGGTAAACGTACCGATCGTTGCGTCGGCTTCGAGATCCTGGAACGTCCAGCCGAATTCCATGTCGCCGTTGTCCTTTGCCGATCCCAGCTTGACGCCGACAGCCGTTGCCGTGTCGAGACTGCTCACTTCACTGTTCTGCGCGAAGTGACCGAACACCGACAACGGCCAGTCGCCGACGGACGTGTCGTATTGCGCGAAGACCTCGGTAACCTTGTAGTCGAAAACGTGGTTTCCGGCGAGGTCGACGGTATTACCCTTTGCGCTGCCATTGTAGAAGGGCTCGTTGCCAACCGTGTTGGTGTACGCGAAGTAGCCGACACCGGCCGTCAACTTGCCCGCGTCACCCAGCGCGAACTTGCCGCCAGCCTGCACGGCATAAAGGAACGAGTCGTCGCTCGAGCCGCGTTCCTCGACGGTAAACGCCGCCGCCGTGGCGAACAACTTCCCGGAACTGAACTTCGCGGCGAAACCCTCCGGATTCATGTCGCCGTCCCAGAGCAACGGCGCCTTGCCCGCCCGAAAAAGCGGGTTTCTCATCTTGCCGGCATTGATCGCAAGTGAGTCGTTGACCTGCCAGTCGACGTAAGCAAGGCGCAGGCCGATGTCCTTGGCGGAAAACCCGTCGTCAAAGGACTGGTTGGTCGACGTCGGGTTATCGCCGCCGGTACCGAATTGCAACACGACATTGACGTTGTCGCTCACTTCGGCATCCAGACCAAATCGCGCACGAAAGCGCATACGGTTGCGTTCTTCCTCGAACTCTTCGTCGATAGCTTCGTATCGCAGGCGAACATCGCCATTGAGGCTGATTCGGTCGACCCAGGATCCGTCCTGGGCGTAGGTTGGTGCGGCCGACGGGCCAAGCGCCAGCGCGGCGACACCCAGACTTGCGATTGATTTCATTGATTTGTCCTTGTTACGCGAGTGCCGGAAGGCATCGCGTTTCGGTTGTGTTGCGAAAAAGTCAGCGGCACGTTAACGGCGCTGTGTTGCCCTTATATGAAAGATATATTGCAGTTTTATGACAGCGCGACGGGCGGCTCTACGTCGATCCGTTGGACCGGGAAGCGACACCGAAATTCACTGCCGTGCCCTGGCTCGCTGTCAATCTCGAGTTCGGCATCGTGGCGCGCCAGGACATGCTTGACGATAGCCAGGCCAAGGCCAATACCACCCTCGTCGCGACTGCGGCCGCGATCGACGCGGAAAAACCGCTCGGTCAGGCGCGGCACATGTTCCGGCTCGATTCCGATGCCGGTATCCCGGACACTCAGCACCGCTTCGTCCGGGCCGGACCACCAGGTGAGCGTAATTTCGCCGTCGGGCGGCGTATAGCGCAAAGCATTGGACAGCAAGTTGACAATGACCGACTCGATTTCCGCTGCAATACCGAGCAGGCGCGCAGACGACTCGGCATTGACGACAATCGGCGCCGACCTGGCTGGCCGCTCAAAGTCTTCCCGTACGTTGTTCAGCAGCCGTACAATGTTAATCGGCTGATCTGACGAAGCGGCACCGGCGCTTTCGAGCCGCGAAAGCTCCAGCATCTCGTTGAGTATCTGCCGCATGCGCTGTGCCTGGCCCCGCATTTGCGCGACGGGTTTCGCCCAACCCTCCGGCAAATCGTCGTCTTCGGCGAGCGCGTCAAGATATCCGTTGATGACCGTCAGCGGCGAACGCAATTCGTGCGACGCGTTGGCGACGAAGTCACGGCGCATTTTCGTCAGGCGAATCCTTTCAGTCACGTCCCGAATCAGCAGCAGTTTTTGTTCTGCGCCGTAGGGCACAACCCGGCAATTCAGCCAGTCACCGTCGCGGACCGGGGACGGGATTTCGACGGCTCGGTCGTAATCCGACTCGCTGATCAACTTGCCAAGCTTTGGATCACGCAGAATATTGTCGATGCGCTGGCCACGGTCTTTTTTGCGTTTCAGCCCCGCCAGCGATTTGGCTGCCCGGTTGCAGATCACGATCTCGTTGTCGGCATCGAGGATCACGGCACCGTCCGGCATGGCATCGGTCGATTTGCGGATTTCCTTGAGCAACATCCGGTAATTGGACTTGCGCCGCGCACCACGCACGTGCTCGAAACGAAATCGCGAAAACAGTTGTTCCCAGATGCCTTCACCGATTCGAAACTCGTCGAAGTCGCCGGTGCGAAGTGCGCGGTCGAACGCGAGCAACTGGCGTACCTGCCACAGCAGCGCGGCACAGACGGCGACCAGCAAACCGAGTAGCGGCTTTCCATAGAACCAGCCGATCAGGGCTCCTGCCAGGATCAGCAGAACGAGGCCGACCAGAAGTTTTCGCGCGGCGGCGGACATGTCGGCTCAGGTATCCTTCGTCGAGAACCGGTAACCGGCACCGCGCACCGTCTGGACATAACGATCCGCCCTTTCCCCGGACAGGGCCTTGCGCAGTCGCCGGACATGAACGTCCACGGTGCGCTCCTCGACGTAGACGTTCGCTCCCCAGACCCGATCGAGCAGTTGCGTGCGGCTGTAGACGCGTTCGGGATGGGTCATCAGGAATTCCAGGAGCCGATACTCGGTGGGACCGAGTTTCAGTTTCTTGCCGTTGGCCGAGACGCGGTGTCCGGCGGAATCCAGTTCCAGCGATCCGGCCGATACCACTTCTTCGCTTGTCGTCCCGGCACGACGCAGCACTGCCTGGATCCGGGCTACGAGTTCGCGCGGTGAAAACGGCTTCGTGATGTAGTCATCTGCACCGCCATCCAGGCCGGACACCTTATCGCGCTCCTCGGCGCGAGCCGTCAGCATGATAATCGCAAGATCGTCGTAGGACTCATCCCGCTTGAGCAGTCGCGTCAGTTCAAGACCGCTCATGTCGGGCAACATCCAGTCGATCAGCGCGAGGTCTGGACGCTCATCGGCGAGCAGGCCGCGCGCGGCCCGGCAATCCGCCGCCTCAAGTGTCTCGAACCCCGCACGTGCCAGGTGAAATGCAATCATCTCGCGGATCGGTTGTTCGTCCTCGACGATGAGAATCTTGGTGGTCGTCATACCGTGTCGTGGTTACACATCGATGCAGCGACGCATTTGAACAGCACTATATTACAGAACTGTTACGGCGTTCGGGCCACCTTCTGGCGCAGGTACGTCGGCTCCACCAGCGACGGCGCGACAGCGTCGTCGATGGTCGCCAACGCAACGAGGTACCGCGCATTCGGATAAAGGACTACGCCATCCCCCGGCGTCCCGAGCCCGTTGAGCGCCGCCAGTTGCGGATATCGCTGCCATCCGAATCCCGCCGCAACCCATGGCTCATCGCCAAGCTCCGGGATCCGGGCCTGTTCCTGGAGACGCTCGGGTGCCACCGCAACCGGAAGGTCGTTGTCGTCGCGACGATACAAGCCGAGATACACCTCGTTCATATGGGCGTCCTGCGCGACAGCGACGAGGCGTGCATCCGACTCGGCAAACACCTGTGCCGCCACGGTCGCCAGCGAGGACACGGGGATAATACGAAGTCCGGACCCGTGCGCGATGCCCTGCGCCACCGACGCGGCAATACGCATGCCGATGAACGAACCGGGACCGTTGCCAAGCACTATCGCATCGAGGTCGCGCAGGCTAATCGCCGATTCTTCAAGTACCTCGCGAATCATCGGCATCAGGAGGCGCGTGTGCTCTCGGTCCTGTTCCTCGTGGCGGCCAATGACCTTGTCACCCGCGCGGACCGCGACCGTGCAGGCTGTCGACGACGTATCCAGCGCGAGCAGCTTCAAGCGACCGCCCCTTTGGCTTCATGCCCGGCAAGAAACTTGGCGACGTCGTTCAACGAATCTGTGTGCGGCATGGGCTCGAGGCACTTCAGAAAGGTACTGCCGTAGCGCTTACCGGTGATACGTGGATCGCACAGTACGACGACGCCGAAATCGGCATGGTCGCGCAACAGGCGCCCGGCGCCCTGCTTCAGGGACAGCGCCGCAAGCGGCAACTGGTGCTGCATGAATCCGTTACCCCCCTCCCGACGAATATACTCGAGGCGCGCCATCATCAGCGGGTCGGCCGGCGACGCAAACGGGAGCTTGTCGATGGCAACAACGCTGAGTGCCGGGCCGCGAACGTCCACGCCCTCCCAGAAACTGCCTGTGCCAAGCAACACGGCATTGCCGGCCTGCCGGAAGCGCCGCAGCAAGTCGTCGCGCGGCGCGTCGCCCTGCACCAGCAACGGGCGCCCGCCAAGCACGCGGCCATGGTCGTCGAACCAGTCGCGCGCGTTGTTGAGCGCACGGTGACTCGTGAACAGGCAGAACATTCCACCGGCCGTCATTTCAAGCAGCGGCGAGACGGTTTCCAGCATCGCCGCGGTATGACCGCGATCCGACGGTTGCGGGAGACCCTGCGGCACCCACACCAACCCGTTGTTCGCCAGCGCGAACGGGCTCGGGAAAGTCAGTCCCGTTACCTCGCCAAGGCCCATGCGGGACGTGAAATTCGAGAAGTCCTCGCCGACGGCAAGCGTCGCCGACGTAAAAATCCACGACTGGAAACCGTTGTCGATGAGACCGTTCAATTTCGACGAAACGTCGAGAGGCGTCAGGTTGAGCCGCATTGAACGCGCATGAACCTCGAGCCAACGCAGGCCGTCCCACGCGTCCTCGCTTGCAAGTATCGCAAGCCGCTCGCCGATACCGACGAGCCGCTCCTGAATCTTTTCAAGTTCAATTAGGGCATCACCAAATTCTGCGAACGCGTGCCGCAGATCGTGCAGGGCATGCGACAGCGCGTCGATGGCATCGCGAATATCCGGCATGACCTCGCCCATCTCGTAGCGACCTTCCTTGCGCGGCGCATCGGCTCGGAGGTTGCGAACCGAGGTCTGCAGCGCATCGATGCGGCGATTCAAATCCGGTTGCGCGTACGGTGCCGTTGCGACGCGAGTCTCCTCGACCAGCCGTTCGAGTTCCCGGGTGCCGAGCGTGACGCCGAAAAACTGTGTCGCGAGATCCGGCACCTGGTGCGCCTCGTCGAGAATAATGGCCTCGGCGCCCGGCAGGAACTCGACGAATCCTTCCTCCTTCATGGCGAGGTCGGCCAGCAGCAGGTGATGATTTACGACGACCAGGTCGGCTTCCTGCGCAGCGCGGCGAGCCTGCACAACGTGGCACTTCGAATACTCCGGACACTTCTGTCCCAGGCAATTGTCCGCGGTCGATGTGACCAGCGGCCAGACCGCGGAATCTTCGGGCACGTCAATGAGCTCGGCCTTGTCGCCGCTCGTCGTGCGATGGCGCCACTCGCGAACGGCGTTCAGATCCTGCTGCAGCGACCTCGCAGGCTCAGTGACCTGGTCGAGGCGATGCAGGCAAAGGTAGTTGGCGCGCCCCTTCAAGAGCGCTGTGGTGACCGGGCGCCCGAGGACTCGCGCGACGAGCGGCAGGTCGCGGTGATACAGCTGGTCCTGCAACGCCCTGGTACCGGTACTGATAATGGTCTTGCGGCCGCCCAGCAACGCCGGCACGAGGTAGGCAAAGGTCTTGCCCGTCCCGGTCCCCGCCTCAACGACGAGTCGCGAACTCGTGGAGATCGCCTCCTCCACCGCTTCGGCCATCCAGGCCTGCCCTGCCCGCGGCTGGAAGCCGGGCAGGTGCTCCCTGAGGGGGCTGTCTTCGCTGAAAAATGACTGCAATGTAACCACGGCGGCAAGGGTACACATTTCGTCTTGCGAAGGCTTGTCGAATATCCGGGAAAAAGCGCCGGCATGAAAACGTTTACCGCGGCACCCGGAATGCGGCATGCCTTAATTGGAGTACTGTTTTTTTCGGCCGCATCCGTATAATTCGCGGCCTGTTTCGGCGGTAACTATCGCCACCACAACCAAGCAAGAGACGGCAACCAATGACAACCAAGCTCGATGCCCTCAAATCCTGGGTAGATGACGTTGCATCCCGCACGCAACCGGACGCCATTCACTGGTGTGACGGCTCCGAAGCCGAATACCGCGCGATGATCGAAAAAATGCTTGCCGACGGCACGTTGACAGCGCTGAACCAGGAGCAATACCCGAACTGCTACCTGCACTTGTCCGATCCGAGCGACGTTGCTCGTGTCGAGCACCTGACGTTCGTCTGCACTGACGACGAGGAAGATGCCGGGCCGAACAACCACTGGATGGCACCGACGGATGCACATGCGAAGATCGACGCACTGTTCGAGGGCTGCATGCAGGGTCGTACGATGTACGTGATTCCCTATTGCATGGGCCCGATCGATTCGCCGTTCTCGCGCTGCGGTGTCGAAATCACGGACAGCCCGTATGTCGTCGTCAACATGAAACTGATGACTCGCATGGGTGCCAGGGCGCTGGCGCGGATCGAGAGGGACGGCACCTTCGTGAGAGGGCTCCACTCGACCGGTGATCTGGACCCCGATCGCCGCTTCATCATGCACTTCCCCGATGAATTGACCATCAAAAGCATCGGTTCCGGGTATGGCGGCAACGCGCTGCTCGGCAAGAAGTGCCACGCACTACGCATCGCGAGCTTCCAGGCTCGCAAGGAAGGCTGGCTGGCGGAACACATGCTGATCGTCGGTCTCGAGAGCCCCGAGGGCGAAACGCACTACGTTGCCTGCGCGTTCCCGTCACAATGCGGCAAGACCAACCTCGCTATGCTGATTCCGCCGGCGTCGCTGCCGGGCTGGAAAGTCTGGACGCTGGGCGACGATATTGCGTGGCTGCACCCGGATGACAATGGCCAGTTGTGTGCCATCAACCCGGAGTCCGGCTACTTCGGCGTCGTACCGGGCACCAACGAAAAGACCAACAAGAACGCGTACGACATGATCATGCGTGACACGATCTTCACCAACGTTGCGGTAACGGACAACGCGGAACCCTGGTGGGAAGGCAAGAAAGACGGAACCCCCGCCAGGGACTGGCAGGGTCGTGACTTCGACCCGGCCAACGGCAAAGCGGCGCATCCGAACTCCCGTTTCACCGTGGCGGCAAGCAACAATCCGAGCTACTCGTCGCTCGCAGAGGCCCCAGACGGCGTTCCTATTTCGGCCATTGTCTTCGGCGGTCGGCGCAAGGAACTCGCGCCGCTCGTTTACGAGGCGAAGAGCTGGGAGCATGGCGTGCTCGTTGGCGCAGGCGTTGCATCCGAAACGACCTCGGCAAACATCGGCGAGGTAGGCGTCGTGCGTCGCGACCCGATGGCCATGAAGCCTTTCTGCGGCTACAACTTCGCGGACTACTGGAGTCACTGGCTGTCATTTGGCAAACGACTCGACAAACTGCCGAAGGTCTTCCACGTGAACTGGTTCCGCCAGAATGCTGACGGCGAATTCCTGTGGCCAGGCTTTGGCGAAAACCTTCGCGTGCTGCAGTGGATCATCGATCGCTGCGAAGACCGCGTCGGCGCGGTGGAAACCCCGATCGGCTTCTTGCCGAATCCGTCGGACATCGACACGACCGACCTCGATATCCGTGACGAAAACCTGCAGGCACTGACGACCATCGACCACGACCAGTGGCGCGACGAAATGCAGGCAATCGGTGAGTACCTGGACAGCTACGGTGAGCGGCTGCCGGCCGCGCTGAAGGCGGAACAGGAACGGATTGCTGCCGAACTCGGGTAGAGGTCGCTATCGCGCCCGGCACCGACGCCACGCCCGGAAACACGCACACAGGAATGGCTCACTGGCGTTCCGCTTTATTTCCTGTGTGCGTATTTCCGGGCGTGGCGTCATCACCCATGGTGCGGTGAGCGATCCCGGGGTTTCGGTTGCGTCGTGCTACTCGAGTGTCTTGTAGTAGATCGCAAGATTTGAGCCCGGCGCTTCCGAGCGACCGAGCCCGATCGTGCCTTCCGGCCCGAGTTCCGCCGTATCACGGCGCACGAACGTCTCGGCGCCCTGGACATTCTGCAGGAACGTGCCGTTCGTGCTCTGGTCGACAATGACGAACTTGCCGCGCCGCATTTCGATCTTGGCGTGAATCCTCGAAATCAGGTTGCCCTTCACGACGAGATCGTTGTCGTCCGCGCGGCCGATATTGATGCTCTTGCGTTGGTCCGACACTTCGACTGTCGTGTCACGGAAGTTCAGCAACAGTTTTGACGCGCGGCGATCCTTGTTCTCCCATTCGATCGTCGGCAACATGCTGGTGGCTTCTTCAGGCTGCCAGACCAGTTCGTACAGTGCGACTTCGTCGAGACGTCCGCGCACGGTGGCGACGTCGATCTGGCGGGTCTGGTTTCGAAGCTCCGGACTCATCTGCTCGACGGTGAATCCCGAAATAACGATCTGCTTGGACTTGGCCTGCGACGTCATCCGGTTGGCCGTGTGCACAGCGGCGCCGAATATGTCGTTCTGTTCCTGCACGACCGGTCCGAAATGACATCCAATGCGAATCGAGACCGGAACACCGTCATCCTTCTTGCCCTCCGCCATAATGCGGGTTTGCATCATCACGGCGGCACCCATGGCTTCGTCTACCGTCGCAAACGTCGACATGACCTCGTCGCCAATGGTCTTGATGACCGTGCCGTTGAACTGGTAGGTGGCGTCTTTCATGATATCGAGGCAGGCCGCGACCGTTTCGCTGGCCTTGGTGTCGCCGAACTTGTCGTACAACTGCGTACTGCCGACCACGTCGGCAAACACAATTGCTACTTCAAGATCCTTCGCCATAACTCGATTCACAGGTTAGTCGCCCAAGCGGCTAATAATACTACTATTTTTCGGCGACAATATACGCGATCCACGCAAGATCGGCCTCGCCTTTCTCATCAGGCGTGAACTCGCCGTTGCCGTCGCCATCCTCGTCTTCACCCTCCCAGTAGACTGTCGCCTTGCGGAAACCGGCTTCGAGCAAGAGCTCGCGGAGCTCCGGTGCCGACCACAGGCGCCACTCGTAGGTAAACGCCTTTTTCATCTTCGATCCGTCCTTGAAGTGAAAATGGATGTGGCAACGAATGAAATTGGTCACCGGGTGAAATTTTGCCTGGTGCCACACGTACGTGAAGCCGTGTTTCTTGTGCTTGGTTTTTTCTTTCTGCTCTTCCTGGGCCTCGGGGCCGCCAAACATATCGCAGAAAAACACGCCATCGTCCTTGATTGCGTCGTAGGCGCGCTTGAAATAGGCGCGCAGTGAAGCCCGTGTATCGAAAATGAAGTAGCTGAAATTGAACGCGGCGAGCAGGTCGACTTTCGGCGTTTCGACGGTCATAACGTCCGATTCGATCAGGCTGACGCGGGTGCGGTCTTCGGGTTCGAGTTTGCCGACCCGGTTCTCGCGTCCCCAGTCAAGCACGGTCGCGTCGATGTCGACCCCGATGGCCTGGAATTCACTGCCCTGGCGCACCCACTGGCAGGACGCGGCCGCCGTGCCGCAGAAATCCTCTCGAAACAGGTAAGCCGTGCGACCGGTCAGTGATTTGAACGTCGTCTGCAGGAACTCGATTTCGTTTTCGACATTCTGTACCGAAATCTCATAGAGTTCGTGCTTATCGGCCTGCTCGGCCATTGTCAGCTTCTTGTTTGCGGTTTTTGCGGTCATTGTTTCAGTGCTCGTCCGGCTTGGAATTGTTCTCGGGATCGCGCATTGTAGCGGCCGGCAGCCGGTTGCCATAGTCCAATTGACGAATCAGGTGGGGTTCGGGCCACAATGAATTATGCCGAGCGGCCAGGCACCAATCCGGGCGTCCAGGAGATGCCCTGGGACCCGACACTGGACTACGCCTTCATGAGCCGCTGCACCCGGGATTTCATGACAATCTGGCGGTGCAGCAAGCCGGTTATCGCGCGAATTCACGGCGATGCGGTGGCCGGAGGCAGTGACATCGCCCTGTGCTGCGACATCATCGTCATGTCCGAGGAGTCCCGTATCGGCTATCCGCCGGCCCGGGTCTGGGGATGCCCGACGACGGCGATGTGGGTCTATCGCCTCGGGCTCGAAAACGCAAAGCGCATGCTGTTCACCGGTGACCTGGTCTCGGGCGCGCGTGCAAAAGCGATCGGCCTGGTCTCCGAATGCGTCCCGGCCGCCGAGCTCGACGACGCCGTTGCCGCGCTTGTGGACAGAATAAAGGGTGTCCCGAAAAACCAGCTCGCCATGATGAAACTGCTGGTCAACCAGGCCTATGACAACATGGGTCTCGCCAATACGCAGGCTTTTGCGACGCTGTTTGACGGAATCGCCCGACACAGCCCGGAGGGGCTGTGGTTTAAACAGCGCGCAGAGGACGCGGGCTTCAAACAGGCGGTGGCGGAACGCGATTCGGGCGACCCGATTCCGCCGGAGTCCTAGGCTGCAACCGGCATTTGCGCGAGCGCATTGACGAGCACCTCTGTACCGGCGCCGTCTCGATGCGCATGCTCGGAAATATAGCGTCGCCAGGCGCGCGCACCCGGTTGGCCGGCGAACAGGCCAAGCATGTGCCGCGTTACACGACCGAGCGGTTCGCCCGTCTCCAGCACGCCCTCAACGTACGGAAGCATTGCCTCGACAACGTCGCGCCGATCCGGCGGCGACCAACCAGGATGAAAACGGTGCTCGAGTTCCGCCAGGAAATACGGTTGTTGATAGGCCTGCCGTCCGATCATCGCACCGTCGGTGTGGCGCAGCGCAGTTTCCACTGCGCCAACGCTGGTCAAACCGCCATTCAGGACAATCTCGAGGTCCGGGCAGTCTTCTTTCAGGCGGTAGACCCGATCGTAATTTAACGGCGGAATGCTGCGGTTTTCTTTGGGGCTAAGTCCATCAAGAATGGCGATACGGGCATGTACCACGAACTTGCGGCAACCGGCATCGGCAAGCGTGTCGATGAACCGCCGGAAGAATTCGTTGTTATCTTCGTCGTCGATGCCGATACGTGTCTTGACGGTGACCGGAATATTCGTCACCGCCGTCATCGCCCGAAAACATTCGGCAACGATTTCGGGCGTCGCCATCAGGCAAGCACCGAACATGCCGCTTTGAACGCGATCGCTCGGGCAGCCGACATTGATGTTGATCTCGTCATAGCCGTATTCGGCTGCCGTTTTGGTCGCGCTGGCCATGAGCGCGGGATCGCTGCCACCGAGTTGCAGCGCAACCGGGTGTTCGGAGTCGTGAAATCGCAGGAATCGATTCGCATCGCCGTGGTGTATCGCCGCCGCGGTGACCATCTCGGTGTACAGCCACGCATTCGGCGACAACAACCGCATGAAGAAACGGCAGTGCCGGTCCGTCCAGTCCATCATCGGGGCGACGGCGATTGGCGAACATATTTGCACATCCCGTTTGTCAGTCATATTCTACTTTTAAATCAACGAGTTAATCTCGACTATTTTGTACCAATTGCGAACCCATTGTCGCCCTTTTTGTTTGCAAATTTGCGCTAGTCGCACTTTGTCGCACCGAATTGGGCAGTCATGTCGCACCGAAATTCGACGATTTAGAGGAGATTTATGGCTACGATCAGAACCCGGCAGCGAAAAGACGGCAGTCTAGCGTACCTGAGCGAGATTCGTGTAAAGCGCGACGGCGTGTTAATTCATCGCGAGTCCAAGACGTTCGATCGGCTGGGCCAGGCCAGAACCTGGGCGGCAACCCGCGAGAAACGACTGGCAAAGGTAGAGCCGGTTCAACGACCCACGAGAACGTTGGCGAATACGCGGCTGGCAAAGATTCTGCGAAAGTACAGACGGGAAGCCTCCGAATTACGCCCGATGGGTCGCTCCAAGGCCAGCCACATCCGTTTTCTCGAGAAAACCGAAATTGCCAGGATGCAGGTCTGCGATATCGAGACTGCAGACATCTTGTTGGATATTCGAGATCTTAACTTTCACGATCTCCGACACGAGGCCACCAGCCGACTATTTGAGGCTGGCTACTCGATTGTCGAAGTTCATCAGTTCACGTTGCACGACAGCTGGGGCACGTTGAGTCGGTACACGCAGCGGTCGCTCGAATGTCGCGGAATAGCTATTGCAAGGGGCAGGGCTCGGCCACAAGCGGACGTCGAATAAGGAATTCGAATTACGAATTTACTATGACTTCCTCATGTCATTCCGAGGGTTTGTTTCTGCGAAATTACTTGGTGCTCGCGACAAACTGCTGGCATCTGTTTTGACCACTAACGCATATTCGGTGGAAGACCGACTACTCTAATCGTCAGTGCTTTTGCCCTGCCTCTTCCGTGCGATTACTAATATCGAAACAACCGCACCCCATAGCGCGAGCCCCCAGAACATCTGCATCGCGCTTGCCGATATTTGTGCTCGCGCACGATCATAAACGTATACCTTGTCTACGACTATTTCTGAGTACTCGGTTATCCCGGCACAACTGTTGGTCATCGAAACGGTGCTGAAGCCGAGTAATGCGATCAACCAGATACTCGACGAAAACGTCTTCCTGAGCAAGCGAGCAGGTTTACTGCTCATCAGATCACATACAAGCTCGGCAAAGGATTGATGCAGCGCATAATAGACGTAGCCAGCCAGTAGTACCGAACCCAGTAGGGCCAGAAAATAGGCGAATATCAGATAAGCTTCATTGCTCACTGCGAGGTTTCAGCGCAGCAACTAGAACGGTCACAGCGACCAGAAAGAGTCCCACTATTGTTAGGATAGGAGTCAATACAGCTTCAAAGAATTCAATTGACCGCCAGATGTATTCCATGATCTCGGCATCTTCACCTAGTCCTTCAAACGAGGCGTCACTGATACCTGCCACACCGATGAGCAACATGGAAACCATCAGTAGTCGAGAATAGAAAGAAGTTGCCGCCGGCATATTCAAAAGGTCATCCAGCAAGCTCCTGAGAAACTCGTTGACCAGCCGATACAAGAGCACCACGAATCCGAGAGACACAATCGCTGCAAGAACAAAGAGAAAGACATCGATCAACACTTGATAGCTCCGAATGTGCGAGATTTGAATAGTAGCATCTGTCAGTTGTCGAGCAATCACCCGATGTCCGCTTCGGGTCAACAACCGTCATCGTACACCAAACTGCCTGAGCGTCTGGAAACGGCCAGAAGCGGCCAGCTGTAGATGCGCTGGCGCCGGTCATTACATGGTGGAGATTGCCAACCAACGTTTTACGAGATCGTCTTTACCGCGCTTCAGGTCAACAACTTCGATCTTGTTAAACCAAAAAGTGTTGAGGCCGTACTTGTAGCGCAAAAATATTACTTCTCGGCCCTGGCATTCCAGATCGTACACTGCTGCCGGTAACGGCAAGTTTCCTGACTGCGATGGGGCAATCCGCCACTCGTGCAAACCTGGCGGAACGACATGTCGATAAAACGCCGATCTGCCGACCAATCCGCCTGCATCTTTGCCGTTAATGATCAACTCACCTGCCGCCAGGTCACTGTCAGTTTGAGAATACGTGTATACGCTGCATCCATCAGTTGGGGGCAAAAAATTCTTGGCCTCAATATGAGCTGCGGCAGCAGCCGGGCTCATCAAGAACTCGCCTGAATAACAAATTTGGCGGTCTTCGCAGAGTTTTACCTCAGCGAGAAAATCGACGTCCGTAACGACTTGTTGGCCGTCGAATTCAACGAGAAGGAATCGTCCAGAGGTTTTTCCTCGCAGGGAGGGACTACAGCCCGCGCTATAAGGACCAGCCGCGCAAATCATCCACCCCCAACCCTCGTGAGGTTCTCGATACAAGAGCCACCCAAAACCTTTCAAGGTTGGCGTATCTAGCTCGGTAGAGACGATATCGATTGTTGATTCGCCAACAGTCAACCATTCATGTACATCCTGAAACGGCTTTTCCTCTGGCGGCGGAACGGGAATCACGACGCAGCTCGTGCCCAGCAGCGTTATGAGCACAAAGCCGACGAACAGTCCAATTTCTTTGGACATAGCCGGTCCTCCAAGTAGTTCTCCGGTATGACCGGTTTGGTTCAGGAACCGCAATTGTAGCCTAAGGAGCGCGAACAACCGCTATCGGCTAAGAGCGGCCAGTCGCGCGATAGCCAATCGCACTCGTAAACTTTCTTGGTTAGTTGGCGCTTGATTCGTTTACCCTTTCCAAAATCAATTTGTAGTCTTCAGACTGATACGTTGGTACGATAAATACGAATGTCAGGGCGGAGTCGATCAATCGAAGCGTCAACGACGTCTCGTCTGTTGAGTACAGTTCCAACTTGGTATCCGAGGCCGACAGGACCAGCGCGTCTCCACTGGCCTGATCATCAAGAACTACGGTCAATACCGAATTTCTGCAGGAAAATCGATGAGGAATTTCTCGCGTGAGTGTTTGTTCGGTTTCAAGAAATCCAACGAATACAACGCCGTTATCGGATTTCCTGATTTCCAGATGTTCGATAGCCTCCTCGGAACCGAAAACAGCATCGGCCAGAATCTCGGCCTCAGACTCCAACGCGACCGCGTAACGACCATTGACGACTTCACAGTTATCTGAACGGATCAGAAGATCTGGATCCGGTCGATGCTGATGCGATACACAGGCACTTAACAACGACAGTAAGACGAGAAGAGCGACCGCGCAAGATCGCTGACTTTGACTGTTTATCCAATCCCTTCTCACTAGACGATTCTGCCAATTATTCGCCTGCTCGCTGTGGATCATCTCCAGCCTTCATGGCTCAAGAGACCTGAGAGACATGTGTGCGAAGCAAAGAAGCTGGCGTGCATGCTCTTGGCGAAAGCCACAATAATCAACTTTCAGGTTCATCTCATGTGCCACCGAGTATCAATCGACGCTTACGAATGGCTGCTTTTCCTCTGTCCAGTCTTTCCACTAAGAAAAGAAGATCATTCCCGGCCGCGCCCCAGTTCCATCTCAATTTCGCCTTAACGAAGTACGCTTGGTCCGCTACACAGTCAAGCTTGATATCGGAACTGCCTTGTGCTGCATTTGGTGCAGAACCCCCAATTTTCACGGGCGAAGGATCGTAGAGCCACAAAACATATCCGGATTCATCCAGCCGCACCATCGAGCCTGCGTGGCCGACGGTGTGAATCGATACGGTTTCACTTGCCCAGAAATTGGTGTCCAGATAGACGTAAACAGCACATTGGTCAGAAGGAGCATCCGAGCGCTTCGCGTCAGCGTCATTTTCCGGCACGTCATAAAATGTTGCATCGACGATCCGAAAAACATCTTCTGATTGCCCGATGCGCAGATTGATACAAATACCGCTCGACGCACAGATCTCCGAACGCCCGTTTACCAATCCCTGGCGAAAAACATCAACGAAACGGACCGTGTCGCTTTCGTCGTAACTAATCACCAGAATGTGTTTGGTGTGTACCGGCCGAAAGCCTGCGCTATTGCCCGCCGCCCCTACAACGCCAGCAACTCGGCGCCGATCTACGTACAACGCGATGGTCGATCCGGAGTCCTCAAAACCAGGTTCTCCGAGCAGATCCGTAACCGCTGGTCTGGATGTTTCGCCAGGAACAATCCCGGATAATTCCTCATCATTAAAAGGTAACGATTCAACTGAGGTTGGAACCGGTAGAATGGCGCACCCCGAAAAGGCGAGGCTTAGGAAGACCAACCCGAGCAACCTGAATCCAGAGAACGAAATACGTCGATAGCGGATATCGATTTTTTTGGTGACCATGAGTGAACATCTTCTACGGTCAGTTACTAGAATTATAGCTCACGCGGCCTTTCCCGCAGCTAAGTGTGAATAGCCGTCATTGTAGCTCAAGAAACCTCGACAGCTGCTTTCGGCCAAGACCGGACGGTTACTTCTTTCGTTCAAATCCGATTTGGCGCAGTGCATCGTCTTTCCAACATTCGCCGTTCTTCCAGCTTTTCAAACTGCCGCAATCTGACGAGTCGGACACCCCTTTGACTGTTAAACTGCGAATTCCGCTCTTAGGCCACTCAGACCCTTCAGCAGAGATGATCGAGTCGTCTGTGACATCAGAAACGACAATTCTTGCTGATGTGCCATTCTCATACTCAACATCGAGTGTGAGTCCTGGCCAAAGCGTTTCCGAGTTGAGCTCACTTTCATCTACATCATAGTAGGTTGTGGATGTAGCACACCCGGTTAGAAATATGCCGATGACCAAGCCGCAGCCAATTCGCACAACGCAGTCTCTGGTGTTCATCTCTCTCCCTTTCACGCGGCCCATGCTATGGCCGCAAATGAGCAATTTCTTGTGATTCATGAGTTTGGTGGGCCAATTACTGCCTGCGGCCCTAAGCGGCCGCCCTTGCAATGCGAATTTAGTGACCAGGCGCCGTGGGGCAATCTTTCTTCTCAACCGTCCACATGAAGTCTGCGATCTTCCACTCCCTGCTGACTTTCACGAGGTCAGCTGAATTAACGCCGCAGTGGGAAAACTCGCCATCAATCCAAAACTCGTACTCTCCCCAAATCACTGCGATCGGACTTAGGCTCTCTAGTTGGTGTCCCTGCAGCTAAGTGACCGCAAGTTCCTGACCGGCTGGATTGGGTCATCAGCCGAAATTATAACCCGGGATACCTAGCCGGCGGCTTTGGTGCGCATACCCGACGCTCGTATGTCCCATCCACTACTGTCACAGTGCGGCCACTAGCAGTCGCTCACGATAGTGATCTTTGATTCCCGCAAGTTTCGTGACAACGCCTTTCGCAACTCTCTTTGGACCCTCCATGCAGAAGAACTCTGTGCCCTCCTGCAGCCGCTCTTGGTGCCATTCTGGTATCCCTTCTTTCGACAGGATAAACATACGAGCGTTGAGAGTGCCTGTCAGTTGAATGTCTTTCGGAAACGACGAGCCATCTTCGCCAAAAAAGTCCGGCCAGATCATGTATAGGCCGTCTTGCACCTCGTCGTCTGCGTATAGGAAGTCCCAGCGGATTCCATTAACTGGAGGAGTCTTCCTGCCGCCTTCATCCTCGGTGAGGATTGTTATTCGAGCCACAAAATCTTCCTGAGCGCCGTAGAGTCTCGTAAGCATTCTCGCTTTGTCGGCAGCTTCTGAACGGCAACTATGGGCTCTCGATGACTTTGGGAGCCATAAGTGTTTCGCATCAAGAAAGCGCCAGAAAAACACACGCCCTGGAACAAAGGAAAACTCGTCGGGCAGAAGTCGCCCTTTTCGATGCAGGAGATCTGGTCCTTCCGCACGCGCCTGCAGACGATCGGTGCGATTCGAGATTACGGCGCGGACCCGACAATCGACCGAAGAATGGATCGACGCGGCACGGTTGAATGAGGGCGACTACCTGTTTCCGAGCCGAGTGAAACGCTCACCGCACCTCTTCACAAGCCAGTACGCGCATCGTCAATGATTGGGTGCAGGCAATCGGCCTGGATCCCGCCGCCTACGGCACGCATTCCCTGCGGCGCACTAAGGCATCATTGATCAACCGGCGGACCAAAATCCTCCGGGCCGTGCAGCTGCTGCTGGGTCATACGAATCTCGACAGCACCGGGGACTCGTCCCCGAGAGCCCATTCTTAACGCAGGTGGTTGCACCGCGGCTTACGCAAAGGCGGTAAACACATTGGCAATCGTCATTATCGCTCCCTCAAGGAGCACAGCTGGTTCGTACCAATCCAGATCTGCCACGGCAGAGAAACGGTAGGGCGTGTGACCAGGCCTGTTCAGGTCATATGGGAGTGGTGTCCCAGGATCACCGCTCATCCCGCAAGGGATGGACTTGCCTGATTACGATCGGCACGTGATTGGAAACACTCACCGAACAGTCTATGAACCCAAAGCTGTTGAATAACCAGTCAAAGCGAGAATACGGCGCCAGTGCTCCATCATCGGGGCGACGGCGATGCGTCTTGCGCTCACAAATCAGGTGCCCGTTGCAGCCTCGATCGTCGCAACATTGATCGCCGCCGTGTATGTGGCATCTGATCCTGCAACACGCGTCGCCTTCTTTATCATTCCTTCAAGGTTCGGCCGTTTTTCTGTCGCCTCACCGGGACCGATGCCACCGCCAAACTCGTAGACACGGTCGATACCGTGCGCAAACGCGTTGACCAGGTTGTCGTTCCACAACACCGGGTACTTCAGCTGCAGGTAGAGTCGCTCCCTGATGGCATCGACATCGTCGTCATGGAAAGTGCCCGTGTAGTTCGACATTACGTTGATCTGAGGCGCGTTAATCTCCGCATCGGCTAACGCATCGCGAAACAGGTCGGCGGCCTTGTCCATGTAAAACGTGTGGAATGCGCCTTCCGTCTTGAGGCGAAACGCCTTCTTTCGGGGGTACGCCTCGGCGACGTGCGCCTCCAGCGCTTCGAGGTCGGCTGACGAGCCACCCACCACCGTCTGCGTCGGCTGGTTGCACGCGGAAATTGCACAATTGAACTGCTCCGCAAGAGGCTTCAGCGTCTCGAGGTCCATCATGAAAGCGGTCATCTCACCTTCACCGTGTTCACCCATCAAGGCACCTCGAATCTGCACCAGCCTGAGCGCCGTCGCAAACGGCATAGCGCTCGCCGCGACCAGTGCCGAGTACTCACCGAGGCTGTGACCGGCCGCCATCGTCGCGGAAACACGGCCACCGGTCAGATCGCGAAATACCTCGAGACAAGCAACATGGTGTGTCAAAAGAGCCGGTTGCGTATTGCGTGTCAGGTTCAGCTCATCGCCTGGATTGTTGAAGGACATGTCCTTGATGTCGTAGCCAAGCACTTCGTTCGCCTGGTCGTAAACGCCCCGCGCAGCCTCGTACGCCTCATAAATGTCCTTGCCCATTCCCTCGTACTGGGAACCCTGGCCCGAAAAAACAAATAGCGTGTTCATGAAAAGTCCTCGATCACTTCCGGCGGTGCCTGTACCAACTCAATCAGCACGCCCTCACCGCCGATGGGTTTATTTTCGTTGCCCTTCGGGTGAATGAAACAAATATCGTATCCGGCTGCACCCTTACGGATACCACCGGGCGTGAAACGAACGCCCTGTTCGCCGAGCCACTCGACCGCGGCCGGCAGGTCGTCAATCCACAGCCCTATGTGGTTCAGTGCGGGCGTGTGCACCCGAGGTGCCTTGTCCGGATCAATCGGCTCCATCAGGTCGACCTCGACCTTGCGCGTACCCTCACCGATCGATGTAATGATCTCATCGACGTTTTCGGACTCGCTGCGATAGCGGCCATCAATATTGAAGCCCAGCGTGTCTACCCACAGTGTTTGCAGTTTCGATTTATCGGCGCCACCGACGGCGACTTGCTGCACCCCCAGCACCCTGAACGGACGTTCGCTCATCGTTTTCCCTTGACATAGGTTTCAAGTAGACGTTCCGCCGCAACGGTGGCGGGCATGGTACCCGAACTGACCGCCGCTTCCAGCGATGCAATCTGATGCTGCACATCCGGCGCCTCTGCAAAGTCCGCAAGCAGCCTGTCCTGTACTTCTGACCACATCCACGCAAGTGCCTGGCTCGCGCGCCGCTGCGACAGCGATCCGGTCGATTCGAGGAACTGCTGATGACGCTCCATGATGTCCCATGCTGTGTCGATTCCCGCGCCGTCACGGGACGAACAGGTATTGACCTCGACTTGCCAATCCGGTGTCCGCGGGCGCATCAGGCGCAGTGCGTTGCGGTACTCGACAGCGGCGTGGTTCGCGAGCGACTCGGTATCGTCGTCCGCCTTGTTGACGAGGATCAGGTCGGCCAGCTCCATGATGCCGCGCTTGATTCCCTGCAACTGGTCGCCACCGCCTGGCAGCAGTAGTAGAACGAACATATCCGTCATATCGGCGACTTTCGTCTCCGATTGCCCGACGCCGACTGTTTCGACGAATATCACGTCGAATCCGGCCGCCTCGCAGAGCAGCAGGGTTTCGCGGCTGCGGCGCGTAATGCCACCCAGCGTATTGCCCGACGGGGACGGCCGAATGAACGCCTCGGAGCGTCGCGCCAGCGTTTCCATGCGCGTCTTGTCGCCGAGAATCGAACCACCGCTGATCGCCGACGACGGGTCGACCGTCAATGCGGCCACCCGGTGGCCCTGGTCAATGACGTGGTTGCCAATTGCTTCGATAAACGTCGACTTGCCAACGCCAGGCGATCCGGAAACCCCGATGCGTGTCGAATTCCCGGTGTGCGGCATGAGGCGTCCCAGCAGATCGCTGGCTGAGACGCGATGATCGCTGCGCGTTGACTCGATCAGCGTTATGGCGCGCGCAAGGGCTCGGCGATCGCCTGCCAGCACAGCATCGGCCAGTGATGCCGGATCATGGTCGGCCATTCTCGCTACTCGAGCTCCATGATGACCTGGTCCACCTCGACGCTGGCCCCGGCCTCAAAATGAATCTTTGCGACGGTACCATTGCGCTCCGCACGCAACGTGTTTTCCATTTTCATGGCCTCGAGAACGGCCAGCTCTTCGCCGGACTTGACCGCGTCGCCGGCGCTGACCGCAACCGACAGCAACAGCCCCGGCATCGGCGCGACCACTTGTTTCGACGTGTCCGGCGCTTCGCGCTCCGGAATGTGTCGCATGAGCTCCGCTTCGCGCGGCTTCAGAACGCGGACTCCGCGACTGACGCCGTCAAACGACAGGCGATACACCTGGCCGTGACGCCCGAGCTGCACGAAAACCGGCTTCCCGTTGATCGTGCCTTCAAACAGGTGTTGGCCGAATTTCCAGTCAGCGCGTACCTCGAGCAATTTGCCGTCGGTGGTTACGTCATGTCCGCCGTCAACCGGAACGACGGAGACCGGATGGTGCACGCCGTCGACATCGATGACCCATTCGGCCGGCACGATGCGCCCGTGGCCGCGCAATTGGCCCTGGATCGTCGCCGCACGATCGCGATAGCGGCGCGCAACCGACGCCACAACGCCGATCAGCGTCTCGAGATGCATCAGTGGCGCCAGCGATGAGTCGTAGCCATCCGGGAACTCTTCACCGATCGTATTGGTGCTCATATCGCCGTTTCGGAAACCGGAATGATTCATGAGCGCCGAAAGAAACGGCATGTTGCTCGTCACGCCTCGAATCACAAACTTGTCGAGCGCGACGCGCATGCGTTCGATCGCTTCGTCGCGGGTGCTGCCGTGCGTAATCAGCTTCGCGATCATCGGATCGTAAAACATCGACACTTCACCGCCCTCGTAAACGCCCGTGTCGACGCGTACGCCGTCCGCTTCTTCCGGAGGCCGGTAGTAAACGAGGCGACCGGTTGATGGCAGGAAATTCCTGGCCGGGTCCTCGGCATAGACACGTGACTCGATCGACCAGCCATTTATCGGCACATCGGCTTGTCCGATCGGCAGTTCATCACCCGCGGCTACCCTGATCATGAGCTCGACAAGATCGACGCCCGTGGTCAGCTCGGTGACTGGGTGTTCAACCTGCAGGCGGGTGTTCATTTCGAGAAAATAGAAATTCTTGTCCTTGTCGACGATGAACTCGACGGTACCGGCCGACTCGTAGTCGACTGCCCTGGCTAACGCGACGGCCTGTTCACCCATCTTCTTGCGCGTCTTCGCATCGAGGAATGGCGACGGCGCCTCTTCGATCACCTTCTGGTGGCGCCGCTGCAGCGAACACTCGCGTTCGTTCAGATAGACGACATTGCCGTGACTGTCAGCGATCAGCTGAATCTCGATGTGCCGGGGCTGGACGATGAATTTTTCGATGAAAATGCGGTCATCACCGAAACTCGAGCGCGCTTCGTTGGCGGCGCGCTCGAAACCGTCACGGCATTCCGCATCGTCGTTGGCAACGCGCATCCCCTTGCCGCCGCCACCCGCGCTTGCTTTCAGCATGACCGGGTAGCCGATGCCGTTGGCGATCTCGACCGCGTGCTCGGCATCCCGAACGACGTCCGTATAGCCCGGAATCGTATTGACGCCGGCTTCGTCCGCCAGTTTCTTGGACGTAATCTTGTCACCCATCGCTTCGATGGCTCGCGTCTTTGGCCCGATGAACGCTATGCCCTTTTTGGCCAGTGCGTCACAGAACGCCGAGTTCTCGGACAGGAATCCGTACCCCGGGTGCACGGCTTCGGCGCCGGTGTCGACGCAGGCCTGAACGATCCGGTCCATGACCAGGTAACTCTCGGCCGACGGTGCAGCGCCAATGTGCACTGCCTCGTCGGCCAGGTGTACGTGCAGGGCGTCCTTGTCCGCATCCGAATAGACCGCGACGGACGCAATGCCCATCGCGCGTGCCGACCTGATCACGCGGCAGGCGATTTCGCCGCGGTTGGCTATGAGAATTTTCTTGAACACTTTCTTGTTCTGCTTCCTTATAACGGAATATTGTCGTGTTTGCGCCAAGGGTTTTCGAGTTGCTTTTCGCGCAACATTTCGAGCGAACGGCACAGACGCTTGCGCGTTTCATGCGGCGAGATAACGTCGTCAATGTAGCCGCGACTGGCGGCGATAAACGGATTGGCGAACTTCTCGCGGTATTCCTCGGTGCGCTTCTCGATCTGCTCCGCATCGCCGATGTACTTGCGAAAGATGATTTCGACCGCGCCCTTCGGTCCCATGACGGCGATCTCGGCGCTCGGCCAGGCGAGATTCACGTCACCGCGCAAATGCTTCGAAGCCATGACGTCATAGGCGCCGCCGTAGGCCTTGCGCGTAATGACCGTCACCTTGGGTACGGTTGCCTCCGCGTACGCGAACAACAGCTTCGCGCCATGCTTGATGATGCCGCCGTACTCCTGCGAAACCCCCGGCATGAATCCGGGCACGTCGACGAACGTGATGATCGGGATGCTGAATGCGTCACAGAAGCGTACAAAACGGGCCGCCTTGATCGACGATTTGATATCGAGGCATCCGGCCTGCACCATCGGCTGATTGGCAACGATGCCGACTGTGTGTCCGTCCATGCGCGCAAACCCGATGACGATGTTTTTTGCGTGCTCGGGCTGCAACTCCCAGAACTCGTGGTCATCGACAGTCTTGTAGATGACTTCCTTGATGTCATACGGCTTGTTCGGGTTATCAGGTACCAGCGTGTCGAGCGACCTTTCAGCGCGGTCCGGCTTGTCCGGCGTTGGCCGGTACGGCGGTTTCTCACGGTTGCTGAGTGGCAGGTAGTTGAAAAACCGCCGAACCATGGCGAGTGTTTCGACGTCGTTGTCCCACGCAGCGTCGCAAACGCCGGAAATCGTCGAATGCGTGGTCGCGCCACCGAGTTCTTCAGCGGTCACGGTTTCGTGCGTCACGGTTTTGACGACATCCGGCCCGGTAACGAACATGTAAGACGTATCCTTCACCATGAAGATAAAGTCGGTCATCGCGGGCGAATAAACCGCACCGCCGGCGCACGGCCCCATAACGACAGAAATCTGCGGGATGACGCCCGAAGCCAGCACGTTTTGCTGGAATACGTCCGCGTAGCCGCCCAGAGAGACGACGCCCTCCTGGATGCGTGCGCCGCCTGAATCGTTCAACCCGATGACCGGGGCACCGACTTTCATCGCCTGCTTGAGGATCTTGATGATCTTCTCGGCGTGCACTTCGGACAACGAGCCACCGAATACCGTGAAGTCCTGGCTGTAGACGAACACCATTCGCCCATTAATCGTGCCGTAACCCGTCACGACGCTGTCGCCGGTAATCTTGTTGTCTTCCATGCCGAAATCGGTACACCGATGTTCGACAAAGGCGTCCCATTCCTCGAAGCTGCCCTCGTCCAGAAGCAGTTCGATCCGTTCGCGAGCCGTCAGCTTGCCGCGCGCATGCTGTGCGTCGATGCGCTTTTGCCCGCCACCGAGCGCGGCCGCCGCGCGTTTTGCCTCGAGTTCCTCGACAATATCTTTCATGCCATTCCTTCAGCGCCTCTCGGCACCTATGCAATTTTCCGTTGCCGTTCGATTTTACCCAGCACTTCCTCGGCCGCGTCGAGAATGTTGGTGCCGGGTCCGAAAATCGCGGCGACACCGGTCTTTAGCAACTCGTCGTAGTCCTGCGGCGGGATTACGCCACCGCACACGACGATGATGTCGTTGGCGCCGGCTGCCTGCAGTCCGTCGATCACCTGTGGGACCAGCGTCTTGTGCCCGGCTGCCTGTGACGAAATACCGATGACGTGTACGTCGTTCTCGATCGCTTCGCGGACTGCCTCGTCCGGCGTCTGGAATAGGGGACCGATATCGACATCGAAACCGAAATCAGCGAACGCCGTCGCGATGACCTTTGCACCTCTATCGTGGCCGTCCTGCCCCAGTTTGCAGACGAGCATGCGCGGCCGGCGCCCTTCGACGTTGGCGAATTCACCAACCTTTGCAAGAACGCCGGCGAAATCGCTGTCGTCCTTGTAAGCGCCGCCATACACCCCAGAGATCGAGCGCGTCTCGGCGCGGTAACGCCCCCAGACCGTTTCCAGCGCGTCCGAGATCTCGCCAACCGTTGCCCGGGCCCGCGCCGCACGAATGGCGAGGCGCAGCAGGTTTTGTGACGGATCTTCAGCCGCCGCCGTCAGTGCCTCGAGTGCGTCCTGGCAGGCCGCTTTATCGCGCTCGGCGCGGACGCGTTCCAGCCGCGCAACCTGTGCTTCCCGAACGGCGGAATTGTCGATATCGCGAATCTCGACCGGCGCCTCGTCCCTGGACCGGTATTTGTTGACGCCGACGATCACTTCCTCGCCGCGGTCGATACGTGCCTGGCGCACTGCCGCCGCTTCCTCGATACGCATCTTCGGCATGCCGGACTCGACGGCACGGGTCATACCACCCATGTCCTCAACCTCGTCGATGAGCTTGCGCGCCTCCGCGATCAGCGACGCCGTCAGGCTCTCGACGTAGTAGGAACCGGCCAACGGGTCGACGACGTTGGTGATGCCGGATTCCTCCTGCAGCACCAGTTGCGTGTTGCGTGCGAGACCGGCCGAGAAGTCGGTCGGCAACGCCAGGGCCTCGTCAAAGGAATTGGTGTGCAGCGACTGGGTCCCGCCCAGTGCGGCCGCCAGCGCCTGCGTCGTCACCCGCATGATGTTGTTATAGGGACCATCGGCCGTCAGGCTCACTCCCGACGTCTGACAATGCGTGCGCAGCATCAGGGAACGCTCGTTTTGCGGCGAAAACTTCTCCGCCATCAGCGTAGACCACAGGTAGCGCGCTGCGCGCAGTTTTGCGATCTCCATGAAGAAGTTCATGCCGATCGCAAAGAAAAACGACAGCCGTGGCGCAAACTTGTCGACGTCGAGCCCGCTGGCTATTGCGGTGCGAACGTACTCAATGCCATCCGCAATGGTGTACGCAAGTTCCTGCGCACAGGTCGCGCCCGCTTCCTGCATGTGGTAGCCGGAGATGGAAATCGAGTTGTAGCGCGGCATCTCCTCGGCGGTGTAGGCAATGATGTCCGAGACGATGCGCATCGACGGTGCCGGCGGATAAATGTAAGTGTTGCGCACCATGAATTCCTTGAGGATGTCGTTCTGCAGGGTGCCCGCCAGCGCGCTGTGATCGACGCCCTGCTCTTCCGCCGCAACGATATACATCGCCATGATCGGCAGTGCTGCGCCGTTCATCGTCATCGAAACCGACATCTTGTCGAGCGGAATGCCGTCGAAAAGGATCTTCATGTCTTCGACACTGTCGATGGCCACGCCTGCCTTGCCGACGTCGCCGACGACGCGCTCGTGATCCGAGTCATAGCCGCGATGCGTCGCGAGATCGAACGCGACCGAGAGTCCGGTCTGCCCCGCTTCGAGATTGCGGCGATAAAACGCGTTGGATTCCTCGGCCGTCGAAAACCCGGCGTACTGGCGCACGGTCCAGGGGCGCCCGGCGTACATCGTCGCCTTCGGGCCCCGGACGAACGGCGCCATGCCGGGCAACGACCCGACATGCTCGAGGTCGGCGAGGTCATCCGCGGTGTACAGCGGTTTAACGGCAAAGCCCTCCGGCATGTCGACGGTCAGGTCCTCGAGTGGCCGCTCCCGGCACTCTCGTGTTGCCTGCTCTGTCCAGTCGTCGAGTGTCTTTTTCGGAAATTCCGGCATTGAGTTGCCCGTATCTTATTTGTTAGATATCAACTGGATAGCGCATCTACCCAGAATTGATCATTATTTGCGAGACAAGCACTTAATACTACCGGAGTTTGCCGGCGCGGGCCCTGTCTCAGAGGGACTAATTTTCCTTGCCCGCGTAGCGATGCAGGTATACCGCTTCGCTGGTACACAGCACATCCATGCGGTACTCGTTGGCCTCCTGCATTCCGATATGCGCATAGCGGTCCGCCAGTTCCGCACGGTCGTCGGCCATGTACAGGCCGGGATCGACCCAGAACGACTCACACAGTGCGACCAGGCGTTGACGGACGTAACCGCGCGCCAGTCGGTCGAGCTGGTTGGGGTTGATCGCCTCGTCCCAGAATGCGTTGACGTGATCGGACCAGTCGAACTGTCGCTGTACGATCCAGCGATCGTCTTCGCGGCGCAGAACGGCGGATTTGCCGGGAACGATGTTGTCCTCGAACAAGCTCCGATAAAATCGATAACCCTCGTAGTTCGCAACCAGGTCGGCGTTCGAAAACGTGCCCGTCATCATGCGCCCGAAAATGGCTTTTTCGGTCAGCACGGAACGTTTCGCGGCGGCTGCCTCGGAACCCATGCGACGATAGCGTTTGTAGAATTTGCGCCCCTGAGACAGGAAGTGACCGATCTTGTCGGTCCCGACGAGTTCATCGTTGAGTCGAATCGTCTTGCCGACACCGAACAATACCGTGACACGGGTCGCCCACGGCGGGTGACCGGCGTACACCGATCCGTATCTCGGTGTATTCAGCTTTTCGATTTCCGGCGAGCGCATGGCCCAGCGTTCCAGTTTGTCGACCCAGTGCAGCCCGCCGATACGTCGGTAGATCGCATTGACGACAGCCATTTCATCCGCGCCGGCCGGCAGTCCCGAGATGATTGCGTCGATAGCCGAGTTGACCTCGCGATTCAGGATGTCCGTCGAATCCGCAATTGGCTGGCCGCGATTCGTGTACTGGTCAGTCTCGTAGGCACCACAATGCGGGGACGCCAGCAGCAAACCCAGTACGAGGCTGCAGGCAACCCGCATCGCCTACTCGAATCGCCACGTCAGGTTGGCCAGTGTCGTTCGGCGACTCGCGCCGCCACCGACCTCTACCGACGCCGCAAAGTTGCCGAAAGCAACGTTCGCGCCGACAGCCGGACTGAAATCATCCTTGGGCGACAGCGACACGTCGAAACCGATGGGCACAACGCCGACACCGGGCCCGAAGTCGACGTTGACCGACCCCGCATGCTTTTCTTCGGCATCGATGAAATAGCCGCCGATCCAGAAATTGAATCGATTGTCGTACCGATAACCGAACCGCGGTTGCATCGTCGTCGCGCTGACCGAAGAGCTGAAGCCACCGCTCAGGTCCGTGTCCGTAATCGTCGCCGTCAGCGATGCAAACCACTCGTCGCCGCCGGCCGCGAGGACCACGCCACCGCCGAAAACATCGCCGTCGTAGCGAATATCGAGTGCAGACAGCGCCGGCGGCAGCGGCAGTCCCGTGCGGCTGAGGTCGACGTTCGTGCGACCGTCCAGTTCGCCGTAAAGGGCGAACACGTTAATGAACGGCAATATCCACGCGTCAACTTTCAGATTGATACTGTCGTTATGGCTGTCGGTTCGGATCGCTGCCACATTGTTGAGCGGCAACGGCGGAAATCCCGGCGGAAACTGCACGTCGAGCCGATCGATGATGAGCTGTTGCTCCATCGAGAAGTAGTCCACGCCGATCCCGAACGCCTTCGGCATCTCGCGATCGCCCAGCATCCCCTTGCCAAACAACGGATCCGCACCCGCAAGCGCCGGAAGCAGGGCTACCACACCGGCCAGTGTTTGAATTCTTCGCATTCGCGCACCTCCCCTCGCCACAAAGGTCAAGCCAGCTAAATTACTGACTTCCATCTGAAATATACCATTCCCATTTCAGTGTTGATGCAGCATCACCGACAATCTAGCGACCCGCAGATGCAAAAAACCTGTCCCAAACGACGGCGCCCCACACGACTGCAACGATGACAAGCGCAACGAATACAGACGCTGAACCGAAGTCCTTGCCACGCCCGGACAGCTCGTGATGCTCGTCCCCATGACGATCGATGGCCGCTTCAATCGCAGAATTCAGGAGCTCAATAGCGATCACCAGCAAACAAACGGCAACCAGCACAGCAATTTCGAACGGATTCCTGCCCAGCCAGAACGCCGTTGGCACCAGCACGGCAACCAGGATCAGCTCCTGCCGAAACGCCGACTCGTGCCGCCACGCCGCCGCGAATCCCTGCGCGGAGAATTTCGCTGCACGCAGCGCGCGCAACAATCCGGTATTGCCAGGTTTTGCCACAACAGCGTCCTCAACGTCGAGGGGATTGCAACCTTATCGAATCAAGCGGCGGTCCGCACGCGATGGGTGCGCTGCCCGTCAGCGACGAATGCGGAATGCAACGTCGATCGAACTGGTGCGGCCTGCCGAGGTCTATCGCACGATGAGATTCATTCTTGCAACCTTTGTAGCGATGCTCTTTGTGGCCGCAGCGCACGCGACGGACTTCTCGACAAAGATTGCCGGAACCGACATCGAGATCGAGATGGAAATGCAGCTTGAACAGGCAACCGCACTGGATTTGGTCGAATGGGTTCGGGCAAGCGCAGAATCGGTCACGCTGGCTTATGGCCGGTTTCCGACAAACCGGGTGCGGGTCGTGTTGCGGCCTTCGCGTCAATCCTGGTGGACCAACGACGACGCGGCAGTCTCGTTCGGTCGCACGACCCGGATCGGCGGCGGGACGGTCGAACTTTTCATCAATGCGGAACGGCCGATCGAGGAATTCTACGCCGACTGGACAGCGACGCACGAATTCAGCCACCTGATGTTGCCGCTGTTGAACCGCGAACATCGCTGGCTTTCCGAGGGATTTGCCACCTACTACCAGAACGTGCTCATGGCCCGGGCCGGAAACTATTCGCCTGAATACGCGTGGCAACGCCTGGCCGATGGTTTTGCACGCGGCCGGAGTTCGCGACCGGACCTGTCACCGAATGAGGCTGGCCGGGCCGGAGTGCGCGACGCGCGGATGAAATACTACTGGGCCGGCGCCGCATTCGCCCTTCTGATCGATATCGAGTTGCGCAGCCGATCAGATGGTCGTGAGTCGCTTGACTCGGTGCTCGGCGAGCTTGCCGCCTGCTGCCTGCCCGCGCAGCGGCGCTGGTCCGGTCCCGATTTGATGCGCCGCCTCGATACGATTGTCGAATCCCCGATATTCGTCGAGTACTGGAGCCGCTACGCCGATAAGACAGGGTTTCCTGATGTAAAAACGGCAATGGACAGCACGCAAGGCGCCCGCATCCGTGACCGGATCATGCAAAGACCGCAGTCGTAACTTGCGGATTGCTGCAGGGAAAGATTGCAATACCGCTGTATAGGTCGCCGATTTCGCAGCGTCGGCAGACCGAAATCCGACACATCGCGACGGGAATGCAGCCCGACAGGTTCTTGGTCCATTAAATAAGTATTGACTTAATTAAGTATTTTCTTATACTTATGGACATGGATACGTTTGCTGCACTGTCTGACCCGACGCGACGTCACATTGTCGAATCGCTCGCCGTTGGCGAGTTGTGCTTCGGCGAACTGGCCGACAGGTTCGAAATGAGCCGCCCCGCCGTCTCGCAGCATCTCAAGGTACTCAAGGAGGCCGGCATCGTCGCCTCGCGCCCCGATGCCCAGCGCCGCCTGTACCGCCTCAACGTCGGCGCGCTGGACGAACTCGAACAATGGCTCGATACGGTCAGCCGCTTCTGGAACGCCAGTCTCAACAACCTGGAACGCGCACTGGAGAACGATCAGGGAGAACAACGATGACAAGTTACGTGGAACGCACCGGCAAAACCTCGGTACGCTTTGAGCGGCTCCTGCCGGGGCCGATCGAGCGGGTCTGGGCCTACATCACCGAAGCTGACAAGCGCCGCAAATGGCTTGCCGGCGGGGAGTTCGAGCTCACCGTGGGTGGACTGATCGAGTTGCACTTCGAAAACGGCGCGCTGTCCCCGCTGCCCGATGACCCGCCGCCCGACAAGTATTGCGGAATGCCCGACAAACTCGACTACACCGGCCGGGTGACACGATGTGTGCCGCCGACGCTGCTCGCGCACACCTGGAAAGACGATGAGATGGAATCGGAAGTCGAGTATCGGCTGGCGGAGGAAGGCGAGCAGGTGCGGCTCGTGCTGACGCACACACGCCTGACTGATGAAAACGTCGTGCTCGGCGTCATGGGCGGCTGGCATGCGCACTTCGATATTCTCGACGATGTGCTGAATGAGCGCACTCCCCGCCCGTTCTGGAAAACACATACTGCACTGGAAGCCGAGTACGAAAAACGTTTGGCCTGACGGAACTTTGCGCTACCATCCGGTCGAAATGCGCATGGCTGAACGGCGATATGAAACGATGTCATTGCGGCCACGCCTGGCGGCGTGGCTCGCAATTGCGTTCGTCTTCCTGTTCCAGGTTGGCCTCGTTGCGCATGACGTGCAGCACATCGGTGCCGACCTGGCTGACGTCTGCGACGTCTGTGTGCAACTGGATCATTCCGCGCCAGTCGTCGAAGCCGCGCCGATCGACGCCCCGGTCACGACGGCTGTCGACAGCACCACGGCGATCAGCGACACGCCGGCACGGACACGTCTCAACTGGTCGCACGCCTCCAGGGCCCCGCCGTCCGCATGAATTGATCGTAGTTTCGGCCGCAACGGCCCCTATCAATTCAATGCAGGACCAATTGTATGAGCACCCGAATCTGTGTGATCGGCGGACTGACCGCCGTCCTTTCCGTTCCAACCCTTACCGTCGCCGAGGAAGACGACGAGCATCATGTACTTGATGAAATCATCGTTTCGGCCACGCCGTTGGCGCGCACTGTCGAGAAACTCGCGCAACCGACCGATGTCGTCGCCGGTGACGAACTGGTCCGCCAGCAAGCCGCAAGTATCGGCGAAACTATTGCCGGCCAACCTGGTGTCACGGCGACCTACTTCGGTCCGGTCGCCTCTCGCCCGGTCATTCGCGGCCAGTATGGCGAGCGCGTGCGTGTGCTTTCCAACTCGCTGGACTCACTGGACGCTTCGGCGCTCAGCGAGGATCATGCCGTCAGCATCGACAGTATTCTCGCAGACCGTGTCGAGGTCGTCCGCGGCCCGGCCACGTTGCTGTACGGTAGCGGCGCGGCCGGCGGACTCGTCAATATCGTTGATTCGCGCATCCACGAAAAACCGCTGGATGACTCCTTCACGGGCGCGGTAGCGCTTGGCACGTCTTCCGCGACCGACAAGCGATCCGGAGCCGTCAAGCTCGACGTCGGCAACGACAACCTGATCGGCCATTTTGACTGGTTCCGTCGTGATACGGGTGACGTGGAGATCCCCGGCTTTGCTGAATCGGCGGCCCTCCGCGCTACGGAGGACGAAGAGGAAGGTGGCGACGAAGAAGAGGCGTTCGGTCGACTCGAAAACACTGGCAGTGAGGCTGACGGCGCAGCGGCCGCGCTGACGTTGATCAGTGATCGCGGTTTTCTTGGCGTGTCGTTCAGCACCTACGACAGTAATTACGGTATTCCCGGCCACCACCATCACGAAGAGGAAGAAGGTGGCGAGGAAGAGGAAGAACACGAAGAGCAGGTCCGTATTGGACTCAGGCAGGAACGCCTCGATGTCAGTGGCCGGCTCGATATCAACGGTTTCCTCGATCACGTCAATGTGCGTATCGCGCGCAACGACTACGGACATACGGAGTTCGAGGGTGACGAAATTGGCACGGTCTTCGATACGGACGGAACGGATATTCGAATCGAGGCCAAGCACCGCACAATCGGCAACCTCGAAGGCGCCGTCGGCCTGCAGTACAAACTCATCGATTTCAATGCCATCGGTGACGAAGCGTTCGTGCCGCCTTCGGAAACCCGACAGCTAAGCCTGTTTGCCTTCGAGGAACTGGTCGTTGGCGACAATCTTACGCTGCAAGCCAGTGCGCGCGTGGAAAAACAGGAAATCGATTCGCCGCTGCTCCCGAGTCACGACGATACCGCCTGGGGAGCCTCGATTGGCGCAATCTGGTCGGCAACGGACGTGCTGACGCTCTCGGGAAACCTGGCGCTGACCGAACGGCATCCGAACTCGACGGAACTGTACGCTGACGGACCGCACCTTGCCGTGCAGCGTTACGAGCGCGGCACTGTGACTCAAGGTCTCGGTATTCTCGGCAAGGAGCAGTCCACCAATCTGGATCTGACGCTGCGCGGTCGCTTCGGGCGTTCCGAGCTCAGCGTGACCGGGTTTGTCAACGACGTGGACGACTACATCCTGCTGTCACCGACCAACGAGATCGAAGATGAGCTGCAGGTATTCGACTACGGCCAGGCCGACGTACGGCTGAGCGGTTTCGAAGCCGAGTGGCTGGTCGATCTGGCGGAAACGGAGTTCGGTCACCTGCATGCTCGCGTATTCGGCGATTACGTCCGCGGCAAACGGACTTCCGGCGGCAATCTGCCGCGGATTCCGCCGCTGCGTGCGGGTCTCGGTCTGCACCTCTCCGGTGAGGTCATCGATGCAGGCATCGAAGCGAGTCGCTACAGCAAGCAGAACAAGGTCGCTGACAATGAACTGCCTACGGCAAGCTACACACTGGTTGAGGCCGAGGTGAGCTACCGGTTTTCAGAGCAGGATGTCCTGCTGTTCGTCCGTGGCACCAACCTTGGCGACCAGGACGCACGGCGCCATTCGTCACCCCTCAAGGACATCGCCCCCCTGCCGGGACGCTCGATCCACGTCGGCCTCCGCTGGGACTTTTAGGGCCAGACCCCAACCGGCAGGGTCAGACCCCTTCATTGAGGGCCAGACCCCAACCGGTGGGGTCTGGCCCCTAATCGCGTCGCCAGACGTCGACACTGGGTCCGGTGGCTTCCTCGACGATGATATTGCCGACCTTGCAGGGTGCTTTGCCGCCGGTTTCGTCACAGGACTTCAGGTTGGCAAGGCGCTGCGCATGTTCTTCGTTGACGACAGCGCGACGCTGCTCGATGTTGGCCGGCTCATGCCAGTTATCGACGTTCGCATTGCGAATGGCGTCGACGCTCTTGTAGGTACTTGCCTCACGTGCCGAGGCCGTACAACCGCTCTTGCCATGATCGACGATGACATTGTCGAGTTCGTCTTTCATCGCGACGAGCTGTTCCAGCGCATATTCGCAGTCGCGCCGCGAGAGAAACTCCAGCTCAAATTGCTGTTGCTGGCAGACCGTTTTTCCCGCCGGCGCCACGCACTCCGACAACGTCAGAATAAAAACCTGGATCCATGCCGTTTCCATGCGTTGCTCCTTGACAGAATATTATGTCGAATTGTTCTCCGCCCAGAACATCGGCCCACCGCGCGATGCCGGGAAGCCGTAACCGTAAATATAGACCACATCGATATCGGACGATCGTTGCGCAATGCCCTCATCGAGGATTCTCCTACCTTCTTCGACCAGCGCACCGACGAGGCGTTCGACGATTTCCTCGTCGGCAATCTCTCGACGTTCGACCCCCAGCTCTGCCGCCGCGTCCGCAATGAGTTTCTCTACGACAGGATCAGGTTGCGGCGTCCTTCCGTCATACGCATAGAACCCGGCGCCGGTCTTTTGACCCAGACGGCCCATTTCAACGATCCGGTCGGCCACGAGGTAGGTCCTGGGATCACCTCGTTCCTCCACGGGTAAGGCCTGCCGCGCCTTGTAGCCGACGTCGAGACCGGCGAGGTCGTAAACACGCAGCGGACCCATCGCGAAGCCCCACGCTTCCATCGCGTTGTCGATCTGCTGCGGCGTCGCCCCTTCAAGCAGCAGCAGCTGCGCCGTTTTCCCGTACGGTCGCAACATCCGGTTGCCGATGAATCCGTAGCAAACGCCCGCAACCACGGCGACTTTGCGGATGCGCTTTGCAAGTTTCATGACCGTGGCCAGAACATCGTCGGCCGTTCGGTCGCCGCGTACGACTTCCAGCAGTTTCATGATGTGCGCCGGGCTGAAAAAGTGCATACCGACGACATCTTCAGGACGACCCGTCGCTGCCGCGATTGCATTGACGTCCTGGTATGACGTGTTGGTCGCTAGAATTGCGCCATCCTTGCAGACCCCGTCGAGCTGCTTGAATATTTTCTTCTTCAGGTCGGGATCTTCGAAGACCGCCTCGATAACGAGATCGACGTCAGTAAGCGACGCGTAGTCCGTCGACCCGGAAATCAACGACCGGCAGGCGGCCGCCTTGTCTTCGCTGAGCTTGCCGCGTTTGACGCTGCCCGCGTAGTTTTTCTCGATGATACCGATGCCTTTCTCAAGGGCCTCGTCGCTGATTTCGATGAGCGTGACGGGAATACCGGCATTCGCAAAACTCATGGCAATGCCACCCCCCATCGTGCCACCGCCAATGATCCCAACCGACTCAACCGTACGGGTCGGCGTGTCTTTCGCAAGCCCGTCAATCCTGCCTGCCTGACGCTCGGCAAAAAACAGGTGCCGCATAGCCGCCGACTGCGGGCTCGCCATGCATTCGGCGAATCTCTCGCGCTCGAAAGCCATGCCCTGTTCGAACGGTAGTGTCGTCGCCGCTTCCACACAGTCGACGTTGTGCCCCGGCGCAACCTGGCCGCGCGCTTTCTGCGCCAGCGTTTCGCGACAGGCGGCGAAAACGCCGGCGTCAAAATCGGGGATTTGCTGGTCGCGACTGCGACGAACCGGCGCGCCCGATTCGACAAGCTCCCGGCAAAACGCCAACGCGCCTTCCAGGAGATCACCATCGACAATTCTGTCGACCAGGCCGAACTCGTGCGCTCTTGCAGCCGATATCGGCGCGCCGCTGGTGACGAGGTCCAGCGTCGCCTGCACACCGGCAAGCCGCGGCGTACGCTGGGTGCCGCCGGCACCCGGCAAAAGCCCGAGTTTCACTTCCGGGAAACCCACTTTCGCCGATGCCACGGCGCAGCGATAGTGAGCGCCCAGTGCCGTCTCGAAACCGCCGCCGAGCGCCGTACCGTGAATCGCAGCGACAACCGGTTTGTCGGCGTTCTCCAGCGCCATGATCATCTCCGGCAACCAGGGGTCGAGCGGCGGTTTGCCAAATTCGGTGATATCGGCGCCAGCACAGAACGTCCGGCCCGCGCATATCAGCAGCACGGCCTCGGACACGTCATCGGCTGCCGTCTCCATCGCGTGAACGACACCCTCGCGGACCGTTTGCGACAGGGCATTGACAGGTGGGTAGTCGATCGTAATCACACTAATATTGTTTTCGAGCCGATAACTAACGGGAGATGACATTTAGGGTCCTTGCAGCAAATTTTCGTGTTGTATAATGGGCGAATGCACAGGCAACTCATCGAACAGGCCGAGCGCTACCTGCGGTCCCTGTACAGTCAGGACGATATCGCAGGCGAGCTGAAACGCAAGCTTGCCGACCTGATGGCGCGCGGCGAAGCTAATGCCGACGCGGCCTGCCGTGCATTGCGACTCAGTCGCCGCACCTTGCAGCGGCGCCTCAAGGCCGAGAAGACATCGTTTCAAAAGGTCCTGGAAGAGGTACGCCGTGAGCTTGCCGTCAATTATCTTTCCGATGAGCGCCTGAAGTCATTCGATATCGCGATGCTGCTCGGTTATTCGAACCTGAGCACATTCACGACGGCATTCAAGTCCTGGTACGACCTGCCGCCCGCAAAATACCGCGCCAAGTTCCTCGCCGCCTAGTAAGGGATTTCCTCCTCGACAAGCTGCCATTTCTGGTCAGTGACCCGGTAGACGTTCAGTGCGTCGCCGCCCTGGCGCTTCGTCGCCGTGAACGATACTGACGTACCGCCAAACGGATCCTTGTAGTTGCCGATTTGCTCCAGGCCGCGGACAAGACTTTCGACGGTCAGCTCGCGACCGGCGGCCTCCAGACCCTGGATGACGAGGTCGGCTTTGACGTAACCGATGACCGACTGCACGACCGGTTCTTCCCCGAACGATTCGACGTAGCGGGCATACCAATCGCCAACCCACGTGCCGGCGGCAACTTCCGCTTCGAAATCGGGGATCCGACTTGACGACACCATGTGCAGGCCGTCCATCGCGCCATCACCGGCCGTAGCAATATCCGGGTGATACGGCGCCATGGTCGTAATGACGTCTCCGTCCCATTCGGCCGCCCGCAACGACGTGTACAGCAGGATCGTGTCCTTGATCAGCGGCGCCATGACCAGAAACTCGCAATTACTGGCTTTGATGCTCGCCGCAGTCGCGATGAAGTCGGTCTCTGTACTCTTGTGCGAGCCGGCGTAGACGACGTTGAGACCAAGTGCCTCGACCGCCTGCTGGAACCCGATGCGGTTTTCTTCGCCGTAGTCATTGGCCAGGACCTGCAGGCAGACATCGTTCGCCCCGGTCTTTGCCGTCATATACTCCACGGCGGCGCGTGCCTGGTCACGGTAACTGACATAGTAGGCGAATTTGAGCGGGTGCAGTGGCTCGTACATTGAAACGGCACCGGACAACGGAAACAGGTTGGGCACGTTCGCCGCGATTTGCCGATCCATGACCGCGTTGTTCATCGGCGTCCCCATGGCAGCCACCATCGCGAAGATCTCATCGACATTGATCAGCTTATTGACGGCCTTGACGGCGACCGGAACCTGGTATTGCGCGTCCTCGACAACAAATTCGATCCGCCGACCATGAACGCCGCCGCCGGTATTCGCCTCATTGAAGCGCATGCGCACACCGTTCACCATCGGGACACCCCAGAACGCGACCGGACCGGACAAATCCTGGTGCGTGCCGAGTCGAATCGCCGTGTCAGTGACGCCGCGTACCGCCTGCGAGTCCGTTGCCGGTTCGCCGCCGCAGCCCGCGAGCACCAGGCCGACCAGCACCAGTATTCCTTTCTTCACGGCTTACTCCTGTTCAGCAATGTCTTCGGCAACCAGCACCCAGCGGCCGTTCTCGACAACGTACAGGTTGATGTTGTTTGCCGCGTGGTGCTTTTGCGGTCCGAGCGACAACGACGGGCCGCCAAACGGATCCTCGAATGCGCTAATGGCCTCGAGTCCGGCGACAAATGTATCGACTGTCAGGTCGGGCCCGGCATTCTCCAGCGCCTCGACAACGAGACTGGCACCGAGATAGGCCGTTACGGCCTGCGGCGCCGGCTCGACGTTGAAGCGTGCCTTGTATCGCCGACTCCAGTCCCCGGCGAACGACCCTGGATCCAGGTCGCCTCCGAAGTCCGGCACGAGAAACGGCGCGACCGTGAGCATACCCTCCATCGCCGGACCTGCTCCCGCAATCTCCGGAATGTAACTGACCATGTTGGAGACGATGGGAGCTTCGACGCCCGCCTCGCGTGCCGCCGTGTAGATCTGGATGGCGTCCTTGATCAGCGCACCCAGGAACACGATGTCGCAGTCCGAGTTTTTGATGCTGGTCACGGTGCCCGTAAAATCGATCTCGGTCGGCTTGTGGCGGCCGCGATACCCGACCTCGAGCCCGAGTTCCTCAACCACCATGTCGAACCCCGTCACGGACTCCTCACCGTAATCGGTTGCCAGCGCCTGCAGGCATATCGACTCGGCATTACTGTTTGCCGCCATGAAGCGGATGGCCGCGATGGCCTGGTCACGGTAGTTGATAAACTGGCTGAACTTCAGCCGATGCAATGGCTCCGCCATCTGGATGCCGGCTGACGCCGGAAACACATTCGGTACGTTGGCAGTCTCCAGGGCGCCGAATACGGCATTGTTGGCCGGTGTGCCCATCGCACCGACCATGGCAAAAACATCGTCGACGTTGAGCAGCTTGTTCACGGACTTCACCGCAAGCGGAACCTGGTACTGGGCGTCCTCGACGAAAAACCGGATCTGGCGCCCGTGAATTCCGCCGGCTTCGTTGGCTTCTTCGAACCGCATGCGGTACGCGTTGGTGATCGGAACGCCCCACGACGCGAGCGGACCCGACAGGTCGGAATGTTGCCCGAGGCGAATCTCGGTATCCGACACGCCGCGTATACCGGGTCCGTCGCCGCTGGCACCGGTGCCACCGCCGCAGGCGGTCAGCGCCAACGCTACAAGGAAAGTCAGTCGTTTCATTTCGCCCCCCTGGCGAACGCGTTCAATACATGCTGTCGATCAGCGCCTCGTACTTCTCACTGACGAAACTGCGCTTCAGCTTCATCGTCGGCGTCAGCTCTTCGTCTTCGGCCGTCAATAGTACGTCAATCAGGCGAAACTTCTTTATCGATTCCACGGATGAAAGGCCAGCGTTGACTTTCTTTACCTCGCCAGCGATAAGCCCTACGACCTCCTCGCGCGCGCACAAGGATTTGTAGTCGGTAAACGGTATCGCATTGGTCTGCGCGAAATGTTCGACGTTTTCCCGGTCGATCATAATCAGGCAGGTGAGGTACTTGCGCTTGTCGCCAATGATCACGGCATCCGAAATATAGGGCGAAAACTTGAGCTCGTTTTCGATCACCGACGGTGTGATGTTCTTGCCGCCGGCCGTGATGATAATGTCTTTCAGGCGATCGGTGATACGCACGTTGCCGTCGTCATCGATTTCACCGACGTCACCGGTGTGTACCCAGCCGTCAACAACGGTCTCGGCCGTCTTCTCCGGGTTGTTGAGATAGCCGCTGAATTGCCCCGGCGAGCGCGCCACGATTTCGCCCTCGCCGCTGATCCTGACGTCGACCTCGTCGTAGGCCGGCCCGATCGTGCCGATCCGGAACTTCTCGCCGGTGGTCGCGGTCAACAGGCCGGTTTCGGTCTGGCCGTACGCTTCGTCGACGCGCAGGCCCATTGCAAGGAACCACTCCAGGAGCTGCGGCGAAACAGGGGCAGCGCCCGAAATGGCCGCGTTCATGCGATCGAGTCCAAGCAGCTTTTTCAGATTGCGGAACACGACGCGGTCGGCCAGCGCAAACTTCAGCTTCTCGAGCGTGGACGGCGCGTCGCCGGCGATGAGTTTCCTCGCCCGCGCATAGCCGGCGGCAAACGCCGCGTCGTAGGCTTTGCGTCCCACCCATGTCGCTTCGGACATTGCCGTGGTAACGCGCGAATAGAATTTCTCCCAGACTCGCGGCACGGCCAGCATGTAAGTTGGCGACAACTCCTGCAGATTCTGCATGACCGTTTCCGGGCTCTCGGCAAAATTGATCGTCGTGCCGTGCGCGAGCCCGATCCACGCCGAGAAAATCCGTTCCGCCACGTGGCACAGTGGCAGGTAAGTGAGAATCTCGTCGTCGGCGCCGACCGGGTAATACTTGGGGGCGAGTCCCATCTGGAACAGGATGTAGCGGTTCGAAATCTTCGAGCCCTTTGGCATGCCGGTCGTACCCGACGTGTAAACCAGGACGGCGATATCCTCGTTTTCGATACCCGCGACGCGCTCCTCTACAGCGCCCGGATTAGCAGCCGCGTACTCGCGCCCCTGCTCGTAGAGGTGCTCGATGGGCCGGACCTTGTCGTGCTCAAACCCGCGCAGCCCTCTCCAATCGAACACCCAGACTCTTTCGATCGTCGGCAACTGGTCCTCAAGCTCGAGGAACTTGTCGAGCTGCTCCTCGTCTTCGACGAACAGAAAACGTGTCGCTGAGTCGGTCAGGCCGTGCGCGACCTGCGCGCCGCGATACGTTGGATAGATACCGTTGACGGTCCCGCCGGCAAGCTGGAGCCCTATGTCGCAGAACAGCCATTCCTTGCAGTCCTCGGAATGGATCGTTCCAACGTCACCCTTCCGGGCTCCACACGCCAGCAAACCGTTCGCAATCCACAGCGCATGGTCGCGGTAGTCGTTCCAGCTATAGCTCTGCCATATGCCGAAATCTTTTTCACGCATCGCGACCTTGTCGCCGCGCTCGGCCGACTTTTTCAAAAACAGCGCGGCGACGCTTTTGCAGCCGTCGAACAATACGTCGCTCATCGCCAGGTCTTCCTTTTCTTCCAGCGACGACGGCCACGCACGCCCTCTTCCTTCTTGCCGAGGTAAAACTCCTTGATGTCTTCGCTTTCCAGCAGTGTCTTGCTGTCATCGTCCATGACCATGCCGCCAACCTCCATGACGTAACCACGGTCGGAGACCTGCAGTGCGACATTGGCGTTTTGTTCGACCAGCAGGATCGTGAGCTCCTGCTCCGCGTTCAGTCGACCGATGATGTCGAAGATCTCCGTCACAAGCGCCGGCGACAATCCAAGCGACGGCTCGTCGAGCATCAACATCTTCGGCCGGGCCATAACGCCGCGGCCGATCGCCAGCATTTGTTGCTGTCCGCCGGAGAGATACCCGGCCATCTTTGAACGCAGTTCTTTCAGGATCGGAAAGTACCTGTAGACGGTATCGAGATCCTCTGCGATGCCGTTCCTGTCCCGTCGGGTGTAGGCGCCCATCGCGAGGTTTTCGGCGACTGTCAGGAAAGGAAATACCTCGCGACCTTCGGGCACGTGCGCAATCCCCTTGCGCGCCACCCAGTCGGGATCACGATTCTGGATCTCTTCGCCCTCGAACAGGACCTGCCCCTTACGACTGTCGAGCGCCCCGGTCGCTGTCTTCAGCAATGTTGTTTTACCCGCTCCGTTGGCGCCAAGCACCGCGACAATCTCGCCTTTGTGCACGTCGAGACTGACGCCGCGGATCGCCATGATCGGCCCGTAGAACGTCTCGATATTGCGCATTGCAAGCATTGGTTCGCTCATTCGGCAACCCCGAGATAGGCCTGCTGCACGTCCTTGTTGTTGCGCACCTCGTCCGGTGTGCCGATCGTCAGCAAACGGCCATCGTTAATTGCCATGACGCGGTCGGCGACCTGCCCGACGAGGTTCATGTCGTGTTCGACCATGACGAGCGTGACGCCGAGATCGTGCTTGATGTCCTCGAGCCAGAAGCCGACGTCGTCGGTTTCTTCATTGTTGAGCCCGGAGGCCGGCTCGTCGAGCAACAACAGGCTCGGTTCGGCACACAGGGCCCGCGCCAGCTCGACGTTCTTTCGTGCACCGTAGGGCAGGTCCGAAATCTTTTCGTCGCGGTATTGCGCGATCTCGAGCAGGTCGATGACGTCCTCCACCTTGCGCCGATGCTCAAGCTCGCTCTTCTTTACACCCGGCGAAAACACGAAATTCGTGAACGGGTTGCGAGACATGCGGCTGTGGCGCCCGACAAGCAGGTTCTGAAGTACGGTCGCATGTTCGAAGAGCTCGATGTTCTGGAACGTGCGCGCGATTCCGGTCTCGACGACCTTATGCGCCGGAAGTTTCAGAAGGTCGTGGTCGCCGTAACGAATCGAGCCGGCCGAGGGCTCGTAGAGGCGACTGATCAGGTTGAATATCGTGCTCTTGCCCGCGCCGTTGGGCCCGATGATTGCGAAAACCTCGCCGGGCTCGACGTCGAATGAAACGTCCTCGACCGCGTGCACGCCGCCGAACATGATCGACAGGTTGCGCACCGACAAGGTTGCGGCTGTCGTCATCGCATGCGCTCCGTCTTCAGGTAGCTCTTCTGCCGCACGAACGACGACTTGCGGTAGTACGGAAACGTCTCGAAGAAATACCGGAGCTTCATCCAGCGACCGTAGATTCCCTGCGGTTCGAACACGATGAACAGAACGATAATGAGCCCGAACAACAGCGGTTCCAGGCCCGCCTGCTGACCGATACCCGCCGGCAGCACATCCTTCAAAAAGCTCAATGCGACAGGCAGCAGCGACACGAAGATCGCGCCGAAAACGGCGCCGAGAATCGTGCCGAGACCGCCGACGACGATCATCAGCATGAGTTTGAGTGACTCGAGCACGCCGAAGACATCGGGCGCCAGGTACGTCAGGTGGTGTGCGAGCAAAATGCCGGCCAGCCCGGTAATCGCCGCACTGATGCCAAACGACTGGATCTTCACCCACTCGACATTGACCCCGAGACTGCGCGCCGAGAGTTCCGAGTCTCGTACCGCCAGGAACGAGCGTCCGGTTGGCGAACGAAACAGGTTTGCGGAGCCCAGCACAACAGCGAATACGAAGAACACATCGAGGTAGTACTGCTGCCAGACCTGGGTCAGTCGTACACCGAAGACCTTGAGCGGCGGCACCGCGAAACCGGCATGGCCGCCGGTCAGGGAATGCCATTCGCCGAGGACCGTCTCGACCAGGATCAGGAACGCCAACGTCGCGATCGCCAGGTAAAAGCCGTGCATCTTCGACGCCGAGCGCCCGAGAACCATGCCGATCAGTCCGCACAATGAAACCGTCATCAACAGCGAGGCAGAAAATGGCACGCCCTTCGACAACAGGATCGAGTGGCAGTATGCGCCGATTCCGAGAAACGCGGCGTGACCAAAACTCACCTGTCCGGTGTGGCCCGTCAGGATCATGAGACCGATTCCGGCGATCGCGTAGACGAGCAACAGGCCGAGCTCGGCGAGGTAGTAATTCTGCAGGAATAACGGCGCGGCAAGCAGGAACGCAACGACCAGCCCGACGCGAATCTTCTCGCCCGTCTTAGGCAGAAATCTCAGATCGTCTTCGTAGCGCGTCTTGAACAGTACCTGCATCGTCAGACCTTCTTCTGGAAGGTCTGCACAATGAGGCCTTCAGGCCGCACGAACAGCACCACGAGCATCACGATATAGGCGGAAACGCCCTTGATCGACGGGAAATAGTAGTCGGCGAATGGCTCGATGATCCCGATCAACAGGCAGCCCAGCAGCGCCCCGGGAATCGAACCGAATCCACCGACGATAGCACCGGCAAGCGCCTTGATGCCGAGAAAGCCGATTGTCGTGTCGATGAGGGTCACCGGCGCAAGCAGTGCGCCGGCCGCGGCGGCGATCATGGCACCGATTGCCCAGGTCACCGACACCAGGCGCTTTACCCCGATCCCCATGTAATACGCCGCGAGCTGGTTTTGCGACGCAGCCTGCATGGCGACGCCAAATCGGGTTTTTGAGAAAAACAGGTACAGCGCCGTCACGAGAATGGCGGTTGCAGCGATAATCGCGAGGCGGTCGTGGCCAATCGACAGGCCCTCTGACATCTGCAACGACCCGGTGAACGGCGTATCCAGTGACAGTGAATTCCAGCCCCAGATCATGCCGGCCAGCGAGCGGAAAATGAAACCGAACGCGACCGTCATGATGAAGATGCTGGCCGACGACTGGCCGATGATCCGGCGCATGATTTGAGCATCGATCAGGTATCCGACGACGGCGATTGACAGGCAGCCGAGCAGGAATGCCGGCCAGAAGCTGCCACCCATCGCCTCGGAATACGCGAGTACAGCGAATGCCCCCAGCATCATGAACTCGCCATGCGCGAAGTTCACGACCTCGGTGGCTTTGTAAATCAGGACGAACCCGAGCGCGATCAGCCCGTAGGCGCACCCCTGCGCCAGGCCGGTCACAGCCAGGTGAATGATGTCATTCACCGGCAGCATAATCTCTCCCCTTCGCGTCTAACTTCTTGTTATCGAAACCAGAATAACGGAATTTTGTACGCAGGGTAAGTTCCGAGACTTTTGTCAAAGTACGCGACAAATCATGCCGCTTCCATTCCCCGAATCGGGCAGGCCAACCCCGCCAAATTGCGCTATGATGCGCGGCTTGCCTGAGGAGGACCAGCATGCTCGAAAAACTCCAGTTTTACATCGACGGTCAGTGGGTAGACCCGGTGGAACCGCGCTCACTGGATGTCGTGAATCCGGCGACTGAGGAGGTTTACGGTCGCATCAGCATCGGCTCAGCGGCCGACGTCGACAAAGCTGTCGCGGCAGCGAAGCGTGCCTTCGAGTCGTTTTCCCGGACGAGCCGTGAAGAACGGGCTGAATTGATCCAGGCCATTCTCGACGAGTTCATGAAGCGCTACGACGACGTCGCCGAGGCGATCATGGACGAAATGGGCGCACCGTGGGAGTTTGCCAAGGGACCTCAGGCCGGCAGTGGACCGCAGCACATCAAGGCGGCCCTGCGCTCGTTGCAGAGCATTGAGTTCGAGGAAGACTTCGGCCGCACGATCGTCGTCAAGGAGCCGATCGGTGTCTGCGGGCTGATCACGCCGTGGAACTGGCCGATGAACCAGATCGCCGTGAAGGTTGCCCCCGCGATTGCAGCCGGGTGCACGATGGTCCTGAAGCCGAGCGAAGTTGCGCCGTTCGACGCCATCGTCTTTGCCGAGATCCTCGATGCCGCCGGCGTCCCGGCGGGCGTATTCAACCTGGTCAATGGTGACGGACCTGGCGTCGGCACAGCCCTGTCACAGCACCCTGACATCGCGATGGTCTCTTTCACGGGCTCAACTCGCGCCGGCGTCCTCGTTGCACAGAACGCAGCGCCGACGGTCAAACGCGTTGCCCAGGAACTTGGCGGCAAGTCGGCCAACATCATTCTTGACGACGCAAACTTCGAGAAAGCCGTCGCCGAAGGAACCGGCGCGATGTTTGACAACACCGGCCAGTCCTGTGATGCACCGTCGCGCATGCTGGTACCGAAAGATCGCATGGACGAAGCGGCAGCTATCGCGGCGCGCGTCGCCAATGACACCAGGGCCGGCAACCCGCGTGAGGAAGGCACCGATATTGGTCCCGTCGTTTCGGACGTGCAATGGAACAAAATCCAGGGCCTCATCCAGGCCGGCATCGATGAAGGTGCGACGCTGGTTGCGGGCGGCACCGGTCGCCCGGACGGCCTCGACAAGGGTTATTACGTGAAACCGACCGTGTTCGCTAATGTCACAAATGACATGACGATTGCACGCGAGGAAATTTTCGGCCCGGTCCTGTCGATTATCGGCTACGAGGATGAGGACGAGGCTGTCGCCATCGCCAATGACACGCCTTACGGGCTGTCAGGCTACATCTCGACGACCGACCTGGAGCGCGGTCGCAGGGTTGCCTCGCGCATGCGCACCGGCATGGTCAATATCAATGGTTCGTTCCTCAGCTCGATGGCACCGTTCGGCGGCTACAAACAATCCGGAAATGGTCGCGAGTGGGGCCCGCACGGACTCGAGGAATTCCTGGAAGTGAAATCTATTTCCGGACTCAAGGATAAGTAGGCACTATATCGATGAATCGAAGAGGACTTTTGCTGGCGATTGCCGCGATATTGGTCGTGGCTGCCTGCGTCGGCGACACCAAACTGCCGAGCCCGACGGGCAAGGCCAACGTCCGCGCAATCAACGCGATTCCGGGTTCGCCGGAAATCTCGTTCAGGATTGAAGAACAACAACGCTTGATCGGCGCAATTCCGTACCAGGGTGGTTCGGGCACGAGCCGCTATGACGATTTCGATTACACCTTTAACTTCGAGGTGTTTTTCGCTGGCGACGACGACGTGACGCGGATTGCCAGCCAGTACATCGACTTCACAGCCGACGCGGACTACACGATGCTGCTGACCGGCACGCTGGCAGCACCGACCGTAACGGTCTGGGAATCCGCGGCCCGCACGTTTGACGCAGCCGAGACGGTATTCCAGGCCCGCTTTGCACACGCGAGCAATACGTGGGGCACGATCGATGTGTATTTCGCGCCGGACGGTACGGCGCCGGTACCCGGCGAACAGGTCGCGACGTTGTCGATCGGCGAGATTTCCGGGCCGATGGATTTCGACGGTGGCGAATACGTTGTCACGGTGACGGTGCCGAAAAACCCGGGCGAGACGATCGACCCGGCCGACATCCTGTACACATCGGAGCCGGCGAACGTTCTCGCGCAGTCGCAGTTGATTGTCATGCCGTTTGACGGTGATGCCAACGATGTCGCGCCTGTCGTCGTTCGCGGCGTACTGGGCGGTGGGTCGGCGATTCCGATGCACGACCCCGTATATCCGTCGACGATCCACTTCATCCACTCGTCGATCGATCTCGGCGACTCGGACATCTACGATGACGAGGCGCTCACCTCGCAGGTCGTCGCGAACCATCAGTTCATGGACGTCACCGCGGACATTCCGGTAACTCCGGGTGACTACACGTATCGATACACACCGACCGGCAGTACGGCCGCCGTCACATTCGAAACGGATGTGACGGTATCCGCAGGTGTTCACCAGCGGGTGGTAACTTACGGCTCCGGCGGCACGTACAACCGCCTGACCTACATCAACGATCGGGCGTCGCAGGCGACGACGGTCAAGGTCAACACGTTCCACGCATCGGACAATTTTGACTTTCTGACGTTCTATGCCGTCGAACCCGGCGGCACGATCGACGAGGAACTGCCGTTTCGCACGGGCCTTGCCCGTGCACTGGCAGCGCCATCTGCTGCACTGGCGGCGGGCGCGTACGATCTTTACGTGACGGAAACCGGCTCCACGGACGTCCTTGCCGGCCCGGTGCCAATTGATGTGCAGCTTGGCGACGTCCTCGACCTCGTCGTATTCGACACGGCCGACCCGGCCATCCTCGAACTCCGCGTCCTCAACTAAAAGGGCCAGACCCCACCCGTCGGGGCCAGACCCTGCAGATTGGGGCCAGACCCTGAATGCCGGGGCCAGACCCCAGCGCGCGGTGACTGGCTGCTACGAGGCGGTGGCGGCGTCGATGTAGGCCGCGCGGTCATTGGCGGCCTCTTCTTCGGGAACTTGTTTTGCGGAGTACATGGCTTCGTCGGCAATGCTCAGAAGATGCCAGAGCTCCTCGCCGTGCTTCGGCATCAGCGCTATGCCGACACTGGCCGTGCACTTAATCTCCTGCCCCTGGATGATGTAGGCCTCTGATGCCGTTTGCACGAGCCGGCTGGCAATGTGCTTCACGTCATCGACCGCAACACCCGGCAGGACAATGGCGAATTCATCGCCGCCAAGCCGACCCAACACGTCTTCCGGTCGCAGGCAGAACTCCAGGCGGTGACCAAACGCCTTCAGCAAGGCGTCACCGGCCTGGTGCCCGAAACGGTCATTGATTGACTTGAACTGGTTGAGGTCGAGGTAGAGCACAGCACCAAGACTGCTGCGACGAATGCATGCAGCGCCTTCCTGTTCGAATCCGCGGCGATTCAGCACACCCGTCAAAGGGTCGCGCAGCGCGTCGGCGAGCATCTTGTCCTCGTTACGCTTGCGTTGCGTGATATCCACGAGCGTAACCGAAAAATCCTGCCCGACCGGTTCGCCGACGATGCGTAACCAACTCTCACCCCGACCGCCCTCGGCTGCGACTTCAAAGCTGACCTGAGAGGTCGCCGCCTCTTCATTGCCGAAATGCTCGAGCAGCTTGTCGGGACCGAGGAATTCCAGCTTTTCGACAGGCATGCCCACGAGCGTGCCCTGCCCTTCGCCATAAAATCCCTCGGCAGCACGATTGGCGAAAACGCACCGGAATCGCCGCTCGCCATCATTCCGGTCGCGCGAGAAACGCAAAATACCGTTCGATGACGTTTCGATAAGCGTGCGAATCAGGTGTTCGCTGTCCGCGAGCTGCGACAAGGCCTTGCGCCGCTCCGTAACATCGCGACAGACAACGACCATGCCGAGATTCTGCCCTTTCGGACCGGTCAGCGGCTCGACGCTGACCTCATAAACGTCATTCGTGTCCATGCGCAGAGTTTGCGTGAGGTCGAGCTCTCGCGCCTGCTCAAGAATGCGGCGCGCTTCCGGGAAGTCTTCCCAAAGTTTACGGCCAAGAAGATCACGTTCTTCGCCGTCGAGCAATTCCTGGGCGGCTTCGTTTGCGCAAATAATGCACTGTTCGCTGTCAACGACAAATATCGGATCGCGGACGTGATCAAACAAGGTCTGGTATGCGAGCGGGCTGAACTCGTGCATGCGCAGCTTGAGGCAGAAATACGCAAAGAACGGCCACATTAACGCCAACGTCGTACTCGTAAACGGAAATTCGGCGGGGCCCATTCCGAGGAAAGTGTTCGCAATGCTGATGACATACGGCAGCGATGCGCAAACCATCATCTGTGCAATCGTCTTGCGGTTCGCTGGCGCGATCGTTGGCAGCCGCGCGAGCAGCGCAATACCGGCATAGGCAAACAGTCCGTACGTAAATGGCGCATAAACGCGCTGGTAATACAAGTGCTCCGTCATCTCGCTGTAAATAATCCCGGACGGCGTTTCGATCACGGCCCACAGCAGATTGTGATAGGAGTTCGTGAGCGCGATACCGACCGTCATCATCGGAACGATTGCGAGCATGGCGACATGCACTGCGCGTGGCGGTCCGACCGTGTACTCGCGATAGATAACGTAGAATACGAGCGGCAGGAAACCGGCCGACGAAAAACTCAGTGCCCGGCCAATGCCGTAAAGCCCGGCTGACTCAGCGTTGTAGGAAAACGCCGACCCGGCGAGCATCCCGCCAATCAGCACAAGGAAGAAACTGACCATGCTGTTGGCGTACTGCGGACCCGATCGCGACACACGCACTGCCAGCGCTGCATAGGCAACCGCCATGACCGCGAGAAACGGATTGATGATCAGGTCCACGACTTGCATAACCCCATGCTATCGGGGTCCCGCGCAACATAATGCGACGTGTTCCCGGTTCCGAAACCCGGAATGTGCGCGCTGTCACATTTTTGCCGCAAACGCCCCGGTGGCGCGGGCTGCAGGCCCGGCGACTACAGGCCTTCGGCGGTATCCGCAATCAGCATGTCGACGACGGCGCGCAAGCTGTCCTCGACGCTGGCGTCGTTGGCGCGCTCAAGTTCGAATTCCTTCAACTGGCGGTGCGCACTGGTGCCGCGAGTCAGGATATTGCGCACTCCGCTGAGCTCTTTCTCGCAATTGAGCGCACGCGCATCCTCGGCAACCAGTGACAGCATTTCGTCGAGCAGGTCTTCGAACGGAACGACCGAGCCGCGCGCCAGGTCGATGAGACCTTCGTCAAAGCTGTAACGCATCGCACGCCAGCGATTCTCCCGGATCAGCATCGGCGTATAAATGCGCCAGCGCTGGTTATGTGTGCGCAGGCGGTACAGCATGCGCATGATGCAGGCGAGCAGCGCTGTCAGCGCGATCGTGTCGTCGAGCCGCGTGCAGACGTCCATGATGCGCGTCTCTAGTGTAGGAAATCGTGCGCTCGGGCGCAGGTCCCACCAGATGCGCGTGGAATCCTCGATGAGCCCGGCGTCCATAAGGATATGGATGTGCCGCTGGTACTCGGCCCAGCTTGCGAATCGCTCCGGCAACCCGGTTCTCGGCAGCGCGTCAAAAATGGTCAGTCGGTAACTCTTTAGTCCGGTGTCACGACCATTAAAAAAAGGTGACGAACAACTCAGTGCCAGCAGGTGCGGCAGGAAGTACGCCAGCTGGTTCATCAGGTCGATTCGCAACTCATCGTCGCCGATGCCGACGTGAACGTGCATACCACAAATCACCAGACGTCGAGCCGCGCCCTGCATCTCATGTGTAAGCTCGTCGTAGCGGTCTTTCTGGGTATGCTTTTGCTCCGTCCACGAGGAGAACGGATGCGTCGACGACGCGATCGGCGCGAGTCCGTGCCGGTCCGCAACTTCGATAATGTTGCGTCGCAGTCGCACCAGGTCGTCGCGGGCCTCCTGGATATTCGCGCAGACTTTCGTGCCGATCTCGATCTGGGATCGAAGCAACTCCGACGTTACCTGGGCGCCGCACTTCTCCTCGGCTTCCTGCATCAGGGTTTCGGGAGGATCGACAACGAGTTCACGAGTCTTCTTGTCGACCAGCAAGTATTCTTCTTCTACGCCCAGCGTAAAAGCCGGTTCGCCCTTCGCCATGGCTTCCCCTTCTTGTTGTTGCGCGCCGGTCAGGCCGTGTCGCGCTGTTCCCTTGATTCGATACGCTTCGGTATCGACGCAATAATTTCGTGCATGACCTCGGCGACCCTCTCAACGCCGGCATCGTCAGCGATCAGATCCTGGCGAATCTCGATACCGATATGCGGCAATCCGATGTCCTCGGCGTGATGGTCGATCGTGAAATCCTGTGGCGCCTTGCCCGAATACGGCTCATTGTCGCCGACCAGGTAGCCAGCCGCGGAAAAGCCTTCAAGAAAAATGTCTCGCAGCCGCGTGTCTTTGTCCCACAACACGCCCATTTGCCAGGGCCGCGACTCGCCGTTCATGACCGGCGTAAAACTATGCACTGCAATGAACGCCGGCGGCGCTCCGGCATTTCGCAGCCGCTGCACCTGCTCGTCCACTGCTCGATGGTACGGCCAGTAAAGTGACTCCGCGCGTCTCACTTTGTCGGACCTGCTCAGATTGGTATTGCCCGGAACGAGGATACCGTCGCCATAGACGAGAAAGGCGCTGGGATCCATGAGATCGCGATTGCAGTCAACGACGAGGCGCGAGTATTGCGCGAGCACCGCCGTGACGCCTAGGCTCGCGCCAAGCTTCTCGGTCAGCGGCCCGGCACCGATGTCTATAGCCAGGTGGCATCGACGGGCGAAAGGATCGAGGCCCATGTCGCCAAGTGATGACGGAAAGCGGCAGCTCGCGTGGTCGCATACCAGCAGAATGGGCAATTCTGCCAATGGATTCAGTACTTTGAATGGCCCGGGCTCGTTTGCAGAAAGCAAGGTATCGTGGTCGGAATTGGGCCGGAGCGCGTCCATTGACTCAGTGTACCGCAACCCTAACGTTACGCCACCCGTGGAAACTCCGCATACGAATCAGGCAAGCAGCTGCTGCGCGCCCCAGGGCTCGAATGACTGCACGGACGCCGGGCGCGCGATGTAATAGCCCTGGGCGAACTCGACGCCGAGCATTCCGAGCTTATTGAGAACCTGCCTTGTTTCGACGCGTTCGGCAATGGTCTCGATACCCATCGCGTGGCCGACATCGCGAATGGCCTTGACCATGCTTTCGTCGACGTTGTCGTCCACGACGTTGCGAATAAACTGGCCATCGATCTTGAGATAGTCAACCGGCAGGTTCTTGAGATACGTAAATGACGACAGGCCGCTGCCAAAATCGTCCAGCGAAAACTTGCAGCCGAGCTTTTTGAGTTCCTGCATAAAGTGCACGACACGCGAAAGGTTTGAAATCGCGGCAGTTTCGGTAATCTCGAAACAAATCGCGCCCTGCGGCAATTTCGCCTCCTCGAGTTCCGTGACGACGAATTCAAGAAACCGGTCTTCACTCAGCGACGTGCCGGAAAGATTGATCGCCAGCGTATAGCGCGCTTCGCAGTCCTCGTTGCCGTCACCATGGTCGGCAAGCTCGGAAAGCGCTTCGTGAATGACCCAGCGGTCCAGTGTCGACATTAGGTTGTAGCGCTCAGCCGCGGGAATAAACTGGTCCGGTCCGACCAGCTCCCCATTCTCGTCGCGCATGCGCAACAACAGCTCGTAGTGCCCACGCTTGCCGTTGCCTGCCCGGCCGTTACCAATGCCAATGATCGGCTGGTAGAAAAGTTCGAGGCGATTGTCCTCGACCGCGCTCGTAATGCGCGACACCCACTTCATTTCCTCGTGGCGCATCGATGCATCCGAGTCCCGGTACAGGTGCACCTGGTTGCGCCCCATATCCTTTGCCGAGTAACACGCAACGTCAGCCGAACTCATAACGCTCGCCACGTCGGCGTTTTCGCTCGTGACCATGACGACACCAATCGAGCAACGCACCGTCGTGAATGAGTCTTTCCACTCGAAGCGGTATCCTTCGATGGAGCCGCGGATACTTTCGGCAACGGCCAGCGCACGCTCCTCGTTGCAGCATTCCAGCAAGATACCGAACTCGTCGCCACCGAGGCGTGCCAAAAGATCTGTCGAACGCACGTTCGACTGGATTTGCTCGGACAGTTGCCGCAGCAACGCGTCGCCGGCTGTGTGTCCAAATGTGTCGTTGACGACCTTGAACTGATCCAGGTCGACGTACAGCAACGCGTGCGTGATGTCCGGATTGTCGCGCGTGGTCTCAAGTGAGTTGATGAGCCGATTTTCGAATTCGCGGCGATTGATCAGCCCTGTCAGCGTGTCGTGCGACGCCTGGTAGGATAGCTGCCGGAAAAGTCGTGACTCCTTGCTGACGTCGTGAAAGACCATGACGGATCCGATGATGTTGCCAATGCGATCGCGAATCGGAGCCGCTGAGTCCTGTATGGCGACTTCGTCACCGTTGCGCGTGATCAACACGGAGTTTTCCGCAAGCGTAATAACGCGCCCCTCTTTCAGGCAGCGAATTACCGGGTTTTCAACGCTGGCGCGGGTGTGTTCATTGACAATCATCATGATGTCGTTGACCGGCGTCCCTCGTGCACTGCGCATGTCCCAGCCGGTCAGATCCTGCGCGACCGGATTGATGTAGTCGACCTTGCCGTCGGCGTCTGTCGTGATAACGCCGTCGCCGATAGACTGCAACGTGACTTCTGCGCGTTCCTTTTCCTCGAAGACGCGTGTCTCGGCGCGCTTGCGCTCCGTGATGTCGGTTATCGTGCCTTCGTGGGCGACGACGGAGCCATCATCGTCCATGATGGCCCGCGAGTTTTCGAGCACCACGATCTCTGTGCCGTCCTTGCGACGCAGGCGGTATTCGAAGTTCTTGACGACGCCCTCGGCTTCGAGACGTGCAAATACGCGTTCACGATCGATCGGATTGACGTACAGCATTGTTGTGCTGCCAACCGCTTTCAGATCGTCAACATCGTCGTAGCCGAGCATCTCGACGAGCGCCGGATTGGCCGTGATGATCTCGCCATCGCGAGACGCGATGTACACACCGTCAATGACATTTTCGAACAAGCCACGATAACGGGCTTCGCTCGAGCGCAGGCGCTCCTCATCCATTTGTCGCTTGATGGCAATACCGGCCAGGCGTGCCATCTGACCGATCCGGTCGAGTTCGTCGGTTGTAGGCGCGCGGGCATCGGCAAGATAAACATCGAGCGTGCCGATAACACGTCCCGCCGCTCCGTAAATCAGGAACGCCCAGGCGGCCCTGACATCGTATTTCGCGGCGACCTTTCGAGCGCCGGCCCACCCCGCGTCCTTTTGTACATTGGGTGTAATGCGATCCTGGACGTGATGGACAGCCGAACCGCTCGTCAGGCTGTCGGGCCCGACTTTCACAAAGTCGAGGTGCAACTTGAACTTCTCCGGCAGGCTGGGCGCCTCCTCGACGGACAGCGTCTGATTCCTGGTGTCGAGCGTCGAAACGGCGGCGCGGAAATCGGTGCCAATTTTTTCGACGAATCGACAGATCGCGCGCAGCGTTCGGTCGTGCGGCGTGTTCGCCGCGATCATCTCCAGCACCTTGTTCTGCGCGTACGCGAGCGCTTCATTGCGCTTGCGTTCCTCAATGTCATTGATGCTGACGCGAATCAGGCGCCGACGGTTGGACGGCAGCCGGCTGAACCGTACCTCGCAAGGAATCTCTCGCCCTATGGAATCACGGTGCAGCCATTCGAACGTCGGGTGTTCGCCGGCAAGCGCACGGTCCAGATAGCCGCGGCGCACACCGAACGACGGCGTGCCATCTGGCTGCATTTTGGGGCTGATCGCCTCGGGCCCCACCGTCAACAGTCGTGCGCGCGACAGGTTGAACAGCTGGCAGGCATTGTCGTTTGCGTCGGTGAACTTGTTGGCGTCGACATCGAAGACGATGATCGCTTCCGGCGCGTTCTCGACCAGCGCCCGGTACCGTTCCTCGTTCTCGCGCAGGGCACTTTCAGCTTCCTTGCGCTCCGTCACGTCGCGCAGGCTGATGACGAAGATCGTTCCCCCGGCCGTTTCCAGCGCGCTTGCGTTTATCGCAGCGACAAAGCTGTCGCCATTGGCACGCACAGCGTCGACCTCGCCATCGGGGAGCTCCACGTTCGTATCGTCGATGCTGGTCTGGTACGGGGCAAGGAATTCGCCAAGCGACGGTTCGTTCGATCCGGGCAGGACGTCGAAAATCGACGACCCAACCAGGTCGCGGCGCCGTTTGCCGAAATACTTCGAACAGACCTTGTTGCAGTTACGAATGACGCCCCGGCTGTCGACCGACAGCAGTGCCTCGGTGACACTGTCGAAAATCGCTTCGATCGGCGCGACGGTGTCGGAATGTGTTTGGGTATGAAACGACTCGGCTCTGAGCGACTCAGCGATTGTCGACTCTATTTTGTCATAATGTGAGTCGATGAGCTTGAGGAGCTCGACGAAGTGGGGCTTCGTATTCCCCGACGCCTCGGTAGCGGCCTTAATCTTGTCCCTGAGATCCTGGTTCATTAGCCAGCTCGTTCCTCAAGCCTGGCCATTCACTCTAATTAGACCGGGGTCTCAGGACTGTGAATTACCGCAAATTCTGGAAAAAATATTGGGAAATTTTTCCCTTTTTTTGGTCCTCGGCTAGCTGCCGTCCAGAACGCGTATCGCCTCGCCGTTTTCATCGGATTGCACGGTGCCGTTTTCCTGCAAGTCCCGGGTACCCGAGCCCACCTGGATAGGAATAGCCGTCACTGTCGACTGGGTGCCGCCGTCCGACGCGAATTCGGCGCTCACGTTCAGGTACAAACGCCCCTCTCGCAGCGGCACAACCGTCACCTGCTCGCGCATGTCGAGCTCATTCGCGGCGGGCTCCAGTCGAATGCTGGATGGCTGCGCCTCTGCCAGCGTCATCGCGCCCGCGTCATTAATGCGATATTCGATCGTTGCCGGTTGCGGCCCGAACGTGGATCGGACGATCAGGTCGATGGTCAACGGGCTGCCCACGATAGGCGTACCGATGATGCGATAGTCAATGCGAAACGGTGCGCCGGGTTTGCCGGTCGACCCCGATGCCACCTGTTCGACAGGAGCAGAGGGTTTCGCAGCCGGCGCATCGGCCTTGTCAACCGACTCCGCAACGGGTTCCTTGTTCGCGGCGCCGCATGCCGCGGTAACGGCGAGCGCGAAAATCGCCAGGCATGTCATGAAGGTCTTTTTGAATGTGCTCATCGTTTTTCCTGTTGCCGTTACGGTGACATCGTGATGTCGAAACAGATCTGCTCCGGGAAGTCGGAGGCGGCATCTTCGTCTTCGTAGCGCCATTCCTGGACGTTGGCGACGTAAGTGTCCGGTGGCAGCACCTGCGTCGTAAAGGTTTCCGCGTCGTCGTCACCACTATTGCCGAAAGCGACCAGCGCGCCATCGCGCCAGATGAACATGTCAGGATCGGATCGATCGCGCACATCGGGATCGGTGTCGGTGGTCGGCGGCGGCACGGGATTCGCCACCACACTCACGTTGTATGCAGCAGTCGCCGTCGTCGTGATACGGAGGAAGCGGTGCTCCGACAGCTTGTTGCCGTCCCGTTCGCTGTCAAAATCGCTGTTCGTGCAGACGGTCGTTACCGTGCCGTCAACCGGCAGGTCTGTGTAGACCGGCAGCACGTCGCGCGACCCTGCCGGGACGGTCGTCTGGTTGCTGCCCCAGATATCGAGACCCGCTAGATCGACATTCTCGGTCGTCAGCAGAGATTCCAGCGTCGTGAGATCCATGCCTGCCAGGTTGGCGCGCAATTCCGTACCAAAACTGAACAGCGTCGTGAAAGCCGGTGTATTGGCCTGCTCATTGACCATGACATTGTAGATCGGCGTGAAGCCGATAGAACCCGGATCGCCGGCTTCGTTGTTGGTATCGAAAAGATCGTAGAGCAGTGTCGCGACCGACATCTCGTTGTAGTAACCCTGATTGCCGCGATTCTCGGTCTCGGTATTGATACCAAACCCACCGTTGCCGCCGGCGACACCTGTATCGCAGTACTGCGGCTCGTCCAGCGCCATGGCCGCAAGGCCCGTTGCCCAGCCCTCACCGAACGCAAGGCGCGGATCGATAGTCTCGCCAATGGCATGCGGCCCGCCGATTGAATCAGAGCGCGAGAAATTGTCTTCGAAGTAGTGCCCCCACTCGTGCACAACAACGTGATCGTCGAATTCTTCGGTGTCGGTTCCCGCATCGCCGAGCAGGAACAATGAATCGAGGTCGCCGCGATAGAATGACGACGAAAGTTCGCCGGCATCGATATCAGACGGACTGGTCAACGTGTTGTTGACGCTCCAGAACGCATCCATCGGCGCAAATGTCGCGGTCGCATCAGCCGACAGGATCAGCAGCATGCCGGAGTAAACCGCGTCGAGAATGGCGAACGGCGCCGCCGCGCGCGGTCCGGTGTAGGAACTGCCGCCCCACCCTGTCGTTGCCGTGAAGTCTGCGTTCGTATTGTCAGCCGTTCCGCTGCTGAACAGTGGGAAATCGACCACGTACAACGGGCGCTGTGCGAGCGGTGGCGGACTGGCCGACGTGTCGACGTTGTCACGCACCTCGACATCCCAGCCCGGCGCACCGTTGCGTTTGAGCTCGGCGCGTGCCCGGATCCGGACGTCGATGAGCGGGTCGACATTGGTAAACGAATAGGATCCGTCGTCCGCCGCAATCGTCGAATCGATGACGCCGCCGCTGTCATTCAGTAGCTGCACCGTCACCCGGCGCATCGGGCGCACGTCAATGTTATTGAAATTCAGGCCGCGACAACTCGTGTTCGGGTTGACGAACTCATAAAAAACGCGGCCGGCAATCGTAACCGGAACGGCCGACTCCTGCACTGTAACATCAACAGAATCGACGGCTGTATCGGTGCCGTCGTCGACCGTCAATTCGAAGGTCAGCGTCTCAGGCATGGCGGCGGGAACGTCGGGCGCTGTAAACGTCGGCATCTCGGCGTTCGCATCCGACAACGTAACAACCGTACCGCCGGTCTGGTTCCAGCTGTACGACAACGTGGTGCCGTCGGGATCCGAGGATGCTGATGCGTCCAGGGTGACCGTGGCCAGCTCGAGGACCGTCTGGTCGACGCCGGCGTTCGCCGACGGCGGCGTATTGGCGCCAAGCCCGACGTCATTAACGGTGATATTGACCGTAGACGCCGTGGAGTTGGTCGTACCGTCATTGACAGTCAGCTGAAAAGTCAGCACCTCGGGCGTGTTTAACGCGGTAACGTCGGGTGCATCGAAGGTCGGGCTTGCGATTGTGCGATCGGACAGGGTTACGCTCGTGCCGGCTGTCTGAGTCCAGGAATACGTCAGTGGATTGCCATCCGCATCCGACGATGCGCTGCCATCGAGAGTCACGACATCGAACTCGCTGACGGTCTGGTTGGGGCCTGCGTTGGCAACGGGCCGTGTATTGGTGGTACCACCGTTGTTGTTGGTGCCGCCGTCACTTCCGCCACAGGCGGAAAGGATAAGAAACGATGACACGAGAAATGCATAACCGACACGTACGGTCAAATTCATAGAAATGCGCCTTTGGCCGAAGCTGACTTTAATTGTACCGATTGAAACTGAACGCAGACAGTACGTAAGCCGTGCGAATTTGGCGACATATCAGTTCGTTACATCGCACGGGGGACTGCGAAACAGGTCCGTTAACACCGCTGCATTATTGTTAAACTTTGTCCCCTTGTGCGGGCGACAGTTCACGGTTTCGCACAATCGGCCCGCAACACTGACGAAAAGTTTATGAAAAACAAGAGGATATCATTTGCTGTGCCCTTCGGTCCGGCGGGCCGCCGGGCGGCCGGGGGATGACGCGTGAGATTCCCGCGCCCACGTTCACTTAACGGACTGATTCTCGTCGGATTCGGGCTCGTCGCCCTGCCGTTGCTGATCGCCGTGATCTGGGCACTCGTCAACCTCGACCGGGTATCGGACGGCGCAAACGATCTCGTGTTTACGGGCGTGCAGGCGGCCGAGAACAATCGCCGACTGAACGAGCAGGTGAATTCACTGGAGCGATCGGCGCGTCAGTATGCGGTGCTCGGAACCACCGACTTTCTGCAACTCATGCAACAGGATCATCAGCGCTTCCAGGTCCTGATCCACGAAATGACGCCCCTGGTCGAGCGCGCCGATGCAACGATGCTGGCCGCGTCACTGAAGGAAGAAGCGCGGGAGATTGTAAGGACACTCTCCAATGAGAACACGGATGCCGAGGCGCAAACAGCCGCTATCACTCAGTTCGCGGACCTGCGACTACGCGTTGAACGGCTCACGGGCGTGCTGACATCGTACGTCGACGCCGAGTTGACTGCGTTGCAGCAGACGGCGCAGGATGCACAGCGCGTGTCAGCCTGGCAGGTGGCGGCGCTCGTGCCCGGTACCGTTATCCTGGTGCTGATCTTCACACTGCTGGTCGCGCGTCCGATTCGCCAGATTGACAGGGCGATAGGTCAACTCGGCGAATCGGGCTTTTCCAGGCCGATTGAGATCAGGGGACCGACTGACCTCCAACGGCTTGGCCGGCAGCTCGAGTGGCTGCGCGTGCGCCTGCTGGAGCTTGCACAGGAAAAGAACAAGTTTTTGCGCCACATGTCTCATGAACTCAAGACACCGCTCGCGAACATTCGCGAAGGCACCGAATTGCTGCTCGACGGTTCCGTGGGCGAACTTGAGAATCCGCAGCGCGAAGTCACCGATATTTTGCGCATGAACGGTCTGAAACTGCAGCAGCTCATCGAAAACCTGCTGTCATTTGCCGCGTGGCAAACGAAAAGCGAAGTGCTGACCCTGTCGGATTTCGAGATGCGCAAACAGGTGATATCGGTCGCACGAGCGCAGCGGCTCGCGCTGAAAGCCGCCAATATCCAGTTGAAACTGGAGGTCGATGACGTAATTGTGAACGCGGATCAGGAAAAAATTCGCACGGTACTGGATAATCTCCTGTCGAATGCAATCAAGTTCACACCGAGAGGCGGCGTAATTACCATTCGGGCGAGCCGGGCACCGACGCATTTTACAATCGAATTCGGGGACACCGGGCCCGGAATTCCGGAAGAAGAAAGCCCGCGGGTGTTCGAGGCATTTTTCCAGGGGCGGCGGGAACAAGGTGGCCAGGTGGGCGGTACCGGAATCGGGCTTTCGGTGGTACTTGAGTGTATTCAGGCGCACGACGGGTCAGTGGAACTCGTGGATTCGGACGAATTTCCGGGTGCACATTTCCGGATTCACATCCCGCAGGCGCGCGCAGCGGGACAACAAAAACTGGCGGCAAATGGGTAAGAAACAGACAACGGGACATCAAACGATTGCGCTGGCGCTGGTCGCCGGGGCGATGGTGTCCGGCTGTGGTTCGGCTGACTGGATCAAGGACCGCATTACGTCGGGGTCCACCGACGAAACCGAGGTGCTCGGCGCGCCCCCCGCGGAGCGGTACCTCGCAGAGCTCGGACTGGTTGCGAGCGGTAGTGCGACTGCAGCTGAAGAGGCATTTGCCGATGCCAGCGCGGTGGCTAACCTGACGCCCGGCCCATCGGCGGATCTGCGACTCGGCCTCGTGCTGGCGGTACCAGGGCATGCGCATTCCGACGCGGCACGAGCGAGCCAGTTGCTGCGCGGCGTACTCGGGCAAACCGAATTGCTGACGCAATCCGAGATATCACTGGCGCAAATCATGCTGGCGAGCGCCGAACGCCAGGCCGGCGCCGAGGCGGAAACCAGTCGGCTGCGGACGTCGTCATCGCAGTCACTGGAATCACAGGAACAGCAGGCCGCGGCGCGCATCGCGGCCGCCGAAGCCGAAAACAGGCGGCTACGAGCGGAACTCGCCGAAGCCAACGAAAAACTCGACGCGCTAACCTCGATCGAACGGGACATCCGCGAACGCTGACGAGGCAGGGCCAGACCCCACGCGACAGGGCCAGACCCCACACGGTGGGGCCAGACCCTGTCGCGTGGGGTCTGGCCCCACAGGCCCCGAATCTTGTAACCTTGCGGAATACCTCCTTTCCGTGCGACATAATATGGCGACCAAGCAGCCCCAGGCTGAAGGCAAAATCCTGCTCGTAGACGATGACCCGGGCCTGCTCCGGCTGCTGTCCATCCGGCTGCGCGCCGAGGGCTACGAGGTCGAAGCCGTCGAGTCCGCCCACAAGGCGCTGGGCGTCCTACATCGCTTCAGTCCGGACCTGGTCATTACGGACCTGCGTATGGACAAGATGGACGGTATTGGCCTTCTGAAGGAGCTGCAGACGCGTTCGCCCGGCCTGCGAGTCATCATCATTACCGCGCACGGCACGATACCTGATGCCGTCACCGCCACCCAACACGGTGCATTCGGATTCCTGACAAAGCCCATCGACAAGGAGGAACTCATGACGCTCGTTGACCGGGCGCTGAAGGTATCCGGGTCGGTGGACGTCGAGGAAGACTGGGCCGAAGAGATTATTACGCGCAATCAGCACATGAAAGAAATCATGCAGCAAGCCAAGATGGTCGCTGCGACGGATGCGCGAGTGCTGATCACGGGTGAGTCCGGCACGGGCAAGGAACTGCTCGCGCAGGCCATTCACCAGGCCAGTGACCGGCGCAACAAGCCGTTTGTTGCGATCAATTGCTCGGCGATGGCGGAAAACCTGCTCGAGTCCGAACTGTTCGGCCACGAGAAAGGCGCGTTCACCGGAGCGACACGTAGCCACACCGGCCTGTTCCAGGCTGCAGAAGGCGGCACGCTTCTGATGGACGAGATCGGCGATATGCCGATGCGCCTGCAAGTGAAATTGCTGCGTGTACTGCAGGAAAGCCAGGTCCGGCCGGTCGGAAGTACCGAAGCGCGCCAGATCGATGTGCGCGTTATCTCGGCGACGCATCGTGACCTGCAGGACCTGATGACACAAGGCCGCTTCCGCGAAGACCTCTATTACCGGCTGAATGTCGTCAATATAAAACTGCCGACCCTGGACGAGCGTCGCGAGGACATTCCGCTGCTGGTCGCGCACTTCCTGCAGGAAATTGCGAAGGAAGCCGGCCAGGAACGCAAGGTGTATGCACCTGAAGCCGTGGAGATGCTGGTAACGGCTGAGTGGCCGGGCAATGTACGGCAGCTGTACAACGTGGTCAGGCAGAATGTCGCACTATCGCGTTCGCCGGTCATCAGCGGCGAGCTGGTGCAGCAGTCACTTGGTGAGCACGCCGGCAAACTTGCGTCGTTCTCCGATGCGCGCGACGAGTTTACGCGCAACTACTTGTCACAGATCCTGCAAATCACGATGGGAAATGTGAGCCAGGCAGCGCGACTGGCAAAGCGAAATCGCACCGACTTTTACAAACTGCTGGCCCGTCACGACCTCAATCCGGACGCGTTTAAATCCAGGTAGCGTTGTCGCTTAACTCGATTGCGGCGTTTTCCGCCACCTCCAGCACGTCTTCCGGCTTATCGCCCACTCGTGTCACGGTATTGCCGTGCCGGTCACGGCCTTTCACTTGCCAATAGCCGGACGGCAGCTCCTCAACGCGGAAAAACCAGCCGTAGACCCGGCTCCGGATAGGATAGGACTGCCGGATTTCCGAATCCGGATCGTTCCTGACTGCAAAGTCCATTGCTCGCTCCCTCACTCGCTCGACGCAAGTATCGGCCATGAAAAGTGACAGTTTCTGGAAACACAGACGTAGAGTCGGGAACGAGTTCGCAAATCACTCGAGGTTTGCCTGCGAGCTATTTGAAAAACAAAGTCACCGCAACAATTTAGCGGTTAGACCATTATTTTCCGGATCGGCCTGTTTTCTCGTAGAATGCGCGAACCATCTGGTCAAGAATCGGCGCCCCGGGGCCAGACCCCAGCTCGTGGGGTCTGGCCCCACCATGCAGGGTCTGGCCCCACCAGGCAGGGTCTGGCCCTAACTGGCGGCTTTCTTTGAATAGCCCTCGGCGCTCATGCCGTATTTGTTCATGAGGTCGTAGAGCGTCGGGCGCGTGATGCCGAGCAATTCGGCCGCTTTCGATATGTTGCCGTAGCTGCGCGTCAGCGCGACGCGGATCGCTTTTGACTCGGCGGCCTGACGTACCTCGCGGAGGTTGAGCGACTCGCCCTCTTCGTCACCGCGCAAGCCCAGATCAGCTGCCGAGACCGTCTTGCCGTCTGCCATGATGACAGCACCCTTGATCTTGTTTTCGAGCTCGCGGACGTTACCCGGCCACGAGTAAGACTCGATGGCGGCAACCGCGTCATCCGAAAAACCGTTGATCGCGCGTTTTTGCATTTTCGCGTACTTGTGCAACAACGTCCGTGCGAGGATCAGTCGGCCCTCTTCACGTTCCCGATAGGGCGGGATGTTGATCGTGATCTCCGAGACCCGATAATAAAGATCCTCGCGAAACAGGCCGTCGGCAATCAACTGTTCGGGTTTCTGGTTGGTTGCACATACGACGCGTACGTCGACCGGGATTTCCTTGCGACCACCAATACGCTCGATGACGCGCTCCTGCAGGAATCGCAGCATCTTCGCTTGCAGGGCAATCGGCATATCGCCAATTTCGTCGAGAAATAACGTGCCGCCATTGGCAACCTCGACCTTGCCTATGGACTGCTTGTGCGCCCCGGTAAACGACCCTTTTTCGTGTCCGAACAGTTCGGACTCGAGCAGGTTTTCAGGGATTGCTGCGCAGTTGATCGCGACGAAGTTATTGTCCTTGCGCGGACTCAGATTGTGCAACGCACGCGCCAGTAACTCCTTGCCGGTACCCGACTCACCGAGCAGCAGCGTCGTGACGTCCGTCGGCGCCACTTTTTCGATCATGCGACAAACCGACAGCATGGCTTCCGACGCAGCAACAATGCCGTCGAGCGGCGACTCGTTGATCTTGTTTTGCAGGCGTCGATTCTCGGCTTCGAGCTCGAAGATTGCGAAAGCGCGATTCACGATCAGCCGCAGAATGTCGTTGTCGACCGGCTTCTTGTAGAAGTTGTAGGCGCCCTGCGCAACTGCTTCGAGTGCGATTGCCTGATCGACGTTGTCGATTAACACGACGACCTTCGTGTGCGGCGCGAGTCTAAGCGTCTCGTTGAGTAGCGCCAGACCCTCTTCCATTGTGTCGTGCTTGGGGGGCAGACCCAGATCCTGCAATACGACGGCCGGCTCGTGGCGGCGCAATTCGGCAATCGCCTGATCGCGATTTTCCGCCGAAAATACCTCGTAGCCGGCAAAACACCCCTTGAGCTGATCAAGAAGAGCGCGATCGTCCTCGACGATCAGGATTTTCCGGCCGTGTTCGCTCAATGTATCCCCAAGACGAAGCTGAACTGCGGTCACGGATGATGCCATGAACCGCCTGCCGTTTGCAGTATCCACATCACAGCGGCCCGTGTGACACCGCCCGACCGGACACCAATTGCTGACTAACGGTGGCGCCTGGGACCGCGAGCGCCGTTCTGGCGCCGATTGCGCTTGCGGGAAAGAAACAGGCCGGTGAGGCTCAAAACGATCATCAGTAGAGCTACAAAGTCCAGCATGAGCCTTCCGGGCAATGCGAAGAACCGGCCGCTGTGCAGGTCGAGCAGCACGCGCTCGACCGTCAGGCCGTGTCCACGATAAAGGCTCGCGATCGCCTGTCGCTCGGCGTCATCTAAAGGCGACTCGGTCGACCACTCAATTTCCGCCGAGTCTGCATCGCTCCAGACATCGAAGACTGACACGTCGGTGTCGCTTCGAAGCACCAGATCGCCCGACTGCAACACGACGCGACCACGATCAACGCCGACGCGCGCAAGCGGGTCCCTCAGGAAGGCGCCCAGGTCCATTGCTTCGACCAGGTCGCCTGCGCGAGTCATAACCAGCGCCCGCTTGTCAGCGGCAACGATCAGCAACTCGTCGAGCACCGCGATTCCGGCAAGCGACCGGGCGGACGTCCCGACGTCGTTGCCGTCCAGAAACAATCGCTCGCCAACAAGTGTCACGCGATGCGTCGCGGCGGCGTAGCTCGACGTCGGTTCGGGAACCTCCATCCCGTAGGCATCGAGCAACCACTGTGACGTTACATAGCGGCGATCGAGCCCGACGTCAGACGAGTGATTGAGCAAAATTCCGCTGATTGCAAGAATCAATACGAACGCAACGACCGAAACGCCTGCCCAGCGATGGCCGCGGCGAAACCGTTGCCGCGTCTTTTTACGACCGTTAGCCTGCGACGTGTTCATGCAGGACCAATGCCACACGTGCCACGCGCTTCACCGCGCGCACAGACAGCGTTGCACCGGAGATTCCATCAATGCGCTTGTCAAGCTTCTGGTTTGCCTGCAGACGAGCGTCGACGAACTGGTCCGTAAAAAACGGATATCGAACCTCCCACCCGCGGCTCTCGCGAAATTCGAGGACACGGACATTCCTGATTGAACCGTGCTCAACCGTTACGCCAATCGTGATCGGCAGTTCCTTGCCGATCTCGTCGAGAATCCAGGCGCTCCTGTCGCCGTCCTTCCAGTAGCGCACGCGGAGCGCCGCAAGCTTGTGGCCAAGCAAGTGCTCGACGGTGTCACGCAGCTCGCCGGCTACCCACAGCGTCTTCGCATCCGGACGGCCGCTTGCGAATACACTATCGAGGTAATCGTCCGTTTCCATGTAACGGCCGGCTTCGCCACCGCTCCCGGCAAGCGCCGGGACGGTCGCAACAAGAAACAAGAATGTCAGCAGGCGTTTCACGATGTCGCGCGTGCGCTTAGAACTGGTACCCGAAACCGAGATCGACGGCATCAAAATCGTCAATACTCAGAGACGGCAACGTGAACTCGCGGCGGCGATAGTCCATCTTCAGCACGACGTTCTCTGTCGGCCAGTAATTGAAGCCGACCTCGCCCTGCGTGAACTTATCCTGATCCCGCGCCGCGTCGAGGTCGGAGTAACGGGCGTAGATGCCCCACTTGTCGCTGACACGGAAGTTGGGCTCGATGTACCAGCCTGTCTGCTTGTCGGCATCGGCTGCCTCGACGGCGGCACCGTCGAACTTCCAGCCACCAATCAGTGCGCGCAGCCCGAAGCGATCTCGCTGGTAGATCGCGTGTGCGGTCAGGAGCTGGCCACTGTCGAGCCCATCGCCTGCTACCTGGCTGGGGTCGGACTGGTACTGGTAGCTCGCGGCGAGTTCGAGGCCGGGCACTCCGGTGTAGCGCAACCGGAACGTTGCGGCCGGGTCACTTGCCAGCGCCTCAGCAACCTTCTGGCGGCCGCTGCGCACACGAAACGCGCTGCCGCCGGTCGTCGGCATCGCGAGGCCGGAGTGCAGCGACGCATCCCAGCTCAGTCCGCCTGCGAGGTTGCCACGAACACCAGCGCCCGCTTCCCACCAGGTCGAAGGAATGATGATGTTTTCGACATCGTTGCGTTCCACGCCGTAGAACGTGGGTGGCTCGTGCGTTTCATTCAGGATGCCAACGGGCACCAGGAACAGGCCGGTGCGAGCGTACGTGCTGTTGTTGAGCGCATACTCGACGTAGGCCTGCTCGAGCTCCACTTCACCGGGCTTGCCGTCGCCGGCGAGCGAGTGCTCCAGTTCGAATTCAGAGAAGAACCGCATGCGCTCGTTGAATTCGTGGCCAAAGAACAGGACGAAGCGGTGGAAGTCGATTTCCTGCTCGTCGCCCGAATCAGCGCTGACATTGTTGTAGTGCAGCTCGCCGTAGCCGCCTATCGTGGTCCGGTTAGGTATGGTGTCGGTGGCCGCAAGCGTGTCGACGACGTCGCCGGTTGCCTCGACCTTGGCGTCGGTTTCCGCAACCTTTTCGTCGGTTTCGGCGATGCCCTGCTTCGCGGCCGCAAGTTCAGCCTCGAGCGCCTCGATGCGTGCCTGTTGCTGCTGCAGGATGGCCCACATCTCCTCTGTAGTCGGCACTTCGGCCGCGTCGGCCGTGGACGTCCAAAGAAACGCCACGAGTGCGGACGCTGCGAGTCTGGTGTTCATCGGGTTTCCTGTCCCTGAAAAGTCTGTTGCGGAGAATAAGGGATAGTATTCTAAATGACAATCATTCTCATTCGTATTTGTACGTATGAACTCCGATACGGCGATGTCCTGCGCAACCCGCCATCAAAGCGTTCGCGCACTCGCAACAATTCCCCCGTCGACGGGAATCACAGCGCCGGATACATAGGCGCCCGCCTTCGACGCCAGGAAAATGGCTGTACCGGCCATGTCCGCTGGTTCGCCCCAGCGCTTTAGCGGCGTGTGCTCGGTAATCGCATCGCCCATGGTCGCAGCGATGCCGGCCGTCATCTTGCTGGGAAACGGCCCGGGCGCAATCGCATTTGCGGTTATGAACCGGTCTGCGAGGTGTGATGCAAGCGTCCGCGTCAAGTGATGAATGGCGGCTTTGCTGGGACCGTACGAATAAGTGCCGAGCTTGTTGACGTTGAGCCCGTCGATAGACCCGACATTAATGATACGCGCCGGATCGGACTTGCTCGCTGCCGCCTCGAGCAGGGGCAACAACGCCTGCGTGAGGAAAAACGGTCCCTTGACGTTGATGTCCATAATCTTGTCCCAACCCGCCTCGGGAAACTCCTCGATCGAAGCACCCCAGGTTGCGCCGGCGTTGTTCACCATGATCTCGAGTTGCGACTCCCGGGATTTGATCTCGTCGGCGAGCGCCCGGACACCGTCGAGCGTGGAGAGGTCCGCGGGAATGGAGATGCATTCGCCCTGCTCGCCGAGGCGCGCTGCGGTCGCGTCGCACGCGTCCGCCTTGCGCGCCGAAATGTAGGTCCGGACCCCGTTTGCGACGAAACCCTCGGCGATCATCTCGCCAATGCCGCGCGATCCGCCGGTGACCAGAGCTACCTTGCCTGATACGTCGAAAAGATCTTTCATCAAATCCGTCTCGGTTTATACGTAATGTTATTGACAATCATTCTCATTTGCGTTTGAATACTTCAAACACTCGTAAGCTATTGAAACGTATGTACGTCTGTATTTGCAACGCTATCACCGACAAGCAGATTCGCAAGGCTGCGGAAGCCGGGGTCCAGGATCTCCGGGGCCTGCAGGCGGAGCTCGGCGTGGGTGCCACCTGCGGATCGTGCAAGGACATGGCCTCCGACATACTGCGGACGCACCGCAGCACACCATCCAGGCGCTTTGCGCAGCCCGTGCTGTACACGCCGTCCGCGGCTTGACCGCAATCGCACCAGCTAACAGATAAGGCCCTGAAATTCAGGGCCTTTTTTTGTTGCGAGTGATAATGATTGTCACTACGCAAATAGTGCTTGAGTCCGTATCCTCGTATACGTAGAAACACCTATTCCAGACACACCCTCCCCGCTTCTTTTCCCACTCACGGAGACTCCATGAAAGGCGACACTACCGTAATCAGGCACCTCAACACCGTCCTCAAGAACGAACTGACGGCCATCAACCAATACTTCCTGCACTCGCGCATGCTGAAGGATTGGGGACTCGACAAGCTGGGTGACCATGAGTACGACGAGTCGATCGACGAAATGAAACATGCGGACGAGATCATCGAAAGGATCCTGTTCCTCGAAGGACTACCGAACCTGCAGGACCTGGGCAAGCTGCGCATCGGCGAAAATGTGCCGGAAATTCTGCAGTGCGATCTCGACATGGAGCTGGATGCAATTCCCGATTTGCGCGAAGCGATAGCCTGTTGTGAGTCCGTGAAGGACTTTGTCAGCCGCGATCTCTTCGATTCGATCCTCAAATCCGAGGAAGAGCACGTCGATTGGCTGGAAACGCAACTGGGGCTGATTGAGAAGGTCGGGCTGGAGAATTACCAGCAGAGTCAGGCCTGACGACACCGAATCTTCAGTTGAGGACCCGTCCCGGGTTATCGAATGCGATGGATTTCATGGTCGACGGCGGCAATCCGGCATCCTCGATCGCCGCCATCACCAGCGCGACCTGTCGATACATCGGCACGTACAGAGCGTCGGAACCAAACACGATCCGGTCGGTGGGTACAAGATCGATCATTGACCGGATCGCCTCGTAAGAGATACCCGACGTATCCGTAAACAGGTTTGGATTCTCATCCAGCAGTTTCAGAAACGCCGCGCGCGTGGCGCCGGATGCTTCGGTCGTATGGTCACGACAACCGTAGATGCCGAAATGCGCTATGACGACCGGCGCAGCGGTCAATGACCAGTCAATTCGCGCAAGATTGTCGACCACGCTGAATCGAGCGGCAGGTGTATCGCCAAGTATCGGGCTGCAACCACCATGGAACAACACGGGTATGCGCAGCGAATTTGCGACCGAAAGTATCGCTTCTATCCGTTGCAGACCATCCGCGCTTCCGAGATCGACGCCGCAGATGTTCGGGTGTACCTTGAGCATGCCGATCTGACAGCGCTTCTGGCGCTCCCGGAGGAACGCTCCAATATCCTTCGTCGACACGTCCGACGGTACGCTGAAACCCGCGACGAAGCGCGACGATGCTCTGCACATGCCGTCAATCACGGCGAGTTGATCGTCGAGGCTCGCGGTACTGTGAGCGACCGGCAATAGAACCGCGCGTTGCACGCCGGCGCGGTCCATCTGGTCCAGAAACACCGCCGGACCAGTGTTTCGATAGGCTCGCTGGAACGCCATCTCGCTCATCCTGTTGTGCATCGCGGTGACCGCGGATTTCGGCTCCTCGAGGCGCACCGCGGCCATCTCGAGCGGCTGGTACGGCTGATCCGGGTTACTCGGGTACACCGATCCCGAACAGTCTCGATATCGAATCCTGTCGCGCACGACTTCGGTCGCGTGCACGTGAATGTCGGTTATCCCTCCTGGCCCGCACGCAATCGCTGCCCTTTTGAGCAGCGCTTCGACGTCCGTAACAGCAAGCGTCGCGGCGACGGTTTCGCGCGCGTCGCTCATTACGCGTGCTCGAGGGCAAAGTAGTCGATTTTGCCGCGGTCCGTACGCGGCAACGCGTCCAGTTTGCGGAATATGCGCGGCACCATGTATGCCGGAAGCCGCGCTTTGAGCTGTTCGCGGACGCCAGCCTCGTCGACCTCGCCCGCCGCCTCGAAGAAAGCGGCCAACTCGGGTGACTTGCCATTGCTTCGATGTATAACAGCCGCGTCATTCACGCCGTCAATCGACTGCAATGCCAATTCAATATCGTCGAGTTCGATGCGATACCCCTGATGCTTGATCTGCCGGTCTACACGACCGACGAACCACAGGACACCGTCGGCATCGAAGTAGCCCAGGTCTCCGGTTCGATACGCGGGCGACGCAAACTGCGTCTCGCCGATAGACGTCACGAATGCCGCTGCGGTCTTGTCGGCATCGTTCCAGTATCCGTGCGCGATCCCGGGGCCCGAGATGACGATTTCGCCCTGCGAGTTCGCGCACAGGATCCTCTTTTCGCCGTCGAACAGCAGGATTTCGGTCCTTTCGCATGGCAGCCCGATCGGGATCTCATCCTTCTCGTTCGGCCTGGCCTCGAAGCGATGACAAGAGCTGATTCCCGTCGCCTCGGTCGGCCCGTAAGCATTGAAGTAGCTCACCTCGGGCAATGCGTCCATCCACTTGCCAAGAAAATGCGTCGGGAGACGCTCGCCCGAAAACACCAGCGACCGAAGCGAGGAAAGCGCTTCGGCATCGAGTCTGGCAACACTGGAAACGTGACCGAAAAGAGATGACACGGCTTTCCAGATAGTCACACGGTTGTCCCGAATGCGCCCCAGCAGCAATCTCGGAAACAGTACGTCTTTCTCCGACGCTATGACCAGCGTGGCGCCGGACATCAGCGACGCGTAAATATCGAACGTCGACATGTCGAAATAAAACGGTGCCGTTGACAGGATCACATCCTTGTCGTCAATTCCGAAGTAATCGATTGCCCAGCGAGCATAGTCACTGACGTTGTCGTGCGAGACGATGACACCTTTCGGCACGCCCGTTGAGCCCGACGTATAAAGCAGGTAGCACGGCGTCGTGCCGGCGGAGTGACCTTCGCCAGGCCTTTCATCAATCGAGCTTCCCGACACGCTTTCCGGGTCGGCGGCATCGAGGTCGACCACTGCAGCACCGATGGCATCAGCGACAGACTGCGCCGTCGTTACCGAGGCCGCGTCACAAATTATCGCCGTGGCCCCACTGTCGCGCGCAATGTGCAGAATGCGATCTTCGGGCATACCGTGCGCAACCGGCACGTACGTTGCACCGGCGCGCAACGTCCCGAGGAGCGCAGCGATTACCGCTGCGGATCGCTTCATCAGCAGGACAACGCGGTCACCAGCCGATACGCCGACTTCGGCCAGTCGGCATCTTGCAAAATAAGCCTGTTCGCCAAGTTGGCCATAGGTCGTCTCACCCGTAAGCGGGCATACCACGGCGGCCCGGCCTGCGAATCGCTCAGCCGCTTCGGCAAGGTCTGTGACCAGTGGTGATTGGCTCATCTCAGAGACCACAAAGCTTGGCGATGATGTTTCGTTGTATTTCTGAGGTTCCTGAGTAGATCGTGCCGCCGATGCTGTCGCGAAGCTCACGTTCCACTTCCCCTTCCGCCATGAAACCGTAGCCACCCTGAACTTGAACGGCGTCAAGGCAGGCGGACCGAACCGCTTCACTGGCGAAGAGCTTTGCAATAGCGGCATTGAGTGCCGCCGGCTGGCCCTCGTCGATCATCCAGGCGGCCTTGTAAACCGCGAGCCGCGCCAGCTCGAGGTTGACCCGCATGTCTGCAATCTTGTGCGAGATCGACTGGTAGGACGAGATCGGAACACCGAATTGTTGACGATCCTTCGAATACTCGACGGACTTCTCGATGATGCGCTCTAGCTTGCCACTGAACGTTGCGAACAACAGGACCCGCTCCCAGTTCATGCCTGCCGAGAACATCGCCCCGGCAGCGCCCTTGCGGCCGAGCAAAGTGTCTTGCGGAATTTTGCAGTCCGCAAAGAACAGCTCGCCGTTTTTCATCGTATTCAGCCCCATTTTCTCGAGGGGGCGACCCCGTTCGAATCCCTGCGCTGCGGTATCGACAAGAAAACAGCTGCTACGCCCGAGCACCTTTCGGGTCGGGTCGGTAACGGCATAGACAATCACCAGGTCTGCGATCGGACCGTTTGTCGTAAATGTCTTGCTACCGTTCAGCAGGTAGTGGCCGTCAGACTCCACCGCGGTCAACTTGATCGCGGACGTGTCGGAACCGGCCGACGGCTCCGTGATTGCCTGTGCCAGGACGATGTCGCCACTGCAGGCTCCCGGCAACACGGCGGCCTTCTGCTCGTCAGATCCGTATTCGTTGATGTGAATCGCGCACAGTATCTGGGTACAAATTGCGTGGACGAAACCATGGTCAGCGCACGCGTAGCCCAGCGCATCGAGAGCAGCGGCTGTCGATACGGCATCGAGGCCGCCGCCGCCATACTGTTCGGGAATCGCCAACCCGAGCAGTCCAACCTCGCCGGCCTTCATCCACTGGTCGCGCGGAAACTCGTCGTGATCGGAGGTGTTCAACGCACGGTTCAATTCGGCCCGAGCGAACCGGATTATGTTGTCACGAGCCAGTTGCTGGTCGTCTGAGTAGGCAAAGTCCATTCGTAAGGTCGCTAGGGTCGGCGAGTTGCCAATAGTCGCGCATTGTAGCGCGTGCGGACAGCTGTGGACCAAAACCTGTGACCTGCGTCACGGCCCGAAATGTCAACCCAGTACCTAGACAATGGCTGTATATGCTGAGAAGCTTACGCCGCTTCGAATGACCTCTGAATCTCGAACGGAATAGCGGTAAATGGACCTGGAAAACAAGATAGCCTCGCACATCGGAACGGAAGTCCTGCCTGGCACCCCGGTGGACAAAATCATGTCCAGTTCATCCCTGTTCGACGATGGCATCGTCGACTCTCTGGGACTGCAGCAACTCATCGTCTATCTCGAGAACGAGCACGACGTATTTGTTGAAGAAGAGCACCTGGTACCGGAGAATTTCGAAACCGTGTCAGGCATAGCCAGGCTGGTATCGCAACTGAGCGACTGATGTCGTTGCGGGACGCGTATTTTTTCGATTCGAGCAACGGAAAGCGGTTGTTCGCGACGGCCACTCGGCCGGAGTCAAAAACGCGATACCCGTTCGGTGTTGTATTTTGCCATTCGTTCGGCGAAGAGCGCCAGAAATCGTATCGATCCACGTTTTTGTTCGCGGAACGGCTCGCGGACGCCGGGATTCCATCATTTCGCTTCGATTACACCGGCATCGGAGACAGTGAAGGCTCGCTGCTGGACACGAATATTGACCGGATGGTGGCCGACACCGTGATGGCGTTTGGCGAAGCGCGCAAGCACCTTTGCGTCGGATCAGTCGTCCCCATCGGCATTCGCTTCGGCGCGCCCGTCGCAATGCGCGCGATGACAGCGGCAAACCTGTCGGCGCCCTGCGCCCTGTGGAACCCGGTCATCGAGGGATTCCGCTATTATCGTGAACTGATGCGGACGGAAATGATCATCGCACTGGCGCGCAAAGGCGATGACGAGTCAATCAACGAGCCGTTACGGCCGCCGGGCACAACCGAAATCGATGCGGATCTCGTCTCCGACGAGGCGGTGGAGAAGATGAAAGCCATCAAGCTGGTCGAAGAACCGATAGCCGCCAGCGCGCTGCTGATTACGGCGCGGGAGAATGACAAGCCCGAGGTCAAGCTGGGAACCGCCCTGCACGAAAAAGCGCTCGCGAATGACACAGCGTCGACCTTGTGGACAGGCGAGTCGCATGAGTTCTGGTCCGCGCGGTCGATGCACGACGCGTTTTTTCCGGAGGCCACCTTCGAAACCACGTTACGCTGGCTGGAACAACAGGTGCAACATGGCGAATGAAATGCCAACGTACATCAAAAGCCGCCACGGCGAGATGTTCCTGATGGAACATCATGGCACAGACCCGTCTGGCGCCGTTTGGGTGGTTTCACTCAACTCCGGCCTGCAAAACCGAACCGGGCCACGCCGCCTGTATCTGCACTTCGCGCGTGCCGTTGCGGACCTCGGCTATTGCGCAGTGCGCGTAGACTTACCCGGCGTCGGTGACAGCGACGGTCCGAAGCTGCCTACGCATTTTGACTGCTACGACCCGGAAGACGTCGTCACAGTAGTCGACTACCTGACGAAAACCTACAATCCGAAAGCCATTCTGGTCCACGGATTGTGTGCCGGCGCTCGAGTGGCAATCAAAGCGGCAGCGCTGGATGACCGCGTTAGTGGCGTGGTCGCCTGGTCCACGACGATTTACACGCCGACACCAGGATCTACCCGCCCGCCGGAGGAACCAAAGCATGGTGTCAGTACGGCGGTTGCCAAACACAACAAGCAACGTGCATCCAGCCTGTTTGCAGACGGCAAGATCGTCAGTCTGTCGTTCTGGAAGCGCTACCTGAGCTCGGGCAAGGTGATGGCGGATATGCGATCCATCTTCTGGTCATTCTGGATGCTGCTGACCGGCGAGCAGAAAACGGACCACAAGACACGGTTTATCCTGGCGCTCAATGGTGTCATTGATGGTGGGAAACCGATTCACTTTACCTATGGTGACCGTGATCAGCCTTGTTTCGGCGAATTCCAGGAGTTGGAACTGGATATCCCGGAGGACGCGCTGGTCGTCATTCCGGGCGGTACGCACACGTTTTCGACACTCAGGCAGCGCGAACAAGCGCTTGCAGGGTCCTGTGAGTGGATAAGACGATTCTCTGACCGAGTACCTGCGTAGCGCTCAGTCAGTCGCCGTTTCCAAGACGCAGCACCGGATAACGTCCGGTCGCCGAGCGCAATTTCCTCTTGGGAACATGAATCGCGTAATAGCGAAACTTGGCTGCCACGCCGGGCCAGATAAGCAATCCGTAGTTCTGCGTTACCTGATTGCTGAGACTCAGCTTGTAGCTTTCGACACCGCGCGTAAAGTCGAAACAGGTCGCGCCACGAGCCATCACGTCGTCGAGCAGAAAACGTAACATTACTTTGCCAGGCGACAAATCCGAAAATTCCAGGCTGTACGTCGGCTTGTACCATACAAACCTTCCGCCGGAGAGGAAGCCGAGATGTGTTGCGGCAATCTCGTCGCCGCAGCGCAGAATCGAAAGATGGATGGAGTCGGTTGCGGAAAGTCCCATGGTGTAGCGGCGGGCAAAGTCCCGCTGCGCGCCCTTCTCGTAGATGCTGGCCTGGCCGATCGAGTTCCATCGTGAAACATGTTGCGAGAAGAACGTCGGTAAAAACGGTTCGATCTCGTTCCATTCCGTCAGCACCTCGAAACTGAGTTCGCCGCGTCGCGCCAGCTTGTTGAATACGCGGCGCATGCTCTTTTTGTTGAGCATTTTCCGGTACTCGGCAGCATCGCCGGTAAGATCGATGCTGGGACACTCCGCCATCGGCTCGCGGGAGACGTCGAATTCACCCGCCGCATCCTCCTGCCAGGCAGTGATGATTCGACCGAAGTCCGGCGTCTGGCGGATGTCGACAGCGATCCAGTCGTCCCGACTTTGCAGGAAACTCATGAATGCGCCCCAAGCCTCCCGAGCATCGTCCGGACGGCAGACCATGTCGCAATAGTCAGAGCGCGAATCGCCGATGACGCGCAGCACTTTTTCGTTCGACCAGTAAAGCGGCAGCAACGCAGCGACTTTCCCTTCTACGGTCCACACCAGAACAAACATGTCCTGTTCGAGGTCAAAGGCGCTGATATACGACTCTATCCACTCGTAACTGGAAAATACGTTGTCCGAACAGTGCGTGGTCCATAGATCCCGCCAATCGGCGCGAACTTCCACCAAATCCTGCTGACTCTGGATTACTCGAACGTTGTTGTTGTTTTCCATCAAAAATTGAGCGCCTGGAATATTTTTGCCGAACGGAAAGCCCAGTTCATTAAAGACCCGGGACGCCGCCAATTTGTTTCACCAACAATGATTGCTGACCGTTGGAGAATACAGACGATACAGCTCGGTCGTGGGTCACGAAAACAGATTGTGTCAAAGAATCAGGACTTGGATTAACGCAGCTTACGCAACAGATTGCGCGCTCTGGACGATACGTTGATGCGCAGCCGCCTTAGCCGGGTCGAGATCGACGTACTGGTTGCCGACTCCATTGCCCAACGCCATCGTTTCAGCCCTTCCGCGTCAACACTGAGTTTCCGCGGGTCGCTGTAGTAATTCGACAGATCCACATCCGACGATGCTGCGTTTGACAGAAGCTCTGTGAGCACGGTGACGTCCGTCAGGCACTTCGACAGGCCAACTCCGTTCGCCGGATTGACCGATTGGAACGCATCGCCGACCACTGCAATTCGAGTACCGGCCGGCGGGGCGTGGCGATAGTATTTTGTGGAGTACGACTCCGCCTCGGCGGAGACCCGGAATGGCCCGATGATGTTTGTCATGTCCGGAAACCAACGGGCAAGTTCTGTCTCAGTCTCGCTTTTCATGTTGCGAACAGGCGTATCCGCCGGCGACCAGCTGGTAAACAGGTTGGCCCGCATTCGGGCGCCAATCGGAAAAAACGTCACATAGTGCAATCCATGCACAAAAGTCGGCGGTCTGAAATTGAATGCGCCGTACTTGAACCCGCTGTCCTGCAATGACTCGATGACAAAACCGATCGTTGTCGATATCAACTCACTGTCGGCTGTCTGCTCGTATCGCAGTCTTCGCCGGATGTTTCGGTCCATACCCGACGCGACGACGAGATAGCGACAGCGCAGTTCTCGCGGGCCCTTGTCGTCCCTGACAACAACCTTGCACTCCTCCGCCGATTCCTCAAAGTCTTCGACGCGAGCCTTGATTATTGAGTCCGACTCCAACAGAGACTTCCGCATGGAGTTCACGGTGTCAGCGTACGCGAGCCCCTGGTGCTTCGAGCGGACATTGACGGTTTCGCGAGTACCCGAAAACGTATGCACTTGTGTAATCGGTGGCGTGTTCTTCGGGTGTACGTGGTTGATGACGCCGAGCGCCTCCAACATCTCGCTCTGGTCAACCTCGAGTTTCTCCGCACGAAATGCATCCGGGTAGCGCGATGTTGGATCCACGATCCTGAATGACAGCCCCAGCTCGCGGGCCCGCAGTCCTATGATCGACCCGCAAAATCCAGCACCGATGACAATAACGTCGAATTCTGAATTGCTCGCGCTCACGCCGCGTTATTGTCGCTTTGCCGCACGTTCACGAGGAACGCAACAGCCTGTGGTCCCTGCTGCCAGTACTGCACGAGTTCGATGTGTGGATTGCGTGCAAGCCATTCATTGCAGGCACGCTGTTCACCCTTGTCCGGGGCGCCCTTGTACCGATACCAGTCGTCGAAGACAATGATCGTTCCCTGATCGATCAGCGGCGTGATGAAATCCAGCACGGGGACTGTGCTTTCGTAGAGATCGCAATCGATCGTAATCAACGATGCCTTGCGAAGTTGCAGTCGGTCGCGCGCCTCGGCCGTCAAGGTCTCATCGTAGAATCCCGGCACGGTGACAACGTCGGCGAGACTGACCCCGTTCGATTCGATGTTCTCGAGAAAGCGGGCCTCGGAACAACTGTAGGCACCCTCGTGGTAGTCGGCATGCCGCTCGGCTTCACCGCCCGGTAGCCCGCTGAACGAATCGAAAGCGAAGAATCGTGGCCGATCTGCATACCAGCGTTCAATGTCGTCGGTGCCGACAAAACGGCGCACTCGCTCACGCGCCGACCAGATGGATCGATACGCCTCCGCAAACGAGCGACCCTCGTAAACACCGAACTCGAGGTAGTCACCGTCGATCTGGTTCCATGCCAGAAACGACGACGCGCAACGAATACAACCGTAGGCAGCAACGTAGTCACGGCTGTCCGGCGACGACGGTCCGAGGATACGCCACAAGATGCGGCGTGCAGCATTGACGAGTTTGCGCTTGAGTTTTCCGGCCATAGTTTTTGAACCCTCTGGTTGCCCGGAAAATGGCGTCCCCAAGGGGATTCGAACCCCTGTTGCCGCCGTGAAAGGGCGGAGTCCTAGGCCTCTAGACGATGGGGACGTAGGATCTTGATTTCCATGGATTTTGGTGGAGCTAGGCGGGATCGAACCGCCGACCTCTTGCATGCCATGCAAGCGCTCTCCCAGCTGAGCTATAGCCCCACGGAGCCGCGCACTTTACGGATGTGGCCGGATTGTGTCAACCACCGGCCGCACGCGCCTCCACGAAGGAAATCGCGCGCCCGATTCGCTCCAATGCGCGCTCTTTTCCGACCAGCCAAACGGTCTGATCAATAGGGGGGGATACGCCGCCGCCGGTTACCGCGACCCTGAGAGGTTGCCCTACCTTGCCGAGGCCGAGACCGCTTGATTCCGCGACGCCGCGTATCGCCGAGTCGATCGCATCAGCGGACCAGGTATCAATCGATGACAGTGCATCTTTCATCGAGGTGAGTGCGTCGAGAATGACCGGGCGCAAGTTCTTCCTGGCCGCTTTCGCGTCGAACTCGGCAAAATCCTCGTAGCAATAGCGGCACGTCGCCACCATTTCGGACAATGTCTTCGCTCGTTCCCGGTAGACGTCGGCAACATCTTCCGGATCCGGTCCGCGATCGATATCCACGCCGGCAGCAATGAGCTGGGCGGTCAACAGGTCGCCGAGTTGTTTCCTGTCCTGACGAATAATGTGCTGCTGGCTGATCCAGGCCAGCTTTTCCGGGTTAAACGAAGACGCCGACTGGTTCACATCTGCGATATCAAACAGGGCGATCATTTCGTCTCGGGTAAATACCTCCTGATCACCGTGTGACCAGCCGAGCCGGACCAGGTAATTGAGCATGGCATCGGCAAGGTAACCCTGATCCCGGTAGTCGCGGATGTCCACCGCACCGTGCCGCTTCGAGAGCTTGGCGCCATCGGCACCCAGTATCATCGGCAGGTGTGCATAGACGGGAGTAGCCGCACCCAGCGCTGCCAGCATGTTCATCTGCCGGGGTGTGTTGTTCAAGTGGTCGTCACCGCGAATGACGTGCGTAATCCGCATGTCATGGTCATCGACTACGACCGTGAAATTGTAGGTCGGAGTTCCGTTGGAGCGCGCGATGATGAGGTCATCCAGCTCACTATTCCGGAACTCGACACGACCGCGAACGACATCCTCGACGACAACAACGCCATCGACCGGATTCCTGAATCTGACCACCGGGTCAACGCCGTCACGCGGGTTGCTGCGGTTCCGGCAGCGTCCGTCGTAACGCGTTTTCTCTCCCTTCTCCATCTGCCTGGCGCGCATCTCGTCGAGTTCCTCGCGCGTGCAATAGCAGTGATAGGCCTTGCCGGTGTCCAGCCACTCGTCAAGCACCTCCCGGTACCTTTCGTAACGTTCTGTCTGGTAGAAAGGCCCCTCGTCCGCTTCCAGTCCAAGCCAGCGCATTCCATCCAGGATAGCGTCGACATTTTCAGGCGTAGACCGTTCCCGGTCCGTATCTTCTATCCTGAGGACGAACCGGCCGTTGCAATGCCTTGCATACAACCAGCAAAACAACGCAGTGCGGACACTGCCAAGATGCAAAACGCCGGTGGGACTCGGCGCAAATCGAGTGCGTACGGACATAGGTGTTTTTGAGTGGCGGATTCAGCCGCGGAGTTTAACTCGCCGCTTTGCGCACAGCCACATCGTCGTCGCTACCGTACCCGTAGTACGAGTACACGCCGTAGCCGCCGTGATCCTTCATATCCCACTGATTCACGACGAATCCGATCAACGGCGCTGAGACGCGCTGAAGCTTCGCAATCGTTGCGCGCGCCTGCATGAATCGGGTTGACTTGGATTTGGTGACGAGGACGACAGCATCTGCGTGCGATGACAACACCGGCGTGTCACTTACCGGCAGGGTCGGCGGACTGTCGAAAATGATGCGGTCGTACTTGATGCGGAGCACCCGCATCAGGTTCGCAATGTGGCGCGCCGAAAGTAACTGCAGCGCGTCTTCGGGAATATGCCCTGCCGTCATTACGTCCAGGTTCTCTTCGACGGTCGTAATGCACTCGTCAAGTTTCGCAGTTTCCGCAAGCAGCTCGGCGAAACCGACAGAATCCATGCTCAGGTTCATTCTTCGCGCGACCGACGGCATGCGCAGGTCGCCGTCGATGAGGAGCACTTTCTCCATTTGCGAGAACGCGTTGGCAAGGTTGACAGCCACTGTAGTCTTGCCTTCATCGCCAAGTGACGACGTAACGAGTATGACCTTGGTGAGTTCTTCCTGATTGGTCAGCGAGACCGAGGTGCGCAGCGTCCTGATCGACTCCTTGAACGCACGATGCGAACCGGTTCTGAACAGGTTCGCCGTCTCCCCGTATTTCCGGCGGTTGCCGACATACGGGATCATACTGAGCATGGAAAGCCCGAGTCGGGATTCGCCGTTGCCGACGGTAATGCGATCGTTGAGCGCCTCGACCAGGAACACAGCGACAAGGGTCAGCACCAGCGACCCGACAAACGCAACGCCGACGATCATGTCCTCATCGGGCGCAACCGGGCGAATCGGTCGCACGGCAGGCGATAGAATGCGTGCCTCAGCCTGCTGCAGGTCTCCGGTCTGGGCTGTCTCCTTGATGCGACTGTAAAACATGTCATAGAGCTCGCGGTTCGTCTGCACGTCGCGCTCCAGCGCACGAAAATCCGCTTCTGTGCGACCAACGGCCTGGAATCGCGCTTTCGCGCCTTCCAGCGACAAGGCGATCTCCGCCTCTTTGGCGCGTGCCTCCGAATACTCGTTACGAATCCTCTCCGCAACGCGTCGATGTTGCAGCTCGAGATTATCGCGGGCTCGTGTCAGAGCCGCCTGGGCGTCAACCATCTGCGGATGTGACGGACCCAGTCGCTTGCTGAGCTCGTCAACTTCCGCCTGGGCGTCATTCAACGCGCGCCGAAACTCCTGCGACAACGGGTCTTCCTGTACCGCAGGAACGCCCTCGAGATTCGCCGCAATCTGGTCTCCTCCGCCCGGAAAAGCCTGCAAGTATGCGGCGCGCGCCGCGCTCACATCCTGGCGAGCATCCGCGAGGCTGCCTGTCAGGTCATTGATCTCCTGGCTGGGTAGCGCCTTCAGTCCGTCGTAGTCGATGACGCCGTGCTCCTCCCGGTAGTCCTGGAGCGCACGCTCCGACTCCGAAAGTTTGGCCTGCAAATCGTCGAGCTTGTTCGACATCCAGCTGATCGCTGTCTCGGTCATGCCCAGCCGCGCTTCCATTGTTCCCTCGATGTAGGCTTGCGCATGGGCGTTGGCTACCTTGGAGGCAAGTCTCGGATCCTCGGATTCAAAGGCAACGTTGACGAGCTGTGTGCGGGGCACCGGACGAATTGACAATCGATCCATGTAGCGCAACACGGCGCGTGTCTCCGGATCGAGACTCGACGGCTCCGGCTCGATTCCCATCCATGCTTCGTAGAACGCGACGGATGGCGGTTCCGGCCGATACTCCGGGTGCTTCACGATCTCGAGATCACTGACGACCTTTTCCGCCAGCGGTCGCGACTTCAGAATCGCAAACTGGGTATCGAAGTATTGTGCGGTTCGACGCTGCTGAGCGTAGACCTCCTCAATCGAAACCAGGTTTGGGTCTGTCGCCTCAATCAGGACCGTCGCCGTAGCCCGATATGTCGGCGTGATGTAGCCGACGGCAAATTTCACCAGCAGCGCAACCACGATCGGCAAGATCACGATCGCCCACTTGTGCTTGACAATGACGTCCCAGATCGAGCGAAGATCGATGTTCGCCTCGGGTGCGAACGAGTTAGCTGTGGTCATGCAGTATGGCTCGTCTTATGGTGAATAAATGCGGCGCGATGCCCGCCAGTTATATCACAACCAAGGGCCCGTACGACGCCGACCGGGTCACCAATCCGGCGGTTCGGGATGCGGGTCACAACCCGTCCCCGGAACTGGCTCACTATCGCACTCACGATCACCCGAAATAGCCGTACCGACCCATGCCTGGCTTCATTATCGACTCGATCAGACGGAGATCCTCGCCTGAAATCTGCTCCTTCCAGGTCAGGTCTTCCCGAATCACGCCGTCGAATCTCCGGCGCATCCGGTTGCCAATAACATGGTGATCGTGTTCCGTGTCGAAACTGACGGGCCCGGTATCCGGTATTTGCAGGAACGTTCGAATTCCCGTCATGGCGGCACCGAGGTCATTGCACAAGTCTTCGTAGCGCACGACGTGGACAGGTACCTCGGGGTAGCGGCGCCGAAATACGTCGACTTTCGAAAGTTCCCTGTTCCATCGCTTCGCCGCCACTGCGAGATCCTGCTCCCCGGTATTCTTTCGGAAGGAATTGCAGAATCCGCGGCCATCACGCACCAGGTGGATGACCGACAAGTCGAACAAATGGGAGCGTGCGAAAATCTCGGCGCGCCCCGGGATTTTCGACCCGTCGACGTACACATCGACCCGGCGGTGCCGCACGCAGTTCTCGACGAACAACCGTTGCGCCTCGACAAACTCCGTCCTCGTTCTGCCAAACGGCGGCAACCTGAGAAACCACTCTCTCGCACTGTTCAGCGGATCGACCGGGATATGCCCACTAAGAATCCAGTTGAGCCGGGAACTGCCGGTGTAACGCGGTGTGTGACGAAACAACCGCCGGTTCCACACATTCCCTGAATCCCGGCGCATGTGTGCCGCGACGTTAGAATAATAGGGACATTCAATCTGACGGCTGCCGCAACTGCAGTCCTGATCGGGCCGCAACGAGAATGTTTCACCGTCGCAACAAAGGTGTTCGTCGCGGTCCAGAACCAGGGCGAACAACGTCGCACCGGAGTATGGCGCAGCCAACATCATTGAGACTCGGGTTTTGTTTACATCGTCCGGCATTCGGGCTGTCGATGGCGTCGGTAGTCGCGGCATTCTGTCCCATTTAATCGCGAACCTCAAAACGCGGGCTGCCGCGAACTGCGATTCTCCGAGTTTCTTGACATTGCACTTGTTGTGGCGGCAATCTGCGTCACCGCCCAACCGCCAACGTGCCCGCGGAGTCATCCGAATGACCGAGATCACCGATCGCTCCTTCGAGTCACCTGTGCGACTCATTTATGTTGCCAGCCAGGGGCACAGCGGCTCCACCCTGCTTGCCCAGCTGCTGGGACGGCACTCGTCAATTGTGAGCCTTGGCGAGATAGCAAACCTGGACAATCTCGATCAGCCGTGCACGTGCAATGCCCCTTCGATACCGGAATGCAAATTCTGGATCCGTGTCGACGCTGAGCTGCGACAGCGTTACGGCAAGTCGATTTCGGAAATCGACATTCGTACGCTCAAAAGCCCTGATTTCGGAGCCGACAATCTGGCGTTGTTTCGCTGCGTTCGCGCCGTCTCGGGCGCACCGTTCCTGGTCGATTCATCGAAGGTGATTCCAAGGCTCGACGCACTGGCCCAGGTCGAAGGACTCGACATCATGCCGATATTTCTCCGCAGGCATCCGGCGGGCGTGGTCAACTCCAATGTGCGCAAGGGTCGCAGCTGGATCAAACACACGATCGCACATTACGGTCCAAGCCGGGAAAGAGTCGAATACTTCCGGCAAATGCCGCACGTAGTCGTTAACTACAGCGAGTTGGTCGCAGAGCCTGAACAAAAGATGTCGCAGTTGATGTCGTCCCTCGGCATCGAGTACGAACCGACACAACTTGACTGGGCGTCCGGTGAACGGCACGACGTCGGCGGCAACCGGATGCGCTTCAAGACTGAAAGCAAGATATTGCTGGACGACCGCTGGACGCGCGACCTGAACGGCTTTCAGAAAACGATCATCAATCTCTTGCTATGCGAAAAGACGATCGAAAATGATGCGATTGCAAAACTTGCGCGCCTGGTCAAGCCAATAGTTCGTCCAGGTCGAAGTAACGGCTAGCCTGGGGAAACGACTCGATCGTAAATGCGGTGTCCAGACCCGCCGTGGAGGACGCCGGCATCGCCAGGTCGTAGATAGCGACATCGGCGGCCTGGTTGAACGTGTGTATGGCAAGCGCCATGTCCAACCCGTCAGGACGAACGTCAACCAGCCGCTTTTCCGAGTACTCCGTCTCCGTCATTCGCTCGATTTCACTGAAGACGACAGCGTAGCCATAGCGTATCGAATTATCTTGTCCAGGCCGGATCAGTCGACCTTTGTGTTCAAAAAGATTGCCGGCGGGTCTGGCCGTCGAAACATCGGACACGACTGGATTCAGCGGGTGCGGCGTCCATTCCGAATGGAGCGAATCCGTGTAAAAGAGATGCAACTCATCACGCGTCGACCCCCCATCGGGACCGATGCACGACAGCAACCAAAGCTTTCCATCACGTACCAGCAGCGTTGAATCCACCGCGTTGAGGCCCTGCATCAGATAGCGATCAAATTGCCATTCCTCCGGATATCGATTGGCGCGATACAGCTCGATTGCCTTGCTTCCGCGTGTCTCAGGAATCATGTATATCTCGTCCTGCCATCGAAAAACCTGTGGATACGACAGATGGTAAGGTCGCGACAGCACAATCACCGGGTCTGACAAACTGCCATCGGCCAGCAAACGGCTGAACGCGATGTCGGCCTTGCCCCTGCCAATTGGCATCAACTCGAAAAATACGTCCGTTTCGCCCTCATTCGCGAACAGAAACGGATCCGCTGCCGTATGACCGTCGATCTGGGCCCGCACGAGCTTTCTGTCCGCATTTTCGTTGCGAATGACGAGTTGCCACTGATACCTGGGCTCGCCCAGGCCAAGCTTGGTGCGCAGATATCGAAGGAATGACCTGGCAAACCCCTTGATGACAAGTCGGTTGCCCAGGGCAGGCTCCGGGGGCTGAGGCAAGTCTGTAACTTCGACGGTGTATGACTCGCCGGGGCCCGATTCGGCGGCGGCCACGCGCTTTACAACGTTGCGGGGAAACCCGGCAACCTTCCACAGAACCGGGTTGATCGACCGGTACGCGGAGTACGCATGCAATGCCGATTTCGATGAAAAAACCGCGCGAGGCGACTGTCCGTGAGCAGTCGCACCAACGACGAGATGACAGTCTATTGTCGCGTCGCCGGCGGCAACGCAATAAGCTATCTCTGTCTCTGCAGTGGCGCCCAGCCGCGGACCCCATCGGATCTCGGCAATACCTTTTTCGGTGATCGACGCCAGTTCTTTGCCGAGTGCCCGGCAGGTCAGGTTGAACACGTAAACGAATCGGCACGTCGACGAGTCGTCGGCCAATTCGACGCCCTTCTCACCGACCTGGCAGCGCAGGACCTCGTGCGACGCATCAATTTCGACCCACTGACGTGCATCGGGGTCGGCGCCAGAGAAAACACGTTGATCCAGTCGGTCCAGAAACCGGTGCAGCCGGGTGGGTTTGGGCCCTGGCCGATCGACGCCGGTGACCACCAGGCACGTGACTGTCACGCCGTCGATCGTCGCCAGCAGATCGATGGCTCTGCTGATCCAGGCACGCACCGGGCCTTCTTCGATTACAACTGCAACGTCCAATTCAGTGACCTGTTGGCAATTCGTCCTGCTCGGCATTCCGTTCTCGCCGAGCTAACGCAATTCGCAAATCTGCCATCCAAGATACGGCGATTCGCCAGTTAATTTACATATTGCAAAAATTTGTACGGTGTCCCCCTCATTCTGAGGTATTCCGTCACACACGAATATGGGGATTCGACACATCGCGGCACGACAGGAGCACGTATAATCGCAGGCTGCCGCGTCAATGACCAGATTCATCAAATGCCCGCACAAAAAGTAAGCGTCCTCGGCGTGTCGATCGACAACTATTCCAAAGCGGACGCCGTCAATGCATTCGATCGCATGATTCAAGCGCCGGCGAGGAGAACACATGCGATCTCGATCATCAACGCGCACTCGCTGAACCTGGCGTTCGGCTCGGCCGACTATCGGCAAGTCCTGAACGAATCGGACCTCGTGTTCGGCGATGGGACGGGAGTGCGCATGGCGGCGAGGCAGCGCGGTGTCGAGATGCAGGACAACCTCGTTGGCACCGATCTGATTCCGGAGTATTTCCTTGCGCGCGCTGACCGTGGCCTGAGCATGTACCTGCTGGGCGCAACGACAGAATCCGTTGACAAGGCGGCGCAATACTGCGAGCGAACATTCAAGGGCTGGAAAATAGCCGGATACCGCAATGGATTCATCGACGAGAACGAAATCGATCGGGTCATCAATGAGATCAACGATGCAGCACCGGACGTACTCCTCGTTGCGATGGGCAACCCGCTGCAGGAATCGTGGATTCACCGCCACAAGTCGCAACTTGGCGTACCGGTCTGCGTCGGTGTCGGCGGCCTGTTTGATCATTGGGCCGGCAATCTCCGCCGTGCACCTGGGTGGGTACGCCGCCTGGGTATCGAGTGGCTGCAAATCCTGTTGCAACAGCCTCACAAATGGCGCCGTTACCTGGTCGGCAACCTGGCGTTCCTTATACGGATACGCCGGGGCCTGAAGAGTGACCGCGGCGCGATGCGCGTGCGAGAGACCCATGTCTGACGGTATCGGCATGCTTCGGTGGCACGCGAAGAAAGCGGCCCGCCAGATCGTGTCGTATGGCACACACTGGGTCCGATCGGTTGCCGGGCAATCACCGGCGTTCAGGGCGCTGACTTATCACCGCTTCGGCAATGAGCCGAATGAGCCGTTTTGTCTGTCTCCCGACGACTTCGAAAGGCAAATCGAGTTTGTGGCCGAGAACGACCTGGCCATCTCGCTCGACGAACTGATACACGAGCTCGCCTGCGACGCGGAAACCCCGAGAAATCGGGTTCTTATTACCATCGACGACGGCTTCGCCTGCACTGTCGAAACCGCGTTGCCGATTCTCGAGCACTACGCCGTTCCGTCGGTTGCGTTCGTTTCGCCGGATCTCATCGGTACCGCACCGGGCGATGGCCACGCCCGATACATGAACTGGAAAGAGCTGGAAAAAACGGCAAATACCGGAATGCGCATCGGTAGCCACTCGATGCGGCACGAGTCCTATGGCCGGTTGACGATTACTGACGTCAGCAATGACGCGCGCACGTCCAAGTCGATCCTTGAAGATCGTCTCGGTTACGAGGTGACGTCACTCGCCTACCCCTACGGTACACGTGCAGACACAAGCGAGCGCATCGCAGAAGTTGTAAGCGAGTGCGGATACAAGGTTGCTTTCACTTCAATTCATGGCCCGGTTTCGGCTCAGGATAATCCGATGCTGCTGCGGCGCATCAAGATTGAAAGTGGTGATGACGATCGCTTCTTCGGTCGTGCGACAGACGGTGCAATGGACTCCTGGGCCATCGTCGACAACCATCTCTCGTTTCTTCAGGCCAATCACTAGTATGCTGTGTATGAGCGAGCCAAACGCGAACACGAGACATTAATGACCGCAACAGAAAACAAGAAAAGCAATTTCCGCGCAGCGCTGTTCCTTGTTCTCGGCAGCCTCGTGTTCGGTTTTATTCTTGTCGAAATCGCAGCTCGGCTGGTCATGCCTGCGCCTCTGAAATGGCAGTACCCGCAGGTGCTCTTCGTCAAAGACGACCACCTGTATTTTCGACTCCGGCCGGGCCAGTCGACGTTTACGGCCGACAAGCCGGTCAGCGTCAACGACGACGGCCTGCGCGACCCGAGACCTAGTATCGCGCCACGATCCGACGAACCGAGAATTCTGTTCCTCGGCGATTCCGTTACATTCGGCTACGGCGTCGACCAGGCGGATGCTTTTCCTGCCCGGACCGGGCAGATCCTTGAGTCACGCGGATTCAAGGTCGATGTCGTCAATGCGGCGGTCCCCTCATACAATACGGAACAGGAAGTCGAGTACTTTTTGCGGCACGGCCACGAACTGAATCCTGACATCGTCGTCGTTGGGTTTCACTGGAACGACATCAACAGCAAGCAGGGAACGACCGTCAATTCGAATGGGCGCCTCATTACGAATGCTGCGGCGGCCGCGAATTCCGGGTCGGACAGCGTTTGGGAGACGGAGGTCGGCTATGGCATGAGAAACCTGCTGAAATCCTCTCGCGCCCTGTACGCGGCAAAGATCGCCATCGCCGCGTTGCGATCTAGTCCGTCCGGTAACCAGCGCTTGCGCGATGACGTGCTTTCGGGGGCGGATTCAGAACGCATTTCCGCCGGTTGGCGACAGGTCGATCAGTCGTTCGGACGCCTGGCCGAAGCCGCGTCGCGAGATGGATTTTCAGCCATTGTCGTCATTTTTCCGATTCCGACGGCCATGAGCAGCGCTTTCCCCGATGCGAAATACCAGGACGTCGTTCGCAGCATTGCGACAACCCATGGGTTGCAGGTTCTCGACCTCGAAGAGAGATTCCGCGCCGCTTATGACGGACACGAGTCGCTCTACATACCGTACGACGCAGATCACCCAAATGAAGTCGGGCACGCCGTTGCCGCCGATTCGTTGGCCGGTTTCCTGCAGCAGGAAGGACTGCTCGCGGAGTCGGACGGACAGTGAATACTTCGGCATCAAACTCAACACTGGCGCTCTTGCTGGCGACCGCTCTGGTGATTGCTATCGGCAGCATATCCTACGTCGCATTCGCTGTGATGGAGATCGAGGTCAAGTGGTTTGTGTACCTGTTTGGCGCTTTGGCCGGCGGGCTGATTTTCGTCAACCTCAAGGACAAAGAGCGCTTTCTCTGGGTCGCGTTCCTCGTCTCCTTCCAATTCGACGTGTACCTCAGATTTTTCCACGGATACGCAGGCAGTCCGGGCCTCATGTTCGGCATGCCCTTCCTCGCCGCCCTGGTCCTGATCATCTGGCATCTGCTGCCGCTGACAAGCAGCACGGTATCGAATACCTCACTGGGCGGCCCACTCATATTGCCGGTTGCTGCACTTCTCGCTGTTTCCGTCGTATCGGCGCTACTGTCTGACGAACAGTTCTTTGGTTTTCATGCGTTATTGAACCTTGCGCAATACCTGACAATCTTCCTGGTTGTCCTGAATTACATAGACACACGGGAAAAGCTCGAGCTCACGATAAAGGTTCTGCTGGTCGTGCTCACCATCCAGGCAATCGTGTATTTCATTCAGGTATCACTCGGAATCACGTTTACGCTGACCGGAGAGATCATTGACGCCGGTGGCCGCAGCAGCAGTGCCGCACGACCGGGAGGCACCGTCGCCACCAATCCGGCAGGTTACGCCAGTTTTGTCTTGCCGCTGTTGTGCCTTGCAGCCGCGTTCTTCGCCTGGCTGCCGTTGCATGCCGGCTCTTTTCTCCGGGTTGGCATGCCGCTATTCCTTGGCATTGCAGCGCTTGTCCTGACACTGACACGCGCGGCCTGGGGCAGCATGGTAATCGGGCTTGCCGCGGTATTCTGGATGAGCATGAACTACAAACGGCTGTCAACGACGAAGCTGACACTGATCTGCCTGGCCGGTGTCATAGGTATCGCCGCGGCAATCCCCCTTGTCATGGCACGACTGGATGACGCCCCCCTGTCCGGCTCCTACGACGAAAGGTTTTACCTGATGCAAATGGCCTTCGAGATGATCAAGGCAGAACCCCTGCTCGGCGTCGGACCATTTGCCTACAGGCCGTCATTGGCGTCATACCTTCCTTACGAACTCTGGGACGCCTGGCGAGCGACAGTCCATAATCACTACCTGCTACGAACCGCGGAGACAGGTATCGTCGGCGGCATCTCGTTTGTCGCGATCCTGCTCACAATCGCCCGCCAGGCAAAGCGTGTTTCAGCCTATTCGGACCCGTTCCTCAGCACTGTCGGTATCGGCGTGTTCGGCGCGATACTGGCGCTGGCCTTCGAGATGTTCTGGGATATTTTTGGCGGCTACAGCTACAACGCGCTGATGTGGATGGTATTTGGGTTGATCGGCGCCATCGAGCTCCACAAGAAACAGCTACTCGCGCCTGAAACAACCCGGAAGCCCGACTCAGGAACCCGATGATGATACGAAAAATACTAACAAATACAACGGTCTTCATGGTTTCCATCGTTGTAGCGCTGTTGCTCGGGGAGTTCCTGATCCGCGTAGCCGCGCCGCAGAAGCTGTACCGATTTCCCAAGTACATGTTCGTCAATCACGACCAGGCGGATTATGCTCTGGCGCCGAACTTCCACGGCGTATCGAAAACCGCCGAGTACAAAACCGACATCGCTACAAACTCGGCCGGGATTCGGGACGAGCGCGAGTTTGACACTGAAAAGCCGGACCGCACGCTTCGAATCGTTGCAATCGGCGACTCTTTCACCATGGGCGTCGGCGTGCAGCGCGACGAATCGTTTCTTGCGCTTGCGGAACATTCTCTGTCCGAGAGAATGTCGGAACACAATGTAGAGATCGTCAACCTGGGTGTGCCGGGACATCGGACCGCACAATCGATCGCGCTGTTGAATGACAAGGGCCTGCCCTTGAACCCCGACATCGTGATTCTCAACTTCTACGTTGGCAACGACATTACCCAGAATGCGTCACCAACAAACTCACAGGTGGTCGATGGCTATATTCGGGGCATGCGTCGATCATCGGGCATTCTGCCAGGCGGAATCCGCGATTTCCTGCAGATGAATTCCCATCTTTACCAGCTGATCTGGCCGATTCAACGGCGTATCTTTGAGCCTGATTATGAAGAAAAACTGCTCGCGAGCCAGCGCCGCAGATTCGAGATTTACTCGGACGAACAATCGTGGGATTCGGACCTGTGGCAGCCGACGTTCGATCTCCTCGCACAGCTAAAGCAAATTGCCGCTGATGCCGACGCGCTCCTGCTGGTCACCGTAATACCGGAAGATATCCAGTTGAGTGACGATCGATGGGTGCAGGCGGAATCGATGGTATCTGACGGCGCCAACCAGTACGACAGGACCAAGCCGATGACGGTGGCGATGAATCTGTGCGAGCGTCTGGAGCTTACCTGCCTCAACATGCTACCTGGCCTGCTCGAACCGGGCCTCGCGGCTGAGGAAGTCTATTTTCAAGTAGACGGTCACTGGACTGCTGAAGGCAACAAAATCGCTGGCCGCTTGTTGGCCGACTTTGTCGAATCCAATGCTTCTCGCACGGCCGCGCGGCCCCAGGGCCTCGACGACCGGACGGCGCCCTAGCACTGACTCGATTCCTGATCCTCTATTCCCGATAGCTCCGCCATGTCGATTTTCAAAGTAGTCGCGCTCAATACCCTGTCATTGTCGGCGGCGCGAATCATCAATCCGATCGCTTCGCTGTTTCTGCTGGCCGCAATCGCTCGCTCTCACGGCGCGGCAGGTGTCGGTGAGTACTCGCTGGTGCTCGGAATATTCTACATGGCGTCGAATATCGGCGGCCTCGGACTGCGCACGCCGATCTCGCGAGCCGTCGCCGCTGATCGGGACTCCACGCCCGAATATCTCGGTGTTTCACTGCTTCTCGGACTGGGAAGCGGCCTGCTCGCCATTGCAATCGTGATCGCACTGGTAACCGCTCTCGGGTATTCCGATTCCATCAGGGACGCCAACTTCATTCTTTGTGCCGCGTTGATTCCGTCGATCTGGATGCTGCATTTCGACGCGCTGTTTCTCGCGCACCACAAAGCGCGGATTATCGCGGCGATCGCAGTTCTGGAAAACACGATCAAAGTCGTCGTAGGCCTCGGACTACTTGTGAAGGGAGCGCCCGTTGTTACTTTGTTCTACCTCATTGTGGTGCTGCGTATCCTGACTCTGCTCGTCTACGTCGTTGTCTATTCACGGTCGATAGACAGGCGCCGTCCCAGGCCGACGATGAAGGTGGCAAGGAGCCTCGGCAAAGTCGCTCCGGTATTCGCCGCGAACCTGCTTTTGAGCGCCCCGTTCGCGCGACTCGACCTGATTCTTTTGTCAAAGTTTGCAACCATCGCAGACGTAGGCCTGTACAGCGCGGCAATGCGCCTCGTCACCGTCGCCTCCTACGTACCAAGAAGCCTGAAAGCATCGATCTTGCCGTCATTCGCAGAGTCGATCGAAACGCAACGAGACAAATTCGATCGTCTCTATGAACGTGCCCTCCACTATCTCGCGGCATTTGGTTGTGCGGCGGCGACCGGTTTCATTGTCCTTGCGCCGACAATTCTCGTGATCGCGTTCGGCAGGGAGTTCTCGGCCGCTGTCCCGATTCTGCAGTTGCTCGGCCTGACCCTTCTCGTCGGTGCATCGACGTCGGTCTTCACCTCAACGCTGTTTGCCGCTCATCACGAAAAGCGGGATCTGGTCTCGAACGTGACTCGCATGGCTGTAATGGTTACTCTTCTCGCCATCCTGATACCCAGGTACAACCTGAATGGTGCCGGCTATGGACAGGTCGCAGCCAGTTTCGTGCATTTTGGATTGACGATGTTTTTTGTCAAAAAGCTGGTTACCCGGCAACCGGTACTGCCTGCATTTGCAAAACCTTTTATTGCAATGGTCGCGTCCGCATTTGTGTTCGTCGTCGCGTCCGAACTACCCAATATTGTTTCCGGCACGCTGTCGCTGTCGGTATTCGTCATAGTGCTACTGGCCATCGACCCCCTGCTGCGTTCGGATGCGACAAAAATGCTCTCAGCGGTACAAAAACGGATATCAAAACAGTGAATAAACAGTCGAATCAGTTTACGGCCTTGATTTGCCAGCACCGATTTCCGGGGAACGGTGGCAGCCGCATGGAGAAGCTGGTCAAGTACCTACCTGGCCAGGGTATTCGACCGGTTGTTCTCGCCGGCAACGACGGCGAGAGGCGGCAAACTCCGGACGACTTCGTTGAGAAAGGCCTGCCTGCCGACCTGAACGTTGAACTTGTTCCGACTCGCGGACCGACATTCTTCCACAGCCGGTTTCATGCCCTGGGCCCGGCCGCCAAACGCTACAACACCTACAAATGGTTGTCGTTTCCGGAGCGATGTATATACGTGCCAGACCATATGGTTCGATGGACCCGCAGCGGCAGGAAGGTCGCCGAGTCTTTTGCGAGGACAAACAATGTGCGATGTGTCTTAACGTCATCGCCGCGGGAAAGCACGCATCTGGTCGGACTTCACCTGAGAGAAAATTCGGGTGTGCCTTGGATCGCAGATTTCAGGGACCTGTGGACGCACAAGTCGCAGGCCTACCGACCGGCAACCCCAATTCACGATCGATGGATTCGCAAACTTGAACGGCGCATCATGGCGACCGCCGACCACGTCATCGCGAATACGGAAGAGAACAGAGAAATCTATATTCGCGATTTCGGATTGTCGCCTGACCGTGTATCAACGGTGCCGAACGGATTCGACCGCAGTGATGTCGAATTGAGCGATGTAAAGCCTTTTCCATCGAAGAAATTCCGTATCGGGCACATGGGCTCGCTCGCAAAAACCTCGTATCCGTGGCGCGAGTTCCTTGAAGCGTTCGCAGCACTGGCGAGCGAGGTCGGCAAGGAAAATGTGGAATTCGTGCATTGCGGGAATCACTCCCGGGACGTCAATGAGTTTGTCGCACAAAGAAACCTCGGCGACGTCTTCAACTACGCGGGCAGCATCTCCCACTTCGATGCGATGCGCCTGATGGCTGCGACCGACGTACAACTCGTATTGCTGTACGACAACGAAGACAGCTACACACTGGCGCCTCAGAAACTGTACAACTACATGATCGTTCCGGGCCCGATACTGTCAATCGCCCCACAGAATGGCGCGGTGGCGCGGGTGACCGAGGAAACGAGATGCGGGGTTGTCGTGCCGCCTGCCCGAGGCGACAACCGGCTGTACGACCAGCTACTGAAATTCTACCGGGAATGGTGTGACGGCAGTTTGGCCTGCAATCCCGATGTCGACGCAATTGAAAATTACTCGCGGGCAGAGCAAGCCGGGAAAATCGCGAAGATCATGCGAACGATAGCCGATTAGTCATCGCTCCGACAGCAAATCGACTTCTTCGGCCGCGGTATCGGCTACCAGACCGTCCGGTATGGCATCCACCAGTTCGGCGCGACTGCGGACTGCTGACGCAATTGCATTTGCCATCGCGGCCGGGTCATCCGCCGTGTAAGTCACGACGGACTCCGGGCGCGTGCCGTTGTCGGCGGCAACTACCGGAACCCTGAGATTGAGCGCTTCCAGAACCGTCGACGACACACCATCCGATGTCGGTGTTCTAAGGTGTATGTCGCTGCGCGATATCAAGGTCAAAAACTCGTCGTGATCCAGATTGCCCAGCAACAGTACATTGTCGCTCAGCTCGAGCGATTCCAGGCTGGATTCAAACAACGCCCGATCATCGCCGGTCCCCACGATGGCGAAACCGGCGCCGGGTTGCTCGTCAACGGCGCGGCGCATGCCGGCCAGCAAAGTCTCGACGTAGAATCCCGGTCGAAAACAGATGTACGTTGAGACCAGAGGGCTGTGTTCATTGAGAAACCGCTCAGTGCGCTCGTCGAATTGCTGCGCCTCGAACTCCATGTACTGGACTGAAAAGGCCGGTATCGACCGGATTTTCCGGGGCGATGCGTAGATCGCAATACGCCGGGCGACCGGCTCGCTGTTACAAACCACAGCATGACCGGCGGCAAAGAGCAGCCGGTAAAACGGCCATATGGCGTAGCGGCGCCATCCCTGAATGAACGGTTGGTCGAGGCCGGCATGAAATGTCGTCACGCATCGGCAACCTCGAAGCCTGCCAATCAGCTGTGCGGCTATGGCAAGTAGTATGCCGCGAAAATAACGTCCATTGACATGGTTGTGCAGAACGAACCCGTCGCCCGCGAAGCGCCACACCTTCTTCATGTAGTCGCTCGCGCCGTAGACGCAGATGCAGCCATCCCGTTCGACCGTGCGACTCGGGCCGATATCGAGAATCTCGCACTGTCCGTTTCGCTCGCTGATTACGCGGCGCAACAGTTTGACCCGATTTACCCAACCCGACGCAGGCGGTTCATAAGGGCAAATTTCCAGGACGCGGATACTCGTCACCGTCGGGCGCCTCGGACTTAGTCAGTTTTGCGGAAGGGTTCGCTGAAGTTGATGATGGTCTTTTCGGCATCGCAAGAGGCGACAGCCGCTTCAAAGTCGGGCTCCGAGTTTCCGACGATAATGACGTCCGCGTGATCCACCACCTCCGCAATCGAGCCACGAATCAGTGAGGCAACGTGCGGAATCGTACGATCGATGTACTCACGATTAGCACCGGTCAGCTTGTCCAACTGCACGGTGCTGTCGTAGATCGCCATTTGCTTTCCTTTGCCAAGCAAGCTCTCGATCATGTCCACCATCGGGCTCTCCCGAAGATCGTCCGTGCCGGACTTGAAGCTGAAACCGAGGACTCCGACTTTACGCTTACCCGTCGCAAGAACGCGGTCGAGGCAGCGTTGGAGATACGTCGAGTTGCTGCGCAGAACGGAATCGAGAAGTGGCGTATCGATGTCCGCCTGGCGCGCGCGATGGTTAAGTTCCCTGAGATCTTTCGGCAGGCACGAACCGCCGAATGCAAACCCGGGCCGCAGATAGGCCTTTGACACATTGAGTTTTGTGTCAAGGCAAAACGCTTCCATCACCCGATGGCTGTCAAGGCCGTCTTCGGCACACAATAGTCCGATTTCGTTCGCAAAAGCGACCTTGACGGCATGGTAGGCGTTCGACGCATACTTGACGAGAAACGCTTCGCCCATGCTCAGGCGAACCACCGGAGCGTCTATGAACGAGAACAGGCTCTCGATGATGTCGCCCGTGCGCTCGTCCGACTGCCCAATCAGCGTGAACGGCGGATTGTGGAAGTCAAAGACTGACGAACCTTCTCGCAGAAATTCCGGAAGCCCGACCAATCCGTAGCCGTCTCCCGGCTCGCGGCCGGTACTCTCGATAATCTGAGGAAGGACGACCTCGTTCAGGCATTGAGGCGCGACAGTGCTACGTATTGCAATGACGGGGAAATCATCCCTTTCCTTGATTTGAGAACCGAGTTGAGCAACAACGGCCTTGAGCGCGCGCGAGTCGATTTGCCCGCCGCTTGCCGACGGTGTACCAACGCAAATGAACGCTACCTCCCAGTCGGTAGCGAGGTCTGGATCCGAAACGGCAGTCAACCGGCCATCAGCAGTAACCTTGCGTGTAATGTCACCCAGCAGCGGCTCAAGCACCGGGCTCTCACCCCGCTGAATTGCATCCGCCTTTACCGGGTTCAAATCGACCCCGACAACCTCGTTTCCCTGTTCGGCGAGCAGCGACGCCGTAACAGCGCCGACGTAACCAAGCCCAAATACCGCAATCTTCATAGGATCATGTTCCCTGGCTAATCAATTCTTTCAGTTCCTGCATTCGTTGATTGAAAACTTTACGACGCAGTCCGGCCCAGTCGGCCATCTTTTTGGACAGACTTTCAGCATTGTCCAGCGCTGTCTTGACCGCCATGGCGATACCTTCGGCACTGTTGTCAACGTGCAGTGTTCCCTCGGAAAACGTTTCACGCAAGATCGGCCAGTCGGATGTCACCAGTGGCCTGCCCAGCGCCATGGCCTCGTATGCACCGCGTTGCATCGTGTGATCGTGCGTCGTAAGGCAGACAACGGCATCGCAACTGGCCATCAGCGAGGCATACTCTTCTTCCGTCACCCAACCGGTGAGTCGTGCATTGCCCGGCAGTTCGTCCGACCAGTCCGTGCGTGCATGTTTTGGGTTCCCCGTGATGTGGAACGTCACCGTGGGCACCGATTTCGCGGCGGCAATGATTTCGTCGAGCGGCTCATCAACCGAAAACGTATTGACGACGACAACGTGCTGCCCGGGACCGAGATCGACCTGCTTTGGCGAATTGAACTCAACCGGGACGTCACCGATCACGATCGATCGGCCTCCCCACTCATGCACCTTTGACGCAAGATGCTCGTTGGTCACGATGGTCACTATCGCGCGCCGCGCCAGGAATTTGTTCAACGGCTCCAGCCAGGTCCAGCGATGGTCATCAAACAGGCCCGTGTGCGCGTCGATGACAAATCGGCGACCCGTCAATCGGCAGAAAGCCCACACCATCAGGGCTGCAAAAGACGGTGGCACCGCGACGAAAACGACGTCGGGCGAATCCGCGTTCAGACGACGCACAGACGAGATCGACTGGGCTACGTACTTGAACGGCGCATACAGCGGTTGCTTGAATTTCAGATAATGAACCAGGTGTGACGAACCACCAAGCGCCGCCGCGATCGTATCGCTGCGGCGACAGGTCGGATACCACGTAATGAAACTCGTTGCGGTTGCCACGTCACTCATTGTTTTTGCATACGGTCAAATAGCAACGAACCGGCCACACGACGATGTGTTCCCGTCACCGGCAATGCCGTCAAATCCGCCTGAGCGGTAGTAAGCCCGCCGGGACGCGCCTGTCTCCTCGTCATGGACATCGATCAACAACTCCGCGGCGTCATTCAACGCATTGTTTTTACTAGATTTATTGTTCCGACCCGGAACAGTCAGGCGCACCCGGGGCAGCGCCGAATCCTGACCTGCAATTCTGTAGGATTTGTCGCCATTGTCGAGTACCTGTGTCTCAATCGCTGGCGTGAGCCGTACCCCATTTGCGGCTGTCGGAATCAGTGCACTGACCAGTGTCGCGTCATTTCTCGACGCGATCTCCACCCACGTTGATGCTTCGAGCGCACCGTAACTTCCGGACCACAGGCCCTGCTCGTTCACTCGAATATCCGCCTCAGCCTCGCCCATTAGTACGAACAGGTCGCCTCGTTCAGCGGTTACCCTGAAACCGGAATCGGCAGTTTCACACTTCGCATCAGGATGCAGCACGTAGTGCCGAACCGCGTCCCAACGATCCAGCTGTCCGAACAACCTGTCGACAAGCAGCCAGCCGAACCGGGGCACCGCAAAGACGATGCGCTCATGAACGATCCTGTCCCGGAGACGCTGAAAGCCGTAGTGCCGGGCCGACATCGCCCTGATCCAATCGGCGTCGAGAAGCCCGCTGCGATCAATCGCATACGGATTGACCCACTTGAACGGACCGAATATGTCTGACTGATCCCGACCGCCGATCGAGACGGTATTGTGAGCCCGGGTGGAGCGCAACGCGTCTCTCACCGGCATCGACTGAAAGTAGGCACCGGTGCCCGGATCGCCCAGGAGCCAGTCTCCGGCAACCCGCACCTGTACGGACAGCGCGTCGCCATGTCCGTGCGCCGCATTCGGCCACAAGCCCAGGTCTCCGAAATCAAAAATCAGCTCAGCCGATGTGTCGCCGATCTCAATATCGAGAAAACAATACCCGCCGTCTGGAAAGAATCGGCGCGCCCTGTACCCGTCCGTCGCTGCAACGGCATCGAATCGTTCAGCAGCCTGTCTACCAATGAGCCAGACGGTCGATGGCGCGAGCGTTCCGGCCGCGATTTTCAGGTCGGCACTGTCGTATGTCACGGCACCGGTTGAGAGCATTTCGCGAAAGTCCCAGCCTACCGTTTCCAGCAAAGGATTCGCTCGTGCGTCGTCACTGTCGCCGATCATTGGCGCCTGCCCATACTGTCCGGCCAGCGCCGACGCAAATTCGAACATCGACTGAAGCCGCGTATCCAGCACGGTGTCAAACGGTTGGCCGACCTTTTGCGCAATGAGCTTGTACTGCAGAAAAAAGTCGAGCACGAACCGGTGATAGCTCGTCGCCTGCTCTTTATTCACTCCATCAGGATGGTTCTGATTGAGAATCGCCTGCTCAATCAGCCCCGCAGCGATACCGGCGTTCTCTTCGGAATCCGGCAGTTCGGGAAATACGGTCGCAAGCATCCAGAGTGCGGTCGCCTCACCGATCAGGTGATTGGTTGGGTCGGTATAGATTGAGAGATTCACAGATAAATGCTGGTAGTGCGCGGCAATGGAGGCGAGCCATGCTCGGGCAAGTTCGTCGTCGCCGCGAAGGTGCGGAAGGATCAGCGGCAATGTCCACAGCCACGAGACCGACCTGACAGCAACTTCGAGGTGACTGCACCAGTTGACTCCCGGTCCGGCCGGGTTTTGGTCAATCCAGGTACGAATGGCCTGCAACACACTCTCGGCGTAGCGACTGTCGCCCGTATAGTGTGTGGCACGGGCCAGGGTGAACAGGTATTGGTGCCGATTTGCTTCCCACACGTGCTTTACGTCGGCATCCGGCACTGATATTGCAAAGTCTTCGCTAAACCATGAATCGGGCCAACACCGTTCGCCGCTTACCGGGTCCGCCTGCCAATCCACCTTTGAGCCGAGCGAGAACCGGCAACCCAGCAATGCTGTTCCGCCACTCAGCACCTCGTCGGCCTGTGTATTGACCCGACCCGTATCGTCTGCGAACTCGCGAATGAGTTCGACCAGTTCCGGTACATCGTCCGGTCCGAAGAGAAATCGATCCTGCAGGCGGTCAGAAATGTAGCGGCACGGATCTTCTCCGGCGGCAGCGACGAGCGCATCTGCGACCCGCGACGCATTCGCCACATACTCCGTTCGCATCCTCTCTCTGGCGGATTCCGAACGCGAGGCCAGCGATGCAAGCCGCTGACGAAATTCGCCAAAGGACATCTGCAGTACGCGAGAAACGAGCCGTGCAACGCGCTGCACCCGAATCGAATACCGCCAGCGAATGGGCGCGACAGGCTGATTGCGTCTGAGTTCGTACTTGGATGCGGCGTCGTCCATGAGAGTCCGCTAGTTAGAAGGCCGTGCCGAAGTATACAACCGACAGCCGCGCCGCTCAGCGTTGCATTTCATAAGCACCAATGTCGCATCGACTTCCGGCCGGTCGCGGCCTGCCAAGCCGGTCGTGCGGCGGCGCGTACTCGCAGGGCTGGGCATCCACAAGCTCCGAGCCATCCTGAAGTCGGAGGTCGGACCCGGATACGAATCCGGGTGAAGCCTGAACTGCGGACGGCTCCCACGATTCGCCGACGTCGTCGCGGGCGACGTCGAATCCCCAGCTGCGCCTGACGACCTGGTCGTCGCCATCTGCTGCCCAGTACGTGTTGTAGGAAAAGTCATGCCGGGACCATTGGCCCGCGAAGACCGAGCAAGCCTCACCGTTGCAGCCCGAACCGGACGTCGAACAGTTTTCCATAGCATTGCCATGCACCGTGACCGGTTCCGAATTCGGCTCAACATTGACGCACGCACCGGGTATTCCAAACATGGAGTTGTTGCGGATGACTGCACCGGGGATATCGCCATCCGTGTAGATCGCCGCCGGCGCAGCGTCGTTCGAGAACGATGCGTTGCTCGTCCCGTGGATGACGTTGTTTTGAATCAGGATTCCGACAATTTCTCCATTCGTAGGCGCATGGCGAACATAAATGGCAGCGCAATCGGTCTGGCCGGCAGATGCGTCACCGTCCAGTCGATAATTGCAAAACCCCGATATGTCGTTGCCGTCGATTACATTGTCATTGGACCGACACTTCTCGCCGGAACACCGCGTTGTGGAGTGATTGACTTGAATACCTCCACGATAGCTGTTGCGAATCGTATTCCCGCTTGCCTTACAACCGCTGCAATTCTTGAGGATGATTCCCATCCCCAGGTTGTTTCCGATGCCGCCACCGTCTACCCAGGCTCGCCCCGTGTCGGCAATGTCGACACCCGAAACACTGTTCGCCGAAATGTTGATACCGACGTCGGGCAAACCGCCGTAGTAGCCGATTCCCTGCGCCATCGATTCGCGACAACTGCCATTACGAACGTCGATCCTGTGTCCATCGTGAATGCGAAAACAGAACCCGTAGTCCCGACCACCCGCTGCAACCCATTCGATGCCGTCGAAAGTCAGGTCATGTGCACCGCCCGTAATGTAGCCGTTGTAATAGCCGTACTTGACGATGAATCGGCCACCGCCCGGATTGCGTCGTACCGTTACAAAAGACGCGCCAGATCCCGCGTGTATCGGGTGCGCCGCACAGTCGCCACCCTGGCAGGTCGCGTGAATGCTGTGCGTTGAAGGATCACTCCCATCCGGCAAATGGACATACAGTACCCTGCTTTCGGAATAGGAGAATTCGCCGGGCTCCAGCTTGCAGTCGTCCGACTCGTTTGAATTCCAGCGCAGCCTCGTACCCACGTCATCGACAGTGGATGGATCAATCCATATTTGCGGCGTCCGGGCACTCCCGAAATTGAAGTCGCTGGTCCGATACACGCCTTCACCGCATTGTGACCATTGATGCCCCGAGAACCGGGCGTTGGATCCGTCAATGATGACGTCCTCGCCCGGAAAGTTCTCGATGATGATGTCGGCATTCCTGGCGCCTGCCAACAGGATCGGCAGGACCGTGTGCTTGCCATCGTACCGGTCGCTGCGATCGAGATCATCGTCGCAGGCCGCGAATCCCTCCGCATCTGTTCGGTCACGCATGAAACCGGCGTATTCGTTCCGGTAGACGCCGCCACGCAGCTGCAACGTATCGCCGGGCTGCAGCGATCCGTTCATAAGGGCGATATAGGGATTGCTCCAGGGATCGTCGATCGTCCCGCTTCCCTCAACCTCGGGACTACACGCGGACGACAGCGGTGCCGCATAGTAAGTAACCGGATCAGAGGCAGGGCGCGCATCAGAATAAGCGGTCGGTGTGCAACCCAACGACGTTATGGCTATCGATGTTGCAACGGCCTGCGCCGCATAGCGTGCCTTTCGGATGTCGAGCAACAGACTGCCTTTCCACCGCGATCGCGATGGCGTGAACTACGAATGTTGCCCGATTATAGACGAGATTGGTGCGGCTATTGCTCGTATGCCCCGACGTCGCAAGCGCCACCCTGGGGCCGCGGCATGCCGTGAATGTCGACGTCCGGCGCATCACTACACGGAACGACATCCACCAGATCCGATCCCGCCGGAATTCGCAGGTCGGATTCGGACATGAATTGCGGATCGCTTTGAACAGCCGATGATTCCCAGGAACCTACATTGCTTCGCGTCAGGCCTTTGCCGGACCGGCGGCGCACGACTTGCGTGTTTGGGGCGGCCGCCCAGTAGGTGTTGTAGCGCGTGATCGGCTCCGCTGCGCCATCAAAGTACAGCGCGCAGTCCTGTCCGTTGCAACCCGATGAACCAGTGCTGCAGTTGTCCATCGCGTTTCCGATGACAGTTGCAACCTCGGTGTTTGGAGACAGGTTTATACACGCACCGGGAATGTTATTGAGCGAGTTATTGGTAATCTCAGCGCCCGGAATGACGCCATCCGTATAGATGCCGTGCGGCGACGGGCTGTTGGAAAACGGCGTGGAAAAGGTCCCGTGAATCATGTTATTGCGAACCGTAATGCGCTGAATGTCTCCGTTCGTCGGCGCGTTTCTGATGTAGACCGCCCCGCAGTCCGTTTGCCCCTGCGTGTGGTCTCCATTTCTCCTGAATCGGCAAAAGTCATAAATTTCGTTTTGCTCGATCACGACGTCGTTTGCGAGGCATTGACTCGTCGGGCACCCGTCAGTCGAGTGGTTTACCTGAATTCCGCCGCGATACGTATTGTGGACGACGTTTTCGCGCGCTACGCAGCCGCTGCAGTTCTTGAGGATAATTCCCATACCGAGGTTGTTACCGATGCCGCCACCATCGACCCACGCTCTACCGGTATCGTAGATGTGCATACCCTCGATCGTATTGTTCGTAATGTTGATTCCTACGTCCGGCAGACCGCCGTAGTAGCCGATGCCCTGCGCCATGGACTCATGGCATGAACCGCCGCGCACCGTGATGTTATGGCCGTCGTGGATGCGAAAGCAGAAACCGTAGTCCCTGCCACCTGCAGCGACCCAGTCAATGCCGTCGAAAGTCAGGTGATGTGCGCCGTTGGTTACGTAACCGTTGTAGTAGCCGTACTTGACGAAGAACGAACCACCTTCAGGATTTCGGCGCACCGTCATGTACTCCGCGCCGACATCTGCGTGAATTGGATGCGTTGCACAATCGCCGCCCTGGCATGTCATGTGGACGCTATGATTGGCGGGATTGGAGCCATCTGGGAGTCGCACGTAGAGTATCCGGTCAGACGTATAGGCGAATTCGCCCGGCGCGAGATTGCACGAACCACTGTTATCGGAGTTCCACTTCAGACGCGTTCCAGCATCCATCGGATTCGCCGGATCGACCCATACCTGGACTGTTCTCGCGCTGCTCGTATTGAAGTCCGCGGTGCTGTAGGTACCCGGACCGCATGAGCTCCAGTTTGCATTCGCCAGGCGAGCGTTCGAGCCATCAATTACGACAGTTTCACCCGGATAATTCTCCACAACTATTTCATTGCCCGGCTCGCCTGCCAGGAACAGCGGAATCACGGTATGTTTGCCGTCACCGCCACTTGAGCGCTCGTCGTCATCACAACTATCGAGGCGATCTTCCTGGCTCTGGTCGCGCATGAATCCGTCGTATGTATTGCGATACGTGCCGCCGCGCAATTGCAAAACATCGCCAGCCCGAAGGCCGCCCTTGACGAGGGCGTAATAAGGGTTCTTCCAGGGATCGTCTATCGTTCCGGTTCCCGGATTCGACGGATTGCACGAACTCGACAATGGTGCCGCGTAAAACACCTGCGCGTCGCGTTTCTCGACGACGTTGACGTCGAACCGCGGCAGTGAGTCCGAAAACTCACCGTCGGACACTGAAATCTGCACATTTACGATAGCGCCAATATCGGAATTCTGCGGCGTACCGGTCAGGCGACCATTGGTCGTATCGAACGTCGCCCACGACGGTTGGTTGGTAACGTCGAATGTCAGGGTGTCGCCGTCCGGATCCGATGCATCCGGTGTAAACGAGTAGGTTGAGCCCTCGGTCACCTGGGTCGGTGGATTACCCGAAATAGTCGGCGCTCGATTTGGCGGAGGGTTCGAACCTCCTCCGCCGTCACCTCCGCCGTCACCGCCGCCGTCGCTGCCACCACCGTCACCGCCGCCGTCGCTGCCACCACCGTCACCGCCGCCGTCGCTGCCACCACCGTCACCGCCGCCGTCGCTGCCGCCGCCGTCGCCGCCGCCATCGCTGCCACCGCCGTCGCCACCATCGCCTCCGGAGGTCGAGTCACCGGCTTGTGAGACATTGGAAATTGGCGCTTCTTCGCTCAAACAGCCCGCAAGCGCGAACATGATAAACACGGTTGAGACTATCTTTCGGACCGATCCGTTGGTCGCGTAACTCACTATTACTACTCCACTGGGCATACAGCCCTTACTAGTGGCTACGAAACTCGGGTATCGATGGGGTTACCTTGCTATGGCCGAACGGCCCGGCCTGCAGATACAGACCGTTGAACTTTGGTAACCCCGCTACCCTAGGAATCCCGTAGGCCGGTGGCTTTGCGTCCCTGCTTTTCAGCAGGTTTGCCTTTATCAGTGACTGCAGTATAGCAACGGCGGGGTCGATCTCAACGACGAACTCCGCGGTATGTGACATAAACCACATTTCCCCGTTGAGCGAATCCCTCACTGCTCAACAGTGCGCCGGTTCGCCGTCGCCTGCCGATCGCTTCTCCGCGACCACTAATGAAAGGTACGTCCGGTGCAGGCTTCGGCCGACCCGGCGCCGATCGGAATCGACCCTGGCCTAACGTTGGTACGCAGCACCTGCAAGATAGGTAGCAACTATCGTGCCACCTTGGAGATTCAATAATGAAAACAGGTGCTTGTCGGCTTTAGTTAAGTTGCGATGCGCTTCGACACGACACAGGTCCGTCGCCAATCCAAGACAGGTTGTTCACCTGTATCGCGAACTCCATCCTTTAACCCACTGATGTACACGGGGTTTCCGCTGTCGCCAGATTGCGACAGCTCGAACTACGGATTCTGCTCTTTGCGACGCAGCAGCAATCTGAAACGGCGATCAAACTCGACGAGAAAAACGTACAGGAAAGCTGTGGCACCCAGCATCTCGATGGTTTCCTCAGCCAGGCGGATCAGGTGCTCCGCATTCCTGCCGCTGGCGAGCTCCATGCCCTCGACAAAATCCGCCAGCACGGCGATCGCAAAAAGACCGAACCCCACCAGTACCCATTTCCTCAGACGAGGCAGGATTGCCGTCCAGAGAAAATAGAGGATGAAGCATCCCGCAAGGGCGAAAAATGGTGCCACGAACAGCTGCCAGCCCCAGGACGGGAACCAGGACTCCAGCGCAGTGTCCGCCAGTTTCTCGTACTTGAGCCTCAGCGTGGTACCTGCACGTTCATGAAATTTCGCGGCGTCGTCAAAGGAGATAAAGATGAAAAACAGCGACACGATGCACCAACCGATCCGGTCCTTCAGAAGCCCGTTGCGCCACTCGCCCGCCAGTATGGCCGCGGCAACCAGGCCTGTGAACAGGGTGAGGTTCGTCGATATCCAGGTACCCAGGCTCTCTTCAATTCCGATGTCAAACGATCGTCGGACAATCTCGCCGGGCAACCACTCCAGAAAATACAGAAAAAAATCGGCCGCTGCGGTCAGCGCGATACAGACAATCCAGAAAATAACCAGGCGCCTGACCCAGGCGCCATCGTTGCCCGAATCGAAAAATTTTGGATCGCTGTGCATATAACCGACTTTACCAGAGTGACCAGGACTGAGAGCTCAATACGTAAACGCCCAGGAGTAAATTCGTCGTAGCGTGGGCGATAACGGCGGCCCAGACGCTGTCCGACTTCAGCCGAACGATCGCGTAGGCCAATCCGGCCAGCATGCCGGGCAGGATGGCCGTGTGCAGCAGACCAAACACGACGGATGACACGATTATCGCCAACCAGCTGACCGGCACCTCTCCGGCGATGTAGTTGGTATTGTTCGAAAGCCGGCTCAACAGGTAACCGCGGAACGCAAGTTCTTCGGCGATCGGAACCGTCACCACCGCCCCGACCAACCGAATGAGCAGCCAGGCGACTGCCGTCCAGGGCTCGGTGCCGTCAAGCGCCTGTGCGAACTGCGCATCGACAGACCCATCGCGCGGGACGGTGGCGATCCACATCGCGAAGACGGCAATTCCGGCGACAACCGGCAGCCCGAACCGAAGGCTGGTCGTCGGTCGAATCTGTGGCCAGAGAATGGCTATCGCGAGCCCGACAGCGATGACGCGAAGCGGGTAGAGCCAGTCAAAGCCACCCGACAGTGACTGGGTTAGCAGAGTCGTCGCAAGCAGTACTCCCAACGGAACGAGCATCGCTACCTGAACATTCATTTGTGGCTTTGCGCCGACATCTCGTACTTGTGTCGCCCGGAACGACTTCACACGGTGCGCCCCTACGAGTAACGCCGCCGCGACTATCGTGAATGCAATCCAGCCGGCCTGGCTGTGAAAGCCACCGAGGGCGATGTCTCTCGACCATTCCGCTCCTATTGCGATCAACGCGACAATTCGAATGGAGTTGAAGCCCCAGATACTCGCTATACCGATCGGAAACAACAGCAACGCGTGGGGAAACCGAAACTCGTCCCGATAAATGGACAGGTAGAAAGCCAGGAATGCCGTAACCAGGCCAATGCCCTCGTAGCCGGAGCAGGCTGCGTTGATTCGCACGACGAAATCGCCCGTCCCGAGAATCAGCTCCGGCGGAATAACGATGACATCTGCATAAAACCATCCAAGCAACCAGGCGGACGTCTCAAACGTGATGCGACTCAGCGGATCCCAGAGTTCCTGCGAGGAGTAAGCAATTGCCCATGCCATGACAGCGACGAGTGCGGCCAGGATCGCCGGGCCCTTCTCCCTGCGCCACAGATCCGACCACCAGGAAACCGGCGCCAGCGACAACAGCCATGTAACCACAACCAGGACCAGCAACGATCCCCAGGCGACGGGCAACCAGGGGATCTGCGCTGCTTCGCCGCTCGCTGTAGCAAACACCGATATCGTGCATAACAGCAGCGCAGAATACGCCGCGATCTGAATGACTGCCGGAATCTGCCAGCGGTAGGTCGACGTCGCGCTCAAATACGTCGCGGCATGTGCCTTAAGTCGAGGAAACGTTGCAATGGCAAAGGCGACGCCGAAGGCAATGGCAATCTTGGCGACATGCCCGGCGGCGGCTATCCACTGGTAGCCTGTACCGGCCCCGGCATCAAACAGATCCCAGGCATCGAACCGCATGCTCAGGTAAAAGGACTCGGCTGCGATCAGCAGGCACAAAAAAAGGAGGCGCATTGTCATGCGCCTCCCCTGCAAAGTTTGCGTTTTGCCTGGCTTACTGCTCGAGGCGTGCCAGGTACCGCTCGCGGACAATAGCGACCACGACGAGCGTGAGAACCACGGTCAGCATGAGCATGCTGCCGTCGAGCTCCGGTACGCCTGCAGCGCTTTCGGAGTAGCTTTCGTAGCTGCCGTAGCTGCCATTGCTGGCGCTGCCGCTTGCCGACGAGGAGGAACTCGCCAAGGCGATGCCCGGCATTGCCAGACTCAGAGCTGAAATGAGTATTGTGCGAAGCTTCGACATTGTATGTCTCCCAAGAATATTCGTTTACCTGCCCGGTTACCTGAGTATGTGCAATTTGCATGCCGAAAATTAAAAGTGTTAATAATCAGTATGTTGCGAGACAGTCGTCAAACTGCGATCAAATAGGTGTAAAACTTTCCGACAGTTTCAGCGGCAAATCGCTACATCGTCAGCACGCGGTAAGTACCGGTAATCGTGCCCTTTTGGAGCTGCTTTTCGAAGTAAGCGATCGTCTTGGCGAGACCTTCCTCCAAAGGCACCAGCGGCTCCCAGTCGAGCTGTTCTTTTGCGCGGGTGATATCGGGTTGGCGCTGTTTCGGATCATCCTGCGGCAACGGCTTTTCGACAATTTTGGATTTCGACCCGGTGATGTCGATAATCGTTTCGGCGAGCGAGCGCACAGTTTGTTCGACGGGGTTGCCAAGATTGATCGGGCCCGTCACGTCGTCGTCGGTGTCCATCAAACGAATAAACCCTTCTATCAGGTCGTCGACATAGCAGAATGAACGGGTCTGGCTGCCGTCGCCGAATACCGTTATCGGATCGCCGTTCAGTGCCTGGAGTATGAAGCTCGAAACGACCCGGCCGTCGTTGGGATGCATGTACGGACCGTAGGTGTTGAAAATGCGGGCAACCTTGACGGGTATCGAGTGCTGGCGGTAATAGTCGAAAAACAGCGTCTCCGCGCAGCGTTTTCCCTCGTCGTAGCAGCTTCGCAAGCCGTTCGGATTTACGTGTCCCCAGTAGTCCTCCGGCTGCGGGTGCACCTGCGGGTCGCCGTAAACTTCACTGGTCGACGCCTGAAAGATTTTTGCCTTCAGGCGTTTCGCAAGCCCCAGCATGTTTATTGCACCGTGGACGCTCGTTTTCGTCGTTTGCACCGGATCGAACTGGTAGTGGATCGGCGACGCCGGACATGCAAGATTGTAAATCTCGTCGACCTGTACGAACAGCGGAAACGTAATGTCGTGACGCTGCAATTCGAAATGCGGGTTGTCCAGGAGATGCAGAATATTGTCACGCGCGCCGGTGAAAAAGTTATCGACGCACAACACGTCGTTGCCGGCGGCAAGCAGTCGCTGACAAAGATGCGTTCCGAGAAAACCGGCGCCCCCCGTCACCAATACCCGCTTGCGCAGTGAGTATTCCATAGTCGATTTCTGAGCCACTGTTCTTTCCTTGGTTTAGTCGCCTGACCCGCGAATCATCGCGGGAATAGTCTTTATGATGATCTTGATGTCGAGCCATATCGACCAGCGGTCAATATACTCCATATCGAGCTTCATCCACTTGTCGAACGATGAATGGTCACGGCTTTCAACCTGCCAAAGTCCGGTCATGCCGGGTCGCACACTGACACGCCGCCGGTGCCAGTCCTCACTGAAGCCGGAATAGTCGCGGAGGGGCAGTGGCCGCGGTCCGACAAGACTCATTTCACCGCGAAAAACATTGAGCAACTGCGGCAGCTCATCGATGCTCGTACGCCGGAGTATCTTGCCGATCGTCGTTATGCGGGGATCGTTCTTGATTTTGAACGCCGGCCCGGATGCCTCGTTGAGGTTTTCGATCGCGGCCTGGCGTTCTTCTGCGTCGACGACCATGGTTCGAAACTTGATCATGCGAAAGCCTTTCTTGTTCAGCCCCACCCGCTCCTGCGCGAAAAATACTTCGCCGGGGCTGTCAAGCTTCACAAGAACCGCGACCAACAGGAACAACGGGCTCATGACCACGAGAGCGGCACCGCTTGCGACGATGTCCAGCGCGCGTTTGAAGAACGCCGGAAAACCGGTCATACCATGGACAGCGACGGTGATGACCGAACTCCGGCCAAATTTCTCAGCCCTGGAGTGCGTCATCCGATACTGGAACAGGTCGGCGAGAATCCGCAGCTTGATGCCCTGTTCTTCGCAGATTGACACCAGTTTCGATGCATCGTCGTAGCGCGACTTCATGGGCAGGCTGATCAAAACTTCGTCAATTGGCGACTTGCGAAGGTACTCCTGCAGATCGTCAATGGACGTCACCAGCTTGTAGCCGCTCCGGTCAAACTCATCCGTGCGGTAGTCCTTGTCGTCGACGAATCCGACGATTCGATGGGACGTCGGATCAGCGGCATTGATGTCGTTTGCGAATTGTATCGAACGCGAGTTGATACCGACGATCAGCATAGTCGGTCGACTCGTACTGGATCCAAACGAGCGCTTGTAAAGTGAGGTCGCAATCAATCGTCCGATCGTTATTACCACGATCGAAGTGGCCCAAAACACTCCGAGAAACTGCAGGTTAACCATCTCGATCTTGAGCACGATTGCGATGAACGAAACGGTCAATGTCGCCAGTATCGTCATTAGCAGCACGTCGATCATTCTTGACGCCGGTCTGACCAATGCCGCCAGTGAAACAATGCCGCAACTCAGCGAAATCACCGTCCAGACGAGCAGCAATCCAAGAAACGCGAGTACGTTGCCAATTGACAGCCGCAACGCAAGAAACGAATTGAACGACTCGGCGCCAACGTTTGGTAACGCCGTCGTGGTCGCCACAACGAAGCCGATCGTCAAACCCAAAAGATCGACGACCAGCAATGCACGCACGAAGTAATCTATGTAAGTATTGTTTCCCACTTGATCCAATAATAGGCGCGATGCCGAATTGGGTATTGCACCGATGTCGGCATCGAACTGGTCATGTAATGTTTTGTAAAATCTGGATAAATTTCGAGATTTACATCGAGCGATCAATCATAGACTATTGGCAAAGCGGTTGTCCAAATCGCTATTTTTTTGGCCTTTATTACACCTTCGCACGAAGCAATTTTCGTGTCGTCGAAATACCAACGGATAACAAATCAGTATGACTGAACGCACCTATGTCCTAGGAATATCAGCGTATTATCACGATAGTGCAGCAGCACTCCTGTGCGACGGAGCAATCGTTGCAGCAGCACAGGAGGAGCGCTTCTCGCGAAAGAAACATGACGCAAGGTTTCCAAAACATGCGATTGAGTACTGCCTGGATGAGGCGGGTATCACGTTAACCGATGTGACCCACATCGCATTTTACGACAAACCTTTAGTGAAGTTTGAAAGGCTGCTCGAAACGTACCTCAGCTATGCGCCGAAAGGGTTTCGCTCCTTCATCGCGGCGATGCCGATCTGGCTCAAGGAAAAGCTCTATCTGAAGAGCACTTTGATCCGGGAACTCAAAGAATTGGGCGACTGCTCAAAGGACGATCTGCCGAAACTGATGTTCACAGAGCATCATCAGTCTCATGCTGCGTCCGCTTTCTTCTTCAGCCCGTTTGAGAGCGCCGCGGTCATGTGCCTCGACGGCGTCGGGGAATGGGCGACAACGTCCGTATGGCAAGGCAAAGGCAATTCACTGTCTCCGTTGTGGGAGATCGACTTCCCGCATTCACTCGGGCTGCTTTACTCTGCATTTACTTATTACACCGGGTTTCGCGTTAACTCGGGTGAATACAAGTTGATGGGCCTTGCGCCGTACGGCAACCCGATCTACGTCGATCGGATCCTCGATAACCTGCTGGACCTGAAGGAAGACGGTACATTCCGGCTCGACATGAGCTACTTCAATTATTGCACCGGCCTGACGATGACGAGTGAGAAGTTTCACGACTTGTTCGAGGGGCCACCGCGTACTGCAGAAACGAAGATCACTCAGAAGGAAATGGACGTCGCGGCGTCGATCCAGAAAGTCACTGAAGAGGTCGTTTTGCGCCTGGCGCGTACCGTTGCCAAGGAGACCGGAGAAAAGAACCTGTGTCTCGCCGGCGGCGTCGCGCTGAACTGCGTGGCGAACGGCAAGGTGCAGCGTGAAGGACCCTTCGAGAACATCTGGATCCAGCCGGCGGCCGGCGATGCCGGTGGCTCAATTGGCGCTGCGTCCGTCGTATGGCACGACTACCTTGACAAGGGACGGCGGGTAAACGGCAGCGACCTGATGAGCGGTGGATACCTGGGCCCCCGATATACGGCGGCCGACGTCGCCGAAGTCGCGGAGCAGTATGACGCGAGGTACCGGGAGCTCGATGACGAGACGTTGTTTACGGAGCTCGCCGAAATCCTGGACGACGGCCATGTCGTCGGCTGGTTCCAGGGCCGCATGGAGTTTGGTCCGCGTGCGCTCGGCGGCCGTTCCATCATTGGCGATCCGAGGAACACCGAGATGCAGTCGGTCATGAACCTGAAGATCAAGTACCGCGAGTCTTTCCGGCCGTTCGCGCCTTCGGTCGCGGCGGACAGGGTCGCCGACTACTTCGAACAGGAACACGAAAGTCCGTACATGCTGATTGTTGCGCCGGTCAAAGAGTCTATTCGGATCCCGATGACGGAAGAACAGAACAAACTGTTCGGAATCGAGCAACTCAACGTACAGCGTTCGGAACTCCCGGCGATCACGCACGTCGACTATTCGGCGAGAATCCAGTCGGTGCATGAGGAGACCAACCCACGGTACTACCGCATGATCAAGGCGTTCGAGAAACGCACCGGTTGCGGCGTGGTTGTCAATACGTCGTTCAACGTTCGTGGCGAGCCGATTGTCTGTACACCGGAGGATGCCTATCGCTGTTTCATGCGAACCGAGATGGACTATCTCGTCATCGAAAATACAATATTCGCCAAAACCGAACAGCCAAAATGGGATGACGACGGCTCATGGCGTGACGAATTTGAATTGGACTGAGTCATGACAGAACACGAAATTAAGGAACTTGATAGCAAGGGGTTGCGGGAATTCGGCCTGACAACGGGCGGCATGATCGCCCTGTTGTTCGGTTTGTTCTTTCCGTGGTTTTTGGAGTTTTCGTTCCCGGTATGGCCGTGGGTCATATTCGGCATACTCGGGCTACTCGGGCTGGCGGCGCCGAATTCGCTCAGACCGGTTTACAGGGCGTGGATGAAGCTGGCACTGTTGCTCAGCAAGATCATGACGCCGTTGGTTCTCGGCATTATTTTTTATGGCGTTGTCATGCCTATGGGCCTGGTCATGCGTTTGTTGGGCAAGGATCCGATGAAACGCTCGATGTCTGACGACGAAGAATCGTATCGCGTGGAGAGCAACACACCGCCGCGCGAGGGAATTGAGAGACCTTTCTAATGATGGATTTTATACAGGATCTGTGGGCCTTCATGCGAGTGCGCAAGAAGTTCTGGCTCGCGCCGCTGATCATTATAATGCTGCTGCTCGGCGGCCTGCTGATTTTCGCGCAGGGCTCGGCTCTCGCGCCTTTCATCTATACGCTGTTTTAGGCCGTGGGAATTCCTACGGTTGCTGCGGCGGTGTATCCCAGCGCGGTGTGTAGGTAAACCGAACGAACACCCGGTTCTCGTCATACTTCGCGAGGGGATCGTTGCTCGTGCGCCGTGTATGTTCGAAATCTGTCGCGATCGTCATTGTCGTCCCGATTCGGTAACCGATCTGGAAGTTGGCGGCGACGGTGCGGTCATCGCGATCAATGAGTTCGTAGTCCTGGTTCGCAAACGAAGCACCGAGTGACGCGAACACCTTGCGGCTGAGATTGCGGCGCACCTGCGCAGTCGCGACGATGACGTTTCTGTCGAGGGTGGTTCGTCCGTTGTAGTCCTGTTTCTGCAGGCCGCCGCCAATCGAGAATGACGTTCGTTCGAAATTGTAGTTATACGACACGTTAGCGTAATCCCGCCGGAACGGTACGCCACTGCCATCGATGTTTTGCGTCGCGCCGCCAGCAAAGTCTGCGTTCTGGTTAAAACGGAACAACGCCGCGGGGTCCGTGTACCCGGTGCCGGCAAGAAACGCCAGGTTGGTGTATGTGCCGATGAAGCGCGTCACTTCGAGCCGCAACAAGGGGCCGCTTTCGTCACCGGTTGACTCGAAATCCAGGCGCGAATACCCAAGATCGATCTCGTAACCCGAACGCCCCGCCGACGCCGGTCGCTCGAACCGCACGAATCCCTCGTGCGTGTCGAAATTTTCGTTGAGCAACGTGTCGTCGAACTCCGACTGCAGCGTTCGAGCATTGACGGAGAAGTTCATCCCGCGCCGCACCTCCCGGGAGAACCACAATCGTGCTTCCTTCTTATCGTTGTCCAGCGGACGAACCTCGTAATTAACTCTCGAATAGAGCGCCTCGATTCCTATCTGATTGCGTCTGCCCATCGGCAAGCGAAAACTTGGTCCGGTCGTCAGAAAGTTGACGTCTTCACGATTCGCCGGTGTCGGGGCAACCAGCGGGTCGATCGTGCGTTGACCGAAGTTGTTGATCGCGATCCAGTGCAGACGATCCCGGGCCAGACTCAACGTTGCCAACGCATTGACGCCACCAACGAGCTGGCTGTCAAACGTGTCGTCTGCATACGTCCGGTAATTCAGGTTCGACGTGATGTCGTACTCCAGGCGCGACCCTTCCTGAGATGCGTTGAGCGTCAACCCAAGATTGCCTATGGTCTCGTCAATCTCGTTATCGGGCGCGCGTGTAATATTGTCCGACCTGCCGACACCCGCTGAGAACTCGGCCTGCAACTCGACAGCCAGCGCCTGCGACGAGATCGCTCCAGCCGCAAAAAGGGGCAGCAAAATCACGCCGCGCGCATACTTGTTTTTAATCTTTCGAATCTTCATTGGTATCTTGCCTAGCGTTGATTCAACAGTAGTTCGACCTGTGCGTCACGTAGCCGGCGAACGGCCGATTCAAGGTCGTCTTTCGATGTCGTCCCGGCAGCCGCAACAACCAGGAATCGCTCGTCGAATCTCGGTAGATCGGCCGAATCGGCAAATGCCGAGAGCTCCGGGTAGTCGATGATGATTATCTTGTCGTCGCACTTTTCCATGATACGACTCAATGCTGCGGATACCTCGCCAAGCTCGAGGTGCCGGACCCCGTCCGGCGGTGACGTGCCGATCGTCATGATGCTAAGCCCCTTGATCGTCGATTTCGCGATCACTGATTCGATATCGAATTCCTTGCCGGCGACGACATCGAAAAAGCCGCTCTCACCACTACGATTGGTCGCTTCGGTTAGCTCCGGGTTGCCGACGTCACAGTCAATAAGAAGCACATCGCAGGAATGCTCCTCGACCAGCGTCGCAGCGAGGTTGACAGCCACGTAAGAGCGCCCGCAGCCAGCATCCGGAGCCGTCACAACAAGGGCGGCACCGGCTTTCAGGTCGAGGTGCCCGACGAGTTCGGAAAACTCGCGGGAAATAGCCAGTGACTGCGCCGGGTTTTCCGCAAGGTGCCGCGTTTCGCGAAAGGTCTCGTAGTGAATCCCGACACGGTCTTCCTGCCGCGCTTCCTCGGCCTCGATGATCGCCTCGAAATCGTCACTCTTGTGCAACGGGGTGACGACGGCGACCGGGTGACCGTCGTCATCGGCATCTGACTTCTTGCCCTGGATCTTTTTGAGCGCTTCCTGAATCTTGCTCATACGCCGAGCGTCTCCCGCGAAACGTCGATCAGGTCCCTGACCCATAGTGACGCGACGTCGCTGTTCGCGACAACAAGGACACACACCAGTGCCCAGGCACCCGCAGCCGCGAGAAACAAGCGGTTTGACGTGCGTGTGTCGCGATAGACCGGTGTATGTGTCGATAGACCGATGGAACCTGCGAAACTATGCTCGGCTGCGCTCTGAATGTGTTTCGGTGTACGGATGGCAATTCCGTTTCGGCTGGCAAGCATTGCGAACAATACGCCTGCGGCGGCGGCGGCAAGAAATATCGCTGCGAGCGTTACCTGAGGTTGCCCGCCGCCACCGACCGAGCGGACTTCGACGCCGCCCGACGCAGCCAGGTCGTCGACGGCATCCCTGAGGCCGTTCGACATCGCCTCCTGTTGGTCGCGCAGCGAGATTACGCTGGCGAAGCTATCCTTCAGCTCGACGAGCCGACTTTCGAGATCAGCACGCGACTCTATCGGTTGCGAAGCCCGCGATGCCGGCTGCGGCAACGTTTCCAGCTGCACCAGGATATCGCTCCGGCTCTGGCGCATTGACGTCAGCGATCCTTCGAGCGTCGCGATCTCTGCACGGAGTGCGGCGATATCCTCGGTCGACCCGCCGGGTGCCGTCGGCGGCGCAACCCGTGAGCGATCGGCGATTAGCTGACGCGTCGTCGCGATACGTTCGTCGACGGCGATCACATCAGGGTGCTTTTCGGTAAAGCTGATCAACAGCTCCGCCTTTTGCCGTTGCAGATCGCGAAGCGTTGCCCGCAGGGCTTCGAGCTCAGCGGCAGCGGCGTCTGCCTGCGACGTGTCACGCGGTTCACTGGCGGCCTGCAGACGCGACCTGAGCGAGCCCAGGCGCCGCTCCGATTCGTCGATGCGGCGCGCCAGGTCGGCTTCCCTGCGTTGCAGCTCGTCAGCCGGGTCCGTAACCCGGGATCCCGGGCTGCTCTCGCCGCTAGCGGCGAGCAGGCGTTCGACACGGCCAATTTCAAGCGACAGCGCGGCGATCTGCTCGTCCCAGGCATCCACCGAATCGCCGTCGCCGGCGCGCGCTCGAACCATGTCAACGAACGTCTCTGCCGTCGTCCCTATGACATTTGCCGCGACACGCCTGTTTGGGTGCTCAATTTCGAACAGGTAGCGCAATTCGCCCGTCAACTCGTCCGAACCGACGACAATATGTTCTTTCAGATAGCGGGCCATGTCGTCCTGATCGGATCCCGCGAACTTCTCGAGCTCGTTGGCAGTTTCGCGCGCCACTTCCAGCATCAGTGCGTCCGACGATAGAACCTCATCGACCAGGAGCCGAAACTCGGGAACGAATGCCGGGGAACTGTCGATGGCGACAGAAGCTGTCGCCGTCGCTTTGTGACGTATTGGCGTCTTCAGCACCCACGCACCCAGCAGGCAGGCAATTACGACCGTGATGAGCAGCGCAGACCAGCGATGTTTTCTCAGTTCGCGCGACGTCGCGTTTGGGGCGAACGGACCCACGTCATCAGAACCGGGTTTCCGGCACGATCACGACGTCGCCAGGGTAGACGGCGATGTTCTCGGACATGCTGCCATCCAGCAGATCGGCCACTCGAACCCGGCACTCGACCTGCCCACTGCCGGTCTGGCGAACCAGGTTCGTGCGGTTGCCTGCTGCAAACTCCGTGAGTCCGCCGACGGCGACGATCACGTCAAGCAACTTGAGATCATCGCGGTACGGCAACGACTGTGGCGCCAGTACTTCGCCAATGACCTGGATCTGGTTTGCGGCTCCCTGTGCCACCACCAGCACGCTGACCTTGGGCGCACGCAAATACTCGGCAAGCGCTTTTTCCATCTCGCGCGCGAGCTCCGATGGTGTTTTTCCGGATGCCTGCTGGTCGTCCACCAGTGGCGTCGAAATACGACCGTCGGGACGCACCGGCACCTCGGCAGACAGCTCGTCATTGCGCCAGACGACCACTTGCAGCGTATCGCCCGGCCCGATGACGTATTCGCGAGAGTCAACCGGCGGCTCCGGACACTTCCCTGTCGACGTGGTCGGCGTCGACTCGCAGCCAGCCAGTCCGGCCAGCAAAACAAGCCCCAATGGCCAAATCGCGAGCGAGCGGTTCACACAAGAGTTACTCAAGACTCTGTTCCTTTATTCGACGTTTTACAGCACATGGAAATCCGCCTGGAACCAGGCAAGAACCCGCTATGAACCAACATCTTACAACAGCCCCGCAACGAATGTCGCATGGCTGTTTTCCATTACGTTAAACTGTCCGGGCGCCTCATTCCACGAGCTGGCAGAATCGGGTACTGGCTTGCTGTTGGCCCACTATTATCATGTATTTCATGCACTTATGTTGAATAGCCTGACGGAACGGATCGGCGTTGTCGTACTCGTCGCATTTGTCCTGGCGGGTATCGCCGGGACAATCTATTTGCACCTGTTCGACGTGTCGTCGTTGTCGGGAATGACCAAGGAATTCATCAGCTCGCTGCACGCGCCCGGGTTCGCCGTGGTCACTGCACTGGCGCTCTTCTGGGCCCGAACCCGATACAACAAACGCCATGCCTACCTGTTCGCTGCGGCACTCGCGTTTCTGTTGGGGCTGCTGTCCGAAGTCTCACAGATTGCCGGTCCACGCGACGCAGGCTTCTCGGATCTCGCCGCGAATACCATCGGCATCGTCGCGGCACTGGGAATCCTTGCGCTTTTCGATCGTGACATGCGTGAGTCGCTCCCCGGCAAAGCGAAAACAGCCGTCGTCGCCACAACCGCGATTGCAACCTTGCTTGCCGTTACACCTTCGACAATTTACGCGTACGCGCTAACCGCCCGTTATGCGGGATCGCCGACACTCGTTTCATTCGACCGCTTCTGGGAACCGCTGATATACGGCCCGAGAGAAGCCTCGCGACTGGAGCACGTACTCGCACCGGGCACCTGGGACGTCCGCGAAAAGCGGATCGTGCGCCTGACGGCAAACCCCGACAACCGGCTGCTGTTTCGACTCGAGCCCGTGCCTGACTGGACGGGGTATCAGTATCTCGTCTTCACGGCGTCATCCGCCGACGATCGCAGCTACAACGTTTCCTTCGTCGTTCGCGATACCTGGCGGCGCTCACCGTACCGGGACAACGCCTACATCCAACCGCTGCTGCTGACGCCACAGCCGCAGGAATTCCGCATTCCGATTGATGCGATTCGCACCGGCCCCGTAGCAGCCGAGCTCGACACGAGCAGCGTGGGGATGATCTACCTGTTTGCCCCTGAGCCGGACGGCAAAGAGGCGCTGTTGCTCAGCGGTTTCCGGCTGGAATAGCTGGACCTGCCGTTACCGGCCTTCGATCAGCTCCAGAATTTCACGGGTCTTGCTCTGCATCAATTCGGCGTCGGCGCGAGACTCTACATTGAGCCGAATGACCGGCTCTGTATTTGATTTGCGAATGTTGAAGCGCCAGTCCTCGAAGTCAAATCCATACCCATCGACGTCATCCACTTTGATCGCGTTGGCCGCATACCGGTCATACAACAGTTTCAACGTGGCATTTGCGTCCTTGACGGTTCGATTGATCTCGCCACTAGCGGGATACATCGCAATGCGTTCACCCACCAGCGCCGACAGCGGTTTTCCCGTGGTCGACATCAGTTCCGCAACGAGCAGCCACGGAATCATTCCGCTATCCGCATAGGAGAACTCGCGGAAATAATGGTGCGCGCTCATCTCCCCGCCGTAGACAGCGTCTGTGTCGCGCATCTTTTCCTTGATAAACGAATGCCCGGACTTGCTTTGGATCAGCTCACCACCTGAAGCCTCGACGATATCCTTCGTATTCCATATCAGCCGCGGGTCGTGAATGACCCTGCCACCCGGTTCGTTTTTCAGAATGCTCTCGGCAAGCAACCCGACGATGTAATAGCCCTCGATAAAATTGCCTTTCTCATCGAAAAAGAAGCAGCGATCGAAATCGCCGTCCCAGGCAATACCGAGATCCGCCCCGCTTTCACGCACAGCGTCCGCGGTCGCCGCCTGGTTTTCAATCAACATCGGGTTCGGGATACCGTTCGGAAACGTTCCGTCTGGCGGATAGTTGACCTGGATAAATTCGAAAGGCAGGTGCTTCATCAGTCGATCCATGACGATGCCCGCGCCACCGTTGCCCGGGTTTACGACGATTTTCAGCGGCGTGAGACTTGCCTGGTCGACATACGACAACAGGTGATCCAGGTACGGCTGGAAAACGTCCTGCTCAACCCGGCGACCGCCCGGCTTGCGGATTTTCTCGTCGATTTCGGCCAGCTTTCGAATCACTTGCAGTCCGCTGTCGCCGCTGACGGGACGCGCTTCTTCCCGAACAATTTTCAGGCCGTTGTAGTCGGCCGGATTGTGACTCGCCGTCACCATGATGCCGCCACAGGCTCCCAGTTCAGCCGTCGCGAAATAGACCATTTCGGTACCACATTGTCCGATATCGACCACTTTGACACCGGCCTGGATAAGCCCGCTACAGACCGCGTCCGCGAGACTGTCACTCGACAGTCGAATATCTCGACCAACGACGATCTTGCGAGCATTGAGGTAGTCCGCTGTCGCAACGCCGATGCGAAAGGCTACGTCTTCATTGAGCTCGTCCGGTATGCGGCCACGTACGTCGTAAGCCTTGAAACACGTTATTTCCATTTAGGTGTTTGTTCCTTCCCGCCCATAGTTGTCGTCGAACCGAACAATATCGTCTTCGCCAAGGTAGTCGCCACACTGAACTTCAATGATGTGTACGGGTTCGTCATACGGATTGGCAATCCGGTGAATGTCACCAATCGCAACGTAGGTCGACTCGTTGACGTTGAGTTCAAACTCTTCATCGTTCTTCGTAATCAACGCCTTGCCTTTGACGACCACCCAATGCTCGGATCGATGTGCATGTTTCTGCAATGACAGTACTGCACCAGGTTTCACGATCAGTCGCTTGACCTGGAAATTGTCCGCCATGTCGATGGAGTCGTAACTTCCCCAGGGCCTGAATACCTGGCGGTGCAGTTTCACCTCCTCCCTGCCCTGCGCCTTGAGCTGGTCGACGAGATCCTTGACGTCCTGGGAGCGGCTTCTGTGCGTCACGAGGACCGAATCCTTGGTTTCGACAACCAGCGTATCCTGCAGACCGACCGCCGTGACCAGTCGGCTCTCCGACAGCACCAGTGTGCGTTCGCAATCGTGCACAAGCACGTCGCCGGAAACAGTATTGCCGCTGTCATCGTGCTCTGACACGTCGTGCAGTGCAGCCCACGATCCGACGTCGGACCAACCGGCATCGAGCGGGATCATCATCACACGGTCACTTTTTTCCATGACGGCGTAGTCGATTGAGTCCGCAGGACACGCCGCGAACAGCTCCGGATCCGGGCGCACGAAGTCGCCATCCATGGTCTTCGCCGCCATGCTTGACTGGCAGGCCTGCAGCATCTCCGGTGCGAGCTCACCGAGCTCCTCGAGGTACGCAGTCGCGCTGAACAGGAACATGCCGCTATTCCAGAAGTGCCTGCCACCCGCTAGGTAGTCGGCCGCGGTCTGCGCGTCCGGTTTTTCGACAAATGCGTCGACCGGGACAGCGGATTCGCCGTCGGGAGTCGCCTGGATATACCCGTATCCCGTTTCGGGTGATGTCGGAACGATACCGAACGTAATCAGCTTTCCGCTCTCCGCCACGGGCAGTCCGCGGTTGACGGCCGTCTGGAAGGCAGCCACATCCCGGATCACATGGTCGGCCGGCATAATGAGGAGGATAACGTCCTCATGAATCGCGGCCGCATGAATTGCCGCCAGCGCGATTGCCGGTGCCGTATTCCGTCCTTCCGGTTCGAGTATGATTTGCGCCCTTTTTTCGATCGCGTTCATTTGCTCGGCGACTGAAAAGCGATGCGATTCGTTACTCACGATGAGGTGTTTGTTTTCCGCTCGCTGCAGGCCGACCGTCGGCAGCGCACTCGTTCGTAGTGCCGTCGCCTGCAACATCGTCTTTTCGCCGGCAATCGGCAACAACTGCTTCGGGTACATCGAGCGGGAAGCCGGCCAAAGGCGCGTACCGGAACCGCCAGACAGGATAACCGGGAGAATCTTGCTCATTACTTGTCGGTCCGTCGTCGTTTGAGCTGCTGCTTCACCTGTGTCAAACCGTGACCGCGTCCTATGGCGTAGTACGTCAGCCCGGACGCCTCGACGACGCTGGGTTCGAACAGGTTGCGTCCGTCCACAATCAGGGCGTCCGCAAGCTTTTCCTTGAGCATTCGGAAATCCGGACTGCGAAACTCCTGCCATTCCGTAACGATCGCCAATGCATCTGCGCCCTCGATGGCGGCGTATGCGTTCTCACTCAGCTCCAGATTCGGATTGTCAGGGTAGATGCGAGCGGCCTCTTCCATTGCTTCCGGATCGTACGCTTTGACCGTTGCTCCAGCGTCCCACAGCGCTTCCATCAGCGCGCGGCTCGGCGCTTCGCGCATATCGTCGGTCTTGGGCTTGAACGACAATCCCCAGACCGCGATTGTCTTGCCCTCGAGATCGCCGCCGTAGTGATTTTTCAGCATCTCGAACATTTTGTGCTTCTGGCGTTGATTGACAGCTTCAACCGCGTTCAGCAACTCAGCGTCGTAACTCACGGCTGCCGCAGATTTGGCCAATGCCTGGACGTCCTTCGGGAAACACGATCCACCGTAGCCGGCACCCGGGTAGATGAACTGGTACCCGATCCTGGGATCCGAACCGATGCCCAGCCGGACACTTTCGATATCAGCGCCCATCCGCTCAGCGAGGTTCGCCATCTCGTTCATAAAGCTGATCTTGGTCGCCAACATCGCATTCGCGGCGTACTTGGTCAGCTCGGCCGACCGGATGTCCATCGTGATCAGACGATTGTGGCTGCGGTTGAACGGTTCGTACAGCGACTTCAGGAGTTCCGCGGTTCGTGGATTATCCGTGCCGACGACGATTCGGTCGGGCTTCATGAAGTCGTTGATTGCGGCGCCTTCTTTCAGGAACTCCGGATTCGACACCACGTCGAACTCGAGCTCGACCGAGCGTTGCTCCAACTCTTCCTGCAAGGCTCTGCGAACCTTATCAGCGGTACCGACCGGCACGGTCGATTTGTCGATGACAATCCGGTACTCGTTCATTTCGCGCCCGATCGAACGTGCAACGGCGAGTACGTGCTTGAGATCGGCCGACCCGTCTTCATCAGGCGGTGTGCCAACGGCTATGAACTGGAACAGGCCGTGATCGACTGCCTTCTCGACGTCGGTCGTGAACTCCAGTCGACCGGCCTGCATGTTGCGCTCGATATAAGCATCGAGGCCGGGCTCGTAGATCGGCACGTCGCCATTGTTCAGTCGGTCAATTTTCTTTTCATCGATGTCGTAGCAAACGACATGATTTCCGGTTTCGGCCATGCAGGCGCCGGTTACCAAGCCCACGTAGCCGGAGCCATGAATCGTTATTCGCATGTTGTTGATTATTGTTCAGTTAGGAATGGACGCAAAATTATACAGAGCTATGCGGCGGATTCGTTACCAACCGCGTCACGCTTTGTTTCGTGACGAATGACGCGCCGCGGACTCGCACTGCGCGTAACTTGGGGGCGGCAATTCGGCGCACCGGGCTCACGGCAGCTGTCATTATCCGGCAAATAAGCAGACGGCCAGTAATTCAATAACTTGCGTCCTGTGGAGCCACTTCTCATAATGGCGGGTATCAAGCTGCTATGCTGCGGCGAGTACTTTTGGCGACGGACAGCGACGGGCCCGAAAATGGCTAAATACCTGAACAACATTGCGATTCTGATCGCAACAACCCTGATGTTACCGGCAACGGCGCAAGCGCAATCGACCTGGGGTGACTGGTATGTTGCGCCGTCTATTGTGTACAACGACGACGATCCGAAAAGACAAATCGACGATTCCGTCTCGGGCTTGCAGATTGCCGTAGGTCGGGATTTCGGCAGCCGGTACTCGCTTGAGGGATTGCTCGGCTATTCGAAAATTGACGGCTGGTATCGCCCGATTCCCACGCAGCCCTGGGTCCGCGACCATGAGACACACCTGGATTTGGGTGCCAACCTCCTTGTCCACTACAACAGAGACGCCGAGTTCTCACCGTATGCGTTGGTCGGATTGGGATACCTCGGCATCGATTTCAACATCAATGGCGGCTCGGAAAATCGTCCAACCGGCTCGCTCGGTGTCGGCGCACTGTGGCGCCCCATGTCGGATCGACTCGCCCTGCGGGCCGAGATCCGCTCACGACTGGCCTGGGAAGACAACTACAACTTTACCGACTTCGTCGGCACGATTGGCGTCCAGTACGCGTTTGGACGCGGACCGTCGATCAGCGACCCGCAACGCGGCGACCAACCGGCCGATACGGATGGCGATGGTGTGCTGGATATGTGGGACGAGTGCCCGAACACGCCACCGGGCGTCGATGTCACATCGCGCGGTTGCGAAATACGGGATATGGATCGTGACACGGACGGCGACCGTGTTCCCGACTACCGGGACACCTGCCCGAATACGCCACTTGGTGCAGCGGTCGATGACCGTGGCTGCTCACTCGACAGCGACAATGACGGCGTACCGACGGCTGTCGACCGTTGCCCGGCTTCGCGCCCGGGCGCGGATGTTGACGAATTCGGCTGTGAAAACGATTCAGACGGCGACGGCGTTCTGAACCAGTACGACCGCTGCCCGGACACGCGCCGTGGACGCAATGTTCGCGTCGACATTTACGGCTGCGAGATATCGGATGTCATTAGCCTGCCCGGCGTGAATTTTACGACAGGCTCCGACCTTTTGATGGCTGGCTCCGAGCAACTGTTGAAAGATGCCGCTGCGACGCTGAACAAGTACCCGAACCTGATCGTCGAGGTTGCCGGCCATACCGACAACGTCGGCAATGAGGACTCGAACCTCGGCCTGTCGGACCGGCGCGCCAAGACGGTGCTCGACTACCTCGTGCTGTACGGCGTCGATCCGGAACGACTCACGTTCCGCGGCTACGGTGAGACCGCGCCAATCGCGGACAATTCGACGGCTGAAGGCCGGGCGACCAACCGCCGCGTCGAGCTCCGCATCTCGACCGCAGAGCAGTAGCCGCCGACGGACCTATGAGATGCGCGCCTGCCGTTGGTGGGCGCGCATTCTTTTGAACCGGTTGTATCGGCTAAGCGCGCTTATTACTGCGATCTGAGAGAATCCCAGCGCCGCCCAGGCCCAGAACATCACCACATCGGGAATCGCCGCACGAAAACCGGCCAGACCAATCAGAACGTATACCAACTGCAGGCCCGTGAGTATCGCGAGTGTCTTGCGTACGCCGAAACCGCCTCGCAGCAATACGTGATGAAAGTGATCCCGGCCAGGCGTAAAGGGCGATTGGCGCTTCAGGAGACGCCTGACGAAACAGGTGAACATGTCGTAGATAGGAATCGATGCGAACCACAGGCAGTGAACCGGAGAAATCAGTCGGTCCGGGCCCTGGCTGATACCTATCGTGACCCAGACGATCGAAAAACCGAGCAACGTGCTACCGGCATCTCCCATGAACGAGCGCGCCTTGCGGTTCAACACGGTTGGAAAATTGAACACCAGGAATCCGATGATCGCGGCAATGATGACGAAGCTGATCGCTGCCATCGGATGCCCGATCGTCGCCACGTCGGCAACGGCAAGAAGCGTAATCAGAGCAAGTGACCCAGCAAGCCCATCCGCGCCGTCAACAAAGTTATAGGCGTTGATCATCGAGATCGTGACGAGCATGGTGAACAGCAACGTGCCGCGGCCCATGACGAGTTCACCGGTCCCGAAGGGGTCGCCAATACTGGCCATGGGCATCCCGGCCCCGTAGACCATCAAGACGACCACCGCGATTTGCGCTGAGAGACGGGCTGCAGCCGGGATATGAAACCGGTCATCGATGACGCCAACGATGACCAGGATTGCCGAACCCGCAATGATTGCCGACCAGTCGACCCATCCATCCGGCAGAAGGGTAAATGCCGCGATCATGCCGGCGAACATCGCGATGCCGCCAACGATCGGCACGACGCCTATGTGGTTTTTCCGGCCACCCGGCTTGTCAACCAGGTCAATCGACTTTGCGACTGGCCGCAAAATCGCAACAAAAACAACGGTAACCGCAAACGCCACGATTACCGCCGCGATCAGACTGATAGCGTCCGCCACGATACCTTCCATTCATTCTGTACTGCCCAAGTCTCGCGACTTTGCCATACTTGGGCAAATTGATCCAAGTGAGACGACTGAACGTCTGGAAATCCTACCGACGAACGCGCGAAATGTAGTGATTTTCCACCTGTATGCCGTCCAGATCCGACTGCAACAGCGTCTTGATCGCGTCTTCCGGGGTACAGACGACGGCATCTCCGTGAAGATTGAATGATGTGTTCAATACTCCCGAAACGCCGGACTCTCGCTCAAATGCCTTGATCATCCGATAAAACGCCGGATGATCGTTTTCGTTGACAAGTTGCGCGCGGGCGGTGCCGTCGAACGGATGCAATCCGGCGATGATTTCGTCTTCCGCCTGCGGTTTGCTCTCGAAGGCCATCGTCATCACCGGGCAATGAAACGCCTTGTCGCGGCGAAAATACTTGTCGGCCTTATCCTCGAGCACCGCCGGCGCAAAAGGCATCCAGAAATCCCGCATTTTGATGGCCTTATTGATGCGGTGGATTATGTGCTGCGATCTCGGATCCGCGACAATCGAACGATTGCCAAGGGATCGCGCGCCCCACTCCATACGGCCGGTCATGCGACCGACAATCGCACCTTCGGCCAGCTTCCTGCCAACGTATGCATCGATGTCTTCGTGCCGGCTGACTTCAAAGCCGTCGGATGGCAGGTGTTGCTCAATCGCCTTCTCAACGTCTGCATCGCCGTAACTCGGACCCCAATAGACGATGTCCAGCGGCTTGATTTCCTCGTAGTCGAAACCGGCATCGAGTGCTGCGTTGATGGCCGCGCCGACCGGGTTGGATTCGTCGCCACAGCTCGGGAACACAAACAGCGACGTCACTTCGGGAATATCCAGTATCTTGGCGTTGAGCTTGACGTTCATGAACCCGCCGCCCGATAGCGCGAGGTCGGTGACGCCTGTCTCGGCTATCGCGTTGCGAACCCACTGCAGCACCACTTCCTCGTAAACATCCTGGACCGCGCCAGCCACGTTGTCGAAACGCTTCTGGAACAGGACATTCCTGAACAGATCGAAGTACTGCCATTTCCAGTAGCCGCTGTTGTTCACGATTTCGAGTGGCCGTCCCTCGGGTATCTGGTAGTAACCGCGGAACACGTCCAGCAATTCCTGACGGTATTTCTCATCGGCGTACGGCGACATTCCCATGACCTTGAATTCGTGCGACATCGGCTTCATGCCGAGCTGTTCAGTGATCTTGGTATAAAACTCGCAAATCGAGTTGTAGTTGAACAACGCCGCTATCCGGCGCAGCTTGCCGTTCTCGCCAATATTGATGGAGCCGCTTACGGCGTCACCTGATCCATCCAGCGTGATGACGAGCGTTTTGTCGCGCTTGTACCAGTTTGTATAAAACGCCGTGCTGGCGTGCAGGTAGTGATGCTCGTAAAAATCATACGGACACTGAAATCCCAGCGCCCGCACTTCGTCAACCAGCCAGTTACGGCGTTTTTTGGACGACCACCAGCCAAACTTCTGCACCAGATCGATATTCGCCTGCCGCTGCAGCAGGCGTTTCGGGAGGATACGCGCGAGATAGCCAAACGCCCGTTTCGTCCAAAGTGGCCGGTGATAGGTTCGAAACCCGATCTGGGGCATCAGCGAGCAAAAGCCGATCGCATCGAACTCGTCGGGTTTCTTACCCGTCACTTCAAGGCACTTGGCGATCGCTTGTTTTGGGAAACCTTCCCACTCCTTGTCTCGATTCAGCCGTTCCTCGGAAATACAGGCCAGCACCCGGCCATCCTCAAAAATGCAGGCGGTAGCAGTGTGACCTTCGTGAATTCCCAGCGTCAGCATTCGACTTTCTTCCCTGTTCCAAACCGTTGTCTGGCGACTTCGCCCATTACAATCTTCATAAACGGAAACATACTCCTGAATACCATACGCGCGCGTGAACCGTCGTAGACAGAACGCCAGAGCCATTCCACGCCAAATCGTTGCACCCAGCCGGGCGCCCTGACCTTCTCGCCAGCGAATACGTCGAACGCGCCACCAACGGGCAGCGCCAATGATACGTCCAGTCGCGCGTTGTTATCGTGTACAAAATACTCTTTCTGCGGCACGCCCAATGCGACGAGCAGAATATCGGCCTTTGCTGCCGCTATCTCGTCCACGATGGCCGGCTCTTCGTCCGGCGAGAAATAACCGTTGCGGGCACCGGCAACGACCAGCTCCGGATAGTCTTCACGGCAACGGGCCACAACCTTGTCGAGTACAGACTGCTTGCTGCCGAAGAAAAACAGCCGGAACCGGTGGGTATTCGCCAGGCGAAACAGTTCTTCCATGAGCTCAACGCCGGTGACGCGTTCCGGAATCGGGTTCCCCACCAGTCGCGCCGCCGTCACGATGGGCGCGCCATCCGCAATGTTGATGTCGCTGTCACGAAGAAAATCCCTGAGCTTCGGATCGCGCTGCGCCGCGACGAGCTTGCTCACGTTGATCGCGCAGATGTATTGCCCTTTGCGCTTTCCGTCGATCCAGCCACGCACGGCGTCCAGCACCTCGTCACGAGTCAGGTGACTCAGAAAACAACCGGCAAGCCAGGTTCTGGCAGTGTTCGCTTCAGCTTCGCTTTGCATGACGTCTCATCCAGTACTCGGTCAGTGCGTGAAACCCCCAGGATTGCGACCACCGCATATAGGGAATCCGGTTAGTGAACAGCCGCGCCTTGCGAAAGTAGAAGTAGCCGCGCGGATCGTACAGATTGTCGAGCATCCAATCGAGCACCCGATCCGTCAGATCCGAATATTCGGCCCCCGCACCCGAAAAAAACACGATGGCTTGCGCCGGCGAATGAATATCGATCGGATAGGTCCTGTCGTGAAAGAACCGGGGCGTGCCGTCGTCAAGGAAAAAGCGCTCTGCGTAGAAACGGACGCCTTGTTCATATTGCGCCCGGTACTCCGGAATATGCCCGGCATCAAGAAAATACCTGAGTGCCTGCAGATTAAACCCGGTATGAAACGAATCAATGTATTGCGTAGTTTTCGGCTCGGCATAAAACCAGGAGCCATCGTCATGCTGATACTTGATACTGTACGCCGCGCTTTCCAGTGCCGCGTCCAAAAGCCGATTGTCGCCGGTATGCTCATGCAACCGAACCAGCAGTGATGCGCCCATCAAATTCGCATTGTGTACTGCGAGCTCGTCGATGGGTGTGTAGCTGAAACAAAACGTATCGCCTTCCCTGATGCGGTTCAGGTCGTTGAGAATGAAGTCCGCCGACGGCACAGCGAGATCGAGCGCGGATTGTTCGCCGGTTGCCAGCCAGGTATCAATGAGTGCATGTCCGACGAACGCGGTGTTGACGATTGTCGGCGTCTGCTTCGGCACGAAGAAGACGCGCGATTGCCAGTCGAAATTGTAGCCCCAGCCGTTACCCGTACAATTGGGGCTGCGCACGTCGGCGATGAGCCGTAATAGTCTGGCAATTTCAGCGTCGTAGCTGCGACCGGATTGCGTGAGTTTTGCGAAGCCCCAGAGGAACAGCCCGAGTCCCTTGGGATTGTGCCCTCTCGGCGTTAGCAACAAGTGGCGGAGGTTTATCGGAAATCGCCGCAGCAGCTGGGTCCAGGCGATGCGGCCGTACTTGCTGCCAAACGACAGTGCCCGTACGACAGGGCTGTTCAGCGCGTCGTACGGATCGAATCCGCGGTAGTCGCGCGAGACTGCGTATTTGCTGACGCGATCGACGACCGCTTCGATTTCCCGATTCAAACCGAGTCTTCCGTTTCTACAGCCTGATCGTTTGCGACTTACGCAGCGATTCCAGCACGGCGAAGGTCGCTCGACTGACCGCCACCTGTTGATCAACAGGAATCGGCGATGAACCACCGTCACGGATGACTCCAAAAAACTGCTGGAGCATCTCGGCCTGGCCTTTATTCTGGCTCGCGAGCTTCGTTTTCGCCGGTCGACCACCGCCGTGTATCTCGAGCGACCGAAAATCGGTCAGCACAGCGGTTTGGCCGTTGCCGAAAACCTCAACGTATTCTTTCGCTACTGACTTCGCGCCATTTGCCAGGTACAGGACGGTCCCCGTCGATCCGTCGGCAAACGACAGATTGATATGAATGGTGTCATTGTTCCCCTGATCGTCCGGCATGGCCACGGCTGAAACCGAGGTCGGTAGTGCGCCGCAGACAAATACCATGAAGTCGATGAAATGACAGACTTCGCCGACGACGCGGCCACCGCCGATCTCTGCGTCCTGCGTCCAGTGAGCAAGCGGAATTCGACCGGCGTTGACTCGATAGAGCATCGCTTTCGGACCATTCCCCAGCTTGCTCTGCAGATCCGATGCAAGCGGTGAAAATCGCCGGTTGTAGCCAACCATGACCACGGGCGGTTCCGACGATTCTGCAATCGCCGATTGCACGTCGTCGAGCTGTTTCGGCGTGATACACAACGGTTTGTCGACAAGAACGGCTTTTCCGCCGGCGATCGACCTGACGACGTATTCTGCGTGCGAGTCGTGTCGTGTCGACACGATCACCGCGTTGATATCCGAATCATCGAAAACGTCATCGCTGTTCGACGTGCAGGATTCGAAGTCGAAACGCTCTGCGACGCCGCGGGACGTCGTGCCGGAATTCGTCATGACGATTCGGCGGCACACGCCGGACTTCGGTGACGGCAAGTTTGGCAGCAGATAGCCTTGTGCGTAGTTGCCAGCGCCGACCATCGCAAGATTGACGGCGTCGGCCGGAGCTCGGGGCCGCACGTCGACACGGCTCGTACGCTCAGTTGCATCGCTATCGTAGCGAATGAGAATGCCGAGATACGGCTCAGTTTTGCCGAGTATCATCTCGTAAGCATTCGGGGCGTCCGCCAAAGAAAACTCGTGCGTTGTCAGCGCCGCCAGATCGAGCTGTCCCCGCGCGATCAACTCCTGGAACGCAGCCATGTTCCGGTTTTCGGTCCAGCGGACATATCCGAACGGGTAGTCGAGCCCTTTTTCCTCGTACGATGTGTCGTAACGTCCGGGCCCATAGGAACACGACATACGGAGCTCGAGTTCCTTCTCGTAATAGTACGGATTGCGGTCAAATCCCGTCGCGACGTCGCCGACAATGACGACGCGGCCTTTGTGTCGTGCAATCTGCCCGGCGAAATTGATCGGGTCGGTACTGGAGGTCGCCGCGGTAATGATGACGGCATCGACTCCGGTACCAGCTGTAAATTGATCGATCTCGGCTACAGCGCTACTGTGCGACGAGACGACTGCAAGGTCAGCACCGAGTTGGGTCGCCACATCGACAGCAGACTGTACGACATCGGTGCCAACGACGATTACACCCGAGGCTCGCAGCAACTGAACGGTTATCTGCCCGAGCAATCCGAGTCCGATTACCGCGCAGCGCTCACCGAGTTTCAGGTCAGCCTGCCGAACTCCCTGCATTGCGATCGCACCGAGCGTGTTATACGCCGCGGCTTTCAGTTGCTGATCTTCGTCGCCGCCCTTTTCGATCGGCACTTCGATGCAGAGCATCTCCGGAACGGCAACAAATTCGGCATGACTCGCAGAATTGCCGCCACACGCCACAATGGATCCAACCCGGATCCGATCGACGCCCGCGCCGACCTCCACAACGTCACCGACGCAGGAGTAGCCGAGGGGGGATAATGATTCAAGTTTCTTGGTAACTGTACGGTAAGTGCTTGTAACGCCTTGGGTTTTAAGGACGTCAAGCACTTGTTTGACCTGCTGCGGTCGCTCCTTGGCCTTGCCAATGAATCCCTTCCGGGCTGTTTTGACGGTACTGCCCTCTGTACCGGCACTCACGAGCGAATACCGGTTCCGCACCAGGACCATTCCAGGGCCGCACGCCGGCACGGGCAGGTCCCGAATCCCGACCTTGCCGTCCTTTAGTTTTTGTACAAGCTGATGCACGAAATACGAGCCCGCTACCCTATGGAATCCAGTTGGCGTTATACACGATTTGCTGGGGGATGGCAGCGCGCCGGGTTTACGTCTGTCGCTCCAAGGCGACAGTCTGCAGATAGTCTCCGAGCTGACTGGCGACAGGCTCGGCGTCGAAGGACGATCTGGCATACGCGAAGTTGTTGGCAGCCATCGTCTCGCGAAGCGCCTTGTCTTCGAGAATCCGGCAAATTGCATCAGCGAGAGCGTTGATATCCCCGGGCGCAACGATCAGTGCATTCTCGCCCGGTACGAGCTGTTCCTTGTGCGCGCCGACCGGCGTACAGACGATGGCCTTCCCCACGCTCATTGCCTCCAGTAACGCCCTCGAGAATCCTTCCGAATAGGATGGCGACACGAAAACAGCGGCCGATCTCAGCAGTTCGACCTTTTCATCGCCGAACACGACATCGTGAAATACGTAGTTCTTACGGAATTCCGAGCCCAGCAAATACTCATGCGCTTCTGTAGGGTCTTCGTAGCCAACCGGCTCACCGGTCAACTGGTTGAAAAAAACGTTGCGCTCCCCCTTGCGCAGCGTACCGGCAAAGTGAAATCGGACACCGGGAATTCGGCGCGCCACGATTGGAATTGCGCGAGCCAGATCGCAATAACCCTTTGCTTTGGTCAGGTGGCCAATGTAGAGCACGTTTTTGTGCTCATAAGCCGACAGGTCCGCGTTGTCATACTCACTGGTATCAATGGCGTTTCTGAGCAACTGTATTCTGTCGTCTTCGATGAGACCGGAAAACTGTGCACGCAGATAATCGGCCTGCACCAAAGCAAGTGACACGCCCTTAAGGGCGAATCTGACAAGACGCTGGACCATCGGATTGAATGCGTCATAGTTCAGCCGAAAATGGCTGCCGCGCATGTGTACCACGGTGGCGACGCCAAATATGCGACACAACAGCAAGCACCAGGTGTCACGGCCTATCCAGCCAACCTGAGTAGCCGTTATGGGATAGTACGCGACCACGGGTCTAAACCGAACCAGCGCCGAAAGAAGTCTGCCAAAGAAACCAAAGAATGCGGAGACGCTGGACAGGTCAAGCCGACCCTTGTTCACGTTGCTTTTCCTGACGTTGGTCTTTACGTGGCTGATATCAAACCGATCGGCGAGCGACGAATTCAGAAACAGGTGCATTCCCATTTCTGGTCCGGAATACGGCGGCGGGACAGGTCCGACCAACAACACTTTGCAAATCTGGCCGACTTGTGGGTCGTTCAAATTCGATTCGCTACCCATTTTCGTACGTACTATGAAGAGATCGGTAAATCGATTTGAATCGACCTGCCATTTTATGCAAGTCAAACTCTCTGGCGTAATTCTTTCTCGACAGCACGTCATCGGCGTTTTGCGCCGTATTGCTATGCTCTAGCAGTCTTTGACACATTTCATCGGTATCAGAAACAACGTCGTCTTCGCAAAAGTTTCCCACTATGTCGATCAGTCCGCCGCCATCATCAAATACCACAACAGGTTTACCCAACGAATAAGCTTCTACTGCGACCAAGCCAAACGGTTCGAATCTTGACGGAAAAACACACACGTCCATCAGCTTCTGATAGTCGGCAACATCGGCCTGAAAGCCTGTAAATTCGACGTTTGACTGCATGCCGAGTTTTTGCACGTAGCTTTCCAACTCGCCTCTCAGAATGCCATCGCCGACGAGCAGCAAGATCGCCGTGGGGTCATGTGAAAGGAACTTCGCGAAACCGTCTATAAGTCTGTCTACTCTCTTGAATCCCGCGAACCTCGTGCTTGTTCCAACAACGAAATGGTCGGCGATTCTCCTTCTGAGGTCACTCAAGTACTTGGACTCGACCGTAGCCCGTGACGGAACCTCCGCTAACTCGATGCCATTAGGAACTACGGCGGACCGCACGGACTTAAGCCCGTAACTCTGAACTGCATGTCCTTGGGTAAATCCGGAGTTAAAACTTACAAAGTCTACAGATGTATTCAAGAATAGACGCTGAATCTCACGCTTAACGACGTCTCGCCATTTGCGTCGCCGGCCAAATCCGAAATTTCCATGCTCTGTAAACAAGACGGGCTTGCCGGAAGACGCAGCCGATAGCGCTGCGAGAGGATGAAACGTGTGCATATGCAATACATCGAACTGCATCATCAATTGTCGGGCGGAGTAGAACTTCTTTGGCGAAGCGTCAAAGCCACCACTAAGCTCCAATTCCGTTACAGGCAGATCGTCCAGGTCAAAAAGCTTTCCGAGCGGTCCGGATCGCGATTGCAAGAACAGGACTGCGGGGTCTAGCACCGGATCCGCCAACTGAATCTTCGACAGCTGAGCAGTCAGCTTCTCTATGCCGCCGACGTCGGCCGAACGCAAAACATGTAAAATCCGCAGTGCCATCCCAGTAGTCAAGCTCAGCGCCTTGCAATGACACCGAAGCCTTTGCATGTATACCCAAGCTTTTCGGATAAACGACGACCTATTCGAGTATCTGCGATCAGCCTGACGACGCTCACGTATGCGTATTGAGGCGCAGCGACGAAAATTAGAATTAGCGGATTGAATACCGACCGAAGAAAAGACAAGCGGAGCGACGAAGCGATGCCCGTCCAGAACTTCATTTGGACTTGGATGAGAAACGAAAGGCAGACGCCGACGACTCCGCCAAACGGTTGCAGCAATTCGACTGAAAATCCGGCACGCGAAAGCAGCAGGGAAAGCCCAAATCTCGTATATCTGAAATAGTCGTACGGCGCCTCGTGCTCGGGCACAAGAAACGGTGTTGTCAAAATAAGTGTGCCACCATCGCGAAGCACTCTATAAGTCTCGTTCAACAAAATTTGTGGATCGGTGACATGCTCCATGACTTCGCTGCAAAGAACATAGTCAACGCATTCATCGGCCAACGGAATCGCCAACGCACTGCCATAAACGTCGAGCTTTGCGTTTCCATGAGGGGAGATCGGTACGTCGATTCCAATCGACTCCTTCGCAATCGGTCCATAAGTTTCCAGAAAAGGGCGATCTCCGCACCCGAGATCCAATAAGACGCCGTTCGGAGGCATACCACGAAGTCCGCTGACGACGAAATCGCATCTCAATTCGTCGACCAGGATATTTCCAAGGTTTCGTATCGCCAAGATCAGCCCCACCGTGTTATCCGAAAATATCCAGTCCGAAAGGCAATGGTATGAAATGCGGAAGATGCTTTTTGTTCCATGCTTTTGCCGATGAGATCAACTCGAATCGTTCTAGCAGCAACGGTGAAGACGCAGCCGCCGACATCGGTATCCCAAACTCCCACCTCATCATGCGACGCTGCAAATTGACGAGCCTTCGATTCCGGGAAAGGAGCCATCCTGGAAGGCGCATACCGGATATTTTCGTTGTTAGAATCTCGGATGAAACCATTGAAATCGATCCTGGCAAGTCCATTCGTCCGGGGTTGGGATGCCAGAATCGCCGTACTTCAAAAAATTGGTTCAACGTTACATTAAGCGCCGAGCAATACCGATCGTGCAGCCGCGCAATTTGATTGCGGTCGGGTGAGCACCTGAACCAGGCGGCGCGCAACGCCATGATGTCGTCCAGCACAACACGCAACGACTCGTCACTTAGGCTATCGGCAAGCACATCCAGATCGTAGTAGAGCGCTTTCGCATAAAGCAGCAGGTTGCGCGTGTTCACGACACCCAGCGATTTCTCGATCGTCGCTACCTGAAACGCTTTGACCAGATACTCGATGGCTTCTTGCTGCTTTACGTCCTGAAAGGTCTTCGAATCAGGGCAATCAACCATCGAGGTGAGTTGTTGCTCGTCGCCGAAAAGTAGTCGATAGTTGTGAAAAAATCCGAATTTTTGAGCTGTTGCAAAAACGGACTGTGTAGTACCAAAAAGATTGTGTGAAAACAGGTATTTACCGGTACTATTCAGCACCTCTCTCGGATCCCGCGTACAGGTCGACGCTTCCTCGAAAATCACCCAGAGATCGATGTCGGAAATACCCGGACTTGAAACACTGCCCACCTGATAGACGGACACCACTGAATCGATCGACCGGAGTTCGTCAAGAATTCTGTCGATATTTGAATCGTATTCGTCCAGTGACACAACAACCGGAACATTGGCTAGTCTCATCTTCTGTTCATCGTATTGGTTCCGCTCGACTCGCATCGAGTATTGGCGCGTTGCGAGACCCCGTCAACGACTTGGCGGTCCGCAGCCCCGGCACCCCCCTGATTGCAAGCACAATGAACCCCCAGACATACCAACTGTATGCAGGATACAAGCTTGGATTCAATCCTGTTACGTCAATGATCCACATTACGAACAGCATCAGCCCAACAATAGCCAACACGCTTCGGTCACGAGCGACACGTGACCAAACCAACATGCCTGCACGTGCGAGAAACAAGCAGTAGATCACTAGCCCGACGACTCCGGACGTGTACAACACCCGTAGCAGGTCATTGTGAGCTGATGCCGTTTTCCATAACCCGAACAATTGCAACAACACTCCCGCTTCCAGCCACTCGCTCCAGTATTTGAGCCATATCGTAGGCCTGCCCGCAAGAACGTACCGTCCTGCGATATCTCCGCGATATGCTTCGACCTCTTTTGCGAACAGCAATCCCAATTTTTCGAGAATCAACTCGTCAAACATTGCAAAACAAATACCGAAGACGATGATCGGAACCAATACACCAACTCTGCGCGGATGGAAAACCAGCCAGACTACACACCATGTAATCGCGGTAACCACTGCAGCCTTTGAGTACACATTGAACATTACTACTGCGCACGAGATCGCATAAGCAAGGAGGCCGACCTTAACCAACAGCGTTCGCGGCGCAAAGTATGACCAGAAAAGTAATATGGCCGTCAACGTTTGAAAACCGTACGCCCGAAAGCTGAATGCGTCATGGTATAGACCTACGTTGCGTTGAAGCTGGCCGTATGCACCAATTCGAAGTTCCCAGATCGTCCCGGTCGCCGCCTGATAAAGACCTACGGCCACAGGAAACAGCCCGGCGACAAGAAAAAACAGGAGAAGCCTCCGGAATGAGCCAGGATCCTTTACGTAGAAAGGAATCAAGAACACTGCCAGGCAGAAACTCAAAGACCGAAAGAAATAGTCGGCTGCGACCTGTGGATTCTCGTTTGTCGCGAACATGCCCACCGCGACAACTACGTTCCAGGCAAATAGAGTAAATGCGATGCTCGACAGATGTCTGTTAAAGAAAGAATGCCTGTGAGTCAGTGCCATCCGAACGACCATGATGCTGGGTACCGCGACGCCGATCAGATCCAGAAGGGAATACCCGGAGAAGCTCGAACGCCATGTAGCATCGATAATTGGTTTAGCAGCGAAAAGGACCGGTATGCCCCAGGTTGAACTAATAACCAACAGAGCCAGTACCAGTCCGGTTGCGACAGCAGCAAATGCCAGGATCATTTAGTTATCAAGCCGCGCCAAGTTGCGGTCGAGCTGCGAAGGTCAGTGCATCTTTCATCTGCGCACACCAATCTTCGATGCGGAGCCGTTTCGCCGTATCGAATGCAGCACTGCACATAGCATGTAGCCTGTTCTCGTCACTAAGTACCGAAACGATTGCCTCGCAGTCCAATGCGCGGTCTCCGCTCAGTAGAAAACCATTCTCTTCGTGCACGAGGTAGTCGATCTCCGGGCCATGTGGCACGGAGTCGGCTAGCGTTGCATAAGGACGCCCATAGCAGAAGGAGTGCACGATTGACAATCCGGACGCCCCGGGCACGAAAACGAGTCGCGCAGATCGCATGTGTTTCTCAATCGTCTCTTCATCTCCGGTTGCACCGATCCAGTCGACGGCACTACAGGTGGTGGCCTGCTCTTGAACAAGCGCACTCTCTGGGCCGTCACCGATTACAATCAATCGACAGTCTGGAACTTGCGTCCGGATACAGGCGAAGTAATCAAAAAGGTCAGCAATCCGCTTTCTCTTCACCAACCTGCCGATGAATACGATTGCAGGATTGCCAGATTCCGGAAATTGGAAGCTGTACGTCGACCAAATCGCCTGTGTGTCCAGAGTATTGTTCGCGAATGCGGCTTTTTCATGCGACACGATGTCGCCGGCAACGGCCCGCTGCATTGCCGATTCGGTATAGAACACGATTCGGTCATAAAGCTTACACATTGACTTCATGACCATGATTTCCACCCAACCAGATCCAAACAGTCTCGACTTGGTTACTGGATGATTATAGCTAACCAATTTGAAACCCCGTTTGCCGCGTAGCATGGCGAGAAAAAGGATTATCGGCAGAAACTTCTTTTCCAGTGGCATCAGAACAACGTCTGGGTTGATATCGTCGACCATTGCCCTTAGCGCACTATACGAAGATCGACTACGGGCGAATGAAGACTTGCCAACTGGAATCGACAAGTGTGAAAAGGAACCCTGATCCGATCCGGCTATGTGCCCTTCTGACGGACTAATGGAACCAGACAGGACATGAAGCTGAATGCCAGACTGCGAAAGTCCGTGAAGAAGCCGTGCCTTGTAGTGATTCAAATTGGGAGCCACCCAGACCACGCTAGTCATTGTAAACCTGCCCAGACGCGATCCACCGAGAATACCATGCCATCAAGAAGTACAGACTCCATAGCGCATGAACGTTTTGGGTTTTACCACTTCGATACGCCGCAATCCGCTTTCGCAGATAGGTCTCGTCCAGAATTTCGATAGCGCGACAGAATTCGGAGACATTATCCTCCATGTATTCAAGCATGATATCGCCACCCCACTCCCGAATCGGCACGCAAAACCCCATCTTGGAGCGGTACAAGATATTTTGCGGTAGGAGCTGTTCCAACGCCTTCTTGAGAACGTACTTTGGCTCACCTCCGGTTGCGCGTAACCGATCGGGAATCGACAGACCCAGGCTCACAAGACGATGGTCAAGAAACGGTACCCGGAGCTCTACGGAGTTCGCCATTCCCAGCCTGTCCGCCCTGTACAGGTAAGTATTTGGGACAATGTCCTTGATACCGAAGAAACACATCCACCCCAAATCGCCGCATCCCGGGGCAGATTGACTCAATTCTTTCCATGTACGCCTGTTTGCGGCAATTCCATCATGTACGGTACTGCCGGCCAGATCCGCGAGAAACGATTTTGTGAACAGGTTCGGCAACGTTGACGACTTGAAGGAATTTGCGCCGCCCCAGAACAGTTCCTCACCATTTGCCGCGCGCATCAGCATTTCCGCAGAGTTTCTTTCCCCAAGTAGGGATGCGGACCCTCGAAGTATCGGACTCCTGATCTGCCGCGGGACCTTCAACAACTGGTTGTAGAGCGGATAGGCGCGTGCAAACTTAATCCAGCTTCGATAGCCGAAGAACAACTCATCCGCCCCATCTCCAGTCAATACAACCTTTATTCCCTGTGAAGCCGCAAGTTCGGAAATAAAAAATATCGGTATCGCCGTCGGATCCGAAAGCGGCTCATCGAACACTTCCACAATTCGGGGAATGAATTCGCGGACGTCATTTGCACTAAGCCTACAGTCGTAGTGACGAGTCGAAAATCGCTTCGCAACTGACCGCGCATAGTCGAGCTCGTCGTAGTCCGGCTTGTTCTCGAATCCGATAGAGAAGGTTTTGATTTCAGCATCCGGCTCGAACTGCCGCATCAAAGCAACTACGGCACTGGAGTCTGTCCCACCGCTCAAGAACGCACCTACCGGAACATCGCTCACCATGCGCTGACGCACCGCACACTGCAAATGTGAATAGACCTGTTCCACAATCTCCGATTCGCTGCCGCCGCTCAGATCCTGGTAGTCAACCTCCCAATACGGTGTTGGCTCGCTGCATCCGAGTCGACCTACGGTAATGAAATGTCCGGGCGGCAGCTTTTTTATCCCGCAATAGAGCGTTTTAGGGGCAGCAACTTTTCCGAAAGTCAGATACGTTGCTATGGACGAATTATCCAGGCGAGCATCGACCCAAGGCAGAAGCAACAGTGACCGAATTTCGGACGAGAATGCAAAAACGCCATTATTTTCCGCGTAGTACAGCGGCTTGATCCCGATCCGATCCCGCACAAGCAACAGTTGATCCTGCGACGCGTCCCAAAGAGCGAATGCAAACATGCCATCAAGATCCTGCAACGCCTCGATCTTGTGATTCGCGTAATGCTGCAGCAAGACCTCGGTATCTGAGTCCGATGCGAAATCGAATCCCGGGTACCGCTTGCGAAGTTCTTTGAAATTGTAGATCTCGCCGTTGTAAACGACGGCATTGCCATCCGGCGACAGCATGGGCTGCTTTCCGCGGGAAGAAACATCGATAATGCTCAGGCGCCGGTGACCCAGAAAAACTGTCGAATCACCATTCATCCAGGTGCCATCATCATCCGGACCACGATGCGCGAGTACGTCGTTCATCCGTCTCACGAGCTGCATGCGATCCTCGGCAACCCGACTGTGAAAATCGACAATGCCGTTTATTCCACACATGTTAGACCTGCGCGCATACTTAAAATCATCCTGGAAAGGCTGCTTTGAAATCTACTATCTAGGATAAATTCCGCCTGCCTACCCGGATTGACACGCCACAAACGAGAAACGAGTGCCCGAATTCCCACGCTTCGAGTCAGAAGAAAATTATCCAGCGAGCCCAATTCCTGATCCCAGCCCCGCCGAGCCTCCGAAACCCGATTCAACGCATGGAAATCGCAATCGTTGATGTGTTCGCCGAGCAAACCGAAGCTCTTCGATTTGCTGACAGAACCCTCGCCAATTGCTTGCAGATACATTGCCGGTAAAAGCATTATCCTGCTCATGTACGACTTCAATGCGTACAAGTTTGACGAAACCGCATCGACATTCGCATGCTCCACTGAATCAAGCAGCGAGTTTGCAGCCGTAAATTGCTCGCGTCGCGAGTCCCTCGACCGGATTCGCAGCAGGCCATCGCAACCTGGCAAAATTGACTTTGCGGCAGAAAGCTCGCATACCGGCAGGTAGGCGTCACAATAGTTTTCGAGATCGAATTCAGTGAGTACAAGCCAGCCATGGTGTTGGAGTGGATCAAATCGATACATGTGCTTCAAACTGCGCTGCAAGACTGCGGCAACCAAAGCCGCCGACTCAACGGATTGCAGTGCTGCGTTGCTAACTACAACGAACGCGTCAAAATCGCTGTAGGCGATTGTGTCATTGCTTGCAAGACTTCCATGCACACACGCTATCTTGAGATACTGAGAGATGGCATCGAGTTCGCGGGCGACATCGAACACCGCCGGTATATCGCCATTGTATTCGTCGATATCCATTTCGTATACCGCGTCCGATCGACCAGCACCTGATTCCGTGAGCTGCCTGTACTGGCTAACCAAGAATCCCGCATCACGCCTTACAAGTCGCTGTCGGGTTATACAGCTTTCCAGCAATTCGATCGACGAACCAGGACGACCGTTTGCGAAACTCTGCAATGCCGCATGACACTCATTCTGGAGCTGGATCGGATTCATAGCCCTTCAGAGCTTCTGCGGCTACTCGCCGCGTAAATTGTCGCCGATGCCAATACCGCGACCGACGTAACAACGTAAATGTTATTGAGGCTCGAAGATGTACGAGCCAGCAGGTCAATCAATTGCATCGACACAAGCGCGGCGATCAAAATCAATGATATTCGCCCAAGCTCCAGTACAACTCGATATGACCGTTGTGCCACCACGGTCCCGACCAGCAACACTGTCGCGCTTGCCGCAATCATTGTCCATGCGACTCCTGCGATCGAGGCACTTCCTTCCAGCGCGCATATTCCCAAGCCGATCAGCAATACGGCTGTCCCTGCCAATCGCACACCGCTCAGATAGCCGGTACGCTTGCTGTAAGTGAGGCTCCACGCAACCGGAGAAGCAGCAACATGCAATAACGCGGCAATTGACAACAACATGACATAGTCAATCGACTGATGATATGTGTCCGCAGCGATGAAACGAATAACATATGGCGCCCCGGCTACGATAAGAATTGCAAACACCGAGAAGCCTGCTACAAATTGCGTGATTAGCTTGCCCAGTCTGGCCGCACCGTCCTCTTCCTGTGCCACCTGGTAAAAGTTCGGCTGCAACGCGTTGTTCAGCGCTGTCCCGGCCAAAAGAATAATCCCTGCGAATTGCGTCGCAAGGAAGAACAGTCCGACACTTTCAAGGCTAGACGCGGCCTGCACGAAAAATCTCGGTGCCGAAGTATTTACCCAGACGAATAGAAAGAACGGAATCATCGGAATCCCGAACGCCAGAATCTTGCGCATCAGATCAGGATCGACATTGAATCTGCTGTAACGAATCAGCAATGCCAGGGAGCATGCAAAGACGATAGCATTTGCGATTGTCTGCCCTGCGACCTGCCCGGGCAGTCCGCGCTCCTCGATCGCTACAAACCAGGCAATGAGGACGAACTGCAAGACAAAGAAAAGTAGGTTGAACCCGACAAATGCCTCGGCCCTGCCCTGTGCACGAAATAGGCCAAGCAGCAGTCGGCTGAGAGGTGTAAAAAATGCGATCGCAACGACGAATGGGAACAACTCAAGGAGTCCCGCCCCCAGCAGACCGCTTAGATCGAATGCGCGAGTTAACGCTAATACCAACGCTGAAAACACCAGCGGCCAGATCAACAACAGCACCGTGGAGTTGCCGAACAACTTTCTTTGCAACGCGTCGTCGCTGGGGTCGTCGTAATAGAAGCGAACGGACGCTGATGCAATCCCTGAAAGACCGACAAAAGTGAGAATCTGGATCCACACTGCAATAAGTGCGATCAAGCCATACTCCGACACAGTCAGGTAGCGCGTGTACAAGGGTATTAGCAGGAAGCCGGTCAACCGGTTTAGGATCCCGCCAACGCCATAGACGATGACCTGTCGACTTAGCCCTCGCATGAGGTCATTGCGCCGGTCACGATCACGAAAACATTCAGGGAATCGGGCATCAAAGCAAGTAACCCAGACGTCTCATCGTCTCGCCACATATGTCATCGAATGTTGACTTGTAGGCGGAAGGCCAATAGTCGTACTCCGGCAATTTTGTTGATACGAACGGCTTTCCCCTGACCTTCGAATACAACCATCGATATGCAGTCGAACGAGTTTTGTTGTGGCGCCTTCCGATCTCCTCCCGCCAGCGCGTACGTGTCACCTTGAGTCCTTCCTTAAGCAAAAAAGCGTGCTCAAAATAATCGAAATCGGTAACCAAATCTTCGAACTTTAGCAGCGGAATGCCCTCGTCGAGCAATCGCGACGTCGTCGCGTTCCAGTTCCAGCACACTTGGGAAAACTTATCAAACTCGAACCAACGCTCGATTTCCGGACGCGATTTTGGCAGCAGATGCACCCGGTCATCGGAACGACGTGTATACAAGGATCGAACGACATTCCTGCCATCTCTAACGAGATGGTAGATCGATGCGTTTTCGAATACTTCACCGAGCGGCCCAACGGAGTTCTGCAGGTACCCGTTTACATCGATAAAAACGTTGGTCGACGGAATCGCCTCTATTTTGGCCTTTTCCCTTTCGAGAAAAGGAAGAGCATATTGCTCATGATCAAGGTACCAGCTGAGCAACCAATACTCTCTATTTCCAATAAACTCGTGGCAAGCTTTTACCGTTGCATCAAGGCCCAACAGCCGCGCCACAGTTGACGTACCAGACCTTCCCATTCCGACGACAAAAATGTATTTCATAGTTGAGGACACCGGAACGACATCGAGAATCGATAGAATTTTGGCGACAGGCGCGATCGACAAGAACAAATCACGCTGCTGTTGGAAATAGCGTAACATCCGCGGTTGATTTTGGAGCGATACTGTTGAAGTCGCGAATCGCACCGTACCTGACAACAATTGTACAAACAACCTCGTTGCGAAAAGGGGCAATTGGGGTCTTCTTGCTGGCGATTCTCGCTTCGATGCTTGAGGTTGGAGTTGCATTGGCAACGCTTCCGGTCCTCGCATCGCTAGACGTCCCTGCCGGCGACAGACTCGCTGGTTTTGTTGCCTGGCTGCCTCCTGCCGGCTGGCTCGCAGTTTTCGCCGCCGCAGCCGCCATGCGCGCCCTCACCAGCTGGCTCTCCTCGGTCCGGGAAGATCAACACACGCAGGAAATGGTCGTCATGCTGCAGTCGCGCGTCTATCGGGCCCTGGCCGGCGCGCACTGGGACACGATTCGTCGCCTGGCACCTCCCAGAATCACCAGCGCGCTGCAAACCCAGACCTACGATGCGGTCTACGGGTTCTCCGCCATCGTGCAGGTTGCGACGGCGACGTTGCTCATCGGGGGCTACCTGTTGTCCACGGCCTTCGTATTCCCGTTGCTGCTTCCGGGGCTGCTTGCCATCCTGGCGGCCATGTGGGTCCTCAATCGACGCCGAAGCGGGCATGTTCAGACCCACGCCGAAGACTACGTCGAGGCCACGACCGAGCTCCACCAGCGTTACGAAGACTGGGTCGCGATCAGCCGCCTGACCTCGCTCGGTATGGACGCCGGGCTCCTCGCCGGTCGATTCGAGGCCGACTCGCGCGGTGCTGCGGCGCACGCCGTCAGCTACGCCCGTTCACGGGCGGCTACGCAAATGAGCTATCAGCTGGCGCTGATCGCCGGCCTGCTGGTCGGCGTGCCGATCGCCTGGTACCTCGAGACACCCCCTGCCCTGCTCGTTTTCGGACTGCTTGCCTTCATTCGCATCCTGCCGCGCGCGGCGGGTATCCAGGTCGCATACCAGGAAATCGTCAAGGCTGTCGCCCCACTTCAAGCTGTCGAGCGCCTCGCGGCCGAATTGGAAAGCGATCCGGTCGCACCGCATTCTGCGGAAGCTCGCATTGACTGGCAATCCTTTGAGCTGAAGGACGTCAGCATTGCCGGTACGACCGGCCTGGACGAACGCCGCCAGATCGTTCGCGACGTCTCGCTGGAGTTCAAACGCGGCGAATGGTTGGCCCTCAGCGGCCCGACAGGCGCCGGCAAAACCACTATTGCCGACACCATGCTGATGCTGCTCAGGCCGGAATCCGGTTCGATCCTGATTGACGGGAAAGAAGTCGACGAATCTCTCGCCAGCGCCTGGCGGCACCAGGCCGCCTACGTTCCCCAGGATGTTGTCTTGTTCGACGCGACCATTCGCGAGAATTTGCGGGTGCTCGCGCCGGATTCAACCGACGACGACTTCACCGGGGCACTTCACATGGCAGCTGCCGATTTCGTCACCGAACGGCTTCCCGACGGTCTCGATACGCGTGTCGGGCCCGGCGGTCGCTGGCTGTCGGGCGGCGAACGTCAGCGAATCGGCATCGCACGCGCCCTGCTCCGAAAACCGGGCCTCCTTGTACTCGACGAGCCTACAGCCGCGCTGGACGAGGGAACTCAATCAATGCTCATGAAAGCGCTTTCAGAGCTCGACCATTCAATGAGTCTCGTCCTGATTTCCCACCGACCCGAATTGTTGGCGCTGGCCGATCGTGTCATCGACGTTGAGGACGGGCGGATCAAGGCCTAGTGCGAAATACTTCCGAGTAGTGACTCATCTCCGCACCGCCGACAACAACAGTGTCCCCGCAGGTCACCCATGCGTGGCCCTTGAAATCGCTTTCGTCACTATTGTTGACGCCGAAATGAACGACCGACTCATAGCCAGCCTTGCTGAGTAGCCGGTGCGCCGTTATCGCCTGCGGAAAGCAGTCGGAACGCCACGGAACGTTGCGACCCGCGGCGGCGACTGCGGAGCCAATTCGCTGCAGCAGCTCGGGATCGGCGACCTTCGCAACGCCCTCGTAGCGCAGACCCTCGACCAGCCGACCGAATGGCCTTACGGCCAGCCAGACGCGCGAGACGGCCAACCAGTAGATCGCTTGCAGAATCAATTTCTTGTCCGCGCCGGGAAGTCCGAAGAACTGTCGGGTTTTTTGCACCAATCGAGCATCGCGCATAGCCGGATTATGCCTATCAAGGCATAATCCGACCATGTCTGATCCTCTCGAAGAACACTTCGGATACCTGTCCGACAAATCCAAGATTCGAAAATTCCAGGCAGCCATCGAGAACGCTGTGTCACCCGGTGACATTGTTGTCGATCTCGGCTGTGGCAGCGGCATTCTCGGCCTGATGGCGCTGCGCGCCGGGGCCGGGAAGGTCTTTTTTGTCGAAGAAGGTGCCGTTATCGAGATGGCGCGCCGAACGGTCGCCGATGCCGGCTACGCGCACAAGGCCGAGTATTTTCAGGAGAACTCGTTTCACCTGGCCTTGCCCGAACCGGCTGACATCGTGATCTGCGACCACATCGGTTATTTCGGATTCGATTACGGCGCTTTCTCGGTCCTGGCCGATGCACAGGAACGTTTTCTCAAACCCGGCGGCACCGTATTTCCATCCGAAGTCGAGGTTTTCCTCTCGCTCGTCGAGTCCGATGCCTGCAACACGTTCACCGATCGATGGCGGGACGGCAGCGTCCCCGGCGAATTCGAGTGGACGGCATCGCTGGCGGCCAACAGCAAGCATGCCATTGCGGCCGAACCGGAAAACATCGTTTCGGATCCGGTAAGCCTTGCCCGAATCGCGCTCGGCGAAGAGGTCAGCGACTTCGTTACCTGGACAACCAGATTGACATGCACGAGAGCTGCAACGGCCAGTGGCTTGCTGGGCTGGTTCGAAAGCACACTTCATGACAACACCAGGATGACGAACTCACCGCTGGCCGGCGATCGCATCGAACGCGCGCAGGCATTCCTGCCGTTCGAAAACCCGGTAAGCGTTAGTGAAGGCGAATCGATCAATGCGACGATCATGGTGCGGCATCGCGATTACATCATCGCGTGGGCAGTCGAATTTCCCGAGCAGGATCTGCGCATCGCGCACTCAACGTTCAGCGGCTTGATCCTGGACAACAAGATGCTGGAGCACGGCCGCACTGATCGCGTCGCGAAGCTGAATGACCGGGGCCGTGCCCGGAAGATTGTTCTCGGCTATTGCGACGGTGATCGAACGGTCGCCGAAATCGACGCGCTGGTGCGGCGGAACCACGCCGAACTCTTCCCGTCGCCTGCCGCTCGCGAGTCGTTCGTTCGTCAGGTACTGGCCTGGGACACGGACACATGATCCGATTCGAGGTCGCGCCGCGCGCGAACCCGTCCCCGATGTCGTCCGCGCCGTTTCATGCCTACGTCTTCGACGATGGCACCGTTTGGACCGAGTTTTACCGCGCCGGCGAAAACTACGTCCTGCGATTCCCGGAACTGGCGGATTTTGAGGTGTCCGGCGACGGAACCCGTGTCATTGCGATACCGTTTGAAGCGATTGACGACGCGACCCTCGAGCATCTCTATATCAACCAGGTACAACCGCTCGCGCTGAGTCGGCAGGGGCAGCCCGCCTTTCATGCCAGCGCAGTCTCGATGTCGGGCACTGCGGTCGCATTTATCGGCCGTACCGGTCTCGGCAAGTCCACGCTGGCTGCCTCTTTTGCCCTGGATGGAACGCCGTTCCTGACGGATGACTCACTGATCATCGACGAGACAGGCGACACTATTGCGGTGCGGCCCAGCCACGCGTCGCTGCGGCTTTGGGAGGACAGCGTCGAGGCAATCGCCGGCGCCGGGCACAAATCGGCGGATGCCGTGAGCTTTACGAGCAAAACCCGGCTTCTGGCGGGCGATGCTCTGGCGCACGTCGACAGGCCGGTTCCTGTCCGCGCAGCGTACCTGCTGTGCAACGAATTCGTGGAATCAGTCAGGTTTGAAGAGCTTGAAGGTGCAGCTCGCCACATGGCATGGGTCGAGAATTCGTTTTTACTCGACATCCAGGATCGCGAGTCGCTATCCCGGCATTTCGACTGGACGCACCGCATATCCAGCAAAATACCGACCTTCTCGCTGGACTATCCGAGGGAATATGGCATGCTCCCGACGGTGCGCAACGCCATTGCCGATCATCTCAACACGCTATCCAGATAGAATGAATCCAGACACAACGCTCCAGATTCCCGCCCAGGTCATGTCACGGGAAGTAGGCGACGAGGTCGTTCTGCTCGACCTTGCCAACGGCACCTATTTCGGACTGGAGGGTGTCGGCCGCTACATCTGGAATTCGATAGTTGACGGCCATTCAATCGACCAGATCGTCGATCGAATCGTCACGGAATTCGATGTCGATGAAGACCAGGCACAGACTGACCTGCTTGCGTTCGCGGAAGATCTCCTGGCTCGCGGTTTACTCGCCAAATAATTCCCGAAATTCGGCCATGTCTTTTTCCTGCCGCCCCCGAGCGCGACGCCGCCCGCGCAACGCACCAAGCACATCCGACCATCGATCATGCAGAGGAAGGCTGAAAAGCGCCAGGCGCAACCAATGAACGCGCGCCATTCGGGTCGTCCATTCTTTTGCAAGCCAGGCCTCAATCCAGGTGCGCCGAACGACACCGGGGCTCAGGTCGGCGCATAACTCGTTCAGCGCCCGGGGCCTGTCATCCGGCATCAACATCTGGACCCAGCGAAGTGTCGCCCAGGCAGCGGTACGAACGCCGTTGTCACGCAACGTCGAGACCAGTTTTCGCCTGTCGACCGTTTGGCTTGCAAGAAACAGAACGATATCGGCCACCCGATGCAACCCGACGTCCCAGGCAGCGAGATACTTGGTGAACGCCGGGTGCACCAGCATCAGAAACGCTGCATCGTTGGTATCCAGCGTCCATGTTCCCGAGACCCGGGTGCGGCGGCTCAACATGCCGTCGATGTCTTCATTTCGCAGCCGCCCTTCGCGCAACAACCCCCAGTGAAGATCGACGTCGACCTGGTCACGGGTCATCAACAGTTCCAGGCTGATGTTGTCGAACTTCGGTCGTGCGGCATAGCCAAGATCGAGCAAGACCTTGGTGGCGGCCGCACGATCTGCCGGTCGAACCAGGAGATCCAGGTCATGACAGGCACGCAAAGCCGGGTTCGGGTACAACACCAATCGATTCGCGCCGCCCTTGATGGTTGCGTAGTCGATTCCTGCGCGCTCCAGGGCCGAATCCAGTTCGACCAGTGCACGTTCCTGAACGATATACAGGGCTTCCGACGCAACGCGAGATTCGCGAAAGGCCGGATCGCCGGTGCGCTCGTGCCAGATCGGCCCAAGACCGTATTCGATCGCCAGATTGGCCATCCTGCCACCCGTTCGGCGCAACGTATCGACAAGTTCTTCCCGCGATATTCGCGCATCACTGGCGCGCAGACAGTCCTGAAGATCGGCAATTCGACTCATCGAACTATGGTAACTGACCGCTCCAGCCTTGAAACGAAGATATTGAAGGCACGGAAACTGTTAATCTGCCCGTTGTACGGCGACTTCTGTTGCATTAGAGTACGTCTTGAACTTTGCTAACGGGGCTGTTGTGAAGACTATCAATCGACCAAACGGAAAAACCGGCTCGGGACGTCAGTCCCGGCGCGAGTATCAGCGCCCCACGCTGCGCGAATTCGGCTCCGTTGCCGGACTCACACAGTCCGGAACGATGGGCCTGCCGGAAATGGTTCCGCCGAAAGGTGGCGGTGAAATGAGGGTGCTCCCCTAGCAATCGTCCGCAGGGTTTCCTTTTTTACTAAACTACCGCCTTAATGAGCGGCATTTGCGGTCTGTACACGTTAGATGGATCGGCGGTGTCCGGGCGCGACGTTCGGGCAATGTCGTCGATACTGGAGTATCGCGGACCGAATGGCAGCAATGAATGGCATGGCGGTCCGGTGGGTCTTGGTCACGCGTTGCTCGATACGACCCCTGACGCCGCCAACGGCTCGCAACCGATTCGAGATGCGCAGTCCGGCTGTGTCGTTACCGCCGATGTGCGCCTCGACAATCGCCATTCCCTCTGGTCCCGATTGCGACCGGGAAAAGACTTCGAAGACACCGCTGACGCTGAGCTGATTCTCGGCGCATACCTGCTATGGGGTGAGGAATGTCCGTCGCACCTGCTGGGTGATTTCGCGTTCGTAATCTGGGACCCGCGGGACAAGAGACTTTTTTGCGCGCGGGATCACTCGGGTATCCGGCTACTCTACTATCACCACACCCCCGGCAAACTGTTCGCAGTGGCATCTTCGCCGCGCGCGATCCTGATATCACCGGACGTCCCTTACACGCTGGATCAGGGCCGAATCGCCGACTACCTGGTCCGCGAGCTGGAATGGATCGACTACACCAGCACGTTTTTCGAGGGCGTTCGACGGCTCCAGCCCGGTCATTCGCTGACGGTTTCGCCCGACACACTTGCCGTGCGCGAATACTGGCGTCCAGTTCCGATGCATCGGACTCTGAGCGACGCAGAATTCAGGGACGGGTTTCTTGACGTCCTGACCAGCGCGGTGCAGTCACGCATGCGCGCGCGGCCTGGTGCTGTCGGGTCGACGCTCAGCGGTGGCGTGGATTCCGGGGCCATAGCCGCTATCGCAAACAGCATCGCGCAATCACGCGGCGACGGTCCTTTCCCGACGTGGTCCATTGCAAACACGCGGGACTCTGACTGTATCGAGTCAAATGCCGCGTACGCCACCGCGGCAATGACAGGGGCCGATTCCCAGTTCATACATCCGGAAGACGGGATGGACTCGTACCACCACTACATCTCGGGTCTGGACGAGCCATTTGACGGGGAGTTCCTGTTTCTGCGAGCAATCTATCGGCTCGCTCGTGAGAATGGCAAACGAGTGGTTCTGGACGGCGCCGGCGGCGACGTCGTGCTGGCGGAAGGCAGCTATGTTGCGAGACTGTTGCGTCGCGGGAGACTGCTCAAAGCGTTTCACGAGGCAAACGCCGAACAGCTGTTTTGGGAATCCAATAACTTGCCTGACCGAATGATGGTCTATCTTCGCGGTGCTTTCGTGCCGGAACTGGTGATCCGTCCTTTTCGGCGGCGTCGATACCAGCGTTCGGCGACGCGAGCGATCGGCGAGTCGATGCTCTCAACGGAGCTTGCCGAAGCGGTCGGTATGCCGGCTCGCTATGAAACGAGTCGACGAACAAACTACGTCGACCCGCGGAACGGCTACTTTGCCGAGCGTTGCGATCGCATTCGACCCAGCGTTACAGCGGGACGCGAGCGCTATGCACGACTCGCGGCGCTGGCCGGTGTCGAAGCGACCGACCCGTACCTCGACAAGCGCGTCATCGAGTTTTGCTCGTCGCTGCCCGGACACCTGAGGCTCAGGGACGGATGGCCCAAATGGATCCTCCGCGATGTTATGAAGGGCCGACTGCCGGAGCAGGTTCGCTGGCTCACAGGTAAACGCCATATTGGCTGGCAATTCGACGACGCGATCACACGGGCGGCTGTCGACTCCGGCGCGTTGAATCCGGGCGATCTCGATCGGGCGCTGGACGCGTTTGTCGACCCTTCTGCGTTGGCCCGGGCCTGGCGCACCTTCGCCGACAGAAGCGACCCGTTCCCGTTGCATTCCGCCCACGTATTGTCCGTCTGGCTTGCCGAAAACCAGACCCGTCCTGTTGTGAAGCGCTGACCGTTTAGATAGAGTCTCGCCGTTATCTGCACCTGGGCAGTCCGGATTATGACCAATTCACGCAAAACTCAGCGTTCGCGAACGAGCGTTCGGCGTCGTGCCGACTACGCTCGCCCGACGCTGCGTGAGTTCGGCTCGATCGCCACCCTGACCCAGGCCGGAACAGGCTTTGCAGCCGAAATGGGCATGAGCATGAGCACCATGCAGCGCCTGTAGGGGCCGCCAGGCGCTATTTGTACGAGTAGTGGTAGTGGTACTTTCCGGCGCCGTATCGGCGACTCTTCGACGTAATGTCGTTAAACAGAAGCCCGCGCAGGTTGACGTCGGCCTGCTGAAGTCGTTTGACCGACTGCTCGATTTCACGCATCGGATGCGCGCCCGACTTCAACACCAGCAACGTGCCACCCGCCATCTGGCCGATGATCGACGCATCCGTCACGGCCAGAACCGGTGGCGAGTCGATAATGATGTGATCGAACCTCGGTGACAGTTCGCTCAGGCAATTCGTAAATCGCTTGTGCAACAGCAATTCCGCCGGATTCGGTGGCAACGCGCCGGTAGGGATCAACGTCAGACCCGGTACCGCCGTCTCGTGCAGAACGTCACCAATCGGAGCCTCTCCGCTGATGAATTCGGACAGGCCGTTCTCGCGCCCCAGACCAAGGTATTCATGCAAGTGGCCGCGCCGAAGATCGCCGTCAATGAGCAAGACTTGGCTATCGTCGCCCGCGAGAACGGTCGCGAGGTTCGCGCTGATAAACGACTTGCCAACGCCCGGGCTGGGACCGGCGACCATGACGCATTTGTTCTTCACGTCGATCATGCCGAAGTGCAGTGCCGTCCTGAGGCTGCGCAGGCTCTCGATAGCCGGGTCGTCCGGCGTGTCGACGGCAAGAATCGCGCGATCCAGTTTTTCCGCCTTGAGATCCTTGAAGAGCCGGTCCTGCCGATCACTGTGCGGAATGGCGGCGTAGACCGGGATATTGATCTGGCGCTCGACGACGTCCGGGTCTTCGACGCCCGAGTGCAACGCCTTGCGCGCGAACGCCAGCGCGACGCCGACAAATCCGCCGACCAGGACCGACATCAACAGGATCATCATTCGATTCGGCTTGATGGGTGACGTCGGCACTACGGCCCAGTCAACAACCCGAACATTGCCCACGGTGCCCGCTTTGACGACCCGAAGTTCCTGTGCCGTCGACAGCAAGCTCGTGTAAAGGTTGGTATTGACCTCGACCTCGCGAATCAACCCGACCAGTTCCTGTTGCGTATCCGGAAGCTCCAGCAGCTGTTCATTCAGTTCCTCGAGCTCGATATTCAGTTGCGCGATTTGCCGATCCAGCGCGACTACGGTCGGGTGCAGCTCGGTGAAAGCAAGCATGACCTTCTCGCGCTCCTGGCGGATCTGGTTGATCTGCTCTTCGATGGAGACAATCGTCTGCAGAACGGTCTGTGTTTCCATCGGCAGGTCGATGGAGCCTTTTTCAAGCCGAAAGCTGTTGAGATTCGCCTCGGCCCGCGTCATCTCGCTCTTGATGACCGGCAACTGCTGCTCCAGGAATTCGAGCTGGCTCTCCGCCTCCTGCGACCGGCGCTCGACGTTCTGCTTCACGTACACGTCGGCAATGGCATCGACTTTCGCCGCAACGTCTCGGGGGTCCGACCCCTGCACACTCAACTCCAGGATTCCGGACCAGTCGCCGCGCTCGCGCACGCTGAGGCTTCCCTGGAGCGCTCGCACTGCACTGATTCTCGGCGACCTGGACACCCAGTAGACCTGGCCGGATTCTCCGATCATCTCGGAAACGAACAGTGTCAGGCCGTTTGACATCGCAGGCTCACCAACGCGCCCGCGCGTGATCATCTCGTCGTCGGCGTCATACAGCGTATAGGCGCCGTCGCTGCCCGCCACGAGCTTGAACCAGCGGCCGCGCATCGACTCCGGGAGGTCCAGCGTGTCGACGCGTATGGAAGGTCGCTCATTCGCGGGCATTCGCCGAGCCAGCGCTTCACCGATGTACGGCATGAACTCGGGCCGCGCATTGATATCCAGCTTGAGCCGGTCGACGACCTCGCCAACGACCGAACGCGAGCGAATAATCTCCATTTCGGTGATCGCCGGCGTGAACTGCTCGAAGTAGTACGCAGCCTCCAGGCTGGACAGGCCACCGGACTGCTTTTCCTCGATTTGCAGCAACCCATCCGCCTGGTAGACGGGGGGCGCCGTAAACGCCTTGTACGCACCGATCACGAAGGCGAGACAGACAGCCGCGACGATGAGCCAGCGGTTTTCAATGAGTATGCCGACGAGGTCACTGAATTCGATCTCGTCATCCAGGTCCGGGCCCGGCTGGTACATCGGGAAATTGCTCGGTGTACCGGTCATCAGCGGCCACTCAGGTTGTCGGCGACGTTGATCACGCTGAAGGTCGGCAGCAATTGGCTGATGACGCGATTCCATTGCGAGATCTCGGCCGTGTCGACGAAAACGATATCCTGCGCCTGCATCTCGAAACGCTCCGCGAGCAGCAGCCCGGTGGCGTAGCGCGCATCGAGGTGGAAGATCTCGGGGTTATCCCGGTCGGAGCCACGAATGACGTACACCCCGCCGGAGTTCGCAGAAATCTGGGACACACCGCCAACCTCGCCGAGGGCTGCGGCGAGCGAGAGGCGGCCGTTGACGATATCGACCGACTGCGGTGCCCGCACCTCACCCATGACAAAGACTTTCTGTTGGCTGCGATCCGGGACGTTAATGATGTCGCCCGGCTTGAGCATCAGGTTCTGGCTCGAATCCGCATGATCGAACAGCGCCTTCAGGTCGATCTCGAATACCCGTCCGTCCCGGGACACGTTGATGCCGGTCTTGTGCGCATTGGGTGTCAGGCCGCCGGACCGGGCAATCGCATCGGTAATCAGCAGCGGCGTGTCGTCGATCGGGATCACTCCGGGGTCATGCACTTCGCCGACGACGTAGACCTTCTTGCTGCGAAACGCCACGACCCGGACGTCAAGCTGTGGGTCCTGGATGTATTTGCTGAGCTCGCCGGCGAGCAGCACCCTGAGCTCGCTGACCGTCATTCCTGCCGCCATCACTACGCCGATGTAGGGGTAGTACATCCGGCCGCGGTCGTCGACCTGCTGACCGGAGGTTTCCGCGTCGCGGAACGAACCCGCCGGAATCGTCAGTTCCGGATGATCCCAGACGGTGACATGCAGGACGTCACCCGGACCGATACGGTACGCCTCGTGTTCGGTCGCGAACTCATCGGCCACCTTGCGAGCGATCGTCTCCCGTCGCGCTTCCTGCTCCTTCAGCATCGGCACTGTAATTGGCTGTACGCGAATCACCGGACCGCCCGGCAATTTGGCCGGCTCGTCCATTTTCATTCCGGGCGCAATACTGCAGCCGCTCACGAGCAGCATGCAAAGTACCAATCCGGATTTCCCCCATTTCATCATGTGCACAACTACGCTTTAATCTTGTCAATCCAGCGGGCAACACCCGCCTCTATGTCTTCCAGTGCCGCCTCGAACGCCTCCCTGGGCTTCCGGTACGGATCCGCAATGTCCTTGTCCTGCCACTCACCCAGTCGATGCACTTTGCCGCGTGCCGTTGGGTCCGCATCCTCGATCGAGCGCTTGTGCCCTGCTTCCATCACCAGCACGAGGTCGGCGTCTCGAATCATGTCCGGGTGGAGTTGACGGGCACGATGTGCCCGAATGTCCTCCCCCAATTCGTCCATCAGCTCGATCGCTGACGGATCCGCCGGATGCCCGACCAGCGCACCCAGACCGGCCGACTCGACGGTGATCCCGGAATCTCCTCTCAACGCACGCTTCAGCAATGCTTCCGCCATAGGACTGCGGCAGATATTGCCAACGCAAACAACCAATAGGTGCCTGATCATACTTATGAATCAGACAGTCACTCGGTTTTTATCATGTAGATTGAACATAATAATGCCTAAGCGATTGATTCTTGTCTATCGGCGGGGCCAGCGGCCCACCCAGCGCAGGAAGGCGCGAGTTTCGCGGGAATGGATCCCTGTGCCGGTAACTTCGCGGCGCTCGAATCCCAGGCCGGCCTCGAACCGACCTATGCGGGTTTCGCGCGTGTGCTGTATGTCCAGGCTTGCGAGATCCTGTGCGACAGACGCAACACTGTGTTGCGCGTCGTCACCCCGTCGATTCAATTCGCCGATTCGACCGAGGACCTGCCACAGGTTTCCCGCTTCAGTGACAACAATGAGACCGGCGCTGACAACGCGTGCGTCGTTGTCAAGGCCGTGGCCGACGATGCGGCCGTGATAGTTGTAGCCAGAACGGTAAATGCTGTTGCGGTAGGCACAGTTGTAAATCACGGTGCCCTTCAATGCATCGCAACTCGTCGCGGCGCCTTCGACGAACCAGCGGTACGAAACCTGGTCGCGACTGATTACGCTGCCTTCAATACCGAATTGCGCAAGGTATCGGCTGGGGAATCCGCCTGCCTCGTCCTCACCAATCAACTGTCCGTAAAACGTCAGCGGACGCCCGGTCCAGAAGTTGGTCCAACGTACATCGAAGCCGGCCAACTGGTTGCCCGGTTCGTTCTCGGGAGTGACGCCGTCGTCGCCAGCGTTGTCACGACCCCAGAACAGGTCCCAGAACGTGTCGAAGTCGCAGGGTCGCCCGTCGCCACACCACTGCGCTGACCGCGATATCCCGATCTCGAGGCCCTGCAGCGGTCGAACGTTGAGGCGCATTCCAAAAAAACGGGCGTTCGGAACGAAGCGCTCTTTTTCGAGTTGCCCGAACATGACGTCGAGATCCCAGGGTCCAATCCAACGCAGCCAGCGCGCTTCGGGCGCTGTGGTCCGGTTGCGGCCAATCGCCAACGATGGAATCGGACGCGCGTTGTTTGAAAGAATCAGGCTGCCGTCCCAGCCCGGACCCCACCAGCGATCCTGAGTGCTGGCCGCAATGCTCCAGTTGCCGAGATCGATCCCGATTTGACTGCCATCGGGGCGGACATCTTTGCCATCCGCCGGGCTGTCAACCGCGGTTACGTTGAGATCCAGGGTTACCCAATCTGACAGCCAGTTCACACCTGCACGAACTTCGGCGTCTTCCCGCGGTGAATTGGCAAAACCCCGGATGTTGGCGGGCTTCTCCGCGACTGCAACAGACGCACTCGCCGACATCCGTCCGCGCGTTGCCTCGCGGCGCGCGCGAACGAGAACCCTGTCAAACGTCGGCAACACCCGGTTCGGGAGAACGATATCGTTGGCCTGCACGTATTCCAGATCGGCAAGTACGGCGTCCCATGAAATCGGCCAGGTCGTCACGGGTGATCGGAGTGCCCCGTAGTCGGCAAGAACCTGTATGTCGTGCCGCAAAGCAACGTCTCCGGGTTCGGCGAGTGGAGCTGCGAGTACGCTTTGCGAACTCAGTATCGCGGCCATACACGCGATTTGAATCAGGCGCCAAATAGTCATGCGCCCGATTGTCACCCGCTCGCTTCACACCTACAAGACCTATTCGATTGGCTATTGGATGCGAAGTAAGTACCCTACGCGCGCTATGTCGAAGATCCACGTGCATCTCATTGCCGCGGCGCGCCCGAATTTCATGAAGGTCGCACCGCTCTACCACGCACTCAATGCGACGGATTGGTGTGTCCCGAACCTGATTCACACCGGCCAGCACTACGACTTCAACATGTCCGGCGCGTTTTTTCGTGATCTCGGCCTGCCGGAGCCGGATTTTCACCTGGAAGTGGGTAGTGGCAGCCACGCGGAACAAACCGGCGGCGTCATGATTGCCTACGAGCGGGTCGCGCTGGAATCACGGCCCGACTGCGTCATCGTCGTGGGCGACGTCAATTCGACGGCAGCGTGCGCGCTGGTCGGCACCAAGCTGGGCATCCCGGTCGTGCATCTCGAGGCTGGTTTGCGCAGCCGCGACCGCACGATGCCGGAGGAGATCAACCGCCTCGTCACCGACGCCATCGCGGATGTCTTGTGGACACCGTCCAGCGACGGTGACGACAACCTGCTCAGCGAAGGCGTGGCGGCCGACAAGATCGACCTGGTCGGCAACATCATGATCGACTCGTTCGAAATGATGCGTGCGAAAATCGAGGCGTCAAATGCACTCGAGGTGCTGGGCCTGGCCGGTGCGGACTACGGCGTGGTAACGCTGCATCGTCCGTCAAACGTTGACGACAGTGAGTCGCTGGGTGCGATAGTGGACGCGCTGACGTCGGCCGCCGCCAAAATCCGCGTCGCGTTTGTAGCGCACCCCAGGACCGTCAAGATGCTCGAGCAGTTCGGGCTGCTGGGCCAGCTCGAATCGAATGATCGCATCCTGCTCGTCGAACCGCTGCCGTACGTCGATTTCATGCGGATCGTCACCGGCGCGAACGTCGTCATTACCGATTCGGGCGGATTGCAGGAGGAGACGACGTATCTGCGGATACCGTGCCTGACATTGCGGGAGAATACGGAGCGCCCGATTACGGTCACTCTCGGCACCAACCGTCTCGTTAACGTGACGTCGCTGGCAGCGGAGCTGGATAAGGCATTGAGCGGCGACTGGCCTGAGGGGCAGGTGCCGCCACTTTGGGACGGGAAGACCGCTGGGCGTGCCGTCGCGGCACTCAAGCGTCGATTGTCGGCTTAGGCCGCCCTACCCCAGCTTTTCCTGCGCGAGCTTTTTTCCAAGCTCCACGCCCCACTGGTCGAACGAATCGATTCCCCAGACCACGCCTTCGACAAACACCTTGTGCTCATACAGCGCAATGAGCTGCCCGAGGACTTCGGGTGTCAGCTGCTTATAGCGAATCGTTGTACTCGGCCGGTTGCCCTTGTGAACGCGATGCGGCCCCACCGCTTCGTCACCTGTGCCGAAAGCGAGCGCTTCCGCCTGCGCCTCGCCGTTTGCGGTCGCCAGCTTTGACGACCCCGACAGCAGGAAATCGACAGGCACCAGTCGCGTGCCCTGGTGCAGCAGCTGGTAGAACGAATGTTGCGCGTTGTTACCCGCCTCACCGAAGATCACCATGCCCGTATCGCATTTGACCGGCTTGCCGTCCATGCGCACGCCCTTGCCACTCGATTCCATCTGTAGCTGCTGCAGGTAGGCCGGGAATCGATCGAGACGATTGTCATACGGCAGTATTGCGTGGCACTCAGCGCCGATAAAGTTGTTGTACCAGATACCCAGCATCGCGAGCCGCACTGGCAGGTTTTCCTCCGGGGCCGCCTGCCGGAAATGCATGTCCATGCGGCGCGCACCGGCAAGCATTGCCTTGAAGTTGTCGAAACCGATGACCAGTGCCAGCGACAAGCCGACGGCTGACCAGATTGAGTAGCGTCCGCCGACCCAGTCCCAGAAACCGAACCGAAAGTCCTTGCGAATGCCGAATTCGTCCATCGCCGAGTGGTTCGTCGACGCTGCAATGAAGTGGTACTGCACGGCCAGCTCGTCGAGGTGTTCGATCACCCATGCCCTCGCCGCCCGGGCGTTCACCATGGTTTCCTGCGTCGTGAACGTCTTCGAGCAAACGACGAACAGGGTGGTCTCCGGATCGAGCTCTTTCTTCAGGTCTTCAAGCTGCGTGCCATCGACATTTGACACGGCATGAAACCGCACGCCCTCTCGCCAGTACGGACGCAGCGCGCGACTCGCCATTACCGGCCCGAGATCCGAGCCTCCAATGCCAATATTGACGATATCGGTAAACCGCTTGCCTGTGCTGCCGCCGATGCGGCCCGCCTGCACATCGTCGGCAAACTCTTCCATCTTTGTCAGCACTTCCCAGACTTGCAGAACGCCGGGAGTTTCCAATGCGACGCCGTCGGACATCTTGGCGCGCAATGCCGTGTGCAGGACGGCACGGTCCTCCGTTCGGTTGATTGTCTCACCAGCGAACATGGCGTCGATCGCCGCCGGCACGCCAGCCTGCCGTGCCAGTTGCGAAAACAGCTTTAGCGTCGATTTCGACACATGGTTTTTCGAGAAGTCGAGCGTCAGGTCACCGGCCGTCATCCTGTAACCGGACGCGCGTTGCCTGTCCCGCGCAAATAGCTCGCGCAATGTCTTGCCGCGCATCGCTTTCGCGTGCTCTTTCAGTTTTTTCCAGGCCGCGAGATCGGTCGGGTATCGGGCAGAGAGTTTTCTCTCGGTGTAGGCGTCAGCCACGATCAGGCGCTTTGCTTGAGCTCGTCTTTATAGAATTCGAGATACCACTCGACGAATTTCTCCACGCCGACATCGACTGGCGTGCTCGGCTGGTAGCCAACGTCCGCTGCCAGGTCCTCGGTATCCGACCAGGTGTCCGGCACGTCGCCCGGCTGCATCGGCAGGAAATTTTTCTCGGCTTCCCTGCCCAGGCGGCGCTCGATCGCGCCGATGTAGTCCATGAGTTCCACCGGTTGCTGATTACCGATGTTGTACAGCCGATAGGGCGCGAGACTCGTGCCCGGATCCGGCGTCGCCGAGTCCCAGTTCTCGTTCGGTGTTGCCGTGTGGTCCGACGTCCGGATCACGCCCTCAACGATGTCGTCGATGTAGGTGAAATCGCGGCGGTGGTTGCCGTGGTTGAATACGTCGATCGGCTTGCCTTCGATAATGTTCTTCGTGAACAGGAACAACGCCATGTCCGGCCGCCCCCACGGTCCGTACACGGTAAAAAACCGCAATCCCGTGGTTGGCAGATTGTAGAGGTTCGAATAGGTGTGGCACATCAGCTCGTTGGCCTTCTTCGTGGCGCCGTAGAGTGCCAGGGGATGGTCAACGTTCTGGTGAATCGAGAACGGCATCGTCGTGTTCGCGCCATAGACAGAGCTCGATGATGCATAAGTCAGGTGCTCAACATCATGGTGCCTGCAACCCTCGAGAATGTGCAGGGTGCCGACGATATTCGAGTCGATGTAGGAATGCGGGTTTTCGATCGAGTAACGCACGCCCGCCTGTGCGGCGAGATGAATCACCTTGTCGAACGCCTCGTTCGCAAACAACGATTCAATCGCTTCGCGATCGGCAAGATCGATGCGAACCATCGTGAACTCGTCGAAGTCTTCCAGGATTGCCGCACGCGCCTCCTTCAGGGAAACGTCGTAGTAGTCGTTGAAATTGTCAAGACCGACGACCGAATCACCGCGCTCGAGCAGCTGCTTCGCCGTATGAAAGCCGATAAACCCGGCGGCACCAGTTACGAGAATCTTCATATTAACTCACAGTCGGTCGTCTACTTCGTCGGCGGGCAGCACGTACTTGATGTCGTACACGACAGCCGTGTCCCTGCACAGGCGCCGTATTCCGTCTGCGCCAAGCGCGCGAAACTGGTCGTGCGCCACCGCCATGATGACAACATCATACGCCCCCGCGGCGGGCTCCGCGACGAGATCGATGTCGTATTCCTGTTTGGCCTCTGCGGCGTCGCACCAGGGATCGTGCACATCCACGGACAGGCCGTACGAGCCCAGCTCGCGCACGATGTCGACAACCTTGGTGTTGCGAACGTCCGGACAGTTCTCCTTGAAAGCGAGACCCAGCAGCAGCGCCCGGGCGCCGTTCGGCTGGATACCCTTCTCGAGCATCAGCTTGACGACCTGCGACGACACGTACAACGACATGTTGTCGTTGATGCGTCGCCCCGCGAGGATCATCTGCGGATGGTAGCCGAGTTGCTGTGCCTTGTAAGTGAGGTAGTAAGGATCGACGCCGATGCAGTGCCCGCCGACCAGTCCCGGACGAAACGGCAGAAAATTCCACTTCGTGCCGGCAGCCTTGAGTACCTCCTCGGTATCGATACCGACGCGCTCAAAAATCATTGCAAGCTCGTTGATTAGCGCAATGTTGACGTCGCGTTGCGTGTTTTCGATGACCTTCGCTGCCTCCGCGACCTTGATGCTCGACGCAAGGTGGGTACCGGCCGTGATAATCGACGCGTACACCGCGTCAACGAACGCTGCGGATTCAGGCGTCGAGCCCGACGTCACTTTCAGGATCGACGGCAGCCGGTGTTCCTTGTCACCCGGGTTGATACGCTCCGGGCTGTAGCCGACGAAAAAGTCGTCGTTCATCGTCAGGCCCGATTCGGCCTCGATGATGGGTACACAGAATTCCTCGGTTGCGCCCGGGTACACCGTCGATTCGTAAACGACAATATCTCCCTTCTTGACGATGCCGCCGAGGGTGCGGCTCGCCAGCTTGAGCGGCGTCAGCAGTGGCCGGTTGCCATTACCGATAGGAGTGGGGACCGTTACGACATAAAAGTTGCAGTCGGCAATCGCGGCAGGGTCAGTGGCAAAAGTGAGCTTCGATGCCTGCGCCAGTTCCTCGGCCGAACACTCCAGCGTGGCGTCAACGCCCTCGCGGAGTTCGGCAACACGTTCAGTATTGACGTCAAATCCGACGGTCGGGTACTTCTTGCCGAACTCGACCGCCAGCGGCAACCCGACGTAGCCGAGGCCGATAATGCCAATGCGCAGATTCTCGATGTTGAAAGACATGCCTTGTCCTTAGCAGAAACGGGGGCGGACCTCGCCCACCCCCTGTCACTGACTAGATATCACATCTTTGGCCCGGATTGCCGTGCCTGTGTCTCAGCTACCGCTGCGAACTACCCCAGGTACCACAGCGCCAGCAGGCCCGTGATGCTCATCGTGACCGTGTACGGCAGGGCCATGATGACCATGCGGCCATAGGACAGGCGAATCAGCGGCGCCAGCGCCGACGTCAGCAGGAACAGGAATGCCGCCTGGCCGTTCGGCGTCGCAACCGAAGGAATGTTCGTGCCGGTATTGATCGCAACGGCCAGTGCGTCGAACTGTTCGCGGGTCAGCTCGCCGGCTAGGAACATTTCCTCGATCTCACCGATGTATACGGTGGCCACGAACACGTTGTCCGAGATCATCGAAAGGAGACCGTTGGCGCAGTAGAAGAGCGCCTCCTGCATCTTGCCGTCGTAGGTCATGACCCAGTCAATGACGGGCGCGAACAGGTGCTGCGACTCGATGACGGCAACAATGGCGAAAAATACGACCAGAAGCGCGGTAAACGGCAGCGCCTCTTCAAACGCGTGGCCGATGCGGTGCTCCTCGGTAATGCCATTGAACGCCGTTGCCAGCACGATGACCATGAGGCCCACAACGCCCGGCTCGGCCAGGTGAAAGCCCAACGCGACGATCAGGCACAACGCAACGATCGCCTGGGTGACGATCTGCGCATTTTCCTGCTTCGTGCGTTTGCGGGTCATTTCGCCGTCGTACTCGTTGAGGACGTCGCGTACTTTGTCGGAGAGCTGCGCGCCGTAGCCGCAGATCTTCGTTGCTTCGAGCAACAGGCAGGTGATCAGGCCGACAACCAGCACGGGCATGGAAATGTGCGCCATGCGCAGGAAGAATTCGACGAACTCCCAGCCCATGACCTCGGCAATCAGCAGGTTCTGCGGCTCGCCGACGAGCGTCGTTACGCCACCAAGGGCCGTGCCCACGGCGCCGTGCATCATCAGGCTGCGCAGGAAGGCCCGGAATTGCTCGAGGTCTTCCTTGTGCAGCTCGATGACCTCGTCATCCGAACTGTGGTTGTGGTCGTGGTGAAACTGCTTGCCGGACGCGACCTTGTGATAAACGCCGTAGAAACCGACAGCGACGGTGATGATGACGGCCGTGACCGTCAGCGCGTCAAGGAAGGCCGACAGGAAGGCGGCCGTGAACGAAAACAGGAAAGACAACAGCATTTTCGAGCGTACGCCAAGCAGGATCTTGGTGAACGTGAACAGCAGCATCTCGCGCAGGAAATAGATACCGGCGACCATGAACATCAGCAGCATGATCACGGGGAAATTTTTCTCGGCCTCGTGGAACACCATTTCCGGGGACGCCAGGCCAAGTACGATGGCCTGAACCGCGAGCAAACCGCCCGGCTGCAGCGGGTAACACTTCAGCGCCATTGCCAGCGTGAAAATGAATTCGAGCACGAGCACCCAGCCGGCAAGGTACGGGTTCATCATGAACAACATCGGGTTCAGCACGAGAAAACCGATAATCGTCAGCTTGTACCAGACCGGTGAGTTCCCCAGGAAATTCTTACGGACAGCTTCCGCCATCGTGTAGGCCATGTTCCACCCTGTGTTTTAGTTATTGAGTCAGCCCGGTGACGGGCCAGCGGGAAATACTACTCAAAATCCCAGACGCACGCACCGGATTTGCGGATTTTCTCGAGCAGCGCATCGTGGGCTGCTGCCTCCTCCACCGTCGCGCGGATGACCGGAAGGTCACTGGCACCGGCGATGTTGCCGACCGGCGAACCGGCTGCCGCCGGGCTGCCTGGCTCGCCTGTCGCCGCATGCGGCTCGTCCTCGTCGTCGAGCAGCATGGCGGTCTGTCCGCCGGTCATGGCGAGATAAACGTTTGCGAGCAACTCGGAGTCGATGAGCGCGCCGTGGACGTCGCGTTTGGTGGCGTCGACTTCGTAGCGCTTGCAGAGTGCATCGAGGCTGTTGCGCTGCCCCGGATGCCTGTCCCGTGCCATTTGCAGCGTGTCGAGCACCTCTGCGTGCTGCCGGATTTTCGGCTGCGGGTGCTTCATGAGCCTGAGTTCGTGCTCGAGGAAGCCGACGTCGAATTCGGCGTTGTGGATGATGAGTTCGGCACCCGCTATGAATTCGAGAAACTCGTCCGCGATCTCGTGAAACCGCGGCGAGTTCTCGAGATCGGCGAGGCTGATACCGTGGACGGCCTCGGCGCCCTCGTCGATATTTCGATCCGGATTCAGGAAACGGTGGAAATCACGGCCGGTAATGCGCCGGTTGATCATCTCGATGCAACCGATCTCAATAACGCGGTGCCCCTGCGCCGTGGAGAGGCCGGTGGTCTCAGTGTCGAGTACGATCTGTCGCATAACTAGCCGCCATCAAAACAGGGTGACTGACACCTAATTTAGTTCATCGATGCCGAGGTTGGCGAGTTCGTCGGCTCGCTCATTGCCCGGGTTTCCGTCGTGCCCCTTGACCCAGCGCCAGTCGATGTCGTGCCGGGCGGCCGCCTCGTCGAGCGCCTGCCACAGGTCCTTGTTTTTGACGGGCTTCTTTGCCGCCGTTTTCCAGCCGCGTTTTTTCCAGTTCGGCATCCATTCGTTGATGCCGTCCATGACGTACTTCGAATCCGTGTGGAGGACGACACGACTTCGTTTCTTCAGCGCGTTGAGCGCCTCGATCGCCGCCGTCAGTTCCATGCGGTTGTTGGTCGAATCGTTCTCGCCGCCGTGCATTTCCTTGCGATGTTTGCCGGCGATCAACAGTGCACCCCAGCCACCCTTGCCGGGATTCCCCCTGCAGGCACCGTCGGTGTAGATCTCGATGAAGTTGTTATTGCGGTTACTTCGGGTCAAAGCGGATTCGCGACACTCGGGTGGTTGGCTCGGCCAGTCCGGCAACGACCTTCGGTTTGCGCCGCCAGACGGGGCGAACCGGCGTCAACGTGCTGACCCGTTTCTGCGCCGAGAGCATATAGCAAGCTGCCAGCTCCGGCCACCACGCTCGACCGCGACGCTCCCACTTCTGCGCGCTGCGCACGCGGTTGCCCGGCAGCGGCCAGCGAAAAAAATAGCGCTGCGTCGCATCGATACGCATGTTGAGCAGTTTCAGCCAGTCCTTCAGCCGTCGTTCGGAGATCGGACTTTCGGTGCCCGGCGGCATGCCGGCACCCGGGATCATTCTTCGCAGGCCCCACAGGCCGCCGGTCTTGAATCCGAGAATGACGACGCGGCCGTCGCGACGCAGGACTCGGTCCACCTCGCGCAGGACGGCGTGCGGCCTGTCCGAGAACTCGAGCGTATGCGGGAGCAAGACGGCGTCGATCGAGTCCGAATCGACGGGCAGCCGATGCATGTCGCCCACCGCGCAAGGCTCGCCAACGGACGATGGCGCGATCAGTGCGCAACGCTGCGTACGCGTGAAACGCAGAAACGCGCGGTTGGATCCCCACATACCCAGCTGCAGGCAGTGTTCGCCGAAAACGCCATCGAGAGACTCTTCGACGATGCGAGCCTCCTGGCGCAGTAACGCCTGGCCAAGACTCGTTTCGAGCCATTCTGCCGACAACTGTGAACGATCCACTTGCACAACTTATCCGCCTCAGTACGATAGCCCGATGCTTAACGTAATCTCCCTGCGATTCAAGCGATTATCGCACCAAATTGGACTAATTTCTGGTGTCGGGGCCGCACTTTTGCTCGCACCGCCCGTGCTCGCGAGCCCGACGGCCACTGTCGCGCCCTCAGAGGTCGCTGAGCCGGCGTTGTCATTGTACTCGCCGGTACACGACGTCCGGCTCGATTCGTCGCCTGCGGCCCCTGATGACGCGCTCGACCGGCTGCGCCGCAATTTTCGGCTGACCTACACCGACAACCCGCGTACGGCGGCCGAGAAGCGCTGGTTCGTCAGGCATCCCGAGTACCTGGAGCGGGTATTCACCCGGGCGCAGCGCTACCTGCCTTACATCGTCGAGGAACTCGAACGCCGCGACCTGCCGCTCGAGCTCGCGTTGCTGCCGATCGTCGAGAGCGCGTATGACCCGTTCGCCTATTCGCACGGTCGCGCCGCCGGGCTGTGGCAGATGATTCCCGGCACCGCGAAGCGCTTCGGGGTGCAGCAGAACTGGTGGTACGACGGCCGCCGCGACGTTGTCGACTCGACGCGTGCCGCACTCGACTACCTGGAGTACCTGTACAAATTCAACGACGGCAACTGGCTCAATGCCATCGCATCCTACAATTCCGGCGAGGGCAACGTTCGCCGCGCCGTGCGCCGCAACAAGCAAAAAGGCCGGTCGACGGACTTCTGGAGCCTGTCGCTGCCAAAAGAAACCAGCATGTACGTACCGAAGCTGCTCGCACTGGTGGAGATCGTGGCCGACCCTGCCGGGCACGGCGTGACCCTCCCGGTTGTCGTTGACGAGCCGCAATTCGCGGTGGCCGACATCGGCTCGCAGCTCGATCTCGCGCTGGCCGCCGAGCTCGCCGGCGTCGATGTCGACACGGTCTACCAGTACAACCCGGGCTACAACCGCTGGTCGACGGACCCGGCCGGACCGCACAGGCTCGTGATGCCGATCGACGTAATGCCGCAGTTTACCGCGGCACTGGCGGAAGTGCCGACCGGCGAACGCGTACGCTGGAAGCGCCACAAGGTGAAAAGCGGCGAAGCGATTTCGCAAATCGCGGAACGCTACAACACGACAGTGTCGGCACTGCGAGCGGCGAACAATCTGCGTAGCAACACGATTCGCGCCGGACATCACCTGCTGATTCCGGTCGCGACGAAACCGCTCAGTGCGTATTCGAAGAGCGCCGACGCGCGTCTAGAGCAGAAGCAGAATCGGCAACGCGCCGGCAATCGCGTCGAGCACATTGTTGCGAGCGGCGAGTCGTTCTGGACGATCAGCCGCCGTTACGGCATTACGCACCGGCAGCTCGCGGCGTGGAATGGCATGGCGCCAGGCGACACGCTGTCGGTAGGCAAGAAACTGGTCATCTGGACGGACAAGGCGAGCGGCCCGGCCGTGTCGCCGGCGACCGCAGCCGGTGGCACGACGCGCAAGCTGCGCTACACGGTCCGCAATGGGGATTCGCTGTACCTGATTGCACGCAAGTTCCGCGTGGGGATCGACCAGATCGCACGTTGGAACAATCTCGACAAATCGCAGATCCTGCGCCCGGGCCAGAAACTCACGATGTACGTCGACGTCACGGCGCAATCGTCGTAGTACCGGGGCCAGACCCCACCCGCCGGGGTCTGGCCCCGGCGGGTGGGGTCCGGCCCTCGTCGTTGGGGTCTGGCCCTATTGGTAAGTACCGGTCCCGCCGGTAGAATACGCGCCTCAATTCCACACGGGGACACGTTATGGGCTTCATGGCCGGCAAAAAGGCGCTGATCGTCGGCGTCGCCAGTGATCGATCGATTGCGACAGGCATTGCGGAGGCATTCGCCCGCGAAGGCTGCGAAATTGCGTTCACCTACCAGAACGAAAAGCTGCGCGGCCGCGTCGAGAAGCTGTCGGAGCGTCTTGGCCAGAATACCGATCTCCTGTTCCAGTGCGACGTCTCATCGGACGACGAAATCGATGCTGTATTCGAACGGCTCGGCAAGCAATGGGACGGTCTCGACATCCTCGTGCACTCCGTCGGGTTCGCGCCGCGCGACCAGCTCGCCGGCGGATTTACCGAGTCGATTACGCGCGAGGGATACCAGATTTCGCACGACATCTCGGCGTACAGCCTCGCAGCGCTCGCCAAAGCCGCGCTGCCGATGATGGAAGGCCGTGATGCCTCCATGCTTGCCCTGACCTACTACGCAGCTGAGAAGGCCGTTCCGAGCTACAACGTCATGGGCCTCGCCAAGGCGTCGCTGGAGGCCTGTGTTCGCTTCCTGGCGGCGGACCTCGGCCCGAAGGGCATTCGCGTCAATGCGATATCGGCGGGCGCCATCAAGACACTGGCTGCAGCCGGCATTGGCGGCTTCCGCAAAATGCTCAATTACGCCGAAAAGGCGTCGCCCCTGCAGCGCACAGTCACGATCGAGGAAGTGGGCAACACGGCAGCATTCCTATGCTCGGACCTCGCGTCGGGTATCACCGGCGAAATCACGTTCGTCGATGCCGGCGCCAACATCATGGCGATGACGCTCGACCTCGACTGAGCGAACGGGGCCAGACCCCAGCCGTCGGGGTCTGGCCCCGACGGTTGGGGTCTGGCCCTGGCTGTTGGGGTCTGGCCCCTCCTGGGTCAGGCGGGGGCTTCGTCCGGTTTGTCACCGATCGCGACGTTGGTTTTCTCGCCTTCGAGGCGCGCAACGATCGTGGCGCAACACGCGTCGCCCCAGACGTTGATGCTGGTACGGCACATGTCCAGGATGCGGTCGAACACCATCAGCACACCGATCGCTTCGAGCGGGATGCCGATGGCACCGAGAATGATTGCTATCGCAACCAGCGACGCGGATGGGACGCCGGCAACGCCGATCGACGTCATCAGCGCAATCGCGACGATTGTGAATTGCACGCCAAACGTCAGTTCGAGTCCATAAGCCTGTGCAAGGAACAGCGCGGCCGCGCACTCGTAAAGCGCCGTGCCGTTCATGTTGACCGTCGCACCGAGTGGCAGCACGAAGCTCGACACCTTGTTCGAGACGCCAATGTTGTCTTCGACGCAGTCCATCGTCACCGGCAGCGTCGCCGACGACGATGCTGTCGAAAATGCCGTTAGCATCGCGGGCGATGCACCCGCAATCGTCTTGAGTGGATTCACTTTGCCGACAAAGCGCAACAGCACCGGCAGCGTGACGAAAGCGTGAATCATCAGCGCCAGTAAAACAGCGACCGCAAACACTGCAAGCGGTCCGGTCGCCCGTAACCCCGCCTCGGCGATGACCGCCCCGACAAGTCCGAACACACCGATCGGCGCAAACTTCATGATGAATTCGGTCATGCCCATCATCACATGAAATACGCCGTTCCAGAAATTGAAGAGCGGCTCGGCGTACTGGTGCGCAAGATGCGTCATGAAGTAGCCGAACAGGATCGCAAAAAATATCAGGCCGAGCATCTGGCCTTCAGCCGCCGCCTTGACGATATTTGGCGGAATCATTCGTACGAAAATCTCCGCAACATCGTTGGCGCCCTTGCCGCCAACCTTCGCTTCAACTTCCTCGACCGACGCGGACAACGCCAGCGCATCCTTCGCGGGTTCGCCGTCGATAAAGCCAGGGCCGATCGAATTGATCACGAACAACCCGACGAGTATCGCCGCAAGCGTCGTCGTTGCATAGAACAGGAGAGTCTTGCCACCCAGCGCACCGAGATTGCCGCCCGACCCGATGCCCGCCACGCCGATGATGATTGATGACGTGATCAGCGGCACGATGATCATCTTCAGTGCATTCAGAAACAACGTGCCGATGTAGTCGAACATCGTGATGAAGTCGACGCCAAACAGCCCCGGAATCGTTCCGGTCGCCTGCGTGTTCTCGAAAATGGCTGTGCCGACGACACCCGCGAGCACAATAGAAATCAGAATCTGCCAGTGCAGAGCAAGTTTAGGCATGTCCCCCCCCGGTTACGGCCCTTGGCCGTACTGGTGTTCTTGTTGAACGGGGAGCTTACTGGAACATGTCGGTTGCGGCTACCACGTCATCGTCGATAACCACGTCCGCACTCTCCCTAAGTGCTTGAACGAAGGCCACTAATTCGCCGATGCCATAGCTGTCAGCGATCTCGAGCTTGCCCTGGTCGCGCTGCTCTACCGGCACCGTCTCAGGTCGGCCTGGCATGACCGCGTCGACACGATAGACGGTGTAGCCACCCACGCCATTGCGCGTACTTCCGGCCGTGATTTTGCCGTCCGCAGGCTTCGGCGCCGCGAAAACGCTGGCCATCAGGAACTGGTCGGCCTGCGTCGTTTCGCGGCCGACTACCATCGCATCGTTCACTGTCGCGCCGACGGCCGCTGCCGCCGTCGCGAAATCTTCGCCAGCTGACACGGCCTGCTCCATCTCCGCCGCGCGCGCCGCCATCAGCTCGTTCGTCTGTTCGCGTTCAAGGCTCGCGACCACCTGCTCACGAACTTCCTCCAGCGGCCGCGTCCGCGCCTCCTGGTGTGCCGTGACAGCCAGCACGATCGCGCGATCGGCATCGATCTCGACCAGGTCCGAAAGTCGTTCTCCGGACAGTACGGCTGGCGCGAATACCGCGTCGATCACGGCCTGGCTGGTACCGAACGGCTCGCCGCCCTGGCGACTGAAGCCCGCGATCGCCTTGACGTCAAGACCGGTCGTCTCGGCAAGCGCGCGCAGGTCGGTTGCGTCAAACAGCGAATACTCGACGTCGCGGACCCGGTCCATGAACAGGCTCTCGGCACGCTGGTCCTGCAGGTCGGTCAGGATCGATGCACGCACATCCTCGAACGGCAACGGGCCCGATTCGAAAACCTTGTCGAGACGCACGATGTGAAATCCGAAATCGCTCCGTACGGGTCCGTCGATCTCGCCTTCCTCCATCGAGAAGATCGCCCCGCCGAGCGCATCGTCGAGCTGCGAGCGCGTTGCCCGGCCGAGCTCACCGCCATCCGGGAATTCCGCCAGCAGCGCATTGAACGATTCACCCGCTCCGATTCTTGCCATGACCTCATTGGCCAGCGCCTCGGCCGCTTCCTCGTCGTCGCCATTCGGGATCAGGATATGGCGTGCCTCGCGCTGTTCGTCCTGCTGGTAGGCATCCTTGTTGAACTCGTAATGCTCGCGCAATTCCTGCTCTGACACCTCGACACCGGCGGCAACGTCGCTGCGCACCACTTCGACGTATTCAATGTCGGCCGTCTCCTCCAGCTGGAACAGCGACGCATTCTCTTCGTAATACGCCGCAACCATATCGTCGGTAACGCTGACGTCGTCGGCGACCGCCGCGGCGTCAATCGATGCCGTCGTGACGATGCGCTGCTCGAAGCGCAGATTGAGGAATTTCCGGTAGTCAGCCGGGGTCACGATGGCTGAACCGCGGATCGCCCGAACCAGCTGGTCGAGACGCAACTGGCGCAACATCGCCTCCTCGTATTCGGCGACGGTGCGACCGCCGACCGCCAGCGCTTCCCTGTACGTGGCCTCGTCGAAAACGCCATCAACCTGGAAATCGGGTGTGGCATGGACGGCCCGGGTCAGCTCCGACGTTGTAATCGTGTACCCGGCATCATCGAGATAGTTTTCGATGACCTGTTCCTGGACCAGCTGCTCCAGCAGTTGTCGACGGTACTCCTGCCGCAGTTCGGCCGGCGCGCCGGCGATTTGCGGATTGATCTCGATCTGCTGCCGGTAGCGCAGCTCCAGCGCCGAGGCACTGATCGTCTCGCCGTCCACCTTGGCGGCAAACGTTGACACATTGGTCGTGTAATTGAGACCAACGAAAACGAAAGAAAGCGCAATCAGGGTCAGCAGCGCCAGCGCTACTTTGCCCATCAGGTTTTGGCGAACGAACTCGAGCATAACGATCTATCTCTGACGAAAAGGGCCCAGTGTCTTTCGACGCTGGGCCCTTGATCAATGGCGGAGCGGACGGGACTCGAACCCGCGACCCCCGGCGTGACAGGCCGGTATTCTAACCAACTGAACTACCGCTCCGAATTCTGGTGGGTGCTGACGGGATCGAACCGCCGACCCTCGCCTTGTAAGGGCGATGCTCTACCAGCTGAGCTAAGCACCCAGAGCACCTCAGGCGCGCTTTATATAGCTTTCTCGCACCTTTCGCAAGACATGAAAAAGCCCGTAAGAACGGGCTTTTTCCTAGCCTGTGCCCCCGAAGGGCGCGCTAGTTTACGGCATCCTTCAGGCCTTTGCCAGCCTTAAATCCGGGTACGTTCGACGCCGGAATCTGGATGGTTTCGCCGGTTCTCGGGTTGCGTCCGGCGCGCGCCGCGCGAGCCTTCACCGTGAAGGTTCCGAAGCCGACCAGCGACACCGAGCCGCCGTTGGCTAACGTTCCCTGGATGCTGTCGAGTACCGCGTCGACTGCTTTCGTTGCGTCCGCACGCGACAATCCTGCCGCACCCGCAACTGCGTCAATGAGTTCCCCTTTATTCATGCTTTCACCCTTGCAGATTGATTAAAGATAAGTATCAATCCAGCGAGCTCCCCCATTGAGCAATCCGCTGAACGGCCGCCTGCGTCTCCGTGCAACCACAAACAGCTGGCATGTATATACCAACTGCCCCAGAAGGGGTCAAATATCCTTTAACCATGCGGGTTTCAGCGATTTAGTGCGGGCGGACGATGTCGTCGGAATTCGGCTCGTCCGAACGCTTTTTTGACTTCTTGCCAGCACCCTTTTTCGACGTCTCGGGGACCGGCTGGTGAGCCAGCGCATGCTCCATGACCTCGTCTATCCATTTCACTGGAACTATGTCCAGCTTGTCCTTGATGTTCTTCGGAATTTCCGCGAGGTCCTTCTCGTTATCCTGCGGGATCAACACCTTGGAAATGCCGCCGCGATGGGCCGCCAGGAGCTTCTCTTTCAGGCCGCCGATCGGCAGTATTTCGCCACGCAGCGTGATCTCGCCGGTCATAGCCACATCGCTCTTCACGGGGATGTCGGTCAATGCCGACACCAGCGCCGTACACATGCCAACTCCCGCAGACGGACCGTCCTTCGGAGTGGCGCCTTCGGGCACGTGAATGTGCACGTCGACCTTCTGGTAGAAGTCCTCTTCGACCCCCAGAACGCCTGTGCGGCTGCGTACGACCGTCATCGCAGCCTCGATGGATTCCTTCATGACATCGCCCAGCTGACCGGTCTGGGAGTGCTTGCCCTTGCCGGGCACAACCGCCGCTTCGATGGTCAGGAGTTCGCCGCCGACCTCGGTCCAGGCCAGCCCGGTGACCTGCCCGACCTGGTCGTTCTCTTCGGCGATGCCGTAGCGGAAGCGACGCACCCCGAGATACTTCTCCATGCTTTTCGGCGTGACCATGACCTTCTTGTCGCGCGGTTTCAGGAGCAGCGACTTCACGACCTTGCGACAGATCTTCGAAATTTCGCGCTCGAGATTGCGCACGCCCGATTCGCGCGTGTAATGGCGGATGATGTCGCGCACCGCACTTTCGGTAATTTTGAGCTCGTCGTCCTTGAGGCCATTTTCCTTCATCTGCTTCGGCACGAGGTAGCGGAGCGCGATGTTGGTCTTCTCGTCCTCGGTGTAACCCGGGATGCGGATCACCTCCATGCGATCGAGCAACGGTGCCGGAATATTCAGGCTGTTCGCCGTGCACACGAACATCGTGTCCGAGAGATCGAAGTCGACCTCGAGGTAATGATCCGCAAATGTCGAATTCTGTTCCGGGTCGAGCACCTCCAGCAGCGCCGACGACGGATCGCCGCGGAAGTCCATCGCCATCTTGTCGATCTCGTCGAGCAGGAACAGTGGATTGCGAACACCGGTCTTGGCCAGGTTCTGGATGATCTTGCCCGGCATCGAGCCGATATAGGTACGGCGGTGACCGCGAATCTCGGCCTCGTCGCGTACGCCACCGAGGGACATACGCACGAACTTGCGATTCACTGAGCGTGCGATTGACTGGCCCAGCGAGGTCTTACCCACACCCGGCGGGCCCACGAGGCACAGGATCGGGCCCTTGAGTTTCTTGACGCGTTGCTGCACGGCCAGGTACTCAAGGATGCGTTCCTTGACCTTCTCGAGGCCGTAATGGTCCGCCTCGAGCACTTCCTCGGCCTTCTTCAGGTCCTTGTGCACCTTGGAGCGTTTCTTCCACGGCGCTTTTACGAGCCAGTCGATGTAGTTGCGCACAACCGTCGCCTCGGCCGACATCGGCGACATCAGCTTCAGCTTGTTGAGCTCGGAGACGGCCTTGTCCTTCGCCTCTTCCGGCATGCCCGCCTTCTCGATCTTTTGCTCGAGGTCCGCAAGCTCGTTGGGCGCGTCCTCGATTTCGCCGAGCTCCTTCTGAATAGCCTTCATCTGCTCATTCAGGTAGTACTCGCGCTGGCTCTTCTCCATCTGCTGCTTGACGCGACCGCGGATGCGCTTTTCGATCTGCAGAACGTCGATCTCGCCCTCGATGATGCCGAGCACCTGCTCGAGACGGCTTTTCACGTCCTGCACCTCGAGGATGCGTTGCTTCTCGGAAAGCTTCAGCGCCATGTGCGCCGCCACCGTGTCGGCAAGGCGGCCCGGTTCGTCGATGCCGGAAAGCGAAGTCAGGACCTCGGGCGGCACTTTCTTATTGAGCTTCACGTACGCTTCGAACTGCGAAATGATCGAGCGAACGAGGACGTCGATCTCGCGTTCGTCGTGACGGTCATCCTCGTTGAGCAGCGTCAGCTCGGCGGAGAAATGATCGTCGACATTGATGCGATCGACGAGCGCTCGCTCACCGCCCTCCACCAGCACTTTGACCGTGCCGTCCGGCAGCTTCAACAACTGCAGGATCGTCGCAAGCGTGCCAACTTCATATAAATCAGCGGGTTGCGGGTCGTCGAGGTCGGCGGCTTTTTGCGCCACCAACAGGATGCGCTTGCCGGCGCTCATCGCCTTGTCGAGCGCGACGATGGACTTGTCGCGGCCGACGAACAGCGGAATCACCATGTGCGGGTAAACGACGACGTCGCGGAGCGGCAATACCGGTACGCCGGACGAGTCGTCGATGACGTTGTCATCAACGTCGGAAATAAGGTCTTTCTCTGAAAGGTCTTTGTCAGACACCGTGCATAACCCCTAAGCGAAAATTCGGAGCCCCTGGTTCGGGCGAGTCGTGGAAATGCGGCCTCACGGTCACATTTCAAGCTTCGGTTTCGATGTCCGTTGCCGGCCTTTTCAGGCGCCGTCCGACCCCGTCGGCCGCGGCGGTTGCTCGATGTTGACGGTCGGCGATTCGTCCGACTCGTGAATGACGTACGGCGCGTTCTCACCGGTCACGACCGCCTCATCCACGACGACCTTGCGCGCGCTTTCCGACGACGGCAGGTCGTACATCGTGTCGAGCAACACGTTCTCGAGAATCGTGCGCAGGCCGCGGGCACCCGTCTTGCGTTCCATGGCCTTCTTGGCCACGGCGCGCAACGCGTCTTCGCGGAATTCGAGTTCCACGCCTTCCATCTCGAACAACTTGCGATACTGCTTCGTCAGCGCATTCTTCGGCTCGAGCAGGATCTGGACGAGTGCATCCTCATCGAGTTCCTCGAGCGTCGCAACCACCGGCATGCGACCGACGAATTCCGGAATCAGCCCGAAGCGAATCAGATCTTCCGGTTCAACGTCGTGCAGCAGCTCGCCAATACTCTGCTCTTCCTCGTCCGTCTTGACATCGGCCACGAAGCCGATGCCGCTCTTCGACGAACGATTCTGAATGATTTTCTCGAGGCCCGCGAACGCGCCGCCGCAGATAAACAGGATATTGCCGGTATCGACCTGCAGAAACTCCTGCTGCGGATGCTTGCGGCCACCTTGCGGCGGAACCGACGCGATCGTGCCTTCGATGAGCTTCAGTAACGCCTGCTGCACGCCCTCGCCCGACACGTCGCGCGTGATCGACGGATTGTCCGACTTCCTCGAAATCTTGTCGATCTCGTCGATGTAGACAATGCCGGTCTGCGCCTTGTCCACGTCGTAGTCGCATTTCTGCAGGAGCTTCTGGATGATGTTCTCGACGTCCTCACCGACGTAGCCGGCTTCGGTCAATGTCGTCGCATCGGCGATCGTGAACGGCACGTTCAAAAGACGCGCGAGCGTCTCGGCGAGCAGCGTCTTGCCACAGCCCGTCGGGCCGATCAGGAGAATGTTCGATTTTGCGAGCTCGATATCGTCCTTGGAGCGTTCGTCCAGGCGATCGTTGAGTCGCTTGTAATGGTTGTAGACGGCAACGGACAGGACTTTCTTCGCGCGTGCCTGGCCGATCACGTACTCGTCGAGTACCTCATTGATCTCCGTCGGCTTCGGCAATTTGTCATGGCCGGTCTCGCCGCTGTCCTCGAGCTCTTCACGGATAATGTCGTTACAGAGCTCGACGCACTCGTCACAGATGAATACCGAAGGACCCGCGATCAGTTTGCGAACTTCGTGCTGAGATTTGCCGCAAAAAGAACAATAAAGGAGTTTGCCGTCCTCGTTCTTACCGCGGGAATCATCGCTCATACAATAAAGCCTTGTGTGACGAAAAAATCAGCCTGTTACAGCTTGGTGACGTAGTCTACATGGACCCATAAAAGGATCATAGCCACAGGTCACAATTGCGACCTGTGGCTATATAACCATTTGATATTTAACGGATCAGTCGTCCGATTTGCCGCCCATTTCCTTGCGCTGGGCCAAAACGGTATCGATCAGGCCGTATTCGACGGCTTCCTCACCGCTCATGAAATTGTCGCGCTCGAGATCGGCCTCGATCTTCTCGATGGGCTGGCCGGTATGGTTGGACATGATCCGGTTCAGGCGACGTTTCAGCTCCAGGACCTCTTCGGCGTGAATGCCGATGTCGGTGACCTGGCCCTGGTAGCCCGCACTGGGCTGATGCACCATGACACGCGCGTGCGGCAGGGCAAAGCGCTTGCCCTTGGCACCGCCGGCCAGGAGCAATGCACCCATGCTGGCCGCCTGGCCGACGCAGATCGTGGACACGTCGCAGTTGATAAACTGCATCGTGTCGTAGATCGACAGGCCGGACGACACCACGCCACCGGGCGAGTTGATGTAGAGGTGAATGTCCTTGTTCGGGTTTTCCGATTCGAGGTACAGCAGCTGTGCAACGATCAGGTTTGCCATCTGGTCTTCGACGGGGCCAACGACAAATACCAGGCGCTCTTTGAGAAGCCGCGAGTAAATATCGTAAGCACGTTCGCCGCGCGCCGTCTGTTCGACGACCATCGGCACGAGGTTCAATGCAGTTGCGCTCATAACAGGTTTCCGTCTCCAGCCACTGTGGTCATTGCGGGGCCGTATTGTCTCACGACTCGGGGCCGTTCATGTACTCCTTGAAGGAGACTTTCTTGGTCCTGGCCTTGCCATTTTCAACGACCCAGTCGACGGCCATCTGCTCGATGACCATCGGCTCGATTTGCTGCAGGACCTGCGGATTCGACATGTACATGTTGACCATCTCTTCCGAGTTCTCGTAGCCCGCACAGAGCTCCTCGACACGCTCGCGCATGGCGTCAGCATCGACCTTGAGGCCCTTGTCCTCGATCAACTGGCGCAGCAGCAGGCCAAGCGCAACTCGCGATTTCGCAGTCTCGGTGAAGTTTTCGAGCGGCGGCGCATCTTTCGCGTCCTCGAGACCCATGCGCTGCATAGCGTCGCGTTGCAGCGAGTGCTGCTCCTGGTGCAACAGGGCATTGGGGACATCGACCGGGTTTGCATCCAGCAGCGCCTTCATGACCTGCTCGCGGATATCGGACTTCTTTTTGGTGTCGGCTTCGCGTTCCATGTTTTCGAGCACGTCCTTTTTGAACTGCTCGATGCCGCCTTCGGTCACGTTGAACTGGGCTGCAAACTCGTCATTGAGTTCCGGCAGCACTTCTTCCTCGACCTTGTGCGCCTTGATCGCGAAGTCGGCTTTCTGCCCGGCCAGTTCCTCGGCGTGATACTCCTTCGGAAACTTGACCTTGAACGTCTTTTCTTCACCGGCCTTGATGCCCGTGACGCCCTTTTCGAAGTCCGGCAACATCTGCCCTGCGCCGAGCACGAACGGGAACTCCTTCGCCTCGCCGCCCTGGAATACTTCGCCGTCGAGGCTACCCGTGAAATCGATCGTCACACGGTCACCGTCGGCCGCCTTGCGGCCAACCTCTGCCCAGTCGGCCTTTTGCTTGCGAAGGTTCGTGAGCATCGCGTCGATGTCGTCGTCACCGATCTCGATGTCCGGAACGTCGATCTTGATCTTCTCCAGGTCCTTGAGCTCGACCTCCGGCATGACCTCGAAAGTCGCCGTGTAGGCGAAGGTCTTGCCATTCTCGGTTTCGGTTTCGATCGTCGGGCCACCGGCAGGGTTCAGCTTCTCCTGCGTGACGGCTTCCGAGTAGCTTTTCTGCATGACCTCGGACAGCACCTCCTCGCGGACCTGTTTGCCATAGCGCTGGCGCACGACTTTCGCCGGGACTTTGCCCGGGCGGAAGCCTTTGATCTTCGCGGTCTTGCCGACCGACTGAAGTCGTGAATTCACTTGTTGCTCAATGGGCTCGATCGGCAGCTCGACGCGCATGCGGCGTTCCAGCGTACTTGTCGACTCGACAGTGACGTCCATTTAAAATTCTCTTAACTATTAGTTACTTAAAGGTGTCAGGACCTGGTGCGAAAGGGGAGACTCGAACTCCCACGGGTTGCCCCACTGGAACCTAAATCCAGCGCGTCTACCAATTCCGCCACTTTCGCTTTTTGAGCGTGGCGATGAAGCCCGCACAGTCAGTCCAGCCGGGCATTATATCGTGACCTTTCTCCGCATAAAAAGGGGTTTCAGGTGCCGGACACCCAAATAGCGGGGAAGTCTAGGTACGGGGCATCGAATTCCTTACACTTGGCGCATGACGGACAAGACTGAACATCACGGCATGAACGTGGGCGGGCTGCGCCGCTCCGCAACCGGCTTTGCGCTCGACCGCGAAGATCTTGCCGACGACCCGATCGAACAGTTCGAGGACTGGTTCGGGTACGCCTGCGAATCCGTACCGATGGACCCGAATGCCGTTTCAATCTCGACCGTGGACAGCCAGGGACGACCGTCGAGTCGCACGGTATTGCTCAAGTACTTCGACGAAAATGGATTCGTGTTTTTTACGAATTACGAAAGTCGCAAGGCGCATCAGATCGACAGCAATCCGTGGGTCTCGATGCTGTTTTTCTGGTCTGACGCGGCGCGCCAGGTCAAGATCCGCGGCAAAGCCGAGCGTATTCCGACCGCTGAGTCACTGAAGTACTTCATGTCCCGCCCCCGGGGCAGCCAGATTGGCGCCTGGGTTTCTGCGCAGTCAAGCGTGATCTCGTCACGCTCACTGCTCGAGTCCAAGTTCCAGGAAATCAAAAAGAAGTTCAAACAGAAAGAGATCCCGTTGCCCGATTTCTGGGGCGGCTACCGGGTCGTGCCGGAAGAAATCGAATTCTGGCAGGGACGCCGAAATCGCCTGCATGACCGTTTCCAATACAGCCGTCAGCACGACGGCAGCTGGACCATCGAGCGACTGGCACCGTAGGTACTACCGGGGCCAGACCCCAACGCCTGGGGTCTGGCCCCAGGCGTTGGGGTCTGGCCCTGGTGGGTGGGGTCTGGCCCCTATCGGCGCCGGCGGCGTCCGCGACGGCCTTTTGCAGCCGCCGGCGCCCGTTTTTCCGGCGGTGGCGGCAAGGTCGGCAACTGCTCCTGCTCGACGAAGCCGTCCATGACGAGTTCGCGCATCGCCTTGTCAGCGTCGGCATCCGTATCGATCGGCGTGTAGTTGGCAAGGCGCATCTCAACCTCGGCGCAGGCGCGCTCGTTCAACTCCATCGAGCCACCTTCTTGCCATGTCTCACGATTGAGTCGATCGATCACCGGATCCGTCAGGTACAGCTCGTCGGGCCAGTGCGCCAGCGTGTGCGGCGCCGTAATCAGGTGATCCTCTTTCATCAATTCGTCGACGAGCGCCTGTGTCGGCAGGTCGTCGACAACCTTGAGTTCCCTGCAGAAATGCAGCGCCTGTCCGCAAACCTCGTTGTCGAACACGAGCTTCGGCAGACTGAAAGTCAGTACGAAGTCGAGCATGCCCGGACCCGACACAGAGTTGACGCCCGCGATAGCGGCAAGCAGCGCGCTCGAGAACGTCTCGCCACCGGCCTGGGCGTCGAGCGACTTGCCATCCGAAAGCGCCATGTATGCCTGCGTCGGCAGCCCCAGCGATTTGGCAATCTGAACGTAAGCAACGTTGAGATGTTGCGCTTCGACGGCCGCCATCGGCGAGCTCGCCGCCTTCATGTGGAAGGTCGCCGGTGCCCCGCCAAACAGGATCGGCGTGCCGGGTCGAACAATCTGCGCCATGGTCAGGCCCGTCAGTACATCGACGCAATGGAAAACCAGCGCCCCGACGAGCGTAACCGGCGCAATCAGGCCCATCAGCGTGACCGGCACGATCTCCATCGGCACACCCGCCTCCGCACAGTCCAGCAGGTTCTGGCAGGAATCCTCGCCGTACCGGAAATTGCCCGTGGCCGTAATCGTGAATATCGACATTGGCCGGGCAACCAGGTCAGCACGGTCGGAGCGGAACAGCTGCATCATCTCGACCATGCGCGGCACACCGTGTTCACTGAACGCACCGGACACGACCGGCTTCTTCGAGGTCGTCAGGCACATGTAGAGGCGCCACGCATCGGACACCTGTGACTCGATGTCCTTGTTGGTGGAAAACGCCGTCGCCAGATACGCGATGTGTTCGAGGCCGTCGCAGAGACGCGCGTACTCGACGAAGTCGGTCGAATCGGACAGCCGCGTTTCGCCGCTACGATGATCGAGAATTTTCAGTCCACTCGAGCCCGGCACGAAATGCACGTTGTTGCCGCCAATCTCCGTGTATGCCTCGCCGTCGCGGTTGTAGAGCGTGAACGACGTCGGCGCGCTCTCGATCGCCGCATCGACCACATCCGGTGGAAACAGGATACGCTTGCCGGACTCGTCGGTCTTCAGACCGTGATCGAGCAGCCGCTGCTTCAGGTGTTCGCCGCGAATCTCCATGCCGGTTTCAGCCATGATTCTTTTGGCCTCGTCGAGGATCTTGCGGGTCAGGTCATCGGATATGACGTTAAGTGTCGGTCGCATAATTATTCCAGGTCACCGGCCGCCGCGATGTCCTGCTTGCGACGTGCCACGAAGTCTTCAAGTGCCTCGTCGATCGCCGGATCGAGCGCAGGCTGTTCATATTCTTTCAACAATGTCTTCCATATCGAATTCGCACGCTTCGCTGCGTCCTTGCTGCCAACTTCCTGCCACGTCTCGAAGTTCTGGCGATTCGACAGGATCGGCGCGTAGAACGCCGTTTCGTAACGTGCCAGTGTGTGGGCCGTGCCGAAGTGATGACCGCCAGGCCCAACCTCGGTGATTGCGTCGAGCGCGAGTTCGTCATCGTTAACGACGAACGGTTTCAGGTACTCGGCCATCATTTGCAGCAACTCGGCGTCGAGAATCAGCTTTTCGAACGACGCGGTCAATCCGCCTTCCAGCCACCCGGCCGCGTGGTTGACGAGGTGCGCGCCGCCCATGACGGCGCCCCATAACGACATTTCACTTTCGTAGGCCGCCTGCGCATCGACGCAATTGGACACTGTCGTATTGCTCGAACGCCATGGCAGGTTGAGTCGGCGCGCGATTTGCCCGCTGGCCAGCGCCGCCTTCGTGTACTCCGGCGTGCCGAGTGCGGGTGCGCCGCTGCGCATGTCGACGTTTGACGAAAAACTGCCGTACATGACCGGCGCGCCCGGGCGGACCACTTGTGCATAGGTGGCGACAGCAAGAATCTCAGCCGTTTGCTGTACGACCGTTCCCGCCATCGTTGCCGGGCTCATCGAGCCGGCCAGCGTGAACGGCGTGATGCAACACACCTGCCCGGCGCCAGCCAGTTCACGCACTGCCTCGGTCATCGGGATATCGAGCTGCAACGGCGAGTTGGTATTGATGATGCCGAGCAGCGCGGGACGCTCGAGCAGCTCCTCGCGCGTCGCCTGTAACGCGATGCAGGCCATCTCAACCGAATCGCGCGCGCGGACGCCACCAAGTGCGTACGACTGCCAGTTCTTGTCCGTGTACCGGATTTGCGCGAGGTAAAGATCGAGGTGACGCGTCGTCGCGGGCAGGTCCATCGCCTCAAAAGGGCCACCGCCTTCCTGGTGAATGATATTGAGGCTTTGCACGAGCTTCAGGTAGTCGCACATCTCCTCGTAGGTGCCCGGCCGCCGTCCCTTGTCGAGATCGCTGACGAACGCCGGTCCGCCGATCGAGGCGAAGCACACGTTGTTGCCACCGACGGCGATGTTGTGATCCGGATTGCGTGCGTGCAGCAAAAAATCGGATGGCGCTTGCGACAGGTGCGTTTCCACCATTTCGCGGCCAATTCGCACCATTTTCGATGCATCGTCGACATCAGCGCCCTCTTTTCGCAGCGTCGCGCGCGCCGTGTCGTCGAGGAAACGCATTCCGTACGATTCGAGCACGCGGTACGCGCCGTCGAGAATCTTCTCGACCTGGTCGTCATCGAGCACTTCGGTCGGGCTGTAAGGGTTGCTAATCGACTGCCACGGCAACTGCGCCACAGCGTCGACCACGCGCTTTTGCTTGCGACCTCTGCGCGCCATCAGCCGAGCTCACCCAGGAAGTCGCGTCGCCAGCCCTCAGTGCGCTCGACCTGGTTGAAGCAATACAGGTGGTGCCCCCGGATATTGTAATCAGGGTCCGCAATGTACGGCGCCAGGTCGAACAGCAACTCGTCGGGTGCGTAGTGCCCAGCGCCCAGCAGTTTGCCGACAGTGCGCAGATTTTTGCTGATGTAGCGAACGGAGTCACCGACGCCGATCCGTAGCGAGGTTTGCACCAGCGTCGCAATGTTCGAAACACCCGGTATGCCCAACCACACGGGCAGATCGACGCCCGCATCGCGAATTCTGCGTATCCAGCGCGCGAGCGCATCGGCGTCGAAACACATTTGCGTCACGAGGTAGTTCGACACGTCCTGCTTCAGCAACAAGTGGTGCAATAACGTCTCGTCGTCGACGTCGGGGTGCCCTTCCGGATGCCCGCCAATCCCGATCTCCGTAAAATTGTGGTCGTGCTCGGCAATGTCGCGCAGCAACTGCACCGCCGTCGCATAGTCGCCGATCGGTTTCGCCGCGTCGCCGCCCGGCACAAACAGGCTGACGACCGGCAAGTCCCGAAGCCGCGCGAGGATCTCGCGAAGATGAGCTCGGTCACGCACCATCTTTGCCGCGACATGCGGCACGACTTTGAAGCCACGCGCAGCGAGTCGCTCGGTCATGTCGAGCGTCTCCCGGACACCTTTCGCCGGCGAGCAGGTGACCGCAACGTAGGAGCCGGGTTCGAGTACGTCGAGCTTAGCTTCGATGGAATCGGTCGGAAATATCTCCATGTACGCCTCGCGTACGGTGTCGGCGAGCGCGGCGCGCTCATTCGACGAGATATCCCGAGCGGCCAGCACGGCGAACGTCAGCCGCGGTTCCTGCGGCGGCGACCACCGCGCCGGCCCCGACGCTCGGCACCTTCGGCAGTCGGCTCACGGTATGCCTGTATCCAGGCCGCACATTCCGGGTCGTTGCCCATGACGACATTCGCTCCACGCACCGCCTGCATGATTTCGCCGTGCAAGGGATTGGTGATGGCCGACGTCATCCCGGCGCCGATGGCCATCGAAATGAAAGCGGTATTGAGTCCGTTACGATTCGGCAGTCCGAAGCTCAGGTTGGATGCGCCACACGTCGTATTTACCTTGAGCTCGGTTCGCAGGCGATGGACGAGCTCGAGGACCTGTTTGCCCGCCGAATTTATGGCGCCAATCGGCATGACCAACGGATCCACGACAATGTCGCTTGCCGGTATGCCGTGATCCTGCGCGCGCTCGACGATTTTTTTCGCGACATCAAATCGCACATTGATGTCTTCGGAAATGCCGCTATCGTCGTTCGAGATCGCGATGACCGCGCACTCGTACTTCCTGACGAGTGGCAGGATAGTCTCGAGACGTTCTTCCTCACCCGTGACCGAGTTCAGCAGCGGCTTGCCCTCGTAAACTTCCAGCCCGGCCCTGAGCGCGTCGACGATTGACGAATCGATGCACAATGGCGCGTCCGTCAACGACTGCACCAGCTTGATACTCTCGGCGAGGATTGCCGGCTCGTCGGCGAGCGGAATGCCTGCATTGACGTCGAGCACCTGCGCGCCGGCGGCGACCTGTGCCAGGGCATCGGCTTCGACGCGGCTGTAGTCGCCATCCTTCATTTCCTCGGCGAGCAACTTGCGCCCGGTCGGATTGATACGCTCACCGATAACGACGAACGGTTCGTCAAAACCGATTGCAACTTCCCGCGTCGGCGAGCTGATGACCGTGCGCGTCATGATGCGTCCCTTTCTGAAAGCTTCTGGTTTGCGACGTCGACGAGGCCACCGGCCTTGACGACGGCCTCGAGGAAATCGTCATCGAACGCGGCTTCGAGTTCGGCCGCCCGGGTACTGACTGCGGATTCGAGGTCGCCCTCTGCCTCCTCGGCAACGCGCCGCCAATCCTCGAGGTACGCGTCGCTCGAACCGCGCCCTGCCCGCATTGCGGCGCGATCTATGGCCTTCGCGAACCTCGGCGCAAGCTCTTGCTTGACGTTGTTCCTGCGTCCCGCGCGGCCGACAACCTGTGCCGGAATGTCGCGCCAGTAAATAACGATCAGTTTTGCCATTGAACGACGTGCTCCCCGAATTGCCGGCCGAGCGGCACAAGCCCCGTGTGGCGGTGTGCGTAGTCGAGCCCCAGGAACGCCGCCTGCCCTGTTGCGAGCTCCTGCAACTCGTCAGATTGCGTCTGTGAAAGATAGACGAGCCGCCGGTAGTTGCCGAAATAGCTCGACAGCAATTCCGGGTGGCGATCCAGGCCGAGCCCGCGTTTCACAAGACGGTCAAAATGGCGTACCAGGAAATCTGTCAGGTAGAAAGTCCCGGGTTCCTCGTCAGCCAGTGCAGCAAACGTCTCGGTGCCGGCGAAGAACTCGTAACAATGAGCACCGTCGATGCGTTCGACGCCGTATTCGGTAAGTACCGCATCGAGGCGACCGCCGGTGCCGCAATCGGCATAGGCGACGAACAGGTGCTCGTGCGTTTCCTTGTACCGCTCGATTGCTTCGCGCACGGCAGCCGGAATTTTCTCCGGGCGATTGTGCAGGTCGGCCGGCAGGCACTGCACACGAATGTGTGTCCAACCGTTGAGTCGCTTAAGCTCGACGACCTCTTTCGCGAGCGCACCGCAGGCGATGATCAGGACGTTGGTCATCGAGCCCGCAGCATCGTCAGGAGGCGCGCCGTTTGGCAACGAGTTGCTTTGCAACCTCAACTGCAGTGGCAGCGTCACGGCAATACGCATCTGCGCCGACAGCCGTACCGAATTCCTCGTTTAGCGGTGCGCCGCCGACCATGACGATGTAGTCGTCGCGAATGCCCTGCTCGACGAGCTCGTCGATAACCACTTTCATGTACGGCATTGTCGTCGTCAGCAATGCCGACATGCCGAGTATGTTGGGACGATGCTCCTTCAACGCCTCGATGTAGGTTTCTACGTCGGTGTTGATGCCAAGATCGACAACCTCGAAGCCGGCGCCTTCCATCATCATGCCGACGAGATTCTTGCCGATGTCGTGAATGTCGCCTTTGACCGTGCCGATGACGATCTTGCCGACCGGCTCGGCGCCCGTCCGGGAAAGGATCGGCTGCAGGATCGCCATGCCGGCCTTCATCGCGTTCGCAGCCAGCAGCACCTCCGGGACGAAGAGAATGCCGTCGCGAAAGTCGATGCCGACGATATTCATGCCGGCGACCAGTGCCTCGTCGAGCACTTTTTTCGCTTCCCACCCACGGTCGAGCAGGATCTGTGTACCCTCGGCGATCTCGTCGGCCAGGCCGTCATACAGATCGTCAAACATCTGCTCGACGAGTTCCTCGTCGTTAAGTTCGGACAATACGATGTCGTCTTCGGTGTCCTGCGACATAGGGTGCGCACTCCGTGCTGGTGGGTGGGGTGTTACTTATTGAATAGACTGGAAATTTTAGCCGATAGCGCAACCGCGCGGCCAGCACTTGTCCCACGATGTGGAATAATGCATCACTATTTGCCGAGTTTTTTCCCGCGAGTCAGCGACTTACCAGCGACCATTTCCCGGCATCATCGCCTTTCGGTCCAGGTGGATGTCGAAACGTTCGCGTATCTTCACGTCGACTTCCGGGTCGATGTAGTCGGGATAATGCGTGGACAGGATTTCCGTCACTCGCCCGGCGGCTCGCTGGCGACTGTCCAGGCCGCCAGCGTCCACCCATTGGCCGGGCGTCAACCGGTCCGCCTGATCCGGGTATTCATATTCCGTCCGCATCATTGCGAGGGTCTGCGCTTCACGCAGAAAATGGCCTTCGCCGCGAACAGCATTTGCAATGACGTCGACGGACAGGGTCTCATCATTGACTTCGATACCGCGAACACACCGCAGCACTGTACCCAGCATGTCGTTATCGATGACCAGCGCCTCCAGTGACAACGCCATCAGACTGCCGACCATGCCGGCCGACTCCGACACATTATTGCAGCCGCTCATCGCTGCAAGTGCGACGGTAATTCCCTTCTCGTACCCTGCCTGGTTATCAGGGACCTTCGCATCGCTCATGCCAGCCGACACAGAACTCACCAGGCCATAGAAATTTGTCATCTGCGCCGCGGCGGCGCTAACGACGGCTTCCTCACCACCGCCGCCGGTAAAACTGCCGGTGCGAAGATCCGATACGAACGGCCAGGGACCTACGATAACGGGATGTCCGGGGTGCACGAGATTGACAACCATCATGCTGGCCAGAGCTTCGGCCATCACCTGGACCAGCGTGCCCGCCAGGGCCGCTGGCGCCGTCGCCCCGGCCTGAGGAGCAACCAACACCCAGACCGGCGCGCCAAATTTGACCGACTCGATGCAGATTTCGCAGTTGTTCGTATCGAATCGCAGCGGCGAGATGATCGGAATACCGCCGCCGTGTGCAAACGGGCGGTCCCGAAAGCGTTTTTCGCCCCCGGCCACCATATGCAACATCTCAAGCGTCGGATCGATGTTCTTCGCCGCGCCGAACGTCAGCGCCGTATGCTTCGCGGTACCGGCTATGCTGGCGTACGCCGTATTCAGATCGGTGGCGAGCCGGCTCGTCATCTCGGTGGCCACGACCAGCCGTGAAAAGGCATGAATGTTGTCGAGCGTGTCGACCACCCTGGCGGCATCGTAAACATCGAGCAGCGTCGACGGACGATATTCGCTTGCACCGATATCCAGCATGGTGACGGCCTCGCCACCGCCGTACGTATGAACACGTTCGTCGCGCAGATCGAGGTCCCACTTTTCATCCTGGCCGTGGAACATCAGGTTGCCGGGCGCCTCGGCGATCATGTCCTCGACAAGTGCCCGCGGAAAATGCAGGCGATTGTCGTCGTCCATCCAGCATCCGCGCGCAACCGCATGCTCTTCAACGACGGGAATCGGATCGGCGACACCGATCTTTTCGAGCACATCGAGGATTGCCGAATGCACTGACTGCATTTCGGCCTTCGTCAACGGCTTGTATTGTCCGCCCGTAAATCCCGGCCCCACGGCCGAAGCCTTGGGCGGCGAGGCGTGGCGAGCTTGTCGTCCACGACGCATAGGCGTCTCCGGTGGTTCGTGTTTTGCTACAAGATACCGCTGCGCTGCGCCGTTGTCAGCGCGGGCACATCATGTGGAAGAGGGAAATTGGTGGGCCCCCGGGGGCTCGAACCCCGGACCAGCGGATTAAGAGTCCGATGCTCTACCAACTGAGCTAGAGGCCCACACTTGAAGAAGGTGGGGTGGACGATGGGACTCGAACCCACGACGACCGGGATCACAACCCGGGGCTCTACCAACTGAGCTACGCCCACCACGGTAAACGAATTGTAGGTGGCTTTTACCACCGTTGCACTACCGGAAAACTTGGCGCGCCCGGCAGGACTCGAACCTGCAACCCTCGGCTTAGAAGGCCGATGCTCTATCCGGTTGAGCTACGGGCGCTTGGTTCAAGTCTACCCAAGAATCCGTGGTCGGGGCAGACGGATTCGAACCGCCGACCCTCTGCTCCCAAAGCAGATGCGCTACCAGACTGCGCCATGCCCCGAATGCGGATACCGGGTTCGCGCAGCACGAGGCCGGGGCCCGGTGTCACGCGGGCTGCGATGATACGGGCCGTCTGCAGTGCAATCAAGCATTTGCCTCAGGTATATTGCCGTTTCTGCGGCCCGCCCTATTCCGGACTCACCCATGAAAAAACTACTGTTTCTGACGCTTCTCGCCCTGACCGGGCTCATCGCCTGTTCGCAAGAGGCCCCGCCGGCCGAGCGCTCGACGACGCCACCCGTCGCCGCGACAGCCGCACCGGCACGCGCCTGGGTCGAGGTCGTGACGACGGCCGGCAACTTCACGCTCGAACTCAATGGCGAAGCAGCCCCGCTGACCGTGGCGCAATTCCTGAGAAACGTCGACTCCGGATTCTACAAGGGCCTCATCTTTCACCGCGTGATCCCGGGCTTCATGATCCAGGGCGGCGGCTACACGGAAGACCTCGTGGAGCGCGAAAGCACACAGACGATTCCGAACGAATCCGGCAATGGCCTCGCCAACCTGCGCTCGACCATCGCGATGGCACGAACCAGCGATCCGCACTCGGCCAGCTCGCAGTTCTACATCAACGTCGTCAACAACATCGCCGACGACCCGACGACGGCCAGTCTCGACCCCATCAAGCACACGACAGGCGGACGTTGGGGCTACACTGTATTCGGCCACGTTGCCGAGGGCATGGACGTGATCGACCTGATCGCGCAGTACGAAACAGAGCCCAACGGACCGGGCGGCGCTCCGTTGCCGATAATTCCCGTCGTCATCGAGAGTATGAAACGGGTGCAGCGCTGACAGCATGACGACCCTGTTCATATCCGACCTGCACCTCGAAGCCGGTCGGCCGGAAATCGGCGAGCAATTCCTGGCGTTTCTCAAAGATGAAGCAAGGGATGCCGAAGCGCTGTACATTCTCGGCGACCTGTTCGAGGCGTGGCTGGGTGACGACGACCCCAACCCCTACTATGGCGCGATAAGAGCGGCAATCCGCGACCTCGCAGACAGCGGTGTGCCGGTGTTTTTCATGCACGGCAACCGCGACTTCATGATCGGCGACGCGTTCGCAAAAAGTACCGGCGTAACGATCCTGCCAGACCCGAGCGTTGTCGAGTTGTACGGGCAGCCCGTGTTGCTCAGCCACGGCGATGCGTTGTGCACGGACGATGTCGAGTACCAGCAGGTCCGCGCAATGACGCGCAACCCTGAATGGCAGGCGATGATGCGTTCGAAGTCGATCGAGGAGCGCATCCAGATCGCGCTCGCTGCACGCAACGAGAGCAGCGAGCGCAATGCCGTGCTCGCCGACGAAATCATGGACGTGAACGACGACGCCGTTGTCGCGACGATCGCCGAACACGGCGTCGACATCCTGCTGCACGGCCATACGCACCGGCCGAAAGTCCACGACTATGAAATCGATGGACGATCGGCGAAACGGATCGTGCTCGGCGACTGGTACGAACAGGGCTCCGTAGTCCGATGGGACGAATCCGGTCCGTCACTGGAGTCCCTGCCAAGAGTGCCTGAGTAAAACCGATCGCGGCGGAGAATTGAGCGTCCGCCGATTTGATGGGATGAGGCGGCGCCAGTTGTCCGCCGCGATCGGTTTTACTCAGGCGCTCCGGAATGGAACCGGAATTCGTCATCGGGTTCGGTGATCAGCTTCGCCTCAATCGACTTCAGCGCATCCAGCCGTTCGTCAACGTCGGAATCGGAGACACCGCATTCGGAGCGTGCGAACGCGATGTAGTGCTCGAAGTGGCGCGCCTCTGATGCCAGCAACCCACCGTAGAATTTCCCCAGCCGCTCCGGCAGGCGCGGTGCGATTTTCGCGAATCGCTCGCAGGAGCGCGCCTCAATCAAAGCGCCGATGAGCAACAGGTCCAGCAGCCGGGCTGGCTCCTGTTGCCGCACGGCATCGCGCAGGCCGCCTGCATACCGTGACGCGGTCAGCCGTTCGAACGCAATGCCCATGTCGTCCATGATCGACCGCACCTGCTCGAAGTGGCGTAACTCCTCTCGGGCGAGACGGGACATGCGTTGTGCAAGTGCGGCGCGATCCGGGTAGCGATACAGGAACCCCAGGGCAGTCGACGCCGCCTTGAGTTCACAGTTGGCGTGATCGAGCAACATCTCCGGCAGGCGCTGCTCGGCGGCATCGAGCCAGGCTTCCGGCGTCGGCACGTCGAGGAACTCGGTGATGTTCGATGGACACTCGACGTTTACAGCCATTCTTCGATCTCCGCCGCCGACTGCAAGCGATCCTCGGGAAGCTTTGCGAGCATCATGTTCAGGAGCGCCTGGTATCGTGCCAACCGCACGGGCAGCAACGGAATCGGCGACTGCGCATGCTTGTAGATGATGCCCATCGCGGTCCCTGCCGCGTAGGGCTTTTTGCCCGTCAGCATCTCGTAGAAAATCACACCCAGGCTGTAAATGTCGCTGCGCTCATCAACGCCGTTGCCGTGGCCTTGCTCGGGGCTCATGTAGTACGGCGTGCCGAATATTTCGCCCTTGTCCGTGATCGCCGTTTCCAGTTTGGCGCGTTTGGCGAGACCAAAGTCGATCAGTGCGATCGAGCCGTCCTTACGCAGCATGATGTTTCCCGGCTTGAGATCACGGTGCAACACACCTTGCTCATGTACCGCTGACAGTGCACTCGCGATCTGGCGCAGGTAGTCGACCGCCCGCTGCTCGTGAATGCCCTCGTCAATCTGTAATCTCAAATCTCCGCCGTCGAGGTACTCCATCGCGATGTGCGCATGATCGTCACCGACGCCGAGATCGTAGATCTTCACGATGTTCCGGTGATCCAGGTCGGCGATCGTTTCGTATTCCTGCAGGAAGCGGTCGAATGCGCCGATGCTGTCGCCGTATTCCGGCATCTGTCGCAGCACCTTCAGAACCACCTGCAGGTGCGTCGACTCACGTTCGGCCAGGTACACGCCGGAATGCTCCGTCGAGCCCAGCTTGCGAATGAATCGATAGCCCCTGATCAGCGGGTGAATTCCGGTCCGCATGTCGCCGATGAACAACGTCCCGGTCGAGGCAATTCGTTCATTGTCGCGCAGTACGTCCGACAGGCCGATGATCAGGGAGTCGTGGCTGATGTGATCGCGCATGAAGTGCGCGTCCGGGCCGAGATGCGCCGCTTCTTTCTCGTCCTCGGCCGTGCCGAAGTAGACGACGGGTGGAAAATTCTTGCGGCCGACAAAGCGCTCCAGCACCTCGATCCCGTCGCGGTCGTCGCCGTGCATACTGCCGAGCAGGATCAGGTCGTTGCCGGCACCCGAAAACTCATCGGGCAGATGCCCGGCAGTCGCCGGGTCGTACGCGGAGATAATCGCATCCGGCCAGTGTGTCGTCACGTGGTGCATCAGCAACGTCCGGAATTCCGGCTGCTGATCGATGATCATGACTTTGATACTCAAGCGCAGTACCCGATTGAAGCGCTGCCCGCCCGAAACGACCGAGATATTGCAAACCGGAATGGCTCGCTTCGCTGCGCTTGATTTCCTGGTTTGCAATATCTCGCCCGCTCCGGACGGGCGGTATTTTCAAACCGCAACGGCGCTTGGGCCTCTCGTCGGACCGGATTCGCGGGCCTGCTTCGCAGCATCGTTGCGGCGCGCTTCGAGTTGTCCAAGGTATTCGTCCGTGACGTCACCCGTCACATATTCGCCCGAGAAGCACGAGGTATCAAACTCGGTGATGCCGGAGTTGTCATGGCGGACCGAACGAATGAGCCCGTGCAGGTCCTGGTAAATGAGTTTGTCGGCTCCGATCGCTTCCTGAATTTCCTCGAGCGAACGACTGTTGGCAATCAGCTCCGTTGCGGCCGGCATATCGATGCCGTAGACATTCGGATACCGCACGGGCGGCGCTGCCGACGCGAAGTACACTTTGCGCGCGCCGGCCTCACGTGCCAGCTTGATGATCTGTTTCGACGTCGTGCCGCGGACTATCGAGTCGTCGACGAGCAACACGTTCTTGCCGCGAAACTCCAGGTCGATGGCATTCAACTTGCGGCGCACCGATTTTCTGCGCTCCGCCTGCCCCGGCATGATAAAGGTCCGGCCGATGTAGCGATTCTTTATGAAGCCCTCGCGGTACTTGACGCCCAGGTGATACGCCACCTGCAGCGCCGACGTGCGGCTGGTGTCCGGTATCGGGATGACGACGTCGATATCGTGATCCGGAAAATCGCGCACGATTTTGCCGGCGAGTTCCTCGCCCATCCGCAATCGGGCCTTGTAGACCGACAGGTCATCGAGTATCGAGTCGGGCCGCGCGAAGTACACGTACTCGAAGATACACGGCGTATGGCGAATGCCGCCCGGGTATTCGCGACTGTGAAACGTCCCGTCGACTTCGATAAATACGGTTTCGCCGGGCGCCAGGTCGCGCACGCGGTCGAACTGCAACACGTCGAGCGCTACGCTTTCCGACGCAACCATGTGATCGGTCCGGCCATTGACCGTACGCTTGCCGAGCACCAGCGGCCGAATGCCGTTCGGGTCGCGGAACGCAACGATGCCAAAGCCGATAATGAGCGCAACCACGGCATAGCCGCCCCTGCAACGTCTGTGCACGGCCTCGATGGAGTCGAATACATTTTCCGGCGTCGGCCGACCGTTGACGCGCATCTGCAATTCATGCGCCAGCACGTTGAGCAGCACCTCGGAATCCGAATTGGTGCTCAGGTGGCGACGATCCTCGCGAATCAGCAAGTCCGCGAGCTCGTCGTGGTTGGTCAGGTTGCCGTTGTGTGCGAGGCAGATGCCATACGGCGAATTCACGTAGAACGGCTGTGCCTCCGAGGACTTCGACCCTCCCGCCGTCGGGTAACGAACGTGCCCGATACCGACATTGCCTTTCAGGCGCATCATGTGGCGGCTGCGAAACACATCGCGGACGAGACCATTGGACTTGCGGCTCTTGAGGCCGTACTCGTCGCTCCAGGTCGTAATACCCGCCGCATCCTGTCCGCGGTGCTGCATCACTGTCAGGGCATCATAGATTGCCGTATTGACAGGCTCTGCGCTGACAATCCCAACTACGCCACACATGGTTCGTCTCTATATCTCCGCCGGCAGTTCTACCGGCAATTCCTCGGCGGCCTCATCAGGGACGATGAGGTCGAATCCGACCGGCGCCATTTCCTTGATCCACTCCGCAACCACCTGGAAATGCGGCAGCAGCTTCGAGTTCAGCCACCAGTCGTCGTTGTCGAATCCGATCGCCTCGCCGCCGATGACGAGCAACGCCACGATAATGATGCCGCGCACGGCGCCGAACAACGAACCGACCAGCCGATCGAGGCCGGATAGGACCGACAATCGAACCAGCTTGGATATCCCCCAACCGAGTAGCCCCCCGGCCGACAGCACGATCGCAAATACGATCAGGCGCCCGACCCAGAGTCGGATCTCCGCGGTATCGATGGAGCTTTCGAAGACATCGCCGGCCGCAGGCCCGAAATACAGCGTCGCCCAGATCGCGATGACCAGCGTACCGATCGATATCGCTTCCTTGACGAAGCCGCGTACGAAGCCAACGATGATGGAAACGAGGAGCGCTACCGCGATGATTATGTCGATGATCGGCATCGAGGATGTCGTCTCAGTTCGGCACGGGTGAGGTTGGCACGGATTCTAGCAGATCATCACGGATGCGGTACGGCCCGGCCCGTATGCCCGACCCTGGCCAGCCGAGCCACCATTTCCTCAGCCTTTTCGCGGTCTTTCTGCGGCCCGATCCGGACCCGGTGCATTGTGCCATTGCCGGTCGCGACCTGGCTGACGAACGCGGCGTAGCCTTGCTTGCGCAACTGGTCGGCCAGCCGCTCGGCATTGTCCTTGTTGGAAAAACTGCCCAGCTGCACCGCCCACATGCCAGTCGTGGACGCGGCGACCTGCGTCGGCGCCGGTTTTGGCGGCTCCTCGGCCACAGGTTCGGGCGCTTTCTCCTCCGGCTGTTCGACGGCTTGTTGCACCAGCGGCTTCGGTTCCGTTTCCGGCTCCCTGGCCGGCTCCTCGTCCGCGGGCTCCGGTTGCTGCGCAGTACTGCTGCTGGCCGGCGGGATGGGCACCGAACGCTCCCGATCGAGCACGACGGTCTTCGTTTCCTGTTCTTCCTGGCCCGGCAACAACACACGCTCGGTCACGGTCTCGCCCTCTTCCGGCGGGCCGTCGAGAAAAATCGGTACGACGAGTACTACAAAGACCACCAGCACGGCGGCGCCAATAATGCGTTCTTTCAAGGCTCGATCCATCATCGGTGTGATTCCAGTCTTTCAAGTACGGGACCAACCGTAAAGAACGATCCCGTGACGAGTATTCTGTCATTTTCTGTGGCGGTGCGCCGGGCGAATTCGATGGCATCGCTGAACGAGCACGCAGCCAGGCAGGCCGTGTTGCAACGATTTGCGATACGCCGCGACAACTCGCCGGCGGGGATCGCTCGCGAACTGTTCGCCCTAACCGCGATCCAGCGACCGACGTGCGTCGCCAGTGGATCGATAATCCCGTCGAGATCCTTGTCGTCGAGCACGCCAATGATTGCCGTGGTCGGCTTCGGGTCGTCGGCAAGCAACCGGCCAAGCTCTGTAGCGGCCGCCGGGTTGTGGGCGACGTCCAGCAGCCACTCGATATTGCCAGTTCGCACGCGCTGCGAACGCCCCGTCACGGTGACCGTCGGCAGGACGCTCGCCACCAGGTCCGGTGACGTGGCCCGATCCAGCCCGGCAGCGTCCAGAAGCGTGAGTACGCCGGTGGCGTTCGCGTGCTGGAAGTCGCCGGCGAGCGCGAGCTCCGGCAGGTCCCGCCGTCGCTCCGGCAAAATCAGTTGCGCGCCGGACTCGCTGGCGCGCGCCCGAATCGCCTCGGGAACCGGGTTGCCGGCGTATACCACCGGTCGGTACGGCCGCATGATGCCGGCTTTTTCCGCCGCAATACTCTCGATGTCATCGCCCAGCCAGTCGCTGTGGTCCAGCGAGACATTGGTGATCAACGACGCATCCGGATCCAGTGCGTTAGTCGCGTCGAGACGTCCACCGAGGCCGACTTCGAGAATCCAGACGTCGATGCCGGCCCGTGCAAACACGACCCATGCGACCAGTGTGCCGAACTCGAAGTATGTCAGCGGCAGATCGTCGCGGGCCGCTTCGACGACATTGAACGCCGCGAGGATATCCTCGTCACTGGCGTCCCGACCGTTGACGCGGATGCGCTCGTTGTAGCGAATGACATGCGGCGATGTATAGGCGCCGGTGGAGAAACCGGCTGCCTGCAACAGTGCGTCGGCCATCGCGACACTGGAGCCCTTGCCGTTGGTACCGCCAATCAACAGGACACGGAATGGCCGCGGCAGGTCGAGACGATCGAGGACGGCCCGGACGCGATCGAGCCCGAGATCGATTTCGGTGGGTGACAGTGTCTCCAGCCAGGCCAGCCACTCCGGCAACGACGCATTACTGCCAGGCATGAATCGCCTCAGGACGCGACGGCGGGACGCCCTTCGAATTTCGCGAGCAGTTCGGCGATCTCGCCACGCATCCTGCGCCGATCGACGATCATGTCGATGGCACCGTGGTCCAGCAGGAACTCGCTGCGCTGGAATCCCTCTGGCAACCTCTCACGTACGGTCTGCTCAATGACGCGCGGGCCGGCAAAACCGATCAATGCGCCCGGTTCGGCGATGTTCACGTCGCCGAGCATCGCAAGGCTGGCCGAAACTCCGCCGGTCGTCGGGTCCGTCAGTACCGAGATGTAGGGAACGCCCTTTTCGCCCAGGTACGACAGTGCGGCAGACGTCTTCGCCATTTGCAGCAGCGAAAACAGCGCTTCCTGCATGCGCGCGCCGCCGCTCGCAGAAAACGAAATCATTGGCATATTGTTGTCGGCGGCATGCCGGGCTGCGCGCGCGAACCGCTCGCCGACGACAGACCCCATTGAGCCGCCCATGAACGAAAACTCGAACGCACAGGCAACGACCGGACGGCCGTGCAGCGTTCCGGCGACGCTGACCAGTGCGTCCTTCTCGCCGGTTTTTTTCTGAGCCGCGACGATGCGATCGCGATACTTCTTTGAGTCGCGGAACTTGAGCGGATCCTCGGGTTCCAGATTTTGCGCCAGCTCCTGCTGCGAATCCGGGTCGAGGAAGAAATCGAGCCGCCGTCTCGCACCGATACGCATGTGGAAGTCGCACTTCGGGCATACCTGCAGGTTACGTTCCAGCTCGTTGCGGTACAGCTGCGCATCACATCGTGCACACTTGATCCACACACCTTCGGGAACCGACTTGCTGCGTTTCTCCGTGCTGATGCGCGACGGCATCAATTTTTCGAACCAGCTCATAACGATATGATATCCGTATAGATTGAGTACGGCCAGCCGCCACCTAGTCGGTATCGGGCGGTGACGGGATGTTCAAGGAATCAGGATAATCGACGCGCGCCAGCGTCAACCCGTGAGGCGGTGCCGCAATTCCGCCGGCCCTGCGATCGCGACTTTCCAGTACTTCTGTCACCCACTCGGAGGGCGCCTCTCCCAACCCGACTTTCGCTAACGTTCCCGTGATGTTGCGCACCATGTGCTGCAGGAACGCATTGGCCGACACCTCGAGCGTTACCCAGTCCCGGTCGCGCATCACCGTGATCGATATCACTTCGCGTATCGGCGTTCGCGCCTGGCAGCCGGCTGCCCGAAATGCCGAGAAATCATGTTCGCCGAGAAGTCGCTGCGCTGCGTCGTGCATCAACTCGTCGTCCAGCGGCTGGTGCACCCACCAGGCGCGATGCTGGTGCAGCGCCGAGCGATTCAGCCGATTCAGGATGCGATACCGGTAGTGTCGTGCCGTCGCTGAGAACCGTGCATGAAACTCGGCACCGACATTGACCGCCCAGGTCACGCTGATGTCGTCGGGAAGATTGGTGTTGGTGCCGAGCAGCCAGCTGCGTTCGCTGCGCTTGCTCGTTGTATCGAAATGCACGACTTGCCCGGTTGCGTGCACGCCGGTATCGGTGCGGCCGGCACAGGTCACCTCTATGTCGCCGTCCGCGACCTTTGCGATGGCCTCTTCGAGACGCTGTTGCACGCCCAGCCCGCTCTTCTGGCGCTGCCAGCCGTTGTACGCGGTACCGTCGTACTCAATGCCGAGCGCGATGCGAATGGGTGTTTCCTACGACAGCGAATCCAGTAGCTGCTGCGCCTGTTGCCTCTGCGCGTCATCGCCTTCGTCGAGCACCTCCTCGAGAATGCTGCGCGCGCCGGCCGGGTCGCCCATGTCAACGTATGCACGCGCGAGATCCAGCTTGGTGCCGACCTCCGTCATCGTCCGCGCTTCGTTGAGGTCGTCGCTCATGTCGTCCGGACCGAGTGACATCGTTGGCAATTCCGCCGTTTCTTCCGGCGGTTCCGGGCGCGGCTGTTCGACCGTCGCATCGTCACGCGGCTGCTCGACCGTGTCGCCGATTTCGCTGACCTGCAGCGCCGCCGTCAGGTCGTCGAGATCGAGATCGACGTCCGTTTCCGCGATTGCCGGTGACTCGGCTGTCGCATCGAGATCCGCGTTGCCCGTGAACGCCTCGGGCGGCAGTGCTTCGGTCTTCGCAAAATCGAAATCGTCGCCGTCGTCGTCCATTGGCGCCAGCAGCGTCTCGGCGTCGTCCGGGAGGCTCTCAATCGTGTCGTCGTCGCCGAGGCCCGGTGCAAGCATCGTGGCATCGTCTTCGCTGATCGTCCCGGTTTCGACGGCCATGTCGTCGGTGAGAACCTGCGTCAAGCCAGTGGCGTCGAGCAGGCTGTCGTCGATGCCGACGCCAGAGGACTCGTCGTCAGCCGGCGTCATTGCCGGATTCTGGCCGGTTTCGTCCGCTGCAAGGTGCAGACCCGTTGCACCGCCTCCGGTATCGACGAGGTCATCGAAATCCAGCGCCTCACGGACACCCGTTTCGTTCGGGTCGACTTCCGGATTCTTGCCGGTGGCTTCGACCGGGTCCAGTGCCTCGTTGGTTCCGGTTGCGTCGAGATCGTCGAGGGATGCCAGCTCCGTCGCATCGTCATCGGGAATGTTGAGGTCCAACTCGTCGAGATTGATCTCTGCGGTCGCGTCGGCATCCTGGCCGCTGTCGGATATAGCCTGGCCGAGTTCCATGTCCAGCGACGGCAGCTCTGACGTGCCGTCGAGGCCCTCGAACTGCTCCTCGATGGTCGGCGTTTCCACGGTCGGTGCCGGCATCTCAGCGGTTGCGTCCGTGCCCGCCTCGATCGTCGGGCTTTCGGCCGTGTTCTCGTCGTCGAACAAAAAGTCGACGCCCTGCGCCGCGTCGTCGTCCGCGCCGAGATCGACGATATCGGCGTCAGCCCCGTCGTCTGCACCAAGATCCACGATGTCGGAGTCGGCACCGTCATCAGCACCGAAATCCATGTCCAGTGCACCGGTCGCGTCACCGCCGTCGTCATCGAATGCAAGGTCGACAGCCCTGGTCGCGCCAGCGATCTCGGCACCGGCGAACAGGTCATGGTCAGCCGCAATTTGCTGCCCCATGATCACAATCTTGTCCCATTCGGCACTAATGCCATCGCCGACGGCCGATTTGAGGCGCGTTGCGGCGTCCACGAATGCGTCGCGATTACCCCAGACGAAATAAATCTCACAGAGTTTCGACATCAGGCCCTTGTCGGTCGGGTCCGACTCGAGCGCACCGTTGATCAGGTCCGCCGCCTGGTCGTACAGCCCATAGGCCATGTGGAAATCGGCTTCGGCGATCGGGTCGGTCTGGTCAAGGTTGACGGCCGTTTCGCTGCTGAACGTGTCTTCGAGTGACCCGAACTGCGTGGTTTCATCGCTCGCGGCCGGTTCTGCCGGTGCAAACGCCGGCGTTTCGGATTCGATCGTCTCGTCCTCGATGACCGGATGCACGCCCGAGTCCTGCTCGACAACCACGATGGCCTCGTCAGGCGTTGGGGCTTCGATCGACTGCGTGAACGTACCCGTCGCCGATGCGTCGCCGTCGAGCGACTCCCACGGCCGGTCGCTCTCGTAGTCGTCGCCGCCGTCGCCGCGACGCATGAACCAGATGAGCAATCCGATGACGGCGAGAACTGCGACACCGATCAGGGCCCAGATACTGGTCAGGTATCCGAGAATCGTATCGACGATGCCTTCACCCTCATCCGAAGGCTGCGTGCGCACGACCGAGGCCGGCGTTTCGGTTGTCGCTTCGTCGTCAACGGCCGCATCGTCGTCGGCATCTGCGGAAAGTGCGTCGTCGGCCGGGACTTCGTCGGCCATTTCGTCGTCGGCAGCGTCGGCGAACGGGTCGTCGGCAGGATCTTCTGCCGGCGGGATGTACTCTTCGCCGCGCAGGTCCGCAAGTTCCTGGCGCAGGGCCGCGAGCTCGTTATCACGAATTTCGATCAGCGACTGCTGATCCGGGACATCCGCCGCTTCAAGGTCGGCAATGCGATCCTCGATTTCCTGCTCACGCGAATACGGTTCGGATACCGACGTGTCGTCGTCATACAGCGTCGCGTCCTGCTCTTCGTCGGGCGGGACCAGCGTCAGGCTCGGCCGCGTCGTGCTGTCAGCCGGCTCGCTGTAGTCGGTATCGGCCGGCTCGCTGTAGTCCACATCGGTACCGGTATCCGTTGGCGTACCCGCGACCGTGCCTGAACTCTCGTCGTACCCGGCCAGCGCATTCTGACGCTTGACCTCGTTGAATGCTTCACCGCGGCTGATCTGGAACACGTCGTTGGCGCTCGGAATACGCAACGTCGTTCCGGCGGAAAGCCGGTTGATATTGTTGTCGAACGCGTCGCGATTCGCTTCGAAGATCGCGAGCATTGTCTGGTTCATCGACAGGCGGCTGTCGGGCCGCATCCGTGATGCAATGCCCCAGAGCGTATCGCCGCTGTTGACGTAGACGTCGCCACCGCTGGTCGTGTCGTAGGTCGTTCCCTGCCGCGGCGGCAACGGTTTCGGCTCGGACGTGGCCGGCGATTCGGTGCGCGGCGTCTCTGTTCGCGGTGGTTGTGCCGGCAGCGGTTGCGGCTGCGAGCGCTGCACCGGCTCCTCCTGGCGCGGCGGCGGCTGTCTTTCTATGGGCGCACTGTCGCGCGGCGCCTGGCGAACGGGAGCCTGCACCGCCGGCGCCTGCTGAACGCCTGGCGGCGTATACGTCGGCGGATCGAGAAGTACTGTGTATTCGCGCAACAATCGACCGCTCGGCCAGGTTGCTTCAACGAGGAACGTCAGGAACGGCTCGGTCATCGGCGAGCGCGAGCGAATTTGCACGACGCTGTCGGCTACGCCGCGATTGACGACATTGAATTCAAGTTCCTGCAGGTAAAACGGACGGTCGATGCCGTAACGGGCGAAGTCGTCTGCCGAGGCCAGCTCGACGTTCAGGCCGGAAATTTCTTCGGGGGTCGCGCCGAGCAGGATGATATCGGCTCGCAGCGGCTCGTTGAGCGCAGAATCCAGTTTGATGTCACCGAGTCCGATAGCCCAGACCTCGCTGGATAGCAACAAGGCAAACAGCAGCGAGATACGCGTTAGACGTCGCGACATAATGTATTTCTCCAAACCCACAAAAGCCCCGTTTATGACATCCAGTCAGGGGCGTTGAATTGCCTGCGAACTATAGCCTAAAGATAGTTTTTTGCCAATATTTCAGCAATTTGGACGCTATTTAGAGCCGCGCCCTTACGTATGTTGTCGGCGACCACCCAGAGGTTCAGTCCACGCTCGTGAGAGATGTCTTCGCGGATGCGTCCGACAAAGACCGGGTCGGCTCCGGAGCTCTCGGTCACCGCCGTCGGGTATTGCCCGGTTTTGACGCCGTCAAGCACCTCGACGCCCGGTGAATTCGCCAGCAGCTCGCTCGCCTCTGCCGCCGAAATCTTCTGCCGGGTCTCGATGTGTACGGCTTCGGAATGCCCATAGAACGCCGGAATCCGGACGGCTGTCGGATTCACGAGAATCGCGTCATCCCCAAGGATCTTGCGCGTCTCCCACACCATTTTCATTTCTTCCTTGGTGTAGCGATTCTCCTGGAATACGTCGATGTGCGGTATCGCATTGAATGCGATCTGCTTGGCGTCGCCTTCGATTTCAAGCGGACGCCCGTTGAGCAGCGTCGTCGTCTGGCGGACCAGCTCTTCGACCGCGCTGCGACCGGCACCCGACACCGCCTGGTACGTACAGACGTTGATGCGCTCAATGCCGACGGCGTCGTAGATGGGCTTCAGCGCCACCAGCATCTGGATCGTCGAGCAATTCGGGTTCGCGATGATGCCGCGATTCGTGTAGTCGCCGATGGCGTCGGCGTTCACCTCGGGCACGACCAGCGGAATGTCGTCGTCGTAGCGGAAATGCGAGGTATTGTCGATGACGACGCAGCCGGCGGCCGCTGCAATCGGCGCGAATTTCTCCGAAATCGAACCACCGGCCGAGAACAAGCCGATTTGTACCTGCGAGAATTCGAAGTCCTCGAGGTTTTCGACAACCAGTGCGCGATTGCCGAAATCCACTTTCTTGCCGACAGAGCGTTCGCTCGCCAGCGCATGGACCTTGCCGACAGGAAACTGACGTTCGCTCAGGATTTCGAGCATGGATTCGCCGACGACGCCAGTGGCGCCGACTACGGCGATATCAAGCTGCTTGGACATTGGTAGGCGTCTCTATATTTCAGGTGTTTCCGACGTAACATCGGCATTCTGCGCGCGATCGCGCAAGTAGTGATCCATGAGGACCAGTGCGACCATCGCTTCGGCAATCGGCGTTGCCCGCAGCCCGACGCAGGGATCGTGGCGGCCCTTCGTCACGATTTCGGTTTCGTCGCCGCGCTTGTCGATCGTCTTGCCCGGTACCGACACACTGGACGTCGGCTTCAGCGCGATACTCGCGAGCAGGTCCTGTCCGGATGAAATCCCGCCGAGTGTGCCACCCGCGTCGTTTTTCGAGAAGCCGTCCGCAGACATCTCGTCGCGGTGCTCGCTGCCGCGCTGGCTGACTGCCTTGAAGCCGGCGCCGATTTCGACGCCCTTGACGGCGTTGATGCTCATCAGGCCGTGCGCAATATCGGCCCCGAGCTTGTCGAACACCGGTTCGCCCAGCCCGACCGGTACGTTGCTCACCAATACGCTGATTCGCGCGCCGATCGAATCGCCCTGTTCACGCAATTCGTTCATAAACGTGTCGAGCTCATCCAGCCGGGACGGATCGGCGCAGAAAAACGGGTTGTCGTCGACGATAGACAGGTCCGTTGCAGCCAGCTCTATCGAGCCGAGTTGCGACAGGTAACCGCGGATCTCGACGCCCAGCCGTTCGCGCAGGTACTTCTTTGCAACGGCGCCGGCGGCCACACGCATGGTCGTTTCCCGTGCCGATGACCGGCCGCCGCCGCGGTAGTCGCGAATACCGTACTTTTGCTGATACGTGTAGTCGGCATGCCCCGGCCGGAATTTGTCCTTGATGTCGCCGTAGTCTTTCGAGCGCTGGTCGGTGTTGCGCACCAGCAGGCCGATCGGCGTGCCGGTTGTCTTTCCCTCGAACACGCCGGACAGGATCTCGACCTGGTCGGGCTCGTTGCGCTGTGTCGTGTGCTTGTTGCGTCCCGGGCGCCGGCGATCGAGATCAACCTGTATGTCGGCCGCATCGAGCGGCATGCCGGGCGGGCAGCCGTCGATAACGCAACCCAGCGCGACGCCGTGGCTTTCGCCAAACGTCGTTACGGTAAAGAGTTTGCCAACCGAATTGCCCGACACGTCAAAAACCCTGTATATCGTCTTTCGTCAACAGGAACACGCCAGCACCGCCGTGCTCGAACTCGAGCCACACGAAGGGTTCGTTGGGATACGCCGCTTCCAGCGCGGGCTGGCTGTTCCCGACCTCACACGCGAGTATTCCATCGTCGGCGAGATAACGCGAGGCATCCCGCAATATCCGGTGTACGCACTCGAGCCCGTCGTGGCCGGCAGCAAGGCCCAGCTCCGGTTCGTGCCGGAACTCTTCGGGCATCGCATCCATGTCGGCCTGGTCTACGTAAGGCGGGTTGCTGACGATCAGGTCATAGCGCCTGTTGCCGAGACCGTCGAAGAAATCCGACTCTACCGCAGCAACCCGGTCCACGAGTCCGTGACGTTCGATATTGATGCGCGCGACGTCGAGCGCGTCGGGCGAAATATCGACGGCATCGATCATCGCGTCGGGAAACACGTGTGCAAGCGCGATGGCGATGCAGCCACTGCCGGTGCCGAGATCGGCGGCGCGCCGGACCTGCCCGGGCGAAATCCATGGCGAGAACTGGCGGTGAACAAGCTCGGCAAAGGGCGAGCGTGGCACGAGCACTCGTTCGTCGACGTAGAATGACCAGCCCGCGAACCAGGCCTCGTTGAGCAGGTAGGCGAGCGGTAGACGCTCATCGACGCGACGTCGGGCGAGTGCGAAGACGTCATCAGCATCTGTGTTGCCAACCGGCTGCGCGTAGAGGTCCGGCGCCGCCTCGTGCGACAGCCCGAGTTTCGCGAATACGAGCCATGCCGCCTCGTCCACGGCGTTGTCCGTACCGTGACCGTAGCTGAGGCCAGCACCTTCGAAGCGTGCCGCGACCTCGCGAATGAGCTGTTCCACGTTCATGAGGGTCGCGAATCTACCATGTAAAAGGGGCGCACAGGGCGCAACTGCCTGTAGAATTGCCGGCTTCGCCAACTGACGACTTCAATGCCATGACGAGCAGGCACTTCCTGATCGCAATTCTTGCCGGCACCGCAATCGCGGGCGGCTTGTTTTTCGCGCTGCAGATGCGAGCACCGGCGACGCCCCAGGTTGCGTTTGTGCTTCCCGAAGCGGAGCCATTGCCGGAGTTTTCGCTGCTCGACCAGTCCGGGGACGCCGTCACGCCCGTCTCGTTCGAAGGTCAGTGGGACCTCGTGTTCTTCGGTTTCACGAGCTGCCCGGACATCTGCCCCGCTACGCTGCAAAAACTGGCGGCAGCCAGGAAATCGATGGCGGAACGAGGGATCGACGAACTGCCGCGGATCGTGCTTGTGAGCGTCGACCCGGAACATGACACGCCGGAACTGATGGGCCAGTACGTCGACTATTTCGGCGACGGCAACGTCGGTGTTACCGGTGAACTCGACGAAGTCCGGAAGCTCGCCGCCGCACTGTACGTGTATTTTCAGAAAGTCGAACTGGACGATGGGAGCTACACCGTCGACCATTCACCTGCTGTGTTGCTCATCGACCCGGACGGCCGCTATCACGCCGGTTTCGGCGGCGTTGTGACCGTGGAGGAGTACGCCGCTGACGTGGCCGTCATCATGGGACAATCCGGATGAGGCTCCTCGCCGTTGCCCTGATCCTGTCATTCGCCGGCTGCTCGAACGATCCATTGCCACCGCTCGTTGCTGAAGGCCTCGAGATTACCGCACCGATGCCGGGCCGCCGTATGAGTGCGGGGTTCATGGAGCTGCGCAACAACACAGATGAAGCAATGACCATCACTCACGTCGTGAGCGACGCCTATGCGCGGGTAGAGATACACGAGTCGAGCATCGACGATGGCATTGCGAAGATGCGACGCATCGACAAACTGGTCATACCTGCGAATTCGTCCATCGTGCTGGAGCGCGGCGGCCTGCACCTGATGCTGATTGATGCAGTGGGCGAACCGGGCACCGTGTCACTGTCTTTTTTTCATGACGAAGCGCTGCTGATCAGCGTGTCGGGAACAAATGTGCGGGAGGGACCGTGATGGCTACCCTGTTCGTATTGCTGCAGCACATCCTGCCGCGCTACCTGATGACAGGGCTGATCTGGCGCATAGCGCGTATCCGCAATGTTCGCGTAAAGAATTTTCTCATCACCCGATTCGTCGATCTCTACAACGTCGATGTCGATGAGGTCCTGCTCGACGTTCCGGACGGATTCGCGACGTTCAATGACTTCTTTACCCGCGAACTCCGGGACGGCGCGCGCCCGGTCGACGACGAGGACGACATTATCGTCTCACCGGTGGACGGTACCGTGAGCATCGCCGCACCGATTGCAGAAAACGCGATCGTCCAGGCCAAAGGGATCAACTATTCGCTCGAGGAACTGTTGGCAACCGACCTCGACGAAGCGCGGGCGTACAACAACGGTACGTTCGCGACAATCTACCTCGCGCCTTACAACTACCATCGTGTGCATGCGCCGCTCGACGGGGAGCTTGTTGCGGCCCGATACATTCCCGGTGACCTGTTCAGTGTCAACGAAGCCACCGTTGCGCGAGTGCCCGGCCTGTTTCGCCGCAACGAACGACTCGCCATGCACTTCGGCACGCCCCACGGACCGGCGGCGCTGATTTTCGTCGGCGCACTGAACGTCGGCAGCATTTCGACGCCGTGGAGCGGTGAAATTCGGCCCCGCAAGAGCGGCATGGTTGAAACGCTCGACCTGTCGTCAAACGAGACGGCGATCCGCAAGGGTGATCTGCTCGGCTGGTTCAACATGGGTTCCACCGTTATCCTGCTGTTGCCGCGCAATACCTGCGACTGGGATGACGACCTGCGACCCGGTGAAACGCTGCGCATGGGCGAAGCGATCGGTCGGCTCGCGGACCTCGATTGATGCGCGACTGGCGACCCACGTCGGGGCCCGACGCCGCGCGCAGCCGCGCGACAATGCTGCGACGCCTGCGCTCGTACTTCGATGCAACGGGCGCGCTCGAAGTCGACACCCCGGCGCTGCACCGCAGCGCCGCCAGCGACGCGCAGATCGAGAGCCTGGCCGTAAGCAGCACTCTTGTACCGTCGCCGTTGTACCTGCATACGTCGCCCGAGTTTCACATGAAGCGGCTGCTCGCCGACGGCTATCCCGACATCTATTCGATCTGTCGCGTGTTTCGCGACGGTGAGGCCGGCCGCCGGCACCAGCCGGAGTTCACGATGCTCGAGTGGTACCGCCACGGCATGCGCCTCAGCGAGATTGTCGCCGACACATGCAATGCGATTGCGGCGGCATTGGGTTCACGCATGCCGGGTGGCACGTTGGACATTCTCGACTACGGCAGTGCAATCCAGTCGGTGTGTGGCGTCGAACCTGCCAATGCGTCGATCGATGAGCTGGCCGTTGCCGCCGGGGCAGACGCGGACCTGAGGCGGTCGGTCGGGAGCAACCGCGACGACTGGCTGGATTTGCTGGTCTCAACACGCGTGGTGTCGACATTCCCGACAGACCAACTGACCGTGCTGCAGCACTACCCGGCGAGCCAGGCCGCACTGGCACGCCTGTGCCCCGACAATTCCGCAGTAGCCGATCGCTTCGAAATCTTCATCGGGCCGGTCGAGCTGGCGAACGGTTACGCGGAGCTCACGGATGCCGCCGAGCAGCGCGCGCGAATGCAGCATGACCAGCAGCAGCGCAACGAAAGGGGCCTGCCGCTGCGACCGATTGACGAACACCTCCTGGCCGCACTTGAAAGCGGCCTGCCCCCCTGTGCCGGCGTCGCAATGGGCATCGAGCGCTTGCAAATGGTGCATGACAACACCGACGATATACGCGACGTGATTACATTTGCCTTTGACAGCGCCAATGACTGACTACGCACTCCTGGAAAAACAAGCGCACGCCCTGCTCGCCGGCGAGCCCGATGCTCTCGCGAGTTCGGCCAACTTTGTGGCCGTATTGTGGAATGCGATCGACGACATCAATTGGCTCGGCATCTATGTGCTGCGCGGCGACGAACTCGTCCTTGGTCCCTTCCAGGGCAGGCCGGCCTGCGTGCATATCGATGTGGGCGCCGGCGTCTGCGGCGCTGCCGCCGCGACACGGGAGACACAACGCGTGTACGACGTCAACGCATTCGACGGACATATCGTCTGCGACCCGGACTCGCGCTCCGAACTCGTCGTGCCGTTGATCATCAACGAGAACCTGGTTGGTGTCCTCGACATCGACAGCCCGGTGCCAGGACGGTTCAGCGACGCAGACCAGTCCGGCGTCGAGAGCCTGTGCACGATGTTTTGCGAGCTGCAGTCTGCGCGGGAGCGCTTTATCTGACGCGTTACTTGACGCGTGACACGTACTCGCGCGAACGCGTGTCGACCTTGATCACCTCGTTCTGGTCGACGAACAGCGGCACCCTTACGACAGCGCCGGTCGACAGGGTTGCCGGCTTGACGCCGCCGCTGGCGGTATCGCCTTTGACACCCGGATCAGTTTCCGTGATTTCGAGTTCGACGAAGTTTGGCGCATTCACGATGATCGGCTCGTTGTTCCACAACGTAATGGAGCAGACGTCACCGTCGGTGATCCAGTCTTTTGCATCACCGATTGCCGACTCGTCAGCCGCGAATTGTTCAAACGTGTTCGGCTCCATGAAGTGCCAGAACTCGCCGTCGGTGTAGAGATACTGCATCTCGGTATCGAGGACATCCGCCGCCTCGACCGAATCGCCGGACTTGAACGTCTTGTCGACGGTCTTGCCGGTTTTGAGGTTCTTGATACGAACGCGATTGAACGCCTGCCCCTTGCCGGGTTTGACGAACTCGTTCTCGACGATGATGTTGGGTTGCCCATCAATGATGATGCGCAGGCCCGACTTGAATTCATTGGTGCTGTAACTGGCCATGTTCCTGCTCTTTTCCGGGGGCCGCGGCGCGGCGAGGCGCAATCATACCGGAAGCCCCACCGGAAGCGCCATTTGTGGCGCCAGATGCCCCGAAATCGCTGTGAAACTTGATACAGGTCACGGTTTTCGTGTCCCGTTCGGGACTCCCGCCGCTCCCGCTACTAAACTGCACGGACGCTTTACAAAACATGGAATCAAGCCGACCAGGCTGTATCCAGGGAAGAGGACTTGAACGGGCGCCAGAGCATCTCCATTGCCGTCCTGTCGGAAGACCAGGACGACGTCGAAATCATCAATCGATCGTTGCGCGACGCGGGCCACGCGGCGCACTGTCATTGGATTTCGTCGCCGACGCAGCTCGCCGATACTCTGGCGGCCGAGCACGTCGAACTGCTGATCATCAACTGCGACAAGTACAAGGACACCATTCGTACGGTCGTGAAGCAAAAAGACCGTTACAACCCCGAAGTTCCCGTCATCGCCATGCAGGAATCGGCTGACGAGGCGAGTATCCAGAATGCCATGCAGGCCGGCGCCTGCGACCTCGTCTCCTTGTCGCTGACGAGCCGGCTGCAATCCGTGGTATCGCGTGAACTGCGTGCCCTGCGCGTCGAGCGGGCGCTCAACTCCACGATCCAGTCGGCTTCCGAATGGAAGCGCCAGCTCAAGGATCACATGGAGATCTCGACGAGCTCGATCGCGCTCGTCCAGGAAGGCATCTTTACGGACGTCAACGACGCATGGCTTGCGCAATTCAAGGTTGCCAGCAAAGACGAGCTGATCGGCATGCCGATCATGGACGTGTTCGAACCGGAAAGCCGTGCCGCGCTGAAAGGCGCCCTCGTCGCGACGGTCGCCGGCAAATGGCAGAGCCAGGAAAAACTGATCGTCAAGGTGCACATCGATTCGGGCGACGCCGAAGAGTTGCACCTGCAGTTCCGGCGCATCGCACTCGACGACGGCCCGTGCGTGCAGATTCGTATTGCGCCGCAACTCAAAGTGGCCGAGGAACCCACCAAGCTCGTTCACGATGCGCTCAAACGCGATCCGACAACCCTGTTTTTCCACCGCGCGCAGTTTCTCGAACGCGTCGCCAAGCGGCTGAAACGCAAGCCGGCGCAGGGCACGCACTGCCTCGTCTATATCAAGCCGGACAACTTTGTCGGCGTGCGCGACAAGGTCGGCATCATCCATTGCGAGGAGGTGCTCGCGCAGTTCGCCGAAGAAATTCGCAAGCGCATGCATCCGCGCGACGTCGCCGGTCGATTCGAAGGGACGTCGATCATGATCCTGCTTGAGCGCGGCTCGGCGCGCGATGCCCAGGTCTGGGGGCAACAACTTTGCGACCACATCGCCAAAGTTACGTTCGAGGTCAATGATCACTCGACGCACCTGACGTGTACGGTCGGCGCATGCGCGGCGAACGAAGTATTCGCGAATCTCGAAGAATTCGTTGCCGCAACCGCTGCGGCGCACAAGCTCGGCAAGAATGCCGGCGGCAACAGGTCGTTCCTCGACGAAAACGCCGACGAGGATTCGAAGGTCAAGGAGTTCGACGCGATCTGGGTCAAGCACCTCAAGGCTGCATTGATGGACGGACGATTCCGCCTGGCGCAGCTGCCGATCGCCGGGCTACGCAGCGACTCGATTCGCATGTACGACCTGCTCGTGCGGATGATCGACGAAAACGGCAACTCGGTCCTGCCCTCGGAATTCCTGCCGGCAGCCGAGCGCAATAACATGATGAAGAATATCGACCGCTGGATGCTGCAAGCGGCCGTGCGGTTTTGCAACAAGCACGAAGCGGATCGCGTATTCGTGCGTTTGTCGCGGCAGTCGATCACCGACACGACCACAGCAGCGTGGATGCAGCAGAAGCTCGACGAGGAAGGCTTCGACTGCTCGCGCATTGTCATCCAGATTCCCGAGAGCGACGCGGCCAAGCACATCAAGCAGACGCGCGCGCTGGTTAAACACGCCCGCAAGCTCGGCATCGGCTTCGCGATCGAGCATTACGGCATCGACCGGGAACGCTTCCAGATCCTCGATATCCTGAAACCGGACTACATCAAGATCGACGGCGAAATCATGCACACGCTGATGACCGACGCCGATATGCAGCAGTCGGTGACAAAGATCGTCAAGGCCGCGCAGGAACGCCGCATCAAAACGGTCGCAGAACGTGTCGAAAATGCGAATGCGATGGCGGTTCTGTTCCAGCTCGGCCTCGATTTCATGCAGGGGCATTATGTTCACGAGCCGGAAGTCGTGCTCGAGAATGCCGAAAGTGCCGTAGCCACGACACTCGACGACCTGGCGGCTGCCAACGCACGTTAGGCGCCGCAAGGGCTGCAGCCCGAATGTGACGCAAATCACACTTTACATGTGGACCCACCCGCTAACGGCGACGCAGCCCGCACCACTACAATAGGTCGGGCTGGAATTCGAATACCCGCGGGGTACAGACAAGTGAAGAACGCCACATTTCCGAAATCCGTTGGTCGCCTGCCTGCGCTCGTCGCGGTCGGCGGCAGTCTCGCCACACTGCCGGCAGCCGCCGTTGAACTCGGCGAGCTGACGGTCCATTCGCGCCTCGGAGACCCGCTGCGCGCCAGCATCGCCGTCGCCCTGGGTCCAAACGAGGCCATCGACAGAAGTTGCGTAACCGTCGCACCGATCGCCAATGGCTGGCCGGGCGTTGGCCCTGCCACGGTGGCGGTCGGCAACGGCGTCATCACCCTGACCGGCCGCGCGCCGATGCGCGAGCCGATGGTGTCGACGCGCCTCGTCGTCAACTGCCCGTATTCTGCGAATATAAGCCGCGAATACATGCTGTTTATCGATCCACCGACGTACGTGGCCCCCCGGGTTGCCGAGGTCACGGTGTCGCCGCCGGTTGCGGCGGCGGTCGCGGTCGCGCCATCACCCGCCGGCGCAGAGCCTGTTGCCGAAGCGCGGCCGGCACCGCGCCAGCCACGTGCCGTACCAACGGATATCGTTATTGCCGACCGCTACCAGGTGCAACCCGGCGATTCGGTTTCCGAAATCGCGCAGCGCATTGAGGGCCGTACCATGAAACTCTGGCCGGCTGTCTACGCGCTGGTCGACGCGAATCCGGACGCATTTATCGACGGTGACCCGAACCGCCTCAAGGCGGGCAGTTGGTTGGATATTCCGGCGGCAATCGGCGGCGCGGTTTCGAGTGCCGACATTGCGGCAACCGACGTATCCGAAAGCGAGGCCGCTATTGACACTCCGGCTGTCGAAACGACGACCGATACGACCGTCGTCACGGAGTCCGCGTCGGCTGCGGAGACGACAGCGGCAACCGCCGACCCTGTTGCAGCCGAACCTGTGGACACGACGGCCGACCTGCAACCCGGCGACATCATCGTCAACGACAACCCGTTCGTAGAGCCAACTGCGGCGGGCGAAACGACTACCGTTATTCCCGACACGCGGCTCGACGGGCCGGAAACCAGCGCCACATCGCCGAATGTCACGACCGCTGTCGTCGTACCCAAAGCAGAGGTTGCCGACAGCGACTCGCCGAACTGGCTGTACTGGCTCGGCGGCGCCGGCCTGGCAGTGATTATCGGCCTGCTGTTCTTTGGTCGCCGCCTGCGCAAGACGCCGGAGCCACTCGTACCCGCGCCCGCGCATCCGATGCGCCGCGCGACGGATACCGAAACCGTGGAAGCGATTGTCGTCGAGGAAACCGAATACAACATCGAAGACGACTCGCCGACCGAGGAGAACCTCGTGCTCGACGCGGATCTCGTGACGGGCTCCGGCCTCGAGCAGGGAACCGATATGGACGTCAACCAGGACTTCGGCTTTGCAGCCACGACGGAACTCGACGTCGAGCTGCCGTTTGAGCCCGAATCACCGGTCGCATCCGACGAAACCGACATTCTGCCGCCGCCGATGATCGACGAGAGCTCGATCCTCGACAGCGAAGTCATGCCGGAGGACGACGAATACGACATGTCGGTCATTGTCGACGCCACCAAGATGCCGCAGGTCGAGGAAGTGACCGAACGTGACCTCAAGGCCGTCGAAATTCTGCCGGACGACGAAACGATGATCGCTGACAACAGCTACACGATCAGCAAGGAAGTCGACTACGAAATCCTCGAGCAGGACTACGAGGACGAGCTGACGGCTACCCAGGCGCTGAACGAGGAGATCGCCCGTGCCGCGGCCGAACTCGCCGAACGGCTTGAGGACGGCGACGTCGATCCGGACGAGTCCGGAGAGACGGCGGTCCTGCCGATGACCTCGGTTTCAGAACTTGACGTGACGGCCGAGATGCCGGCCGCCAACTCCGACGAAGTCGTCGAACTCGATGCGACGGCCGAGATAGCCGTCGACTCCGAGGAAGACGAGGACGAAACAGCCAACATGCAGTTGGAAAGCGGCAAGCTCGGCTAGCCGGCTACGCTGCCACCTGCAAAAAAGCCCGAGCTATTCCGTTCCGGCGAGTCGTTCGACTTTTCGCCAGCCCTTCGGCAGCAACGATCCACGTAGTGCCCGGTCGCCGTAGTAGTCGTCGAGGTCGTTCCACTTCAGCGTCATCTTACGCGTTCCCGAGTAGACCTCGAGATTGCCGTCCTCCGGGACGACTGCGGCGGCGACCATCTTCTCCTCGCCTGACTTGTACTTCGGCCCCGGGACGTTGATCAACTTGTTGCCCTTGCCCTTGGCGAGCTCCGGCAGCTCCTCCATCTCGAACAGCAACAACCGGCCGATCGAACTGACGGCTGCGATGAGGCATTCCTTGTCAGACGGCACTGGCATCGGCACCACGGCCTTGCCGCCGGGTGGCACGCGAAGGATCGCCTTACCCGCCTTGTTGCGCGAAACGAGATCGTCGAGCGTCGCAATGAACCCGTAACCGGCGTCGCTGGCAAGCAGGTACTTCTGGCCTTCCGGCCCGATCATCGCGCCACAGAATCCTGCTCCGTCAGGTGGCTTGAAGCGACTCGACAGGGGTTCGCCCTGCCCGCGCGCCGATGGCAGCGTACCGGCCATGACCGAGTACACGCGGCCTGTCGAATCGATAAACATGGCGAGCTGGTTACTTCTCCCCTGCGCAGAGGCAAGGAAGGCGTCGCCCGACCGGTAGTTGAGCGTCGTCGGGTCGATCTCGTGGCCTTTCGCGGCGCGCGCGTAACCCGCCTGGGAGAGCACGACAGTGACCGGCTCGCTCGCTACCAGCTGCGTTTCGTCGAGCGCTTGCGCTGCTTCGCGTTCAATAATCTCGGTACGACGATCGTCGCCGTATGCCTCGGCGTCTTCAAGAATCTCCTTCTTGATCAGCGTTTTCAGGCGCGCAGCGCTTTTCAGGGTTTTTTCGAGGACGTCGCGCTCATCGTTGAGTTCGTCCTGCTCGCCCTTGATCTTCATTTCCTCGAGCTTCGCAAGATTGCGCAGGCGCAGGTTGAGGATCGCTTCGGCCTGGACGTCGGTGAGCTTGAATCGCTTCATCAGGACGGGTTTCGGTTCGTCCTCTTCGCGAATGATTCGGATGACCTCATCGATATTCAGGTAGGCGACCAGCAGTCCATCGAGAATATGCAGCCGGTCCTTGACGATTTGCAGGCGGTGTCCCAGGCGGTTCCTGACAGTTTCCTTGCGAAACCTGAGCCATTCCCTGAGCATCTCGACGAGGTTGAACATGCGCGGCCGGCCGTCAAGTCCGATGACGTTCATGTTGACACGTAGCGTACGTTCGAGCGACGTGGTCGAGAACAGGTGGGACATGAGTTGCTCGACATCAACGCCGCGTTTCTTGCCGATGACGATTCGCGTCGGTTCTTCGTGATCCGATTCGTCGCGCAGATCATCGACCTGCGGTAACTTCCTGGCACGCATCTGCGTCGCGATCTGTTCCTGGATCTTGGCGCCCGAAATCTGGTACGGCAGCGACGTGATGATGATGTCGCCGCTTTCTACCTTGTACGACGCCCGCAGGCGCAGTGTGCCGCTGCCGGTCGTGTAAATGTCCCTGATATCGGATTTGGGCGAAACCAGCTCACCACCTGTCGGGAAGTCCGGCCCTTTCACGTGCTTCATCAGCTGCGCGATTGTGGCTTTCGGGTTATCAATGAGATGCACCAGCGCACTCGCTACCTCGTTGAGATTGTGCGGCGGCACGTCGGTTGACATGCCGACGGCAATGCCGGTCGTGCCGTTGAGCAGCAGATTCGGCAGGCGCGCGGGCAGAACGACGGGCTCCTTCAGCGTGCCGTCGAAATTCGGAATCCAGTCGACCGTACCCTGCCCGAGTTCCTGCAACAGGCTCTTTGCGTAAGGCGCCAGCCGGGATTCGGTGTAACGCATGGCCGCGAACGACTTGGGGTCGTCGGTTGAGCCCCAGTTGCCCTGCCCGATTACGATCGGGTAGCGGTAGGAAAAATCCTGCGCCATCAGCACCATGGCTTCGTAGCAGGCCGAGTCGCCGTGCGGATGAAATTTTCCGATAACGTCGCCGACGGTGCGTGCCGACTTTTTCGGTTTCGATCCCGACGACAGCCCCAGTTCGCTCATTGCATAAACAATGCGGCGCTGCACCGGTTTGAGGCCGTCACCAATCTGCGGCAGCGCGCGGTCGAGAATGACGTACATCGAGTAGTCGAGATAGGCCTGCTCGGTGTACTCCTTGAGCGGTTGCTGTTCGACGCCTTCGAGATTCAGAGAATTTTGCATGTCGGGTCCTGTTGGTCACCGAATCCAGCAGTGTGCTAGACCTCGGCGAGATTGCCCTTGGTTTCGAGCCACGTGCGACGGTCCTTGGAGCGCTTCTTCGCCAGCAGCATGTCCATGAGCTGATCGGTCTTGTCACGCCCGCTGATCGTCAGTTGCACGAGGCGACGCGTATCGCGATTCATCGTGGTTTCGCGCAGCTGCTCGGGATCCATCTCGCCGAGTCCCTTGAATCGCGTCACCGTGACCTTCGCCTTCTTTTTCTCGGCTTCGATACGATCGAGAATGCCTTTACGCTCACCCTCATCGAGGGCGTAGTAGACCTCCTTGCCGCAGTCGATGCGGTATAACGGCGGCATCGCGACGTAGACGTGGCCGGCGAGTATCAGTTCGCGGAAATGACGCAGGAACAACGCGCACAGCAGCGTCGCAATGTGCAGGCCGTCCGAATCGGCGTCGGCCAGGATGCAAATCTTGTGGTAGCGCAGATTGCTGATGTCGTCGCTGCCGGGATCGACTCCCAATGCCACCGAAATGTCGTGCACTTCCTGCGAACCGAGAATCTGTTCGGTCTCGACTTCCCATGTATTCAGGATCTTGCCGCGCAGCGGCATGATTGCCTGCGTGTTGCGGTCGCGCGCCTGCTTGGCGGAACCGCCGGCCGAATCACCCTCAACGAGGAAGATCTCGCAAAGCTCCGGCTCCTGTGAGGTGCAATCGGCCAGCTTGCCCGGCAGAGCCGGACCGGAAACGACTTTCTTGCGCACGACTTTTTTGGCGGCCTTGAGGCGCTTTTGCGCCTTCGTGATCGCGAGCTGTGCGATCGCGTCGCCCGTCTCCGGATGCTGATTGAGCCAAAGCGAGAAATTGTCCTTGATGACACCGGCGACAAATGCCGCGGACTCGCGTGATGACAATCGTTCCTTGGTTTGTCCCGAGAATTGCGGGTCTTCGAGCTTCGCGCTAAGCACGAAACTGAGGCCATCCCAAACGTCTTCCGGCGCGATAGACACTCCGCGCGGCAGCAGGTTTCGAAATTCGCAGAATTCGCGCAGCGAATTGGTGAGTCCCGTGCGCAGGCCGTTGACGTGCGTGCCACCCTGCGCCGTCGGGATCAGGTTGACGTAGCTCTCGGTAACGCTCTGGCCGCCGTCCGTTGTCCAGACCAGCGCCCATTCGACAGCCTCATTGTTGCCGGAGATATTGCCGGAGAACGGCTCAGCCGGCAGCGTCTCGGCGCCGCCCAGTTCCTCGAGCAGGTATTCCTCGAGTCCACCCTGGTACAGCCATTCATGGTTTTCCTTCGGCTTCTCGACCTTGAGACGAACACGGACGCCGGGGCACAGTACGGCTTTCGCCCGCAGTGCGTGTTTCAACCGCTTGACGGAAAACTTCTCGGAATCGAAGTATTGCGGGTCGGGCCAGAAACGAATCGTCGTGCCCGTGTTGGCCTTGCCGACCTTGCCCACGACTTCGAGTTTGCCGCGCTTCTTGCCGCCGGCGAAGCTCATGTTGTATTCCTTGGCGTCGCGGCGAATCCAGACCTCGAGATTCTTCGACAGCGCGTTGACGACGGATACGCCAACGCCATGCAATCCACCGGAGAACTGGTAATTCTTGTTCGAGAACTTGCCGCCCGCGTGCAGTCGAGTGAGGATCAGTTCGACACCCGGAATCTTTTCCTTGGGGTGCTTGTCGACGGGCATGCCGCGCCCGTCGTCGGTAACTTCGAGCGAACCATCCTTGTAAATCGTAACGTCGATTTTCTTGCAGTGACCGGCGAGCGCCTCGTCAATGCTGTTGTCGATAACTTCGTGCGCCAGGTGATTGGGGCGCGACGTGTCGGTGTACATTCCCGGCCGGCGCCGAACAGGCTCCAGCCCGCTAAGAACTTCAATGTCCTTAGCGTCGTAGGTTTTTGCCATGAGTGATGCTGCCAAGCGAAATCACGGGCGGCATTCTAGCCCGAAACGCGCCACCCGTGCACACCGTAATTAGGTGTCAGTCACCATATGCCGGGTATAAGGTGACTGACACCTGATTCAGTTGAGGTCGGCGGTGAGGGAATCGCGGATGTTCTCGTCGACCGGGCCGACTTCGACCTGATAGTTCTCGTGGTCGATACCCGCGAGCAGCGACGCCCCGCCCTTCAGAGATGAGACCATCTCGTCGCTCAGCTCGAAGCGCAGGAAATGCACGGCAGACGTCTTGGTTTCGTCGGCGCGATCGAGGTCCTCGTCCGCGATCGCGTATACCCGATCGAAGTCAGCGACCTGCACGTACACCCGGTCCTCGATACCGACCAGCTGCGTCAGCATCTGCTGTCGAATCTCCACTTCCGGAAACTCGATCATGAACGTCGCTTTCCAGTTCGAGCCATCCGGGATCAGCGGGTTGTAAGCCTCAAGCTCCTCGTTGATGCCGTCTGCCTCGAAAATCTTCTCGATGCGCAGCATTTCCTGCACCTGGTACTGCATTGTCAGGCGATCCTCGAAATACAGCGCCGCATTGGTGCCGAGATCGAGCCGCCGGTTCTTCTTGTGGTCGAGCACTTTCTGGCGAAAGGCAGTTCGCTGCTCGGCGTATTGCTCAAGACTCATGAGGTCGCCACGGGAAAGTTTCTGCATGTCAGATTCCGTACGCCTTCCTGAGCAGACTCATCGGGTGGTTTGCGTCGTAGTCGTCAATGTCCTGCACGATCTGTTCTGCCGCCATCGGGCAATCGCTGACGAAATGATCCGAGTCCGATTTCTTCAACTTGGTGACGACAGGCCGCGCAATCTTCTTCGAGATCTCGTGCATCTCCTTCTTCACCGCGTAAGTCCCGTCATGCCCCGAACACCGCTCAATGGCCTCGACTTTCGTCTCCGGAACGAGCTGCAGAACATCACGGGTTTTCAAACCGATATTCTGCACACGCGTGTGACACGGAACCTGGTATGACACGTTGCCGAGGGATTCCTTGAAGTCAGTATTCAACGCGCCGTCGCGATGCCGCTGCATCAGGTACTCAAACGGGTCGTACATCGCGGCCTGCACCTTCGCGACGTCCGCGTCCTCCGGGAACATCAACGGCAGTTCCTGCTTGAACATCAACGTGCACGACGGAATCGGCGTCACGATATCCCAGCCGTCGTCGACCATTGCAGCCAGTACCGGGATATTGGTCTCCTTGGCCTTCCGCACCGCGTCGAGATCACCGAGCTCAAGTTTCGGCATGCCGCAGCAGACTTCCTTCTCGGCGATCGCCATCGGAATGCCGTTGTGTTCGAACACGGCGACGAGGTCCTCATCAATTGCCGGGTGATTGTGGTTGCCGTAACACGTCGTGTACAACACAACCTTGCCCCGCGTGTTGTCGGAGGGGTTTGCCTCAACGCCCGCCGAATCAGCCAGCCGCGCGAGCCGCTTGCGCGCTGTTCTCGAATGGTATGCAGGCACCGGCGCATGTCGGTGCACGCCGAGCGCGCTCTCGAGAATCTTGCGTCCCGTATCGCTCCTGTTCACCGCGTTGACGACGTCGACGACGACCGGTATGCCGGCCAGCTTGCCGACGGTATCCGTCGCCGTCAGGACCTTGTCGCGCATCGATGCGCCATCTTTCTTGAAGCGCGCGGCCTTGGCACGCAGCATCAGGTGCGGGAAATCGACGTTCCATTCGTGGGGTGGCACGTAGGGGCACTTCGACATGTAGCACATGTCGCACAGGTAGCAGTGATCGACGACCTGCCAGTAGTCTTCTTTCGCGACACCGTCGACTTCCATCGTGTCCGACTCGTCGACGAGGTCGAACAGCGTCGGAAACGAATGGCACAGATTGAAGCAACGACGGCACCCGTGGCAGATGTCGAAAACACGCTCGAGTTCCTCGTTCAACGAGGTCTCGTCGTAGAACTCTTCGGACTGCCAGTCGATCGGGTGCCGTGTCGGCGCCTCGAGACTGCCCTCTCGGTTGGTCAACTAGTACTCAACTAGTCGTCAAGGTTGTCGAGGGCTTTCTGGAACCGGTTGGCATGAGAACGCTCGGCCTTTGCCAGGGTCTCGAACCAGTCGGCAATTTCGTCGAAGCCTTCGTCGCGCGCCGTTTTCGCCATGCCCGGGTACATGTCGGTGTACTCGTGCGTTTCGCCGGCGATGGCGGCAGCGAGGTTGTCGGAGGTTGAGCCGATGGGCAGGCCGGTTGCCGGGTCGCCCGTTTCTTCGAGATACTCGAGGTGGCCGTGAGCGTGGCCCGTCTCGCCTTCGGCGGTCGAACGGAACACGGCGGCGACATCGTTGTAGCCTTCGACGTCGGCCTTGGCCGCGAAATAGAGATAGCGACGATTCGCCTGCGATTCACCTGCAAATGCATCCTTGAGGTTCTGCTCGGTCTTGCTGTCTTTCAATGCCACTGGATTTCCCTCTCTTGTTGAGAATTATTCTCGTTTAGAACGATTCTAAGGTAGACGCATTTTGTAGTGCGACTAATATCCTGTCAACCGGGTAAACGTTGACGGTCCGCCGGACCGGCGGTAGCGTAGCGGCGCACCTTGTTTGGGATCAACAGCATGGCTTCTGCGAAGAAATTCAATCTCGAAAAATCACTTGCCGACCTCGAAGAACTGGTCGACGAGCTCGAATCGGGCGACCTGCCGTTAGAAAAAGCCATGAAAAGGTTCGAGGAAGGCATCAAGCTGACGCGCGGCTGCCAGGCGGCGCTGAAGGACGCCGAGCAGAAGGTCCAGATCCTGCTCGAAGCGGCCGGCGAGGATGAGCTGGGTGACTTCGACGTAGCGGATGACGACTGAGCCTGGCCGAACGCCGCGCCTCGGAATCGCCGTTCTCGCTGCCGGTCTTGGCGAACGTTTCGGTGGCCAAAAGCTCATCGCGCAATGGCGTGGCAAGCCGTTGCTGTTGCACGTGCTGGAGGCGGCTCAAGGCGCATTCGCGGGTAGGGTCCACCTCATAACCGGGTTCGACGCTGACGCTGTATCGGCTGCCGCAGGCGGGCGCGCGGATTTCGTCCACTTCAATGACCGGTATCGGGAGGGCATTGGAACCAGCATTGCGATGGCCGCACGCGCCGGCCGCGATAATTATGACGCCATGGTAGTTGCGTTGGCCGACCAACCGCTGGTGTCCGCGACGCGTCTCGACAAGCTGGTCGCCGCCGGCACCGACCACGAAAACCAGATCATCGCGACCCGGTTTCGAGACGTGCTGGCGCCGCCGGTTGTTTTCGGCAAACGTTTCTTTGGCGAACTTCGCGATCTGCGCGGCGATTCCGGCGCAAAGTCAGTGATCAACGCTCACCCGGAAGCAGTGATCACCGTTGGTTTGGAGGCGGCGGCAGTCGATATTGACACACCTTCAGACCTCGCGGCCCTTGATAAGCGCTGATCGAGCTCGCAAATCCACGCCTGCAGTTCGACCGCGATCTCAAGCGCGATCGACGCCGGCCCGCGTCCGCCGATTTCCCTCCCGACCGGGCTGCGCAGCCGACTCACGAGCGTCTGGCTTGCGCCGGGCAATTCGCTTAGCAGCCTGTCGCGGCGATGTGGCGGTCCAAGCAGACCGACAAACGGAACATCGACACTGGCGAGCTGTTCGAGATACGCGCGATCGGCCTCGAGGTTGTGGCTCATAACGATTGCCGCGTCGAATTGCGACAGGTCAATTGACTGACCGACTTCGTCCGCCGGCAGGCAGCGCACGTCGATCGTGCCGAACCCGCGAGCGGCATCCGCCCAGCTCGGTCGATGGTCGTTTGCAGTCACCTGCCAACCGAGCGAGCGACACATCTCGATCAACGGTTGCGCGTCGAGGCCTGCGCCGAGCAACAGGATTCTCGCTGGCGATACCCAGCGGAACACGGCCTCCGGCACCGCATCAACCGCCTGCACGTCGACAAATGCGTGATCGCGCAAGGAAGCCACAACCCTACTGAACGGTTCGTAGTCGTTGTCAGGCGTCAACGGACAAAGCGCGACGCGCATCGCGCCGTCGCACCCGACCGCCAGACCAAACAGTTCGTCGTCATTCCTAAGGTCGTACTCAACGACGGTCGTCGTGCCACCGGCAATCGCCTCGATGCAGCGCTCGGCCAGGTCCGCTTCCAGGCAGCCACCTGAGAGCATGCCCTGCAGCATACCGTCGTCGTCGACCAGCATCGGGTGCGCCGCTTTGCTGTAGGACGACCCTTCCGTCGCCAGCACGACCACGAGTGCCAGTGACTGCCCGCGCCCGACCCGCGCCTCGAAGAATTCCAGCAACTGCAACGGTAGCCGTGCTATCGGTACAGGTGCAGACACGATCTCAGGTCAGGCCCGCGTTTCGCAGCGGCAGTTCCCTGAGGCGATTTCCGGTCGCCGCGAAGTAGGCATTTGCGATTGCCGGCGCGATCGGCGGCACACCCGGTTCGCCGACGCCGCCCGGCGGCGCATCCGACTCGATAATGTGACTGTGAATCTCGCGAGGCACTTCGTTGATGCGCGTCATCGGGTAAGAGTCGAAATTTCCCTGAACAACACCGCCGTTCTCGGCTGTAATCTCACCGTGCAGCGCCAGGCTCATGCCGAATATCGCGGCACCTTCCATCTGCGCATGCACGCGGTCCGGATTGACCACCAGGCCCGCGTCGATGCACGTCCACAAGTCGTGAATGACCAGCTTGCCGTTGGCATCGACGCTGACCTCGGCCACCGCGCCGACGTAGGCAACGAATGATCGGTGTACCGCAATTCCGAGACCCCGACCCTGCGGCAGTTCACGGCCCCAGCCAGCCATCTCCGCGACCTTTTCCACGACAGCCGCCAACCGGCCGGTATCGACGGGGTGCTTTGCAAGATCCTGACCGTAGTTGGTGTACTTGGCGCCATCGTCGGACGGGTCGATATGTCGCGCGGGCCCGATCATTTCGAGCAGGTGCGCCTTCGGATCCTTACCTTTCACGTGCGCAAGTTCGTCGACGAAACTGCAGGCGCCGAACGCGTGGAACACGTTGCACACCGAGCGCAACCAGCCGATACGCAGGTGCGCCTGGGCCTCGCAGGTTTCGATGCGCATGTTAGGCACGTTCCACGGGTTGTCGAGTATGCCGAGATCGAGCTCGAAGCCGCTCGGCCCGGCAACGCCCGGAGCAAACGTGGAGAAAATGGACGGGAAACTGGTGCGCTGCAACCACGTTTTCGTGTTGCCCTCGTCGTCGAGGCCCGCCCGGTAGTACTGCGCGCTCACCGAATGCAAATAACCGTGGCGGATGTCGTCTTCGCGCGTCCAGGTGACCTTCACGGGCCTGCCGGTTTCCCGCGCAAGCCACGCGGCTTCCGCGATGAAGTCGGGCTTCGACTTTCGGCCGAAGCCGCCGCCCAGCAGCGTCACGTTGACGGTGACCTGTTCCTTGTCGATCCCGAGCGTTGCGGCCACCGTGTTCCGCGCCGATTGCGGATCCTGCGTACACGCCCAGACCTCGCACGTACCGTCCTCATTTACGCGGGCCGTCGCCGCCGGTGGCTCCATCGGTGCCTGCGACAGATGCGGCGCGTAGTAAACGGCTTCATGCGTACTCGACACATCGGCATCCGCGTCACCGCGCGTAAGCACCGGCGTCCCCGGCGCCGATACGGACGCGATCAGCGACTGCTTGTAGGCGTCGCTCGAGTAGCCCGCGTTCGCGCCTCGATCCCACTCGATCTCCAGCGCCGCTCTGCCCTGCGCCGCCGCCCAGGTATTCTCGGCAAGCACGGCGATACCGCCCTGGATATTGAATACCGGCGGGTTGGTCGGGTCCGGCATCCGAATCACATTCACAACGCCGTCGACCTGCCTGGCGGCGGCATCGTTCAGTGACAGAACCGTGCCACCGAACGCCGGGCAGCGTTCGATGGAGGCATACAACATGTCCGGAACGACGGTGTCGATGCCGTACATGCCGCCACCGGTCGTGAACGCAATGCCATCGATCGAGTCCATCGGCTTGCCGATGTAGCGGTAGTCCTCCCGGGCCTTGAACTCCGCGCTCTCAGGCTGCGGCATGCCGTTCGCAATATCCACAAGGCTGCCGTACCCGGCCGACCGGCCGCTCGCCTCGTGGTGAACCGCGTGCTCGCGCGCAACGCAATCCGCGGCGGGCACATCCCACTGTGCGGCGGCGGCGGCAATCATCATGTCGCGCGCTGTCGCGCCGGCATTGCGCAACAAATCGAAGTGCATGCGAATGCTGGTCGAGCCATCGGTATTCTGGTCGCCATATTTCTCATGGCCGACTGCCTGAATCACCTCGATCCTGTTCCAGTCGGCCTCCAGTTCGTCGGCAATGACCTGCGGCAAAGACGTACGAATGCCCTGCCCCATTTCCGAACGATGGCAGTAGATTTCAACGATACCGTCATTACGAATATTGACGTAGACGTTGGGTGCGACTGACGCGGTTGCCCGGGCGCCGGGACCGACGGACACTTCGTCCGGCTGGCATGCCGCCGTGAACGTCAGGGCAAACACAAGCCCGCCGCCGGCCTGGCCCGTACGCTTCATGAATTCGCGCCGGCTGATTTTCCTGAGCTCGCTCATGACTGATCCTCCGCTGCGCGGTGGATAGCCTTGCGTATTCGGGTGTAGGTCCCGCAGCGACAGATATTGCCGCTCATCGCCGCATCGATATCGTCGTCAGTCGGCTTCGGATTGCGCTCGAGCAATGCGACAGCACTCATGATCTGGCCGGACTGGCAGTAGCCGCATTGCGCAACGTTGAACTCCCGCCAGGCACGCTGCACCGGATGATCGCCATCCGCGGATAGACCTTCGATCGTGGTGATCGCTCGGCCCTCCGCAACCGACACGGGCACGGAACAGGAACGAATCGGCTGGCCGTCAAGATGGACAGTGCACGCGCCACACAGCGCCTTGCCGCATCCGAACTTCGTACCCGTGAGGCCCGCGATATCGCGAATCGCCCACATCAGTGGCATCTGGGGATCAACGTCCAGGCTGATCTGCTCTCCGTTCAATTCAAAACTCGTCGCCATGTCGTTTCCCCGTTCTGGTGTTTTTCGGACGCCTGGATTTGCTGCTGCTAGTGGCTCACGTCTCCCATCAGCTCGAGCAATGCCACGATGGTTGATTCCGTTCCGGCCGTAACCGAACTTTCCGGCTCGATCTTGAACAGCGGCGAGTGGTGCGTCGGCACGGGCGGTCCACCCGCGGCCGCGGCGTCAAATGCGGCCTGCGGTGTTCCACCAATCGACCAGTAAACCGACGGGATATCCGGGTCGACGCTGAAGAACGGAAAGTCCTCGGCACCCATACCCTTTGATGGCTCGTCGACGACGCGATCCTCGCCGATCTCCGAGATCCAGGCAGCGCGCAAACGTTGCGCCAGTCGCGGGTCATTAACTGTCGGCGGCACGCTCTCGTTCGAAACGATCACTTCAGGCAACTTGTCGTCCGGCAGTCCGGCCACGCGGCCCATGTTCTCGGCAATGCGCCTGATGCCGTCGAGCAGGATCTTGCGCGTTTCCTCACTGGTGTTGCGCACCGTCAGCTGCAAATGCGCGCGGTCAGAAATAATGTTGTGCTTGGTACCGGAATGGAACGAACCCACTGTAACGACGCCTGGCCACCGCGGTGGCAGTTCGCGCGAAACCAGCGTTTGCAGCGCCAGAACAATCTGCGACCCGAGCACGATAGGGTCTTTGCCGCCGTGTGGGTGCGCGCCGTGCGCGCCGACGCCATGAATAATGATGTCGACCGTATCAGCGCCCGCATACGGACTGCCGTCAGTAACGTTGACCTGGCCGGCGACGCCCGTCGAACTGACATGGAACGCAAGCGCATAGTCGGGCTGCCCGAATCGGCCCCAGATGTCGTCGTCGCGCATTGCTGCCGCGCCGAGTACGCGTTCTTCGGCCGGCTGCACGACCAGCATCAGCGTCCCGCTCCACTTGTCCTTGTTGGCCGCCATGTACCGCGCCGTGCCCACCAGGCTCGTGATATGCACGTCATGCCCACAGGCGTGCATCGTGTACACCATGTTGCCGGTGATCGGATCTTTCTGCTGGGCGACTGAAGCGTTTTCCAGCCCGGACTTTTCCTGCACAGGCAGCCCGTCCATGTCGGCGCGCATCATGACGAGCGGACCCTCACCGTTTTCCAGCATCGCAACAACACCGGTGCCGCCCACGCCTTCCGTCACGTCAAACCCGGCCAGACTGAGCTCGAGCGCCATCCGGCGCGCCGTCTCATGCTCGACGGTGGAAAGCTCGGGATTGCGGTGAAAATGGTCGAACAGGGCGGCGAGGTGCTCGTTGTAGTCCGTTTGCACGGCCGTTGCCAGTTCGTCCTGTGCGAAAGCGGAAATGGACGTGAGCAACAATGCTGCCACGGCGATGCTGCGCTGGTGCATGGGAACCCCTCTGATTGCTGGAATCAGGGAGTGTACCCGGAATCAGGTATTCGCGCCGCCGTTACCCTGCAGGCGCGTAATCAGCGAGCGCAGGAAGACCTTGTTAAAACGCAGCTGGCAGGCGCTGGACACCTGCTCCATGAGCGTCGAAGAGACCCGCAGGATCGTCACCTGACCATCGGCCTTGATCGACGCCTGGCGGCGTGCCCCGCGCACGTAGCTGGTTTCACCGAAGCAATCGCCGTTTGTCAGCTTGCCGATTTCGGTCTCGTTGGCAAACACCGTGACCTTGCCGGCAACGATGATGTAGAAGCGGTCGTCGACCTCGCCTTCCCGGACGATATCCTCGCCGTCCTGGTACTCGTGCCAGTCGGAAGCGCGCAGCACTTCCCAGATCTCTGCGTGCGAGAACTCGTGGAAGAACGTCAGCGTGCGCAACAGGTCGAAATGCTCCTGGTTATCGAGCGAGTCGTACTTCTGGCGCAGGTCCTTGTAAACGCGCGTCAATTCGGCCGCCATCGCGTTGCCCGTCGCGAGCCGCTTGTTCGGTTCTTTCTGCATCGTCGTCATGACGACGTGCTCCAGTTCCTCGGGCAGGTCGTCGCGATAGGTATGAATCGGCGGCGGCGTTGCGTAGACGATCTGGTGCAGCAGTTTCGACAGGTTGTCGGCGCGGAACGGACGGAATCCCGTCAGTAATTCGTACATGACGGCGCCGAGCGAATACAGGTCCGAGCGCGGCGTCAGTTCTTCGGACTGCACCTGCTCCGGCGACATGTAGCTCGGGCTGCCGGCAATGCCCTCGATGCGCGACACTTCGGAGTCGCTGACGATGGCGATGCCGAAGTCGATGATGCGCACATCATTGTCGATCGTCAGCATCACGTTCGACGGCTTGATGTCGCGGTGAATAACGCCGCGACCGTGTGCATAGTGCAGCGCTTTGGCGCACTTGTAGATAATCTCGACGACATCGTCGACCCGCAGCAGGTTATCCGGTCGGCAGTACGCTGCCAGCGTGCGGGCACCCTGGATGTGCTCGGTGACAACGTAGTAGGCGCCGTCTTCTTCACCGGCGTCGTAGATCGGCATGATGTTCGGATGCTGCAGCATGCCGACCATATGCGCTTCGTTAAAGAACATCTTGCGCGATACGCGGGCGCGTTCGGCGTCGGCGTCTTCTTCGATGCTGTAGACCTTGATCGCGACGTCGCGTCGATAGTACGGGTCGTGAGACAGGTAGACCGTGCCGGTACTGCCCTTGCCGATCTTGTTGATAATGACGTACTTGCCGATCTTCTCGGGCACGTCCGACGGGCGCTGGAGTTCAGATACCTTGCTGGCCATGTTGTCTCATCGATTCAGGTCATGAGCCACCCGTACAAAACCAACAATAAAGCGGCGTACAGCGCGGCTGCGAGGTCATCCAGCATAATTCCCAGCCCGCCGCCGATACTGTGATCCAGGTCCCGAATCGGCCACGGTTTGACAATATCCATCACCCGGAACAGCACGAATGCGGCAATCCACCCGTAGACGGTCGACGGGGCGAAGAAAAGCACCAGGTACATGCCGGCAATTTCGTCCCAGACGATGCCACCGTGGTCGTGTACGCCGAGTCGCCTCGCGCTTTCGCCACAAAGCCAGACCCCGGCAGCGACGATCGCTACGGCGACACCCAATTGAACATAAAGTCCGGAATCGAGAGTCAGCCAGAACAGCAGAATGCCCGGCAGCGTGCCAAAAGTGCCGGGCGCAAACGGCGCCAGCCCGGTACCAAACCCAAAAGCCAGGAAGTGCACCGGGTCGGTCAGGACAGTTCGCGCGAGTCCCTGCGGCCGATCAGTCATGGAAATGACGGTAACCGGTGGTGTCCACGTCGATCGTCTCATCGCCCAGCCGGCACACGAGTTCACCGGTTGCCGTTATCGTGCCGATGGCCGTTGTTCCGGGAATGTCGGTATCGTGCGGCGCCGTGAAACAAAGCTCGTAGTCGTCGCCACCGAGCATCGCGAACTTGCAGCATTGCTCCTCGTCGAACTGAGCTCGCAGCGCGTCGGAAATCGGCAGCGCGCCGAGATCGACTTCGGCCCCAACCCCGCTCGCGCGCAGAATCTTGGCGAGATCGCCCGCCAGTCCGTCCGAGACGTCAATGGCCGCGCTCGCCGTGCCGACGAGCGACTGGCCGGTTCTGACACGCGGCGTCGGGCGCAGGAAACGCTGCAACAGGAATTCGCAGGGTGCACCGTCGTTGTACAGCGCGAGTCCGCCGGCTGCGTCGCCGGGAGTACCAGTGACAAAAATCGAATCGCCGACCCGGGCGCCGGTTCGCAATAAAGGTTCAGGTGGCGCGTCGCCAGTCATCGAGATGGAAACGACTGTTTTCGCACCGCGCGTGGTATCGCCACCAATCAGCGATACGCCGTATTCGGTTGCTGCTTCGAACAAACCGGTCGAGAAATTCCTGACCCAGCTTTCGTCGACGGCGGGAAGCGTGAGACCGAGCATCATCCAGCGCGGTACCGCGCCCATGGCGGACAGGTCGGAAAGATTGACCGCAACAGCGCGCCACGCAATGTCGGCCGGTGGCGTATCGTGCGGAAAGTGCACGTCTTCGACAAGCGTGTCCAGCACGTGAACCTGGTTACCGCCTGCTGTGCGAACAACGGCGCCATCGTCACCGATCCCGACAATGACCCCGGGATCTGACCCTGTCCGGTCGAAATGCTCTGAAATCAGCCGGAATTCGTCCACTGGTCAGCCCTGCGCCCGGACCTCTATCTCGCGGAGGCTCTGGGCGGCCTTGTCGAGACACGCGTTAACGTACTTGTGGCCGTCCTCGGCGCCGAAACGCTTCGCAAGATTGACGCCCTCGTTAATGACGACGCGGTATGGAATGTCGATTCGATGCTCGAGTTCGTGAAAACCGATCAGCAAAATCGAAAGCTCGATCGGGTCGAGTTGCGCGAGCGGCCGGTCAATAACGTCGCCGATCTTTTCCTCGAGTTCGGCCTGACCGTTGCTGATTGCCGGGAACAACTCGTCGAAAAACTCACGGTCGACGCGCGCATAGTTGTTGTCTGCCGAGTACTGCGCGACCAGCTCGTTTGTCGTGTGTCCGGCGATCTGCTTTTGGTACAGCGCCTGCACCATGAGTTCGCGTGCGTGCGTGCGTGCGCCCGCCGCTTTCGATTCCGCCTTGCTCATCAGTCGATGCGGCGCAGCAAGTTGACCATCTCGATGACGGCCATGGTCGCTTCTTCGCCCTTGTTGCCAGCCTTGGTGCCGGCACGCTCGATAGCCTGCTCGATGGTGTCGACCGTCAGCACGCCGTTGCCGATCGGGATGCCGTACTTTTGCGATACGGCCGTGACGCCTTTGACGCACTCGCCCGCGACATAGTCGAAGTGCGGTGTGCCGCCGCGAATGACGGCCCCCAGCGCGATGATACCGTCGAAGCGTCGGGTCGCCGCGACCTTCTCCACCGCGAGCGGCATTTCGAATGCACCCGGGCAACGCACGATTTCGATATCGCCGTCGGCAGCGCCGTGCTGGCGCAGGCAGTGCAGCGAGCCCTTGATCAAGGACTCGACAATGAACTCGTTGAATCGCGACGCGACGATCGCGAAACGGCCGTCGCGGACGATGGCGTCACCTTCGGTGGTTTTTATTTTGTCCATGGTGGCTGTTCGGCTCAGACGTATTCCGTAATCTCGAGGTCGAATCCGGAGATCGCGTACATGTGTTTAGGCGCCGATAATACACGGATTTTGCTGAGACCGAGGTCGCGCAGGATCTGCGCACCGATACCGTAGGTCCGCAAAACGGCATCGCCGGAGCGCTGCTTCTCGAGGTCATCACGCCGCCGGTCCAGCGACTCGACCGCGTCGACAAAATCTCGCGAACTTTCCTGGTCGCGTAGCAATACGATAACGCCTACCTTCTCTTCCGCGATGCGCTTGATCGCGCTCGACAACGGCCACCCGAGTGACTCGCTCTCGACGCCGATCACGTCGCCCAGCGTGTCCTGCAGATGCACGCGCACCAAGGGCGTGTCGACGGTGGCCAGGTCGCCTTTGACCAGTGCGACATGCACCGACCGGTTCACGTGATCGTCATAACAGTACAACGTGAAATCGCCGTGTGGCGTCGCGACGGTTTTCTCGGAGATGCGCTCGACGTTTCGTTCCGTCTCCAGCCGGTAGCTGATCAGGTCCGCGATCGTGCCCATCCTGATGCCGTGGTCGCGCGCAAACTTCTCGAGATCGGGGCGGCGCGCCATGCTGCCGTCCTCATTGAGGATTTCGACGATGGCGGCGGCCGGTTCCAGGCCTGCCAGTCGCGCCAGGTCGCAGCCCGCCTCGGTGTGCCCGGCACGTGTCAGCACACCGCCCGGCTGGGCCATAACGGGAAAAATGTGCCCCGGCTGGCTCAGGTGCTCGGGCTTGGCGTCCGCCGCGACGGCAGTCTGTATCGTGTGTGACCGGTCATGCGCCGAGATACCGGTCGTAATGCCCTCGGCCGCCTCGATAGAGATCGTGAAATTCGTCGCATGGTGCTGGTCGGTGTCGCTGACCATCAGCGGCAGGCGTAATTGACTGCAACGTTCGCGCGACAACGTCAGGCAGATAAGGCCGCGCCCGTGCGTTGCCATGTAGTTGACGTCTTCAGGACGGACCTTTTCCGCCGCCATGATCAGGTCGCCTTCGTTTTCGCGATTCTCGTCATCGACCATGACGACCATCTTGCCGTCGCGAATATCCGCGATGATGTCTTCAATTGGCGAAAACGTCTGGTCGACTGCGCTTGGGTGAGTTGTCGTGTTGTCAGGCATAACCATGCGCCTTGAGAAATTCGAGGGAGAGTCCGTCGCCGTCACTGCTGATCAGGCGCTCGAGGTACCGGACCAGCAGGTCGACTTCGATATTGACGACCGTGCCGACGGCGTAGTCGCCGAAAATTGTAACGTCAGCCGTATGCGGAATGATATTCAGTTCGAAGCGATTGCCCGATACTTCGTTGATGGTAAGGCTCACGCCATCGACACAGACCGAGCCCTTTTTCGCCACGTAACGGGCATACGCCTTCGGAATTTCGATCTCGAGACGAATCGAGCGCGCGTCCGACGACAGTGACTTGACCGTGCCGACGCAATCGACGTGACCACTGACGAGGTGTCCGCCCAGGCGATCGCCGAGGCTGATGGCGGGTTCGAGATTGACCTCCGATCCGACGACAAGACTTGCGAGCGCCGTGACCTGCAGAGTCTCGGTCGACACATCGGTAGCGAATCCATCATTGCTCAGGGTAACGGCCGTCAGGCAGACACCATTGACCGAAATGCTTTCGCCGATCTCGAACTCGCTCCACGGCAGGCCGTCTGACGACACGGTCAGGCGCACGTCACCGCCACTTGGTTCCAGCGCCGTGATGCGGCCTTTGGCCTTGATGATTCCAGTGAACATTCAGTGTGCCACTCGAGCCGTAATGCGGGTATCGGCGCCAAGTCGCCGCGTGTCGATGACGTCAAGCGTCAGCCGATCCGCAAGCTCGGTCCATGTCGGCGTCTCGATGAGTCGTTTCGTCTGGCTGCCCATGATATGGGGCGCCTGGTAAATCACAAGTTCGTCGACGAGTTTGTTGTGCAGCATGTGTCCGGCGAGCGCGGGGCCCGACTCGACCAGCAGTTCGTTCACTTCACGTTGGGCGAGCATGTCCAGAACGGCGGCCACGTCCACCTGGCCCTCGTTCGACGGGACGCTCCTGACTTCGGCGCCGGCATCACGCAACGAAGCGCCGTTGCGATTCCCGGTGCAACACACCAGCGTCGTGCCTGGCAGTGTCAGCATGCCAGCGGCGAGCGGCATGCGCAGCTTGCTGTCGAGTACGACACGCAACGGCTGCAGGCCGCCGGTATCGATATTGCAGGCACGCACGTTCAGCGACGGGTCGTCCGCCAGCACGGTGCCGATGCCGGTCATGATGGCGCCGGAACGCGCCCGCAACTTTTGTACGTCGCTGCGCGCCTCCGGGCCGGTGATCCACTGACTCTCGCCATTCTGCATGGCAATCGCCCCGTCGAGACTGGCCGCCAGCTTGAGCCGGACGAGTGGACGCCCTTGCGTCACGCGGTTGACGAAGCCCTCGTTTAGGGCCAGTGCGGCGCTCTCCATCAATCCGACATCGACTTTGATGCCTTCGCTGCGGAGCATTTCGATGCCTTTCCCGGCAACTTCGACGAACGGGTCCTGCATGGCGACGACGACGCGGCTGACGCCGGCGCCGATCAGCGCGTACGCGCAAGGCGGAGTCCTGCCATGATGCGCACAGGGCTCGAGTGTCACGTAGGCCGTTGCGCCGGTCGCCCGGTCGCCTGCCTCGGCCAGCGCGTTCACCTCGGCATGCGCTTCTCCGGCCCTTGCGTGCCACCCCTCACCGACGACCCGGTCTTTTTGCGTGATGACGCAACCAACGACCGGGTTCGGGTGCGCCGTGTAGCGCCCGCGCTCGGCGAGACGCAGTGCGCGCGCCATAAAGACGCAATCCTCGTTGGAGTAATCCGCCATAGCCTACTTGGTTTTCTTGCCGAGCAGTTCTGGAAGCAGTGACATCTGTTCGCGGCTCGCGGCCGTTTCGGAGATCCGCTGCAGACGCTTGATTTCGTCTTCGAACTCGGTGATGTCCTGGAATCGACGGTAGACCGACGCGAAACGCACATAGGCCACTTCGTCGAGCTCGTGCAGCTCTTCCATGACGAGCTCGCCGACCAGCCGCGAGGGTACCTCCCGCTCGCCCATTGTGCGCAATTTGTGGACCAGCCTGCCGATGGCCTGCTCCAGTTCGTCGGACGGTACCGGACGTTTTTCGAGCGCCCGAATCATGCTGTTGCGGAGCTTGTTTTCGTCGAACGGCTGGCGGCTGTTGTCGTTCTTGACCAAGCGCGGCATGACGAGTTCGGCGGATTCAAAGGTCGTGAAGCGTTCGTTGCACGCAAGGCACTGCCGTCGCCGGCGAATTTGCCGACCCTCGCCGGCAAGGCGTGAATCGATGACTTTCGTTTCTTCGTGGCCGCAGAACGGGCAGTGCATGGAACCTCTGGATCAGGCGTGATCGCTGTACACCGGGAACTTCGCGCAAAGCTCGAGAACCTGGCCGCGCACGCGCTGGATCGTCTCCTCGTTTTCAAGGTCGTCCAGTATATCCGCAATCCAGTTGGTCAGGGTGCGGGTTTCTTCGACGCCAAAGCCGCGCGTCGTGATCGCAGGCGTACCGAGACGAAGGCCGCTGGTCACGAAAGGCGACTGCGGATCGTTCGGCACGGAGTTCTTGTTGACCGTAATGTATGCGCGCCCGAGTGCGGCGTCAGCGTCCTTGCCCGTAATGCCCTGGTTGATAAGGCTGACCAGCATCAGGTGGTTTTCGGTGCCGCCGGAGATGATCGGGTAACCGCGCTGGTCCAGCACCTCGGCCATGACCTTTGCATTCTCGCAGACCTTCGCCTGGTAGCTTGCAAAGCTCCGATCCAGCGCTTCCTTGAGCGCCACGGCCTTGGCCGCGATGACGTGCATGAGCGGTCCGCCCTGTGTGCCCGGGAACACCAGCGAGTTGAAGCGCTTCGTCAGGTCGTCGTTCCTTCGCGCAAGGATCAGGCCGCCGCGCGGACCACGCAGCGTTTTGTGCGTCGTCGTCGTGCAGACATCGGCGTGCGGGATCGGGCTCGGGTAGTGGCCGGTCGCGACGAGACCGGCGACGTGTGCCATGTCGACGAACAGGTAAGCACCGACGCTGTCGGCGATTTCACGGAATCTCGCCCAGTCGACGACCTGCGAGTAGGCGGAAAAACCGGCGACGATCATCTTGGGCTGGTGTTCCGTGGCCAGCGCCTGCACTTCGTCGTAGTTGATCAGGCCACTGTCCGTGTCGAGGCCGTACGGGATGATATTGAACAACTTGCCCGAGAAGTTGACGGGCGAGCCGTGCGTCAGGTGGCCGCCGGCATTGAGATCCATACCCATGACGGTGTCGCCGGGCTCGACAAGCGCGTGGTAAACCGCGTTGTTCGCCTGCGAACCGGAGTGCGGTTGCACATTTGCGTAGTCGGCGCCGAATAATTCCCTGGCACGGTCGATGGCGAGCGTCTCGACGTCGTCGACGAATTCACAACCACCGTAGTAGCGGCGGCCCGGGTAGCCCTCGGCATACTTGTTGGTGAGTTTCGAGCCTTGCGCCGCCATCACCTGTGGGCTCGTGTAGTTTTCCGAGGCGATCAGTTCGATGTGCTCTTCCTGGCGCTGGTTTTCGAGCTCGATGGCCTTGGCAACGTCAGGGTCGTGGACCGTGAGCGGCACGCTGGAATCGAACATGGGGTCTCCGGAGGGCAAGTGCGAAAGCGGCGATACTAGGGTGTCGGTCACCTTATTTCCAGTCTAAAGATGTCAGCCACTTTAGACTGGAAATAAGGTGACTGACACCCTAATTCTCGACGAATGACTGGACGACGCGGGTCCAGGCGCGGGCCAGGTTGTCGCGGTTGTAGCCACCGCCGCCCGTGCCGATGATGCGGCCCTCGCAGTGCTTGTCGGCGATTCGACACAGGGATGCCGCCGCGTGTGCGTGCGGCTCTTCCGACCAGTTGAGGTGCGTGATCGGGTCGCCTCTCAGGCTGTCCGCGCCGCATTGCATGATGATGAATTCGGGCTCGGCGGCTTCGAGATACTCTTCGACGCGCTGCCACTGGTGGTAGAACTCGGCATCCTCGGACCCCGGTGGAATCGGAATATTGAGCTTCGTTCCCTTCGCCCTGCCCGTCCCCGTCTCGTGCGCGTGCCCGGTACCCGGATACAGGTAGCGGCCGTCCTCGTGGATGTCGGCGAATACCTGGTCCGGATCGTCTTCGAAGCCGTAGAACACGCCGTCGCCATGGTGCGCGTCGATGTCCACGTAAGCGATACGTTTGAGCCCGAACTCCTTGCGCAGGTATTCGATAGCAACGCCACAGTCGTTGAAGACGCAGAAACCGGCTGCGCTGTTCCTTGCCGCGTGATGCAAGCCGGCGATCGGGATGAACGCGCGCTTGTAGTTGCCATGCATCACCTCGTCCACGGCGCACAGCGTTGCGCCGACGACCGCAGTTGCCGCGTCATAAATACCCGGCACGGCCGGCGTATCGCCGCCGTCGAGAAAGCCCTTGCCCTCCGCCGACATGCGCGACACCTTGTCGATGTATTCGGCGGTATGGAATAACGCCAGCTCGTCCACCAGCGCCGGCCGCGGATGGCCATAGTCAAGATTGGCAGACAGCCCGGCCTTGTCGAGTTCCGCATGGAACACGTCGTGACGATCGATGCCAAACGGATGCGGATCGCCGAAGCCATACGCGGCGATCTCCTTCCCCTTGTACACGAGCACGCGGTCAGTCACAGGCACTGCCGGTTGTTTTAATGTCGAGCAGCATACCCGATAATGCGCCCTCCTCAATACACGGTTCCACCATGGCCCAGTACATCTACACAATGAATCGCGTCGCAAAGGTCGTGCCCCCAAAGCGCTACCTGATCCGCGACATCTCGCTCTCGTTCTTCCCGGGCGCCAAGATTGGCGTACTCGGCCTGAATGGCTCCGGCAAATCGACGCTCATGCGCATCATGGCCGGACTCGATACCGAGATTGATGGCGAAGCGCGTCCGCAGCCCGGCATCAAGATCGGCTACCTGCCGCAGGAACCCGAGCTTGATGAGAACAAGGATGTCCGCGGCAATGTGGAAGAAGGCCTCGGCGAGACGATCGAACTGCTGAACCGGTTCAACGAGATTTCAGAGAAGTTCGCCGAGCCGATGGGCGACGACGAGATGAATGCCCTGCTCGAGGAGCAAGGCAATCTGCAGAATGCGATCGATGCAGCGGGCGGCTGGGAAGTCGACCGCAAACTGGAAGTTGCAGCCGATGCATTGCGCCTGCCGCCGTGGGACGCCGACGTCACGAAACTGTCCGGCGGTGAACGCCGCCGCGTAGCATTGTGCCGACTGCTCTTGTCGCAGCCCGACATGCTGCTGCTCGACGAACCGACTAACCACCTCGACGCCGAGTCCGTTGCGTGGCTGGAGCGCTTCCTCGACGAATACCCGAGCACCGTTATCGCCGTGACCCATGACCGCTACTTCCTCGACAATGTCGCCGGCTGGATACTGGAACTCGACCGCGGCCACGGCATTCCGTGGGAAGGCAACTACTCGTCATGGCTCGAGCAGAAAGAAGCTCGCCTGAAGACCGAAGAAGCCACCGAGAAAGCGCGCCAGAAAGCGATGCAGCACGAACTCGAGTGGGTGCGCTCGAATCCGAAAGGTCGGCAGGCGAAATCGAAGGCGCGACTTAAGCAGTTCGAGGAGCTGTCGTCGGCAGACTACCAGAAGCGCAACGAGACCAACGAGATTTACATTCCGCCCGGTCCACGCCTCGGCGACGTCGTCATCGAGGCTGAAAATCTCAAGAAGGGCTTTGGCGACAAACTGCTGATCGACGGGCTCAGCTTCCAGCTGCCGCCCGGCGGTATCGTCGGTGTAATCGGACCGAACGGTGCTGGCAAGACGACTCTGTTCCGCATGATCACCGGGCAGGAAGAACCGGATGAAGGCACGCTGCGGCTCGGCGAAACGGTCCAGGTGGCCGCCGTCGATCAGTCGCGTGACAGCCTTAACGACGAGAAGACCGTCTGGGAGGAGATCTCCGACGGTCTCGACCTGATCACGGTTGGCAACTACGAAACGTCGTCGCGCGCCTACGTTGGTCGCTTTAATTTCCGCGGCCAGGACCAGCAAAAAAAGATCGGTTTGCTGTCCGGCGGCGAGCGCAATCGCGTGCATCTCGCGAAAATGCTGAAGTCCGGCGGCAATCTGTTGCTGCTCGATGAACCGACCAACGATCTCGACGTCGAAACACTGCGGGCGCTGGAAGAAGCGCTGCTCGAGTTTCCGGGCTCGGCCATTGTGATTTCACATGACCGCTGGTTCCTGGACCGCATTGCAACCCACATTCTCGCGTTCGAAGGCAACTCCGAAGTGGTCTGGTTCGCGGGCAACTATGCCGACTACGAAGAAGACCGCAAACGCCGGCTCGGCTCCGATGCGGCAAATCCGCACCGAATCAAGTATAAAAAGCTGGAGGCCTAGCGTCCTGTCCGGCAGGACGCGCCACTAAAGGAGTACGACAATGAACCTGCTGCTGACCGCAAGCGCGGTATTCACGGTAATGACGTTGTACTTCATCTTCTCGATGGGTCGCCATGCGAAGCGCCGGCGGCCGATTCGTGCGACCCGGTCCCTCGTCGGCGGTACCGCAACAGGCGCGATGGGCGGTGCCAGTGTCATGCTGGCATTCAGCTATTACGGTTACGGCCGGCTGATCGACGAGCAACTCGTCAGCACCATTGAGTTTTCACAGCGCGCTCCCGAGATCTACGTTGCGCGCCTGATGATCGACGGCGAGCAGGACCGCGTGTTCGAGTTGAAAGGTGACGAGTGGCAGATGGATGCACGCGTCGTGACCTGGAAACCGCCCGCAACGATGCTCGGGCTCGACCCGATATATCAGCTCGATCGTTTGAGCGGCCGCTATTCGGACATCGACGAAGAGATGACCGAGGAACGAACCGTCCACGCGTTGTCTGAAGAACTGACGCTCGACGTCTGGCGTTTTGCGCGCAAGTACCCGATGCTCGCGCCGGGCGTGGATGCGCACTACGGCACGGCGACCTACCTGCCAATGGCGGACGGCGCGAAGTTTGAAGTAACGCTGACTCGCACGGCATTGATTGCACGCCCCGCAAATGAAGCGGCACAGCAGGCGATCGGCAACTGGGGTACCTGACGGTCTTTGTTTTTTTCGGATTATGTCAACGAGAGGCGGTGCGGGCGAAAACTTGGTGCATACTGGAAGTCGCTGATTAGACTAGAAAAAACGTCGCCAAAGAGCGACAGTCACAAAAAGAGAATCAGGGCGATATGTCTATTGTTCTAGACAAGGATCAGGGGATCGAAAACGCGCTCGAGCAACGCATAGATCTCGAGTGCCCCTACTGTGGTGTGCACGCACACATGACCCCGCAGTCTGTGCCGGACCCCGCCACCCTGCTGCGCGACCGGCCAAAGCACGTCGGACTCGTCTATCAGTGCGACGCCTGCCACGCACCGGTCTTTCTGCGTTTCCCGGTTCGTGAGTACAAGGACAACCGCGTCGAATTGTTGCGCAACTTCGTCGAACTCGAGCGGCCAAAGGAGCGGTTCCCGTTTTCTTATCTGCCGCGCCACACCGAGGTGCTGTTTCGCGAAGCACTGGTGTGTTACTCGAACAACAGTTTCAATGCGTTCGCATCGATGTGCCGGCGCGCCGCCGTAAGCGCCTATTCAGCGCTTGGCGAAGGCGGCAAACTGCGGGCGTTCGAGGAGGTCATGGTCGCCCAGGATATCGCGGGTATTGACGACGATGCGTTTGCGCCCATCAAGAAGGTGCTGTTCGGGTCCGGCACACACGAAGATCTGCCGTTACTCAATCGTGCCCAGGCCGGCATTCTGCTCGAAGTCATGAAGGACATGTTCTACCAGTGCTTCGTGCGGCGCGGAAAACTGACACGCGCGCTAAAGGTCCGGCAGTTCTTCGTCGAGGAAGGAGCCAACAGCCTCCAATCCGCCTGATCAGGTGGCTGACACCTAGTTTATTGTGGCGCGGACGTTGCGGAACATTTGCATCCACGGGCCGTCGTCGCCCCAGTCGTCGGGGTGCCACGAATTCTGGCGGGTCATCGCGACCCGTTCCGGGTGCGGCATCATGATCGTCACGCGACCATCGTCATTCGACAGTCCGCATATGCCGTCCGCTGAACCGTTCGGGTTTGCCGGGTACTTGTCGGCGACCTCTCCGTAATTGTCCACGTAGCGCAGCGCTACCGTGTACGACGATGCCCAGCGCGCTGTGTCGTCCGCAAAAACGGCGCGACCCTCACCATGCGACGTGGCGATCGGCAGGCGCGAGCCGCCCATGCCCTGCAGGAACAGCGATGGGCTTTCCACAATCTCGACGAGGCTCAGTCGCGCCTCGAATTGCTCCGACTTGTTGCGCAGGAACCGCGGCCAGTTCTCGGCGCCCGGAATCAGCTCTTTCAGGTGCGACAACATCTGGCAACCGTTACAGACGCCAAGCGCGAAGGTATCGCTGCGCTCGAAAAACGCGGCAAACTGATCGCGCGTACGCGAGTGGTACAGGATGGATTTCGCCCAACCGCCACCGGCCCCGAGCACGTCACCGAATGAGAAACCACCGCAAGCGACGACGCCCTGGTAATCGTCCAGCCGATCCCGACCCTCGAGCAGATCGCTCATGTGCACGTCCACGGCAGAGAAACCCGCGCGCATGAACGCGGCGGCCATTTCGTACTGGCTGTTGACGCCCTGCTCGCGAAGAATCGCCACCCGCGGCTGCGCCGTAGCACGACGGCTGCGCACGATGGTGTCGGACGGATCGAACGTCAGCCGTGCATTCAGGCCCGGGTCGTTGTCATCGAGAATGCGGTCGAATTCCTCTTTCGCCGTGGTCGGATTGTCGCGCAGCGCCTGGATGCGGTAGCTCATTTCTGACCATTCCCGCTGCATCGTGACGCGATCCAGATCGAGAACCACTTCATCGTCGCTGCGGACGACGAGCCGTGCCTCGTGGTCGACACGACCGATCGCCTCAGCCTTGATGCCGTGCCGATCCAGGACCATTTGCACCTGGGCGAGCTTGTTCTTCTCCACCTGGACTACGGCGCCAAGTTCTTCATTGAATAGCTGGCGCAGGATGTCGACACGCGACCCATTCAGTGTCAGCGTCGCGCCGAGCCGGCTCGCAAATATCATCTCGGCAATCGTCGCGAGCAGCCCCCCGTCACTGCGATCGTGGTACGCGAGCAGCATGCCACGCTGGTTCATTTCCTGGATTGCAGCGAAAAATCCGGTTAGATGTTTTGGCTCGTCGAGATCCGGCGTGCGCCCTCCGGTGCGTCCGTATGACTGCAGCAAACAGGACCCGCCCATGCGATTCTTGCCGTTGCCGAGGTCGAGCAGCAGCAGGTAGCTGGACGCCTCTGTCCTGCGAAGTTGCGGCGTCAGGTGTTCCGTGACGTCGGTTACCGGCGCGAACGCCGACACGATCAGCGACACCGGCGCAACAACCTGGTGCTCGCCATTGCCGTCGTCCCAACGCGTGCGCATGGACATCGAGTCTTTGCCGACGGGAATCGCAACGCCAATCTCACGGCACAATTCATCGCCGACAGCTCGAACCGTGTCATACAGGTTCGCGTCTTCGCCCGGATGACCGGCGGCGGCCATCCAGTTGGCTGACAGGCGAATCTTGCCGATGCTTTCGATCGGCGCCGCCGCAATGTTGGTAATGGCTTCGGCAACGGCCATGCGGCCCGACGCTGGCGCGTTGGTGGCTGCCAGGGGCGTGCGCTCACCCATCGCCATCGCCTCACCGGTCTTGCTTTCGAATCCGGATGAGGTAATCGCGACATCACTGACCGGCACCTGCCAGGGCCCGATGAGCTGGTCGCGTGCACTGAGGCCACCGACCGTGCGGTCGCCGATATGTATCAGGAAGGACTTGTCCGCAACCGCCGGGAAACGCAGCACTCGCAGCGCGGCCTCTACCGGTTTGATGCCGTCGAGGTCGAGGTCGCTGTCATTGATCGGCGCCCGCTCGACGTCGCGCTCCATTTTCGGCGGATTACCGAGCAGCATCTGCATCGGCATGTCGACGACTTTGTTGTCGAAGTCGCGATCGTTGACGACGAGAATGCCGTCATCGGTCAGCGTGCCAATGACCGACACCGGGCAGCGCTCTCGCTCGCAGAGACGCTTGAATTCGTCGATGCGGCCGTCGGCGACGATGAGCACGTAGCGTTCCTGCGCCTCGTTGCACCAGATCCCCATCGGCGACATACCGGGCTCGGCATTGTCGACTTCGCGCAACTCGACGACGGCGCCGTGCTTGGAATGGTCGACAGCCTCGGGCACCGCGTTGGACAGGCCGCCGGCGCCGACGTCGTGGATGAGCAGGATCGGATTGTCCCTGCCCATCGCCCAGCATCGATCGATGACTTCCTGTGCGCGGCGCTCAATCTCCGGATTGCCGCGCTGCACGGAGGCATAATCGAGGTCGGCACTCGACGTGCCGCTTGCCAGCGACGATGCCGCACCGCCCCCGAGGCCGATCAGCATCGCGGGTCCGCCGAGTACAACGATTCTTGCGCCAACCGGCACATCGATCTTGTTGGCGTGTTCTTCGCGAACGTTGCCGACGCCGCCGGCAATCATGATCGGCTTGTGGTAGCCGCGAATCTCGTTATCCGGTAGACCCGGGAACGCACTTTCGAAGGTGCGGAAGTAGCCGGCCAGGTTTGGCCGGCCGAATTCGTTATTGAATGCTGCGCCGCCGATCGGACCCTCGATCATGATGTCGAGTGGCGTCGCGAGGTGGTCCGGGTGCGGAAAATCGGTTTCCCAGGGCTGCGAATAGCCGGGGATGCGCAGGTGCGAGACAGTAAAACCCGTCAGGCCTGCTTTCGGTTTGGCACCGAGGCCGGTTGCGCCTTCGTCGCGTATTTCGCCGCCGGAGCCGGTGGCCGCGCCCGGGAACGGCGAAATTGCTGTCGGGTGATTATGCGTTTCCACCTTCATCAGGATGTGAATCGGCTCATTGGCATACGCGAACTCGCGATTCTCCGGCGCCGGCATCAACCGGTCGCCGTACCAGCCTTCGATCACCGCCGCGTTGTCGCTGTACGCCGAGATTACGCCGTCCGGCGTTTTTTCGGTCGTCGACTTGATCATGCCGAAGAGTCGCTTGTTCTGCTGCTCGCCGTCGATCGTCCAGCTCGCATTGAATATCTTGTGACGACAATGCTCCGAGTTCGCCTGTGCAAACATCATGAGTTCGGCGTCAGTTGGATCACGGTCGAGTTCGTCGTAGCTCCTGACCAGGTAGTCGATCTCGTCGTCGCTGAGTGCCAGTCCGAGTTCGGTATTGGCGGTGACCAGGGCGTCGCGCCCGTCTTGCGTGACCGGTACTGTCGCAACCGGAGCAGGCTCATGGTGCTCGAACAGGGCGGCTGCCTGCCCGGCCTCGGTGAAAACGGCCTCTGTCATCCGGTCGAACAGCAGGTGCGACAACGCCATGACGTCGTCGCCAGAAACCTTTTCGGAGAACTTCAAGGCGTAGCAGATTCCGCGCTCGACACGTTCAACGGCCGCGACGTCACAGGCTTTGACGATGTCGGTCGCCTTCGACGACCACGGCGAAATAGTCCCCGGTCGCGGCACGACGTAAAGCAAAGCGGCGCTCTTTGTAAACTTCCCTGCCGTCTCGCCGGACAGCAGCAGCGCGTCGAGGCGACGCCGGTCCTCGTTGGACAACTCGCCTGACGTTTCGATGAAGTAACTGTAGCCGGTTTCGACGGAGACCAGGCGGTCGTCGGCACGCTTCAGGGCTCGGGTGAGCTTGGCAATTCGGAAATCAGAAAGCGCCGGTTGCCCGGGGAGTTCAAGCATGTCGGTCGAGGGGTTCGCTCTGGGTTTGCGGGATGATACAGAAAGGCTTACTTGGTGTCGCCCGGCGTATATACCGGCATCGGGAACTGGGCGACGTTGCCGCCCTCCACTTTCGATATCTTGGCCGTGCCGCGTTTGTCGACTTCGTCAATACGAATAATCGAATGCATCGGCAGATACGTGCGCGTGACGTGCTCGAACTCGGATTTGATCTTCTCTTCGGATGGGTCGACGACCAGCGTCGTCTTTTCGCCGAAGACCAGTTCCTCGATCGTAATGAAGCCGAGCAGGTCGCCGTGAGCGACGCTGCGAGCGTAAACCTCGTAGACCTGCCCCTGGCTCATGAAGACGACTTTGTAGAGAGTATTCTTGCTCATGATCCCTGATCAACAAGATTGTGCGGCGGTTCCCGACGGACCGGGCGCGTAGTTTACCGAAAACACCGCCCATGGGCGCAAGATCCTTGCCTAGCACCATCAGGACCACATATGGTCGTATCGGCTCACATTGGGGCCAGACCCCACCCGCCGGGGTCTGGCCCCGGCGGGTGGGGTCTGGCCCCGGGCGTTGGGGTCTGGCCCCGGCGGTTGGGGTCCGGCCCCGATTATGTGAACTGGGCCTCAGTGCAAGCGCTTGATTCGCTGCATAGTTCTGTCTATTACGGGACCGGGAGCGGACATGCCCCTTACGCTCAAAATTGTCAGCGAACACGCCGATCTGGTCGGCGAAGACTACGTGCGCGAATTCGGCGAGAAAGGCGGCACGATCGGTCGCGCGTTGCAGAACGACTGGATCCTCCCGGACCCCGATCGCTACATCTCAGGCCGCCATGCCACGATCGACTTCAAGGGCGGCATCTTCTACCTGATGGACATTAGCTCGAACGGCGTCTACTTCAACGACGAGTACGAGCCTGTTGGCAAGGACAACCCGCGCCGCCTGTTCAACGGCGACAAGCTGCGTATGGGCGACTTCATTTTCGAGGTTCGCGTCGACGCCGGGGAAACCGTCGCGGTACCTCTCGATGACGATGCCGAAACCGGCAATTACTTCAACCCGGACATCGACCAGATGGTCGACGAGGATTCGCCGCACACAGGAATGCAACTCCTCGCCGAGGAAGAAATCACAGGCGACGACGAATTCCAGTCGGCCCTGTTTGGCGACGCGCCAAAAACGGAAACACCGACGCCCGAGCTCTGCGATGTGTTCGAAGAACCGGTCAAGGTGCCGGAACCGAAAAAGGCGCCGGTCGAGGTTACGGCCGAGGACCTGTTCGACACGTTTCTGGACGGCATGGGCCTCAACCGCGCCGATATGCAGCCCGCGGTGGACCGCGCCGAACTGATGCAGACGGCCGGACAGGTGCTGCGCGAACTCGTCAAGGGCTACAGTGACCTGCTCGCAAGCCGCGCAAATCTCAAGCATGCTTTCCGTCTCGATCAGACAACGCTGCTGCCGCGGCACAACAATCCGATGAAATTCTCGGAGAACACCACCGATCTCCTGAAGCAACTTCTGATGGGCAGCGAAGGCGACTACCTTGGTGCGAGGGATGCTGTGCGCGAAGCGAACCAGGACCTGTTGAACCACCAGAACGCGTTCCTCGACGCGATGACCGCTGCGTTTGTCGAGTTTGCTGATCGTTTCGAGCCGACCGAACTCCAGGAGAGCTTTGATCGCACGTTGGGCGATGGCTTCCTGTCGTTCCTCAACAAGGCCAAGTACTGGCAGCTCTACTGCGACCTCTACCCGATCATCACAGAGAAAGGCAGCGGCCGATTCCCGCAGATGTTCGCCGAGGAATTCGTCTCGAATTATGAGCGCCAGGTCGCCGAATACCGCCGCCACAACCGCGAAGGTACGACGCAACGCACCGATGCCGATGAGTCAGCGGTGGATCCCGGCATGCTCGATACACAGAAGCTCGACCTGCCTTTGCCGGATGCACCGGCGAATGACGCACCGGCTGAGTTGCCGTTCGAAGATGATACTGCCGTCGACCACCTGTCAGATAGCGGCGCCTCGGAAATCGACCAGAGCTTTATCGACGAGCTCGAAACATCAATGTCCGAAGAGATCAATCGCGACCAGCTCAAAGCCTAACGGTTCTGCCGGTTCGCTATCAGGTCCTCGACGACAGACGGATCGGCAAGGGTCGACGTATCGCCCAGGTTCTCGAACTCGTTCGCCGCGACCTTGCGAAGGATTCGCCGCATGATTTTTCCGGACCGGGTTTTCGGCAAGCCCGGCGCCCACTGCACGAGGTCCGGCTTCGCAATCGGCCCGATCTCCTTGCGGACCCATTGCTGCAGCTCGGCAAGCAACTCGTCGCTCGCCGCGACGCCTTCCATCAGCGTCACGTACGCGTAGATCCCCTGTCCCTTGATATCGTGCGGGTAGCCAACGACGGCCGCCTCGGCGACACTCTCGTGCGCGACCAGCGCGCTCTCCACCTCGGCCGTGCCCATACGGTGGCCGGAGACATTCAGCACGTCGTCGACGCGGCCAGTAATCCAGTAGTAGCCGTCTTCGTCACGTCGCGCGCCATCGCCGGTGAAATAGCTGCCCTCAAACGTCGAGAAATAGGTATCGACAAACCGCTGGTGATCGCCGTACACGGTGCGCATCTGTCCGGGCCAGCTGTCGGTGATGATCAGGTTACCCTCCGCAGCACCCTCCTGTGGAACACCGTCCCCGTCGACGATTGCGGGCTTGATGCCGAATAGCGGCTTCGTTGCAGAGCCCGGCTTCAGCGCTGTCGCGCCAGGCAGCGGGCTGATAAGGATGCCACCGGTCTCCGTCTGCCACCACGTGTCGACGATCGGACAGTGTCCATCGCCGACCACGTGGTAGTACCACTCCCATGCCTCGGGGTTGATCGGCTCACCGACGGAGCCCAGCAGTCGCAGGCTCTTTCGCGACGTTCGCTTGACCGGCTCATCGCCTTCCCGCATCAGGGCACGTATCGCTGTCGGTGCCGTATAGCAAATATTGACCTCGTGCTTGTCGCACACTTCCCAAAAGCGCGACGAGGTCGGGTAGTTGGGCACACCTTCGAACATCAACGTGATCGCGCCGTTCGCGAGTGGCCCGTAAACAATGTAACTGTGCCCGGTTACCCAACCCACATCGGCTGTGCACCAGTAGACATCGCCCGGCTGGTAGTCGAACACGTATTCGTGCGTCATTGCCGCGTACACGAGGTAACCACCCGTCGTATGCAGTACACCTTTCGGTTTGCCCGTTGATCCCGACGTATACAGGATAAACAGTGGATCCTCGGCCCCCATCTCCTCGCACGGGCAGTCGGCGTCCACTTCCGCCTCGAGGTCGTGCAACCAGGCATCGCGCCCGTCGACCCAGTCGATATCGGTGCCGGTATTGCGCACCACGAGCACTTTTTCGAGCGTCGTCACTTCGGCGCGCTCCGCGGCGGCATCGACATTCGCCTTGAGCGGCACACCTTTCCCACCGCGAATACCCTCGTCCGCCGTGATCACGATATTCGATTCACAATCGTGGATGCGGCCGGCCAGGGCGTCCGGTGAAAATCCGCCGAACACAACCGAGTGCACGGCACCGATCCGCGCGCAGGCAAGCATCGAAATTGCGGCTTCCGGGATCATCGGCATGTAGATCGTGATGCGATCGCCCTTCTTTGCGCCGAGCGCTTTCAGCGAATTGGCGAACTTGCAGACCCGCTCGTGCAATTCGCGGTAGGTGATCCTGAGGTCTCGGGCCGGGTCATCGCCCTCCCAGATGATTGCGATGTCGTCAGCCTTGCTGTCGAGGTGACGATCGACGCAGTTGTAGCAAACATTGAGCGTGCCATCTTCAAACCAGCGGATGTGCAGGTCGTCTTTCGCGTAGCTGACGTCTTTGACTTTCGAGAATGGCTTGATCCAGTCGATGCGCTGCGCCTGCTCCGACCAGAACCCTTCGTTGTCCTCGACCGAGCGCGCATACCATTCGTCGTACTTCGCCGCATCGATGAGCGAGCGAGCGCGGGTTGATTCGGGAACCGGGTAGAGTTGCGTTTCCATTATTTCTTGCCCTTTATCATTCTTACTTGGCGATCCGCGCGAGGCCGAGGATACGTTCTGCCTGCACAAGATGTGGCCGGTCGAGCATCCTGCCATCCATGGCGATCACCCCGGCACCCGGATTGGCGGCGAACAGCTCCGTGACGGCCTGCGCATGTTCGATCTCCGCCGCCGATGGCACGAATGCCGCGTTGATCGTCTCCACCTGCCTGGGGTGAATGGCCAGCATGCCCGTGAAACCGTCGCGGCGCGCGTTCAACGCGTACTGTTGCAGCCCTTCGGCGTTGCGAAAATCCGTATACACCGTATCGACCGCAGCAACCTCGGCCGCTGACGCCGCAAAAAGGCACATCGACCGTGCGGTTTCGAACGGCGGCAGCCAGTTACCGTCGTCATCGCGATTCGCACTGGCCCCGATAGCCGCGCTCAGGTCTTCGGCGCCCCAGGTGAGGCCATACAGGCGGTCAGTCGCCCCGATATACGAGCCCAGCGTGAACAGGGCCATCGGATGCTCGGTGCACAACGCCATCACCTTCGTGCTGCCGGCCGCGAGACCATGCTGTTTTTCCAGGCGGTCGAGGTGCTTCGCGAGCTCGACGGTTTGCGCCGCACTGCGCGGTTTCGGCAAGACGATGCCGGCTGGCGCCGACGGCATGACGCCTTCGAGATCGGGCAATGCGTCATCCGTATCCATCGGGTTGATTCGCACCCAGACATTCTCCTTTCCGGCGAGGTATTCGCGCGCCAGCTGGCGCGCCGCCGGGCGCGCGTCCAGCGCAACCGCATCTTCCAGGTCGAGGATCAGGGCGTCGGCGCCCACGCCGCCCGCCTTTTGCATCTTGCGCTCGCTGTCCGCCGGCACAAACAGGAAACTGCGGATCATGCGGGCTTCCTGAGCATCAGTGCCGAGCGCCTGCACTCGCCGATGAGTTCGTCGTGCTGGTTGTAGGCGCGATGCGCGAACACGACGATGCCGTTGTCCGGACGCGATTTCGACTCGCGCAGCTCGAGCACTTCGGATTCGATGCGAATCGTGTCGCCGCAAAAAAGCGGTTTGGGAAATCGCACTTCGTCCCAGCCGAGATTCGCGACGGTCGTACCGTGCGTCGTGTCATTGACCGAGATACCGACCATGAACGACAGCGTCAGGCAACTGTTGACGAGCGGTTTCTTAAACGGTGTCGACTTCATGTACTCGGCATCAAGATGCAACGCCGCCGGGTTGTGCGTCATTGTCGTCATGAGCACGTTGTCGGTTTCGGTGATCGTTCGCCTGATCGGGTGGTCAAACGTTTGTCCGACTGAGAATTCTTCGAAATACAGCCCGGGCATTGGAACCTCGTTGCCTCAAGAACGGACTGACGATTGTGCCAGTGTCCGCCGCCGCATGACAGTAGGCGAACATGGTATAAACGGGCTGTACCCCCGGGAGGAAGCGATGACATTGAACCGACGCGAATTCACGAAGGCCAGCCTCGGCGCTGCAACGCTTGCAGCAATCGGCGGGACTGCCATGGCGGGTCCCGGCGACATCATCAGGAAGGCGATTCCGTCAACCGGCGAGACAGTGCCGATTATCGGCCTTGGCACCAACCGGTATGGCGTCGGCATGTCTGCCGACGAACGCGCGCCGCTCAAGGCGGCACTCCGACGCTTTCACGAACTGGGCGGTACCGTCATCGACACGGCGCCGCAATACCGGACCTCGGAGTCCGTTCTCGGAGACCTGATCACTGAACTCGGTATTCGCAAGGATCTCTTTATCGCGACCAAAGCCGATAAGGACCCCGGTGGCAGCGCAACGAAAGAACAGATGGCCGTATCGTCGAAACGCCTGCAAACAAAAGCATTCGATCTCATGCAGGTGCACAACCTGAATGGCTGGAAGGACGCGTTGCCGGCGATGCGCGAGTGGCGGCAAGAAGGTCGCATTCGTTACGTCGGAATTACAACGTCACGCGACCGGCAATACGACGAGTTCGAGCGGGTGATGAAATCCGAAGAACTCGACTTCATCCAGATTAACTACTCACTGGCGCAACGCGAAGCCGCACAGCGCATCCTGCCGCTCGCCGCTGACAAGGGTATCGCCGTCATTATCAACCGGGCGTTCGGCGCCGGGCGCCTGTTCAACGCGGTTGGCGACACACCATTGCCCGACTGGGCGAAAGCGTTCTGTGACAGCTGGGCGCAGTTCCTGCTGAAGTACGCAATAGGCCATCCGGCAGCGACGCTGAGCATTCCCGGCATGACCAAGATTCGCCATGTGGAGGACAACATGGGCGCGCTGCACGGGCGCTTGCCGACAGCCGAGGAAAGAAAAAAACAGGAAGCGTTTTTCGACGCGCTGTAACGCGTCGCGTGCTAGCCCGTGGCGCGTTCGGCCTGGCGCCTTGCGCGTTCGATCGACTCGACGATCATGCGTTTGGCTTCGTCGGCGCCATACCAGTCACCGATGCGAACCCACTTGCCCGGTTCGAGGTCTTTGTAGTGCTCGAAGAAGTGCTCGACCTGCTGCATCGTGATGTCTGGCAGGTCGGTGTGTTCCTGGATGTGGTCGTAGCGCTTCGTCAGCCAGGTTGACGGCACGGCGATCACCTTCTCGTCCTGGCCGGCGTTGTCTTCCATGATCAGCACGCCCACCGGCCGCACATTGATGACACAGCCGGGAACGAGTTCGCGTGTATTGATGACCAACACGTCAATCGGGTCACCGTCTTCGGACAGCGTGTGCGGCACGAAGCCGTAGTTGCCCGGGTAGGACATGGGCGTGTAAAGAAAGCGGTCCACGACCAGCGTGCCCGCTTCCTTGTCCATTTCGTACTTGATCGGCTGTCCGCCTAACGGCACCTCGACGATGACGTTGATGTCGTCAGGCGGATTCTTGCCGATGGAGATCGCGTCTATTCGCATGTTTCAGGCCGGGCCGAAAAACACGCACTATACACGACCTCCCGCGTCAGTCGGTTTTTTCGACGCGTTCCTTGATGACCTTGACGTGCCGCTCACCGGGATTCACGAAGCTTACTTCCTCGTCATATCCCGCCGACGCCAGCACCGAGCGAATCGTCTCGCGGGTGGTCTCGTCAATCTCCTCTGGCGACGCAATCATGATGCCCTTGTGTGCATCATGCAACCGAACCGCGTGCGTATCGGCATGGCTGCCTTCGCGCATCTTCATGACGCGAACGTCGATGTCCTCGGTCATTTGCCCATCACCAGCGTAGGCGACCAATGTCGAGTGATTGTCGGGATGCGGGATGTCGATCGACTCGCCTTCGACTTCGATCGTGAGTCCGTCCTCGGCACGCGTTACGACGACGCCGTCGTCCAGCGTCCGCGATTCTCCGACCTCCAGATCGTCGATATCCGCGCCGTCGCCAACCCAGTGAACGGTCTTGTCGTCGCCATCGCCCGACTTGACCACCTTGATCTCGATTTTCTTTTCGACCTCGCCCGCCGAGGCAATGCCGAATCCCGTCAGGACCGCAAAAACGGCCAAAACCAGTGCTCTCATGTGTGATTCCCCTTGTTCTGTGCGCTGTACTGAGTCGTAGATGCGCGTTCATCCGGTTTGGTCGCAGCTACAGCATCCCCGAAAGACGATTCCGGATGATGTCCTCGGCCTCCGCCATGATGCGGTCGATGAGTTCTTTGCAGGTCGGAATGTCATTGATCAATCCCGCGACCATGCCGCACGAGAAGGCGCCGGCGTCCATGTCGCCTTCCTGCATGATGCGCGGGTAGACACCGGCAACCTGCTCGATGATGTCCTCAAACTGCAGTTCAGCGCCCTTCTCGCGCTCGATCTCCAGAATCTGCTCGACGGCCTCATTGGTGAGCACGCGTTCCGTGTTGCGTAGCGGCCGCATGATCAGCCGCGTATCGAGTTCGGACGCCGCAACAATGGCCGCCTTGACGTTGTCGTGGACCGGCGCCTCCTGGGTAGCGATGAAGCGCGTGCCCATGTTCATGCCATCCGCGCCCATCGCGAGCGACGCAACCAGCGAACGGCCGTCGGCCATACCGCCCGACGAAACGAATGGAATCTCGAGTTCGTCGGCCGCGCGCGGCAGCAGGATCATGTTCGGAATGTCGTCCTCGCCCGGATGCCCGCCACACTCGAATCCGTCCACCGACACCGCATCGCAACCGATTGACTGTGCCTTGAGCGCATGGCGCACCGACGTGCACTTGTGGATGACGCTGATGCCGGCGTCTTTCAGGTATGGCAGCACCTGTTGCGGATTACGGCCCGCCGTCTCCACCACTTTGACGCCGCCCTTGATGATCGACTTGATGTAGCCCGGGTAGTCCGGCGCCTTGAGCGCGGGCAGGAACGTCAGGTTTACGCCGAACGGCTTGTCCGTCATGTCATGGCAACGTGCAATTTCGTTGGCAAGGTCCTCAGGCGTCTTTTGCGTCAGGCCCGTAATGATGCCGAGCCCGCCGGCATTGGAGACCGCCGCCGCCATTTCGGCGAATCCGACATAGTGCATCCCGCCCTGAATGATCGGGTGCTCGATGTTGTACATTTCCGTGATGCGTGTTTTCATTTTCGATCCTTCAGCGCCAAGCGCCGCATTCTAAAGAAATAACACGACCATGTGGCAATTCTGGATAGATCGCGGCGGCACCTTCACGGATGTGGTCGCGCGCCGCCCGGACGGCGACGTCGTGCATCACAAACTGCTCTCGGACAACCCGGAACAGTATCGGGACGCGGCTGTACAGGGCATTCGTGAGCTGCTCGGCATCGCCGACGATGCAGCGATTCCCGGCGGCGAGGTCAAGCACGTCAAGATGGGCACCACGGTCGCCACCAACGCGCTGCTCGAGCGCAGCGGTGAACGCACCGTATTCGTAACGACACGCGGGTTTGGCGATGCCCTGCGCATTGGCTACCAGAACCGACCGGACCTGTTTGCACTGGACATCCGGTTGCCCGAATTGCTGTACGAACGCGTCGTGGAGGCCGATGAACGGGTTGCTGTCGATGGCGAAGTCCTGGTCGAACTCGACGAGAACGATCTGCGCACGCAACTGCAATCCGCCCTTGATGCTGGTATTCGATCTGTCGCGATCGCGCTCATGCACGGCTACCGATACCCGGCACACGAACGCCGCATCGGTACGATCTGCAAGGAAATCGGCTTCACACAGATCTCGTTGAGTCACGAGGTGAGCCCGCTGATCAAGCTGGTCGCGCGCGGCGATACGACGGTTGTCGACGCCTACCTGTCTCCGATCCTGCGGCGCTATGTCGATCTCGTCGCAAGCGAACTCGGCACCGGTGCCGACGGCCCGCGGCTGATGTTCATGCAATCGAACGGCGGTCTCACCGACGCGCGACTGTTCCAGGGCAAGGATGCAATTCTTTCAGGTCCTGCGGGTGGCGTCGTTGGCATGTCACGCACGGCGACTGCGGCGGGCTTCGACAAGGTCATCGGCTTCGACATGGGCGGCACGTCAACCGATGTGGCGCACTTCGACGGTGAATACGAACGGACGTTCGAAACGGTGGTGGCCGGCGTGCGTATGCGGGCGCCAATGATGCACATTCACACCGTCGCGGCAGGCGGCGGCTCCATTCTCGATTTCGACGGCTCCCGCTTCCGCGTCGGACCGGCCTCGGCCGGCGCGAACCCGGGGCCTGCGTGTTATCGACGCGGCGGCCCGCTCACGGTGTCGGATTGCAACGTCATGCTCGGCAAGCTGCAGGCGGCACATTTCCCGGCGATATTCGGGCCGGACGGCAAGCAGCCACTCGACGTCGATATCGTGCGATCGGAATTTGGACGGCTGGCCGAGCGTGTGCGCAACGACACCGGCAGCGCGCTCTCGGCCGAGGACGTCGCCGAAGGCTTTCTGCGTATCGCCGTAGAAAACATGGCCAACGCGATCAAGAAAATCTCGGTACAACGCGGCTACGACGTGACCGAGTACACCCTCAACTGTTTCGGCGGAGCCGGCGGCCAGCACGCATGCGCCGTCGCTGATGCGCTCGGAATGGAGTGCGTGTACCTCCATCCGCTTGCTGGCGTGCTATCAGCCTACGGTATGGGCCTCGCCGAAATACGGGCGCTGCGCGAGGCACAAGCGGGGATTACGTTCGACATCGCGACCGTCGCCCGGCAGGTCGAGGAACAGGCCCGCCCGCTGATCGATGCGGCCAGGCGCGAGGTTTTCGAACAGGGTGTCGCAGCGGAACAGGTCATCACCGTCACAAAAGTGCACCTACGCTACGAAGGGACGGATACCAGCCTGCTGGTTGCCGCTGGCTCCGCGCAGGACATGCTGGCTGAATTCGAAGCGGCGCACCAGCGGCGATTCGGCTTTGTCGCCCGCGAGCGCAGTCTCGTTGTCGAGGCTATTTCTGTCGAGGTAATCGGTACTACGCGGGATGTTATGCAACACGCGTCTGCCAGTGTGGATTCGAACGAGGCAGAGCCCGCCGACCAGGTTCGCATCTATTCGGGCGGCGCATGGCACGACGCTCCGCTCTACAGACGCGGGGACCTGGCGTACGGGCAATCCATTGACGGGCCAGCGATCATTACCGAGTCGACAGGCACGGTCGTCGTTGAACCAGGCTGGCGAGCGGTGCTGGTGCCCGGCGGCGATCTTGTACTGCGACGTTTCCTTGAGCGCGAAAAACGCGAAGCAATCGGTACGCACGCCGACCCGATCATGCTCGAAGTGTTCAACAACCTGTTCATGTCGATTGCCGAGCAAATGGGCGCCACGCTGCAAAACACCGCGTACTCGGTCAACATCAAGGAACGGCTCGACTTCTCCTGCGCTATCTTCAGCGCCGACGGTTCGCTGGTCGCCAACGCGCCGCACCTGCCCGTCCATCTCGGCTCCATGAGTGAAACGGTGCGTTCGATCATTCGTCAAAACAGCGGCAAAATTCGCCCCGGCGACGTGTACGCACTCAATGCACCGTACAGCGGCGGCACGCACCTGCCGGACGTGACGCTCGTGACGCCCGTATTCGACGACGACGGCGGCGACATCCGGTTTTTCGTAGCGTCACGCGGACATCACGCCGATATCGGTGGTCGGACGCCCGGATCCTCGCCGCCCGACAGCCGGCACATCGACGAGGAAGGCATCGTCATTGACAATTTCCGCATTGTCGGCGGCGGCGAGTTTCGCGAGGCGGAGACCCGGGAGCTGCTCGCGAGCGGACGCTACCCGTGTCGCAACATTGAGCAGAATCTCGCCGATCTCAGGGCACAGGTTGCCGCCAACGAGACTGGCGTCGCCGAGCTCCAACGAACGGTCGAGCACTTCGGTGTCGATGTGGTACACGCCTACATGCAGCACGTGCAGGACAATGCCGAGGAAGCGGTCCGGCGCGTTGTCGATGTACTGCGCGACAGCACGTTTGAGTACCCGCTCGACGACGGCAGTATGATTCGGGTTGCGATAACGGTGCACCGGGAATCGCGATCGGCGACGGTCGACTTTACGGGTACGTCACCGCAGCATCCCGGCAACTACAACGCTCCGACGGCAATTTCCCGCGCTGCGGTGCTGTACGTATTCCGGACGCTGGTCGGGGACAACATTCCGTTGAACGAGGGCTGCCTGAAGCCCATCGAACTGGTGCTGCCGCCACGTTCCATGGTCAACCCGGAGTATCCGGCGGCGGTCATCGCCGGCAATACCGAGGTGTCGCAGGCGATCACGAATGCGCTGTATGGCGCGTTGGGCGTACTCGCCGCGTCGCAGGGCACAATGAACAATCTGACCTACGGCGACGACGACTACCAGAATTACGAAACCATTTGCGGCGGCACCGGCGCCGGTGCGACATTCGATGGAACCAGCGCCGTGCACAGTCACATGACAAATACACGCATGACCGACCCGGAAGTGCTCGAACTGCGTTTTCCGCTGCGTACCGAGCGCTTCGCCGTGCGTCATGGATCGGGCGGATCGGGGCAGCACCGCGGCGGCGATGGCGTGGTACGCGAGCTGCGGTTCCTGCGACCCATGACGGCGACGATCCTGAGTTCGCATCGCAAGGTGGCGCCGTTCGGCCTGGCCGGCGGCGAACCGGGCAAGTGCGGCAGGAACTATGTGGTTCGGATTGACGGCAGCGTCGATGAACTTGCCGGTAACGACGAAACGTCGATGAAGGCCGGCGACGTGCTGGTCATGGAAACGCCGGGCGGCGGCGGGTTTGGCAGCGCCTAGATAGACTACGCGAATGGACTTCACGCTCTATTGGTTCATGTTTCCGGTCTCGATCATGGTCGCGACGTGCGCGATGCTGAGCGGCATCGGCGGCGCCGCACTGTTCACGCCGATATTCATCCTGGTTTTTCCGCTGCTGGGGCCTGAGTACGTCCTGCATTCGACAATAGCCGCCATTACGGCCGCACTCATTACCCAGACGTTCGGTTTCCTGTCCGGCGCCATCGGCTACTACAAACGCGGCCTGATCGACTATGCGCTGGCCGGACGAATTCTCCGCGTCGCAGTTCCCGTCGCCGTGGCCGGGGCCCTGACGGCGAGTTTGGTGCACGACAGTGTCCTGCTAGCCGGTTACTCGATACTGGTCGCCGTACTGGCTGCGCTGCTCTGGCAAAACCGCCCGCCGCCGCATGTGTCCGAGGGGGGCAACGTTCCTCAGGAACACCGCCGCGAGCTCATCGACTCTCGTGGCGTGCGTTTCGCCTGGGTCAATCCGGCGCTCGGACTAAAGAGCTACTCGGCAACCGCGCTTGGCGCATTTCTTACCGGCATGGTGTCGGTCGGGATCGGCGAAGTGACCATTTCCAAGCTGACGCGCAAAGGCGTGCCAATCGCCATTGCCGCCGCCACGTCGGTGCTCGTCGTCATCGTAACTGTCGTATTTGCGTCAACGACACTCGCCGTTCAGGTCATTCGGTCCGGCGGGTGGACAGCGGTTCCGTGGGACCTGCTGATTTACGACATCCCGGGCGTTCTGATCGGCGGCCAAATCGGGCCGCGGCTGCAGGGCAAAGTTGCACCACACGTCCTCCGCCGCGCGATCGCCGCATTGTTTGTCGTCCTGTCTGCAGCAATGCTCGCAGTCGCGTGGCAAAAGGCTACCGGCTGACCGGAGCGGACAGTGCCTTCAGGTACGCAGCAATTGCTGCGCGATCTTCGGCGCTGAGTTCCGCCAGGTTTTCCTGCACGGCGACCATGGACCCGCCAACGGAGTCAAAGTCCGGCGTAAAACCGGTTTCGAGGTAGTACGCGATGTCCCGGGCCGACCAGTCGCTTAGCCCCGTCGGGGTGATGTCGGGTATGCGGCCGTCACCGTCGAGATTCGGCGCACCGCCCAGCCATTTCGATTCCTGCAGTCCGCCAAAACTGTCGCGCGGCGTGTGGCATTCACCACAGTGGCCCGGTCCTTCGACGAGGTATCGCCCCGGCTCGAGTTGTGCGTCGTCGACATCGATGACTGGTGAAGAATCCAGGTAGAGTCGCTTCCAGAGCCCGAGGCCGCGGCGCATTGAATAAGGGAATCCGAGATCGTGATCGGCGACGGTACCCGATACCGTTGGCAACGTATCGAGGTAAGCCTTGAGATCAAGGACGTCCTCTATGCGCATGCGCGCATAGGATGTGTACGGAAAGGACGGGTAGTAATGCCGACCGTCCGGTGCGACACCGCGTTGCATCGCGTTGACGAAGTCGAGCGTTGACCAGCCACCGATGCCGTCCTCCGGATGCGGCGAGATATTGGGTACGCGGAACACGCCGAACGGTGTATCGAGTTCCAGGCCGCCGCCGAGCAACAGCTTGTCGTCGCCTTTTGCTCGCTTGCCATCGACCGGGCTTGCGTGACACGACGCACAACCGCCGGCCCAAAACGTGCGCTCGCCGGCGGTCGCATCGCCGTTGTAATCGGGTATTGCGGACTCAGGCAGCGCGTTCGGTAACGTCAGCCACCAGGCTGCCGGCAATCCGACAGCCAGAAGCGCCAGGACGATCCGGCTAGTCTTTCTCAATACGGAAATCGTCGTGACAGTTCTTGCACGCGTTGAACGCAGGACCGATGACCGGTTTCGCCTCGTCGAGTGTGGTGGGCGCCGCCTCGATAGCGGCCGCCGTTGCGTCGGCCCAGACGGTTATTGCGTCGGCGAACCCCTCGGGATCTTCCCAAATCGCGGGTGCTGCCTCACCACCTTCGCTACCAGCCGGGACCAGGCTTCCCAGTTTTGCCGCGGCATCGGCCCAAACGGTAAGCGATTCCATCACCTTGTCGGCATCAAACTCGACCTCGCCTTTCATCATGCCGCCCAGTGGCTTGGCTGCCTTGCCGACGCCTTCCATCAGCTCATGGCGCTCTTCCGCTTCGGGACTCAAGGCGGTGGTCTCGTCCTCGGTCTGGCTACAGGCGCCGAAGAGCGGCACAGCAGCAATCATTGAGATAAGTGACAAGGTGCGAATGTTTGATCCTGGCATGGGAGATCCTCTGTTTTCGGGTGCAACCTAAACTGTGTCGAAGTTGCGGATCATTGTAAACCGCTTTGCCGGTCGCGTTGAGATAGCGGCGGCATGCTATCTTTGCGACAGTCACAGGATTCGGACACTCGCGAATGACAGATAAACCCGGCGCTCGGCTCGAGGCCACACCAGGCCCGCTCGCCGCTATCGCTATCGTTGTCGCTGTTTCGGCCCTGGCTTTTGCCATTGAAGTGGCCGTTGCCGACCACCTGCCCTGGGGTGCTGAAGCACGCGGTGTCGGCGCCGTCCTGTTCGGCGCGATTGCGGCGCTCTGGCTGACCGTCAGAGGCGGTGGATCACTGGCCGACCTCGGATTGACCCGTCCCAAACGATGGTGGACCGTGCCTTTCTGGGTTGTGGGTGTTTTCATCACATTCGGGACCGCACAAGCGTTGGTCCCACAGCTTCTTGCACCTTACTTTGATCTGCCGCCGCCCGACATGTCGAGGTACGAATTCATTCGCGGCAACCCGACCGCTGCTGTTTCCTTTGCCCTGCTATTGCCGTTGACAGCGGCGATACCCGAGGAAATCGTATATCGAGGCTTTTTGATTCCACAGTTCGAACGCCTGTACGGCGATGGCACCGCAATGACGACTCTCGCTGTACTGACCCAGGCAATCATCTTCGGTTCTATTCATTTCCAGTGGGGCCTTGGCGGCGTTGTGATGACAACGATCATGGGTTTGATCTGGGGCGTCGCGTTCGTTCTATGTGGCCGAAACCTGTGGGTCGTGATACTTGCGCATTCTGCCGCACACGTCGCGCTGGTAGCGCAGCTGTATTCCGCACCGGCGCCAGTGTAGTCTTTAATCAAGGGGCGCGGCGTTTCCGCTGCCCCGATCAAACAGGATCATGAAAGGTAGTCCCGTTACGCCGGCGCCTTTAACTCCCGTCCGGATTCGGACCAGACTCGCGTGCATCGCGTTCCACCGGAAGGTCGAAAAACACCTGCAGCAGGATTCCGATCAGGATGCCGGCGGCGAGCCCGCCGAGGTGGGCCGCATTGTCTATGCCGCCCGTCAGCCCAAACAGGAGACTTACACCCGGGTACACCCAGAGCCAGGCCAGCGTGCGCATTTCCAGAACCCGCAAGACCGCGAGCGACAAGACCGCTCCGAACAGGCCGAATATCGCGCCGGATGCGCCGACACTGACGGTGTTCTCGTACCACCAGATGCTGGCGATACTCCCTGCCACCCCTGATACGAAGAAAATCAGAAACAAGCGAAAGCGACCGAACATCGGTTCGACAAACATAGCGGCGAGCAATAATCCGAAGCAGTTAAGCAGCAGGTGCAACGCACCACCATGCAGGAATACGCTTGAGACCAGGCGCCACCATTCGCCACCGGCCGTTTCGGCTCTCCGGTTTGCGCCCCATTCCAGCAACTCGCTTCCCGTCGGATGAATCGGGCTCACGCCGGCGAACACCTGCACCAGGTATACGATGATGATTGCGTCGAGCAAGATAGGCGCGGCGAAGTAGTCCTCCCGGGGAATCAGGAACTCTTTGAGCTCATCGAGAAACCCCATCCTCGGCATGTTTCCCTGGCGTTGGCGCTGCAGCTCCTGTACGTCATAGCCTGGCCACAACAAGAACAGGAGAATGGCGGCGAGTCCTGCAAGACCGGCAAATGCCGTTTGACCCAGCATCGAGCCGGTCTCATTGCGAAAGGCCCCTGCGCCCGGCACCAGGATCACGTAACGGTCGTCCGTGCTGCTGCCTGTTTCTCGGGCTGCCGCCGCCCGAAAACCGTCCCGATCGTCCGACGGTTGAACGACCCTGAAATACTGCTGGTCGTGGAAGTCGTGATTCTCGACCTTGTCGACGCCGGCTTCGAACGCTTGTTGGTAGCGGCGTTCCTTTTCGGCGTCGTCGAGTCGATTACTGATGCGTTCGCGATGCTTGATGCCGTACCACGCCAGGTAGTCACCATTTTTCTCGGAATCGCTTCCGGAAAACGGAAAGACGAAGTAGAACTCGAAATTGAGATCCTGGTTGTATTTGCCGCTTGCCTGCACGTTGGCATGGACGCTGCCGTGCTGTTTCAACACCTCGAAGTTCGTAATCGAGTAGTAGCGCTCCGGCCTGTTGAAGTCCAACTCGGACAGCTCGGAGATCGTCGTCAGTTGCCCGGTCGCCTGGAGCAATTGAGACTGTACGACCATCGACGGCAGCGCTATTGCTGCGGCCGCCAGCATCAGGAAGGTGAACCGCCGATCGCCGGATTTTTTCTTGAATTCGAGAATGCGGACACGCGGTCGCAACCAGATTGTGACCGACAGCACAGCGACCAATATCGGCAAACCGAACTCCCAGTAGATCTTCTTCAGTTCGAACGCCGGAAAGTGATCAACGAATACAAGTCGAATGCCGGCCAGCACCGCAACGGACAACACCGCTATCACTATGAACACTGGCACAATGTGAACAAACTTCGGCCACTGCTGCACGCCGTCTTGTTGTCGGTTGCTCAAGACTTGTACTCACGCATACGTGTACTTTTTTGGAGAACCGAGTATGCCGTACCTGTCATTGCTGGGATAGCAGCGTCTCTCGCGGCGCAAATACAAAAGACCCCGGCGGGGCCTTGCAGAAAATTGAAGGACAATCAGATCAATTTGACTGCGTGAGTAAATCCAGCCCACTTGCCCGTGCCGACTCGTGCAGAATCGCGCCAGAAAGATACCCCTCGATCAACTCGTACCCGAGTAGCGCGTAAACTTGATCGTCAATGAAAAAGGTTCGTGAATCACCGTACCAGTCGGTGCATGATACTTCGCAGTCATCGTCTTCTGTACCGCGCCCCACGAACTCGCCGATCATTTGAAGGCCCAAGTCTGGAGTCAGACCGAAGTAGGTCATGTGAACGTTGCTGGCCTCATCCGGCCAAAAGAAATCGTAGCGTTCACCTTCAGGCGCGTAGATCACCGGAAATCCGAAAACGTTCCATGACTGGTCTCGTCGAAAATTGAAGCTGTGACTCCGCTCATCGGCTTGTACTGCGCGATGCAGCCACGTCGTATCACCTACCGTCGGACTGCTGCCAGTACTCAAGGAAGTCAATCCCAAGGCCGACTGGTCATCGGTACCGATAGCCACGGCGGATTTGCCAACTGGTTCGATGCGTTCAACAAGATGATCGACCGGCAATCGCACCGGCGGTAGGCGCGAATCGAGATTCTTGACCCATACTGACGTCCTGTATTTGCCCTCTACATTGACAAGATCGTCGTACAGCAAGCTTGAACCTACGAAACGGTTAACGTTGACGCGACCCTCGAGGGGTGGCAAATACTCGTACTGGCTGGCGGGCAGCTCGGAAACCGCCGGTCCGAATTGCGAAAGCGGGATATCGAGAATTGCAGGTTGCGTCTCCGCACCCCATTCCGAAGCACGGGCGAATACTTGCAGCGTGTTTCGAGTCTCCCGGAACGAAAACTGATTGATCGGCCACCCTTTCGCTTCAACCGCACGGGGCACTCCGCCCTTGATGGGCACTCGGTAGATGACGGCCAGATCGCCGCTCTCATCGTAGACGCCCTGCCATGCCTTCGCGATGCGCCGAACGTATCTATCGCTCAACATGAAGTAGTCATACGCCCAACCTGCGGAGTTCAGCCACAGGTAGACGGCGTCATTACTGATGTAGAAAAGTTGCGCCTGCGGACCTATGAAGCTCGTCGCGGAGCACTTGAGTTGCTGCGTGTCCAGCGGGCAGTTCGCGATTGTATGGAGGACAGGGTAACTGCTCTGCTGTATTGGCTGGTAGATCGTCTCCGACGAAAATGCGCTTCCCGTGCTCACTGGTTCACCGTTGACGATCTGCCCGGAGATCATCCCCGCCCCGTCTTCGGGGAGGTCACGGGGCATGTAGAAAACCAGGTGACCATCAACCAGCCGTGTCGCATAGTTTTCCGCGTCAAAATAGTCCGAGGACTTGATGAAATACGAACGTTCGGCTGACAGTTCACCGTCACCATCGATCTCGAACAGGCGAATCAGCGACGCATCGATATCGTAGCTGTACCCGAGCAGAATAACCGTACTATTGTTGCTCAAGATTTCGTCATACCAGGCGTCAATGTTTTCTTCAGGTGGTGCGACATCGATGTAGTCAATGGCACCTAACTGATTGCTGTCAGTCGGAAGCGAAAAAGTGAAAAGGCGACCACGCCTCAGTAGCACGATGTAGTCCCCTACACGCTTTACGATATCCCCTTCATCGACACCCTTTTCCTGATTGTTGGTGATCGATTCTGCTGATTCGCGCTTCATGGCGGTAACTACAACCTCCTCCAGCATGTCGCAATCGTCACTATCATCCGGGCAGGACGCTCCCCACCCCCACGACTGGTAGGCCTCCTCCTCCCATATTCTCGATTTTTTGACGAACTCCTCGATGGGGCGTTCGGCTGTAAATGGTTGCATGGAATCATCCGCTCGAGGCGCGAAAGTTGTGCAACCACCGAGGAACACGAAGGGAATGGTGATCACGGCATAAATTCTGAGCATGCTTGCGCACCGTATTACGTTTGCTGACGAAGTTTGATGTTACCAACGAAAACCTCAACTGTAAGGTCGGCGCAGGCCTGTCTTTGATGGCCACCACGTTCAGCGTTCGAAATTGATCATCGACAGAATCAAGTGGGAAGTTAGCAAAATGCTTCCACGTATCTACGGTGACAAGGTTTCGCAGGAATTCGGCGTATCTGGCGATCTGGTCAACCTATCGGAGAGCGCAACAAACAATGACAAGGGTTTGCGCCACCTATTCCTGCAGAGAATCGAGAGAGATTGGATGGCGAATTTGGGCACGTGGAATTGCCGCAAAGCATCGACGTGGACCGAGACAAAGCGAAAAGGCGCGTAGACGATAACGAGATGCCTAGACACTATCTTTGCGATCTTAGGTGTAATGATCGGTACTTGATCTGACAGACATTGTCAGATTGAATCGACACCGATGGCCGGTATACTGCCGAAAATAGCCGGTCGCCGGGGTGGTCTCGGACGACTGCAAATGACCCAATCCAGCCGGTCGCATAACAACACGAAAATGAAAACGAACGAAGACACTCACGTTTCGTTCCGCATTGTCGGCTTCGACGGTTCGCCTGACGAGATTACTGCGGAACTCGGCTTTGACCCTGATCAGCACTGGATAAAGGGCGAGTCAATCAATGATCAGGGCGGAGTCCATACTCATAGCCGCTGGGCGATTGCTCGACACATAAGCAAGGAAGATTCCCTTGAGAATCAGTTGGGTGCTCTTCTGGACGTTCTAGAGGCGCGAGCAGATGCAGTTCGTTCGGTCGCAGCCAATTATGAAGCCGGTATCTGTGTCTACGGTTACATCCGGGAAGCAACGCATCCCGAGACGTACTTGGAACCAGAGATGTTGGCGCGACTGGTCAGACTCAACTTGTCGCTCGACTTCGACTTCTATGCAAAATGAAATCGGTCAGTCTCACCGGCAGCTTGTGGCCGACTCCGGCCACTCGCGCATGTAGACAGAGTGACTGCTATCGCGAAAAGCAGCCGGTCATACACGATCTAGTCGGACAGTGTCTGTACGGTCGGGTGAAAGCTACTACACTTAGGTCAGCACCGTCGACCCCCAGCAACCATGGCGACAAGAGCCGCCGGCAGGCGAAACGTTGATCGACTTGCCCTTAGGTCTGAGAGCTACCTGCCTGAGTGCTTGGCAATTCGAGCCCTTTTCTCTTGATAAAGCTCAATTGGCTCCTGAATCGGCGGAAACAGCTCATGGAATCCAAGGTCCAAATTTCGAGTCATCTTCGCGAGGCAGCCAATAAGTCTGTGTGCCGTTTCTTGGGTTTCTCGAATATGCTGCTTCAAACGGACCGTCGAGTCGCCGGAATCGTCCAAGTACTTTTGATCTACTTCGCCCCCGTTGTGTTCGTAGACATGTCGTCGATGGAACATCAGAATGCAAAACTCCCAATCGGAATCGCTTATTCCTGTTCCAATATCGATATCAAACCACTCCCTGAATACGGAACGAACTTCATTGAGATTGTGATACCTCTTCTTCGTCAACCTGTGAGCGCGACGCTTTGACAGCGGTACCAGAGCCGCAAACTGTTTTCCTATTTGTGCTGTCAGCGAATCGAACGCCGAAACCGAGTCGCGGACGCAATCTTCCGGCGCGCTCCCTGAATTTATGCGGTCGCGTATCGAAGTAAGTGTGTCATACCGGAAATCATTGAAGTCATTCCTTGTCCCACACAGAGAGCAGTATGCGTAACGCCCCAAGATGTCATTGAATTCGTCGCATTCAGGGCAGTTGTATTTGCGCTGCTGACTCTCCTCAGCGATATAAAATGCCGGTTTGTCGTGCTCTTTACCTACTGCTTCAGCAACTTCATCCATATCAATTTCTACCGTCCCATATTCGGCGGAACCAATTGCCCGGCATAAGACGTCGCAATAATGCCAAACGTACTTCAGCTGAGCCTCGGATAGAAACTGGTATCCGTCGGCGCGTACATAACAATAGGGGCAAACATTGGGCCACGGGCCGCTTCGCCAGTAACCACTACATTGCGGGCAGGTGTGGCCAAACTTACCTTGGCTATCCGATGCGATAAGGACCGGGAGGCATTCAGGAAAAGGCGGGGGGTTCCACGGTTGGCCGATTCCTCCGAGTTGGATCGATCCGACTGGCACTCCCTCAGGAAGCGCATAAACGCCAACCAATACCGTTGGGACCGGCCTGCTGGAGCTTATGCCAACCTGGTAAGAACGCCTGCCGTCGTCGCTCGTCGCAATATTGAATGTGACCTTGCCGCCGGAATGACCGATTTCCTCAAACTCACCTGACATCAAATACAAACCACTATTCTCGTCAATCCAGCCGTTTTCGATTTCTGTAGTCTAGGTCGCGCATCACTGAATAGATTTCAGTCCATACAACGCCGAATTGCTTGCACACTGTGGGCAGTTTGACCTTCACGACGGCGTCGTCAGCCGGAACTTCATGGGTGATAACCTTGAGGTCATAAGTTCCTGCATGAGCAATTATCCAAGGATCTGCTCGATTGAGAAAACGTCTCCGGTCAGGGCCATCTTCATACCTTTCGAGAACGTAATCGACAATCTCTCCATAAAGTTTTTGTGTTTGCTCGCAAGGTGAAATTACTGAATCCGTGCCTTGAATATGATCCTTCAGCCAGTCACTAATTTCGTCCTCGCCGTAGAGAAGCTCGTCAACGACAAACTGAGTCATGGTTATGTGGCCATGAAGCATCTGGTCACGTAGCCAGTCCCACCACTCAGGAATTAGGTCAGGAGCGTAACTGAAATTCTTGGCCCGAATGAGGGTATCGGAGTCGAGTGTGTACTTGGCCATTCGCTACACGAACCCAAGTACGCCAGCTGTCTCCCGCAGCGTTTTTGGCTTGATACTGAGTAGCGCCGCCGCGTCGCGCATTGGAACCCTACCTTCCATGGCGGCACTTACGAGGGATCTAGTTAGCTGTTTGCTATTTCTAGTTCCGATCAGGCGATAAAAATCTCCGCCCGACTGAGCACGATTTTCTCCGGTCCGGTAATGCCTAACCTGCTGATTGTAGGCTGCAAAAAACGACTCACGGTCGACAAGCCCTAGGTCCAACGCCCTCCTAAGAACCACGATTGTGCTTACTCGGAACACACGCGCAGCTGTGTTGGCGTTCTGTAGGATATCGCCTTGCTGTCTCCAGACGCTGAGGATTTCAGCGCTCGGAACTAGCACCTCCGCTGCTACTTGATTACAAAATGTCTCCGTGTTCGGGGCGTGCTGGGGTCTATCGCCAAGCGGCATGTTCGACACGCCCGTCGAGCCAATCCAAACATGCGCGACCTCGTGAATCAGCGTGAACGTCTGTGCAGCAGTCGTATCTTTGCTATTGATAAATACGAGCGGAGCAATATCGTCAGATATGGCAAATCCGCGGAACTCATCCACGGAAAGTGGGCGGCGCGTGTTATTCGCAACGATGCCTGAACGAAAGACCAAGGTCCCGGCCGCTTCAACCCGATCGCAACAAAGCGTTAGGAATTGTTGCCAGCTAGCTGCTGCACGGCGAAGTCCATCATTGATATCGAAGGTGTCACGGATATCCCTGGCTACCGCCATGTGATCCGAGTCTGCGGAGTACTTCCCGACGTATTCCAGTGGCTCATAGCCCACGTCGACTAGTTCCTCGCGAAACCAGGCCTGTTTCGCCTGAATGTCGAGCAACAAATCCAGCAGATCCGAACTGAGTGCAGTTTTCGGCTCGTCCCGAAGTGTTCGTAGGTCAGGAATCCCAGCCTTCTCGACAGGCGGTTTAGAAGCGTATAGATAGCCGAACGGAATTCGGAGGTGTTTCGCCAGTTTCTGGGCTTGGCGCAGCGTTGGGTAGGCGTCGCCGCTTTTCCAAGTACGGATCGTATCTGCCCAAATGTCAGCCTTAGGTTTTGAGAAGTACTCAGCCAGAGACCTGTCGTCGACTCCAGATCGCTCCTGAGCCCATCCGATTATCTCGTTGTTGATGAGCGCTCTCGCCATCAATACCTCACCGCATCAATCGATCCCAGCACCAAGAACATATCGCCAATTCGAGCCAAATGCCCATGATTCTCGCCCAACTCCTAGCAACAATTTGTAGGTTCGATTATGGGTGCGTCGGCTGCGCTGCAAATAAGCTCCCTGTGATCAATAGCTTATTTGAAATGTTGGCGGAGAGGGTGGGATTCGAACCCACGGTACGGGAGAACCGTACACTTGATTTCGAGTCAAGCCCATTCGACCACTCTGGCACCTCTCCAAATTTTCTTTCACCCGTCGCATCGGCGTCCTGCGGACGCCAGTACACTTGATTTGACTCGTCGCTACGCTCCTCGCCCTTCGGGCGCGCTGCGCGCGTCCAACGCGGCTTCGCCGCTTTTGTCGAGTCAAGCCCGTTCGACCACTCTGGCACCTCTCCGAGCGGGTCGGGGGCGAGATAGTGGTAAGCAAATCGTTGAATGTCAAGGGTCCTATCGCACCTGCCCGATGCCATAATGACGTGACGCGACGAGGAAACGCTTTGCGAGTCATCATCATCGTCATTGTCAGTGCCCTGATCGGAACCTGTTCGACGCAGCCGCCGATCCTCGACCAGGTCCTGGAGACCGGCGTGTTGCGCGTTGTTACGCGCGACAGCCCGACGTCGTACACGATCAGTCCGGACGGGCCGTCGGGACCGGAGTTCGATCTCGTCCAGGCGTTCGCCGAGGATCTTGGCGTCTCCCTCGTCATCGAACCCGTCGCCAGCGTCTCCGAGATCCTGCCGATGCTGTTGTCCGGTGACGCCCACATGGCGGCCGCGGGCCTCTCGATTACCGACACCCGGCAGGAATTCCTGAATTTCGGACACCCGTACGAAACCGTCGACGTCCACCTGATCTACAAGCTGGGCACCGGCAAACCGCGGTCGCTCGAAGAAATTCTCGATCGCTCGATCGAGGTCATGGCCGGCAGCAGCCATGTCGACCTTCTGAGTGCGATCAAGGAAGAGTACCCGTCGCTCACCTGGACCGAAAACGCCGATGCGACGATCGCGGAGTTGCTCACCAAGGTCGCTATGGGTGAAGTCGACCTGACGATCGCGGACAGCACCGATTTCGACGTACAGCGTCACTTCTACCCGGATCTGCGCGTCGCCATCGATCTCGATATCGACGATCCCCTGGCCTGGGGCTTTCCGAAGGGAAGCGGCGACTCTCTGCTCGCCGTCGCCGACGACTTCCTGATCCGCTCGGACCGGTCCGGTTTGCTGACGCAGGTTCACGACCGCTACTACGGCTATACCAAGAAGTTCGACTACGTCGGTACGCGCAACTTTATCCGCCACTACGAGAACAGGTTGCCGCGCTACCGCGAGTGGTTCGAAGAGGCCGGCCGCCAGTGGGGCGTCGACTGGCGGCTGCTCGCCGCGATCGGTTACCAGGAATCGCACTGGCGCGCCAAGGCCGTTTCGCCGACCGGCGTCCGCGGCATCATGATGCTGACCCAGGCAACGGCCGACTACCTCGGTCTCGACGATCGCCTCGACCCGAAGAAGAGTATTTTCGGCGGCGCCGAGTTCTATGCGCGACAGACAGAACGCATCGCCGACACAGTCGACGAACCGGACCGAACCTGGATGGCGCTCGCGGCGTACAACGTCGGCTTCAACCACATCAAGGACGCACGCATGATCGTCGAATGGCAAGGCGGCGATCCGGACACGTGGGTCGACATCAGCGAAGCCCTGCCGCTGCTGGCCGAACGCAAATGGTATTCACGTGTACCCTACGGCTACGCGCGGGGCTGGGAACCGGTTCTCTACGTCAACAACATTCGTGCGTACTACAACATTCTCAAGTGGCTCACCGAGAACGAAGGTGATCCCGGCAACGCCGTTGCCGAGGAAACCGCAATCACCGGGTGATGTCGCCCCACCTAGCGCAGCGCGTCGCTGACTCGCCGTCCTTCAATCACCGTACCCGTGACGTGCGTCGTGTATTCGAACGGGTCGCCGTCGAACAACGCCAGGTCACCATCCTTGCCAACCTCGATGCTCCCTACCCGGTTGTCGATGCCGAGTAGCCTGGCGGCGTCTATCGTTATCGTGTCGAGCGCGTCGGTGAACGCCATGCCGTACTGCAACGTGATCGCCGCTTCGAACAACACGACCCGCGTTTTCGGGACGTAAGACTCGAAGCCACTCTGGAGCGCAATCGGAATGCCGGCATCACGAAGGACTTTTGCCGTCGTAAAGCTCAGGTTCTCTTTCTCGCCGTAGGCCCGCGTCATCGACGGATGCACGATGACCGGCACACCGGCCGCCTTGATCTGGTCAATCACGAGATAGGCCTCGGTCGCGCCATCGAGTACGACATCGATGTCGAATTCCCTTGCGACCCGCAGCGCTGACAAGATGTCGTTGTGCCGATGCACGGTCACGAGCAACGGAATTTCCTTTCGCAAGACACGAGCCAATGCATCCTTGCGCAGGTCCCTGGCCGGTGCTTCCTTGTCGTCGTCTCTTGCGGCGGCGCGTTGCTTGTCGGCGTACTCCCGCGCACCAACGAGCTCCGCGCGCAGCATAGCGATGACTTTCGCCCGGTTCCCCGGAGACTTGCGGCCCTGAGCGTTCCTGATCACGGCGCCCTCACCGACCGTCGCAGCGACCATGGCCGTTGGCACAACGACAGCCTCGTCAACCGTTTCACCCGCTGTTTTCGCGATCAGCGTCTGGCCTGCCACGATTTCGCCGGGGCCGTGGCCGGTATGCACCGTCGTAACGCCATGCTCGCGCAGCCATTGGACCAGCGCCTCGCGTGCGTTGTAGGCGTCGATCGCGCGCAGCTCCGGCTGAATCGCCTCGCTGCGCTCGAGTTGGTCCTGGTCGTGCGGTTGGTTCAGGTAGCCGGCAAGACCAACGACGGAGTGCGCGTCGACGAGACCGGGTGTCACGACCGAGGCGGTCATCGTCTCGATACCTTCCGGCACCTCGACATCGGATGCCGGCCCCACCGCCGCGATTTTGCCGTTTCGGATCAGGACAACGCCGTTCTCGATGGGGTCACCCGCGCTCGTATATACCGTGCCACCTTTGACAGCCAGGTCCTGGGCCATCGCCGGCAACGCCAGGGCGACGGCAACGATCATTACCAGTTTTCTCATTACCGTTCCTCCCCGTAACCATGAAACGTGTGGGCCGCGTGCGACGGTCCCATGGCCCCGTAACCGCCCTCGGCGATCAGTTTGTCGTCCGGATCCTCGAGGTCGAACACCTTTTTCCCCTCGACCCAGGTTTCCAGGACCCGTGTGTAGACACTCAGCGGATCGCCCGAAAGGATGACGAAATCGGCATCCTTGCCGCGATCCAGTGAGCCGATGCGGTCACCCATGTCGAGCATGATCGCAGGCTCCAGGGTCATCGCCCGTAGCGCCGTCTCGCGCGACATGCCCGCGCGGACACCCATGGCCGCCATGCGCAGGAAGAGTCTCGAGTCCGTAATGTAATCGTCGGTATGAAAGGCGACACGAGCCCCGGCTTTCTCAAGTGCCGGTGCGTTTTCCGCGACGAGATTGATTGCTTCGAGTTTGCCGCCCGGCGCGTCGACCATGATCAGCGACACCGGTACATCGGCCGCGGCAATCTCGTCAGCCACTCGCGATGCTTCACTGACATGATGCAACACGACACGAAACCCGAACTCCTTTTGCAGGCGCAACACCGTGATGATGTCGTCGTGCCGGTGCGTGTGGTGATGCACGATGCGCTTGCCGTCGAGCACCTCGACGAGCGTGTCGAGGGCGAGGTCGCGATCCGGCGGCGACTTGTCCCGATCCTTCGACGCTTCCCGGATCTTGTCGCGGTATTCCTGCGCTTCGATATACCGGGCCCGCACGAGCGCGGCGGACTTGGCACGCGTTCCCGGGAACGGCGGTTCGTCCCGCGAATTCGTGCCGTTCGCCATTTTGAGGCCGCCGTCGATTTCGCCATCGCTGCGCCGATACGCAAGTTCCTCGACGGTATTGCCGTCACGCAGCTTGACGTAGACCGTCTGGCCGCTCATCAAGTGGCCGGAGCCCGGCATCAGGTTGGCGGTCGTGATCCCGCCCGCCCGTGCACGATCAAACCCGGCGTCACGCACGTTGATACTGTCGAGCAACCGGACTTCCGGCTGCATCGGTCCGGATGAATCGCCACCCGCAACGCCGCCAACATGGCTGTGCGTGTCGACGATGCCGGGAATGATGACTTTGCCGCTGACGTCGACGACAGTCGCACCGGCAGGAATGCTGATACCGGCGCTCGCACCGACGGCGCGGATCTTGCCGTCGCGAACGACGAGTGTGCCGTCTTCGATGACATCACCTGATATCGGGTACAACGTGGCGCCGGTAAATGCCGTTGTTTCGGCCATTGAAAGATCGGCGAACAGCAACGACGCTGCCGCCAGCAACAGGGAATTTCGCATGATTACCGCCCGGTTATTGTTTTGTTGTACGGACTGTATAGCAGGGCTAGCGACGCGGCTCAAAAAAAGCTTTGAGGAGCGCTGCCGACTCGTCGGCAAGCAACCCGCCGTTCACCTCGAAGCGATGGTTCAGTGCACGCGAGCCGCCGAGATCCTCGACACTGCCCAGCGCACCGGCCTTGGCATCGTACGTTCCGAAAACCACGCGTTTCACGCGCGCCTGGGCGATGGTGCCGGTACACATGACACAGGGTTCGAGCGTAACGTAGAGCGTCGCGTTGCCGAGACGGTGATTCCCGGCGTGTATTGCCGCTTCGCGCAGCGCATTGACCTCGGCATGCCCGGCCGGATCGTGTGCGCCGATCGACGAGTTTCGGCCCGTGCCAATCACTTCGCCGTCGACAACAACTATCGCTCCTACCGGGACCTCGCCGTCTTCCGCTGCAGCCTCGGCCTCGGCGAGCGCGGCGCGCATCGCACGCACGTCGTGTTCTGACCATTCACCGGCGGTCATGTGCCCTGCTTTTTCAGCCAGCGGTATTGCACGGCCAGCCCGGCCAGGAACGCGAGCACGAATGCGCCGTGAAATGCCTGCAGCAGTGGGTCTTCGAGGCTTGCGATCAACGGCCCGCCGGGCCAGCGCAGCAGGGTTTCCGTGATGGCGGGAATCATGTTGAAGAGAAAGGTCGCCGTGTACGCGGTCGTGTGCACCGCACGAGACATCCGGCCGAACAGGTTGGCGCGTTCGGCGAGCAGGCCGACCGCGATCGTAACCAGTGTCAGGACGGCAAGGCCATGTGCCACGCCGAAACCACCGTGCTTGTAGATACCGAGCGCGGTGCCGGCCGACACCGCCGTCAGCGCGAGATACACAAGCCCCGAACGATTCGTGGACAGGATGACGACGTGCCTGGCGAGCGTGACAATACCGGCAACGACGGCCAGCACGGCGATGATCGTGTGGAACCAGCCGAACGGCGTCATGGGTGGCATGTCAGCTCTCCCGCGTTACTCCCACTCGATCGTCGCTGGTGGTTTCCCGCTGATGTCGTAGGTGACGCGCGAAATGCCGTCGACCTCGTTGATGATGCGCAATGATACATGCTCGAGAAACTCGTATGGCAGGTGCGCCCAGCGCGCCGTCATGAAATCGATCGTCTCGACGGCGCGCAGCGCAACGACATAGTCGTACTTGCGCCCGTCGCCCATCACGCCGACTGACTTCACGGGCAGGAAGACGGCGAAGGCCTGGCTGGTCTTGTCGTAGAGATCGTTCTTGTGCAACTCCTCGATGAAAATGTCGTCGGCAAGCTGCAACAGTGACGCATACTCGGGCTTCACTTCGCCGAGAATGCGCACACCGAGCCCGGGGCCCGGGAACGGGTGGCGGTAGACCATCTTCTCCGGCAAACCGAGCTCAACACCAATCTTGCGCACTTCGTCCTTGAACAGTTCGCGCAACGGCTCGACGAGTTTCATGCGCATCGTTTCCGGCAGGCCGCCGACATTGTGATGCGACTTGATGACGTGCGCCTTGCCGGTTTTCGCGCCGGCGGACTCGATCACGTCCGGGTATATCGTGCCCTGTGCGAGCCACTCGATGCCCTCGAGTTTGTGCGCTTCCTCATCGAATACCTCGATAAAGAGACCGCCGATGATCTTGCGCTTTTCTTCGGGGTCTGCGACGCCGTCCAGCGCTTTGAAAAACCGCTCCGCCGCGTTCACCCGAATGACGTTGATGTGCATGTGCTCGGCAAAGGTCTGCATGACCTGGTCGCCTTCGTTGTAGCGCAGCAAACCGTGGTCGACAAACACGCACACGAGCTGGTCGCCGATGGCTTCATGCAGCAACGCGGCAACGACGGATGAATCGACACCGCCGGAAAGCCCCAGCAGGACCTTGCCATCGCCAACCTGCTCGCGAACCTTCTCAATCGCGTCAGCGACGATGTTGCCGGGCGTCCAGTCGCCCGGGCAGCCGCAGATGTCGTGCACGAATCGGCTGAGGATCGTTTTTCCCTGCAGCGTATGGGTCACTTCGGGGTGGAATTGCACGGCGAAGAACTTGCGCTCGGAATCTTCCATCGCCGCCAGCGGCGAGTTCGGACTGTGTGCCACCGCCTCGAAGCCAGGCGGAATCTTCGCAACGCGATCGCCGTGGCTCATCCAGACTTTGAGCAATGACTTGCCCTCGACATCGGTCAGGTCACCGAACAGTGTCGATCCGTCGGGTGTCACCTCGGCATACCCGAACTCGCGATGCGACGAGGTTTCGACTTCACCGCCGAGCTCCGCGGCCATCGTCTGCATGCCGTAGCAAATGCCGAGTACGGGAACGCCAAGTTCGAACACGCTGTGATCGATGCGGGGGCCGTCGTCGAAATGCACCGATTCGGGACTGCCGGAGAGAATCACGCCGTCGGCGCCGAACGCCTGGATGTCGTCGGCGGACATGTCCCAGGGATGAATCTCGGAGTACACGCCGCATTCGCGAACACGCCGTGCAATCAACTGGGTGTACTGGCTGCCGAAGTCGAGAATCAGCAGCCGGTGAGCATGAATATCGACGGACATCAGTTCTTGGAGCGGTAGTTGGGGGCTTCTTTGGTAATCGTGACGTCGTGCACGTGGCTTTCGGTCATGCCCGCGCCGGTCATGCGCACAAACTGTGGCTTCGAGCGCATCTCCTCGATGCTCCCGCAGCCGGTATAGCCCATCGCAGCGCGCACGCCGCCGACAAGCTGGTGAACGATGGCGACCATGCCACCTTTGTACGCTACGCGGCCTTCGATGCCCTCCGGCACGAGCTTGTTGATCTCTTCTGTCGTGTCCTGGAAGTAGCGGTCCGATGAGCCGTGCGATCCGCCCATGGCGCCGACCGAGCCCATGCCGCGGTACGACTTGTAGGAGCGTCCCTGGTAGAGCTCGACCTCGCCCGGCGATTCCTCGGTACCGGCAAACAGGCCACCGATCATGACCGAATGTGCGCCGGCGACGAGCGCTTTCGCAATGTCGCCCGAATAGCGGATACCGCCGTCGGCGATCAGCGGAGTTTCCGACCCTTTAAGCGCCTCGGCGACTTCGGCGACGGCCGACACCTGCGGTACACCGACGCCGGCAACCACGCGCGTCGTGCAGATCGAGCCCGGACCAATGCCCACCTTGACGCCGTCGGCGCCGGCTTCGACGAGCGCCAGGGCCGCTTCGGCGGTAGCGATGTTGCCACCGATGACCTGGACGTCCGGGTGTGCCGTCTTGACCTGTCGAACGCGATCGAGAACGCCTTTCGAGTGACCGTGCGCCGTATCGACGACGATGAGGTCGACGCCCGCCTCGACGAGCGCATTGACGCGGTCATCGGTATCACCGCCGGTGCCGACCGCGGCGCCGACGCGCAGTGCGCCGCTCGAGTCCTTGCAGGCATTCGGGAAATCCTTGGCCTTCTGGAAGTCCTTGGCTGTGATCATGCCCCGCAACTCGAAGTTGTCGCCCACCACGAGCACCTTTTCGATGCGGTGTTTATGCAGGAGTCCGAGTACCTCTTCGTCGGATGCGCCCTCGCGCACCGTGACAAGGCGTTCTTCCGGCGTCATGACGGATGATACCGGGGCGTCGAGTTGCGTTTCGAAGCGCAGGTCGCGATTCGTCGCGATACCGACGGTCCGTTTGCCGTCCACGACCGGGACGCCCGAGATGCCCATCGCGCGCGTCAGGTCGATGACCTCGCGAATCGACATGTCCGGTGGCACCGTTATCGGGTTGCGAACCATGCCGGACTCGAACTTCTTGACCGTGCGGACTTCTTTCGCCTGACCTTCGATCGACAGGTTCTTGTGTACGATACCCATGCCGCCTTCCTGCGCCAGCGCAATCGCCAGTCGGGCCTCGGTGACCGTATCCATTGCCGCTGAGAGCAGCGGGATATTGAGACGAATCTCCCGGGTCAGCGAGGTGCTGAGATCGACTTCGCGCGGCAGCACCTCGGAGTAACCCGGTTGCAGGAGAACGTCGTCAAATGTCAGGGCTTCCTTGGCGATTCGCATGATTTTCGGCTTTGCAGGGGTTCAGGTAGCCGGCGATTGTAACGGCTATACTCGCGCGATGGAACGTGAACCGGCTATCTCCGTCAGTCAGCTCAATCGGCGCGTGAAAAACCTGCTGGACCAGGGCATTGCGCGCCTGTGGGTGGAAGGCGAGATCTCGAACCTGTCACGGCCGGCCTCGGGCCATATCTACCTGACGCTGAAGGACGACACGGCACAGGTCAGCGCCGCCTGGTTCCGGCAGCGCCAGCGTGGCCCCGCGCACCAGTTCAAGAATGGCGACAAGGTGCTCGTCTACGGTCGCGTGAGCCTGTATGAAGCCCGCGGCAACTACCAGTTGATCGTCGAGCAAATCGAGCCGGCGGGCGAAGGCGTTCTCAAGGCCCGCTTCGATGCATTGAAGAAAAAGCTGCTGTCCGAGGGGCTGTTCGACGAGGATCGCAAACAGGCCCTGCCGGCCCTGCCGGCGCGCATCGGCATCATCACATCGCCGACGGGTGCGGCGATTCGCGACATATTGACGATACTCGGGCGGCGCTTTCCGTCGGTGCCTGTCGTCATCTACCCCGCAGCCGTGCAGGGTGACGCCGCACCGGGCGAGCTGATTGCGGCACTGGCGACCGCCGTGCGCCGTGATGAATGTGACGTCCTGATCCTCGGTCGCGGCGGCGGTTCGCTCGAGGATCTCTGGGCGTTCAACGACGAGGCGCTGGCAAGAGCGATCGCCGATTGCCCGGTGCCGGTCGTCAGCGCCGTCGGCCATGAAGTCGATTTTACGATCGCGGACTTTGTTGCGGACGTTCGCGCGCCGACCCCGTCAGGCGCCGCGGAACTGGTCGTACCCGACCGGGCCGCTTGGCTGCAGAGAATCACTACACTGTCCGGACGTATTGCCCGCGTCGGCCAGCGAGCGCTCGAAGACAAGGGCCAGCAGCTCGACTGGCTCGCAAGACGGCTGGCGGTCAGCAGCCCGTCGGCGTCCCTCAGACGCTCGACGGATCGGCTCGCTCGACTGCGACAGCAGCTGCTGATGTCAGGACGCTCGATGGTCTCGGAAACCGGCCATGAACTCGAGCGACTGCGCGGCAGGTTGACCGCATCGAGCCGCAATCGGCTGTCCGATACCCGTCATCGCCTTGCATTGCTTGGCCGGGCGCTGGACGCAGTGAGCCCGCTTGCCACACTGGATCGCGGCTATGCCATCGTAAAGTCGGAATCGACCGGCAAGGTGCTGATGAATTCGGATGGCACGAAGCCCGGCGACGATATACGGGCAAAACTCAGGCGTGGAGAACTGGTCGCTACCGTGACAAAGGTGATCGATGACTAGATGGACTTTCGCGCTGTTGTGCCTGGCGGCGTCTGCCATGGCGACGGAGCAGTCGCTGCGACCCGGCGGCGTGGCGATAGTCGAGGTCGGCGACGTGGACGGTCCGGCGCCGGTCGTGATGCTCGGCGACAAGCGGGTGCTGGTAATGCCGCGCGGCGCGCACTGGGTTGCGATTGCGGGCATACCGCTTGATACCGAACCCGGATTGATTGTTCTTGCTGCAAGCGATTCTCAGCTGCCTGTCGATGTGGCGGCGCACGAATACCGCGAGCAGCGACTCACGGTCAAGAATCAAAGCCACGTGACACCGGACCAGGCGCAACTCGATCGCATCTGGGCCGAGCGCAAGATCATCGATGCGGCGCTCAACGCATTTCGCGAGGTTCCCGTGGGCGGAGTCGATCTTGCCTCGCCGGTAGACGGGCCGAGAAGTTCGAGCTTCGGACTGCGGCGTTTTTTCAACGACCAGCCACGCTCACCGCACAAGGGCATGGACATCGCCGCGGCCGAGGGCGTCGCTATCGTCGCACCGCGATCGGGTGTCGTGACGGCAACGGGCGACTTCTTTTTCAACGGCAACACCGTCATCGTGGATCACGGTCAGGGGTTCGTGACGATGTATTGCCACCTCAGCGAGATTTCCGTGGTCGAAGGCCAGTCAGTGGCGACCGGCGAGACGCTCGGCGCAGTCGGCTCGACGGGCCGGGTCACCGGCCCGCACCTGCACTTCGGCACCTACCTCAACGGCACCGCCGTCGACCCGGCCATCTTCCTCGACTAGGGGCCAGACCCTACCGATGGGGGTCAGACCCTACCGATGGGGGTCAGACCCTACCGATGGGGGTCAGACCCTAATCGGTTTATCGCCGGTCCAGACGAAACAATAGACGTCCTGAGGATCCTGATTCGTCTGATTCGGAAAAAGACAGTATTTGTCCAGTAACCCTTCAAGCTGAAAACCGCACTTTTTCAAAACGTGCTGTGACGCGTCATGATCCGGGTGGCAAAGGGCATAGAGCCGATCCAGGCTCATCTCCACCGCAACGGCGGTCATCGCGGCCAGCGATTCAGTGGCATAACCGTTACCCCAACATTCGCGCGCAATGACGTAGCCCGTTGATGCGCACGTCGGCGATTCGAGTGCGAGCCCGGTACTGCCGATCAATACCGCTCTCGTTCGATCAAAGATGAGGTACGGTCCTACGCCGCAACGCTCCCATTCACTATCACTGAATTCAAGGAACTGAGTCGTGTCGTCTTCAGTTTCGTGAATGGGCCAGGCCAGAAATTTGCCGATCGATGGATCACCGGCGTACGCCGAAAATATCGCCTTGATGTCCTCCGCCCGGGGTCTGCGGATCAACAAACGGTGGGAATAGATGATCTCGGGGCATCGCATCGTCAAAACTATACAGACCCCTTCGGCTCCTCGCGCTCGTCGTTTTCGGTATCCATCAAGCGGGGTCTGGCCCTGCCAGTTGGGGTCTGGCCCCGGCGGGTGGGGTCTGGCCCTGTTAGCAGGAGTCGAAGAATTCGCAGATGACAGGGCGGAAGGCGTCCATTTCGACCAGGAATGAGTCGTGGCCACGGATACAGTCGAGCTCGGCCAGGCGCGTGTCCCGGCAGATCGATGAAATGCCATCCGCCAGTTCGCGCTGTTGCTCCAGCGGAAACAGGATATCGGTCCGTACGCCGATCACGAGAGCCCGGTCCAGCTTCAGGCGCTTGAAGCCGCTCGCCAGCGAACCGCCGTATTCGGCGAGGTCGAACAGGTCGGACGCGTGCGACAGGTACAGGTAGCAGTTCGCATCAAATGCGCCCGAGAACTTGTTGGCGTGGTTCTCCAGGTACGATTCGACGGCAAACTCCGCCGCGAACTGTTCGTCGACGCGCGTCGGGTCCGTCGCCCGCTCACGCCCGAACCGCCCTACCCACTCTTCGGCTGAGCGATAGGTGATCATACCCAGCTTGCGCGCCAGACGCTGGCCGGTGATCGGCGGGTCACCGGCGTCGTAGTCACCCTTCTTCCATTTCGAATCTGAACGGATCATTTCGCGCTGCAACGAACGTACCGCGATCGAAAACGGCATCGACCGCGCCGCCGACGAAATCGACACAAAGCGATTGACGTTTTTCGGGTGCCGCACACAATACGCCATCCCTGTCATGCCGCCCATTGAGCAGCCAACCACGGTGTGCAACACATCGACACCCAGGTGCTGCACGACCAGGTGCGCGGAATCCGCGACATCCTCCAGTGTCAGTACCGGGAAAGAGAGCCGGTACTTCTTCCCCGTTTCAGGATTGGTCGACGCCGGCCCGGTGGAACCGAAGCAGCTTCCCAGTGAGTTGACACAGATGACATAGAACCGGTCGGTATCGATCGGCAGGCCGGACCCGATCATGTCCTCCCACCAACCCGGCGACTGGTCTTCGCGCGATGACGCGGCGTGCGCCGACGGCGACAGGCCGGTAAAAATAAGCACCGCATTGTCTTTCGCGGCAGTCAACTCGCCCCAGGTCTCGTAGGCGAGCACCGGATTCAGCAGCCGGCCGCCCCGATGCATGATGAACTCGCCATCGTGCGAGTACAGCTTCCGGGCTGAACTCATTTCTTCACCTTTTTCATCAGGCGCTTGCGCTTGCGCTCCTGGCGCGGCGTCAACTTGTTGCGCCGCCCCTTGTACGGGTTGTCGCTGGTCTTGAACGACAAGCGCACCGGTGTGCCCCTTAGTTTAAACGCTTTCCGGAAACGATTGATGAGGTAACGCCGATACGCTTCGGGGAGCTTGTCGGTCTGGTTGCCGTGGATCACGATCACCGGCGGGTTGCGGCCACCCTGGTGCGCATAGCGCAGCTTGATCCTGCGGCCGCGAACGAGCGGCGGCGGATGCGCCATAACGGCCGCTTCCAGTTCACGCGACAGCTCGGTGGTCGACATGTCACGGTAGGCTGCCGCATGCGCCCGTTCGACAGCCGGCAACAGGTCACCGACCGCTGTGCCATGCAACGCCGAAATCGTGATGCGCTCCGCGAAATCCAGGAACGGCAGGCGCCGCTCGAGATCATCGCGGACTTTCTTGCGTTGCTCCGATGACAGCCCGTCCCACTTGTTGGTGACGACAACCAACGCCCGGCCCCGCTCCATCACGAGCCCCAGCAAACTGACGTCCTGTTCGGTCACGCCTTCCTGTGCATCGAGAACGGCGATAACAACCTCGGCACGCTCGATCGCCTGCAGTGCCTTGACGATGCTGAATTTCTCGATGGCCTCGTGCACTCGCGCCTTGCGGCGGATGCCGGCCGTATCGATGAGCTGGTACTTGCGATCGTTGCGTTCGAACGGCACGGCGATGCTGTCCCGCGTCGTGCCGGGCTGGTCGTACACGACAAGCCGGTCTTCGCCCAGGAGCCGGTTGCCGAGTGTCGATTTACCGACATTCGGCCGGCCGACAATCGCAATGCGTAATTCCTGGTCATCGTCGGTCGTTTCTTCGTCGGCTGCGTCGGCGTCGAACACCTCGAGCACTTTATCCATGAGCGCCGAAATCCGGTCGCCGTGTGCGGCCGATACCGCGACAGGCTCGCCGAGGCCGAGACCGTGAAACTCGCTGTTGGCCATCGCCTGGTCCAACCCTTCAGCCTTGTTGACGGCCAGCCAGGTTTTTTTTGCGTGGCGGCGCGCGAGCTCGGCAACGTGTTCATCGGCCGCCGTCAGGCCGCTGCGGCCGTCCACCATGATGATCGCAGCGTCCGCTTCGGACAGCGCACGCACCGTCTGTTCGACCATGGCCTCGTCGATGCCTTCCTCGCCCCCGGCGACGCCGCCGGTATCGATGACGAGATAAGGAATCGGCCCCAGTTTGCCAAAGCCGTACTTGCGGTCGCGCGTCAGGCCAGGGTAGTCGGCCACGAGCGCGTCGCGCGAGCGCGTCAGGCGATTAAAAAGTGTGGACTTGCCGACATTGGGCCGGCCGATCAATGCGATGACAGGAAGCATCTCAAAGCACCTTCATCGCAGACGATCAGGAGTCGTCCGCGACGTCCGGGGCGCTACGAGCCGGCGCTTCCTCCACGATCTCGTAAGCCGCCACCGAGCCATTGTCACTCTGCACATACAGCCGGTTTGCAACGACAATCGGATCGCTCGTGATCGCGTCACGGCCGAAGCGGACGCGCGCGACGGTCGATCCGTCGAAATTACTGAAGAAATGCAAATAGCCCTCAAAGTCGCCGACCACGACAGTATTCTGGAATGGCACGGGCAACGTCGGGTCGCGGCGTAGCGTCGCGTCGGTGCGCCAGGCTTCGGCCCCGGTGCCACGCGACATCGCGATGACTTCGCCGTCGGTGCGCGCCGTGTATACCCGGTTCCAGTCCGCGGCGACGCCGACGTGCGAGGATTCCTCGCGCTGCCACATGATCTGGCCGGACTCCGCGGCAATTGCGGCAATTCGACCCTGGTAACCGGCGGCGTACACATCCTGCCCGACAACGGCGATGGCGCCGTCGATATCCGACAACCTGTCGAGATCCGAACGGCCGGTCGGCAGTGCAAGCAGCGAATCCCAGACGACATCGCCCGTTTCCGCGTCCACGGCGAGCAGCCGGCCGTTATCGAAACCGGCAACGACGAGCGTGCCGACCAGCAGTGGCGACGAAGCGCCGCGCATCGTCAGGGCCGGCATCGTCTGCTCGATCGACCAGCGCTGGCGGCCGTCGAAGCGCGACAGCGCCTGCAGTCGATTGTCGATCGACTGCACGACAATGGAATCGTCCTTGATCAACGGATGCGCCAGCGTCTCGCCGCCGATAAACGCGCGCCACTGCTCTTCACCGCTTTGTGCATCGAGCAGGATGACGTCACCGTCTTTTGACGCCACGACAACGGCGCCTTCTGCCGCTGCCGGCCCCGCCGACAAGTCGGTATCGAGATCGGCTGTCCATTGCTCGCGACCCGTCTCGGGATTCAGCGCGACCACCTTGCCGTCCTGGCTGGCCGCGTAGATGCGGCTGCCATCGCTCGACGGTCGCAGCCCGACCAGCAGGTAATCTGACGCACCGCCGACTTTCGCCGACCAAACCTGGCGAACCTTGACGCGCGACTCAAAATCGATGAGTTCCTTCGGTTCGAGCTCTTCGTCCTTGTCGCCGAACACGCCACAGGACGCGAGCAGCGCCGTCGCTGCCAGCAGCCAGCCGATACGAATCGCCTTGCTCACTCAGCTTCCTCGCCGCTTTCGCCGTCCGCTGCTGCGTCCATTGTGGCATCAGTGTCAGCCGCGTCGGTAGGCAGATCCACAACCGGCGCCACCTCCGGCAGGTCGAGCAGTTTCCACTGCACCAGCCTCAGGTCGACCGTATTCTGGGCGTCCGGATCGGCAAGGACTGCCTGGTAGGCATCCTGCGCCGCAGCAATATTCCCCAGCGCGAGCTGTGCATCGCCGATCACTTCGTTGTAGGCCGCGGAAAACGCGGACTCCTCTTGTGCGTCGATCAAATCGATCGCATCCTGGGCCTTGTCCTGGTACAGGTAGATGCGAGCGAGCCGTAGCCTTGCGACATGTCTGAGTTCATCGCCGACGCCGCTGTCAATGACCGCCTGCAGGGCGTCCGCCGCATCCTGGTCGCGATTCTGGTCCATGTACAGTCGCGCAATGGCGATCTGCGACTGTGCCAGGTATGCCGTGTCGGCAAAATTGGTTGCAAGGTCTTCGACGATCGCTTCCGCTTCCGCCAGCTCGCCGTCGACGACGTGATTAGTCAACGCCTCGTAGCGTGTCGACGCTTCCTGCTGCGCCGCCAGTCGCTCGCCCTGGTACCAGTTCCAGCCAACCAGCAGGGCGACACCCAGCGCCACGCCGCCAATGACGAACCAGCCGTATTCTGACCACCAGTTACGGATCTGTTCGATTTGCTCTTTTTCAGAAAGTAGATCGTCCACAAGACTGCCTTTAACGTAGTTGTTCCTGCAGCACGCCGGCCACCGCGTCGAGCGCAACGGTCTGTTGTTCGTCGTCGCTCCTCAGTGGCTTGATGCCAATTGTTCCGTCGGCAAGCTCCTGCTCGCCCAGTATCAGTGCAAACGCCGCGTTGCTCTTGTCGGCCCGCTTCATCTGCGCCTTGAAACTCCCGCCACCCAGGTTCAGTTCGACCTGCGTACCGTCCAATTTGTTGCGCAACTCTTCGGCCAGCGCAAAAGCCCGCTCTGCGGTACCCTGCCCAAGCGCCGCGATGAATACGTCGGCGCCTGCTTCCGGCGCGGTCCCACCGCACGCCTCGTACAACGCGACAAAGCGTTCCACGCCCATCGCCCAGCCAATCGCCGCTGTCGCCCGGCCGCCGAGTTTCTCGACCAGTCCGTCATAGCGTCCACCGGCACACACCGCATTCTGCGACCCGAGGGCATCGGTCACCCACTCGAACACCGTCCGCGTGTAGTAGTCGAGTCCACGCACCAGCCGCGGATTCACGTCGTATTCGATGTGCGCCGCGTCCAGCAAGCGCTTCAGGCCATCGAAATGATCGGCCGACTCCTCGTCGAGATAATCGACCATGACCGGGGCCGCCGCAACGATGTCACGCATCTCCGGGTTCTTGCTGTCCAGGATGCGGAGCGGGTTCGTTTCAAGGCGGCGAATACTATCGCTATCCAAAGCGTTTTTCACGCCGGAAAAGTACTCGACAAGAGCCTCCCGGTAGCGTGCCCGGGAATCCGGCGTACCCAGCGAGTTGATCTCGAGGCGCACCTTGTCGATGCCCAGCCTCTGCCACAGGCGGGCGCTCATTACGATGAGTTCGGCGTCGATGTCGGGGCCTTCGTAGCCCATCGCCTCGACATCGAACTGATAAAACTGGCGGTAACGTCCCGCCTGCGGCCGCTCGCGGCGGAACATCGGCCCAACGGTCCACAGCTTCTGTTTCTGGTTGTGAAACAGCCCGTGGGTCATGCCGGCGCGAACCATTCCCGCTGTCGCCTCGGGCCGCAATGTCAGGCTGTCCCCGTTTCGGTCCTCGAACGTGTACATCTCTTTCTCGACGATGTCCGTGACCTCGCCGATCGATCGCTTGAACAGTTCGGTGTGCTCGAGCAGCGGCAGGCGCACGTTGCGGTAGCCGTAGGACTCAATGACCTCTTCGACGACTCTCTCGAGATGCTGCCATGTCGCAGCGTCATCGGGCAGGATGTCGTTCATCCCGCGAACTGGTGTGGGTTTGCTGCTCATGATCCTGCGAGTGTGAGGCGCGCCGTTTTGCCGCGACGATTGGCTGCCGGGATGGTATAGGGGGAACCGTTCAGTTCGAGCGACACGTTTTCGGCGTCGCCGAACAGGATGTTGAACGGTGCTTCGCCGGACAGATTCACGGTCCGGCCGGAGGTGCCGAGATCGAAGAACAGCCGTCGGCCGTTACCGTCCGAAATCTCGGTCCAGCAATCGCCGGAATACGTAATGGTCAGTCGCATCTGGCCCGGGTCGGGGGTCGATACCGGCTGCGGTTCGGCTGCGGTTTCTTCGATGACCGGTTCCGGCTCGTCTGCGGGCTCGTCGTCCGCCGGAAGCGCGACATCGGGCTCCGACGCCTCGTCGTCCGCCGGAAGCGCGACATCGGGCTCCGACGCCTCGTCGACGGCGTCGCTCGCCGGCTCGTCGAGCACTGCTTCGTCGACCGGCAATGGTGCAACCTGCCCGACATCGATGCCGGTTTGCACCGGCGCACGTTCGACGAACCACCAGTAGGCCGCCGCCACGGCCAGCAGGATCACGATCGCAGCGATCCACGGACCGGGCGAAATCTCCTGGCGTGGCCGACGTCGCGGCGTAACGACCGGCGGTGCCCCTGCGGAGCGATTCAGCTGGTAGTAATCCGCCATGACGTCCTCTTCAGGCACGTCCACGAGCTGTGCGTACTTGCGCAAATGGCCCTTGGCGAAAACCGGCGCGCCCAGAACCTCGAACTCGTTGCGCTCGATCGCTCGCACCTTGTATTCGTCAAGGTGCAGCTCCTTGGCGATTTCGAGCACCGGAATCTGCTGCGCGCGGCGAGCTTCGGCCAGCCGCCCGCCGCCGACCGGGCCCGCGTCTTCCTGCGTCTCTTCCCGCTCGTCCGGTTTTTCGGTCTCGTCCGTCATGTCAGCCGGCGCCCAGCACCTTTCTCGCTTCTTCCGAGGTCGGGAATTCCCGCAACAACTGGTCTTCGTATTCCGTGCGGCCGCGATCATTCCCTAACAGGTCTTCGATGCGCGACGCGAGATAAAGGACGCCCGCCGATGACGGATTGGTCGACATGTAGCGTTGCAGGAAGGCCCGCGCGCCGAGGTAGTCTTTCTCTGCATACTTCATCAGGCAAAGTTGCAGCAGCGCTTCGCCGTACCCTGCGCGCCGCTCGACAGCGGCACGGAAGTACTCCTCCGCTTTCGCCTTGTCGTGTTGCATGAGGCACATTCCGGCGTTCGTCATCGTCACATGCGCATCGTCGTTTTCCGGGTGCCGAATCGCCTTATCGAAATGGCGAGCCGCCTTCTCGTAGTCTTTCTGACGACACTGGAAGACGGCGTACGCGTTCTGTACGTTGAAGTCGCGTGGCGCGACGCGAATCGATTTTTCGTAGTGCTCGTTGGCCAGTCGCGGGATCTCGAGGGCTTCGTAAACCATGCCGAGCGTGGAGTGCGCGAGCGCAAGCTTCGGGTCGAGCTCGGTCGCAAGCAGCAACCGGTCACGCGCCAGCTCGTAGGACCCGTTGCGGTAGTAGCGCACACCCAGCGAGTAGTTCAGTTCCGCCGCGTCGTTGTCATCGACGTCCGGTTCAATGGTCCCGGTGGTTGTCGATATGCAACCGCTGACCAGCAAACAACATATCGCCCAGGGTGCTGCCAGTTTGCCCATGTTCATGCTGATACCGTCCTCATGTCGTTCTTGTCATTGCCCCGTGGCTCGACCCGCTTGTCGCCGAGCCGCCGTTTGACACGATCGCTGACCTTCCCGGCAAGCTGGCCGCAGGCAGCGTCGATATCTTCCCCGCGGGTCTTGCGCGTCGTGGCGACAAGCCCCCGCTGCCGCAACCGGTTCTGGAACTGACGTATCGTGTCCGCCGATGAGCGCTCGAACACGGTTCCCGGGAACGGGTTGAACGGAATCAGGTTCACCTTGGCCGGCTTCCCTCGCAGCAGGGCAACAAGCTGATTTGCATGTTCGATCGAGTCGTTCACATCGCGAAGCATGACATATTCGAAGGTGATAAACCGGTTTGAGTGCTTGGCAGCATAGGCCCAGCAGGCATCCAGCAGTTCCGCTATCGGGTGCAGCTTGTTGATCGGCACTATCTCGTCGCGCAGCGCATCGTTCGGCGCGTGCAACGAGACCGCCAGCGACACGTTACAATCGTCGCCCAGCTTGTCGATGTGCGGCACGATGCCGGATGTGGATACCGTGACACGCCGCCGCGACAGGCCGTAGGACAGGTCTGAAACCAGAAGTTCGAGCACAGGCACGACGCTGCGGTAGTTGGCCAGTGGCTCGCCCATACCCATCAGTACGACGTTGGAGACGGCAGGCTCACCGTTCGGGCGCCGCGGCAGCTCACGGATCGCGTGACGCACCTGGCCGATGATCTCGGCGCTCGTCAGGTTGCGATTGAAGCCCTGTGCGCCTGTTGCGCAAAAGGCGCAGTCGAGCGCGCAGCCGACCTGGGACGAGATACACAGGGTGCCCCGCTCGGCCTCCGGAATGAACACGGTTTCGACGGCCTGGCCGGAGCCGCTCGCGAACAGCCACTTGACGCAGCCGTCTTTCGAATCGTGGCGGGCCTCAACCACTGGCATGCGGATTTCGGCGTGCGCATCGAGAACCGCGCGCAACTTCTTCGACAGGTCCGTCATACCCTCGAAACTGTCGACGTCTCGCTGGTAAATCCACTGCAGCATTTGCCGCGCGCGAAACGGCTTTTCACCGCGCGCAACAAAAAACTGCTCGAGACCGTCTATCGACAGCCCGAGCAGGTTGGTTTTTTCTGCAGTACCGGCCATGCGGTCCCGTCTTAGCGTGTTCTCGGGCAGACGCCGTCGTCGCCGAAGAAAAACGCGATTTCGACGGCCGCCGTTTCGGCTGCATCGGAGCCATGAACGATATTCTCTTCGATGCTCTCGGCAAAATCCTTGCGGATCGTGCCTGCGCCGGCGTCGGCCGGATTCGTCGCGCCCATGATCTCGCGGTTCTTCGCGATCGCGTCTTCGCCCTGCAGCACCTGTACAACGACCGGGCCGGACGTCATGTAGCTGACGAGATCGTTGAAGAACGGACGCTCCTTATGCACGGCATAGAAGCCCTGCGCCTGCTCATCGGAGAGGTGCATCATGCGGGCAGCAACGATTTCAAGGCCCGCTTTCTCGAAACGGCTGTAGATCTCTCCGATCAGGTTTTTCTGTACGCCATCCGGCTTGATGATGGAGAGCGTCTGCTCAACGGCCATGTGTGTCTTCCTTGTATCTGTGAGGGGTAAAAGTGAGCGCCCGGCATTTGCCGGGCGAAAGAATGCAAACCAGTGATTTTACTACGGACTTTTCAGACGTTGAAGCTTTCGCCGCAACCGCATTCGCCCGAAATATTGGGATTCTTGAAGCTGAACGTCTCGTTGAGGCCGTTCTTGCGAAAATCGACCTCGGTGCCGTCGATCAGCGACAACGCCTTCGGATCCACGATAACCGTCACGCCCTTGTCCTCGAACACGACGTCGCCGTCCTGCACCTTGTCCGCGTAGTCGATGACATAGGCATACCCGGAACACCCGGTCTCGGAGACGCCAAGCCTCAAACCGACGGTATCGTCACGTTTTTCAAGATAGCTGCGGACCCGCTCAGCGGCGGACTCCGAAAGTGTAATTGCCATTTCGGCCTCGTTAACCCGTAGTAATGCGGTCCCGGATGGCTGCCCAAAGCGATCGGACCGTGTCTTCGACGACAAGTATACGTCCGGTCTTCTCGGAAGGTACAGCCAGATCGGTCATAATCCGGGCGCTTTCGAAGGATTCAAGGTCGGTGGCCGGACGGCCCTCGAATTCCCGGCAAATCCACTCACACGCGGCAATCACGTGTGGACAGCCCCAGACCTGGTAACGCATCGGCCGCAGTCGCTCGCCGTCGAGTCCGGCCGCCAGGCGTACGCGAATGCCCTGGTCCTCGAAACAGCCCGCCGCGGCGCCCTGTACCTCGCCGCCGTGCGCCGGATCGGCAAATAACTCCCGCACCAGCGCGTTGTACGGTTCGATCAAGCTGCCGGCCATCTAGCGCGCCTCCGGCGCGAGGCCGCGCAATTTCGCCACGGCCTCACGATAGCGCTCGATTGCGAAATCGATCTCATCCGGCGACGTGTTCCGACCGAAGCTGAAGCGAATCGCGCTTTGCGCTTCGAGATCGCTCCGGCCCAGCGAGCGCAGCACGTAGGAAGGATCCCGGCTCTGCGAATTGCAGGCCGAACCGGTCGCGACGCACAGCGGCTCGAGCGCAAGCAACAGGCTTTCCCCTTCCACACCGTCGATCCCGACGTTGAGGATGCCGGAATACCCGCCGTTCTCCGGGCCGTTGACGTACAGCCCGTCAACGCCGCGAAGTCCGTTCAGCAGCCGGTCTTTGAGACGCTGTAACCCGCTCGATTCCGTCTCGAGGTCGTCTGCCGCCGACTCCGCCGCTTCACCCAGGCCGGCGATCAGGTCGGCCGGCAACGTGCCGGGCCGCAGCCGCTGTTGCTGGCCGCCACCAAAGAGCTGCGGTTCGACGTGTACTCCGGGCGCAATCCACAGTGCACCGATGCCCTTGGGCCCGTAAAACTTGTGCGCGGTCAGTGAATACACATCGACCGGCAACACCGAGAGGTCGACCGGTATTTTGCCGGCTGCCTGCGCGCCATCGACGTGAAACGCGACGCCCCGCTCGCGACAGACGTTGCCGAGCCCGGCGATATCGTGAATGAGCCCGGTCTCGTTGTTGACGTGCATGATCGAGACGAGCTGGGTGTCGCCGCGAATCGCTGCCTCGAGCTCGCCCGGTGCGAGTCGCCCCTTGGCATCGCCGTTGAGCCACGTCACCTCGAATCCACGCTTTTCCAGCGAGCGAAACACATCCACGACGGCCTTGTGCTCGCTTCGCATCGTGACGAGGTGCCGGCCGCGATGCTCACGTTGCCGGGCAACGCCCGCGATGGCCAGGTTGTTGGACTCGGTTGCGCCCGAGGTCCACAACAACGTGCCCTCATCGGCACCCAGCAGGTCACGGACCTGGCGTTCCGCCGTCATGACCACCTCCGCCGCACGCCGGCCCAGGATGTGATTCGAGGCCGGATTCGCGAACACCTGCTCCTGCACGTCGCGCATGCGCGATGCGACGCGTGGATCGAGCGGCGTCGTCGCAGCATAGTCCAGGTAGATCATGTCGTTCGCCATCAATCCGGCTTCCGTGTTCGATCGACGGCCGCCAGGATGCCGCGCAGGATGTTGACCTCGTTCTTGTCCGGGCGCGCACGAACGAACAGCCGCCGCAGCCGCCGCATCAGGTGCCGCGGGTTTTCCGGGTCGAGAAAACCGATGTCACGCGTCACCTGCTCCAGGTGAGCGTAAAAGTTTTCCATCTCCCCGCCTGTCGCGGGCGGCGCTTCACTCTCGAAGCCAGGGCCAATTTCAAGGTGGCGCGCCATTCGCATTTCGTAGGCGAATACCTGCACAGCCATGGCCAGGTTCAGCGACGGAAACTGCGGGTTCGTCGGAATCGTCAACAGGGTGTGGCAAAGGTCGAGGTCCTCGTTGTGCAGCCCCGTTTTTTCGGGCCCGAATACGGCGGCCACCTTGCCCTCCCGTGACTCGACCACCATGCGCTCGGCGCAGTCGCGCGGCCCCATGCTCGGCCAGTCAATCGCGCGCGACCGTGCGCTCGCGCCCGCGACGTAGACGCAGTCTGTCAACGCCTCGGCGAGCGTTGCGACGACTTTCGCAATGTCGAGGATGTCGGACGCCCCGGACGCCCGGGCCGTCGCATCCTCGTGCGGAAAATGCTTCGGATTCACGAGTGCCAGGTCGTCGAGGCCCATGTTCTTCATGGCGCGGGCGACCGCCCCGATATTGCCGGGGTGCGTGGTGCCAACCAATACGATACGAACGGTCATGCCGGGGTCTTCGGACTCTAGGACGGGCTGCAAAAGTCCGGTATTCTACCGCCCCCGCAGCCGGGTCGGGCAATACCGGCATTGATCTTTGACATTGATGGAATCGTTGCATGCACGCATTACTGAATGTGGCCGTGATGGCCGCGCGCCGTGCCGGCGCCGTACTGGGCCGGTCCGTAAAAAAGGTGGAGACCCTGAAGATCGAGAAGAAGGGCCACAACGATTTCGTCAGCGAGGCCGACCGCAATGCCGAAGCCGCGGTCATCGACGTCATTCACAAGCACTATCCTGACCACGCCATCCTCGCCGAGGAATCCGGGGTACAGGGCGAATCCGATCATGTCTGGATCATCGACCCGCTCGATGGCACGACCAATTTCCTGCACGGCTTTCCGCAGTTCGCCGTCTCGATTGCCGTACAGGTGAAGGGACGGATCGAGCACGGCGTCGTCTACGACGTCATGCGCGAAGAACTGTTCACGGCATCACGCGGCGAAGGCGCACAACTCGACGGGCGCAAGATCCGCGTCAGCGGGCTGCGTGACATGGAAATGGCGTTGATTGGTACAGGTTTTCCGTTTCGCCAGGCCGACATCGAGTTGGGTCCCTACCTCGCGATGCTGGAAAAAGTCATCCGCAACACGTCAGGCGTTCGCCGACCGGGTGCCGCCGCGCTGGATCTTTGCTATGTCGCGGCGGGCCGTCTCGATGCGTTCTGGGAAACCGGCCTCTCGTCATGGGATCTCGCTGCGGGCGGGCTCATCATCCGCGAAGCGGGCGGCATCGTTTCGGCGCTCGACGGCGGCGAACACTGGATGGACACCGGCCACATCCTGGCCGGCACGCCGAAGATCTACGCCGGACTGGCAAAGCTCTGCTCCCGGGAAATCAAGGCATTACTCGCTGACAGGTAATAGCCGTAGCAACCGAACCGTTCGCCCTACGGCCGACAAATTGAATACTGCAATGGCTCGCTTCGCTGCGCTTGATTTGCTGTATTCAATTTCTCGGCCGCAGGGCGGCTGCCGTCCGCAACTACGGCAAATCGTCAATCAGCGACGGATCCTTGATCGGTTCGATCAGGTCCTGCGGGCTGACGTTGAGCATCAGCGCGGTCGCACTTGCCGTGTAGATCGACGAGTACGTACCGATGACGATGCCGACGATCAGCGCAATCGAGAACGGCGCGATCGACTCGCCGCCGAGCAGCAGCAGCGCAACCAGCACCAGCAACGTCGTCAGGCCCGTAATGAGGGTTCGCGCGAGCATTTCATTGATTGAAATGTTCATCGCCTCTTCGGCCGATTTGCCACGCAGCGCAAAGAAGTTTTCGCGAATCCTGTCGAACGCGACCACAGTATCGTTCAGCGAGTAGCCGATAACGGCCAGCACCGCCGCAACGACCGTCAGGTCAAACGGCAATCCGAAGATTGAGAAGAAGCCGACGGTCACGATTACGTCGTGCGCCAGTGCCGCAACGGCGCCGGCGGAGAATTTCCACTGGAAGCGGATCATGACGTAGACGAAGATCAGTATCAGAGCGAAGATCATCGCCAGTGCGCCCTTCTCGGCCAGTTCCTTACCGACCTGCGGACTAACGAGCTCATTGCGGCGCAGCTCGATGTCCTGCCCACCGGCTGACAGCGCGTTGGTCAGGCTGCGCCGGATCTCGTCCGCCTCACCCTCCTGCGGCGGCAGGCGCACGAGTACGACGTCGTCTTCGCCGAAGCGCTGAACGAGCGCGTCGGTATAGCCCGCATCGGCCAGGTTACTGCGCACTTCCTCGAGATTCGCCGCCTGCGGATAACCAACCTCGAGCAATACACCACCGGTGAAGTCGATGCCGAACTCGAGGCCGCGGGTCGCCAGCGACGTCAGCGACGCAATGACCAGCAAGATGGAAAGCACGATGGCAAGCTTGCGGCGCGTCGGTCCGAGGAAATCAATGTTGGTTTTTTCTTTGATTAAACGCATGGCATCAATTCCTAAACCGGTACCGACGTGAGCTTGCGCCCGCCGAAAGCCAGGTTAACGATAGTTCGCGTGCCGATGATCGCCGTGAACATCGACGTGATAATGCCGAGCATCAGCGTGATCGCAAAGCCCTTGATTGGCCCGGTGCCGACAGCCAGCAGCACGATCGCAGCGATCAGTGTCGTAATGTTCGCGTCCGCAATCGACGACAGGGCTTTTTCGTAGCCCGAGTTGATCGCCGCCTGTGGCGACGCGCCGGCGCTCAGTTCTTCGCGTATTCGCTCGAAGATAAGCACGTTGGCATCGACCGCCATTCCGACCGTCAGTACGATACCCGCGATGCCCGGCAGCGTCAGTGACGCACCGAGTGCCGACAGCATTGCGACGATGAACACGAGATTCGACAGCAACGCGACGTTCGCGATCAGTCCGAACACGCGGTAGTAAATCGCCATGAACACGATGACGGCCAGGAAACCGATCATGATGGCGTTGAAGCCGCGGTCGATGTTGTCCTGGCCGAGGCTCGGTCCGATGGTGCGCTCGTCGATCATGTAGACGGGCGCGGCCAGCGCACCGGCTTTGAGCAGCAGTGCAAGCCTGCGCCCTTCCGGCGCCGACAGCCCGGTGATCCGGAAGCGGTCCTTGAACACGCCATTGATTCGTGCCGTGTTGATGACCTCGGCTTTCGTGACCTTGCGAAACTCGCCCGGGCGACCCGGAATCGCTTCCCGCTTCGTCTCGATGAACACGGTCGACATCGGTTTGCCGACATTGTTCATCGTCGTTTCCAGCATGCGTTCGCCGCCGACGGAATCGAGCGTGATATTGACCTGCGGCGCCCCCTCGAAGGTGCCGTAGGATGCATCGATGATCTGGTCGCCCGACGCGATCACCCGCCGTTTCAACCGCACCGACGGTTCACTGCCGCGTCCCGGGTATATGCGCGAACCAGGCTCGCCCTCGGCCGTCTGGTCGACCATGCGGAATTCGATCGTCGCCGTTGCCGTGATGATGTCCTTGATTCGATTCGGGTCCTGCACGCCCGGCAATTGCACGACAATACGATCGACGCCCTGACGCTGCACGAGCGGCTCAGCGACGCCCAGGGCGTCGACACGATTGCGCAGCGTCGTCATGTTCTGCTCGATCGCGAAGTCCTGACGCTCCTGGATCTGTGCTTCGCTCATGCGCACCGTCAACGAACGTCCGTCGGCGCCATCATTGATGATGAGGTCCGGATCCAGGCGCGCAATGATGCTGCGCGTTTCCGCCAGGTCTGCCTGCGCGTTCAACTCGATCAAGATGGACTGTCCACGATCCGTGACCCGGTGCAATCCACTCGCGTTATCCCGCAATTCATCGATAAAACTATCGCGATAGCTGGCCATCCGCGTCTCGATGGCGGATTCCATGTCGACCTCGAGCAGCACGTACACACCGCCGCGCAGGTCGAGGCCGAGACTCATGGGACTTAGTCCCAGGTCACGCACCCAGGCCGGTGTGTTGGGCGCCAGGGTCTGGGCGACGTTAACGTTGCTGCCCGCACTGTTACGTAACGCCTCGTAGACTTCGGTCGTGACGGTGTCGGGTTCAAATCGCAATACAATGCGTCCGTCCTGTTCGTAGACGCTTTCCGGCGTGACGCCGGCCCTGGCGGCGATGTCTGCGAATTCGTCGGCCCGCGCCGTGATCGATACATCGGTGTTGGCTGATGCGAGCTGAATAGCGGGCGCACTGCCGTAAATGTTTGGCAGCGCGAACAGGCAGCCGGTCAGCAGGATGACAAGTACGAGCCAGTTCAGCCAGGCGGGAAATCTGTTCATCGATTCGTTGCGTTGCTCAGGCTTCGTCGTAGGTGCCTTTCGGCACTACCGCAGAGACGCTGGCTTTCTGGATCTTGATTTCAGTATTGTCGCTGATCTGGATGACGGCATAGTGCTCGCTGACGCCCGTGATCTTGCCGAGGATCCCGCCCGCCGTCAGCACTTCATCGCCAACCGACAGACCGGCAACCAGTGACTGGTGTTCTTTTTGCTTTTTGTTCTGCGGCCGGATTAGCAGAAAATAAAATGCCGCGAACATGAGTCCCATCATGATGAAGAAACTCATTCCGCCGCCCTCGGCTGGCGCCCCCTGAGCGTGGGCAGTCTGAATAAAAAAGTCCATGTGCTTGCTTCTTGGTTGGTTGGTTCGGGACCCCGCCCCGAAAAAATAGCGCGGTATTATGGCACAAGCGTCACAGATGGGGGCGACTTCGGCTAACCCAAGCGCTTTTCGTAAGTGGCGCGCAGGTTCGCTACGAATTCATGCAGTGACGCCGACTCGACGGCCGCACGTAAGTCCTTCATAAGTTTCTGATAATAATAGAGATTATGTATTGTCGCCAGGCGTGGCCCGAGAATCTCTCCGCACTTCACCAGGTGCCGGAGATACGCCAGTGAGTAGTGCCGGCAGGTGTAGCATTCGCAGTCCGGATCCGGCGGCGACGTGTCGTCCCGATATGGCGCATGCCGAAACTTGATGGTGCCGCGCGACGTAAACAGCTGACCGTTGCGTGCATGGCGCGTCGGAATGACGCAATCGAACATGTCGATACCGCGCAGCACGGCCTCGGCGATGTCGACAGGGGTTCCGACGCCCATCAGGTATCGCGGCGCCGCAGCCGGCATGTTCGGCATCAGCCCGTCGAGAACCGCGAGACGTTCCTCCTCCGGTTCACCGACCGCCAGCCCGCCCACCGCGTATCCGTCAAACCCGATGTCGACCAGTGCCGCTCGCGACGCTTCGCGCAGCGAATCGTACATGCCGCCCTGAACAATGCCGAAAAGTGCTTCCCCACGATCCGGCTCGAGTTCCTTCAGTTCGTCGAATCGCCGGCGGCTGCGGGCCGCCCAGCGCAACGACAATTCCATCGACTCGCGTGCTGCGTTCTCGCTGGCCGGGTACGGGGTGCACTCGTCGAAGATCATCGTGACATCCGAGTTGAGCGCGTGCTGCACTTCAATCGACTTCTCGGGCGTCAGGAAAACTTCGTCACCGTTGACCGGTGACTGGAACTTCACGCCCTCCTCGCTCAGCTTTCGCATGTCCGCGAGCGAAAAAACCTGGAAGCCCCCCGAGTCCGTCAGGATCGGCTTGTGCCAGTTCATAAATTCGTGCAGCCCGCCGTGCGCTCGAATGATCTCGGCGCCGGGGCGCAGCATCAGGTGGAACGTATTGCCCAGTATGATCTCGGCACCGACTCCGGCCACCTCCTCAGGCGTAACGCTCTTTACCGTGCCATAGGTGCCGACCGGCATGAACACGGGCGTCTGAATCGTTCCGCGCCGAAACGTCAGCGTACCGGTGCGCGCCGCGCCGCATTGCGTGCCGATCTCGAACTTCATGCGCCGGAATCCGGGGTCAGGAACATCGCATCACCGTAGCTGAAGAAGCGATATTTCTCACGTACCGCGTGGGCGTAGGCGGCGAGGATGCGCTCGCGACCCGCAAAGGCCGAGACGAGCATCAACAGCGACGACCGCGGCAGATGAAAATTCGTGATCATCGCGTCGACCGATCGAAAACGGTAGCCCGGCAGGATGAACATGTCCGTCTCGCCGTTGAACGGCTCGATGACACCGCTGGCCGACGAACATTCCAGCGCACGGACCGACGTCGTGCCAACCGCAATGACGCGACCGCCGCGCCGTCGAGCGGCGCGCACGGCCTCGCAACACGCCTCTCCGACGTACACGCGCTCGCTGTGCAACCGGTTCGCTTTGACGTGCTCGTCGCGCAGGTTCTGGAACGTACCCGCTCCCACGTGCAGCGTAACCCAGGCGTGCTCGGCGCCCGCGTCACGTGTCGCCGCGAGCAGCGCGTCGTCAAAGTGCAGTCCTGCCGTTGGCGCGGCAACGGCCCCGGGGTCTCGCGCGTAGACGGTCTGGTAGCGCGCCACATCGTCGGCATCCGCCTCGCGATCGAGGTACGGCGGCAACGGCACCTCGCCCTGCTCATCGAGCACCGGCAATACGTCGTCCGAAAACCTGAGCGTAAAGAACCCACCTTCGCGGTCTGCTATTTCCGCCTCGACGCCGCTGCGCAGCAACAAACGGCTGCCCGGTTTCGGCGACTTGCTGGCGCGCACATGGGCGAGCGCTTCACGTGCCCCGGTTACACGTTCGACAAGGATTTCGGCTCGCCCGCCGGTTTCCTTTCTCGCGGCCAGTCGCGCCTTGATGACGCGCGTGTCGTTGAACACGAGCAGGTCGCCCGGGATGAGCAATTCGGGCAGGTCGGCAAAAACGCGATCACGCGGCGTGTCTGCGACATGCAGCAAGCGGCTGGCCGTTCGTTCGGGCGCCGGGTAGCGCGCGATCAGTTCGCCGGGCAGGTCGTAGTCGAAGTCCTGGATGCGCATGGGCGCGCATGGTAGCAAACCATGCGCGCCGTGCTGCTAGCTCCGCGGCAGCGGTGTCCTGGGCAGAGAGCCCTGATGCTCGCCGGCGGGAATCTCGACCTCGAGCGTGCGCTTCTTTTTGTCGCGCATGATCCCCAGCTCGAGGGTTTCACCGCTCTCGTACGTACCCAGGATTTTCAGCGCCTGCCGAACATCCTTGGGTTCGCGACCATCGATGCTCTGGATGACGTCGCCATCCTGCAGCCCGTAACTCTCCGGTTGTGGCGCTGCGACCACCAGCAACCCGCTGTCGGTTCCGAAATAACGCCCGAGGCCCTCACTGAGCTCAACCAGCTCCATGCTGCCCCAGCCGCTGCCCCACGGAAAACGGAAGTCGAAGGCGAATGACTGGCCACCCTTGTGTGGCTGCACGAATTTCTCGACAAAGACGTTGCGGTCTTCCGGCGCCCAGGCGAAAGCGTGCATCTCCGTCTTGCGCGGCGACAGCTTCACCGAGCCCTGGTTGCCGTTTCTGAGGTAGTCGATCTCAAGCTCGTCACCCTCCTCGACGCCCTCCATGAAATCGAATAGTCGCATGTTTGCCTGCTCGCTCGACTCGGCCGTCATCGACTCACCGTTGACAGCCGTGATGATGTCACCGGCCCGCAAACCCGCATCGTCGGCGGCAGTGCCGGGTGTTACGCCGATCACTTCGATGCCGTCGACCGGGCCGGACTCGTCGCTGCCGTCGATCGTGATTCCGATACGCGGCTTGTCCATTGCGGCGAGCTTCAGCTGAATCTCGCGCAACTCCGGCAGCCGTTCGACGGACAGCTCCGCAACACGTCGCGCGGCTTCTGCCATCTGTTCCTCGGCCAGCCGCAGTTGCTCGGCGTGCTCGGCACGCTGCACCTCGAACTCGCGCTGCTCCGCGCCGGTTTGCGCAGCGACCTGCCCGGACAGCAGCAGAATCGCCGCCACGGGAACCCAATACTTACACTTGCTCATTTCTTCCAACTCCTGGTCAGTACGCCGCCCGTTGCGCCTGCGCATAGCGCAACTGCAGCAGCAATTTCATCAACCGGACGCGTTCGCGCCAGTAGGTTTCCGTTTCCTCGAGCGACATGTCGACCGAAGAATCATTCAGCTGGTAGTCGATCGCGGCAATACGATCTTCCAGTTCGGCAATCGTCGCCACGGTGCCGGCCTGTGCAACCCGCGGCTGGGCCGGCAGCGCACGCAGGTCACGCTCGATCTGCCGCGACTCTGCCCGCAATGCGATGAGACCGGACGGCGCCACGTCGCCGTTGTTCGCCGTAACCGGCGGCACCGTAATGCCGGGGTCGACGCGTGTCGTTGTCTCGATATTCGGCAATATGACCGCTGCCAGGAGTGCCGCAGCCGCAATACCGACGCCCGCATACCACGCCCGGCTCCGTCCCGGTCGCTGCAGCAGCCCTTCCGCTTCGGCCTGCTGACGAATGCGCAACCACACATCGCGGGGCGGCATTGTTTCAGGCAGCTCGTCGAGCCCCTTTTTCAATACGGCATATTCGTCCGCTGTCAGTGCACAAATCATTTCTTCGTCCTTCTCGTCACTGCTCATTCCAGTGCCTCTCTAGTAACTGCCGACCGTCGCGCCCCTCGGGGCAGCGGCGTCGGTTTCCAGCATCGGTCGCAGCTTCTGGTAGGCCCGCGACAACTGCGATTTTGAAAAACTCTCGGTCTTGCCCATGAATTCCGCAATTTCCTTGTGCGTAAATCCCTCGACGTCGTGCAACCAGACGACCGCGCGGCTGACGTCGGGCAGATTTGCAAGTGCCGCATCGAGGTCCATCGCGTCGTCCGGCCGCGACGACACACCGTGACTGGCCGGCTCGCCCGCCGTAAGTTCCTCGAAATCGTCGCCGAGGGTCTGGCCCCGCTTGGTCCAGGCCGAGCGCAGGAACATCAGCGATTTCGACACGGCAATGCGCCGTATCCAGCTGCCCAGCGCCGCTTCGCCGCGGAACTGGCCAATGGAGCGCATGATCTCGATAAACGTTTCCTGCACGAGGTCCTCGGCGTTCGCCGGCGACTTCGTAAAACGCAGGCAAATCGAGTACACAGGCGCCGAAAACGCCCGGTAGATGATCTCGTGAGCCCGAACGTCACCCGCAACGGCCCGACGGATGATCCCGTCGTCGATATCGATGTCGGCAAACTTGCTCATATCTGCAATCTTAGATGCCGTCTTAGCTGAAAGGGTCGCACGAATTCTGTTGTTTATTTGCCGACTATTACTATACTGTGCGGCCTCCACGATAGCCGGGGTGGCGGAACTGGTAGACGCGCCGGATTCAAAATCCGGTTTCTTCGGAAGTGCGGGTTCGATTCCCGCCCCCGGCACCAGGACAGAGGACTGACGGAACCCATGAAATTCTGCTCGAGCTGTGGAGCCACCGTCAGCGTCCAGGTGCCGCAAGGCGACAACCGTGAGCGCGCTGTCTGCGACAGCTGCGGCATCGTGCACTACTGCAATCCGCTGATTGTCGTCGGCTGCGTGGCCGAGAAAGATGGCAGGGTTTTGCTCTGCAAACGGTCCATCGAACCCCGTTACGGGTACTGGACGGTACCGGCCGGATTCATGGAACTCGGCGAAACCCTGGCCGAAGGCGCGGCGCGCGAGACGCTCGAAGAGGCGCTCGCCGAGGTGGAAATCGGCCACCAGTTCGCGTCGGTCGACGTCGTCGATGCCGGACAGGTTCATGTCTTCTTTACCGGCACGCTGAAGGGCGGCTACGGCGTGGGCGAGGAAAGCCTCGATTCCAGGCTATTCGCTGAAGACGAAATTCCGTGGGACGATCTCGCGTTTCGTAGCGGACGCTTTGCGCTCAGGAAGTATTTCGAGGATCGCGGCGCGAACAACGGCGTTCATTTTCACGAACTGCGTCGCGCCAGGACCTAGCGTCTGCGGCTAGTTGCCGGAAACGAGTTCGTCTTCCGACGAAACGACTTCTCCGGCGGTCGGGAACATCGCATTCAACTGTTCGCTTAGCGCCGATGGCGGTAACCAGCCGCTCAGCAACGTGCCGTCCTGCAGGACGATCGCCGGTGTTCCGGTGAGCCCGACGTCACGGCCAAGGCTGTAGTGGCTGGTGACGGCTTTTGCATCACAGGCAAACGAATCGAAATTGCGATCGAGCTTGGCGGCGGTCAGCGCGCTATTGCGGTCGGATGCACACCAGACTTTTTCAGACGTGCCCCAGGACTTCCCGCGCGGACCGTTTCGCGGATACAACAGGTAACGCACCTCGATGCCCTGATCGAGATACTCGTCGATCTGTGCATGCATGCGACGGCAATACGTGCAATCGATGTCGGTGAAGACAGTAATCGAGTGGCGCACGCTTTCCGGCGTAAACGTAATGAATTGTTCATCACCCACGTCGTCGATCAGTCGACGGCGCTCCTGGTTGCGCGCGTTTTCGCTAAGGTTGACGCCGGCGTCGAGATCGATCAGGTCACCCTGTAGCAGGTAGCGACCGTCGGTCGACATGTAGGCCAGTATCGATCCTTTCTGGATCGTCACCCAACCCTCGATCGGGGCGTACAGGACGATTTCGCCCTCGATGTTGGGGAACATCTCGTCGACCATCTTGCGAATCTCGGCGAGTTGCTCGTCACCGCCTGCTTGCGCAAACGACGCGATCGCCAACGCGGCGACAATGACTGGGAATCGGGAGATGACACTCATGAAATCGGGGGTCCTGGAATTCTCGAAGTCCTGGCGGTTTGGACTCGCTGGATCGGGTCCGGTTCCGCGGGAGCGCGAGTCTAGCATCTTCAGTGCCGCGGTGGCATCAGCCGCGCGGGTGGTGCTCGCCGTGCAGATCCTTCAGGCGTTCGCGGGCAACATGCGTGTAGATCTGCGTCGTCGACAGGTCACTGTGACCGAGCAGCATCTGCACGACCCGCAGGTCGGCACCACGATTCAACAGGTGCGTCGCAAATGCATGGCGCAGGCTATGCGGCGACATCTTCTTGCGCACGCCGGCTTTATCGGCATAGCGCTTGATAATGTGCCAGAACGCCTGGCGCGTCATGCGATCGCCACGGCGGGTCGGGAACAGGTAGTCGGTCTGGCGCTCGAGCAGAATTTCCATGCGCGGGCCATTGATGAATTCTTTCAGCCAGCGCTGCGACTCGTCGCCCAGCGGAATCAGGCGTTCACGGTCGCCTTTGCCGACAATGCGTAACACGCCCTGGTTGAAGTTGATCTGCGACTGTTTCAGATTGATCAGCTCGGAAACGCGCAGACCGGTGGCATACAGCAGCTCGAGCATTGCGCGATCGCGGTGGCCAAGTGGTTCGTCGGTGTTCGGTGCGTTCAGCAGTGCATCGACCTCGTCCTCGGAAAGGGTTTTCGGCAGCGAGCGTCCGATTCTCGGCATTTCGATGTCCGCTGTCGGGTCCGTGTCGCGAACGCCTTCACGCATGATGTAGCGAAAAAAGCGCCGGAACGACGACAGCTGACGTGCCGTCGAACGCGGTTTCGCACCGGATTCAACGCGTTTTGCGATGAAATCGAGCAGATCGGCCTTGCCGGCCTTGTCGATAACCTTGTCGTTCTCGGCCAGGCTGCGGCCGAGCGTCATGAGATCGGCGCGGTAGGCGCCCAGCGTATTCTGGGAAAGACCCCGCTCCATCCAGATGGCATCGAGGAAGCGATCGACCAGCTCCTCGGAGCGGGCGACGAGTACGGATTCCTGTTTATCATGCTTGTTGCTGCTGGCCATAGCGTCCATCTTTTGTCAGTCGCGCTATCCTTAGCTCGCGTAGCGAATGCTGTTAGCATACGCGACAACGCCCAAGCGACTAATTTTTCAAGGTTTATGAGTATGGGGAGTAAGCTTCAGGCGATGCGTGACCGCTGTCACAGATTGGGTAAGGCGTTAACATAAAGTGAACTGGGTCACACGCGCCGCCGGCGCCGCCTGGGGGCTCTGGGCATGGTTCGGATTCGCCCTCGCCTGTCTTTTTTCGCTCGTCGTCGTGATCGTCGTCCCCGGCAAGGAGCGACGGCAACGGCTGGTAACGCGAGCATCGCGCTTTGTTTTCTGGTTTGCCGGGGTCGACGTCACAGTTCGCGGCATGGATCACCTGCCGATGGACGCCAGCGTCGTCGTCGCCAACCACGCCAGCTATATCGACGGTGTTCTCCTGAAAGGTTTTCTGCCGCCGCGTTTTGGCTTCGTCATCAAGGGCGAGATGCGCAATGTGCCGGTCGTCCACTTTCTGCTGCGCCGCTCCGGCAGCAAGTTTGTGGAGCGCAACGAGCATCGCGGCAGCGCCCGCGACGCCCGCCAGATCGTCAAGGCCGCGCTCGGCGGCGAATCGCTGGGATTCTTTCCCGAGGGGACGTTCCGTCTCGAATCCGGCGTTGGCCGGTTTCGCGCCGGTGCATTCGTCGCCGCCGTCAAGGGACAGATGCCGGTGGTTCCGGTCGCAATCCGGGGAACTCGAGAGATGCTGCCGTCGCGCCGAATCCTGCCGCGGCAGGCCCCGCTGCAGATCGACATCCTGCCCGCCATCGCGCCGGGCGACGACAATTTCGAGGATCACCGGCAACTCGCGGAAACCGCCCGGCAACGTATCCTTGCGGTTCTCGGGGAGCCGGACCTGCTGGACCGGGACACTACCTGATTCACAATATTGCGCTAGGCTTGGAATTAGCTGAAAGTAGCGCCCCCTTTGACTTTTCGCCTTCCGGAGGCCGTAGAAATGAGTTCAGATCCCGTTGTCGTTGTCGCGGCGAAACGCACCCCGATCGGCGCATTCCAGGGCGCACTGAGCGGCGCGAGCGCCACGGCGCTCGGCGCCACGGCCATCCAGGCGGCTGTCGCTGCCAGCGGTGTCGACGCGGCCGACTTCGATCGTGCCTATATGGGCTGCGTACTGCCGGCCGGCCTCGGCCAGGCTCCCGCGCGCCAGGCGGCGCTCGGTGGCGGTCTTCCGGAGGGTGTTCCTGCGGTCACGATCAACAAGATGTGCGGCTCGGGTATGGAATCGATCATCATGGCGCACGACGCGATCCGGGCCGGCAGCGCCGGCGTCGTCGCCGCCGGCGGCCTGGAATCGATGAGCAATGCGCCCTACCTGTTGCCGAAAGCCCGCGGCGGTTACCGCATGGGTCATCAACAGACGCTGGACCACATGTTCTGGGACGGTCTGCAGGACATCTACTCCGGCAACATGATGGGACACTTCGCGCAGGAAACCGCCGACAAGTACGCGTTTTCGCGCGAGGACATGGACAACTTCGCCATTGAATCGGTAACGCGCGCGCAACGGGCCATCGACGACGGCTCGTTCGGCGACGAGGTTGTTCCGGTGACGATCAGTTCGCGGCGCGGGGATGTGACCGTCGAGCAGGATGAGGGACCCGGAACGGTGAGTGTCGAGAAGATTCCGACCCTGCGACCGGCGTTTCGCAAGGACGGGACAGTGACGGCAGCGACCTCTTCGTCGATCTCGGACGGCGCGGCCGCTGTGGTCATGATGAGCGAGTCCGAAGCGAAAAAACGCGGCCTGCAACCGCTTGCCCGGATTTTGGGCCATTCGGCGTTTGCGCATGAACCCGCATGGTTCACGACTGCGCCGGTTTACGCGCTAAAGAAACTGCACGAGACGCTGGGCTGGACACCGGACGACGTCGATCTCTATGAGATCAACGAAGCATTCGCCTGCGTCACGATGGCCGCGATGACCGATCTCGCCATCGCGCACGACAAGGTCAACGTCAACGGCGGTGCCTGCGCCCTCGGTCACCCGATTGGCGCCACAGGCTGCCGTATTTCCGTGACTTTGCTGCATGCCCTCAGGGCCCGCGGCCTGACTCGCGGCATTGCATCACAATGCATCGGTGGTGGCGAAGCCACGGCCGTTGCCTATGAGCTGATCCAGGAGTAGTACCTTGAAGCTTTCAATAGCAAGAGCCGTCATTACGGGCGGCGCATCGGGCCTCGGCTTTGCGACAGCCGAAAAAATTGTTGCCGCAGGCGGCATGGTTGCGATTTTCGACGTCAATGACGAACAGGGCGAAGCAGCTGTTGACAAGCTTGGTGAACGCGCGACCTACCTGAAAACGGACGTATCGAACGAGGACAATGTCAAAGCCTCGGTCGCTGCAGCGAAAGCGTTCATGGGTACGATCAACTTTACCGTGAATTGTGCCGGTATAGCTGACGCGGGACGTACGCTGGGTCGCGACGGCCCATGGCCGACAGCAAACTTCAACAAGGTGATCCAGGTAAACCTCGTCGGCACCTACAACGTGACGAAGGAGACCGCAGCCGTGATGGCGATGAATGACCCAACCGACGACGGCGAACGCGGTGTCGTTGTCTCGACGGCTTCGATTGCCGCTTTCGAGGGCCAGATCGGCCAGGCCGCCTACTCGGCGTCCAAAGGCGGTGTCGTCGGCATGATGTTGCCGCTGGCGCGCGAGTTCGCGCAATTCGGAATTCGTGTCAACACGATCGCGCCGGGCATCATGCTGACGCCGATGATGGCGGGTATGCCGCAGGACGTGCAGGACTCACTGGCAGCACAGGTGCCGTTTCCGAAGCGCCTCGGCAAACCCGAGGAATATGCTGACACGGCGGCCTACATTTTCGAGACGACCTACGTGAACTCGGAAACGATCCGCTGCGACGGCGCGATCAGGATGCAACCGAAGTAGCACCACCCGAACAAGGTGTCAGTCACCTTAATTACATGGAGGGGTAGTTGGGTCCGCCGCCACCCTCCGGTACCGTCCAGACGATGTTCTGGGTCGGGTCCTTGATGTCGCAGGTCTTGCAGTGCACGCAGTTTTGCGCGTTGATCTGGAAAATTTTCTCACCGCCCTCCTCGACAACTTCGTAAACCCCGGCCGGGCAATAGCGCTGCGCGGGCTCGTCGTACTCGGGCAGGTTGAATGCGATCGGCACCGACTCGTCCTTCAGCTTCAGGTGCGAAGGCTGGTCTTCCTCATGATTGGTGCTCGACAGGAACACCGACGAAAGCCGATCGAAGGTCAGCTTGCCGTCCGGTTTCGGGTACTCGATGGGTTTCGCGTCCGCCGCTTTCACGAGCGACTCGTGATCGGGCTCCGTGTTACGCCACGTGAACGGTAACTTGCCGCGGAAAATACTCTGGTCGATAAACGTGAACGCCGAACCGAGGCGCGTACCGAACTTGTGCAGCGCCGGACCGAAGTTGCGACCGGTGACCAGCTCCTTGTACGCCCAGGATTCTTTGACCGAAGCCTCGAAATCCTCGAGTTCGTGCTGCCCCGCGTCGCCCGACGACAACGCCTTTTGGACAGACTCGGCCGCGAGCATGCCGGTCTTGATTGCCGTGTGGGCACCTTTGATTTTGACGCCGTTCAGGAAGCCGGCGCTACAGCCTGTGAGCATGCCACCGGGAAACGCGAGCTTGGGCAGCGACTGCATGCCGCCCTTGTTTACGGCTCGCGCGCCATAGGCGATGCGCTCACCGCCGTCCAGGTAGCGGCGGATTTTCGGGTGCGTCTTCCAGCGCTGGAACTCCTCGAACGGCGACAGGTGCGGATTCCTGTAGTTCAGCGCAACGATGAATCCGGCAAACACCTTGTTGTTCGACGCGTGGTAGAGAAAGCCGCCGCCCTCGGTGTGATTGTCGAGCGGCCAGCCGAACGTGTGCACGACCAGTCCCTCTTCGTGCCTTTCCGGCTCGATCTCCCAGATTTCCTTGACGCCTATGCCGTAGTGCTGTGGGTCGGCGTCGGCACGCAGGTCATATTTCTTCATCACTTCTTCAGAGAGGTTGCCGCGCACTCCCTCGGCGAAAATCGTGTACTTGCCGAGCAGTTCGTAACCCGCTTCGTACGAGCGCTTTTTCTCGCCGTCCTTGCCGATTCCCAAATCGCTGGTCGCAACGCCCTTCACCGCGCCGCCGTCGTCATACAGGACTTCCGACGCCGCGAATCCCGGAAAAATATTGACGCCCAGCCCCTCGGCCTGTTCGCCGAGCCATTGCGCAAGCTGCCCGAGGCTGATGATGTAGTTGCCCTTGTTGTGCATCGGCGGTGGCAGGAACAGCTCCGGCACGGGTACCGCCCGCTTCTCACCGACGAGGTAGTGAATGCGGTCACCGGTTACGGCCGTTTTGACAGGCGCGCCCATGTCCTTCCAGTCCGGAAACAACTCGTCGAGGCCGGTGGGTTCGAACACATTGCCGGACAGCACGTGCGCGCCGATCTCGGAGCCCTTTTCCACAACAACAACGGAAAGATTCGCATCGAGCTGCATCAATCGGCACGCGGCCGCCAGTCCGGCGGGACCACCGCCGACGATGACGACGTCGAACTCCATGGATTCGCGTCCTGCTGCTTCCGACATTCCCCGGCACTCCTGTTGTTGTTTGCCGTATCTTATCAGGCATGTCATCTTGCCGTGCCGGTGACCATACGCACATACAGCCATCAGGGTAGATGAGAATCCGCGACGCCTACGAAGACAGCCTGAAGCGCGAAGGACACGTCCGGGACGAGGCGCAGCTCCGTGTCGTCGAGCGACTGGAGGCGTTGCAACTGGCGCTGGTTGAAGCCGAGCATTCCGGCGGCGGCCTGCTTGCCAGGCTCTTCCGCCGGCGAGTACCCGACTACCGGGGCGTCCGCGGCCTGTATCTGTGGGGCGGCGTCGGCCGCGGCAAGACCTTCCTGATGGATCTCTTCTACGACAACCTCGCCGTCGGGGCGAAGAAACGCATTCACTTTCACCGCATGATGCACGACGTGCACGACCGGCTGTCGACACTCAGCGACACGGAGGACCCGCTCGACGTTGTTGCCTCGCAGATTGCGGCAGAAACGCGTGTACTTTGCTTCGACGAGTTTTTCGTCTCGGACATCGGCGACGCCATGATTCTCGGCCGGCTGCTCGACGGCCTGTTCAGGCGGGGCGTCACGCTGGTCGCGACTTCAAATTCAAAACCCGACGACCTGTACAGGGACGGACTGCAGCGCCAGCGCTTTCTGCCAGCCATCGCACTGCTGAACAAGTACACGCACGTCGTCAACATGGATGGCGGCACCGACTACCGTCTGCGCCTGTTGCAGAAGGCCGGCACCTGGTTGACGCCGGATGACGCGACGGCTCGCCAAAAGCTGCACTACTTCTTCAGCGAATCGGCGTCCAGCGATATTCACGAAGGCGGCAAACTCGAAATCAACAACCGTGACATTCCGGTGCGTCGCCACGCCAAAGGCATCGCCTGGTTCGACTTCGACGCTCTTTGCGACGGCCCGCGAAGCCAGGCCGACTACATCGAGATCGCGCGCTGGTTTCCGAGCGTCATCCTGTCCGGGGCACCGACGCTCGACCCGATGCGCGAGGACCAGGCACGCCGATTCATCGCACTGGTCGACGAGTTCTACGACCGCCGCGTCAAGCTGATCGTCTCGGCCGCCGCCACGCCGGCAGACCTGTATGCCGGGAATCGACTCGAGTTCGAGTACCAGCGTACCCTGAGCAGGCTCACCGAAATGCAGTCCGACGAGTATCTCGCCCTGCCGCACCTCGCATGATAGATTGGCCCCATGACTGATGTGCTGATTCTTGAGCAGTTCATGCCGTATCGGCTGGCGGTGTTGTCGAACACCATCAGTACGACCGTTGCGCGCGCCTACGACAAGCGCTTCAGCGTATCGATTCCGGAGTGGCGCGTCATCGCGATTCTCGGCCGCTTCCCCGGCCTGTCGGCCGTCGAGGTCGCCGAACGGACCATGATGGACAAGGTCGCCGTCAGTCGCGCCGTGACCAAGCTCGTCAAGAGCGGACGCATCGACCGCGAATTCGCCGACGCTGACAAGCGGCGCTCGATTCTCAATCTCTCCGACGAAGGCAAGCAGCTCCATGACGAAATTGCGGAGCTGGCGCTGCAGTTCGAACGCGACTTGCTCGAAGGCCTTTCCGACGACGAACTCGCCGATCTCAACAAGACGATGGAAAAACTGATGGCGCGCGCACGCCTGATCGGCACGCCGTAGTTCAAGCCGCCGGACAGGTGGTTTCAATAGCAATTACTGTATAATGCGTCCCGCCTTACCGGGCCCAACCTTTTGGTCGATCACACGACCGGAGCACATACGTGACATCAAAAGATCAGCGTCGAGTTGGCGATATGAAAGCAGCCATTGTCGACACCATCGTCGCATCCCGCGCACCCTCGAAAATCCTTCCAAAAGCCGCACAGCGGCGCCGATTTCTGAAGCAGTATTTTGCACACGTCCCTGTTGAGGACCTGGTCGGCAAAGATGAAGCGGTCATGGCGCGAGCTGCGCTGGACCACCTGGCGTTCGGCGCGAAGCGGCGCCGCGGCCAGGCGTTGCTGCGAATTTTCAATCCGACCGAGAAAGAACACGGCTACGAGTCCAAGTTCACGTTCATCGAAATGGTCAACGATGACATGCCATTCCTGGTCGATTCGGTCGCCGCCGCGATCAACCGTCACGACCTTGCCGTACACATTACGGTTCATCCGATTATTTCGGTCCTGCGCGACGCGAAAGGCAAGCTGACGGGAATTGCCGCCCCGAACAGTGCCAGGGCAAGACGCGAGTCGTACATTCGATTTGCAATCGACCGCGAATCCGAGCCGGCAACGCTGAAGATTCTGCGCCAGGAGATCAGCAAGGTTCTGGCCGATGTTCGAGTTGCCGTGCGCGACTGGATCCCGATGAAGCAGCGCATGCTCGAAACCCGGGACCTGCTCGCAAACGGACCGAAGGGCGTCGATCCATTGCTGCGATCGGAAAGCCAGGCCCTGCTCGACTGGATGGCGGACGACCACTTTACGTTCCTCGGCTACCGCGAGTACAAACTGTCGCGACGCGGCCAGCGCTTTTTCCTGAAAGCTGTCGAAGGTACCGGGCTTGGCGTGCTCAGTCGCGAAGACCGCGGCGCGGGCGCGATCGAACTCACCTCCGAAATGAAGCGCCTGACACGCTCGAAGGACTGGTTGATCCTGACCAAGGCCAATTCGCGATCGACCGTTCATCGTTCCGCTTTTCTCGACTACGTCGGCGTCAAGATGTACGACAAGAAGGGCAATGCCATCGGTGAGCGTCGATTCATTGGCCTCTGGACGTCCGTTGCCTACAGCGAAAGCCCGCGCAACATCCCGTTGCTGCGGCACAAGGTGCGCAAGGTCTTCGAGCGCGCACACGTCAACGAAGGCGGACATCGCGGCAAGGCACTCGCGCACATCATCGACACCTACCCGCGCGAAGAATTGTTCCAGAGCACGATACAGGACCTCGCGCGCACGACGATCGGTATCCTCAATCTGCAGGACCGCAAGCGCGTCAAGTTCTTCCTGCGCCGTGACACGTTCCGGCGGTTCTTCTCCTGTCTCGTCTATGTCCCGCGCGAGAAATACACGACCGCGATACGACGACGCGTCGAAAACCTGCTGCGCGAAGCGTTCGACGGTATTGCCGTGGATTCTGCCGTTCAGATTTCGGAGTCGGCGCTTGCTCGCGTGCATATTATCGTTCGTACGGCAGAAGGCGTACGCCCTCGAATCAGCATCCACCGGATCGAGCAGCAGATAGCCGATCTCGTCGTAACCTGGTCGGACAGACTGCGTGACGCCCTGATCGAGCGCTATGGCGACGAAGACGGTCGCCACCTCGCGAAGCAGTACGGCGGCACGTTCCCGGCCGGTTACCAGGACGTGACCGAACCGGCTGACGCGTGTCTTGACATCGAACGCATGGAACATATGCAGCGGCGTGGTATCGACCGCTCCGTCGTGCTGTTCGGGTCGGGCGCCGACACCCCGGACCGCGCCGCTTTCGTCATCTACAGCATGGACGAACCGTTGTCGCTGTCCGATGCGCTGCCGATCGTCGAAAACATGGGTGTGCGCGTCGATTCGGAACATCCGCACCGGGCGCTGTTGCCGTCCGGGCGCGTGATGAGCATCCAGGATTTTCGCCTGCAACATGCCGGCGGTGCCGCAATCGATGTCGACAACATCGGGCGGCGCTTCGAAGACTGCTTCCTGGCCGTGCACGAAGGCCACGCCGAAAACGACGGGCTCAATCGTCTCGTTGTCGCAGCCGGGCTACGCTGGCGCGAAACGGCACTGCTGCGCTGTTACGCGAAGCACATTCTGCAACTGGGCCTGCCGTTCTCCCAGTCCTACATGGAAGACGTGCTGGCGTCGCACGCCCAGCTTGTTCGCCGGCTGATACGCAAATTCGAATTGCAGTTCGACCCTGCCATCCCGCGGACAGCGCGCAAGCGCGAGCTGAAAGAAATCAACGATGCGGTTGCGCGCAGTGTCGCGAAAGCACGTAACGTCGACGAGGACCGCATACTTACCGCATTCGCGGGCGGCATGGAGGCGACGCTTCGCACCAACTACTACCTGCACGAGAACGACGCACCGAAATCCTACATTTCGCTCAAGTTCGATCCGTCGCGTTTGCCCGAAATCCCGCGACCGCGGCCCCGCTACGAAATATTCGTCTACTCACCCGAGGTCGAAGGCGTGCACCTGCGCGGCGGGGACATCGCCCGCGGCGGTCTGCGCTGGTCCGACCGCCGTGAAGATTTCCGCACCGAGGTGCTCGGCCTCATGAAGGCACAGGTCGTCAAGAACACGGTGATCGTTCCAACCGGCGCCAAGGGCGGCTTCTTTCCGAAGAAAGCGCCGGAAGGCGATCGCGATGCGATTCTGCAAAACGGCATTCACTGTTACAAAACGTTTATTCGCGGCCTGCTGGACATCACGGACAACGTTGTCGACGGCAAGGTCGTAACGCCGGACGGCGTCGTCGCACACGACGGCGAAGATCCGTATCTCGTTGTCGCCGCCGACAAGGGCACTGCGACGTTCTCGGACATCGCCAACGGTCTCTCGGCAGATTACGGGTTCTGGCTCGACGATGCTTTCGCGTCCGGCGGCTCGGCCGGCTACGACCACAAAAAGATGGGCATTACGGCGCGCGGCGCCTGGGAAGCGGTCAAACGCCATTTCCGCGAGTTTGGCGTCAACACGCAAACTGATGAGTTCACGGTCGCCGGTATTGGCGACATGGCCGGTGACGTCTTCGGCAACGGCATGCTGCTGTCGAAGAAGATTCGTCTCGTTGCCGCATTTAATCACCGGCACATTTTTCTCGACCCCGACCCGGATGTTGCGACGAGTTACAAGGAACGCTCCCGTCTGTTCAATACGCCCGGCACCGGCTGGGACAACTACGATGAAACGCTGATATCGAAGGGTGGCGGCATTTACTCCCGCCAGGCAAAAACGATTCGGCTATCGAAGGAAGCACGCAAGCTGCTCGATATCGATGCGTCATCATTGAAGCCCGACCAGCTGATCAACGCTATTCTCAAAATGCCCGTCGACCTGCTGTGGAACGGCGGCATCGGCACCTACGCAAAGGCGAGCACCGAAGGCCACGCCGACGCCGGCGACCGCAGCAATGACGCCGTGCGTGTTGACGCAAACCAGCTTCGCTGCAAGGTGATCGGTGAAGGCGGCAACCTCGGACTTACGCAGCTGGCACGTGTCGAGTACAGCCAGAAAGGCGGACGGGTCAATACCGACTTCATCGACAATTCGGCCGGCGTCGACAGCTCGGACCGCGAAGTCAATATCAAGATTCTGCTGTCGGACGTTACGAAAGCGAAAAACATGACTCGCGCGCGGCGCGATACCCTGCTCGAATCGATGACCGACGACGTTGCCGATCTCGTGTTGCGCAACAACTACCTGCAGACGCAGTCGATCAGCATGAGCGAGATGCTATCGGCCGATCGCATCGACGAAACCGCACGCCTCATCTCCGACCTCGAGCTGTCCGGGCTGCTCGACCGCGATATCGAGTTCCTGCCCGACGACATCGAGATCGAGGAACGACGCACGCGCAAGCTGGGATTCACTCGCCCCGAACTTGCTGTCGTCCTGAGCTATGCCAAGATCGACCTGTACAACGGCCTCATCGCTTCGGGCGAATCGCTGGTCGATTTTCTCGCGATCGATCCGCAACGCTACTTTCCGGCGGTATTGCGCAAGCGCTACGCCGACCTGATACCGCAACATCGCCTGCGGCGCGAGATCCTTGCCACGCTCATCGCGAACGACCTTGTCAATCGCATGGGCCCGGCCTTCGCAAAGCGCGTGCAGGCCGATACGGGCGCGAGCATCGTCACCGTCACACGTGCTTACGAGGTCGCACGGATTATCTGCCGCGCGGGCCCGTTGTGGCGCACGATCGAGTCGCTTGATTACGAGATTCCCGCCACCGCGCAGATGCACATGATGTTCGAGGTCAGCCGTACGCTACGTCATGCCTGCTACTGGCTGATCGAACAGTACGGCGACAAGCTCGACATCGTCGCCACGGTCGAGCGCCTGAAGGACAACATGGCGCGCATCTACTCGCGCTCCGGCACCTACCTGTCTCGCGCCGCGAGGGTTCGTCACGAGAAAGCAGAACAGCACTACCTGTCGATGGGCGTACCGGAAAACGTCGCCAATCGCATGTCCCTGTTGCTGCTGACACGCCCGGCGCTCGACATGTCCGACCTTGCAGCGGAACGCAAGCGCGACGTGCTCGATGCCACCAAGCTGTACTCGACGTTCAACGACGCGCTGGGGCTTTACTGGCTGCACAATCGCGCCGAGGACCTCAAGGTCAGCGGTCGCTGGCAGGCCATCGCTCGCAGCAACCTGCGCGACGAGTTTTACCGCATCCGGCGGGAACTCGCGTTTCGATTGCTGCGCCCGCGCAGTACCCGGGACACGGGCGAAATCGCGCAGGACTGGCTGAAGAAAAACGCTGCCGATGTCGCGCGCTTCAACGCGATGCTGGAGGAAATGCAGCTTCGCGATCGCATCGATTTTGCTACGCTGTCGGTCGCCGCGCAGGAATTGCGCGAGCTGATCACAAAGTAACCAATCCCGGAGTCAACATGGCTGGAAAGCTCGTACTGTGCCGTCATGGGCAGAGTGAATGGAATCTCAAAAACCTGTTCACAGGCTGGCACGACGTCGACCTCACCGAGAAAGGCAACGACGAGGCCATTGCGGCCGGCAAGTTGCTGGCCGAGCTCGGCTACTCGTTCGATATCGCCTACACGTCCGTCCTGAAACGTGCGATTCGGACCCTGTGGCATATCCAGGACCAGATGGACCTGATGTGGATTCCGGTCATGCGGGATTACCGGCTCAATGAACGCCACTACGGCGCGTTACAGGGGCTTAACAAGGCCGAAACGGCTGAGAAGTATGGCGATGAGCAGGTGCACATCTGGCGCCGCAGCTACGACACGCCACCACCCGAGCTCGACGCCGACGACGAGCGTCACCCGAGGTTCGACCCACGGTACACCGGCATCGATGCCCTGCCCGCGGCCGAGTCCCTGAAACTCACGCTCGAACGGGTTTTGCCGTGCTGGAACGACGTCATTGCGCCGGACCTGAAAGCCGGCAAGAACGTACTGATTGCTGCGCACGGCAACAGCCTGCGCGCGCTCGTCAAGATGCTGGACAGCGTCTCTGACGAGGACATTACCGGATTCAATATCCCGACCGGCGTGCCGCTCGCCTACGAGCTGAACGACGACCTGACGCCGATCTCCCGGGAATTCCTGGGTGACGCCGACGCAATTGCCAGGGCTGCCGCTGCGGTCGCCGCGCAGGGCAAGGCAAAATAGAACGTCACCGGTGGTCAGCCACACTTTCCGGAATGTGCATTACAAGGAATCAAGCGCAGCGAAGCGAGCCATCCTGTAATGCACATTCCGGAGAGTGTGGCTGATTAGGTCCGCGCCCTAGTTTTGCCTGGACGGGTCGGAGCGGGGTCTGACCCTTTTCGGGTCAATGACTCGCATCAGACCTTCCTGCGCCGTTGATGCGACCAGGACGCCGTCCCTGTTGAAAAACTGCCCGCGCGCAAATCCGCGCGCACCCGATGAATTCGGACTGTCCATGGCGTACAACAGCCAGTCGTCGAGCTTCACCTCGCGATGGAACCACAATGCGTGATCGAGGCTCGCCATGATCACGGCGCCCTTGTTGAAGGACAGGCCGTGCGGCAATGTCGCCGTACCGACAAGTTCGTAGTCGGACACGTACGTCAGCAGGTTCTGGTGCAGCACCGGGTTTTCGGGCAGCTTGTCCATCGCCCGGATCCACACGTGTTTTACCGGCGGCATTTTCTCAGTGGTTTCGAAATTGACCGGTTCGACGTGCCGGAACTCGAAGGCTCGCTGCTTTGTCAGGAAGCGCCGCATTTTCGACGGAATATGCTCGAGCATGTCCTTCGCAACGTCCGTCAGATCCTTGAGACCCTCGGGCCCCGGCACATCCGGCATGTCGAACTGGTGCTGGAGCCCTTTCTCCGGGTTCTGGAACGACGCGGCCAGGTTCAGGATCGGACGACCGTGCTGGATGGCCACGACGCGCCGGTTGGAAAAACTGCCGCCGTCGCGCGAGCGATCCACTTCGTAAATGATCGGCGCGTTGACGTCGCCACGACGCAGGAAATACGCGTGCAGTGAGTGAGCGACGCGTCCGTCCACGGTGTGTTGCGCGGCGGACAGCGCCTGCCCGATAACCTGACCGCCGAAGACCTGCGGACTGCCGATATCGCGGCTGTCACCGCGGAAAATGTTGTCCTCGATACGCTCCAGGCCGAGGAGCCCGATCAGGTCCTTTAGAACTGCATGCATCAGTCGACTGCGCGCCCGCCGTCCACGGCGATGCCGGTGCCGCTGACAAACACGGCATCGTCGCTCGCCAGGAACAGCACCACCTTGGATACGTCGACGGGCTCACCGAGACGCTTCGCCGCTGAACTCTTGATGCAATGATCGCGAAGGCCCGCATTTTTGCGAAAAACATCGCGACTTTCCGGCGTCATGACGCCTCCGGGCTGCACATAATTGGCTGTAATGCCAAACTCGCCGGTCTCGACGGCCAGCGCACGCGTGAGGTTCGCGAGGTCCTGCTCGGCCTTGCGGCTGACGTCGCTGGCATTGGCCGCGAAACAGCTGCGCAGCATACCCATATTGATGATGCGTCCCGCCGGGCTCTTCTTGAGGTGCGGCAGCGCAGCACGGCACGACGCCATCGTGAGCGCGGCGCGAGTCTTGATGACGCGTTCGTACTTCTCACCGGTATCGGCAAGCAGCCCGTCCTGGGGAATCGGAAACTCGTTGACGAGAATATCGAGTCCACCGAGCAGGTCGACAGCCTCGGAAACGATTCCCGGTATCTCGTCGCTGTCCAGCAGGTTCGCGGACATCCCGGTGATGCCCTTGACGCGGCTGAAATGCTGCTCGACGCCGCTGTTCCGGGTGTCTGCGGCCAGCACGGTTGCACCGTGCTTGATCAGTGTCCGAGCGCTGGCTTCGCCAATGCCCGAACCGCCGTTCAGGACCAGCGCCCTGAGCCCGTAAAGACGGAGTGGATCGCCCATTCGAAATCCTTTTTCGTGGTGGTTTTTTGTTTCGGCGAGAATATCGCCAAAACATCAGTTTTTCATAAGCTTGGACGCTGATTCTAACCCGCGAAAGCATGATATGCTTGGTCAAAATCAGCACCTTGTAATTAAGCATTTAATCGGTAAAGGGGGACCTAATGAAACCGACTGGCTCACGCTTAAGCAAACTCTCCTGCCTGGCGGGCTCAGCGCTGATCGCAATCAGCGTCGCGATGCCTGCGTCAGCACAGGATGACGATGGGGAAGTACTCGAGGAAATCGTCGTCTACTCCAAGACGACCGGCGGCCTCGTATCGGCCTCCGACCAACCGATCGCCATTACGGTCATCGGCGGCGCGGAAATGGACTCGTCCGGTTTCAAGGACATGAACGAGCTTCAGGAAGGCGTTCCGGGCCTGACGGTGGGGCGCAGCCAGACAGCGACGACATCGAACTTCGCGATTCGCGGTGTCGGCAGTACTTCGAACAACTTCGGTGTCGAGTCATCGGTCGGCCTGTATGTCGACGGCGTGTACCGTTCGCGCCAGAGCTCGCTGATCAATGAGCTGGTTGACGTCGAGGCGGTGGAAGTTCTGCGCGGTCCGCAGGGCACGCTGTTCGGCAAAAACACGGCGTCCGGGGCGATCAACATCCGCACCGTTGCACCGAATACCGACGAGGTGAACGGGTTCATCGACGTGTCGGCCGGCGACTTCAACCTGCAACGGATCAGCGCAGGCGCCAACATCCCGCTTACCGACAGGCTCGCATTCCGCGGCACGATCTTTTCGTCGAAACGCGACGGCTTCGTGCAGGAAGACAATTTCCGTCAGCAGATCTCGTCACAGAGTGGCCCGATCAAGGACCTTTATAACGATCGCAATCGAATCGGTATTCGCGCCCAGGTCGGCTACGACAACGATGACGACCTGTCGATCCGGGTCATCGCGGATTACTCGGAAATCGACGAGATCTGCTGCATCGGCACGACGCGCGTAGACAGCATCTTCTCGCGCGGCGGACTCGCGGTCGGCATGCCCATCAACGGCCCCGACGCGATCCTGATGTCGATGGGGCGCAATGTCTACACGGACCAGAACTACGGCGTACCGCTGCCGCCCAACGTTCACATGGCCAGCTGGGAGGACTACCGGACATCCGTGAATGCGGTGCCCGAGTCCCGCAATGAAGATCGTGGCCTGTCGCTGGAAATCGTCAAGGACTACGACAGTACGCGACTGACGTCGATCACCGCGTTCCGGCAGTTCGATACGTTCGACTTTATCGACGCAGATTTCACGGATACCGAAATCGCCGAGCGCACGAATCTCGCCGAACAGATGTCGATCTCGCAGGAATTGCGGTTGTCCGGCCAGTTTGGCGACGCCAGCAACTGGGTCGTTGGTGGTTACTACTTCGCACAGGACATCGACAGCAACACGACCACTGTTGGCGGTGCCGACCTGCAAACCTATGCCGATCTCGGAAACATCGCCCAGGGACTGCCGTCACTGAGTGACATCACCAACGGAGTAACCGCATTTTCCCAGTTTGTGATCAGCCAGGGCGGTTTCTTTCCACCGGGTGCCCCGGCGTTTCCTGCCGGCGCGTTCGCCAATGATGTAGTCAAGCAGGAACACAGCGGCTACGCAGTGTTCGGTCAGGTCGACTGGGCCCTGAGTGACGCATTCACGCTGACGCTCGGTGCGCGTTACACCGACGAGACCAAGAAAATCGACGCGACGTATACGCAGACCAATCCGGGCACCATGGTTCCCGACCTGAATGCGATCGGCGCGATCCTGATTGGCTTGTCGCAGGGCATCCCTCCGGCCGATCCGACACCACTGCTCGCCGTTGCACAACCGAATGCCGGTTGGGCTGCCTGGACGCTGGCGCCGTTTTCGCCACGACCGGACGTACGTGATCAGCTCAAGGATGACCAGGTGACCGGTACGGCCAAGGCGACGTGGTACATCACCGATTCGACGATGGCCTACGCGTCGTACGCGACCGGCTTCAAAGCCGGCGGCACCAATACCGACCGCATCTTCCTGCTGTTCGATACGGTCTTCAACGCAGAGAAATCAAAGTCGGCGGAAATCGGCCTCAAGGGCGAGCTCGGCGACCGTCTGCGCTACAACGTCGCCGTTTACCAGACCGACTTCGAGGACTTCCAGGCCAACTCGTTTACAGGCACGGGCTTCAACCTGCAAAACGCCGGTGACATGGAGGTCAAAGGGTTCGAGCTGGAGTGGAACTGGCTGCCGTTCGACAACACGACGGTTTCCGGCTACTACGCCCGTAATGAAGGTGAGTTCAAGTCCTTCCTCCAGGGCACGTGCTGGGATGCTGCGCCGTTCCACCTGCTCGCGCCGGAAGAAAGCATCACGGGATTCCCGCCCAATGCGAACGCAACCTGCGTAAGAACCGGCGAGCCGATCCCGTACAACCCGGAAGATCGCTTTAATATCGGGCTTACGCAGAATTTCCCGATGGGCAGCAACGACCTGTTCGTCAAGATCGAGTACTCGCACCAGTCGGAGTTCACGACAGACGGCGACAACGACCCGCTGACGCTGATGGATGACTTCGGCATCCTGAACGCACGCATCGGACTCGACATCGACGCCTGGAATTCAACGATTACGTTGTGGGGACGCAATGTTACGGACGAGCGTTACTACACCGGTTCGTACGATCCGCCGCTGCTGGATACGGGTCGCACCAACTCCTACCCGTCCGAGCCGGCAACTTACGGCATCAGCTTCCGCAAAAACTGGGACTAGGACGTAGCAGTTCGAAAGGCGGCAGGGAAACCTGCCGCCTTTTTTTCGTTGCGGAGAAAGCCCGTCGTCAACCGCAAGCGGCGAACGACGACCGAGTTCCCGGACCCGCGGTTATTTGGGCGAGCCCGGCCCCATGAAGTACCACAGGATCACGCCGATCGGGCCGAGTAGCAGCAGGATGATGATCCAGAGTGCTTTCTTGCCACCGTCGGCGCTGCTGCCGGCAACCTGGATGATCGCCCAGATCACAGCGACGAGGATTACCAAGCCAATGATCAGTTCCATGACGTCTTACCCCTTGATTTCGTTATTATTTCGCATCGTGCACAATGCTATTGTAGCGCTGTTCGGCGCATTCAGGGGAGGAGACGGCCGGGGTCAGCCAAAAGTCACTGAATGGACATCGCCTGGTCAGGACCCTTGACAGGTCGCACGCTACGATTTCACCGTCGGAAAAACACAACAAAGGTGATTCCATGCTGTACAACAACATACTCGAGACGGTCGGCGATACACCCATCGTCCGCCTGAACAAGCTCGGACCGAAAGACGTCAACGTGTACGTCAAGGTCGAGTCGTTTAACCCGATGGGTTCGGTCAAGGATCGCCTCGCCCGCAACGTCATCGAACAGGCGGAGATTGACGGCACGCTGAAACCCGGCCAGACCGTGATCGAGGCGACCAGCGGCAACACGGGCATAGGGCTTGCCATGGTCTGCGCGCAGAAAGGCTACCCGCTCGTGGTCACCATGGCGGAAAACTTCAGCATAGAGCGCCGCAAGATGTTGCGTTTTCTCGGCGCGAAGGTCGTTCTGACGCCGGCCGCACTGAAAGGCAGCGGCATGCTGGCCAAGGCCGTGGAACTGGCCGAAAAGCACGGCTGGTTCCTGGTCCGGCAATTCGAAAACGAAGCCAACGCCGACGCACATTCCAAAACAACGGCCCCGGAGATCCTCGCGGCCTTTGCCGATCGCAAACTCGACTACTGGGTCTCCGGGTTCGGCACCGGCGGTACGCTCAAGGGCGTGGCACGGGTGCTGCGCGAGAAAAGCCCGGACACCAGAATTGTTGTCTGTGAGCCCGACAACTCGCAGATGCTCGGCAGCGGCATCCCGCAGGAGCGCGATGCCGATGGCAATCACCTCGACAGCCATCCGCTGTTCCGTCCACACCTGATGCAGGGCTGGAGTCCCGACTTTATTCCGCACCTGGTAGAGGACGTCGTCGACGCCGAGCATATCGATCAAATTGTGCCGATTGACGGCAATGACGCGCTGCGCCTCGCAAAGGAACTGGCACAAAAGGAAGGCATTTTTGCCGGCACATCGGCGGGAGCTACCCTCGCCGGTGCACTCGCAGTCGCAGAAAAAGCGGATCCCGGATCCAACGTTTTGTGCATGTTGCCGGATACCGGCGAGCGCTATTTGTCGACACCGTTGTTCGAGGGCGTACCCGAGGACATGACGGGCGAAGAACAGGAGATTGCACGGTCGACGCCTAACTTCCGTTTCGATTCGCCGCCCCCGCCACCGCCGGCGGATGACGGGAAGGACGAAGCGGCACCGGAGGCGCCCATCGTCGTAGAAGAATCCGCTCGCGACTTTCTTCAGTCGACAACCAACGACCCGGAAAACCCGGTGGTCATGTTTGCGCTCGAGTGGTGTGAATTTTGCTGGTCGGTTCGCAAGATGTTTGCGCACTACGATATTCCGTACCGCTCAATCGATCTCGATTCCGTCGCCTACCAGGCGGACAACAGGGGCGGAAAAATCCGGGCAGCGATCCAGGAGCGGACCGGCCTCAAGACGATCCCGCAAATCTACATCGGCGGAAAACACGTTGGCGGTGCAACGGAACTGTTCGACGCTGCGAAAGACGGCACAATGGAAGCGCTGCTGGCAGACAATAACGTGGCGTGGAATAGTGAGCTGGACCGGGATCCCTATTCGTTCCTCCCGGGCTGGCTACATACGCGCTAGTTTTCGAAGAAGTACATCCCGAGCGTCTCGGCGACGCAGGCCGGTTTGCGCCTGCCCTCGATCTCGATCTTGACTTCCGAGGTCAGGAGCAACGCACCGGCCCGTTGCCGCGCTTTCAGCACGGTCGCCCGCCCGCGCAGCTTGGATCCGACCTCGACAGGATTGAAAAATCGCACCTTGTTGAGACCGAAGTTGATCGCACGCGCGAGGTTTTCGACCTTGACGAAATCGCCGGTCAACGCCGGGATTAGCGACAGCGTCAGGTATCCGTGGGCGATGGTCTTGCCGCCCGGCATCTCCCTCGCGGCCCGTTCCGTGTCGACGTGAATCCACTGGTAGTCGCCAGTTGCCTCGGCAAACTGGTCAATTCGATGCTGATCGATTACGACCCAGTCGGACAGTCCGACCTCTTCGCCCTCGAGCGCCTTCGCATCATTAATGGAACTGATTACTCGCACGACTACCTGCCGCCCCAACGGAGCGCTCATTGATACCTCAAGCGCCGTCGATCTGCAATCTGGCGAGGCGCCTGTAAAGCTGCTAGTCGTGTGCGTGCGCCGCACAGCGCTCGCAGTTCACCCAGCCGGAATCGCCGTCTGCGTAGTGTTCTTTCTTCCAGATCGGCAGACGAATCTTGATCTCGTCAATGATGTAGCGGCACGCCTTGAAGGCCTCGTCGCGATGCGGCGAGGACACGCCGACCCAGACGGCGCAATCGCCGATCTCGAGCAGTCCGGTGCGATGTACGCACGCCGCCTTCAGGTGCGGAAAGCGGTCATTGGCTTCTGCCAGCACCTTTTCACCCTCCTTGATGGCGAGCGGTTCGTACGTCTCGTATTCCAGGCGCTCGACAGTGCGCCCCTCGTTGAGATTGCGAACCCAGCCTTCAAAGACACAGTAGCCGCCCGCCCCCGGATCACCCATGTCCGCGCGCAACGCGTCGATATCGATAGGCACCGTTGAAATTGCGAACATGTCAGCCACCGGCGACCGGCGGAAACAGCAGTACTGTGTCGCCGTCCGCGACCGGCGAATCCCAGTCGGCCATTTCGTCGTTGATCGCGACTTTGCAGTGGCCGAGCGGTTCGCTCGACCCATGGCTATCGCGGGTCGCCTCGAAGACGTCGCGCGCCGTATCGCCGTCAATACTGACAGACTCCTCCGCCGTCCCTGCCGCCTCGCGAAACATCGCGAAATAGCGAACCGTGAGTGTCTTCATGCGCTGGCCTTCAGAATGCTATCGTTGAGATCGTCGGGCGTGTTGACGTTGTCGAGCGCGCGCGGATCGGGTTGTTCGAGCAGCGCTGTATCGGACCGGATCAGCATTTTGCGCGGACAGTTGACACCATCATCGACAAAACGCCGAACAGTCTCGCCGCTGCCCGCGTGGTAAATCGCACACAAGGGCTCGGGCAGGCCGTCGTGCGTACTCGTAAACGCCGTAAACGGTTTTTCGGACGCACGATGGTCGAGTAGAAACCGGATTGTCTCTGCATCGATGTTTGGCAGGTCACACGCCACGACGAGCCAGTCCACATCCGGATAAGCGGCCATTGCCGACAGGATACCGGCAGCCGGGCCTTCCGTATCGACGTTGTCGACGATCTGGTCGTAGCGTTGCCGTTCCGGGTCGCTCTGCTGATCGGCCCGAGTCGATACAAAGACGCGATCAACATGCTCTGCCAGCAGCTCCGTGAGGTAGGCAAGCTGTGTCTTCCCGTCACGCTCGAGCGTTGCCTTGTCGCGGCCCATGCGACGGCTCTTGCCGCCGGCGAGCACGAGTCCGTATACCGGGTTAGTCATCGCGCTCAAGATCCTTTTTGCCGCCGGTTTTCTTCATCAGGCGCGTGTTCGAGATGACAATGTCGTGCGACAACGCTTTCAGCATGTCGTAAATGGTCAACGCCGCGACGCTGGCACCCGTCAGTGCTTCCATCTCGACGCCCGTCTTGTGACTGACCTTGCACCGGCAATCGATGATTGCCCGGTCACCCTTAATAGCGACGGCCACCTTGCAGCTCGTCAGCCCGAGCGGGTGGCAAAACGGGATCAGTTCGTGGGTTTTCTTTGCCGCCATGACGCCGGCGATGATCGCGGTCGCAAACACCGGCCCTTTCTTCGTGTTGATCTCATCACCGGTAACCTGTTCAAGAACGTTGCGAGGTAGTATGACTTCCGCGCGTGCATGCGCCTCGCGCATTGTCACCGCTTTGTCACTGACATCAACCATGGTCGGACGATTGTCACCGTCTATGTGAGAGAGCTTGCCCACTTGTCTTCCTTTACCCGCCTATCCTGTACATTTCGACCTTCTTCAACACATGATGCTCGGCGAGCTCCGGTTGCCGCAGCTCGCTGTAGCGGTCCGCGCGCTGCAGCCAGATGCTCGACAGGATATCGGCCAGCTCGCTGTCGTCGGCACCGCTGCGCAGAGACTCCCTGAGATCCGTTCCCTTGTTCGCAAACAGGCAGGTATACAACTTGCCGTCCGCCGAGAGCCGCGCACGACTGCAATCACCGCAAAACGGCTCGGTCACCGAAGAAATAAACCCGATCTCGCCGGCGCCGTCCACGTATTCGTAGCGGCGCGCCACTTCGCCCGCGTAGTTACGACCGATGGCGCGTAGCGGCCAGCGCTTCTGGATCCCGGCGAGCAATACGCGCGAAGGTACTACGCTGTCCATGCGCCAGCCATTGCGGTTACCCACATCCATAAACTCGATCAGCCGCACGATATGGCCGGTGCCGCGAAAATGCTCGAGCAGGTCGATCACCGTGTGGTCATTGACACCTTTTTGGACGACGACGTTGAGTTTGACCGGACCGAGACCGGCGTCTGCAGCGGCGTCGATGCCCTGCAGCACTCGATCGATGTCGCCACGGCCGCCACTCATCGCGTTGAAAACCTGCTCATCCAGGCTGTCGAGACTGATCGTCACGCGATGCAGCCCGGCGTCGGCCAGTGCCCGCGCTTTCGGTGCCAGCAACATACCGTTGGTCGTCAGTGCGAGGTCCTCGACGCCCGGCAATGCCGCCAGTCTCCGGATCAGCGCCGCGATGTTCTTGTCGAGCAGCGGTTCCCCGCCGGTGAGCCGCAACTTGCTGACGCCGAGGCTCGCCGCCGCGCCGGCGACACGCAGGATTTCGTCGTAGCTCAGGCGCTGTTCGCGTTTCAGAAATTCGTATTCGGAGTGAAACTCGGACGCCGGCATGCAGTAGGGGCAGCGGAAATTGCACTGGTCCAACACCGAGATTCGAAGGTCGTGCAACGGACGCGCGAGCGCATCCGCGACAGGTTTGGCGGACTTAAGTTGCAGTTCGTTGGGGTCGGTGACCATACGCGCATTTTGCACTAAGCTGCGGAGTCCAGCCATACGGAGCCCCGCAGGATGAATGTGACGTTTACGGATGACGAACTCCGGTTTCGCGACGACGTGCGGCAATTTTTTGCGACTGAGTTTCCCCAGGACGTACTCGACAAGCAGGAGCGCTCCATTCCGTTGACGCGCGATGATTTCGTCCGCTTCCACAAGGCACTGTACAAGAAGGGCTGGGCGGCACCGAACTGGCCGCAGGAATTCGGCGGTACCGGCTGGTCAACCGTCCAGAAGTACATTTTCGCCGAGGAGCAGGGCCGGGTGAATGCGCCGCCGGCGCTTGCGTTCGGCGTCAACATGGTCGGACCGGTCATCTACACCTTCGGCTCGGCCGAGCAACAACAGCGCTTTTTGCCGGATATCCTCGAATTCAACACGTGGTGGTGCCAGGGGTATTCGGAACCTGGCGCCGGCTCGGACCTCGCGTCGCTGAAAACCCGCGCGGACCGGGACGGCGGCAACTACATCATCAACGGCACAAAAACCTGGACCACTCTCGGCCAGTACGCTGACTGGATCTTCTGCCTCGTCCGCACCTCGAGTGACGTTGCGCGCCGCCAGGAGGGCATCAGTTTCATTCTCGTCGATATGCAGACGCCGGGTATTTCCGTGAAACCGATCATCCTGCTCGACGGCGAACACGAGGTAAACGAGATCCATTTCGATAATGTCCGCGTACCGGCGGAGAACCTCGTCGGTGAGGAAGGCAAGGGATGGACCTACGGCAAAGTGCTGCTGCAACACGAACGTACGCAGGCCGCACACGTGGCGCGCTCGAAGTACCGTCTGCAGCGCCTGCGAGCCCGTGCATGCAAAACAATCCGCGGCGCTGCCCCGCTCGCCGAAGACCGGAATTTCATGCGCAAGGTCGCCGCAGTGGAGGTGCGGCTCAAAGCGCTGGAGTACACGGAACTGCGCACGCTGGCCTCGGTCGCATCGGGCAAGGCGCCCGGACCGGAGTCCTCGATCCTGAAACTCGTTGGCACGGAAATCATCCAGGCGATCGATTCGCTGTACATGGAGGCCGCCGGATACTACGCCCTGCCCTTCGTTCCGGATCAGTATGTTGTCGATTTCCCCGACGAACGCCGGGTCGGTGAAGATGACGAAACGGATTCCGCCCTCGAGTACTTCAACAATCGAAAGCACACGATTTTCGCGGGATCGAATGAGATCCAGAAAAACATCATTGCGAAACGTGTACTGGGGCTGTAGACGATGGACTTTTCGCTGAATGAAATTCAATCGATGCTCGCCGACAGCATCGACAAGTTTGTCACCAACGAGTACAGCTTCGAGACGCGACAGGAGCACACCCGCGCCGAAACCGGGTTCAGCGCGGAAGTCTGGCAGCAGTTCGCCGAGCTGGGGTGGACGGCCGTGCCCTTCAGCGAGGAAGACGGTGGCTTCGGTGGCGGCCCTGTCGACTTGATGATCGTCATGGAGCGCCTGGGACGCGGGCTCGTCGTCGAACCCTATCTCGCAAATATCGTGCTGGCCGGCGGTGTGCTGAAGCGCGTCGCGAGTGACGAACAGAAGTCACGGTGGCTGCAGCCGCTCATCGCAGGCGAGCTGCAGGCAAGCCTCGCATTCGTTGAGCCGCAGGCACGTTACGACATTGCCAATGTTGCGACGACTGCGACGGCCGACGGCGACAACTGGGTACTGAATGGCGCCAAGGGCGTCGTGCTGAATGGCGGCACTACAGATCTGATCATCGTCCCGGCGCGCAGCTCGGGCGAACAACGAAACGAACAGGGCATCACGCTGTTTGCCGTGCCGGCAACCGCCGACGGAATCGCAATAGTCGATTACGAGACTGTCGACGGCCTGCGCGCGGCCGAGGTGACACTATCGGATGTTCGCGTTGGCGACGTACTCGGCAAAGCGGGTAGCGGCTTCGAGCCGCTCGCAGCAACCGTCTCCGACGCGACGCTTGCCGTGTGCGCCGAGGCGCTCGGCATCATGACGATACTGACTGAAAAAACCATCGAGTACGCCAAGAGCCGTGTCCAGTTTGGCGTGCCGATCAGTTCGTTCCAGGCGCTCCAGCATCGCATGGTCGACATGTACACGAGCTGCGAGCAGACCCGGTCACTGCTCATGTGGGCCGCGATGGCTGACAGCGACGAGACCGCCGACGCAGCCAGCGCCGTCAAATACCTGGTCGGTACCGCCGGGCGTCGGGTCGCCGAAGAAGCCGTGCAGCTTCACGGCGGCATGGGCGTCACATGGGAACTCGATGTCGCCCACTACTTCAAGCGATTTATCGCGATAACGCAGACCCTCGGCAACGCCGACTGGCACCTGGACAGACTCGCTACACGATGATCCCGGAACCGGTCGCCGCCTACTTCGTCGCGAACCAGGAAGCGCTGTGGCTGCTGACGCTGCTGGTTGACCTTGCCGGCACCGTCTTGCTGTACCGGTTGTTTGGCAAAGTCGGTCTGCAGGTAGCCATTGCCACAGCCATTATCCTTGCGAACCTGCAGGGCCCGAAGCTGACGATGATCTTCGGCTTCGAAACCAGTCTCGGTGTGATTTTCTATTCCAGCATCTTCTTCGCCACCGACGTACTGAGCGAAAACTACGGGCGCGCGGAAGCCAACAAGGCTGTGAGAATGGGCCTGGCCGTCAGCGTCATCGTACTCGTGATGCTGAGCCTTGCCCTGCTGTACCAGCCGAGCACCAATCCGAAGACAGCGGCGTTTTCGGCCAGTATTCACGAGTCGTTCGCAACGATCGTCAGCTTCACGCCGCGCTTTGTCATCGGCTCACTGCTCGCCTACTACATCAGCCAGAGTTTCGACGTGTGGGCGTTTCACCGCATCCGCCAGGTCACCGGCGAACGCTGGTTGTGGCTTCGCAATAACCTGTCAACGATGGCGTCACAGTTGCTCGACACGCTGATATTTTCACTCGTGACCTGGTGGGGCATCGTCGACCTCGAGACGGCTCTGGCGCTCGGCGCTGTGAAGTACGGGTTCAAGATCGTGATTGCAATGATCGACACGGCATTCATCTATTGGGCAAAGGCGACGTTCCTCAAGCAAGAACCCGCGACCACCTGATAGAATTTGTGCTCCTGATCGGGAGGCAGCAATGAATCCAAGCAAAGTCTATCTGCTCTTGGCCGTGCTCGGCGGCGTCGTACCGTATTTTGTCGTCCGGCATGTGCAGCGCGAGAAACTGGCCGCGTGATGCACTGGTCCGGCGTCATTACGATGACTACCGATTTCGGCCACAAAGGGCCGTTCGCTGCCGTGATGCGCGGTGTCATCCTGACCCGCAACCCGGGGGCAACGGTTGTCGACCTGGCGCACGACATACCGCCGCAGTGGCCGCCCGAAGCCGGCTTCTGGATTTCGCGGTCCTACCGCTACTTCCCTCGCGGCACGATCCACCTCGGCATCGTCGACCCGGGCGTCGGCACCGAACGCGAAATCCTGCTCGTCGAGCATGATCAACACGTTTTCCTGGCCCCGGATAACGGATTACTCGCACCGATTCTGGAGAGAGAATGCTGTGTCTGGCAGCTTGACGTCGACCGGCTGTCCTCACTGGATCTCGCTGATCCCAGCGCGACATTTCACGGTCGCGATATATTCGCGCCGGTCGCGGCAGAACTTGCTGCAGGCAGGTTGTCGCTGACGGCGATCGGAAAACCGACCAGCGACTGGACGCCCGCCTGGATCGACGATGCCGAGGTGTCGGCAGGCAGAATCAACGGCAAGGTGATTACGATCGACGCGTTCGGCAACCTGATCAGCAACATCGATCGCGCGTTGATTTCGGGCTTCCGGCAGCCGATCGTACACGTTGCCGGCGAACAAATTCCGATGCTGACGACCTACGGACGCGCTGAACCGGGCGCCTATCTTGCGCTGGTCAATTCGTTCGATGTCGTCGAAGTCGCCAGAGCTGAAGGCAATGCCTCCGACGGGCTGGGACTCGAACGCGGCGCGCCGGTCGTCATTACGGATGGACTGACGGTCTGATTTACCGCGGCGCAGCCTGATTCTGCTGCTGCATCGCCTGCTTTTCGAGCTTCGCCCAGGAGTCGCGCAGCGTAACGATACGGTTAAAGGCAGCGCGGTCCTCGCTGTCGCGCGTGAAATAGCCAAGGCGTTCGAACTGCACAGCCTCGTCCACGTCGGCGAGCGATGGCTCCAGTTTCGCCGCCACCGTCTCAAGCGAGTTGGGATTCAGTACCGAATGAAAGTCGTCCGCGCTGTTCGGATTCGCCTCGGTAAACAGGCGATCGTAGAGGCGCACTTCGGCGTCCAGGGCATGTTGTGCCGACACCCAGTGGATCGTACCTTTCACCTTGCGGTCTGACGTACCCGTACCGCTTCGCGTTTCTTCGTCGTACGTGCAATGCAGCTCGACGACATTGCCGTCGCCGTCCTTGATCACTTTCTCGCACTTGATGATATAGCCGAATCGCAGACGAACTTCGCCGCCCGGTTTCAGGCGGAAGAACTTCCGCGGCGCCTCTTCCATGAAGTCGTCCTTCTCGATCCACAGCTCACGTGAGAATGGCAGTTCGCGCGTTCCCATGTCCGGGTTCGCCGGATGGTTCATTGCCTCCATCATCTCGACCTTGTCGTCGGGATAGTTGTTCAAAACGACCTTGAGCGGTTTCAGGACCGCCATCCGCCGCGGCGCGACATCGCCCAGCGCGTCGCGCACGCAATTTTCGAGTACCCCCATCTCAATGAGTTTGTCTTTCTTGGTCACCCCACCGCGCTTTACAAACTCGCGCAGCGCCGCCGGCGGATAGCCACGCCGCCGCATCCCGGCAATCGTCGGCATGCGCGGATCGTCCCACCCCGATACGACACCCTCTTCCACCAGCGCATTCAACTTGCGCTTGCTGGTGATTGCGTAGGCCAGGTTCAGGCGCGAAAACTCGATCTGCCGCGGACGGTGCTCGGGCCTGAGTTGGTCGAGAAACCAGTCGTACAACGGCCGATGGTCTTCGAACTCGAGCGTGCACAGTGAATGCGTAATGCCTTCGTACGCGTCTGACAGGCCGTGTGCGAAGTCATACATCGGGTAGATGCACCAGGCGTCGCCCGTGTGCTGGTGCGAAATGTGCCGTATGCGGTAAAGCGCCGGGTCACGGAGATTCATGTTCGGCGACGCCATGTCGATCTTCGCGCGTAGTACATGCTCACCATCGGCGAAATCACCCGCCTTCATTCGCCGAAACAGATCGAGATTCTCCTCGACCGACCGATCCCGGTATGGGCTGTCCGAGCCGGGCTCCGTCAACGTGCCACGATATTCGCGAATCTCATCGGCCGACAGTGAGTCGACGTAGGCGACGCCCTTCTCGATCAGCGTTTCGGCGGAGTCGTAAAGCTTTTGGAAGTAATCCGAAGCATGGGTGAGACGATCACCCCAGTCGAATCCGAGCCAGCGCACGTCGCGCTCGATCGCACTGACGTACTCCTCGCTCTCCCGGCCAGGATTGGTATCGTCAAAGCGCAGGAAGGTGCGGCCGCCGGTTTCCTTCGCGACCCCGAAATTCAGGCAGATCGACATCACGTGTCCGATGTGCAGGTAGCCGTTCGGCTCGGGCGGAAAGCGCGTGACGATTTCGTCGTGCTTTCCCGATTCGAGGTCGTCGTGAATGATCTGGCGAATAAAATCGCGCGTTTCGGTCTCGCTCATGGATTGCCTGTTCGGCCGGGCCTGAAAGGGGCGGTATTGTAGCCGAACTTCTTTATCCGCGGGGCTTTTCGCGTACAATTGCGCGCTGTTTCACACGACCCGAGATCATGCCGAAGATTACCTTGCCGGATGGCAGCGAGCGCGAGTTCGATAACGCCGTCACGGGAGCCGAGATTGCCGCCTCAATTGGCGAGGGCCTGGCCCGCGCCGCCGTGGCTGTGCGCGTTGACGGTACCGAATGGGACCTGACCCGGGCGATCGAGTCGGACGCCGAAGTGGCAATCATCACGCGGGACTCGGACGACGCGCTCGAGCTGCTTCGCCATGATGCCGCCCACGTCCTCGCCGAGGCCGTCAAGGAACTCTGGCCCGAGACCCAGGTGACGATCGGCCCGGCCATCGAGAACGGTTTCTACTACGATTTCTCGCGTGAGGAACCGTTTACCGAGGCCGATCTCGAGACGATCGAACAGCGCATGAAAGAAATCGTCGATCGCGACGAAGTCATCGAGCGAGAAGTCTGGGAACGCGACAAGGCGGTCGAATTTTTTCGCAGCATCGGCGAAGAGTACAAGGCGGAAATCATCGCGAGTATCCCGTCGAACGAAGACGTGACGCTGTATCGCCAGGGCGAGTTCGTCGACCTTTGTCGCGGCCCTCACCTGCCGTCGACGGGTAAACTCGGCAAGGCTTTCAAGCTGACGCACGTCTCCGGCGCCTATTGGCGCGGCGACTCGGACAACGAGATGCTGCAACGCATCTACGGCACGGCCTGGTCGAACGAGAAGCAGCTGCGCAAATACCTGCATATGCTCGAAGAAGCCGAGAAACGCGATCATCGCAAGCTCGGCAAGCAGATGGACCTGTTCCATTTCCAGGAAGAAGCCCCGGGCGCCGTGTTCTGGCACCCGCACGGCTGGACCGTGTTCCAGAGCCTGATCGCGGAAATGCGCAAGACAAACACCGACGCCGGGTACCACGAGGTGAATACGCCGGAGCTGGTACTCCGCGGGCTGTGGGAACGTTCCGGCCACTGGGAAGCGTTTGGTGAGAACATGTTCACCTCCGAACCACCCGACGGCCGTACGTATGCCGTCAAGCCGATGAACTGCCCCGGCCACATCCAGGTGTTCAACCAGGGCATTCGCAGCTACCGCGACCTGCCTCTGCGCTTCTGCGAGTTCGGCAAGTGTCACCGCTTCGAGCCGTCCGGCGCATTGCACGGCATGATGCGTGTGCGGGCGTTCACGCAGGACGACGCACACATTTTCTGCACGGCCGAGCAGATCACGGATGAGTCGATCGCGGTTTGCAAGCTGATCCTCGATCTGTACAAGGCATTCGGTTTCGACGACGTCAAAATCAAGTTCGCCGACAGGCCGGAAGTTCGCGTCGGTGAAGATGCCGTCTGGGACCAGGCAGAGTCCGCGCTGTTGCAGGCCCTCGAAGCCGGCGGCTACGATTTCACACACAATCCGGGCGAAGGCGCATTCTACGGACCCAAACTCGAGTTTGTGCTGCGCGACGCGATCGGCCGCGACTGGCAATGCGGTACCCTGCAGGTCGATCTCAACATGCCCGGCCGGCTCGGTGCGGCCTATGTCGGTGAAGACGGTGAAAAGCACACGCCGGTCATGTTGCACCGCGCGATCTTCGGTTCGCTCGAACGATTCATGGGCATCCTGATCGAACACCACGCCGGTAACTTCCCGCTGTGGCTCGCACCGCTGCAAGTCAAGGTCCTGACCATTACGTCCGACGCCGACGACTATGCAAACGAAATCGTCGACAAGCTGCGGAAACGGGGACTGCGTGCCGAGGCCGATCTTCGCAACGAGAAGATCTCCTACAAGGTTCGCGAGCACAGCGTTGCGAAAGTACCCGTGCAGTTCGCGGTGGGCCAGCGCGAGGTCGAAAACCGGTCTGTCGCAATTCGCCGAATGGGCTCGAAAAAACAGCAGGTTATGTCGCTCGACGAGGCTGTCGAGAGCCTGCTCGCCGAGATCGCGACGCGTTAACAAATCGATTCGGTTACGTTTCCAGAACGTCACGCCAGCGTGCCGCAATGCCAGGCGCCGCGCCGTTTGTCGCGCTGCAGACCCTGTATAGAAAGGGCAAACGTGACGCACCCTGCAGTTGCACTGTGCGCCAGGTCACAGATTCGGACCTCACTCGCCGCCTGACGGCGCCTGGCGACAACCCTGAGGCTATACTTTCTACACGCAGGGATTGCGCATTGAATTAGACATAAGGCCCCGGAGGACACCAAGTGCCGATCGACCAATACAGGACACAGGTTTTGCTGCTGCACAGCGAACAGACCGCTCTCGACACACTCAGTGCCGGGTTCGGTGATCGCTATACGGTGCATTGCGCGACCAGCGGCAGCGAGGCACTGAACACGATGATCGATACGCCGATCAACGTCATCATCTCGGCACAGGACCTGCCGGGCATGAGTGGTCTTGAGGCACTCAAGGAAGCCAAGAAGCGCTCTCCGGACACGATTGGCATCCTCCTCGCCGGCAGCGGCAATGAGGCGATTGTCGGTGAAGAAGAGGTTTTCCAGGTTGTGCACGGCGACGTCACAAGCGACGGGCTGAAACAGCTGGTCGACAATGCCACTCGCCAGATGCGCCTTATGGCGCTGGCCGATTCCGCCAACGACACGACGGCCAATCCCGACCTGACGGCAGAGCACATCATCATGGAGACGTCAGAGAACGGCTCGACGATCATTTCCGATGGCACAGGTCGCCTGCCCATTCTCGACCCCAAAAAGGTCTCCGCTGCGCAAAGCGTCGGCGCACGCGCTGTCGACGTGCTGGTCCTGACCAAGGACCAGGAGTTTCTCGAAACCATCAAAGACTCATCGCGCGGCATGCACGAAGTGCACTACGCGAATACACTCGCCGAAGCCGACAAAGCCATCCGCGAACACAAAGTTGGCGTTGCCGTTGTCGACGCTGCAATGGTTGGTGAAAAAGTCGAGCAGCTGACGCAGCACTTGCGAAAGGGCACGCCGCGGCTCGTGTCAATCGTTGCAGGACGCCGTGATGACGGCGAAATGCTCATGGACCTCATCAATCGCGGCAAGGTCTACCGCTTCCTGCTGAAACCGGTCTCGCCCGGCCGCGCGAGGCTCGCCGTCGAGGCATCGGTCAAACATCACCTGGAAGCACCGGATGCCGCATTCAAGGTAGCAGGCAAAGCAGCGCCCGCGAAACCCGCAGCGGTCAGGCCGGCACCGAAACCGGTCGCTCCGTCGAAGCCGGTTCCTGTACAAAAGGCGGCACCGAAGCCGCAGAGGAAGGCCGCAGCACCGAAGCCGCAAAAGAAGACCGCAGCACCGCAGGCGCGAATTCAGAAACCGGCGACCCCGGTCGATCCGCCGCTGGGCTCAAGTAAGGCACCTTCCGGCGGCTCGCCGATCGAAGATGGCCTTGCTGACGCGTTTAGTTCGGAGGACTCGCGGTTCACGGAAACCGTAACCGGGCTCGTCAGTTCGTTTGTCGGCAAATCAGGAAAAGCGGACAAGCAGGAATTCAATGCGCCGCCCGGGAATGACCTCAGCGTTGACGGCATGGGTTCGCCGGCAGCGTCGGAAGGCGGTTCGGGAAGCTCGTTGCTGCAGCCGAAGTTCATCGGCATCGCCGCGGCAGCCGCCGTTGTTATTGCGGGTGCGCTGTTCTGGTTCATGAGCGGTTCGGAGGAAACGCTGCCCGATGCCACGCAAGTCGAAGCAACACCGCCGGTATCCGACTCAGACGCAGTGGTTGACGAAGCGCCTTTCGGTGGCACTGCGAGCGGTCTGGATTCGGATACGCTTGTCGCCGATGCGCGAGCGGCTCGTGATGCCGGCCAGATTTTCAACCCGGTCGGCAGTAACGCCATCGAGTTATTTGCCGCGGCACTCGTGGCCGATCCGCAGAACGCCGTCGTCGCCGCGGAACTCGACGCAACCATTTCACAGGCACTCAGCATGGCCGAGACGGCGATGCTTGAAGGCCGGACGGAAGACGCCGACGCTGCGTTACAGCGTGTTGCAGCCGCCGATACCGACAATGCGCGACTGCCATTCCTGACGGCGCAATTGTCGCAGATGCAGTTGCGTGGCCGCCTCGACGAAGCTCGAACAGCGATTCGCGAGGACCGCTTTGAGGATGCGTCCACGGCCATCGCCGCGGCTCGTAATCTCGATGTCGTGGACGCCAGCGAAATCGACGCGGTCGCCACCGAATTGTCAGAGGCCCGCAGTGCACAGGCTGTTGACGAGGTATTGGCCAAGGCGAATGCCCGCCTCGACTCGGGTGAGCTACTGGCACCGGCCAACGACAACGCACGTTACTACTACCAGCTGGTTCTCTCCAACGACCCCGGCAACGTTGCCGCCGAGCAGGGGCTCGACGCAGTCGCGAGCAAACTGGTGCTGCGCGCGCGCAACGAAATTGACGCCGGCAATCTCGATTCAGCAGAGGACCTGCTGAGCGACGCCCGTGCGATCGACAGCAGAAGCAGCGATCTCGCGGCAACTGCCGCTGCACTGCAAGGGGCGCGGGACGCGATCGTGGCTCGACAGGCCGCCCAGGCCGAACGTCGACGCCAGGCCGATCTCGAACGTGAGCGGCAGGCCGAGCAGGAACGTCAGCGACTCGCCGCCGAGGCCCGCGCCGAACAGGAACGGCTGGCTGCCGAGCAGGCAACGGCCAACGACGATGCTTCGACCGGCGACAATGCGGCCAACACGGATACGGATGGTGACGCCGCTGACGGCGACTCGGCCGGAGACACGGTCGAGACCTTCGCCTACTCGGCGCCGGAGGGCGCGACGGGACAGCCCGACCCCGAACCGCAGGGCGCGGACGCCGATACGTCCGAGGCTGGCGAAACCCTGGCCGCTGTCAGCTCCCTGAACCGCACCAAGTACGTCGCACCCAAGTACCCGCGTTCGGCCCAGCGCCGCAATCAGTCGGGCTGGGTGGACGTCGTGTTCACTGTTGGCGTTGACGGCAAGGTCAGTGACGTCGAAATCCGCGATTCGGAGCCGGACGACGTCTTTGTCGACGCCGCCCGAAACGCGGTCGAGAAGTGGGAATTCGAACCGGTCGTCGAAGACGGTCGTCTCGTCGAGAAACGCGCCGGAGTGCGCATGATGTTCGCGCTCGAGTAGTTGCGAGCGATTCTTTTCGACACGGTAAACGTTTCCATACTGGATCAATTTACCGATTGCCGCTAAGGTGATCGGTAATCGACCAGTATGGAAATAATTGTGTCAGACGAAACTGTTACCGAAAGCGCGCCTGCTCGCAAGCAGCAGCAGCGCAGCATCATCACGCAGCAAAAACTGCTGGACGCAGCTATCGAAGCCTTTTCGGAGAACGGTTTCAAGGGCACATCGACCCGCGATATCGCCGAGCGCGCCGGTGTCCACCATCCGCTGATCACGTACCACTTCAAGAACAAGGACCAGCTGTGGCGTGCCGCGGCCGACCGTGTCTTCAGGGACTTTCGTCGCTCGCTCACCGATTCGTTCGAGGAAAGCCAGGTGCTCGACCCGAAAGAACGCATGGCGCAAATGATTCGCGCCTATGTGTTCTACGCAAAAAGCCAGCCTGCACTGCACAAGGTTTTGGTGCAGGAAGCCAGCTACCCGAACCCGCGCCTCGACTGGTTGATCGAGACGCACCTGAAACCCTTCTTCGACGCATCGTTCGGACTCATCGAAGAATTGCAGCGCATGGGCGTCGCGCCGGCTGGCAATCCCGCATTGCTGTTCAACATGATACGACTCTCGACGGGCGGCCTGCTGGCCCTCGGCAACGAGCTCAGGAACTCGAGCGGCCTCGACGTCGAGGATCCTGACACGTTGGAGGAACTCGCCGACATGATCGTGCGGGTATTTCTGCCCGGCGGCGCAGAGGACGGTTGAGTGTAGTCAGTCAGCGCCGCGCGCCGCAAACAGATACAACATCTCGAGTGCCAGCGCGGTTGCCGCGAGCGCCGTAATTTCGCCGACGTCATATTGTGGCGCAACCTCGACGATATCCATGCCAATCACGTCGATTCCGGCCAGGCCGCGCAGAATGCCGAGCGCCTGGTGCGACGTCAGCCCGCCTGGAACCGGCGTACCGGTACCCGGTGCGTAACTCGGGTCGAGGCAATCGATGTCGAAGGTCAGGTAGACCTTGTTATTGCCGAGCTTGCCGCGTATCTCGGCGATCGTTTCATCGAGCGACTGCGCATGCACGCGCGGCGCGTCGATGACGTGAAATCCCAGCGTATCGTGATTGGTCGTGCGGATACCCACCTGTACCGAGGTCGCGGGATCGACCAGTCCCTGCTTTGCCGCCCACCAGAACATCGTGCCATGGTCGATGCGATCATTGTCGTCGTCCCAGGTATCCGTATGTGCATCGAAATGCAGCAGCGATATCGGACCGCCGTGCTTGCGGACATGTGCCTTCAGCAGCGGGTAGGTCAGGAAGTGATCACCGCCCAGTGACAACAGCGCCGGCCCGTCCGAGATGATTTGATACGCACGCGCTTCAATCTCGCCAGGTACGGACTCGGGTTTGCCGAAGTCGAACATGCAGTCACCGACGTCGACGACGGCGAGCTTCTCGAGCGGGTCGAAAGGCATCCCGTAGGGCCGTTCCCAGGCCATCATCGGCGACGCGGTGCGAATAGCGCGCGGGCCGAAACGCGTTCCGGGCCGGTTCGACGTCGCCGTGTCGAACGGTATGCCCATGACGGCAACGTCGGCACCGGACGTGTCTTTCGTGTAGCGGCGCCGCAGGAATGACGTAATACCGCCGTAGGTCGGTTCGGAATCGGTCCCGCAGAGACTGTCGCGGGTTATCGCAAAATCGTTTTCAGGTTTGCTCACCGCTCAAGACTGCAACGATTTCGCCGTAAGGTCGAGCGCCTTCCACGCTTTTTCCATCAGCTCGTCGGCTTCGGCATGCGACAGCGTGAATGGCGGCGCACAGATAATCGTATCGCCGGTTGCGCGCAGGCACAGACCTTCGGCGGTCACGTGGTCGCGATAGACGCCACCTGCCCCAATCTTCTCGTCAAACCGTTCCATCGTCGATTTGTCGCGTACGATCTCGAACGCGCCCATGAGACCAACCATACGGGCGTCGCCGACCAGCGGGTGGTCTGTGAGCTTCGCCCACTGCGACTGCAGGTAGGGCCCGATGTCCTCGCGAATCCGCTGCACGAGGTTTTCGCGCTGGATGATCCTGAGATTGGCCAGCGCAACGGCACACGCGGCCGGGTGCCCCGAGTAGGTGTAACCGTGCGTAAATTCACCGGCCTTCTCCACCAGCACGCTGGCCACCCGGTCACTGACGTACACGCCGCCAAGTGGCAGGTAGCCTGAAGAAACGCCCTTGGCGAACGGCATGAAATCCGGTGTCGTTCCGAAGTAGTCGGCACCGAACCACTGGCCCAGACGGCCGAAGCCGGTAATGACCTCGTCGGAAATCAGCAGGATTCCGTATTCGTCGCAGATGCGCTGAATCTCGGGCCAGTAGGATTCGGGCGGAATGATGACCCCGCCGGCGCCCTGGATCGGCTCGCCGATGAACGCGGCGATCTTGTCGGCACCGAGTTCGGTGATCTTTTCCTCGAGCGAACGCGCCGCCTGCAGTCCGAATTCGTCGGGCGACAGGCTGCGATCGGAACCGAACCAGTAGGGCTGCTCGACATGCACGATGCCCGGTATCGGCAGGCCGCTTTGCTTGTGCATCGGCTTCATGCCACTCAGGCTGGCCGCCGCAACCGTCGAACCGTGGTACGCGTTTTTGCGGCTGATGATGGTCTTGCGTTGCGGCTCGCCCATCAGGTCCCAGTAGGTGCGCACCATGCGGACGATCGTATCGTTGGACTCGGAGCCGGAACCGGTGAAAAACACGCTGTTGAGATGCGGTTGGCTGACCTCGCGCAACGCAGCCGCCAGTTCGATGGACGGCGGATGGGCGCACTGGAAGAAATTGTTGTAGTACGGCAGCTCGCGCATTTGCGCAGCCGCGGCTTCGACGAGCTCCTCGCGTCCGTAGCCAACATTGACACACCAGAGCCCCGACATGCCGTCAAGGATTTTGTGGCCATCGTGCTCGTAGATATAGACGCCGTCCGCCTTGCTGACGATGCGTGAGCGTTTCTTGCGCAGATCCTTGTGATCGGTGAACGGGTGCAGGTGATGCTGCGAGTCGAGGTCCTGCCACTCCTCGCTGGAGCGCTTTTCAATGGCTGCCATGGCTAACCCTCCGTAAATTCAAGCGCGCATCTTATCCGGGGCGCCGGACCGCCACCCGGCTGTCACCACATTATGGAACGCCGGTCCAGAATGTGACAACTGCCGCAGGGTCACACGTTGAACATCAGGATCTCGCGCTCATACGGCGTGATGATTTCCTGGAATTCGCGGTACTCCTCGGCTTTCAGCGCCGTGTAGAGCGCGACGAATTTCTCGCCGAGCAGCGCGCGCATCGCCTCGCTTTCGCGCATCGCATCGATCGCCGAGTAGATGTGGCGGTGCAGGCTGTGGTCGTCGCCGTAGGCGCTGCCTTCGGTCGGTTCCGTCGGGTTCAGACCCTCTTCCATGCCGAGAAAGCCGCACGCGAGCGTCCCGGCGATGACGAGATACGGGTTCACATCGGACCCGGCCAGGCGATTTTCGATGCGCCGCGCCTCCGGCGGCGAATCAGGCACGCGAATTCCGACCGTGCGGTTATCGATCGCCCAGGCGAGATTCGTCGGCGATGCCCACGGATTCGCCAGGCGACGGTAGGAGTTCACGTAGGGCGCGAACATCAACAACGCCGCATTCATGTATTTTTGCAAGCCGCCCAGGTAGCCGTAGAACAGGTCGGTCGCTTCGCCCGCGTCGTCGGAAAAGATGTTATTGCCATCCGTGTCGACGATGCTCTGGTGAATGTGCAACGCACTGCCGGCATCCTCAGCCAGCGGTTTCGCGAGAAACGTTGCGTGCATATTGTGATTAATTGCCGCTTCGCGCACGGTGCGTTTGAACAGGAACACCTGGTCGGCGAGGTCGACCGGATCGCCGTGCAAAAAATTCAACTCGAACTGCGCAGGGCCCATCTCCTGTGAAATCGTATCGATCATGATGCGCTGCGCATCACAGTATTCGTAAACCTGGTTTACGAATGGGTCGAAGTCGTTCATCGTGTCGATGCTGTAGGGCTGGTTGGCCCCTTCGGTCCAGCCCAGCCGCCCTTCCGGCGGCTCCGCTTCCTCGTTCGGATCGGAGTGCGGACTCAGCAGGTAGAACTCGACCTCGGGCGCAACGACCGGCTTCCAGCCGCGCTCCTCGTACTTTTCCAGCACCTTGTGCAGTACGCCACGTGGGGATGTCGCAACCGGCGAACCGTCCCGACCGAAGCAGTCCATGAACACTGCCGAAGCAGGATCCGCCGACCACGGTACCGGCCTCAGAGTGTCGGGATCCGCCACCAGCCACATGTCGCGATCTTCAACGTTGTCCGGATTGTCGACATAGTCGCCCGAGATCGTCTGCGCGAACACGCCTTCCGGCATCTTCATGCGGCCGTCGCCGAACTTGGCAGCAGGCACGACCTTGCCTCGAGCGGCACCTGCCATGTCCGGCACTATCGCCTCGACGTCGTCGGTATTGTGGTCACTGAACCACTTGTCGAATACTTCCTTGCTCACATTACACCTGTCTTTCGGCCGCGCGAGACCGGCTCGCATCGCCGAATGCCTTGAACATTGCTCTGGATAAATCGTCGCTTGTCGCTTTCCACTCAGGGTGCCACTGGATGGCCAGGTTGAATCCCGTTGTGTCGTCGACGCGAAACGCTTCGACAAGCCCGTCATCGGACAGCGCCTCGACAACGAGGCCGTCGCCAAGCCGGCGCACCGCTTGTCGATGCAGCGAATTGACCGTCCAGGTTTTCCTGCCGACGAAGGACTGCAGCATGCCGTTGTCGGTCAGTACGATATCGTGCGCCGGGCCGTACTTTTCTTCGAGCGTTTCGTCCGGAAACTCGGAGTAACGATCGTGCCAGTGAAGCCCTTCGACCTGTTTCACGTCCTGGTGCAGAGAGCCGCCTGCCACGACGTTGAGTTCCTGGAATCCCCGGCAGATCGCAAGGACCGGGACCCCGGTATCGAGTGCACGTCGTGCCAGTGGCAACGTCAACGCATCGCGATGCGGGTCGTGCAACGAACCCTGTGCACTCGGCTCACCGTCATAGTGGTGCGGTTCAATATCGGACGGGCTGCCCGTGAACAGGATGCCATCGCAAATCGCGAGAAGATCGTCGATCTCAAGGTGATCGGCCAGCACCGGAATTTGCAACGGGATGCCATCCGCGCAGTCGATCACGGCGCGAATGTACTTCTCGCCGACCTGGTGAAACGGGTGGCCCTCGATAATGCGCCGATCAGCGGGGACACCGATCAGAGGCTTCCTAGCTGGCATCCGCGGCCTCCGAATTGCGGCCAAAAAACTTGAGAATCGCAAACAGGGCGGCAGCGCCGACGAGCAGCGACAGCCACGCCGGAACACCGAAACCGCCCGGAATCGTGCCGATACCGACAGCGACAACGCCGACCGTCACGGCGTACGGTAGCTGCGTACGAACGTGTTCGATGTGATTACAGCCACTGGCGACGGACGACAACACGGTCGTATCCGATATGGGTGAACAGTGATCGCCCCAGACTGCCCCGGCAAGGCAGCATGCGACAGCCGAATACATGATGTGCATGCCGGCCGGATCGGCCATGCCGTTCAGTGTCATGACGGCCCAGCACAACGGGATTACCAGCGGCATCAGTATGGCCATCGTTCCCCAGCTCGTGCCGGTCGTGAAGGCCGTTATCGCCGCCAGCAGGAAGACGATCGCGGGGATCAGTTGCACCGGCAGCGAGTCGGCGAGCAGCGTAACCAGGTACGACGCAGTGTTGAGCGAATCCGTCACATCCGCCAACGACCACGCCAGCACGAGAATGACCATGCCGAACAACATGGCGCGCAATCCTCCGTACCATGCATCGATCGTCTCATGCACTGTCAGGATGCGCTGCGAGATCGACATCGTTGCCGCAACCAGTACGCCAACAAACGACGCGTACATCATGGCTTTGTATGAATCTGTCGTCTCGAGAATACTCGTCATCGTCGAGCCTTCGCCAAGTGCAACGAGGCTGATGCCCAGCGCGACAATGAGCGCGACGATCGGAACAAACGCATTGATCGCCCGCAGCGGAATGTTGTCTTTTGCCTCGAGCTCTTCGCCCTCGATCGATGGCAGCGCCTCACCAACGGTTGGCTTGACCTGGCCACCACGGGCCCGGACTTCCGCTTTGTACATCGGACCGTAGTCCAGACCGGTGGCTGCGACGATCAGTACGAAAACGATCGCCAGGATCGGGTAGAAACTGTAGGGAATCGACTTCAGGAAGACCGAGTACGCCTGCACATCGGCCAGCTCCGGAATCTTGCCCAACGCCTGGTCGACGAGCCCGATCTGGTAGCCGATCCATGTCGTGATGAGCGCAATACAGGCAACCGGGGCCGCGGTCGAGTCAACGATGTAAGCCAGTTTCTCGCGAGAGACTTTCAGGTGATCCGTCAGCGACCGCGCAGTGTTGCCGACCACCAGCGTGTTGCTGTAGTCGTCGAAAAAGATCATCAGTCCCATGGCCCAGACAGCAACCTGTCCGCCGACGGCCGTCTTCGCCCGGCTGACCAGGGTGCGAACGATACTGGCCATGCCACCATTGCGCGTAATGATCCCGACCATGCCGCCAATCATTAACGTGAACAACAGGATCGATGCATGATCGGGGTCCGCCACCGCACCGCGCGCGTATATCTGGAAACTGTCGAGCAACCCCTGTCCCGCGCCCCTGAACGAGAACGACTGCAGCGCCGTCGCACCGAGCCAGATGCCCAGCAACAGCGCCGGTATGACGTTGCGCAGCGTCAGCGCGACGACGATTGCGAGGATTGCCGGCATCAGCGACAGCCAGCCCGGAATGACGCGCAAATTTCTCTCCGCCGTCTCACCGCCCGCGCGTGCGACGACCGCAACGGTTCCCGCGGTAGGTACCGTCACGTCGGCAAACTCGGCGTCGCCGGTATCGTCGGCAGTGGCTGTCCATGCCTGGTCGCCCACGCGCAGCGATACCTCGGTTCCTGCTGGCGCGCCCGAAACGGAATACGCAAGTGGCACGCCGGACAGGCCGACGGACGGTGTTTCAATGTCGATAGCGAAGGAAGAAAAAGGAAGGGCCGTAAACAGGACGGCGACCAGCTTGCCAAGAACGCGTCGGGATTCCGGTGGGCGCTTTTTATTGTGAGTATTAATACGCTTTTCCTGCTGCCTGATTGTCGTGGCGCATGGTATCACGGCGCCCGTCAGTACCGCGGCTGAAGATGTCCTGCCGTTGCGACCAGCGTCGCGCCGAGTTGCGCACGCCGCCCCTCGGACATGCGATGCGAAGGCCCGCAAATCGACAATGCGCCCAGTACCTCGCCCATACCGCCGCGAACAACCGCTGCCACGCCGGTAAACCCGTCTTCGAGTTCGTCGACCGTTTCCGCAAAACCGCGATTGCGAATTTCGCCCAGCTGTCGCTGCAGCGTCGCGATTTCGGTGATCGTCTTCGGCGTATAGGACACCAGTTCGTCGCACAACCGCTCCGGCCCGTTTTCCTCGAACGCGATGAACGCCTTGCCGGTCGAGGTTGCATGTATCGGCCAGCGCGTGCCGACATTGCCGGACGCGCCGACAAAATGTTTGCTGCTGATTTCGTCGAGGATCAGCATCGTGTCGTCCACCGGCACCTCGAGTGTCGCGGTCTCTCCGGTTTCGTCAGCAAGCCGCCGCAGGTAGGGCCGCGCGCGCAGCCGCAGGTCGTTGTTCGACAGTGCCTGCACGCCAAGCGCCATCATGCCGCGCCCGAGCCGGTAAGCGCCGTTCGCCGGGTTGCGTTCGAGCAACTCTTCGCTGTGCAGTGCCTGCAGCAGTCGATGCGCCGTGGTCTTGTTGAGCGCCGCGCTCGTGCTGATTTCGGCAAGCTGCAATTCGGGTTTTTCGGCGGTGAACAGCTTCAATAGCCGAATCGCGCGAAGTGCCGCCTGGGCCCCCTGCGGCGGTGCTTTGTCACCCATGGTTATTCCATATCATGAAATTAATTTTCACAATATAATATCACGCTCCCTGTTGCGGTGGCAGCCCAAATCATTGATGCTCAGCGCGCACAACAACGAGAATACGCCATGCCCAAGCTGCATCCCCTCGTCGCCGAGTTACGAGCGGCACAAAAGAAACACGGCAAGTTCGAATCCATCGACCTGCTCGAACCGGACCTGAGCGGCGCGCTCAAGGGGAAACGCATTCGTCCCAAAGAGTTCGAGAAAGCCTGCCGGGGCGAGTTCGTGTTCTGCGCCGGCGTGTCGCTGCTGACCGCACTCGGCGAAACGGTTTCCGGGATTCCGTATGGCGAAGACGACGGCGATCCGGACCTGCCGACGCGGCTGGTGCCGGGCTCGATCGTGCCGGTGCCGTGGGCTCGGAAGCCGATGGGCCAGGCCATGTTCCGGCAACTGGCCGAGGACGGATCCGACTTTTTCTCGGACCCGCGCACGGTGCTCGAAAGCGCCATGGCACCGCTCAGAAAGATGAAGCTGCAACCGGTCGTCGCAACGGAACTGGAGTTCTACCTGCTCGACGGCAAAGCGAAGGACATTCGTATTGGCGCGCCGCTGGTTCCCGGCAGCGACCGTGCGCACCCCGGCACCCAGGTCTACCATCCCGATGACCTGTTCGAAGTCGAGGAATTCCTGGACGACGTTTACGAGTGGTGCGCGTTACAGAATGTCCCGGCCGAGGCGGCAATATCCGAGTACGCGCCGGGGCAGTTCGAAATCAACCTGCACCACGTCCCGGATCCCGTGGCAGCCTGCGATCACGCCGTGTTGCTGAAACGCATCGTCAAAGCGGCAGCCCGCAAACACGGCCTTATCGCCTGCTTCATGTCGAAGCCGTTTGAGGAAGACGCTGGTAGCGGACTGCACATTCACATGAGCCTGGTCGATCGCAACGGCAAGAACTACTTTTCGCAAGGCAAGGAAAAGCTGGCACTACCGCCCTTCTCGGCGCGACTGCGCCATGCCGTCGGCGGCCTGCTGAAGCTGATGCCGGAGTCGACCGCGTTGTGCGCGCCGAACGCAAATTCGTATCGCCGCCTGAGGCCCGACATGTTCGCCCCGGTCGAACCGAACTGGGGCGTCAATCATCGCGTCGTCTCCGTGCGTATCCCGGAGTCCGACGAGAGCAACCTCAGAATCGAACACCGCATCGCCGGGGCCGACGCCAATCCTTACCTGGTCATGGCCGCCGTCATGGCGGGCGTCCACCACGGCCTGAAGAACAGGATCGACCCCGGCCCGATGGTCGAACAAGGCGCGCATATCGTGCCAAAACTCAAGATCCCCAATCGCTGGTCCGCGGCGATTGAGAAATTCCGTCGCAGCAAAGTATTGCCCGAGTACCTCGGCAAGGACTATTGCCGCTACTACGCGATGAACCGCTCAGCCGAAGAAGAGAAATTCCACAACATCATTACGCAAGCCGACTTCGACTGGTACCTGCGCAACGCCTGAACCGGCGCCCTGTTGCATAGAGTTCTAGTCGCTGTCCTTCGCCGTTGCGAGGTCGGCGTCGATATGACGGCCGGCCAGCAGGTAATGAGCGGTCGCCCACGGCAGTATGACGGCGGTGACCAGGAGCAACGCATAGCGCATCGACTCGGACCCGAACCGGGGTTCCAGCAAGTCGCTGATGATGCCGGTTATCCACGGGCCCAGCGCCAGGCCGATGATGTTGATGATCAACAGCATCAGCGCCGACGCCACGGCACGCATGCGCAGCGACACGAGGCTCTGTGTCTGGGCGAGAACCGGTGCGAGATACACGTTCATCGTCGCCGCCGGTATCACGAACAACCCGAGCGCGGCATGCCAGCTCTTCGACAGGAACATTAACGCCAGCAAGACCGTCGTGCCCAGTACCGTCAGCCCGATAAACTGCAGTCCCCGACGATGGCTGGTTGTACCGATGCGATCTGCAATGTAGCCGCCGAAGAAAAACCCGGCGCCGCCGGATACGCCGATGATCAGGCCGAGCCAGAAGCCCAGCTCGGCAAATGGCACGCCGAAACTGCGACCCATGAAGCTCGGCAGGAAGGTAATCACGGCATAACCGACAAACGACGACAGCCCGGCGGCAACGGCCATATGCAGGAATGAACGGCGGCGGCGGAGAAAGCGCAAGGCCGCACCAAGAGACGGCGATCGTTCGGTCGCCGCTCGACCTTCGGACAAGCCACGTTGCGGTTCGACAATGGTGAAGCGCACGATCGCAGCCAGCAGCAACCCGGGAATGCCAACGATGAAGAACGTCTCGCGCCAGCCGATATTCTGCACGACCCAGCCACCCGCCATGTACGCCAGCATGATGCCGGCCGATATGCCCAGTGTGTAAACCCCGATGGCCGTCGAGCGCTGCTCCGGCGGGTAGTAGTCGGCGATCATCGAATGCGCCGGCGGGCTGCAGCCCGCTTCACCGACGCCGACACCGATACGTGCCAACGTCAGGTGCCAGATGTTCTGGGCGATGCCGGACAAGGCCGTCATTGCGCTCCACAGTGCAACCGCCGCCGCAATCAGATTGCGGCGGTTGGCGCGATCCGCATACTGCGCAATCGGCACGCCCAGCGTCACATAGAAGAGCGCGAAGGCGGTGCCGGCCAGAAAACCGAGAAACGCATCGCTGGTGCCGAACTCATCACGAATCGCCGGCAGAAGAATTGCCAGGATCTGTCGATCAACGAAGTTGAACATGTAGACGACCGCAAGCACGAGCAGCGCGTAGCGGTGAGCGCCACGCGTAATCCCGGTCAATGCATTCACTGGGTTTGCTCGTCCCGCGGAGCGACGGCGGCCGCGTTCGGGCGCCGCGGGTCCGCTGCGCCGCGAAACGACCCGTCAATGTAGCCCACCGCCTGCTGGCTGCTCATCATCGAACGAAATACGGATACCTCGTGGCCTTTCTCCTCCAGCAGCCGGACCGTATCCGGGCTGAAGCCGTCCTCGAGAAACAGCGTGTCCGGATACCACTGGTGATGCATGCGTGGCGCCGACACGGCTTCGGCCAGGTTCATGCCATGGTCGAGCACATTGACGATCACCTGAAGAACCGACGTGATGATCACGCTGCCACCCGGGCCGCCGGTCGTGAACATCACGGCATCGCCCTCGAAAACGATCGCCGGGGTCATCGAACTCAACGGCCGTTTTTGTGCTTCGATCGCGTTGGCTTCACCGCCGAGCATGCCGAACGCGTTGGGTACGCCGGGCTTCGATACGAAGTCGTCCATTTCATTGTTGAGGAAGAACCCGGCACCGTCGACAGCCACGCCGGAACCGAATGAATAGTTGATCGTGTACGTGTTCGACACAACGTTCCCGTCGGCGTCGATAACGGAAAAATGCGTCGTGTCCTCACCTTCCGGAATCGGCTGCACGCCGGGCGCAACGTCGTCCGATGAACGCGCCGTCGCGAGGTCGATGTCTGCAGCATGTTGTTTGGCGTACGCCTTGCTGACCAGCCACTCCTGCGGCACATCGTAGAAATCGGGATCACCGACGTGCTTCGAACGGTCGGCGTAGGCGACACGCATCACTTCGGCCAGCAAATGCACGGAGTCGCTGCCGCCGGCGCCCAGTTCAGCGACTGGAAAATGCTCCAGCATGTTCAGCATCTGCAGGATATGTATGCCGCCCGAACTCGGCGGCGGCATCGCGACGATCTCGTAGCCGCGGTAGCTGCCACGAACCGGTTCGCGTTCGATTACTTTGTACGCCGCAAGCGATTCCGCGTCGATCAACCCGCCGCCGCGCTCCATCTCGGCGGCGATCAGCCTGGCAATCTCGCCCTTGTAGAATGCGTCCGCACCACCATCGGCAATACGTTGTAATGTCCGGGCGAGATCGGCCTGGACCAGCCGCTCGCCCGGCGCATACGTGCTGCCGTCGGCCTTGTACATGTAACGACACGCGGCCTCGCGTTTGCACAGCGCATCACGCCGTGCCTCGAGAATACGGGCCATGTCATAGCTGACCGGAATGCCGTCGCGCGCCTGTCGAATCGCAGGTTCCAGGACCCTGGCCCATGGCAGGCGGCCGTACTTCTGGTGCACGTGCCAGAACCCTGCAACGGTGCCCGGGACACCCGATGCGAGATGGCTGAAACTCGACAAATCCTTGACGATCTCCCCGTTGTCGTCGAGATACATGTCGCGCCGTGCTTTGAGCGGCGCCATTTCGCGATAGTCGATCGCGATGTTTTCGCCGCTTGCTGCATCATGGATCAACATGAACCCGCCGCCGCCGATATTGCCCGCTCGCGGCAACGTGACGGCCAGCGAAAATCCAACGGCAACAGCCGCGTCATAAGCGTTGCCGCCCTCAGCGAGTATTGCGGCACCGACTTCGGCAGACAGCCGGTTCTGTGCGGCGACCATGCCACTCGCCGCTTTTTCGGCGTGCCTGCTGTCCTCGTAACGGTAGACCGGCGCTGACGGTGCCGCGTCCTGCGCGCAGGCGGCGAGCGGAATCAGCAGCGCGGAAAGTGCGCAGACCGTCGACCGAAAAGCAGCCACGCTACGGCAACACCGCGCGGAACAGGAAGAAGAACAGGATCGCGAGAAAAGCGCCGGCCGGTATGGTCACGACCCACGACACCAGGATGCGCGACACGACACGCAGGTCGATCGCCTCGATCCCGCGAGCGAGGCCGACACCGAGAACGGCGCCAACCAGCGTGTGCGTCGTCGAGATCGGAATTCCAGTACCCGATGCGATGACAATCGTCGTAGCCGCCGCGAGTTCGGCGGCAAAGCCGCGGCTCGGCGTCAACTGCGTAATCTTCTTGCCGACGGTTGCAATGACGTGGCGGCCGAACGTGGCCAGGCCGACCACGATGCCGCCGCCGCCGATGAACAACACCCAGATTGGCAAGGCGGACCTGGATGCAATCTCGCCGGTCGTCGCGGCACTGATAACGGCCGCCAGCGGACCGATGGCGTTGGCAACGTCATTCGAACCGTGGGCAAACGCCATGCCGCAGGCAGTGATCACCATGAGCACGCCGAAAACCCGTTCGACAGTGTAAAAGTGATCCTTTTTCTCGGCTTTGGGGTCCGGCTGGATGCGGCTGATAATAATGCCGCCCAGTATGCCGATGGCAGCGGCAATGACGATCGCAAGCACGTAACTTTCGCGCAAACTTAAAGCAAGTCCAACGTGCTTCAAACCCTTGAGGATCGTCACCAGCGTAATCGTAAATGCGGCCAGGAACATGTAAACCGGGACGTAACGCTTCGCTTTTTCCAGCGGATCCTCCTGCGTCAGGATCAGCCGGTGCACGCTGTTGTAAATGACAAAAGCGATGAACCCTGCCGTGACCGGCGAGACGACCCAGCTCATGACAATGGTGCCAACCTTGCCCCATTGCACCGCGTCCACGCCGATTCCAACGGCAGCGAATCCGACGATGGCGCCGACGATCGAGTGCGTCGTCGAGACCGGCCAGCCCTTGCTCGATGCAATCAGGAGCCAGGTACCGGCGGCCAACAATGCGGCCAACATGCCGTAGACGAGAAGCTGTGCCCCGTCCTCCATGTTGGACAGCAAGCTCGCATCGACGATACCCTTGCGAATCGTCGACGTTACTTCACCACCGGCCAGCACCGCGCCGGCGAACTCAAAGACGGCGGCGACCAGGATCGCCTGTTTGATCGTCAGTGCCCTGGATCCGACCGAAGTCGCCATTGCGTTCGCAACGTCGTTGGCACCGATTCCCCAGGCCATGAACAGGCCGAACGCGGCCGCAAGGCCGATATAAATGTATTGCGCTTCCATATTCTTATTTCGTGTTGTTAGTGGGAGAGCAACAGCTCGAGTCGACGGCCGACGCGTTCCGCCATGTCGGCAATTTCACCGGTCTTTTCGATGACCTGGTACATGAATACGGCGTCCACCGGATCCAGCGTTTTTTCAATCTCGAACAGCGCGCCGCGCAGCGCCGCCTGTTTGTCGTCAGTGTCCGTCTCGATCTGATCGAGTTCCTCGATCAGGCCGGCAACCAGGTCGACTTCAGCCCCACGGAACCCTGCGGTAAACAGCTCGTCCAGTTCACGAACACTCTTGCGCGCCTGCTTCGCTGCATCGATATTCCGGTCGACAAACTCCAGGAACTGTTCCGCAATGGACGCCGGAATCTGCATCCTGCGACCCAACACGAGTCCTGTGACATCCTTGGTCCGATTCGCAATCTTGTCCTGCACGAGCAGAAGCTCGAGGAGATCTTCGCGCGGTACCGGCATGAACAGGCTCTTGGGAAGGTGCAGGCGTATCTCTTTCTTGAGGTCGTCCGCTTCGTGCTCGAGCTTGTCGATCTCGTTGCGAATCGCCTCGGCTTCCTGCCACTCGCCTGCAACAGCACTCGCGAAGAAGGACGTCAGTTGTTTTGCACACCGGTAGGCAATTTCGATGTGCTTCTCCAGCGGCTGTACGGGTGATTTGCCGAAGATATTTGCCAGTACGTTGGCCATGCGCTCCCTACCTCTCGCGGGCTTTTTGAGCGGCAATCCTATCACAGCGAATCCCGCCAAATCACTGGCTCACAGCGTGTTAAACTGCGCGCCCGGCCCCCATTGGAAACGACGCAGACAGACACGATGGCCTACTGGTTAATGAAGTCCGAACCCGATGATTACAGCATCGACGACCTGAAGCGCGACAAGCGCGAACCCTGGGATGGAATCCGCAATTACCAGGCCCGGAATTTCATGCGCGACGAGATGAAAATCGGTGACGAAGTCTTTTTCTACCAGTCAAACTGCAAGGAGCCCGGCATCGTCGGCATCATGACGATCGCCAGCAAGGCGTACCCCGATCCGACGCAGTTTGACAAGAAGGACAAGCACTACGACCCGAAGAGCGACCCGGACAATCCGCGCTGGTTGCTCGTCGACGTCAAGTACCGACGCAAGCTCAAGCGCAACATCACGCTGGCGGAGCTGCGTGAACAGAAATCGCTTGAAGACATGATCCTGCTGCGCAAGGGCAACCGGCTGTCCATCATGCCGGTCTCGAAAAAGCACTGGAACAGGATCCTGAGCCTCGAGTGAGGCGTCCGGCGTTCGCTATTGCCGGGATCCTGGCGCTGCTGGCTGTCATCGGCTGGTCGACGACGCCGCGATCGCTGACCTATTCACCGCCTGTACTGCCGGCCGGCCTGCCACCGGCCGACGCCGCGCCCGGCCTGATCGCGGGAACCGGGAAACGTGTCACCTGGGCCGGTGAACCGCATCACACGGAATGGTCGGTCGTCTACCTGCCCGGTTTTTCAGCAACACGCCAGGAGACGGCACCGCTGGCCGAGCAGGTCGCCGCGGCGCTCGGCGCTAACCTGTTCGAAACTCGCTGGTCGGGCCACGGCCTGAAGGAATACGCGCTGGTCGGCGTCACGGCGGAAGACTGGCTCGACGACACGGCAGAAGCGCTGGCGGCGGGCGCGGCACTCGGCGAAAAGACCGTCCTCATTGCAACCAGCACCGGGGCGACACTGGCCATCGCCCTGCTCGATCACGAGCTGATGCAATCCGTTGACAGCCTGGTTTTCCTGTCACCCAACTTCGATCTCTACGACAAGAGTGTGCGGCACTCTACGGGCCCTTTCGGCAAGTTGCTGACACGGCTGCTCGCCGGCAAAACGCGCACCTGGCAGCCGCAAAACGAGGCGCAGGGTCTCTATTGGGCAACCAGCTACCCGTCATCGGCGCTCATCGAAATGGTGCGTGTCGTCGATCGGGCGGAGACCCGGCTCCACGGCCGGATTGCACAGCGTGTCCTGGTGATCTACTCGGAAAAGGACAGGACGATCGATCCTGCCGCGGCAAAGCGTTCGCTCGAGCGCATCGAGGCCCGGCGGGAAGCCCTGATCGAAATCGCCGATCCCGGCGACGCCACCGGTCACATCCTTGCGGGAGACATCATGTCGCCGGACACGACAGACGACGTCGCCCGGCAAATCGTGGAATTCATTTTGCACCCAGCGCCCTGAGGCGCTCCTGCACCGGCGCGGCACCGCCCAACGCCAGCATGATGACCAGATCACCCGGATTCGCCCACTCCAGCGCCGCCGCAAAGGATTCGAGCTCCTCGTCAAAGTGGGCGATGCATCGTGCATCCATGCCGCATTCTTCGAGTTCGTTGCGGATGACCGCGTAAACTTCGCCGGCTTCGCGGCCCCGGTAGTATGCCGCCAGCTCCGAAATCATGACCTGGTCGAGACCGATGTTGTACGCGTCGCGGGTCATTTCGCGAATCAGCTTGTCGGGACGATCGCCCGCCTGGCCGAAACACAGGGCGCGACGATTTGCCGGTATCGCCTGAGCCATGTCGAACAGCGCGGACATGGCCGCCGGATTGTGCGCAAAATCCACCAGGACCTTGACTCCATCCAGATCGTACACATTGCAACGGCCCGGGTTTTCGTCCTGTAACATCGACTTCAGCCCGCCGCGAATGGACTCCATCGGTATGCCGAGGCTGTCGGTCAGTGCGGCAGCGCCCAGCGCATTCGCCACGTTGTGCTTCGCTGCTCCACCCATCGTGATCGGGATCTCGTCCGCCCGGCAAATCACTGTTCCTGACCTACCGGTCTGCCTCGTCAGTTCGCCGTTGTACATGACGAATGCAGTGCCGCCATCTGCAAGTGCACGCTGCACGACGGCGTTATCGGCGTCGAGGCTGAACCAGATGATCTCACCGCGGTGTTCCGACGCCTTGCCGACCAGCAAGTCGTCCTCGGCATTGAGGATGAGCTTGCCCGACTTGCGCACGGCCCGGCTCGTGACCCACTTGATGTTGAGCAATTCGTTGAGGTCCTGCGATCCGAAGTCGCCGAGATGATCCTCGGCAATATTGGTGATCAATGCCGCGTCGGCTCGATCGACACCGAGCCCGCGGCGCAACAGCCCGCCCCGAGCAGACTCCAGAATCGCGACGTCGACGTCCGGTTCGCGCAAAACGGCGCGCGCACCACCCGGCCCTGACCAGTCGCCACGGTCGAGGATCCGGTCGTTCACGGCGATCCAGTCCGTTGAGCTCAGGCCGACGTTCTTTTCGGCGGCACGCACGATGTGGGTTGCCAACCGTACCGTCGTGGTCTTGCCGTTCGTACCGGTGACCAGTCCTACCGGGATATCGAAATAGCGACTCCAGTCGACCTCATTCGGGAGCTCCGAAACGGGCCAGGTTTCCGACCCCCGGCCAAGCCCCAGCGAAACCTGGTCGTCGTCCCACAACAGTGTCGTTTCGTGTTTCTTTGCATCGGAAAGCAGCTTGATGAGTGCCGGATTGGCCTCCTCGGCGGCCGCCGCTCGCAAGGCCTCCGTCGCGGCATGGAAGTCGGGCCGCTCGACATCCGCTCCCAACCCGTGTGCCGTCTCCGCCCAGGCCCATTCGTTCAGTTCGGACGCGGCGTACAGGCGATCGATTGGCGATGAGTACGCAACGCTGATACCGCCGAGCAACGGTTGCGCGACGCAGACCGGTTTTTTCCAGCCCAGCGCCTCGTGCATGCGCAACACGTTCGCTTTCCAGGCTTTTGCGAAGGGCCTTGCCTCGTCGGGCGTGCAGCGTACGTCGAGTATTGCGCCCGGGCCATCGGCGATGATGCTGGGGCCGGTCAGCCTGCGCGCGTCGAGAAACTCCACCTAGTCGGAATCCTCGCCGCGTGCGATGCGCACACCACGCTCGTCGCTGATGATCTCGACGTCGTCGCTGAACGAAAAGTCGTCCGTCTCGGGCAATTCCATCGACGCCGTTGACTTCAGCGTGGAGTCTTCGACCTTCGCGCCCGAATTGAAGTAGATGATCTGCTTCCACGTGCGCTTGATGTTGTCTCCCAGCACCAGCAGCATGTCGCCGGCCTGCGCCATTTCGAGCGCACGCGTCGTGGCTTCCTGTTCATCGGGAATGACCTCGATGCTGTCGGCCGAGACGCCCTCTTCCAGCAACTTGTTTTTCAGCATGACGGCGACCTCGTCGTCGCCACGGCCCCGCAGGTGATCGTCGCGCCGACAGATGAAGTAGTCGAAATGCCCGGCAGCGATCTCGGCAATGTCGCGAATGTCTTCGTCGCGCCGATCGCCCGGCGCCGCGAGGACCACGATCTTGCGGCCGTCGACTTCGAAGCGTTCGACGGTGTCACACATGGCGCGCACGGCGGCCGGATTGTGGGCATAGTCGAGAATCACCTTGAACGGATGCTCGTTGTAAATGTTCATGCGACCCGGTGCCTGGAAGAAGGTCGAATCGAATGTCCGCAATCCGTGCCGGATGTCTTCGAGCCCGACTTTCAGGTTGTACGCCAGCGCCGCAGCGAACATCGCGTTTTGCACGTTGTGCATCGCGCGCCCCTCGACCGTCGCCGGAACCAGGTGGGTCCACAACAACGGCGTATGGCTCTCGTTGTCGTAAATCGTGATCATGTGCCCGTTCATGCCCTGCTCCAGCACGAACGCCTGGCCACCTGCACGGATGTGTTGTTTGACCAGCGGGTGCCCCGGGTTCATCGTCACGTAGCAGACTTTCTCCGCGTCCGTGTAGTCCGCCATTTGCAGGCAATGCGGATCGTCGGCGTTCAGGACTGCCGCGTCGGTCGCGATCTCGACCGGAACGCGTTTGACGACAGCCAGTTGTTCGACCGTATCGATTCCACGCAATCCCAGGTGATCGGCCGTGACGTTCAGACAGCAGGCAACGTTGCAGGTCTGGAAGCCGAGCCCGGCACGCAGCATGCCGCCCCTGGCCACTTCCATGACGGCGGCATCGACCGACGGGTCGCGCAGGATCATCTGGGCCGCGACCGGGCCTGTCATGTCGCCCGGCACGCTCAGCTTGCCGTCGATGTACACGCCATCCGTGGATGTCTGGCCGACGGTACGCCCTGACATCTTGAGAATGTGCGCGAGCATGCGCGATGTCGTCGTCTTGCCGTTAGTACCGGTGACGGCGGCAATCGGGATGCGGCTTGGCGCATCGGGCGGAAACAGCATATTGACGACGGCGCCGCCGACGTCGCGCGACGTGCCTTCGCTTGGCGCAACGTGCATGCGGAAACCGGGGCCTGCGTTGACCTCGCAGATGCCACCTCCTGCTTCTCGATATGATTCGCTGATGTCGTTGCAGAGGAAGTCCACGCCGCCGATATCGAGCCCGATCGCCTTGATAGAGCGGATCGCCATCTCGCGATTGTCCGGGTGAATCGTGTCGGTGACGTCAATTGCCGTGCCACCGGTCGACAGGTTGGCCGTTGATCGCAGGTATACGATCTCGCCTTCCGGCGGCACGCTGTCGCGATCAAAGCCAAGTTTTTTCAATAGCCGCTCCGCCTGATGGTCGAACTCCAGGCGTGTCAGGACCTTTTCATGCCCGACCCCGCGGCGCGGATCCGCGTTTACGATCTCGACGAGCTGTTCGATCGTGTGCTTGCCGTCGCCGACGACATGGCCGGGTACTCGCTTTGCCGCCGCAACGAGTTCGCCGTTGATGACCAGCAACCGATGGTCAAAACCCTCGATGTAGCTTTCAACGACAACGGATCGACCGTGCTCGACGGCTTTCTCGAACCCGACCTCCACCTCCTCCGGCGTCTTGAGATTGATCGACACGCCGCGACCGTGATTGCCGGCGAGCGGCTTCAACACGACGGGAAAACCGATTCGTTCGGCTGCCCGAACGGCCTGCGAAGCACTGCGCACGATGTACTGCGCCGGGACCGGAAGGCCCAGGTCGCGCAGGATCGCGTTGGTTTCCTCCTTGTCCGAGGCGAGCTCGACCGCAATGTTGCTGGTATTGCCCGTCGTCGTGGCCTGGATCCGCTGCTGGTAGCGCCCGTGTCCGAACTGCACCAGGCTGTAGTCGTTCAATCGCAGCCACGGGATGTTGCGGTCTTCGGCCGCTTTCACCAGCGACGCCGTACTCGGTCCGAGCGCGCGACGCTGCGCCGAGCGGATGAATGCATCCCGCGCCTCGTCGAAATTCCACCCATCGTCCGGTGCATCGGTCTGCAGTTCGGCAGGCAGCAGGCTCTGCAGCAATTTCATGGCGAGCGAACTGGCTTCGAGTCCGACTGCCTTGTCCTTGTACTGGAACACCATGTTGTAGTGCCCCTTTTCGCCTTCGACCGAGCGCGTACGGCCGAAGGTTACGTCCGAGCCGGCAACGTTCTGCAGCTCGATCGCCACGTGCTCCATGATGTGCCCCATCCACGTGCCTTCGCCTTCACGCAGGCGCCGGACGAAGCCGCCGGGCTCTTTATAGGAACAGCCGTGCTCGTGAAGTCCCGGCAACGCTTCGAGAAGCGGCGTAACGAACGCATCCCCCAGTTTGCCCGACGGCCAGTTTTCGAGTTCGCCGAGATCGATGACATGGCGAATGACCGGGAAATGAGCCCAGATGTTCGGGCCGACAAAGACATTGGTGGATACTATTTTCATTATTCTGCCTGTCGTTGTGTACCTGGAGCGCTACTCCGGATGCGCCTGCCTCGTTGTTATGTCGAAGCGCCCGCCGGTGACCAGTATGTGCAGTTTAACCCCGATCAGGCTGACCGGGTCGCCTCGACGCGCCTTGTCCATCGACGAGTACTCGAGATTGGTGGGGTCGACCACGGTGATGCCACCGGAACCGACGACCTCGAGGCTGTCACCCGGCTGGATGAACGCGGCCGTGTCTTCGTCGAGGCCGATACCGACCGCAAACGGGTTGTAGGCCAGTGCCGTCAGCAGGCGGCCGAGGCGGTCACGCTCGCGAAAGTGCTGATCGATGATGAACGCGTTGGTCAGGCCCAGCCCGGGTGCCAGCGTCACCATTTCCGGGTGTGGTGTGGCGCCTTCCGCGCCGCCCGCAATCATGTGTTCGGGCATGAACGCCGCGCCGGCCGAGGTACCCGCAACGTGCATGCCGGCGGCGTTACGGCGGCGAATCAGTTGCGCAACCGTCGTCCCGCCCAGCGTGGTTGACAGTCGCAGCTGGTTGCCGCCGGTCATGAATACCCCGTCGCAATTCTCGATGTAGTCGACATCGTCGCCATCCTGGCAGTCGTCGCGCGTCTCGAACGGCAGCACGCGAGCGTGCTTGATGCCGATCTTGCGAAACAGCTTCTCGTAGTTGCGCCCGGTGTCCTCGAGCTCCGAAGCGGTCGGAATGATGCCGATGCGGGCTTCCTTGCCGCCGCAAAGATCGATAAAGCGATCCAGAATTTCGGGGTTGTTGAGTTTTTCTTCGGCGCCGCCGATCGGGATGATGTAACCACGATCGGTTCCGGCGATGTTATCGGCTGGGCACATGAGATTCGGGGTGGGCGAAAAAAGGCCGGTATTTTACACACAAATGGCGCAATTCCAGTGCTTATTGCGACAAAATAGAGCCCATGTCAGCTCACGATTCAGCACTCGGCCGCACGACCGACTACCCGCGCACCTACACGCCGGATGTCCTGTTCCCGATTGCACGCCGCGGGGCTCGCGAGGCCAACGGCATCGGCGCCGACCTGCCGTTCACCGGTGTCGATATCTGGAATGCCTGGGAGCTGAGCTGGCTCGGACCGACCGGCCGCCCCGAAGTGGCGACGGTCGAGATCCGGGTTCCGGCCGAATCGCCGAATATCATCGAGTCGAAGTCGCTGAAACTTTACCTCGGTTCATTGGCCATGAGTCGCTTTGAACAGGCGTCCGACGTGCGCGACGTCATTTGCCGAGACCTCTCGGCGGCGGCGGGTGCAGCCGTCAACGTGGACTTCGATGCCGGGACTGTTGTCGACGAACTCCCCGGGGAATGCATTGACGACCTGGACACCGAGTGCGACACGTGGACCGTCGACCCGGCCCTGTTGCAATCCGACCCGAGCGACATTGTCGAAGAAAGCCTCCATACGCACCTGCTGCGCAGCCTCTGCCCGGTGACGAACCAGCCGGACATTGGCAGTCTGCTCGTCAGATACAGCGGGCCCAGAATCGACCGGCGGTCGTTGCTGAGGTACGTCGTGTCGTTTCGCGAACACGACGATTTTCACGAGGCCTGCGTCGAGCGTATTTTCGTCGACGTCGTCGATCGCTGCGGCGCCGAAAAGCTGAGTGTCTATGCGCGCTACCAAAGGCGCGGCGGCATCGACATCAATCCGTACCGAAGCAATGACGACTCCGAGCCCGGCAACACGAGGCTCTGGCGACAATAACGGAACCGTAAGAACGATCGAAACCGGGACGATCAGGAAATATCGTCCTCGCTGAGCTCGTGCCCCCAGTCCTGCTTCGCGCTGAGGTAGCGGCGGTTGCTGGCCGTGACGCCCGTCACATGCTTGACCCGCGTAATCCCGGACACACCGAACTCGCTGAGGTCATTGACCTTTTTCGGATTGTTGGTCAGCAGGCGAAACGGCGCGCCGCCCAGGAAGTGCTTCAGCAGGGATGCGGCGTCGCTGAAATCCCGCGAATCGTCGGGCAAACCGAGCGAGCGATTGGCCTGATAGGTGTCCTCACCGGAGTCCTGCAGCAGGTACGTCGCCGCTTTCGCCCAGAGGCCGATACCACGACCTTCGTGGCCGGACATGTAGACGAGCATGCCACCGCCATCGTCGGTGATGCGCTCCAGGGCAGAATGCATTTGCGGTCCGCATTCACAGCGCTCCGATCCGAATACGTCCCCCGTCAGACAACTGGAGTGCACGCGAACCAGCGGCTCTTTCCATTGGTCCGGATTGCCGACGACCATCACCGAGTTGACGGCCATGTAGGACGCCAGCGTCGCAAACGATCGCTGTCCGTCCTGCGCGCGCAGGTCATCGGCCAGTTCCTCGATCTTGCCGAGCTCGGTATTGCGCACGCACGCGTACCATTGCACGTCGAAGCGGGCGTCGCACAGGTGCAGCGGCAACGGGATGGGGCCGAGAACGCTGATCGTATGGCCACCCACCGCCGTCTGGTCGGTTTCGATACGGCGGCCGTCGCGATCAATCTGGAACAACGTGCCCTGGGCGGTCAGCCGTTCCCGCACCGTTGGGTCGATATACGTGAACATGCCGCGGATTATGCCCATCTGGCGGAAATTTGCGACGCGAAGCTCTTGCTGACTGACTGGTCAGCAGCTATACTTACTGACCAACGAGTCATTAAAAGGCCCGTCGTGACCGAACCCAAGTACCAGCGCAGGAAAGAAGACCGCCCGCAGGAGATTGCGGATGCGGCGTTCGCCGCCTTCGCAGAAAAGGGCTACGCCGCAACGCGCATCGACGATGTCGCAAAGCGAGCCGGCGTCAGCAAGGGACTCACCTATCTCTACTACAAGACCAAGGAAGACCTGTTCAAGGCGGTCGTGCGCAATGTCGTTGTGCGCCGTGTCGACGCACTGATCGCGTCGCTCGAAACCTCCGAACTGACCTCGGAGGAGTTTATTCGCGGCCCCTTGTTGTCATTCATGAAAAAGGTGCCCGGCTCGCCGATCGCGATCGTCATTCGACTACTCATTGCCGAAGGCCCGAGACACCCGGACCTGGTCGACTATTACTACGAGAACGTGGTCGCGAAGGGTCTCGCGGCCATCACGCGATTCATCAAGCGCGGTGTCGAGCGTGGCGAGTTAAAACCCGAGGCGCTCGATCACCAACCCCACCTTTTTCTTGCACCCATGATGATGTCGATGGTCTGGCGGCTGGTATTCGCGGACAAGCCACTCGATACCGATGCACTCATGGAATCGCAGGTCGACCTGTTACTCACGCAGCTGAAAGCGTGAGCGGAGTATTGCTATGAACAAGAGGCTGACCTTGCTCGTTGCCGCCGTGGCACTGACGGCATGCGGCAATGACGACCCTTCCGACCGGGTTGTTGGCGAACTCGCCTCGGATCGCATCGAATTGACAGCCGAGTCCGGCGAGCCAATCGTGGAAATCGCGTTCAGCGAAGGCGATGCTGTCACCGCAGGCACCGTGCTGCTGCGCCAGGACGATGCTCGTGCCCGAGCACGCCTTGCTGAAGCGGAAGGCGCGCTGCGCCAGGCACAGGCACGCCTCGACGAACTCGTTCGCGGTCCGCGGCGTGAACAGATTTCGGCCGCGCGCGCCAATCTCGAAGGCGCGCAGCAGGATGTCGAATTTCGCAGCAGCGAACTGAACCGAATCAGCGAGTTGCACTCAAGGGGACTTGCCTCGGCGGACGCCATGGACAAGGCCAGGGCTGCACTCGACGCGGCAAACGCGAACAGCAAACTCAGGAACGCGCAACTACAGGAGATGCTGGCCGGTACGACCGTTGAGGAACTGGCACAGGCAGAGCAAGGCGTTGCTCAGTCCGACGCCCGACGCGAAGCGGCAGCTATCGATGTCGATCGTCACGCAATCACGGCACCCGTCGACGGCATTGTCGACAGCCGCTTGTTCGAACTCGGCGAACGACCCTCCCCCGGTCAGCCGGTGGCGATATTGCTGGGCGGTGAACAACCGTATGCCCGCGTGTTCGTACCGGAGAGCCTTCGCGTCCGGGTTTCGCCCGGAACCCGGGCTTCGATCTATGTCGATGGACTTGACGGCCCGATCGACGGCGAAGTCCGCTGGGTTTCCAGCGAAGCGACGTTCACGCCCTACTACGCCCTGACTGAGCGCGATCGCGGGCGGCTCAGCTATACGGCCAAGATCGACATCCTGGAGGTACGTGAGCGCCTGCCCGACGGTGTGCCCGTCGAAGTCGAAATCCTGCTGGACTAGGGAGAGCGAACGCCAACCTCATGTCCTCCGAATTCGCCATCCAGGCTCGCGGCCTGTCCAAGCACTTCGGTGATCTGAAGGCGGTCAGCGACCTCGACCTGAACGTTCCGCGCGGACAGATCTACGGTTTTCTCGGCCCCAACGGCTCGGGGAAGTCGACGACCATTCGCATGCTCTGCGGGTTGCTGACACCGACTGAAGGAACGGCCGACGTCCTCGGCACACAGATTCCGGGCCGGTCGCAGTCCCTGAAGCCGCGCATCGGATACATGACGCAGAAGTTCTCGCTGTTCGGCGACATGACCGTGCACGAGAACCTGCAATTCATCGCCGAGATCTACTCCTACCCGGCCGCGAACAGAAAAGGCCGAATCGACGAGTTGCTGGACAAGTACGATCTTGTGCAGCAGCGCAGGCAACTTGCCGGCACGATGAGCGGTGGCCAGAAACAGCGCCTCGCCCTCGCGTGCGCCGTGCTGCACCACCCGGAACTGTTGTTGCTTGACGAGCCGACAAGCGCGGTCGACCCGCAGAGCCGCCGCGACTTCTGGGCGAATCTGTTTCGGCTTGCCGAAGGCGGCACGACGATCATGGTCTCGACCCACTACATGGACGAGGCGGAGCGCTGCCACCGACTGGCGATTCTCGATCGCGGCGTCAAGGTCGCTGACGGCACGCCGCAGGAACTGCAGGCCGCAACGGGCATGCACGTCGTTGAAGTCCTTGCCGGTGACCCGTACGCGGTTCAGGAGACATTACAGGGTATCGCCGAGATCGCGAGCGTGACGCAACTCGGTATGCGACTCCGTGTGCTGATACCGGCCCGACATCCGGAGCCGCTGAATATCGTCCGGAGCGCGCTGGCGTCCCGCGATATCGAGGCCGACGTACAGCTGTCAGCTCCGACACTGGAGGATGTATTCGTCGCCGTCACAATGGCTCCCGAGGAGAGCAGCTCGTGAAGTCGCTGTCGCGTCTCAAGGCCATTATCAAGAAAGAAGTTCGCCAGCTCAGTCGGGACCGGCTTACATTCGCACTGGTATTTGGCCTGCCAATCATCCAGATCCTGCTGTTCGGCTATGCGATCAACACCGACGTGCGGAACATTCGGACCGCTATCGCAAACGAGGCCGGAACGCACCTTTCACGTGAGTTCATTGCCGATGTCGCGGCCACACAGGTCGTGGACATAGTCGACCACGTCAAGACACCGGACGAACTTGAAGACTTGCTGCGGCGCGGATCCGTATCTATCGGCATCTACTTGCCTGCCGACTTTGACCGGCGCGTCGCGGACAGGAATCGAGCGGCCGTACATCTGCTGGTCGACGGCAGCGATCCGACGATTCTCAGCGTTGCGAACCAACTGCGACAGGTGCCACTTGGCTTCGACACCACCGCCGCGCCGCCGGCGCCGGTCGCAGCCATCGAAACACGCGCGTATTACAATCCGGAACGCAGAACGCCCGTGAACATCGTGCCTGGCCTGATGGGAATCATCCTGATGATGACGATGATGCTTTTCACGGCCGTCGCCATCGTACGGGAACGCGAGCGTGGCAATCTCGAATTGCTGATCAACACACCTGTCAGTTCGGCCGAGCTGATGATCGGTAAAGTCACACCGTATGTCGTGATCGGGTTGTTTCAGCTGGCACTGATACTCGGCGTAGGACAACTGCTGTTCGACGTGCCGATACGCGGCAGTATCGTCGATCTTTACATTGCCGGAATTGCATTCATCGCGGCGAAACTCGCACTGGGCCTCCTGATATCAACCGCAACCCAGACCCAGTTCCAGGCCATGCAGATGACCGTGTTCATCCTGATGCCGTCAATTCTGCTGTCCGGCTTCATGTTTCCGTTCGACGGTATGCCGCTCGTCGCTCAGTACATCGGGGAGGCATTGCCAACGACCCACTTCATTCGCCTGACGCGTGGCATCATGCTGCGAGAGGCGCCACTCGGCGAACTGATGACGCCATTCCTGTACCTGGTCGGGTTCACGGCGGCGGCGATGAGCGTCGCGGCCATGCGTTTTACCAAGCGCCTCGACTAGGCGCCGTCCTGTGACCCCTTTGTGGCACGCAGGTAATGCGGACGCCACCAGCTGATAGTTACCGGCACCAGGGTGTTCAGGACAAACGCTGTGATCATGAGCGTAAAGAAGGCCTCCCTCGGCATGATCGGGTGCTGCACGTAGGCGATGTCCATTACGACGAATGCGAGCTCTGCGCGGCCCAGCATTCCGAACCCGATCATCAGGCTTTCGGCCTTGTTCATGCCACTGGTATACAGCGCAGCCAGCCCGGCCGAGACGATCTGGATTACGGCAATGCCGACGGTCATTGCGAGCGCGTACGGCATGACCTTGGTCAGGAGCTGCCAGTCGAACAGGATCTTCGCCCCGAGGTCGACGAAAAACACCGGGCCGATCCAGCAAAAAGCGGCATTGTCGACGATACGCTTCGTCTCCTCGAAGACATTATCGCCCTCGGTCTTGTTGCCCTGCGCATCAATCCGATCCTTTAGCTGAAAATGCTCTTCGCGGACAATCAGCCCGGCCATGTAAGCGCCGACCGCCTCATGAAACCCGAACAGGTGCGCAAGCAGCGCAACCGCGAGGGCAACCAGCAGGATGGCCACCGTCGCATACTTGCCGTTATCGAAGGTCAGGTAGTTCTGCATACTAAGCCGACGGAGCAACGGCAGGTCCCGCAACCACTCGACCGGCCCTTTGGGGAAGATCCAAACACCGACGGCCGACACGATGAGGAAAAACGCAACGGCCTTGCCCGCGGTCAGTGCGATCCCGGAAGTCGTGACATCGCCTGCGCCTGTCGCAATCGGAACGACAATCGCCACCATAACCAGCGAGCCAATGTCGTCGAGCAATGCCGAGGTCATGATTCGTGTCGCAACGACCGAATTGGAGAGTCCGAGCCCCTGCAGCGAGACCATCGTCAGGGACACCGCGGTAGCTGTCATTGCGAGCCCGACCATGAGCGAGACATTCGGATCAGCCCAGATGTAGTCGGCGATCAGGTAAGAGACTGCAAACGGCCCGAGCGCGCCGAACAGGGCAATGCCCCAGCTCTTGCGAACGCTCGACAGGAAATTGTCAGTTGACTCCTCGAATCCGAGGGAGAACATGATAATGATGATGCCGAGTTCGGCGAACGTGCGAATAAACGCCCCGCTTTGCGTCGGCAGCACACCTGCGTTGGCAAGGACACAACCGATAAACAGGAAGTACAGGACAGGCGTCAGCCGCGTTTTTTTCGCCGCAACGACGGCAGCGAAAACCGCTGCCCAGATAATCGCCAAATGGACTAGCGGGTCCAAGCACACGCTCCGAAACGCGACGAAAAACTCGCAAATCCGCTCGATTTTTGATCCAATCGTCGCCGATGCCGAATGCTGAATCCCAACCAACGGTCTTCATCGTCGATGACGACGCCGCCATTCGTTTCGCGATGGCCGCGCTGATGGATTCCGTCAACATGCCGCACGAAATTTTCGAGTCGGCGGATGAGTTTCTCGACAAGGTCGCCGAACAGCGTCCGGGATGCCTGGTGCTGGACATTCGTATGCCGGGCCTCGGTGGTCTTGAACTCCAGGAAGAGCTCATCAAGCGAAACAACACACTGCCGATTATTTTTATCACAGGGCACGGTGACGTGCCTATGGCGGTGGAAGCAATGCAAAAAGGCGCTGTCGACTTCATCCAGAAACCGTTTCGCGACCAGGAATTGCTCGACCGGATTCGCGAAGCGCTTGCGACCGATGAAGAACGGCGCGAGGAGCAGCAGGTTCACGACGAGGTGGCGCGCCGGCTTGACAAGCTGACGAATCGCGAGCGCGAGGTCTTCGACCTTGTCGTCACCGGTAAACCCAACAAGGTCATCGCCTACGAACTCGGCGTCAGCCAGCGCACGGTCGAAATTCATCGAGCACGTGTCATGGAAAAGATGCAGGCCCGCTCGCTCGCCGACCTGGTCAAGATGCACATGACTGCCTAGGGGCGGGCCTTGCGGCGCTCGTCATCGCGCGCGCAATCAATACACTCGTCCGCATACGGATACGCCCCCAGTCTCGCGGTGTCGATAGCATCACCACACTCGACGCATGTGCCATAGTGGCCATCGTCAATTCGCTGTAGCGTCGCCGCGATCTTTGCAATCTCGTCGCGCGCTTCGTTGCCGAGCGCATCGACGACCTCGGTATCCTCGAGCTGCTTCGCCATTTCCTTCGAATCGGCGTCGAATCCGCGGCGGACATTGGCGTTGATCCGCTCGAGCCTCTCCTCGAGTAATTGCTTTTTCTCCAGCAATCCTGACCGCAGCGCCCGGTGTGACGCATCACCCATATCGACCTCCCTCCTCCGTACTCCCGACTATAGTAGACCCGTGACGATCAGGCTGAATCCGTAGAAGCACGTAGCTCGCCGTAGGTACAAACCGAGGGCCGTTAAGCAACACGACTTATGGATTGCAATAGGGGGCGGAGTAAGCTGACGTGGAGAAAATCAGTATCACCGCAACCTGCCAGGTGTGAACATGAACAACATTTCCAAAATACTCGCCGTTGTTGATCCGACCACCAACGATCAACCGGCTCTCCACCGTGCCGCTTGGCTGGCGCAAAGTACCGGCGCCGACCTGGAACTCCTGATCTGTTACTACAACGAGTACCTTAGCGGCGACCGTCTGTTTGACTCACCGTCGCTGGAGAAGGCCCGCGACGAGGTCATTGCCAATCACGAAAAACACCTTGAAGAACTCGCCACACCCTATGCCGCCAAAGGCATTGCGATCAGCACCGCGGCCGTCTGGGACCACCCGCTGCACGAAGGCATCGTCCGTCATGCCGTACAGACGGGTGCAGACCTCGTCGTAAAAGACACACATCACCACTCGGCGGTCACGCGCGCATTCCTGACCAATACGGACTGGAACCTGATACGCATGTGCCCGACGCCGCTGTGGCTCGTCAAACCGAACACGGTAAACGACCGGCCCCGGTTCGTTGCTGCGATTGACCCGATGAATCAGCATGACAAGCCGGCGGCGCTGGACGACGAAATACTGCATCTTGCCAATTTCCTGGCGGAGAAGACGAATGGCGACGTGCACGCGTTTCATTCGTATGACCCACGCATTGCTGTCGCCACGGCGACGGCCAATGCCTACATTCCGGTATCGCTGCCGTTCGACGAGATCGAGCAACAGATGCACGAGGATCACCAGAAGCGTTTTCGGGAAATCACGGCGTTTCACAAGGTCGACGACGGCAGGGCGCACCTGGTCGCGGGCCTCACGCACGAAGAACTGCCGGCGAAAGCAAAGGATATCGGTGCCGACGTCGTTGTCATGGGTGCCGTCGCCCGCAATCGCCTGAAGCGCATGTTTATCGGCGCCACCGCCGAGCGCACGCTGGAGCATCTGCCCTGCGACCTGCTCATCGTCAAGCCGGACTGGTTCAAGACGCCGGTTGACCTGGAGAACCACGAAGCCGCCTGATAATGCTATTCTCCCTGCACCTCACCGGCGCAGGGGGAATTCTTGGCGGATCGCAAGGACTCAATATTCGCGGAACTGAGCCGACGAAACGTATTTCGTGTCGGCATTGCGTACGTTGTCGCATCGTGGCTGCTGCTGCAGGTCGTCGATGTACTTGCCGACATCCTTGAACTGCCCGAGTGGGTACCGAAATTTTTCCTGGTCGTTCTGGCGGTCGGATTTATCCTGGCCCTGATTTTCGCCTGGGCGTACGAGATGACGCCAGAGGGCCTGAAACGTGAAAAAGACGTCGATCGATCGCAGTCGATTACCGGCCAGACCGGCAAACGCCTCAATCGCCTGACTACCGTCGTTCTCGTCACCGCCGTCGCCTTCCTGCTGGCGGACAAGTACGTGTTCGATTCCGGCACACCAACGACTACAGACACTCTTGATTCAGAGTCTGCGATTGTAGTTAACGATTCACCCTCGATCGCCGTGCTGCCATTCACAAACATGAGTGCCGACGAGGCGAGCGGCTATTTTTCCGATGGGCTCGCGGACACCTTGCTGCACATGCTGGCACAGGTCAGCGACCTGCGCGTCGCCGCGAGAACCTCGTCATTCCAGTTTCGTGACCAGTCCGTCGATGTTCGCGACATCGGCACGCAGTTGAACGTGTCGTCGGTGCTGGAAGGCAGCGTTCAAAAAGCCGGCAACAAGATTCGCGTAACGGCCCAGCTGATCAACGTGGATGACGGTTACCACCTGTGGTCCGGCAATTTCGATCGTGAGCTGGACGACATTTTTGCCATCCAGGACGAGATTGCAAACGAGGTCGTCGCTGCATTGCAGGTGTCGCTCCTCGGCAGCGAAGCGGAGCGTCTCCAGGCCCGCGCAACGGACAACGTGGATGCGTACACCGAGTACATGCTCGGTATCGATGCAATGGAGCAATTCAGCTTTGAGTCGCTGCCGCGCGCCGAACAACACTTCAAGCGCGCCATTGCCATCGACCCGGACTATGCGCTGGCGCACGCGCGCCTTGCGCAAAACTATGTCGAGATGTTCGATACCGGCCTGATCGGCCATAACGCGTTGATGCAACAGGCGCGGCCGGCCATCGACATTGCAATGTCGCTGGATGCTCAGGATCCGATCGCGTTATCCGTCCAGGGCGCGTTGCTGGCTCTTGGCGACGACGAGGAGCAAGCGGAGGTGATCCTTCGGCGGGCGGTTCGCGCCGGACCGAACGAGGTCCTGCCACGGATGACGTTGGGACGGCTGTTGCAATACCTCGACCGGCCCGCCGAGGCGCTCGACTTCATTCAACAATGTCTGGAACTCGACCCGCTGTCGGTGCGCGCGCTGGGCCGGGCGGCGAGCATCCACGGCGAATTGGGCAATCACGCCGAAGCGCGCAAGGCGGCGCAACGAGTCCAGGCCATTGACCCGCAGTCCCCCACGGGCTTCTACTGGCAAGCCTTCGCCGACTGGGATGACGACCGGCCCGTGTCCGCCATCCGCATGATGCGCACGGCCGCGGAGATCGACCCGCTGGATCCCGAGTTGCTCATACAGATTGGTGACTGGTACCTGGATCTCGGCGATTTCGAAGCGGCAGAATACTGGTACCGCCGGAGCATCGAAATCGACCCTGAACACCCGATGACACAAACGGCGATCATGTACCTCGACGTGATTCGCGGACCGGTTGACGGGGCGACGGCCGATCTTGCGCGCAAATTGCTCGACGCCGATATCGACAATCGTAAAGGCTCGCGCGAGCTGACATTGACGGTGCTGTTTCTCGACGGTCACCCGCGCGGCGCCTACGGCGAGTACCTGGAACGCATGGCGGCCGATTACCCGACGTACTTCGACGATCCGCCGACGCTGCCCACCGATGGCTACCCGGCACAGGGTGCACGGGTGGCGTATGCACTGATGCAGTCCGGTCGCACCGAACAGGGCCGGCAGCTGGCAACGTCGATGCTCGACGTCGTCAGGAATCGCGGCACCGACAACTTGCGGTCGTTGCAGGGACTCCATGTTGCCGCGTTGCTCGACGATGATGCCTTTGCCAAGCAGACGCTCGCCACCACGCGCAACCGAATCCGGTTCCTCGATGCGTGGGACTTCGCCGATCACCTGTTCCCGTGGTTGGGAGACTATGCGCAGCACCCGGACTATGTCGCGTTGCGAGCGGCGTTCGAGGAGTATCGTGCTTCCCGGCTTGCGCGGCTCGACGCCGAGCTGGGACGGCCACCCTACGATCAATAGTCAATTGAACAAAAAAACGGGGCCCGATCTCGCAACCGGGCCCCGCCGTTACAGCTCACTACCGCGCTCTAGTAGTTCGCTGTGAACATGATCCAGAACTTGTTCGTGTCAGCAAACGCCGTCGTATCGCCGGAGAAAAACGCACCTTTGAACAGGATGCTGTAGTTGTCCGAGATCCTGGTGCCCGCTGACAGGTCGAGTTCCGTACCGTAGTCGCCACTGCCGGCTTCAGACGAAAAGTCGTGATACACACCCGTCAGGTTCCATTTGCCGGCCTTGTATTTGACGGTGGCATAGACGTCGTCGATTCCCTGCGCCGGCGTCGTCAGGAACCTGTCCGCCCAGCCCTGGAAGGCGTGCAGCGTTGCCAGGGGTGTGCGAAACATCTTGCCCGGCGTTGTTGCATCGCCGCCCAGCGATTCGTAGGCAAGACCGAGCGACAGACCGTTCGTGAGATTCCACATGCCGCTCAGTAGCGCATACTCCGCGTCGTAGCTGACCGGGTTGTTGGCGATGTCGGACTGCGTCGCAAACTCCGCAACGAGGTCGAAATTGCCCTCGCCCGCTTTGACGCCACCCGCAAAGCGGGCACCCAACGTCGCCGTCGAAAACGCCGCGACATCCTTGTTGTCGATCCGGTAGTAGTACGGCGTAATCGACCAGCTGTCGTTCAGCGCGACCTTCGCATTGAGCAGGTGCGTATCGACGTTGTTCCTGCCGGCCGGCACCCGTTCACCGAAAATCCGGCGTACGTTGCCGATATAGCTGTAGTGCAGTTTCGTTTTCGACAACGCCGTGGAGGTAAACGTCACGCCATCGTAGGTCTGCTCGTTCTGGCGCCAGCCCACGCCGCCGACAAATCGCTGGTTGTCGAGCAGGATGCGTTGCCGCCCGCCGCGAAAACTGGTTTTGTCGGTAAACGCGTAGTCGACGTACAGCTGGTTCAGGTCCGACCCCTTTGGATCCGCGACAACCGGAAAGTTGCCCTTGCCGGGGCTCGTACCGCCGCCACTGTTGAAGTCGCTCAAGAGGTGGAACACGTGGTCGTACTCAACAAATCCGGACAGGCCGTTCCAATGGCCTGTCCGGTAGTTGAGACGCAACCGGGTCGTCAGGGCGTCCGCCTTGTCGGAAAAATTATCCTGGTCGACGTGCTCAAAACGAGCCCGAACATTGACTCCCACCTTCCCCGACGTGAGCGCGTCCGCGAGGGTGCCACTGTCGTCGGCCACGGCTATGGGCGCCGACACGAGCAGCAGGCTGGCCGCCGACAGGAGTCCTAAGATGTTGCGTTTCATGTTGCTCTTCCTTTTCCTTTCAAATTGAGCGCTTTGGTTTTGCCTAGTAGACGTCGTGCAACGTGTTGTAGATGTTGAACTTGCCTGTCGGCGTGATCATCTCCGGCCCCTTGATAACGGCCTTCAGTTCACGCGTCTTGTCATCCACAACAACAATCGCCGATTCCTGCTCCTGGCCCGACCAGACGGAGAACCAGACTTCGTCACCCGCCTTGTTGTACTCAGGCTGTACGACGCGCTTCGGTCCTTCGCCGAGATCTGCCCACTCAGCGATCGGCAGGACTTCGAACCCGGCTTCGAGGTTGTTGACGTCAAATACGGCAATCGACTGGCTGAACGACTCGTCCGGATTCAACGGCGCATCGACCCACAGGTTCGTCGAGCTGGGGTGTGACTTCACGAACAGCGAGCCGCCACCCATGCCGTCGATAACGCGAACCGTCTTCCAGGCTTTGTCCGGGTGATTGTCCGGATCTGTGCCGAGGAACGTGACGTTGGCATTGCCCAGCGCCGACGTTACCCAGACCGGTCCGTGCTCGGGGTCGTCCAGATTGGCGCCACGGCCCGGGTGCGGCGTCTTGGTGACGTCGGACAGTGCGACCAGCTTGCGCTCGCGCGAGTCGACGACCGCGATCTTGTCGGACTGGTTTGCAGCCGTCAGGAAGTAACGCTTCGAGCGATCCCACCCGCCGTCGTGCAGGAACTTGGCCGCACCGATGTCGGTCACCTGGATGTTTTCGATATCCGAGTAGTCGACCAGCAGGATGTGGCCCGTTTCTTTCACGTTGACGATGAAGTCAGGATGCTCGTGTGACGCAACGATGGCGGCCACACGCGGTTCCGGATGGTATTCCTGCGTGTCGATCGTCATGCCGCGCGTCGAAACGATTTTCAGCGGTTCGAGCGTGTCACCGTCCATGATCGTGTACTGCGGCGGCCAGTAAGAGCCGGCGATCGCGTACTTGTCCTCGTAGCCTTTGTACTTCGACGTCTCGACAGAGCGCGCTTCGAGGCCGACCTTGATTGTTGCCACAGTCTGCGGCGGGTCCATGTACAGGTCGATCATGTTGATCAACGCATCGCGACCGATCGTAAAGACGTAGCGACCGGAAGCTGAAACACGCGAGATGTGCACGGCGTAGCCGGTCTCGACGATGCTGACGATCTCCTTCGTGTCGCCGTCGATAATGGCGACCTGTCCCGAATCACGCAGCGTGACCGAGAAGAAGTTCTCGATATTGCGATCGTGCTGCGGCGAGGACGGACGATCTTCCGGCGCAACCAGCACCTTCCACGTGTCCTTCATCTCGGCCATGCCGAACTCCGGCGGCGCCGGCGGTTCCTGTTGCAGGAAGCGCGCCATGATGTCGATCTGCTCCGGCGTCATTTCGCCCGAGGTTCCCCAGTTCGGCATACCGGCCGGCGAACCGTAGGTAATCAGGGCCTTCAGGTATTCCGTGCCCTTGTCCTTGGTGATGTCCGGCGTCAGCGGCTTGCCGGTCGCACCCTTGCGGAGTACGCCGTGGCAGCCGGCGCAGCGCTCGAAGTAGAGCTGCGTGGCGGTCGCGAACTCGGCTTCCGAAAGAATCGGTCCGCCGGCGGCCATGATCTGGCGCGTATCGTCACCCGAGATTGCCGACGGCGCACCCTGGTAGCTCAGCTCGCCTTCGGTCGCGCCCTGATGGCGTTCGCCCGACGCACGGTCGGTCTGGCCGAGTTCGACGCGCAACGCGGCGACTTCCTCGACGCTGACGGCCGGCGCATCGTTGGCAAACTCTGCAAACACGTAGGTCAGGGCTGCGGCGAGATCCTCATCCGGCAAGTGGCCGAGACTCGGCATGACGCCGTTGTACTCGACGCCATTGACCGTGATCGGGCCGGAAAGGCCGAACATCGCGGCCGACAAGACCGCCTTGCGATCACCCTGCAGGAAGTCCGAATCCTTGAGCGGAGGAAACGCACCCGCAAGACCTTCACCGCCGGGCTGGTGGCAGGCGGCGCAGTTGGCAAGGTAGACCTCTTTGCCGCGAGCAACGAGTTCGTCCTTATTGGCGGCGGCGACCTCACCGGTATGGACGGCAGTGTCGCTGCCGGAAGCAGCTGCCGGTTCGTCGGCGGCCTCCTTCGAGCAAGCCCCGAGTGACAACCCCAGGATCGGGATCACCAGGTAAAGGCTCAGATTTCTCAGTTTCATGACATGAACTCCCCTGTCATTGTTTTCAATAATCACCACACCACGTTCAGGCTGAGTGACGCTGAGCGTCCGGCCTGTGCGAGGAATGGAAGAATCGGGTCGGTCGGCGACAGACCGCGAACGTCGGACCAGTTCCAGTAGGTGCGGTCCGTCAGGTTGTGAAGGCCGGCGCGCACGATGGCGCGGTTGCCGAGCTTCTGGGTCAGGAACAAGTCGAACACGGCGTGGCCTGCCGGCTTGAAGAGCTCGCCGGAGGACTCGTCGCGGCGATCGTAGGTGTCCGTAAAGGTGCCTTTCAGGCGCAACTGGCGCGACTCATCGAGCGAAAACCAGCTGAATCCAACGACACCCTGCGCCGGGCCTACCGAGTTCAGCGGTTGCCCCGTGACATTGTTGTCACCGCGTGCGTAGTACGCGGAGCCGTCGAGCCCGAATCGCTCGGACTTGCCAAATCGTGTACTCCAGCCGGCTTCAATGCCTTCGATCTCGGTGTCCTCGATGTTCAGCGACTGGAACAGCGTGTAGCCACTCACCGGATCAAGACCGATATTGACCTTGGTTTCGATGAAGTCGTCGTAGCGTGTCCGAAATGCCGACACGTGTGCGGACGACTGGATGCCCTGCCAGCGCAGTCCCAGCTCGAATCCGTCCGAGGACTCCGACCTCAGGTCCGGGTTCGGTACGGCGCGATACTGGAAGAACGGAATGTCGAGGCTGACATTGGCGTCCGAATACGGCGGCGCACGGAACCCGTGCGAGTACTGGGCATAGACGTCGATGCCCGGCGTCATCGTGTAGATGACACCCAGTTTCGGTGACAGGTCCGACTCCGACATGCCAATCGGCTCGTACGTCGGATAATCCTCGAGATACATCGCGTCGACACGCGGCGACAGATCGAAATGATCCGCACGGACGGCGGCGATGATCTTCCAGTTGCCGATGCTCATCGTGTCTTCAATGAAAGCGGCCGATTCCTTCGTATTCGATATCGGGAAATCGCGCAGCGGAAATACCTCGCCGAGCAACACGTTGGTCTGCTCGCCGGTTGCAAGGTTTGTCGACAGGCCGTCACGGTATTCTTCGGTCACGCGATCGCGATGCTCGAGGCCGAAACCGAGCCGGTGCGCCACCCGATCACCGCCGAGGTCCTTCCAGAGATTCAGCTCAAAGCCGCGAATTTCCTGGTCGTAGGCGAAGAACCGGTCGATCGACACCGGCGTCCGCGCATTGCCACGCTCGTCCAGCGTGAGCTGCTCGACGCTCGCCTGCTCCCAGAAAGCGCGCGCAATGCCCGAGTCGATGAAGCCTTCGGGGGAACCGAATTCATAGGCGAGATTGACGACGTCCATCGTTGATGAATCGTCGCCTTCGAGTGCCGTCGTCGAGCGGTAACGACCGGCCCCGAGCATCGAATTGAGGTCCGACACGGTATCGGAACTCTGGTGCGTCAGTGACGCACGGAACGTGTGGCCCCAGCGGTTGTCGGCGACGAGTTTGAGCAGCGCCGTCTGGCGCTCGTAGTCGCGCGTATCGATACCGCTCGGTCCGGCATTGGAATCGAGCTGCTCGCCATCGCGCCAGCTGAACCCGGCAACCACTCCCAGCGCATTGCTGCCGGTCGCGAACATGGCCTGCCCGTGCATACTGCTGTCGGCACCGCGCCAGGTCGCCAGAACGTCACCGCTGACACCGTCGCCACGCACGATGTCCGAAGGATCGGGCGTACGGACCGCAACGACCCCGCCGATCGCCGAGCTGCCATACAGCGCAGACGCCGGACCGTGCAGCACCTCGATGTTCTGGATCAGGCCTGCGTCGATGAAATCACGAGTCGCGTTCGAGAAGCTGCCGGTATCGAACTGGTCGGCCAGCGGCACGCCATCGACAAGGATGGCCACGCGATTGCCGCCGATGCCGCGAATGTTGATGCCTTCCGTCCCGAAGCGGGTGCCGGCGGCCTCGTAGTCGACGCCGGGTACGTACCGGAAGATGTCTCCCATCGAAACAGCCAGTTCATTATTCAGATCGGCGCGTGACAGTACCGTCACGTTGGCCGCGATTTCCCGAACGGATCGTTCGTCTTTGTGTGCGACGACGACAATCTGGTCGATTGTCTCGTCGGTTTCTTCCTGTGCCGAGGCTGTCTGCCCCGCGCACAAAAAAACACCCGCTGCGAGCAAAGCAGCAGGCGCTCCCGAAACAGAGAACTGTGAGCGCATTGTGGTCTTGCCTTTTCCCAAGAGAACTACCCACCGCGTACAGTGCCACCGGCAGCGCCAGAGACCATAAGTAGGTACACGTACTGGACACCGGTCGATTCGTATTGGTGGGGTAAAAGGCGCCGAATTTGACTAGAATTGCGGCCAGTTCCGAATGGAGACCGGGCTTGAGCTATCTGCTCGTCAAGATGCTGCACACCTTCACGGCCGTGCTGACCATTTCAGGCTTCGTCCTGCGCGGCTACTGGATGATGCGTGAGTCGGACCTGCTGCAACACAAGGCAACGAAGATTGCGCCGCACGTCATCGATACGGTGTTTTTTCTCGCCGGCATCGCACTGGTGTGGATGCTGCAGCTGAGTGTATTCACCCAACCTTGGCTGCTGGCCAAATTCCTTGGTCTCGTGGTTTACGTATTGCTCGGGACCATCGCAATCAAGCGCGGGCCCACAAAAGAGATCCGGGTTTTCGCATTTATCGGCGCAGTGGCCGTTTTCGCCTACATCACCGGCGTCGCGCTGGCGAAATCGCCGGCGAGCTGGCTGTCCTTGCTGGGCGGCTAATCCTGCGGCACCTGCCCGGTCTTGGTCGCCAGCCTTGCGGCCGCCAGCAACCGGTTCGTATCGACCGGTTTGCTCATCAGGGTGCAGTTGTCGAGGAGGCGAGCGTCCTTCACCACTTTCGACGTATCGCCGCTGACAATAAATGCCGGTATTTCTGACGCGTAGTACTCGCGGATCGCGCTGACCGCCTCGACACCGGTAGAGCCGTCCAGCAGGTGAAAATCGGAGATCAGCAGCACCGGCGTTTCATCGAGATGCTTTATAAGTGCCTGCGCTTCCGTAGCGGAAGCCGCCGTCGCCACACGGTAGCCCTCGGCTTCGAGCAATAAACCCCATGCATCTGCAACGTTGACGTCATCTTCGATCAGGATCACGAGCCCACTCGCGTCTGTTTCATGCACCGGGTGGCCGTCGTCGTCCGTTTCGATGTGGGCGGCGCCATCGCCGGTTATCGGAACGGTGACCTTGAAGCACGAACCGCGACCGACGTCCGATTCGACTTCGATGCGGTGATCCAGCAGGTCGACCAGTCGTCGCACGATCGCGAGGCCGAGACCGAACCCCTCCTTGCTCGCACCCTTCGCCTTGCACTGGTGGAACTCCCGAAAGATTTCCTCGAGCTGGTCTTCGGCAATGCCGATTCCGGTGTCCCGTATCTCCAGGTGACAATGTCCGTCCTCTTCGATACACGCCAGCCGGACGCGCCCCTTGTCGGTATAGCGGATCGCATTGGAAACGAGATTGGTGATTACTTCGGCGAGCAGGTTCGGGTCGCTGCGAACGACGGCTTCGCAGGCCTCGGCCTCGAACTCGAGCCCCTTGTGTTGCGCCTGGCGGGCGAACTCGGCCGAAAGCCGGTCGATCAGCCGCTGCATCGGAAACTCTTCGAACTCCGGCGTTACCGCGCCGGCATCCAGGCGACTGATATCGAGCAGTGAATTCAGGAGGTTGGTCATCGCCGTCAGCGACGCGTCCTGGTTTTCGATCATCTGTAGCGCACGCTCGTCCTTGACCGTGCGTCGCAGCGCGCCGTTCAGGAGGCTCAACGCCTGCACCGGTTGGCGAAGGTCGTGGCTGGCGGCGGCGAGAAACGCGCTGTTGGCCTTATTGGCGCGTTCCGCCGCCTGGCGCGCCGCAATGATTTCCTGCTCCATCTGTTTTCGCACCGTAACGTCCCGGATCACGCTCGAGATGAAGCGACCGCCATCGGTTTCCACGGGACTCAGGCTGATTTCGACCGGAAACTCGGTGCCGTCTTTCCGCAGGCCGATGAGATCCATGCCCTGGCCCATGGGACGCAAAGCAGGCGAATCGGAAAAATTCGTGCGATGCCCGATATGTACATCGCGCGCGGCCGCGGGTAGCAACATTTCGATCGTGTTGCCGAGCAGCTCGTCGCGCGCATAGCCGAACATCTCCTCCGCCTGGCCGTTGACGATCGCCATGCGGCCGTCCTCGTCGACAATGATCATGGCATCGGGCGCGGCCTCGAGCAGGTTCCGGAAGTACACATCCGTGTCGTCTCGCCGGCTTACTTCACGCACGATACTGGCGACGACCAGGCCCTCATCGGTCCGAAACGGGGCCAGCGCGACGTCGGCATTGAAAATCGTGCCGTCCTTTTTCTGCGCGCGCAGGTCCAGGCCGGACACCATCGGGCGCCCGCGCGGCGCGGCGTGGTAGGACTTCGCGAGTTCATCGTGACGTTCGCGACGATCTTCGGGAATCAGCACGCTGATCGACTGGCCGATCAGCTCGCCCCGGCTGTAGCCGAACAACCGCTCGGCCAGGCGGTTGGCGACACGAATGATGCCGTCTTCGTCCGATGCAATCGTGGCGCCCGGCGCGCTCTTCAGGATCTCGTGTACGACGTCGACCGGCAATGGTTCCTTGTTCATGGGCTATTCTGGGCCAATTTCATACCCCCTATGCTATACGTATTGACCGGCATGATTATGCTACCGATGTCCTGTTAGATTACGCTCCGCTACGCGGATATACTGCGTCTCAACAACGAAGCGCCGTCGATCCGGGCGGCCGAGAATATTTCTACATCACCAGCAGGGGCGTCCCTTGGACACAGCAGCTTCCTACAACGATAAGGTTGTGCGCCAGTTTACGATCATGATCGTCATCTGGGGCATCGTCGGCATGCTCGTCGGCGTAATTATCGCAGCCCAGCTCATCTGGCCGGCGCTGAACTTCGATTTACCTTTCCTGAGCTACAGCCGCCTGCGGCCATTGCACACCAACGCCGTTATATTCGCGTTTGGCGGCTCAGCGCTGTTTGCGACTTCGTATTACGTGGTGCAGCGAACCAGCCACGCACGACTGGCATTCGGCAAGCTGGCCGCATTTACGTTCTGGGGCTGGCAAACCGTCATCCTGCTCGCGGCCATCACGTTGCCGCTCGGCATTACACAAAGCAAGGAATACGCGGAACTCGAGTGGCCGATCGATCTGTTGATCGCCGTTGTCTGGGTGGCCTATGCCGTTGTGTTCTTCGGCACGATCGCGCAGCGTCGCGTCAAACACATCTATGTCGCGAACTGGTTCTACGGCGCTTTCATCATCACGGTTGCCGTACTGCACATATTCAACAACCTGGCCGTGCCGGTCACGCTGACGAAGTCCTACATCATTTACACGGGCGTCGTCGACGCGATGATGCAGTGGTGGTATGGCCACAACGCCGTCGGTTTCTTCCTGACGGCCGGCTTCCTCGGCATGATGTACTACTTCGTGCCGAAACAGGCCGGACGGCCGGTGTACTCCTACCGCCTGTCGGTCGTGCACTTCTGGTCGCTGATCGCCGTTTACATGTGGGCCGGGCCGCATCATCTGCACTACACGTCGCTGCCGGACTGGGCGCAGACGCTCGGCATGGTGTTCTCGGTCGTGCTGCTGGCACCGAGCTGGGGCGGCATGATCAACGGCATCATGACGCTGTCGGGCGCCTGGCATAAGCTGCGCTCCGACCCGATCCTGAAATTCATGATCGTCGCGTTGTCGTTTTACGGCATGTCCACCTTCGAAGGCCCGATGATGTCGATCAAGACCGTGAATGCACTGTCGCATTACACGGACTGGACCATCGGCCACGTGCACTCCGGCGCGCTCGGCTGGGTGGCCATGATGACCATCGGCACGACCTACTCGCTGTTGCCGCGTCTTTATGGCCGCGACGGCATGTACTCGACCAAGCTGATCGACGTGCACTTCTGGTTGTCGACGATCGGCGTCGTGCTGTATGCAGTTGCCCTCTGGGTCGCCGGCATTACGCAGGGCCTGATGTGGCGCGCTGTGAACGCTGACGGCACGCTGACGTATTCGTTCGTCGAGTCGCTGAAAGCAACCTATCCGTACTACGGACTACGCCTGATCGGCGGCACGTTGTTCTTCAGCGGCATGCTGCTGATGGCCTACAACGTCTGGAAAACGGTCGCTGCGCAGAAGCCGCAGGACGTCGAAGTTCTGGATCCGGCACTCAACAGATCGGTAGTTGCTGCAGAGGGAGGCCGGTAATGCGTCACGATACGATTGAAAAAAGCGCCAACCTCATGGTCATCCTGATCATCGTTGCGATCAGTATCGGCGGCATCGTCGAGATCTTTCCGTTGATGGCGAGTTCGGATGCGAACGAACCCGACGAGGGAATCGCTCCCTACTCCGCGCTGCGACTCGCAGGACGCGACGTCTACGTGCGCGAAGGTTGCTACAACTGCCATTCACAGATGATCCGGCCGTTCCGCTCCGAGACCGAACGCTACGGGCCGTACACGACGGCCGGCGAAACGGTATACGACCGTCCGTTCCAGTTCGGCTCGAAACGTACGGGACCGGATCTCGCGCGCGTCGGTGGCCGTTATTCGGACGACTGGCAGCGCCTGCACCTGCTGGACCCGCGTGCGCTGGTGCCGGAATCCAACATGCCGGCGTACCCGTGGCTTGCAGATCGCATGGTTGACGGTGAGCTGGTGACGGCCAAGATGGAAACCCTGCAGTTCCTCGGCGACCCGTACACCGACGAACAGATCGCCGCTGCCGCGGCCGAGGTTGAGGGCAAGACCGAACTCGACGCGATCATCGCGTACCTGCAGGGACTCGGCACCAACCGGCGTAATCGTCGATAGATTGCCGGTAGATCGCAATGGATATCAATCTCTTACGTGGCATCCTGACGGCGGTGATCTTTTTTGCCTTCATCGGCATCTGGGTCTGGGCCTGGTCGGGTCGACGCAAGAAAGACTTCGACGCTTCGGCAGCGTTGCCGTTGGAAGAAGACAACTACATTAACAATGAGCGGGAGAACATCTGATGCCTGCATTCTGGCACTGGTTCGTTGCTGCTGGCACGATTCTTTTCGTTATCTGGTGCGCCTGGCTGGTCAGCTGGTCGGCCAAGCAGGGCCCGACCAACGTTGCCGACGATGACGTCGTTGGCCACGTCTGGGACGGCGATCTCGAAGAGTGGAACAACCCCGCTCCCAAATGGTGGCTATACCTGTATTTCATGACCATCGCGTGGGCCGTTGGCTACATGATCGCCTACCCCGGCCTCGGCAGCTTCGAGGGCATGCTCGGCTGGTCACAGCACGGCCAGTACGAAGAGGAAATGCAGGCGGCCCAGGCCGAATACGAACCGATCTACGAGAAGTTCGCGGCGATGGATTTCGACGCCCTGCAGCAGGACGAGGATGCGATGGCGCTCGGCGCGTCGCTGTTCGCCAGCTACTGCACGACCTGCCACGGCTCGGATGCGCGCGGCGCAAGAGGCTACCCCAACCTGACCGACAACGACTGGCAGTGGGGCAGCACCGAGCAGAACATCGTGCAATCGATCAGCCAGGGCCGCAATGCCATCATGACGCCGTGGGCCACAGTTCTCGGGTCCGACGAAGCGGTAACGAACATGGCACGCTATGTGCGCAGCCTGTCGGGTCTCGAAGACGCGACCGACGAGGTGCAGGCGATGCAGACGCAGTTCACGACGTTCTGCAGCGCCTGTCACATGCCGACCGGCACCGGCAACCCGGTACTCGGCGCACCGAACCTGACGGACGAAGTATGGCTATACGGATCCTCGATCGAGGATATTCGCGAAACGGTTAACGAGGGGCGCAGCGGCCAGATGCCGGCGCACGGCGACTTGCTCGGCGAGCACCGCACCAAGATCCTGGCCGCCTACGTAGCGAGTCTCTCCAGACAGTAAGTGATCAGCGAAGAATACAGGGGCGCCAAACAGTGGAGCCGCGATAAGCAGGCGGTCTTCGCGGTGGTCTGGATTTCGTTTTTGTGTGCGGCCATCGGGACCATGGTGTTCTTCGCGCTGTTCGACCCGGTCGATCTCACCCATGTATTCGATGAAGACCTCGAGATTGGACGCGATGCCGGCTACGCGGTCGGCTTCTTTTTCTTCTGGGCACTGACGCTTGCGTGCTCGGCCATCACTGCATTTCTCGTGCGAACCGCGCCGAAACGCGACAAAAAGCATCGGCGGGCCGACGCAAAATAGCGGATAGCAACAATGTCTAAACCCCAAGCCGCGTCGATGTACGAGAGCGCGAAGAAGATCTATCCGCGCGAGATGAAGGGTCGCTTCGAGCGCCTGTCGAGAATCGCCACGATCAGTCTCCTCGGCCTGTTCTACGCGGTGCCCTGGCTCATGTGGGACGATCGCCAGGCCTTCCTTTTCGACTTGCCGGCACGCAAGTTCTACCTGCTCGGCCTGACGCTGTGGCCACAGGACTTTCCGTATCTCGCCCTGTTGCTGATCATCGCGGCCCTGTCGTTGTTTTTCTTTACCGCGCTGGCCGGCCGTCTCTGGTGCGGCTTTGCCTGCCCGCAAACCGTGTGGACGGAAATCTTCATCTGGATGGAACAGCTCACGGAGGGCACCCGGTCGCAGCGCATGAAACTCGACAAGGCACCATGGTCGTGGAACAAGTTGCGGCGCAAGGGCCTGAAGCAATTCCTCTGGATTACTTTTTCGATGTGGACCGGTTTCACGTTTGTCGGCTATTTCACACCGATACGTGAACTGGGGATGGACATCATCGCGTTGAATGTCGGCGGCTGGACGCTGTTCTGGGGGCTGTTCTACGGCTTCGCAACGTACGGCAATGCCGGCTACATGCGCGAGCAGGTGTGCAAGTACATGTGTCCGTATGCGCGCTTCCAGAGCGCGATGTTCGACAAAGACACGCTGATCATCTCCTACGACGAGGAGCGCGGCGAACCCCGTGGCAGCCGCAAACGCTCGGTCGATCACAAGCAAGCCGGTCTCGGCGACTGCATCGACTGTACGTTGTGCGTGCAGGTGTGTCCGACCGGAATTGATATACGCAAGGGGCTGCAGTACGAGTGCATTGCGTGCGCCGCCTGTATCGACGCCTGCGATTCCGTCATGGACAAGATGAACTACCCGCGCGGCCTGATTCGCTATACGACAGAGCACGCGCTGCATCACAAGGAAACGCATGTCATACGCCCGCGCATGATCGTTTACGCGACGCTGCTTCTCGTCCTGATCGGCGGCCTGGTGACGTCGATGGTCACCCGTACTCCGATCATTCTCGACGTCATTCGCGATCGCAACACACTGTACCGTGAGTTGCCCGGTGACGTTGTCGAGAACAGCTACACGATCAAACTCATCAACCAGAGTAACGACGAGCGATGGTTCCGGCTCACCGTGACCGGCGTCGAGGGCATCTACCTCGACGGTGTCGACGAGGAGATTCTCGTCGAGGGTGGCGGCGTGCTGAACCTGCCGCTGCGCGCCCGCGCGCACCGCGACAATGCCTACGGCATCATCCCGATCGACTTCACGGCGACTGCCGTCGACGACGAAAGTGTCACAATGGTCGAGGACAGCCGCTTCCTCGGACCGACACCCTGATGACGATGGAACGCGAAGACACGCTGCCGTGGTATCGCCAGTTCTGGCCGTGGTTCATCATTGCGTTGCCCGCATCGGCCGTCGTCGCGGGCCTCTACACAGTCTGGATCGCAATGCAGACCGACGATTCCCTCGTCTACAAATCGGATGACGGCCTCAATGTCGTCACCGAGCGCAACCTTGCCGCCGCGCGCGTAGCAAGTACTTCCGGTATCGTTGCCGATCTTCGGATCGACGCCGCGAGCGGTGCGGTAACCGTCTCCGTTTCGTCCAACGCCGAGGTCGAGCTGCCCGGCACGTTGTTCCTGCAACTGCTGCATCCGACATTCGCTGCCCGCGACGTCGAAATCGACCTTGTCAAAGCGATGCCGGGTCCGGACGGGTTGCCGGTCTGGGCCGGCCATTTCGTCGGTGTGCCGGCCGGCCGTTTCTACGTCGTGCTGTCGGCCGGCAATGCCTGGCGCTTGAGCGGCGAGTGGTCCGGTGAGAGCGCGCTCCGGCTCGGCGCGCCCGCAGGCAATGGCCGGTAAGGATTGCTTCCACTGCGCACTGCCCGTACCTGATGGCTACCGGCTGACTGTCGAGATAGACGGCGACGCGCGTCCCGTCTGCTGTCCCGGCTGCAAGGCCGTTGCCGAACTGATCCGCGACAGCGGCATGGGCAACTACTACGCCTTGCGTGAAGCCCCGGCCCCCGGAGTCGGGCGGCCCTCCGGCGAGGCAGCGGAATGGCAGGTCTTCAACTCGCGCGACATGCTGGATGCATTCGCGGACGTATCGGGTGATACCGCCACCGCAATCGTGTTTGCCGGCGGCATGTATTGTTCCGCCTGCAGCTGGCTGATCGACAACGCCCTTTCAAAGGTCGACGGCGTCCGCACTGTAGACGTCAACCCGATGACGCACCGCGTCCGTGTCTCCTTTGCGCCGGGAAAGCTGGGTCTCGGCGACGTGCTCGCGCACTTTGCGGACCTCGGTTACCAGCCGCAGCCACTGACGCCGGATGACAACACGCGTCCGGAAGTCGCGGAACAACGCGCTGCACTCAAACGTCTGCTCGTCGCGTCGCTGGGCATGATGCAGGTCATGATGTTTGCCGTGGGCCTTTATGCGGGGGAGTTCCAGGGTATCGACGCCGATATGCAGCGGTTCCTGCGGCTTGTCAGCTTTCTCGTCACGACGCCGGTCGTGTTCTACTCGGCGAAACCGTTTTTCGCCGGCGCATGGCGGGGACTCGCCGCGAGGATGCCCGGTATGGACCTGCCGGTTTCGATCGCCATCGGTGCGGCATACGCGGCGTCGGTCTGGTCGACGTTCGCCAACGGCGATGCCGTGTGGTTTGACTCGGTGACGATGTTCGTCTTCTTTCTGACGGTCGGGCGCTTTCTCGAAATGCGGGCCAGGCACCGTTCGATCGACCGCAGTGTGGCACTGTCGCAGGTGCTGCCGAACACGGCGACGCGCATCGAAAATGGCGAGCGAGTCGTCGTGCCCGTCAGCCAGCTCCGCGCCGGCGATACCGCGTTGATTCGCGCCGGCGACTCCGTTCCCGCCGACGGCATCGTTGTGCAGGGAGAAACCAGTGTCGACGAATCGCTGTTGAGCGGCGAGTCAGAACCGCAGCAACGGGGCGTCGGCGACAGGCTTGCCGCCGGTACAGTCAATGTGGACGGCATCGTCGAACTGCGCATCGAGAGTACCGGAAACGACACCGCGATCGGCGCGATTGCCAGGCTGACCGAGCGCGCCCGCTACGCCCGGCCAGCGTTCGTCCAGACCGCAGACCGGATTGCCAGCCATATCGTCGTCGCGTTGCTGGTGGTCGCAGCGGCTGTCGCGTTCTATTGGTACTTCGAAGCGCCGGAACGTGCTTTTGTCATCACGTTGTCCGTGCTCGTCGTGACCTGTCCATGCGCGCTGGCACTTGCGACACCTGCCGCGTTCGCAGCAGCAGCGAACCGGTTTGCCCAGCTGCATTTGCTGGTGACGAATGGCAACGCGATCGAAGCGCTATCCCGCGCGTCGCATGTCATCTTCGACAAGACCGGCACGCTGACGACGGGTCGTCCCGAAATCCGCGAATCACTCATCCTGGACGACCGCGTCGACCATGACGAATGCCTGGCGATCGCGGCGGCACTCGAGCAGGTCTCGTCTCACCCGATTGCCCATGCATTTCCCGCCGTTCCCGCGATGCCCGATGTCTGCAACCCGGCGGTGCACGTCGCTGAAGGCGTCAGCGGCGAGATCGACGGCGTCGAGTGGCGCGTTGGCAACGCCGCTTTTGCCGGGGTCGACGCGACGGCCAATATCGAATCCACGACGGTCTATCTCGCGCGCGCCGGTGTTGCCGTCGCCCGGTTTGAGCTGGCCGATGAGCTTCGGCCACACACTGGCGCCGTCTTGGAACGGCTGCGAGCGGACGGGATCGGCATCTCGCTCGCCAGTGGCGACAACGAGATGGCCGTTGACGCCGTTGCCCGCCAACTCGGTATATCGGAGCGGCACGCGAACTGCACGCCCGGCAGGAAGCTCGAACTCATCAAGGAACGTCAGGCGGCGGGCAATCGCGTCGTTATGGTCGGCGACGGCATCAATGACGCGCCCGTATTGGCCGGTGCCGATACGTCGATCGCGCCCGCACACGGTGCGCTGCTGGCGCAAAACAGCGCCGATATCATCCTGCTGGGAGAGTCGCTGCAACCGGTGCTGTCAGCGTTGCGCATGTCGCGCCACACGATGCGCATCGTTCGACAAAACCTTGCCTGGGCCATTCTCTACAACCTGCTTGCATTGCCGCTCGCGGCCGCCGGATTTGTGCCGCCGTGGGCGGCCGCAATCGGTATGAGCGCGAGTTCGCTGGTGGTCGTGCTCAATGCGCTCCGGCTAAACCGATACAATTAGCGCATGTCCATCCTGTATGTCCTGATCCCGCTTGCCCTGCTCGTTCTCGGCGCCGCCGTGTGGGCGTTTTTCTGGGCTGTCGGCAGCGGGCAGTTTGACGACATGGACACGCCGGCGATGAGCGTGGTCATGGACGACGACAAGAAGCCCCGCGAAGGCCCCGAGGAGTGACCGATCTACTGCCCGTCCTCGCGGCCGCACTCGCGGCCGGGTTTCTCGGCAGCGCGCATTGCCTCGGTATGTGCGCTGGCATATCCGGCCTGTTCGCAATGCGGGCGGGCGCTGCGTCGATTCGCGGCCAGATGCCGTTGGCGATCGTCTACAACGCCGGGCGTGTACTGAGTTACGCGCTCCTCGGCACCGTCGTCGCGATTGTTGGCCAGGCTTTCGTTGACCTGGTGCCGCAGCTTGCGGCACCCATACGTCTCATCAGTGGCCTGCTGATCATTGTCGTCGGATTGCAGGTTGCGTTTCGGCTGCGCATCCTGGCGCCCATAGAGAGTGCCGGCGCTGCCGTCTGGAAACGGGTCGCGCCTGCAGCAAAGGGCATTTTTCCGGTGACCAACGTGCCGCGTGCACTCGGCCTTGGCCTGATCTGGGGCCTTCTGCCGTGCGGCCTGGTCTACAGCGTGTTGCTGATCGCCGCATCCACGGCAACACCCGCAAGCGGTGCCGGGGTCATGATCGCGTTTGGAATCGGAACGATGCCGGCGATGCTGGCCACCGGCCTGAGCGCCGCCGGCGTGTCAGGATTTGCGGACCGCAACCGCGTTGCCGCCGGACTGCTCATCGTCGTGCTCGGCGTTGCCACGATCGCCATGCCACTCGACGCGTTGTTGAGCGACAGCGCGCACGACCATCATGCCGGTCATACGATGTAACTACTGGAATTCCTCGGGATGCTGTTTGCCGTCGTCGCCGATAACGTCCCACGGCGCTTTCGAATGCACAAAGATATGATGCGCGACTTTGAGGTGCTCGCCACCGTCGGTAATCAGGCCGGCAGGCACGAACATACGGGTTTCGTCGTTGACGTCGGGTACCGGTGAACCGCATTCACGGCAGAAACCCATTTGCCAATTGGCGTCCGGCTTGCTCCAGGTAGCAATCATGTCCTCGCCACCTGTCCAACGGAAGGAATCGTTGTCGACCACGAGAACCGCGATGCCGTTGCTGCCGGTTGCTTTGCGGCAAATTGAGCAATGGCAGACGTAAACATCCGAGACTGCCTTACTGATCTCGAAGCTCACCGCGCCGCAATTACACGAGCCTTTCTGCATCGCTATCTCTCCGCCTCGAGTCTCTGCTGTAGCCAGCCCAGCGTCGATTCACCGTATAGCATGCAGGCCACATTATTGACGAAGGGGTTACCTTCGTCGCGCTTTTCCACCTTGTCGTGCAACCCGAAGAAAAACGGGTGCGGCGAGAGCAGGATATCGCAGTCCAGCTGCGACAACTTGTCTGCGCTGTCGATGATCTGCTGTGCAGCGCCATCGGCGAAGTTGAATCCGGGCGCCGATACCGGCGACAGGCTGTCGGCGTAAACGACGGCTTTGCACTCACCGAGGGCACAGGACTCCCACGTCCACGACATGCCGCCGGGCGTGTGCCCGGGTGTGTGTACGGCCGTAATTGTCAGGCCACCGAACGAGACCGTCTCGCCATCCTGCAGTGCAACGACATTGCGTACCGCCGGAAAGCGGGTCGATTCCGGACCGTACCCGAACTGCGGATCGTCTGGCTGCAATTCCCCGCCGGCGAGTACGTCGGCACCCGCTCCGCTGGTGTAGACCGTAGCACCGGACAGCCGCTGCAGCGCGTTGATGCCACCGGCGTGATCAAAATGTGCGTGCGACAACAGGATCGCCCTGATGTCGAGCGGGTCGAATCCCAGCTGGCGGACATTGGCGTCGATCAAAGCAGCGGATTGCGGCAACGCACCGTCGACCAGCACCAGCCCGTCACCGGTTTCGATCAGTAGCGACGTCAGGCCATCGGTGCCGACGTACCAGGTATTGCCGTAGATACGAAACGGTGTGAACGGCTCGTTCCACTCGTCGCAGCGCTCACACTCGAACGCCGCATCCGGCTGCAACTCGCGCGGCCCGCAGCCCATCAGCAACATGGCAACAAATAAGGTAGCAGTTACCCTGTTCATGCAGATGCCCGATAGAACATACGAACGGCAGCGACGACAAGGAACAGGCCGAACAGCACACTAAGTCTGCGCGCGGAGAACGCGTGAGCAAGCTTGGCACCGAGCGGCGCGCACAGGACCGTTGTCGGTGCGATGCAGGCGAACCCGACCAGGCTGACGTAGCCCAGGCTGCCGTCCGGGATTCGGGGGTCGGACCATCCGGTCGCAACAAAACCGATCGTCCCGGGAATGGCAATCACCATACCGATCAGGGCCGCCGTGCCGACCGCACGGTGAATGGGCTGGTTAAAAATTGTCAGCGTCATGACCGAGAATGTACCACCGCCAATGCCCATCATCGCCGACAAGCCACCTATCAATGTCGGGATCGTGTATACGGCCGGGTTCTTCGGCACGGCATCCGTCAGGTTTCGGCTATCCGGCAGGAACACCATTTTCATCGCGACAAGCAGCGCCAGCGTCGCGAAAATCGCCGCGAGAACCCGACTGTGAAACTGCGACGCGATCCACGCGCCGAGCAGCGCGCCCGCCAGGACAAAGAGCGCCCAACGGCGAACGATGCCGAAATCGACAGCGCCATTGGCCGCGTGCGCGCGCGCCGACGATATCGATGTCGGGATGATCACTGCAAGAGACGTCGCAACAGCGATGTGCATGCGAATGGCCGGATCGACGCCGATGGCACCGAGCGCCAGTTCCAGCACCGGCACGATGACAATTCCGCCGCCAATCCCGAACAGCCCCGCAAGTACACCGGCGACGCAGCCGGTCGCCAGCATTGCGGCGCCGAGGATCAGCCACTGCTCCATTCGTCAGGCGCCGAGTTCCGCCGCGTGAAACCGGAGGTGTTCCTCGATAAAGGTTGAGATGAAGTAGTAGCCGTGGTCGTACCCTGCGTGAATTCGCAACTCGAGCGGCAGACCGCTCTCGTCACACGCGGCCTGCAGGAGCTCCGGCTTCAGTTGCTCCTCGAGAAACGGATCGTCAGCACCCTGGTCAACGAGAATGCGCGAATAGTGCAACGTGTCGGTCGTATTTCGCGCGACCTCGCAGGCGTCGTGCGCGCTCCAGGCCGACTTGTCGCTCCCGAGGTAGTAGCCCAGCGCTTTCTGCCCCCACGGACTGTGCAGCGTCGTGCAGATTGGCGCAAACGCCGTCAATGACTTGTACAGGTGCCTGTTTTGCAGGCCGATCGTCAGCGCACCATGGCCGCCCATCGAGTGCCCGGTAAGCCCGTGCCGGTCACGGTCGCCCGGAAAGTTGTCGAAAATGACATCGACAAACTCGCGCGTGACGTAGTCGTACATCTGGAAGTGCTCGGCGAACGGCGCTTCAGTCGCGTTGACGTAGAAGCCGGCGCCGAGGCCCATGTCGTAGTCGCCATCGGGATCATCCGGCACGCCCTCGCCTCGCGGGCTCGTGTCCGGCGACACCAGCATCAGCCCGAGCTCGGCGGCGACGCGCTGCGCGCCGCTTTTCACCATGAAGTTTTCCTCGGTGCAGGTCAGGCCCGACAGGAAAGTCAGGACCGGCACCGGTCCAGCGGCCGCCCGCGGTGGCACGAAGACCGAGAATTGCATGTCGCAGTTGTTGCTGGTCGAGGCGTGTTTGTAGAAACCGATCCTGCCGCCAAAGCAGTTGGTTTCGGAGAGCGTTTCGATAGTCATAGCGGCCGATTATGGCCGAGCACGATCGAAACTTCAGCGTTTCTGGAACACCAGCGTGCCGTTTGTGCCGCCGAAGCCGAAACTGTTGGTCATCACCGTCCTGATACCGGCGTTCTCAATGGTCTCGGTGACGAGGGGCGTGCCGACCGTCACCTCGTCCGGCTCGTTGACATTGATCGACGGCGCGATGAAGTCGTGCTCGAGCATGAGCAGGCAGTGAATCGCTTCCTGTACGCCCGTCGCGCCCAGCGAATGTCCGCACATCGACTTGGATGAACTGAAGCGCGGCATGTTGTCGGCGCCGAACAACGTCTTCATCGCTTCGACTTCCTTGACGTCGCCGACCGGAGTGCTGGTGCCGTGAGTGTTGATGTAGTCGATATCGCCTTCGACCGTCGAGCGGGCAATCGTCATACAGCGAATAGCGCCCTCGCCTGACGGCGCGACCATATCGTATCCGTCCGAATTGGCGCCAAAGCCGACGAGCTCCGCATAGATCTTTGCACCACGCGCTTTGGCATGCTCCAGTTCTTCCACGACGACCATCCCGGAACCCGCAGCACTGACGAAGCCGTCGCGCGTCGCATCGTACGGACGCGAAGCGGTCTCCGGCGTGTCGTTGTAACTCGTCGACAGCGCGCCCATGGCATCGAACAGGCCGGCGAGCGTCCAGTGTTCTTCTTCGCCACCGCCAGCAAATACGACGTCCTGCTTGCCAAGCTGGATCTGCTCGGCTGCAGCACCTATACAATGCGCGCTCGTAGCACACGCCGACGTCAGCGAATAATTGACGCCCTTGATCCTGAACGGCGTCGCGAGGCACGCCGACACGGAGCTGCCCATCGTGCGGGGTACGCGGTACGGTCCAACCTTGCGGACGCCGCGGGCACGCAGTACGTCGGCCGACTCCACGATATTGGCGCTCGAGGCGCCGCCCGAAGCCGCGATAATGCCGGTGCGCTCGTTCGAGACATCACCGTCCTCAAGGCCGGAGTCGTCGATTGCCTGTTGCATTGCGATGTAGGCATACGCTGCAGAGTCGCCCATGAATCGCAGCACTTTGCGATCGATGTGTTCCTTCGTATCGATGTTGACGCTGCCTGATACCTGGCTGCGCATGCCCATCTCGGCGAAGGTCTCATTGAAGACGATACCGGACCGGCCTGCCTTCAGGGATTCCGTGATTTCTTCTTTCGAATTGCCAATACAGGACACCGCACCGAGGCCGGTGATTACGACACGCCGCATGAATTGTTCCTAGAAGTTTTCAGTCGATTGAAACAGGCCTACACGCAGGTCTTCCGCCGTGTAGATTTCGCGACCGTCGACCGACATCGATGCGTCGGCGATCGCCATGACAAGCTTACGCGAAATGACGCGCTTGATGTCAATCTGGAATGTGACGAGATCCGCCCTGGGCAGTACCTGGCCCGTGAACTTGACCTTGCCGCAACCGAGTGCCCGGCCTCGACCGGGGTGGCCCAGCCAGACCAGGTGGAAACCCACGAGTTGCCACATGGCATCGAGACCCAGGCAGCCCGGCATGACCGGGTCGCCTTCGAAGTGGCAGTCGAAAAACCACAGGTCCGGCCGGATATCCAGCTCCGCCCGGATTTCGCCCTTGCCGTACGCACCGGTGTCGTCGCTGATCAGCGGGATCCGGTCGAACATGAGCATCGGCGGTGCCGGCAGCCGACCGTTGTCGGGACCGAACAGTTCGCCACGACCGCTCGCAAGCAGGTCTTCGTAGGAATACGAACTCTTGCGAACCGGATCGGACTCGGTGAGTTCCGCGTGATTGCTAGCCATGCGCCCTCCTGGGCGAATCAACAGTTGAGGCCCGAACAGGGCACAATCCTGCGGCAAATATTACGATGGGGGCTCTTTTCGGAGTTTCGAAATTGCGCCAATCGGCGCTTTGCGGCGCCTCAGGTCTTGTCGTAGTCCAATACGACGGAGTCGCTCAGTGGCACGCTCTGGCAGGCGAGCACGAAGCCCTTGTCGACCTCCCACGGTTCGAGTCCGTAGTTGGTACCCATCTCGACGTCGCCGTCCTCGACATGACAACGGCAGGTCGCGCAGACCCCGCCCTTGCAGGAATACGGCAGATCGATGCCATGCTCCGCGGCGGCATCCACAAAATTTTCGCCGTCGCGCCGCATCTCGAATGTCTGCTTGTGCCCGTCCATGACGACGGTCACCGCCGAGACAGGGCCAGACCCCACGGCCCGGGGTCTGGCCCCACCGGGTGGGGCCAGACCCCGGGCCGTGGGGTCTGGCCCCTTTTTCCGAGGAATGCCGAAGCGCTCGGCGTGGACGCGTTCCGGCTTCATGCCGAGGTCGACGAGCGCCACCGTGACGTCCTCGATCATCGAATCGGGCCCGCAGACAAACGCATCCGTCGTACGCAGGCCGGCGCCGAAGTGGCGGTAAAGCTCACGTACCTTGTCGCCGTCGAGGCGACCCGCCATTGGTTCGAATTCCTGTTCTTCGCGGGAAAACACGAAATTGAGCTGCACGCGCTCCGGGTAGCGGTTCTTCAACGCGTACAGGTCCTCGATGAACATCGTCGTCGCCTGCGTGCGGTTACCGTAGAACAGGATGAAGCGGCTGCCGTCTTCCTTCTCGAGTATCGACTTCATCATGGAGAGGATCGGCGTAATGCCGCTGCCGGCCGCGAACCCGACGTAGTCGCGCGGCTTGCCCGGATCGAGGTTGACATGAAACTGGCCGGACGGTGGCATCGCGGCAATCGTGTCACCGACCTTCAGTACGTTCGCTGCAAACTCAGAGAACGCGCCGCCGGGCTGTACGCGTACGCCGATTTCCAACGGCGTCTCGTCGATGCCCGAACAGATGCTGTAGGTCCGCCGAACTTTCCTGCCACCGAGTTCGACCTGGAACGGCAGGTGCTGGCCGGGCAGGAAGCGGTACTCGTCCGCGAGGTCGTCCGGCACGGCCAGCGCAATGCGCACCGAGTCCCGGGTCTCGCGATCGATTTTGACAACGGTCAGATCGTTGAATTGCTTCATGCGTCGTTCAACCTAAAGGCACTTGAAGTATTCGAAGGGTTCGAGACAGTCTCGGCAACGCCACGCCGCCTTGCACGCCGTCGAACCAAATTCGCTCACTTTCTCGGTATTGCTCGAGTCGCACTGCGGGCACGCGACGACGTCACTCTTTTGTGGCGGCGCGATGCCGTACTCGCGCAGCTTGCGCCTGCCTTCGTCACTGATCCAGTCGGTCGTCCAGGCCGGCGACAGCGTGCGTTCGATGCTCGCGTCCTCGATGCCATGATCGTGCAGCGCCTGCACCACACTCGCCTCGATCACTTCGGTCGCCGGGCAGCCGGAGTATGTGGGAGTCAGGGTCACCGTCACTCCGTCCTTGATGGAAACATCGCGAACGATGCCGAGATCGACGATCGTCAGCACCGGAATCTCCGGATCGGGTACCTGTGCGAGCCACGACCACACCTGCTCCGCCGTCACCACCGTCGCTACCACTCCGCACCCGGGTGCACGCGCTGCAGATACTGCATCTCTGCGATCATGTAGCCGAAAGCCTCGGTATGGCGCCCTTCCTTGCCACCTGACGCCGTCGCGTTTGACGCCGGCACGGCAAGCGTCGCGCGTTCGAGCAGTTCCGTCATCTCACGTTGCCAACGCTTGCGTATCGACGCCAGGTCCGGCCCGGAAAATTCGGCCGCGAACGTCTCGTCGAGATCGTCCGCAGCGAACATTTCGCCAGCGTAGCGCCACAGATTGTCGACAGACTCCTGCACGCGCTGGTGACTTTCCGCTGTTCCGTCACCAAGCCGCACAACCCAGTTCGACGTGTGGCGCAGGTGATAGCGAATCTCTTTTTCGGCACGCGCAGCGACCTCCGCGAGACGCGCATCGGAACAGCGCTGCAACGACTCGAGCTGCGCCAGGTAAAACGTGTCGAACAGCGCAAGCCTTGTAACGGCGTCGCCGAAATGGCCGTTGGGCAACTCCAGCATCAGCAGGTTTCGATACTCGTTTTCGTCCCGCAGGAACGCGAAATCGTCTTCACCACGTCCCTTGCCTTCCAGCTCACCCGCGTAGGTGTAAAACATGCGGGCCTGCCCGAGGTAGTCCAGCGCGAAATTTGCATTGGCGAGTTCTTCTTCGAGATCCGGCATCGCGGCAACCAGCTCGACCATGCGCTGGCCGAGCACAAGCGCGTTATCGCCGAGCCTGCAGGTATAGCGGAACAGTGCGTCGACGTTCTTCAAAGGTTTTCCACTCCGTCAGGCATGTCGTAAAACGTCGGGTGCCGGTAGATCTTGTCTTCGGCGGGTTCGAACAGCGACGCCGTCTCGGCCGGGTCCGACGCAATAATCTCGCTCGAGCGCACAACCCAGATGCTGACGCCCTCGTTACGCCGCGTGTAGGTATCGCGGGCCGCATCCAGCGCCAGCTGGTCATCGGCGGCATGAATGCTGCCGGCGTGCCGGTGGCTCAGGCCACTCCTGGAACGGATGAATACCTCGTACAGCGGCCATTCCTTGTTGCTCATCGTGATTCGTCCTTCGTTGCTTGTCAGGCGGCTTCGCGAGCACGTTGTTTTTCGGCGTAGGCGTAAGCCGCCTCGCGCACCCACGTCCCGTCGTCGTGCGCCTTCTGGCGCTTCGTCATTCTTTGCCGATTGCACGGCCCATTGCCGGCCAGGACATCCATGAATTCCTGCCAGTCAATTTCGCCGTGCCGGTAGTGGCCGGTCTCCTTGTCGAACTCGAGTTCGGGATCCGGGACCTTCAGTCCGAGGAAGTCGGCCTGCGGCACGGTGACGTCGATAAACTTCTGGCGCAATTCGTCGTTCGAGAAGCGCTTGATCTTCCAGGCCATCGACTGTGCCGAGTGCTTCGACTCACCGTCCGACGGACCGAACATCATCAGCGACGGCCACCACCATCGGTCCAGCGCATCCTGCGCCATTGCCCTCTGTTCGGCCGTTCCGTCGCAGAGCTTGACGAGAATGTCGTAGCCCTGCCGCTGGTGAAAGCTTTCTTCCTTGCACACGCGAACCATCGCGCGCGAATACGGACCGTATGAGCAGCGGCACAGCGGAATCTGGTTCATGATCGCCGCGCCGTCGACGAGCCAGCCAATCGTGCCGATGTCGGCCCAGGTGAGTGCCGGATAGTTGAAGATACTCGAGTATTTCGCCTTGCCGGACAACAACCCTTCGTACATCTGGTCACGCGAAATGCCCAGCGTCTCGGCTGCACTGTACAGATACAGCCCATGACCGCCTTCGTCCTGGATCTTGGCGAGCAGTATGGCCTTGCGCTTCAAGGTCGGCGCGCGCGTGAGCCAGTTGCCTTCCGGCTGCATGCCGATAATTTCCGAATGCGCATGTTGCGAGATTTGCCGGATGAGCGTCCGCCGGTAGGCTTCGGGCATCCAGTCCTTCGCTTCAATTTTTTCCTCGGCATCGATTCGGGCCTGGAATGCCGCGAGCTGCTCGGGCGTTTCCGCCGCGGGCCCGTGCTCGCCGCCTTTCTGGTCGAGGCCTTGCGTGTACATAGTGAGCGCTCCGATTAGAGTGTCGCCAATGTGTCACGGTTTTTCTGCAGATTCAACGTTTTCTGTATCATTTTATCACCCCGGGCAGCCCGACCGGGAGCGGCCCGTGGTGTAGAATCCAAGGTCTCTGATGAGTATCTCCAGTTACAGGTTTTCCGGTATCGAGCTCGACCTGCAGCGCCGCGATCTGAAGGTCGACGACCGGCATGTCGAGATTACGCCGATGGTCTTCGATACGCTGCACCTGTTGCTGCGCAACGCCGGCAAGGTCGTCACGAAGGACGAACTGGTCGCGGACGTGTGGCAAGGACGGGTTGTAACCGATGCCTCGATAACACAGGCGATTCGCAAGGCGCGGTCCGCGCTCGAGGAATGCGGCGTCGACGGCAATATCATCGCCACGCGTCACGGCCACGGCTACCGGCTGGCGCCAGACGTGGACGTCGTAACTGTTGGTGCACCTGAGTCCCCTCCTCGGCCGGAAGCCGCCGCGGCCATGCCGGACAAACACAGCCAGCGCAAGCGACCCTTCCTGGCTGTCGCACTCGCCGTCGCTGGCGCAATCGTGCTGACGCTCGCGAACATCAGCGAGATCATCGACTTCTTCTCGCCCGATGAGGCCCTGGAAGCAATCGAAGCAACCAGTTCCAAGGTTGCGGCCACCGACAAGAAGGTCGATGACATTCTCGCCATGCTGCGCAACCAGGCATCTGCGGCAGGTACCGGCCTGGATCCCGAATCCGAACAGACGATTCGCCGCGCAATCCAAGAGATGCTCGCTTCCGGCGACGCTCGCAAGCAGCAGGCAGTCGCACTTCTCCAGGAAGGGGATCCGGAGGCAGCCGCCAGCAGTATTGAGGCTGTTGCCGCCGATATGGCCGATGCATCCGAACAGGCCCGCGCCGAGGCGGCAACCAGCTGGCGCGAAGCGGGCGCGCTGTACTACCTGAGCGACATCGCTGAATCCATACGTTGCTACGAGGCCGCCTATGAGCTCGAACAGGACAACGCCGCGGGTATCACAGACCTGGGCTACGCCTACATCCGGGCCGGCCGGCTCGACGAAGCTATCGAGCGATTTGGCCAGGCGCTGACATTGGTTTCGCCGAGTCCGCTCATGGCCCGGATCCTGCGCGGCCTTGGCGCGGCGCTGAAAGAACAAGCCTTGTACGATGAGGCACGAGGTCACTACGATCGTGCGCTGGAAATTCTCGACCAATTTGAGGACGGGAGTGAAGAGGTCAAGCTGAAACTCGGCCTCGGATCGATTGCGGATGCGCAAGGCAATCTCGAGTTGGCGCGCAACTACTACCAGAACGCCGTCGATCGTGCGGACGAAATAGGCGACCCCGGCCTGCAGTCCAACGCGCTAAACAGCCTGGGGATCGCCATGGCGCGGGCAGGCGAATTCGATGCGGCGAGGGATACGTTTCAACGCTCTTACGACCTCGCACTTCTGCGCAACGACCTTGGCGGCCAGTCACAGGCGATCGGCAACCTGGGCGCCAACGCCCTGCAGAGTGGCGATGCCGGCGCCGCAGAAGGGTTTATTCTGCAGTCCGTCGAAATCGGCCGCAGACTCGGCGACCAGGGTTCGATCGCGTCTGACCTGACGAATCTCGGTACGATCGCCGCCGCAAACGACGACTTCGAACAGGCGGATCGCTACTTCAGCGAGGCGCATGACATAGCCGCGTCGCACGGTTTCGAGGCGTTGCGACTGATCATCGAGGTCAACATGGGCGAATCCGCGCGCGATCGCGGTGAACCGCAGGTCGCCTGCGGCTACTGGCGCGAGGCGTACCCCCAGCTAGAAGCACTCGGCCATGGCGCTGCCGGGGTGGTTGCCGGCTACATGGCGGATCTCGACTGCGCCCCGGCTCCCTGAGCCCTGATTTTCAGCGGGTAACAAAAAGGTCACACAATATTCACGGCGCGGTCAGGATCTGCGCCCTCTCCCACGGCACCCTGCGAACTCGCCTGGCAATGAGCCCGGCGCATTCGAAACCTGTTTGGGAGAACACCATGAGACCATACATTTTGCTGGCGATGGCGCTGACCATCCTGTTCTACGTCGTCGCCTCCACGTTCGTCGAAGTTCCCGACGCAATCGAAGTGGCAGTAGCGGAGGAAGACCCGGTTGTGGCGAGCTTCGAGCGCGAGTTCAACCACGAACCGGCGGAAGCGGCGGCACCCACCGGCGAGACTATTGAGGACGACGAGCTGTACCGGGAGCTGAATGCCGTGCACTGGACCGACGTCGAGACGAATGACGAATAGCTAGTCGGCCAGCAACGGGCTCCCGTTGCTGGCCGACCGGCCACGGAAAATGCTCACAACCTCGTCGCGCTGATTGCGAATCTCGACACTGTAGTAGGCGTTGCGGCGCCCGCGGTAGTCTTCGCGCGCCGTCGCCGTGAGCACGTCGCCCACTACAGCCGGGCGCAAGAACTCGATTTGGGCGGACGCCGCAAACGACTGGCTGTCGTACGCATTGCAGGCAAATGCGAATGCCGTGTCAGCGAGTGCAAATGCGAGGCCACCGTGCAACACGTCGAATCCGTTCGCCATGTCCTCACGTATCGTCATGGTTGCGATGGCCGCACCCGCGGTCGGGATCTCGACCGATATGCCCAGTGCCTTTGAGGCGCGGTCATTTGCCATCATAGCGTCGGCGCAGCGCCGCGCCAGGTCCTTGTCGGACATCAGCTTGCCTTCCTTTTTTGCTGCAGTCCGCCGAAGCGCTTCCAGAACGCGCCGGTCGGCGGCGGTAACGGGCCGTCCGCGGTTTCCATTGCACGGTCCAGGTAGTGATCGGATGCCTCGTGCAACGCAAGATACAAATTGCGGCACAACTGGTACGCGGCCCTCCCCTGCCAGTCGGCCGGCAGTAGTTCCGCCGGCAACAGCGGGTCGCGCAACAACACTTTGCGATACTCCTGGACCAGCAGCGTGCGCAGCGTAAATGCCGGTTCGGGTTGTATCGCAGGGTGTCGCGTGGCCGCATTCAACACGGGCCGGAACATCCGAATAAAGGCAGCGTAGCGATCACCGAGATCTGACAGGTTCCAGCAGTTGTGTGCAAGATCGCGCATCCCGGCCTCGTTCCGCAACGTCTGGCCTTTCAAGACGACCAGCCCGGCCGAAACACCCAGGCGCTGCATCGTGATATCGAGGTCGGTGAGATCCGGGCTCGGGTGCGCGAGGACATTTGCCGAAAGCGGTCCAAAACCGAGCCATCCGCATTCCTTGCGGACGGCCTCTTTTTCGCCGGTGTCAAGACCGGACATCAGCAACAGACACCAGTTGCCGTCCCACTCGGTTGCCGGTTCGCCGTAGATCCGGTGCGTCGCCTGGTCAAAGCGCTCACGGCCCTCGTCGGTGAGGCTGTAATACGAACGACGCCCGACTTGTTCCGACTGCAGCCAGCCATCCTGCACCAGCCGAAAAACCGACGTTCGTACCAGTCGTTCGTTGACACCAAAAGCCTGCATGACGTCGATCAGGCTCCCCAGCCAGACCTTGCCGCCGCGCGGCGCTATCGAATCGCCGAAAACCGTCGTGATCAACGAACCCGCGCGCAATGTCGGCCGCGACCGGAATTCATCGACCAGTTTCCTGCAGGCCGTTTCGACCTTCATATCGGGCTCGCTTGCCAAAGTTCGCGCTGACCGTACAATCCGATACACTTTTTTTCAAATTTGCCGGGAATCCGTATGACGACTGCTGCGCTCAAGAAACTGGGGAACCTGGTTCAGGACAACTGGGTAGACGGCGATGGCGACGGCAACGTCCTGACGAGCGCCGTCGACGGCACGGCGGTGGCGGCGATCACCAGCAACGGGCTCGATTTCGGCGACATTCTCGCGCACGCCCGCAATGTCGGTGGCGCCAACCTCCGCAAACTGACCTTTCATGAACGCGGCGAGATGCTGAAAGCGCTTGCCAAGTACCTCATGGAACACAAGAAGGAGTTTTACGAGCTCTCGACACGAACTGGCGCAACGCGTGGCGACAGCTGGATCGATATTGATGGCGGCATCTCGACGCTGTTCGTGTTCTCCGGCAAGGGTCGCCGGGAAATGCCCAACAGCCAGGTCTATCTCGATGGCCCGCCCGAGATCCTGTCGAAAAACGGTACGTTCGCCGCGCAGCACATCTACACGCCGAAGCTCGGCGCGGCAATTCACATCAACGCCTTCAACTTCCCGTGCTGGGGCATGCTCGAAAAACTCGCACCGACGCTGCTCGCCGGCGTTCCGGCCATTGTCAAACCGGCATCGAGTACGGCGTACCTCACCGAACTCATGGTCCGGCGTATCCATGCCAGCGGCATCCTGCCCGACGGTGCGTTGCAGCTGGTTTGCGGCGGCGTCGGCGATATGTTCGATCACCTGAATTGCCAGGACACAGTTGCCTTCACGGGCTCGAAGAGCACCGCCGAATTCCTGCAACAGCACGAGCGGGTCGTCAGTGAATCGGTCGCGTTTACGGCCGAGACTGACTCACTGAATTCGTCGATCCTCGGACCGGATGCCATCCCCGGAACGCCCGAATTCGATCTCTACATCCGGGAGGTCGTCAAGGAGATGACCGTCAAGGCCGGCCAGAAATGCACGGCGATACGTCGCAGTATCGTTCCCGCCGCCATCGCCGGTGACGTCGTTGAAGCACTGTCAAGAGCGCTGGCGGACATACGTGTCGGCAATCCGGCCAACAAGGACGTGCAAATGGGCGCGCTTGCAAGCCTTGGCCAGCGCGACGAGGTTCGGGACCGGGTCACAGAACTCTCCGGCGAAGCCGAGGTCGTGTACGGCGGCAACAGCGACTTCGACGTCGTCGATGCCGATCCGCAAAAAGGCGCGTTCTTCATCCCCACACTGTTGCACTGCCAGAAACCACTGGCCTCGCGCTCCGTGCACTCGGTCGAAGCGTTCGGACCGGTCAGCACCGTGCTTCCTTATGACGATCTTGACGAAGCGATCGAGTTGTCGCGCATGGGCGAAGGCAGTCTCGCGGGATCGGTCGTAACCAACGACAACAACGTTGCGCGTGAGCTCGTTCTGGGCACGGCGGCCTACCACGGTCGCATGCTGGTCATTAACCTTCATTGCGCCGCGGAGTCGACCGGCCACGGCTCTCCCCTGCCGCATCTCGTGCACGGCGGTCCGGGCCGCGCGGGCGGCGGCGAGGAAATGGGCGGCGTTCGCGGCGTCAAACACTACATGCAGCGTTCCGCCATCCAGGGCTCGCCCGAGACTTTAACGGCCATCGGCAGCCGCTGGGTTCGCGGCGCCGATCAGAACGATCCGGGTGTGCACCCGTTCCGCAAGACATTCGAACAACTCGACATTGGCGACACACTAATCACCGACTCGCGGGAAATCACGCTCGAGGACATCCAGCACTTCGCCGACTTCACCGGCGACACGTTCTATGCACATACAGACGAAGACGCGGCTGCCAAAAACCCGTTCTTCGATGGCCGTGTCGCGCACGGTTACCTGATCGTGTCGTTCGCGGCCGGCTTGTTCGTCGACCCGGATTTCGGACCCGTGCTGGCAAACTACGGCGTCGACGACCTGCGCTTCGCACAACCCGTCAACTACGGCGACACACTCAAGGTGCGGCTCACGTGCAAGCAAAAGACGTTGCGGGCCGGAACCGGCTACGGCGAGGTGCGCTGGGATACCGAGGTGACGAACCAGGACGGCGAAACTGTTGCGCAGTATGACGTACTGACGATGGTCGCAACGGACGAGCATTGGGCGTCGGTGCAGTAGGCGGGTGACGCCTCAATCCTCCGGAAAGCCGCGCTGAGGGTCTCTGTAACTAGATATAAGCTATTGTTTTTAAATTGTTTTTGATCTAATTACTGTATATAATCACAGGTTCCATTCGATGCCAGAAACCGATCTGGAGGCGCCATGAAACCTGTCGACACTCCCCGCCCGAATCCCGCCTCGATCGAGGCGCTTGACCAACGCCTCGGGTGAACTCGCGTATTCGAAGGTCCGGGAAATGACGCGCGTTGCGACGTCGGCGATCGTATCGAGGACCGGCTCGACAATCGCGGCGACCGCCGAGAACCATCTCGTCACGATTCACGTTGATGAATCGGCGTTGGCGGGAGGTAGTGGACGGTCTTCTGTCCCGATCGAAACGGCAAGACGCCTGGTTTGGTCAGAATAATTCCTGACCTGAATGTCGCTCGTGATACTTCGGGGCGGTGTGGACAACGAAATTGTCGCGCCTGCCGCGTCCGACTACGTTTTTTTGTAATAGCCTTCATAGGCTGAACGATAATCATCAGCGGATACCGAAACATGATTCCGAGTTTCTATGAGGCTGAACTCTGTATTGAGCAATTCTATCGAGTAGTACAGATCCTCGAAAACATTGGTGCCGTCGCGGCTCGATTTTTCGTATAACTCCTCACCTGTTTCAGACAATTTAAATCCAGTCGACTGAAATTCCAGCAAGCCCGCCGAAAACAGCCGGTTTAGAGCCTCCTCCAGTTCGTCGCGCATAGGTGCGCTTCTGTCGATCGCGTCTTCGGTAGCGAGAATTCCCCGCAGTGTCGCGAGACCGTTGTGCTTGCACTCGTAACCGATGGCAAATAGAAGCAAGGCCTCGCTGTAGCGAAATACAGCCACTACTGGTTATCGTCCTTTGTTTTTGCGGAAGCGTTCGAAAAACTCACCCAAAACGACACCAAGCGTATTTGATCTGTTGTGTTTGTTCCTGATTGCGACGTCAGTCGGTCAATCGAAGAATAGTTATTCAATGTTTTTGTCGGAGCGCGGTACCATCTGACCGAGAAGAAACTGTTCCGAGATTTTACTAAAGTTCTCCTCGAATTTTCCGTAGATAGGAATATGTCCACCATTGGGAACAATCCACAGGAATGAGTTGGGAATTGCCTTATACATTTCCATCGCGATCGTCGGGGAAAAGAACGAATCTCTTTCGCCATGCACAATTAAGGTTTCGGCCTTTATTGTGGACAGGTATGACGCAGTGAAATTCATATCGTCATAGCTGTCCTGCATTGAGTTGAACATTCTCAAGATCGAATAAATCTGATCGTCGCCATGCTTGTGCACTTCCCGGAACTGGTCCATTCGATCTTGAGACACGTTATCCGGGTCTGTCTCTCGCATAATTTGCCGCGCTTCGGTGGGGAAATGGGATGTCGCTCCGATCAACACCATTGACGAGATTCTTTCTGGCTGTTGTGTTGCCATGTGCATCAACGTCATGCCGCCGGAGCTCATGCCCATGGCTTTGAATTCTTCGATCTCGAGATAATCGAGCAGTGCGAAGATATCCAGCGCTGCTTGTCTGTGTGTGAACTGCCCGGACGGATTGGTAGAACCTCCATGACCTCTCAGGTCAGGGATTATCAACTGAAAATTCATTGCGAAATCGTCCGCTACGCCTTTCCATGCTTCACCTGACTGCGTGAAATTGTGAAGCAATACCAAAGGCTCACCATCACCTGTCACTTCATAATGCAGTTCGATTCCGTTAACACTCAAGGACTCGGCGACACATTCGCCGTGTGTCGCCAGTAATGTGGTCACTGCGGTAAAAAGGAAAATGGCACGAATACTGGTCGTCACGATGGTTATTCACTGGTCGGTGCGAGAGTTGGAAATATTCCGAGCTGCGTAAGCATATCAACGTTGTCCCATTCGACCCAAAGCTCAGCGATCTTTCCCGATTCAATTCTGAAGAAGGCAATAAAAGGGCCGTCTACTTTGTTGCCGGACGCTGGAAATGCGCCCATAGGGCCGGATTGAGTTCCGATATAAGAGGCGCGGATCGCGACATAATCACCCTCCGCGATCATATGTTCCAGCCGGACATATTGATCGGGAAAAGTGGTCATAAAACCCTGCTGCAGGGTGATAAATTCTTCCAGTGATCTAACAGGTTCCCCAGCTGTCGCCGCGCTATGCCGTTTGAAATCAGCAGCCATCACGTCTGATAACCGATCCCAGTTCGCGTCGTTTGAGATTTCGATAAACTGACGCACCACGTCCTTGTTTTTGTCCAACTCGTCATTCAGGTTGGGCGCGCAGCCGGCAAGAAAGAGGGTTGCCACGAAGGGAATCACAACAAATATGCGCATTTAGCTCACCTCATTTGTGGCGCGACCCGAGTGACCGCAACGGGTAACAAACAGCGATCAAGTATATCTCGATTGCAACCGCCCGTGCGGCCAGGATCGGATTGTAGTGACCCGCTCCGCCAGGAAAGCCTGAGATAAGTTGTCGTTGCTGCTAACCCAATGGCAATGCCGTATCGACTTTGATTTCCTTCAGCACAATATTCGAGCGCACCTGCGAGACGCCCGGCAATTTGAAAATGAAGTTGTCGAGAAACAGGTTGTACGCATCCATGTCTTCCACGACGACACGAAGGTGAAAGTCAGCCTCGCCGCTGGTTGAAAAGCACTCGAGTACTTCGGGGTGACGCGATACTTCTTTGACGAAATTATCGACGTTCTTCTGTTCATGCCGTGCGAGCGACACGTGCACGATCGACGACAGTTCAAAACCCGCTTTGCGTGTGTCCACGATTGCCGCATAGCGGCTGATGACGCCCTCCTCTTCCAACGCCTTCACGCGCCGCCAGCACGCCGACGACGACATGCCAACGCGATCCGCCAGTTCCTGCATCGTGAGCCGGCTGTCGTTTTGCAGCTCGGCCAGGATCAGCCGGTCTTTGTTTTTGAGCGTCATTGGTAGAATCTACCATCTAACCGGCCATTAATGGGACAAATTTTCATCAATAGCCGCCCTCGCAGCGACTTTGACACCCTTTTTCGGCCCTTTTTTGAGAAACTGTGCCGATGGCCTACCCGCTGGATAACTACGAGCTCGACGACCGCTACCGGCGCGAATCCGGGCGCATTTTCCTGACCGGAACGCAGGCGCTGGTCCGGATCCCGCTGATGCAACGCACGATGGACGCTGCCGCCGGGCTGAATACGGCTGGCTTTGTTTCCGGCTATCGCGGCTCGCCGCTTGGCGCCTTCGACCAGGAACTCTGGCGTGCCAAGCCGTTCCTCGACGAAAACGGGATCGAATTCCTGCCTGCGGTCAACGAGGACCTGGCGGCTACTGCGGTGCTGGGTTCGCAGCAGGTCGAAACGGATCCGAACAAAACCGTCGATGGCGTATTCGGTCTCTGGTACGGCAAGGGACCCGGCGTCGATCGTTCCGGTGACGCGCTGAAACACGGCAATGCGTACGGCAGCTCGCCGACCGGCGGTGTGCTCATCATTGCCGGCGACGATCACGGATGCGTGTCCTCGTCGATGCCGCACCAGTCGGACGTCGCCTTCCTGACGTTCATGATGCCGTGGCTGAATCCGGCGAATGTTGCCGAGTACCTCGAGTACGGCCTGTACGGTATTGCGCTGTCGCGATTCTCGGGCATGTGGGTCGGGTTCAAAGCCATCTCGGAGACCGTCGAGTCGGCGATGTCGATCGAGTTGCCGCCGTACCCGCAAATTGTGAAACCCGACTACACACCGCCGCCCGGCGGACTGCACTATCGCTGGCCGGACTTCCCGGGGCCACAGATCGAGGAGCGCCTCGAGGCCAAGAAGGCGGCCACGCTCGCGTTCGCTGCGGCTAACCCGATCGACCGCCGGATCTTTAGTGTGCCGGACGCGCGTTTCGGCATCGTTACGACGGGCAAAGGTCACCTCGACCTGATGGAAGCGCTGCGGATGCTGGGCATCGATGAGCGCGTCGCACGCGAGCAGGGAATCGACGTCTACAAAGTCGGTATGGTCTGGCCGCTGGAACCTAACGGCGCGCTCGAATTTGTGAAGAACAAGCACGAAGTGCTCGTCGTGGAGGAAAAACGCGGCATCATCGAAAGCTGGTTCAAGGAGTACTTTTACGACTACCCGGGCCGCAAGCCGAAACGCATGGTGGGCAAGGAGGACGAAAACGGCAAACGCCTCGTACCGTGGGTTGGCGAGTTGTCTCCGTTGCAGCTGGCGCAGATCGTCGCGGCGCGGCTCGACAACGAGTTTGGCGGTAGTCGGTATACACAGCGCGCGAAGGCATTGCTCGAGCGACGTGGCGCAGCCATCGAAATCGGCGGTGCGAAGCGCATGCCGTACTTCTGCTCCGGCTGCCCGCACAACACGTCGACGAAAGTACCCGAAGGCTCGAAAGCGCTGGCCGGCATCGGTTGCCATTTCATGGCGAGCTGGATGGAGCGCGATACCGACGGCCTGATCCAGATGGGCGGCGAAGGCGCCAACTGGATCACGCGGTCCAGGTTCAACGGTGGCCAGCATGTGTTCCAGAACCTCGGCGACGGAACGTTTTATCATTCGGGCTCGCTGGCGATTCGCCAGGCCGTCGCAGCCGGCACCAATATCACCTACAAGATTCTCTACAACGACGCGGTCGCGATGACGGGCGGTCAGCCTGTCGACGGGCCGATTTCCGTCCAGGCGATCGCACAGTCGGTTCGCGCCGAGGGCGTCGATCGAATTGCGTTGGTCAGCGACGAACCGGAGATCTTCAACAGCAACGAATTTCCAGGCGGCATGACGATCTCCCACAGGCGCGACCTCGACGCCGTGCAGAGAGAGCTGCGCGAAGTCCCCGGTGTCACCGTTTTGATTTACGTGCAAACCTGCGCGACGGAGAAACGCCGCCGACGCAAGCGCGGCAAGCTTGCCGACCCGAAAAAGTTTGTCGTCATCAACGACCTCGTCTGCGAGGGCTGCGGTGACTGCTCCGTCGAGTCAAATTGCCTGTCGGTCGTGCCGAAGGAAACGCCGTTCGGCCGCAAGCGGCAGATCGACCAGAACAATTGCAACAAGGATTTCTCATGCCTGAACGGCTTTTGCCCGAGCTTTGTCACTGTCGAAGGCGACGCGTCGCGCCAGGCGACGCCGGCGGCCGACGGCGACGACAATGTACTGCTGGAGGAGAGCATCGCCGAGCCCGAGATTCCGGACACCGGGCATTGCTACGATTTGCTGGTGACCGGCGTTGGCGGTACCGGCGTCGTGACCGTCGGGCAGCTCATCACGATGGCCGCGCACCTTGAAGGCAAAGGTGCGAGTGTCCTCGATTTCATGGGGTTCGCGCAGAAGTTCGGACCGGTTCTCAGCTATATCCGGATTGCGGCAGAACCGACGCACATCAACCAGGTGCGCATCGAGCCGGCCCGCGCCGACGCACTGATCGGCTGCGACCTCGTCGTCAGCTCGTCGCCCAAGGCATCTATTACCTACGACCGGGACCACACGCGGGCTGCCGTCAATACGGCGGAAATGCTGACCGGCGATTTTGTCCGCCATCGTGATGCCAACCTGCGTGCCGGCGACCGCATCGCTGCCATTGGCGAGGCGGTCGATGACCTGTCGACGATTGACGCCAACCGGCTCGCGCAGGAATTCATGGGCGATACGATCTACGCCAACGTCATGCTGCTCGGATACGCGTGGCAGCGCGGCCTCGTACCGCTGTCGAAGGCCGGGTTGTACCGGGCGATTGAGCTGAACGGCGTCGCGGTCGACAACAACAAGCGCGCATTCGAGTGGGGACGGTTCGCGGCCGCAGAGCCGGAACGCGTGCAACATGCGCTGAGCAACGCGGGCGATCCTGACGAGACGCTCGACGTAATGATTGAGCGACGCCGCGACTTCCTCGTTGGCTACCAGAACGCAAAACTCGCGGAACGTTTCACGACGTTGGTAGATCGCGTTCGGGAGGCCGAGACCAGACTGGGCGGGGACGAGTCGCTGACGAAGGCGGTTGCCCGGTCGTGGTTCAAGCTGTTGAGCTACAAAGACGAGTACGAGGTGGCTCGCCTGCACGCGCGACCGGAATTCCTGGCATCCGTACGCCGCGACTTCGGCGACAGAGCTCGCGTCCGGTTTCACCTGGCCCCACCGCTGTTGTCGCGGCAAAAAGATGCTCGTGGCCGGCCGCGCAAGATGGAATTCGGTCGCTGGATGTTGCCGGCATTCAAGGTGCTTGCCGCGATGCGTGGTTTGCGCGGAACGGCGTTCGATGTTTTCGGCTATACCGCGGAGCGTCGCATGGAGCGGGAATTGATTGACGAGTTCGAAACGTTGGTCGAGGCCTTTCTTGCGAATCCGGGCAGCGAGAGTGCCGCCCGCACGACCGACGTGGCAGCGATGTATCTCGACATTCGCGGCTTTGGTCCGGTCAAGGAAGAGGCTGTCGAGTCCGTTCGGCGCCGAATCGCAACCGCCAACACCTGAATTTGCCGGCGCATTTTCCGCCGGACCATGCCACCATTGCCGCATGACACTCGAGTACGCTGACGTCCCCAAGCCGGGGTTCGGGCAAACAAGCACGATCACCGAGGGACTCGAATGGCTGCGCATGCCGCTGCCATTCGACCTCAACCACATCAATCTCTGGCTGCTGCGTGACGGCGCGGGCTGGGTCATCGTCGATACGGGCGCCGGCGATGAACGGACACTCGAAATCTGGCCCGAGGTATTCGCCGGGCCGATGCGCGGCGATGCCGCGACTCACGTTGTCGCAACGCACATGCACCCCGACCACATCGGTTGCGCGGGGTTTCTTGCGCGCCATTTCGACGTGGACTTCTGGATTACGCGCGATGAGTACATGTTGTGCCGCATCCTGGTCGCCGATACGGGCAGACCGGCGCCGGAAGAAGGCGTGCGGTTCTATCAGGCAGCCGGCTTCGATGATGAACACATCACGCACTACAAGAAGGCATTCGGCATGTACGGGCGGTTCGTGACGCCGATGCCGGAGGCGTTCAAGCGCCTGAAGAACGACGACAGCATTGCGCTCGGTGACGCGGAATGGCGGGTCATTACAGGCGGCGGACACTCGCCCGAGCACGCGAGTCTCTACGATGCGGACCGCAATATCCTGATATCGGGAGACCAGTTGTTGCCGACCATTTCGTCAATCGTCGGTGTCTGGCCGACGGAGCCACGTGCCAATCCGCTGGCCGAGTGGTTCAAGGGACTGCGCAACCTGAAAGCGCAGGTTCCCGAGGATGTTCTCGTGCTGCCGGCGCACGGCCGCCCTTTTTGTGGTGCGCACGAGCGAATCGATGCGTTGATCGCTGAGCACGAAGAACGCCTCGACAGGTTGAAGTCCTGCTGCGCAGAGCCGAAACGCGTCGTTGACACGTTTGCGGACCTGTTCAAGTCCGAGATCAACGACGGCAACCGGATCATGGCGACCGGTGAGGCGCTGTCGCACATGCACTACCTCATTGCCAAGGGCGAAATGTCGTTCGACAACAGGGAAGGAATTACGTGGTACCAAAGCACTTGAAGCACATACTGGCGACACTGCTTGTCGCCGCGCTGTCAGTCGGCTGCGGCTCCGATACGGAGGCCCCTTCGACGATCGAGGTCAGCCGGCCTGCCGCTATTGCGATGCCGGATACCTACAGCGCCGACGTGGCCGAGGCCATTCTCCAGTCCGGCGGCAACGCCGTCGACGCGGCGGTCGCCGTCGCATTTTCACTGGCTGTCACACTGCCGGAAGCCGGCAATATCGGCGGTGGCGGCTTCATGCTCATTCACCGTGACGGCACCGACGAATTCATCGACTACCGGGAGACTGCACCACTTGCCGCGTATCGGGATATGTATCTCGACGAAAACGGCGACGTCGACACCCGGGCACCGCTGATGGGCCATCGCGCTGCCGGCGTACCCGGAACCGTAGCCGGGCTGTGGCTCGCCCATCAACGTCACGGTTCCCTGCCCTGGAAAGAACTCGTCACGCCAGCCATTGCCCTTGCGAGAGACGGCTTTGTCGTCCCGGCGCAACTGGCCGACAACGCCCGTGACGCGGTCGAGTGGTTTGCACCCACGGTCGATTTCGAAGCCGAATACGGCACGCTGGCAACGGGCGAGATCTTTCGTCAACCCGATCTTGCCCGAACGCTCGAGCGCATCGCCGAACTGGGTCCCGACGGGTTTTACCGCGGTGAAACCGCCGATCTCATCGTTGCAGAAATGGAAAGTGCCGACGGGCTGATCACACACGAAGACCTCGATCGGTACCGGGCTGTTGTCCGCGAACCGTTGAGGGCGTCCTGGCGCGATCTCGAAGTACTGTCAGCCCCGCCGCCGAGTTCGGGCGGTTTCGCCGTCATCCAGTTGCTGAAAATCAAGGACTACATCAACCACGAATTTGACGGAGTAAACCACAACACGCCGCAGTACATCCATCTCGTGGCGGAGATCGAGAAACGCGTATTTGCCGATCGCGCCGAGTATCTCGGCGATCCCGACTACTTCGATGTGCCGATCGAGACACTCATCAGTGATGACTACCTGCGACGCCGCGCGGCCGAGGTGAATCCCGCAGCGATTTCGTCGCTCCACGCGGCCCGGCCCGGCATCGAGTCGCCGGACACGACGCATTTCTCGATTGTCGACAGGGACGGCAACGCGGTATCCAACACCTACACGCTGAACTGGTCATTCGGCAGCGGCGTCGTGGTCGAAGGCGCCGGCTTCCTGCTCAACGACGAGATGGACGACTTCAGCGCAAAACCGGGCGTGCCCAACGCCTACGGTGTCGTCGGCAACCGCGCCAACGAGATCCAGCCCGGCAAGCGCATGCTGTCGTCGATGTCGCCGACCATTCTGCTCCGCGACGGTGAGGTTGAGCTCGTTGTCGGCACGCCCGGCGGTTCGACGATATTTACGTCGGTATTCCAGACCATTACGAATATCTACGACTTCGGACTGTCGCCCGCCGAAGCCGTTGCGGCGAGTCGTTTTCACCACCAGCTGCTGCCGCCCGACCTGGTGACCTACAGCCCGGGCGTGCCGCTGCCCGATGACGTTCTATCCGGATTGGGTGAAAAAGGTTACGTCGCCGAACCCCACGGGTGGGAGTTCGGCGACGTACAGGTCATCAAGCGGCAGGGGGATCGGCTTGATGCGGCTTCGGACCCGAGGCACCGGGGTGAAGCCAGGGTTCTTGACTAGCCGCTACTGGCCGCGGCGGCGGTCGGTCCTGCGATCAACCCGACGATCAATCTGGCGACCCCGTTTGTCGTGGCGCCGATCGATCCGATCGCCCTTCTTGTCCAACCGATTGTCGATGCGGTCGCCCTTCTTGTCGAGACGGTGCTCGATGCGATCGCCTTTGCGATCGAGCTTTTTCGCCAGCTTGTCTTTACCGGCATCGGCGGCACGATCTGAACGGTTGTCGAGTCGATCATTGATACGATCGCCCTTGTTGTCGAGGCGGTCATCAATACGGTCACCGCGGTTGTCGAGGCGCTCCTCGATGCGGTCGCCGCGATTGTCGAGCCGGTCCTCGATACGATCGCCGACGTCGGCGACCGCCGTACCGGAAAGCGTGAGTACTACGGCTGATAGCGCGAGTTTCTTGGCATCCATGTGATATCTCCTAGTATCCTTACGTCTGGTTTCAGTCTCTTAACGCCGACGGCGGCGCGGGGTTGACGCGAATGCGGAAATTGATGGAGTTCATCAAGACCACGGCCATCGGCGGTCTGCTGGTCATGGTGCCGATTGCTATAATCCTGTTCGTGCTGGCACAGCTCGCCTACGGCCTCTATTCGCTGTCCGAGACCATCGTTGGCAAATTGAATATCGAAACCGGCGACGCCTTGCTGATCCTGGCGATTACGGCGGCGTCACTGATCGGTCTTTGCTTCCTGCTGGGGCTGCTTGTACAGACGCGACTCGGCGTGGTTCTGAAGCGCTGGTTCAACCGAAACATCGGCCGTCGAATACCGATGTTCAATGCTATCGCCAGCCTCACCCGTCGATTTGTGGGCCTTGAAGGCAAGCACTTTGCGCCCGTCGAGGTCGATCTCTACAGCTCGGAGGCTCGTCTTTTGGGGTTTCTGATAGAGAAACTGCCCGACGATCGCAGCGTGGTGTTTATTCCGTCGGCGCCCGTCGCAACGATGGGAAACGTCTATATAATTGCGTCACACCGACTGACGCCGGTGACGGGGTCAGTCGCCGACACACTCACGGCGGTCACGCAGTGGGGTGTCGATACGAAAAACCTTTACAGGATAAAGGCGGGGACCGACGACAGCGCCGTATCCGGGTAAGTCGGACATCGTCGCCGGGCCCCTGGTGCCCGGGCTTGCGCCCGGGCATTTTCTTGATTACGTCTGGTCGTCGACTGCGGCGCCCGGCGCGCACTCGGCGACACTGGCCATGCCGTTCTTGCAGCCGGAATCCGATTCGTACGACTGGCTTACGCCGATTACCTGGCCGTTCGAGGCCGTCAGGCTGAACGTCTGCTTTCCCGACGCCGACGTCTTGCAGACAAAACGGTCCGGATTCTGCGAGTTCTTCTTGACGGATTCGATGCCGTTCAGGCAGCTCGCTTTCGCGCTGTATCCCTCGCTGGCAAGAATGTTCTGGCCGTTTGCGGCTTTGAGTCGAAACCGAAACTCGCCGGCCTTGTCTTTATAAACTTCAAACTTTCCTGGCATTGCTCTCTCCTTTTTGGAAAACGATCTGCCTGTCTCGAATAAACAGACGCTACTTGACGATAAAAGTCACTTTCATCGTGACGCGGTAGGCAGTGACCTCGCCGTCGTCGACAACGACCTTCTGTTCCTTGACCCAGGCACCTTCGATTTTGTCGACCGTTTCGGCCATCTTCTCGATGCCCTTGCGAATCGCATCCTCGAAGCTCTTGGATGACGATGCCGTAATTTCTGATGTCTTTGCAACACTCATTTCATTTCTCCTTTTTTTTGCCCAAGTGAACGACAAATTCAACGTCTATCTGTCGAATCACAACTCATCTCCGTAGGTTTCCTTTGCGATGGCCTGCAAGCGCTCAATCGCACGATACAGGCGCATTTTCGTCGCACTGAGACTCAGTTCCGTTGTATCTGCGATTTCCGCCAGACTCAAGTCCGCGACGAAACGTAGCGTGAGAACTTCGCGATCGACCGGGGAAAGTTCTTTCAAAAGGTCGATCAGTCGGTTCTCTTCATAGTCTATCGTCGATTGCTCCTGCGGCTCGTTGGCCAGCGATTCTGCGTACTGTCTCGATATTGCCTTTTTCTTCAACCAGTCCTTGCAAGCGTTACGCGTAACCCGGACCAGCCAGGTCTTGAACGACGAACGCCCCTCGAAGCTGCCGAGTTTGCCGAACACCTTGAGCATCACGTCCTGCGTTATATCTTCAGCGTCGGCGCGGCTTCCGACAAGTCGCAGGCAAACGCCGAACATCAGCCGGTCATGGCGGCTCATGAGCTCCTCGTAGGCCCGCGTCCGGTACGGCAACTCCGCGCACGCACGCGCGACGAGTTCCTCGTCCGTCAGAGTCTTGTACTCTTTCGGAAAAGGTCGTCGGCGGCGCGTCATTGCTGCGCTCCGGCGCGTTTTTGTACCCGGTTCAACAATCGCTCGTCCCTGGCGGCGCCATCCCCGGAACACCGGGGACGGGTGCGCCTCGTTCAGATGCGGTCAGTCGTGTGAACCTGGCTTTCAACCAGCGTGCTGTTGGGAATCGAGTAGGTCGAACCGTCGTCGAGTTCCAGCAGCGTGTTGGTCGTACTCACTTCAATCACCGTACCGGTGACATCTCCGACGGTTATCTTGTCCCCCGGTGGAAACAGGTCGCGCGCGTACAATCCGGCGACAATGTTGCCGGCCGTCGAGCGCGTGCCCATACCCAGCGACAGCGCAACAGCCGCGCCGATCGCGAACAACACGATCGACACTACCTGGTTGAGCAGGTCGGTCTCAATCTCGAGCTGGCCGATCGCGAGCGACACGACAACAATGACCATCAGGCCGTAAATCAACGTGCCCAGCGGTTTGCCATAGTCCAGCTGCATGCCTTGCGCGGCCGTCTCGATCGCCGCTCGAACGAGGTGTGCTGCGAACAGCCCGATAATGACGACAAGCAGCGCGCCGACGAGCTTCGGCAGGTACTGCACGAATCCATTGATCGTGTCCGATACTCGTGGCAGACCGAGACTGTCGGCGGCGGCAATCATGAATAACAGGAAGATCAGCCAGTAAACGATCTTGCCGATGATGCTCGATGCCGACGTTTCAATGCCGGTGCTCTGCACGGCGCTGGCGACGCCGGAACGCTCGGTCAGCCTGTCGAGGCCGAGTTTCGCGAGCACCTTGGTGATAACCATTCCGATTGCCTTGGCAACCAGGTAGCCGAACACCAGCAACAGCAGCGCCGCCGCGATGTTCGGAAGGAACTCGAGGACCTTGGTCCACAGGCCCACCATCGGTTCCCAGACCGACTCCTGCACTTCATCAATCATTGTCTTTCCCCTGTTTCAACAAAAAAGGCCGCCAAACGCGTCGCGGGGCAGCCCTAGCCAATCTCGTTGTTGTCACGACCGGAGTCGCGGATACTCTGCGGCCGCTGCGGCGCGGTGCGCGTGCGCCGGTGAACGGCCTGCGCCTGGTGCTCCCCGAATCGCGCGAACACCGGCGCCAGCAAGCGGGCCAGCGCTGCCCAGATGCGAACGAGCGCAAACGACAGCGTGTCGCGCTGGCCGACCTGGCGTCGCGCCCGGCTGACGGCAGAGCGGGTCCGCCTGGATGCCTCCGGGGGCTCCATACCCGAATTCATGAGTCGCCGGATTTCCTGTTCGTCCTGCATGAGCGCTTTCCTGATGTTAGTATTGCCGCAAGCCGTTGAACGGGTTTAAGAATAATGTTCGATAATGACGGCGCAGTCAGCCCCAAAGTCACAGAAAACCGAAAATTGGTGAGTGCGGGATGACGTACTACGACGGGTGTGACTTCTGCAATTTCGCACGCGTCAGTTTGTACAAATCAACACCAGGAGTGGGATTCAATGAGACTCGTTAGCAGCATTTTCGTCGCGGCAGCCGTCGCTACATTGGGGGCCGGGGATGCATTCGCAGATGCGGAAGCGGGACAGGGTTATTTCTCGGCGATGGGGTCTTACATCGACGATGACAAGGATCGCAATGTCGACGATGGCATCAACGGTTTCCAGATCGGCATCGGTAAGGCGCTGAACGAGCACTGGAACGTGGAAGCGATGCTCGCCGCGGCGTCGCCTGAAAACACGAATCCGAATCTGCCCGGACCGGGACAGGAACACCTGAGCCTTGGCGTCGACGTACAACGTGTCTTCCGGCGGCTGGAACGATTCAGCCCCTACTTGCATGCCGGGGTCGGCTATTTCGAGATGGATCCGTTGTCGAGCGCCAGCAAGGACGGCGGTGTGATGTATTCGGTCGGTGCCGGATTTCTGCTCGACCTGTTCTCGTCGAACGTCGCGCTGCGCGGCGAATTCAGGCATCGGATCGAGAACTCCGGTCCGTCCAACCTCTCCGACAACCTGGTCAGCCTCGGCCTGCAGATTCCATTCGGCCCGGCAACGCCCGTTTCCGCGCCGGAACCGGTCGACGGGGACGCGGATGGCGACGGCGTGACAGATTCGAACGACCAGTGCCCTGGAACGCCTGCCGGGGTTCGCGTTGACGCAACCGGCTGCCCGCTGGACAGCGACGGCGACGGCGTGACTGACGACAAGGACAAGTGCCCGGGAACGGTAGCGGGTGCCGCAGTTGACGCTGACGGCTGCGAACTCGATAGCGATGGCGACGGCGTCGTCGACCGCCTCGACGAGTGCCCTGGCACGGCCGAAGGCGTGCAGGTCGACATCAAGGGCTGCGAGATCAAGGAAGAAATCACGCTCGAAGGCGTGAATTTCGAAACGAATTCGGACCGCCTGCTGCCGGGCGCCGAAAACATCCTTAACGATGCGGCTGCAACGCTCAACAAGAACCCGACGATCAAGGTTGAGGTGGCCGGCCACACGGACAGCGACGGCGCCGCCGAGTACAACGAGGGACTCTCCGCACGGCGTGCGCAGACCGTGTACGATTATCTCGTCAATGGCGGCGTGGCTGAAGACCGGATGACCGTTCGCGGTTACGGCGAATCGCAACCGATCGCTGACAACTCGACGGCCGTCGGCAAGGCGCAGAACCGTCGCGTCGTACTGCGGATCGTTGAGCGGTAAGCCGCAGCAAGTAGCATGAAGTACAAAGGGGCGTGCAGCGCAAGCTGCGCGCCCTTTTTTTGTTGGGCTGGAATTATTGGGCTGAAACTCAGGCGCCGCGCTTCGAGTCGATATCGACGACCGAGGACGATTTCTTGAAGCTCTGCGTGTCCTCGTAGCCATGCACCCAGGTCAACAGCCGGTCAGCCGGCATCGGGCGGGCGATGAAATATCCCTGTACCAGGTCGACGCCGAGACGCCGCACGATGGCGTACTGCTGGTCGGTCTCGACACCTTCCGCAACGACGTCGAGTTGCATGGCCTTGCCGAGTGCAACGATAGCTTCGACAACGCGGTCGTTTGCGCCATCGCCGTCGGTGAGCTTGGCGACGAACGCCTGGTCTATCTTCAGGGTCTGAACCGGCAGCTGCGCAAGATAGCTCAGTGACGAGTACCCGGTACCGAAGTCGTCGATGTGAATGCCGACGCCGAATGCAGCGAGATCGTTCAGTACCGGTTGCGCGATGGTCAGGTCCTCGAGCAACACGGATTCAGTCAGCTCGAGATTGATCAGGCTCTTCTCGAGGTTCTGGGTTTTCAGGATGCCCTTGATCAGGCTGACGAGATCGCGATTTCGCAACTGGTGCGCAGACAGGTTGACGCTGACCGGTATCTTCCATTCGACCTGCTCGCGCCAGGCGGCAACATCGTCACACACACAGCGCATGATGGACTCGAACAACACATCGGATACACCCATCTCCTCGCTGAGCGGGATGAAATCCGACGGCGGTACGATCGAACCGTCAGGCCGGGTCCAGCGCGCCAGCGCTTCGAGCCCGGCCAACTCGCCGGTCTTCGTGGACTGCTGCGGTTGATAGTGCGCACGGATCTGCCCGCTATCGATGGCGGCGCGAAGCTCCGCTTCCAGGTCGAACTTGTGTCGCGCGTGGTAGTGCATCTCGCTGTGGTAGTACGTGATGGAATGATCGAGTGCGCGGATGGAGCGGTGCAATGCCGCTTCGGCACAGCGAAAAACTGACTTTGCATCACGACCGTGAACCGGGTGCCAGGCCACGCCGACCGCCGCTTTCAGGAACAGGTCCCGGCCATTGATGAGAAACGGCTGCTCGACGGTCTCCCTGACCTTCTCGGCCAGAGTCGTTGTATCCGCCTCGCTCTCGACGTCGCCGAGCAGGATGGCAAACTCGTCGGCGCCGAAGCGTCCGACGATCGCATTGCGACCGTCCGAATCTTCACAGAATGTACGCGTCAGCCGATTACCGATCGACCGCAACAATTCGGTGCCGGCGTCGTAGCCCATCGTTTCGTTAATAAAGCTGAAACGTTCGATATCGAGCAGGATGACGACCGTATCGCCGGCACTGTTCTCGGCTCGCTCGATTTTGGCATTGAGCTCCTCGATCAGCAGCAGGTGATTGGGGAGCCGCGTCACCGGGTCGAAATACGCCAGCTTGGTGAGCGCCTCGGTACGTTCCTCCACCCGTCGTTCGAGCTCCTCGTTGGCGCTGCGCAACGCCATGTCGGCGTGCCATTTGCCGCACAACGCCGCTGCGAGCTGACGGCACTCCACGGCATGGAACGGTTTCTTGAAAAAGAAAATCCGGTCAGCCGGCGGGATTTCCCTGCCCGGATCCTCCAGTTCGGGTGTCACCGATCCGGTGACAAGTACGATGTTGACGTTCGGATCCGCAGCGCGAATCTGCTTTGCCGCTTCCAGGCCATCCATATCCGGCGGCATGCGAATGTCGATGAATACGATGGCATACGGATTGCCGTCCCCGACGGCTTGCTGTACCGCATCGACGGCACTCTGGCTCGTACTGCGCGTATGCACGTCAAAACGCGCGGCATGGCGTTCGTCAGCCTCTTCCCCGAGCAACACCATTTCCAGATCGCCCAGTGTGGCCGCCGCGGCGTCCGGCTCGAAGTCGACACCGAGACACCGCACGTACTCGGCGATCAGCTGCGGGTCGCCATCGACGACCAGTACGCGGTTGGTTGATACCTGGCTCGAATCACCCATTGCTTTGCAGCGGTATTGGCACCCGGACATTTGACATAAACTGGCCTGTGGAACTACGTTTATCAAAGGCGAAAAGTCTACGAACTGCGCACCATTGCCGGCGTGACGCAGTCCACTAATCGATGAATTATGTGATATGGCTGAATGTGTTACGCTGCGCGGCGTCCGGGACCTGGGCCTGACCCCTATGCCGCTGTTCAAACGCACGCTGAGCGAATTCATCTTTCGGCGCTTCATGTTGAAGCACTATGCATCAAACCTTCTGGTCGACATGAATCTCGAGGCCAAACGCGAGACACTCGACTACATCCGGGCCAACATGCCGGACGCCCCCTACTTCGAAAAGCACCCGGCCCTTGTGCGCTACGCGCTCGATCAGGTGTCGACGGACGGGCTACACCTCGAGTTCGGCGTCGGTCGTGGCAAGTCGATGCGCTGGATCGCACCCAAAGTCAGCGGAACCGTCTACGGCTTCGACTCGTTCGAAGGCATCCAGGAACACTGGAACGGCAACCCGATCGGTTCCTTCGCGCAGAAGTCGCTGCCGAAGGTCCCGGACAACGTCGAGTTCATCAATGGCTATTTCGACGCCACGCTTCCCGGCTTTCTCGAATCACACAAGGAGCCTGTCGCATTCCTGCACGTCGATTGCGACCTGTATTCATCGACGGTAACGATCTTCGAGGAACTGGGCAGCCGCCTGCAGCCGGGTGCGATCATCCTGTTCGACGAGTACTACAACTTTCACCGCTGGCAGCAGCACGAGTTCAAAGCGTTCCAGGAATTCGTGGAATCCTCCGGGCTGACCTACGAGTACATCGCGTTTTCCGTGACCGGGCAGCAGGTTGCGGTGCGCGTTCTTGAAAACCCGGTGTACCAAGCCTGACCGTGGCGATTCGCTCACTGTGCATCACCGAGAGCATTGACCGGCCAACGGTGGCAACGCTGATCGGCATGCACAATGCCGGGATCGAGGTCACCGTGGTTTGCCCGTCCGACCAGCCGAATTTCGGGACTTTTTCGAATGCCGGCGTTCCGGTCGTCGATATCCGCCTGCCGAAGAATTTCGACAAGCAGGGTATTGCGGCTCTGCGCGAGGAACTCGAGCGTGGCCGTTACCACATCATGCACACGTTCAATAACAAGGCGGTCACCAACGGGCTGCGCGCGTGCAAGGGCCTGCCGGTGAAGATTGTCTGCTACCGCGGCATCGTCGGCGCCGTCGGTTTCCTCGATCCGATGTCGTGGATGCGTTACCTGAACCCGCGTATCGACCGGATCGTCTGTGTTGCCGACGCGATTCGCCGTCATTTCCTCGAAATGAAGCCCGCGTTCCTGCGCATGCCGCCCGAGCGGCCTGTTACGATCCACAAGGGCCACAAGCTTGAGTGGTACACCGACACTCCGGTCGACCGCGGTGAATTCGGGATTCCGGCCGACGCCTTCGTCATCGGTTGCACGGCGAACTACCGTCCGCGCAAGGGCATCGATTTCCTGATCGACGCGATCGAACTGCTGCCAACCGACATTCCGGTCCACCTGGTCCTGGTTGGACGCATGGACGCCGCCAAACTCACGCGGCGAATCGACGCCAGTCCGATCGGTGAACGCATTCATCGCGTCGGATTTCGCAACGACGCGCCGGCGGTCAGCGCCGGCTGTGACGTGTTCTGTTTGCCGTCGACGAAACGTGAAGGCCTGGCCCGCGCCATCATTGAAGCGATGGCATACCGCGTACCGCCGGTAGTTACCGACTCAGGTGGCAGCCCTGAACTGGTCGTCAATGGCGAGTGTGGCTACGTCGTGCCGCCCCGTGACGCCCGCGCACTGGCGACCGCGTTCGAGCGGCTGTACCGCGACCCGTCGCTGCGGCGACGCATGGGCGATGCCGCCCGCGAGCGAATTGGCACAGCGTTTCGCAATGAAGACACGGTCAGGAAGACGATCGCCCTCTACGAAGAGCTGGTGCCGAACCCGGACTAGTCACCTGTCGAATTGCAGCAACAGGCGAAATACACCATGATGCTGCATAAATAAGCTCCGAAATTGGGGACACGGAGATGACCGAAACGGACCCGGAGAAGGTCGATCCGAGCGAATTGCCGTTCGTCGCACCCTGTAAGAAGCTGTCGCCGTGGGCGCCGTTCAGGTGGGTTCGCGCCGGCATAGCCGACCTGATGCACGCCCCGCAGCAAAGCCTGGCCTACGGCCTGACCGTCGCTGTCTTGATTGGCGTCGTCAGCCTGCTGGCCTGGATGCGCGGCAGCCAGTGGTTCATGTACGCGATGCTCGGCGGATTCGTGTTTCTCGCACCGCTGACCTGCATCGGGCTGTACGCGATCAGCGCCCAGCTCGAACGCGGCCAGCCGCCGCTCATGGCACGCAGCATCCGCGCGGCGTTCAAGCGCTACTTCGGCAACGAAATGATTTTCGCACTCGTGCTGCTCGTCATCTTCCTCGTCTGGGCGCGTGCCGCCGTCATGGTCAGCGTATTTTTTCCAACCGACGGCAATCCGACGCTCGGCGACATGGTGGCCTACCTCGGATTCGGGACGATGGTCGGCGCAGTTTTTGCAGCCGTAACATTCTCGGCGAGCGCGTTTTCGCTGCCGATGATCATGCATCGCGACGTCGATAGCATCACGGCCATCGTGACCTCTATCAATGCCGTGCTCCGCAACAAGCGCGCTATGCTCGTGTGGCTCACGATCATCGTACTGTCACTGATGCTCGGCGTCGCGACAGCGTTTATCGGCCTCGTGGTCATCGTGCCCGTCATTGGTTACGCGGCCTGGCACGGCTACCTGGAAACGATCGATGCGAGCGCGTTTCCGCGCCATGAGGTGGGTATAACGTCGGTCCCGCGCCCAGCAGCCGCCGAAGCCGACGACGTTCAGGACGACGATGCGGACAACATTTCAAGCGCGCAATAGGCGGCGCCCAGCAACCCCGGCTCGTCATACGTTATCAGGCGCGTTGGTATGCGCTCCATGTAGGCGCGGTGGCGTCCCTTGCTTTCAAACGCGTTGCGAAAGCCGCTTTTTTGCAATAGCTCCGGATAACGCTTGGTGATACCGCCGGCGATGAACACTCCGTCGGTCGCACCCAGCGTCAATGCGAGATCGCCGGCCACCTGGCCCAGCACATCAAAAAACATTGCCACGGTTTCGGCGGCGCGCGCATCCTCTGCCGCGTCGGCGAATATTGCGGCAGCCGTTTCCCGTGTGCGTTTTTCGCCGTGAATGGCGCAAAGCGCGGCGTAGATGTTCTCGACACCCGAGCCGGACAACAGACGCTCGGCCGACACGCGCTCAAACTGGCTGCGTAGTACCTGCAGGATGTCGATCTGGACCTGGGACTCGGGCGCGAACCCGATGTGCCCGCCTTCGCCCGAGACCGTCACAAGTTGGCCGTCTCGGCCGTACAGGCCGGCGATGCCAAGCCCGGTTCCGGGACCCAGGATAGCGACGTTGAAGGAATCCCCCAACGGCCTGGGATCGGGCAGCCCGACTGCTACCGACCCGTTGTCGTCGATGAACGGGATCGAGAACGCCACCGCCTCGAAATCGTTCAGAAGCCGCACTTGCGAAACGTCGAATTCATCACCGACTTCCGCTGCCGATACACGCCAATGGTTGTTCGTCACGGCAATTGCGTCGCCGACGACCGGGCCGGCCGCGGCAAGACATACGACGTCCGGGGCCGGCGCCCCGGTATCCTGCAGGTAACGTGCAATCGCAGCCTCGACCGACGGAAACTCGGCGCACTGCAGGGTCGCCGCATCGTGATAGGCGGGACGCTCGGGGTCGGCCAGCGCAAACCGGGCATTGGTGCCGCCAATATCAGCGACCAGGAGTGTGGGCTTCTGAGTCATGGAAGCTCGAACAACGAAGCGCCCGATTCTGCCGTACCGGCGCGATCACGAAAAGCGCCAAACAACTCCCGTCCCAGACCGAATTGCGGCGAAGGCTGGAGCGCGGTTTCGCGGCTTTCGATTGCATCGAGGACGTTCAATCGCCCGTTCGCAGCGTCGATCTCGATCATGTCGCCATCGCGAACGCGCGCGATGGCGCCGTCGCAGGCCGATTCCGGTGTGACCTGAATGGCCGCAAGCACCTTGCCGGACGCGCCCGACATTCGACCGTCGGTCAGCAGCGCGACTTTGAAGCCGCGGTTTTGCAGGACGCCGAGATACGGGGTGAGCTTGTGCAATTCCGGCATGCCGTTGGCCCGTGGTCCCTGCCCTGCGACGACCGCGACAAAGTCCGTTTCCAGGTCGCCCGCGTTGAACGCATCGACGAATGCCTGCTGCGAGCCGAAAACCCGCGCCGGTGCAGTGATGTTGTGATGCTTCGGATCAACCGCCGAACTCTTGACCACGGCGCGGCCGAGATTGCCCGCAACCAGTTGCAGCCCACCTTCTTCGGCAAACGGATCGCTGCACGGTCGCACGATTTCCCGGTCCAGCGATGTCGACGCTACGTCCCGCCACTGTAGCGTATCGTCGGCGAGTGCCGGTTCGCGCAGGAACTCGCGCAGTCCCTGCCCCAGGATCGTGTTGACGTCGTCGTGCAGCAGTCCTGAGTCGAGCATTTCGCGCATGATGAATCCCAACCCGCCCGCCGCGTGAAAGTGGTTCACGTCGGCGGTGCCGTTCGGGTACACGCGCGCAAGCAACGGCACGGCGGAAGACAACTCGGCAAAATCCTGCCAGTCGATCACAATGCCTGCCGCTGCGGCGATTGCGACGAGATGTATCGTGTGATTGGTGGAACCGCCCGTCGCCAGCAAGCCGGCGATGGCATTGACGATGGCTTTTTCGCTGACAACATCAGCCAGTGGTCGATAGGTGTCGCCGAGATCTGTACCGGCCAGGACCGTATTGACAGCCTCCTCGGTCAGCCGCTCTCGCAGCGCGGTGCCCGGATTGACAAACGAGCCACCGGGTAGCTGCAGCCCCATGAACTCCATCAGCATCTGGTTGCTGTTCGCGGTGCCATAAAAGGTACAGGTGCCGGGCGAATGGTACGCTGCCGACTCGGCGTCGAGCAGTTCATCCCTGCCGATACGTCCGGCGGCGTATTCCTCCCGAATGCGGGCTTTTTCCTTGTTGCCGAGCCCGGACGGCATTGGTCCCGCCGGCACAAACACGACCGGCAGATGCGCAAAGGACAGAGCACCGATCAAAAGGCCCGGCACGATCTTGTCGCAAATCCCGAGGCACAACGCGCCATCGAACATGTTGTGCGACAGTGCTACCGCCGTCGACAGTGCAATGACGTCGCGGCTGAACAGCGACAGGTCCATGCCATCCTGTCCCTGCGTGACACCGTCGCACATCGCCGGAACGCCGCCCGCAAACTGCGCCACGGCGCCGCGCGCGGCCGCTGCACGCTTGATGACGTCCGGATAGGCCTGAAACGGCTGGTGCGCGCTCAGCATGTCATTGTAGGCGGAGACGATCGCGATATTGGGTGCGACGTCGCCGGACAGCGCTTGTTTGTCGTCATCGCCGCATGCCGCGAAGCCATGTGCGAGATTGCTGCACGACAAGTGCCCGCGCACGGGCTCGTCGTCTGCCGCAGCGCGCATGCGCTTCAGCCAGGCCGATCGCGTCGGCTCGCTGCGTTCAATGATTCGCTGCGTGACCCGCAGGACTGTCTCGTTCATCGTTGCCATCCTAAGGAGCCCAGTACAGGCTTACCGGCACGGTGGATTGCTGCAACAGGCTGCCAATCGGGTAGCGTGCCGCGTCGGCGGCGGCATCTCGCAGGACCTGCCGCTTTGCGTCGCCAAAACACAGCAGCAAAATGTCGTCGCTGCGCAACAACGCCGCCAGCGTCAGGCTGACGCGACCGTACTGGCTGGCTTCGGTCTGAGTCGGAATATAAAAGTGCTGGGTATCCGGATTCAGACCCGCCGGGAGTGCTGCCGAATCCGGGAACAAGGACGCGAAATGCCCGTCCTTGCCGAGACCGACGAGCGAGCACGCAAACCGGCTACCCTCGAGCTCCGACTGCAATGAATCGCAGCGCTCCTCCACCGTCATGTCGGACTGGTAGATGCCCAGCACGTTGACCCCGGCCGCTTTATTCTTCGCGAGGCGTACCCGCACCATGCGTTCGTTGCTCGCCTCGTGGTCTTTCGGAACCCAGCGCTCGTCGCTTAGCGCGACGCGCACACGCTCCCATTCGAGGTCGCATTCCGACAGCCGGTCGAAACACTGCCCCGGCGTCGACCCGCCGCTCACGACGACGGTGGTCTTGTCCGCGGCGGCAAGTGCCTCACGGATCTGCGCTTCGATGCGTGCCGCTGCTGCGTGCGATGCTTTTTCCTGGCTTTCGAAAACATACTCTTTGATCATTTCAGTCAACCTCGTGCCACGCCCGGCCATCGCGGTCGAGCAGGTTTGACGCCGCCGCCGGTCCCCACGAACCGGCAACGTAGGATTCGACCTTCTGCCCAGTCGATTCCCACGCGTCGATGACACCGTCGATCCACTCCCACGCTGCCTCGACCTCGTCGCGACGCATGAACAGCGCGGGATTGCCGCGCAATGCCTCCATCAGCAGGCGCTCGTAGGCGTCCGGGTAGCGCACGCCGAAAGTCTCGGCAAAGCTCAGGTCCAGACCGACCGGACGCAATTCGAATCCACCGGGTCCGGGTTCCTTCGCCATGATCGACAACTGCACGCCTTCGTCAGGTTGCAGGCGAATGCGCAGCAGGTTCGGCGACACGTTGTAGCGCTGCTCCGGAAATATGGAGTGCGGGACATCGTTGAACTGCACGACGATCTCCGAGTGCTTCGCGGCGAGGCGCTTTCCCGTGCGGACGTAGAACGGCACGCCCGACCATCGCCAGTTTTCGATCTCCAGCTTCAACGCGACGAACGTATCGGTGGCGCTCCCGGTTCCGCCGAGCTCATCGAGAAAACCGGGCACCGTATTGTTGCCGATCGCCCCGGCCGTGTATTGCGCACGCACCGAGTTACGCTTGACAGAATCGCCCAGCATCGGCTTCAGCGATCGCAGCACCTTGATTTTTTCGTCGCGGACCGCGTTCTGGTCGAGGCTTGACGGCGGCTCCATTGCAAACAGGCAGACGAGTTGCATCAGGTGATTCTGTACCATGTCGCGCAGCGCACCCACACGATCGTAAAACTCGATACGACTGCCGACGCCCAGGTCCTCGGCGACCGTGATCTGCACGTTGTCGATGTTGCCGCGGCGCCAGAGCGGCTCGAACAGTGAATTGGCAAATCGAAGCGCCAGCAGGTTCTGCACGGTCTCCTTGCCGAGGTAGTGATCGATGCGATAGACCTGCGATTCCTCGAAACACTCGCCGACCGCGTCGTTGATCTCACGGGCAGACTCGAGGTCACGACCCAGCGGTTTTTCGAGCACGATGCGACTCAGTGGCGTGATAAGCCCGTTTTGCCGCAGCCCCTGGGCGAACGTACCGAACAGGCTCGGGGCGGTTGCCAGGTAAGCAACTCGCACACGCTGTTCGTAACCTGAAAGCACGTTGCAAAGATCACCCCACGAGCCCGGATCCTTTGCGTCAGCTTGCGCATAGTCGAGCCGTGCGGCGAATGCCTGCCACCGCTCTTCATCGAATTCCCCGTCCGCCAGGTTTTCGCGCAGCGCGGTCTCAACGTCTGCGAGATATTCGCCGCGCGACATTGCGCCGCGGCTCGCGCCGATGATGCGGCTGTCGTCGGTAAGCTGGCCATCCCTGTCGCGGTGATACAGCGCCGGCAACAGCTTGCGCATGGCCAGGTCGCCGGTACCGCCGAAAATGACCAGGTCGAAGGACTCGACCGGAAGGAGTTGTGCCATCGTAAGTATCCGTAATTTTGCTACATTCTATCCAAATACGCGGGTTTATTGGCCACTATTTTTGTAATTTTACTACATTCTGCATCAACGCGGATTTGTGTTACAAGAGCGTCATGAAGCTCGAAAACCCGACCTCCCGGGACATCGCGGACATTGCCGGCGTTTCGCAGGCTACCGTCTCACGTGCCCTGCGCAACTCCCCATTGGTACGGCCGGAGACCCGCCAGCGCATCCAGGCGATCGCCAAAGAGCTGAACTACTACGTCAATCGCAATGCGGCCGGGTTGCGAACCCACCAAAGCAATACGATCGCTCTCCTGGTTTTTGACGAAACCGAGGGCGAAGGCGCGCTGATCAACCCGTTTTTCCTGTCGATGCTGGGCCACATTACGCGTGCGGCCGCGCGACTGGGCTATGACGTGCTGATCACGATGCAGCAGTTGCATGACGACTGGCATATCGAATATCAGGCGAGCAATCGAGCAGACGGCCTGATTCTGCTGGGATACGGCGACTACGTGACGTATCGCGAAAAACTCGACGCGCTTGCCGACGCCAATACACGTTTCATGATCTGGGGCCCGACCATCGACGAGCAGCCGGGGCAATCGATCGGTTGCGACAACGTGACAGGTGGCTACCTCGCGACGCGCCACCTGCTGCAGACCGGGCGGCGCAACATCGCCTTTCTCGGCAGCAAGTCGCGGCGCTCCCCGGAACTTGCGGCTCGCTATGACGGCTACGTGAAAGCGCTCACCGAAGCCGGCATCGCCGTGAACGAATCGCTGCACGTCGACGCGAACAGCTCGGATGGCCAGGGCTACCGGGCCCTGCAGGAACTGCTGCAACGCGACGTCGCCTTCGACGCCATCTTCGCCGTCACGGACGTCATCGCGATCGAGGCGATGCGATCTCTCGAAGACCACGGTTACGCGATTCCCGGAGACGTCGCTATGGTCGGATTCGATGACATATCGCTCGCCGCTCACGTGTCGCCACCGCTATCGACCGTTCGCCAGGATATCCGTCAGGCGGCGGACGGACTCGTCGAGGGCATCGTTGGCCTCATCGAGGGCAAGCCGGTGACGTCGACGCTCATGGCGCCGGAACTCGTCATCAGGGAGTCGAGCGGCGCGCGCTGAGCATCGCGGCGTCCAGCTGCGATCGAAGCGCCGAATTCTGCACCTCACGGTTACGTACGAAGACCCGTACGCCATGTCCCGCGACGTCCGCCGAAAACGTGCCGGCGTCGGAGACCCGGACTGTCGCACCGCTGACAGCGTCCCGCCATTCGCCTGCATCGAGAAACCGGTCCACGTTGATCGTCTTCGGTCCGTCACTCTTGTTGAGCAGCACCAGTGCCGACTGGCTCGTATCGCCGTGCTGGTAGACGCGCAGGAAGGCAGCCGAATCGTCCTGTAACAACACGTTGATTTGCAGCCCGCGCTGCAGCGCTATCGACGCCTGGCGCACTTTCGCGATCGTCGCGAGCGCGTCACGAATCGGGTGGTTCTTCGCCGCCTCGATTTCCTGCTGCCCCAGGTAGTCCCGATTGCCGCCATGTTCCGGCGTTCCGCGCCGGAATCCGAATTCGGATCCGTAGTAAATCACCGGGATTCCCCGACTTGTAAACAACCAGTTGTGGGCGTCAATGAAACCATTATCGGTTGCATCGATGCGGGGCATGTCGTGATTGTCGTAGAAGATCATCAGCTCATAGGGATTCTGGTAGAGCCCCGACTCCAGGTGCAGGTAGTCGGCCAGCTGCTCGTATCCGCCGCCATTGGCGAAGACCGCCTCCATCGCGCCTTTGCCCGGGAAATCGAGGACGCTGATAGCGCCGTTCTCGGGCCAGGTGTGCTCGGCGATTGCGGTCGCGTCGAACGACCAGTGTTCGGCAAACATGAACAGGTCCGGGCGTCTTGCTCGCATCCGTTCGCTGAACGCCCGCCAGAAATCATGTGGCATGTGCTTGATTGTGTCGATCCGAAATGCAGCGACGCCCTGCTCGAGCCAGTGTGAGTAGGCCGCGACGAAATAGTCGAGTACGGCCGGGTTGTCCGGGTCGAAGTCGGCGAGTTGTGCGAGATCGGGCTCGCGCGAAAAAAAGTCATGGAGCGCATTGTCATTGTCGAGATCACCGGGATGCAGGTTCTGGTGATCGGCGATGAGCACGCCGTCCGCGTCGTACAGCTCGCCGAACTTGGGTTGGTCGACCGGCATCGTATAAGCCGGCGATCCGTGATTGCACACGACGTCGAGCACGAATTTGAGACCGTAGTCGTCGCGCAGTCGCCGGGTAAGATCCGCAAACACCAGCCCGTCCGATTCGAGGTGCTCGTCCACGGCAAAGAAGTTCACGCCCCAGTAGCCGTGATAACCGCTTTTGCCGAGGTCGGCGCCGAACCCTTGGCCGGGCCGGATGCCACCGGTAAATGACTCGTCGGGATTATCGATGATCGGCGTCAGCCAGACTGCCGTGAAGCCCATTTCGGCGATGTAACCGGCATTGTCGAGGACGCCCCGGAAATCGCCGCCGAGGTAGCCGATGTTGGCCGGCCGCTCGCCATCAAGCTGAACGGGATTGTCGAAACTGCCGTTGACGCCGCCCTGGTCCGGGTAGTTGTTGGCGGCGTCTCCGTCAACGAAGCGGTCGGTCACAATGAAGTAAACGGCCTCTGCCGCAAACGGCTCGAGGGTGCCGTAGTAATCCGGTCGCTCGACAGGCGCCTCGCCCGGACCCGCACAGGCGCAAAGCAGCGCGCCCGCTAACAGCCACGCGATGCGCTTCACGCAGGTTCCGCCGACTTGTCGACCAGCAACGTGGCAACCCCGGCGACCAGCAGCGAGACACCGCCGATGACCAGGCCGAAGATCGCCTGCAGGCCAAAAAGTTCGCGCAACATCAGTCCGAGCAGACTTGCGGCGACGAGCTGCGGAATGACGATGAAGAAATTGAAGATACCCATGTACACGCCCATCTTCTTCGCCGGAAGGTTGTTTGACAACAAGGCGTACGGCATCGACAGTATTGACGCCCAGGCGACGCCGACACCCACCATCGGCACCAGCAGCAGCACGGGATCCCGAATGAGGTAGAAACTGATCAACCCGATTCCGCCGAGTACCAGGTTGATCAGGTGACAGACACGGCAGCCGAGGCGGCCGGCGACGAAAGGAATGCCAATGGCCGCCAGGGCGGCAAACAGGTTATAGGAACCGAACAACATGCCGTTCCAGTCCGCCGCGTCGTTGTAGGCCTGCGATCCCGGGTCCGTCGAGCCGTAGTGGTGGGATGCCACGGCATCCGCACCGTAGATCCACATTGCGAACAGCGCAAACCATGAAAAGAATTGCACGACGGCAAGTTGTTTCATGACGCGCGGCATATGAAACAGGTCGTGCATCACCTCGGTGAACCCGTTTGTGGACGGATCGTCTTTCTGCAACAGCGCCATCGCGACCTGCAGCAATCCGAAAGCGACCAGCCCGCCGGCGAGAACGAAAAGCTGCTTGTCCAGGCCGCGACTCGCGATCCAGACCCAGAAGCCGGCACCGACGACTGCGCTGAGGAGACCGCCTTGCCAATACTTGCTCGCCGCGCGCGGCGGTGCCTCGTCGGGTACGTGGTTATCGGGTCGCGCCGCATCGTACGCGGCAAGTTCCTCCGGTGAATACTCGCTCGAGCGAAACACGGTCCAGCCAACCGCCAGCAAGAATGCCGCGCCTCCGACATAGAAGGCGTATTTGACGGAAACCGGAATCTCTCCGGGCGGCGCTGTATTGCTGATATCGAAGACGTTTGTCATCACCCACGGCAGAGCCGAAGCGATCACCGCACCAACACCGATGAAAAACGTCTGCATCGCGAACCCGGCAGTTCGCTGTTTCTCCGGCAAATTGTCACCGACGAACGCACGAAACGGCTCCATCGAAATATTGATGCTCGCGTCCATGATCCACAACATGCCCGCCGCGAACCACAGGTATGGCGAGTTGGGCATCACGAACAGTGCCAATGACGCGAAGATGGCGCCCGCCAGGAAGTACGGCCGGCGGCGGCCGAGGCGATTCCAGGTCCGGTCGCTCATGTAACCGATGATCGGCTGCACGATGAGTCCGGTCAGCGGCGCCGCGATCCAGAGAATGGCAACCTCATCGATCTCCGCCCCGAGGTTGCGGAATATCCGGCTGACATTGGCGTTCTGCAGTGCGAACCCCATCTGGATACCGAGAAACCCGAAACACATGTTCCAGATCTGCCAGAAACTGAGTTGGGGCTTGTCGTTCATGCGGCGTCCGCCTGTGCTCGGGAGTCAGCGATCGATTGTAGCAATTCATTGATTTTGCAAGGACTTACTGCAAACGTATTCATCCCCGATAAATCAACGAACTGACTATATTCATGGCTGGAAATCGGGAGTCCGTTTTGAAGAATCTACTGCTGTTGCTCGTCGCCCTGACCGCCGCGACAGGCGCCCGCGCCGACTTCGGCGATTATCGAAGTCATGACGTCTCGGGAAATCGCCTGACCGTCAGAAGCGAGCTCGGCGAACTGCACGTAACGGCTATAGGCAACGCCGCTTTCGAGATTCACTACGTCGAGAACGATGTCAGGCAGCTGCCCTCCTTTGCGCTTGCGAGTGGCGTACACGAGCATCCGGCCGAGCTGGTGCACGAAGAATCCGATGCGGCCGTCGCCGTCACGGTTGATGGCCTGACGGCGGTCGTTGCCAAGCACCCGGTTCGCGTGTCGTTCCTGCACGACGGCCAGCCGTTGCTGGCCGAGGAGCACGGTTACTACGCGCATGAAACCGTGCGCGGTTTCCGTTTCCAACTGGAAGCACACGAAAAAATTCTCGGCGGCGGCCAGCGTGTCCTCGGCATGGACCGGCGCGGCAGGCGCATGCCGTTGTACAACCGGGCCCACTACGGCTACACGCTCGAATCGGACCAGATGTACTACAGCCTGCCGGCTGTCATGTCGAACGACCGCTACATGATCGTGTTCGATAACTCGGCACGTGGCTGGCTGGATATCGGCCATACCGAGCCGGATGTGCTGAGCTTCGAAGCCGTTGCGGGCCGCACCGCCTACATCGTCGTTGCCGGCGACTCCTACCCGGACCTTGTCAGCAACTACACCGGCGTCACGGGAACCCAGCCGCTGCCACCGCGCTGGGCGTTCGGCAACTTCGCCTCTCGCTTTGGCTACCGCAGCGAAGAGGAAGCGCGCGACGTCGTCAGTCGTTTTCGGCGCTACGACATTCCGCTCGATACCTTGATACTCGACATTTACTGGTTCGGTCCGGACATCAAGGGCCACATGGGCAATCTCGACTGGGACCGCAATTCGTTCCCTGACCCGGAACGAATGATTGCCGATTTCGCAGCCGACGGCGTCAAGACGATCGCGGTGACCGAGCCTTTTGTCCTGAGTACGTCAAAGCGCTGGGACGACGCCGTCGAGAACGACGTGCTGGCCCGGAACGTTACCGGCGTGCCGCGCCGCTTCGACTTCTACTTTGGCAACACCGGCCTCATCGATGTATTCGATGACAACGCGCGCGACTGGTTCTGGCAACCGTACAGAATGCTGTTCGACCAGGGGTTGGCCGGCACCTGGGGTGATCTCGGCGAACCCGAGGTACATCCGGCGGACGCCCTGCACCGCCTCTCCGAAGCCGGCATCGTGGCGACCGGCGACGAGGTCCACAACGCTTATGGCCATGAATGGGCCCGCATGGTCTACGAAAAACAGGTGACAGCCTACCCGGAGGTCCGGCCGGTGATCATGATGCGTTCGGGATTCGCCGGCTCGCAGCGCTATGGGATGATTCCGTGGACCGGCGACGTCAGTCGTGAATGGGACGGGCTGAAGCCGCAGGTCGAGCTTGCACTGCAGATGGGGCTGTTCGGACTCGGCTACACACATTCCGACCTCGGCGGATTCGCGGGGGGCGAAAAATTCGACCGTGAAATGTACCTGCGCTGGCTGCAATACGGAGTATTCCAGCCAATCTACCGGCCACACGCACAGGATCATATCGCCGCCGAACCCGTGTTCCACGACCGCACCACGCGGCGTATCGCACGCGATTTTATCCGGCTGCGTTACCAGCTGTTGCCCTACATCTACACGCTGGCCTTCGAGAACAGCACTCAGGGACTGCCGCTCATGCGGCCGTTATTTTTCGACAACGAGGACGACCTGTCGCTGATCGACGAAAACCAGACCTTCCTGTGGGGCGATGCATTCCTTGTCCGGCCGGTTCTGGAAGCGGGCGCCCGGTCTGTGGAAATGCGCCTGCCCGGCGGTGCCTGGTTCGACTTCTGGAACGGCACACGCTATGACGGCGAATCGGCGACCGTCCCGGTAACGATCGAGACGACACCCGTGCTCGTTCGCGCAGGTGCGTTCGTGCCGATGGCCGAGCCCGTTAACAGCACCGACGACTACTCGAGCGAGCGGCTCGCATTGCACTACTATGCGGATGCCACGGTCAGCACCTCATCCGGGCAAATGTTCGAGGACGATGGCAGGACGCGCGGCACTATCGCATCGGGTAACTACGAATTGCTGACTTTCGATGCGCACCGCGACGGAGACTACCTGCGAATCGACCTGGCGCGCACGGGACAGTATCCGGGAATGCCTGATTCGCGAGACCTGAAACTCGTCATTCACAACTGGTCCGGTCCGGTCGACGCACTGCGCTTCGGCGGGCAGTCCGTCGACGGCAAGCTGGAAGATGGCACCCTGACCGTATTCGTCCGCTGGTCACACGACTCGATGGCACTCGAGGTCAACGAAAGACCAGCGGCAACCGACGGCGGCAAACCCGTCGTGTACCAGGTATTCACACGCCTGTTCGGCAACACGACCGCCACCAACACGCCCTGGGGAACACTGGAACAAAACGGTGTCGGTAAATTCGCCGACATTGACGACGCCGCACTGCAGGGAATACGTGAGCTCGGCACAACGCACGTCTGGTACACGGGCGTGCCCCATCATGCGGTAATCAGGGACTACACCGCGTACGGCATCGACAACGACGACCCCGACGTGGTCAAAGGACGGGCCGGCTCACCGTACGCGGTACGAGACTACTACAACGTCAATCCGGATCTCGCCGTCGACCCGGCACGACGACTCGAGGAGTTCGACGCGCTCATCGAGCGCACTCACGACAACGGCATGCAGGTCGTAATCGATATCGTGCCGAATCACGTTGCGCGTGCGTACCGATCGATTTCGGCACCCGACGGTGTGGTCGATTTCGGCGCCGACGACGACTCGACCGTCGAATGGCGTCGCGACAACAATTTCTATTACATCTCGGGCCAGGACTTTGCCGTGCCCGAGGGATACGTGCCGCTGAATGGCGAGCTACACCCGTTGGCGGATGGCAAATTCGACGAATCGCCAGCGAAATGGACCGGCAATGGCTCGAGAGACGCCCGACCGAAAACGGACGACTGGTTCGAGACCGTCAAGATCAACTTCGGTGTGCGGCCGGACGGCAGCAAGGCGTTCGATGAACTGCCGCCGGAGGCTCGTGACTGGAGCTACGAGCAGCACGCCGCGTTCTGGTCACAGCGCGACGTTCCCGACAGCTGGGCGAAGTTTCGCGACATTGCTCACTTCTGGCTCGACCGCGGCGTCGACGGCTTCCGCTACGACATGGCGCAGATGGTGCCGGTCGAGTTCTGGAGCTACCTGAACTCGTCAATAAAGGTACGCCGTCCCGACGCCTTCCTCTTATCGGAAATTTACGTGCCGGAACTGTACCGTGACTACATCCAGCTTGGCCGCATGGACTACCTGTACGACAAGGTGGGTTTGTACGACACCGTGCGAGCCGTGATCGAGGGGCGCCAGCCGGCCGACACCATTGCGGAGACCGTGGCGCGCGTGCTCGACATCGATGGGCACATGCTGCATTTCCTCGAGAACCACGACGAACACCGCATTGCCAGTGAACAGTTTGCCGGCAATGCCAAAGCCGGCATGCCCGCCATGACCGTCTCTGCACTTATCGGCAGGGGACCGACGATGATTTACTTCGGGCAGGAAGTTGGGGAGCCCGCCGACGGCGTCGCCGGATTTGGCGACGCCAGCCGCACGTCGATTTTCGATTACTGGGGCGTCCCGGCGCACCAGCGCTGGATGAATGGCGGCGCGTTCGACGGTGGCGCACTTAGCGACGATGAAAGGGCGCTGCGCGACTTCTACCGTCGGCTCCTGACATTCAGCGCCGACAATACTGCATTGCGCGGCCAGTACGCGCCGCTACCGGTGAACCACGATCGTATTGCGGCGTTCGCCCGCTGGAAGGATGGCGAACGCCTGCTCGTGATCAGCAATTTCTCAGCCGCCGCGGAAGCACTGATGATCGATATCCCGCCGCAGCTGACGGACGCGCTTGGCCTAGCGGCCGGCCGCCATGAACTGGTCGAGCAGCTTTACGGCGAGAGGCACAATGCCGTGACCGTCGATCACGGTGTCGGCAGGCTGCATGTCGAACTGCAACCCAATGAGTCGGTCGTGTACCGCGTCGGCGGCGGGATGTTCAAGGCGCCGGACAATGCGCCGTTTCTCGCCGACGCCAGCGGTGCTGCCGTTGCAGGCCAGCTCGTCTACTGGTTCGACTTTCCGTCGCAGGTCCTCGAGCACGCCCGCCACGTCGCGGTCTGGCTGCCGCCCGGCTACGCGGAGAATACGGATCGACGCTATCCGGTCATCTACATGAGCGACGGCGAAAACCTGTTCGACCCGCGCATCGCAAGCTGGGGCGTCGACTGGGGTATCGACGAAGCGATGAATGCCGGTGTCGCAGCCGGCGAATTCGGCCCCGCCATCGTCGTGGGCGCCTGGAGTTCACCGCGTCGCGGCTACGAGTATTCGCCGTGGCACGGTGCGCCCGACTATGCACGATTCCTGATCGAAGAGCTGATGCCGCGCGTAAACGCAGAATTCCGAACGCGAAGTGGCCCGGACAACACGTTCGTGATGGGCGCATCGATGGGTGGATTGCTGGCCTACTATCTCGTGGCGCGGCATCCCGACGTATTCGGTGCCTGCGGCTGCGTATCGAGCCATTTCGCCCTTTCGGACGTCGACATGATCCCGGGCGACGACGGTGACCCCACGCCTTACATCCTGCGCGACATCGCGAATGGCGACAGCGTTCCCGAGGGCGTGCGCCTGTTTTTCGACTACGGCACCGAAACGCTGGACTCGACCTACGAATCCGATCACGCTCCTGTGCACGAGTGGCTCGTCGAGCAGGGACTGCTCGAAGGGCGCGACTTCCGAATACAAAAGTATGCCGGCGCCGACCACAGCGAACGTGCCTGGCGCGAGCGCGTCGGCGACCAGTTGCGCTGGCTGTTAGGCGGCCGCTGACGCGCGCAACGATTGCAGCTGTTTCTTGTGCGCCGGGAAATTCAGCGCGCATCCCTTGCGGAAATCCTCGATTTTTTTCAGGTCGTACTGGTGCGCCAGTTCGTTGCCGGGCCTGAGTTGTTCCGGTGTCGGGTAGATACCCTTCCCGGCCAACAGGCAATTCCACGACACCGGCGGAAAATAGGCGTCCAGGTTCTGACGCTCACATTCGTCCGTGATGTTGCCGCCCTGAACCCATGACGTGAGCAGTTCGCGCAACGACTGGGAGATTTTCTCGTTGCTGCCGCAGTCCCGCCAATAATCCGTGTCCGTGCGCGTACTGATGCGGTAGTGGCAAACGATGTAATCGCGAACGCCGTCGAAACGCCGACTGATGCGCTGGTTGAATTCATCGCGGAACTGGTTTGTCAGGTCACCCTTGTTGGCCGCCTCGATGAATCGCACCACGGTTTCCTGGACCATATCCAGCGCCGTCGCCTCGAGCGGCTCGATGAACCCCTGCGACAGGCCCACGGCGAGGCAGTTCTTGTGCCAGTGTTCGCGAACACGGCCAACCTTGAACTTGAGGCGCCGCGCTTCGACATCGGAGTCTTCCAGCCCGAGGTGCTGGCGCAGCTCGAGTTCAGCGTCATCGTCGTCGACGTACTTCGAACTGTATACATAGCCGTTGCCGAATCTCGACGTCAGCGGAATCTTCCACGCCCAGCCGTACTTCAGTGCCGTGGATACGGTCTGCGGCTCGGGATTGTCGTCCGGGTCCGTCGGGAACACGACCGCCGAGTCGTTGAACAGCACGTCCGAGCAGCTTTCGAACGGCACGCCGAGCGCCTGTTGCAGCAACTGGCTGCGAAACCCGGTCGAGTCGACGTAAAAGTCCGCCTTGATGACCTCGCCCTCGTCGGTTTCGAGGAAGTCGATATTGCCTTCGTTGTCGAGCGTCGTCTCGATCACGGTCGCCTGCTTGTACTTGACGCCCTTATTGCCGGCCCACTCCTTGAGAAACTCCCCGAGCAGGCCAGAATTGAAATGGTAGCCGTAGTTCATTTCGAACGGGAAGTTTGGCGGCGCGACTGGGGCGAGCCGTTGTTTGGCGAGTTCCCAGGCGATGAAGAACTGACTGGGATGGCCGTCGAGATCGACGCCCTTGCGCCGCAGGAAGCTGTTATGGAAAAACGCGGGCACCGAAAACTGATCGGGCTGGCACAGGAACGGGTGGAAGTACTCCTCGAAACCCGGCCTGGCGGCCCAGTCGCGGAACGTGATGCCGACCTTATAGGTCGCGTCGCATCGCTCCATCCAGTCGCTCTCCTCGACGCCTATCGCATCAAGAAACCCCTTGAGCGGCGGCGTCGAGCCCTCTCCCACACCGATGATGCCGATGTTCGGTGACTCAACGAGCGTGATGTCGAAACCCTGGTCCTTCCAGTTCTCGGCCATCAGGTTGGCCGCAATCCAGCCGGCCGTGCCGCCGCCAAGAACTACGATTCGTTTGCCATTCTGAAACATGTGCGTTCTCTTTTTTAGCTAGCCTAGCAAAAAAAACCGCCCGAAAAGCGCAGCTCCTCGGGCGGTTGTGGTGACTTATCCCCGGGGGGAGGGATATGTCGGGCGTCAGTCCAGGTTGAACTGGTAGTTGACGCCGAGGTAGTACTGGCGGCCGAAGGCGCGGTATTCGCCGAGCGTTCCGCTGACGCCGTACTCGACCAGGTTGGGCTCGTCGGTCAGGTTGTTACCCGACAAGACGACGCTCAGACCACTTTCGAACGCGTAACTCAATTGTGCATCGACGGTCGTGTATGCCTGTGTCAGCGCCGGCGTCGAGCTTCCGGGGATAGGCAGGTTGACGATGAACTCATCCCGGTAACGCGTGTTCACGTGCGCACTGAAACCTTCATAGTCCCAGAATACCGTTGCACTCCAGACGTTCTCGGAGAGCCCCGGAATCGCCAGATTCTGGCCCGAGAAGTTACCGCCCGACACCTGCATTTCGCTCTCGGTAAACGAGTAGCTTGCGGTCGCGCCGAGTCCGGACAGCACGCCCGGCAGCCTGTCGAAGGTCTTGGTCGCGGCGAGCTCGATGCCGCGAATATAGCCGCCCTTGTCGTTGTTCTGGAACGTCTCGAATGCGCCGGCAACCTGTCCGGGCGGGATCTCGATTCCGAGTTCGTCGAAGTCCACGGTGCCGGCCGGATTGAATACCTTCTCGACCAGTGTGTCGATATCTTTCCAGAACACCGCGGCGGTTACTGCGCCGCCGTCGTCGAAGTAGTGCTCGTACGACAGATCGAACTGTGTTGCGCGGAACGGATCGAGGTACGGTGAACCCTTGGTCCAGACGTTGTACTCGGTTTCACCAGCCTGGTTTGTGCTGTTCCACGAGCCCGCGCCGCCCTTGAGCTGGCCCACCGGTGAGCGGCCCAGCACCTTGGCCGCGGCGAAGCGCACGATGTCGTTGTCGGTGACTTCGAACGCCAGGTTCAGCGACGGCAGTGTATCCGTGAAGTCCGGGCCGTACTTGACCGGCGCGTAGTCCGAGTTGGTGACGCCCTGGCCATCCGTAATCGGCACGCCCTGGCCGTTGCCGACCTGCTGCAGGCCAACTGCCTTGATGTCGGTCCTGACGTGGCGAATGCCGAAGTTGCCGCGAACCGGCACGTTGCCCCATTCGAAGTCGAAGCTGGCCATCGCATAAATGGCATCGACCTTCTCTTCGAGTCGACCTGACTCGATGAACGTCCAGTTGTCGCTCCAGACCTGGCGACCCTCGAAATTGCCAACGCCGAACGCGTTCTCAGCGAAACCCTGCAGGTCGGTAATCACCACGTGATCGGGTGCGCCCGGGACACTCTGTACCGTCGCAAAACCGTCAATCGGCATCGGCATGCAGGTAATGTTCGGACTGGTCGTCATGTTGCGGTCACAACCCGCAGCGGAATCCTGACCATGGCGCGTGCCGAACAGGAACGTACCGCGCAGCGAGTCGAACGACCTTTCAGAGACGCGCGCACCAACTTCGAAGCCCGAGATGGCGCCCCATTCGACGTCCTTCGTGAAATCGAGGCGAAGCGCATCCACCTCGTCCGTGTAGACGTGAGGGTATTCCTCGTAGCGGCCGACACGCATCGCGTTCGTATCCGCAACGTCGATACCCGAGAATGAGCCGTTCGGAATACCGTCGCCGTTGTAGCTGTAAGTAAACGATCCTGCCGTCTCCTGCCAGCCGCCATTGGCAAACGTGTAGTCGTGCATCGTGACGATGCGATCCTTGCGCGTCTTGTCGCCCGTGCTGCGCGACGCGTCGAACGACACCGTCGACGTATCGTCGATGTGCCATTCGAGGTTCAGGCCGACCGAGTCGCTGTCCGCCGTCGTCGACTGGTCTTCGGTGCGCGCCTCGAACCATGGCGTCGAATCGCCGCCCGCCGTTACATCAACCGGCGCCACAGTTGCCCCGGTGACGATGCCATTGGTGACGGAGGCATTCGTCAGGGTGAAGTTCTGCGGATTGGTCATGCCACCGACCGTGATGCCATGGCGCTCGTCGCCACGATCGAACTCCGAGCGGAAGTAGTCGAGCTGCGCCTTGAAGTTGTCGGTCGGCTGGAAAACCATCGTCGCCATGGCGCCAATGCGCTCGTCGGTCCCCGTGCCGGCCTGCCACTGGAAGGCGCGCGCACGCAAATCGTTGCTGCCGTCGCCGTTCCAGTCGTTACCGCCATCGTAGCCGAGCTGGCTGTCGGCACCGGCACGCGCCATAACGAAGGCGTTCGGCTGCTCGAGAACGGCAACACCGAGCCCCAGCCCGAAGGTGTCGGTCAGTTTGCCCTGGTAGGTGAGGCTGATCCGATGACCCTGATCGTCGCCGCCGATGGAATCGGCCTCCGAGTTCATCGACAACCGACCACTGGCTGTAAAATTGTGCTTGGCCTGTGCATCGAGCGGATTGACGGTCTTGAGATCGACGATGCCCGCGACTCCGCCCTCGATGTGCGACGCCTTCGGCGACTTGTAGACGGCGGCCTGAGAAATGAGTTCGGCCGGGTACTGGTCAAAAGACATCCAGCGGGTGCTCTCGGTGTAGCCCGATGTCGAAGCCTGCTCACGGCCGTTCAGCGTCGTCTGGATGAAGTCGCCGTTCATGCCACGAATATTGAGCTGCGACGACTGGCCGGAATCCCGCACCGTGCTGACGCCTGGAACGCGACCCAGGGAGTCGGCTATGGACTGATCCGGCAACGCACCCAGTGCACCGGCATCGACGACATCGGACACGACGTCCGACGCTCGCTTGCTCGAGACTGAATCGAGAATACTCATCCGGACGCCGATCGTGACAATCTCCTCGATCGCGTCGTCGTCGACGTTGTCCTGTGCGAACGCCATCGCCGGGATTGCCGCTGCGACAGCGAGTGACACCGCCGTACGGCTGAACGGCTTGTTCAGGAAGCTGCTATCTGCCGAGCTGGTATGCGCCTTGTTGCGCGTCTTTCTTGCCATTGTGTGAGTCCCCCGCGAGATCGTGGCTTATTTCGGTGCGGTCATCTTAAGTAGATGCACGATTTTCGGGCAATGCGATGCATACGTATTCAAAGCATGAATACGTATGCATCGCATTGCCCTGCCCCGCCCCCCTATTTAGTTTGCCGTGATGAGCGCTCCAATCAACGGTCACAGTTTCCTCGACAAGCGCCGCGCCGGAGTGTGCCTGCATCTCACGTCACTGCCCGGCCGCTACGGTATCGGTGAAATCGGTGCGCAGGCGCGCGCATTCGTCGATCAACTCGCGCGCATGCAAATCGGCGTCTGGCAATTCCTGCCGCTCGGGCCCACGGCGTACGGAGACTCGCCATACCAGCCGCTGTCCACCTTCGCGGGCAACGAGATGCTGGTCGATATTGGCAATCTGGTGGACCAGGGCCTGCTCGAAGCCACGGAAGTCGGCGAACTAGAGACATTGCCGTCGCGAAGCGTCGACTACGGCACGCTGATCCCGATCAAGACCCGCTTGCTCGAACTCGCTGCCAACCGCTTCGTCGAGCGCGCAACTGCGGCATTGCAGGACGAGTTCGACGCTTTTCTCGAACGCAACGACGCCCATTGGCTGCACGACTACGCGCTGTTTCGAATCCTCAAGACCGGCCACGGCGAACGGCCGTGGCCTGAGTGGGGCTCCGAGTACGTGCACCGCGACGCCGACGCACTCAGGAACCTCGAACGACGCGAGGCGCCCCGCATCCGGGCGATCAAGGTGATCCAGTTCCTGTTCTTTCGCCAATGGTTTGCATTGCGTGACTATGCGCACGCCAACAACGTGCAGTTGTTCGGCGACATGCCGATCTGCATTGCGCTCGACAGCGCCGATGCCTGGGCCAAGCGCGACATATTGCGCCTGGATGCTGACGGCCGTCCCGACGCCGTCGCCGGGGTCCCGCCGGACTACTTCAGCGAGGACGGCCAGTTATGGGGCAACCCGCTTTACGACTGGGCCGTACACGCGGCGAACGGCTATCGCTGGTGGATTGAGCGTCTGCAGGCCACCTCGGAACTCGCCGACCTGATTCGCATTGACCATTTTCGCGGATTCGAGTCGTACTGGGCCGTACCCGCCGACGCCACCACGGCACGCTCGGGATCCTGGGAACCGGGTCCGGGCGACGCGATCTTCGATGCCGTGAAAGCCGCACTGGGCAGCCTGCCTATCATCGCAGAGAACCTCGGCGTTATTACCCCAGAGGTCGAAGCACTCCGCGGCCGCCATTCGATTCCCGGCATGCATGTGCTGCAGTTTGACGCAGCGGACCCCGGCTTCCAGCTCGGCGTCGTCGAGGAAAACAGTGTCTGCTACACCGGCACGCACGACAACGACACGACGATCGGCTGGTTTCGGGGTAGCCCCGACGACATCCGCAGCGACGAGGAAATCAGGTCGACGCAGACGTCCGTCCTTGCACTGACCGAAGGATGCCCCAATTCGGTGCACACCGACCTGATCCGCTTTGCGTTTTCCAGCAAGGCGCAGCTGGCCATCGCGCCCATGCAGGATTTTCTGGGGCTCGGCTCCGAGGCACGGATGAATACGCCGGGTGTGGCCGGTGGCAATTGGCGATGGCGCGTACTTGACGCACAACTGTCGCCCGAGTTCTGCGACAATGTTGCCTCACTGGTAACGGAAGCAGGCCGTGGAATCGAAACTCGTGGACAGTCCCGATAGCGCATATGCCCGTCATGTAAGCCGACTCACGCGTGACACTCTCGCGCTGGTTCTGGCCGGGGGAGCCGGCTCGCGACTCTACGACCTGACGAAATGGCGCGCCAAGCCTGCACTGTACTTTGGTGGCAAGTACCGGATTATCGACTTCGCCTTGTCCAATTGCCTGAACTCCGGTGTCCGCCGCATTGGCGTGCTCACGCAATACAAGGCGCACTCACTGATTCGCCACCTCGTCCACGGCTGGTCGTTCCTGCATGGCAGTCGCCGCGAGTTTGTCGAAATCCTGCCGGCCTCACAAAGAATCGGCGGCGAATGGTATCGGGGCACCGCGGATGCGGTGTACCAGAACCTCGACATTATTCGGACGCACTCACCCAGCTACGTGCTGGTTCTGGCAGGCGACCACATCTACAAAATGGACTACGGGCCGTTTCTTGCCATGCACGAGGAGAAACAGGCGGATATGACGGTGAGTTGCGTCGAAATGCCGGTTGACGAAGCGGCCGGCCAGTTCGGTGTCATGACTGTCGACGACGAGGGCCGGGTCGTGGCGTTCGACGAAAAACCCGAGCAGCCGAATTCGGTCCCTGGCAAACCCGGTGTGTGTCTCGCGTCAATGGGCAACTACGTATTCAATACGGAATTCCTCTACGAGCAGGTCATCAAGGACGCGGACTCACCCACGACGAATCATGATTTCGGCAAGAACATCATTCCGTCGATAATCAGCGATTATCGGGTCTACGCGTACCCGTTTCGCGATCAGGAAACCGGCAAACAGGCATACTGGCGCGATGTCGGCACCCTCGATGCCTATTGGCAGGCCAACATGGAATTGGTATCGGTATCACCGCCGCTCAACCTCTACGACATGGACTGGCCGATTCACACGTTTCAGTCGCAATCACCACCCGCGAAATTCGTATTCGACGACGACGACCGCCGCGGATATGCGGTCCAGTCCATGGTGTCCGGTGGCTGCGTCGTTTCGGGCTCCGAGGTGCGCGGTTCGCTGCTGTTCTCGCGGTCGCGCGTCAGTTCGTACTGTTCCGTCAGGGACTCGGTCATCCTGCCGGACGTCGACATCGGCCAGGAATGCCGCATAACCCGAGCTATCATCGATCGCGGTTCTGTTATTGAACCGGGAACCGTCATTGGCGACGACCACAACGCCGATCGAGAGCGCGGTTTTCACGTGACCGAATCCGGCCTGACACTCGTGACCCCCGACATGCTCGGGCAGCATCTGCATTTCACACGCTAAAGGGTATTCGTTGGGCCGTCGCAAGGAAGTAGTATTCGTCGCGTCCGAAAACGGCGCGCTGCGTGGCGGAAAAGTCGGTGGTGTCGCCGATGTCGTACGCGATCTTCCGGTTGCGCTGGCACGCGAGCGTTGCCTGGTGCGCATTGTAACGCCGAGCTACGGCGCGTTGCACGAACTGCCCGGCGCGCGGAAGCTTGGCGACGTACCAGTCCCCTTCGGCGGTGCCGCAACCACGGCGACCGCCTGGTCGGTTCCCGGCACCGACGCGGGCGTGGAAAACATTGTCATCGATCACGAACGCATTTCGGCGGCTGGCAAAGGCGTCATCTATGTCGGCGATGACGGTGACAGGCCATTCGCAAGTGACGCTGCCCGCTTCGCATTTTTTTGCGCAGCGGTAGCTTCCTGGCTGCTGCAGGGTGACCGTCTGCCGGATGTCTTGCACCTGCACGACTGGCACGCCGGTTTGCTGGCTGCGTTGCGAGAGTATGATCTGCGCTGCGAGCGACTGAGGTCCGTTCGAACCGCATTCACCGTACACAATCTCTCGTACCAGGGGACGCGACCGTTGCGCGGCGACGAATCATCGCTCAATGCCTGGTATCCGGATCTGCCCTACGATGACCGGATTCTCGACCCACGCTACGAGGATTGTGTCAATCCGATGGCGACGGCGATACGCCTCGCCGACGTTGTCAGTACCGTTTCGCCAACATACGCCGAAGAAATCTGCCGCCCCAGCGATCCGACCGCGGCGTTCATTGGCGGCGAGGGCCTCGAGCATGACCTTCGACAAATCGCCGCCGCCGGCCGGTTATTCGGCATATTGAACGGATGCTACTACGATTCACCGCAAGACACGCCGGACTGGGATCGACTGATCGACGACATGCGAGCGCAGGTTGACGCGTGGCTATCCGACGATCCGGGTTCGGAAGCACACCGGCTGGCACATGAGCGGCTGGCGACACTGGACAAACGGCCGGATACGCTGCTCGTCAGTATCGGCCGGCTGGTCTCGCAAAAGGCCACGTTGATGGTCACGCCGATCGCCGATACAGCAACGACGCTCGAAGAGATCGCGCGGCAGTCGCCGGACGCTTTGACCGTCATACTCGGTAGCGGCGAGGCGCGTTTTGAAAGCGCTGTACTCGATGCCGCGCGCCGCTGTGACAACCTGGTCTTTCTCAACGGGTACTCGGAGACGATCGCCGACCCCCTGTACGGGACAGCGGACCTGTTCCTGATGCCGTCGAGCTTCGAACCCTGCGGCATCAGCCAGATGCTGTCGATGCGTGCGGGAGTGCCGTGCGTCGTCCACGGTGTGGGCGGGCTCGCCGATACTGTTGAGGACGGTTTCAACGGCTTTGTGTTCCGCGGTAACGACACGGACGAGCAGGCGTCCGGCTTCGTCGCAGCAGTACAACGCGCCCTGCACCTGCGCGCCAACCATCCGCGCGCATGGCGGGCCATGCAAAAGGCCGCCGCCGATTCGCGATTCGAGTGGCGCGATGCGGCGAGACAGACGATTGCCATGCTGTACGGAGAACATCGTGCCTGACCGTGCCGAGCTGCTGGCATTGAACGAGGGTCGGCATAACAACCCGTTCTCCCTCCTCGGCCTGCACCGTGAGCGGAAGCGGCGCGTCGTGCGCGCCCTGCAGCCATCTGTTGTATGCCTGCAAATCACCAACGCAAACGGTCAACCCGTTGCCGAAATGCAACGCGTACCCGGCACCGACATCTTCGAGGTCGACATGCCACCGCGGCAACGCCGCTATCGGCTGCGCGCCGAATTTGACGATGGAAACACGGCAGTATTCGAGGATCCGTATCGCTTTCCGCCCACGCTCGGCGAGCTGGACCTGTATCTTCTCGGCGAGGGCTCCGACCGGCAGAACTACGAAAAACTCGGTGCCCACCTGCACACGATCGAGCGCGTCGATGGTACCCGCTTCGCGGTCTGGGCACCGAACGCAGCGCGCGTCAGTGTCGTCGGCGATTTCAACCAGTGGGATGGGCGTCGTCACGTCATGCGCCTTCATCACGACAACGGAATCTGGGAAATCTTTGTGCCCGGCGTGAACGCCGGCGCCCGCTACAAATTCGAGATTCTCGGCGCCGACGGCAGGCTACTGCCGTTGAAAGCGGATCCCTACGGCCGCTTCCACGAGGCACCGCCCGGCAACGCGTCGATCGTTTGCGATAGCGGGTATGAGTGGCGAGACGATGCCTGGCAGGCCGCAAAGTCCGACGGCCCCCAAATGGACGGACCCCTTGCGATCTACGAAGTGCACGCCGGATCCTGGCGGCGCCGTGACGACGGTAGCTTTCTCGGCTGGCGCGACCTTGCGAACGAACTCATCCCCTACGTCAACGAACTCGGTTTTACACACATCGAACTGTTGCCGATCACCGAACACCCCTTCGACGGCTCCTGGGGATACCAGCCTGTCGGCCTGTTCGCGCCGACTCAGCGTTTCGGATCCCCGGACGACTTTCGTTTCTTTGTCGATGCCTGCCACGACGCGGGGATCTCCGTTATCGTCGACTGGGTTCCGGCACATTTCCCCAAAGACGATCACGGCCTGCGCCGTTTTGACGGCACCGCACTGTACGAGCACGAAGACCCACGCCGGGGCGAGCATGCCGACTGGGGAACCCTGATCTTCAACTACGGCCGCCGCGAAGTCGTCAACTACCTGATCGGCAGCGCGCTCTATTGGATCCGCGAGTTTCATGTCGATGCGCTGCGCGTCGACGCCGTTGCATCGATGTTGTACCTCAACTACTCGCGCGAGGACGGCGAGTGGCTGCCCAACGAGCACGGCGGCCACGAAAACCTGGAAGCTGTCGAATTCCTGCGCCGCCTCAACGCGGAGATTCATGCAGCCGGCGCGACGTCATTCGCCGAAGAATCCACCGCCTGGCCGGGCGTATCCCGCCCGGTGGACGCGGGTGGTCTCGGGTTCACATTCAAGTGGAACATGGGCTGGATGAATGACACTTTGTCCTACATGAACGAAGACCCGGTGCACCGGCGCTATCACCACGACAAGATGACCTTCGGCCTGGTGTACGCTTTCGACGAGAATTTCGTGCTGCCGTTGTCCCACGATGAAGTCGTGCACGGCAAGCGCTCCCTGCTAAGCCGCATGCCCGGCGACGACTGGCAAAAGTTTGCCAACCTGCGCGCGTATTACGCCGCCATGTATGCACACCCCGGCAAGAAATTGCTGTTTATGGGTGCCGAGATTGCGCAACGGGCCGAATGGAATCATGACCGGTCGCTCGACTGGCACCTTCTGGAGAACCCGGCGCACGGCGGTGTGCAGCGCTTGCTACACGACCTGAATCGTCTGTACCGGACGACGCCGGCGTTGTATGAACGCGACTTCGATAGCGGCGGATTCGAATCGCTGGACTTTGAGGACGCTGCAACGAGCGTCCTTGCGTGGCGGCGTATCGATCATCACGGCGGTGACATCGTGTGTATCGCAAGCCTGACGCCCGTTGTGCGGCATGATTATCGTATCGGCTTGCCCGCACCCGGCGACTGGCGGGAGGTGTTTAATACAGACAGCGAACACTACGGCGGTAGCAATGTCGGCAACGACCGATTGGTCGCCGAAAACCGCGAACACAAAGGCCAGCCGGCATCGGTCACCATGACCTTGCCGCCCCTGGCGACCCTTTATCTTCGCCGCGCATGAGCGGCGTTCGGAGACCTGCATGACCGCAAAGGAACAACACTCGACGGGCGATATCGAATTGCTCCAGTCACCGCAATTACCGATGACAGCTGACGCAATTCTCAAAGATTTCACCCACTATTTTGGACGCATGCTCGGCCGCCGGACAATTCGCACACGGTCGCCGTTCCTCTACCAGTCCGTCGTGTTCGCAGCACGAGATCGGTTGATGGAGCGCTGGGGCAGGACCCGCATGGCGCAGGAGCGTGACGACAACCGGCGAGTCTCTTACCTGTCCCTCGAGTTTCTCATGGGTCGGCTGCTGCGCAACGCTCTGCTGAATCTCGGCATCGAAGACGAGACCGGCGAAGCGCTGTCCCGCCTGGGCCTGGAGCTCGAAGACGTCTACGAGCGCGAGCTCGACGCGGGCCTGGGCAACGGCGGGCTCGGCCGCCTGGCGGCCTGTTTCCTCGACAGCTGCGCGACACTGTCGCTGCCGGTCGTCGGCTACGGTATTCGCTACCAGTACGGCATGTTCCACCAACGTATCGACAACGGCTACCAGGTCGAGGAACCGGACGCGTGGTTGCGGGCCGGCTTCCCGTGGGAAATCGAGCGTCTCGAGTACGCGCAGACGATACGATTCGGCGGCCGCACCTCGACCTACACAGACGCCAGTGGCCAGACTCGATTCGAATGGCTCGACACGCACGATGTGCTCGCGATCCCGTTTGACGTGCCGGTTCCGGGCTACCGCAACGAGATCGTCAATACGTTGCGGCTGTGGTCGGCATCGGCGACGGACGAATTCGATCTCGAAGAATTCAACGCCGGCAGCTACGCCGATGCTGTCGCATCCAAAAACGCGGCCGAAAATATCACGATGGTGTTGTACCCGAACAACGAAACGGAAAGCGGGCAGGAACTCCGGCTGCGGCAACAATATTTCCTGGCGTCGGCGAGTCTGCAGGATACGTTGCGTTACTGGGTCTCGCAGCACGGCAACGACTTCTCGCAGTTCGCGGAGAAAAACGGCTTCCAGCTCAACGATACGCACCCGGCCGTTGCTGTTGCCGAGCTTATGCGCCTGTTGATGGACGACCACGGACTCAGCTGGGACGACGCCTGGTCCATCACGCAGAGCACGATGGCGTACACCAATCACACACTGCTTCCCGAGGCGCTGGAATTGTGGCCGGTATCGATGTTCCGTCGCCTGCTGCCGCGCATCCTGGATATCATTTACGAAATCAACGCGCGCTTTATCGGCGAGATATGCCAGCGCTGGCCGGGTGACAACGAGCGCGTTGCACGCATGTCCCTGATCGCCGAAGGCAGCGAGCCCATGATCCGCATGGCCTATCTGGCTATTGTCGGCAGCTACTCGGTCAATGGCGTTGCCGCGCTGCACTCCGAGCTGCTGGTGCGAGGCCTGTTCCGCGACTTTGCGGAGCTGTGGCCGGACAAATTCAACAACAAGACCAACGGAGTCACTCAGCGACGCTGGCTGGCCGCCTGCAACCCTGCGCTCGCCACGTTGATTAGCGAGACGATCGGCAACGAATGGGTAACAGACCTCGGCGAGTTGTCAAAGCTGGCAGCGCTCGCCGACGATCCGCGCTTCCAGGAACGATGGCGCGAAGCGCGACGCACAAACAAGGTTCGCCTCGTCAATCACATCGAGGAAAAGACCGGTATCGCAATCCCGCCCAGCATGATGCTGGACGTGCAGGTCAAGCGAATTCATGAGTACAAACGGCAACTGCTCAACCTGTTGCACGCCGTGCATCTCTACGACCGTATCCGCCGCGGCGACGGCGACGGTCTCGTACCGCGAGCTGTCATCATCGGCGGCAAAGCCGCTCCCGGGTACGTGATGGCCAAACAGATCATCAAGTGCATCAACAACGTTGCGCGCGTCATCAATTCAGACCCGCTCATGACTGACAAGCTGCGGCTTTTGTTCTACCCGGACTACAACGTCTCGGCGATGGAGATGATTTGTCCTGCTGCCGACATATCGGAGCAGATTTCAACCGCCGGCAAGGAAGCATCGGGTACCGGCAATATGAAATTCATGATGAACGGAGCGCTGACCATTGGCACACTGGATGGCGCCAACGTCGAGATTCGCGATGCCGTCGGCGAAGAAAACTTCTTCCTGTTCGGGCTCTCCGTCGAAGAAATCGAAGCAATGCGCGGACAATACGATCCTGCAGCGCTGATCGATCAGGACGAAGACTTCAGGCGCGTCATGCACCTGCTCGAAAGCGGCCACTTCAATCGATTCGAGCCGGGCGTGTTCGATACCGTTATCCAGGCTATCCGGGAACCTTCGGACGTGTGGATGACTGCAGCGGACTTCCGCAGCTTCGTCGATACGCAACAACGAGCCAATGACGCTTACCGTGACGCCGCGACATGGACACGTATGAGCATTCTGAACACGGCGGCGTCCGGACGCTTCTCGACAGACCGCACGATGCGTGATTACAACGACGATATCTGGCACCTGGATCCGATAAACCTCGGTTAATGGAGATTCGCCCCGGCAACGCTGCCCTGCGCGGCGCCGTGACCGACGCAGACGGCACTTTTTTCGCGCTGTGGTCGGGGGTCGCCGAGCGCGTCGAGCTGTGTCTGTTCGATGCGGACGGCAACCAGCGGCTGCTTGATCTGCCGGAATGCGACGACGGCGTCTGGCACGGCTACGTACCGGGATGCGGCGTCGGCGAGCGCTACGGCTACCGGGTGCACGGTCCCTGGGATCCGGACCAGGGGCTGCGCTGCAATCCGGCGAAACTGCTGCTCGACCCGTACGCGCGGGAAATTCGCGGCGATTTCGACTGGACCGGGCCGGTGTTCGACTACTCGCGCGACGAGAACGGCTTGCGACGCCGATGCAACCAGGACAGCGCACCGTTCGTTCCTCACGGCGTCGTACGTACTCCGGACGCGCTCGCCGAAGGCCGGCCCGGAATACCGTGGGCCGAGACCATTTTCTACGAATGCAACGTGCGTGGCCTGACGATGCGCCACCCGGCCGTCTCCGATGAAGATCGCGGACGCTTCAGCGGACTGCGCAACGCTGACGTACTCGAGTACCTGAAGGCGCTCGGCATTACGAGCGTCGAATTGATGCCGATACTGGCCTGGATCGACGAGGCACACCTGGTCGACAACCGCCTGCGAAACTACTGGGGTTACAACACAACGAGCTTCTTCGCGCCGATGCCCAGGCTGGGCGGTGCGGACCCGGTAGCGGAGCTGCAGGCCACGGTCCGCGCGATTCACGATGCGGGACTCGAGGTCATTCTCGACGTGGCGTACAACCACACCGGTGAAGGCGGAAGCGACGGACCAACGCTGTCGTTCCGGGGTATCGACAATCTCGCCTACTATCGGACCGGGCCCGCAGATCCGGCGACCTATATCAATGACACGGGCTGCGGCAACACGATCAATGCCGATCACCCGGAGGTCCGGTCGATCGTCGTCGACAGCCTGGACTACCTGCACAACACGATTGGCTTCGACGGCTTCCGCTTCGACCTCGCGACGATTCTGGGGCGCCATGCGGACGGCTTCTGCAGCGCGCACCCGCTACTTGCGGCGATCGCCGAGGAGCCCGCGATTGCAGGCGCCAAGCTCGTCGCCGAACCCTGGGATCCGGGACCCGGCGGTTACCAGCTGGGTGCATTCCCGGCACGCTGGTCGGAGTGGAATGACGATTTCCGGGATGTCGTACGGCGCTTCTGGCGCGGCGACCCGGGAAAAAGCGGTGACCTGGCGCGTCGTATTCACGGATCGTCGGACATCTTCGAGGCGACGGGGCGGCGGCCGCGGGCAAGCGTCAATCTGATTACGACGCACGATGGCTTCACGTTGCGCGATGTCGTGAGCTACGAGCATCGGCACAACGAGGCGAACGGCGAGGACAACCGCGACGGACATGCACACAATTACAGCTACAACCACGGCGTCGAGGGTCCAACCGACGACGCCGACATTCTCGTGGCGAGGCATCGTCAACGGCTGAACCTGTTCGCCACTCTGCTCGTATCGCAGGGCACGCCGCTCATCCTAGCCGGCGACGAGTTCGGCAACTCGCAGGCCGGTAACAACAACGCCTATGCCCAGGACAACGAAACGAGCTGGCTGGACTGGAGCGGGCTTTCCGACGATGCATCGTTTGCTGACGAGGTTCGTGAACTGATCTGGTTGCGCCGCGAAAACCCCCTATTGAGGCTGCCGAACTACGTGCACGACGGCGATTCGTCAGGCGTGAACTTTGACTGGTTCAATTCGCGCGGCGAACAGAAAGGTGAGAATGAATGGTTGACCAGCCGTGCCTTTGTCGTCCGAATCTCCGACGCGCGCAACGCTGTCGCCATTGTCATTAACGGCCGCCGCGAGGATGCAAGGATCGCCCTGCCCGATGCCGTCGGTAACTGGCGCGTCGGCTTCTCCAGCTGTGGAAATGCGGCGGATGCGTTGCAGGATGGCCACATCCTGCTGCCGGCGTCAGCCGTCGCATTGCTGTTGTCCGGCACCTGACTCAGGCGACCGGGTGCCCGTTGCGTGCCTCCAGTAAGCGGTACCAGTCGTCACGAGAATAGTCGATGTCCAGTAGCGCCGGCGCGCCAGCAATACGTTCCGGTGTCGTTGAGCCGACGATCGGCGAGATTTTCGCCGGGTGCCGCAACAGCCACAGCAGCGCGACCTGCGAGCGGTCCACACCGTAGACGGCAGCCTGGCGCCCGGCCTCGGCGCGCAGACGTTCCGACTGCTCGCTCGTAAACGTATTCCCCCACGCCTCCCAGGCGATACCGGCCAGCGGACACCAGGCTTGCACCGAAATCCCTTCCGTCTGCGCCTGGTCCAGCACTCCGTTCTCAAGCGCTTCGGTGTTGTGAATGTTGATCTCAACCTGGTTGACCTGCAGGCGCACTGACAACGAGGATTGCAACGTCCGGAGATTTTCGGCCGGGTAATTGCTCACGCCAAACTCCGCAACCTTTCCGCTCGATCGCAATGCGTCGAAAGCCGCGCCGACCTCATCGAAATCCGCCAGAAAATCCGGACGGTGCAATAGCAATACATCAAGTTGCTCGATACCAAGCCGCTGCAGCGAAGCCTCGACACTCGACACGATGTGATCGCGGGACGCATCGTAGCGCTTCGGCGCATCGGTTCGAATGCCGCACTTGCCCTGGATGACCAGGTCGTCGCGACGCCGCGGTGACTCACGCAACCACTTGCCGAACAGGCGTTCACTTTCGCCGTCTGCGTATATGTCCGCGTGGTCGAACAACGTGAAACCGGCCTCGTAAGCGGCGTCCAGGGCCGACGTCCCCTGCTCCGCCGCTATCTCGCGGCCCGCAATACGCATACAGCCAAAGACGAGACGCGATGCAGACAGATCGCTTTTTCCGAGAGCCACCGATTGCATACCGTCAGACTATACGGCAAGCGGTGTCGCTGTCGTGTACTTGATACGACGCAGCACAAACGTCGAGCTGGCCGAGCGTACGGCCGGGTGCTTGAGAATCTCTCCGTTGAGAAAGTCGGTATAGGCGTCCATGTCCCGGACGACGACCTGCAAAACGTAGTCGCGGTCGCCGGACACCGAGAAACACTCCGTCACTTCCGCCAGCGTCGCAACGTGGCGCTCGAAATCGTGACGATTCTCGTCGCTGTGCTCGGTCATCGCGACCAGCAGCAATACCTGGATGCTGAACCCTGCCTTGCGTGGGTTGAGCAATGTTACCTGGCCTTCGATCAGGCCGGCCTCCTCGAAGTCGCGAATGCGCCGCCAGCAGGACGTGCGCGACATGCCGACCAGCTCAGCGAGCTCCGACTGGTTGCGGCTCGAGTCGCGTTGCAGCTCGTTTAAAAGCAAACGGTCCTGCCGGGTCAGCCTGATCGGTTCCATTGCTCAATAATCCGTACTTTTCGAAACATTTGTTTCAATATATCAGCATTTCTGTTGTAAATAGAACAACGAATCCCGGATTTTCGCGCATACTGTCGAAAAGTAGTTTGTGGCAGAGGGCCCCGCAATGGCAGATCTTTTCGACAACCCGATGGGCCTCGACGGCTTTGAATTCGTCGAGTTCGCGGCACCGGACCCGAAGGTACTGGAAGACGCCTTCCAATTGCTTGGATTTACCGAGGTTGCCAGGCACCGTTCCAAGGACGTGACGCTGTGGCGGCAGGGTGGCATCAACTTCATCATCAACAACGAGCCGCAGAGCCCAGCGTACTATTTCGCGCGTGAGCACGGACCCTGTGCGTGCGGCATGGCCTTCCGGGTTCGTGATGCACACGTTGCCTACAACCGCGCCCTGGAACAGGGTGCCGAGCCGGTCGAGATCGCGGCGGGCCCGATGGAATTGCGACTGCCGGCGATCAAGGGCATCGGTGGCGCCACCGTCTATCTCATAGACCGATACGAAGACGGTTCGTCAATCTACGATATCGACTTCAACTTCCTCGAAGGCGTCGAGCGCCATCCCGAGGGCTGCGGATTCAGCGTAATCGACCACCTGACGCACAACGTATATCGCGGCCGGATGCAATACTGGGCGGACTACTACGAGAAGCTCTTCAACTTTCGGGAAATCCGTTATTTCGACATCAAGGGCGAGTACACCGGCCTTTTGTCAAAGGCCATGACGGCCCCGGACGGCAAGATCCGGATTCCGCTCAACGAGGAAGCGTCGAAGGGCACCGGGCAGATCGAGGAATACCTGATGCAGTTCAACGGCGAAGGCATACAGCACATTGCGTTTGCCTGTGACGACCTGCTCGCCTGTTGGGATCGCCTGCAGAAGCAGGGCATCGAATTCATGACCGCACCGCCCGCCGCCTATTACGAAATGCTCGAAGAAAGGCTGCCCGGGCACGGCGAGCCTGTCGCAGAGCTGCAATCACGCGGCATCCTGCTCGACGGCACGACGGAAGGCGGCCAGCCGCGCTTGTTGCTGCAGATATTTTCGGCGAACATGGTTGGCCCGACGTTCTTCGAATTCATCCAGCGCAAGGATGACGAAGGCTTCGGCGAGGGCAATTTCAAGGCCCTGTTCGAATCGATCGAGCGCGACCAGGTCGCGCGCGGCGTCGTCAACGCCGACGCCTGAGGAGCCCGCCATGGACATCAAGCGCATTCACCACGTCGCGTACCGCTGCAGGGACGCAAAGGAAACCGTCGACTTCTACCGGCGGGTGCTGGACATGGAATTCACGGTGGCGTTCGCCGAGGACCGGGTGCCGTCGACAAAGGAGCCGGATCCGTACATGCACGTGTTTCTCGATTGCGGCATGGGCAACGTACTGGCGTTCTTCGAGCTGCCGACCCGGCCCGATATGGACCGCGACCGCAATACGCCGGAATGGGTCCAGCACATTGCATTCGAGGTGGAGAGCTACGACGCACTGATCGCCGCAAAGAAACGTGTCGAATCCGAGGGCATCGACGTCATCGGCCCCACCAATCATGGCATCTTCCAGTCGATCTACTTCTTTGACCCGAACGGGCACCGACTCGAACTCGTCGCAAATACCCATACACAGGAGCAACTCGACGAACTGAAACGCGTTGCGCCCGCGATGCTCGAGGAATGGAGCCAGACCAAGAAAGCGCCACGCCATGCCGCGTGGCTGCACGAACTCGAATTCACAGGAAACGAATAAGTGAAGCTAGCCTCATTGAAAGACGGCCGTGACGGCCGCCTCGTTGTCGTAACGAAAGACCTGTCTCGCTGCACACCTGCAGATGACTGGCCGACCCTGCAGTCTGCGCTCGACAACTGGAGCGATGCGCAGCCGCAACTCGAAGCGGTAGCTGCCGAGCTCGAAAACGGCGGTGGCGACGCCTTCGACCAGGCCGCCTGCGCATCGCCGTTGCCGCGTGCCTACCAGTGGGCCGACGGCTCAGCTTACGTCAATCACGTCGAACTCGTCCGCAAGGCCCGCGGCGCCGAAATGCCGGATTCGTTCTGGACCGACCCCCTGATGTACCAGGGCGGCTCGGACTCGTTCCTCGGCCCGCGTGACAACATCCCGATGGCGGACGAAGCCTGGGGCATCGACTTCGAAGCCGAAATCACCGTTGTGACCGACGATGTACCGATGGGCGTATCTGCGGACGATGCGCTCAGCCACATCAAGCTCATCATGCTTGTGAATGACGTGTCGCTTCGCAACCTGATACCCGGAGAGCTGGCCAAGGGATTCGGCTTTTTCCAGTCGAAACCGTCCAGCGCATTTTCGCCGGTCGCCGTAACGCCGGATGAACTCGGCGACGCGTGGCGCGACGGCAAACTGCACCTCCCGCTCAAGTCGACGCTGAACGGGGAAGCATTTGGCAAACCCGATGCCGGTATCGACATGACCTTTCATTTCGGCCAGCTTGCCGCGCACGCCGCGAAGACCCGGCCGCTGTGCGCCGGAACGATCATCGGTTCCGGAACGATCTCGAACAAGCTCGACGGCGGTCCTGGCAAACCGATTACTGACGGTGGCGTCGGCTATTCGTGTATCGCCGAGATTCGCACGATCGAGACGATCAACGACGGCCAGCCATCGACATCGTTCATGCAGTTCGGCGATACGATAGGCATCGAGATGAACGACGCGAACGGTGCATCGATATTCGGTACGATTGAGCAAACCGTCGAGAAGTACGAATCGTAACTTGATTACACTTTACAGCTACTGGCGTTCGTCCGCGGCTTACCGGGTCCGAATCGCACTTAACCTGAAGGGCCTCGATCACGAGATCGTTCCGGTGTCGCTGGCCCCCGGCGTATCCGAGCACCGCGGCGAAGCGTACCGGTCAAAGAATCCGCAGATGCTCGTGCCGTTCCTCGAAGACGGGGACGTCACTATCGGCCAGTCAATGGCCATACTGGAGTATCTCGAAGAGGCCTACCCGGACGTGTCACTGCTCCCGACAGGCTGCAGTGAACGCGCGGATGTCCGGGCATTCTGTAACGCAATCGCCTGCGACATGCATCCGTTGATGAATCTGCGAGTCCTGCAGTACCTCAAGAGCAAGCTGGACACGGACCCCAACGACGACTGGTACCCACACTGGATACACACGGGATTCGCCGCGCTCGAGCAGTTCGCGTCGGCCGGCCCCTACGTCTTTGGTGACCAGGTCTCACTCGCGGACTGCCTGCTCGTACCGCAGGTTTACAACGCCCGTCGATTCAATGTTCCGCTCGACGACTATCCGAAACTCGTCGCCGCCGTCGACTACAGCAACCAGCTCGATCCGTTTGTTGCAGCACTACCGGAGAATCAGTCCGACGCCGACTGAGGCGAGAGCAACCCGCTCACAAAACCCGATCGATATTACCCCGCCCTGTTGTGGGATAATCAGACGCTCATGAATGACCCTGTTTCCAGCGTTGTGATCGTAGGGGGCGGCAGCGCCGGCTGGCTGGCAGCCGGCGTCATTGCGGCCGAGCATTTTGACGATCGGGAGCGACAACAACGGCTGGACGTCGTCCTCGTCGAATCGCCTGACATACCGACAATCGGCGTTGGCGAAGGCACCTGGCCGTCGATGCGCACGACCTTGCAACGCATCGGGATCACGGAAACCGAATTCCTGCGAGAGTGCGATGCCAGCTTCAAACAGGGTACGTTTTTTCAAGACTGGCGCACAGGCAACGGTGATTCCTACAGCCACCCGTTCTCCGTTCCAACCGACTATGCCGACATCAACCTGGCGGCACACTGGTTGGAACGACCCAACGGCCAGCCGTTCGCCGCCGCCGTGTCGCCGCAACCGGCCCTGTTCCGAGATTGCCTCGCTCCGAAACAGATCACCACGCCCGAGTATGCCTTCATCGTCAACTACGGCTATCACCTCGATGCCGGAAAATTTGCGGACTTGCTGCGCAGGCATTGCACAGAGCACCTGGGTGTTCGACACATCAGTGCAAATGTGACGAATATCGAGTGCTCCGAAAACGGCGACATCGGGTCGATTGCTACGGACCGGGCGGGGAAAGTTGGCGGAGACCTGTTCATTGACTGTACGGGCACAAAGAGCCTGTTGCTCGGCGAACACTTCGGAATTCCATTTCAGTCGAGGCTGGACCAGCTGTTCAACGACACTGCGTTGGCAGTTCAGATACCGTATCAACGGGAGAACCAGCCAATCCGGTCCTGCACCCATTCGACGGCGCAACCGGCCGGCTGGATCTGGGACATCGGGCTGACCACACGCCGCGGAATCGGCCATGTGTACGCGAGCGACTACATCTCAGAAGACGAAGCGACGATGCAGTTGCTCGCGTACGTCGAAATGGTCGCCGACGCCGATGCCGCCTCGGCAGCATCGCCCAGGAAGATTGCTTTTCGCCCCGGTCATCGGCAAACCTTCTGGCACAGGAACTGCGTTGCCATCGGCATGTCCTCCGGGTTCATCGAGCCACTCGAAGCGTCGGCACTGGTGATGGTCGAAATGGCCGCCGCCATGATCGCTGAACAACTGCCCCCGAACCGAGAGACGATGGATCTTGTCGCGAGGCGATACAACCGCAAGTTTCACCGCCACTGGGAGCAGATCATCGAGTTCCTGAAACTCCACTATGTCCTGAGCGGGCGCGATGATTCCCCGTATTGGCGCGACAATCGTGCGACCGGTTCCATACCGGAAAAACTGCGCGAACAACTGGCCTTGTGGAGTTATCGAAGCCCGTGGCACCAGGATGCAGAAGCCGTCGACGACCTGTTCCCCGTTGCCAGCTACCAATACATACTGTATGGCATGGGTTACGCGACGAGGCCCCGCCTATCCAACAGCGCACGCCGGAACGAACAGCGCGCGAACGAGTTGTTTGGCGGAAATGCTGCCCGGGGTGACCGGCTGCGGCAGGCGCTACCGGGAAACCGGGAGTTGCTGGACAAGGTCGACCAATTCGGATTTCAACCGCTATAGAACAAGACGAAACGGAACGATTTTATGGGTCAGTACGAAATCCTGGACAAGGAAAAGCATCGTCATATTCGCATCAGGACAGGTTATGGCGCGGCGCTGGGCGACGCCGTTATGTATGTGATGACGTACCCGATGGAGTTCCGTGACATCCAGAGTTGTTATCCGATCCTGTTCACCAAGGATCCGAACACCGGCGGCTTCTTTGCTGCCGCACTGTTCGGCTTCGAAGCAGACCAGAACCTCTTCCTGCACGACGATACCTGGGACGCGACCTACGTTCCGGCGCTGATCGAGCGTCAGCCCTTCCTGATTGCGACCGGTAACGACGACGCGGACCCCGTGGTCTCGATTGACTGCTCGCACGCACGTGTCAACGACGTCGACGGAGAAACGCTGTTTGACGAAGACGGAACCCCAAGCAAGTTTCTCGAAGACAAGATCGCGATTCTGGAAAAATTGCATCGTGGACTGCAACACGGCAGCGGCTTTGTCGACACGCTGTTGAAACATGACCTGCTTGAACAAATCTCGCTGGAAATGACATTCGCGGACGGTGCGACTCAAACGTTGCAGGGCTTTTACAGCATTGCCGAGGAACGGCTTTACTCGTTGCCGGGCGACGTACTCGAGTCACTGAACGAGGCCGGATACCTGCAGCCCGTATTCATGGCAGTCGCCTCGCTTTCGCGGATGCGAGATATCATCGAACGGCGTAATCGCCCGCGCACTTCCGGATCATTATGACCGGCGCACATGTCCGGCACGGTATCAGCAAGGCGATCGCCGAGATTGACGACGCCACGGCAGCGAGTCTGTCCGACGACTTGCTGGCGTCCGACCAACCGCTTGTTCTGCGCGGTCTGGCACGAGACTGGCCAGCCGTTCGGCTCGCCCGTGAATCAACGGGGCGGATCGTCGACTACCTGCTGGACTTCGATTCGGACAATGTTGTCACCGCTCTCCTGGCGCCGCCGGAAGCGAACGGCCGAATCTTCTACAACGAAGACCTGTCGGCCTTCAATTTTCAGTACCGGCGTATGCCGCTGAAGGATGCGTTGCGGGAAGTACGGTCACTCGCCGAAATCGAAAACCCGCCCTCCCTGTATGTCGGCTCAACCAACGTCGATCACTGGCTACCGGGTTTTCGCGAACAAAATGACCTGCCGGTTCGGCACCTCGAGCCGCTGGCCAGTATCTGGATTGGCAATCGCAGTCGCGTGTCGGCCCATTACGATTTTCCCGCCAATATTGCCTGCGTCGTTGCCGGCAAACGGCGAGTTATCGTGTTTCCACCGGAGCAGTTGCCCAATCTCTACGTCGGGCCGCTCGACTTCACGCCGGCGGGACAACCCATCAGCCTCGTGGATTTTCAGGCGCCCGACTTCGAGCGATATCCCAGGTTTCGCGAAGCGCTCGAGACCGCTCGCATGTCCGTGCTCGAACCCGGCGATGCGCTGATCGTCCCCAGCATGTGGTGGCATCACATGGAGGCACTGGACACTTTTAACGTGCTCGTGAACTACTGGTGGCGCGGCACACCGTCGTACCTGGGACCCCCTCTGAGCGTGCTGCAACACGCGATACTGGGCCTTCGCGATCTTCCGGCGGCACAGCGCGATCAATGGCGCAAACTGTTCGATTACTACGTTTTCAATCCTGCGCCGGAAAACTTCGAACACATTCCGCAGGCCGCTCGCGGCGTATTGAACCCCATTGACGAGCAAACTGCGCAGCGAATACGTAAGATGCTCAAAGACAAACTCTGACAGGTCGAACCTCACGTGCCCGCACCGATCATCCAGAAAGTCGTCGTTGTCGGCGGAGGTACCGCTGGCTGGACAGCGGCGGCGTCGATCGCGAGACTCATCGGCGCCAACCTTGACGTTACGCTGGTCGAGTCCGATGCGATTGGCACGATCGGCGTCGGCGAAGCGACCATTCCGCCGTTCCGTACGCTGCATCGCCTGTTGAAGATCGATGAAGCCGAATTCCTGTCGCGCGTGCAGGGCACGATCAAACTCGGCATCCAGTTCGAGAACTGGAGGATGCCCGGCGACGAGTACATCCACGCCTTCGGTTTTACGGGCCAGGGTTGCTGGGCCGCCGGATTTCAGCATTTCTGGCTGAAAGCAAGACAGCTCGGTTTCGCCGAGGACTATGGCCGCTACTCGCCCGAGCTCATGGCCGCCAAAGCGAACCGCTTCGGTTTGCTGCCGCAGGACGGCCTGAACTACGCCTACCATCTGGACGCAACCCGCTATGCCGGATATTTGCGACAGCTCGCCGAGCAGGACGGGGTTTCGAGAATCGAAGGCCGGATCGTCGACGTGAAGCAATCAGGGTCCGGCGACATCGAATCTGTCGTTCTCGAGTCCGGGCAGACAGTGTCGGGCGATCTGTTTATTGATTGCACCGGGTTTGCCAGCCTGCTGATGGGCAAGACGCTCGAAACCGGGTTCGAGGACTGGACGCACTGGCTGCCCTGTGATCGTGCCGTTGCCGTTCAGACTCAGTCGGTCGCCGAACCGATTCCCTACACGCGTTCGATCGCTCGTGAGAGCGGATGGCAATGGCGTATTCCGCTGCAGTCCAGGGTAGGCAACGGACTCGTTTATTGCAGCGAATTCATGGATGACGATACCGCTCGTGACGTACTCCTCGACAACATCGAAGGTGACGTGCTGGCGGATCCGCGCATGTTGCGTTTTCGCACCGGACAACGCGAAAAACACTGGAACCGCAATTGTATAGCGCTGGGGCTGGCGGCGGGTTTTCTCGAGCCGCTCGAATCCACCAGTATCCACCTGATCCAACGGGGTGTCATTCGCCTGCTGCAGATGTTTCCGTATGGCGGCATCGTTGACGCGGACAGAAACGAATTCAATCGCCAGATGGACGAGGAATTCCGCTTCATTCGCGACTTCATCATCCTGCACTACCATGTTACCGAACGATCGGACTCTCCGTTCTGGCGACGTTGCCAGGAAATGGAAATTCCCGGCAGTCTGCAACATCGCCTCGACCTGTTTCGGGATACGGGCAGGGTCTTCGAGACGATCGGCGATATCTTCGGCGAAAACAGCTGGACTCAGGTGATGCTTGGGCAAGGCATCGAACCGGGAAGCTATCATGCGATCGTCGACATGATGAGCGACGACGATCTGCGGCAGTTCATACGGCTGCAGGGCGAGAAAGTCGACCGGCTGCTGGCCGAATTGCCGACACACCAGCAATTTATCGACCGCTACTGTCCGGCCCCCTCAACTTAAAAGAAAGGCGCCCGAAGGCGCCTTCCCAGGTCACGGGGGAGTGTGACCTATTCTTTTGCCAGCCGGAATGTCCACCAGACTCCGGCGGCCGTTTCCAGCGTGACCGTCAGAGCGCTGCCGTCCATCGTCGTCACCATGTAGGTGATGTCATCCGGCGCGTCGCCAACGTTGGACAGTTCCTGACCGTTGACGGCTTTGGCAAGCCCGATGTGGGAGCCGCGCCCTACCAGGACGAGCGTACCGGCCGCGTCGTCGAACACGAAGCTACCGGCGCTGCTGCCGTCGTGCGGCGCGACCGGTGCCGCACAGCCGTCGGCGGCGGCGCCCTGCCAGGTTTCAACCCAGGTCTCTCCGTTCTGCATGTTCTGGAATGACCCGTCGTCACCGAAGTGGAACACGTCGTCGAACCAGCAGGGCCTCTCCACAGGACCGGCGCCATTGGCAGCCGTCGATGCCCACCACTCGGAACTTTCCGCCGACGGGCCGACCGAAGCCGCACCGTCACCGGCCAGTTTCCAGTTGCCGGCCATCGGCGAATTGGAGACGCGTTTCAGGTTGAACGTCCACCACACGCCGGCCGCGGTCTCGACGGTAACGGTCATGTTGTCACCGTCCAGCGTCATGATGTCGTAGGTCACGAAATCAGGTGTACTCGCCGTGCTGGCCAGCTCCTGTCCATTCACGGCCTTCGCCAGTCCAAGGTGCGCGCCGCGACCTTCGATCGTCAGCGTCCCGGCGACGTCATCGTACTGGAATATCGCCCTGGCGCTGCCGTCGTGAGGTGCCACCGGCGCGGCACATCCATCGGCGGCGGCACCCTGCCAGGTTTCCACCCAGGTTTCATCGCCCATGACATTTCGGAACGAGCCGTCGGCACCGAACTCGAACACGTCATCGAACCAACACGGACGATCCGCCGGGCCACCGCCGTTGGCGGTCGTAGAGGACCACCAGTCAGCGCTGCCCGCGTTTGGGCCGACGGATGCCGCACCTTCACCGTCGAGTTTCCACTTGCCGGCAAACGCACCGGTATCAACAACTCGTTCAAGGCGGAACGTCCACCAGACACCGGCAGCCGTCTCCAGCGTGACCGTCATGTTGTCACCATCAAGGGTGGCTACCGTGTAGGTAATGTCATCCGGCGCGTCGCCGACGTTGGACAGCTCCTGGCCATTGACGGCTTTCGCGAGTCCGACGTGTGAGCCACGGCCCTTGATGACGAGCGTGCCGGCCGCATCGTCGTAATCGAACGATCCGATGTTGCTGCCATCGTGCGGTGATACCGGAACGTCACATCCATCCGCGGCCGCGCCCTGCCAGGTCTCTATCCAGGTATCGGCGCCGAAGAAATTCCGGAACGATCCGTCATCCCCGAAGTGGTAAATGTCGTCGAACCAGCAGGCGCGTTCCGCCGGTCCCGCGCCGTTGGCGGCCGTTGACGCCCACCATTCCGAACTTTCAGGCGCAGGTCCCACAGACGCCGCACCGTCACCGGCGAGCCGCCACTTGCCGACAACCGGCGAATTGGAGACTCGCGTCAGGCGGAACGTCCACCAGACGCCGGCAGCCGTCTCCAGTGTTACCACCAGAGAATCACCGTCCTGCGTGGTTACCGTGTACGTCACGGAGTCCGGCGTATCGGCAATGGTCGCCAGTTCCTGGCCATTGACGGCTTTCGCAAGACCCAGGTACGCACCCAGACCGGTCAGCATTAATGTGCCCGCGTCTTCGTCGTACTGGAAGATGGCGCCATTGGAACCGTCGTGCGGCGCAACCGGCGCTGCGCAGCCCTCCGCGGCCGCACCCTGCCAGGTCTCGATCCACGTCTCCGTGCCCTGTACGTTCCTGAACGAGCCGTCAGTGCCGAACTCGTAGATGTCGTCGAACCAGCAGGCGCGTTCGTCCGGTCCTGCGCCATTGGCGGCCGTCGACGCCCACCATTCCGAACTCTCCGGTGCCGGGCCGACCGAGGCGGCTCCGTCGCCGTCCAGTTTCCACTTGCCGGCGAGCGGTGAAACCGGTGCGCGAGCGAAGCGGAAGGTCCACCACACACCCGGCGCCGTCTCAACCGTTACCGTCAGCGTGGTGTCGTCGAGCGTGAGTACCTGGTAGGTAATCGAGGCGGGCGCATCGCCGGGACTCGACAATTCCTGCCCATTAACCGCTTTTGCAAGCCCGAGGAATGAGCCGGTTCCCAACAGTGTCAGTGTACCGGCGCCTTCGTCGTAGTCCCAGGTTCCCGCGGCGCTGCCATCATGCGGGGCAACGGGAGCAGCACAACCGTCGGCAGCCGCACCTTGCCAGGTCTCGATCCAGGTTTCATCGCCGAGAATGTTATTGAACGAGCCGCCGCTGCCGAAGCGATAGACGTCGTCGAACCAGCAGGCGCGGTCATCCGGGCCGGCACCGTTCGCCGCTGTCGAAGACCACCAGTCGGCGCTCCCGGCTGTCGGGCCCACCGATGCGGCACCCTCGCCGTCGAGGCGCCAGTCGCCTTCGACCGTGGCACCACCGGCATCCGGACAACCTGCAGCACAATACAATACGGCGCTGCCGTCCGTCGTCGCCGTGACAGCCTGGCCGAGCTCACCACTGATGTCCTGGAATACGATCGAGAACGTGACGTCTCCGTCGACATCGGCAGCGGTCATTTCACGCGAAGCTGTCCAGTTCGTGACGCTACCGGTGACGTCGGCAGCGACGCCGTTAATTGAAACCAGGGGAACCATCAGGCCTTCGCTTGCGACGATGTCGATTCTTACGGCCTGTCCCTCGCGGGCTGTACCGTCTGGACTGGGATTGGCGTCACGCGCCATCTTGATGGTTACCGAGGTCAGGACAGGTGGCACACCGTCCTTGCCGGGTTCGGACAGGTTGTGTTCCGTGACCGTCTTGCCGCCACCCCCACAGGCTGCCAGAACGAGCAGGCTCGTCATCGCAACGATTGCGCGGCAGCGTCTGCCGAAGTGACTGAAAAGCCGGTTCTCTGAGCTAAGAATTTGCATTGCGCCCCCTGATTCAGAAATCGAAGTTGTAGCGGACCGCGAAGTCGTATCGAGAACCACCCTGGATAGCCTGAAGGGTCTGGTGTTCTGTCAGTCCGTAAACGTGACCCGTTTCCTCCGTGAGATTCAGCCCGGAGAAATAGAAAGTCAGGTTATCGTTGTAGTAGTACGTCACGCCGAGGTCCAACTGACCGTACGCCGCAACGTTTGTCGGATTGGTTCGCGTTCCTTCTGCCTGACCCACACCAGCGATGAAATCGTCGCGCCAGTTGTACGCAAGCCGCACCTGCAACTGCTCGCCGTCATAAAAGCCGATGAAGTTCGCCGAATCGCTCAGTCCGTTCAGGACAAACTGGCCTTCCAGGAAGTTGGTGTCGTCGTAGGCAACGTCCGCGTCAACGAAGGTCGCATTGACAATGAAACCGAATCCTGTGTCGCCAAAAGCGTGCTGCAGATTGAACTCGAATCCGTCCACGTTCGCCGTTTTCTGGTTGACGGGTCGCCGGATATCGAAAACGATGGGCGGGTCATTCGGTCCGCTTAGAATCGTGTCGCCGTTCACCAGCGGATCGTCCTGGTAGTTGTCCAGGATGTATTGGCCGATCGCCGTGTGATTGGTTTCAGACAGCCCACTTTCCGCGACGGCACGATTCCAGAGTTCACCGCCGATAATGTTCGGAATGTTGAACAACGTGTCGCTCTGAATGTCGCTGCCAATGAAGTTTTCCACGTCTTTGTCGAAATACCCGATCGACAGGTAACTGCCGTCGTCGTAGTACCACTCGAACGACAGGTCCGTGTTGAGCGACTCAATCGGAACCAGGCCGGGGTTGCCTGACGCAGCCTGCAATCGTTGATCGGGACGGTAGATGGTGCCACTCGGCGCCAAACCACCCTTGATGTCGTTGTAGCTCGGCCGCGTGATCGTCTTGCTGACCGATGCGCGTAGAACGATGTCTTCCCAGGGCTCTATGTCGAAATCGAGGCTTGGCAGCCCGACGTCGTAGTTGCCGGGAACGTCGGTGAATCCCTTGATCACGTTGCCGTTTTCGTCAAGCGCTTCCTCAATCGTAAATTCGTTGCCCGCGCCAACCCAGGATGAGCCTACCCATACCGTGTCAGCCGCAGCGGAAACGATGTCCGTTTCTTCGTAGCGATAACCGACGTGGAAATTGGCAGGCATATCGCCAAGATCGCCGCTCCACGAATACTGGAGGTAAACCGCAATGGTTTCCTCTGTCGTTCGAAGATCGCTGTTCCAGTCGGTCGACGCACAGTAGCCGGTACCGCAATCGCCGACATCGGCATAGTCATTGCCGCTCAGCAGGTAGGCGGCTTCGCCCGCAGCCTGCAGATCCGCAAGGCTTGCGGTGAAATACTCTGTCTGCAGATCCGGATGATCATGGCCAGACAGTTCGTCGAACTGGTTGGCGATCGTCGACCGGGTAATGATGTTCGAGATGAATCCGGGATCGGTAATGCCTCCCCAGTTGTCCAGCTGCACGAAGCTGGAGACCGAACGATTGCTGACTTCCGTCGTCTGAATGCCGAAATCGATGGCGGAACTGTCGGAGAACTCGAAGCTACCGCCCAGCTTCGCCTGCTCCAGGTCCATCCGGGAAGCGTCGTTGCTGAATACGCTGCCGGTGATCCGCATGTCGTCCTTGTACAGCGGGCGGTCAATCTCTCCGCCGGAATTCAGGTTCAGGACGAGGATCGGAAGTTCGTAGCCGGTAACAATTGCCTGGCCGACCTTGTTGAAACTGGCCATCGTGATCAGGGAACTCGTGCCGTTGGGGCTGTTGGCGCCGGTCTCTGCGGACGAGTCGTGATAGTCGACTTCCAGCGAGAGCCGGTCGTTCAGCCACCATTCGAGGTTGAAACCAATGGACTGATTCAGGTTCTTGCGACCGTCCTCACCGGTGCCCATTGCAAAATCGGCGTTCGCAACCTGTTCGGAGTAATAGACAGGGCTGGCGTTTCGATCGTTATTCCATTCACTCGCCTGCGATACCGCTGCCGTGTTCGAAAACCAGGCGGACAGATCGCTGTAGGAACGCTCCAGCTCGAATTCCGAGCGGATGTAGTCGAGCGTTGCCGTTACGTCTTCCGTTGCTGCCCACTGGAGTACGACCTGCGCGTTGGTCCGCTCGCTCTGGAACTCGGCGATGTTGTAAGCGAGGTTCTGCGGAATGGAGTAGCTGCGGTCCGCACTCTGCGGCCGATTGATCTGGTTTTCGTCGTTCGCGACCCTTCTGTCGATAATCGGGTCACCGTTTTCCTGGAATCCGATCACGTCGTCGCCCGGCCGCGTAAACCAGCCGCTGGACACGGCCGAATTGACCCCGTTGTTTCTCTGTTGATGACTCGCGGTTATGGCGATACCGAACGTATCGTCCATGAATCGATCAAGATAGATGCCCGAGAACTCCGGCGTTACAGAATCGCCGAAGCGGGTCGACGTGTCGGCCACCGCTTTGCCCGCAATACTTGCGGTCGGCTCGCCGACCAACGGTTCGGGCGTCGAGATATTGATTGTCGACCCGACGCCGCCGGACGGTACGTCGGCACGGCCCGTTTTGTAGACCTGTACGCCGGCGACACCCTCGGATGCCAGGTCGCCGAAGTCGAACGAGCGGTTGACGCCATTGTGTGTCGGCATCTGGCGGCCGTTGATCGTGACCAGGTTGTACTCGGGTCCGAATCCGCGCACCGTTACCTGGCTGCCCTCGCCGCGTTGCCGGTCGATCGATACGCCGGTCACACGCTGCAGAGACTCGGCGAGGTTCGCGTCGGGAAACTTGCCGATATCTTCAGCTGAGATCGCGTCGACCACGCCGTTTGAAGTGCGCTTGATGTCCATTGAGCGCGTCAGGCTGCCGCGGATACCCGTCGTGATGATTTCCTCGATGGGCTCGTCGTCGGGGAGCGCATCCTGCGCGACAGCGGTCGATTGCGCTGTCAAGGTTGCCCCCACCGCTATGGCCACGGCCACAGCGAGCGGTTTTCTGGTAAATGGAGAATCTTGCATGCCTGGAGCCCCCCGGGGTCTTGAGGTTCGACCGGTATCCGGTCGATTATCGTCATTCAATCACTGTTCGTAACTTGCCGCCGCCTGAACACGGTTTCGGCTCGTTTGACAGCGTTGTCAACAGCGGTTATAAATCAAGCTGACAGCGTTGTCAAGAAACCGAATTCATTCGGTCGGGAATCGGCGTCGGGTCGTGTAACGCACGATACGGGCCGGCGAACCTACGCTTATGTTGATGGGGAGCTCAAGTCGTTTGACGATCATGAAAGCCGCAATTTCCAATAACTCCTGCCCGGCGTCCGCCACCGAAGCGGCCCAAACCGCGATGGACGGTTCGGCCGACGTATACGGTGAATTCGTCGACTTGCCGCAGGGCCGGTTTTACGCAATTCGCAACATCCACGGCATGGCGCCGTTTTTTGTCAGCGTCGTCTCGGCCGACGACCACTGGCTGTTCGTGTCGTCTACCGGTGGCCTGACCGCGGGCCGGGTGTCGCCGGAAACTGCCCTGTTCCCATACGAGACGGTCGACAAACTGCACCGGTCAATCAATGACGCGGGCCCGAAAACGGTAGTGCGTGTTAACCGTGGGAATGAGCCGCTGTACTGGGAGCCGTTCAATTCCGAACACATGTACCGGTACAACCTGCGTCGCAATCTGTACAAGAGTGTGCTCGGGGACAAACTTTGTTTTGAAGAGTTCAACGAGGACCTCGGCCTGGCCTATCGATATACGTGGTCGACAAGCGCCGAATTCGGTTTTGTGCGTGACTGCGAAATCTGGAATACCGGCACCTCGCCACTCGATGTCGACATTCTCGACGGCATGCAGAACATCCTGCCCGCGGGCACACCACTATTCACACAGACCAACTCGAGCAACCTTGTCAACGCTTACAAATGGGCGGAAGTCGACGACTCGAGCGGACTCGCCATGCTGGCCCTGTCCTCCGGAATCTCGGATCGCGCAGAACCCTGCGAGTCCCTCCGGGCAACCAGTGTCTATTGCCTGGGCGCAAGGGGTGCGCCGAGATACCTGGTCTCGTCCGCGCAGCTCAACGCGTTTCGAAACGGCAGTGACGTGCAGTCTGAGCTGCACAAGCGAGGAATACGATGCGCGTACTTTTGCGCGCAAAACCTGCTGTTGAAACCAAACGAGGTCGGCAACTGGCGATTCGTGTTGAATACGGAGCAAAGCCAGGACGACATCGTGGGGCTTCGCCAGCGCCTGCGAGATTCGAAGCAGCTGTATCGCGATGTGGACAAGTCGATTCGGGCCGGCAGCTCCAGGCTGGCACGGATCATGGCAACGGCAGACGGCTTTCAGTCGACCGGCGAGGAGCACGTTTCTGCACATCATTACGCAAACGTCCTGTTCAACGTTCTGCGCGGCGGCGTTTTTGACGATGGCTACATCGTCACGGGTACCGATTTCCGGAAGACAATCGCACTCTTCAACGCAGATGTAGCCCGGCGCAATCGTGCTTTCCTGGACGCGTTGCCGGAACGACTGCCGTACAGCGACCTGCTCAGGCTGGTGCGCGACTGCAACGACCTGCAACTGGAACGACTCGCGCTCGAGTATTTGCCCATCACGTTCGGGCGGCGCCATGGCGATCCGAGCCGGCCCTGGAACCGGTTCGCAATCATTCTCAAAGACGAGGACGGGAAGGACCTGCTGTCTTACCAGGGGAATTGGCGGGATATCTTCCAGAACTGGGAAGCGCTATCGATGAGCTACCCGTCGTTTGTCGAGAGCATCATTGCCAAATTCGTCAATGCCTCGACCGCCGATGGCTACAACCCGTACCGAATTACCAAGGAGGGCATCGACTGGGAAGTCGAAGAGCCCGATAACCCGTGGAGCTACATCGGGTATTGGGGCGATCACCAGATCGTTTACCTGCTGAAGTTGCTCGAGATTTCGCGCAGCATGCACCCCGACAAGTTGCGTGACCTGCTGCGTCGACCGACGTTCAGCTACGCCAATGTCCCGTACCAGATCAAGCCATTCGAGCTCCTCCTCGAAGATCCAAAGAGCACCGTGACATTCGATGACGATCTCGCCGCAACAATTGAAGACCGCGTGGCGACCCTTGGCGCCGACGGCAAATTGTTGCTGGACAGAAATGGCGACGTGCAGCAGGTCAACCTGCTGGAAAAACTGCTGGTCCCGCTACTTGCAAAACTAGGCAATCTCGTCGTCGACGGCGGAATCTGGCTCAACACGCAGCGCCCCGAATGGAATGACGCCAACAATGCGCTTGTCGGTCAGGGGCTGTCTATGGTCACGCTCTGCTACATGCGTCGATACCTGTGCTTTCTCGACGAACTGATTGCCACAAACGAGGCAAACTACGACGTTTCCGCATCTGTGGTCGAGTGGTTCCGGGGCACGGCCGACGCACTGCGGAATTTCAACGATCGAAGGGGCGCGTCGGAAATTGACGACGCGGCACGACGACAGCTTCTGGAGGCGCTGGGCCGCCCCGCTTCGGTGTACCGGGAATCGCTATACTCCCGTGGTCATCTCGACGCCCCGGAGGCACTGCCGCCGGCAGAAGTACGCGCCCTGGTCGCTGACGCGTTGCTGGTCGTTGATCGCAGCATCGCCGCAAACAGGCAGGACGACGGCCTGTACAACGCCTACAACACTACCGAATTCACCGGTGACGAAGTCAGGGTCGAGCCGCTGTATCCGATGCTCGAAGGCCAGGTCGCTGCCTTGAGTTCAGGTGCACTGTCGGCCGACGAAGCCATTGAAGTGCTGGAAGCCCTGTACGACAGCGCGATCTACCGCGCTGATCAGGACAGCTTCATGCTCTATCCCGATCGCCGCCTGCCGGGTTTCCTGGAACGGAATCGAATTCCTGAAGATCAGGCGACAAGAATTCCGCTGCTGGGTGACATGCTCCATCGGGGCGATACGCGACTCGTGCTGCGCGATGCCGATGGTGACGTCAGGTTCAATGCCGATTTCAGAAACGCCGGCGATCTGCGGCGCGCACTCGCCGGTGTCAGCACCGATAACGCCGACATGGTCGCGGCGTCGGCGAGCGAAATAATTGACCTGTACGAATCGGTCTTTGACCACAAATCGTTTACAGGCCGCTCCGGTACGATGTTCGGCTACGAAGGGCTCGGATCAATCTACTGGCACATGGTGTCGAAGCTGCTGCTTGCGGTCGGCGAGAATTTTGTTGCAGCCAGTGCGAGCGGCGCGGCAGAACGAACCGTTCGCCGCCTTGGCGAGATGTACTACCGGATTCGAAGGGGTATCGGCTTCAACAAGACACCTCTCGAATATGGCGCTTTTCCTCTCGACCCGTATTCTCACACGCCAAAACATGCAGGAGCGCGACAACCGGGGATGACCGGCCAGGTGAAGGAGGAAATCCTCACGCGCTTCATCGAACTCGGCATATCCGTTCGTAACGGCCAGGTAACAATCAACCCGGCCTTGTTGCGTCGTCGCGAATTCGGCGAGTCGGCGCGTGAGTTTGTCTATCTCGATGTTGCCGGCGGCTGGCACTCTCTGCCAGTACCGGCAAATAGCCTCGCGTTTACCTGGTGCCAGCTTCCGTTCGTGTACGTTCTCGACGATTCCGCTCCATGCGGACTGAGCATCGAATTCGATGACGGCAACAACCTGCACACCGGCACCAAAACACTTTCGGACGATTTGAGCCGCCATGTGTTCGGCCGCACCGGACATATCCGCAAGATCACGGTGACGTTAGCGTCCGACACGCTGTTCGACGACGACGAGGCTGTTGGCGCGGATTGACACGTGCGGTGCCTCGGCACTAGGGTAACACCCGGGATTAGCTTACTGTGCCGAAATGCCAAGACCGACCATAGACGACGTTGCCGATCTGGCCGGCGTATCGATAAAAACCGTGTCCCGCGTCGTCAATCGCGAGGCGAATGTGCGCGAGTCGACGCGGGCAAAAGTCGAAAAGGCGATCGCGCAGCTCAAGTACAGGCCGAACCCGTCGGCACGAAATCTCGCCAGCCATCGGGCCCGTATGATCGTGCTCGTCTACGATGATCCCAGTGCCTACGAACTGCCGAGTGCGCAATACATCATTCGGATACAACAGGGTGCACTGAAGGCCTGTCGCAAGGCGGGATTCGAACTGCTCATTCACCCGTGCAACTACCGCAACCGTTACGTTGGCAAAGAGCTTCGGGAGCTGATCGAGCAGGCACGGCCAGCCGGCATCATCGTTGCGCCGCCGTTGTCCAACATGCCGAAAATCGTTCGTCCAGTGAAGGAAACCGGCACGCCGTGCGTGCGACTGTCGCACGGCGGTAGCAACGGCTCCGAGTTTTCGATTGCGACGAATGACCGCGAGTTCAGCGCGGAAATGACCGAATACCTGGCGTCTTTGGGACATCGACGTATCGCCTTCATCAAGGGTGACACAGCCGCCAAAGCGGTCGGCAACCGCTTCGAGGGATACCGCGAAGGGCTGCAAAGGGCCGGAATTGCATATCGCGACGACCTCGTCGTCCAGGGCGACAATTCGTTTGAGTCCGGAGACGCCGGAGCGGCTGCCCTGCTGCAGCGGAGTACCGTGCCGACGGCAATATTCTGTGCGAACGACGACATGGCGGCCGGGGCTCTGAGGGCCGCAACGAGGCTCGGTGTCCGGGTGCCCACGGACCTCTCAATTGCCGGTTGTGACGACATTACGCTGTGCCAGCTGCTCTACCCCGCACTGACCACCATTCGGCAGCCTCTGAACACCATGGCTGAAACTGCTGCCCAGGCGCTCATCGACGGAGCGCGCGGCAAACCGTGGGATCCTCGGCTCGAGGTTATTCCGGCATCGCTGGAAATCCGGGCGTCAACGGCGCCACCGCCGGCTACCGCGTGAAGCGAATACTGTCGAGGTAGATCGTGACCGGCTTTCGGTCGGCCTCCAGTGTCACGACGAATCCTGTCTTGATGCTGGACAGGTCTTCCCCGTCCAACGGCAAGTCGTACCGCAGCCACTGGTCGGTCAATTGTATCGACCGTGTTTTTACGATTGCGGAATCGGGGTGGTCGGCGCCTTTCTCGATCAGGCCGACCCCGAAGGAGACCTTTTCGCCGCCGCGTTCTCCCCGCGCCCAGATCTGAAGGTTCGTCGCTCCGGTCAGGTCAAAGCCACCGTCCTCCTCACCCCAGTTACCGGGCGGATTTTGCCATGCGACCCCGACCCAGCCGCGTCGACTCGAATAGTGCATTCGAATAGCGCGTTTGCCTTCATACACGTTCTCTTCGTGGTTACCATCAACTGTCAGGGATTTCGCGCGCCCCATCCAGCCGGTCGGCGTCCATGGCATATTGTCCAGCCGCTCCTCGTAAACGGCGAATGGCAGCCGCAGCCGCATTTCCCCGGGAACCAGCAACGGAATATTGGCTGTCGCCGCATTCCCGGCGCCATCGTAAGCATAGGCGAACAGGCGATACGGCCCCGGTTCGTCCGGCATGCGTATCACGGCTGATGCGCCCGATGACTCGACCACGGCATCGTCGATATCGGGCAGAGTCTGCCGAAAGTCACCACCGGTGTGATAGTCGCCGGACTCAGGTCGCAGTACCCAGCGAACCGATACTGCGTCCCCGTCTGCATCCTCGACTTCGGTCGTCGCGGAAAAGGTCGTACCGGGATCGATCGTCGTTTCGGTGTCGATAACGATGGGCTTGATTGTCGGTGAAAGATTGGCAGGCGGATTGCCTGTCCATAATTCGGTCATGACGTCGATCGGTCCCAGTCTCGCGCCGTCATCGAGAAACATGCCGAACCAGGTCGCAGTGCCTTCCATTTTGTGACCCCACAGAAATACGTAGGCACCCAGCGCCTGTCCGGGTGACTCGAGGATCGCTTTCGTATAGCTCTCCCTGTAGAACTCGGCCTTCTCGGTACTTGTTTGCTCGTAAGGCGCGCCCCACTCTGTCGTCGGAATCTCCCACGGACCGATCGGACCGAACTCCGTAATCACGAACGGTTTTGTTGCGCCACCGGCACGCAGGCGCTCCGCGATGGACTGCGCGCCGCCGTACGCATTGATGCCATGGATATCGATAGCCGGGCTGCGTTGGTGCAGGCTGGCTATGCGGCCACCGGCAATTTCGGCGGTAACCGACATTGTCGGATGATTGGGATCCAGCTGCTTGATCATCGCCGCGATGTCGTTCAGCGCTTTCCAGATCTCGGGATCGTCGCCACTCTCGAATCCCTCCACCTCGTTGCCTACACCCCAGATGAGCAATGCAGGATGGTCACGGTATTTCAGTACGGACTCGCGCGCTTTTTCAAATTGCTCCTCGACCTGCCGAGGATCGCTGTAGTCGAAGCCGTGCCGCTCATGCTCGAGCCAGAGTCCGAGCGTAACCGTCATGCCGAGCGCATGGGCTTCATCGAGCATTTTGTCGGCGCCGTCGACACTCCACATTCGAATCGAGTTCGCGCCCGCGGCCGCCAGATCCTCGAGCGACCCATCACCACCCGCACCACGAATCTGGTATGGCTCTCCGCCGCGAAACAGCTGCCAGCCGTCGTCGCTCTGTCGTAACTCGACGGGTACAGGCTCAGAAACAGCGACGGCCGGGATCAGGATCAATCCCAGCAATGCACCAAGCAAGCGTCCTTTCATGGTCAGACTCCGCGTAAATTTGAGGCGATGCGGATCACGGTTCGCCGGAGTACACACGAATCCAGTCGACTTCCATGGTCACCGGAAAAACCGTGCTTGCATCCGGGGCTCCCGGCCAGTTTCCGCCAACGGCAACGTTCAGGAGAATATAAAAGGGTTCATCAAATGGCGCGGGAAACGGTCCGCCAGTCGACGTCCAGCTGTTCTGCATTGCAAACAGTACATCGTTCACGTACCAGCGAATCTCGCCGCTGTCCCACTCGACGGCATAGGTATGGAATTCTTCCCGCGCGTTCATTGGCGCCACGTACGCAGCACCGCTCGACTGATTATTCGGCCATTCACCGCCATAGTGAATGGTGCCGTGAATTTGATTGCCGCCCGATCCGCCGAGGTTGATCGCCTCCATGACGTCGATTTCACCGGATGCGGCCCAGCCTCCGTACCGCCCGTCCTGCGGCAACAGCCAGAATGCCGGCCACAACCCCTGACCGCCGGGCAAACGGATGCGGGCCTCGATCCGGCCGTATTCGAACGCGAAGCGATCTCGCGTGTTGATGCGCGCAGACGTGTAGCTAAAGCCATTGACCGCCTCTTCGCGCGCTTCGATTTTCAACAAGCCGTCTTCAAGCTGCGCGTTGTTTGGCTGGTAATACTGCAGCTCGTTGTTGCCCCAGCCGGGGATGCCGTATTGGCTTCCGTCGCCTGACTCGAAATACCACGTCTCCGGGTCCAGCGATGCGCCGTCAAATTCGTCGCTCCAGACGAGCGTCAACGAATCGCCCGGCGACACGTCGCTGTTGTTCGCGATAACCAGCGTCGGGTTGCTGATATTCACATTCGTCTGCGGCGTGCCGCCTCCGGTGCCCGGACCGGGCACGACTACAGGCTCGTACGGCGCGCCGCCGCTGCCGCCGGAGCACGCGGACGCCGCCAGCAGTGTTGCGGCCGTGAGAATAAGCAGCTTCAGTGATGTCGATGACAAGGGAAATCCCCGGAACAGGCCTCTACAGCCGGGATTTTCAACCAAAATGACAGCGTTGTCAATTTTTCTTGCGCTGCAACATTACAGGCTTCGGGGACCGGTCGACATAAAAGATGCCCCAATGCTTTTCCGCGCCGTTCGGGTTGGCGGGGTCGCCTTTCCAGGGCTCGTCGAAAGCTTCGAAGAAAAACACGGTGGTATTCGTCGCTGTCGCCCATTCGCGGATTTCCTCGTAGTAACGTGCCTGGTTTTCAGTACTTGCCTGTTCCGGAAACTCTGTCGACGTCGTCGCCCAACCGGCTTCGAGAATGACGACAGGCTTGTCCGGGTACGTCGCCCAGACGGATTCAACGTTTTCGATCGTGAATGACAAGCCCTCGTCAATGGACTTGCCCTCCCACGCCGGATACGTGTGTACGCCGAGGAAGTCGACGACGGCGGCGAGCGAGGCGCCCTCTTCGACCCACCAGACATAGTTGTCGGCGACGGTGACCGGTTGCCGAGTGGCGGCTTTCACCTGTTCGACGTAGTCGATGACGTTTTCGAGTGGAACCATATGATCGTTCCAGTCAACCAGTGCCTCGTTTCCGACATTGATCGCTACAACGATGTCAGCATACGCATTCGCCAGCTCGATACCGTTCGCGATCTCGACACGGTTGGCTATGGTGTTGGCGCGCAACTCATGTTCCGGGATGGGTTCATGGAGCCACGGGCACCCTTCGTGGTTGCTGAATTCGGCGTCCAGCCAGATCCCGAGCAAGACTTTGACGGGCAGGTCGTATTCCCGTATCAGTTCGAGCGTCGTTGCCGTATTTTCCCCGCTGTCGTACATGCGAATCAACCGGAAGTCGTGATCCACGAGAATGCGCAGGTCTTCGAGGATTTCCTCCCTGTCGGGGTTAACAGCACCGTTGCCGCGGTCCGGATGCTGGCCCTCGCGGAAGCCCGAATACGCGACTGCCATGATTTCACCCTCGAGCAAGGCATCCGGCGTCTGCAAGTACGACGACCTGGCCGGCCGCCCATCGCCGGCCGGCGAGCACGCCACGACCAGGGGGATCAGCATTGTCCAAAAGAGCAGCTTGTTCATGAATTCAGTGGGTACTGTCAAGGACTTCAAACTCACCTCGCAAATCCGCGGTCGAACTGCCACCGATCCAGACGTGAAACTGGCCGGGCTCCAGAATCCTGGCGTTGTCTCGCCCGAAGAATCGCAGCGCATCCGTGTGCAGCTCAAACTCGACGCGGGTCGATGCGCCGGGCTTGACGCGGACGCGCTGAAACCCCTTCAACTCCCGAACCGGCCGTGTCACGTTTGCAACCAGATCGCGGACGTACAGCTGCACTACTTCCACGGCGTCACCCGGCCCGTCGTTGCGCAGGTCTGCACTGATCGTCAGCGTGTTACCGGCTTCGACCGTAGGCGCACTTACCTTCAGATCGGAATACGCGAACTCGCCGTACGACAGTCCGAATCCGAACGGGAACAGCGGCTTGAAACCGGCATCGAGGTAAAACGCTGACATGCCGAACGAGGTCTGCGGGGCGCGCACCTCAATGTCGTCAATGTGGACGATCTCGTTTTCTTTCGGCGGCTTTCCCGTGTTCTTGTGGTTGTAATAGATCGGAATCTGCCCAACCGTCGACGGAAACGTCACCGGCAGCTTACCGGACGGCGACGCGACGCCGAACAGCAGGTCTGCGATGGCGGGGCCGCCCATGGTTCCCGGATGCCACGCGTACAGAACGGCATCAACCTCGTCGATGATCCCGCCAAGCGTCAGGGGCCGTCCGGCAAGAATGACCGCAATGACCGGCCTGCCCGCCTGCCTTACGCGACGCACCAGTTCTTCCTGTGCGCCCGGCAAATCGATATCGGCGCGCGAATGTGCTTCCCCGGAAAGAATCGCCTCTTCGCCGAGAAACAGTACTGCAACATCGGAATCCCGGGCGGCGGCCACTGCCTCGTCGAACTGTGCCGTATCGCGGCTGCGACTGGTCGGCAGTGCCTCGACGAATCGAACGTCGACATCCTTTCCCGCCAACGACTCGATTGCCGACCTGGGTGTAACGCTCATCGACGTGTCGCCATCGAAAACCCACGTACCGAGCTGCTCGTACGGTGCATCGGCCAGAGGCCCGATGACGGCAACCGAGGTAATGTCATTGGCGGACAATGGGAGGACCCGGTCGTCGTTCTTTAGCAAAACGACGCTCTGCAACGCAGCCTGGTAGGCCGCATCCAGAGCCGCCGCATCACCGATCGGCGGCAAGGCCGACGGATCGGTGTAAGGATCGTCAAACAGCCCCAGGCGCATCTTTACACGCAGAATATTTGCGACGGCAGTATCGACGAAAGCCAACGGTACCTTGCCGTCATTCACGAGTTCTTCCAAATGGCCCGAATAAGCGGTGCCGCTCATTTCCATGTCGATGCCCGCAGTTACTGACTCGTAGGCGGAGTCACGATCGCTGCCTGTCAGCCCATGAACCTGCAGCTGTCGAATGGAATCCCAATCGCTGACGACGAACCCGTCAAAGCCCCACTCTCCACGCAGGATGTCCGTCATGATGAAACGGTTTGCCGATGCGGGTATGCCGTCGATGTCACTGAACGACGCCATGAACGTCAGGGCGCCCGCCTCGGCCATTGCCTCGAAGGGCGCCAGGTAGACATTGCGCAACTCGTTTTCGGAAATGTTCGTCGCCGAGTAGTCGCGACCGCCCTCTGACGCTCCGTAACCCGCGAAATGTTTGGCGCACGCGGCGATCGACCCTGCGGCCGTCATATCATCGCCCTGGAAGCCGGTAACCATGGCGGTACCCAGAGTCGCGGTCAGGAACGGGTCCTCGCCCAGGCTTTCGGCGATGCGACCCCAACGCGCGTCGCGCGATATGTCGATCATCGGCGCGAACGTCCAGTTAAGGCCGGCCGTCGACGCTTCGAGTGCCGCGATCCTGGCACCCCTCTCCACGACCGCGGGATTGAATGTCGCCGCCTGGCCCAGCGGTATCGGCATGACCGTTTTGAAGCCGTGAATCACATCACGCCCGACCAGCAACGGAATGCCCAGCCTCGATTCTTCTACCGCCAGGCGCTGCATTTCATTGACGATATCAACGTCGACGGCATTGAGAACCGCGCCGATTCGCCCTGCGCGAAGATCGGCGGACAGGAGTTCCGGTGACGCGGGTGAGCTCGCATCACGCTGGCTCATCTGCCCAACCTTCTCGGCAAGCGTCATTTGCTCGAGCAGCGACGCTATCCGATGTTCGATATCCTGCTCGAATTCGCGAGCCTCAGCCCCCTGCATATCCATAAGCACACCCGGAAAAAGAATAGCGACAGCAACCGGGGCACCAAACCACCGGCGAAGCCCGGCTGTGTAACCCCGTCTCTTCATGAGCCGGATTATCAGACATATTTGACAACGCTGTCAATTTGCACCACGATCTGGCGATGCTGTCGGGAGAAGAATAATGACCACACGATCCGGGCGACTGTCGTTCACCGAAAAACTGGGCTACGGACTGGGCGACACCGCGTCGAATTTCTTCTTCCAGGTCTTCAACCTGTTTCTGTTGTTTTACTACACCGACGTATTCGGCCTGTCGGCTGCCGCCGTCGGCACGATGTTCCTGGTAACCAAGATCATCGACGCGGTCAGTGACCCGGTAATGGGCCTGATCGCCGATCGCACGAATTCGCGCTGGGGAAAATTTCGGCCTTACCTGCTTTGGGCTGCTATCCCGTACGGGCTGTGCGGATACGCCATGTTTGCCGGGCCGGATCTCTCGGAGAGCGGCAAGCTGGTCTATGCGTATGCGACCTACACGCTGATGATGCTGGCCTATACGGCGATCAACGTCCCCTACTCGGCATTGATGGGCGTAATTTCACCGCTGTCGATCGAGCGCACGAAGGTCGCCAGTTACCGCTTCTTCTGTGCGTTTGCGGCAGCGTGGCTGATCGCTACGTTTGTCACGCCGCTCAAGACCATCCTCGGTGGCGGCGACGAAGCGCTCGGCTTCCGCATGACGATGATGCTGTTTGCGTTTGCATCGGTCGCACTGTTCTGGATCACCTTTGCGACCACACGGGAGCGCGTCTCACCGGTTCAGCAGGAAACCGATATCCGCAAGGACTTCAGGGCAGTATTGAGTAACGGCCCGTGGGCCGTGCTGTTCCTGGCTGCTGTATTCACGCTGTCGAATGTCGCCATCCGCGGAGGCACCACACTCTACTACTTCAAGTACTACGTCGGGGCCGATGACACGCCGCTGTTCTGGATATTGGACAAGACAGCGGTATTCATGTCCCTCGGCACTGCGGCGCTGCTGCTCGGAATTTTGTTCACGAAGACGCTGTGCGACTATTTTGAAAAACGCACCTTGCTGATCGTCCTCACGCTGCTCAATGCCGTGTCGATGGCGGCCTTCTACGTTACGCCGCCCGATCAATACTGGCTGATGGTCGCGATAAATTGCATTGGTGCAATCATCATAGGCCCGACGCCGGCGTTGGTCTGGGCAATGTACGCGGATACGGCTGACTTTGGTGAGTGGAAGACCGGGCGCAGAACCACCGGACTCATCTTCTCCAGCCTGCAGTTCGCGCAAAAACTCGGCCTGGCAATCGGTGCCGGAATGGCCGGAATATTCCTGGGCTGGTTCGGCTTCGTCGCGAACGAGGTGCAGTCCGAGACGTCGCTGATGGGGATCCGCTTCCTGTTCAGCGTCTTGCCGGCAGTATTCGCGGTGCTGAGCGCCGCCGCCATCTACTTCTACCGCATCGACGCAGCGACGGTGAAGAAATTCGAAGAGGAGCTGGCCGCCCGGCACGCCACCTGATAGTCAGTCCGACGCGGATTGAGCGCCCAGCGCCTCGTCGAGTAGTTGGATGAGTTCGTCCCGATCGTAGCTGTAAGGACCCCAGGCGTTCAGTTGCACCAGTTCCTCGATCGCCTTGCGGATCGTCATTTCAGCCTCGCCCTGCTCCGGCACGACCATGTAGCGGCGCAGCGGCGCGTCGGAGAACAACGCGTGCCTGACCGCGGCGGTCACCTCGTCCGGTTCTTTCAGTGTGGTTTCCCGCTCCACGATGCTGGCAAGCAGCTGTTGTTCCTGTTCGCTTAGCGTATTGCCTCTCGCTTCGGTATCGGCCTGAATACGGGCGGCGGTTGTACGGCGTATGCGCGACTGATAATTCCCCGGCTCAACAACGCTGACAGAGACGCCAGCCTGGCCCAACTCGGCCGCCAGCGAATCCGTAAAGGCTTCCATCGCATGTTTGCTCATGCTATAGGCGCTCATCGCCGGCGCCGACAGGATGCCCGAAATCGAACCGGTCGTAACGATCCGCCCCTTGCTCGCAACAATCTGCGGAATGAACGCCCGCGTCACACGAACGACACCGTCGACATTGACGTCAAGGACGAATTCGAGGTCATCGTCGGACAGTCCGGCAACCGGGCTGAATGTCGCCACACCCGCATTGTTGACCAACCCGTAAAGCCCGTGTCCCTGCTCTGCAATAAAGGCGACAGCCGCATCGACATCGTTCTGGCTGGTGACGTCGAGCCGCACGGCGACAATGTTGTCGATCGCGTCGAGCTCTGCCAGATCTTTTTCTTTGCGAGCGCCGGCGTAAACGCGGTAACCATCGGCGGCCAGGGTTTCAGCGATATTGCGCCCAATGCCCGTACTCGCACCGGTGACGAGAACGGCTTTGCCGGATTTGTCGTCGCCGGCCAGAGCGAACGGTGACAGGCACATTGAAAAAACAGCGGCTGCCGCAAGCAGGATTCGCAACATGAGATTGGCCCTTGATTATTGTTGTTGGGACGAACAATGTAGCACGCTGGCCCAGGCGCGAGTACCGGGCTAGAACCGCCCTGCCTCGGTTCGTTCAAGATAGCGACGGAGCTGGTCTTTGTGCTCCGGCAAAATGTCGGGGTCTTCCAGGTAGGCGCGAACTCTCGCCGGATCGCTGGTCAGGTGCCGGGTGGCACGTTGGACCTTCGCTTCGCTGCGCCGGTGCGGGTCGCTAATGCTGTTGATCAGGTTGTCGACGTCAACCGATGAGTCGTGCAGAAAGCCAGCCATTGCAGCGATTGCCTGGTCGCGATCCGTGCCGACCGGCATCTCCTGTACCCATCGCAAAGCGGCCTGCTGATCGCGACGCACCCACTGGTGGGCAACGCCCGTTAGCGCATTTTTTCGTGCTTGCGGATCGGCTATCTGGTCAAGCAGTTCGACAGCGGAATGCGGCGACTGGACGGCGGTAGTGCCAACGATCGTCATGAGCGCCCGGTCCTTCCCCTCCCCGTCGGGCATGTTGCTCGCCAGTTGCATGGCGCGTACCGGGTCCGATTGCGCCACGGCACCGACGACGATGCCCTGCAATTCGTCGTAGTCCTCCGATCCGTCGAACTGTCGTATGAAATTGAAGGCTTCCTCGGGCGAGCGCGTCATCGCGATTTGCTGGGCAAGCTGCAACCGCCATTGCGACTGTGTTTTCTCGCCAGCCAGCGGCATCAGCTGCATCGCGACGTCGGCGCTCATCTGGGCCAGTAGTGAGCCGTTCGACGACAGGAACTTCCTGGCCTCGTCAGGCGGCAGGCTCTGGAGCCACGCAACCGCCGCCTCCGGGTCCGAGCTGACTATGTTCGCCAGCATATTGCCTGCGACGCCGCCGCGTCGCATGTCGTCGGGCAATTCCTGCAGTTTCCGGATGGCAAGCTCCGGATCGTTGCGCGCAATCGTTCCAATAACCGATTGCAGCAGATGTTGACGCATCGACGCATTGTCACTTGCCAGCGCCTCATCGAACGCACGCTGCGGGTCACGCTGGGCGACTAACGCCAGCACCTGGTACGAAAGCTGCGGCATCCCGCTGAGCGAGTTGTCTTCGGCCCACTGCAGCGCCAGGTCGATATCCCGTGCAACAAGCTCCTGCATGATCAGGCTCGACATCCAGGATCGTTCGCGCGGGTTGGAAATTCGCTCGAAGAAATGCATCGCGAGATTGATATCGCGTTTCGTCAACGCACGCATCGCGACATGCATCTGGCTGGTGTGCTGCATTGTTCTGGGCGCGGCCAGCAGATCTTCCATGACCGCAACCGGGTCGTGCTCGGCCATGCGGCTGATGAGTGTCCGGCGGTACCATGCGCGCAAGTCCGCATCCTCGAACTGCGCCTCGTAAGCCAGGGCAGCTTCCGGATCCGACATGCCCAGGTAGCCCGCGAGGTAACGGACCATATCTTCGCGAGTGGAACTCGGCAGCATCGCGTTGACATAGGCAATCGCTTCTTCCGGCGACCGGTCGACGAGATCCTGGATAAAGAGCGATTGGTTGGCCGAGTCCGGATCGATTTGCAGCGCATCGCGAATCCGGTCCACAACCGGATTGTCGTAGTGGCCGTGTGCCGCAAACAACGCTTGTGCCGCGCGGTAGCGCTCGGGAAGCGTGCCCTGCACTCCGGCCTCGAAGAGCGCTGAGTCGAGATCGCGGCGCGCCCACTGGATCCAGACCTGCCGCTCTATGTCTGTCTCGTACCGGAACTGCTCAAAGCGACTGACAGCCAGTGCGGAACGTGGATCGACATCGACCAGTCGGCTGAAGAAGACGTCAAGTATTGCGCGCCGGCTGTCGCTGTCGGCGATGCGCGAGGCATCAGCAATCAGGGACTGCACCGCGCCCGAATCCGAGCGTCCCGCGAGGGCGAATGCCGCCTCCTCGCGCGCGAAGTCGCCGGGGAGACTCAGGATGTCGGTGACAGTTCGTAGCTGTCGATAGTTCTGGTCTCGATGCTTGTCGAGCTCGATGTCGTCGAGCTGACTCGGCGCAACGAGGTCGCGCTCTACGTCCAGGTCAGCGTTCCCGTCTGTCGGGCTGCGTAGCATCAGTACGGCAATTGCGCCGATGATTATGCCAGCACCGAGAAACGCGAAACTTCGCTGCATAGTTTATGCCTCCTCTCCGCCCGATTCATACTACACTGACTCACAGCGACAGGGAGGATGAAAAAATGACAACGCACCTGAATCGTCGCGATGTGCTGCGTGGCGTGCTTGCGACGACGGCTACAATCACCGCGCTCCCCGCATTCGGCCTGCAACTGGGACCGCCCAACGGCACGATCGCTTTGCGATTCAACGAGAATCCTTACGGCCCTAGCCCACGTGCACTGGAAGCCGCGAGTGAGGCCGCGAGACTCGGTGCCTACTACCCCGGTGAGATTGAAACCAACCTTCTCAATACGATAGCCGGGCAAAACGGCCTCACGCTGGACAACATGGTCCTGTCATCCGGATCGAACGAGGCATTGCAGGCCGCCCTTGTCGCCTGGGGCCGGCACGGCAAGATTCTGCTGCCCGATCTAACTTATACGGCTCACGTCGGCTACGCGCGACGCAAAGGTGTCGATATCGAAACCGTGCCGCTTGCGAAAGATATGGCAATCGACCTCGACGCAATGGCAGCCGCCGTAGATGACGCGGTGAGTCTCGTCTACATCTGCAATCCCAACAATCCGACCGGTATGGCGCTCGACGGCGATACGCTGCGCCGCTTTTGCCGATCTGTCGGCGAAAAAGCCGTCGTGCTGGTCGACGAAGCGTATATCGACCTGACCGACAAACCGGATGAAGCGTCCGTGATCGAACTCGTCCGCGAAGAACGGAACGTCATCATCGCGCGTACATTTTCGAAGCTCTTCGGCATGGCCGGCCTGCGTGTCGGCTATTGCATGGCCAGACCCGATCTCGCCGAGAGAATTGCAGATCACGTTATGGCCTGGGCGAACGGCGTCGGCGTGGCCGCAGCGCTGGTAAGTATCACCGATCAGGAGTTTATCGATTATTCGAGGCGCAAGATTCTCGACGGTCGCAAGATGGTTGTTGAAACGTTTCGCAGGAACGGAATCGAACCGTTACCGTCCCAGACCAACTTCGTGTATGCCGATATCGGCCGGGATGCCAGTGATTTTCAGCGACGCATGCGCGAGCGGAATATTCTGATTCGCGGCGCGTACGGCCGCTACAAGACCTACTCGCGCGTCAGCATGGGACGACTCGAAGAGCTCGAGGTATTTGACCGGGTGTTCACGGAGGTTTTTCGTGGTTAAGTCGCCGGCGAGTTAACCCGGCTCCTGAGCGCGGACGTAATTCAAAAGCGCTCGCGGTGGAAACGCACTATCGGAGAAAACGTTGACCGTATCCCCGTAATTCGAGCAATGCGGTATGTGGGATTTCCTAGTATTTTGAAGCCAGGGAGATCCCGATATGAAGCGCAAGCGCTATTCCGAAGAGAAGATCATTTCGATCCTGAAGGAGCATGAGGCTGGCGCCTCGGCGCCTGATTTGGCCCGCCGTCACGGCGTATCTGAGCAGTCGATTTGTCGCTGGAAGGCGAAGTTCGGTGGTATGGAGGTGTCGGACGCCAAGCGGCTCCGCGAACTTGAGGCCGAGAACCGCAAGCTCAAGCGCCTGCTCGGCGAGGCGGAGCTCGATAAGGCGGCCTTGAAGGAGCTGGTCGAGGGAAAATGGTAACGGCCACGCAGCGACGCCGGGCCGTTGACCATCTGAAGAGCCGTCGCGTGAGTGAACGTCGTGCTTGTCGGCTGACCGGGTTCTCCCGGTCGGCGGCCTGGCGTCCGCTGCAGGGCCGTAACGATGCTCGGCTGCGATCCAGGTTGAAGGCTCTGGCAGAGCAATACCCAAAGTATGGCTGTCCGACTTTGCACGACATGCTGGTGATCGAGGGCGAGGTCGTCAACAAGAAGCGGACGTACCGTATTTACTGCGAGGAAGGGCTGCAGGTACGCACCAAGAAGCGCAAGAAGATCACGCGGCCTCGCGTTCCGATGCTGGTGCCAGATGCGGTCAACCAGCGCTGGTCGATGGACTTCGTCTCCGACCAGCTGGCCAACGGCCGTCGCTTCCGGGTGCTGAACGTCGTCGATGACTTCTCGCGCGAGTACGTGCTCAAGGTCGTGGACTTCTCGATCTCGGGTCACCGCGTTGCGCATGAGCTGGATCGCATTGTAAGGAAGCTACCGAAGACGATCGTCTGCGATAACGGCCCCGAGTTTACGTCGAAGGCCATGTACTTCTGGGCCAAGAAAGCCGGTGTGAAGCTGCACTTCATCCAGCCCGGCAAGCCGACGCAGAACGCGTTCGTTGAAAGCTTCAACGGAAAAATGCGTGCGTACTGTCTCGACCTGCACTGGTTCGCCAGCATTGAGGACGCGAGATCAACAATCGACGACTGGCAAAGTCATTACAACAACGTCAGACCGCACCGTTCACTGGGTAAGAAGCCGCCTGCTGTGTTCGCCAAGGAAGCGGCCTGATATGCTGAATCTCCCACATAGCCCCATGCTCGAATGCAGGGGTACGGTCAGGTACGACCACAGGTTCAGGAACGAACGGTCTGCGAGCTGCACGAGATACCGTTCAGATTCAGTGGTTCCTCCACTTTTTTCGATGGCGGGCATTGGTAACTGTGCCTCTGGGCGCGGCATAAGCTATCGTTTTGGGGGGGACTAAACGCCGTTTGCGATGACCAAAAGTGCAACGCCCGGAGTTGAACCGGGGCCTCCGACCTGTTTAGATGCAAGTACCACCAAGCATCGGCGTCGGCGCTCTACCCTTAAGCTACGCTGCGTTTGTCCTTTTAATTCGAATCATCCTGAGCGGCCTCAACTGCCGCTATGTGGCTCTCCGCGTACATCTTGAAGATTGGTTCGAGCCGCTCCCAATCACCTGTTGTAATGGCGTCCGGAAGGATCAACGATGCAACCGTTGTGGGCGCGCTCGGGATCGGCAAGTCAAATCTCTTTGAGCCTTTCGGCACTGCTGGTGTGGCCGGCGGCTTCTTTCGAGGGCTCCTCTTGGTCGCAGTCTTTCGAGTACCTGCGCCACCACCATTGCTTGATGTCTTTGGCTTGTTATCACGCAACCACTTTGAGAGTGTTATCCCGGCCTCATCGGCAGCACTAACGAAGAACGTGAATGCGCGTGACACAGTGGACCCCTGCACACCTTGATCTCGAAACCAATCATTGACTTGCTTTGCCGTTGCAGTGCTGAGGTCGAGGGTTTCTATTAATTCGTAGGACCCGCTCAGCATCTCGTTGAGGGCAGCCTTGCGCTCATCTCCTTGTGATCCCGCAAGCTTGCTCATCAGTGGCGTAGGTGTGTCGTTGCCGTCAATCAGCTTGAGGAACCTAAGTGAGGACAGAAGGGCCGCCTGCCCGGAACCTGACATCTTACTCATTATGCTGCGGTCGATAACCGTTGGCATCGCGTCGGCAAGCCCATCAACGAATGACATCGTGGTCTTGTACGTCGAGTAGGCAGGTGCTGGCTTCTTGCTTGTATCGTCTGGCATTGGACTATCCTCCTGAGAGAAATAGTGCATGAAAGACAATTGTAATTACAATGTCTTAATGAATTAGATTTCTCATAACATTTTTTTATCTTATAAGACAATGGCTTATCGTGCTAGAAAATATTTTCTAAATTTTTTATTTCATTTTGTCTGATGGTTTTTGCGCAAACTCGCGCCGAATAAGCCCTATGCGTCCTTAATACTGAGACGAACGCGCCCATGGTAATCAACTTCAAGCACTTTTACCCTTACTCTGCCCCCCCCTGTTGCAGGGCATCTGAGACTTCCTCCACCCGAGACTCGGAAATATTCGATATGTGAACTAACCCTTCAATTCCGGGTGCAATCGTGACGAAGGCTCCGAAGTCCATCAGGCGATCTACAACCCCATCCATCACTTGCCAGACTAATGTCCTGACATCAACTGCGCCTTTCGTTGGATCAGGCTGGCCGCAACCCGGACAGGTCGCTGCTTCTTCACTTATCGATCTCCCACACGTAATGCAATTCAAGAGCCGGGGCATTGGTATTCCTTTCATAGCTGTGGATGCAACGGTAATTAGCTGTCATGGCTACAAGGATAGAAAGTAGCCGACCTAAAACTCCCCGATCCTTTGAACCGGACTCAGTCCGGTCAAAGCCTCGCGGCCCGCTCACGCTCACAGAAAACGCTTAAGTGTCTGCGGGCCGTTGAAGGCGATGAAGAGCCAATACGGACCACGAACAGAGCGAGAAGCATTCAACTATCCGCGCTCTCTTTCTTGCCCCCCTTTTCCTTCTTAACTTCCTCCACGATGTCCCTCACTACATCACGTGAAAAACCGGGAAGCGCGGCACCAAGGACACTGTCCATAGCCTTGACTGTAATCCGCCTTCTCTTCTTCAACTCGATGTCGCGCCACACTCGACTAAAAACTGTTGCCCCCAATGCAACGAATATTGCGGCCAGTGCCGGACTAATTAACGCGAGGAGCTTCTGACTTTCGGCTGCGATCTTCTCCACACCATCTGAAGCAGAAAGAAAAGCTACCAACGCTGTCATAACCGCCGCCATCCCGGTCAGAGCTGATGCCGTTGCGAAAGACGTTGTTAGACGTGTCGTTGCATGTTCTGATCTCGAATCGCCGGAATCTCCTGCCTTGGTTACCGTCTTCGGTTTCAGTTCAGAGAGCTTTTCGCAATAAGCTTCTTTCGTTTCTGCGGAGATAAAAGACGAATCCATTACTTGCTTGATCAGCTCCGACACAATGTTTGATACCGAATACATCTGAGCTGCGTCAATTGAATACTTCCGAGCGGTCGCCTGAATCAGATGCTCAACAACCTCGGCGTTCGGGATCACGTTCTCCGATATGCCGGGTCGCAGTGCATAGATTACCTCCGCATTCGCCAACTGAATGTTCTGAATTAGTTGCTTGTCCGTGTTTCGAGAGAGAATCCGCACAGTAATGAACCAAACGACCGGCGCACTCAGTATCGGTGCCCCTATGCCAATGACCCACGGGTTGTTTATCCATTCGGGCATTACTTCCTCCTATTGCGGCCGCCCCTGCAGCAACCAATCAGTTAAATGTAGGCGGTCTCTCGGTCGGTACTCAGCCGCTCTGTAAACTGGAGCAGCTCCCGGAATCGAACCGGAGACCTCCGACCTGTTTAGGTACTCACCCGATAGGTTAAACTATCGGTCCTTGTGCTTTCCCGGCGTCGGCGCTCTGCCACTGAGCTAAGCTGCGTTGTCTGTTATACGGGGACGTCGTCGTCGAAGTCGTCCTCTTCGTCAAAGCTGTCGATTACTTCAGTCTCGCTGAGAGAACTCTCCTCGATAGCGGCAGCACTAAATGGTGTCTTGCTATCGATGTCTTCGACTTTTGTGAAGTCAACAAACCCCGGCTGAGTAAGCGCTACCTTTTGTTCAGCCAGAACACCGACCCTCGCGATTAGTGGAGACAGATCGATAACTCGACGTTTGCCGTACGGCGTGTCGGTGCTCCTCTCCCAAACGATCAACTCCCGATCCTCAAGTGAACGAAGCGTTCGCTCGACAGTCCGTCGGTTCAGTCCGAGATATCGCGCCAAGTTGGCGACTCGCGGGTACGGCATCCGGTCACGTGACCAGTAGTGCATGAGTACAGCGAGTAAGACAGTAACCTCTGTCGGCCTTAATCCGAACCAAGCAATGTTACGAATAAATGCGGACGGAACCGCCGTCCATCCTGATCCATACCCACCTTCGGCAACCGCCGATCCCCAGCGTGCTTTGACCGACGTTCGCTCGTATTCGATCGATTCGGGCCAGCTGGGATCGGCAGGCGGTAGCTCATTCATTGTCGGCTCATCCATGGCAGCCAAATTAAGTCATCATAGGGTAATTTGTAAATAGAAAAATAAGAAAATGCGGCACTAATGTCGCAAATTGTGACCAATACTGCATGATTACCGCATTCGGCTGCCATGGATGAGCCGACAATGAAAAAGCCATTGCCTAAGGAGACCAATGAAACCCAGATACTTCACCCCGCGTGACGTGACCGCAGGAGGCATCCTTCGGCTGTGCAACAACTGTCATACGCACCGCGATAGCGAGGAACTGTTCGAACACTCCACCTCAAAGGTCTGTTTGTTGTGTGAACGAAAACCAGAACTTGAGGCCGGACGATGGGAGCGCTCGCGTTCACGTGCACCAGTACGGAACAACTTCCGTCGTGCAATGACACCTGCAACGCAACCCGTGCCGAAGGTTGCTCTGATACCCGCCGACAGGCGCAGGCAACTTGAAGCCGACGGAAAGTACCCGGACGAGATAGCCGCAATCATGGCTGAGGAGTTCCCAACCACAAAATCGGACACACCGATACGAGACGAAGAGAGCATCAAGCAACAGATGGTGCGCGGAGAGATAGACGTTTCGGAAGCCATGCACCTGATGCGGGAGCTTCACCATGCGTGAGACCAAGTATTGCGCGACGGCTGGTTGCGGCCAACGCATCGGCCTACTCAGTCGCTACTGTGACCCGTGCGAAGCCAAGCGTGCAGGTATCGAGAAGCCCGAGCCGGAAGTCGAACTGTCAGTTCCCGTGCAGGAGCCGCCCGCCAAATCGAAGCCGAACAACATGCCTCTACTTACCGGCCCGTGTCGCTACTGCGGTGAGCACACGTCCGCTAAGGAGCTTACCCGCCTGTACTGCTCCGCATCGTGCGAGGAGTACGCGGAGCGACGTAGGCAGGCCCGCGCCGCCCGCCTGTCGCCTACCAGCCCCAACTACTACCCCAACACAGAGGAAGAGTTACGCGCCAGCAAGCGTGCCTTCAGGAAGAGATACGGATCATCGTAGCTTCCATTACATCGCTCGTACCTCACGAGCATCAACCCAATAGGAACCATTCAGAATGACCAACAACCTACAAGCAGCCGTCGACCTGATCGCTTCAGAGTACGACGTTTACGCGACCAAACAGAACGCCACCACGTACAAGGGTGAGTTCGCAGTCGCCATCTCTAACCTTGCCCGTCTGGGCGCAGACGTTCAGCCCCCCGACCTTGAAGGTACGACCGGAGGTGATGCTTCCGGTGGGCAAGTAAGCAACGTTCCCGGTGGCAAGGTCGTTTAGCAATGACCTCTCACCACAGACCCGGCTCTCACAAGAGGCCGGAGATTGCTCCACGACAATGCGAAGCCGGTGCGAAGGTCGGCTTCCTTCCAGATGGGCGTTTAGTCGAGCGAAAGACCCTTTATGATGGGACTGTTCGTGACATTGAAGTGTTCGCTGAAGACTTTCCTGACGCTCAGCCACTTACCGCTGAGGAGCTTGCAGTTCCTACTGCGCCGGAGCCTATAGAGCCACCTCAATGCTGCCCTCCACAACCTGACAAAATCGAGACTTTCTGAGCAGGTCCTCAGACCTGTAAATCGAGGCCGGTTTTGTACCGACAACATGTACCGACAGAAACAAGAAAGCCCCCATAAATCTCTGATCTATAAGGGCTTTCTTAATGTGGTGGTGATGGGTGGAATTGAACCACCGACCTACGGGTTATGAGTCCGTCGCTCTGACCATCTGAGCTACATCACCGGATTGTGTCCTGTGCCCCGACCGGGCGTCAGGGGGCGCAAATTGTCCTTTCAGCACCCCTTGCTGTCAAGGCGATTCCGCCCTCAATTGCGTGAATTTCCGGTACCCTCGCGACATGACATTCGTCTACCTCCTCGAAATGCTGGGCACCGCGGCCTTTGCCGTCAGTGGTGCACTGGCCGCCTCCCGCAAAAACATGGATATTTTCGGCTTTTGCGTGCTGGCCCTGATGCCGGCCGTCGGCGGCGGCACGATCCGCGACGTCATTATCGATCGCACGCCAGTCTTCTGGATCGCCGACAACGGCTACGTCGTGGTCGCGATTGTCGCGGCGCTGGTTGTGTACTTTACGTCGTGGAAGCCCGGTGATCGCAGGCGCCTGCTGGTCTGGATGGATGCGATGGGGCTTGCGCTGTTTGCGACGCTGGGAACCCAGATCAGTCTGGGCTTCAAAACCGGGCCGCTGGTCGCCATTCTGCTCGGCGTCACGACGGCGGTCACCGGCGGTATGATCCGGGACATGATCTGCAACGAGATTCCCCTCGTACTGTCGACGGAGATTTACGCAACGGCAGCGTTCGCCGCAGGTGTCGGCTACGTCGCCGCCGACGCGGCCGGCGCGAACGACTGGATCTCGCTCGGCTTCGGTGTTCTTGCCGGCTTCGTCGTCCGCGCGCTGGCCATCGTCTACAACTGGTCGCTCCCCCGATTTAACCAGTAGGGGTCAGACCCCACCTGTCGGGGTCTGGCCCCGGCGGGTGGGGTCTGGCCCTTACACGTTGAAGCGGAAGTGCATGACGTCGCCTTCCTGGACGATGTAGTCCTTGCCCTCGAGGCGCAGGCGTCCGGCTTCTTTTGCACCCTGTTCGCCGTTGCCGGCGACGTAGTCGTCGTAGCCGATAACCTCGGCGCGAATGAAGCCTTTTTCGAAATCCGTGTGAATTTCACCTGCCGCCTGCGGCGCGGTGGCACCGACTTTGGTTGTCCAGGCACGAACTTCCTTTTCGCCAGCCGTGAAATAGGTCTGCAGGCCCAGCAATGAATACCCGTGGCGGATGACCCGGTTCAGGCCGGGCTCGTCGAAGCCGAGATCCGACAGGAATTCGGTCTTGTCGTCGTCATCGAGCAATGCGATTTCGGCTTCGATCGAGGCACAGATCGCCACAACTTCAGCCCCCTCTTTGGCCGCGTACTCGCGAACGGCATCGAGGTGTGGGTTGTTGTCGAATCCACTCTCGTCGACGTTCGCGACATACATGACCGGCTTGTGCGTGATCAGGTGCACGCTGCGCAACAGCTCGGCCTGAAAGTCCGACAGCTCCATTGACCGGACCGGCAAACCTTCATCCAGGTGCGCCTTGATGCCGGCCAGTGCATCACGATGCGCGATGGCATCCTTCTGACCCGTTTTCGCCGTGCGTGACACCTTGTCGAGCTGACGCTCGACCGATTCGAGGTCGGCCAGCGCCAGTTCGGTATTGATCGTCTCGATATCGTCGAGTGGATTGATCTTTCCCGCCACGTGCGTGACGTCATCGTTCTCGAAGCATCGAACGACGTGCGCGATCGCATTCGTCTCGCGAATATTGGCGAGAAACTGGTTACCGAGCCCTTCGCCTTTCGAGGCGCCCGCCACGAGTCCCGCGATATCCACAAACTCCATCGTCGTCGGCAGGACCTTTTGCGGCTTGACGATGCCGGCGAGCACCTCGAGTCGCGGGTCCGGGACCGGCACGACACCGACATTCGGCTCGATCGTGCAAAACGGGTAGTTTTCCGCCGCGATCTCCGCCGCCGTCAGCGCATTGAACAACGTCGACTTGCCAACGTTGGGCAGGCCAACGATGCCACAGGTAATTGCCATGAATTTCTACTCTTTTGTGTGCAGCTTCTTCATCGCTGCATTGATTTCGCCATCGACAACCAAAGGCATCACTGCCAGTGCGTCGTCCACGTTGCGTTCGATTGCGGCTTCGACGTCCGCAGCGCCGCGCTTCAGGACGTAGTTCGTCACCTTGCTCTTGTCACCCGGGTGGCCAACGCCAAGGCGCAGTCGCAGGAAGTCCGCGCCGCAATGCTTAACGATGTCACGCAAGCCATTGTGGCCGCCGTGACCGCCCGCTTCTTTCAGCCGTACCGTACCGGGCGGCAGGTCGATTTCGTCGTGGGCCACGAGCAGCTCATTGACGCGCAAGCGGTAGTAATCGAGCATGCCGCGAATCGGGCCGCCGCTGCAGTTCATGTAGCTTTGCGGCTTGATCAGCCAGACGTCCTCGCCGTGCAGGTTGATGCGACAAATCTCCGCATCGAACTTTTTCTCGAAACGAAAACTGCCACCGTACTTGCGCGCAACCGCATCAACGAACCAGAACCCCGCGTTGTGCAGCGTCCGTTCGTATTTTTCCTCGGGGTTACCGAGGCCTGCAATGATGCGGATGGGTTTCGTCATGGAGTGCGAATGTTAAACAAAAAAAGACCGCCTTGCGGCGGCCTTTTCGTCGTGCGTGAGACAGTGGCTTAGCTGTCGTCGCCACCCTCGGCTGCCGCCTCGTCGGCCGCATCGCCCTCGCCTTCGGCTTCTGCGCCTTCGGCTGCAGCGGCTTCCTCGTCCAGATCATCTTCGACCGGGGCCGCCTTGATCACGTGGATCGAAACGATCGCGTGATCGTGCTCCGGGCCCTGGGCCAGTTCCGGAATCTCGACGCCTTCCGGCAGCTTGATGTCCGAGAGGTGCAGCATCGCGTCGAGCTCGAGTTCCGAAATGTCAACTTCGAGAAACTCCGGCAGGTGCTTCGGCAGGCAGACAATCTCGACCTCGTTCATGATCTGAGACACGTTGCCACCGCCCTGCTTGACGCCCGGCGCTACATCGCCGCCGATGAAGTGCAACGGCACGTTCATCTTGATTTCCACATCATCAACGATGCGCTGGAAATCCATGTGCAGGATGATCGGCTTCGCCGGGTGACGCTGAATATCCTTGACGATCGCAGCCTGGCTTTTCTCGCCGACTTTGATGTTCAGGACACTCGAGTAGAACGACTCGTTCTCGAGCTGGCGCAGGACCTTGTTGTGGTCAAACGCGAGTTGGCGCGGCGCACGGCCGGCACCGTAGATGATTGCGGGTACCTTTCCTTCGCGACGCAGGCGGCGGCTCGCACCTTTCCCCTGGTCCTCACGGATTTCCGCAATCAGGTCGAATTCGTCAGACATGACAGACTCCGTAACTGATTGATTTAAAATGATTTGATACCCGATACGATCGCGACCAACCGAGTTCGGGCGGCGCATAGTACCTTAGGATTGTCCCGAGCGCTACCGCCGGATTTGACGCTACGACCGGCGGCACGGCCGAGAAAGTCATTACAGGAAATAAAGCGCAGCGAAGCGAGCCATTCCAGTAATGACTTTGTCGGCCGTGCCGCCGACCGTCGACGTCAGTCCACGTACAGGCTGGATACAGACTCTTCGTCGGAAATTCGCCGCATCGTCTCGGCAAGCAACTCGGCCGTCGACAATTGCCGGATTTTTGTGCACGCCTGCGCTTCTTCGTTGAGCGGGATCGTGTCCGTGACGACAACCTCGTCGAGGTTCGACTCCGTAATACGGCTGACGGCCGGTCCGGACAGGACCGCATGCGTAATATAGGCCGCAACGCTCGCCGCGCCGTGCTCCTTGAGTGCGCCAGCCGCGTGGCACAAGGTACCGGCCGTGTCGACCATGTCGTCAATCATGACGCAGTTCTTGCCTTCGACCTCACCGATGATGTTCATGACCTCGGACTGGTTGGCCTTGGCGCGTCGTTTGTCGATGATCACGAGATCGGCGTCGCCGAGCCGTTTTGCCAGCGCTCGCGCGCGAACCACGCCACCGACATCGGGCGACACGACGACCATGTCCGCATACTTCTGCTTCCAGACGTCGCCCAGCAACAACGGCGAGGCGTACACGTTGTCCACGGCGATATCGAAGAATCCCTGGATCTGGTCGGCATGCAGATCGACGGTCAGCACGCGATCGACACCGGCCGTCGCAATCATCTTTGCGACCAGCTTCGCCGTGATCGGTACCCGCGACGCCCGCGGACGCCGGTCCTGTCGGGCGAACCCAAAGTACGGGATGACGGCCGTGATCCGTGCGGCTGACGCACGACGGGCCGCGTCCACCATGACCAGCAGCTCCATCAGGTTCTCGGACGCCGGCGGACAGGTCGGCTGGATGATGAACGTCTCGCGGCCGCGGATGTTCTCGAGGATTTCGACGTTGATCTCGCCGTCGGAGAAGCGCCCTACCTGGGCGCGCGCCAGCGGTATTCTCAGGCAACGCGCGATGTCCTGGGCCAATTGCGGGTGGGCGTTACCCGAAAAAACGGCCATGGTTGCGAGATCCACGTTTCCTCCCGTTGCAGCGTGGAAAATGGCTGGGGCGGCAGGATTCGAACCTGCGAATCACGGGATCAAAACCCGATGCCTTACCGCTTGGCTACGCCCCAACAAAGCTTACGCGGCTGAATTGTGCGGGGCCGGTTATCGGGTGTCAACGATCGAAAAACAGCCAGCGATCGATCACCATCCGCACCCGCGTGTCCGGGTTTGAAGCCGTCAGCGCGCGCGGCATTGGCTGCCCGCCACCGTCGCGATACCGGGAGATGTGCACCGTCCAGTTGCTTTGCTCGATCGACTCTACCCGGCCCTCGTCGTCAAAACGGGTCTGTGCCGGTAACGCCGGATCCGGAATGCCGAGCGCCCAGAATCGCAGCGAATGTACCGGAATCGTCCAGCCGTAGCGGTGCCAGAGGTCCGCTTCCGGGTCTTCGAGCACGGTCTTCTCGCCGTCCTTGTCCGTCAGCGTGATCCGGCCATCTGAACCCTCGATGCGCACGGTGCCGATCCCGAGCGGGCCGCCGACCGTCGCGTCGAAGTCCTGGCCATCCTGTTCCCAGTTGAACTTGCCGTTGAAGCCCTCGTCGCCCGCCTTGACCGCAATGCGACCCTTGAACTCCCAGGCCTCGACAGAGCCGAGCACCTCGCGGCGCTGCTCCCACGACGACAGGTCGGGAAGGTCGACCCCTTTTCCAGTCGCGCAACCGGCCAGGACGACTGTCGCCGCACAGGCCAGCAGTGCGCGCAGGCTATTCTTCGTCGATTGGGTAGTAACGATTCCGGACATCTTCCAGCAACTCGCTTTCGGGATCCCGTTCCAGCGCCGACTCGAGCACTTCCTTCGCTTCGTCGTGGCGCCCGAGCTCCGCCAGCACTTCGACAATGTGCGCCGCGACTTCGGAGTCCTTGAAGCGCGAGTAAGCACGCTGCAGCTCGGCCAATCCCTCCTCCAGATGCCCGAGCTTGTAGAGCACCCAGCCCATGCTATCGATGATGGCGTCATTCTGCGGCTCTTTCTTCAGTGCCTTGCGAATCAGCTTCTCGGCTTCCTCGTACCGGTCCGTCCGATCCGCCAGCGTGTAACCGAGCGCATTGAGCGTCGTCGCACTCTCGGGCCAGCGCTTCAGTGCTTTGCGATACACCGCAATTGCATCGTCGACGCGATCCATGCGCAGCAACAACGCCGCGCGCCCGAGCATCATGTTCTCATCGTCCGGCCGGAATTCGACGGCCTTGTCGTACAGGGCCAGACCCTCGTCGTAGCGGTCGAGCGAAACCAGCAACTGCGCCTTGGAGACCAGCATGTCCACGGCGTGCATCGGCGACATTTCGGCGAACGATTCCAGTAGTTCGAACGCGCCGTCCACGTCGTCCAGGTGGTGCGCAAGCAGTGCACTGGCGCGGCGCTGCGAGAACACCGTGTTGTTGCCATAACGGACTTCACGGTAGTACCGCACGGCCCGCTCGTATTCCTGCCGGTAGTCGGCAATGCGCGCGAGATAGTAGTAGGCGTCCATCGGGTACTTGCCCGTCGACAGCAGGTCCTCGAAGTCCGCCGCCGCCGCATCCAGGCGCTCCGCCCGGAAATTGATAATCGCCATGAGGCGCAGTGCGTCGTAGCGGCCGCCATTCTCTAGCAGGACCTGGTTGACCTGGCTCAATGCATCGTCGTCACGGCCCGCGAACATATACATGATCGCTAGCTCCATACGCGCATCCGGGTCCGGCTGCGGGCTGTCGCCAATAATGTGCGCAAGGTACTCGATCGCTTCCTCGTCCTTGCCGGCAAACATCAGCGCTCGCGCGTAGACGGTGTGCGGCTTGGCATTGTCCGGACGAATCTCGAGCGCGCGCTTCGCCGATTTCATCGAGTAGTCGGAATCACCGGCATCGAGCGCAAGGATGGCCTGGGCGTAGTTCGCATGCCAGGTGTCTTTGTACGGCTTTGCGAGCATCCGCATCAGCTTGTCCGCGCTTTCCGGCTTTTCCTCCTCGCGCAAAAAGTCGACCAGCGACAGCAACCGGCTGGCCGGCTCTTCCGGATCCACCTTCAGCAGGCGCTCGAACTGGCGGCGTGCATTTCGCAGGTCGTCAAGACGGAAATAGATCTGCCCGAGATAGGCGCGTGCCTCTTCGCTGTCCTTGTCGAGCTTCACCCACCGCTTTGCCGACAACAGTGCCTGGTCGTTGAACCCGTACAGGAACCCGACGCGCGTTGCCGTACGCGCCACGTCGACGCTGTCGCTTGCCTCCGCCGCCTTGCGATACGCCGTCGCGGCTTTCAGATACTCGCGTTCCTGCAGCGCGGCCTCGGCCAGCTGCTGGTGTTGTTCGGCGTGCGTGGTGTCCTGCTCGTCGGCCAGGGCTGGCTCGACGATCATTGTCAGGGCGATGAGGGTACCGAGCGCGAACGCCGTCCGCCATCGAAAACTGTGTTGCATAAAATCTCGTCCGTTTATTACAGAGACAAGCAACCGGGCACTCAGTTCGCTTATGATACGCACTCTGTAATCCTTCGGTGCCGCCTCGGCGTCGCTCAAACTCGCTATGCCGCTGCAAATACTCGGGCTGAACCATAACACGGCACCTGTCGAAATACGCGAGCAAGTCGTCTTCTCGGGCGCCGATATCGGGCGCGCGCTCACCGGTGTGACGAGCCTCGACGGGATCGACGAGGCGCTGTTGTTGTCGACATGCAACCGCACCGAATTTTATGTCGTATCGGACGACGGCGGACGCGACCGGTTGCGTGACTGGCTCTGCAGCGACCGGAATCTTGAGCCCGGGTATCACCATTCGTTATTCACGCTCGATCAGGCCGAGGCCATTCGCCACATTTTTCGCGTTGCCTGCGGCCTCGACTCGATGGTCCTCGGCGAACCGCAGGTCCTGGGGCAACTCAAAAACGCGTTCCGTGACGCACAGCAGGCCAGGTCGCTCGGACCGCAACTCAACCGGCTGATGCAGCACACCTTCGGCGTCGCAAAAAAGATCCGTACCGACACGGAGATTGGTGCCAGCCCCGTGTCCGTTGCATCGGCAGCTGTAAATCTGGCCAACCAGTTCTTTGCCGGCTTTGAAAAACACACGGCGTTGCTCGTCGGCGCCGGTGTGACCGTCGAACTTGTCGCCAGGCATCTTGCGGCCCGCAATATCGGCCGCCTGTTTGTCGCCAACCGCAGTTTCGACAGGGCGCAGGACCTGGCCGGCCAATTCGGCGGCTTTGCCCTGCCATTGTCCGAGATTGCCGGCACGCTGCCCGAGGCCGACATCCTGATCACGTCAACCGCTGCCGACGAGCCCATTATCTTTCGTTCGCACCTGGATGCCGCGATCAAGGCCCGCAAACGCCGGCCGATCTTCGCCGTCGACATTGCCGTCCCACGCGACATCGAGGCCGACGCCGGCGAGATCGAGGACGTCTACCTCTATTCGGTCGACGACCTCGAGCGGGTCATCCAGGAGGGACAGGGCAGCCGCGAGGCAGCCGCTCGCGAAGCCGAGAAAATTCTCGACGACGAAATCGCGCGCTACCAGAATATCGAGCGCATCAAGCAGGCTGTCCCGGTAATCGCCCGACTGCGCGAGCAAAGCGACGCGGTACGCCACCAGGTACTCGAACAGGCGAAACGTCGGATTGCCCGTGGCGAGTCGCCGGAAGATGCCATCGAGTTTGCGACGGCGTCGTTGATGAAGAAGATGTTGCACAATCCGAGCATCGCGCTTCGCAGGGCGGGCGAGACCGCGGACGAGGACATGATCGACGCCGCCAGCAGGATATTCGGACTCGACAAGGAATGATGCGTTGAAGGAATCCATCACTCTCAAACTTGAGTCGGTACGCGATCGCTTTGAGGAAATCGCCGGACTGCTCGCAGACCCTGACGTCATCGGCGACCAGAACCAGTTTCGCAGCCTGTCGAAGGAATACGCCCGCGTTGAACCCGTCGTTGCGTTGTTTCGCGAATACCAGGCGCTCGTCGACGACATCGCTGCAGCCGAGGAAATGGCAAACGACAGCGACGACGACGTCCGTGAAATGGGCCAGGAGGAGCTGGCCGGGCTGACCGAGCGCCGCAACGAGCTCGAGTTGCGGCTGCAAAAAGCGCTGATTCCCCCGGACCCGCACGACGACGCCAACGTGTACCTCGAAATACGGGCCGGCACCGGCGGTGACGAAGCGGCGATTTTCGCAGGCGACCTGTTTCGCATGTACACCAAGTACGCCGAGCAGATGAAATGGCAGGTCGAAATCGTCTCGGCACGCGAGGGCGAGCATGGCGGTTACAAGGAAATCATCAGTCGCGTTACCGGCGACAACATTTTCGCAAAACTGAAGTTCGAGTCGGGCGCACACCGCGTGCAGCGCGTTCCGGCGACCGAATCGCAGGGGCGCATTCACACATCGGCCTGCACGGTCGCTGTTCTCGCCGAGCCGGACGAGGTCGAGGAAATCGAGATCAACCCGGCAGACCTGCGCGTTGACACCTACCGTGCGTCCGGCGCCGGCGGCCAGCACGTCAACAAGACCGACTCCGCGGTTCGCCTGACGCATTTACCCACGGGAATCGTCGTCGAATGCCAGGACGAACGCTCGCAGCACAAGAACCGCGCCCGCGCCATGTCGCTCCTGCAGGCCCGACTGCTTGACGCGCAAGTGTCGGCGCAGGAAGCCGAGCACGCCGAGAAACGCAAGCTGCTCGTCGGATCCGGCGATCGCAGCGAGCGCATCCGGACTTACAATTATCCGCAGGGCCGTGTTACCGATCACCGCATCAACCTGACGCTCTACAAGCTCGATGAAATTCTCGAAGGCGGCATGGACCAGGTAATCGAACCGCTGATCAACGAATACCAGGCCGATCAACTGGCCGCACTGGGAGACTGACCGATGTCCAAGACGATCCACGACCTGGTTTTTTTCGACGAGTCGGTGCCGGAGTATTCGGAAGACCTGACGCCGCTGGAAAAGTGCACGAAAGGCCAGCCGCTACAGCGCACCTGGCATCATTTCACCAGTGAGGACGAGAAGTTCTTTGCAGGCTTGTGGGAAGCCGAACCCGGCTGCTGGAAAGTCATTTACACTGAGAACGAGTTTTGCCAGATCGTGCACGGCAAATCGATCCTGCGTGACGCCGATGGCAACGAACATCCACTCAAGGCCGGCGACAACTTTACAATTCCGTCCGGTTTTATCGGCGAGTGGGAAGTTGTCGAAACGACGAAGAAAATCTACGTCATTTACGAAGCCTGAACACGTGACGGCCTCCATGATCAAACGACGAGCACGATCTTTCCTTGCAATCATTGCGCTGGCTGTCGTCGGCGGTTGCACGTCCACCGAGTTTCAGGAAGGCGACCAGGACAAGCTGCTCAGGGTCGCGCAGCTACAGGAATACGGCCTGGAGTTGCCGCACAACTTCGCGATTCACGAGTCCTTCAAGCGTGAACAGTGGTTTGACGGCTCGATCATGCTCGAATACACGTTCGAAGCACCCACCGATCCGAACCTGCCCTACGTTTACTCGACGGCGGAACGGCATCCGTCCGCATTGGACGCGAAGCTGTCCTACTCGAGTGGCAATATCGGCCTGCCGCTCGGCCTCGGCGAAAGCGAGCTCGAAATCCGCGACGACCTGTACTCGTACGGCGACGGAAGTCGTTTCGGGATTTTGAAAGCGGACGGGCAACCGTACGGCAACTACTTCGCCATGCATCATGGCCGCACCGTTTTCACGGTCATTCTCAGCGGCTTTTATTTCGACGACGGCGAACTGTGGGCTGAACTGGTAGCCCCGACACTCGCGTCTATTGAGTCGATGGAGTAGACCCCGCCCTTCCTGACGCCAGCACGGCCAGCAAGGACACGAACGCTGGCAGCGCCTGGACATACAGAATCGAGGTCTTGGCCGTCAGCGCGCCGAAGACGCCGGCGACGATGACGCACACCAGGAAGAACACCTGCACCGGGTAGCCGTCGCGCTTTCTGAGAAGCCCCCAAAAAAGTCCGGCGGCCAAAAACCCGTTATAGAGGCCCTGGTTTGCGGCGAGGACTTTCGTCTGCTCCGCAAACTCCGGCGTCAGGCCGAAAGCATTCATCCCGCGCGGTTCGGTCCAGAGAAACATCTCGAGAACCAGGATGTATACGTGTTCGATCGCGACCAGCGCAACCAGCACAACGGATAGTTTCTTCAACGACATTATACTTACCCCAATGCCCGGTCGAGGTCCTCGAGCAGGTCGTCAAGCGCCTCGATACCAACCGAAAGGCGTATCAACTGGTCGCTGATGCCGAGCTTCGCGCGCTCCTCGGCCGGTACGCTGGCGTGCGTCATGATCGCCGGGTGATCGACCAGGCTCTCGACGCCGCCGAGACTTTCAGCCAGCGCAAACACCTCGCAGCGCTCAAGCAAAGCGCGTGCCTCGTCGATCCCACCTTTCGTAAAAAACGTCACGATGCCACCGGCCCCATCCATCTGTTTGGCCGCCAGTTCATGTTGTGGGTGTGATTCGAGTCCCGGGTACAACACGCGCTCGACCCTCGGGTCGGCCTCCAGCCATTCGGCGATCGCCATCGCGCTCGAACAGTGCCGCTCCATGCGTACGTCAAGCGTCTTCAGTCCGCGCAACGCCAGGAAACTGTCGAACGGTCCGGCGACGGCGCCGATCGAGTTTTGCAGATACGCGAGTCGCTCGGCGAGTTCGTCGTTTTTTGTAACGGCGATGCCACCAACCATGTCCGAGTGCCCGTTGATGAACTTCGTCGCCGAGTGCATGACGATATCGGCATCGAATTCGAGTGGGCGTTGCAGGTACGGCGTCGCAAACGTGTTATCCACGACGACCGGTATGTCGTTCTGCCGCGCAATCTCGACGACGCCCTCAATATCGACGATCTTCAGGAGCGGGTTGGTCGGCGTCTCCAGCCAGACCATTCGCGTTGCAGGGGTCACAGCGCGCTCGAACGCATCGAGGTCTGTCATGTCGACGAACGAGAAACCCAGTCCCGAACTGCGCTCGCGGACACCCGCGAACAGGCGCCGTGTACCGCCATACAGGTCGTCCATGGCTACGACGTGGCTGCCGCTGTCGATGAGTTCGAGGATCGTCGCCGTGGCGGCCATGCCGGAGGCAAAGGCGAAACCATGGGTGCCGGATTCGAGGTCGGCAATGCAGCGCTCGTAGGCCATGCGCGTCGGGTTCTGCGTCCGCGAATACTCGTAGCCTTTGTGGACGCCCGGGCTTTCCTGCACATACGTCGACGTTGCATAGATCGGCTGCATGATGGCACCCGTCGTCTCGTCGGGACTCTGCCCGGCGTGAATCGTGCGCGTTGCGAATTTTCTCTTGTCGTTCGACATCGTTACATCTGCCTGCGCAGGTAGTTGAGCACGTCGGACCGGGTAATCAGCCCGAGGAAATCGTCGCCGTCCATGATCGCCGCGTATGGCTGCACCCGCAACATTGCAACGAGGTTGTTCATGGACTCGGTCCTGTCGAGCTTGATAAAGGCCGACTCCATCGCATCCATTACCGGCGACGTCATCAACTCCGGATGACCGTAGACAAACCGAATGAGTGCGTCCTCGGTGACGACGCCAACCAGCTTGCCGTCTTCCATCACCGGCAACTGGGAAAATCCGGCGTTGCGGAGCCGGTTGTGTGCCGTCGTCAGTACGTCCGTCGGTCCGACCGTGATTGTCGCCCGCTCGCCGTGCAGCCGGCCAATCAGGTCGCGCAAATCGCCGAATTGTTCACGCTGGATAAAGCCCTGGTCTTCCAGCCAGAAATCATTGAACAGCTTCGACAGGTACTTGTTGCCGGTGTCGCAGGCGAAGGTCACCACCGTTTTTGGTTCTTTCTGTTCGCGGCAGTACTTCAGGGCGGCCGACAACAACGTGCCGGACGATGAGCCGGCCAGGATACCCTCTTTCTTCAACAACTCACGCGCTGCCGCGAACGACTCGGCGTCGCTGATTGCGTAAGCCTTGGCGACCTTGTCGAAATTCGCAATGTCAGGGATGAAATCCTCGCCGATGCCCTCGACCAGCCAGCTGCTGGCCTCGCCGAGCGTGCCGTCGTTGATGTAGTCGGCCAGCACCGAGCCGACCGGATCCGCCAGCACGAGATCGACGCCGGGCGCGTGTTCCTCGAGGTACTTGCCAAGTCCGCTGACGGTACCGCTGGACCCCACGCCGAGAACGATCGCATCCAGTTCGCCGCCCATCTGCTCGATGATTTCCGGTCCGGTGGTCGTTTCGTGGGCGAGCGGATTGTCCGGGTTGCCGAACTGGTTGATGAAGTAGGCGCCTTCCCGCTCCGCGACCGTTTTGCCGAGGTCCTGGTAATACTCGGGATGACCGCGTCCGACGTCCGAGCGCGTCAGGATGACCTCGGCGCCCATTGCCCGCAGGTTAAATATCTTTTCCTGGCTCATCTTGTCCGGCAACACGATGATCAACCGGTAGCCCTTCTGCGCGGCGACCAGCGCCAGCCCCAGGCCGGTATTGCCGGCCGTTGCCTCGACGATCGTATCTCCGGGCTTGATATCGCCGCGTTTCTCGGCCTCATCGATCATCGAGATGCCGATGCGATCCTTGATCGACCCCCCCGGGTTCAGGAGTTCGAGCTTGAGAAACAGTCGACACGGTCCGGTGTCGATGTGCGTGACCTCGAGCATCGGCGTTTTACCTACCATCTCGAGGATGTTGGAATACACGTTCATAGGCGGAACAGTTACATCTGAAATTTTGGGCGAGTGTACTCCAGTATGAGACTCGATGCTGTCATCAGCGACGCGACGGAACGATTGTCACGTATCAGCGATTCGGCGCGGCTCGATGCCGAATTACTGCTGTGCCGCAGCATCGACATGCCGCGCAGTTACCTGTTTGCGCATCCCGACGACGAACTCGACGCGCTGTCGGCGGAACGCTTCGAAAAGCTGTTGTCTCGTCGGCTCGACGGTGAACCCATGGCTTATATCACCGGCACGAAGGAGTTCTGGTCGCACCAACTGCTCGTCAGTCCGGCGACGCTGGTACCACGCCCCGAAACCGAGCTGCTCGTCGACCTGGCACTCCGCGAGATTCCGCGAAAGGCTGCGTGGCGCATTCTCGATCTTGGCACCGGCAGTGGCGCAATCGCTGTCGCCATCGCAGCGGAGCGGCGCCTTTGCGACGTAACGGCTACGGACGCGAGTACCGACGCGCTGGCAGTCGCGCAGCAAAACGTGCGCGCCGCCGATCTCGCCAACGTCGAGTGCCTTCTCGGCGACTGGACCGAACCCGTCACAGGCCGGGTCTTCGACCTGGTCGTGTCGAACCCACCGTACGTCCGGGATGACGACGACGCGCTCAAAACCCTGCGCCACGAACCGGCGAGCGCCCTCGCCGCCGGCGCAGACGGCCTCGACGACATTCGCATCCTCGCCCGGGATTGCCCAGCCATTCTCAAGCCCGACGGCTGGCTCATGCTCGAACATGGCGCAAACCAGGCGGACGCCGTTGCCGACATTCTCGGCGGCGAAGGCTGGACCGGGATCACGTGCCATAATGACCTGGCCGGGCTGCCGCGCGTGACAGTTGCGCGACGTGGTGGTACACAGGCGCCCTGATTCACACTGACAGAGCCATCATGATCACGATCAAAACCAATCATGGCGACATCGGCGTCGAACTGTTCGACGAGAAAGCGCCAATTTCCTGCGACAATTTTTGCCAGTACATCAAGGACGGCCACTTCGACGGCACGATCTTTCACCGCGTCATCCCGAACTTCATGATCCAGGGCGGCGGATTTGACGCCGACATGGGCCAGAAGCCGACGCGTTCGCCGATCAAGAACGAGGCCGACAACGGTGAGTCGAACGTGCGCGGCACGCTGGCGATGGCGCGCACCCAGGTCGTCGATAGTGCCACCGCCCAGTTCTTCATCAACCTGCGTGACAACGACTTCCTCGACCACGGCGGCCGCGATTTCGGCTACGCCGTGTTCGGCCGTGTCACGGAAGGAATGGACGTCGTCGACGCCATCGCCGGCGTACCGACCGGCAACCACGGCGGTCACCAGGACGTACCTGTTGAAGCCGTGACCATTGTCGAAGTCACCATCGGCGACTAGTTCATGAGCATCAGCCGTGACGCCCGACACCTTGCCTTGCCGCAGGTCGGCGCGGACGGCCAGGACCGCATCGCCGCCGGCACCGTTCTCCTGATCGGTGCCGGCGGTATCGGTTGCGCCACTGCCGCGTATCTCGCGTCGAGCGGCGTCGGCCACATCATCATCTGCGATTTCGACACCGTCGACGAAACCAACCTTGGCCGGCAGGTCCTCTTTACACCGCACGACATCGGCAAACCCAAAGCAGAGGTTGCCGCGAAACGACTGTGGCTGATACATCCGAACATCCGCATTACGCCCATCACGGAGCGCCTCGCTGGCGACAAGCTGATCAATACGATTGTTGACGTCGATGTCGTACTCGACGGCTGCGACAATTTTGCGACACGCTTCCAGGTCAATGACGCCTGTGTTTTCACGGGGAAACGACTGGTTTCGGGCGCGGCCATTCGCATGGAAGGGCAGATCGCCGTATTCGGTCCCGATTACGACAGTAAACCCTGTTACCGGTGCCTGTATGCCGAAGCCGATGAATCGCTCGACAGCTGCGCCGGCAACGGCGTACTGTCTCCGATCCCGGGGGTCATCGGCACGTTGATGGCCGTAGAAGCACTGAAGACGCTTGTCGGCCTGCCCGTAGAGACGTCAACACTGTCGCTGTACGACGCGACGTCTTCTGCTTTCACGTCACTCGCGATCAGGAAACGCAAAGGATGCGAGGCGTGCGGCCGTCCGTGACGTTGACCGGCCTGCTGCAGGCCGCGGCCACCCTGACGGTGGCGTTCTCGATCATCACAGCGATTGGCATACCGCACTGGTCGGTCGAGCTGTTTACGCATTTCCGGCTGCAATATCTCGTCGTTGGCGCATTGCTGCTGATCTGCTTTGCCGCTCTGCGCCGCCCTGCCTGGTCACTTGCGCTTTTGGTTGCGACCGTGATCAATGCCTGGCATGTCGTGCCGTGGTACGTCGGCCAGCCACCGGACACCGGCGGGCCGCATCTGAAGGTCGCTCACGCCAACGTACATTCGGGCAACGACGATTACCAACGGCTGATTGACTGGCTCCTCGAAGAGGATCCCGACATCGTTTTCCTGCAGGAAGTCACCAGCGAGTGGGTCGCTGCGGCCGCGGTGCTGAAGAAGGACTACCCGCATGCGCTGGCGGAACCGCGTCCCGGAAATTTCGGCATCGCCGTGTTTTCAAAAGTGCCGTTCGATGCGGTTCGACAACTCGAGAGTCCACCTTTTGGCTACCCGACGATCGTCGCGCAGGTCTCGCTGGACCGACAATCGTTGTCACTCATCAGTACGCACCCGACCATTCCCGTCGCGGGTGCGCTGTACGATGCCCGCAACCGGCAACTCGAATACGTCGCTGAACTGGTGAACAACGAAACGAATCCGGTGCTGCTGATAGGGGACTTGAATGCCAGTCTGTGGTGTCCACAGTATGAACGTTTCGAAACGGAGACCGGACTGGTGAACGTGAGGCAGGGCCTCGGGCTGCTGCCGACATGGCCGACGTTCATGCCGCTTGCGATGATCCCGATCGATCACGCGCTGGTATCGGAAGGGATTGCCGTGATGGATGTGCATACGGGTTCGCGCATCGGCTCCGATCACCTGCCGCTGGTCGTTACGATTTCACTGTAACGACCAGCGGAATTTCTGCCTGCATGCCTACACGCCTTTCTGGCGAATGTGGAATCGCTTGATTTCGGCGCTGTCATTGATCGCGCAGTTCGCGGCGTACTCACGAATGAGCGTCGAATCATCCTCGGCGTAGACAAGCGTCTGGATGCTCATCTTGTGCCCCGATACGCGGCGGTCTTCGGTTTCAACGTTGTAGATGACGCTGCCCGCTTCGCTGAGGTCGAGGTTCTCTTTGACGGCCGCGACGCACGTATCAATGCTTGCCTGCGGCGCATCGGTCGGGAAACCCGGCATCGCGAGTGCGATGTTGACAGCGAACAGGCCGATCAGGGCGAGCGATACGCTGGATTTGCTGATTTTCATGACGTTCTCCTCTTGTCGTGCGATTTTCAGAACAATTGTTCTGGTTTGGTTAAAACAGAATGTTCATTCTGTTGTATTCAAAAAAAACGACGCTTACTGCAGGCCGGCCAGGGCGTTCTCGACGATGCCTTCCAGCACTTCCCGTTTGAAGCCCGTGCGGCCGAGGACCGCCAGCCCGAACATGGTGCTCGTCAACAGCTCTCCGGCCTGCTCGACGTCAACGTCCTCGCGGATCTCGCCACGCCCCTTGGCCGAATCGAGACCGATCGAAAACGCCTTCGACATGCGCTTCATAAAGCGCTGCAGCACGCCGCGCAGTTCCTCATCCTGCGGTGCGAGCTCCATCGCCGTGTGGATGAACAGGCAGCCCTTGTTTTCTTCTTGGCAGCACATGTCTTCGACGCGCTCCCGAAAAATCGCGCGGATGTGGTCGAGCGACGCGCCCGGCTCCAGGAGCCTCAGGAACGACTGTTTGCCCATGCCCTCGGCATAGCGCTCGAGCGCCTGCTCGAACAGCTCACGCTTGTTGCCAAATGTGCCGTACAACCCGTAGCGACTGACGCCGGTGGCCTGCACGATGTCCTCCATCGAGGTTTCGGAGTACCCCTTGGAGGAAAACAGGTCCACGGCCTGCGACAGCGCCGCGGTGGGATCGAATGAGCGGGTTCTGACCATGCGATCCAGAATAGTCATTCTGTTTTAAAATGTCAAGATTGTTGTAGCGCTTTCTCGGATTCAGGCCGCGGTCGCTTCCCTCGGATCGTAGCCAAGGTTGGGTGCCAGCCAGCGCTCGGCCTCCGCGACACTGATGCCCTTGCGCGCCGCATAGTCCTCGAGTTGGTCGCGATCGATCTTGCCGACAGGGAAGTATTTCGAATCCGGGTGCGAATAGTAGAAACCGCTGACCGCGGCCGTCGGGTACATCGCGTAGGAATCGGTCAGCTGCAGACCGATGCTTGCTTCGACATCGAGCAATTGCCAGAGCGTCGCTTTTTCGGTGTGATCCGGGCACGCCGGGTAGCCCGGTGCCGGCCGAATGCCGGTGTACTTTTCGGCGATCAACTCGTCGTTGCTGAGGTCCTCTTCAGGTACGTAACCCCAGAATTCCTTTCGTACCCGCTCGTGCATGTACTCCGCCAGCGCTTCCGCGAGGCGATCGGCCAGCGCTTTGAGCACAATCGCGCTGTAGTCGTCGTGTGCGTTTTCGAATCGCTCGACATGTGCCTCGATGCCGATTCCGGCAGTCACCGCGAACCCGCCGATGAAATCTTCGGCGCCGGCCGGTGCAACGTAGTCAGCGAGACAATGTTGCGGCTGCCCTTCCGACTTGGCGCGTTGCTGGCGCAGGTGGTGCAACCGATACGCCGTATCTTTGCGCGAGTCGTCGCTATACACGTGCACGTCGTCGTCACCGTGCGCGTTCGCGGGAAAAAATCCGACGACTGCGCGTGCCTGCAGCCACTTCTCTTCGACGATCCGGTCGAGCATTGCCGTCGCGTCCTCGAACAGGGACGACGCAGCCTCGCCGACCGTTTCATCACTCAGGATCTGCGGAAAGCGTCCATGGAATTCCCACGCATTGAAGAACGGCATCCAGTCGATGTAGTCACGCAATACAGCAAGACCGATATCGTCGAACACGCGTGTGCCAGTAAACGACGGCTTGGGCGGCGCGTAGTCCTGCCACTCGCATGCGTGCTTGCGGGCACGCGCTTCCGCCAGCGACAGTTGCGGCGTCAGTCGTTTCTTGTTGGCATGCTGGTCACGGCGGCGTGCGTTGTCGGCGCGCGTTTTCGCAACCAGCGCATCCCGCGTACCCGGTTCGGTCAGTGCCTGGGCCACACCGACAGAGCGTGACGCATCCTTGACATAGATCACCGGGCCTTCGTAATTCGGCTCGATCTTGACGGCCGTATGTGCCGGCGACGTCGTCGCCCCGCCGATCAGCAAAGGCAGCTCGTAGTTCAGGCGCTGCATCTCGCTCGCGACGTGCACCATCTCGTCGAGTGACGGCGTGATCAGGCCGGACAATCCTATGATATTCGCGTTCTCGCGCTTCGCCGCTTCAAGAATCTTGTCGCAGGACACCATGACGCCAAGATCGATGACCTCGAAGTTGTTGCACTGCAATACGACACCCACAATATTCTTGCCGATGTCGTGCACGTCGCCCTTCACGGTCGCCATGATGATCTTGCCGTTGGAACTCCGGTCGCCGTCCTTTTCCTTTTCGATAAACGGCACCAGGTGGCCAACCGCCTTCTTCATGACGCGTGCCGACTTCACGACCTGCGGCAGGAACATCTTGCCTTCACCGAACAGGTCGCCAACGACGTTCATCCCGGCCATCAGCGGACCCTCGATGACATCGAGCGGCCTGTCCGTATTGAGACGAGCCTCCTCGGTATCCTCGACGACGTATTCGTCAATGCCGTTCACGAGCGCAAATTCCAGGCGCTTCTCAACCGGCTGCTCGCGCCACGACAGGTCAGCGCCCTTCGCCGCTGCACCGCTCTTCTGGTCCTTGAATTTTTCGGCGACGGCAAGCAGCTTCTCGGTACCGTCGGCATCCGTGTTGAGCACCACCGCCTCAACCGCATCTCGCAGCTCCGCCGGCAGGTCTTCGTAGATCGCGAGCTGCCCGGCATTGACGATGCCCATGTCCATTCCTGCCTTGATAGCGTGGTACAGGAACACCGAGTGAATCGCCTCGCGCACGACGTTGTTGCCGCGAAAAGAAAACGACACGTTACTGACGCCGCCGCTGACGAGCGCGTGCGGAAGTTGCTTCTTGATCTCGCGCGTCGCTTCGATGAAATCGAGGCCGTAACTCGCGTGCTCCTCGATTCCGGTCGCGATCGCGAAAATATTCGGGTCGAAGATGATGTCCGCCGGATCGAAGCCGACTTTGTTGACAAGCACGTCGTACGACCGCTTCGAGATCTCGACCTTGCGCTCGGCTGTGTCGGCCTGCCCCGTCTCGTCGAAGGCCATGACGATGATCGCGGCTCCGTAGTCTAGGCATAGCTGTGCCTGCGCAATGAACGAGTCCTCCCCTTCCTTGAGGCTGATCGAATTGACCACCGCTTTGCCCTGAACGCATTTCAGCCCGGCCTCGATTACAGACCACTTGGAGGAGTCGATCATGATCGGCAAACGCGCAACGTCCGGCTCGGACGCAATCAGGTTCAGGAAAGTGACCATCGCCTTCTCGGAGTCGAGCATGCCCTCGTCCATGTTGACGTCGATGATCTGCGCACCGTTCTCGACCTGTTGCCGCGCAACGTTGACAGCCGTCGTGTAGTCATCTGCTTCGATGAGGCGCCGGAAGATTGCCGAGCCCGTCACGTTGCAGCGCTCGCCGACGTTGGCAAACAGGTCGTCCGGTCCCAGGTTGAACGGTTCCAGTCCGGACAGGCGCAGCCGCACGGGCAACTCCGGGATACTGCGTGGAGCCACACCTGCAATCGCTTCGCCGATCGCTTTGACGTGCGACGGCCTCGTGCCGCAGCAACCGCCCACCAGGTTGACCAATCCGCTCGTGGCGAACTCGCCGACGACCTCCGCCATATCCTCGGGCGTCTCGTCATATTCGCCGAACTCGTTCGGCAATCCCGCGTTCGGATGCGCACTGACGCGCGTGTCCGCAACGCGTGACAATTCTTCGACGTATTGGCGCAGATCTTTCGCCCCCAGTGCGCAATTCAAGCCGATCATGAACGGCTGCACGTGGCGCACCGAGTTCCAGAACGCCTCGGCCGTCTGGCCGGACAGGGTCCGCCCCGACGCGTCGGTAATCGTCCCGGAGATCATCACCGGCAGCTCCGTGCCGGTCGCACGAAACGCGCGCTTCACGGCAATAATTGCGGCCTTGGCGTTAAGCGTGTCGAAAATCGTCTCGATCATCAGAAAGTCGACACCGCCTTCGATAAGCGCAATGGCAGCAACCTCGTACGTTTCGGCAAGCTGGTCGAACGTGATGTTGCGATAGCCCGGATCGTTGACGTCCGGCGAGATCGATGCGGTGCGATTCGTTGGCCCCAGCACCCCGGCGACAAAGCGCGGTTTGCCGGTTTCTGCGGCCACATTGTCGGCGCAGTCGCGGGCGAGTTGTGCCGCCGTCGTATTCAGTTCCGCAACGAACGATTCCATGCCGTAGTCGGCCATCGACGGCGCATTCGCGTTAAACGTGTTGGTCTCGAGGATGTCGGCACCAGCCTCGAGGAAGCGCATGTGTATTTCCCGGATCACCGCGGGTTTCGTTAACGACAGCAGATCGTTGTTGCCTTTCAGGTCGTGCTGCCAGTCGGCAAAGCGCGCGCCGCGATAGTCGTCCTCGGTGAGGCCGTAGCTCTGGATCATCGTGCCCATGGCACCGTCGAGCAGCAGGATGCGCTCGTCGAGGGCTGCGATAAGCGCGTTGATACGGTCGTTGCGTTTCATGGTCATGTCTCTAGGCTGCCGCCTGGCCGGGGCGGACGCCCAGCGCATGGCAGATGGCGAACGTGAGTTCGGACCGGTTCAGCGTGTAGAAGTGAAATTCGTTGACACCCTCGGCTTCCAGTCGCCGCACCTGTTCGATGGCGACGCTGGCTGCAATCATCTGCCGGGTTTCGGCGTCGTCGTCGAGCCCGTCAAATCGGTCGCGCAGCCAATCGGGCACGCTTGCGCCGCACATGTCGGCAAATCGCTCGAGCTGCGGGAAGCGCGTGATCGGCAGGATGCCCGGCACGATCTGTTTGTCGATGCCTGCCGCAGCGCATCGATCCCGGAAGTCGAGATACAGGTCGACGTCGAAAAAGAACTGTGTAATTGCGTGGCTCGCGCCGGCGTCGAGTTTTCGCTTGAGGTTGTCGAGATCGAAATCCGCGTCGCATGCCTCCGGGTGCACTTCCGGGTAGGCCGCAACGGTGATGTCGAAGTCCGCGACTTTTGCCAGTCCTGCTACGAGGTCCGACGCGTACGCGTAGCCTTCCGGGTGCGGCGCGTACCCTTTTGCACCTTTCGGCGGATCGCCACGCAGTGCGACCAGGTGCCTGACGCCCATGTCCCAGTACTCGCGCGCAATGTCGTCTATTTCGTCACGGCTGGCGCCAACGCACGTGAGATGCGGCGCAGCTGTCAACGCCGTTTCGCCCATGATGCGCGCAACGGCAGCATGGGTTCGTTCGCGCGTCGAGCCGTCGGCGCCATAGGTTACCGACACGAACTTCGGCGCCAACGGCGCGAGGCGCTTGATCGAATCCCAGAGCGTTGCCTCCATCGCCTCGGTGTTGGGCGGGAAGAACTCGAAGGAAACCTTGGGTGCAATGCGATTGTTCATCGGAATATCTCAGGCGGCTTCGCTGGCGCGCTCGGCAGGCGTTGCCACGGCGAGCAGCCAGCTCGGGTTGTTGCGGGGAATGGGCCTCGGCGATGCCAGCCGCAGTCCGGACTCGGCCGCCCAGCCTGCGAACTGTTCCTGCAGCACCCTGACGTCGTGACCGTCGACGGCTGCCAGCAACAGGATGCGACCATCCGGCCCCAGCAATCGTGACGCTTCTGTCAGCGCGGCCGCCGGTCTTTCGGCATCGGCCAGCACATCGTCGAGAATGATCGTGTCGAACTCGCCGTCCGCAAAAGGCAGGTTGTACATATCCCCCTGTCGCAGCGAGCAGTTCGGTGTCCCGGCCAGCAGCAACTCCGCACGCGCAAGCCGTCGCTGGTCGGAATCAACGTCGACGCCGACCGAGCGGTTTGCGCGACTTGCGAGCAGTTTGAGGATTCGTCCCTGGCCGCAACCGATGTCGAGCAGGTCGCCGAGTGGTCGCGCGACCGTCAGCTCGACAAGCGCCCGATGCAGCGAGCGGTCGTCTTCAGGGATCGGTTCAGCGACCGGCTCGGCTTGCGCCCGGATATTTCGCAGGCGCGCGAGGTCTTTGGCGAATTCAGGCTCATCGTCGGGCAGCAGTGAGATGAGTTTGCGCCGCTCGCCGGCGTCGGTGCCCGTCGTGGACACGCGGTAGTACACGAACTGGCCGTCACGGAATCGCTCCAGGAGTCCGGCGCCAATCAGCGCCTTCAGGTGCTGTGAAATGCGCGGCTGACTGAGGCCGGTGACGGCCGTCAGCTCGGAGACCGAACACTCGGCAACACCGCATAACGCGACCAGGCGCATGCGGACCGGGTCCGCCAGTGCCTTGAGACGCAGCACAAGCTGTTTCGACGTCAGACGCATTAAGATATAAATATTTATTTATATGATGGCCAGACAGTGTAGCACGGTGTTTTTGGTCTGTCGCGGCGGCGACGAGAAATTACTGAACCGAGTCGGGCGCCGGAACGACGTTGTCAGCGAACAAGCGCGACACGTCCACCGAATCGTAGCGGCGCCGGCGGCCGCAGTATTCGCACACGATCCGGATATCGCCCTGCTCGGCCAGCGCCTCACGGGCCTCTTTCTCACCGAGCATTTTCAGGACGTCTTCCGCCTTCTGGCTCGAACAGCGGCAGCGGAAATTGACGGGCTTTGACTCGTATACGCGCACGTCGTCTTCGGCGAACAGCTTGCCGAGCAGTTCGACGCCGGCGGCGCTCTCAAAATCCTTGACGGTCAGTGTGGCCGCCAGGAAGTGCAGACGGTTCCAGTCGTCCTCATTGATCGGCTCGCCAGGCATTTGCTGCAGCAGCAATCCACCCGCCCATTCGTCGTTCGCCACGAGCGCGATATGGCTCGGTACCTGAACGGACCGGTCGAAGTATTGCTCGAGGCTCACGGCCAGCGAATCGCCGTCGATCGCGACGATCCCCTGGTAGGGACGCTCACCTGAATCGACGGTGACCGCGCAATGTGCGCCTTGCGTAAGCTCGGCAAAGCTGGTCGCTGCCGCGCCTTCTTCGGTCACCGCCATGCCGCGCATGTCGTGCTCGGACGTGCATTGCATGACGAGCATTTGCAATGCGCCCCCGGACTGGATCTGCAATGTGATCGCGCCATCAAACTTCAGGCTCTGCGCGATCAGTCCCGTCGCGGCTGCCGCCTCGCCGAGCGTTTCCGCAACCAGCGGCGCGTAATCGTGATCGCGCTGCATACGGCGCCACGATCGCCCGAGGTGAATCAGGGCGCCGCGCACCGGCAGCGCCTCGAACGCAAACGGAATGACGCTGTCGGCGGACATCAGGCTTGCAGCTTGGCTTTGAGTATCTGGTTGACCTGGCCCGGATTCGCCTGGCCCTTCGTTTCTTTCATGACCTGACCCACGAAAAAGCCGATCAGCTTGTCCTTGCCCGCCCGGAACTCGGCGACCTGCGACGGATGCGCCTCGATCACCTTGTCGACGATCGCCTCAATCGCCGACGTATCGGTGATCTGCCTGAGCCCCTTCGCCTCGATAATCGCGTCGGCCGTGCCTTCACCGGCCCACATCGCCTCGAACACCTGCTTCGCAATCTTGCCCGAGATCGTATCGTCATGAATGCGACTGACGAGTCCGGCGAGGTCCTCAGCCCCGATTTTGGACTCCTCTATATCGAGGCCTTCCTTGTTCAGCGAAGCGGAAAGGTCGCCGATCACCCAGTTGGCCGCAACCTGCGGTTTCGCATCGGTCCCGGCCACCACGGCCTCGAAGTAATCGGCAAGCGATCGAGTTGCTGTAAGAATTCCGGCGTCGTCCGACTTCAGCCCGTAGTCGTCGACGAAACGCTGCAGCTTCGCATCCGGGAGCTCCGGCAGCGTCTTCCGCACAGCCTCGATGTAGTCCGCGCTGATCTCGACCGGCAACAGATCCGGGTCAGGGAAGTAACGATAGTCGTTGGCCTCTTCCTTCGAGCGCATGGAACGCGTCTCATCGTTGTCCGCATCATACAGGCGAGTCTCCTGCACGACTTCGCCGCCATCCTCGATCAGGTCGATCTGTCGCTCGACTTCGTAATTGATCGCTTTCTCGATGAACCGGAACGAGTTCAGGTTCTTGAGCTCGGCACGCGTCCCGAACTCTTCCTGTCCTGTTGGACGCACCGACACGTTGGCGTCACAACGGAAAGAGCCCTCCTGCATATTGCCGTCCGAAATGCCGAGGTAGCGAACGATCGTGTGAATCTTCCTGAGATAGGCGACGGCTTCCTTCGCCGAGCGCAGGTCCGGCTCCGACACGATCTCGAGCAATGGCGTGCCGGCACGGTTCAGGTCAATGCCGGACTTTGCATCAAAGCCTTCGTGCACCGATTTGCCCGCATCCTCCTCGAGGTGCGCGCGCGTAATGCCGATGCGTTTTTGGTCGCCGTCGGCATCGGTAATGTAGAGCTCACCGTTTTCGACGATCGGCAACTCGTACTGCGAAATCTGGTAGCCCTTCGGCAGGTCCGGGTAGAAATAGTTCTTGCGCGCGAATACCGAGCGCGGAGCAACGGTGGCATTCACGGCAAGGCCGAACATCGCGGCCATGCGCACCACCTCTTCATTCAGGACCGGCAGCACACCGGGATAGCCGAGGTCGACCAGGCAGGCCTGCGTGTTGGGCTCGGCACCATAGGCCGTCGCCGCACCGGAAAATATCTTGCTCTTCGTCGCCAGCTGCGTGTGAATCTCGAGACCGATAACGACTTCCCAGCTCATCGGAACGCCTCCGGGCACGCCAGGTGCCAGTCGGTCTGTTCCTGGTACTTGTGCGCGGCCTGCAACAGCGTTCCCTCGGCGAAGTGCGGGCCGACGAGGTGCAAGCCGACCGGGAGATCGTCGACAAAGCCGCACGGCACCGACATCGCCGGCAATCCGGCGAGGTTGGCGCCGATCGTGTAGATGTCGTTCAGGTACATCTGGATCGGGTCGTCGACCTTGTCGCCGAGTTTGAACGCCGGCGACGGCGCCGTCGGACCGGCGATGACATCGACGTTGGCGAACGCTTTCCTGAAATCATCCGCGATCAGTTGGCGCACCTGCTGCGCTTTCAGGTAGTAGGCGTCGTAATAACCGGCGGACAGCACGTAGGTACCGGTCATGATACGGCGCTTCACTTCGTCGCCGAAGCCGTCGCCGCGACTGCGGCAATAGAGATCCATCAGGTCCGTCGCGTCGTCGGCCCGGTACCCGAAGCGCACGCCGTCGAAGCGCGACAGGTTCGACGAACACTCGGCCGGCGCCACGACGTAATACGTCGGCACCGACATGTCGATGTTCGGCAGGTCGACCTCGACGGTCGATGCACCCATTGATTCGAGCACGGCGATCGCATCCCGGACCCGTGCGCCCGTCTCGGCATCGAGGCCCGCATCGAAGTGCTGCCGCACGATTCCGACGCGAAGACCCTTGATCGAGTCGCGAAGGCCGCCAACGTAATCCGGCACGGGCTCGTCGATCGACGTCGAGTCGCGTTCGTCGAAGCCCGCCATCGCGCCGAGTACACGGGCTGCATCTTCGGCCGAACGCGCAATCACTCCAGCCTGGTCGAGACTCGAGGCGAAGGCAATCATGCCGTAGCGCGACACGCGCCCGTACGTCGGCTTGATACCGACCGTGCCGGTCAATGCCGCAGGCTGACGAATCGATCCACCGGTATCGGTGCCGGTCGCGGCCGGCGCGAACCGTGCTGCGACGGATGCCGAAGACCCGCCCGACGAACCGCCCGGTGAACACTCGAGGTTCCACGGATTGCGGACCGGACCGAAGTAGCTGGTCTCGTTCGACGAGCCCATGGCGAATTCGTCCATGTTTGTCTTGCCGAGAACGACAGCACCCGCCTCGGCAAGTTTTTCCACGACGGTGGCATCGTACGGCGACACGAAGTTGTCGAGCATCTTCGATCCGCACGTCGTGCGAACGCCGCGCGTGCAAAAAATATCCTTGTGGACAATCGGCAATCCGTTGAGCTCGCCGCCTTCACCGTTTGGCCGTGCCGCGTCAGCACGCGCGGCCGCCGCGAGTGCCTCGTCAGCCGTCACGGTCAGCATCGCGTTGAGCTTGGCATCGTGCTCGGCGATGCGCGCCAGCAACGCCTCGGTCACCTCGACCGACGTGAAGTCACCGTTGTCGAGACCGTGCTTGAGCTCGGTCAGCGTCTGAGCATGAAAATCCATCACTCAATGACCTTCGGCACCAGGTAGTGGCCGTCCACCACGTCGGCCGCATTCTGCTGGTAATAGTCCCTGTCGTCGGTCTCCGTGACCGCGTCCGGGCGCAGGCGCTGGCTCGCATCCAGCGGATGCGCCATCGGCACCACGTCGGCCGTGTCCGCTTTGGACAGCTGATCGACGAAATCGACGATCGCCGAGAGCTTTTTGACGCTCTCCGCGTACTCATCCTCGGTGAGTTTCAGCCGGGCCAGTGTGGCGATATGCCGGACCTGTTCTTTATCGAGTGACACGACGAATTCCGCTAAAAATTCCTATGAAAATCATCCCGCTTGGCGGCGGGGTCGCAATAATACACGCCGCCTTGTGCATTGTCGTGCGCATTGCTAGATTACGCCGTTAATCGTCTTTCTGGGCTCCAACCTGCATGTTCAAGAATATCCTGGGTTATTTTTCCAATGACCTGTCCATCGACCTTGGCACCGCGAATACGCTGATCTACTCTCGCGGCGCCGGAATCGTGCTCGACGAACCCTCCGTCGTCGCGATTCGCGAGGACTCCGGTCGCGGTGGCCGCATCGTCGAGGCGGTCGGCATGGAAGCCAAGAACATGCTGGGACGTACGCCGGGCAACATCACGGCCATCCGGCCGCTGAAGGACGGCGTCATCGCCGATTTCACGGTCACCGAGAAGATGTTGCAGCACTTCATCAAGAAGGCCCATGAGTCGCGCTACTTCCGGCCCAGCCCGCGTGTCCTGATCTGCGTACCCTACGGTTCGACGCAGGTCGAGCGCCGCGCCATCCGCGAATCGGCCGAAGGGGCCGGTGCGCGCAAGGTACACCTTATCGATGAGCCCATGGCCGCCGCGATCGGCGCCGGCATGCCCGTGCACGAAGCACGCGGTTCCATGGTGCTGGATATCGGCGGCGGCACCTCGGAAGTAGCGGTCATTTCGTTGAACGGCATCGTCTACGCCGCATCCGTCCGCATCGGCGGCGACCGTTTCGATGAGGCTATCACCAACTACGTGCGCCGCAACTACGGCATCCTGATCGGTGAAGCCACGGCCGAGCGCATCAAGCACGAGATCGGTTCGGCGTTCCCGGGACAGGAGGTGCTCGAGATTTCGGTCAAGGGCCGCAACCTGTCCGAAGGCGTGCCGCGCAGCTTCACGCTGAACTCCAACGAAATTCTGGAAGCCCTTCAGGAGCCGCTGCAGGGTATCGTCGGTGCCGTGAAGGAAGCGCTCGAACAGACGCCGCCGGAGCTCGGCGCCGACGTCGCTGAACGGGGCATCGTCCTGACCGGTGGCGGCGCCATGCTGCGCGACCTCGACAAGCTGCTCATGGAAGAGACCGGCCTCCCCGTCGTCATCGCCGACGACCCGCTGACCTGCGTTGCACGCGGCGGCGGACGCGTAATCGAACTCATCGACGAGCACGGTCCCGCGGTGTTTGGCCTGGAGTGAGCCGCACACGGGCAGCCTCGAGGCGAGTAGACTAACGCGTCATGGTTGCCTCCCGGCAAAGTCAAAGTAACCCAGGGCGAATTCCCGCGCTTGGACTCCGGGTCCTGGCACTCATTGGCATCAGCATCCTGCTGATGTACCTCGATAACCAGCGCAACCACCTGGATACGGTCCGCAAGGGTATTGGCGCGGCCGTCTACCCGTTGCGCGTTGCCGTCGATGCGCCGGTGCGGATGTGGAACTGGATGGGCGACTCGACCACGTCACGCAACCAGCTCGAACTCGAAAACGCGCGCCTGCGCACCGAGCAGCTCCTGACCAAGGCCAGACTGCAGCGCCTCAATGCGCTGGAAGCCGAGAACGAACGATTGCGCGCGCTGCTCGATGCACGCAACCGGGTTCGCGACGACATTCGCGTCGCCGGAATCCTGTCCGTCGATGCCAATCCCTACGACCACACGCTCATCATCGACGCCGGCAGCCAGGATGGCGTCTACGACGGCGAAGCCCTGGTCGATGCCAACGGCGTCGTGGGGCAGGTGATCCGAACCGGGCTGATGACGTCACAGGCCATGCTGATCAGCGATCCCGACCATGCCCTGCCGGTTGAGGTGAATCGCAACGGCCTGCGCACCATTGCCGTCGGTACCGGCGAGATCGACAGTCTCAACCTGCCGTTCCTCGTCAACAACGCTGACATCCAGGTCGGCGACCTGCTGGTCACCTCCGGTCTGGGCGGTGCGTTTCCGGCCGGCTACCCGGTCGCCGTCGTCGATACCGTCACGCGGATACCGCAGGAGCCGTACGCCGTCGTCACGGCAACCCCGTCGGCATCGCTCGGACAGGTCCGCGAGGTCATGCTGATCAATCCCGGAACCGGCCCGGAGACTGCGGATGAGTAGCGATCGCAGTTCCCGTCGCGGCCCGGTTATCGTCTCCCTGGTGATCGGGCTGATGCTCATGATCATGCCGCTACCAGGCTGGGCCGAGCCGTTCCGGCCTGCCTGGCTCGCACTGTTTGTCGTCTTCTGGGCAATGCAGCTGCCACGTACCTGGAGCGTGGGTTCTGCCTGGATCGTCGGCATCGTACTCGACGTGTCTATGGGCACCCTGCTCGGCCAGCACGCGCTGGCGCTTTGCGTCATCGCATTCATCACGGTCCGGTTCCACCTCCTGATGCGCGTGTTTCCTCTGTCGCAGCTCACAGCAACCGTCTTTGCGCTGCTCGCGCTGTACCAGTTCCTGCTGTTCTGGATCAACGGCGTCGCCAATGTCGATGCCCCGGCCGTGAGCTACTGGGGACCCGTGATCACCGGCACACTCGCCTGGCCAATCGTGCATTCGGTCCTGTCGGGTGTTCGCTACCGACGCCGCGCCGGAGGATAAGAGACCATCCGATGGCCGGCCTGCTTTCATCGATCAAGGACCATCACTCCGAGCGCCGCCTGTTCATCGCGCGCGTCATTCTCGCGACTGTCGTGTCGTTGCTACTGCTCGGCATGGTCATCGCCCGACTCATACAACTGCAGGTCTTCGACCACGAACTGTTCGCCGAAAAGTCCCAGGGCAACCGCGTCCGGATGCAGGCCGTCGCGCCCAACCGCGGGCTCGTGTTCGACCGCAAAGGGCGCGTAGTCGCCGAGAACCTGCCCGCCTACCAGCTCGAACTGATTCCCGAACAGGTTGACGACATCGAGGGAACACTGACCCGCCTCGCCGCCATCAACCTGGTTGACCCCGACGATATCCCGCGACTTCTCGAACTCAGCAGCAGTGGCCAGCGTTTCAAACCCGTTACGCTCAACTTCCGCCTCACGGACGAGGAAATTGCCAACTTCGCGATCCAGCGGCCGCGCTTTCCGGGCGTCGATTTCCAGCCGCGGCTTGTGCGTCACTACCCGAACGGCCAACTGTTTTCTCACGCCGTCGGCTATGTCGGCGCGCTGAGTCCCGACGATCTCGAGCGCCTGGATGCAGCGCGCTACGCCGGTACAACCCATACCGGCAAGACCGGCGTCGAAAACAGTTACGAAAACGAGCTGCACGGTGAGCCGGGATTCCGGCACCTCATCACCAATGCCCGAGGTCGCCAGGTACCGGCCAACACGAGCGAACTGCTTGACTCGTTGCCCGACGACAAGATGCCGTCGCCAGGCGCCAACGTTTACCTGAGCCTGGACATGGACTTGCAGGCTGTCGCCGCCAATGCGCTGCAAGATCGGCGCGGCGCTGTCGTGGCTCTCGACCCGTGGTCCGGCGAAATCCTCGCACTGGTCAGCGCACCGTCATTCGATCCAAACCTGTTCGCCGTCGGTATGAGCCAGGAACAGTATTCGGCATTGCAGGACAACCCGGACCTGCCGCTGTTCAACCGCGCCGTCCGCGGGACGTATCCGCCCGGCTCGACAATCAAGCCGATGCTCGCACTGGCCGCGCTCGAAACCGGCGCGACCAACCTCACGCGAAAAAGCGTCTGTATCGGCTACTTCCAGTTGCCCAACGACGAGCATCGTTACCGCGACTGGAAGCCTGAAGGCCACGGACCCGTCGATATTCACGATGCTGTCTCCCAGTCCTGCGACGTGTACTTCTACGAGATCAGCGGCGAACTCGGCATCGACAATATTCACGAATACCTGACGCGCTTCGGCCTGGGCTCGCGCACCGGTATTGACGTCAGCGGCGAGCGTGCCGGCATCGTGCCGTCGCGCGAATGGAAGCGGCAGAACTTCCGCGACCGCGACAACCAGCAGTGGTACCACGGCGAAACCGTTATCGCATCCATCGGCCAGGGCTTCATGCTCGCCTCACCGCTGCAACTCGCGTCGGCCGTCGGCACACTGGCGACGCGCGGTACGCGCTTCCGACCGCACATGGTCGCCGCCATCGAAGACCCGCTGACCGGCGAACGCCAGCTGACGCGGCCCGAGCGACTCGAAGACGTAGGCATCGAAAACGAATTTTACTGGGACGTCGTCATCGATTCGATGCACGCGGTCATGCAGGGCGCACAGGGTACAGCGCGTGCGGTCGGTACGGGCGCCCCGTACAAAATGGCCGGCAAGAGCGGCACGGCCCAGGTCGTCACAGTCGCACAGGACGAGAAATACGACGAACTCGAACTCGAGGAACGCCTGCGCGACCACGCCTGGTTCGTTGCATTCGCACCGCTTGAGAATCCGCGCATTGCCGTCGCAGTGATCGTCGAGAACGGCGAAAGCGGCAGCAGCGTCGCCGCACCGGTCGCCAAAGCCGTCATGGACGAATATCTCGGGCACGGCGACTGATGCGCCTCAGCGAAACACAACGCATGTGGAGCCCGAAGGGCGTACCCGTGCCAACGCTCGCCGGACTATTGCGCAAACTGAATATCGACGTGCCGTTACTCGGCGGGCTGCTCCTCATCTGCATTTTCGGCCTGTTCGTGCTCTACAGCGCCGTCGGCGAAAACAATCGCCTGCTGGTCAACCAGATTGTCCGACTCAGTGTCGCGATCGTCGCCATGCTGGTCGTTGCGCAACTACCTCCCGATTTCCTGCGGCGCTGGACGCCGTGGGGCTATCTTGCCGGCCTGGTGCTGTTGATCCTCGTCCTCACCAAAGGCGACGTCGGCCAGGGCGCGCGCCGCTGGCTCGACGTTGGCGTGCGCTTTCAGCCCTCGGAAGCCATGAAGCTCGCTGTGCCGATGGTCACTGCGTGGTACCTGCACGAACGACGCCTGCCGCCGCGGGCCATACATTTACTCGTCATAGCCGCGATGATCGTGGTACCGACAATCCTGATCGCAAAGCAGCCCGACCTCGGCACATCACTGCTGATCGCCGCGTCCGGCGTCATCGTCATCATTCTCGCCGGCATGTCGTACCGGCTGATGCTCGGTCTCGGCGTGCTCGCCGTTCCCGGCGCGCTGGTGTTGTGGAATTTCATGCAGGACTACCAGAAACAACGCGTGCTGACGCTGCTCGATCCGGACAGCGATCCACTGGGTGCCGGTTACAACATCATCCAGTCCAAGATCGCAATCGGTTCGGGCGGCCTGTTCGGCAAGGGCTGGACCAATGGTTCCCAGGCGCAACTCGAGTTCCTGCCCGAGCGGCACACCGACTTCATTTTTGCCGTGCTCGGCGAGGAGTTCGGCCTGTTCGGCGTGCTCACCCTGCTCGCCCTTTACATGTTCGTTATCGGTCGCGGTCTCTACATTGCTGCGCAAGCACCGGACACCTACTCACGACTCCTGGCCGGCTCGATCAGCCTCACGTTCCTCGTTTACGTGTTCGTCAACACCGCCATGGTCACCGGCATCGTTCCGGTCGTCGGCGTACCGCTACCGCTCGTCAGTTTCGGCGGCACGTCCATGGTGACGCTCATGGCGGGATTCGGTATTCTGATGTCGATTCACGCCAACCGGAAACTGTTGCCACACTGATGACAATTCGACGCCTAGCCGCCACGCTCATATTTCTATTCACCACGTCATTCGCGCTCGCAACCGAAAGTGATCAGCCGGTTCACGTTGATGTCACTCAACCCAACGTCGCCGCGTTCATCGACGAGATGGTCGAAAAACACGGCTTCGATCCCGACGATCTCAGCGAGACCCTGGGCCAGGCGAAGATCCAGCCGGTCATCATTCGCAAGATCTCCACGCCGGCCGAAAAGAAACTCACGTGGGCCGAATACCGCAAGATTTTCATCACCCGTGAACGCGTCAACGCCGGCGCCAGGTTCTGGGAGGAAAACCGCGAGATGCTGGAACGCATCGAGCAGGAAACCGGCGTGCCGGTGGAAATGCTCGTCGGCATCATCGGCGTCGAAACCTATTTCGGGCGAATCACCGGCAAGGACCGGGTTATCGATGCGCTGGCCACGCTGGCCTTCGCCTACCCACCGCGGCAGAAATTTTTCAGGAAGGAACTCGTCGAGTTCCTGATTCTCGCGCGCGACGAAGACATCGACCCCCTAGAGCCGATGGGCTCTTACGCCGGCGCGATGGGGCGGCCGCAGTTCATGCCATCGAGCTTCCGTGCTTACGCCGTCGACGCGACCGGCGACGGCAAGCGCGACATCTGGAACAACTGGGCCGACGTTGCCGGCAGTATCGCCAATTATTTCAATGCGCACGGCTGGAAACCGGGACAGGAGGTCACTGCGCAGGCCACACTCGGCAGCAGCTGGCAGGGCGATTCGCCGAAACCGGCCAATACGCTGAAAGCAAAGGAAACCGTAACGTCCCTGAGCAACAGCGGCGTCGTGTTTGCAACCGACCAGCCTGCCGACAGCGCCGGCCAGCTCCTGACCTACGAAGGCAAGGATGGTCTCGAGCACTGGGTCGGATTCCACAACTTCTTTGTGATCACCAAATACAACCGCAGCGTCATGTATGCGCTGGCCGTGCACCAGCTCGGCCAGGAAATCGCAATGAAGGTCAATGCCGATGCAGCGTAGCCTCGGGCTCCTGCTCACCCTGACAATTGCGGCCAGCCTCACTGCCTGTGGCGGCAGCCGGGTCAAGGACGGGCCGGGCAGCGCCCGCGCGCCCGATACCGGCGACGCGATTCCGCGTTCGGAACCGCGCAGTCGCTACGGCAATGGCCCGGTGTACGAAGTTCTGGGCAAGCGTTACACCGTTATGCCGAACGCATCCGGCTACACGGAACGCGGTGTCGCATCGTGGTACGGCAAGAAATTTCACGGCAACCTGACCTCCAACCGCGAGGTCTACGACATGTACGCGATGACAGCCGCTCACAAGACGCTGCCATTACCGACGTACGTCCAGGTTCGCAATCTCCGCAACAACAAGAGCGTCGTCGTTCGCGTCAACGATCGCGGCCCCTTTGTGCACAACCGCATCATCGACCTCTCTTATGCCGCCGCACTGAAGCTCGACATGATTCGCGATGGCACCAGCCTCGTTGAAGTCACCGCAATCAACTTCGACGCGCCACGCGGAGACCGGCCGGTACGCAACGTTTCGCCGCCGGCGCCACCTGCGCAGGCCGCGGCGAGTTCGATCTACGTCCAGGTCGGCGCCTTTGGCGATCGTTCCAACGCCGATCGCCGACTTGCGCTGCTGTCCCGCGGCGGCATTGCGAAAGCCTTTGTCTTCGAAGACGCCACCGCCGGCGCCCCGCTCTTCAAGGTGCGTATCGGCCCGGTCGCAGACGTCGACGAGTACGACCGCCTGGTCGTCGAGCTCGAAGGTATCGGGATAACGGACCCGTACCTAATTTCCGAGTAGCCGCGTACAATACGCGCTGATTTTCGACCCAAGCCGCCAGAGGCCACATGTCCAGATGCTTGACCGCAGCGTTGACGCTGCTTGTTTTTCTTTTTGGTTCAGTAACTTATGCGGCAGCAATGCCGACTCCGGCCGCGCCGATCATCGGCGCGAAGAGCTACCTTGTCATCGACAGCAAGACCGGCACCGAATTGGCCGTTCACGACCCCGACCTGCAGCTCGCCCCGGCCAGCCTGACCAAGATCATGACCACCTACGTCGTCTTCAATGCGCTCCGTGAGGGCCAGATCTCGCTCGACGAGGAAGTGACCGTCAGCGAAAAGGCGTGGCGCACTGAGGGTTCGCGCATGTTTATCGAGGTTGGCACTCGCGTAACGGTCCGCGAGTTGCTGATGGGGCTCATCGTGCAGTCCGGCAACGACGCCGGCGTTGCACTCGCCGAGCACATCGCCGGCAGCGAGGCCGTGTTCGCGCAGATGATGAACCAGCACGCCGCCGCTATCGGCATGAACGCCAGCCACTTCGCCAACGCAACCGGCCTGCCCGCCGAGGGGCATGTCACCACCGCGCGCGACCTCGCAAAACTCGCCCGCGCGCTGATCGAGGAATTCCCAGAGTACTACCCGTGGCATGCAGAGAAGGAATTCACGTACAACGACATTCGCCAGGAGAATCGCAATTCGCTGTTATGGCGCGACGATTCGGTCGACGGCATCAAGACCGGCCACACCGACGACGCCGGCTACTGCCTCGTGGCATCGGCACAGCGTAGTGACATGCGCGTTATCTCGGTTGTGCTCGGCACCTCGAGCACACGCGCGCGCGCGGACGGCAGCCAGGCGCTCCTGAACTACGGATTCCGTTTTTTCGAAACCCGCCTGTTGTTCAGGGCCGGCGAAGAGGTCTCGACCGCCCGTGTCTGGAAATCCGCCAACGAAACGTCCCGACTCGGTGTACTCGAAGACCTGTACATTACCGTTCGTCGTGGTTCCTACGACGACCTGGTGTCACAACTCGACATTCCCGCGACCATCATGGCACCGGTTGCGACGGGCCAGCCGATTGCCGACCTCAGCATCAGTCTCGAAGGTCAGGAAATCCTTCGCACGCCGTTGCGCGCGCTCGATGACAATCCGAGCGGCTCGTTCTGGCAGCGTACTCGCGACAGCGTCAGCCTCTGGTTCGAGTAATGAGCGACGAGTCCGCGATCGAATTTCCGTGCGAGTTTCCCATCAAGATGATGGGACGCGACACGCCCGAGTTTCGGGCGACGGCAGTTTCCATCGTCGAGTCTCACGTCGGCAAGATCGACGAAGCTGCGATACGTACCGCGCAAAGCGAGAAAGGCAATTTCGTGTCGGTCACCGTCACGATCACCGCCACCAGCCAGGAACAGCTCGATGCGATCTACATGGATGTCACCGCGAACGAAGACGTCCTGATGGCGCTATGAACGTCGTCGTTCGGCATCGCGGCCGGCAGGAATACGTGCCACTCTGGCGCGAGATGCAGGCGTTTACCGATGAACGCGACGAAGACACAGCCGACGAAATCTGGTTTTGCGAGCACCCGCCGGTATTCACGATGGGCCTCAACGCCGCCCAGGAACATCTGCTTGCCCCGGGCGACATCCCGGTCGTCAACATCGATCGCGGTGGGCAGGTCACGTATCACGGGCCGGGGATCCTGATGGTCTACCCGTTGATCGACCTGCGCCGCGCCGGCATCGGTGTGCGCAAGCTGGTCACCGCGTTGGAACAGAGCGTTGTTGACCTCGCAGCCGCATTCGATGTTGAAGCAGCGGCTGACCCCAAGGCGCCCGGCGTCTATGTGTCGGGAACGAAGCTGGCTTCGGTCGGATTGCGAATACGCAGGGGGTCGAGCTTTCACGGCATGGCGCTCAACGTCGATGGAGACCTGTCTCCGTTCGAGCGCATCAACCCGTGCGGATTCGCAAAACTCGAAATGACGGATTTGAGGCGGCTGGGCATCGACCTGGATCTCGACGGTGCGGCGGAGAAGCTGTTGCCGCACTTTCTGCGGCACCTCGGGGTTGAATGACTATTTGTTGGCTGAATGCGGGTTCGGGAACACTGGCTTATCGGGAATAGGTTCGCGCTCAAGCACAATCCTCGATCGCTCCGACTCCTGCTCGAACCATTCGGGCGATGATTCCAGAATCAAGGTGTCACCTTGCAGAACAAAGTCCCACGGAGCGTCGAAGAGGTATCCATCCCGCCATCGGTCATCATCATAGAATCGGTACTGCGCAGGCGGATTCCATCTGTCGGCGTAGGGCTGCGACCCATTCGAGTCCTGTGCGTAGACGAAGCCCCACGGCTTGAGCTCGATCCGCTCGGCCGGAATATCAAAACCGTAGTACCCGACTTTTCTTTCGACGATCCGCCACCGACCTTCAAATCGACGCATAGTCTCGCATGCGCTCTCAGTGAAAACTGGAGGGATCATGCCGGAGGAAGATTTGACATCGTCATAGACGCCGATGCGCTTGTTGTAGTCAATATTCGCTGACTCATGTAAGGCAGAGAAAAAGAACAGAGTCGATGCAATCCCGATGGCATTGACAATCACCATCAGTCGGGTGCCTTTCGAGCGCCGCCAATCGTCGATGCCTACGCACACATTCCACGCAAAAAGCAGTATCAATACGAGGATGAACGATCCGGCGAGCGGCCAGTTACCGCCGGTCGATGAATACCAGAACTTATCCGTTGCTACACACCTGGCCGTCATCGGACCGAACGAGCTGACCAGCCGCAGCAAAACAACGACGGTGAACGCGACGGAAAAACAGACCAGCGGAGCAATGACCGAGACGGTTGGATGAGCGTCGTCAAAGTGACGCAGCAGGTTTCGGTACGCGCGTTTTTCGATCACGGGACCATCTTATGGTGTTTATCTCGTGATTTCTGCTTGCTCGGTCAATGCCAATACGCCGGCGCCGGCGGTTCATTGGCCTGGTTGGCTGTCATTTCCTGCCGAAGTCCCGATCCCTCCGCAAAGGGGTTTTTGTACGCAATGGAAAACTCCTGCGGTAATCCCTTCTCAACGTAGCCCTGATCCGGGATCGCCACGCCATCGGGACGCGCAAAAAACCAGCGGTCCCGGAAATCTTTCAGGATCCGGAATTTGCCCTCGTGCACCAACGTATGGTGCCGGGAGCACAACAGCATCAGGTTATCCGGCACGCTTTCACCGCCGTTTGCCCAGTGATCAATATGGTGGCAGTCCGTGAACTTCGAGTGCTGACACCCCGGGAACCGGCACGTGTTGTTGTCCCTGGCTCTTACGGCCCGTTCCACCGCCAGTGTAATGGCGCGTTTCTTGCGGCTCACCGCCAGCGGTTCGCCGTTGTCGTCCTCGAGTAGTGTCACGGCATGGCCGTCACAACACAGTCGCTTTGCCGTTTCGATCGGGATCGACGAGCGGCCCTTGCCGTCGGTGAGTGCCGATTGATCCACGTGGATGGTCACGAGGTAGTTGTCGCGGCCGGACGTCACCTGCGCTGAACTTTCGCCCAACAGGTACGCCTTGATCAAAGCAACAAACGCATCCGCCTGCTTTGCCTGCCACGGCATCTCAACGATATCGGGCACGTCGTCCGTCGAATCATCCCGTGCTTTGTCCAGCGCCTTGTCAACCAGTTCCCCCATCTCCACCGGCAGATCGATCGAAATACTCACCATGCCCCGGTTTGCATTGCGGCTGATCCGCAACGACCGGTTCGCAAAGGCCCGAGCAATCGGAGGCAATACCTTCAGCGCATGCGCCACCCGGACCTTTTCCCGCGCCGCACTCATCGAGATATCGATCCGCCACGCCAGCCACTCGGCCGTGCTTTGCAGTGACCACACGAGATAGCCGGCGCGTTCATCGAACTCCCGGATCATCATGAGCATCTCGTAGGTGGCCATGTTGATCTGCCAGGCAAGGCCCAGGATGTTCTGTTCAAGCTCGTCAATGGTACGGAGCCGATCGTTCTTTTTCGCGGTCATCACAGTCTCCAGCATGCACAAAATGAATACTGTTATTATATACAGTAATCATCCCATGGTCCACCACAAAACACTGTTTTTAAAGGAGAAATAGGGCTTGCCCGGCCGGCCTACCCCAGCGCAGCCAGCCGCTCGGGCGTCCCGACATCCGCCCAGAAGCCGTTGTACAACGACCCCTGCACGCGCCCCTCATCGGCTGCTTCACGCAGCAGCGGCACGACAGAAAACCGCCCGGCTTCGCAACCCTGGAAGAACGACGGCCGGTACACCGACACACCGGAGAACGTATGCACCGGATCATTTGTAACGCGCGCAACGTCGAGCCCGAAATCGCCGCCGTCACGGTACGCCGGTGACTTTACAAGCACGAGATGCGCATCGGCATCGTCGGCCAACTCGATCGCTGGCACCGGCATGTCGGTATAGATATCCGCGTTGACCACGAGAAAAGGTTCGTTGCCCAACAGCGGCAGCGCTTTGTGAATCCCGCCGCCGGTTTCCAGGATGTCGTCACCCTCGTCACTGTATTCGACGGTAACGCCGTAGTCCGCACCCGACCCCACCCGCTCGCGAATCACCTTGCCGAGCCAACCGAGATTGATAACCACGTCGGTGATACCGCCGGCCGCGAGATTGTCGAGGTGCCGTTCGAGCAAACTCTCACCGCGCACCTCGACCAGTGCTTTCGGTACCGAATCCGTCATCGGCCGCAGGCGTTCGCCGCGACCGGCCGCGAGGATCATGGCCCTCATTTGTCGCCGCCCCAGGCCGGCAGAATTCGCTCACGTATCAGTTCGGCGACCCAACCGAGTTCATCGAAGCGCTTCGCGGCCTCGACGACATAGCCAACGGTCTGCGGAACGGCGTCGAGATACCGGGATTTGCCGTCGCGATGGTTCAATCGGCAGAAAATGCCGGCGGCCTTGAGATGTCGTTGCACGCCCATGAGTTCGAAGTAACGCATGAACTGCGTGACGTCGACTGAAGCGCGCAGGTTCGTATCCAGGCCCTGGTAAAACGACAACGCCCAGTCATGCACCTGTTCTTCGGGCCAGCGGATGTAGCAGTCTTTCAACAATGACACGAGGTCGTACGTCAGCGGCCCTTCGACGGCGTCCTGGAAATCGAGAATGCCGGGATTTTCGTCCTCGACGACCATAAGATTTCTCGAGTGGTAGTCGCGGTGCACAAAGACCTGCGGCTGCGCGAGCGCATTGTCCACGAGCAAGTCACACAATACAGTCCACGCTGCGTCGTCGGCTTCCGTGAAATCGAGCCCGAGATGGGTGCCACACAACCAGTCACGAAACAGGGACAATTCGAAGCGCAGCAACGCTTCGTCGTACGGCGGCAGCGTTCCCTGGTAGGCGACGCCACGCCGCTGCATGGTCGCGAGCGCGACGATGGCGTCGGCGTACAACGGCTCGGCACGCGCCGGATCAGACGCCAGGGTATCGAGGTACTGCTGCATCCCCAGGTCGGTCAGCAAAAGAAACCCGTCGTCGAGATTTGCCTCGATGATGCGCGGTGCGTTCAGGTTCATCGCTTCGAGGTAGCCGGCCACTTTCACGAACGGCAACGAATCCTCTTGCCCGGGCGGCGCATCCATAGCGATGAAACTATTCGGCCCCGAATGCAATCGAAAATAGCGTCGAAAACTCGCGTCGTCGGAAGCACGCTCGATGTGACTCGGGTCGATCGATTCGAGGCGCCCGAGCCAGGCCTGGAGCGCCTCGAATCGGGGGTCGGAACTGGCGTCTGGCGTGCCGATGCGGAATCTCCGTAACGCGTTGAAGGGCCTGAAAAACTATGCGAAGGTAACAAATAAGAATGCCTGTTAACATCCCGTTCTTGATGGCCCCGGCCGAAACCTGACCCGTACCCGATTTGTCGTCGAAACCCCTGATTTCAGTTTGCCTGCTGCTGTGCGCGGCCGGCAGCTTCGCGGATGAACCCGCATCCTGCCGGACGTCTATCGCCGAGCCATTGGGCTATGACTCGCTGTTGGGAGGGCGGCTGGACGACCCGAACACGATCCAGCTTGAAGTCGGCCGCATCGAGGCACAGCTCGGCGACCTGCCGTCGGCGCGCATGTCGGGCGGCGTGATACTGCGGCGCGACGACAAACTTGCGGGTGCGGAATCCGCCTACTACAACCCGTCGACGAAGGCGATGCACCTCGAGGGCAACGTTCGCTACGAGGACCCGGGCACGCAGATTCTCAGTGATTCAGCGGAGTTCGGCTATGTTGACGGTCGCGTGCGATTCGAAGGCGCCGAATTTTCGATGGGTAGCAGCAATGCCCGCGGCGCTGCCGAGGCACTCGAGATCAACCAGAACGGCACACTGTCGCTCGATGGCGTCGAATACACGACGTGCCCGCCGGGGTCCGAAGACTGGCTGATGCGCGGCGAGTCAATCGTGCTGGATACACGCGAGGGTGTCGGGACAGCGAAAGGCATGAAACTCCGATTCAAGGGCGTGCCGATCCTGTACGCGCCATACATCTCGTTCCCGATCGGCGACGCACGCAAGTCCGGCATACTGACGCCGGAGATCGGCAGCTCGGGCCGCAGCGGCAACGAGATTCGTGTGCCCTACTACCTGAATCTCGCACCCAACTACGACGCGACGATTACGCCACGCCTGCTGACCAGCCGCGGCCTGCAGGTGGCGACGGAATTTCGCTACCTGAGCCAGCGCAACGAGGGCATTGTCGTCGCGGACTACCTGCCCGAAGACGACATCCTGAACAGGGCCCGGCACCAGGTACGCTTTGAGCACCGCACGATCTTCGGCAACGGCTGGCGAAACCAGATCAATCTGCGCGAAGTGTCGGACAGCCAGTACTTCGAGGATCTGGGCGGCAGCCTGAGCGTGTCGAGTATCACGCATCTCAACCGTTACGTGCGATTCGACTACTACTCCGAAAACTTCTCAATGCTGGGGCAGGTGCAGGACTACCAGACGATCGACGACACGCTGCTGCCGGACCAGGAACCTTACCGTCGCCTGCCGCAACTGCTGGTCAGCGGCGACTGGGGACTCCTTGGACTGCGTTTTGGTGTCGACGGCGAACTGGTCAACTTCGATCGCGACGTTGGTGTAACGGGCTGGCGCCTGAACGCCGTGCCAAAATTGTCGCTGCCGATTTCACGCCCTGGCTGGTACATCAACCCGGCCGTCGAGCTGGACTACACGCGCTACGACCTCGGCAACACGTTGCCGGGCGAGAACACGACACCCGATCGCGTGTTGCCGATTTCGAGTTTCGATGCAGGTATGGTGCTGGAACGGACGATGTCGAATTCGAACCGCATCCAGACGATCGAGCCGCGAGTGCTGTACGCGCACATTCCGTTCGAGAATCAGGACGGACTCCCTGTGTTCGATACGATCGAGCCGGACATCAACCTGGTGCAGCTGTTTCGCAGGAATCGCTTCCTGGGTGTCGACCGCATCGGTGAGACCGAACAGGTGAGCCTCGGAATCACGTCGCGAATTCTCGATCTCTCGAGTGGCCGTGAACTGATGACCGCGACGATCGGCCAGACGCGATACTTCACCGACCGCGAGGTCACGCTGCCGGGCGGCTCGCCGCTGTTCAATGAGCGCTCGGACTACATCGCGCAGTTGAGATTCCTCGTGCTGAAAAACGTCAATTTCGACTTTGGCCACCAATGGGGATCCGGCGCCAGCGACACGACCAAGTCCGAGGCGCGGCTGCAATACCGGCCAGCACAGAACAAGATCCTGAACCTCGCCTATCGCTTTCGGCGCGACTCCCTCGAGCAGGGTGACCTGTCCTGGTCGTGGCCGGTTGCGAAGCGCTGGAATTTCGTCGGACGCTACAACTTCTCGTTCCGGGACCGGGAGGTCCTGGAGCAGTTCTTCGGACTGGAATACGAAAGCTGCTGCTGGGGCCTGCGCCTCGTCTCGCGGCGCCACATTTCGACACGTGACGGAACTCGGGATTCGTCGTTTGGTCTGCAACTGGTATTGAAGGGAATGACCAGCCTCGGTACGGCGGCTGACAAACTTCTTGAACGTGGTATTCTTGGCTATTCTGCAGATCTCCGGTAGTAAAAAGTGTTAAAAATCAAAGTATTATGCGCAACGGCTGCGCTATCCGTTGCGCCCGTCGTCGTCGCTGACGATCTCTCCCAAACCGGGGAATTCCTGGACGGCGTCGCCGCTATTGTCAACGAGGGCATCGTGCTGAAGCGCGACTACGTCGAGCAGCTCGACCTGCTCAAACAACGCTTCGCCGATACCGGTACGCAGCTGCCACCCGAGGAGATTTTCGCGGACCAGGTGCTCGAGCGCCTGATCATCGAGGAAATCCAGATGCAGCGTGCCACGCGTTACGGTATCCCGCAGTACGTGTCGGACCAGGTTGTCAACGAAGCCATCGAGCGCATCGCGGCGGCCCAGGGCAAGACCTTCGAAGAATGGCCTGAGTTTCTCGCGAGCCAGGGTGAAAGTTATTCCAAGTTCCGGTCCGACGTCCGCAAGCAGCTGATTCTCGACGATCTGAAACGCGCCGAAGTCATTCGTGAGATTCGCGTGTCGGAGCGTGAAATCCAGCAGTGCATCCTCGACCTCGAGTCGAATGTCGTCGTCAACTCGGACTGGGAGCTGTCGCATATCCTGTTGTCGTTTGGCGAAAACGCGAATGCCAGCGAGATCGCCGAAGTACAGGCGCTCGCCGACGACATTTACGCGCGCCTGCAGGACAATGCGGACTTCCGTGAACTTGCCGTTCGTTACTCCAAGGGACCCACGGCCCTCGAAGGCGGTTCGCTCGGGTGGATGCCCGGCCAGCAGATTCCGTCGATTTTCACCGAAGTGCTGCAGGACATGAAGGCCGGCGACGTGTCGGAGCCGTTTCGTACCGCAACCAGTATTCACATCGTCAAGGTCGACAATCTGCGCAGCGCCGTCGAGCGCAGCGAAGTGGAGCAAACACTTCTTCGCCACATCCTGGTGCAGCCGAACGAGATCATCGACGATGCGACCGCGCAACAGCGCCTGAACGAAGCGCGTGACAAGATCCTCGCGGGCGAGGACTTCGGCGAGCACGCGAAGCTGTTGTCGGACGATCCAGGATCCGCCAACCTGGGCGGCGAGATGGGCTGGTCGGACACATCCGGGTTCGTGCCGGAGTTCGCCGAGGTGGCAAACACGGCGGAAATCGGTGTCGTGACGGAGCCGTTCCGCAGCCGCTACGGCTGGCACATCCTCGAGGTGATGGATCGTCGCATCTACGACAACACCGAGGAAGTGAAGGAAGCCAACTGCGACAATCGCATTCGCGCCGGCAAGCTCGAGGAAGAAACCCTGTTGTGGCTGCAACGCATGCGTGACGAGGCGTTTGTCGACAAACGCATCTAGCGAACCGTGGCGCGCTCAGCCCCCATTGCGGTAACGGCCGGAGACCCGGCCGGCATCGGTCCCGAAATTTGCTCGGCCCTGGCGGAATCGCCCTGGGCGAAGGATGTCGTCGTTATTGGTGACCGCGGGCAGATCGACCAGCGACTGGACGTCGTGCCCGTTTCGTACCCGGCCGGGATTGTGCCGGGCAAGCCGGATGCCGCGAACGCCGGGGCCATCCTGGAAAGCCTTGCGATCGCCGTGGACGGTTGCCGGGACGGGCGATTCTCGGCAATGGTGACAGCACCGGTTGCCAAAAGCGTCATTGCCGATTCCGGCATTGCATTTACCGGCCACACCGAATTCCTCGCAGCACGCACCGGCACGCCGTTGCCCGTCATGATGCTCGTCGCCGACACGCTGCGCGTCGCGCTCGTGACGACGCACCTGCCGCTCAGGGAGGTTGCGGACGCCGTGACCCCGGAACGGCTGGAAGCCGTCGCAAGAGTCCTGCATGCCGACCTGCGCACGAAGTTCGGCATCAAGTCACCGGAGATTGTCGTGTGCGGGCTGAATCCGCACGCCGGTGAAGGCGGCCACCTGGGTCGCGAAGACGACGCCGTTATCCGGCCCGTGCTCGATGCGTTGAACGCACAAGGCATGAACCTGCGCGGCCCGCTCCCCGCCGACACGGCGTTCACGCCGAATGCCGGCCATGCCGATGCGGTGCTTGCGATGTACCACGACCAGGGACTGCCGGTGCTCAAGTACGCGGGGTTCGGCAATGCCGTCAACGTAACGCTCGGACTGCCGATAATCCGCACGTCGGTCGACCATGGCACGGCGTTCGACCTCGCAGGAACCGGTCGAGCGGATCCGGGGAGCCTTGTTGCTGCCGTGGACTTGGCTGCCCGGCTGGCGTCCTGACATGGCCGGTCACCGCGCACGAAAACGCTTCGGCCAGCACTTTCTTGCCGACCCGGGTGTTGTCGGTGCCATCGTGGACGCCATTCACGCGACGGACGCGGATACGGTTGTCGAGATCGGCCCTGGCCAGGGTGCCATCACAGATGCGCTGGCGCGCCAGGCCGGCCACCTGCATCTCGTTGAACTCGATCGCGACCTGGTGGCGCGCTTGCGCGACCGGTATGCCCGATCGGGCAACGTGACAGTTCACGCGGGCGACGCGCTGGATTTCGATTTCGGAGCGCTGGGCAATGACCTGCGGGTCGTCGGCAACCTGCCCTACAACATCTCGACGCCGCTGCTGTTCCACCTGCTTGAGTTTCGGGAGCACATCGTCGACATGCATTTCATGCTGCAAAAGGAAGTTGTCGACCGAATGGCCGCAACGCCGGGCAGCAAGGCGTACGGTCGGCTCGGCATCATGCTCGGTTGCTACCTGGCCGTCGAGTCGTTGTTCGACGTGCCGCCGGAGGCGTTCGACCCGCCGCCCGCGGTGATGTCGGCCGTGGTCCGGCTCGACCCGCTGCCGCCGGGTTCGTTCGCAATCGCGGACGACGCGCTGCTCTCGAGGCTGGTCGCGACCGCCTTCAGCCAGCGGCGCAAGACGATTCGCAACGGCCTGCGCAAAGAAGTGGATGCGGCGACACTTGAAGCGGCGGGCATTGACCCTGCGTTGCGCCCGGAACAGATCAGTATCGAGGCATGGGTAGCACTCGGCAACCATATTGCCGAAGGTTCGGTTTAGAATACGGTCATGGACGAGAACCAGTGCGAGATTCGCATACAGGTCGCGACGGAGTACGTCGACGACCAGTCGGAACCGGAAGCCGATCGTTACGTATTTGCCTATACGATCACGATTTCGAATGAAGGCGAGGTGCCCGCGCGGCTGGTCAGCCGGCACTGGGTAATAACCGACGCGAACGGCAAGGTGCAGGAAGTCAACGGCGACGGTGTCGTCGGCGAGCAGCCGCATCTCGCGCCCGGTGAGGCGTACCAGTATTCGAGCGGGGCTGTTCTGGAAACGCCGGTCGGCGCCATGCAGGGACTGTATCGGATGGAAGCCGACGACGGCTTCAGCTTCGATGCACCGATCGCGCCATTCACGCTCGCCGTCCCGGGGATGCTCAACTAGATGGGAATCTATGCCGTCGGCGATCTGCAGGGCTGTTATGACCCGTTTCGTCGACTGCTGGACGCCATTCACTTCGATCCGGACAAAGACACGCTCTGGCTCGCCGGCGACCTCGTCAATCGTGGCCCGAAGTCACTGAAAACACTTCGCTTTGTCAAAGGCCTCGGCAAAGCAGCTGTCACGGTTCTCGGCAATCATGACCTGCATTTCCTGGCGCTGACGGTGGGCGCAGTGCGCGGCGGCAACCGATTCGCGTCGCTCGAGAAACTCCTGGGCGCACCTGACGTCGCCGAGCTTGCGGACTGGTTACGCCACCAGCCGCTGGCCCACTACGACGACGACCTCGATACGCTGCTTGTGCACGCGGGAACGCACCCGGAATGGAGCGTCAGGAAAACGCTCGCCCGCGCGGCCGAAGTGGAACACGAACTGCAAGGCGACAACTACGCCACATTGCTCGGCAAGATGTACGGCAACTCACCGAACGCGTGGTCGGGCCGCCTGAGCGGAAACAAACGCCTGCGCTTTATCGTCAATTGCCTGACGCGCATGCGCATGGTGACGAACGACAACCACCTGAACCTGACATTCAGCGGCTCACCGTGGCGCGCTCGCAAGAATCTCAGGCCATGGTTCAAGGCGGAAAACCGACGCACCGGCAAGACGCGCGTCATTTTCGGTCACTGGTCGCAACTCGGGCTGATCGTGCTGCCCAACCTGATCAGCCTCGATACCGGGTGCGTCTGGGGCCGGCAGTTGACGGCAGTGCGGCTGGACCGCAAGACGCCACGCGTCTACCAGGTCGACGGTCAGGTCTAGGTGGCGCGCTCGTAAGTCCTGAACTCGAAGTCGAATTCGTTGCTTTCGCTGGCCGTGTGCAACTCGCGGTCGACAACCGTCCAGTCACGCGGATCGAGCGCAGGAAACCAGGCGTCACCGGCAACAACGGTGTGCACGTGCGTCAGGTAAACCCGCGATGCCTTTGGCAGGAACAGCTCGTAGACCTGGCCACCACCAATAATCATGACTTCAGGCACGTTGCCGGCGATCTGCAGTGCCGCAGCCGGCGACGACACGATGTCGGCGCCCTCGGCTTTGAAGCCCGACTGTCGCGTAATGACAATGTTGTGCCGGTCCGGCAGCGGGCGACCAATGGATTCCCAGGTTTTGCGCCCCATGATGATCGGCTTGCCCGTCGTCAGGGCCTTGAAACGCCTGAGATCGTCCGACAGGCGCCACGGCAACTCGCCCTGCACACCGATAACATTGTTCGTCGACGCAGCGACGATGAGGCTGATCACCATCAGACAGCTACGGCCGCCCTGATATGCGGGTGCGATTCGTAGTTGAGGATTTCGAAGTCCTCGAAACGGTAGTCGAAAATGCTGTCCGGCTTCCGCTTTATTGCGAGGCGCGGCAGCGGCAATGGCTCGCGAGACAGTTGCTCATCCGCCTGTTCGAGGTGGTTCGAATACAGGTGGCAGTCGCCACCGGTCCAGACGAAATCGCCGACGCCAAGGTCGGCCTGCTGTGCCAGCATGTGCGTCAACAGCGCATATGACGCAATGTTGAATGGCACCCCGAGGAAAATGTCGCAGCTGCGCTGGTAGAGCTGGCAGCTGAGCTTGCCGTCGGCAACGTAGAACTGGAACAGGCAGTGGCACGGCGGCAGCGCCATGTTCTCGATCTCGGCGACATTCCAGGCGGACAACAGAATACGCCGTGAATCGGGCGTTTCTTTCAACTGGCGCATGATCTCCGCAACCTGGTCGATCTTGCGGCCGTCCGGCGTCGGCCAGCTGCGCCACTGCACACCGTACACCGGCCCGAGGTCGCCGTTTTCGTCGGCCCATTCGTCCCAGATCGATACGCCGTTTTCCCGGAGGTAGCGAATGTTGCTGTCGCCCGACAGGAACCACAGCAGCTCGTGAATGATGGAGCGAATATGCAGCTTCTTGGTCGTGACGAGCGGGAATCCTTCGCTGAGATCAAATCGCATCTGGTAGCCGAACACGCTGACCGTGCCGGTGCCGGTGCGGTCGCCTTTCACCGTGCCGTTGTCGCGCACGTGACGCATGAGGTCCAGGTATTGCTTCATGTGCGCTTCCTGTAGGCCAGCAGCATCAGCACTGCACCGCCGAGGATCATCGGCAGCGTCAGGATCTGCCCCATCGTCAGCCAGTCGAAGGCGAGGTAACCGAGGTGGCTGTCCGGTACGCGCACGAACTCGACAAGGAAGCGGAACACGCCGTAGCCGATGAGGAACAGGCCCGACACCGACATGAACGGGCGTTCTTTCTTCGAGAATGTCCAGAGGATGACGAACAACACCAGGCCCTCGAGTACGGCCTCGTAGAGCATCGACGGGTGGCGGACGACGCCGTCGACCTCGAATGCCCACGGCACGTCGGTCGGCTTGCCCCACAGCTCGCCGTTGATGAAGTTGCCGATGCGGCCGAAAAACAGGCCCAGCGGCGTAATGGGAGCGACAAAATCGAGAACGCCCCACGCGCTGACACCGAGCCGGTAGCGCGCGAATAGCGACATGGCGATCATGACGCCGACAAGCCCGCCGTGAAACGACATGCCGCCCTCAGTGATCTTGATCAGGTAGAACGGATCGCTGAGCAGCTGCTCGGTGCCGTAAAAAACAGCGTAACCGAGGCGCCCGCCGATAATGACGCCGAGCATGCCGTAGAAAATCAGGTCGTCCACTTCCTTCGGTTTGACGACAGACCAGGGCTGCAACGCGCGGTTCTTCGCGAGCTTCCAGGCGAGCAGGAATCCGACAACGTACATGAGCCCGTACCAGCGCACAGCGACGGGTCCGATACTGAAAATGATCGGGTCAATCTCGGGGTAGGTCAGCATCAATCCCTGCTCGACGTCCTTCGGAGACGGGTATCATAGTCAGTTTCCAAAGCGCGTCATAGAGTCATGCCGAATCGCCTGTCGTCGGAAACCAGCCCGTATCTCCTGCAGCACGCCGACAACCCGGTGGACTGGTATCCGTGGGGCGCGGAAGCGTTCGAGGTGGCCCGGAAGGAAAACAAGCCCGTGCTGTTGTCGGTCGGCTACTCTGCGTGTCACTGGTGCCACGTCATGGCGCACGAGTCGTTCGAGGACGAGCCAACAGCCGCTGTCATGAATCGGCTGTTCGTCAATGTAAAAGTCGATCGCGAGGAGCGCCCGGACGTCGACAAGATATACCAGGTCGCACACCAGCTGCTGACGCAACGGGGTGGCGGCTGGCCACTGACGATGTTCCTCGATGCCGATGACCAGCGGCCGTTCTTCGGCGGTACCTACTTCCCGAAGGACGCCCGTTACGGCATGCCGGCGTTTACCGAGTTACTCGAGAAGGTCTCGGCGTACTACTCGGATCAGCGCGACAGCATCCGCGAACAGACGACCAACCTGGTCACGGTGCTCGGCAAACTGGAACCGTCGCCGGCCAACAACACCGCAGTATCGGCTGAGCCGATGCAGAAGGCGCGTGACACGTTTGCGGGCACCTTCGACTGCGAGTACGGGGGGTTCGGCGGAGCACCGAAATTCCCGCACCCGACGACGATCGATCGACTGCTGCGGCACTGGCGGGCCAGCGCAAATGACACCGAACCCGACGTCGAAGCACTCTTCATGGCGACACTGACGTTGAAGCGCATGGCCGATGGCGGCCTGTTCGACCACGTTGGTGGCGGCTTCTGCCGTTACTCGGTCGACCGCTTCTGGCAGATACCGCATTTCGAGAAAATGCTGTACGACAACGGACCGTTGCTCGCGCTGTACGCACAGGCGGCGATTGCCACCGGCGATGAGTCGTTCGAGGCGACCGCCAACGCGACCGCCGACTGGATGCTGGCTGACATGCAGGCGGACAACGGCGGCTTCTGGTCCACGCGGGATGCTGACTCTGAAGGCGAGGAAGGCCTCTACTACCTTTGGACACCGGAATCCGTTCGCGACCTGCTTGGCGACGACTACGACGTGTTTGCTGCGCATTTCGGGCTTGACCAGCCTGCGAACTTCGAGGGCCGGTGGCACCTGACGGTGCGTGGTGACCTCGACAACGATGACGGCAAGGCTCTGGTCGAAAGCGCGAAAAAAGTCCTGCTCGCCGAACGAAGCAAGCGCATAGCGCCGGGGCGCGACGAAAAGCAACTGACGTCATGGAATGCGCTGGCGATTCGTGGCCTCGCGATGGCCGGTCGGGCGCTGGATCGGCCCGAACTTGTCGACGCGGCGGTTAGCGCCGCCGATTTTCTCGAGCGCGAACTGGTGGTCGACGGTCGCTTGCTGGCGAGCTACAAGGACGGACGGGCGCGCTTCCCGGCCTATCTCGACGACCACGCGTTCCTCGTCGATGCGCTGCTGGAGCTCCTGCAGTCGCGCTGGAATTCAGATCACCTGGCATTCGCCGTGCGGCTCGCGGACGGTTTGCTGGAGCATTTCGAAGATCGCGAAAACGGCGGCTTCTTTTTCACGGCGCACGATCACGAACAGCTGATTCATCGGCCCAAGCCCATTGCTGACGAGGCAGTGCCGTCCGGCAACGGCGTCGCTGCTTTTGCACTGCAGCGGCTTGGCTTCCTGCTCGGGGAGACCCGATACCTGGACGCGGCCGCGCGGGTGCTGCAGAGCGCCTGGAAGGCGATCGACGAGTATCCGCACGGGCATGTCAGCCTGCTTTCGGCCGTCGAGGAATATCTCGACCATCCGGAAATCGTCGTCATCCGTGGTAGCGGCGAAGAGATCGAAAATTGGCGCGATTCTGCGGCCAGGGTTTACGCGCCGCGACGGCTCGTGTTTGCAATTCCGGCCGATGCGCCGGATCTCCCGGGTGCGCTGGCCGAGCGGCGACCGGTCGACGGTGAGACCGTCGCCTACCGTTGTCTCGGTACGCACTGCGAGCGACCGGTGACGAGTTGGGAGGCGCTGGCCGCGCGGCTTAGCGAGTCCGTCGCTTAGGCCCAGGTACCGCCGGCGGCGGCCGGCGTTTCGAACCGGTCACGCAGATCGCCGATAAAGGCCTGCTGTTTCGCTGAAAGCTCGCCGTCTGCCGATGCCACCTTGACCAGCATTTGCAGCATGGACTCGACCTGTGCCGGTGAGAATTTCGACGCATTGCGACTGACGACACCATCGAGCTGAGCGTCGATCACCTGCGGTCCGCCCAGCAGGTGGGACGCGGCGGTCCAGAGTTCGCCAGCCGCCTTTTCGTCTATCGAGAAACCGTCGCGAAACTGCTCGAGCGCTGCACGACGGCATTCGGCACTGGCGTCACCATCCAGGCGCGCGGCGCCGACGATGATCAGTGCCGCAACCTGGACAGGGTCCTCGACGGAGTAGATCGGATCGCTCTCGTACTTCTTCGCCCACTTGCGACGGTGCCGCCAGTGAAACGGGTTCAGCCAGCCGATGTCGACACCCAGCCGGTCGAGCATGTACAGGATTGTTAGGATGCTTCCGAGGATCGCCAGTATGTGCACTAGTCGTTCTCCCGCATTAACCAGCGACAGAGTAGCACCGCGACGACAGCGCCTGCGCATTGCCACGTCACAAAAGCGGGTGCATGTGCCGGCAAAATACCGGAAAACGTGTCGGTCAGGGTGCGCCCGATCGTAACCGCGGGATTCGCAAAACTGGTGGAGGCGGTGAACCAGTAGGCAGCCGTGATGTAGAGTCCGACGGCGCCGCCCACGACGCGCGTTCCCCATCGCAGGGTACCGAGAATGGTCAAAACGAGACCGAACGTTGCAACGCCTTCGGCGAACCATTGTGACGGGCCGGTGCGCAGCTTCGTTGACGTCTGCAGGACGTCGATATCGAACATGAGGTGTGCCGCCCAGACGCCCAGCACCGCTCCGACGACCTGGCAGGCAACGTAGGCGGCCGCGTCTTTTGCCTCAATCTCGCGTCGCACCAGGAAGGCCAGCGTCACGGCCGGGTTGAAGTGCGCGCCGGACACCGGTCCGAACACCCAGATGAGCACAACGAGTATGGCGCCAGTCGGAATCGTATTGCCAAGCAGCGCGATCGCGACGTTTCCGCCGGCGAGGTTCTCCGCCATGATGCCTGAGCCAACGACGGTCGCGAGAAGCAGGGACGTTCCCAGCGCTTCGGCGACGATGCGGCGAGTGCGGTTGTATTCGGCCACGCTACGGCTCCCGCCCCCTGGCCGCATCGTGGATGCGCGCCAGCGCGTCACCGAGGCTGCGTTCGTCCATGCTTTCGAACGGCAGCTGCATGACGCTCTCTATGCGCTCGCGCAACTGTCGGTAAGCAAGGTCGAATGCTGCGGGCGCATCGTTTTCCGGGACGTCGGCCGGGTCCGGGATCCCCCAGTGCGCTTTCACGGGGGCGCCGTGCCAGACCGGACACGACTCGCCGGCCGCGCTGTCGCAAACTGTGACCACGACATCCAGTTGCGGCGCACCGTCACCGCTGAATCGGTCCCAGGATTTCGATTCGAGGCCTGCCGTGGAATGCCCTTCCTGTTGCAGTTTGCGAATCGCCGCTGGATTGACGGCATTCGCCGGCCGGCTGCCGGCACTGAATGCGGTGATACGCCCTGCTCCCAGCTCGTTAAGCAACACTTCGGCGAGAATGCTGCGACACGAATTTCCCGTGCACAGGACGAGGACGTTCATGCACCGACCTCCGTTCGCCGCGGAATGCGCCGCACCATCGCTTCGCCGAGATCGGCGCGCACGATCATCGTCACAACCGCCCGGGTTGCTGCGTCCTTTTTCAACTTGAAAACGTAGTCGTTTTTCGTCGACGTCTTGAGCATGAAGTGGTGCCAGGGAATAAACAGCGCCGGTGGCAGCCTGGAGGGCTGCTCACTGTCGTTGACGATCCACATGCCGTCGGCTTCGGCCGTCACGTCGCAATGCGCATAGCCCGTGACCAGGATTGACGCCTGGGGATGCGAAACGTGTAACGGGCGCGACTCGGTACCGAACCACTCGTGCAGCGTCTGCCACTTACCCACGTACTTCGAGGGTTCGAATTTCAATGCCGCGACGGCGACAAAAATCAGGATCAGGAATACGACGACGGTCGGCGAGGTCAGGAGTTCCATTCGTTGGCTTACCGGTGGCCTGTGAGTTGTTCCCCGGATTTTGGCACAACTGACCCGAAATTCGCGCCCCGGAATACGACCGGAACCGTCTCGACCTGCATGCCGACGTTGCGTTGCACGGCGAAATGCAGGTGCGGGCCGGTTGAAAACCCGGTATTCCCCGAGTCGGCAATGTACTGCCCGGCAGTGACGACATCGCCGGGCTTGACGCGAATCGAGTTCCAGTTGAGATGGGCATAGAGCGAGAACGTGCCATCGTCGTGCAGGATCCGCACGATGTTCGCCTCCTGCCCGTTTCTCAACGCATCGAGGCCACCCTGAAAATTATTCGCTGTAACGTCAAACACGATACCGTCGCGCGCGGCGAGCACGTCGGTACCGATCGGCATGGCGATATCCACGGCATGCATGCTGTCGCGCGTTCGATGGGTGATCGAATCGGGGTACGCCTGCGTCACCGGGTAGCTTGCGCCGACTGAAAACGGTGCATGGTAGTCGCTGTTCGCAACATGCCGCGCTGACGGGTCCCCTGGCAGGAACTGGTACTGGTAGTCGACGTAGGGTGCGACAGATTGTTCAAGAACCGTCAGTGTCAGCAACGTGCGTTCAGTCCGCGCCGGCACCACCCAACGGAGTGAGTGGTCCGGATCGGGGAAGCTCACGCCCTTGATTTCATTGAAGATGACGCGCACCTCGATCGGCGCGTGGTAATTGTTGTGCGCCACCATTTCGATCGTCGTGCCAAAGACGTCGTGTGACACCGCGAATGAGGGTGGCACAAAGCTCGACTCGAGAGGCCGCAATTCGACCTGGGTATCTTCTGGCGGCTTGCGATCGGTGTAAATCCATTCGCCGTCGTCGCCACGATACTTGTACATCGTTTGAGCGAGTGCAGTTGCCGCCGGCACGAGCGCCGCGGCGACCAGCAGGAACAGGGCTGTCCTACGACCCAAAATCCGTGCGTCTCCAATGCCCGTTGACGCGACGGATTTCGTAGGCCGGCCAGTACTGGTTGTCGAGCTTCAACGTGATGACCTCGGTCGTGCCATTCAGCGTTACCGTTTTCAGTCGCACCGACTCGCTGTGCTCGAGGTCCTTGACCACGCTCACAAACGTGTCGAGATCGGGAATCGGTTGTTCGTTGACTTCGACGACACGACGCCCGGCCCACAGGCCGTAGCGCGTCGCCGGGGATCCGTAGCTGAAATAGGCCACGTACACGCCGTCCGTCGGGACGCCGCGCTGTGCGGCCATCGGCCGGTGCGGGTCCTGCAACAGGGCGCCGGCCCATGAGGCCGCCTTGTCGATGCCGCGGCCGCTCAACGCAACCGTATCGAGGTCGATATCGAGCGACTCGCCGTTGCGCCACACGGTGACCTTGACGCGCGGTTTTTGCACTGCCTTTTCGAGTTCGCGGTAGGACGTGACGACCCTGTCATCGATGGCCAGAACCATGTCACCATTCTTGAGCAACCTGGATGCCGGCGTATCGGCGACCAGCCGCGTGATGCTCAGCGCGCGCCGCCGCCGCGGATTGTTCTTCTCCAGTCGCTCGATCCAGTCCTCATCGACGCCCATCTTGCGGGCCGCGAACAGCGGCGCGTACACGAACTCCGCTTCGAGCGAGTAAAACGGCTTGCCGGCGCGAACGGTGTCAACGAATTGCTGAATGACGTCGGCACCGATGCCACGATTGAATTGTTCGTCTTCACCGCGCGCCTGGATCGGGAAGCTCGACCAGCTGGCGCGGACGCGGCCAGCGTCGTCGACAAGTACACCGTCAAAATCGCCCGGGCCATTGACGAGATCAATGCCCTCGATGTTGGAGTCGCGGAAACGCAACGTGCGTGACAGGGGGAGCAACAGCGGATCGACCGACGCGACGGTGCTCTCCTGGTGAACGAGCTGGTGATCGCCCTGGATACCGACAACCAAAACGTCGTCGCCTGGTTTCAACGCTGCGGTATCGAGTCGCGCGGACTGCACCGGCGTATCGCCAATCGTCTCGGGGTCATAGGAAACGAGCGCGAAGTTGTGCAGCGGATGCAGCTGCTCGACCTTGCCCCGGACTTCGAGAGAGCCAGCGAACGTGATCTTGACGTCACCGATCGCGATCGGGACCGTGTTGCGGTCGACGAGTACGTAGCCGCGCTCCTTGTCGACGATGACGCCAGTGCCGTAGTAATGGCGCTCGGTTACACCGGACAACGTGTACGGCAAATCGAACGTTACGACGACGAGTGATGGCGCGATGGCGCGCACGCGCGCGTCGTCGTGGCGCGTCAACCGTGTGCTGCCGGCTTCTGGCGGCTCGGGTTCAGGCCCGTCAGCCAGTTTGCGACACGGCCATAGACCGGTCGCGTCGTCACGACTGCAGCGCTGTGCCGGGAACCATACGCGGTCCATCTCCAGCAATCGCACGATGGAGTTTTGCGGGTTCTCCATGTTGACATAGCGGACCAGTGCGCGTTCGCCGTCCGCCAGTTCGTTGAGTGCCGCCTCGAAATCGTCGAGCGATTCAACGGGTCGGCCGTCCATTTCAGTAATGACCGCGCCACGCGGAATCGCCGCTTTCGACAACAGGTATCCCGGGTTGGCGACGTAGATGCCCATTGCCTGCCGGTTGTAGTGTCGCGCCTGCTGATAGGAAAGCTGGTTGACGATCGCGTCGCCAAATTCGAGGTACTCGTTCGGTGTGATCGCGTGGAGGTCGTCGACCACGATGCGAACTTCGGTCGGTCGGCCGCCTCGCTCTACCTCGAGTTCGACCTCGTATCCGACCTTGTCGTCGAGGAGTGCGGCCAGCGGCACGAATTCCGTTACAAGCTTGCCGTCGACACGGATGATGATGTCACCCGGGGCCAGCTTGCCGTCGGCCGGTGAACCGGGAATGACATGATCGACCGTCAGCATGCCGGTCAGGCCCGGAAATCCGGATCGCGCCGCGTCTTCGGAATCTGGCGTCAAACCCAATCGCTTGAGTTCGTCAAACGGCTTTTGCTGGAAAGTCGTCTGCAGTGTGCCACGCGACACAGTTTCGCCAGCCTGGATTTTTCGCAGGGCACGGTCGATGCGATCCAGCGGCAGGAAGAAGCTGCTGGCCGCGCTGCTGTTGGCGCCGGCATTGAGGGCGACGACTTCGCCATCGATATTGACGACCGGCGACCCCGAAGAACCGCCCGATGTGCCGGAAGCGGCCTGCAGGTAGAAAGTATTGAAGTCGTTGTACTTGCCGCGCCCGTATTCGGGTGCTTTGCGATCCAGGCGTGCGATCGTGCCGGCGAGGATGGACAGCTGCTCGCCGGCGTCATTGCCGACGACGCGAATTTCCTTGCCGATACCGGCCGCGTCCGGATTCAGGGGCAGCTCGACCGGTTCGATGTACTTGAGCTCGGCCGGATCGTAGCGGAAGAAACCGAAATCGTGGACCGGGTCGCGGTAGACCGGTGTCAGGGTCACTTCCTCGTTATTGCGGAATACCGCTTCGGCGATCACCGGCCCCGGCGTCACAACATGGCGATTGGTCAGGATCAGGCCGCGTTCGGCATCGACGACAAAGCCCGTCGCCTGGCTGGATGAATTCCACTCGGTATCGAACGCGCGCGTACTGTCTACCCGAATGGAAACCACGCCGGATGAAATCCGTTCCAGCGTTGCCCGCCACGCCGTGTCCTCGGCGGCCTGTGCCGCGATTGAAACGAGCAGCAGCGCCGACGCCGCGATAATCCTGGCTGGAATCATAGTTGTCCTGGTCTGTTGCGGGCCCGATGCCCAACGATTCCCTGTTGGATCGCAAGGCATGCGGACGGTTCCCTATTTGACCAGAATGACTCGGTTCTGGCGAATACGGCCGTCACGAATTTGGGCACGAACCGGGCGCCGGATAGCCCGATCGACGCGCCTTTAAGTGAAGCGGCGTCGGGCTATCCGGCGCCCGGTTCGTACCTCAAATCGAGTTCCCGGGCTGCCTTGACGTCGTCCAGCCGTCGAACCGGCATCGTGTACGGCGCGTCCTTGTACTCGACGCCATCGTCCTTTGCGGCGGTCAGGATCTCGATCATCGCCTGCACGAAGTTATCGAGCGTCTCCTTGCTCTCGGTTTCGGTCGGCTCGATAAGCAGGCATTCCGGGACGAGCAGCGGGAAATACGTCGTCGGTGCGTGGTAGTTCTTGTCGAGCAATGCCTTGGCGATGTCCATTGCCGTCAGGTTGTATGCCTTCGCCTCGTTCTTCAGCGTCACGATGAACTCGTGGCTTGCGCGGCGTTCGGGGAATGCCAGCTCGAAACCGGCCTCCTGCAGCTTTGCGGCCAGGTAATTGGCGTTGAGCGTCGCGTATTCCGAAACGCGCTCCATTCCGTCGCGGCCCAGCATGCGCATGTAGACGTACGCACGCAGCAGAACTCCGGCGTTACCCATGAAGCCGGACAAACGGCCAATGGACTGCGGCAGGTCCTCTTCGGTCAGCCAGTCGTAGTGCGTCTCGCCGTCGACGTCGGCACAGCCGACAACCGGAATCGGCATGAACGGCAGCAGTCGCTTGTTCACACCGACTGCGCCGGAGCCGGGACCACCGCCGCCGTGCGGCGTCGAAAAGGTCTTGTGCAGGTTCATGTGGATGACGTCGAAGTCCATGTCACCCGGTCGCACCTTGCCGAGGATCGCATTGAGGTTCGCGCCGTCGTAGTACAGAAGGCCGCCCGCGTCGTGAACGAGATCGGCGACTTCCTTGATGCGACGCTCGAACACGCCAAGCGTCGACGGATTGGTCAGCATGATGCCGGCCGTCTTCGGTCCTAGGACGTCCTTCAGTGCGTCAATGTCGATGTCGCCGTCCTTGCCGGTCGGGATCTCTTTGACAATGCAGCCACACATCGTGGCCGTCGCCGGGTTGGTGCCGTGCGCGGCATCGGGACAGATGATCTCGTTGCGATCATGGTCGCCACGGGAATCGTGGTAGGCCTTGATCATGGCCACGCCGGCCAGTTCGCCCTGTGCGCCCGCCATCGGCGTCAGCGACACACCCTGCATGCCGGTGACATCCTTGAGCATCTCCTGCAATTCGTACATGCATTGCAGGAACCCCTGTCCATGGCTGACCGGTCCCAGCGGGTGGCGATTCGCAAATCCCGGCAACAGGGCAAGAGCGTTGCAGGCGCGCGGGTTGTACTTCATCGTGCACGAACCCAATGGGTAGAACTGCGTGTCAATCGAGAAGTTCATTTGCGAAAGACGCGTGAAGTGCCGCACCGTCTGTAACTCGGACGCTTCCGGCAGGCGCGGCTTGTCGCGGCGCAGGTATTTGTCGGGGATCGTCGAGTCGCCCGTTGAGTCGGGTGCCTGGGCGAACGCGCGGCGGCCTGCACGCGACTTTTCGAAAATCGTTTCACTCATCGATTTCAATTCCAAGGGCGCGAAATGCCGCGCGGTAGTCCGGTTCGTCCGCAATGTTCTCGATCAGTTCCGAGTGGACGACTGTGTTGTTTTCGTCGAGGACGACGACGGCACGGGCAAACATGCCGGCGTAAGGTCCCTCCATGATCTGCACGCCGTAGTTTTCGCCGAATCCGGCATGGCGGATTGCCGACAGGCCGATCGTGTTCTCGAGTTTGTATTCGTCACCGAAACGCTTGTGAGCGAAGGGCAGGTCGTACGACACCATCAACATGACGACGTCGTCGAGCCCGGCTGCCAGCGAGTCGAACCGGCGCACCGATTTCGCGCAGATATCAGTATCGATGCTGATGAAAATATTCAGCACCTTGCGCATGCCCATCCAGTTCGCGAAAGACACGTTTTGCAACTCGGTGTTGACGAGCGAAACGTCCGGCGCATAGCTGCCGACCGGCGGCAGGTCGCCATGCGTCTGGTAGCTGGCGTTCTTGTCGAAGATGCGACCCATACCTCAGGCGCTCCGGGCGCTGGCTGTAGCCATAACATCGGCGAATGCCGTGACAAATGCGTTGATATCCGCGCCGGTCTTGGTCTCGGTCGCGCAAACGAGCAAGGCGTCCGTCCCGGCAAACCTCGTCAGGTCGAATCCGCCCAGGATGTCGCGCTCGGCAAGTGCTTGCAGCACCGGCGCTACCGGCCGGTCGAGCTTCAATGCGACTTCGTGGAAAAAGGCACCGTCATACAGTCGCGCCACGCCGTCAATCGCGCACAGGCCTTCGACCATTGCCGCGGTGTTGGTGTGCGATGCCTGCGCGACGCGACGAATACCCTCGAAACCGAGCAGCGACATGTAAATCGTCGCAGCCGTCACCATCAGACCCTGGTTGGTACAGATGTTCGACGTGGCCTTGGAACGACGAATGTGCTGCTCGCGCGCCTGCAACGTCAGGGCAAAACCGACATTGCCGTCGAGGTCCGTGGTGCGGCCGACGATGCGGCCGGGCATCTGCCGTACATGCTGCTGGCGGCACGTCATGTAGCCGAAATACGGACCGCCAGAGGATAGCGGTACGCCGAACGGCTGGCCCTCGCCGCAGGCGATGTCGGCGCCTTCGGCGCCCCATTGCCCCGGTGGCTTCAGCATTGCAAGCGACGTCGGGTTGCAGATACCGATCAACAGCGCGCCTTGTGAATGCGCCCAGTCGGTCAGGCGATCGACGTCCTCCAGGGTGCCCGGAAACGACGGCTGCTGCACGACGACGGCGACAGGTTCACGAGAATCGGGTAAGGCCTCAAAATCGACGTTGCCCGTTGCCGCAGTCTGCGGCAGGCGTTCAAACGTGATGTTCTGCGCCCCGGCGATTGCGGCCGCAACCTGCTCATACACAGGGTTGACGCCGGGCGCGAGCAGGACCCGTCCGGTCTTGACGCGGCGGTTTGCGCGCACAGCCATCAGCGATGCCTCTGCCAGCGCCGACGCACCGTCGTACAGCGACGCGTTGCTGACGTCGAGTCCCGTCAGCTCGGTAATCATCGTTTGGTATTCGTAGATGGTCTGCAGCGTGCCCTGGCTGGCCTCGGCCTGGTACGGCGTGTAGGCGCTGTAGTATTCGCCGCGTGTCGCGATGTCCCAGACGGCCGTCGGGATGTGGTGCTCGTAAGCACCGGCGCCGATGAAGCACGTTGGCGCGCCGTCCCTGGCTGCGCGATCGCGCATCAGGCGCGTGATTGCCATCTCGGTCAGCGCGTCCGGCACATGCTCGAGGTGCTCGATCCGGAGTTCACGCGGGATTTCGTCGAACAGGTCTTCGATCGAGTCCGCGCCGATCGCGTCGAGCATCTCCCGGGTGTCTTTCTCTGTATGCGGAATAAACGGCATCAATAATTCTCTTTAGTCGTCGAGTTCGTCGCAGAACTGCTGGTAGGCGTCGGGCGACAACAAGGCGCTTTCGTCGACGTCGCCGCTCGCCTCCATGCGCACGATCCAGCCATCACCGTAGGGATCGGAATTGATTTTTTCCGGGTCGTCGGACAGGTCCTCGTTGACGGCGACGACGCTGCCACCGATAGGCGCGTACACATCGGACGCGGCCTTGACGGATTCGACCACCGCCATATCGCCGCCCTCGTCGACATCCTGCCCGACCTCGGGCAACTCGACGTAGACGAGATCGCCGAGCGCGGCCTGCGCGTGGTCGGTAATTCCGATCGTAAAGCTGCCGTCGTCTTCGCGCCGCAGCCACTCGTGTTCTTTCGTATAAAGCAGATCGCCAGGTAGGTCACTCATCGTATTCCCCTCAAACGTCGATTCGAATTTGCCCATTGCGAACGAACGGCGTCTTGACGATCCGCACGTTCAGCAGTTTGCCCCTGACATCGACCCGGGCACGGTCGTAGTCGCCAGCCGGCACCCGCGCCAGCGCGATGGATTTGCCGATCGTCGGTGAAAATCCGCCGCTCGTGATCTCGCCCTCACCGATACCGTCCACGACGACTTTCTGGTGATTGCGCAATACGCCCTTGTCTTCCAATAGCAGGCCGACGAAGCGTTGTCTGTCCGTATTTTCCCGTTGCTGCTCGAGTGCCGTACGGCCGATGAAGTCCCTGTCCGCAGGCTCCCAGGCAATCGTCCAGCCCAGCCCCGCCTCGAGCGGCGACACGGTTTCGTCCATGTCGGAGCCATACAGGTTCATTGCTGCCTCCAGTCGCAGCGTGTCGCGTGCCGCCAGGCCGCACGGTGCGACGCCGGCGGCAAGAAGACGGTCCCAGGTTGGCGCCGCCTCGGCGGCCGGCATGCAGATCTCCCAGCCGTCCTCGCCGGTATACCCGGTACGGGCGACAAACCAGTCGCCGGCCTCGAGTCCGTAGAACGGTTTCAGCGCGACGGCCGCATCGCGGTACTCGGCACTGATAGACGGTGCGGCCAGTTCACGCGCGTTCGGACCCTGCACGGCGACCATCGCCAGCTCCCCGCGTTCCGACACGTCCACGTCGAACGCGGTTGCCTGTTCACGAATCCACGCAAGATCCTTTTCGCGGGTTGCGGCGTTGACAACCAGCCGGAACCGGGTGTCCTCGAGGAAATAGACGATCAGGTCGTCGATCACACCGCCGTCGGCATTGAGCATGCACGTATAGAGCGCTTTGCCGGACTCGGTAAGGCGAGCAACATCATTGGCTACAAGATATCGCAGGAAGTCGCGCACCCGCTCGCCGGACAGGTCGACAATCGTCATGTGCGAGACGTCAAATACGCCGGCACGCTCCCGGACCGCGTGATGTTCCTCTTTCTGGGAACCGTAGTTGAGCGGCATGTCCCAGCCGCCGAAATCGACAATGCGCGCGCCGGCTTCGACGTGCTTGTCATACAGTGGTGTTCTCGATCCCATCGGGTATGTCTCGCTGCAAATGACCTGCCAAAAAAACGGGGCGGCAGACTGCTCGCCTGCCGCCCCTCTGTCCTTTGCAACCTGAGAGATCGATGATGCCGGGCATCACTTTCCCCTTCGGTGGGCCGTACCGGCCACTCTCCAGAGCTGATCAGCGTCCCCGGTCCTTCTGCCTGAGCGTTTCCGGGCGTGTTGCGCCTTCGGCGCCCCGATTCAACGGGGTCTCTTCCGGGACCGCTAATGATCAGTGCGCGCATCATAGCCAAGAGCGTCCGCTGTTGCCACCAAGGGTTTAAGCGCGTCACAATGCCGCTCATAAGAATCAGGGGGTTCCCGATGAAATCACTTCGAATCACGGTCGCGCTGGCCGGAATTTTGGTGTCCGGTACCGTGTTCGCGGACGTGACCGAGGACTTTCACGCGCTGCTCGACGAGCACTGGGAATGGACGCTCGACAACCATCCCGAAACGGCCTCCTGGCTGGGTGACAAGCGCGGCAACGACCGCTGGACCGACCTTGGTTTGCAGGCCATCGAGGCGCGACACGTCGCCGAACGCGAGTTCCTGCGCCGCACCTACGCGATCAATGCGGATGCGCTCAGCGACGAAGACCGGCTCAATCACGAGTTGTTCCGGCGCGAGCTGCAGGACGACGTCGACGAGTTCCAGTTCAACGGTCACCTGATTCCGTTCGCGCATCGTGGCGGCATCCAGAATCCGGAGAACATGACGAACCAGTTGAGCTTTACGACGCCGCGGGACTACGAAGACTGGATCGCGCGCATTGCGGCGCTCGATACGCGCATCGAACAGACCATAGCGCTGGCCGAACGCGGCCGCCGCGACGGCGTCATGCCGCCGAAAATCCTGATGCAGCGCATCCCGGCGCAGATTGCCCTGCAGGTTGTCGAGTCCGCCCAGGAAAGCCCGCTCTGGAACGTCTTCGAAAATTTGCCCGAGTCATTTACGCCGGCCGAGCGCGAATCCATTCGGGCAGCGGCGACGGACGCTATCGAGGACGAGGCACTACCGGCATTCCGCAAGCTCAACGACTACTTCAACAAGACCTACCTGCCGGCGGCGCGCGAAACGATCGGGCTGTCCGAATTGCCAAACGGCTCAGCCTGGTACGAGCACCTGGCGCGCTCGTTCACGACCACGAAAATGACGCCGGACGACATCCACCGACTCGGCCTCGAGGAGGTTGCCCGGATTCGTGCCGAAATGATGGACGTCATCGAGGAAGTCGGATTCGACGGCAACTTCGATGAATTTCTGGTCTTCCTGCGCACCGACCCGCAATTCTACTTTGACACGCCCGAGGCGCTGTACACCGAGTACCTTGCAACGAGCAAGCGCATCGACCCCGAACTCGTCAAGCTGTTCGGACACCTGCCGCGCATGCCCTATGGCGTAAACCCCATACCCGATGCCATCGCACCGGACACGACGACGGCGTACTACTCGCCGCCATCGGCGGACGGCAGCCGTGCCGGCATTTACTGGGTGAACCTGTACCGCCCGGAGGTACGGCCCAAATACGAGATCGAAGTACTGTCGGTGCACGAGGCGATGCCGGGACATCACCTGCAGATTGCGATCCAGCAGGAACTCGGCGACGTGCCGAATTTCCGGCGCTTCATGGGCTTTACGGCTTTTGTCGAAGGCTGGGGACTGTACAGCGAGCGACTCGGCTATGACCTCGGCCTCTACCAGGACCCGTACTCACGGTTCGGTCAGCTGACCTATGACATGTGGCGTGCCGTGCGTCTCGTCGTCGATACGGGCATGCATTACAAGGGCTGGACGCGGCAGCAGGCGATCGACTTTTTCAAGGACAACGCCGCCAAGGCCGAGCACGACATCGTCAATGAAATCGACCGCTACCTGCTGATGCCCGGCCAGGCACTCGCCTACAAAATCGGTCAATTGAAGATGCTGCAGCTACGCGAGCGTGCGACGCGCGAGCTTGGCGACCAATTCGACATTCGTGCATTTCACGACCACCTGCTGGGCGCCGGCGCGCTGCCACTGGACCTGCTGGAACAACGCATGGACAAGTGGATCGCAGCAGAACGCTAGTCTGGCGGCTTGCTCAGGCCGCAAACTCCCGGCGCGCGACGGACGCACGTTCTTTGGGGCTCGCATTAGCGTTGTACAACTGCTCGATGCGCGCGATGCGGCCGGCAAGTCCGGTTTGATTGGCAATCTGGATCGCCAGCCCGGGTCGGGCGTTCATCTCGAGGATCAGCGGACCTTTTTCGCGGTCGATAACCATGTCGACGCCGAGATATCCGAGCCCGGTCACCTCGTATCCGCGCGCCGACGATTCCAGGATGAAGTCCCACTGGGGGATATCCAGTCCCGAGACCAGCGCGCCCGTGTCCGGGTGTTCGTCGACGATGTGGTTGTTGAGAACGCCGTGTTGCGTCTTGCCGCTCGCGAGGTCCACACCCGTACCCACCGCGCCCTGGTGGAGGTTGGCTTTGCCGTCGGACTCACGCGTCGGGAGTCGCACCATTGCCATGGCAGGGTAGCCACGATAGACGACGACACGAATGTCAGGAACACCCTGGTAACTGACGTCGGCGAAGACCGGATCGAATTTCACGCAATACTCGATCAGCGCCTTGTCACGACCGCCGCTCAGGCTGTACTGGCCGCCGACGATGTTGGAGATGTGGTGGCGAATTTCTTCTTCCGTGACGAGCACTCCGCTTGACAGCCGAAAGCAGTCCCGCTTGCGCTTGCTGCGTCCGGTAACGACGAGAATGCCGTCGCCGCCACTCCCCTGCGCCGGCTTGACGACGAAACTGTCGCAATACTCAACGTAGCGGCTGAATCGCGCGACGGCGCCCTGGTGTTCGATGACGCCGTACAGATCCGGCACGGCCATCCCGGCTTCGAGCGCGAGCTGTTTCGTCAGTGCCTTGTCGTCGACGCGTGGATAAAAGCGGCGCGGGTTGAGCCGCATGATGAACTCGGAATTGCGCTCATTGAGGCCGAGGACCCCGAGGTCGCGAAGTTTGCGCGCGACGGCCAGCACTACGGGCCTGCCATTTCCTTGAAGCGACGCAACTCTGTCAGACGATAGCCGGTGTAACGGCCGGCAAGCACGACGAGCGCGAGCACGACGAGCAGCAATTCCGGAAATGTGAAAATGAGATGTTCGAGCCACTGCATGCCCATCGAGATGTAAGCAGCGACCGCCACGACGAGGCTGCCAAGGCCCGCGCGGATCGCGTCGCCTGCACCGCGTTCTTCCCAAACCACCGACATGCGCTCGATCGTCATGGCGATGATGACCATTGGGAACAGCGCTACCGACAGGCCGGTATCAGCACCCATACGGTGCGACACGAGACTGATGAACAGCATCAGCAACACGACGACGATCAGCACGGCGCTCAGGCGCGGTACAAGCAGCAATCGCAGGCGGTCGAGCAGGAATCGTATCGTCAGGCCGAGCGTCACGAGCAACGTGAACAGGACGACACCCCAGAACAGCTTGGTCTCGCGAAACGCGAGCGCAATCAGAACCGGCATGAACGTGCCGAACGCATCGATACCGACGATGTTGCGCATGACGACCATGACGAGCGCGCCGATCGGGATCATCAGCAGCACGGCATATACGGCCTGGGTGCGAATCGGCAGGCTGTAGAGGGAGAAGTCCACTGCCGCCGTGCCGCGTTCGGCTGCCTGTGTCTCGGCGATAGTGACGGCGTCGAGGTGATTCTCCTGGATCGCGAAATCGACTTCGACGTTGCTGCCACCCTGTACGTCGATGAGCGGTTCGTTGCCGCGCCACCAGACGAAGAATCGGTCGGGTAACGACTCGTCGCCAGTCGCGGGATTGAAATACAGCCAGCGGTCGCCGTCGTGCACTTCCAGCCACGAAACCGGCTCGGCGTTGCGTTGCCGACCCGCCAACGGGAAGCCGTGGACAACACGCGCGGGAATGCGCGCGGCGGCAAGCATGGTCGTCACAACGCCGACGAACTCGGCGCTCGTGTCGATTCCCGCGAGGATCAATTCGACGTTAGCATCGGGCGACGGATCGTTCAGCCGCCGCAGCAGTTCGGCCGTGAACGATGCCGTATCGGCCGAGTGATCGCGCGACTCGGCGATCAGTACGTCAACGGCTGTCCTGACGGGCTCATTGATGACCGGGATCGGCGGAAACGGCGGTACCGTATCGGATTCGTCGACGCTGTCATCTTCGTAGACCGAAATGCGATAGTAGAGCGTTTGCTCACCGTCGGCGCGGCGCACGGTCCACTTGGCGACGCGTCCGCCGCCACCGTAGTCGGTGCCGAAACCATAGCCGCGGGATACCGAGTGCTCATTGAGGATGCGAAAGCGCGGCGTCAGGGCCGGCACCTGCAGCTCGGCCGTGATCGATCCTGGCCCGCTGTCGAAGCTGACGGCGGCTTCGATCGTCCACACCGGCGTCTCCTGGTCCTCGGTCAGGGGAAATCCGAGCACCTGCCATTTGTACGCGAAAACGGACAGTCCGAAGACCGCCAGCAATGCTGCCAGCACATAGACGTATCGTTGTGTCATGAGTCCCCTGCTACGAGCGTACCGGCTTCAGCCGACGCCCAGCGCAACCTTTACGGCGCGTTCTCTGATCGGTCCGCTGCGGTTGAAGGCGCGCATCCCGGCCGATCTTATTTCTGCTACCAACCCGGAGTCTGTCGCAAACAGCCGGTTGAGGCCAGTCATGAAGTGCAACATTGTCAGATTGGCACCCTTGCGAGCCCGCTCATATTTTCGCAATACCGGCCGGTCGCCGGGGTGCAAACCCTTCAGAATCGCGGTCTCCACGACCTGTACGAGCGCCTGCGCATCCTGTAATCCGAGGTTGGCGCCCTGCCCGGCCAGCGGGTGAATGGCGTGTGCCGCATCGCCAATCAGTGCAAGGCCGTCGCGAACGTAGTGGTCGGCGTGCTGCGCACATAGCGGGAACCCACCCCTGGGCCCCGCTACGTCCAGTTTGCCCAGCGCGAAGTCCGACGCGTCTGTCAGCAGCTCACCGAGGGACTCGTCGTCTGCCGCCATCGCGGTGTCGGCCGTGCCCGGCGTAGTCGACCAGACGACGGAAATGCGGCCGTCGGCAAGCGGCAGCATGCCGAGCGGTCCGTCGCGCAGGAATCGCTGCCGCGCGATACCATCGTGGCCGATCTCCGGTTGAAGGTGCGTGACGACGGCCGTTTGATCGTACGGCCAGCGGTTGGTTTCAATCCCGGCCTGTTCCCGGACAAAGGATCGTGCGCCGTCCGCGCCGATGACAAGATCGGCTTGCGGCAAATCGTCGAGACGCGTATCGAATCGCAACTCAACATCGGACTCGTCCAGCACAGCGAGCAGCGCGCGCTGGATCAGGACGTTTTCGACAATAAATCCGAGCTGCGGCACGGCGAACCCGGCCGCATCAAAGTGCAGTGCGCTGGCGCTGTCCTGTGTGTCGTTCTCATCCCAGACGCGCATGCCGGCATACGGCGATACGCGCTCCTCCAGCACGTGCGACCACGCGCCGGCCGCGCCGAGAATCCCGGCCGAACCGTTGGCGATCGCCGAGACTCGCAACGCAACGTCGTCGCCGGCGTTGAATTCCGGCCGCGGTGCGCCATCAAATAAAGTAACGGCTACCCTATCTGCGGTTTGGCCGCGGGCGAGCAATGCGGCGCAGGCAAGACCGGTAATGCCGCCACCGACGACGGCTATGTCGAATGTCGTGTTCACCGGATCGGCACGCCGCGCGAAAGGCGCGGCAACTCGCCGGCCAGGCCCATCGTGTGTTTTGCAAACAGGGGCCGGACCCCGGGCACCAGGTCGAATCCGAGCATGCCGATGTTGCGGGCGATCCGCGTCAGCGGCCTCGAACTGCCGAACATGCGCACGAGATTGTCCGTGAAGTGAACCAGCTTTTTCTGATCGGAACGGCGCCAGTCGGCATAACGATCCAGGGTTGCGCTCGATCCAAAATCCGCGCCGTCACGGAGACTGTCGGCGATGCAATCGCACAACGCGGCAACATCGCGCATGCCTAGATTGAATCCCTGTGCCGAAACCGGGTGCAGCCCATGCGCCGAATTGCCGACAAGCACACTGCGCGTCGCCACGAGGCGCAGCGCTTTCGACAGCACCAGTGGGTAGGCCGTGCGCCGGCCAACGCGTGAAAACGTCCCGAGGCGGTACCCGAACTCGGCCTGGATTTCCACCAAAAACGCATCGTCATCGAGTCCCAGGACCCGATCCGCATCGCCGTCGGATACTGTCCAGACGAAACCGGCACGGTTGTCCGCGACAGGCAACAGTGCGAGAGGCCCCTGCGGAGTGAATCGCTCGTAGGCACAGCCGTCGAGTGGGCGCTCGGGGAGGAGATTGCCGATGACCGCACGCTGGCCGTACGCGCTCGCGCTCGCGGTAATGCCGAGCATGCCGCGCACCGCTGATTTGGCACCGTCCGCGGCCACCAGCAGCGTTGCGGGCAATTCCATCGTGTCACTATCCGACTCGATGGTGGCGACGGCGATGTCAGGTTTCGGGTCGACCGCCGTGATGCGGGCAGGGCAATAGACATCGATGCCGGTCGCGTTGTCGAGTTTTGACTGCAACACCTCACCCAGCACGCGGTTGATGACCACGTGCCCCAGCGCCTCGACATTCTGTTCATTGGCGTCCAGGTGAGAAAACCCGAACCGGCCCTTGTCGGAAACGTGGATGCGGGTAATGGGCGTCGATGCAGCGACGACGTCGTCCCACAGACCCATTGCCTCGAACATTCGCTGGGTGCTACGCGACAGCGCGGTCGATCGATCGTCGAAACTGGGTTGGCCGGCCGCCCTCCGCGGCACCGGTTCGATGACGGCCACGCGAAGTCCCAGTGGCGCAAGGGCCAGTGCCAGGCTGGTGCCGATCATGCCGCCACCGGCAATGACGATGTCGTAGCGCTCCGCGGTCATGCGCCCTGCACCATCGCCTCGACTTCGTCGGGATCGCTCGGCAGGCCCTTGCTGAGGACGTCGGGTCCGTTGTTCGTCACGGCGACGTCGTCTTCGATACGAACGCCGATATTGCGAAAGGCACGCGGAGCTTTCGCGTCGATATAGATGCCCGGTTCAACGGTGGTTACCATGCCGGATTCGAGCATGCGCCACTCGTCTCCCACCTTGTAGTCGCCCACATCGTGCACATCCATGCCAATCCAGTGACCGGTGCGGTGCATGTAGTACTGGCGATAGGCGTCGTCCTTTATGAGCCGGCGGACTGTGCCTTCGAGCAATCCCAGTTTTTTGAGGCCCTTCGTGATAATCGCGACGGCGGCATCGTGCGGGTCGTTCCAGTGATTGCCTTTTATCGTCTTCGAAATGGCCGCCTGCTGCGCCTCGAGCACGATCTCGTAAACCGCCCGCTGCTCAGGCGAAAAACGACCGTTGACGGGGAACGTGCGGGTGACGTCCGACGCGTAGTAATCCAGCTCGCAGCCGGCATCGATCAGGACGAGATCGCCATCGTCGAGAACCGCGTTGTTGTTGACGTAGTGCAACGTGCAAGAGTTCGCCCCGCCGCCCACGATCGGGCTGTACGACACCCACGCATTGTTGCGACGGAACTCGTGCCGGAATTCCGCCTCGACTTCGTATTCGTACATGCCGGGGCGAGTGACGCGCATAGCGCGTTTGTGCGCCGCAACGGCCACTTTCGCGGAACGTCGCATCGCCGATATTTCGCTGCGGCTCTTGTAAAGGCGCATGTCGTGTAACAAATGATCGAGGGCCACGAACTCATGCGGCGTGTGCACGCCGCGGGACAACTTGGCGCGCAATGTGTTGACCCACTCCGCCACTTGCGCGTCAAATTCCGGGTACATGCCCATCGTGTAGTAGACACGGCTGCAGGACTCCATGATGCCGGGAAGGATGTCGTCAATGTCGTCAATCGGAAACGCGTCGTCAGCGCCGAAATCCGCGATCGCCCCGTCCTGGCCGGCCCTGAAACCATCCCAGAGTTCGCTGTCGGGGTTGCGCTCGCGACAAAACAGCAGGTACTCGCCGCTGTCGCGGCCGGGCACCAGGACGACGACGGCATCGGGCTCCGCAAAGCCCGTCAGGTAGTAGAAGTCGCTGTCCTGCCGGTAGCGATACTCGACATGCCGGCTACGCATTTTGACGGGGGCGGCCGGGAGAATGGCGATGCCACCCTCGCCCATCATCCGCATCAGTTGGCGGCGACGCTTGCTGAATTCGCCGGGCTTCATGCGTCCCCTGTCGCGGTGTTCCGAACGTCCGCCAGTTCCTCGAAGCCGAGTTGTGCCGCAACACGCAGGTATTCGATAAGTTCGGCCATCGCGGCCTCATTGTCCTCGTCCCCGGCGTCCTCGTCGAGGCCCGCGCGAGTGATCTGCAGCATGTCTCTGATGATGTCGGACAGCGGCTCCTTGCCCAGTCTTTCCTTGAGCGCGTCACTGTTGTCTCCCGAAACGAGTCCGTGGAGGAATCCCTCGCACCAGTGCGCCAGCGCAACGGTACGAGCCACGACATCCTCATCGTCGTCCGGCAGGAGCGGCTCGAATTCCGAGAGCCGTTCGGACAGCTGCCAGTAGGTTGACTGGTACAACGTATCGAGCAGCTTCTGGCATTCGCCGCGCAGCGCGTTGGCTTCGTCAACGCTCTCCAGCACCTGCAGCAACCAATCGGGGCCGGCCGATACGCCGGCAACAGCCAGCCTGCCGGTCAGCAGCCCGTGAGTCTGCGCGGCATCCCAACTCGCGCCGCAGCGCCCGAGTGCATCCTCAAGCGTCGCGTGTGTCACTTTTTCATTCATCCCGTGCGGGACCTTTCCAGTTCAGCCAGTCGCTTATGATCCCACGGACAGCGGTTCCAGACCACGGGGCCGGCGTAGAGATCACCCGGCGATTGATTCTCGCCAGAGCCGTGACTATATTCTCCCTATGGCTGAGAACATCAATTCGACTTTCGAACACGAGCTCAAACGACTTGAGAAGCGTGTCGACGCCCTCGTTCGCGTCTGCGACCAGTTGCAGGACGAGAACCGTTCGCTGAAACAACGGCAGGATACGCTCACATCCGAACGGGCCAACCTGCTGCAGAAAAACGAACAGGTCAGGGCCAGGGTCGAAGCGATGATCGGTCGCCTCAAAGCGATGGAGCAAGGCTCCTGAACTGGCACACGGAGAACATAGCCGAATGACACAACAAGTCGCACAGGTAAGCGTCAGGATACTGGACAAGGAATACCAGGTTGCCTGCCCCGCCGATGAACGCACCGACCTGCTCGATTCAGCCGAGATCCTCAACACCAAGATGCGCGAAATTCGCGATTCCGGCCGCATTGTCGGACTGGATCGTATCGCAGTCATGGCAGCCCTCAACATGGCGAACGACCTGATGCACGCCGAGAAGCGCGACAGGGCGCTTGACGGCGACATCAGCGATCGTCTGAAGAATATTTCCGACCGCGTTGACAGCGTATTGGGCGATACGCAACAGCTCGACTTGTAACGAACGCGATCGATTGTCGAATTGGCGCCTCCTGCAGTGTTCGATACCGACCTGGATACCTTTCGACCCTAAATCTCTACCTCGGGGTCGTGTTCTGTCGGCAGCATTTGAGCAGGGCCGATTAGTCGGTAAGCCTGTTGCGGCCACGGCTGACCCCACCTGTTGCTCCGGTTCGAGAGCGACGGTTTGTAACGGCACAGGCGGGAGGCGCCTCCTTCCTTTTCAATGAACGAACTCCGTACGCAGGCCTTGCAACGACGTCGCGCGCTGGACAGCGCGAAACGAATTACCGCGTCCAAAGCAATCTGCGATCGTGTTATTGCATCGCCGGAATTTCGGGCCGCCGCGAGGATCGCCTGCTACCTGCCAATGCCTGACGAAGTGGACACCCGCGCGATCATCGAGCGCGCTTGGTGCGCAAACAAGCGCGTTTTCGTGCCGGTAACAAGGCAAAGCGGCGACATGACGTTTCGTGACATTCGACCAGATACGACACTGCGGAAAAACCGGCACGCAATCTGGGAGCCCGAAGATGGTGATTTCATTTCGCCGCGGCGACTGCAGTTAGTGGTCACGCCGACAGTTGTTTTCGACGAAGAAAACCATCGTGTCGGCATGGGCGGTGGCTACTACGATCGTTGCTTTCGATTCCTGCGGCACCGAAAGCGGTGGTTCCAACCAAAACTGATCGGTGTCGCGTTTGCGTGCCAAAAAGTCGAGAAAATAAGGCCAAATCCTTGGGATATACGGCTTTATCGAACAATCAGTGCCTGACAAAGCGTGTTTTTCCCGGGGAAAACACGACGATTCTCGTCCTCCTGGAAAATTCTCGGACTGTTGCATCGATGCGTTTGTGGCAGTGTCCGCATAAAGTTTTGCTGAACGAGATCGTTGTCATCGCGGCGGCGGTTTTTGGCTGTGCAACGAAAAAGTCTGAGTCGTAATTCCGAATTTCGATCAGGCCGATCGACGTTCATTTTTTTGCAATGCGAGACCCGTTTTTTCAGGGCGCCGACATCGTGTCCGGGGCGGTCGTAAGTTGCTGGATTTTTTACCCTTGTTTTGTATACTCAACGCCGGGTACCCGACACGGAGAAACTGATGGCTACCAAAAAGAAGTCTCGTAAAAAAGCTTCGAAGCGAAAAGTCGCCAAGAAGCGCAAAGTAGTAAGGAAGAAACCTGCGAAGAAACGCGCAGCGAAAAAGAAGGTTGCGAAGCGTAAGACGAAGAAAAAGGCAACCAGGAAAAAGGCCAAAAAGAAAGTAGCGAAGCGTAAGGCGAAGAAGAAAACCGCCAAGCGCAAGACAAAGAAAAAAGCCAAAAAGAAAGTAGCTAAACGCAAGGCTAAGAAGAAGACTAAAAAGAAAGCCAAGAAGAAAGCTGCCAAGCGCAAGACGAAGAAAAAGGCTAAAAAGAAGGTAGCCAAGCGCAAGACCAAGAAGAAGGCAAAACGCAAAGCCAAAAAGAAAACGGCGAAGCGTAAAACCAAGAAAAAGGCTAAGAAGAAGGTAGCCAAACGCAAGACCAAGAAGAAGGCGAAACGCAAAGCCAAAAAGAAAACGGCGAAGCGTAAAACCAGGAAAAAAGCGGCCAAGCGCAAGACCAAGAAGAAAGCCGCAAAACGCAAGACCAGGAAAAAAGCTACAAAGCGGAAAGCGAAGAAAAAAGCGACCCGCAGAAAGAAACGGTAGCTGACTGATTGCTTGGTAAGAGCCTTCTTCCAGGCAAACACAAAAGAGCCCGCATCTGCGGGCTCTTTTCGTTTGGACACGGTTTAAACGTCTATTCGCCAATGTGCGACACGTGTCGTGCATTTTGCCGCCAATTCACTATAGTACGCAGCTATGAATGCGACCGAGAAAAAGCGCAATGCGGCGAAAGCTGCACTGGAATTTGTCGATCCGGGTGTGAAGCTTGGCGTCGGTACCGGATCGACGGTGAATTGCCTGATCGAGCTGTTGCCGACCGTCAGGGACCGCATTGACCGGGTCGTTTCCAGCTCCAAGGCGTCAACCGCCCTGCTCAAGGAACAGGGGTTCGAGGTCGAAACACTCAATGAAGTCGGCGATCTCGATCTCTATATCGATGGGGCTGACGAAAGCAACAAGCGCCTCGAGTTAATCAAGGGCGGCGGTGGTGCGCTGACGCGTGAGAAGGTCCTCGCCGCCGCGTCGCGGCGATTCGTTTGCATTGTCGATGACTCCAAGCTCGTTGGCATGCTCGGGGCGTTTCCATTGCCCATCGAAGTCCTGCCCATGGCCCAGGAAATGGTTGCGCGACGCATGCTGAAGATGCGTGGCCAACCCGTGTGGCGCGAAGGGTTTGTAACTGACAATGGCAATCACATCCTCGACGTCCACAACCTGCAGATCGCCAACCCCATCGACATGGAAGCCCGAATCAACCGCATTCCGGGCGTCGTTACGGTGGGCATTTTTGCCGATCGCCCCGCCGACGTGCTGCTGATAGCCACGGATACCGGCGTGCGGGAGCTGCGAACCTGACGGTAGCACCCCTGCCCCGGGACCAGGGCCCTGTCCTTGCCCGCCTGATCGCGACCGCGTTTCGCGACTATCCACCGTTTCGCTACATTCACCAGCACCTGTCAGGCGACACGTATGACCAGGCCCTGCGATTGAATTTCGAGTTCTATGTAGAACAGACGTTTGTCGATGGCGACCCGGTAATCGGGCTGTGGGACGACGCTGCATTCGTCGGCGGTATGCTGATTCGCACGCCGTCGAGCGGCGACTCATTCGAAGCCGACGAGACATTGGCCGAAGCATTTCGCGCCGAGGTCGGTGCCGAAACGTTCGCCAGACTCGAGGCTTTTGAAGCGACAATGAACGGCAACTCGCCGAAGGTTGACGGCGGCTACTATTACATCGACACGATCGCTGTGGATCCGAGCCATCACGGCAAAGGTTACGCGCGCGTGCTGATCGAACATGTCATTGGCATGTCCGCCAGCGACCCGGATGCAGTCGCCGTGTGTCTGAGCACGGAGGACCCGGGCAATCACGGACTCTACGAGCACCTCGGATTCGACAAGATTTCGCAGGCCACAGTCGGGCCGGTTACCACCACCAGCTTCAGGAGATGGACGACTTGAAACTCAGGACTCTTTTGTTCGCAGTTGCAACCGTTGCGATGTCGGGGATGGTTTACGGCGAGCCGGACGTGACGAAGGCGCCACGTCCCGACTGGGCATCGGACCGTTCGATCGAGCCCTTCGGGGCCGACCGCGCCGACGAGTTCCAGTATGGCATCGCTTACCTGCTCGTCGATCGCCAGATTCGCCAGACAGATGTCGGATTCGAGTATGCGCGGCGCCTGAGTTACGAGGTCGTCGATCGCACAGGGCTCGAGGAAGCGGCGCGGATCACCGCGACGTTTGATCCGTCCGAGGACTCGATGTCGTTCAATTTCGTCCGCATCCTTCGCGACGGCGAGATTATCGAACGTCTCGATGAGGCTGAGATCACCTTGTTGCGGCAGGAGGAGCGGCTGGACAGCAGCCTGCTTGACGGCGACATCACCGCGCTGATCCAGCTCGAGGATGTGCGGGTCGGCGACATTATCGACTACTCGGTCAGCGGGACCGTGGAATCGAAGCTGTGGCCAGGCGAACTGTTCGAGATTTTGCAGGTCGAGTATTCGGTGCCGCTGGCGCAGGTCTACTATGACGTTTCAGTGCCCGGCGATCAGGACGTAACGGTGCGGTCGATGGCGACCGACCTGGTACCCGAAGTCACGACCCGGGGCGGTCGCCGTCACTATAGGTTGCACGTGTTCGACCCGGAGCCGGTTCGTGTTCAGGACTACACCCCGGATGACTGGACCCCGTTCGGCATGGTGTCGGTTTCAACCATGTCCTCGTGGGCCGACGTTGTGGACTGGGCGATGCCGCTTTACGATGTGGATGCGTCAATGCCGCCCGAGTTCGTGGCTCGCCTCGACAAATTGGCCAAAGCAAATCCGGACCCGCGCGAGCGAGCCATTCACGCACTGCGGCTGGTGCAGGACGATGTCCGCTATCTCGGCATCGAGATTGGCATGGGCTCACACGTTCCGCGTGCGCCTGCGCTGACGCTGCAGCGCGGTTACGGCGACTGCAAGGACAAGTCCGTACTGTTGGTCGCCGCGCTCGATCACCTTGGAATCGACGCCGTGCCAGCGTTGGCGTCGTATTCGTTTGGCAACGTACTGCCGCAGATGTCGCCGTCCATCAACGGTTTTGATCACGTGATCGTCGAGTACGAAATCGACGGCACCGCCTACCGTGTCGACCCGACGATGTCGCACCAGGGCGGACTCGCCGACAACATCGCCGGCCTCGACTACGGCTATATCCTGCCGATCCGCGAAGGCCAGGAAGACCTCGTCGAACTCCACGTTCCGCCGGTCGATGAGCCGCTGTACGAGATCTCGGAGACCTATGAAGTCCTGGCGTCCGACGGCGTCGGGCTCAACATCCGGATTGGCTACACGTACCGGCACGCATCGGCCGACAACATGCGAATTCGAATTGCATCGCAAGGACGCGACGACCTCGCGCGCGGCTTTCTGGATTACTACTCGGCGAACTACCCGGGCGCGGTCGAAAGTGAACCGTTCACAATCTCGGATGACCTCGATGCCAACGTCATTACGCTTGCGGCGACGTACACGATCAATGAGAAAACCTTCGCGGACAGCGATCTCGACGAAGTCCTGCCCGTCTTTGCCACCGCTGTACAGGATGTCGTGCCGAGACAAGTCGAATCTGATCGCGACGCGCCAATGCAGATTTCAGGCGGCACAAACCTTCGCCACGTCATTCGCATCACGACACCGGGTCGCAGCTTTGGCTTGCCCGACGGCACGCGCCGAAGCCTCGCAGGCATAGACTACTCACGCCAGTTTCGCCACGAGAAAGATACGCTCGTCCTCGACTTCACGCTGGCTGTCGAGGAACAGGTCATTCCGCTCGAGACCATCAACGACGTGATTCGGCTGGGCGATGAAATCGTCGATGAGACAGACCTCGAGATCTACCTGGCGAATGCAACGCCAGACGAGCCGACCAACCTGGGCCTGGAGTCGGAGGTCGACGCCGCGACGGAAAAAGCCATCCTCGCGATCGACAAACTCATCGAGGAAGATGAGCACATTGACGCCATCGTGCAGATCAACACATTGCTCGAGAGTTTTGACGACCCGAGTGATGTACGCGGGCTCCTGTTGCTGAAGAAAGCGATGGTCCTCGAGGACATGGATCGGGACCGTGCAGCTATTGCGCCCTTCACCGAGGCTTTCGAGCTGTATTCGCCGCCATCGTCCGACCCCTACTTCAAATTCATGAACTCGCTCCGCGTCGAGGGTGATACCCGACGGATTGTAGATGTGCTGGCCGATATGCTGGAACACCATCCCGGCGCTGTCGACAACCTGAATATGGACTGGTTCTCGGCCCTCGCCTCGGACCTCGCCGACGACGATGCCGCCGAACCGTTTGAAAAGCTTGCGCTGGCAATCACACGTGCTACTCACCAGTCGGACGTCGAAGATCTTCATGAATACGGCTGGATGATTCACAGTGCAATCGAGGCACTGGCGGACGACGGCAACGGCGAGGAGGCCACCGAGTACCTGCAACTCGTCAAACATCCCAACTACTTCGGCCAATTGCTGACCAACAGGCGGTCAACCGGTGTCTGGCATGCGACTGCGGAGGTCGCATCGGAAGACCTGACGAAGGCCATTTCCAATTACGTTGCGTACACGATGTTGCAGGCGAACCTCGCGCCGGACGACTACCCGACGCTAACGAGTCATCTCGACGCGTTGCGCCTCGCCGGTCGTTACGAGGAAGCAGCGGATTTCGCCGACCTGTACGGCGGGCAGTGGGCGCGCGTGGAGGCAGTTGGAGAAGATGCGTACTGGTTCGTCAACGAGGCCGCCTATGCGAAGTGGGATGCCGGCGATACGGATGGAGCCCTTACACTGCTCGACCGCCTCATTGGTTTTGGCGTGCGTGAAAACGGATCGCTGATCTCAATGGCCATCAATCGAGCCGGCCTGCTGGTGTATGCAGGCCGATTTGCCGAAGCGCTTGACGCTGTCGCCGACATGGAGAGTCTCGGCGACGGCTACGCCAGTGAGTACGGCCTGGTGTGGATGTACAGCGCAAAGGCTTGTGCATTGCACGAGCTCGGTCGGTCGGACGAGGCCAATACGGTCCTCGCCGAGCAGATCGAACCCATCGCAGACAGTAATTCCGATGCGCATACACGCACACTGGTTTGCCTTGGCGACTACGATGGCGCGGCCGAGCTGATCAAGCAGCGTCTTGGGGATCCGTTCTATAACGGCAACCTGATACTGGCCTTCAGTGAAACTGCGGCTGATTCGGGAAATCTGCCGGATTTCCAGGTCGAAATGCGCCGCCGCGCGGCGGAAGTTCGCAACCGACGCGACGTCCGGGATGTGTTCGACAAAGTCGGCCGCACTATCGTTATCAACGGCCCGGACGCATACTGGGGCGGGTTCTAGAAACAGGGCTGCTTCGCACTGTGAAAATTACCGTCCTGGCCAACCGCGATATTCACAGCAATATCGCGCTCAACCTGCTGCGGCCTCTTTGGGACAGGCATGACCTGACGATCATGCTGTCTGAATCGGTGGGCGTGCCGGCGACTGGCTACGAGCCTCCGGATGAGCTGCGCCAACTCCGGTTTCTCGAGCAGCAATTATTCAACTACATCGTCGCGCCGCTGGCCGAAACGCAGCCGGACGACGGCGAACGATACCTGACGTTCTCGGAACTGGCTGGCGGTGACCGGCAAACTGTCAGCAACATCAATGCGGGCGACGGGCTGCAAGCACTCGAAGACTCGGCGCCGGACCTCATCATATCGATTCGCTTCGGGCTGATTCTCCGCGAAGCGGCGATTGCAGTTCCCGGATTTGGCGTGCTGAACCTGCATTCCGGCCTGCTGCCAATATACAAAGGCATCCTGACGACGTTGCATGCCCTCGCCGCCGGCGAGCCCGAGGTCGGCTGCACGTTGCACTTGATCGATTCACCGAGCATCGACGCCGGTCCCATTGTCGATGCGGCAAGCATCGACGTCGACCGTAACCGCTCACTGCTCTGGCACGTCCTGCAACTCTATCCGCCGGGTTGCGAGCTGATCATGCGGGCCGTGGAGTCCCTGGCCGCGGGCGAATCACTGCGCGGGGCGGCTCAGGACAATGACGGGCAGCCGTATTTTTCACTACCGAACGCGAACGACTTCAGACGATTGCGCGACGCCGGGTTTCGTGTGTGGGACAGCGATGACCTGGTGCCGGTTTATCGGCGATTTGTGAACGGTGGACCGGCTGGGGGAGAGGCATAGGCGCTTTGCGCCGAGCCAAAAAAATGGGCCCGTAAAGGGCCCATTTGTTTTTGGCTGGGGGAGAGGGATTCGAACCCCCGTTGACGGAGTCAGAGTCCGTAGTCCTACCACTAGACGATCCCCCAAATCCGCCCGCAATGCCGACCTGAATCGCAATGGTCGGTGCGGATTTATCTTCAGTGCCAGCCTTGGAAGCAGGCTACCACCCAAAGTTGGGTCCCCAAACTTAACGTTTCGAGAACTGCGTCGCCCGGCGTGCTTTCCGCAGGCCGACTTTCTTGCGCTCGACCTCACGGGCATCGCGCGTAACGAAACCGGCCTGGCGCAGGTTCGGGCGCAGCGATTCGTCGTACTGCATCAGCGCGCGGGTCAGTCCGTGGCGAATCGCACCCGCCTGTCCGGTCGTGCCGCCGCCCTTGACAGTGACGTTTACATCGAACTTCTCACCGAGCTGCGTCAGCTCGAGGGGCTGGCGAACGATCATCTGTGCCGTCTTGCGGCCGAAGAACACGTCCAGCGGCTTGTCGTTGACGGTGATGTCGCCCTTGCCGGGCTTCAGGAAAACGCGTGCCGTCGACGTCTTGCGGCGTCCGGTACCGTAGAAATTGGTGTCACTCATAGTTCATTCCGCTCGCGGCCGGGCCTCAAGCGTTAACCTCCAGTGGAATCGGCTGCTGTGCAGCGTGCTTGTGCTCGGGTCCTGCGTAGACCTTCAGCTTGCTGTACATCTGGCGACCCAGCGGACCGCGCGGCAGCATGCCCTTCACCGCTTTCTCGATAACGCGCTCCGGCGCCTTGTCGAGCAGCTTTTCGAGCGAGATGGATTTCAGGTTGCCGATGTAGCCCGTGTGATGGTGATACATCTTGTCCTGCTTCTTGTTGCCGGTGACACGCACTTTCTCAGCGTTGATCACGACAATGTAGTCACCGGTATCAACGTGCGGCGTGAACTCGGGCTTGTGCTTGCCACGCAGGCGGTGAGCGATCTCGGTCGACAGGCGACCCAGGGTCTTGTTCGTGGCATCAACCACGTACCAGTCGCGGCGCACCTCTGCTGGCTTGGCAGAAAACGTCTTCATAGTTCTCGTTTCCGTCGGGAAATGTTTGCTGTCACTCGCGCGCAAGAAATCGTTCGCGGGAGTGGCGAAAGGCGCGAAATTCTACTTGAGGCCCCGCGCAGATGCAAACCCTCTGTCGGCTAATTTTTTGCCTTATGGATCAGTGGTTTGCGTGCGACGAAACCTCGCCCGGGCTATTTGAACGTGTATTCCAGCGACAACGCCGTGTAGGTGTCGGTTTTTTCGGTCAATGGCGGCACGTCCGTGTTGTGCTTGATGGTGTATGACGCAACCAGCGCCATCTGGCCCACCAGCGTGGCGGACAGCGCAGTGACGGACTCCAGGTAGGTATTCGCGTCGCCGGCTTCGGCCAGCAGGTCCTGGCTGAATTTTGCCGTTTCGGACAACTGCCAGACGTAGTCCATACCGCCACGGACGATGGTCTCGTCGTTCTTGATGCCGAACTGGTCTTCGGACTGTCGCGCACCCGCGCCGATGTTCGCATTCAGCTTGTGGCGCTCATTGTCAATCAGGCGTCGACCATAACCGACGGTTTGCGAGAACTGCGTGTTGTAGGGCCCGAAACGATCCTTGCGCCAAACCAGCCGGCCGAACAGAAAACTCTTCTCCGACATGTCCCACTCGCTCTTCCAGCCCAGTTCATAGGCTTCGGCGTTGGTCGTGTCGTTTTCGGTAGCCTGGATAGCCGCGGCCCGCGCGAGATGATGCCACCGCTCCGTGTCGTAGCCGATCTCGAGACCGGTATTCAGGTTCGAGTTTTCCGTATTGCCGGTCGTCGCCAGGTAACCGAGCGTCGCCTTGCCGGACCAGCCGAGCTCCTCGTCGGCATTCTGCGCTGCCGCAACTGCGGGAATCACGAATACCGCACACACTAAAACGCTACGAATCTTCATTCGTCAAATACTCCAAACGGATTTCTGCCCAGGAAAAGTCGCAGTATATCGACTGCTATATAATCAGCAAATGCTTACACGAGATCTTAGTCCGCTCGATAAACTTCTTGCGAGCGCGAACAATGCCCTCAGAACCGTCGCTGCACCGGCGGGCCGACCCGCTCGGCCCAATCCGGCCGATGATGTCGAGGACGCCGGGCTTGACGACGTCCAGAAGCGGCACGCCGCCGGACTGATGCGCGTCAATCATGCCGGCGAGGTTGCCGCGCAAGCACTCTACCAGGGACATGCCATGGTTGCCCGCGACCCGAGCATCGAGGACCAGATGCAACGTGCCGCCGACGAGGAGTTCGACCATCTCGCCTGGTGCGAACAGCGCATTCGCGAACTCGGCTACGAGCCCAGCAAGCTGAGCCCGCTCTGGTATGCCGGTGCATTTGCCATCGGCGCAGCGAGCGGCGTGCTCGGTGACAAGTGGAGCCTCGGGTTTATCGCGGAAACCGAGAAACAGGTCTGCGACCATCTCGAGAGCCATCTCGAACACCTGCCCGAGGAAGATGCGCGCAGCCGCAGGATCGTGGCGACGATGCACGCCGAGGAAGCCGAGCACGGCGAAAACGCAAAGGACGCGGGCGCTGCCGAATTGCCCGTGGCGATTCAAGGACTGATGCGCGTAACGGCCAAAGTGATGACGCGGGCGGCCTACTGGGTCTGATCCGGCGATTTCTTGATAAATTTACGCTAAAACACGGACTTAGCTTGCCCTTATGTCCAATCTGTATTAAAAAAGGTCCGCAACCTTGGGCGAGGGACAATCAATGCAGACAACAGCCAAGAATCTGAGCGATGTACCGGCTATCAACCGCTTTTTAAGTTACTGCCGCGTACGGACTGTTCCGTCGAAAACCGTAATGATCCACGCCGGCGATTTGCCGGACGTGCTGTATTACATCGTCGACGGGTCGGTTGAAGTCATGATCGAAGATGAGGATGGCAACGAAATGGTGCTGGCCTATCTGAACAAAGGACAGTTTTTCGGCGAGATGGGGCTGTTTTACGAACAACCGACGCGCAGCGCGTGGGTGCGCACCCGCACGGAGTGCGAGATTGCCGAAATGACCTACCCGCGGTTTCGCCAGATTGCGAGCGAAAGTCCCGGACTCGTGTTCGAACTTGCGACGCAGCTCGCGACGCGGCTCGACCGGACCAATCGTAAACTCGGTGACCTGGCATTCGTCGACGTCACCGGCCGTGTGGCTCACGCCATCATGGATCTTTGCAACGAACCGGACGCCATGACGCACCCGGACGGCATGCAGATCAAGGTGAGTCGCCAGGAACTGAGCCGGCTCGTGGGCTGCTCACGGGAAATGGCGGGGCGGGTACTGAAGGTCCTCGAGGAGCAGGGACTGGTTAGCGCGTCGGGCAAGACGATCGTCGTATACGGCGCGAGGCCTAACAGGAACCTTTGACGGATTAAGGCCCCCGTCCGGAAACCGTTCATTCGCTTCAATAAAGCTCAGGCGCGAATGAACGGTTTCCGGACGGGGGCCTTTTTGTGTCAGCCGGTTGCCGCGGAGATCTCGCGCCGCATGGCGTTTATTGTCGCTGCGTAGTCGTCGGCACCGAAAATCGCCGATCCCGCAACGAACGTATCGGCGCCGGCCGCCGCGATCTCGCCGATGTTGTCGACTTTTACACCGCCGTCGATCTCAAGGCGAATCTCCTGCCCGCTTGCTTCGATGATCTGCCGCGCCTGGCGCAGTTTTGTCAGCGCCGACGGAATGAACTTCTGGCCACCAAAGCCGGGGTTCACTGACATCAGCAGCACCATGTCGACCTTGTCGATGACGTGCGTCAGCCAGTCCAGCGGTGTGGCCGGATTGAATACGAGTCCCGCCTTGCAGCCCTGCTCCCGGATCAGGCCGAGCGTACGATCCACGTGGCGGCTGGCTTCCGGGTGAAACGTAATGTAGCTCGCGCCTGCCTTGGCGAAATCCGGGATGATGCGGTCAACGGGTTCCACCATCAGGTGCACGTCGATCGGTGCTTCGATTCCGAAGTTCCGGAGCGCCTCGCAAATCATCGGACCGATAGTCAGGTTCGGGACGAAATGGTTGTCCATGACGTCGAAGTGGACGATATCCGCGCCGGCATCGAGCACGGCTTTGACGTCGTCGCCGAGCCGCGCAAAATCGGCGGACAGGATAGAAGGCGCTATAAGTGGTTCCACGTGGGGGTCCTCGAAATTTTGGGCTAACTCTACATCATCGAATCGAACGGCGCGCCTTGAGTAATTCGTACGCACCGCGAACTTCGCGGGTACGCCGTTCAGCCTCGGCAACAACGTCGGCATCGGGGTTCTCGGATGCGATCTTGTCCGGGTGATTCCTGTTCATCAGTCGCCGGTAGGCTTTCTTGATTTCGTCGTTGGTCGCGTCCGATGATACGCCGAGCACGCGATAGGCACTGTTGACGCGGGCGGCATCCGCATCGCCCGCCGGCGATCGCTTGAATCCCTTTTGCGCACGAATCATCGCTTCCAGCTGCGCGAGGTCCACGCGGCCGATGTCGAGCTCGGTGCAGATCGTCCAGATCAGCGCACGCTCCTCTTTTTTGACGGTCGGCTTGGCCAGCGCGACCTCCAGCAACAGGCGCACGAACATCTGGCGGTCGCCGGCCCCGCGCGCATCGACGCGACGCAGCTCGCGGATCGTCTGGTTTAACGGGAACCCGGATCGCTTGCCGTCGTTGAACCAGTTGATCGCCCGGCGTACCTGCGCCGGCGACAGACTGAGCCGGTGCATGACCAGGCGTGCGGCCCGGATCTCGTCCTCGCTGACCCGCCCGTCGACTTTCGCAAGATGCCCCATCGACTGGAACAGCGATTTTACGTAGCGCTCGGATACCCGGGATGTCTTTTCGCCCTGGCGCTCGAAGCTGCGGTAGCTGGAACGGAATCCCCGATAGAACTGCCACGCGACTAGCAGCAGCAGGATCAGGACGAGAGTCTTTCCGAGGTACATATGGTGCCGCATCGTATCGCGTGTCATCATCCCGATCCATGAGCAACCCAGACGTCGTTTTCGAAACCCATATTCCCGAGCTGCCACTGATCGGGCGCGGCAAGGTTCGCGACATCTACAGCGTCGACGACAATCACCTCCTGATCGTGACAACCGACCGACTCTCTGCGTACGACGTCGTGCTGCCGAACCCGATTCCGGGCAAAGGTGAGGTGCTTACCCGAATATCACTGTTCTGGTTCAACATGATGGCGGACATCATCGACAACCAGCTTACCGAGCTGACGATAGACGACGTCGTCAGGGACGCAGAGATATGCGACCAGCTACGGAACCAGTCGCTGGTCGTAAAACGACTGCAGCCGCTGCCGATCGAGGCCGTTGTGCGCGGCTACCTGATCGGCTCCGGCTGGCGCGACTACCTCGACACGGGCCAGGTCTGTGGCATTCCATTGCCGGACGGCCTGCAGCAGGCGGAAAAACTGCCGGAACCGCTGTTCACGCCTGCAAGCAAGGCCGAAGCCGGCGACCATGACGAAAACATCAGCTTCGGGAAGGTTGTCGATCTGGTCGGTGAAAAACTCGCGACGAAGGTGCGCGATGTCACGATTGCGATCTATGAACGCGCCGCGGCGTACGCGCGCGAGCGCGGCATCATCATCGCCGACACCAAGTTCGAGTTCGGAATGGATAACGAAGGCCGGCTGCACATTATCGACGAGGTCCTGACGCCGGACTCGTCGCGTTTCTGGCCCGAGTCGGAGTACGAGATGGGCACCAGCCCGCCGAGTTTCGACAAGCAATTTGTGCGCGACTATCTCGATACGCTCGACTGGGACAAGACAGCGCCGGGTCCGGACCTGCCGGCCGACATTTTGCGGCAAACTGCCGCCAAGTACCGGGAAGCGCTGGAGCGCATGACGGCGTAGCCGTTTTTCGAACGTAAGTCCCAAATTTAAAAGGATTTTCCGGTGTACAATGCGCCGATGTTGGCGCGTATCCGAAATACCATCGAGGCACTGGTGTGGGGCGATGTCCTGCGCAAGTACGGCATGCCCGGGCGCGTATTGACGGGCGTGTTGCGCAACCTGCAGGCGGTGCTGCGCGACCTGGTTTCGGGGCAATTGACTTTGCGCGCGATGAGCCTCGTTTACACGACGCTACTCTCGGTCGTACCGCTGATCGCAGTCAGTTTCTCGGCGCTCAAGGCGTTTGGCGTGCACAAGGATATCGAGCCACACCTGTACGGACTGATGGAGCCGCTCGGACCGAAAGGCATCGAGATCACCGACTACATCATGGGACTCGTCAATAACGTCAACAGCAACGTGCTCGGCGGTATCGGCTTCATCTTCTTTATCTATACCGCGATTTCCATGGTGCAGAAGATCGAGGATTCGTTCAATTACGTCTGGTACGTCAATAAACCGCGCAGCTTTGCGACGCGCCTCGTTGAATACAGCACCGTACTCATCGTCGGCGCGATCGCGGTCGGATTGTCGGTCAAGGCGCTGGCCGAGTTCTCAAAGGAACAGCTAGTCGTTTCGATACAGGAAAGCACGGCACTGGCGCCCGTCTTTACGCTGACGGACCGACTGACGCCGTACGCAATCACGATCGGCATCTTCACGTTCCTGTACAAGTTCATGCCCAACACGCGCGTGAAGTTTCGTTCCGCGCTGGTCGGCGGCCTGGCCGGCGGCTTCCTGTGGACGACAACCGCGATGGTCTTCGCATCGTTCCTGGCCAACTCGTCGAACCGCCAGGCGATCTACGCGAGTTTCGCCGTCGCGATATCGGCGCTGATCTGGCTGTATCTCAACTGGCTGATCCTGTTGATCGGCTCACAGGTCGCGTTCTATTTCCAGAATCCGGCGTACCTCAAGATCGGCCGTCGGGAGCCGCGGCTATCCAACGAAATGCGTGAGCGCATCGCGCTGAACATCATGTACCTGGTCGGCAAGGAACACCGTGACCCGCTACTCGGCGTGAATCTCCAGAGTATCGGACGCACGTTGCGAATCCCGACGATCACGCTCGCGCCCATCGCGGCCGGGCTCGAGGCTGCCGGCCTGATCAAAAGCGACGAAAAAGAAAACTTCCTGCCAGGACGCGAAATGGCGAGAATTTCGCTCGTCGAAATCCTGGCGACGGTGCGCCGCGACGGCGAGACCGGTTCGCATCGCGATCCGAAATGGGCCGACGTCGTTGACGCAATCGGGACATCCCTCGACTCAGCGGTTGCCGAGCAGCTGGGCAGGCAATCGTTGTCCGACCTGCTCGATCGCGAAGTCGGCGCGGAATCGGCTACGCGCCCGCGATAGTCATTTCCTCGACGAGCAGGGATCCGCAGCGGATGCCGCTGCGCACATCCTGGTCATTGCCGACGACCGCTATCCGCGGGTAGAGATCACGCAAGTTGCCGGCGATCGTGACCTCGTGCACCGCGTGCCGGATCTCGCCATTCTCGACCCAGTGACCGACGGCGCCGCGCGAGTAGTCACCCGTTACGGGATTGATGCCCTGTCCGATCAGCTCCTCAACCACGAAACCCGTGCCCATATCGGCAATCAGCCCGTCGAGGTCGGTGTCACTGCCGGGGACCACGAGGTTCTGCGCGCCTCCTGCATTGGCGGTGGTCTTCAGGCCCAGCCGTCGCGCCGAGTAGCTGCTCAACACGTAACCCTGCAGCACGCCGTCGGCGACGATATCGCGATCCCAGGTTGCGACGCCTTCGGCATCGTAGGCGCGGCTCGCGATTGCCCGGGGTATGTGCGGGCGCTCGTGTATCTGCAGGAAATCCGGGAAGATCTTTTCACCTGCCGCGTCGAGAAGGAATGACGATCGTCGATATTGCGCGCCACCTGCGATTGCGCCAATCGCATGCCCGATGAATCCGCGAGCCAGCTCCGGGATGTAAATGACAGGTGCATTGACTGTCTTGATTTTTTGCGCGCCAAGCCGCCGCAGCGTTTTGTTGGCTGCCATGCGGCCGACGTCCGTCGCGTCTTCGAGGTCGCCTGCCACCCGGGACGACGTGTAGTGGTAGTCACGCTGCATCGTGCCGTCCTGTTCGGCAAGGACGACGCATGTAATGCTGTGGCTGGTGCGTGCATAGCTGCCGAGGAAGCCGTGTGTGTTTCCGTATGCCCGGGTGCCGCGGTTTGTCGCCACGGTGGCGCCTTCGGAATTGTTGATGCGCTTGTCGTGCTGCAATGCCGCTGCCTCGCTTTCGATAGCGAGCGCAATGGCGGCTTCGGCGTCGATATCCCACGGATGGTCGAGATCGAGATCGACAACCTCCGTCGCCATCAGCTCGGCATCGGCCAACCCCGCGTGCTCATCCCGTGCCGTGAGTTTTGCAAATGAGCAGGCCTTGGCGACCGTTTCACGAATCGCAGCTGTCGAAACATCGGATGTGCTCGCGTTGCCCTTGCACGAATTCACGAAAACAGTGATGCCGAGGCCACGGTCATTCGTGAATTCGAGGTTTTCGACATCGCCGAGCCGTGCCGTGGCCGCCAGCCCGGTGTCCTGGCTCGCCGCAACCTCGGCCTGGTCGGCACCGAGCCGGCGCGCCTCGTCGAGCGCGATCGAAACGAGCTTCTCCAGTTCGGCGCCGTCGAGCGCAACGCGTGTACCAGCTTTCGCCATGACTGCAACATCCCTTGTGATAGACTCCGCTCCCTGATCGGCGGACCGGCAGCGCAAGTACTTTAAACCAGTGGACGATTCAAAGCCCAGCAAAAGCGCGCGGAAACGCGAGTACCTGGCATTGCAGAAGCTCGGAGAAGAACTCGTAACGCTGAGAGAGCACGATCTCGAACAGCTTGACCTCGACGAAGACCTGCTCGACGCGGTCCTCGAGGCAAAGCGCATCAAATCCCGCGGCGCGTTGCGCCGCCAGAAACAGTACATCGGCAAGTTGATGGGGCGGGTAGATGCGGATCCGATCCGCGACGGCCTCGCCGACCTTCGCCGCAGGAAAGGACACGGAAAGACATGAGTATCGACGTTGGCATCATCATGGGTTCACGCTCCGACTGGGAGACCATGCAGCACGCGACGAATACGCTGGATGAACTCGGGGTCAGTTACGAAGTAAAAGTTGTGTCGGCGCACCGCACGCCGGATCTGTTGTTCGAGTACGCCGGCTCCGCCGTGGATCGCGGACTCAAGGTCATCATCGCCGGCGCCGGCGGCGCGGCGCATCTCCCGGGGATGGCGGCGTCCAAGACTCGCCTGCCGGTACTGGGTGTACCGGTTCAGTCAAAGGCACTCAACGGCATGGACTCGCTGCTGTCGATCGCGCAGATGCCGGCCGGCGTGCCGGTCGGCGCGCTCGCCATCGGCCGTGCCGGTGCGGTTAATGCCGCCTTACTCGCCGCTGCAATGCTTGCCAATGACAACGCCGACATTGCTGCGGCACTGGATACGTTCCGCAGGAACCAGACGGACAGGGTTCTCGGCGACAACGACCCGCGTTCCTGATGCGCATCGGAATCATCGGCGCCGGGCAGCTCGGCCAGATGCTCGGTTTTGCGGCGCGCAATCTCGACGCCGAATGCATTTTTGTCGATCCTTCGGAAGACCCGCCGGCGGCCGTGTGCGGTGACGTAATCCGCGCACCTTTTGACGACGCCGCGGCGCTGACCGCCCTCGCGAATGCCTGCGATGTTGTCACCTATGAATTCGAAAACGTCCCGGTTGGCGCCCTGGCGCACCTTGACCACAACGTGCCGGTTTACCCGCCTGCCGATGCGCTGCGCCACGCGCAGGATCGCCTCGACGAGAAACGACTGTTTGACGACCTCGGCATTCCACTACCGGGCTATCACCCCATCGGCTCGCGGCAATCCATGCAGGACGCGACCGACAAGCTCGGACTGCCGATGATTGTCAAAACGCGTCGCCTCGGCTACGACGGCAAAGGTCAGTTCCTGGTCCGAACCGCTGACGATCTCGATACTGCCTGGGACGAACTTGGTAGCGTCCCGCTGATCGCCGAGCAGTTTGTGCCATTCGACTACGAAGTCTCCTGCATCGGCGCCAGGAATGTCGCCGGAGATGTCGCGATCTACCCGCTGAGTCGCAACACTCATCGCGACGGCATCCTGCGGACTTCAACGTCGCCGATCGACAAACCCGCGCTGCAAATCACGGCTGCCAACTACGTTCAGCGCATGCTCGAACATCTGGATTACGTCGGTGTCCTCGCACTCGAGCTGTTCGTCGTCGGCACCGACCTGCTCGCCAACGAATTCGCGCCGCGCGTACACAACAGCGGGCACTGGACGATCGAAGGAGCCGAAACGAGCCAGTTCGAAAACCACCTGCGCGCAATTCTGGACCAGCCACTCGGCTCGACTGAAAGTCGCGGTCACGCCGGCATGGTCAACCTGATCGGCGAAATCCCGGACGCGACACGATCCCTTGAAGTCGGTGAATTGCATGACTACGGCAAAGCGCCGCGACCCGGCCGCAAACTCGGGCACATCACGGTGATCGGCGACACGCCGGAGGCTCGCGATGCACTTGTCGGGATAATTGACAAAAGCGTGACCTGATACACGCTTCCAGGTGCGACATCTACCTGCCCAGCTGCACACAAAAGCAGGTAAACTCAAGGCAGTCATGTCTTACCTGGAACATTTCAAACTGGCCGAGCAGCCGTTCCGGCTGACGCCCGATCCCGAGTTCCTGTACTGGAGCAAACAACACGCCCGTGCCAAGGCGTACATGGAGTCGACCATTTGGCTGGCCGACGGCTTCGTGGTGATCACAGGTGAAATCGGATCCGGAAAGACGACTCTGCTGCAGTCTTTTCTCTCCGAGCTCGACGACGACGTCGTGTACGCCGTCGTCTCGCAGACACAGCTCACGGCGACCCAGTTTCTGCAGGCCATCCTGACCGAGTTCGGTTTCAAGCCGTTCAACAAGCGCAAGGTCGAGCTGCTCGACATGCTCAACATGTTCCTGATCGAGCAATATTCGAACGGCAATAAAGTCGTGCTGATCGTGGACGAAGCGCAAAACCTGTCAAAGAAGGTGCTCGAGGAAGTCCGCATGATCTCGGGTATCGAGACGCACAAGGAAAAGGTGCTCCGCATCATCCTCGCCGGGCAGCCCGAGCTCAAGGATACGCTCGACTCGCCGAGCCTCAAACAGCTCATGCAACGCGTGCGCCTCAGGTTTCACATCGGCCCGCTTGACCGGCGTGAAATGCGCGAGTACATCGAACGCAGGCTTTCCGTCGCGGGCCGCGACGAGCCGCTGTTTGCGGACGACAGTTTCGAATCAATCTACCGGTTTTCCGGCGGCGTTCCACGACTGATCAATACGCTGTGCGACACAGCGCTGCTGTGCGCCTTCGCCGACGAGAAGGACCAGGTCGACGCCGACGACATTATTTCCGCGGCGGAAGAGCTGAACTGGAAAGAGCACGAGAGCAACACCGGTATTTACGATCAGTTGCGGCAGATGGAGCGCCAACGTCGCGAGATTGCCGATTCGCACGTTACACAGATCGAGGTTCGGTCGGACGGCGAGGTTACGGACGTGCTGACGTTCCCGCTCGGTCGCATCATCATTGGCCGTTCGCCGGACAACGAGGTTTATATCAAGAGCAAGTTCGTCAGCCGCCACCACGCGCAGCTCATCAGCGACGAGAACGGCTGCGTAATCGAAGACCTCAACAGTACCAACGGCGTGTTCCTGGGCGAAAAGCAGGTAAAGAAATATCGCCTGCGTGACGGCGACGTGGTGTCACTCGGCGTGCACGAACTCGTCTACTCCGACCTGCGCCTGCGCGAGGATTTCGATGGCGCCGATACGATTGCCGACGATGAGGCCGAAGTCGCGGGGGACCAGGACTCTGCGGTCAACGATCAATAACGGTACGCTGCGCCCGCCGGTCGGTGACACGGTAGTCCCGGCGCTTCAGCAGGACGACGAGGCCGGCAACGAGACACAACAGCCCCACCGCGAAACACAAGGTCGGCCAGAACGAGTAATTGATGTACATCGAAGCGCCGAGGAACAGCGCTCCGGCGATCAGGTAGAAGTACGGCAGGCTCTCGTAGATCGGCTTGGCTACCCACATGGTCTCTCAACACTCCGCCTCCGGGCCGATTCATTTTCCATAGCCGGGTGCGGTTGTCCAGTGGGTGGCGCCGTCTAGATCAGGATTTTCCGACCCCGAACAGCCCAAACAGGCGGGAAAGGATGGAGTGCTCGAGGCCGTCCACGTCGAGGTCCGGCTCCAGATCGATCCCCTCACCACGCAGTCCCTGCGCGATCTGCTTGGCATTGGCGTCCACGTCGTATTCTGTAATTGTGCTATCGAAAGACATTGCAACTCACTCCTTGATCAGTTTGCAACGGTACAGAAACACTATGTTCAATGGAGTGAGCTGTCTCACATTGCGCGACAAGAACCGCGAATTTTGGGTGTTATGTCAAGGCAAGACCGGCTACTGCGTACCACCGACGGTGATCTCGTCAATCCTGAGCGTCGGCTGCCCCACGCCCACCGGCACCGACTGGCCTTCCTTGCCGCAGGTACCGACACCGGAATCCAGTTCGAGATCGTTGCCGACCATCGAGATGCGATTGAGTGCTTCAGGTCCGTCGCCGATCAGCATCGCCCCTTTGACCGGTGCCGTGACCTTGCCGTTCTCGATCAGGTACGCCTCGCTCGCCGAGAAAACGAACTTGCCGGATGTAATGTCGACCTGGCCGCCACCGAAATTGGGCGCATAGATCCCTTTATCTACCGAGGCGATAATCTCCTCCGGCGAGTGTGGTCCCGGCAGCATGTAAGTGTTGGTCATGCGCGGCATCGGCATGTGCGCGAAGGATTCGCGGCGTCCGTTGCCGGTCGATGCGACGCCCATGAGGCGCGCGTTGAGCTTGTCCTGCATGTAACCTTTCAGCACGCCGTTTTCGACCAGAACGGTGTTTTGCGCCGGCACGCCCTCGTCGTCGACCGTCAGCGATCCGCGTCGATCGTTGATCGTGCCATCGTCAACAATGGTGCAAAGCGGCGACGCAACCTTCTGGCCAACGCGTCCGGTGAAGGCTGATGTGCCTTTACGATTGAAATCGCCTTCGAGACCATGGCCGACCGCCTCGTGCAACAGAATGCCCGGCCATCCGGGCCCAAGAACGATCGGCATAGACCCGGCCGGCGCCGCCTGCGCCTCGAACTGTACCGCCGCCTGGCGCACCGCTTCGCGCGCGTACTCCATCGGCAGGTCGCCGCCGAGGAAATACCGGAGGTCCGTACGCGCACCGCCACCCATGTAGCCCTGCTCGCGCCGGCCTTCCTGTTCGAGAATCACGCTGACGTTGAGCCGGATCAATGGCCGAATGTCGGCCGCAAGCGTACCGTCGGATGCCGCTACCAGCACGAGGTCCTGGCTGCTTGCAAGGCTCACAATAACCTGTTCGACCCGCGTATCGAGTGCCCGCGTCTGTTCGTCGATATCGGTCAACAGCTGTTTCTTCTGCTCATCGCTGATACTCGTCGTCGGATCATCGGACGGATACAGCGGCACTGCGGACGTCCGGTTCCACGCCTGCACCTCGAGGTCCTGCCCCTGTCGCGCAATGGCACGCGCCGCACCTGCGGCCCTCTCGAGCGCCGGAAGCACCAACTCGTCCGAGTACGCGAATCCGGTTTTTTCGCCGCTGACCGCACGCACGCCAACGCCCTGGTCGAGACTGAAGCTGCCCTCACGCAGGATCCTGTCTTCCAGCGTCCAGCTTTCCTGCCGGCTCACCTGGAAGTAGAGATCGGCGTAGTCCACCCCTCCTCGCATGACGCTGCCGAGCGTTGAGCTGAGCTTGCCCTCGTCGAGCCCGGCAGGCTCGAGCAATCGGGTAACGAGCGCGTCGACGGAGTTTGCTTGACTGTCCATATCAGAGTCGCCGGTTTGAAAGTGCGGGGAATTCGCGACGCAGTTTTGCGGGCAATTCGGGATCGATGTCCGCCGCGACGGCGGCATTTCCTTCGGCCTGTTCCGCGAGCACCTGGCCCCAGGGATCGACGATCAGCGAATGACCGAAAGTCGCGCGATTGTCGGGGTGTGTTCCGAACTGGCCGCTTGCAATGACGTACGACAGGTTCTCGATAGCACGAGCGCGCAACAGCGTATGCCAGTGTGCTTTGCCGGTTGTCGCCGTGAACGCCGCCGGCACTGTAAACAGCGTGGCACCGGCGTCGACCAGCTGCCGAAACATCTCCGGAAACCGGAGGTCGTAGCAAATTGTCAGGCCGACCCTGCCGGCCGGCGTGTCGGCAGTGACGACATCGCTTCCCGGGTACATCGAGTTGGACTCGCGGTAAGACTCCTGCTGGTCGACGAGGTCGACGTCGAACAGGTGTATCTTGCGGTACAGCGCGCTTTGTTCGCCTTTGGCGTTATAGACAGCGCACGCGCCGTAGACGCGCTGCTCGTCGATAGCCGGTGAGACCAGTGGCATACTGCCAGCGACAATCCAGACGCTGTGGCGTCGAGACGCCTCGGCAAGAAAGTCCTGGATCGGTCCGCTGCCGGGTTGCTCGGCAATCTGTGCCTTGTCCTTACCGCGCTCCGGCATCAACGCGAAATTTTCCGGCAGCACGACGAGCGAACAGCGATCTCTTGCCGCATCCGCGATCAGCTGGTCCGCCAGTTCGAGATTCGCGCCGACATCGGCACCGCTGTTCATCTGTAACGCGGCTACGCGCATGCATTGCTCCGGAAACGAGGCGTAACGGTAGACTACTCCGGGTCGGCGAGGCAACCCGCGAGCTCGCTGCTCGCAATGAACGCTTCCGAGTCGGACGACTGTACCTCCGGCCCGTCCCAGGAACCGTCGATGTCGTAGTAGACCTGGCCCGCCTCTTCGAGCGGCTTTTTGAATATCTGCGAAAATATCAACAAGGCCGCTGCCGCCTGCGGACCGGCCACCACCGCGCCGACGATCGGCAACGTGTTGCCGACGTTGGCGCTGACGACTGCCGTCTGGTCATAGGTACGCCCGGCGAGATCGGCTTCTCCGACGATGCCGACATTCGCCGCCGGCCCTTCCAGCGCGAGATCGCAGGTAAGTGTCCTGCCATTGTCGATTCGGAACGTGCCCTGGATCTGGTCGAAGCCGAATCCCTTTTCGAACACGTCACGAAAATCCAGCGACAGGCGCCGCGGCAATGCGGCGATACTCATCAGGCCGAACATTCGTCCCGCGCCCGGCTCGACCTCGACGAGCTGGCCGTCACCGAAGCGAACCTGAACCTCGCCGTCGAGTACCTCGAAGATGTCGGCGCGCGGACTGCCGGACCACTCCAGCTGTAACAGGATATTCATGCTCTCGCTGTCGATGCCGGGCTCGTAGTCGAGGCGGCGCATCGTTTCCATGACATTGCTGCTCGACAACGTCGCCGTTACATAGCTGCGACTGCCCAGCGGATCGGATTCGTCGGCAACCCAGCGGCCGTTGCCGACGATCTCAAACGTCGCGTCCGACGCCCGGATGGTCGTCGCCTCGAGTCCATCCTCGATCTTGTCGAATTGCGCCTGCACCTCGCCCAGGTAACGGTCACCGAAGGCAAACTCGGCCGCTGAAAGCTGGATTGGCGGCAACTTGCGAGGATCGATCGCCTGCGCTTCCTCGACCGACACCGCGGTGTCGTCTCCCGGCAGCCGCAGCCGTTCCATCTCGAGAACCATTTCGCGCTCGCCCCCGAATTCGTACGGAACAAAGACCGAGCCGGTCACGTCGTCACCCTCCAGCTGCACCAGCCAGTCGCGGGCACTGCGGTCCACGCGTACCCTGTGCCCGTCGAGGCGCTGACCGACGACCCGGAACTCATCGACCAGGAGATCGATCGAGCGGATCCTGTCCGCCGCGCCAACATTCCTCTCGCCGCTGCGGGACAGTGCCAGCCACTCGTGCAGATCGACCGCACCGGTTTGGCCCCGAATGTGCAGGCCGCGCGTCTCCGCCGCTTCGATTGCGCCTTCGCCGAAACTGACAACGCCCCGGTCAAAGTCCCACTCGCCTTCCGGCTTGTGAAACGCAATCTGCCAGGCCATCTCGTCCTCGGTGAAGCCGCTGCTTTCGATAACGGTGCCGCCCGGCAGGAAACGAATGTCACCGCGAATACGCCGCGGTTCATCCGCCGGTTTTCGCAACGGGCTGGGCAGGTCGAACGCAAATCCGGAAAGATCGCTCGCCAGCCGGATCGTCAGCGGTGCCGGCGTCTCCGTTTGCCCTCGCGGAAACAGAATCTCTGCCTGGAACGAGGTCGCACCGGCAACCAGCCCGTCCAGCGGCATACCGAGCCCGTCAACCAGACCCTCTGCCGTCAACGTCCCGTCGGCCCGTGCGATGACGGCGAAGCGCTCATCGTCGGACCGCCCGAGATCGATGCTCACCGGCTGACCGAGAAACGTACCGCCGAGCGATTCACTCGTGATCATCTCGCGACTGATCGTAACGTCGCCGGCCAGGTCCGTAACCGGCGCGTCGAAACCCTCGACCTGTATCGACCCGTTATTGGTCCGCACGCGACTGACGAACTCGAACTCGCGCACTCGTTCTTTCTTGAGCGGGACCAGCAGGTCGAGAGTGAAGCTGGCATCGCCCGACACCGTGATGCGATCGAGTTGCCCGCCGAAGACGCGGGATATCGGGCTTTGCATCGAAAACTGCCGGATCGACTCCAGCGTGCCCGTTGAAAAAGACTCGATCTGCAGGACAGGGTCACGCAGATCCGGGATATCCACCTTCGCGTCGACCACTCTGTTGCCGGAGCTGATCGAGCTGTTTTTCTCGGAGTAGAGACGCATCCTGTCGAGAATGACTTCGAGATCGGCCTGTTCTGCCGCCGGCCAATCCTTGTGGTACTTGAAATTCAGGTTGCGCACCGACCCGTTGACAAGGAACCGTCCCTCGCCTTTGTCGAACGGGAAGTCGTCGAGCGATCCCTGCAGCTCGGTCGTTCCGTGCGGAATCGAGCCGCTGACGAGTGCCATCTGGAACCATTCGTACAGGCGCGGCTTCATGAACTTGCGCGGCAGCAGGCGTCGGGCTGCCGCGACGTCCGAGATACTCCAGGTACTATTCAGGTCGATGTACGGACGATCAGCGCCTTCGCGAAACACGAGATCCACATCGCTGTAGCTCGTAAAAAATTCGTTGGCAAGTTGCAGCCCGTCCGACCAGATGGAAAACTCGTCGCCGCGCTTGCGCCAGAACACCATCGAGTCTGCCGCCTGGATCTCGACATCGTTGCCCAGGAACTCCGCCGCATCGACTGACAGGCGTGACGCCTGGATTTCCGCCGAGCCGCCGGAGTGGCTCGCGCGTACGATCGCCGAGAAGCCGCGCACGCCCGGACGACCGGGTTCCGCCGCGATACCCACTTCGTCGAGCACGGCGCTAACGCTGAATCGGGGATCGTCCGAGTCGAGGTCCGAGGCAGTCGCCTCCAGCTGCTGCACGATACCGGTCGGATCGAGGCGCACGAGACGCTCTGCCTGCGCCGCATCAAGCCATGGAGCGAATAACAGTGCGTCCTGCAGTTCGAGATGAGACGCGTACGCATTGAGCATGACGACGCGGCCATCGGCATCCGTACTGGTCTCGAGACGAACCTGTGACTCCGGCCACTCGCGTCCGTCGCTGGCAATGACAAAGTCGTTTGCGGCGACCAACCAGCCATCGTCGTCGAGATCGACTTCGAGCCGGCCGGCAAGGTCGAAGAACTCTCCTTCGCGGAGAGCGGCATCGACAACATCAACGTCGGCTGTCGCGTTGGTCAATCGGTTGTTGGCTATCGCGATGGACATCTCGACGTCGCCGAGCCCGGCAACAAACTGCCTGTCCAGACCCGTCAGCCCGGACCAGCCGGCGAGGCTCACATCGTCAGCATCGATGGACACATCCCAGGTACGCTCGTCCGGGGGCACGTTGAGGACCTGGGTCGCCGCGATGCTGAGCTGGCGCCCGAGCTCGTCCGGCAGGCGAATGTCCGCGTCCGCGGCGATTCGTCGATTGTCGACGCTGACACGCACCCGCGGCACGGTGAAAAAGTGCGGGCGCTCATCGCCGGGTTGCATGAAGCTCAGTTCAATCTGCTCGCCGATGACATCGATTTCGGCCGGCGCTTGCGCGTTCTGCCGCCGCAGCGCCAGCAGATCGTCGATGCGGCTGCCCTGCAGCCAGAACGTGCCGTCTTCAAGCTGGCGTATGTCGATACTCGATTCGCGAATGACGACGCGATCGACCACCAGCGTACGATCGGCGAGCAGTCGTACGAGACCGACACCGACACGGACCTCGCTGGCGGCAACGACCCGAATCTCGCTGTCCGGCCGGATCAGCTCCGCATCGTAAAATTCGAGTTCCGGACCGCTCAGCCCCCAGCGCGCGTCCATGCCGGAAAACTCGACCTGCATGCCGATCGCGGCACTCGCCCAACCCTTGATCTCTTCCTGGTACTCCGGGAGACGCGGCAAAAACAGGCGAAACAACCCGACGCCGATGGCCAGCAGGATCACGATGCCCGCCGCGAGGTAGGCGAGCAGCTTGATGATTTTGCGCAACAGCCCTTTCATCGCATGCTCTACATCAATACCACGTCGAACTGGTCCTGCAGGTACAACGACTCTGTCTGCAGTCGGATCGACTTACCGGTCTGCTCTCCAATTTCGGCCAGCCCGGCAGCCTGTTCGTCGAGCAGCAGCTCGATAACGTCCTGGTTGGCGAGGACCAGCGCTTCGTCGAAGTCGAATTGCCGTGACTGGCGAATGATCTCGCGGAAAATCTCGAAACACACGGTCTCCGCCGTCATGACGTAGCCCCGCCCGTCGCAACCCGGACAGTCCTCCCCGAGTATGTGCTGCAGGCTCTCACGCGTGCGTTTGCGCGTCATTTCGACGAGCCCGAGCGGCGACAACGGCGTGATCTGGTGTCGCGCGTGATCGCGCGCCAGTGACTGGTCCAGCACCTGCAGAACGTTGTCGCGGTGGTCGGCTTCCTCCATGTCGATGAAGTCGATGATGATGATGCCGCCCAGATTGCGCAGCCGCAGCTGGCGCGCTATTGCCACGGCGGCTTCGAGGTTGGTGCGGTAAATGGTCTCTTCGAGGTTGCGGTGACCGACATAGCCGCCGGTGTTGACGTCCACCGTCGTCATCGCTTCGGTCTGGTCGAAAATGACGTAGCCGCCGGACTTTAGCGGGATGCTGCGATCGAGAGCCTTGCTGATCTCGTCCTCGATCCCGTGCAGGTCGAAAATCGGGCGCCGCCGTTTGTACCATTCCAGCGTCGGATCGGTATCCGGCAGGTACGTGTCAGCAAATTCCTGCATGGCGCGAAAATCATCCTCGGAGTCGACAAGGATGCGCTCGACATCCGTGGTCACCATATCGCGCATGACCCGGAGCGGCAGCGACAAATCCTCGTGTACCAGTGTTTTTACCCTGCTCTTGCTGCACCGTTCCTGAACGACGTCCCAGAGCTTTCGCGTGTAACGGAGGTCGGCCGCCAGCGCCTCGCGGGTAGTTCCTTCCGCAACGGTTCGCACGATGGCACCGCAGTCGAGCTGTTGCTCAGCGAGCAGTTCCTCGGTCATCGTGCGCAGTCGCTCGCGTTCTGCGTCGTCCTCGATGCGGGCGGAGACGCCGATCGTCGTGCTCCGGGGCAACAGTACGAGGTGCCGCGACGGCAGCGTGACATAGGTCGTCAATCTTGCGCCCTTGTTCCCGAGCGGGTCCTTGACGACCTGGACCATGACCTCTTCACCCTCGCGGACGAGGTCCTTGATATTCGGAACTTCGTCGGGGTTTTCATCCACCAGCGGCGATGCGATGTCGGAGGCGTGCAGGAACGCGGTTCGCGCCAGGCCGATATCAATGAATGCGGCCTGCATGCCGGGCAGGACCCGGGATACGCGACCCTTGTAGATATTGCTGATCAGGCCGCGGCGCGCCGCTCGCTCGATATAGACTTCCTGCAGGACGCCGTTTTCCAGCAGTGCAGCACGCACCTCACTCGGCGTGACGTTGACAAGGATTTCTTCTTTTGGCGATTCGTCAGTCATCGGCGTCGGACACCATTCGCGATCACATCCAGCCCGGCATTTCGCAGCAGTTCGACCGTTTCGAATACCGGTAAACCGACCACGCCCGAGTAGCTGCCGCGGATCGATTCGACAAACGCACCGCCCAGCCCCTGGATACCGTAAGCCCCTGCTTTGTCGCGGGGTTCTCCACTTTGCCAGTAATGCCGCGCCTCGTCCCGACGGATTTCGCGAAACCGCACTTCCGTCACCGAGAGCGTCGTTTGCAGGCGGTCGGCGCCGCGCAGCGCGACGCCGGTCACAACCTTGTGCGCGCGGCCCGACAGTTCGAGCAGCATGTCGACTGCGTCGCTCTCATCGGCCGGCTTTCCCAATGTTCGCTCGCCGAGCACGACCTCGGTGTCCGAGCCCAGTACGAGCGTGCCCTCGGCAACGCGCGCAGCAGCGGCCTTTTCCTTTGCGAGCCGCAGCACGAGCTCGCGTGACGATTCGTCGTCGCGGCGCGCCTCGTCGATATCCACACCGCGCCAGGAAAATTCGAGGCCGAGCGCTGCGAGTATTTCGCGACGCCGCGGCGAGGATGAAGCGAGATGCAGGTCCGGTTTTCGGTTCATGAACGGTGCGGAATCACTCGCGATGGTACGGATGCCCGGCCTGCAGCGACCAGGCCCGGTAGAGCTGTTCAGCGAGCAAGACACGGGCCATTCCGTGCGGCAGCGTCAGCTGCGACAACGACCAAGTAAAGTCGGCGCGTTGCCGCACCTCGCCGGATACGCCATCGGGACCACCGATGATGAAACACACATCGCGACCGTCGTTTTGCCAGTCGCCGAGTTTTGCGGCCAGGCCTTTGCTCGTCATTTGCTTGCCACGTTCATCGAGCAGCACGACCTGTTCGGTTGCGGCCACTTTCTGCAGGAGATCGTTGCCTTCGGTCTCCATCGCACGGCCCGACCGATCGTTCTTGCCGCGCTGCGCCGTAGCGATGACGTCGTGCCGGAACCGCCACTCTCGCGGCAGGCGTCCTGTGTATTTATCGAACGCATCGTCGACCCATCCGGGCTGGCGATCGCCCACTGCAAGCAAGCGAATATGCACGACCTACCCGTCGGTAGCCGCCACTTCTCCGGACGGCCGTATCGACCAGAGTTTCTCGAGATTGTAGAACTCGCGAACCTTGGGAAGCATGACGTGCACCAGCACGTCCTGCAGGTCGAGCAGAACCCATTCGCCGCCGGACTCACCTTCGACGCCAATTGGCCGGTGGCCGGCGTCTTTGGCCTTTTGCGAAACGTTGTCGACCAGTGCCGAGACATGCCGGTTGGACGTACCGCTGGCGACGATCATGCAGTCCGTCACCGTCGTCATGTCGCGGACGTCAAGGCGCACGATATCCTGTGCCTTGATGTCCTCCAGCGCGTCGACGACCAGGTCGGCCAGTTCGTCGCTATTCATGCGTGCCTCTCATGTAGATTCCAGTCTCCTCTATCAGGTTTCTCAAAGCATCCGGCATCAGGAAGCGCGGATCGCGCCCCGCCGCAATCAGTTCGCGAATCTCCGTCGACGAGATTTCGAGCTGCGTGACCGCGTGGATATGTATGCGCCCGTGGGTCGCGTTGTGCATGTCGGCGACGCGATGTGTGCCGTGTTCGGTTATCAGGTCGCCCAGTGGCCCGATGTCCGGCGCCCTCCACCCTGGCCGGTGCGCGACAATGATGTGGGCGATGTCCAGCAATTCATCCCAGCGGTGCCAGGACGGCAGTCCGAGGAAGGCATCCATACCTACGATAAGACCCAACGAACGCGCCGGAAATTCCTCTCGCAGTTCCGCCAGCGTATCGAACGTGTACGACGGACCATCGCGGTGCAGCTCGCGATCGTCGGCGACGAAGCCATCCTGCCCGGCAATTGCCGTTGCGACCATGCGCTGCCGCAGATCGGCATTTGCAAACGTCACGCCACGATGCGGTGGGTCTCCGCAGGGTATGAAGCGCACCTCGGCAAACTCGAGTGCCTGCAACATTTCGAAGGCGGTCCTCAGGTGGCCATAGTGGATCGGGTCGAAGGTACCGCCGAAAACGCCGATCGGTTTCACTGCGACAGGCTCACGACGACATCCGTGGCCATCTGCCACGGGTCTCCGTAGCGCTGGCCCTTGGCCGCTGCGTCAGCACGGCCGGTCGCTTTCAACATGCGATGAAAATCGCCGTGCTGGTGGCGACCGATACAACTGCGCACGAGTCCTTGTCGGTTGCGCCAGACGCCCGACTTCTGCATCGCGCTGCCGAGGTCGCCGCCCTGCCGAATGACATCGTCGAGCGTCGCGAGCGTTCGCAACTCACGTGTCAGGGCCCACATGACGATGACCGGTTCGACACCCTCGGCACGCAATCCGCCAAGGATCTTGACTGAGCGCCTCGCGTCGCCGGCGAGCGCCGCATCGGTCAGTTTGTAAACATCGTAGCGGCTGCTGTTGGCAACGGCGTCGCTGACGGCCTCCGCGGTCACCTTGCCTTCGCCGAGCAGCAGTCGCAGCTTCTCGATCTCCTGGTCGGCAGCAAGCAGGTTTCCTTCAACCCGGTCGGCAATCAGGCGGACCGCATCCCGGTCCGGCTGCAAGCCGGCATTGCGCATGCGATTCGCGATCCACCCCGGAAGTTCGCGGACACCGATTGGCCAGACCGGCAACGAGACGCCGACCTTGTCGATCGTCTTCGCCCACTTCGATGCTGCACCGCCCCGGTCGAGCTTGGGTCCGGTCACGATGAACAGCAAGTCCGGCCCCGCCTGACCGACCAGGTCGATGATCGCCTGGCTGCCGCTCTTGCCCGGTTTTCCCGTCGGCAATCGCAACTCGACGATGCGCTGTTCTGCGAACAGCGACAGGTTACCCGTCGATGCCGACAGCGCATTCCAGTCAAACCCGGTTGTCGCGACGTGCAGTTCACGCGACGTGAAGCCGCGCTCGCGGGCGGCGGTCCGAATGGCATCGAGCGCCTCATCAACGAGCAGATGCTCGTCCCCGGTGACGAGGTAGCAGGGGGCCAGTGATTTGAGGAGATGTGACGAGAGCTGGTTAGCCTGGATCTTCAAGCAAGCTGCTCCATGCTGATCGCCTCGTCTTCCAGCAGCACCGGAATGCCATCGTTGACCGGGTAGATGCGCTTGCCGTCGTCCGTTACCAGCGCCTCGCCAAGCTGTGCCGACAGCGCCTCGCCCTCGCGGTTCACGAGCGTGCCGGCCCGGATAGCGGCATTGACCTGCTCCAGCTTGTCTTTCTTCAATAAAGACAATCCCTTATGAGAAACGGGGCAGCGCAGGATGGCAAGAAGACGTTTGTCCATTCGGGCTATTGTAGCGCGTCACATTGCCTTTAACACGGCTGCGAGGTCGGTATTGCCGCCCTGCTCAGCCGCCTCGATCAACGCGGGAATGTCCTCACGGCGCGGCCGAAACTGCTCGTTCAACAATCGGCAACGCATCACCAGCTTGAGCGCCGGGATCGTCTCACCGTGTTTGAGCATGTCCTGGATGACGAGTTGTGCAAAAAACAGTGCGTGCTGCGGTTCGTCCCACGTCTGCATGCGCTCGAAATACCACATCCACGCCCGCGCCGGATCGGGGTCACGCTCGATTTCCGCGATGATGTGATTGAATCCGCCGTCGCGGTTGTCACGGCTGATGAATGCGTAGGCATGTGTCAGGGTCAATGTCCGGTGATTTTCTATGTTACTGGCGACCTTGCTCCTGAGCGGCGCGACCTGATCGGGTATGCCGACTTCATCCACGAGCCGCTTCGGCTCGATCAACGCGCCGCAGAGCGCGGCGAGCGAAAACATCAATAACAGCAGGCCGAATACGGCGACCATCAATGGCCGTTCGAGTAGCCAGGCCGACGGCCAGGCCATGACCAGACACCAGGCGGGGGCAATCCAGAACAGGTGGTCGGACTTCGTATACAACCGGAACACGGCGACCGGGTTGATCGATTGCAACGGCGAATGCGTGATGGCCAGCAGCGCGAGCGACGCCGGGTACAGAACGCATGACAGAATCGCGACGGCGACGACGCCCGGCACACCCGAACTCGAGTGTGCGAAGTAAGCCGCCGCCGCCAGCGCAATGGCCAAAGGCAGCGGAAAGAACGCGTAAGCACTGCCGACCCACCCGAAATCATCGGCGGTAAGCACGCCGGCTTCCTTGCCCCGTGCATGAGATTCGACGATCGACACCTGGTAGCGAAACAGCGGCGGCAGGCAAAAAATGATCAGCAGAGCCCCGAGCCAGATACCGCCACCAATCGCATCGATGCCGAAAGACAGTAACAGCGTGAAGATCGCAATGACGAACAACACGTGCCATTGCAGCAGCGGTGACACGATCGCCCTAGCGATTTTTTGCGGATTCATGCCCGTCTCCCGTCTCCGGCACCGGGTCGTAGCCGGACCCGCCCCAGGGATGACAACGCCCGATACGCCGCAAGGCCAGCCAGCCACCCCGGAATACGCCGTGTGTTTGCAACGCCTCGATCGCGTAGTTGGAACAGGAGGGATCAAAGCGGCAATTCAGGCCGAGCAGCGGCGAGATCGCGTAGCGATAAAATCGCACCAGCTGCACGAACGGCCACGCAAGCACTGTGCTCACGCAACCTGCCATTAGGCAGCCTCGAGGGCTTCAGCCGCGAAGTTGCGTATCGCCGTGAGCATTGACGACAGGCCGTTCGATCGCGTCGGGCTCAGGTGGCTTTCAAGCTGCAGCGCGGCGACAAAGTCCGGCGGCGTGTCGAGTATGTCCTGCGGGCGTCGACCGTCGTAGAGCCGCAGCAAGAGCGCGATCAGGCCGGATACGATCGCAGCATCGCTGATCGCCTGGAATTGCAGCCGGCCATCGACCTTGTCGGCGACGAACCAAACCTGTGACTGGCAGCCACGAATACGGTTCTCGTCGGTCTTCAGCTCTTCGGGAAAACCGGGCAGCCGCCGTCCCATGTCGATGATGTACTGGTAGCGATCCATCCAGTCATCGAACAATGCGAAATCGTCGATGAGTTCCTGCTGCGCCGTTGCAATCTCGTTGCTCACGGTTGCCTCTAGCTGCGCCGCCACGTCGTGCCGCCGGCACCGTCTTCGATCGTGACGCCCGCGGCGGCGAGCTGGTCACGAATGCTGTCGGCCGCCGCGAAATCCTTTGCGGCGCGCGCCGCGTTTCGCTTTTCAATCAAAGCCTCGATTTCCTCGGCTGGCATATCGCCTTCGACATGACCGGCGAACCATTCGTCCGGATCGTTGCCGAGCAAGCCCATGAGTTCGCCGCTGGCATACATGACGGCGGCCAGGCGCTCGCGCTCGGCCGGGTCGCCTGCCTTGTTCAATTGCTTCGCAAGGTCGAAGAACGCGGCCATCGCCTTTGGTGAGTTCAGGTCATCCTCGAGTGCGGCGATGAGATCGGCCGGCGGCTCGGCCGCGCTACGAACGGCCGCTGGCACCTCGATTCCACGAACCGCACCATAGAGCCGATCCAGCTTGCGACGGGCCGACTCGAGCGTCTCCGCCGACCAGTTCAGCGGTTGCCGATAGTGGGCGCTCAGGAGCGCGAGGCGAATGACCTCGCCCGGAACGGTCTTGATCAGGTCGTGCACCAGGAGCACGTTGCCGAGTGATTTTGACATCTTGGTGTCGTCGATGCTCAGGAAGCCGTTGTGCAGCCAGTAGCGGGCAAACGGTGCACCATCGTGCGCGCAGCGACTCTGCGCCATTTCGTTTTCGTGGTGCGGAAACACGAGGTCCTGGCCGCCGGCATGAATATCGATGGTCTCGCCCAGGTGTTTTTCGGCCATCGCCGAGCACTCGATATGCCAGCCGGGCCGGCCCCGGCCCCAGGGCGATTCCCACCCGGGCAGTTCCGGTGTGGACGGCTTCCAGAGTACGAAATCCTGCGCATTCTTCTTGTACGGCGCCACTTCGACGCGCGCGCCGGCGATCATCTCGCGCAGGTCACGCTTCGACAACGCGCCATAGCCGTCGTGCGTCGTCACATCGAACAGCACGTGACCGTCGTTTTCATAGGCGTGGCCCTTGTCGATCAGCGTCTGGATCATCGCGACCATTTCGCCGATGTGCTGGGTCGCGCGCGGTTCGATATCCGGCATCTGGACGCCCAGCGTACCCATGTCGTCGTTGTAGGCCTGGATGAACTGCGCTGTGATCTGATCGATGGGCTTGCCGGTCTCAACCGAAGCCTCGTTGATCTTGTCGTCGACATCGGTGATGTTGCGGGCAAACGTCAGCCGGTAACGGCGCCGTAGCACGCGGGCAAGCAAGTCGAACACAACGGCCGGCCGGGCGTTGCCGATATGCGCAAAGTTGTAGACCGTCGGGCCACAGAGGTACAGGGTCACCTCGCCCTCTATGAGGGGCTCAAACGGGACCTTCTTACCCTGGAGCGTGTCGTGTAGCTGGATGGTCATCGGTGCCTGCTGTTACTCGTGCGGACGGTCAAAGGACGCAATCATATCAACATTGCCGCTCGCGGCTATGCCCGGTATTCTTCCGGCCCTTCGTTGATTAGCTGGATGACCCACCAATGTCTGTCGCGCCCGTCCGTTTTCAAGCACGCAAGAGCATCGAGCAGGTCGAGGAAGGCAACGATTTTGCGCCGAAGTTCGACGACCGCGGCCTGATCACCGTTGTAACGACCGATGCCGATTCGGGCGAGCTGCTGATGCAGGGCTACATGAATGCCGAAGCGCTGCAGCTGACTATTGCGACCGGCGAGGCGCACTACTACAGCCGCAGCCGCCAGGTCCTGTGGCACAAGGGCGCGACCAGCGGGCTCGTGCAAACCGTTCGCGATCTGTTTATCGACGACGATCAGGATTGTGTCTGGCTGCGTGTCGACGTTGCCGGCGGCGCCAGCTGCCACGTCGGCTATCGCTCGTGCTTCTACCGCAAGGTGCCTGTTGGGACCGACTTCGAGAATAAGCAGGCCGAGGGTCACGTCGAGCTGGAGTGGACCGAGACGGAGAAAGTATTCGACCCTGAGGACGTCTACGGCGACGCGCCGAACCCGACAATTCTGTAGGCGTCAGTAACGCCCTTCCGCATCATGGCGACGCTTGTCGCGCCGGCGGCGGGCCGCGGGCTGCGGTTCTGCCAGCGCGATGGCACGCGCCTGGAACGCGTATTCAATGGTGCCGATCATCCACAGGAAGTAACCGCTCAACTCGATGAATTCCTCGACGGCAAGCTTGATCACGCGCTTGTAGTCATCCTGCAAGATCGACTGCCACAGGGGTTCGTGGCCAACGAGCCTTACAAACGCGAACAGGATGACCGCGCCGCAGAAAAGAAAGGTCAGCCCGGGCGACGGCCAGATCCGGCCCAGTGCAATTTGCAGCCTGCGCCGGTTGCGGTAGGTGTAAGCGATGACCAACGCCGCGAGCACGGCAATGCAGGCCTGCCAGAACTGGTCGATGATGAATCGATCGAAAAAGTAATCCAGCTCGCGAATCATGAATGCGATGGCCATGCCGCAAAACGGAATCGCGACCGGCGCCTGGGTCGGGCAGTAGCGCGCAACCCAGCCCATGATGGCCGCACAACAGGCCAGCATGATGGCCTGGATGATCTCCACCGGCGAATACTCGCTCGTTCCGAAGGTATCACCTTCATTCAGGACATGAAGCTTGAGGCTACCGGGGGACGACAATTCGAGCTGCGTCAGCGCCCACGTGACGAACGCGATGGCAAGAAAATACACGATGTAGCGAATCCACGGCATACGAAACTATACACCGCGATCCGGCCTATTCACGCAGGGTATTGGTTGCTCGCCCGGAATCGTCCAGAAGTCCGTGATTCAAAAGGAACTCTGCCGCATCCGCGGCATCGTTTTCGAACCAGTCGCGCGTGCTGCCGAGCCGGAAACTGTAACCCCAGGCATCCATGTCCTGCATCAACCGGTCTTTGCCAACCCCATCGATGGAGTCGGCAAGCACGACCTGCAGGTAGCAGACCGCGGCCTCTTCCAAATCGTCGCCACCGGCGTCACGATCGAGTCCGTCACGTCGCTTCGCCGACATGCAGATGACGTGGCAGGTCTCGTGCAGGAATGAATGGATCGGTGTATCGGGCCGCACGTACACGTTGCGCCCGACAATACCGGCCTCGGATTCGCCCCAGAAACTGCCGGTGATGGCCTCGCCGTCGGGCAGCAGTTCCAGCGTCAGCCCGTAGCGGGCCAGCAAGGCATCGAGGGGCTTGCGCCCGGTGTCGGCGACCCGCAGTACGGACGGCTCGGCAGACACGATGGCTACAGCGTTGAAATCTGCTTCAGCACGATGCGCACGAGATCCCGGACGATGGCTTCACGCAGCAGTTCTTCTTCTTTGGACTTGCCGAGAACCAGCGTCGGGTCGTAGGTGTAGTCGCGGGTCAGCGTCAGCGTTTGCGACTCGAGCAGGACAGCCCTTCCAGCCACCAGGTTGTACTCGATCGTGTAGTAGACCTCGTACTCGGTCGGCACATTGCGGGCCGAAACCGACAGTACGCGCTGGTCTGTTTCATCAAACGTAATCGAAAAGGTTGCCGTCGCATCGGCAGCCGACTCGACCAGCTCGACACCGGCCGCTTGCAACTGTGCACGAAACGCGCGGTAGAACTGGCTGTGCGGATCCACGACGTCGATATTAGTGCGCGCCATCTGCGGTGGCGTATGCAGCGCGCCCTGCATTTGAAACCCGCAGCCGGCCAGCAGCGCCGCGGCGCAGACGAACACCAGGTTGCGTACGACGCTAGACAACGACATTCACCAGACGGCCCGGCACGACGATGACCTTGCGGACGTCCTTTCCGTCAATAAACCGCTGTACGTTTTCATCCGCCAGTGCTGCAGCTTCGATCACGTCGTTGGCCGCATCAGTTGCAACCGAGACACGGCCTCGCAGTTTGCCGTTGACCTGCACGACGAGCTCGACGAGATCGAGCTCCAGCGCCGACTCGTCGAAGTCAGGCCAGCGCTCATCGATCAACGCCGAGCCGTGGCCGAGGGCCTGCCACAGCGAATGACAAATGTGCGGCACCATCGGCGACAACATGACAACGACAGCATCGAAGGCCTCGCGCACAACGGCGCGTCCCTGCTCCGAGTCATCGTCAAACCGGTTGATCGCATTGAGCAGCTCCATCGATGCGGCGACTGCGGTATTGAAACTGTGACGACGCCCGATATCGTCTGAAATCTTCGCGATCGTCTGGTGCGTCTTGCGGCGCAGGTCCTTCTGCGCATCGGTCAGCGCATCTTTATCGACGGCAGGGGCGGCGCCCTGCTCCGCGTGCTCTGTCACCGCGCTCCAAAAGCGCTTCATAAAGCGGTAGCTGCCCTGCACGCCGTCATCCGACCATTCGAGGGCCTGCTCGGGCGGCGCGGCGAACATCATAAACAGACGCACCGTGTCCGCGCCGTATTTCTCGATCAGTTCGCCCGGGTCGACCGTGTTGCCCTTGTTCTTGGACATCTTGGCGCCGTCCTTGAGGACCATGCCCTGCGTGAGCAGGTTCGTGAACGGCTCCGACACATCGGACAGGCCTTCGTCGCGCATGACGCGCTGGAAGAACCGTGAATAGAGAAGATGCAGGATGGCGTGCTCGATACCGCCCGTGTACTGGTCGACGGGCGACCAATAGGCAGCGCGTTCGTCCAGCATGGCATGGTCGGCATCCGGGCACGCATAGCGCGCGAAATACCAGGATGACTCCACAAAGGTATCGAAGGTATCTGTCTCGCGACGTGCGTCCTTGCCGCATTTCGGGCAGGCCACGTTGACGAACTCCGGCATGTCCTTGAGTGGCGAGCCATGTCCGGAGACCTCAACGTCTTCCGGCAGGACCACGGGCAGATCTTCCTCGGGAACCGGCACCGCATCGCAGTCATCGCAATAAATGATCGGGATCGGGGCGCCCCAATAGCGTTGTCGTGACACGCCCCAATCGCGCAGCCGGTAGTTGACGGTACGTTTGCCGCGGCCGATTTCCTCGAACTTGTCGGCAATGGCGTTGAACGCCGCCTCGAAATCGAGACCGTCGTACTCACCCGAATTGACGGTGACGCCTCGTTCAACGAAAACCGCTTCGTTAATGTCGATTTCGGAGCCGTCTGTCGGCGCGATAACCTGGGTGATCGGCAAGCCGTGTTTCTTCGCGAACTCCCAGTCGCGCTCGTCGTGGCCCGGAACGGCCATAACTGCGCCCGTGCCATAACTCATGAGTACGAAGTTGGCGACCCAGAGGGGCACTTCCTCGCCAGTGAGCGGGTGAATGGCAGAGATACCCAGGGCCATGCCCTTCTTTTCCATCGTCTCGAGCGTCGCCTCGGCGGCGTCCGTTTTCTTGCACTCTTCGATGAAGGCGGCGACATCGGCATTGTTTTCGGCGGCTTTGGCCGCCAGCGGATGCTCTGCAGCAACGGCCATGTAGGTGACACCAAACAACGTGTCCGGCCGGGTCGTGTAGACAGTCAGTGGTTCGTCTTCGCCCACGACATCGAACGACAACTCGACGCCTTCGGAGCGACCGATCCAGTTGCGCTGCATCGTCTTGACCGAATCCGGCCAACCCGGCATGCGATCGAGCTCGTCGAGCAGTTCATCCGCATACGCAGTGATCTTCATGAACCATTGCGGAATCTCGCGGCGTTCGACCAGTGCATCGGAGCGCCAGCCGCGACCGTCAATGACCTGCTCATTGGCCAGCACCGTCTGGTCGACAGGATCCCAGTTCACGACCGAGTTCTTGCGATACACGAGGCCCTTCTCGAACATCTTCGTGAACAGCCACTGCTCCCAGCGGTAGTACTCGGGACGGCAGGTCGTGACCTCGCGCGACCAGTCAAAGCCGTAGCCCAGCCGATTGAACTGACCACGCATCTCGGCAATGTTCGCGTAGGTCCACTTCGCCGGCGGTACCTTGTTTTTGATCGCGGCGTTCTCGGCCGGCATGCCAAACGCATCCCAGCCCATCGGGTGCATCACGTGCTTGCCCTGCAAGCGCTGGTAGCGCGCGATGACGTCGGAGATCGTGAATACCCGCACATGGCCCATATGAAGCTTCCCGCTCGGGTACGGGAACATTGTCAGGCAGTAGAATTTTTCCTTGTCGGAATCTTCCCCGACTTCGAAGCAGCGGTTGTCGGCCCAGTGTTTCTGGGCGGCCAGTTCCACGGCTTCAGGATTGTATTGGGTACTCATCGAACGGGGTCTTCGCTAAAAACCCGCAAGCGTACAGCAACGGCACTCGCTTCGCAGCCGAAATCGCGAGGATTTGCGGGCCCTACAGGCCGGCCCGGCTGCGGAACCAGAAGATGCCCAGCAGAAGAAGACTGCCGCCGATGACGGGCCAGTTGCCGGTGCTTGAAAACGGCGTCGCGCCTCGCATGACACGTAGCTCCTCGGTCATCAGTTCTTCTTCGAACTGCTTCCCGACCTGCATCAACGATCCGTCCGGACGGATGAACGCACTGATCCCGTTGTTGGTGGAGCGGACGGCATAGCGACCGAATTCCAGGGCCCGCATCTGCGCGATCTGCAAATGCTGGAAAGGTGCGATTGTCTCGCCGAACCAGGCGTCGTTCGAGACGTTGACGATCAGGTCGGCTTCGGGGAAGGCATACAGCTGCTCGGCCGGGTACGCGTCCTCGTAACAGATCGCAATGGCCAGCTTGCGACCGTTTGCCGTCACCGGCAACGGCTGGATGTCGTCACCTGCCGCGAGGTCGGCGTGCGGCAGGTTTTGCATCTTCATCCACTGGCGCACGCGCTCGGGAACCGGGAAATACTCGCCGAACGGCACCAGGTGACGTTTGCGGTAGTACTGCCGGTCCCGGGTACCGAGGGTCATGACACTGTTGTAGATGCGCGGTACCTCGGTTCGAACAAGACTGCGCTCGAGAATGCCGAGCAAGACCGTTTGATTGTTGCGTTTCGCGTCGCGGTCGACGATATCGAGATAAGCGCCGACCTGGTCGTCGACAGCAGGAATGGCGACTTCCGGCCAGACGACGAGTTCGCTCTCCGGTACGCCGAGTGTCGCGTTGCGATAGAAGTCCATTGTCAGCTGACGTTGCCGCGGCATCCACTTGCGATCCTGCGGCACTCCCGCCTGGACAATGGTCGTACGCACCGTATCGCCGGGTTCGGTCCAGTCGATGGCGGTAAGAATGCCACCGATGATCCACGGGAGAATCACGACCGGCAGTGCATAGAGTCGCTCGCGCCCCTCGGACATGATCGCCACCAGCACGGCCGTCGCGCTGAGCATCAGCATGAACGACACACCATACACGCCGAGCACGGGCGCCCACCCTGCATACCAGGAATCGAGCTGGCTATAGCCCAGCGCAAGCCAGGGAAACCCGGTCAGGAACCAGCCCCTCAGCCACTCCACGGCAACCCACGCGGCCGGCGCGACGAACAGCAACAGCCAGGGCTCGCCGTGGGCCAGTCGACTCATTGCCCAGCCCGCCAGACGCACGAACGTGGCCATGATCAGCGACAAGCCAACCATGAGCAGGACGGCAATCCACAGTGCGGCATTGCCAAAGACGTGTACGGACGTGTAGATCCAGTAGGTGCCCGTCAGAAACAGGCCAAATCCGAACCAGAAGAAATGCGAGCCGGCGTCTCGAGGTGACACCGTGAGCGACACGAACAACAGCGGGATGACAAACAAGATTGCCAGGAAGCCCAGTTCCGCAGGCGCGAACAACAACGTCGAGGCCGCACCAATGACGAACGCAATGAAGCGGGTGAGCCGCGGTTTGTCGGCCGGCAACAGGTAGAGAAAATGCTGGTCCTTACTGGCCACGAGGACTATTCCCCGTTGCGCTGGACCTGCAGGGCATCGATTCGCCGCTTGTCGGCCTTGATGACCGCAAATTCAAAACCACCAAAATCCACCTTTTCACCGCGTCGCGGCAGTCGTCCGAGTTCGTGCATGACAAGGCCGCCGATCGTATCGTATTCCTCGTCGTCAAGCTCGCATTCGAAGTATTCGTTGAAATCCTCGACGCGGGTCAGTGCACGCACCGCGAAACTCGGCCGGCCGTTCCGGTCACCGTCCGGGCGGATGAAAGCGTCTTCTTCCTGGTCGTGCTCATCGTCGATTTCACCGACGATTTCCTCGAGAACGTCCTCGATGGTTGCCAGCCCGGCGACGCCGCCGTACTCATCTACGACAATCGCCATGTGATTGTGGCTGGCCCGAAACTCCTTCAATAGTGCATTGAGTCGCTTCGATTCGGGTATTACGGCCGCAGGACGCAGCAACTTCTTGATCGTCAGGTCTTTGGCCGCGTCGCTGCCAAAGTAGCGCAGCAGGTCCTTTGCGAGCAGGATCCCCAGCACCTCGTCGCGATCCTCGCCGATAACCGGAAAGCGCGAGTGCCCCGATTCGACGATCTTCTCGAGGGATTCCTCGAACGGGTCCTCGATGTTGATGACGACCATTTGCGAGCGCGGCACCATGACATCGCGCACCTGGGTGGCGGACACTTCGAGCACGCCGGAGAGCATGCTTTTCTCTTCGGCATCGAGTTCAACGTCGGATTGGATGAATTCCTGGATTTCGTCGCGGCTCCAGGGTTCGCCGGTGATCGCACGCTTGATGCGCGCAATCAGTCCTTGACCTCCGGAGCCGCTACTACTTGGCGGTTTGTCGTTCATGGCCGGTTAATTGTATCAGGGTAGGGATTTGCAATCCCGTGGTCGCCGAGAATTTGCGTCTCGAGCGCTTCCATTTCGAGGGCCTCCGTATCGTCCTGGTGATCGTAGCCCAGCAAGTGGAGCGTGCCGTGGACGATCAGGTGGGCCCAATGATCCCCCAGCGCCTTGCCCTGTCCCAGTGCCTCGTCGCGGACCACCTCCGCGCAGACCACAATATCACCGAGCGGTAGTTCGGCATCCGGAGGCAGCCCCTCGATCGGGCCAGCTGGAAACGACAAAACGTTTGTTGGCTTGTCTTTTTGACGATAGTCACGATTCAGCTCCTGCATTTCCCCTGCATTGACAACTCGTACAGCGACCCCGCTGGCGCCGCTGTGCCCCACTGCCTGGAACGTACGCGACACCCAGAGTGACAAGGCGCCATCTCCGGGAATTGTGTCGTCGTCGCACGCAATCTGAATCTCGACCCTAGCTGCCGTCACTTTCGTACGCCTGGACGATGCGTTGCACGAGCTCGTGCCGCACCACGTCCTTCGGGTTGAAGTAGGTGAAGGAAACACCCTTGACTGACTTCAGAACCTCGGCCGCGTTTTTGAGGCCCGAGGTCTGTCCGTTTGGAAGATCGATCTGCGTAATGTCGCCGGTGACGACCGCACGCGAACCGAAACCGATACGCGTCAGGAACATCTTCATCTGCTCGATGCTCGTGTTCTGCGCTTCGTCGCAAATGACGAACGATTCATTCAGAGACCGGCCGCGCATGAATGCCAGCGGCGCAATTTCAATTACGTTGCGCTCAATGAGGCGAGTCACACGTTCCGCACCGATCATGTCGTACAGCGCGTCGTACATCGGCCGCAGATACGGGTCGACCTTTTGCGAAAGATCGCCCGGCAGAAACCCGAGACGCTCACCGGCTTCGACGGCCGGGCGCACGAGTACAATACGGCGCACCTGTTCGTTTTCCAGCGCGTCAACCGCGCTGGCAACGGCAAGGTAGGTTTTGCCGGTGCCCGCAGGACCGATGCCGAACGCCAGGTCGTGGTCGCGAATCGCGCGCATGTATTTCATCTGGTTTGCGCCGCGCGGGCGGATCAGTTTGCGTCGCGTCTGGATGGTTACGACGTCGTCGTCGGCGACCTCGTACTCGCTTTGCTCGGTGCCGGTTTCAGCATCATCCATAAAAGACTCCTGCAACAACATGTGGACGCGTTCGGGATCGAGACGTTCTGTGCCGGTCATGTCGAACAACGATTGCAGAACATTGCCGCCGATTTCAGTCGCGCCCGGATGCCCGGTAATGCGAAAGCGATTACCGCGGCTGGCGATCTCGACATCGAGGCGGCGTTCGATTTGCCGCAGGTGTTCATCGAACTGACCGCAGAGGTTTGCAAGGCGGTCGTTATCGGCGGGCTCGAGCACAACGTCCCGAGAAATCTGAACAGCGTTCAAAGTCTGTACTTGTAACCTCTGTGTAGGAAGCCGGCTGTCTGGCTGACAGCGGAAGTGCCATTGCTTGCCCAAGCGTCGGCATGAAATCTATTCGAGCAATAGACCATCGCCCCTGAGACTACGCCGCTCGTTCTCCCTCTGCAAGTCGACCGCGCAGCGAATTTGGCAATGCTTCGGTAATCATGACATCGACGAACTGCCCGATGACCGAAGCGTCGGCATCGAAATTGACCCAGCGGTTGTTCTCGGTGCGCCCGGAAACCTGTCGATCGCTTTTTTTCGACAGCTTCTCAACCAGCACGCGCTGGGTTGAGCCGACCATATCGCGACTGATCTGCATCGCCTGCTGGTTGATGCGGTTCTGCAGGAGCTGCAGTCGCTCCTTTTTGACGGACATTGGCGTGTCGTCGGCGAGATTCGACGCGGGCGTTCCGGGGCGTGCACTGTAGATAAACGAGAACGACTGGTCGAACTGCATGTCGGCGATCAGGTTCATCAGCTGCTCGAAGTCGCGATCGGTCTCGCCCGGGAAGCCGATGATGAAGTCTGACGACAACGAGATGCCCGGGCGCGCCTCGCGAAGTTTGCGAATTTTCGACTTGTACTCGAGGATCGTGTGACCGCGCTTCATCGCGGCAAGAATACGGTCCGAACCGTGCTGCACGGGCAGGTGCAGGTAGCTCGCGAGCGACGGGACTTCCGCGTACGCCTGTACGAGGCTGTCAGTGAACTCGACCGGGTGCGAGGTCGTGAATCGAATCCGATCGATGCCTTCGATGGCGTCGACGTAATAGATGAGCGTCGCGAGATCGGCAATTTGCCCGTCGTGCATCGGACCACGGTAGGCGTTGACGTTCTGACCCAGCAGGTTGACTTCGCGAACACCCTGCTCGGCGAGCGCCGCAACTTCGGCGATGACGTCGTCGAACGGGCGACTGATTTCTTCGCCTCGCGTGTACGGTACGACACAGAAGCTGCAGTACTTGGAGCACCCTTCCATGACCGACACGAATGCGGTCGGTCCGTCAGCGCGCGGCTCGGGCAAGCGGTCGAACTTCTCGATCTCCGGGAATGAGATGTCGACGACCGATTCTTTTTTCTGCCCGGCGTCGGTGATCAACTCGGGCAACCGGTGCAGCGTCTGCGGGCCGAACACGACATCGACGAACGGCGCGCGCTTCGTGATGCCCTCGCCCTCCTGGCTCGCAACGCAACCGCCGACGCCGATCTTGACGTCCGGATTCATCTCCTTGAACTGCCGCCAACGGCCCAGTTCCGAGAACACCTTCTCCTGTGCCTTTTCACGAATCGAGCAGGTATTGACGAGCAACAGGTCCGCCGCCTCCGGCGAATCCGTCAATTCGTAGCCATGAGATTCCCGCAGGACGTCCGCCATCTTGTCCGAGTCATACTCGTTCATCTGGCAGCCCATGGTCTTGATGTAGAGCTTCTTGGCCATAGCCGCCGGATTCTAGCAGGAAACGTGCAACGGACGGCAGCAACCGCCGGACCGGGAGACTACTCGACCGGCACGTTCCTGCAGGCTTCGATGTCCGACTCCGTCAGGCCGAGATCCTTTGCAGCTGCTGCGAGGTCTTCGGCGGTCGCGTTCGCATTGTAGATATCGGACGCCGTGCGGACCATGTCCGAATTGCCCTGGCGGGTCGCGGTGCGGACGGCGGCATTCAGCAGGCGCCCGAATCCGCGCTTCTTTTTCTGGCTCTCCTGTGCGGCCGCCATCTTTTCCTGCAAACAGACGTTTTGCGCGGCCTGCAAAGCGGCCGGGTCGGCTGGCGGAGTGGCGGCGCCTGGAGCGGGTGCGCTCGGCGAATTGGCGGCAGCGGGTGCCGCCGGCGCCGGTGCACCACCGGATCTGTGCGCTGCCAGGATACCTGCCAGCTGCGGCGTTATCGCGCCGGTCACTTCCAGGTTATTCTCCGCCTGGAACTGCGAGATGGCGATGGTCGTTTCCAGCGACTCCTCGCCGTCCACGGCTCCGGTGTCGTAGCCGAGCTCTGCGAGGTCCTGTTCAACTCTCAGTGTCAGCTCGTCGGCGGCGGCGGGTACGCTCAGAACCAGACCTGCCAGGATCGTCGTTGTCCATCGGGGGATCGCAGTCACAATGCGCATTGTTGGCTCCTTCCTGTCGTTCTGAGCAATACTATAACGGCATCCTCACATCATAGACACGGAGAATTGAAAATGACCCCGCGATTCGCCTGCCAAAAATCGATCCTGTCGGCAGTTGCTGCACTCGTATTATTCGCCCCGTGGGCGATTGCCGACCCGCAGCCGGAAGTGGTTGAGCTGTTCGAGGACATGACGTCGGCGCGCGCAGTCCAGTGGGAAGGTGTGCAGATGCTCGAAGTGACGAAGACAATTCCTTCGACCGGCGGATTTTCCGAATTCAAGGAGTTGTACGAAGTCGTCTGGAACACGGCCGGCGCCGGCCCGATGTTCACTGTTCGGCTGATACCGCCCGAGGAAGTCGAGCGACGCATGATGGAAGCCAACACGGGGAAAAAGCCGGATGAGATGGCCAAGTTCCTGCAGGCATATGCTCGCACATCATACGCTTTTGGTGAAGACGTCGAGTTGGCCGGTCTTGAGCGGATGTTCCCGGGCCGGTACCGACGCGATCGGTGGCAAGAGGATAACCCCGCCGTTAATCCCGATTCTTGCAACGATATTGCAAGATGGGGCAAGGAAGCCCGGTCCGATCAACGACCGATCACGCTCGAAGTCACGGTCGACGAAGAAACCGGAAAAGGTGAGATCACAGGACAAGATGTTGATAGATCTGGGTTCTACTATTATCTAAGTCCGATGACGATGATGACTGAGAATGCGTGTTTCCTCCTGGCAGCCGAGGCGGTCATGAGAGCCGAAAACCAGGACGTCACAGAGGAAACTCGGCAAATCGTTGAACAACTGAACGCCGTCATCGAAGCAATCAACTATGGCGGCATGGAGCAGGTCAATGGCAAGGCGGCGCACAAGCTCGAGGTGACCGGCGCCAACCTCACCCAGACCACGGACGATGGCAGCGTTACGATGCACAACATGTATCGACTGATCGATCCGGATCATTACTACGATGTCTTATTGCGCATGGAAGGCACGATGACGTCAGACGGCAAGACGCGCGACATCTATCTCGAGCGCGAACCGACGGACTACAGACAGGTACCGGGCGGCAACCTTTATGCGCCGTACAAGGAACTGCTGCGCATGGGCGGCATGCTCAGCGAAACCGACCGGGCCAGGCTGGCCGAAAACGAGGCCAAGCTGGCTGAGTTCGAACAGCAGATGGCATCCATGCCGCCGGACCAGCGAGCGATGGTCGAACGAATGATGGGCCCTCAACTCGAGCAGATGAAATCGCTCGTCAATGACGGCACGTTCGAGATCGAGATCGTCACGACCAACATCGTCATTAATCCGGATCTCAAGATTGACGCCGCGAACCGGTCGGGGCCGATGTCCGAGCAGGACCTGTTAATTCAGATTCAGCACGACCTCGACGAACTGGGCTACGACCCGGGCAATACGATCGGCAACCTGAGTCGGGAAACCGTTGCCGCCATAATCAGCTTCCAGCGCGACAACAACCTGGCGCTGACCGGCAAGCCGTCACCGCAACTCGCCGGCATACTCGCCGCCAAGGTGAAGAACGACAACTAGCAGCGGGTTCAAGAAAGTGATTGCGGCCTCGATGCCGTATCCAGCGTTGTTGAATCGCATTGCACCCTCAGTCGTCATCCAGTTGCAGGGACTGGTTGATAGTCTTGTAGAGTGCGTTGAAATCTGTCACGGCATCGGTCCAGAGGTAACCGTCCGTCCACAGGTACCCGTCCGTCCACAGGTAGGCATCGGTCCACAGGTAAGCATCCGTCCAGAGGTACCCGTCCGTCCACAAATATCCGTCAGTCCAGAGGTACCCATCGGTCCACAGGTAACCATCGGTCCAGAGGTAGCCGTCGGTCCACAGGTAACCGGACCCGAACGTCGCGTCACCCCAGAGTCTTGCCGGATCCTCGACGAGCATCGCCGGTCCTTCTTCAGAGCGCGCCATCAGCGGCGACAATGCTTGCCCGCTGAGGTGACCGTCTTCGGCAATCGCCGCCTGAACGTCGAGCACGCCGGCACCAACTGCCGTCAGGTCGCCCGGAATCTTTGCGGCAGAACGCATCAGTCGCGCCTTGACCGTCGACGGTGTCAGCGACGGATCGTCAGTCAGCATCAGGGCCACGGTGCCCGATACCATGGCAGCGGCCATGCTGGTACCGGACAGTTCGAGATACACAGCGTCGCAGCTGCCGCCGCAATCGAAGATTCGCTCCGGAAGGTCCTTTCCGAGTCCTGATACGCCCGGTACGGTGGAAATTAATCGGTTTCCTGGGGCAATCAGGTCGGGCTTCAAGACATGATCCCGAAGCGTCGGACCCTGCGACGAATACGTCGAAACATAGTCGTCGTCTTTAGTGCCGCCCGTGCCCGAGTCGGTTAAGGAACCGACTGTGATGATCTTGCGGGAGTTGCCCGGGCTCGATATCGTCATGTTGCCATCGCGACCGTAGTTACCCGCTGAGGCAACGACCACGATACCGGCGTCCCAGACCCGCTCCGTGGCGAGGACCAGGGGATCGACCGCATTGGATTCGTTAACGGCCTTGCCGAGCGACATGTTCAGGACGCGGATGCCATTTGCAGCGGCGTTGTCGAGCAACCAATCCAGGCCGGCGATCGCGTCAGACGTATTGCCCCGGCCGTTGCCACTCATGACCCGGATCGAGTGAATACCTGCACCCGGCGCCACGCCGACGACCTGGCCGTCGGACAACTGGCCGGCACCACCGATGACGCCGGCGACGTGCGTACCGTGACCGAACGGATCCCGTTCGTCAAAGGGTGAAATCGTTACGACGACGTTGTCAACGTAAAGGTGTGCGTCCTGTTCGGCGCCGGTTACGCGAAAGCGAAAGTGCAACTCGCCGCCAATCCACTCGCTGAGATCAAATGTCTCGGCAATACCGAGTTCATTCTGGCTATAGACCGCCAGGGGATCTGCCGACCAGGTTGCACCGCCGTCCGTGGATAGCTCGAGGACGAATTCTGCGCCTCCCACGACCCCGTGGACACGATAATCGTATGTGAGTTCTGCGCGCGTGGCAGTTGAGAGGTCGACACTACGGCCAAACCCGGTGCCCACACCGCCACGTGCGTCGAGTTCGAAGCAGGAACTCCAGATGTCGGGACAATTATCAAACTCCACCGTGACCGAACCTGTCATGGGGGAGCCCGCGTCGTTGAATTCAACCCAGGTGCGATCAGTCCAGTCCCGCGTACCGTCGCTGTTGTTGTACTCGATCACATTCAGGGCATCGGCGTATGTCGCGGCCCCCGGTGTCGGCTCATAGCTTCTGCACTCGCGGTGTTCCCGCGATACGTCCACTGAGATATCGTCGATCTGCAGGAAATCCGAGGAGCGACTGAATCCTTCGCGCAGGCGAATCTGGATGACGATATCTGCTGTCAGCTCGATAACGCCGGCAAGGTCAATACTGATCGTACCGTTATTTTGACCCAGCAGATCAACTCGCTCAACCTCGGAATAACTGAGGCCACCGTCGTTCGATACCTCAACTTTGAACGATCCCGTCTTGAATGCACTGCGCATCAGATAGTTGACCGTTAGACGCGCACTCTCAACTCCGGAGAGGTCAACCGCCCGCCGGATCTTCGGCATCGTATTCTTCTTTCCGGAATGCATCATGAGAGCCCCGTTGTCGACATAGACAACGCCGCTCGACGGCAAATCGTCGTCGTTACTTTCGTCCCAGGAACCGGACCAGGCCAGATCGCCGGAATTCGAGGAGTAGTCGTTCGTCGCAAAGTCGTCGGCAACCTGGCCCGACATGCCGTCCTGAATGTCGATGCACTCAACCGCGCTGACGAGGTTCAGGTCACCGTGGTTCGTTACGCCGGAGTCCATAATGGCAACGCCGACGGCCGGATTGACCGGCAGGTAGTTCGCATTGCCGGCCGTAGCAGTGTTGGCCGTCATCAATGCAGACTCGGAAAACACCTGCAGAGATTCATCGGCGACAACGAAATTGACGCCGGGCGCCCTACGGAGCCGCTCAATTGCGTTCTCGGGCAGGCTGATAACCATCATGTTGAAATTGTTGTAGGTGTGTTCGACACGGCCGCCGTGATTCTTCGCAAGCTGCCGGCCTTTGCCGATCGCATCGAAGCCGACAATGACGTCAACGCGTTGTTGCGCACCCCGATCCGCAGGCTTTTCGGCATGCGCCAATTCCGAACTGCCCAATGCGAGCGCCAGAATACTGACGGCGAAGAGCGCCGGGAGGATAGTCCAATCAAGTGCCTTCATGGGTACGGCTTCCGTCTGTTGCGAATGTCTCTATTGAAGTGAATTCCCGGCGCCAGCGGAGTTGCACGCCCAACATGGTTCGCTATAAAACTGCGAAGTCCGTCACATAATGCTGCGGTCAAATTGGCGACGTAAAATTCGTCACGAAAGGATGGGGCCGATTCGCGGCGCGTCCGGGCGCGACAGGTGCTCGATTAGCCGCCCTGCTCACAGCGGCGAACCAGGGCCTGAAACGCAGCTCGAACGGTCGACGGAGAAAACGGCCGCCTTCGCAATGTATTGTGCCCTGTGGCATCCCCGGAGTCGGTGAGATACAGCGGCAACGCAGACGGGAATTGTTGCCGGTATTTTTGCCATAGTCGCGTCGCGAGTTGGCTGTCCCGATTCACGACGAAAATACTGCAGGATTTTGCTTTATCGGGAGTACGCAGTTGAAGTTCCGTAGTGAGATCTGGCACTGCCGCAAGCATGCTCTCCAGCATCGCAACCTCGTGCCTCTGCAGCCCGATATACGTAATTCCGACCTTTTCGCGGCACGTTTTTCGAGACCAGAGCACCTTCAACTCCTGCCGGCACCGCGGCGGCCATCGTCGAGCCAATGCCCGAACCCGGCCAATACTCGGATCACCCCTGGACAGGGTTTCGAACCAATAGTCGTCGCGTATTGCATGAATGCCGATTCACCAAATGAGGATTGCCCAATTTCATCAGCAATCGGCACGATTTCGAAGGTGCCATCCCCGTCGGCGCAGGAAAAAGCTGTGACGTGGATCGCATAATCGGTCGGTTAAACGGTCGCCCGGTAGCACCGCCTGCGTAACAGCCTGACCTCGACGCAGACCTGTCGGTCTGCCGGATCGCCTGTTACCGGACGCACGCCAAGGGCCACGTAGTGCCGGGCACTCCTCAATCGGCCCTGCGGGCTTCAGAACGGAATATCGTCGTCGAAGTCGTCCGGACCGGGTTGCGGCGGTGCATTGCCGCCACCTTGCTGACCGCCGCCCTGCTGGCCGCCGCCGCCACCGAAGTTGCCGCCACCGCCTGCGCCGCCACGGCCGCCGAGCATCTGCATCTCGTCGGCGATGATCTCGGTCGTGTAGCGGTCCTGGCCGTCCTGACCCTGCCATTTGCGGGTGCGGATCTTGCCTTCGATATAGACCTGCGAGCCTTTGCGCAGGTATTCCGCTGCGATTTCAGCGAGACGACCGAACATGGCAACACGATGCCATTCGGTGCGTTCTTTCTGCTCACCGGTCTGCTTGTCTTTCCACGACTCGTTCGTCGCGACCGTAAAATTGGTGACCGCGCCGCCTGACGGCATGTAGCGCGTCTCGGGATCGCCCCCGAGATTTCCAACGATGATGGCTTTATTGACTCCGCGGGCCATAGACGGATCCCCTATCTGGTATGTGTAAATTAACTCGCCGCGGTACAGCGAAGGGAGCCTATTGTAGTGATCGGCCGCCGGAATGCCAGCCCGAATTTCGGCCGAATCGATTCATAAATGACCCTTCCGCAATGGTATGGTCCGTAACCATCTCCGATCGCAAAAAAAGAAGAAACCCATGTCCCAGAAGCCCGTAGCCCAGGCCGGCGAAAGTCGGATGACCCGCTTCCTGCACGTCGTCGAATGGCTCGGCAACGCGTTGCCCCACCCGGTTTCGCTGTTCGCGCTGTTCGCGATTGGTGTCGTGATCCTCTCCGGCATCCTGGGTTACTTCGACGTTTCCGTCGTCGATCCGCGCCCGGTAGGGGCCAAAGGCCGGGCTGACAACGGCCTGATCGAGGTCGTCAGCCTCATGAACGCCGAGGGATTGCGGAAGATCGTCCTCAATCTCGTCAACAACTTTGTCTCGTTCGCGCCGCTCGGCACGGTACTCGTGGCGCTGCTCGGCGTCGGCGTTGCCGAGCGCTCCGGATGGCTCACGGCCGTTATCCGCGGCATGGTCCTCAAGGCAAAACCCGCGACGGTCACGGTGATTCTCGTATTTGCCGGTGTGCTTTCGAACACGGCGTCCGAGATGGGGTACGTCGTCCTCGTACCGCTCGGCGCCGTCGTGTTCTACTCGCTCGGACGGCATCCGCTGGCAGGCCTGGCCGCCGCGTTTGCCGGCGTGTCCGGCGGCTACAGTGCCAACCTGCTGATCGGAACTGTCGACCCCCTGCTCTCCGGAATCACAACGGAGGCAGCGCGCCTCATCGACCCGACCTACGAAGTCGACGTCAGCGCCAACTGGTTCTTCATGATTGCGAGCACGTTCCTGATTACGATCATCGGCACGTTTGTCAGCCTGAAGATCGTCGAGCCCGCACTGGGCGAGTACAAAGGCAAACCGAGCGACGCGACAGACGACGAAGACTCGCACCGCATGGACGCGCTGACGGCCGAGGAGAAGAAAGGGCTGTGGCACTCGCTGTGGGCGACTTTGATCTTTGCGGCGGTTCTCGCCTGGATGGTCGTTCCCGAGGACGGGATCCTGCGTGACCAGGTGACGGGGGCGATCGCCGGCTCGCCGTTTTTGCGGGGCATCGTCGCGATCATCTTTGTGTACTTCATGATGGTCGGCGTCGTCTACGGCCGAGTGGTCGGAACGATCCGGTCCGATCGAGACGTCATCAACGCGATGGCGCATGCGATGAGCACACTTGGACTTTACATTGCGCTGGTCTTTTTCGCCGCGCAGTTCGTCAAGTTTTTCGGCTGGACCAACCTGGGCTCGATCACGGCAGTGACCGGCGCAAACTTCCTGGAGAGCATCGGCCTGACCGGACCAATACTGTTCTTCTTCTTTATCCTGGTCTGCGCCTTTATCAACCTGATGCTCGGCTCGGCGTCGGCGCAATGGGCCGTGACGGCGCCGATTTTCGTGCCGATGCTGATGCTGCTCGGGTACGCGCCCGAGGTTATCCAGGCGGCGTACCGCATCGGTGACTCGAGTACCAACATCATCACACCGATGATGAGCTACTTCGGGTTGATCATGGCGTTCGTCGCGAAATACGAACCCAAGGCCGGCGTCGGGACGTTGATTGCGATGATGCTGCCCTACTCGGCCGCATTCCTGGTGTTCTGGTCGCTGTTCTTCTTTGTGTGGACGTTCGTCTTCGGGTTCCCGGTCGGACCGGCGTCGCCGACGTATTACACGCCGGGTTAGCGATTTCGTGATGCCTACAGTTCGACGATCGGCCTGAATCCGCGGCATGAAGCGAACGGTCAACTCGTGAGTAATACGCCTGGAGATCCGAACCGGATACTTTTCCGGAAAACACAGACGACAGGCTGCTCATCCTGCGACGCCACCACCGTCAACAACCAGCGCATCACCGGTAATAAACGATGCCTCGTCGGAGGCCAGAAAAAGGACAGCGTCCGCGATATTGTCAACGGTGCCGATGCGTCCGAGGGGGCGATCCGCAGCCCCTCTGGCGTAGTCATCCCAGGTCATGCCGCGGTCCTTGGCGTCCGTATACAACATCGGCGTTTCCACGTCGCCGGGACAGACACAGTTCACCCGAATACCGTCCTGGCCGTGATCGATGGCCATGGCCTTTGCCATGACGATCAGGCCGCCCTTGGCGGCACAGTACGATGCCGCCTTGTCGCCCCCGAGGATGCCCCAGCCAGAGCTCGTGTGGATGATCGAACCACTGCCTCGTTCGATCATCGACGGCAGTGTGTACTTTGACATCAGGAACGCACCTCGGAGGCTGGATTCGATCGTCTCGTCCCACTCCTCTTCGGTGCAGTCCGGAATTGTCTTCGGGTGGAAGACCCCGGCATTGTTGAACAACACGTCAATTCTGCCGAAAGCCTCGAGCGTCTTGTCAACGGCGTTGCGACAATCATCGGCCTTGCGCACGTCGCAGCGGACAAACAAAGCCTTGCCGCCGTTGTCGGAGATCTCGTTGACGACCTGCTCACCGCGTTCGGCATTGCGCCCGGTGATAGTGACTGCTGCACCCTCCTCGGCGAACCGTACTGCAGTCCGGCTGCCAATGCCCGACGTCCCACCGGTAATCAGGGCGACTTTGTCTTTGAATCTCATTCGCTGCGTCTCCTTTACAGGCTTATTCATGAGTCCACTGGCTGCAGAGCCCTCCAGTGGTCTCCGCTCCGTCCATGACGTAGACGTGTCCGGTGGCGAACGCCGCGTCCTCGGAGGCGAGAAACGCGAACAGCGCTGCAATTTCTTCGGGTTTCGCGTGTCGCCCCATCGGGATCTTGCCATTCACCGCATCCAGCATTTCGTCCGTGTACTCGGCGCGCTGCATCGGCGTCAGGACGTAGCCGGGCGAGATCGCGTTGACGCGGACGTGCGGCGCCAGCTCCAGTGCCATGGCCTGGGTCAACGCGATAACACCGCCTTTGCTGGCGCTGTAATCCGCGTAGTGTGGGTATCCATTGTTTCCTGCCGTGGATGCTGTGTTGATAATCACGCCGGAACCACGCTCTGTCATATGCCGTGCCGCTGTCTGCGCCACGTTAAACACACCCGTGAGATTCACGCCCAGGACGGCATCCCATTCGTCCGGCGTGATGTCGAGAAAGTCGTGGCGAATGCTGATACCTGCGTTGTTGATCAGCACATCGACCGAACCCATACAATCGACCGCCTGTTGAAACGCTGCGCGCACTTGCTCCATGTCTGACACGTCGGCGTCTATTACCGCGCCTAGATCGGGCAGCTCCTCAGCAACCCGTGACCGCGCATCGGCACTGCGATCGAGGACGCAAACGTTGCAGCCTTCTTCAAGAAAACGCGCCGCAGTGGCCTGGCCAATGCCGCTTGCTCCGCCTGTCACCAGTACGTTCTTGCCCGTCAACCCGCGCATAGGTCGCCTCCCGTTACCCAAATCCAATCGGTTCGTGCGGTCAGCACTGACACGTGAGCAATTTCTTATTTTGAGTCAGTCACTGCCTTTACCGACTTTAGCATCTCACCGGTCACTCGATCTCCGGAAATTCTATGAATGTGGGGGCCACATGAGGAGTAAGCCAGACGCCATTTTCGGAAAGGTAGAATGCGTGTCCATCCCTCTGCATTGCTCGTGTATCTACAGTCAGAACCACAGGTTGCCCATGCCTCGTGCCTACATCGACTGCGGTTTCTTTGTCCAAAGAAAGGTGTACGAACTGCCTCCCTTTACTGCTTAGCCCCGACGTTCGGATTGACTCCAGGAATCGAACTGCCGTGCCATGAAACAGGCGGTCCGGGGGGCACTCGGGGCTCAGGCCGAGTTCGACCGCAAATGAATGGCCTTGACTGGCGCGAATTCGGCCGTCTCGTATCACAAATCGAGACTTATCGTTTTGCTGAACGACCCTCGACAAACTTTCTCCGGACAATTCGAATCCATTCTTGGCGCAGGCGCTGAGCAATTCGTCAACAGCAATCCAACCGCCGCTATCAAGCGACACGCCTATGGCACCCGGCTTATGACGCAACACCAGGCTTAAGAATTTACTTATCCGGGTTAGGTCAGCGTCCAAAGCTGTTCAACCGTCAATCCCACCCGAACTTCAGCAGGCCCCGACTGCACTTCGGACAGGGTTTTCTCAGCAACGCCAGGTCGACGTTGGCGATGTGGCAAACGGGACAGTAGACGCCGTCATTCGGAATCTCGATAGATTCACGGACTTCCGAAAGTGTCGAGGCAATCCTGTAGACGTCATCAGCGCTGGCACTGGTTGAGGGGAGCCCGGCACTTTCCGGAACGTCAAGCATTCCGTTGAGTGGAACCGTCGGAATCCACTCATCTGCGGATAGTCGTTGGTCATCATCGAAACGCTCGGTGATGTCCAACTGACTGTAGAAAATCTCTTGACTGGGCGCTTTCTCTTTCTTCTTGAATGGCCACATATCTGTAACTCTTGGTCGGGACCACTTTGGGTCTGTAACCGTGATTCTAACTCAGGCTGGGCGACCTTCTGCTACCAGCAGAAGCGGCCGCTCGTTGCGGGCATTTGCATCGACTCTCGGATACTAGCCTGCACAGTGGGTCTCTTGGGGTCCCAGCCATGCTAAGAACATTGTTATCAGTATCCTCCGGTGTTTTCCTCAGTTCGGCCTTATCGGAACAGGTCCCTGAGGAAGTTGAGGTCAATGTCATTAGTGTCGTTGTGTTTGGGCATGAACATGGGATGGCGATGGTTTTCGATGTCTGCCTACCATCGAATCCAAACGGCGCCGACCATGCTAAGGTCTGCGAATGGTGCGCAACTGTCTAATCGTCATCGATATGCAGAACGACTTCCTTGAGCGATTGGAGGATGATCGTCGCGCAAAGTTGATACTCAACACCAATCAGTTAATTGACCATTTTCGGGCGTCGGACTGCCCCGTCATTTGGATTCAACAGCTACTTAGTCCCGACCTGAGCGATGCCCCCTTGCTAGCGAGGGACCGTCGGATATCGGTCGTAATTGACGGTACTTCTGGGGCCGAAATTCACGCAGACTTGTCCCGCCACGATGACGACACTGTTGTCACTAAGAAACGCTACAGCGCTTTCTTCGGAACCAACCTGGAGCATGTACTTAACGAGTTAGCTCCAAAGCAGGTCACGCTGGCTGGCATAAACACCCATGCTTGCGTTCGCACTACCGCTATCGACGCGTATCAGCGTGATTTTCGAGTCGTGCTGGCATCGGACTGCCTGGCCACTTACGACCCCGAACATGGCCGAGTCTCCATGGCATATATGGATAGAAACATCGCTGTCGCGATGACGAACGACCAGATTTCAGATGAGATAATGTAACTCGTACGGATAGCTGCAATGGGCCAGAAGGAGTCGCTCCCTGATCTACTTGTTCGCGCTTTCTGATTCAGAACCAGGATCGTCAAGTGCACCTAGTTGGCGCATGAGATCGTAACGGTCGTAATAGTCGGTCCAACGTACGACTTTGCCATCCCGCACGACCGCAACTGAGGCTCCCCGCACCGAAAATGGTCTCCCCGTTGCCTCATAGCCAGGGAAATCTCCGGTGTGTGTACCAGACATGATCCACTCGCAGGCGATCGTATTATTTGATGAAAAAGCGCGTTTCAGTTCGACGACAAAATCTGGAAAGCCAGCAAACGTTCCCAGCATAAGCTCTTTTATCTCAGCCTTGCCGTGTGCCATCAGTTGCATAGCAACGTCTTCATAAACTCCGTCATCGACAAATACATCGTCCACCATTTCAACGTCATGTGATGACCAAATCTCGACTACTTTCTGTGCCAAATCCTCGGGTCCGCTGCGGTCAGGCGATTGCTGTGCAATCGCCGAGCCGCAACACAAGACCAGGATGAGCACGACGCCGCAATGAACTTTTGAGTTGGCTCGATAATACATAAGGAGACTCCACGCGAATGCTTGGCCAGCGACCGGTAAGGGTCACTCGCAGACCTTCATAATACCTCGAAAGCAGTCGCTCGAATGACTGCTATTGAGGGCAAAGCGGCAATTGCCATTGACCGTTTAGTCGGGTCTACCCCCGCCGAAACCGCCCAAAACCCTGCAGCGCCAGCCAGATAGCGGCCATCAGCGCGCAGACGAAAAACACGTCTTCGGCGCGGCCGCTGCCAAGAAAGCGCCCGCCGATGAGTCCGCCGACGAACGCGCCGAAAAACTGGGAGCTCGAGTAGACACCCAGCGAGGCGCCGCGAATCTCATCTTCCGCCAGAATCGATAACCTGGCTGGCAGCCCGGCCTCGAGAAAGTTGAAGCCACCGAAGTACAGCGTCAGTGCGAGGAACACAGTCCAGGTTGCGAAACTCATGAAGGTGAGCAGCAACAGTGCGGCCATTACCATCGTGACGGCCAGGCCAATCAGCCGCCCTTTGCCCTGGCGGTGGTCCCGCATGATCAACGGTACGGTAATCGCGAGCGAGACAATCAGCGCACCGACGTAGATCTGCCAGTGGTCGGTCAGTGCCAAGTCAAGCTTGCGGCTCAACAGTATCGGCAATGCAACAAACGTCGCCGTCATGATCGCGTGCAGGATGAATACGTAAAAGTCGAGCCGCAATAAATCCGGGCGGAATGCCGGCCTCAGGTTCCACGTTTGATAAGTCTCCGGTTGCGGCACATCAGGCAGCAGCTTCAGCATTGCAGCCGCTACTACCGCGAGTATTGCCGCTATCCAGAACAGGCCGGCGACGCCGGATTGGGCGGCGATCAACGGTCCGGCTACCATCGCGACCATAAACGAGAGTCCGACCCCGATGCCGAAAATCGCCATACCCTTCGTCCGGACCTCTTCGCGGGTGGCGTCCGTCACCAGCGCCGACAGCGTGGATGAAATCGCGCCGGCACCCTGTAGCAGGCGGCCGACGATGACACCGTGAATGGAATCGCTCATCGCGGCCACGACGCTGCCAATGGCAAACACCGCGAGGCCGCCAACAATCACCGGGATACGCCCTACCCGATCGGACAACGCCCCGAGCGGAATCTGCAGGCCCGCCTGGGTCAATCCGTACGCCCCGACGGCGAGGCCGGTCAGCAACGGCGTCGCATTGTCCAACTCGCCGGCATACAGCGACAACACCGGCAGCAACGCAAACAGACCGAACATGCGAATCATCGCGATCAGCGCAACCACACCCACCGAGCGACGCTCGGCCGGCAGCATGGTTACTGCGGCATCAGTAGCTTGCGTTGTCATGCCAAAGGGTCCTTTGCGCCGAACTTGCGCGGCGGCGTATATTAGCAGGTTGGCCGCTCAACACAGCACACCTGAATGAAATCCATCGATATTCGTGGCGCACGGACGCACAACCTCTGCAACATCGACCTCAGCCTGCCGCGCGACAAACTGATTGTCTTTACGGGATTGTCCGGATCCGGCAAATCCTCGCTCGCTTTCGACACCATTTACGCCGAAGGCCAGCGCCGCTATGTCGAATCGCTGTCGGCGTATGCGCGCCAGTTCCTGTCGATGATGGAAAAGCCGGATATCGATCACATCGACGGACTGTCGCCCGCCATTTCGATCGAGCAGAAATCAACCTCTCACAACCCGCGTTCGACCGTCGGCACCGTCACCGAGATCTACGACTACCTGCGCCTGTTGTTTGCTCGCGCCGGCACGCCGCGTTGCCCCGATCACGACACGCCGCTCGAGGCGCAGACCGTCAGCCAGATGGTCGACCAGGTCCTGGCACTGCCGGAAGGCACGAAGCTGATGCTGCTCGCGCCCGTCGTCACGGAGCGCAAGGGCGAACACGTGCAGCTTATGGCGGACTTGCAGGCGCAGGGGTTCATCCGCGCCCGCATCGACGGCGAGATCTATGAGCTCGACCAGCCGCCGGCGCTCGACCTGCGCAAGAAACACTCAATCGACGCGATCGTCGACCGCTTCAAGGTCAAAGAAGACCTGCGACTGCGCCTCGCCGAATCCTTCGAAACCGCGCTGCGCCTGGCCGACGGTGTCGCGCGCATCGCGTGGATGGACGACAAGGACGAAGAAGAGCTGCTGTTTTCGGACCGCTTTGCCTGCAACCACTGCGGCTACAGCCTGACGGAACTCGAACCCCGGCTGTTTTCGTTCAACAACCCGACCGGCGCCTGCGCCAAGTGCGACGGCCTCGGCGTCAAGCAGTTCTTCGACCCCGAACGCGTCGTCGTCAACCCGTCGCTGTCGCTTGCCGGCGGCGCGATCCGCGGCTGGGACCGCAAGACGACCTACTACTACCAGATGGTCAAAAGTCTCGCGAAGCACTACGACTTCGACATCGAGACGCCCTTCGATGAACTGCCGGAAAAGCTGCAAGAGATCGTGCTGTGGGGCAGCGGCAAGGAAAAGATCGAGTTCTTTTACGAGAACACGCGCGGCATGCAGATCAAGAAACTGCATCGCTTCGAAGGCGTGCTGCCCAACCTCGAGCGCCGTTACCACGAAACCGAGTCGAACGCGGTCCGTGAGGAGCTGACGAAGTTCCTTAACAGCCAGGCCTGCCCGGACTGCAACGGCACGCGCCTCAACAGGGCGGCGCGACACGTATTCGTCGCGGACAAGGCTTTGCCGGAGATTACCGGCCTGTCGGTCGGGCATGCCGTCGAATTCTTCCGCGACATGCGGCTGGAGGGCTGGCGGGCGACTATCGCCGACAAGATCGTCAAGGAGATCAGCGAGCGCCTGGGTTTCCTCAACGACGTCGGCCTCAACTACCTGTCGCTGGATCGCAGCGCCGACACGTTGTCGGGCGGCGAAGCGCAACGGATTCGGCTTGCCAGCCAGATCGGCTCCGGCCTTGTCGGCGTCATGTACATCCTCGACGAGCCGTCGATCGGGCTGCACCAGCGCGACAACCAGCGCCTGCTGAATACGCTCGTGCACCTGCGCGACATCGGTAACACGGTCATCGTCGTCGAACACGACGAAGAGGCGATTCTCGCGGCCGATCACGTCGTCGACCTCGGTCCCGGCGCCGGAGTTCACGGCGGCAAGGTCGTTGCGCAGGGAACCCCGGCGCAGATCCAGAAAGAGCCGCAATCCCTGACCGGCCAGTACCTCTCCGGCAAGCGCCAGATCAAGGTGCCGGACACCCTGACGCCCGCCGATCCCGACCGGCAGCTCACCGTTGTCGGCGCGACCGGCAACAACCTGCAATCCGTCACGGCATCGATCCCGGTCGGACTGATGACGTGCATCACGGGCGTTTCCGGCTCCGGCAAGTCGACACTGGTCAACGACACGCTGTACAAGGCGGTCGCCGACGAACTGAACCGGTCGAACCGCAACCCGGCCCCGCACGAGAAAATCGAGGGGCTCGAGAACATCGACCGGGTCATCGACATTTCCCAATCGCCGATCGGCCGCACGCCACGCTCCAACCCGGCAACCTACAGCGGACTGTTCACGCCCATTCGCGAGCTGTTCGCGGGAACACAGGAATCACGATCGCGCGGTTACATGCCCGGGCGCTTCAGCTTCAACGTCAAGGGCGGACGCTGCGAGGCCTGCCAGGGAGACGGCGTCATCAAGGTCGAGATGCACTTCCTGCCCGACGTGTACGTGCCCTGTGACGTCTGCCGCGGCCAGCGCTACAACCGCGAGACGCTGGAAATCCGCTACAAGGGCAAGAACATCCACGAAGTCCTCAACATGACTGTCGAGGATGCGGCCGAGTTCTTCCAGAACGTGCCGGTCGTCGCGAAAAAACTGAATACGCTGATGGACGTCGGCCTGAGCTACATTCGTCTTGGCCAGAATGCGACCACCCTGTCCGGCGGTGAGGCGCAGCGCGTGAAGCTCGCGAAGGAACTGTCGAAACGGGATACCGGCAGCACGCTGTACATCCTCGACGAGCCGACGACCGGCCTGCACTTCTACGACATCGAGCACCTGCTGCACGTGCTTCACCGGCTGCGCGACCGCGGCAACACGGTGGTCGTCATCGAGCACAACCTCGACGTCATCAAGACGGCCGACTGGATTATCGACCTGGGACCGGAGGGCGGTGACGGCGGCGGCACGATCGTCGCAACCGGAACGCCGCAGCAGGTTGCGGCGACCAAGGGTTCATTTACCGGCGAGTTCCTCAAACCGCTGGTCAAACGCCCGCGCAAAACGCGCCGGGGCGCCGCTGTCGCATCGTAGGTAGAGCGACGGCTCGATCAGTTCGAGCTCCATGAGCAGCCAGCGGCCGTCCGGGCCGCGCACCCAGTCGCCACGTCCGTAGACCGGCAGTGGCTCGACGTGCGAGAACACCCGATGCCCGACCGTCAGCAGGTCCTCGGGCGGTTCCACGACGATGATCTCCGCCCCGTGCTCCTCCTGCACGCGAAAATCGCCCGCCTTCGGAATCTTCACGGTCGCGTGGCTGTATTCGCCGTTCATGAAGAACAGCGAGTACTCGCCTTCCGAACGAATGCTGTCAATGAACGGCTGTACGACGAACCCGCGCCCCGCGAAGGTCTTTTGCAGCGTCTCGAGCAGCGTCGGCGGCACCGGGTTTTCGAGCACGAAAGCATCGACGGCATTGCCGCCGATCGTTGGCTTGATGACCAGGGCGTCCACGTTGAAATGGTCGAACCACCGCCGCGGTTCTATCGCACCGGGAAAAAGGCTCGGCACGATGTCATCGCCGCGGGCCTCGACGTCGCGCAGGTAGGTCTTGTCGATGTTCCACTCGACAATTGAAATCGGGTTGAACAACACGGCGCGAGATGCATCTATCGCCCGCAGGACATCGAAGAACTCCTCGGCATGCTGCGGATAGTCCCACGGCGTGCAAATGTAAACCGCATCAAACGCATTCCAGTCGGGTTTGCTGCGCCAGGCGACGGTCTCGACCTCCCACCCCAGTGCTTCCAGCGGCTCGATACCCAGGTGATAATCAGTGGCAAAGTCACCCGGGTCTTCCATCACCAGGAATGCGACTCGCTTGTTGGTCAAACTCGGCCTCCTCGCCGTCGTGCTCCAGCAACAGGTGCTTTCGAAACGACGGCAACAGCATCGGAACTTTGCGCATGTACTGCTCGTACTCGGGCAGCTCGAGCGTGAGGTCCCGCTCTTCCAGTTGAATGCCGATGAGCATATAGATTGTCATGCCCGCTGCAAACACGAGGTGCGACACGGTCATTACCGGCGTCGACCACAGCACGAGCAGCCAACCGAGGTAAATCGGGTGCCGAACCCGCCGATACAGCCCCGGCGTTCGCAGTCGCGGCGCCTCGCAGTCGCCTTTCAGGTATGCCGACCATGCCTGCTTCAGTCCGAACATTTCGAAATGGTCGAGCAGGAAGGTCGCGTAGAACATGACGGCCCAACCGAAGAAATACACGGCCGTCACGATGCGCGACATGGCCTGGTTCTGGATCATCCAGAGGATTCCACCGATCGGTTGCCACAACGTCAGCGTGACAATGATCGTAATGCCCGTCAGCAACACGTAAGTGCTCCGGACGTGACACCGGCCGACACAACGCTCGAGCCACGCCCGGAACGGTTTGCGTGCCATACCACTGTGCTGAATACCGAATAACAACAGCAGCAGCGTGTTGACGACAAGTGCTTCGCCCAGCGGCACGACGGCGGCGGCGTCAATCGTCCTCGCAATCGCGAAATTCCCGAAGAACGCGATGCAATAGGCGACCGAGGACAGCGCCACGAAATACGCGACGATGCCGTAGAGCAGCATCAGGTCGCGTTTCATTGTGCGCCTGCCACGATCGCCGGCGCCACGTAGTCCGCCAGCAACGGGTTCACGAACTGTGGCTCGTTCAGCGCCGCCGCACGATCGAGTCCGGCCAGGCGCACGAGGCGCGCGTCGTCGATCAGGTCCAGCAGGGTCCTGCAGATCTGCTGTGCCGACTCCGTAGTCCGCGTGCCACAGACAATGCGTACAGGAATGTCCAGATGCTGCAGGTCGTCATTGAACGATGCCGGAAAATCGGACGGCTCGCAGACGACGAGGCTGCGCACACTGTCCGGACACCGCTCGGCCAGGTAGGTCGCGACAGCGGCGCCGAACCCGTAACCGATCAGATGGAACGGCACGTTCAGATCGGCCAGTTGCTCCAGTACAACGGCGACATTGACCCGAACCGGGTCGCCGCTCGAGCCGCCCGCCACCAGTGCCGGAGCGATCAGTCGCGCCCGATCGCGTAGTTCGCGGCGCAGCGCATTCCACATCGCGCCGGTGGTCTCGGCGCCGTGAAGGCAGACGACGACCGGTCGTTGATCAGCTGTTGTTGTCATAGCGTTCTCCTGCACTCCGGCCTTATGGCCTGTCTTGCAGTCTCCACGTAGAATGGTCAATGGTCCTGACCGCGCAGCGACCATGACATGACCATTTGCTGAATCGCGGTACGTAAGCAGCAATGACCGAAGAAAAAGACCAAAAAACAGAGGTTTACAAGTTTGGGGATTGTGCGGTCGATGCCGACCGCCGTGAGCTGACGATCGCCGGCGAAGCGGTCGAGATGCAGCCGAAAGCGTTCGAGCTGTTGCTGTTCCTGATTCGTAACCGCCATCGGGCCGTCGACAAGGACGAGCTCCAGGACGAGCTCTGGCCGCGCACGATCGTCACGGAGACAGCGCTGACCCGCTGTGTCATGAAGGCGCGTCGCGCCGTCGGCGATGACGCCGACAAACAACGCGCTATCAAGACCGTACATGGGCATGGCTACCGCTTTGTTGCCGAAATCGATGAGGCGGTCGAGCCGGCGCCGACCGAGCCATTGCCCGGAGGTCCGGCACGGCGTTCGCCCATACTGCGAAAGCTGGCAGTCCCGGCGGCGATCGTTGCACTGCTCGTCGTCGCCATTGGCGGATACCTGTCCATGACGCCGCCGGCGATTGGCGGGCCGGTGCGCCTCGCCGTGTTGCCCGTCGAGAACGCAACCGGCGACGAGGAGATGGCATGGGTGACAACCGGGCTGATGGCGCTCATGGACCGGATGCTGCAGGACGACGGCATCGATACGGTCAGCGCCGGGCAGGTCACTGGTCTTGCCGGTGACTCCCCCGTTTCAGAGCTTGTCGCGACCGGCAGTGTGTTTCGCGACAAGATCTCCAGAAGCGCTGCCGCCACGCACGTACTCGGTGCACGTATCGAGGACAACAACGGCCTGTATCGTATTACCTACACGCTCGCCGGTACCGGCGAACGCCCGATGCGGCGCACGATGGTCGGCAAGGAACCGACGCAACTCGTCAAGGACATGGTGAGCACGATCTCGGCGCTGATCGCGCGGGCACCGCCAAAAGGCGACCAGGAACAGTCGATCAGCAATGACGAGTTCCTCAACCAGGCATTCGCCCGCGGCATGGTGCTCTACCGGGAGGGCCGGTACGGCGACGCCCGGGAATTGTTCGAGCTGGTCATCGAGCAGGAACCCCACCTGTTCTGGCCCCGCTACGAACGCGCGCTGACGCTGCGCAACCTGCGGGACTACGACGCGGCAGAACGCGAGCTCATCGCGCTCCGCAGCGAGTTCCCGGTTGAAATCAACAAGAAGGCGCACGCCGGTATCGAGAACGCACTGGGCATCATGTACATGTATCGGCAACGCGTCGACGAGGCACGTGCCGCCTATGAACGGTCGATCTCATTATCGACGGAAGCCGACGAAAAATACCGGCTTGCCGTTGCCTACCAGAACATGGGCCTGCTCGAGCGCAATGTGGGCGAGTTCGAGAGAGCGCTCGAGTACATGACGCAATCCGAGGCAACTTTCCGGTCAATGGACATCCAGATGCTTCCCGGTACGTTGCAGAACAACCTGTCAGGCGTATTCATCCAGATGGGTCGCTACGAGGAGGCGCAGGCGCGCTCGGAAATGGCTGTTGAGGCGTTCCGCTTCACCGGCGAACGGCGCAACGAAAGCTACGCGTTGAACCGCCTTGCCGACATTCACGCACGGTTGCGCAACTACGACGACGCGATCGCAATGGCAGAGGCTGCTATGGCCATCCGCCAGGAGCTTGACGATCGTTTCGGCGTCGGGTCGAGCCTCGTCACGCTGGCCGACATCGCGTCCCAACGCGGTAACTTTACGCAGGCGCTGCAATACGCAAAACAGGCCTACGATACCGGTATTGACCTCGACGACCACCGTATCATTGTTTCGTCGCTGGTGCGCATCGCGCGCAACGAGTTGCGCCTTGGCAACGTTGCGGCGGCTGCCGCCCGGTTTGACTCGCTCGAGAGCATCGCGCGGGTGGCAGACGACGCTCACAATGTCTGGCGCGCACAGCTCGGCAAGGCGGAAACCTATATCGAGCGGGCACGCTACGACGAGGCGCTCGCGATCGGTGCGGAGTTGCTGCAGGACGCTCGTGACAGGGACCGGCGTCGCGAGGAAACGGCGGCACTGCGCATCTTCGCCGCTGTGTACCAGGCGCAAGGGCGTCATGAAGAAGCTGTCGGCATACTCGGCGACGCCTATTCGATCGCCGAGGAACTCGACGACACGGTCGTCAAGGCATCGCTCGACATCGAGCTGGCCGACGCCTGGCTGGCGCTCGGCAATGCCGAAGCCGCACAACCACATGTCGAAGCCAGCGCACTGGCGCGACCGGACGACTACGACAGCCTGAAGGTCCGGGCGCAGTATGCCTTTCTCAACGACGACGTCGCTGCAGCGGTTGACCTGATGGGCAAAGCTCGCACCAATGCCGGGGAAGGCTGGACAAGCGAGGACGATGCCCTGCTTACAGAATACCGGCAGGCCGCCAGCGACTAATCGTCAGTCGCGGGTTCGTGCGCGAACTCCCCGTTGGCCAGGAAGTGCGTCGTGTGCTCAATCGTGCGCCGCATACGCATCATGAACGCGTGAGAATGCTCGACGACAACGAAGTCGTCCATGCCCTCGAGATGCGTGTCCGACACCGAGACACGTCCGTCATCCGGGTTTTCGAGCACTGACGAGACGATCGGATCAATGGTCCGGTTGCCGGCAATCACGCCGAGCTCAAATTCGGCCGGACCGAGTTTCAGCGGCACACTGTCCTCTCCCTTGCCAAGCTGACGGCCCGCCGGACCGTTGATCCAGTCAAACCCTGGTACGCCGCCGAGCTCGTCGACTGCCGAGCTGCCCTGGTTGGGCGGGCCGAGCATGACGACGCGGCCGAGATCGACCACATCGTATTCGCTCAGGTACTGGCGGACGAGAATGCCGCCAAGCGAATGCGTGACGAAATGAACTCTGTCGACGCCGTCGATAGCACGACACTTGAGCAGGCCCTCGTTGACGGCCATCGGCGCGAGCTCTTCGATGGTGTATTCACGCGACGGGTAGCCGACATTTGCCGTTGCGTAACCGGCCTCTTCGAGTTCGTCCTGCATCTTGTTCATCGACGACGAGCTCCGCGCCAGCCCATGCAGCAGCACGACGCATTCCGTCGCGCTCGCAGCGGAGCACAACAGGATCAAGGTCGCTGTCGCCAGAATTCGGTGCATAGGAACTCAGACCGACGGAACGAAGCCGCGTTCACGCATCTGCTTGTCGTGATAGCGACTCAGCAGGACCAGGGCGAGGATCGCGCCCAGCAAGGCCAGGCCCATGTCGGACTGCGTGTCCCACACATAGCCCTGCGTACCGAGGAACGACTCGGCGGCCTCGTCGGACAGCAGTGCAACCCACCATTCGATCAGCTCGTAGAACGCGCTGAAGCCGAGGCAGAAACTGACGATGAAAAAGTCCCGCCAGCGCGCCGAGTTGAAGACGCCCAGCCGGATAACGACCTCGCGCGCGATGATGGCCGGCACGAATCCCTGTGCAAGGTGGCCGAGCTTGTCGTAGTTGTTGCGTGTGCCGTCGAACGCATCGCGGAACCAGTCACCCAGCGGTACCTCGGCATACGTATAGTGACCGCCAACCATCAGGATCACGCAGTGCACGAGAATCAGCACGTAGGTCAGCGTCGTAAGCGGAAATCGTTCGCGAGTGAACCAGAGAATTGCACCGCCGATGACGGCGGGCGAGACTTCGAGCGCCCACGTGAGCGTGTCCTTCGGATTGATGCCCGACCAGACAAGTACCAGTGCGAATATGACTATCCACGCAATTTTTTTCATTATTTTGTCGCCCCTCCTGCCGCAACTTTCTCTCGCTGCCGCCACAGGCCACCGTTGTTCAGAGCGCCCCACACCCACGGCAGCCAGCGCAGCAGCGCAAAACTGAACCACAACGCCCAGGCAAGTATAAGGCCCTTGTACACCCAAAGCGGAGCCGAAACCGCTGTCGCAACCGGCAACGCGGAATCAGCGCGGTCGGCGAACCAGCCGAGCGAATTGCCACCGGAGCGGTGACCCGATACATGCATGTCCGGATGACCCAGCAATCCCGCCGGCAAGGCGATCACGATATTGTAGAGCGCAACCACGGTGACGACGGCAACCAGCACCTGCACCACGTTGTAGCGCCACCAGGTCACGCCCTCGCCTTTCCAGTTTGCGCGTACACCGCAAAGCACGAGCCATGCCGCCACCAGGATCAGGACAAACCAGTTGAACGTGGAGAAGCCGAGACCCAGCAACAACCAGTGCCTTTGCGTCAACGGCGTAATCTTCACGCGCGCGAGAACGAACGTGAACACGACCAGCGCCACCAACTCCGACCAGTACAACACCGCCGGACCCATCTGCGGCCCGGTGGTGGCCAACAGCCACCGATCGCTCGGCAGCGACAGGCGGATATTGATGTTGCTGACCGGTGCGCCCAGCTCGATGGCCGGCGTCGATGCCATAAAACCGCCGGCGCTATCTTCTCGCCACTCGACGACGACCTCGTGGTCGCCGGGCAGGATCGGCAGGGTCAGAACGCCATCCACGGCCCGCAAAGTCTGTGGTTCCTCGTCGATCGATACGTCCGTTACTTCGGCTCCGTCCGGCAATCGAATCGAGTGCTGCGACCCTTGCGTGCTGCGATACGACAACGCCAGCCTCGACGTACGGCTGCGTGACCCTTCCTCGACGGTGACGCGGGCATCGTCAATGGCCAGCGTGTTGCCCGCGACGGCATCCGGTCGCGTCGTCGTCAACGTCAGCGCCTCTCCGGCGCGCGGATGAAATGTCGCTGTCCTGACGCCTTCCGCCTGCCAACCGGTATTGCTCTCCGGCACGCCCTCAAAGCTGGCATGCCACACGTTGCCGGTCGACACCCGCCATACTTCCGTCCACGACGACCCGTCCGGCGCCTGCAACATAAGCGGCGAGGTCAGCGGCAGGTTCGACACCCAGGAGACCGAATCCTGTTGCGGGTTCATCGAAACCAGGACCTTGCCGTCGCGGACCGTAAAGTCGCCGCTGACGATGCTTTCGCCATCGACCAGCGGGATCTCGAGCGTCAACGCCCCTTGCGTGGGAGCGACGCGTTCAACCGTAGTCCGTACACGCCAATCGAGATCGAGATCGATATTCCGGTGCACGGTAGCGAACGCGGGAAAACGACTGCTCTCCCAGCGCGCACTGCCGTCTCCGTCATCTTCGGACCGCAGTCGCGTCAGCTGCAGCGAGCCGGTTGTCATTCGGCGGTCCTGGACACCGGCTACGAACCAGCCGTCGGCATCGACGCTGATCACGCGCGGTGACAGCGGAAACGGCAATTCCAGACTGTCGACGTTAGGCACTGCACCACGCAAGCTGACCGTCGGTCTGCCGGCCGACGCTCTCAGCCACAACGTACCGTCGCTCGACCGGACAAGCCGGGTGTTGCCGGCCCCGTCAACGACAACGGCGTCGGGTCGCCACCCGGCCAGGGCGCCCGGAAGCGGAATTGCGACATCTTCCAGCGCGTGAATTGTCAGGCGAATGGCAATCGCGTCGTCTGATATGCGGACGTCGGCCGCCGCGATCTCTGCACAGCGCGGGACGCACTCCGGCGGTTCGAGCAACCTCGCTTCATATTCCTCCAGAATCTCCGGATCCGGGGTCTCGGCATAAGCAACCTGGTCGACGCTTAGAGTGCCGCCAATCAACGCGACAACGAGCATCGCGTTCGCGCCCTTCGCGAGGTCGATCCCGCCGGGCAGGCGCAGTCGACGGCCGAACATCGCGGCGGCGAGGACGCCCGCGAGCAGCAACACGAGGGCAACGGCGATCACGCGGATGCCACTAACCAGCCAACGCGGCAGGATCACGAGACGCATGGTCTGGTCCGGGTCTATCGGCCCACCCCACGACAGCCGGTGCGAATTCCACTGCCAAGACGGAATCCCGGGTCCGGCCTGTACGACGGCATTTGCCGCATAGCGGGAGAAGACCTGCTGCGGCAGCACCTTGCTACCGGTTACAACGATCTCCTCGAGCGCTTCCGACTCCGGGGCGGCAAACCGCGCCTTGGGCTCACGCGAAAACCGCAACTCGTCCGACGCGTCGTACATTTCATCGTCGGTTCGGGCCACCGTGCCGGCGAATCCCGAGAATACGGACGCATATCGTTGCGGCTCAAGCTGTGGATAGATTGCGGTCCGAATCTGGCCGGCCAGGAACGGTACGAGCACGATGAGCAGCAGCAAGGCGCTCAATGCCTGGTAGCCGGTAACAAGCTGCTTGAGTCGACCGTCCGGTGTCACACGAAGCAACGCGATCGCGATCAGCAGGTTGAGCCACAGCCACGCAGGCGCCCCGGCCTCGTGAAAGGTCAACACCAGAGCGCCGAGCGCGATGGCGCCGGCTGCCCTGCCGAACATGCGCCAGACCGCGATCGTAATGATCAGCACCATGAAGAAATCGAGCAATTGCCAGCGTCCCAGCCAGCTGCCGGCAGCGGTGTCGACGCCCGGTGCCGCCAGCAGCACGTTACCGGGCGGCAGATTCAACGTGGCGCTCATGTTGGCGAAGCGGGAGTGCCAGCCTGTAACCGGGACTTCGCTGCGGGATTCGATACGGCCGATGGCCTCCACGTCGACGTCGGAATTGCGCACCTCGATCCCTGTCAGGCCATCACCGACGCCTTCCGTGATCAACAGGTTGTCGCCGTTCTCCGTCGCGCTGAGTACCGAGTACGGACCGCCCATATCCAGTCGCCAACCGGTGCGCATGCGCCCTGAAATCATGTCTTCGAGGACGAAGCCACTGCCGTCAAAATCGAGCCACAGGGTGCGGTCGAGTGTCAGGTCGTTGGTCGCCGACACGACGCCGCGACTTTTCTCGCCAACGATGAATTCGGCACCTTCATCAACACGGAACGCGGGGTAGTCGAGCCAGTCATCGGGCACGTCGACCTGCATCGGGTCGACCGGTGGCAGCCCCTCGACCGCGGCAACCCGCAGTGTATTGTTTGCGGCAAAGCTCCAGATCTCCTGTCCCGGCATGTTTGCCGATCGCGACGGACGCCGCATCGAATCCGCCACGCCGCTGCCACGCGCGGCAATCTGCACCGTCCAGCGTCCCGGGCGAACCTGGAGATGGAGAGTGCCGTCCGCTTCGAGTTTTGCCGGCAGCTCACTGTCGAGTCCGACGGGAACAAAGCCCTCCGGCAGCACATTGCCAAAGGTTTCTTCGCGGACGCTGCCGGACACGTCAACCTGGAGCTCGGAAGCAAGTATCGTGGGAACGTCATCCGCGACAAGCCGATAGATCGCGACACGAACCCCGTCCACCTCGCGTTCATCCTCCTGCTGCCGCTCGCCGAGGAACAGCGTGTCGCGATTGATGTCGGGGCGCGTAACTTCGGCACCGTCGACGTTCAACGCCACCAGGCCGGTCAGTGTCGGTAGTCGCAGGACGCCCGGTCGCTCGTCCCACGCGAATCGCCCCGTCAGGTTCCAGTTTCCCGCCGCCAACCTGACGTTAGGGCGGCCTTGCCTGGCAACCACTTCCACAGGGCGGTCATTCGCTCGCACCTGGTCCGGCCAGTGATTCATGTCGCCCGGCAACTGGACCCACTGCTCTCTCGCGCCGACGGTCCACGACTGGCTGAACCGCGCCTGGCGCTGATCCACGTCCAGGCTGAGCGTTCCCGACCAGACGCACAGGAAATCTTCGCGACTCGTTGCACTGGCGTTATATCGAAACGGGCACTCGCGATACTCTTTGTCTTTCAGAATCCAGTCGCGCCAGTCACGCAGGTCTTCCGGCGCCCATTCCTGCGCGCCGGCCGCCGCTGCCAGGGTGCAAACCAGAAGCGCAAGTACCCTGACCAAAACCGTTGGCTTTCCAAACATGCCACTACTCCCGGAGTGTCGTTACGGATCACTATACGTCAACGCATCCTGCCGTCGTTTCGGGTCAGGCTGATCATTTCATGATGATCTAGTAATGTGGCGGCCGCTCGTCGATCGGGTCGTTGCCGGGCCCGCCCTCGCCCATCGTTCGAACGCGCTCGATCAGCGCGTTGCAGAGTTCCTCGAGCTGCATGAGCCGGGTCTGCTGCGCGCTCACGACATCGTTGAGATCGTTCAGGAGCTGGTCCTGGTGGGCAAGCCGGCTTTCGAGATCGATAAAGCGCTCCTCGCTCATCCGCATCCCCTGTCGCGTGGTTACAATTCGGTTAGCATACACCGCTTCCTGACCGGGCACCCTCATGACGCTGCTGCGCTTCGATGACATCAGTCTGAACTTCGGCGAACTCGCGATCCTCAATGAAGCCGAGTTTTCGATCGAGCCGGGCGAGCGTGTCTGCCTGATCGGGCGCAACGGCGCGGGCAAATCCACGACGCTGAAACTGATCACCGGGGAACTGGAACCCGACCACGGTGAGGTTGTGCGGCGCTCCGACCTGATCGTCAGTAAACTGCGCCAGGACCTGCCCGATGCGATGGACCTTCCCGTTCGCGACGTCATTCGTTCCGGCCTGAAGCAGATCGAAAAGCTGCTCGCGGACTACAAGGCGATGTCCGCAAGAAAACTGGACAAGCACGGCATGGCCGAGCTCGAAGCCCTGCACGCAAAAATCGACGCACACGACGGCTGGCACATCGAGCAACGCGTCGACGCGACGATCAGCGACCTGAACCTGCCCGTCGACAAGAAAATGAACGAGTTGTCCGGCGGCTGGCGACGACGCGTCGCACTGGCGCGCGCACTCGTGCAGAAGCCGGATTTGTTACTGCTCGACGAACCGACCAACCACCTCGATATCGCAACGATCAAGTGGCTCGAAGACCGCATATTCAGTTACCCGGGTGCCGTACTTTTTATCACCCACGATCGCGCGTTCCTGCAGCGGCTTGCCACCCGCATCGTCGAAATCGATCGCACCCGGCTCACGAGCTGGCCCGGCGACTACGCCAACTTCCTGAGGCGAAAGGAGAAAGCGCTCGAGGACGAGGCCGATGCGAACGCAAAATTCGACAAGAAGCTGGAACAGGAAGAGGCCTGGATTCGGCAGGGCATCAAGGCACGCCGTACACGCAACGAAGGCCGCGTTCGCTCACTGCTCAAGATGCGCGAGGAGTTCGCAGGACGCATCAAGCGGGAAAACCGGGCACGGATCTACATCGAGGAAGCGGAACAGTCCGGCCGCAAGGTCTTTCGCGCACGCAATGTCAGCTACGGCTACGACGGCGCAGACGTCATCGACAACTTCTCGATCAAGATCATGCGCGGCGACCGCATAGGACTCATCGGCAACAACGGCGTCGGCAAGACGACGCTGCTGCGCCTGCTGCTCGGACACATCGGGCCACAAAGCGGAACGCTCAAGCACGGCACCAACCTTGAGATCGGCTATTTCGACCAGTTGCGACAAACACTCGACCTGGAAAAATCCGTGGCGTACAACGTTGGCGAGGGTCGCACCTACATCAACCTGAACGGCAAGGAACGACATGTCGTCGGCTACCTGAAAGGCTTCCTGTTCAGCCCGAAGCGAGCCGACACGCCCGTGAAGGCGTTGTCGGGCGGCGAGCGTAACCGCGTCATACTCGCCAAGCTGTTTACGCGCCCGGCAAACCTGCTGGTGCTGGACGAGCCAACGAACGACCTCGATATCGAAACGCTGGAAGTACTCGAAGAAAGACTCTGCGAATACGCCGGCACCCTGATCGTCGTCAGCCACGACCGTGAATTCCTCGACAACGTCGTGACGAGCACGATCGTTTTCGAAGAGGACGGTCGCATCGAGCAATACGTCGGCGGTTACTCGGACTGGCTGCGACAGGGTCACCAGCTGGCCGTCACCGATGATCCAACCGAGACGGCGGAGCGCAAGAGAAAGGCTGCCGCCGAGCGTCGCGCGAAGAATCGCACCAAGCTCAGCTACAAGGACCAGCGTGAACTCGACGGGCTGCCGGCGGAGATCGAAACTATCGAGGCCGGAATAGAAGCGCTACAGGCCGCGATCGCGGCGCCGGATTTCTATTCACAGGAAGCGGACGCCGTACAGACCAAACTCGCCGAACTCAAAGACCGCGAGTCCGAGCTGGAACAGCGCATGGAGCGCTGGAGCGAACTCGAAACCCTGCGCGAGTCGCTCAGATAGTCATCGTTCTTTTCAGGTAATAACACTCGTCCGCCATCGGCGCGTCGTCGGGATAGTCGGTTATCCTGAATCCGGCCCCCTCGTAACATCGCAAGGCCTGCACGTTGCGGCGATAGACAAACAGCCCGCATTCCGCGTGGTCGAACCGGGATCGTCCTTCCTCGATCAGGTGGCGTATCAAGCGACGCCCGATACCCTGACCACGACCCGACGGGTTGACCACGAGCCGGGCAAAGTGCACCCGGTCGTGACGCTCATTGACCTGGCCGAATGCGGCAAATGCGCCGGCCGGGTCCTGCAGCCTGAACGACGGGAAGTCGTCCCAGCGGCAATCCTCACGAAACGTCTCGCGGGTAAATGGATACCGGAACTTCGGTCCACTCCAGATATCGACGGCAGCCGCATCCGGAAACCAGGTCATCAGCTCGTCCATATCAGCATCGGTGACCGGCACGAGCGACCAGTCCACTACTCGGCCTTCGGCAGTGTGAGGTGCAGGATGATGTAGCCGACGATTCCGGACAGCAGCGACCCGATGATGATGCCGAGACGCTCGTCGAACACCATGTTGGTATCGAGGACCTGGTTTTCGAACGCGAGTGAGCCGACGAACAGGCTCATCGTAAAGCCGACGCCGCAGAGAACCGAAGCGCCGTAGAGGCCACCCCAGTTGGCGCCATCCGGCAGGCGAGCGATGCCCAGTTTGATCGCCAGGAAACACAGCGCAAAAATGCCGACCTGCTTGCCGATGAACAGGCCACTCGCAATGCCGAGCGGTACCGGGTGCATCAGGTCGGCGAAACCGACACCCGACAGGCTGATCCCGGCATTCACAAACGCGAACAGCGGCAGCACACCGAAGGCGACGACGGAATGCAGGTCATGCTCGAGCTCTCTCAGTGGCGAGTGACCGGGGTCGCGGGTATCGCGCATTGGAATGAACGCAGCCAGCGCCACGCCTGCGAGTGTCGCATGCACGCCCGACTTGAGAACGGCGACCCACATGATGATGCCAACCATGATGTAGGGCGACAGGTCATTGACTCGGCGCCAACTCATGAAGGACAGCACCAGCAGACACGCCACGGCCGTCATCAGCGCCGTCGCAGAAAGATCGGACGAATAGAAGACTGCAATAATGACGATCGCGCCCAGATCATCGAAGATGGCGAGCGACACCAGGAAAACCTTGAGCGAGACCGGCACGCGATTGCCGAGCAGCGATAGTATGCCCAGCGCGAATGCGATATCCGTTGCGGCCGGAATAGCCCAGCCGCGCATGGCCGCGTCGTCTCCCTGGTTGAATGCAATGAACACGGCAACCGGAACCACGATACCGCCGACGGCGCCGATCGCAGGCAGCAATACGTTTGCCGGTCTCGACAGTTCACCCTCCAGGAATTCACGCTTCAGCTCCAGCCCGACGAGGAAAAAGAAGATGGCCATGAGCCCGTCGTTCACCCACAGGAACAACGGCTTCGCAATTTCGAGAGCGCCAACCCGAACCTCGACCGGTGTATCGAGAAAATAGGCGTAGAGACCGGCCGCTGGCGAGTTCGCGACGATCATGGCAAATGCGGCAGCAAACATCAGCAGGATGCCGCCCGCCGACTCCATCTGCAGGAAGTTTCGAATCGTGGCCTTCATCAGTCGGGACTTCCCATTACCTGCTGGAAACTGACGCTGAGGCCGCCCGGTGCGACGGCAAAGTAGATCTTCTCGCCGTGTGCCTCCATCGGCCCCTGCACATCGAGACCGTTTTGCTTCGCGTTTTCTGCGATGGCGTCGGCGTCATCGACAACAAGCTGCAACATCAGCCCGGCGGGCATGTTTTCGCCCTTCTTCCAGATCTCGACCCAGCTGTCCGTTCCGGCGGGGATCACGCAGCCGCTGAACCCGTCACTGCCGCCCAGGTCACGCTCCGCCAGGCCGAGCCCTTTCGTAAAAAACTCGGCCATCTCGACAGCCTCTTCGGCAACCGCGCAGAACCGGATTCCCAGTAGATTCATTCGTCTTCCTTTATTGCCCCGGCATCGTTTCTGCGAAGTACCGGTCAAACGCATTGTGCACAATCTCGGGCGAGATACCGATCGCCTTCATTGCGCGATTAAACTGTTCCATCTCGGCGAAGTGTCTATGCCCGTCCGCCGCAACGACCTTGAGCGCCATGACTGCAATATCTTCCTTGTCCGTGTCGCTGAGCGTCGAGCCGAGTTCTGTCAGCAATGCCGCAAGCTCGGGCTTCTCCGCCATCTCGGACATCGCACGGGTAATCAACTCAAGCGACTCGGCACCCTGCAACTGGTAGCGCTCCTCGATCAGTTCGATCATCTGTGCCGATTCTTCGGGCTCGATCTGGCCGCTACCTCGAGCAATGTAGACGAGTAGCGCGGCCACCATGAACTTCGAGTCGTACTCGCTCACTCCTTCTTCAGTCTCGATGACCAGCGTCGTCCCTTCGAGCCGCGACGAGATGATCCCTTTGTCCATGTCACTTCGTCTCGTAGTGCTTGCGCATGTGTTTGACTGACTTCGTTATCAGCCGTTCCAGCACTTTCTCATCCACGTCGGCGAGGCGCTTGATGTAGAGACAGGAGCTGCCGGTCTTGTACTTGCCGAGTTTCTTCATCTCCTGCGGAAAGTGCTTGAACCCCGGAATCACGTAAACGGTAATTGCCTGCTTGCGCGGCGAGTACCCGGTGATCATGAAGTCACCCTCGCGGCCGCTCGCATACTTGTAATGGTACTGGCCGTAGCCGACGATGCTCGACCCCCACATCTTCGCGCGCTTGCCGGTCGCCTTCCGCATCATCGCCGCGATCTTCCTGACGTCGGCCCGCTTCTGCCTGTCGTCGATACTCCGGATAAAGTCGGCGACGCTGGCCTTTGTGGGCTTGGTCTTGTTTTCTGCCATCGGCCCCTCCTAGTGAGATGTCCCGTACAGGCGATCTCCGGCGTCCCCGAGCCCGGGAACTATATATTTGTTTTCATTAAGTTTTTCGTCGATCGCCGCCGCATAGATTGTAACATCCGGGTGCTCGCTTTCGACCAGCGCGACGCCCTCCGGGCAGGTGACGATACAGACCACGACGATGTTGTCCGCGCCGTTTTCCTTCAGCTTGTCGATCGCGGCGACCGTCGATCCGCCGGTCGCCAGCATCGGGTCGATGATGATGCAGGTACCGCCTTTGATTTGCGGCGGAAAGCGTTCGTAGTAGGTCACCGGCTGTTTGGTTTCCTCGTCGCGATACAGGCCGACAAATCCGACGCGCGCGGTCGGCAGCAATTCGAGAATGCCGTCCAGCATGCCGACGCCGGCGCGCAGAATAGGTACGACAACGAGATCGGACGCGATCTTGTGGCAAGTCGCTTTCGCCACCGGCGTTTGTACGACGATCTCCCGGGTCTCGATGTTCTTCAACGCCTCGTAGCAGACAAACATCGTGATCTCGGTGGCCAGCTCGCGAAATCGTTTATGCCCCGTCTCGGAGTCACGGATGATCGCGAGCTTGTGCTGCACACACGGATGATTGATCAATACGGCCATTACGCGTCTCCCTCGACACCAACGTCGGACCACATTGCGTACTCGTTTCCGGTCGGGTCCCTGAAATGAAACCGGCGCCCGCCGGGAAACGAAAAAATCGCCTGTACGATTTCGGCGCCGAGCGCCTGCACCCGCTCCACATCGCGCTCGAGGTCCAGGCTGTAAAAAATTACCAGCACACCATTCGATGACGCCGGTTGCTCCGACTTACGCAGGCCACCATCGATGCGGCCATCGTTGAAGCTCATGTAGTCATCGCCCCACTCCACGAACGACCAGCCGAACAGGCCTTCAAAAAACCGGCGCGCGGCCGGCAAGTCGGTTGTCGGAATCTCGAGGTAGTCGACCTGCTTTTCTGCTCTCATCTCGTCTAGTGTCCTTTCAGTCGCAGCAAGGGCCTTTCGGCATCGATGTGCACGTGACCAAACTCGCCAAGAATTTCATAGCGCCCGTCGGCAAGGCGGCGCAGTCCCGCGATGGCACCATGCCCTATCGTCGCCGCGATATCCGCAGGCGATTGATCGCCACCTCCGCTCACCGTCAGCGATTCAACGTATGGAAACTCGATAACCGCCGGTCGAATGCACACCTTTTCCTTCGGCCTGGGTGGCTCGAAGAACGGGTGGTCGGGTGTCAACCGGATGTCGACGTCGATCAGCAGCGTTTCGGATTCGACGTGCCAGGAAAGCACAAACGATTGCGTGAGATCTACCGCCGAGAATTCACGCAGTTCCCGCCAGTCGATGGCTTCGGTCACGGCCGCCCTCGCATTCTTGTTGTGTTCCGAGTATAGCTTACCCGAACGTGTTTCCGACCCAGACTCCGATCAGGTGCGATAGAACCACGACCAGGATCGCGATGCCGAGGTGTTCGAGAATGATCAGCCAGGGCGACTCGTTCTGCGCCTTCGCCAGGAAATAGCTCAGGACGACGATGACGAGCATGCCCCAGGCAATTGACGCGCCGACGGCCGGGCCCAGCGGCAACAGCAGCAACGGCACGGCGAAACTCAGCGCAAAGACGAATTTCGTCAGAAAGGTCCAGAAGGTTGCCTCCCAGACGTGCGCGTGGTCCTTGTCGGGATCGGACTCCTCGGCGAGATGAATGCCAAGTGCGTCGGACATCGCATCGGCCACCGCGATGACCAGGATGCCGCCGAGGACTGCCGTCACCGATTGCGTGCCGGCGTTCAGCCCGGTAATCAGCCCGAGCGTCGTAATCACCCCCGACGTCGCGCCGAAAAACAGGCCGGTCCGTGCCCCCGCGCTCTTGAGAAACTCCATGAATTCAGTCCTTGTGGCCGAACGTCATACTATAAAGCGCGATCGCATCGTCATCCCCCGGCATCGTGACCATGCGTTCGAACGACATCCCGAGTTTTCGGATGAGCCCGACCGACGCCGCGTTGTCCGGCGAGACGATGGCTGTCAGCGCCGGCAGCTTGAGCACATCGCGGGCGTAGTCGCGAACCGCGAACGCCGCTTCCTTTGCATACCCCTTACCGACCCAGTCCGGCAGCAGCGCAAAACCGATGTCCGGGTGCGCGAGATTGTCGCGCTTGAACAGGCCGCAGATGCCAATTCGGCTGCCGTCCGACTTCAACGCAAGCCAGTAGGGGCCGTAGCCGTACTCGTCGAACATGCGCGCTGCACCCTCAGCAACGGCTACCTTCGCCTCGTCAAGCGTGCGAACACCGCGATCGCTGACGTTCTGTATGAACGTCGGATCGTTCCAGATCGCAAGCATGATCTCCGCATCATCGACGGTAATCGCACCGAGCTCGAGGCGAGCAGTTTCGATGAGGATGCCGCTGTCGGCTGGCATCTAGTCCAGGAATTCCCAGCTATCGGCGCCATCAAAACGCCGCACTTTGATCTTCGCAACGACATCGGGGTCGCACATTCTGAAATTGACGGCCATTCGCGCCGAGCTGTCGCCGCCAATACTGTCCCAGTGCGTCGTGCATCCGCAGTTCCTGCAGGAATGTATCTCGAGCGTTCGATCGCCCTGTACGTAGACGATCGTCGCGCCCGGGTCGAACTCGATCGTTACTGCCTCGCGCTCCTCATGGGCCCACAAAGCCGACAGCCGCCGACAGATCGAACAGTTGCAAGAAATCAGGAATTTCGGTTCTTCAGGATACCGGAACCGCACAGCGCCGCAGTGACAGGAGCCTTCGATCATCGCTATCCCAGCCGCCGAATCCCGATGGCTTTGCGAATTTCGGCGAGGTACGGCACCGAGATCTCGCGTGCGCGCTCGGCACCTTTCCTGAGTTCTGCCTCGACCACGCCGGGGTCGGCTATCAGCCGTTCGTACTCGTCACGCGCCGGCGCGATCTTTTCATTGATGTATTCGAACAGCTGCTGCTTCATCGCACCCCAGGCGATACCTACCGCATATTGTTTTGCGACGGCGGCCGTTTCCTCTGGCGTCGCAAACGCCTTGTATATGTCGTACAGCGTGCTGTCGTTCGGGTCTTTCGGTTCACCCGGCTCGAGGCTGTTGGTCTTGATCTTCATGATCAGCTTGCGCAGCTTTTTCTCGGGCGCAAAGATCGGGATCGCGTTGTTGTAGCTCTTCGACATCTTGCGGCCGTCGAGCCCCTTGAGCACCGCCGTGTTCTCACCGATCACCGCCTCCGGCAGCACGAACGTCTCACCGTAGTTGTGGTTGAAGCGCTGCGCGATGTCGCGCGCCATCTCGACGTGCTGCTTCTGGTCCTGACCGACCGGCACCTTCGTTGACTTGAACATGAGAATGTCGGCGGCCATCAGGATCGGGTAGCTGTAAAGCGCCATCATGACGCCCTTGTCCGGATCCTTGTTGCCACCCTCGACGTTGGCCTGTACGGACGCCTTGTACGAGTGCGCGCGATTCATCAGGCCCTTGGCCGTCATGCCATGCAGTATCCACGTTAGCTCCGGTATCTCCGGTATATCCGACTGCCGGTAGAAATAGGCGTGTTCGGTGTCGAGGCCGAGCGCCATCCAGGACGCAGCGATCTCGAGCGTCGACCGGGCGATCTTGTCCGGGTCTTCGTTCTTGGCCAGCGAGTGGTAGTCGGCGAGGAAATAGAAGTGCTCGGTGTCGAGGTCCTTGCTCGCCTCGATGCCGGGCCGTATCGCGCCCACGTAGTTGCCGATGTGTGGCGTGCCGGTCGTCGTGATACCGGTCAGGTAAATCTCTTTGCTCATGCCGTCAGTAGCCTGCTGCCTGTCCGTCCTTGCGGACTTCCGACGCGCCATAATACACGCCCTCGTCCTTGTCCCACATGATCGCCTGGTAGCCGCCGAAACTGCCGTTGCTGGCACCCAGTTTGTGGCCTTTCGCTTCGAGCTCGGCGCGCACCGCGTCGCTGAACCCGTTCTCGAGGTGTACAACGCCGCCGTCGGTCATGACGTCGCCCGTCTCCGACGACGAACCCACGTGATTGACGCGAGCGGCGTCGCCGGCCTCCTGCAGGTTCATGCCGAAATCGATCATGTTGACGATGATCTGCGCGTGCCCCTGCGGCTGCATTGCGCCGCCCATGACACCGAAGCTCATCAGCGGCTCGCCGTCTTTCATGACGAACGCCGGGATGATCGTATGAAACGGGCGCTTGCCGCCCGCGACGACATTGGCGTGATTCTCATCCAGGGCGAACAGCTCAGCGCGGTCCTGCAGGACAAACCCGAGTTCGCCTGGAATGACGCCCGAGCCCATGCCGCGGTAGTTGCTCTGGATCAACGACACCATGTTGCCGTCGCTGTCGGCGACCGTCAGGTAGATCGTGTCGCCGCGCTCGAGCTTTGCGTCGCCCGCCGGCAGTTTCAGCGAGGCCTTGTCAGGGTCGATCAGCTTGCGCCGTTCGTCGGCGTAGGCCTTGGAGATCAGTGTCGCGACGGGAACGTCGACAAAGTCCATGTCGGCGTAGTACTTCGCACGGTCTTCAAACGCGAGCTTCTTGGCTTCGATCAATGTATGCAGGTAGTCGGCGCTGCCAAACCCCATCGACGCGATGTCGTAGCCTTCCAAAACGTTCAGAATCTGCAGCGCGGCAATGCCCTGTCCGTTCGGCGGCAATTCGTAGACATCCCAGCCGCGATAGTTGGTCGAGACCGGCGTCACCCATTCGGAACGGTGCGCGGCCATGTCGTCATAGTTCAACAACCCACCGTGCTCTGCCATGTGCGCATCGATGGTGCGGGCGATACTCCCTTTGTAGAACTCGTCGCGGCCGTTCTTCGCGATCAGCTCGTAGGTATTGGCAAGACGTGGATTCCTGAACATCTCGCCTTTTTTCGGCAATTGGCCATCCGGCATGAACGTCTCGGCGAAGCCGGGAAACTCGCCGATGCGCTGTTCATTTCGGGTGAGGTAGTACGCGATGACTTCCGATACCGGAAACCCGTCACGGGCATAGGCAATTGCCGGCGCCAGGATCTCGTCCATCGGCAGGCGACCGTAGCGGCCGTGCAACTCAAACCAGCCGTCAACCGCGCCCGGCACGCTGACGGGCAACGGCCCGAACGGCGGGATCGGGTCGATGCCGTTGTCGCGGAAATACTCCAGCGTCATGGCCTGCGGCGCGCGACCGGATGCGTTCAATCCCGTCAGCTCTTGCTTGTCGGCGTCCCAGACGATCGCAAACAGGTCGCCACCGATGCCGCAGCCGGTTGGCTCCATGAGTCCGAGCGCGGCATTGGCGGCGATCGCGGCGTCGACGGCGCTGCCGCCTCGCTTCAGGACGTCGAGCGCAATCTGCGTTGCGAGCGGCTGGCTCGTCGCTGCCATCCCGTGCGGCGCGATGACTTCGGACCGCGACGCATGTGCCTCACCCGTTACCCGGTCGAATCCTGCCTTAGAATCCGCCATCGCAGCGCCTGCCGAGACCGAAAAAGCCAATACTGCCAACCATATAGCGTGTTTCATCCTGTGCTCCGCCGAACCGCGGGGCGGTAATGATGGCACTCGCCGCTGGCGGCGGCAACAGGGTATGATTTCCCGATGAAAACGGACTTCACGACCAGCAACCCGGCACTGGGTGCCCTGTACCCGGACCACATCGCGACCCTCAAAGCGCGCCATGACCACGCCCTCGAGCAGGCCGGAGCGAGTCACGCAATTGTCTACTCCGGCAACCCGCGGTATGCGTTCCAGGACGACTACCAGATGCCGTTCAAAGCGAACCCGCATTTCGTGAGCTGGGCACCGCTGATCGCTCTGCCGTTTTCATTCATCGTCTACACACCCGGTGAAACGCCGCGACTCATCTACTACCAGCCGCACGATTACTGGCACGTGGTGCCGGGCGCACCCGAGGGATACTGGACGGCGTACTTCGATATCCGTCTCGTGCACGACATCGACGACATCGCACAACATTTTCCGGAAGATCGCGAGAAATGCATCCAGATCGGCGAGTTTCACGATGAGTCGATGACATTCGGCGTCGAGCGCGTAAACCCGACGGTTGCGATCAACATCCTGCACTATGCGCGCGGCGTGAAGACGGACTACGAACTCGAGCTCATGCGGCTGGCGTCACTACGCGGCGCAACGGGCCATGTCGCCGCCGAGGCGGCATTTCGCGACGGCCGATCCGAGTTCGAGATTCACCGTGCCTATTGCCGGGCGGTGAGCCATACCGACAACGAGTTGCCCTACGGCAACATCATCGCACTGAACGAGCATGGCGCGGTCTTGCACTACACGGACCTCGACCGCGAGGCGCCCGCCGAGTGTCGCTCGTTCCTGATCGACGCCGGTGCACAGATGCACGGCTACGCATCGGACATTACGCGAACCTATGCCAACGGCGACGCCCGTTTCCAGGCGCTCATCGATCGGATGGACGTCATGGAGCAGCAGCTGGTCAGCAAGGTCGAAGCCGGCGTTGACTATCGCGACCTGCACATCGGCACGCACAGGATGCTCGCCGAGGTGCTGGTCGAGGCCGAACTCGCGAGCGGCGACCCGGACACGTTACTGGCCACGGGCGTGACGTCGGCCTTTTTCCCGCATGGCGTCGGGCATTTGCTGGGTATCCAGGTACATGACGTCGGCGGGTTCATGGAAAGTGAATCGGGCGGGACGATCGATCCGCCCAGCGGTCATCCATTCCTGCGCCTGACGCGAAAGCTCGAGGCAGACATGGTGCTGACGATCGAGCCCGGGCTGTACGTCATCGACATGCTGCTCGAAAACCTGCGCGGCACGCCGGCACAACAGCACGTCAACTGGTCCACGGTTGACTGGCTACGTCCCTTCGGCGGTATCCGCATCGAAGACGACGTACGGGTACTGGCTACGGGTCGGGAGAATCTGACGCGCGACGCTTTCGCTCGGCTTTGAGGCGCGCCTTGACGCGCGCGCCCTTCCTTTCCAGCGACGGTCGCATCTTGTAGCCGAGCCACGGGAACAGGTACGTCAGCGTTGTCAGGAATCCACTCAGGGCGGGCATCGCCTGTTCGCGAACGTCGTTGCCGCAGAGGTCGAGAATTGCCTGCGCAACCTCGTCCGCCGTGCTCAGAGGCTGTGAGAACGTGATGTCGGCGACCTCATCCATGTTGTCCATGATGAACCCGGTATCAATCGGACCGGGCGAAACCAGCGCGACCTTGATGCCGGAATTCAGCAGCTCGTAACCCAGCGCGTAGGTAAACGAACGCAAGCCCGCCTTCGTCGCCGCGTAGGTCGCGCCGCCCGGCATCGGTGTGCGTCCGGCCAGTGAGCCGACGTTGACGATCGCACCGCCGCCGGCTTCGCGGATGTACGGAATGGCGAGTCGCGTCAGCATGATGGGCGCGCGCAGATTGACGTCGACCATGTTGCCGAGCTGCTCGACGCTGACATCGTCGACATTGCCCCTGTGGTGACATCCCGCGTTGTTGACCAGCACATCGATGCGCCCGAACTCGAAGTGCGCTTTTTTGAATACGTCGACGCAGGCCTCGGCATCGGAGACGTTCATCGCGAAAAGTTCGACCTGCGCCTTGTCACGCAGCTCTTCGGCAATTGACTCGAGGTTCTTCTTGCTGCGAGCGACCAGCATCAGGTTGGCGCCGGCGTCGGCGAACAGGCGCGCGGCAGCCGCACCCACACCCTCGGAGCCGCCGGTGATGACGACCGTCTTGTCCTTGAAAATCATTCAGGGATGGTATCAGAGACCGAGATAGCCCTTGATCTTCTTCCAGAGGCTCGGCTCCCAGCCATAGACGTCGAGCTGATCGGCGTCGAGTGCGACGACCGGCATGGTCGTATCCGGAGAGAGGTCCTCATTCGCTGCAGCATCTTCGGGGCGCAGTTCGAGGCGACCTTTCTTGCGATCGGCGCCTTCGGTCAGGCCATCGACTTCAAGCGTCAGGTACGGGAGTACCTTGTCATCGACGATGTCATCGAGGAATACGGCGTCCGGGTCGAACGCTTCCCGTTCGAGAATCACGCAATCGTCAAATGCTTTGTCGTTACTAATGGCTTTGCCCCGAATGTCACATATGGGAAATACTGTAGACAGATCAGCGCGGCCACACTGTGAGCCGACTCACAATGTGGCAATGTTGTACACTGACCAATGCGTAGCCCGGAACCTAAAATAATTATTAAAAACAATATTTTACGATTGATTGGCTTACTGTTCGCGGTCGTGATCCTCGTGCCCGCCGCCGCACAGGAAACCGCGCCCCGGGAACGGTACGCCGTTGTCCTGTTCCCGGTGCAATCCGCGGTGCACCTGCCACCGCATCCTGTAAACACGCCTGTATTCGGTCGCGACAAAGAATTTCCGTACCCGGGGTTGCTGGCCAACCCGGCGATACCGCCATTCGACAACACGGAGCTGGAACGCGTACTCACCGATCGGCCCGACCTTCCGCACATCGACGTGTACGCGCATGTTCATGAGCTCGTAAAGCGGCTGGACACGAACGGCGACTGGTCAGTCGACAGCGTCAACGTGTTTCCGTATCGCAACAAGGCGCACAGGGGACAGGATTTCCGCGCTCGTATTGCCGGTTCTACGCTGGAGGACGAAAATCTGGCCGGCGTGATATTCATCGACTTTCAATTCAACTATGCGCATCAGTTCGACCAGATCCGGGTAGCGCTCGAGGCGTCCGTCTACAAGCGCAGGGGATCGAGGGTGTTCCGTGCGACGAGATACCCGAAACGCATTGAGTACCTGACACCGTCCATCGGTACCGTGCTTCGCCCGTGGCGGACGGGCGAGAAACAGCGCCTGGTGGATGCCGTGACCAGGCTGTACGAATCGAAAGTGCGGCGTTGGCCACAGGACGAACGGCGCTTCGGCAAGGATCTGAAAGTTGCGCTCCGGAAGCTCGAAAAGGAGGAGCTACTGTTTCCGCTCGCTGCCGTCATCGAGCGGTGGGACACGCCGACGCTTGAAAGCTTTATCAGGGAGGCGCTCGACGACCTCTCACCCGTCGTGCTCGACGAATTTGCAACGCTCGACTTCGAGCGCCCCAGACGCAACAACTACGTTCGTTTCAACTACGTGGCCCGGACCGGCAAGCACGTGCGGCTGGAGGGCGAGGCCTTCCGGGAATCGGCCGGGCGTGTCTATTATCGAATCGGCAACGGAGACGTGTATTCGCTTCCGACGCACGCAACCCAGGAAATACCCTAAAGATATAATAATAGGTGTATTATGAGTGATTCCCCCTCCTGAAGGCACGTTTCATGCGGTTTCGAGCACTCCTCCCGGTAGTCCTGGCAACGTCAATCCTGGCGGGCTGCGGCGGTGACGACGCAGCGGCCGGCGGTGAGCGCGGTGGTTTTCGTGCGGCGCCCAGGGTCATCACGGTCCCGGTTGAGCTCAAGCCGCTGGTCGACGACATCGAGGCGCTCGGCACCGCACGCGCCAACGAGTCCGTCGATATACTGCCGCGCATCTCAAGCCTCGTTGAACGCATCCACTTCGATGAAGGCCAGTCCGTCAAGACCGGCGACCTGCTGGTCGAGCTCGAGAGCAGCGAGATTGTAGCCGGGCTGGCGCTGGCAGATGCGTCGCTGTCAGAAAGCCGCAGCCTCTACGAACGCAGCAAGGCGCTGGCATCGTCCCAGGCCATCTCGGCGTCGAACCTCGAACAACTGCTCGCGCAGGTCCAGGCCAACGAAGCGCAGGTGGAAGCCGCTCGCGCCCGACTCTCCAATACCCGCATCCTCGCGCCGTTTGCGGGCCGTGTCGGCCTGCGCCGGGTGAGCCCGGGCAGCTTCGTCAACAGTACGACGGTCATCACAACGCTCGACGATGTCAGTCGCATCAAGCTCGACTTCTCGATTCCGGAGACTTTCCTCGCCGTCGTGTCCGAGGGGATGTCGATCGTCGCAGAGAGCGCTGTTTACCCCGACGAGAAGTTCCAGGGAACGGTAACCAGCATTGATACACGCATAGACCCGAGGACGCGCACGTTGCAGGTCCGTGCCGTGCTGCCGAACGATTCAGGATTGCTGAAACCCGGTATGTTCATGACGGTCGGGCTGCGCCGCGACGAAGGCGACGTCCCGGTCGTACCGGAGCAGGCGATCGTACCGGAAGGCGACGCGCAGTACGTCTTCGTCGTTGTCGACAACGTAGCGCAACGACGCACCGTCGAAATCGCCCGGCGCATCCCGGGCTACGTCGTCATTGGCTCCGGTGTCGATGTCGGCGAGCGCGTAATCGCAGAGGGCACCAGCAAGGTACGGGACGGCTCGCCCGTCGAGGAAATCGGCGATGCTGATATCTGACGTCTCGGTGAGGCGGCCGGTATTCGCGGCCGTCATTTCGCTGATCCTGGTCATCGTCGGGCTGATGTCGGCGCGCGGCATGCAGGTTCGCGAGTACCCCGAGATCGAGCGGCCGGTGGTCACCGTCAGCACCGACTACCGTGGCGCCGCGTCGGATATCGTTGAGCGACGTGTCACCCAAGTCCTGGAGGACCAACTCGCCGGCATTTCCGGCATTACGAAAATGTCCTCGAGCAGTTTCGATGAGCGTTCGTCGATCTCGATCGAATTTTCGCGCCAGCGCGACATCGATGCCGCGGCCAATGACGTTCGCGACCGCGTCGGCCGCGTCGTCGGGATCCTTCCCGAGGAAGCCGAGGCGCCCGTCGTTTCACGCCTCGACGCCGGGGCGGAAACGACCATGTGGATCGATGTATCGAGCGATGCGCGGTCTGTCATGGAGATCACGGATTACGCCGAACGTTACCTGATTGACGCGTTTTCCATTGTCGATGGTGTCGGCCGGGTCCGGTTGAGCGGCAGCCGCAAACCCGCCATGCGTGTCTGGATCGACCCGAAGCGGCTGGCGGCCCGGGAACTCACGGTGACCGATATCGAGGACGCGCTGCGGCGCGAAAACGTGCAGATACCGTCTGGTCGTCTGGAATCGACAGCACGAGAGTTCACGCTCCGCACCGATACCGGGTTTCGCTCGGTGTCGGATTTCGAGCAACTCGTCATCGCGCGTGGCGAGAACAACTACCTCGTGCGGCTCGGCGAGGTTGCCGATGTGGAGCTGGCACCGGAAAACGTGCGCAGCTTCTCCCGCACTAATGGCAAGACGGGCATGTCGCTCGGCATCGTGCCGCAGGCCCAGGCCAACCTGCTGCAGGTCAACGGTGCCGTCGCCAAACGCATCGACGAACTGAATGCGTCGTTACCCGAAGACATCCGCCTGAGCGTCAACATGGACACGTCGATGTTCATTCGCGCGTCGCTCAAGGAGGTTGGCAAAGCGCTCGGCCTCGCCCTGCTGTTGGTCCTCATCGTGATCTACACGTTCATCGGAACCTTGCGCGCCACGTTGATCCCGGCACTGACGATTCCGATTTCGTTGATCGCCGCATTCATCGTCATGGGTTCGCTCGGGTTTTCGATCAACACACTGACGTTGTTGGGGTTCGTCCTGGCCATCGGCCTCGTTGTCGATGACGCGATTGTTGTCCTGGAGAACATTGCGCGCCGGATCGAGGGCGGGGAACCAACGCTGCTCGCAGCCACCGAGGGCAGCCGCGAAATCGGGTTTGCCGTCATCGCGACGACACTGGTGTTGATCGCCGTGATCCTGCCCGTGTCGTTCATGCCTGGCAATATCGGTGACGTATTTGGTGAGTTCGGCATCTCGCTTGCCACGGCCGTGGCGTTTTCGAGCCTGATTGCCCTCACCCTGGTCCCGATGCTGACGACCAAGCTGTTCGCTGACAACCGCTTGCATCGCACCGCACTGACGCACGCGGTCAACCGCCTTTTCCAGCGACTCTCCGACCGGTATGAACAGCTCCTGCGCGCCGTCATCCGTCGTCCGCTGCTGCCGATCGCCGGCGCATTCCTGGTGTTTCTCGCCAGCCTGCAACTCCTGAACACCCTGCCCCAGGAGTACATGCCGCGCGAGGACCGCGGCCTGGTGTTCATCATGCTCACCGCGCCCGAGGGCGCGAGCCTCGACTACACGTCCGGTTACGTGCGACAGGTAGAGGAGATCGTGATGCGGGACGTCGAGCAGGGCGACGTGCGCCGAGCACTGTCGCGCTCGGGCAGCTGGGGCGCCGGTGCCGACGTCAACACAGCGATGGTCATCGCGCCGCTCAATGTCTGGTCGGAACGCACGCGTTCGGCTGACGAACTCGCGCGCAGCTGGAACGGACAGTTGCAGGCGCTACCCGGCATACAGGGCTTTGCGGTACCGCCCGGTGCTCGCGCGCTCGGACAAAGCAGCCGGCCGCTGAATATCGTGCTTGGTGGCACCAGTTACGACGAGCTGGCCGAGTGGCGGGACATCGTGATGCGCGAAGCGGCGAAGATCCCGGGATTGTCGAACCTGCAGTCCGACTACAAGGAACGCAAACCCAAGATCGACGTTTCCGTGAATCGCGACCGGGCCGCGGATCTCGGCGTTTCACTGTCGGCGGTTGGGCGTACGCTCGAGACGGTGCTCGGATCGCGCGTCGTAACAACGTACATCGATCGCGGCGAGGAATACCGCGTGATACTCCAGGGCGCCGACGAGCGGCGCCAGACGCCGAGCGATCTCAATACAATTTACGTGCGGTCGGCCACCTCCGGTGAGCTGATCCCGCTGCCGAACCTCGTCACGCTAACGGAAGCCGCCGGCCCGGTCGACCTGCGGCGCTTTGACCGTATGCGCTCGATTTCGATCAACGGTTCGCTCGCCCCGGACTACTCGCTGGGACAGGCGCTCGAGGATTTCGAGCGCATCGTTGCGGAGCACCTGCCACGCTCGGCGCACCTGAACTTCGATGGTGAGTCGCGTGACTTCAGGAACACCGGCAGCGCAATCTACCTGACGTTCGTGCTGGCACTGACCATCGCCTACCTGGTCCTGGCCGCACAGTTCGAGAGCTTCAAGCACCCGCTGATCATTATGACGACGGTGCCGCTGGCGATCATCGGCGCCCTGCTCGGGCTCTGGATCTTCGGCGCCTCGATCAACATATTCAGTCAGATCGGCACGATCATGCTCATCGGGCTGGCGGCAAAGAACGGCATCCTGATCGTGGAGTTTGCGAACCAATTGCGCGACCGCGGCACCGACTTCAAGGACGCCATTATCGAATCGTCGAAGACGCGATTACGCCCGGTGCTGATGACAAGCATGTGTACCGCGTTTGGTGCGGTGCCGCTGCTGCTCGCAAGCGGCGCCGGGGCTCAGTCCCGGCAGTCGATTGGCGCGGTCGTTTTCTTTGGTGTGACCTGCGCCGTATTGCTGACGCTGATTGTCGTGCCCTGCGTCTACGCGCTGGTAGCGCGCAACACGCACTCGCCGGAGTACGTTGCGCAGCTGATTGAGAAGCTCAAAGCCTCAAGGGCGGCAGGGTAGCCACCGCAAGTGCGCACAAAAAAGCCGGGCATCGCCCGGCTTTTCTTTTGTTGGTTTGTCGCCCAAACCTACTCGTCGGTTGCAACCTCTTCTGCCGCCTGCTCGGTGAGCATGACGATAGCCATCGGTGCGGCATCACCCGGGCGCGGACCCGTTTTCAGGATACGCAGGTAGCCGCCCGGACGCTCCTTGAAGCGCGGGCCGATCTCCGAGAACAGCTTGCCGACAATTTCCTTGTCGCGCAGGCGATCGAATGCGAGACGGCGGTTTGCAACGCTGTCTTCTTTCGCGAGCGTGATGAGCGGCTCAACGACGCGGCGCAGTTCCTTAGCTTTCGGAAGAGTTGTCTTGATCGTTTCGTGCTTGATCATCGACGCGGCCATGTTGCGGAACATCGCCTTGCGGTGAGAGCTGTTACGACCCAGTCGACGACCGGATTTTCTATGACGCATTTTCTTATTCCTGAATCTCGTTCAAATTACATCGCGAGCTCGTGCTCGGGACGTAGGCTGGCCGGCGGCCAGTTGTCGAGGTGCATACCCAGACCGAGGCCGTGGCCTTCCAGAACTTCCTTGATCTCCGTCAGAGACTTCTTGCCGAGGTTCGGCGTACGCAGAAGTTCAACTTCGGTGCGCTGTACCAGGTCACCGATGTACATGATGTTCTCGGCCTTCAGGCAGTTCGCAGAGCGTACCGTCAGCTCGAGTTCGTCGACCGGGCGCAGCAGGATCGGGTCCACCTGGCTCTCGGCCTGAGCGCCAACGCCTTCTTCCTGGCCCTGCAGGTCAACGAAGACAGACAGCTGGTCTTTCAGAATGCTGCCGGCGCGGCGAATCGCCTCTTCCGGGTCGATCGTGCCGTTGGTTTCGATTTCGATCAGCAGCTTGTCGAGGTCGGTGCGCTGTTCAACGCGCGCGGCTTCGACCGTGTAGGTCACGCGATTGATCGGGCTGAACGACGCGTCGAGCTGCAGGCGGCCGATCGGGCCACCCTGCTCTTCGAACGACGGACGCTGCGTTGCCGGACGGTAGCCGCGGCCACGCTCGACCTTCAGCACCATGTTCAGCTCGCCGGCCTTCGTCAGGTTGGCGATCACGAGGTCCGGGTTCATGATTTCGACGTCATGGTCCAGCTGGATGTCGCCGGCCGTGACCGGGCCCGGGCCCTTCTTCGAGACACGCAGCTCAGCCGTGTCACGCGTGTTCATCGTGACGGCAACCTGCTTCAGCGACAGGAGAATGTCGACGACATCTTCCTGCACGCCTTCGATGCTGGTGTACTCGTGCAGTACGCCCTCGATCTCCGCTTCCGTGATGGCCGCACCCGGCATGGACGAAAGCAGAATACGACGCAGCGCGTTGCCGAGCGTGTGACCGAAGCCGCGTTCGAACGGCTCGATGGTGACCTTGGCTTGCAGATCGTTGACCGGCGTTACCTTGACAACGCGCGGCTTCAAAAATTCGTGTACTGATTCCTGCATGGGATAAATCCCTCCGATTACTTGGAGTACAGCTCGACGACGAGGTTTTCGTTGATGTCCGGGAGGATGTCCTCGCGGTCCGGCAACGTCTTCAAAACACCTGCCATCTTCTTGGTGTCGACGTCTACCCACTCGGGCAGGCCAACCTGGCTCGCAATCTCGATCGCGCTCTGGATGCGGAGCTGCTTCTTCGCTTTTTCGCGAATCGTTACCGCATCACCCGCTTTCAGCTGAGCCGACGGTATGTTGACGACCTTGCCGTTCACTTCGATGCTCTTGTGGCTGACGAGCTGGCGCGCTTCGGCGCGCGTCGATGCAAAGCCCATGCGGTACACAACGTTGTCCAGGCGTCCTTCCAGCAGGCGCAGCAGGTTTTCACCCGTCGAGCCCTTCAGCTGGGCGGCACGCTTGTAGTAGTTGCGGAACTGACGCTCCAGCACACCGTACATGCGACGCAGTTTCTGCTTCTCACGAAGCTGCAGGCCGTAATCCGACAGGCGCGGACGGCGCTGGGCGGCACCGCCCGGCGGTACTTCCAGCTTGCACTTCGACTCGAGCGGGCGAACGCCGCTCTTCAGAAACAGATCCGTGCCTTCGCGGCGGGACAGTTTGCACTTTGGTCCTAAATATCTTGCCATTGTTCAGCCTCTATACGCGGCGTTTCTTGGGCGGACGGCATCCGTTGTGCGGAATCGGCGTCACGTCCTCAATGTTTTGAATACGAAAACCCAGGGCGTTCAGGGCACGTACAGCAGACTCGCGGCCCGGGCCCGGTCCACGAACGCGCACGTCAACATTCTTCACGCCGAACTCGAGAGCCGCACGGCCCGCCTTGTCCGACGCAACCTGTGCTGCGAACGGTGTGGATTTGCGAGAACCCCGGAAACCACAGCCGCCTGCAGTCGCCCACGACAGGGCATTACCCTGGCGGTCGGTAATCGTGATGATCGTGTTGTTGAAGGAAGCATGGATGTGCGCGATCGCGTCAACAACGTGCTTTTTAACCTTCTTTTTCTTCGTCTCAGCCATTTAAGACCTACCTCTTGATCGGACGACGCGGACCCTTACGGGTGCGCGCATTCGTACGAGTGCGTTGGCCGCGCAGCGGCAACCCACGGCGATGACGGATGCCACGGTACGAACCGAGGTCCATCAAACGCTTGATGTTCATTGACGTCTCGCGACGCAGGTCACCTTCTACGGTGAACTGGGCAACTGCGGTACGCAGTTTCGCGACTTCCGGCTCCGCCAGGTCTTTGACCTTTGTGTCCGGCGCTACGCCTGCTGCCTCGCAAATCTGCCTGGCGCGGGTATCACCGATACCGTAGATCGACGTCAGTGCAATCACGACGTGCTTCGTCAGCGGAATGTTTATGCCTGCTATACGTGCCACTTAACTATCCTTACTCGATACGCTCAGGGTTAACCCTGGCGCTGCTTATGACGTGCGTCAGTGCAGATCACGCGAACCACGCCGTTGCGACGGATGATTTTGCAGTTTCTGCAGATTTTCTTAACTGATGCTCTAACTTTCATGAGCTAATCTCCCAACGCTGACGAATCAGCGTACTTGTCCACCCCGGCCGTACTTGCTCAGGTTGGCTTTCTTCATCATTCCTTCGTACTGGTGGCTCGCCATGTGCGCCTGTGTCTGCGACATGAAGTCCATCGTCACGACAACCAGGATCAGGAGGCTGGTGCCACCGAAGTTGAACGGCATGCCCGGGTAGAACATGCGAACGAACTCGGGCAGGAGGCAGACGCCCGCGATGTAGATCGCGCCCCAGAAGGTCAGACGGGTCAGTACCCGGTCAATATATTCCGCGGTCTGTGCTCCCGGGCGAATACCCGGCAGGAACGCGCCACCACGCTTCAACTGGTCGGCCGTCTCTTTCGAGTTGTACTGCAAGGCCGTGTAGAAGAAGCAGAAAAAGATGATCAGTGCCGCATACAACAGGACGTAGACCGGCTGGCCCGGGCCCAGGTTGGCGCCAATCGTCTGCAGGATGCGCTCGCTCGTCGACGGATCGCTTGCCTGGCCACCGAAGAACTGCGCAATCGTTGCCGGGAACATCAGGATCGACGACGCGAAGATCGGCGGGATAACGCCCGACATGTTGATCTTGAACGGCAGGTGCGTCGACTGCGCCTGCATCATGCGCCGGCCCTGCTGGCGACGTGCGTAGTTCACCGTGATACGGCGCTGTGCGCGCTCCATGTAGACGACGAAGATAATCGCTGCGACGCCACCCACCAGCATCAGTACAGCCGTAATTGCGGACATCTGCCCGGTGCTGACCATGTTCGCCGTGCTGCCGATTGCGCCCGGCAGGCCGGCGACGATACCGGCGAGAATGATCATCGAGATGCCGTTACCGATGCCGCGCTCGGTGATCTGCTCACCCAGCCACATCAGGAACACGGTGCCCGTCACCAGCGTGATGCACGCCGTGATGACGAATGCCGGGCCCGGGTTGATTACCAGCCCCGGCGTGCCCTGCAGGTACGTGGCGGCGGCGATCGACTGGAAACTCGCCAGTGCAACCGTGCCCCAGCGCGTGTACTTCGTGATCTGGCGGCGGCCCTGTTCGCCTTCCTTACGCAGCTGCTCGAGGCTCGGCACGATGCGGGTCGCCATTTGCATGATGATCGACGACGAAATGTACGGGATGATGCCCAGCGCAAAAATACCGAAGCGCTCCAGCGCGCCGCCCGAGAACATGTTGAACGTCGCAAGCAGGCCGCCTGCGGACTCCATCATTTCCCGAAGCACGACGGGATCGACGCCCGGTACCGGAATGTAGGTACCCACGCGATACACGATCAATGCGCCAATCAGGAACAGGAAGCGATTCTTGAGCTCGCTCAGCTTGCCTGCCTGCTTGGCCAGATCGGCCGGATTTTGTTGGGGCTTCTTCGCCATTGCTTAGTCTTCGATGCTTCCGCCAGCCTTCTCGATCGCCTCACGCGCACCCTTGGTGACCGCCAGGCCTTTCAATTTGACTGCTTTCTTGATCTCGCCCGACTTGATGACCTTCACCTTGGTCACGAAAGCCGGCACGAGGTTGCCTTTCTTCAGCACGTCCATGTCGATCACGTCAGCCGACGGGATCTCGAGCTCGTGCAAACGCAGCTCGGCCGTGTACTTGGCCATGCGCGAACGGAAACCCACTTTCGGCAGGCGCCGTTGCAGCGGCATCTGGCCGCCTTCGAAGCCGACCTTGTGGTAACCGCCCGAGCGAGCGTGCTGGCCCTTGTGACCGCGGCCGGCCGTCTTGCCCTGGCCCGCAGCGTGTCCGCGGCCTTTGCGCTTGCCTTCTTTTTTCGCGCCCTTGCCGGGCGACAATTCATTCAGACGCATGTCAGGCTTCCTCTACTGACAACAGGTACGAGACACGATTGATCATGCCGCGATTCTCGGGCGTATCGATAACCGTGACCGTCTGGTGCATGCGGCGCAGACCCAGCCCGGCAACACAGGCCTTGTGGCTCTTCAGCCGCCCGTTCTTGCTCTTGACCAGCGTGACCTTCAGTTCTTTTGGCTTCGCCATGATTCTTGAGTCTCTCTAACGTTGACCCGGGCTTACGCCAGGATCTCTTTTACTTTCTTGCCGCGCTTCGCCGCGATCGCCTGCGGAGAGTGAATCTCCGAAAGACCGTTGATCGTTGCGCGCACGACATTGATCGGGTTGCGCGAACCGTACGACTTGGCCAGTACGTTACGTACGCCGGCCGCCTCGAAAACGGCACGCATGGCGCCGCCGGCGATAACGCCGGTACCTTCGGACGCCGGCTGCATGTAGACCTTCGTTGCGCCATGACGGCCTTTCTTGGCGTACTGCAGCGTGTCGTTGTTCAGGTTGACCGTGATCATGTTCTTGCGAGCTGCCTGCATCGCCTTCTGGATCGCGATCGGGACTTCACGCGCCTTGCCGTAGCCAAAGCCGACCTGGCCCTGACCGTCACCGACAACCGTCAGCGCCGTGAAGCCGAATTGACGACCGCCCTTCACCACCTTGGCAACACGGTTGACCGTGACCAGTTTTTCGATGAGGTCGTCGCCCGCTTGATTCTGTTCGTTTCTAGCCATCAGTTATCTCTGTTAGAACTTCAGTCCTGCTTCACGAGCAGCGTCGGCCAGCGCCTTGACGCGACCGTGGTAACGGAAACCGGAACGGTCGAATGCAACGGTATCGATACCGGCCGCTTTCGCTTTCTCGGCGATACGTGCACCAACGATGGCCGCAGCTTCCACATTGCCGCCACTCTTGATGCCCTTGCGAACTTCCGCTTCGAGCGAAGACGCCGACGCCAGCACCTTGCCACCATCCGCTGCGATCACCTGTGCGTAGATGTGCTGCGGTGTACGGTGAATGCTGAGACGCATGGCCTCCAGTTCACGAATCTTTGCGCGACCACGACGGGCGCGACGCAAACGATTTTGTTTCTTGTCGAGTTTCATCAGTCAGTACCTAATTACTTCTTCTTCGCTTCCTTCAGCACCACGCGCTCATCGGCGTAGCGGACACCTTTACCCTTGTAGGGCTCGGGCGGACGATAGCGGCGAATCTCGGCGGCAACCTGGCCGACCTTCTGCTTGTCGGCGCCCTTGACCAGGATTTCCGTCTGGCTCGGTGCCTCGATCGTGATGCCTTCCGGCGCCTCGTAGACGACCGGATGTGAGAAGCCCAGCGACAGGTTGAGGTTCTTGCCCTGCATCTGCGCGCGATATCCGACGCCGACCAGCTCGAGCTTCTTTTCGAACCCTTCGGAAACGCCCTGCGCCATGTTCGACAGGATCGAACGCATCGTGCCCGTGATCGCCGTTGAAAAACGCGACCCGGAACGCGGTGCGAGACGCAGCGTGCCCTCTTCCTGGTTCAGCTCGACTTCGGAGTTGAGTTCCATCGACAGCTCACCCTTCGCGCCCTTCAGCGTGACGATGTTGCCGTCCTGCTTGAACTCGACGCCTTTCGGCAGCTCAACCGGTGCTTTTGCAATTCTTGACATTGTTCGAGTCTCTAATAAATGAGGTCCGCGTTACGAAACGACGCAGATAACCTCACCACCAATACCTTTCTCACGCGCCTGGCGATCGCTCATCACGCCGGCCGACGTCGAAACGATGGCCACGCCGAGTCCACCCAGTACCTTCGGCAGCTCGTCCTTGCCGCGGTATACGCGCAGGCCCGGGCGGCTCGCACGCTGGATTTTCTCGATGACCGGCGCGCCGTCGAAATACTTGAGCTCGATCGTGAGCTCTTTCTCGGCACCGTCGCCGTCCACGGCAAAACCGGTGATATAGCCTTCGTCCTGCAATACTTTCGCGACTGCTTCTTTCGACTTCGACGCCGGCATCGACACGGCAACCTTGCGGGCTGCCTGGCCGTTGCGAATGCGCGTCAGCATGTCTGCGATCGGATCCGTCATACTCATTATCTTGTCTCCGCCTACCAGCTGGCTTTCGTCAGCCCGGGGATTTCACCGTTCATGGCTGCTTCACGAAGCTTGTTGCGACCGAGGCCGAACTTGCGATAAACGCCGTGCGGGCGACCCGTCACCGAGCAGCGGTTCCGCTGGCGCGTCGGGCTGCCGTCACGCGGCAACTTGTTCAGCTTTGCCTGTGCAACCGCGCGCTCTTCGTCACTGCTGTTGACGTTGCGAACGATCGCTTTCAGCGCCTTGCGCTTCTCGGCCTGCCGGGCTGCCAGCTTGGCACGCTTCAGTTCACGCGCAATCATCGACTTCTTAGCCATGCTATTTCCTATTCCTTAATTCGCGGCCAGGGCCGCTCATACCCTATTTCTTGAACGGGAAGTTGAACGCTTCGAGCAGCGCCTTGCCTTCCTCGGGGTTGCGCGCCGTCGTGGTGATGACAATGTCCATGCCACGCAACGCATCAATTTCGTCGTAGTTGATTTCCGGGAAAATAATCTGTTCCTGGACACCCATGCTGTAGTTGCCCTGCTTGTCGAACGACTTCGGGTTCAGGCCACGGAAGTCGCGGATACGCGGGATCGCGATGTTGACGAGACGATCGAGGAACTCGTACATGCGCTCACGACGCAGCGTGACTTTGCAGCCAATAGCCATGCCGTCACGGATCTTGAAGCCTGCAACCGACTTGCGGGCAAGCGTCGTCACCGGCTTCTGGCCGGCGATCTTTTCCATGTCCTCGCGGGCCTTTTCCATGATCTTCTTGTCAGCAACCGCTTCACCGACACCCATGTTGAGGGTGATCTTGGTGATCTTCGGTACTTCCATCGGATTTTCGAGACCGAGCTTCTTCTGGATCTGTCCAGCCAGCTCGCTCTTGTACTGTTCCTGTAAACGTGCCATTTCGTTTATCTCTTAAATGTCGACGACGTCGCCGCTTTTGAAGACGCGCACTTTCTTGCCGTCTTCGACGCGGAATCCGACGCGCTCGCCCTTCTTCGTCTTCGGGTTGAAAACGAGGACGTTCGAAATATCCAGTGGCATGGCTTTATCCTGAATGCCACCCTGCTCACCGATGTTCGGGTTCGGCTTGACGTGTTTCTTGGCGAGGTTGACGCCCTCGACCAGCACACGGTCGTCTTCGAAAACCTGCAGGACGGTGCCGCGGCGGCCCTTGTCCTTGCCGGTCGTAACGATGACTTCGTCGCCTTTTCTGATCTTGTTCATTCTCTTATCCAGTTGGCCGCAGGTTCCTAGAGAACCTCGGGTGCCAGCGAAATAATCTTCATAAACTGGTTGGTACGCAGTTCACGCGTAACCGGGCCAAAGATGCGGGTGCCGATCGGCTCGAGACGAGCATTCAGCAGCACAGCCGCGTTGCCGTCGAACCGGATCAGCGAACCGTCCTTGCGGCGTACGCCCTTGCGGGTACGAACGACGACGGCGTTGTACACCTCGCCTTTCTTGACCTTGCCACGCGGGATCGCGTCTTTGACGCTCACCTTGATGACGTCACCGACGCCGGCGTAGCGGCGCTTGGACCCACCGAGTACCTTGATGCACTGCACACGACGGGCACCAGAGTTGTCGGCCGCATCCAGGACTGTCTGCATCTGAATCATGACTGCATCCTAACTATTGGTTACCGGTCTGCCGCGCGCTCAACAATGTTGACGACGGACCAGGCCTTGTTCTTTGAAATCGGACGGCATTCCGAGATCGCAACGCGATCGCCGGGCTTGCACTCGTTCGCAGCATCGTGCGCCAGCACCTTGGTGGTACGGCGAATGTACTTGCCATACATTGGGTGCTTGATCAGGCGTTCGATCGCAACAGAGACGGTCTTGTCCATCTTGTCGCTGACGACACGGCCTACGATCGTGCGTTGTACTTTTTGCTCTTCACTCATTTCTCTTCACCCGCTTTGCGTGACAGCTCGGCGATTACCGTCTTCACGCGTGCGATATCACGACGAACCTGCTTGTGCTGGTGCACCTGGGCAAGCTCACCGGTTGCCTGCGCCATGCGCAGGTTGAACTGCTCGCGACGCAGCGCTACGAGCTCGTCGTTCAGTTCTTCAACCGACTTTTCGCGGAGGTCTGCTGCTTTCATCACATCACCTGCCGTTTTACGAACGCGGTGCCGAACGGCAGTTTGGCCGCTGCCAGGCGGAACGCTTCGCGCGCCACCTCTTCGGATACACCTTCCATCTCATACAGGACGCGGCCGGGCTGGATCTGGCATACCCAGTAATCCACGTTGCCCTTGCCTTTACCCTGGCGTACTTCAAGCGGCTTGGTCGTGATCGGCTTGTCGGGGAATACCCGGATCCAGATCTTGCCGCCACGCTTGATGTGACGCGTCATTGCACGACGAGCGGCCTCGATCTGACGTGCCGTCATACGACCGCGACCCGTCGCCTTGAGTCCGTACTCACCGAACGAAACGTTGCTGCCACGCAGAGCCAGGCCGCGGTTGCGCCCCTTCATCTGCTTGCGAAATTTTGTTCTCTTTGGCTGTAACATCTTTGTGCTCTCTTACGATGCCTTGGCTTCTGCAGCAGGCTCTACTGCAACGGCTTCAGGCTTGTCGAAGACCTCGCCCTTGAAAATCCAGACTTTCACGCCGATCACGCCATACGTCGTGTGCGCCTCAGCCGTGCCGTAGTCGATGTCCGCACGCAGCGTGTGCAGCGGAACGCGACCTTCGCGGTACCACTCCGAACGCGCAATCTCTGCACCGTTCAGGCGACCGCCGACCTTGACCTTGATGCCCTCGGCACCGACGCGCATCGTGTTCGTAACGGCGCGCTTCATGGCGCGACGGAACATGACGCGACGCTCGAGCTGCTGCGCGATGCCTTCGGCAACCAGCTGCGCATCGAGCTCCGGCTTGCGCACTTCGTTGATGTTGATACGGACATCCTGGATGGCCATACCGATCATCGACGACACTTCGGAGCGCAGCTTCTCGATATCTTCGCCCTTTTTGCCGATCACGATGCCCGGACGTGCCGTGTGAATCGTGATGTTGCACTTCTTGGACGGGCGTTCGATCGAGATCTTGCTGACGGACGCGTCTTTCAGCTTGTTCTTGATGTACTTGCGAACCTGGAAGTCCTGCGCGATGTAGCCCGCGAAATCAGCGGAATCGGCATACCACTTCGACGTCCAGTCCTTGACGATGCCAAGGCGAATGCCTGTTGGATGTACTTTCTGACCCATTATTCGTCACCTACCCGGATCGTGATGTGGCTGTTGCGCTTGATGATGCGTGCGCCGCGGCCCTTGGCACGAGCGCGGTAACGACGAAACGTCGGCGCCTCGTTGACCTCGATGGTCGCAACTTTCAATTCGTCAATGTCTGCACCGTGGTTGTGCTCGGCGTTGGCGACGGCCGACTCCAGAACCTTCTTCACGATGCGTGCACTTTTCTTCGGCGAGAAAGTCAGCGTACGCAGGGCTTCGTCGACAGACTTGCCACGGACCATATCGGCCACCAGGCGGCATTTCTGCGGCGAAATACGTGCGTAACGAAGCGTTGCTGCAACTTGCATGACTTAGGCTCCCTTACTTCGTCTTGCGGTCACCGGAGTGACCTTTGAACGTACGGGTCATCGCAAACTCGCCGAGCTTGTGACCGACCATGTTTTCCGAAATCAGAACGGGTACGTGCTGGCGGCCGTTATGAACGGCAATGGTCAGACCGACCATATCCGGCAGTACCATCGAACGGCGCGACCAGGTCTTGATCGGGCGGCGATCGTTTTTCTTCGCTGCTTCAGCCACTTTCTTCGCCAGGTGGTTATCGACGAACGGGCCTTTTCTTACACTACGCGGCATTCTCGAAATCCTTTACTTACGCTTCTTGTTGCGACGGCGAACAATCATGTTGTCCGTGCGCTTGTTGGAGCGCGTCTTCGCGCCCTTCGTCGGCGTGCCCCACGGGCTGACCGGATGACGGCCTCCCGAGGTACGGCCTTCACCACCGCCGTGCGGATGGTCGACCGGGTTCATGGCAACACCACGCACCGTCGGGCGAACACCGCGCCAGCGCTTCGCGCCGGCCTTGCCGAGCTTGCGCAGGTTGTGTTCGCCGTGACCGACTTCGCCGATCGTCGCGCGACAGTCGATGTGAATCTTGCGCATTTCGCCCGAGCGCAGACGCAGCGTTGCGTACATGCCCTCGCGAGCGGCGAGCTGTGCGGAACCGCCGGCCGAACGAATCATCTGGCCGCCTTTGCCCGGCTTCATTTCGACGTTGTGAATCGTCGTACCCACCGGGATCGCGCGGATCGGCAGGGCATTGCCCGGCTTGATCGGCGCATCTTCGCCGCTGATGATCGGCGTGCCGGCACGAACGCCCTTCGGCGCCAGGATGTAGCGACGCTCACCGTCGGCGTACTTGATCAGCGCGATGTGCGCGCTGCGGTTCGGATCGTACTCGAGACGCTCTACGACGCCCTGGATACCATCCTTGTCACGCTTGAAGTCGATGATGCGATAGCGCTGCTTGTGGCCACCGCCCTGGTGGCGAACCGTGATGCGGCCGTTGTTGTTGCGACCACCCTTGGACGTCTTCTTGTCGAGAAGCGGTCCGTACGGCTTACCCTTGTGCAGGTCCGGCGTCTTGACAGCAACGACGAAACGGCGTCCTGCAGATGTCGGTTTGGCTTTATGCAATGACATTTTGCTTAACCTTTATTCCGTGCCGAAGAGCTCTTCAACAGAGCTGCCCGGTGCAAGTTTCACGTACGCTTTCTTCCAGTCCGGGCGCTTGCCTTTCGTCTGCTGGAAGCGCTTTGCCTTACCACGCACATTGACGACCGTGACGTTGTCGACGTTGACTTCGAACAACAGCTCAACGGCCTGCTTGATCTCGTTCTTCGTCGCGTCGTTGCGGACTTTCAGTACAACCTGGTTATGCTCGGCCGAAATGTGCGCCTTTTCGGAAAGGTGCGGGCCGCGGATAACCGTCATCAAACGTTCCTGATGCAGAGCTTGACTCATGACAGGCGCTCCTCGATCAGCTTCAGCGCCGGCAGCGTCACCAGGACCTTTTCAAAGCGAATCAGGACGACCGGGTCCATCGAGGCCACATCGCAAATACCGACGTTCGGCAGGTTGCGGGCCGCGAGGAACAGCTTCTCGTCGAAGGCTTCGTTCAGGATCAGGACGTTGTCCAGCTCGAGTTCTTTCAGTTTGGTGGCAAGCAGTTTCGTCTTCGGTGCCTCGAGTTCCAGCTCCTTGACGATGACCAGGCGATCCTGCCGGATCAGCTCGCCGAATACCGAGCGCAGAGCCGCGCGGTACATTTTCTTGTTGACCTTCTGGCTGTAGTCGCGTGGCTTCGCAGCAAACGTGCGGCCACCGCCGACCCAGATCGGGCTGCGGATCGTGCCGGCACGGGCGCGGCCCGTGCCCTTCTGGCGCCACGGCTTGGTGCCGCCGCCGCGGACGGCCGAACGGTTTTTCTGAGCCTTGGTGCCGGCGCGCGAGCCTGCGAGATAGGCCGTAACGACCTGGTGTACCAGTGCTTCGTTGAATTCAGCGCCGAATGCCGCTTCTGCGACGTCGACCGAACCCTTGTCCATCTTGAGTTTCATCAAAGGGCCCCTTTACTTCTTGGTCTTGATCGCGGGGCGGACAACAACCTGTCCACCCTTGTGACCCGGGACGGCGCCCTTGATCAGGAGAATGTTGCGTTCGGCGTCGACACGTACGACTTCGAGGTTCTGTACGGTGCGGCGAACGTTGCCCATGTGGCCGGACATCTTCTTGCCCTTGAATACGCGGCCCGGCGTCTGGTTCTGACCGATCGAGCCCGGCGCGCGGTGCGACAGCGAGTTGCCGTGCGTCGCGTCCTGCATGGAGAAGTTATGGCGCTTGACGGTACCGGCAAAGCCTTTACCGATCGACGTACCGATAACGTCCACTTTCTGGCCCTCTTCGAAGAGGTCGACCTTCAGCTCAGCCCCGGCTTCGAACTCACCGTCTTCGGTGCCGTCGAGGCGGAACTCGGTAATTAGGTCGCCGGCTTCAACCTTAGCCTGGGCAAAGTGGCCGGCTGCAGGCTTACTCACGCGTGAAGCTTTGCGGCTGCCGGCTGCAACCTGCAGCGCAGCATAGCCGTCGGTTTCCACGGTTTTCACCTGTGTGATTCGGTTCGGTTGTGCCTCGATCACAGTGACCGGAATGCTTGCTCCGTCCTCCGTGAAGACACGTGTCATGCCGCACTTGCGGCCAACGAGACCCATCGTCATCTTCAAAACCTCTCACTGACTGCTTTTGGCCAGTGCAAATCTCTAAATTCAGTTCTCACCGCAGCCACTTCGATTGGCAGCTGCTGAAAAGGGATCAGCTACCTTTTTTCGGCGCCTGATCCCGTGCGTCTCGAAGAAAAGAAAAAAGGTAGCTGATCCCTTTTCTCAGACACGCGAAAGGGCCAGCCATCGCGGGGACTAACGTCCTCTGTGCTCTGGGGCTGACCCTAAGCTCCGGTTCAGTCATTCAGCCGAACCGGCGGTTCCGGGATTTGCCGTGTCGCCCTCGATTTCCTGACGACTGGTAGTACTTTCTTTGAATCTGGCCGACTCCCGGTCCGGCCCGATCCAGCGAGCCCGCAATTATACGACTCGAAGCCCTTATTACAAGCGGTTTTGAGCGAAATTTACGGACTTTTTAACGTATGGTACAAGCTGTTTAAAAACAGTGACTTACGTCGACGCACAGCGGTCGGCATGATACATACCGGAAATAAAGCGCAGCGAAGCGAGCCATTCCGGTGTGTATTGTCCCGGCGGTAGCTGTGCGACCGCCGAAATTCGATTAATTCAGCTTGATCTGAACGTCAACACCCGCCGGCAGCTCAAGCTTCATCAGTGCATCAACCGTCTTGTCGGTCGGATCTACGATGTCCATAAGCCGCTTGTGCGTACGAATCTCGTACTGGTCGCGGGCATCCTTGTTCACGTGCGGTGAAATCAGGACCGTGTAACGCTCCTTTTTCATCGGCAGCGGGATCGGACCCTTGACCGTCGCACCCGTGCGCTTGGCGGTGTCGACGATTTCACGCGCCGAATTGTCGATCAAACGATGATCGAAGGCCTTCAGGCGGATGCGAATGTTCTGGTTAGTTGCCATGTTCTATTCTCTCAACAGTTGGGGTCAGACCCCCTCTTCGGTTAGCAGATGGGGTCAGACCCTTGGGGTCTGACCCCTTGCTTTTTGCCTTAGGCGATGATTTTTGCGACTACACCGGCGCCGACGGTACGACCGCCTTCGCGAATTGCGAAGCGCAGACCGTCTTCCATGGCGATCGGAGCAATCAGCTCTACTACCATCTGTACGTTGTCGCCCGGCATCACCATCTCCGTGCCTTCCGGCAACTCGACCGCACCCGTCACGTCCGTCGTACGGAAGTAAAACTGCGGACGATAGCCCTTGAAGAACGGCGTGTGACGTCCACCCTCGTCCTTCGTCAGGATGTAAACCTCCGCCTCGAACTTCGTGTGCGGCGTGATCGAACCCGGCTTCGCCAGGACCTGGCCACGCTCGACTTCTTCACGCTTCGTACCACGCAGCAGAACACCCACGTTGTCGCCCGCCTGACCCTGGTCCAGCAGCTTGCGGAACATCTCAACGCCCGTGCAGGTCGTCTTGTCCGTGTCCTTGATACCCACGATCTCGATCTCGTCACCCACGTTGACGATACCGCGCTCGATACGGCCCGTAACCACCGTGCCACGTCCCGAAATCGAGAACACGTCCTCAACCGGCATCAGGAAGTCACCGTCAATGGCGCGCTCCGGCTCCGGAATGTACGAGTCCATCTGCTCAACCAGCTTCAGGATCGACGGAACACCAATGTCCGAACCGTCGCCCTCAAACGCCTTCAATGCCGAACCCGTGATGATCGGCGTGTCGTCGCCCGGGAACTCGTACGTCGAGAGAAGATCGCGGACCTCCATCTCAACCAGCTCCAAAAGCTCTTCGTCGTCAACCTGGTCGGCCTTGTTCATGTACACAACGATGTACGGAACACCCACCTGGCGCGCCAGCAGGATGTGCTCGCGCGTCTGCGGCATCGGGCCGTCAGCCGCCGATACCACCAGGATCGCGCCGTCCATCTGTGCCGCACCCGTGATCATGTTCTTCACGTAGTCCGCGTGGCCCGGGCAGTCCACGTGCGCGTAGTGACGGTTCTCACTCTCGTACTCCACGTGCGCCGTCGCAATCGTGATACCACGCTCGCGCTCTTCCGGGGCGTTATCAATCTGGTCGTAGGCCTGAACTTCACCGCCGTGCTGCTCCGCCATCACCTTCGTCAGTGCCGCCGTCAGCGTCGTCTTGCCGTGGTCAACGTGGCCAATCGTGCCAACGTTTACGTGCGGTTTTGTTCTCTCAAATTTTTCTTTAGACATTGTCCCTATTCCCGGGGTTTAAATTCAAAATCTCTGTTCCTGCTTCATGACCTGAAGATCAATCCGCGATTACCTGCAGTGTCTTCCAATCCGTACCTGCGGATTGCCTACGATGCTTTCTTCATCACGATGTCCGCAACGTTCTGCGGCACCTCTGAGTACTTGTCGAATTCCATCGAGTACACGGCACGTCCCTGGCTCATCGAGCGCAGGTCGGTGGCATAGCCGAACATCTCGGCCAATGGTACTTCGGCCCGAATCGTCTTGCCGGCCGGCGTGTCGTCCATACCCTGTGGCAGTCCACGACGGCGATTCAGGTCGCCCATGACGTCGCCCATGTACTCTTCGGGCGTCACAACCTCGACCTTCATGATCGGCTCGAGCAATACCGGGTTGGCCTTGCTCGCACCTTCGCGGAAACCCATGCTGCCGGCGATCTTGAACGCCATCTCACTCGAGTCGACGTCGTGGTACGACCCGTCGTACAACGTGACCTTGCAGTCCACCATCGGGTAGCCCGCAACGACACCGTTTTCCATCTGCTCCTGCACGCCGCGATCGACGGCCGGAATATATTCTTTCGGCACGACGCCGCCAACGATCGCGTTGACGAACTCGTAGCCCGCACCCTGCTCGAGCGGCTCGATGCGCAGGAACACGTGGCCATACTGGCCGCGTCCACCCGACTGCCGGACAAACTTGCCTTCCTGCTCCACCGATTTGCGAATCGTTTCCCGGTACGCAACCTGCGGCTTGCCGACATTGGCCTCGACCTTGAACTCGCGCTTCATGCGATCGACGATAATGTCGAGGTGCAGCTCACCCATGCCCGAGATGATCGTCTGGCCGGATTCCTCATCGGTATGCACGCGGAACGACGGATCTTCCTTCGCGAGCTTCTGCAACGCGATGCCCATCTTCTCCTGGTCGGGCTTCGTTTTCGGCTCGACCGCGACGGAAATAACCGGTTCCGGAAACTCCATGCGCTCCAGCGTAATTTTCTTCGTGACATCGCACAGCGTGTCGCCGGTCGTGACGTCTTTCAGGCCGACCGCCGCGGCGATATCACCGGCACGGACTTCCTTGATCTCTTTGCGATCGTTCGAGTGCATCTGCAGGATGCGCCCGATGCGTTCTTTCCTGCCCTTCACCGGGTTGAAGATCGTGTCGCCCGAACTGAGTACGCCCGAGTACACCCGGAAGAATGTCAGGTTGCCGACGAACGGGTCCGTCGCAATCTTGAACGCCAGCGCCGCAAACGGCTCGTCGTCATCCGCATGGCGTTCGCCCTCGGACTCATCCTCATTGATGCCCTTGATCGCCGGCACATCGAGCGGCGACGGCATGAAGTCGATCACCGCGTCCAGCATCGCCTGCACGCCCTTGTTCTTGAACGCCGAGCCGCACATCATGACGACCAGTTCGCCACTGAGCGTGCGAGCCCGCAGACCACGACGAATTTCGTCTTCGCTCAGCTCACCGTTCTCCAGGAACTTGTCCAGCAGTTCCTCGTCGGCCTCGGCGGCCGCTTCCACCAGCTTCTCGCGCCAGGCTGCGGCCTCTTCCCTGTATTCCTCGGGAATATCGACTTCGTCGTACGTCGTTCCCATGTTTTCTTCGTGCCAGTAAATGGCACGTTGACCGATCAGGTCGATAACGCCGGCAAATTTCTCCTCGGCGCCAATGGGCAGCTGGATCGGTACCGGGTTGGCGCCCAGCCGTTCAATAACCTGGTCGACGACACGCAGGAAGTTTGCGCCGGCACGATCCATCTTGTTGACGAAGATCATGCGCGGCACGCCGTACTTGTTTCCCTGCCGCCAGACCGTCTCGGTTTGTGGCTCAACGCCACCGACCGAACACAGCACAGTGACCGCGCCGTCGAGTACACGCAGGCTGCGCTCGACTTCGATCGTGAAGTCGACGTGCCCGGGCGTATCGATAATGTTGATGCGGTGCTCGTCGAACTGCTGGTCCATACCCCGCCAGAAGCAGGTCGTCGCCGCCGACGTAATCGTGATGCCGCGTTCCTGCTCCTGCTCCATCCAGTCCATGATGGCGGCACCGTGGTGAACTTCGCCTATCTTGTGCGAAACACCGGTGTAAAACAGGACGCGTTCTGTCGTGGTCGTCTTGCCCGCATCAATATGGGCCATGATGCCGATATTGCGATAACGCTCGATGGGAGTAGTACGGGCCACGACAGATGCCAGGTCAAAACGGAGCTTGGCCGTTTACCAACGGTAGTGCGAGAACGCCTTGTTGGCTTCCGCCATACGGTGCGTATCTTCTTTCTTCTTGACGGCCGTGCCACGATTCTCGGCCGCGTCAAGCAATTCGTGTGCGAGACGATGTGCCATCGACTTCTCGCTGCGCTTGCGGGCAGCGTCGATGACCCAGCGCATAGCCAGCGTCTGGCGACGAGCCGGGCGAACCTCGACCGGCACCTGGTAAGTGGCACCGCCAACACGGCGCGACTTCACCTCAACCACGGGCTTCACATTCTCAAGTGCCGTTTCCAGCAGCTCGAGCGCCTTGTCGTCGGAGTTCGTCTCGCGCTCGGCGATGCGGTCCAGCGCGCCGTAAATGATGCGCTCTGCAACCGACTTCTTGCCGTCGTTCATGATCATGTTCATGAATTTCGCGAGGAGTTCACTCTTGTATTTCGGATCCGGCAGGATGACCCGCTTCGGAGCCTGAGTTCTTCTGGACATTACTTATTCTCTGAAACTTATGACTTGGGACGTTTCGTGCCGTACTTCGAACGTCCTTGACGACGATCCGATACGCCAGCGCAGTCGAGCGTGCCGCGGACCGTGTGGTAACGAACACCCGGCAGGTCCTTTACACGACCGCCGCGAATCAGCACAACACTATGCTCCTGCAGGTTGTGGCCTTCGCCGCCGATGTAACTCGTCACTTCAAAACCGTTCGTCAGGCGTACACGAGCGACCTTACGCATTGCCGAGTTCGGTTTCTTCGGCGTCGTCGTATAGACACGCGTGCAAACACCGCGCTTTTGCGGGCTCGCACCGAGTGCCGGTACTGCGCTCTTCGCACGCTTCGTGGCGCGCGGCTTACGGACTAACTGATTCACTGTGGCCATGGGCCTTCACTCTTTAATTTAATATTCGAAAAAAACAATCAACATGCTGGTGCGCAAACAAACGCGCGCACCCGACCGCCGGACCCCTCGGGCCAGGTTGTCGGGTTGTCCGAAACCGCAGAACTACGCGGCTTCGAGTTGTTCAGGAACCCCCGTAAAAGGCGGTCCCCGGGGTCAGGGGCGGGCATTTTATTGATGCCCGCCCATTTAATCAAGCCTCCGGCGCAGCCTCGGCACCTTCAACGCCATCGGCGGCGGCAACCACCTCCTCCGGCACCTCGGCTGACTCGGCGTCTGCCGCCGCAGCGGCCTGCGATTCCTCGAGCTCCTGGAGCTGCTCGGCAAGGTCCTGCTCACGCGTGCGCCGACGCTCGGCGTGATGCGCGAACCCGGTACCTGCCGGAATCAGGCGACCGACGATGACGTTTTCCTTGAGACCGCGCAATTCGTCGCGCAGGCCGCGAACGGCCGCCTCGGTCAGAACGCGAGTGGTCTCCTGGAACGACGCCGCCGAAATGAACGACTCGGTCGCGAGCGAGGCCTTCGTGATACCCAGCAGTACCGGATCCACGGTCAGCGGCTCCTTGCCCTGGGCCTCGAGCTGCTCGGCAACCTCGAAGTAGCGTGCCTTGTCGATCTGCTCGCCGCGCAGGTAGTTGCTGTCGCCCGCGGAGGCAACGTGAACCTTGCGCAGCATCTGGCGGATGATCACCTCGATGTGCTTGTCGTTGATCTTCACGCCCTGCAGACGGTAGACGTCCTGGATTTCCTTGACGAGGTAGTTCGCAAGATTTTCTACACCTTGCAGGCGCAGAATGTCGTGCGGGTTCGGCTCGCCATCGGCGATGATTTCACCCTGTGCGACCTGCTCACCCTCGAACACGTTCAGGTGGCGCCACTTCGGAATCAGCTCCTCATGACTCTCACCGGACTCGTCAGTAATCACGAGGCGACGCTTACCCTTGGTTTCCTTGCCGAAGCTGACCGTACCCGTGTGCTCGGCCATGATTGCAGGCTCTTTCGGCTTGCGGGCCTCGAACAGGTCGGCAACACGCGGCAGACCACCGGTGATGTCGCGCGTCTTCGAAGATTCCTGCGGGATACGTGCAATGACGTCACCCACCGAGACCTTCGCGCCGTCGGCCATCGAGATGATGGCGCCAACCGGCAACGCGTAAACCGCCGGAATATCGGTATTCGCAAAGCACACGTCGTTGCCTTCGTCGTCGACGAGCTTCGCCACCGGGCGCAGGTCCTTGCCGGAACCACCGCGGCTCTTCGGATCCAGTACGACGATGCTGGCGAGGCCGGTGAACTCGTCCACCTGCTCGGCAACGGTAACGCCGTCGATGAAGTCCTCGAACCTGATGTTGCCCTCGACCTCGGTGACAACCGGGTGAGTATGCGGATCCCAGTTCGCCAGTATCTGGCCCTGCTCGACCTTGGCGCCGTCTTCGATCGTAATCGTCGCACCGTACGGGACCTTGTAGCGCTCGCGCTCCTGGCCCTGGTCGTTGACGACAATGATCTCGCCGGAACGCGATACGGCAACCAGGTAGCCCTTGTGGTGGGCAACCGTCTTGATGTTGACGAGCTTCGCGATACCTTTCGACTTGATCTCGATGTTGTTGATCGCAGCCGAACGCGATGCGGCACCACCAATGTGGAAGGTACGCATCGTCAGCTGCGTGCCCGGCTCACCGATTGACTGCGCGGCAATGACGCCGACCGCTTCACCGATGTTGATGCGATGGCCGCGAGCGAGGTCGCGTCCGTAGCACTGGGAGCAGACGCCGTAGCGCACTTCACAGGTGATCGGCGAACGCACAAGCACGTGGTCGATCGACAGATCTTCCATGCGCTGTACCGTGGCTTCGTCGAGCATCGTGCCGGCGTCGAACGCAACCTTGTCCGTGCCCGGAATCAGGACCGGCTCGGCCAGTACGCGACCCAGGACGCGCTCACGCAGCGGCTCAACGACGTCACCACCTTCAACGATCGGCGACATCGCGACGCCATTGCGGGTTTCGCAATCGACTTCAGTCACCACGAGGTCCTGCGCCACGTCGACGAGACGACGCGTCAGGTAACCCGAGTTCGCGGTCTTCAGTGCCGTATCGGCGAGACCCTTACGAGCACCGTGAGTGGAGATGAAGTACTGCAGTACGTCGAGACCTTCGCGGAAGTTTGCCGTAATCGGCGTCTCGATGATCGAGCCGTCCGGCTTGGCCATCAGGCCACGCATGCCGGCGAGCTGGCGAATCTGCGCCGCAGAACCACGAGCACCGGAGTCCGCCATCATATAGATGGAGTTGAACGATTCCTGCTCGACGTCCTTGCCCTTGGCATCCTTGACGGTTTCCGTACCCAGCTTGTCCATCATCGCTTTCGCGACCTGGTCATTGGTACGCGACCAGATGTCGACAACCTTGTTGTAGCGCTCGCCGTCGGTAACGAGACCCGAACCGTACTGGTCCTGGATTTCCTTCACCTCGGCCTCGGCCACCGACAGGATTTCTTCCTTGTTCTCCGGCACGACCATGTCGTTGACGCCGATCGAGATGCCGGCCATCGTCGCGAGACGGAAGCCCGTGTACATCAGGCGGTCAGCGAAGACGACCGTCTTCTTCAGACCGAGCTGGCGGTAGCACTCGTTAATGACGTTCGAAATGGCTTTCTTCGACATCGCCCGGTTGACGAGATCGAACGACAGGCCTTCCGGCAGGATTTCCGACAGCAGCGCACGACCGATTGTCGTGTCGACAGTACGTACGACGCGTACGTGATTGCCATCGTCGTCTTTTTCGGAGACCGGTGCGCGAACCCGGACCATCGCCTGCAGGTCGGCTGCACCGCTTTCAAACGCGCGACGAGCTTCGTCGATGTTTGAGAAAATCATGCCCTCGCCCTTCGCGTTAACGCGGGTACGGGTCATGAAGTACAGGCCGAGTACGACGTCCTGCGACGGCACGATGATCGGGTCACCGTTGGCCGGCGACAGGATGTTGTTCGACGACATCATCAGGGCGCGCGCTTCGAGCTGCGCCTCGATCGAGAGCGGCACGTGAACGGCCATCTGGTCACCGTCGAAGTCGGCGTTGAATGCCGTACAAACGAGCGGATGCAGCTGGATTGCCTTGCCTTCAATCAGCACCGGCTCAAACGCCTGGATGCCGAGTCGGTGAAGGGTCGGCGCACGGTTCAGCATGACCGGGTGTTCACGAATGACCTCTTCGAGAATATCCCAGACTTCCGCGCCTTCGCGCTCGACGAGACGCTTGGCCGCCTTGATCGTCGTCGCTTCGCCACGCAGCTGCAGCTTCGAGAAGATGAACGGCTTGAACAGCTCGAGCGCCATCTTCTTCGGCAGGCCACACTGGTGCAGTTTGAGCGTCGGGCCGACCACAATGACGGAACGACCCGAGTAGTCGACGCGCTTACCCAGCAGGTTCTGGCGGAAGCGGCCCTGCTTGCCCTTGATCATGTCAGCAAGCGATTTCAGCGGGCGCTTGTTCGTGCCGGTAATGGCACGGCCACGGCGACCGTTGTCCAGCAGCGCGTCGACCGACTCCTGCAACATGCGCTTCTCATTGCGGACAATGATGTCCGGCGCGTTCAGCTCGAGCAGGCGGCGCAGGCGGTTGTTACGGTTGATGACGCGACGGTACAGGTCGTTGAGGTCCGACGTTGCGAAGCGGCCGCCATCCAGCGGTACCAGCGGACGCAGGTCCGGCGGCAGCACCGGCAGGACCGTCAGTACCATCCACTCAGGCTTGTTGCCGGACTCGATGAACGATTCCAGCAGCTTGAGGCGTTTCGACAAACGCTTGATCTTGGTCTCCGAACGCGTCGCATCGATGTCTTCACGAACCTTCAGCACTTCGCGCTGCAGATCGATCGTCATCAGCATCTCGCGAACGGCTTCGGCGCCCATGCGGGCATCGAATTCGTCGCCGTACTGCTCGAGCGCCTCGAGGTACATTTCGTCGGTCATGAGCTGGCCGCGCTCGAGTTCGGTCATGCCGGGCTCGACGACGACGAACGCCTCGAAGTACAGGACACGCTCGATCTCGCGCAGCGTCATGTCGAGCATGAGGCCGATACGCGACGGCAGCGATTTCAGGAACCAGATATGCGCGACCGGGCTCGCCAGGTCGATGTGCGCCATGCGCTCGCGACGTACCTTGGTCTGCGTAACTTCAACGCCACACTTCTCGCAGACGACACCGCGGTGCTTCAGGCGCTTGTACTTGCCGCACAGGCACTCGTAGTCCTTGATCGGACCGAAGATCTTCGCGCAGAACAGGCCGTCACGTTCCGGCTTGAACGTGCGGTAGTTGATCGTCTCGGGCTTCTTGACTTCGCCGAACGACCACGACCGGACCATGTCCGGCGATGCCAGGCCGATGCGAATCGCATCGAAGTCGTCAACCGGGTTCTGGTATTTGAAAAGCTTGAGGAGATCTTTCATTAGTCTGTCTCCAGCTCAATGTTGATGCCCAAGGATCGAATCTCCTTGACCAGTACGTTGAACGATTCCGGCATGCCGGCATCCATGTAGTGCTCGCCGTCGACGATGTTCTTGTACATCTTGGTACGGCCCTGCACGTCGTCCGACTTGACGGTCAGCATTTCCTGCAACGTGTACGAGGCGCCATAGGCTTCGAGCGCCCACACCTCCATCTCGCCGAAGCGCTGGCCACCGAACTGCGCCTTACCACCCAGCGGCTGCTGCGTGACGAGCGAGTACGGTCCGGTCGAACGGGCATGCATCTTGTCGTCAACCAGGTGGTTGAGTTTCAGCATGTACATGTAGCCTACCGTGACGTCGCGGGCGAACTTGTCACCGGTGCGGCCGTCGTACAGCGTCGACTGACCGGATGCGTCCAGGTCGGCCAGTTCCAGCAGGCCCTTGATCTCGGCTTCCGTCGCACCGTCGAATACCGGCGTTGCGGTCGGCACACCCTTGGTCAGGTTGCCGGCGAGCTCGATGATTTCGTCGTCGTTGAACGACTTCAGGTCTTCGACCTTGCCGCCCGTCTTGTTGTAGACCTGCTCGAGGAACGTGCGCAGCTTCGCGACCGATTCCTGGGCTTTCAACATGTTGTTGATCTTGTTGCCGACACCCTTCGCGGCCCAGCCGAGATGGGTTTCGAGCACCTGGCCAACGTTCATTCGAGACGGTACGCCAAGCGGGTTCAACACGATATCGACCGGGTTGCCGTCCTCGAGGTACGGCATGTCTTCGACCGGAACGATCGTCGAGATGACGCCCTTGTTACCGTGGCGGCCGGCCATCTTGTCACCCGGCTGGATGCGACGCTTGACGGCCAGGTAGACCTTGACCATCTTGAGTACGCCCGGTGCGAGGTCGTCGCCCGCGGTGATCTTCGTCTTCTTCTCTTCGAAGCGGCGATCGAACTCGTCACGCTGTGCTTTCAGGCGCTCGAACGCCTTCTGCAGCTGCTCGTTCGCATCGTCGTTCTTGAGACGAATCTCGAACCACTGCTCACGCGGCACCTCTTCGAGGTAGCCCTTCGTAATCTTGGCGCCGGACTTCAGCTTGTTCGGGCCGCCCTGGGCCATCTTGCCCGTGAGCATGCGCTCGACGCGCTCGTAGATGTCCTCTTCGAGAATACGCAGGGTGTCGTCGAGGTCCTTGCGAACCGCTTCGAGTTCCGACTTCTCGATCGACAGCGCACGTGCGTCTTTCTCAACGCCGTCGCGCGTGAACACGCGGACGTCGATGACCGTGCCGTCCATGCCCGGCGGTACACGCAGTGACGTGTCCTTCACGTCCGATGCCTTCTCGCCGAAGATGGCGCGCAGCAGCTTCTCTTCCGGCGTCAGCTGGGTTTCGCCCTTCGGCGTGACCTTGCCGACAAGGATATCGCCCGCCTTGACCTCGGCGCCGATGAAAGCGATACCCGACTCATCGAGTTTCGCGAGTGCGGCGTCGCCGACGTTCGGGATATCCGACGTAATGTCTTCGGAACCCAGCTTGGTGTCGCGAGCGACACACTGCAGCTCCTCGATATGGATCGTCGTGAAGCGGTCTTCCTTGACGACGCGCTCGGAGATCAGGATCGAGTCCTCGAAGTTGTAACCGTTCCACGGCATGAACGCGACCAGCAGGTTCTGGCCGAGCGCCAGCTCGCCCATATCGGTCGACGGACCGTCGGCCAGCACGTCGCCGGCCGAAATCGTGTCGCCGTTCTTGACGAGCGGACGCTGGTTGATGCACGTGTTCTGGTTGGAACGCGTGTACTTCGTCAGGTTGTAGATGTCCACACCCGGCTCGGCTGCAGTCGTCTCGTCGTCGTTGACGCGAACCACGATGCGCGACGCGTCGACCGAATCGACATATCCACCGCGGCGTGCAACCACGGTGACACCCGAGTCGACGGCGACAGCACGTTCGATGCCGGTACCGACGAGCGGTGCTTCGGCACGCAACGTCGGCACAGCCTGGCGTTGCATGTTCGAACCCATGAGCGCGCGGTTGGCGTCGTCGTGCTCGAGGAACGGAATCAGCGCGGCCGCAACCGATACGATCTGACGCGGGCTGACGTCCATGTAGGAAATGTCTTCCGGCGCCGCGAGCGTGAACTCGTTCTTGTGACGTACGGCAACCAGGTCCTCGACGAACTTGCCGTTCTTGTCCAGCTCCGAGTTTGCCTGGGCAACGATGAACTGGCTTTCCTCGATCGCGGACAGGTAATCGATGTCCGACGTGACCTTACCGTTCTTGACGCGACGGTACGGTGTTTCGAGGAAACCGTACTCGTTGGTGCGTGCATAAACAGCCAGCGAGTTGATCAGGCCGATGTTCGGGCCTTCAGGCGTTTCGATCGGGCAGACGCGGCCGTAGTGCGTCGGGTGCACGTCGCGCACCTCGAAGCCCGCGCGTTCGCGCGTCAGGCCACCCGGCCCAAGCGCCGAAACACGGCGTTTGTGAGTGACTTCCGACAGCGGGTTGTTCTGATCCATGAACTGCGACAGCTGGCTCGAGCCGAAGAATTCCTTCACAGCGGCGGCGACCGGCTTGGCGTTGATCATGTCCTGCGGCATCAGACCGTCGGCCTCTGCCTGCGTCAGGCGCTCCTTGACCGCGCGTTCGACACGAACGAGGCCGACGCGGAACGCGTTTTCGGCCATTTCGCCGACACTGCGCACGCGGCGGTTGCCAAGGTGATCGATGTCATCGACGGTGCCGAATCCGTTGCGGATGTCGATCAGCGTCGACAGCACGGCCAGGATGTCGTCCTTGTCCAGCACGCCTTCGCCGTCCGAGTTGTCGCGGCCGACGCGGCGGTTGAACTTCATGCGGCCGACCGCCGAGAGGTCGTAGCGATCCGCGTTGAAGAACAGGTTCTGGAACAGGTTCTCGGCCGCTTCCTTGGTCGGCGGCTCGCCCGGGCGCATCATGCGGTAGATTTCGACCAGCGCTTCGAGACGCGTCGTCGACGGGTCGATGTTGAGCGTGTTCGAAATGAACGGCCCGCGATCGAGATCGTTCACCCACAGCGTGCTGATTTGCTCGATGCCGGCCTCAATGAGCTGGTCAACGAGTTCTTCCGTCAATTCGGCGTTCGCCGCTGCCAGCAGTTCGCCGGTTTCGGTGTCGACGATGTCGTGCGCGAGAATCTTGCCTTCGAGGAACTCTTTCGGCACGACAAGCTTGTCGACCGTCGACTTGTTCATGTCGCGAACGTGTTTCGCCGTGATGCGCTTGCCTTCCTCGACGATGACCTTGCGACCGAGCTTCATGTCGAACGCCGCCGTTTCGCCACGCCAGCGATCCGGCACGAGGCCCATCTTGATTTCTTTCTCAGACAGATAAAAATCGTTGTTCTCGAAGAACAGCTCGAGCATTTCTTCGTTGGTCATGCCGAGCGCGCGCAGGATGATCGTCACCGGCAACTTGCGGCGACGGTCGATGCGGGCGAACACGGAGTCCTTCGGGTCGAACTCGAAGTCGAGCCACGAACCACGGTACGGAATCACGCGCGCTGAGAACAGCAGCTTGCCCGAGCTGTGCGTCTTGCCCTTGTCGTGATCGAAGAACACGCCGGGCGAACGATGCAGCTGAGACACGATGACACGCTCGGTACCGTTGATAACGAAGGTACCGTGGTCGGTCATCAGGGGCATCTCACCGAGATAGACTTCCTGCTCGCGAATGTCCTTGACGGGCTTCGGATTGCCGCTGGCTTCCTTGTCGTAGATGACAAGACGCACCAGCACCCGGATCGGCGCCGCGTAGGTCAGTCCGCGCATCTGGCATTCCTTGACGTCGAATACGGGCTCGCCGAGGCGGTAGCTCACGTACTCGAGCGCAGCATTGCCAGAGTAGCTGACAATCGGGAATACCGACTGGAAAGCGGCGTGCAGGCCGATATCGTCGCGGTCTTCGATCGTCTTCGATGTCTGCAGGAACTTGTTGTACGAGTCCACCTGGATCGACAACAGGTACGGCACGTCCAAAATGGTCGGACGTTTGCCGAAGTTCTTGCGGATACGCTTTTTCTCAGTGAATGAATAAGCCATTCGAGAAATCCTCTTTAGGATCTTTCATTAAATTCAGACGCGAGCAAGCAGCCAGCCGCAATTGCGACTGGCTGCCCGCCCGACTTTTTTTGCGACCCACGCAAAAAACGACGGGTCATGCATCCCGGAAGATGCAACAGCCTTACTTGAGCTCGACGGTAGCGCCGGCTTCTTCAAGCTGCTTCTTGATCTCTTCTGCTTCGTCCTTCGCAACGCCTTCCTTGATCGTGGAAGGTGCGCCTTCGACGGCGTCCTTGGCTTCCTTGAGGCCAAGACCGGTGATCGTGCGTACTGCCTTGATCACGGCAACCTTGTTGCCACCGAAGCTCGACATTACGACGTCGAACTCGTCCTTCTCGGCAGCGGCTTCACCCGCGTCGCCAGCAGCCGGACCGGCAGCAACAGCAACCGGTGCAGCGGCAGATACGCCCCACTCGTCTTCGAGCATCTTGACGAGCTCGACGACTTCCATGATGGGCTTTGCGCTCAGTTCTTTAAGCAGATCTTCGTTAGAAAGTGCCATTTCTCTAATTTCCTCTAATTGATTTCCTGAGTCAGGAAAAACTTTTCTCTTTGCAACCGATCCTTACGCAGCTTCCTGGCTGCCACGAGCGGACAATGTCCGCGCGAGCATCGCAGGAGGTTCTGCAATCGTGCGTACCAACTGGCTCATCGGAGCTACCACGACGCCGAGCAGCATTGCGCGGGCCTGATCCAGCGTCGGCAAATCGGCCAACTTCGCAAGATCAGATCCGGGCATGAGTTGCCCGCCGGTTGATAGCGAGACCGCCTGCAGAGCGTCGTGCTCCTTGGCGAAGTCCTTGATAACCCTGGCAGCGGCACCTGGATCGTCTTTGGCAAACGCGAGCAGGATCGGGCCTTTGAGCGTGTCTTGCATGCACTCAAATTCGGTGCCCTCGACGGCGCGACGTGCCAGCGTGTTTTTAACCACACGCAGGTAAACGCCGGCATTGCGCGCTTCTTTGCGCAACTCCGTCATCTCACCTACCGAGAGACCTCTGTACTCGGCCGCAACGGCCGTGACAGCTTCTCCCGCAACCGCGTTTACCTCTTTGACAAGTGCTTTCTTGTCTTCGAGTCTCAGTGCCATGAATTACTCCTGGCTAACGGTTACACAAACACGAGCAAGGACGAGCCCTGCTCCCCATTCAGGGGAATCCATCCCCTAGTCGGATGGGAAACCGTTGCCAACTATCTGACTCAGGTAACACCATCTGCACAGGCGTTTATTAAGACTCCGATTTAACGGGGTCGCCTGTGGTCTTCGACGATCGCCGCGTCCCTGCGGCTAATGTTCCGGCCCCGAAGGACCGTTACATGTTCTTAAACGTCGACCGATGCCCGATCGACTGCGACGCCCGGACCCATCGTTGACGAGACCGTAAGCTTCTTGAAGTAGGAACCCTTCGCTGACGCCGGCTTGGCCTTCTTCAGGTCAGCCAGCAACGCGTTCAGGTTTTCCTGCAGCGCATTCACTTCGAAATCGGCGCGGCCGATGGCGCAATGAATGATTCCTGCCTTGTCCGTGCGGTAACGAACCTGGCCGGCCTTCGCATTCTGGACGGCACCCTCGACGTCGGCGGTGACCGTGCCCACCTTCGGGTTGGGCATCAGGCCGCGCGGACCGAGGATCTGGCCAAGCTGGCCGACGACGCGCATGGCGTCCGGCGTAGCGATGACAACGTCAAAGTCCATCTCGCCTTTCTTGACCGTTTCCGCCAGGTCTTCAAAACCGACGATGTCGGCGCCGGCGGCTTTGGCCTTGTCGGCGTTCTCGCCCTGCGCGAATACCGCAACGCGAACCGACTTGCCGGTACCGTTCGGCAGTACCGTCGAGCCACGAACGACCTGGTCCGATTTGCGCGGGTCAACGCCGAGGTTGACGCTGACATCAATGCTCTCCGGGAACTTCGCCGTCGCCAGTTCTTTGACGAGCCCCAGCGCTTCGCTGAGCTCGTAATTCTTCTCGGCGTCGACTTTCTCGCGAGCAGCCTGCTTTCTTTTGCTCATCTTCGCCATCAGTTCACTCCCTCAACTTCGATACCCATGCTGCGAGCGGTGCCGGCAACGGTGCGGACAGCCGCGTCCATGTCGGCCGCGGTGAGGTCCGGCATTTTCGTCGTGGCGATCTCTTCGAGCTGCGCACGATTGACCTTGCCGACCTTCTCGGTGTTCGGCGTGCCGGAACCCTTGGCAATGCCGGCTGCCTTGCGAAGCAGGACGGCCGCGGGCGGGGTCTTGGAAATGAACGTGAACGAACGGTCGTTGTAGACCGTAATGACCACGGGAATCGGCAGTCCGGGCTCCGTACCCTGGGTCTGCGCGTTGAACGCCTTGCAGAACTCCATGATATTGACACCGTGCTGACCGAGCGCGGGACCAACGGGCGGCGACGGGTTCGCCTGGCCGGCCGGTACCTGCAGCTTGATGTAGCTGGCAACCTTCTTAGCCATGTTGTATTACCTCTTCGAGTTCAAACGCTGAAGTCGCGCTCCAGCTCCTCGTCTCTGTCGTTAGCGATCACGCGCGCTCACGCCGCGTGCATCGCGAAAAATTGCGCCTAACTCTTCTCTACCTGTCCGAAATCCAGCTCGACCGGCGTTGACCGACCCAGGATCTGGACCGCCACCTGCAGGCGGTTCTTTTCGTAGTTGACCTGCTCCACCACGCCCGAAAAGTCGTTGAACGGTCCGTCCGTAACGCGAACCACCTCGCCCGGCTCGAACAGCACCTTCGGCCGCGGCTTGTCCACGCCTTCCTGTACGCGCTGCAGGATCCGATCCGCTTCCTTTTCCGTGATCGGCGCCGGCCTGTCGCTCGAACCGCCGATGAACCCGAGTACCTTGGGTACCTCTTTTACGAGGTGCCAGGTCTCGTCGTCCATCTCCATCTGCACGAGCACGTAGCCGGGGAAGAACTTGCGTTCGCTGCGGCGCTTCGCGCCCTCGCGCATCTCGACCACTTCTTCGGTCGGCACGAGGATCTCGCCGAACTTGTCCTGCAGTCCCATGCGTTCGATCCGCTCTTCGAGCGCACTTTTGACGCGGTGCTCGAAGTTCGAATAGGCGTGCACGATGTACCAGCGTAAGGCCACTTGATCTTCCTCTAGTCCGTGCCGAGCAATGTGTTGGTCAGCTTCAGCAGGCCCATGTCGAGCAGCCAGAAGAACAACATCATGACGAGCGTAAACACGAACACGGCAATCGCCGTCTGCGTCGTTTCCTGCTTCGTCGGCCAGACCACCTTGCGAATTTCGACGCGCGAGCCCTGGATGAAGTGCCAGAGCTCACGGCCCTTGGCGGTTGCCATCGCGATACCGATACCGGCGACGGCTCCGCCCAGCACCATGAGCACCCGGACCCACTGCGGGAACTCGGCCTCGTAGTAGTAATAGCCGTACAGGCCGCCGATCAGGGCAGCCGCAGCTATCAGCAGCTTGATCGTGTCGAGCATGCCGCCCTGACTTGTTTCTGACTGTGCACTCATGATTCGAATAACCAGGTAGCCAAAGTGGCAGGCCAGGAGGGAATCGAACCCCCAACCTGCGGTTTTGGAGACCGCCGCTCTGCCAATTGAGCTACTGGCCTTTTTCGTTTAGTCGATGATCTTCGCTACGACACCGGCGCCGACGGTACGACCGCCTTCGCGAATTGCGAAGCGCAGACCGTCTTCCATGGCGATCGGAGCAATCAGCTCTACTACCATCTGTACGTTGTCGCCCGGCATCACCATCTCCGTGCCTTCCGGCAACTCAACAGCACCCGTCACGTCCGTCGTACGGAAGTAAAACTGCGGACGATAGCCCTTGAAGAACGGCGTGTGACGTCCACCCTCGTCCTTCGTCAGGATGTAAACCTCCGCCTCGAACTTCGTGTGCGGCGTGATCGAACCCGGCTTCGCCAGGACCTGGCCACGCTCGACTTCTTCACGCTTCGTACCACGCAGCAGAACACCCACGTTGTCGCCCGCCTGACCCTGGTCCAGCAGCTTGCGGAACATCTCAACGCCCGTGCAGGTCGTCTTGTCCGTGTCCTTGATACCCACGATCTCGATCTCGTCACCCACGTTGACGATACCGCGCTCGATACGACCCGTAACCACCGTGCCACGTCCCGAAATCGAGAACACGTCCTCAACCGGCATCAGGAAGTCACCGTCAATGGCACGCTCCGGCTCCGGAATGTACGAGTCCATCTGCTCAACCAGCTTCAGGATCGACGGAACACCAATGTCCGAACCGTCGCCCTCAAACGCCTTCAGCGCCGAACCCGTGATGATCGGCGTGTCGTCGCCCGGGAACTCGTACGTCGAGAGAAGATCGCGGACCTCCATCTCAACCAGCTCCAAAAGCTCTTCGTCGTCAACCTGGTCGGCCTTGTTCATGTACACAACGATGTACGGAACGCCCACCTGGCGCGCCAGCAGGATGTGCTCGCGCGTCTGCGGCATCGGGCCGTCAGCCGCCGATACCACCAGGATCGCGCCGTCCATCTGTGCCGCACCCGTGATCATGTTCTTCACGTAGTCCGCGTGGCCCGGGCAGTCCACGTGCGCGTAGTGACGGTTCTCACTCTCGTACTCCACGTGCGCCGTCGCAATCGTGATACCACGCTCGCGCTCTTCCGGGGCGTTATCAATCTGGTCGTAGGCCTGAACTTCACCGCCGTGCTGCTCCGCCATCACCTTCGTCAGTGCCGCCGTCAGCGTCGTCTTGCCGTGGTCAACGTGGCCAATCGTGCCAACGTTTACGTGCGGTTTTGTTCTCTCAAATTTTTCTTTAGACATTGTCCCTATCCCGTGCCTAAGTTGATAACTGCTTAAAAATAAACCTGCGGATTACCCGCGCCATCTTTCTGGAGCCCACACCCGGATTTGAACCGGGGACCTCTTCCTTACCAAGGAAGTGCTCTGCCCCTGAGCTATGTGGGCAAACCCTGGGCGGGCGCACAACCTTTCCATTTGGAGCGGGTGATGGGAATCGAACCCACATCATCAGCTTGGAAGGCTGAGGTTCTACCGTTGAACTACACCCGCCTGCGTTCTTTTCTTTGGCCTCTGCGACGACTCCTTATATAGGCGCCACAAAGAACCGTTCGCCGCACGACTCCTGACCGACTGGAAAACGCCTTTTTCCGGCGTACAAAAATCCTGACAGTCTCGTTTTTCAAACCGTCCGGATGTCGTCAATCTGTCTGTTCTGTCGCGCTGCCGGCCACTGGTGGAACCTCCCCCAGCCGCACCACATCTGGTGGAGGGGGTAGGATTCGAACCTACGTAGGCATAGCCAGCAGATTTACAGTCTGCCCTCGTTGACCGCTTGAGTACCCCTCCGGTACGCAAGCCGGGCATTGTCTATCCGTTGCAGGTGCAAGTCAACACTTTAGCGGCGTATTTTCTGACTTTCCGCGGCTTGGCGGGACCCGGCCGAAAGCCAGCCATGACGCGGCCTCCAGCCGCTTTTCAGTCGACCAGGGCCCAATGCCACGGTTCATAGACGAAGCCGCCCGGATTGCCCCTCGGGTAACTCATCGAAAAACCGTGGTCGGCGGCGTTCTCGCTGAGCCAGCAGAACGCGTCCGTCTGCTCGAATTCCTCGGTCAGGGGGCGTGAACCCGGCGTCGCGATGTCGATCGCGCGGCCCGTATGGTGCTCGGAATGGCCGGGCGCCGCATTGACCGCCAGAATCTCGCTAACCTCTTGACCGGCATTGAGTTTTTTGCGGATCAATCGGGCCTGGTAGTCGATGCTGCGGTAGCCCGAGACGATCAGCAGGCGGACGCCGTCTGCCGCGGCGGCGGCGACCATCGCCTGCCAGGCCCTCGCCGCCTCGGGGGTCAGGCGCTGCATCCGTCCGACCAGGTTCGGCCCCACCTCGACCAGCTCAACGGCCTCCGCAAATTCCGGCCGGGCGCCATCGGCGTCGTAGCCTTCGGGGATGCCGAGTTCTTCGTGCAGTTCGCGTAGCATACGCGGGATTATCCCGATACCGGACCGCAATGACCACTGACGATATCTACAAGGAGGAAGCCGACAGTCGGCCGTTTCGTTTCAACGCCGACGTTGTCAGGGTGTTCCCCGACATGATCCGGCGTTCGGTACCCGGGTACGCGGCATCGATCGAGGCAATCGGGTCTCTCGCGGGCCGCTACGTGCGCCCCGACACCCGTTGCTACGACCTGGGGTGCTCGCTGGGCGCGGCGACAATCGCGATGCGGCAGGGGATCCGGGTGCCGGGTTGCCATATCACGGCGGCCGACATCGCACCGGCGATGATCGCCCGGTGTCGGGAAATCGTCGCCGACGAAGAGCGGCGTGACGAAAAACCGGTCGCGATCGATGTCGTCGAAGCCGATGTGCGCGACCTCGAGATCACGAACGCGTCGATGGTCGTTTTGAATTACACGCTGCAATTCATCGACCTGGCGGATCGCGATGCGTTGCTCTGCAGGATCGCCAACGGCATGAACGATGGCGGGATTCTCGTTTTGTCGGAAAAGGTGGTCGACGAGAACGAGAAGATGGAGGAACTTCTCGTCGATCTCCACCATGAGCACAAGCGGCGCAACGACTACAGCGCGATGGAGGTCGCCCGCAAGCGAGCCGCGCTGGAAAACGTGCTGGTGCCCGAGACGGTTGCCGCGCACAGGGCACGCTTGCTCGCTGCGGGCTTTTCGGACACGGCTGTCTGGCTGCGCTACTTCAACTTCGTTTCGATCGTCGCGATCCGATGATCTCGACCAGCGCGCTGCGGGAAGCCCTGCTCGAGATCGGGTTGCCGGAGTGGCACGCCTTCCTTGAGCCGCTGATCGAGACTCGCTTGTCCGCGCGCGGCCATGGCGATTTCGGTCGCTGGCAACAATGCGTTGCAGCACTGCCGGGTCGCGATGTGGCGGATTCACGCGAGCTGCTGCTGGGCCTGTCGCCGTGGCGCAAGGGGCCATTTGAGGTCGGTGGCGTAGCCGTCGACAGCGAATGGCGCAGCGACCTGAAATGGGCGCGAGTCAGGGATGCGATTCAGCCGCTGGCTGGGCGAAACGTGCTCGATGTCGGCTGCGGCAACGGCTACTACGCGCTGCAAATGGCCGCTGCGGGCGCGCGCCGTGTGATCGGAATTGATCCCACGATCCTGTTCGTCATGCAGTTCCTCGCGATCAACCGGTTTGAGAACAGGGACGATGTGCTGGTCGTTCCGGCGCGACTCGAAGAGTTGCCGCTGCCCGCGCGCAAATTCGATACGACGTTTTCGATGGGCGTGCTGTATCACCGCCGGTCACCGATCGACCACCTGCGCGAACTTCGCGACACGCTGCGGCCGGGCGGGCAGCTGGTGTTGGAGACGATCTACGTGCCGGGCGAGGAGTCGTACGCGTGCACGCCGGCCGATCGCTACGCGCGCATGCGCAATGTCTGGTTGCTGCCGACAATCGCGGAGCTGACGACCTGGCTTCGGCGGACAGGCTTTGATGAGATTGAAGTCATCGATAAATCGATAACGACTACCGACGAGCAACGCAGCACGGAATGGATGCCATTCGAGTCGCTGCGCGAGGCGCTGGATCCGGACGACCCGACCCGCACGGTAGAGGGCTGGCCGGCCCCGCACCGCGTAGTCCTCACCGCCAAATAGGGATCAGCTACCTTTTATCCGGTCTAAAGGGGCCAGGGCCCCTTTAGACCGGATAAAAGGTAGCTGATCCCTTAATAGCTCGGTTGCAAATTGCCCGCCCGAGGCGTAATTTCTGTTATGACAGAAATAAGAGAAAAGACCAATGAAAATGTCCCCCGCCGTCGAGAAGTACGTCCTGCACTGGGGCGAGATGGGCACCCGCTGGGGCACCAACCGGACCGTCGCCCAGATCCAGGCCCTTCTCTACCTGTCGCCAGAGCCGTTGCACGCCGATGAGATTGTCGAGCTGTTGTCCGTCGCGCGATCCAATGTCAGCACCAGTATTCGCGAGCTGCAGAGCTATGGTCTTGTGCGCATGACCCATGTGCTCGGCGACCGACGCGACTATTTCGAGTCCATCCACGATGTCTGGGAGCTGTTTCGCGTCATCATCGAGCAACGTAAGCAGCGTGAACTGAATCCGACACTCGCGATGCTGCGCGACTGCGCCGCCGACGTCGACAAGGAAAAGAGCACGGATCCGGTAACGAAAGAACGTATCCACAACATGCTCAAGTTCGTTGAATCGACGAGCAGCTGGTACGAACAGATCAGCGATATCCCCACCAGCACGCTGACCAAGTTGATGGCGCTTGGCAAGAAGATTACCAAGCTGGTCAAATCGTGAGCGCCAGCCGCAAGGTCGAGGTCGTTTACGATCGCGACTGCCCGATTTGTGAGTTCTATTGCCAGCGCATCGATGTGGATTCCCACGAAGGGAAACTGGTCCGCGTCGATGCCCGTGCGGACTCCGCCGTGCTGGACGAGGTTACTCAACTTGGACTGGATATTGACGAAGGTATGGTCGTCAAGACCAATGACACGATTTACTACGGCAGCGACGCGATCCGCAAACTGGCCTCGTTGAGTTCACGGTCGGGATTCACGAACCGAATATCGTGGCACATCTTTCGTCACCCCCGAGTTGCGCGCACCCTGTATCCGCTACTGGCGGCCTGCCGCAACTTGCTGCTGAAGATGCTCGGGCGCAGTCGTATCAACAACCTGGACTTGCCCGACAACGACCGGTTCTAGGGTTGCTGCGCTGGCGCCGCCGATATGCACGCTGGCCAACGCGTGGTCTCTCCCGATTCGGCCTCTCGCAGGAACCAGACCGCGTCGATGTAAGCGACCGCCTCGGGCCCTCCGTGCATGACATCCGGCGGCCTCAGAAAATAGCCGCCCGGTGCATACATCCAGGTTTCAGTCTCGCCATTGATGCACTCGCTGTACTGCTGATTCCCCGCGACCAGGTAGCCTTCGCGCGTCACCGACGATGACTCCCACGGAAGATTTGCGCCGGTCGCAACACGCATCAGCCACGTGCGTGACCCATTGCCCGGGTCATTGCGGAGCTCTTTGACTTCTACGCCAGGCGATGCGCCATCGGTCCAGTCCAGCACGCTGCTGTCGATAATGATCGGTGACTGGATTACAGCCTCGGGGTCCGTGTCGTTGACGAAATAGAGAATCTGGGCGCCCTCCTTCGCCGCGAGGTTGAACCCGAGCGAACCGGCGGGAAAGTACATGTACCCGCCCCGGCCGAGCTTGATATCCGCAACTGTAATTTCACCAAGCAGGACGAATATTTCCATCGACCGGCCGGGAGCACCGCCCGTCGTCCCCTCCCAGTCCTTCGGAAGATTGATGCGATTGCTGGTACGCCGCGTTTGCGGATCGCCGGCCAGTTGCTTGGCACGCACGCCGGGCAGGCTGGCCATGAAAATGTCTTCGAGCTGGTCGACCTGGATGAAAGCCGGGTACGGCAGTTTCGGCGGGCCACTGGCGCAACCGGCCAGTGCAAGCAGTGTCGCGAAGACGAGAATTCTTTTCATGTGTCGATTCTTGCACAACGTGGCGGTCACCGCTCGCACACATCGGAGCGATCGAAGAGACAGGGCCAGACCCTGCGCGCCGGGGCCGGGCCCCGGCGCGCAGGGTCTGGCCCTGGCATGTAGGGTCTGGCCCTCGCAGGTAGGGTCTGGCCCTTGCGGGTGGGGTCTGGCCCTTCGGGGATAAAAAAGGCCGCCCAGAAACTGGGCGGCACTTTAAGCAGAAGATGTGTTCAGCGGATATCGATTCGCGTTGGCCGTCGAATGGCTTCATGTCATTGCGAATGCCGCGTGCTTCGGTATCGGCTGGCGCCTCACTTCGTCGACGGACAGGGCGGTTTGCAGGATTCCGGCCAAACGAGTGATGTGCTGAGAGGGTTCACGAGTCACTCGCCATCGAGTCACGCATCCGGCGTGGCGGTGCGCCAACTTGCTGATCTACATCTCATCTCCGTGCGTACCGGATTGGTACGGACGGGATGCTACTACATATAGTGCCTCATGGCGAGCAAACCACTATATTTAGGCGGAAATCCAGAAAACGCGACGAATCGCACCAGACAAGGTAGGGTGCGAGTCTTTCGCCGCGGACCGGGGACCCGACATTGACTGAAAATCCATCGCTAACCGGCCGTTCGACGAGCCAGCGTGTCGGCCTCTTTCTCGGCCCCGCGCTGATGGCGATCATGCTGCTGAGCGGCCCGCCCGACAGTCTCAACCACACGGCCTGGGCGACCGCCGCCATCGGCGTCATGATGGCAATCTGGTGGGCAACGGAAGCCGTACCGATCGCCGTCACAGCACTACTGCCTATCGTCGTTTTTCCCGCCCTCGGCATCGCGACCATCCAGGAAACGACGGCACCGTACGCCAACAAGACGATCTACCTGTTCCTCGGCGGTTTCATCGTTGCGTTCGCGATGCAACGCTGGAACCTGCACCGCAGGATTGCCCTGACCATCCTGCAATACGCGGGTGGTAACGGACGCGCCCTGGTCGGCGGCTTCATGCTGGCGAGCGCGCTCATCTCGATGTGGGTCATGAATACGTCGACGACAATGATGCTGCTGCCGATTGCCGTCTCCATCATCACGGTCATCCACAACACCGTCGATTCACTCGACGACAAGGGCAAGGAAGACTTCCAGTTTGCCCTGCTGCTGGGCGTCGCCTATGGCGCCACGATCGGCGGCATCTCGACCCTCGTGGGTACGGCGCCCAATGCCATGTTCGCGGCTTACATGATCGACACGCACGACATGGAAATCGCCTTCGCCCGCTGGATGCTGGTCGGTGTGCCGCTGTCTGCAATGATGCTGCCGCTGGCGTGGCTCGCAATGACGCGCTGGGTCTTCAAGGTCGACTTCAAGACGTCACCCGAAGGCAAGGCGACCCTCAAACGAATGAAAGACGAGATGGGTGGCATCAGCGTGCCGGAAGTTCGCGTCGCCATTGTATTCGCATTCATGGCGCTGACCTGGATGTCCCGTCCGCTGCTGACGAAGATCCCTGCCCTCGGATTTCTCGACGATTCACTCATCGCCATCGCCGGCGCAATCATCCTGTTCCTGATCCCGAGCGGCCGCGACTCCGATCCGATGCTGCTGCGCTGGAAGTATGCCGAACAACTGCCGTGGGGCGTCCTGCTGCTGTTTGGCGGCGGCCTGACGCTTGCCGGCGCCGTCAGGAACACCGGGCTCGCCGAGTGGCTCGGCGCCAACCTGCAGGTGATCGGCGACCTGCCGCTGCTTGTGATCATCGTCATCATCGCAACGCTGATCATTTTCCTGACGGAACTCACCAGCAACATTGCGACGACCGCCACCTTCCTGCCGGTCGCCGGTGCGATCGCCGTGGGCGCCGGCTACGATCCGGTGGCGCTGCTCGTACCGGTCACACTCGCCGCAAGCTGCGCCTTCATGCTGCCGGTCGCGACGCCACCCAACGCGATCGTCTTCGGCTCGGGCATGCTGACCGTTCCTCGCATGGCTCGGGCCGGTTTCGTTCTTAACCTTTTTGCGATAGTGCTCGTGTCGCTCGTCGCCTATAAGATCGCACCAGCTGTACTCAACTAACGGATAACACCATGTCGCAGGAATTCAATGTTACAAAGCGCAACAAGGTCCGGCAGATAAGCCGCAAAGCGGCCTATGATCGTGACACCGTGTTCGCGATTCTCGACGCCGGGCTGTGCGCGCACGCCGCATTCGTGCAGGACGGACAACCGGTCGTTGTCCCGATGCTTTACGGTCGCGATGGCGATACGTTGTATCTGCACGGAGCGCGCAAGGCCCGGGTCATCCGGATCCTGGAGTCGACCGACACGGCATGCATCAACGTGACGCTGCTGGACGGACTGGTGTTCGCCCGCTCGACGTTCAATTCGTCGATGAATTATCGCTCGGTGACAGCATTTGGATCGCCGCGGCTGGTCGATGACCATGACGAAAAACTGCAGGCCCTCAGGATCATCGCCGACGCCACGATGCCCGGACGCTGGACGGAAGTGCGCGAATCCCTCGTCAACGAGGTAAAAATGACCGGCATCATCGCCGTCGATATCGAATCGGCGTCGGCCAAGATTTCCGCCGGGATGCCGGACGACGAGGATTTCGACAAGGATGCCGACGTGTGGGCCGGCGTACTGCCGATCGAAACCCGGTTTACGTCCCTGAAGGCTGACGATCTCGTAAAGCCGGGCACGGAACCGTCCGACGCTCTCAAGGAGCTCGAAGGTAAGGCGCTATAGCAGGCTGCCGCTGTTCTCGGCCTCGAGCCGCAGCAACGCCTCCTTGGTATCCAGCCCACCGCCGAACCCGGTCAGATCGCCGCTGCTGCCGATAACGCGGTGGCAAGGCACGACGACCGGGATCGGATTGCGACCATTCGCCGCGCCAACGGCACGAACCGCTTTCGGGCGGCCGATTTGCTTGGCGATTGCGCCGTACGACGTCGTCTCACCGTACGGAATGGTCTGCAATGCCTCGAGCACGCTCACCTGGAATTCGGTACCGCTGAGCGCCAGCGGCAGGTCGAACTCTCGACGCTCACCGTCAAAGTACTGCGTCAACTGGCGGCGCACTTCGGCGAACGGCTGCTCGTTGTAGATCCAGTCCGGCTCCGGATCGCGGCGCATTGAGCCGGTCGGGAAGCCGATCAACGAAAGTGCATCGTCATTACCCGCAAGCAACAACTCACCGATCGGGGTTTCAAAATAGCAGTAGTACATCGGTCATCCTCCGGAGTTGCCGTCGGCACTCCATATCAACAGGGCCGCATAGGCGCGCCACGGTCGCCAGGCCTCGGACATGATTTTGAGTTCGGCCGGTTTCAGGCGTGAGCGTCCGGGTCCGTCGAAAGCACGCAGCAACCCGAGGTCGGCGTCGAGAAAGGCATCGGGGTCTTTCAGCGCACGCATCGCAACGTACTGGGCCGTCCAGTCGCCAATGCCCTTGATCGCAACCAGGGAGCGGCAAAACTCGTCGGTATCCTGCGCCGCGTCGAACACGATTGAGCCGTCCAGCACGGCTCTCGCAACCCGCCTGATCGTATCGGCGCGAGCCGACACAATACCCAGGTCGCGGAGCCGGCCGCGAGCGAGCTTTTCCGGTGCCGGGAACAACAGGCCGGGCCCGTCGACGCCATCCGGCAACGCAACATCGACAGCATCCCCATAGCGCGCTGCGACGCGTCCCGCCAGCGTCGTCGCGGCCGCCACCGAGACCTGCTGTCCGAGAATTGCCCGCACCGTCACCTCAAAGCCGTCCCAGGCACCCGGTACCCGCACGCCGGGGTAAAGCCGCAACAACGACTTCAGAAACGAATCCTTGCCAAGCACTTGCGCAATATCGTCCGGCGACGCATCGAGGTCGAAGAGGCTGCGCGCTTTTTGTGTAAGCGGCAACAACGAGCGCGTTCCGGCGCCATGCAGCGTGAGCAACATGTTGCTGCCGTCGTCTCGCATCTCGATAACGCATTGCTGGCCGTCGACGACAGCGCTGCGTAAGTAGCGACTGCCGCTGACAACCTCGACGCCGGGAATCGCCCGCGTCGCGAAGAAAGCGAGCAAGCGCTCACTGTCGAAAGGTTTTCGGTAGGGCAGCTTGACGGTCAACCCGCCAATCGCCTGTGCATGGCCGTGGTGTTTGCGAAGTTCTCGCGGCGTCCTGCCGTAGGTATTGCGAAACGCGTCGTTGAAACGGCGGGTGCTGCCAAATCCCGCAGCAATCGCAATTTCGGTCATCGGCAACGTCGTCTGGTCGATGAGCCGCTTGGCAAAATGCAGGCGCTGAGTGTGTGCAACCGCGATCGGACTGGCGCCGAGATGTCGTGTAAACAGCCGTCTCAGGTGCCGGCTTGTAACACCCAGCCGATCCGCCAGCGCATCGACACCGGCACCGTCGAGGGCGCCGTCGGCGATCAAACCCAGGCCGCGCCGAACGGTCGTCGACGTGCCGGCCCATGCCGGCGTCCCCGGTGCGCATTCGGGACGGCACCGCAAACACGGACGGTAGCCGGCCTCGCCGGCTGCGGCGGCCGTCGGGTAGAACGTGACGTTCTCGCTCTTGGGCGGATTGGCCGGACAGACCGGCCGACAGTAGATGCCTGTCGTCTTTACGCCAATGAAGAAACGCCCGTCGAAACGCGCGTCCCTGGAAATCCTGGCCTGTTCGAAAACCTTGCTCTCAAGCATACCGCCGTCCTGTTGACCGGGTCAGTATACTCGGAGCAAGGCGTCGAACTGGCCAGAATCGGACCTCTATGACTCAGGCGGCGTCGCGGGCCGAAGCGTCTCGATGGGCGAGCCACTCGGCGAGATCGTCGGATCCACCGATGTGCTGGCCATTGATGAACACCTGCGGGAATGTCGTTCCCTTCGACACGGCTCGCAGCGTACGGTCCGTGTAGTCGCGGTTCAGCACGAGCTCTTCGTATTCGAGCCCGGCGTCTTCAAGCAGCCCCTTGGCGCGTACGCAATACGGGCAACCTTCACGCGAGAATACGACAACATCGTGCGGGAGCTCGCCTTCCGGCGCGAGGTACTTGAGCATCGTGTCCGCGTCCGACACGTGGTACGGATCGCCCGGCTCTTCCGGCTCGATGAACATTTTTTCGATCACGCCATCGCGGACCAGCATCGAGTAGCGCCAGGAGCGCTTGCCGAAGCCCAGGTCTTCCTTGCCAACGAGCAGCCCCATCTTGTCGGAAAACTCGCCGTTACCGTCCGGCAGGAACGTAACGCGGTCGGCCTTCTGCGAGCGCTTCCACTCGTTCATGACAAAGGCGTCGTTGACCGACACACAGATCACGTCATCAACGCCCTGCGCGCGGAACTGCGGAACGAGCTGGTTGTAGCGTGGCACGTGTGACGACGAGCACGTCGGTGTGAACGCGCCCGGCAGTGAGAACAGCACGACCGTCTTGCCGGCGAAGATATCGTCCGAGCTGACGTCTACCCATTCATGGTTTTCGCGCGTACGAAACGTAACGTTCGGGATTCGCTGTCCCTCGAGGTTTTTCAACATTGTTTCTCTCCTTGGTTTCAGGCCAGCATGCTGCGAAGCATCCAGGCATTTTTTTCGTGAATCTGCATACGCTGTGTCAGCAGGTCCGCGGTCGGTTCATCATTTGCCGCGTCGGCCGCCGGAAATGCTTCGCGCGCGGTACGTACCAGCGTTTCCTGCCCGATCGCGAGCGAGCGCACCATGTCCTCGGCTGACTCGTCGCCGCTGGCCTCGTCTACGGACGTCAGCCGGGCAAACGCCGAATACGATCCCGGCGCCTTGATGCCAAGCGCACGAATCCGCTCCGCAATTTCGTCTACGGCTGTGGCCAGCTCCGTGTATTGCTGCTCGAACATCTGGTGAAGCGTGTTGAACTGCGGTCCCTCGACGTTCCAGTGGTAGTTGTGCGTCTTGAGGTACAGCGTGTAGCTGTCGGCCAGCAGCCGGGACAAGCCCGCGGCGATTTGCTCGCGGTCGTCTGCTGCGATGCCGGTGTTGATCTTCATGACGGGTCTCCTGTCGAATTCATGGCGCCACTGTATCTGGCCGCAATAAACAAATAAAATGGTTTATTTAGTATGTAATATGCTATTTTATCGATGATGCGAACACCCACGCTGAAACAACTGCGCTATTTCATCGCGCTCACAGAAGAAGAACATTTCGGACGCGCCGCCGAGCGTTCGTTCGTTTCCCAGTCTGCGTTCAGTAACGCCATCCAGGAGCTTGAAAACACGCTGGACGCGCAGCTGGTGGACCGCACCAATCGCAACGTCACGATTACCGCCAAGGGCCAGGACGTGGCGGTCTATGCCCGCCTGGTCCTGCAGGATGTCGACGCGCTGGTCGAAGCGGCGCGGGGCGGCCGCGAACCGCTGTGCGGAGAACTCCGGCTTGGCGTTATCCCGACGATTGCGCCGTTCGTACTGCCGGGTATGCTGCCCAGGCTTCGCAAGGCTTATCCGTCGCTCGAGCTACTGCTGATCGAAGACCAGACGCAACGCATCTACGAGCGGCTGATGGCCGGCGAGCTCGATGTCCTGCTGCTTGCCCTGCCGTGGGAGATGCGTGGCACCGAGACCGAGGTCCTTTACAAGGACCGGTTTTGTCTTGCCTACCGGGACGGCACCGACCGGGTGGACCCGGAGAAATACCGATTCAATCGCCTCGATGCCGACAGCGTGCTGCTGCTCGAAGACGGTCACTGCCTGCGTGACCATGCGCTGGCCGCCTGCCGGATTCGCAATACGCAAAAAGTACGCCGCTTCGGCGCCAGCAGCCTGCTGACGCTGATCGAGATGGTCGATGCCGACCTCGGCGTTTCATTCCTTCCCGAAATGGCGAAGGGCAGCACCCTGCTCAGGAACACGCGCGTCAAGCTGCGGTCGCTGGGCGACAACAGCTACCGTGACATCGGGCTCGCGTGGCGGCGCGGCAGCCGCCGGGCTGACGAGTTTCGACTGCTCGGCCAGTTCCTGGCCGAGCATCGCTGACTCGCCGGCTCTATCTACCCGGCAAACTGGGCGAGAACGCCTTTTGTCCCCATCCAGAGACCGTACCCGGCCGTGACGAGTGTCGTCAGCGCAGTACCGGCGGCACCGATAAACCGCCCTTTGTGCGCCATGTTGTCGTGCTTCAGCCCGATCGCATGAGCGATCCGGAAGAAGATCATGAGATCGCCGACGATGTAGAGAAACAGCGATGACGCGCCATTGGCTTCCAGGAATGCGAACACGAGCAGGAACATGGGCACGTACTCGAGGAAGTTCTGGTGACGTCGTACTTTCTCGGCGAGCTCCATGTTTGCCGGGTCGCCATGCAGGATAGAGATCCCCGACTTGCCGCGCATGCTGCCGGCACCGAAACTGAGAACCAGCGCGAATATCGCGAAAAAACTGACGTAAAACAGGGTGATAGGTAGCTGCATGATTCGTTCCCCTTTCTTCTTGTAAGGACCATTGTACGCCTCACAATCGGCATCGGACGGCGGAACCACCACGACGCACAATCTGTCAGACTGTCGGAGTGCCTGATAACCGGAGCCCGGATGCAACTTCGACTGCTGTTACTTTTACTGGCCTTTTCCCTGCCCGCCGCTGCCGACGACGATCATCGGCGACATGAGGTCCGGCTGATGGACGGCGGTACCCTGACCTTCGAGATGCCAGCCGCATGGGGCAGCCGCCCGGAAATCAAGCGCGGCGAGGAAGTTGTCGAGATGTACTTCGTGCCGTTCGGCACGCCGCGCGAACCGGTGTTTGCGATCACCGTTGCGGCGACCGTGCCACTCGAAACGCCAACGGTCGACACGGTTCGGCAAGTCGCTGAAGCGATTCGGGAGAACTTCAAGGAAACCGCACTGGAAGATGAGATCGAGATTCACGACATCTCAGGCGATGGCAACATCATTCAATACTTCACGTTGACGGACAAGGAAATCAAACCGCGGGAGTACCAGTACCTGACGACCGGCATTGTCAGCGACGGCACGATGTTGACCACGTGCTATTTTTTCTCCAATGACAGCGCTCCGGACTATGCCGCCGATGCGATGACCCTGATGGAGTCGCTGGCCTACACGCCGAAGAAGGAAAAATAGGCGCAGCGAAGGCGCGTCAACCGCCAGAATCGAGAACCAGTCCGTCGATTTGCCGTCAGGCCGGGCGCACAATCAGGATTGCATGAATCTGCGGAGAGTTCCGTGAAATCACTATTTGCAACCCTGGTAATCGGACTGGCCCTGGCCAGCGGCGTTTCGGCGGCCGACTTCGACGACGCCGAGCTTGTCGAACTTGGACGCACCTACGCACAAGCGATCAACGAACTCGACACCCGAACGCTCGACAGCCTTGTCTCGGCACAGCACCTCGCGAAGAACATCGCCGATTTCGTTGGTGACAACGAGGTGCAGAAACAGCAGTTGTTCAACACGTTCGTCCAGACCGTGCCGCAAATCAACCAACGACTTGTCGCCGAGTTTGAACGTCAGTCAGCTCGGGCTGTTTTCCTGCGGGTTCATGAGTTTGACGGCATGCGCGGCCCGCTCGTGCGCTACACCGTTGGTGATGGCTACAACTACGTACTGATGCTGCCCGTACGGCCCTCGCGCAACCGTGACCAGGTGAAAATCGGCGACCTCTACTATGCAACGTCGGGTGAGTTGCTGAGCAAGTCGATCGGGTTGGCTGTGCAACTTGCCAGCTCGCCGAGTGAATCGTTTCTCGGAAAAATGTTCGGGGTCAACGACGTTGATGAAAATCTCGTCGCCACTTTCCAGGAGGTCGGCCGACTCCGACAGCAGAATCGACTCCATGACGCGTTCGATGTATTCGACAGTATGCAGGGCAGCGTCCGTAATCACCGCCTGATCCTGATGAATACGATCCAGATTGCATCGCAGCTCGATGAGGGAATGTACCGTGCCGAGTTGAATCGACTCGCGACGCACCACAAGGACGACCCGAGAGTGGCATTCATGCTGCTGGATCACTACTTCTACGAGAGCGACTTCGACTCGGCCATGTCCATTATCGACGTGATGGAACAGTCCTACGGATCTGATGCCGTCATCTACCTGTTTCGCGCGAATGTGGATTCGTCGAGAGACCGCTTCGAATCGGCGGTCGAGTACGCAAGAACGGCCGTGGACTACGAACCCGACAACGAGGATGCACAGTGGTCACTGTTGACGGCACTGGCGCAGTCGGACCGGTATGAAGAAAGCGTTGGTGTTCTGGAGGTTCTCGAAAGCGAGTTCGGGTATCAGTTTGCCCGTGAGGACTTCGCAGCGGAACCGGTCTATACCGATCTTGTGCACTCGGCCGAATTCGACCAGTGGATGGCGTCGAGCGGCCGTTAGAGGATTTAGGGAAGGCCGTGCTTTTTCACGGAATCGCTCCGGGTTGCACGTGATTGGCTCAGACAACGTGACTCAGAATTCTATTATCTTCTGACCACCAAGTTGAGAAATGGTGGTCTGCTCCACTGCAGGCCGGCCGTTGAAGTACTAGACCTACCGCTGTCCATCGCGTGAAACGCGGTGGTTTCGTTCTCGTCGATACAGAGAAGCGGCGAGCGCCCCTTGGCAAGAGCCAATGCACCGCAGCAAGATTCACTTGGCAGCTATAATTCTTGGCCTAGTTTGCGCTCTGCAGATATTACGTCGTAGTACATCTTCGTCATGAAATGGCTTCCGACAACCATTGTGATAAACACAACGCCCGAATCGATACCGCTAGTTGTGGCGGAGGTCTCTACCAGTAGAGTCTTGCTGTCCGCGTCCACATCAATCTGTCGTAGCGCAAACGGAAAAGACGTCAATAGTATTCCGATCGCCCATATGGCGCGATTGACTGTCAAACAAAGCCGCTTGACTCTCGGGAAGTACAGACGGCTATATAGCAATAGGGCGATAACAACGATGCCGATATTACCTACGACAAAAAGCAACCACCGTATATCTAATGAGGTAAGGAGTGAAAAGGCAGTCGCAGGAGCTAGAACGATGAACAGGCTGTACAACCCCCCTGCCGTTACGCCAGCTAACGTTAGAACACGCGCTAGTCTGTCGTTAAACTTGCGCGCCATGCGCGTTTGACCTGCCTACGAATGCGCATGGAGACGTAGCTAATACTCATGAAAACGAATGCAGCAAAGCTTGCTGGGATGAATCGACTCAGTTGACCCTGGCTAATAAATATGACCGCGAATAATAGCGAAACCAGTCCGATTGAAAATGCGACGGTCGGCCACAACGCAGAGTAGACTCCGCCCGGATCGGCTCGGCCAGAAGATCGCCTATCTACTAATGACTTTCTCCTTTCAACCCTGCATGAAGCTTCGACGTCGACAGCAAAATTTACGTGCGCCTTCCTCGCTCTTTTTATTCGAAGCTCGAGTTCTTTGATATCTTGTCCGTACAAATGCTCATGTACGACGACATCCACCGCATTTAACTCTCGCCTAACCTCATTGGCAACACGAATCCGCGGAACCAACTGGGTTGGGTCATACAAATCTTCAACAATTTTTGCCTGCGGATAAGCCATTGACTAATCGTCCTTTCCAACTATCACCGGTGGTATGTCGGTACTTTCACAGAATAGCTTTCGTAACGACTCCGCCTTCAACTGAGCATTTCGGCAAGAGTCGATTAGGCCCTCAAGATCCTCGCTATCAAGTGCGATTCCAATTTCCCTCGCTTTCCCGTCAGAGTAGTAGCGTAGTCTGAGAGTCTGAATGACCAGTGAAGCAACAACATCATTGCGCTCCCCGTCAAAGACCGGTCTAACATCGGAGACAATTGAAGCTCCGGTTAAGACTTTGTCGTACTCATAGGGAAGCGACATCGCTTTCTCGAGACAGCATATCGCGTGCGACGCTATCAAAGACGTAAGTTCGCCCTCAATCTGACTCCATGATTGAGCATCGTCCTCAGTCCAACCGCGTTCTCCGACTTTCGGTCTAACTTCATCTATGCACTTTTCAGCTGAATAACCACGAGCACGGCTGGTGGCTGCCAAGCTTAACAGATGCTTCTCCAGGACCTCCGCATCGCTCTTCTCAAACCTCCTACTTAGGAGATCTGTAAAAACGCTCTGTTTGAACAGCGGCAAGATTGACGGGTCGCTCAGGTCGGCCACTAACGCCTGAAGGTCTTCCTTCCCGATCCTCGAAATCTGAGCAAACTCTCGAACCGCTTCTTCGCTTGGATTGATCGGCATAACGTTAGGTCAGCTCCGCATCAAAAGCACGCGAGTTGTCTTGGGAGGCCACAACGCCACAATACCGGTATTTCACAGTTCCCGTCAAACAGGTTTCGGCAGCATTATTGACGAATTTTGCGCTCAACGGAGACTAACGTCTGCACGAGTAGAACCCGTCTAACCCCCCTCAAGAATTAGGTAAATTGGGAGCCCCAATACTTACGCAATTCGCAGAAGACTCTCGAGGCTGAAACCTACCTAATTCAAGTTCGTCTCGTGTCGGCTTCTTACGCAAAGTCGGTCTGCACGGCGTCTAAACGGGGACAGAGCTTCCACTGTGCTGGGCTAAGTCGTTGAAAAAGTTGGTGCCGCCACCAGGAGTCGAACCCGGGACCTACTGATTACAAATCAGTTGCTCTACCAACTGAGCTATAGCGGCATTCTGTGCGGGGGCGCATTATTCTCTTTTCGGCCCGGCGATACAAGGACCGGAACCCCGTTATTGCGGGCAGGTCGCCTGCTCGCGCAGTGCGACCATGTCTTCGCCATGCCGTTCGACAATTGCCCCTGCTCCCCGGCCCGGCGGCAGTTCGATATCGACGTAAAACACGGTGTCGTCGGTCGTGCGCGGCAGGATCTCGGCGGGGAGTCCCAGTTCCTTCGCCTGTGCCTCGATCTTCTGCGCACCGGTCACCTCGCCGAACAGTCCCAGCGAGATCATGTTTTCGGTCTCGACGAAATAGGCGTCTGTCAGGCCGCCCTCGGCCAGCTCCGCAATCGTCCTGTTCGCCGTAGCAATATCAGTGACGTTTCGAATCTGCACCCAGTGGCCAATGAATCGCTGCACCGCCGCCGAGCGTTGCGCCGCGCGCATGCCGTCCCGGTTGTTTTCGAGTACCGCAGAGTTTGCCTCCGACGGCACCTCGAACGGTCCGAGCGTCACACACGAGCGTCCGGCAACGGCTTCCAGTGCGGAAGGCTCGCCCGAGCCAAGCACGGCCCCAACGCTGGCAACCGACTCATCATCGGTTGTGACGTTCAGTGGCGGTCCCAGGTCTGACTCCTCGACCACCGCGACTCCCGGTTCCGGCTCGTCACCCCTGAACGCCGCCCAGACGAAGTACAGGATGTTGGCCAACAGAAAGATCAGCAGCAGGTTTTTCATCGCTCGTGTTCCAGCATGTGCGCCAGTCCCTGCAGAACCAGGTTGGGCCGATGCACGGGGGTCTCGCTCAACGCCCTAAGAATGCGCGACGCCCCGCCGCCGGTCAAGACAATGGTCGGGTCGTAAGCGTTTGATTGCAAAGCATGAAATGCGCGCTCAATGGCGCCGGCGACGGCATTTTGCGCACCTTCACGGATAGCCGCAGCCGTATTGCGGCCGAACATGCGCAGGTCGGCGCCTTCCTGCCGCGCCGGACCCTTGACGTGCGGCAGGTCGCTCGTCGCGCTCGCCAGCGATTCAAGCATCGTCGCGGCACCTGGAATGATCTGGCCACCCAGGTGATTGCCCTCATCGTCGATCGCGTCCAGCGTCAATGCCGTGCCGGCATCCACGACGAGGCACGACGATCCGGTTTCGGCCCACGCCCCCACCATTGCGACCCAACGGTCGACCCCGAGCCGCCGTGGTTGCCGATAGCTGTTGGTCACACCCCAGCCGCGCTTCTCGCTCTTTGCGAAGCGCACATCGCAATGGCAATGCATCCCGACCACACCCGCGAGTCGGGTTGCAAACGACGTTCCGGCAACGTTGCTCGCAAACACGACGTCGACGCGCCGCGGCAATTTTGTCGTGATGACCTGCAGGCCCTGCTCCCGGATCTTCTCCTGGGAGATGTGCCCGGTTCGCCGAACCGAGCCGTCGTCGAGGACGCCCCATTTCAGGCGCGAATTGCCAACGTCGAGAAGCAGCGCCGTCACGTCATCACCCTGCGTTTGCCCGCGCGTGTGATCGACCCCGACGTGACCGAGCGCACACCGTCTTCCGTTGTGACCAGCAGCGCACCGTCAGCCGAAACGCCGGCGCCGATACCCGCAATGCGTTCACCGACCGTTTCGATGACAATCTCCCGGCCATGCAGCCAATCGCAGGCCTGCCACCGCGTCAAGAAAGCCGCGAATCCATCGGTCCCGAATTCCTCAAACACGTTGCCCATGTTGGATACCAGCGCCGCCACGATCGTATTGCGCGGCGGCAAGGTCTCGCCGGTGCTTGCAAGGTCTGCGATGTGCGTCGCCCATTCACTGCCCTCGCTCACCGGGATCACCTGCGGCAGTTTGACGTTAATACCGATACCACTCACGACAGTAACGGCACCGGTCGACTGCTGTTGCGCTTCTGTCAGTATTCCGCCGAGCTTGCCGTCGTCGACGACCAGGTCGTTCGGCCATTTCAGCTGGACACCGGGAATTCCCAGTTCCGCCAGCGCGGCAACAGCCGATACGCCGATGGCCAGTGTCAGCGACGACATGTTTTCGGGCTGCGACGTGTACGTATAGGCGATTGACAGGCACACGCCCGAATCCGGTGGCGACAGCCATTGACGTCCGCGCTGTCCGCGACCCGCAGTCTGGTTCGCCGTTACGGCAACTCGCATCCGGCCTGGCTCCGGACCGGCGTATTGCATCAGGTAGCTGTTCGTCGAATCGATCTCGGCAAAGACCTCCAGTGTCGCCAGTCGATCGAGCGCGTCTCGCCCGAGCGCGTGCCTGATGCCGGCTTCGTCAAGTGTCGTCATCGACGGTCTTGCCGCGCCTGAACAGCATCACTTTGGAATTGCGGTTTTCGACACCATCGCGCATTCGCTGGATATTGGAACGATGCCAGTAGACGATGCCAATGGCGGCGCACACGGTGTAAATGAACAATGGTTGGTTGTCCGGCAGCGCTGTCGCCAGGTAGACCGGCAGTGCGATCGCGGCCAGCATCGTTGCGAGCCCGACAAAACCGGTCACGACCAGCACGGACGCCCAGACGATCAGGACGACAATCAACAGTTTTGGCGCCAGCGCCAGCAATGTGCCGATATACGTTCCCGCACCCTTGCCGCCCTGGAAACCGTGATAGACGGGGTATACGTGACCGAGCACTGCAGCGGCCGCGCACACCATGGTCAGCCAGGTTCTCGATACTGCGGGGTCCGTTCCAACGAACGGCAGATCAAGCCCGGGCACCACGGCCGCGCCGACATAGCCCTTGCCGATATCGATCAGTACAACACCGAGCGCAAACAGCGCCCCCTGTGTTCGCAGTGCATTGGTGCCTCCGGCATTGCCGCTGCCCATGGTTCGGATGTCGACACCGCCGCGAACCCGGCCGATTATCATCGCGCCCATCAGCGAGCCGATGAAATAGCTGATCAGGAACTTGACCCCGAGTTCGAGCATGCCGCCTGTCCGTTTTGCGAGAAATGTGGCGCGCATTGTAGCATCGGCTATCTGCTCTTCGGTGCCCGCTGATGCCCGACGGAAAAATACATCTGTTCCTCAACCCGACGGCCGGACGGGGTCGCGCAGCGAAGCGCCGGGAGCGCATTCTCGAGATCTTCGACGAGGCCGATGTCAGCGTCGAACTGCATCTAAGTCACAGCGTTGGCGATCTCGAGTCGCAGGTTCGCGACTGTGCGTCCGCCGGTGCCAGGCGCATTGTCGTTGCAGGCGGCGACGGCAGCATTCACGAGGCCGCGAACGGCATTCTTGCGAGCGGCAACGACACGGCGCTCGGCGTTGTCCCCACAGGAACCGGCAACGACTTTGCCAAGGCCTGCGACATTCCGCTGAACTGGGAACACGCGACGCGGATACTTGCCGATCGCATCAGCGCGAACGGGCCGCCACGACGAGTCGACGCCGGGCGATTCAACGATCGCTATTTCGCAAACGGCGTCGGCATCGGATTCGATGCAAAGGTCACCCGAATCGCACGGGCCATTCGCTTGCCCATCGGCGATCTCGTCTACCTGGTCGCCGTATTCAAGGCGTTGCTCGACGGTGTTCATACACCGGACCTGACGATTACAGCGGACGACTTCGAGTGGAACGGACCCGCCACGCTGGCAAGCGTGAACAACGGTGCGTGGGTCGGTGGCATGTTTCACATTGCGCCGATGGCGAGCAACGCGGACGGCAAGCTCGAACTGGTCATGGCAGAACCGATGTCCCGGACGGCCATGGTGCGTGTCCTGCCAAGTCTTATTAACGGCCAGCACATCGGCCGCGAACGAATCCGGCACCACAGCATTACGCGGTTTACGGCCCGCGCCAGCGAAAACCTGCCGTCGCATCTCGACGGCGAAGTGCAGCCGCTGCAGCAGGACTTCGACATCGAAATCCTGGAGGACGCCCTGGCAATCCTGTAACCACAGGCCTTGACAGATATTTAGATATTTGTCTAAATATCTGCATGTCTGCCCCTGAACCCGTATGGAAGGCCCTCGCCGACCCGACGCGCCGGTCGATTATCAAGACGCTGAAGCGCGGCTCTCGCACGGCCGGCGAGCTCGCGGCCGATTTCCCGATGACGCGCGCCTCTCTGTCGCACCACTTCAATGTTCTGAAGTCGGCCGACCTCGTTCGCACCGAGCGGCGCGGCCAGCACATCGTGTACTCGCTGAATTCCACGGTGCTCGACGACGTGGCAGCCATGCTGTTCGACTTGTTTGCACTCAACGACAATCGAAGTGAGCCAAATGACTAACAAGACAGCCAACCTTCTGTGTGCAGCCTCGGTACTGGCACTGGGCATCTACATCGCCGTGCTGTATCCCCGTTTACCCGACCCACTGCCGACGCACTGGAACGCCGCCGGCGAAGTCGATGACTACATGTCCCGATCGGCAGGACTGATTCTGTTCGTCGCAATTCCGATCATCAGCATGCTGCTCTTCAAACTCATTCCGGTCATTTCGCCGCACGGATTCCGCACCGAGGGCTTCTCGCGCGTCGTCAACCTGCTCATGGTCGGCACTGTTCTGTTCGCCTGCGTCGTTGCAGCAATCGCCCTGAGCGCCGCCGTCGGCAGCTCGGTAAACATCAGTGTCGTGATCCCGGCCGCCGTCGGCTTGTTGCTGATGTTCATCGGCAACCTGCTCGGCAAAGTCCGCAAGAATTTCTTCATCGGGATCCGAACGCCATGGACCTTGGCAAGTGACGAGGTATGGGCCAGGACACATCGACTCGGTGGGTGGTGCGTCGTCCTTGCCGGATTGATCATGTTTGTTGCAGCACTTGCCGGCGCCAGGCTGTATGTCAGCGTCACGGCTGTCGTCGTGCTCGTACTGGTCCCGGTCGTGTACTCGTTCTTTATCTACCGCTCGGTTGAAGGCTTCGGCCCGGACGAAGAATCGGACTAGCCCGATAACCAGCGATCACGCCGCTCAACGACCGCATCGTCGGTGGTGTCCGGTTCGAGATAACACGTATCCGCCGGTGCCGGTTGCCAGGTGAGATGCAACGTCAGTAATTCGTCACCGCGGAAAACGCTGAGCGTGGATTTATCGTTCGGTCGATAGCTCCGGACACGCGTGTCACTGTCGGCAGCGCCGATCCGCACACCATCAAGCGCAACGAATTCGTCGCCCGGAGAAACGCCGGCGAGTTCAGCCGATCCGCCGTTGGCCACCGACGCAAACACGGTATTCCCCGACTGCACGGCGAGCGTCGCGCCCAGCCAGACCGATGGCAGCTTGTCCGGCTCTCCTTTCGTTCCGCCCTTGTCCGTACGGCCCGATGACGCCCGCAGCTGGTACTCAATACCGTGAGTCTTCAACAGGCTTTCGAGCGGCAGCTCTCCCGTGCCACGCACGGCCGCGTCAAAGAAGTCATCCAGGTCGAGACCGGACACCTCGCCACATGTCGCTTCGAAACCGCCTTCGGGCATGCCATCGGCCGACTCGCCCCATTTCTTCCAGCACGCGCGCATGACGTCATCGAGCGAAACGCGGCCATCCGTTTCCGACCGCAGTTTCAGGTCGAGCGTCAGCGCGATCATCGCGCCTTTTGCGTAGTAGCTGACGATCGCATTCTGCGCGTTGGCATCCTGCTTGTAGAATTTCGTCCAGGCGTCGAAACTGGACTCCGACACGGATTGGCGCCGGCGGCCGGCGCCGCGAACAACGCGCGTTATCGTTTGCCCGAGTAGTTCGAGATAGCTGGCCAGATCGATCAATCCGGAGCGCACCAGCGCGAGATCGTCGTAGTACGACGTGATGCCCTCGAATACCCACAACAGCGTCGTATGCGACTCCGTTGCAAGTTCGTATGGCGAGAACGCCGCCGGCTTCATTCGTTTCACGTTCCACAGGTGGAAATACTCGTGACTCAGCAGTCCGAGCAATGTGCGATAACCCTCGGAAACGCCCGCGGCGCCCTTGACCGGCAGGTTGTCACGACTGCAGACGTTGCTCGACGACCAACGGTGCTCCAGTCCGCCGTAGCCGTTGCCCGGCGCATGCAGAAGAAAGACATAACGATCCAGGTCGCGCGGCTTGCCGAGCAGGCTCATGTGTTGCTCGCACAACGTTTGTAAGTCGTGCGTCAGCCTGGCCATGTCGGTCTTCGTGTTGCCGCGAATCGCAATGGCGTGCGGGACGCCGCCGGCATCGAATTCCCCGATCGCGAGATCGCCGATCTCGACCGGGTGATCGATGAGCTCGGCATAGTCATCAGCCGTGTAGCCGCCGAATCCGTAGCGCTCCGCACTGGTTGGCCGCATGGCGGTGGCAACGCGCCAGCCTTTTGCCTGTTGTATCTCTGCGTTGAGAATCTCGAGATCGCAACGAACGTTTTCCTGCCCGACGACGCATGGAAACACGCAGGTGCCGTTGAAATAGGCGTGGGTCGTATCGAGGTGCGCGCCACGCACGCTGTCGTCGTGCGCAAAGATTTCGAGTACCAGCGTCAGCTCGCGCTCGACGCGCTGTGCCTGCCAGGTGCTCTTGTCGACTTTCTGAAGCGCAACGCCGACACCGTCCGACTCGGCACGAGCAGCGACGATATGCCGGGCATAGTCTCGAATCATGTAGCTGCCGGGGATCCACGCCGGAACGAAAAACGCCTGGCCATCGGGATTCGGCTCGGCGACCGTCACCCGCACCTCGTACAGATGCGCCGCCGGATCGAGCGGACGAATGCTGTAGCGGTGCGATGCGGCCATAAGCGCTAGTGTGCCGGTTCGGTCAGTTTGAGCGTCAGGCACTTGGCCGAACCGCCGGCTTTCAGGAACTCGGACAACTCAACTTCGTGCACCCGGAACCCTGCGAGCATCAGGCGAGCTTTCAGCGGATCCGATGCCTCATTGAGGATCACCTGGTCACCGATATTCACGGCATTGCATGCAAAGTTACCGGCATCCGCCGTGTCGACGACGATTCGCTTGTGCGGCGGGATGCGACTCTCGATCGCCATGCGCGACTCGTAGTCGAACGCCGGCGGGTGATACATCAGGAAGCCATCGGTCAGTGGGCAGAAACACGTATCGATGTGATAGAAACGCGCGTCGGTGAGGCGAATCGATACGACCTCTTTTTCAAAGAACTCGCGAATCTCCGCATGCGCTTCGATCTCGGTGCGAAAACCGTAACCGGTCCACAACCACGGGCCGCCGCGATCGTGCAGGCAGTCGCCGGCGCCTTCGAAGCCGATGTTTTCATCGAGATTGAGCAGCTCGAATCCGTTGTCGGTGAACCATTGCTTGAAATGGGCTTCCTCCGGACGCCTTTCGTGCGGCATGAAGTGGCTGGCAATAGCCTTGTCGCCGTAAACCACACCCGCGTTGGCCGTAAACACCATGTCCGGCAGATCCGGCTGCGGTTCCATGACGACGACGTCGGCGAACTCGCCGATCTTGTCGCGCAATGTCGCCCACTGCTCCTTGGCCTTGTCGAGGCTCAGTGAGTCTTCGTGGCCTGCCATCCACGGGTTGATCACGTAATCCACCGTGAAGTAGTCCGGTGGACACATCAGGATCCTGTCTTTGCTCATAGTCAATGGTCCGGGTTTCTTGTTCTTTGTCGCCAGATTCTTTGTCGCCAGAATGCAAAACGGGAACCGGTTCCCCGGCTCCCGCCCTGCGCCATGGTATCCGGGTTGCGTCTAGCGTTGCAATGCCTGTGGGTCGCCGAGATGCATTAACGGCAGCGGGTTCGGACTCGACCCGTCCATAAAGTACATCTTGCTCGCGGGATCCTTGGAGATCGACTTGAGCGCCTCGAGCGACTGCAGCTGAATATACGCCGGATTGCGTGCGATCGCATTGTTGATCTGGGTAATTTCATAGGCCTGGGCATCGGCAAGAATCTTCTTGCGGGCGGCTTCCTGCTCGGCAGCCTCGCGTTGCGCTTCGGCACGGGCCACCTGCTGCTGCAGCTCTGTGCGAACTCGCTCGAGTTCGGCACGTTCTCTCTCGACCGCCTGCTCACGCTCCTTTTTCTGCTCAATGGCCTCGACGATGAACGGCGGCAACGTGATATCCCGAATCAGTACGGCGGAAACGACGATACCTTTCGGCGCCAGGTACTCCTTCAGGCCATCCGTCAGTGCGAGCTGCAACGTTTCCTGGGTTTCTTCCTGGAAGAAGTCCTCGGCACGTTTGATCGACTTGCCCTGCTCACGCAGCAACGAACGCAGTTTCGGTATCAGGTGAACTCGCACGGCCTGAGCTGCGTCGCCCGTCTGCTCGAGAATCACCGGCGCCATCGCGCCGTCGATCCGGTACTGCACGCTGACGTCCAACTGTGTCTGCAGCTGGTCCTGGCTGGGTACGTTGGCGACTTCCATGTGCGTTTTCTGGCGCGCATCGTACATGGTCCATCGATACAAGGGATTGACCGGAATATGGATACCCTGGGTGTAGCCCTCGGGCTGGACGTTGCCGAAGAGCGTTGCGACGCCGACGCGTCCGGGCGGTACGGTTTTGACGAACTGCGCGCCGACGAGAAACAGCACGACGATGCCCGTGACAATAAGCACGAGCTTGCGACTGGCAGCAGCATTGGCCATGGGAGACTCCTTGCGGTGTTGAGGTGATTTTCAGGATTTGTGGGCAAAATCAAAGATTTAAAGGCCCACTGGACGGTATCAAACGCGCGGCAGATGCACCTCGGCGAGCATACAGCGCACGCTGCCGCCGGCCGACGCCTCGATGTTGTCGATCGGTGCAGCGATAACCCGACCGTTTTCTTCCAGGACGGCGAGTTGCTCAACGTCCAGCGAGTCGTACGCCTGCCTGGACATCGCCAGCACACGTTCGCCGGCGGCGTTTTTCAACTCGAGCATATTGCCGGCAAACGCATCCAGCTGGTCGAAACTCAGCGAGACGACCTCGTGCCCGGTGTCACGCAATCGTGCCAGCACAGCGTCGCGCTGATCTGCCCGCGGAATCGCCTCGTCACAAATGACCGCTACCGCTTCGCCAACGTTCATCAGCACGTTGGTGTGATAAATGGGCACGCCGTTGCGGTCGACGGCATCGAAAGCGATGACGTCGTAGTCCATGCGTTGCGAGAAGTCACCGAGCGGATCGAGCTGCGTGCGCGACGACAGGCAGGCATAGGCGATCCGGTTCGTGCGGTCGAGCACCATGCTGCCGGTGCCTTCCAGAAAATGGCCGCCGGACTCGTGGCCCGTCAGGTCGAGAACCTCCGTGACCTGGAACCCTTCTGCAGAACCAATCTGCTCGATGATATCCGCGCGCCGCTCGGTGCGACGGTTCTCCGCTTCCATCGGGTACAGGACGACGCGCCCGTCGGCATGAAAACTCACCCAGTTGTTCGGGAAAATGGAGTCCGGGGTGTGCGGTTCCGGTGTGTCGTCGACGACGATGACATCGATCCCGGCATCGCGTAGTGACGCGACCAGCCCGTCGAACTCCCGCACCGCGGCATCCTGTTGTACGTCCGGTGATGCGTCAGTCCGTCCCTGGAAGCGGTTCGACTCCGCCGTCTGCGGATTGCTCTCGAAACGCACCGGGCGGATCATCAGCACCGTGGAAGCAAGTTGTGACTCTGTATCGGGCATGCGGCATTATAGATCCGTGCGTCACCGAATCCAGAATGCGCTTTTGAGTCCTGCCCGGATTTGTTGCCTACGGGACGCTCCCCGGGCGGCTTGAAACATCGTCGTACCAGCGCCGCGTGTTGGGCGCATCCTCTGGAATGCCGAGCTTGATCCAGGCGGCAAAATCGACAACCACCATGGCCGAGATGTCGGCTATCGAATAGCGGTCACCGGCCAGGAACTCTGTTTCGGCCAGCGGCGCATCGATACGGCGAAAGAACTGCTCGACCCGGGCGCGGGCGCGCTCGGCGAGTTCCGGGATCTGCGCATAGTTGACCGTTCCGGTCGTTGCCCTGTCCCTGAAGCCCTTCGCGGAATTACGAAATGCGTCGGCGACGGCCAGCAGACCCTGCTGCTCGACCTTGCCGTTCCACATCAGGACCCGCGCCCGCTCTTCGGGCGTCGTTCCGAACAGCGCCGGCTCGGGGTGCAACTCCTCGAGGTAGCTGCAGATGGCCAGCACCTCGCTGAGGCAGGTGCCATCGTCGAGTTGCAGCGCGGGCACAACACAGTCCGGGTTGATCGCACGAAAGGACCCGGAAAATTGCTCGCCGGCTCGCAGGTCGACCTGTATCGTTTCGATCTCGAGACCTTTCTCGGCGAGAAAGATGCGCACCCGCCGCGGGCTGGGTGCCGTGTCACAGTCGTAGAATTTCACTCGTCCTCCTTCGCCCTGTCCGCCGCTTCCCGGACCGTGTCGGCGTTTTGTCCGAACAGCAATTTGTGGGCGCGGTTGCTCGTTTGTTCCTCGCGTCGCCAGTCTTTGCCGAGGTCGACACCTTTTCGTACCGCCGGTCGCTCCTTGATCGTATCGAACCAGCGTCGCAGGTTGGCGAACCTGTCGAGGTCATTGCCCAGGCGCCGGTACGGCATGACCCATGGAAAGCTGGCGATGTCGGCGATCGAATATTCGCCTGCAATGAACTCCCTGTCGCGCAGACGCACATCCAGGACGGCGAGCAGGCGATCGTATTCGTCCGCGTAGCGCTTGTGGGCGTAGGGCACCGGCTCCTTCGTGTAGTTCACGAAGTGACTGAGTTGTCCCGCCATAGGCCCGAGACCCCCGGCTTGCCAGAACAACCACTGCAGCACTTCGTAGCGCCCCGCCGGCTCCAATGGCATCAATGCACCGCTTTTTTCCGCCAGGTACAGCAGGATCGCGCCGCCCTCAAACACCGAAGTACCCGTGTCACGATCGACAATCGCCGGCATGCGATTGTTAGGACTGATCTTGAGAAACTCGGGCGAAAACTGGTCGCCTGCTCCGATGTCGACGGGAATTACCTCGTACGGCAATCCGCATTCCTCGAGCATGATTGAGACTTTCTGTCCGTTCGGAGTCGGCCAGTAGTAGAGGTCAATCACGGGTGGTTGCGGGCGGGCAGCCACGTTGGAAGGTAGAACGACAGGTAGGTGCTGCAAATCTTCTGCGCCTCTTTCAGGCGCTGTTCCGACACATGTCCATCGCGTCGCACGGCGTCAACGAAAATCGTGTCGCCGAGTTGCACGAACATGCCGATCACCGAGTGCCACTCGGGAATCTCGGGAATCTCGAAATTGCGGTCGAATATTTCGGCGATAGCAATCGTCAGGTCCTTCACCGCCTGGCGATAACTTTCCGGCACGTTGGTGCGCACTCGCGGCAACACGCGCAGCGTATGCTCCGTCTGCTCCCAGTACTCCATCGACTTCGTGACGAGTCGGTCTGACAGTTCGGTCCATGAATCCGCGTTTGAATTCGCGTTTGCGGCACGGATATACGCGACAAAATTATTGATCCAGGTGCTGGCGAGATCCTGCATCAGGTCGTCGATACCGTTATAGATCCGGTACGCCGAACCGCGCGAGACGCCCGCCGCTTCGAACACCTCGCTGAAGCGTATCGGCTTGCCGCCGTGCTCCTCGATCAGGCGCTGGGCCTCGGACAGCAAGCGCTCCCGGTTTCTGCGGCCGCGCGTACGGAGCTTGGGAATCCGTTTGTCGGCCCTCGATGCACCGCGACCCGCCTGTTTCCCAGCCATGCCTGACGCTCCTGTCGTTCTTCCCGTTTGTACTGAGTCTAAAAAGGATAAAGTCGACATTCCATTGACGAATGTTCAGCTTTGTCGCCCCCGTCGGAGGTCTTTATGCAACAATTGTATAATATTTTGATCCAGTCAGGGAGCGAGTGACGATGTCAGCCAAATTCGACTTTTCCGGCAAGACAGTATTTGTGTTTGGTGGTACCAGCGGTATCAATCTCGGCATCGCTCGCTGTTTCGCACACGCCGGCGCGTCGGTCGCCGTTGCGAGCCGCTCCCAGGAAAAGGTCGATGCCGCTGTCGCGGGCTTGCGAGACCTCGGGTCGGACGCGCGCGGCTACTCGCTCGACGTCCGCAACGCCGATGATGTCAAAACTGCATTGCAGCACCACAGCGAAGACAAAGGTGAAATCGATATTTTGGTATCGGGTGCGGCAGGCAATTTTCCAGCGCCCGCACTCGGCATGTCCACGAATGCGTTCAAGTCGGTTGTCGATATTGACCTGCTCGGCTCGTTCCACGTTTTGCAGTCCGCGTTCCCCCACCTGCGCAAGCCCGGCGCCTCGATCATCAATATCTCGGCGCCGCAGGCGTTTCTCGCCATGCCGATGCAAAGCCATGTCTGTGCCGCAAAAGCCGGCGTGGACATGTTGACCAAAACGCTGGCTTTGGAGTGGGGTCCGCTCGGTGTCCGCGTAAACAGCCTGACGCCGGGACCGATTGCCGATACGGAAGGCATGGCGCGACTCGCGCCAACTGAGAAAATCAAAGAAAAGGTCCGCATGAGCGTGCCGGTGCAACGCTATGGGCATGTTGACGATATCGGCAACGCTGCCATGTTCCTGGCATCGGATGCCGGCGCTTATGTCAGTGGCGTCGTGCTGCCGGTTGACGGCGGATGGGCCGTTGCCGGCGCGAGTGCCGCGGCACTTGCAATGGCGCAGCTTGCGCCGCACGAACAGGGTTGATTGCACGCCACACGCCAGCGTTGCAGAAAAGTCTCATAGCGAAATGATAGGTTGGCCGTCGCAACCGATCGCCGACCCGGTGCATCCAATTATCAAACAACAATGATTTGATCGATACGAAGAACAAGGGCTTCTCTGGTTTGTACTACCGGGTACATGCAAGAAAAGGAGAGGACCGTGAAAAAAGTATCGAACTTCGCATTGGCAGCAGGGCTGGCGCTTGTCATTGCCGCACCAACCGGATTGGCGGCAGACAGGTACGAAGAAACTTCAATCCGGGTTTCCTACAAGGACCTGAACATTCACAGCGAGGCCGGCGCGAAAGTGCTGTATGCCCGACTCAAGAAGGCGAGCGAAGACGCCTGTGGATCGAGCGTCTACCGGGACACGCGATCGCTGAAGTTGATGCTCGAAGCCAAGCAGTGCTACGAGGAAACGCTGGATAGCGTCGTCGCTCGGATTGACAGCGACGAATTGGCGAAACTGCACGAAACCTGATCGATCGAGCAAACCATTAAGTGCCGCACTCGATGCATGCGGCCTGTTCGCAAATAAAAAAGCCGCAACCCGATACCGGGCTGCGGCTTTCAATATTAATCCTGGCGGTGTCCTACTCTCACATGGGGAGACCCCACACTACCATCGGCGCTGAGCGTTTTCACTTCCGAGTTCGAAAAGGGATCGGGTGGTTCCCACTCGCTATTGCCGCCAGGAAATTCGGTTGGCGTTCTGTTCGCATATTGCAGTCGCTGCCTTCGGCGCGAGTGAGTATGCATTCGGAACAAAACACCGAATAAAAACAATCTGGAAAATTTCTGACAATCTGAGATTTTTTCAAGCGTCGCATTAATCATGTCGCATAACGCGTGCCACACCTGGCAAAAACCAAAGCGTTTTGGCGTTATATGATCAAGCCTCACGTGCAATTAGTACTGGTTAGCTTCATCCATTACTGAACTTCCACACCCAGCCTATCAACCTCGTAGTCTTCGAGGGCACTTCAGGGAGCTCAAGGCTCCAGGGAAATCTAATCTTGAAGGGGGCTTCCCGCTTAGATGCTTTCAGCGGTTATCCCGTCCGTATATAGCTACCCGGCAATGCCACTGGCGTGACAACCGGAACACCAGAGATACGTCCACTCCGGTCCTCTCGTACTAGGAGCAGCTCTTCTCAAATTTCCAACGCCCACGGCAGATAGGGACCGAACTGTCTCACGACGTTCTAAACCCAGCTCGCGTACCACTTTAAATGGCGAACAGCCATACCCTTGGGACCTGCTACAGCCCCAGGATGTGATGAGCCGACATCGAGGTGCCAAACTCCTCCGTCGATGTGGACTCTTGGGAGGAATCAGCCTGTTATCCCCGGCGTACCTTTTATCCGTTGAGCGATGGCCCTTCCATACAGAACCACCGGATCACTAAGACCGGCTTTCGCCCCTGCTCGACGTGTCTGTCTCGCAGTCAAGCACTCTTATGCCTTTGCACGCAACGTACGATGTCCGACCGTACTGAGAGTACCTTTGCGCTCCTCCGTTACTCTTTGGGAGGAGACCGCCCCAGTCAAACTACCCACCATACACGGTCCCCGATCCAGATAATGGACCTGGGTTAGAACTCCAAACATATCAGGGTGGTATTTCAAGGTTGGCTCCACGCAATCTGGCGATCACGCTTCAAAGCCTCCCACCTATCCTACACAAATATGTTCAAAATTCAGTGTAAAGCTGTAGTAAAGGTGCACGGGGTCTTTCCGTCTAGCCGCGGGTACACTGCATCTTCACAGCGATTTCAATTTCACTGAGTCTCTGGTGGAGACAGTGTGGCCATCGTTACGCCATTCGTGCAGGTCGGAACTTACCCGACAAGGAATTTCGCTACCTTAGGACCGTTATAGTTACGGCCGCCGTTTACCGGGGCTTCGATCAAGAGCTTCGCGCGAACGCTAACCCCATCAATTAACCTTCCGGCACCGGGCAGGCGTCACACCCTATACGTCCACTTTCGTGTTTGCAGAGTGCTGTGTTTTTAGTAAACAGTCGCAGCCACCTGGTCACTGCAACCCTCACCAGCTTAGAGAGCAAGTCTCATCACCAGCAAGGGCGTACCTTCTCCCGAAGTTACGGTACCAATTTGCCTAGTTCCTTCACCAGAGTTTTCTCAAGCGCCTTAGGATTCTCTCCCCACCCACCTGTGTCGGTTTACGGTACGGTTCCGTGTTACCTGAAGCTTAGAAGATTTTCCTGGAAGCATGGCATCAACCACTTTCCGATACAAAGATCGGTCGTCATCGTATCTCGACCTTAAGAACCCGGATTTGCCTAAGTTCTCAGCCTACATACTTTCCCCGGGACAACCAACGCCCGGTAGATTTAGCCTTCTCCGTCCCTCCATCGCAGTAACACGAAGTACTGGAATATTAACCAGTTTCCCATCGACTACACCTCTCGGTCTCGCCTTAGGGGCCGACTCACCCTGCGCCGATTAACGTTGCGCAGGAACCCTTGGGTTTTCGGCGTGCGGGTTTTTCACCCGCATTATCGTTACTCATGTCAGCATTCGCACTTCTGATACCTCCAGCATGTCTCACAACACACCTTCACAGGCTTACAGAACGCTCCTCTACCATGCCAATAAATTGGCATCCGCAGCTTCGGTGTACAGCTTGAGCCCCGGTAAATCTTCCGCGCGGGCCGACTAGACCAGTGAGCTATTACGCTTTCTTTAAAGGGTGGCTGCTTCTAAGCCAACCTCCTGGCTGTCTGTGCCTTCCCACTTCGTTTCCCACTTAGCTGTAACTTTGGGACCTTAGCTGGCGGTCTGGGTTGTTTCCCTTTCCACGACGGACGTTAGCACCCGCCGTGTGTCTCCCGTGATTGAACTTCGGGGTATTCGGAGTTTGCATCGGTTTGGTAAGCCGGGATGGCCCCCTAGCCGAAACAGTGCTCTACCCCCCCGAGTTATACACGAGGCGCTACCTAAATAGCTTTCGAGGAGAACCAGCTATCTCCGGACTTGATTAGCCTTTCACTCCTATCCACAACTCATCCGATAATTTTTCAACATTACCCGGTTCGGGCCTCCAGCAGGTATTACCCTGCCTTCACCCTGGCCATGGATAGATCGTCCGGTTTCGGGTCTGCTCCCAGCTACTAAATCGCCCTATTCAGACTCGGTTTCCCTACGCCTTCCCTAAGTGGTTAAGCTTGCAACTGAAAACAACTCGCTGACCCATTATACAAAAGGTACGCAGTCACCCCGAAGGGCTCCCACTGCTTGTACGCACACGGTTTCAGGTTCTATTTCACTCCCCTCTCCGGGGTTCTTTTCGCCTTTCCCTCACGGTACTAGTTCACTATCGGTCAGTAAGGAGTATTTAGCCTTGGAGGATGGTCCCCCCATGTTCAGTCAAGGTTTCACGTGCCCCGACCTACTCTTTGTTGCTCCACAAACTCATCTTTCGTGTACGGGGCTATCACCGTCTATGGCCGAACTTTCCAGATCGTTCCACTAGAGTTGTTTGCTTGATGGCAACTGGGCTGGTCCCCGTTCGCTCGCCGCTACTAAGGGAATCTCGGTTGATTTCTATTCCTCCGGTTACTTAGATGTTTCAGTTCACCGGGTTCGCCTCCATAACCTATGTATTCAGTTATGGATACTCTGTAAACAGAGTGGGTTTCCCCATTCGGAAATCCCCGGGTAAG
>OZ245060.1:3232500-3487514 GCA_965224655.1 Woeseiaceae bacterium
GTTCCGGCCATCCTCGACAGACTTCCTGAGCGAAGCGATATCGTCGAGTGAGCGGAAACTCAGGACCTCGAAGTAGCGCCACATCAGGTCGTCCGAAATCGACATGATCTTGCCGAACATCTCGCCCGGCGCTTCCGTAATGCCAATGTAGTTGCCCAGTGACTTTGACATCTTCTGGACGCCATCGAGGCCTTCGAGCAGCGGGGTGGTCATGACAATTTGCGGCGCCTGGCCGTAGTCCTGCTGCAGCTGCCGTCCGACCAGCAGGTTGAATTTCTGGTCCGTGCCGCCGAGCTCTACGTCCGCCTTGAGCGCAACGGAGTCGTAGCCCTGCACCAGCGGGTACAGGAATTCGTGAATCGAGATTGGCTGCCCGCCGGTGTAACGCTTGTTGAAGTCATCGCGCTCCAGCATGCGGGCCACCGTGTGGCGCGCCGCGAGCTTGATGAGTCCCGCGGCGTCCATCTCGCCCATCCAGGTCGAATTGAATTCGACGCGCGTCTTCTCCGGATCGAGAATCTTGAAGATCTGTTTTTCGTAGGTTTCGGCGTTCGCTTTGATCTCGTCAACCGACAACGGCGGACGTGTCGCATTCTTGCCGGACGGGTCGCCGATCATTCCGGTGAAGTCGCCGATAAGGAATACGACCTCGTGGCCGAGCTGCTGGAACTGCCGCATCTTGTTGATCAGGACCGTGTGACCGATGTGCAGGTCCGGCGCGGTCGGGTCGAACCCGGCCTTCACAACGAGCGGGCGACCGGCCTTCAGTTTCTCCTCGAGGCCGTCCTCGGGCAGGACCTCGTCCGTACCACGTGTCAGTTCTGCGATCTGTTCCTTAATGCCCGACATGACTTACTACTATAGGTGCAAAAAACGGGGCGGAACTGTAGCACTCCGCCGCCCCGGTTAACACCATGACTTATAACACTTTTCTTTGACCTTAAAAATGCTCCACGGTAGAGTACCGACATTCACGAACCAGGGGACGCAGACTTGAATCGTCAGGCCAGCCCACTACTCCACGATTACAAGCCGTCTGCGCAGAAGCTGCCCGCAAAATCCAAAGCCCTTCAATGGTTTGTGGTCGGGCTCGGACTCCCCCTGCTCGCCGTTGCACTACTCAGTACCCTCGACGATGACGCGGATGTCGCGGATACAGCGGAAGGCCCCTCTATGCAGGCCGCGGCAGGCCAGGAAATTGCCGTACCGGCTGCGGAGGCCGACCTGGTCGAATCGATGTCCACGCCGATTATCGAGCCTGAGCCCGCGCCCGCCTTCGACAAACTGGTGCTCCGGGTGGCTTCCGGCGACACGATGGACAGCCTGTTCCGCAAACACGATCTCGATATCGCGGAGCTGCTCGCGATTGCCAGGCTCGACGAAGCCAAGCAGCGGTTCCGGCGCATCAAGCCGGGCGACGAATTCGAAGTAACGCACGATGACGGCCAGATCGTCACTATGTACTCGGAACTCGACATGACGACCGCGTTGCAGATTTCACGCAGCGACTCCGGATTTGCCGCCGAAATCATCGATCGCCCGATCGAAAAGCGCACCCGGATGGCCTACGGCGTAATCAAGAGCTCGCTGTACGAAAGCGCGGCCGATGCTGGCCTTTCCGACAAGGTCATCATGAATATTGCCGGCATCTTTGCCTGGGACGTCGACTTCGTGCTGGACATTCGCGAAGGCGACAACTACTACGTGTTGTACGAGGAGATCTGGCAGGACGGCGAATTCATCACCGACGGAGAGATTGTCGCCGCGGAATTCAACAACAACGGACGTACCACGCGCGCGCTGCGCTTTGTCGACAAGAACGGGCGGTCGGACTATTTCACGCCCGAGGGTCGCAGCGTCCGCAAGGCCTTCCTGCGTGCGCCGGTCGATTTCCGCGTCAGCTCGTCGTTTAACCCGAATCGACTGCACCCGGTCCTGAAGACGCGGCGCCCACATCGTGGCGTGGACTATGCAGCGCCGCGCGGCACGCCGATCAAGGCATCGGGTGACGGTAAGGTCATCTTTCGCGGCAAGAAAAGCGGCTACGGCAACGTCGTCATCCTGCAGCACGGCGGCAATATCACCACGCTGTACGCACACATGTCGAAGTTCGCATCCAATGTTCGCAACGGCGACCGGGTACGCCAGGGCCAGACCATCGGCTATGTCGGTGCGACGGGTCTCGTGACCGGTGCGCACCTGCACTACGAGTATCGGCTGAACGGGGTCCACCGAAACCCGCGCACCGTTCCGCTGCCGGACGCCGACCCGATCAAGGATGAGTACCGCGAACAGTTCCTGGCGCAGTCTGCGCCGCTGCTCGAAGAACTCGAACAGTTCAAGAATACGCAGCTCGCGACCATTGCCCTGACGTCCCCGCAATGACCCGATACTTTGTCGGCCTGATGTCCGGCACGAGCATGGACGGAATCGACGCGGTTCTTGTCAGCTTCGGCGATCACTCCGTCGACATTCACGCCAGCCTGTCGGCACCCTATCCGGACGAACTGCGGCGGCGACTGCTACGCGAAATCTGCAAGCCGTTGAGCGAACCGGTGGACCCGGATGGCGCGCTGCACGTTGCGGTCGGTGAGTGTTTTCGCGACGCCGCGATACAGGTTGTTGAGCAGGCTGGTGTCGATGCGAATGCTGTTGCGGCGATTGGCAGCCACGGCCAGACGCTGCGGCACTGCCCGGACGCGACGCCTGCGTTCTCTATCCAGGTCGGCGACCCGGACCTGATCGCCACCGCGACCGGCATCCCGGTCGTTGCCAATTTTCGCCGCGCGGACATCGAGGCCGGCGGCCAGGGCGCGCCGCTGGTGCCGCCGTTTCACGAGTGGCTGTTCCGCAGCGGGACGAGCAGCCGCGTCGTCGTCAACATTGGCGGAATCGCGAACATTACCGTGTTGCCGATTGAGGGCGAGGTGACCGGCTTCGATACCGGACCCGGCAACGGGCTGATGGACGCCTGGACGCGGGAACGCCACGATGCGCGCTTCGATGAGGGCGGTCGCTGGGCGGCATCCGGGTCCGTAGTCGAAGCACTCCTTGCCGAGATGCTCGAAGACCCGTACTTCGACGAATTGCCACCCAAGAGCACTGGCTTCGAGTACTTTAATCGCGACTGGATTGGCACATTCAATGCCGGTGGGCACGCCGCTGCGGATATACAGGCTACGCTCTGCGAGTTGACGGCGCGCAGCATCGCCGATGCTGTCCGCGCGCACGCGGTCGGCGCGACGCACCTGTTTGTTTGCGGCGGCGGCGTGCACAACGAGGCGCTCCTGCAGGCACTTTCTCGCAATCTCCCCGACACCGAGATCGCATCGACCCTGGCGGTGGGACTGGATCCTGACTGGGTCGAAGCCTGCGCGTTTGCCTGGCTTGCCCGCGCCACGCAAAATGGCCTGCCCGGCAACCTGCCAAGTGTGACCGGGGCCAGCAAAAGTGTAGTACTCGGCGAGATACACTCTCCCAGACAATGAACGACCTCTACATCAACCGTGAACTCAGCTTGCTTGAGTTCAACAAGCGTGTGCTTGCGCAGGCACAGGATCCGTCGGTGCCGCTATTGGAGCGGCTGCGCTTCCTGTGCATCACGTGCACCAATCTAGACGAGTTTTTCGAGATTCGCGTTGCCGGCCTGAAGCAGCGCATGGAAATCGGCGCTCCGGCGCAGGGGCCCGACAAGACGCCGGCGGATATGGTCTACGATGAACTCCGGGCCGGCATTGCCAAGCTGGTCGAACAACAGTACAAGTTGTTGAACGAGGAGATGTTCCCACAGCTTGCGGACGCCGGCGTACGATTCATCCAGGACGAGGACTGGACCGACGAACAGCGGGTGTGGCTCGAGGAATACTTCGAGGAGCAAGTCGTTCCCGTACTGACGCCGCTTACGTTTGACCCGTCACGGCCGTTTCCGCGAATACTCAACAAGAGCCTGAACTTCATCGTGCGGCTGCACGGCAAGGATGCGTTCGGTCGACGCCGGCATCGCGGCATGGTGCAGGCGCCACGCTCATTGCCTCGGATCATTCGACTGCCAGACTCTCTGAGTCGGCCGGGCGAACACAACTTCGTGTTCCTTTCGTCGGTCATTCGGGTGCATGTCGACAGCCTGTTCCCTGGCCTCGACGTTGATGGTTGTTACCAGTTTCGAGTGACGCGCAACAGCAACCTGTACGTTGACGATGAGGAGGTCAGCGACCTGGTCCGCGCACTGGAGGGCCAGCTCGAGGCCAGTCGCTACGGTGCGGCTGTCCGTATCGAAATTGGACACCAGTGCCCCGACGACCTGAAAGAGTTTCTGCTGGATCACTTCCAGCTGAGCGACGACGAAGCCTACATGGTGGACGGACCCGTCAATCTGAATCGCATGGCGACCGTGTGCGACATTGACGACCGGCCGCACCTTCTATATCCGCCGTTCACCCAAGGCTTGCCGGAAGAGTTGCTCGGCGCCGACGATATTTTCGCCGTCCTGAAAAAGAAAAATGTGCTACTGCATCATCCTTACCAGTCCTTCGCTCCCGTTATCGACTTTATCGGTTCCGCAGCGTCTGACCCGGATGTGCTGGCCATCAAGATGACGCTGTACAGGACCGGCGCCGGGTCGCCAATTGTCGATCACCTCGTTACTGCGGCGAGATCCGGTAAAGAGGTCACCGTCGTCATCGAACTCATGGCGCGCTTCGACGAGGCGGCGAACATTTCGCTCGCGAATCGATTGCAGGAAGCCGGGGCGCATGTCGTTTATGGTTTGGTCGGGTTCAAGACGCATGCGAAAATGACGCTCGTCGTGCGACGCGAGGAAAAACGCCTGGTTCGATACGTACACCTGGGCACCGGCAACTATCACCACGCAACGGCGTCCGTCTACACCGACTATGGCTACATGAGCAGCAGCCGCAAACTTGGCGAAGACGTGCACAAGCTGTTCCTGCAACTAACGAGCCTGACCGAGGCCGAACCAATGGAGCGCATGCTGGCGTCACCGTTCACGCTGTTCCCGGCGCTGCTCGAGAAAATCCAGCGCGAAACCGCGAACGCGACCGAGGGTAAAGACGCACGCATCGTGGCCAAGGTGAATTCGCTGAACGAGCCACAACTGATCGATGCCCTGTACGAGGCGTCACAGGCCGGGGTCGAGATCGACCTCATCGTTCGCGGCGTCTGCTCGCTGCGTCCGGGCGTCGACGGCCTGTCGAATAACATCCGGGTCCGGTCGATTATCGGGCGCTTCCTCGAACACTCACGCGTTTACTATTTCCTGAACGACGGGAAGGAAGAATTCTATTGCTCGAGCGCCGACTGGATGGACCGCAACATGTTCCGTCGCAACGAGTCGTGCTTCGAGGTCCGCCAGAAGAATATGACCGAGCAGATACGCCACGACCTCGATGTTTTCCTGACGGACAATTGCCAGGCGTGGTCGCTGGCAGACGATGGGTCTTACACGAGAGTCGAACCGGGTGATGCTGAAAAGATCTCTGCACAAGAGACGTTTCTCAAGGAGCTTTCTGTCCAGGAAGTTGATTAATCCTGGCTCACGACCAGGTCGAATCCGGCCTGCTTCATGAACGCTGTCTCTCGCTCAAGGTCTGCGATCGTGAGTGGGTTGGCCGCCAGCCACTCCGGGTCGAAGCCGATGGTTATGCGGTTCCTGTAGACGTTCACACGAACATCCGGCAGCGCTTCCTTGTTGCGACTGCGGTTCAGAAGCACGGCCAGTCGCAGCAGCAACAGCAGCCGCAACGCCGGCTTGCGCCATGACGCGGGCAATTTCCGGAATTCCGCCTTGTTGACCGGGTGTCGCTGGCCACCAATCAGCACGGCCAGGAATTGTTGTTCGGCTTTCGGGAACCCGGGCATGTCGGCATTCGCGGCAATGTAAGCGCCATGGCGCTGATAGCCGTCGTGCGAAATATCGAGACCGATTTCATGCAGTCGGGCGGCCCAGTCGAGGACATTGCCGGCGATATCGCTGGAAAAGCCCCAGCCTGCCTTGCACTGCTCGTAGAGCGCGGAGGCCGTCGCGGCGACACGCTGCGCCTGTTCCGCATCGACGTGGTAGCGCGATGCCATCGCCTGCACCGTGCGCTCGCGCGCGTCTTCATGCTGCAGGCGCCCGAGCAGGTCGTACAGCAGACCTTCGCGCAGCGCCCCGTCGGAAATCGCGAAGCGCTCAACGCGCAATGCGCTGAAAAGCTCGGCAACGATGGACAGACCACCGGGCCACACCTGCGCACGGCGCTCGGACAGCCCCTTCAGCACCAGGTCTTCGATTCGCTCGAAGTCCAGTACCTTGTCGATGAGCGATTCGACAATGTCGCGTGTAATCCCTTGCTCTGAAAGGCCCAGCTGCTGCGCAGCGACCTCGACAGACCGCAGGGTTCCCGAGGTACCAATGGCTTCAATATCGGTTGCATCACGAAAGAACGCCTTGACCGGCCGCAGCTCGAGCCTGGCGGCCGTGCGCGCCCGGTCGAATCGTTCGCGCGTCAACATGCCGTCCGGGAAAAAGCGCTCGGTCATTGACACGCAACCCATGTGCAGGCTCTCCATCGCCTTCGGGTTCGGTCCCTGGCCGAGGATGACTTCGGTGCTGCCTCCGCCAATGTCGGTGACGAGGCGCATGCCGTCCGTGGGTGGAAGACTATGCGTAACGCCGTTATAGACGAGCCGGGCCTCCTCGATTCCCGAGATGACATCGATCGGGTGACCGAGCGCTTCCTCGGCAAGCTCCCTGAATTCAGTGTCTTTGCGCGCCCGGCGAATCGTGCTGGTACCCGCTGCTCTGACGCTGTCAGCGTGCATGTCGCGCAGGCGCTCACCAAAGCGTGACAGGCAGTCGAGCGCCCGGGCACGGGCGTCGTCGGAGATGACGCCGGACTCGGACAGTCCTTCCGCCAGGCGTACGGTTTCGCGAATGCGGTCGAGGATCGCGAGCTGCCCATGGCGCAGCTCACCGACGATCATATGAAAGGAGTTGGAGCCGAGATCGACGGCCGCGATGATTCTCGGTTGCGCGTCCTCAGACGGTGAAGGACTGACCGCAGCCACAGGTGGTCTGTGCGTTCGGATTGCGGATGATGAACTGTGCGCCCTGCAGGTCTTCCTTGTAGTCGATCTCGGCACCCATCAGGTACTGGACGCTCATCGGATCGATCAGCAGCGTCACGCCCTGGTTTTCCACCTGGCTGTCGCCGTCTTCGATCTGCTCATCGAACGTAAATCCGTACTGGAAACCGGAACAGCCTCCACCGGAGATGAACACCCGGAGCTTCAGGTTCGGATTGTCCTCTTCGGTGATGAGTTCGCTGACCTTGCTGGCAGCGGCGTCCGTAAAGACGACGCTTGCCGGCTGGGTTGGTGCTGTTGCTGTTTCCATTGAGCGCTTTACCTTGCGCGGCCTATTCGCCGCCGGCGGCGAACTTTTCGTCGATCCGCGTTGTTTGTTCCAGGAGCGGCACCTGCCCCTCGGGCTGGTGCACGAGTTTGCCGTTGATCTCGGCGCCCTCTGCCATCTGGATCAGATTGTAATACACATTGCCAATGACACGCGCGGTCGCCCCGAGTTCAACGCGCTTGTTCGCGAACACATCGCCTTTGACGATGCCGTTGAGAACGACGTACGGCACCGTGACGCCGCCATCGACATGACCGATATCGGAGATGCTCAGCGCGGACTCGGTGTCCGGGTCGGCAGTGACATTGCCATTGACGGTCCCGTCAATGTGGCAGCCACCCTGAAAATGCAGGTCGCCGTTGATCTTGCTGTTGGAACCGACCAGAGTTTCCACGACGGTATGGCTGCGTTGCTTTTTGCTGAACATGCGTTGATTTCTCCCTAGATCAGCCGAGGCTCGATGCCCAGGCAAAACTTTCTTCAATACTGGATATGGACCGGGTACGCGACTGTACCTGCACCGTGATGCGCTCCGGCTGGAACCCGTCTGGCAGCAGGATCTGCCGATCGAAGTCCTGAAAATAACGGAACGAGAACTTCCAGGTCTTGTCGTCCTCGGCGATCAGGTCGGCAAACGTAAACGACGTTTCGACGCCGTCAATGCTGCCCTCCACCGTCAGGTTGACGTCACCGGACACCTTGCGATCGTGTTTCATGGCCTGGACGAGCACCAGCCGCAGATTGAATTCGCGCTCCTCCCTGCCGCGAGTCAATTTCAGGTCCTGAACGCGCAGGCCTGCGTTGCCATCCACGGGCGATACGATGCCACGGTAGAAGGCGATGGCGTCCTGCTGCTCCTGGATTTTCGCCTGCAGGGTGACGAGGCTCGCTTCGACGTCCCGGTACGCCTCCCGATCCACTTCCCGGTGCGTCTCGAGCAACGCAACCTCTTGTTTCAGATCGGTAATTTCATTGTTCAGCGACTGGATGTGTTGCTCGAACGCCTGCCGCTCGGCCGCCGCGTCGACGACGTGGTAGCCCGCACTGATGCGCCCGTACTCGTAAACGAGATAGCCCGCCACGACGATAAGAATGCCGATAATGCCGCGAACCAACAGGGTTCGGCCCAGACCGTGCTGCTGCAGTGATGACTTGGTTGCCACGTGACGCTTTATCTACCCGGAACGTCGGAAAAGACGTTATGTTACGCGCAGACCCGGTCGAACAGAAGTGGACCAGGTCACGGAATACCAATAAAAAGGAATCCCCGTATGGCGGCATATTACCTCTGGTTCAAGGGCATCCATATCGCGTTCATGGTGACCTGGTTCGCCGGATTGTTCTATTTGCCGCGGCTGTTCATCTATCACATCGAGGCCGATGACGCGGTTGGACGGCAACGATTCACGGTCATGGAACGGCGCCTGTTCGCCATCATGACCATCGGCGCCTGCCTGACCTGGGTTTTCGGCCTCGCGATGGCGTACGTCAACCCGGCTGTGGCGGAAACGCCATGGTTTCTCGCGAAATTCGCGCTCGTGATCGGACTCGTCATCTATCACGTACGCTGCTGGATCTGGATTCGGCGGCTCGCTTCGATGACGGACACCCGGAGTTCGACCTGGTTGCGCTGGTACAACGAGATCCCGGTGGCCTTCCTGTTCGGCATCATCCTGCTGGCCGTGATCAAGCCGGCGTTCTAGTCCCCGGCGTCTTTCCCGGCGCGGGCGATGTCCTTGTCAAACACGGCATGCCAGCGCTTGGGCCACCAACGTGGGCGCGGCGGCAGACCGTCGGGCAGCATGGCCGGCCCGAGCTCGTGCAGTGCGCGCGCGTAAACACGGCGCTTGAAATAAATGACTTCGCTGACCGGCCGCCAGAAATCCACCCAGCGGATGCGATCGAATTCCGGCCTGTCGCCGCAGTCGAAGCGGACGGCATCGTCTTCGCAGCGCAGCCGCAACATGAACCAGCGCTGCTTTTGCCCGATGCAGAGCGGCATACTGTTCTTGCGTACGAACTTGTCGGGCAGCCGATAGCGCAGCCAGTCGTCAGTGACTGACAACAACTCAACGTCGTCTTCGGTAAGCCCGACTTCCTCATGCAGCTCGCGGTACATCGCCTGCTCGGGAGCTTCGCCCTCCAACATGCCGCCTTGGGGAAACTGCCAGCCCTTCGCGCCAACCCGACCGCCAAGCAACAGCTTGTCGTCCGAATTGACGAGGATGATACCGACGTTGGCGCGAAAGCCTTCGGCGTCTATCCAGTCGTTGCTCATAGCAACCGTACTAAAACTCTAACTGCCGTTTACTTTACACTATCTGCCGATTTTCGCGGAGGAGATTCTGTGGGGCGCACGGCAGTCCTTTTTTGCAGCCTGGCACTCGTGACACTGGCGGCTTTTGTCGCGGCGCTGGCCTCGGGCAGTGCGGATATCGGGTTTGCCGACGCGATCGCGGCGCTTCGCGGTGGCGCCGACGAGCACGTGCGCTCGCTCGTCGTCGACCTTCGGTTGCCGCGTGCGCTGACCGCGTTCGGGGTCGGCGGTCTGCTGGCTATTGCCGGTGTATTGATGCAGGTCCTGTTGAGGAATCCGCTGGCCGAGCCCTACATACTCGGCAGCTCAGGCGGCGCCGCTGTCGCAGCATTGCTCGCGATGATGCTCGGCATGGGATCCCTCGTCATCGATCTGTCGGCCTTCGGTGGTGCTATGACGGCGACGCTGCTGGTTTTCGCCATTGCCCACGGTACGGGCAGCTGGACGCCCGCGCGCCTGCTGCTGACCGGCGTCGTGCTGGCGGCCGGGTTCAGTGCGGCAACCACGTTGCTGCTCGCACTATCCCCCGACCAGAATCTGCGCGGCATGCTGTTCTGGCTCATGGGTGACCTGAGCTTTGCTTTCGACCCGGCACGCTGTCTCGTGCTGCTCGCGATTATCCTGGTGTCCGGTATCTTGATCTCGAGGCAGCTGAATGTGCTAGCCCGCGGCGAACTGCAGGCGGCGATCGTCGGATTGCCGGTGAAAGGGTTCCGCTACCTGATTTTTGCCGTTGCCGCGCTGGCGACCGCGGTGTCGGTCACAACCGTTGGCGTCATCGGCTTTATCGGGCTCGTCGTGCCGCACCTCGTTCGAATCGTGGCCGGCAGCGACCATCGGATCGTGTTGCCCGCGTCGGCACTCGCGGGAGGGACTCTCCTGGTCATCGCCGACACGCTGGCGCGAACGATGATGGCGCCGAGGCAACTTCCCGTCGGCGCGCTGACTGCCGCGATAGGGGTGCCGTTGTTTCTTGTACTGATGAGCCGCAGCCAATCGACGCGGTATGGCTAGCAGTTGCGAACAGATGTCAGGACATTCTGCTTGCACGAACGACAGCTCCGCCGGATAGCAGCCGTTCGCTCGCCTTCGTCGTGACGGTCTGCTCGCGGCCATTACCGGCCACTCGTTATACTTTTCTTTTCGTGCCGAAACTTGCTCGAAGGTGGGTTCTCACGCGTTGCTAGTATCGTGCCCAATTGCCTGAAGAAACGCGTCACGATTACGAGGAGAAACGAGAACCTGATTTCCAACACCATAGATTATCTCCAGTCGATCGAGCGAAAGCGCAGGCGAGGAAAGAAATGACCGACTGGGCCTGACCGACTTGATCTCATTCAGGGGAACAGACCACTTGAAAGGTCCCGATCGGATCTTGAGCGTATTGTCATCGACAACGTAATCTGTCTGGACTAGCAACCAGATCGGTAACCCAGCCGCAATCAACAGAATTGAACCGACGATAATCAGATTTGCGAGCGACGGCTCCTTCAAGACTGGCCAGACAGCGCCCGTCACAACGACAACAGAACCGATCACAATCGCGTAGAACCAAGCATCAACTTTCGACTTGAACCGCATGGTAGACCCTCAATCAGTTGAGCCACGGCGCAAACAAACTCAGCCAGTCGCTTTCTTGCCAGACATGCGAACGACCGCTGTGGGTCAGTAGCAGAATTTCATGATACCGCGAAAGCGGTCGTTCGACTGACCGCTATTGAGGGGCAATGCAGAAGCCATCATAAGTCCTGCACCCTTTTCGCACCCCAAAACGGCCCATCACACGCCGGCTCAATTCCACCCCGCCCGTTCGGCGAGCCTGGCGGCATCCTCTGACAGCCAGCCTCCTGCGCCGACGTTGTGTCGCATCGCATTGGCCGGATATTGCAGTTTCGTTTCGGCAATAAGCCAGTCGACGAATGCCTGCGCCGACTCGGCGTTGCGTGCATGTCGACCGACACCGACGCCCTCTATCTCTATAGCCGCAGGCGTCGGGATCGTGTTCTGCAGCGACTCCGGGGCGGTCCGCCCGAGGATGAGCCCGTAGCGACAACGACCGTCTTTTACGGCGTCAATGACCTTCGTTTCCGACTCGAATGGCGGCAACTCGAGGTTTCTTACCCACCTACGTGCCATGCGTTCGGCGGGTTTTTCGCCCATCTCCGTCATGAGCTGGGCGAGCATGGTCTGCACCCACGCCTCTTCCGACGTAACGACGCACAGCTCACCGCTCACCTGCTCGCCAGCGAGATCGTCGTAGCTGTTGATGCGCATTCTGCCGCGGGCCGGGTCGGCGACGACGAGTGGCCGATGCCACGTCGACGCGACCCAGAATCCGTCCGGATCACGCAGTTGCTGCGGAACATCGTCCAGGTTCGTCGACGTCAGTGGCCGCAGTGCGCCCGCATCGGCGGCGCGCCAGATGTCAGCGACACTGCTCGTAACGAGGACGTCGGCCGGGATGCCGGACTTGCCTATGACAGCCTCGGTCAGTTCGTGCGACGTCCCCCACCTGATCGAACCGGAAATACCCGTCTGCTCCGTAAACCGGCGGAGAAGTGCCGGATACTCCAGCGTCGCATCGTCCGCGACATAGAGAACGATCGGATCCGGTTGCGGGCCAGTCGCGGACTCGCTGCACGCCGCAACGAGAATGCAAATGCAGCACAGCCAGACGAGTCGTATCATCAGGCCGCTTCAACCATGACCCGATCCCGACCCGCCGATTTCGCCGCGTACAAGGCAACGTCAGCCCGCGCGATCAACGAATCACCCACCGTCTTGAGGTCCTCATCGGCTGGACCGGGCTGAACTTCCGCAATGCCGATCGACACGGTGATATCCGTCGATTCACCGCACGGCAATTCGATAGGTGCAACCGAGATCGCGCCTCGAATGCGCTCGGCTAGCAGTCGTGCCGACTCCACTTCGGTGTTCGGCAGCAATACGACGAACTCCTCGCCGCCGTACCTTGCCGCAACGTCACTGGCGCGCACCTGCGACTCGATGCGTTGTGCGAGTTCGCGAAGCACTGCATCGCCCGCGGCATGCCCCCACGTGTCGTTGACGCTCTTGAAATGATCGACGTCGAGCATCAGGCACACAACGCCGTGCCGATCCCGCTTGGCGCGGGCCAGCTCTTCACCGAGCCGCACGGCCAGGTAGCGACGGTTGTGCCAACCAGTCAGTACGTCCGTGAACCCGCTGCGCAGCAATCGCGCACGGTTGACGACGTTCTCGACACAGTAGGATGCAATGACGCCAAGGTGCGCCAGGAAGTCGTGAGCATGTTCGCGCGTAAACCGCAGCGCATCGCCGGAGCACAGGTTGATACTGCCGATCAGCTTGCCGCGATGTGCCAGCGGAATCATCGCAATACTCTTTATACCCTCGGCACCCGGACAGATTAGCTGGTGGTCGCAACCCGCAAACGCGCCAAGCCAGGGTTGGTGCAGCGCGATGTACTGCGGGGCAAGGCCCGTCAGCGACTCAACCATTAACAAGTGCGGAAAGTTTTCGGCCGGCGTGCCATTCGCGAGCAACAGGTGCCGGATATCGTGATCCGGGTCGCACAGCACGACGCTGACGTACTCCAGCCCGTAGCTTGCGCGCAGGCCGTTGATCAAGGCGTTGAACAGCGACTCGAGATCGTCCGCCTGCAGCAGTTGCAGCTCGCGTTGCTGCGTGCGGCGCATTTTTTCGTCATTAGCCGCAACTTCGGCCGTCAGCTCGTCCAGCCGCCGGCGCGCTACCTCGAGCGCGGCTTCGAGTTCTTCAGTCGATTTCATGAGCTGCTCCTCCCTGGCCTCTCATCAGCACCCCGAACCCCATGACAGTGACTACCCCCGCAGTGCGAGATACTCCCTGCCCTTGTGCATCAGGTCGACGAAGGCCGACTCGTCGCCGCTGACGACCGATTCCCTGATCCTCGCGGCAGCTTCGCACAACGCGTCGAGCGGTCCGAGCCCGAACTTGTTGAGATTCTGAATTTCAAAATACAGGTGCGGGTTGTCCTCTGCAACGGCGGCCGATACCAGCAATTGCGAATCGAACGTCGTCGACGACATCTGTGCGAGTTTCGGCGCCGCCTCACCGCTTTCGGCGAGCGCCGTGAAGAATGCGATGTTCAACGCGTGCGACAATCCCAGCACGTAGGCGATCAGTCGGTCGTGGTCTTCGAGGCTCATGTCGAGCTGCTCGACCATGGTCGCGGCAAACAGCTCCTTGGCGTCCGCCGTTGCCTGCGCATCGCCGGCGTCGCAGAAAATCAGGTGCCTGCCCGACAACAGGCGCGTGCCCGGACCGTACATCGGGTGCAACGACGTCACGCGGCAACCGGCGGACTGCAATTCCTTCAATCCGTCCATCAGCGGCGACTTCAGCGAGCCGATGTCGAACACGAGCCCTTTCGGCTTCAGCACCGCGAGCTGCGCGAGTATCCGGCCGGATACGGCGAGCGGCGCGGCGACGACGATGACGTCGAAATCGACACCGGCATCCGTCCAGTTCCTGTACTGACCCGGGCCGTCATCCACCGACGGATCCGCGACGACGGTCGAGAACCCTTGCGAGGCGAAAAACTCGACAAACCATCGGCCCATCTGGCCCGCACCACCGATGACCAGCGCCGCACGGCCGTCGCCCCTGCCTTCCGCCACGACGCGGTCGCGTTCCTGGCTCTCGAGCGATGTGCGAATCAGCATCTGCAGGAGGTCTTCGACAAGGTCGGGATCGACGCCCATCTCCTCGGCCTGTGCACGCCCCATGTCGAGCACGTCCTTCTCGCGCGCATAGTCACGCGTCGCCGTACCGTGCGACTGCTTGGTGCGGCCGATCTCGCTGACCAGTTTCTGGCGCTCGGCAATCATTTCGACCAGCTTGCGATCGATCGCAGACAAGTCCTTCCTGAGGTCTTCCAGGTTCATATTCGGTGTATCGCAGGTAACCCGATTCCCTTTTACCGCAGGATGCACCCAATAAAAAGCCGGCCCGAGGTATTTCGGGCCGGCCCTTGACGAAGTACGACTTCAGTGGCGATGGTAGAGGAAGTAACTCCGCTCCCAGCGATAGATGTCGTACAGCTGGTTCCAGCTCAGGAACCGGTAGCGGTTCAACGGCGTATCGCGATACCAGCGGCGGAACGATTTCTTCTTTTTCAGCCACTTCGGCATCTTGCCGGCGCGCTTGTGCTTGTAGTACTCGCGCTCGTATCGATTGCGAGCGTAGTAATCGCGACTGTGAGACTCGCGCCGGTAGTCGACGTCATAGGCCGGGACAACACGCGTCGTCCGCACCTCCGGGTGTGCCGCGGCCTCAGGCGTATGCATTAACATGAGACCGGCGGCGACAATTGCCAATGGCATTACTTTCAACATGGTTCACCTCCGGTTGGTTGTGGCACGGTTCCAGACTAGGCCCCTGTCAATGAACCCAATATGAATGTAAGCAACTGTTTTTATTAATTAAATGAACGCAGGATGAACGGCATTTATTTTCGTGAGACTATGCCCGTCTTCAAGAACAACAAACCGGGGACCACAGACGATGAAGACACGCGCAGCCGTTGCCTGGGAAGCAGGCAAGCCACTGGAAATCGAAGAAATTGATCTCGACGGACCGAAAGCCGGCGAGGTCCTGCTGCGCAATGTCGCAACCGGTGTTTGCCATACCGATGCGTTTACCCTGTCCGGCGAAGACCCGGAGGGCATATTCCCGTCCGTACTCGGCCACGAAGGCGGCGCCGTCGTCGAAGAGGTCGGCGAAGGTGTAACGTCGGTCGCAGTCGGCGACCATGTCATTCCGCTGTACACGCCGGAGTGTGGTGAATGCAATTTCTGCACGTCCGGCAAGACCAACCTGTGCCAGGCCATTCGTGTCACGCAGGGCCAGGGCCTGATGCCCGACGGTACATCGCGATTCTCGACCAACGGCAAGACGATCTACCACTACATGGGCACGTCGACGTTCAGCGAGTACACGGTGCTACCGGAAATTGCGGTGGCCAAAGTTAGCAAGGAAGCGCCGTTGGAAAAGGTCTGCCTGCTCGGCTGCGGCATCACGACCGGCATCGGCGCCGTGCTCAACACGGCCAGGGTCGAACCGGGCGCGTCGGTCGCGGTCTTCGGTCTGGGGGGCGTTGGCTTGTCTGCGATCCAGGGCGCCGTCATGGCAAAGGCCGGCCGAATCCTCGCGGTCGATATCAACGAAGACAAGTTCGAACTCGCGAAACAGCTCGGCGCGACCGATTGCGTCAACCCGTCGAAATACGACGACCCCATCCAGGACGTCATCGTCGAGCTCACCGGCGGCGGCGTGGACTATTCGTTCGAGTGCGTCGGCAACGTCAACCTGATGCGCTCGGCACTCGAGTGCTGTCACAAGGGCTGGGGTGAGTCGGTCATTGTCGGTGTGGCCGGTGCCGGCCAGGAAATCTCGACGCGTCCTTTCCAACTGGTCACCGGCCGCGTCTGGCGCGGCACCGCGTTTGGCGGTTGCAAGGGCCGGTCGCAGTTGCCCGGCATGGTTGACCAGTACATGGACGGCGGCATCAAGATCGACGAGTTCATCACTTACACGATGCCGCTCGAGGACATCAACCGCGCGTTCGACCTCATGCACGAAGGCAAGAGCATTCGATCGGTTATCCACTTCTAGACCTCGCACTTTGTGTCCAGCGTTGCCGTAGCCACAACGTCACAGCTCGCCGCTGACGCCGCACACGACGTTGCCGCCCATGGTGGCAACGCCGTCGATTGCGCGTTGGCCGCGTCATTGCTGACAATGAACACCGAACCAGGCGTGTGTGCCCTGGCCGGCAGCGCGTTCATTACGATCTGGAAGGACGGCGAAGATCCGGTAACCATCGACGGCAACGTCGCCGTCCCGGGTACCGGTCTCCCGGCCGGCGAGCGGGGCGGTGGTGCCGTGCCCGTTTCCATGGCCTATGGCGGCGGCATCGAAACCCTGGTCGGTCCCGGATCCGTTGCAATACCGGGATCGCTGGCCGCGCTCGCGCACGCCTGGAAACGCTACGGCGCAGCACGCTGGCGCGACCTCTTCGAGCCCACGATCAACGCCGTCCGCAACGGCTTCCCGTTGTCGGGCGCGTGCCACTATTACCTCGGCTACTCCGGCGACATCGTTTTCGGACGCAGCAAGGACGGCCACCGGGCACTGCATGACGACGGCGAGCTGCGTGCCGCGGGCAGCCGGGTCACCATTCCGCATCTTGCCGACACGCTCGAGGCAATTTCACGAGAAGGCGCAGAGCTCTTCTACAAAGGCGAACTGGCGGCAGCGATATCCGGCCATTGCCGCGACGGCGGTGGCGCATTGACGCGCGCAGACCTCGAGACCTACGAGGCGATCGAGCGAAAACCGCTCGAGTCGGTCGTCGGCAATTGGCGCATCGCCAGCAACCCGCCGCCTGCCGTCGGCGGCGCCGTGCTTTCGGCCATGCTCTCCACATGCTCGAACCTCGAAGGCCACGGATGGTCGCGCGCCAACCTGGACTACCTCGTTCGGACACAACTTGCTTGCCTCGACTACCGCAAGCAGCACCTCGACCTCGCCGACGATGTCGAAAGCGAGGCAGGCAAACTGATCGAGTCCGCACGCAGCGGACAGCTGCTGGCACGATGGACATCGGCATCGACGGTGCACACATCAGTCGTCGACGCGTCCGGTACCGGCTGCGCGATTACCGCGTCGTCAGGTTACGGCTCCGGCGAGATGCCGGCTGGTACCGGGCTGTGGCTGAACAATTGCCTCGGCGAGATCGAACTCAACCGGCGCGGTCTGGATGCCGGGCCGCCCGGTGCAAGGCTGCCCTCGAACATGGCGCCGAGCGTCGCGCGCACGGATGGCGCCGTACTTGCGGTTGGCTCGCCGGGCGCGGACCGGATCACGACCGCGTTGCAGCAGTTCCTGATCAACCATCTGCAGTTCGGCATGCCGCTCGCCGATGCGATAGCGCACCCACGCATTCACGTTGACATGAGCGGTGAAGAAACCCGCCTGATGGCGGAGCCAGGCCTCGAATTGCCGGATACCGATCTCCCGGTCAGCGAGTTCCCGGAAATCGTAATGTACTTCGGCGGTGTCGGTGCCGCATCGTGGGATGCCGGGCATGGCCTGTCCGTCGCAGCAGACCCGCGCCGCGAAGGTGGAACGTGTATCTACAACGCCTGACAATCGCACTTATCGCCGTCTTTCTCGCGATGCCGGCGGCCGCACAGATTACGCTCTCGCGCGACGCGAACCTCTCGGTCGATGTTGCGGCCGACGGTCGCCTGGCCATCGACCTGCGCGGCGATATCTGGGTTGTCCCCGGCGGCGGTGGCGACGCCGTCCCGGTCACGCAGGGCATGCTTGCCGCGAAGCGCCCGCGCTGGTCGCCGGATGCCACACAACTCGTCTTCCAGGTGTCGGGGTCTGACAAGCCGGGCCTGTGGGTTTACGACTTCGAATCCAATCAGTCGCGGCGAATCAGTGCAGAGGCACGAATCGACCGTCACCCGACCTGGCACCCGTCCGGCGATCGGGTTGCGTATTCGTCGGCGCAGAATGGCAGCGGTTTCGACCTGTGGGAGACCGACCTTACGAGTGGCATTCACTGGCGACTGACGCACCGCTCCGGCGATGAGACCGAGCCTGCCTGGTCGGCAAACGGCCGGGACCTCGTTTACGTGCATCATGAGAAAGGACTCTGGTCGCTGGTATTGCGCCGCTTCGGGCAGCGAGACGAGGCACTGATCCGGTCAACCCAGCGCATTGCCGCACCGTCATGGCGGCCGGATGGCAGCCTCATTACGTTCTTGCGGTATCACAACGGCGCGCCGCGGCTCGAGATGGTCATCCTGTCGCGGCCGAGACTGGTGCGCACCTACGCGGACCGCGAAGGCTTCCATGCCACGCCGGTAAGCTGGCTGAACCGACATCGCATGTACTTCGCCGCCAACGGCTATGTACGGCAGCAGCGCTTCGACTCGTGGTCGTCGCGCCCCGTGAACTTCCGGGCGCTGGTGCAACCGCCGGAGACGGCACCGGTCGAGAGAACACGCCCAACGCTGCCGTGGATCGATGAACCGACCGGGACGCTGGTCATTCGTGCCGGCCGCCTGTTTGACGGCGTCAGTTCCGGATACCGACGCGACCAGGACATCGTCATTGAGGGGGGGCGCATTACCGCCGTTGAAAGCCGTGCGGATCGGTCCGGGCAGATTGTCGTCGATATGGGCGACCTCGCGGTCCTGCCCGGCTACATCGATGCCGATGCCCGGCTGCCGTCAACACTTTCGCCCGGCCATGGCCCCGACCTTCTGACCATGGGCATCACGACGATCGTTGCCGACGTCGACGATGCCGCCGCTCTGAATGCGTTGTGGTCCGGGAAGGGCACGCCGGGACCGAGGCTGTTGTCCGGTCCCGAGTGGCGGATCGGGCCGCAACCGCCGGCGGAACTCGACGTGACGTCGGCGGTGACCACCAGCGGTTCGACCGGTCGAACCAGCGGCATCGCTCTGCCCCTGCAGATTCGTTCCATGGAGGTTGCCGGACTCAGCGGTGAACAAACATTGAGAGCGATCGGGGTCAATGCAGCGGCTGCCATGCTTGCCGATCCTTACCTGGGTCGTGTCGCCGTCGGTGCCGCCGCCGACCTCGTTCTTGTCGACGGCGACCCGCTGGCCGACGCCGGCGACGCTCTGAACATTGTTGCCGTGGTGCGAAACGGTCGGTTTTACAGCGTGTCCGGACTCATCGACCGGGCGAAAGCCGCCGAATCTGTCGAATAAATTGACAATTCCGCGCTAATTCGCGCGTTGACAGAGCGACTCTGGTCGATTGGACATAATGGGCAGCTGTCGTTAAGGCGGACGAGACACCAGATGTGGTTCGCTCGTTACGTTTATGCAACTATTTCAATAGCTTGCCGATTGCTGTTGCACTACCGCTTCACATGCACGCGGCGATAGTCGTCGAATATTTTTACAAAACACGGCACGACGCTTCCGGCGCGGTCATTGAGCGATCGTTAAATCATTGAATTCCGGTGGCCGGAAATCGAGTTGGCACAGACCTTGCTTTTAATACGCTGCCCAAGCGAAGTGTAGCTGCGCTCGGTAACAACTCGGCCAGGAACAGGATTTAGACGCCAGAAGAACAATAACTATAAAAACAAGAAGATCCGGATCCAATAACAATAAGAAAGGACTCCGACGCCGGTTACTGAAATTCGCAGTTACCTCTTTTGAAAAAAAGAGAAAGTTAAGCCCCGCCGCTCACGCTGCGGGGCTTTTTCTTTGCCTTGTCTCGCGTGTCGCTTTGCCCTTTTGCAAGGGTCGGACTACGATCGGTTCAATCGGAGCGACTCACCGAGGAAAGACATCATGATGACCACGACACATCCGGCCGCCAGGCTGATCATCTTACTTGCCGCTTCTGCCCTGTTTGCGTGCAGCCAGAAAACGCCGGAACCCACAGCCGACGCCGGCACCACGGAATCGACCGACGACGCACCGCCGCCGATGTCCATGTACGAAGCGGCCGTGGCGAACGCGGCGCGCCCGGACGCAGACCGCGAACGAGACGCCGCTCGCAAACCGGCCGACGTACTCGAGTTCATCGGCGTGCAGCCCGGCATGACCGTACTCGACCTGTTCACCGGCGGTGGCTACTACGCCGAAATCATTGCACACATCGTCGGCGGCGAGGGTCGCGTCATCGCGCAGACAAACGAGGCTTATATGAATTTTGGCAGTATCGGTGAGACGTTCAACGACCGCTTTGGCAACGATCGCCTGCCGAATGTCGAAACGCTGCTGGCCGAGAACAACGAGCTGTCGCTTGATCCGGACAGCATTGATGTCGCCATGCTCGTGCTCTCCTTTCACGACCTGTATCTCGTCGACGACGAAAACGGCTGGCCGGCGATCGACGTCGATGCATTTCTTGCCGAACTCCGTAGAGGGCTGCGTCCCGGCGGCACCGTCGCCATCATCGACCATACCGGCGCCGCCGGCGTAGCGCCCGAAGAATCCGGCAACACGCTGCACCGCATCGACCCGGCCGCCGTCGTTGCCACGATGGAACGCGCCGGCTTCACGCTCGACGGCGAAAGCGACATCCTGGCGAACCCGGATGACGACCTGACGCAGATGGTGTTTGCCGACGGCATCCGCGGCCAGACAGATCGCTTCATCATGACCTTTACAAGCCCCGACTAGTGCGTGCCTGGCTCTTGACAGTCGTTGCGGTCGGGCTCGTCGCCTGCACGGGCAGCGAGCGCAACTTCTCCGAAACGACCATTGCCGAGTTGCACGATCAAATGCAACGTGGCGAGCTGCGTTCGGAGGACCTGGTCAACTGGTACATCGACCGGTACGAAACGGTAGACCAGGCCGGACCGTCCCTGAAGTCGATCCTGGAAATCAATCCGGATGCACTGATGATCGCGCGCGCGCTGGACGAGGAATGGGAGGCGTCGGGTCCTCGCGGGCCGATGCACGGCATCCCGGTCATACTCAAGGCCAATATCGACACCGCAGACGCGATGTATACGAGTGCGGGTTCGCTTGCGCTGGCCGAGCACGTGCCACCACACGACGCGTTTGTCGTGCAACGGCTACGGGATGCGGGCGCCGTGATTCTCGGCAAGGCAAACCTCAGCGAATGGGCAAACTTCCGGTCGACCCGTTCGTCGAGCGGCTGGAGCAGTATCGGCGGCCAGACCCTGAATCCCTACGACACGACGCGCTCACCGTGCGGCTCATCGAGCGGCTCGGGTGTCGCCGTAGCCGCCAATCTCACGGTTGTCGCGGTCGGTACCGAAACGGACGGCTCCGTCGTGTGCCCGTCCGGCATCAACGGCATCGTTGGCATCAAGCCGACGCTCGGCCTGCTGAGCCGCAGCGGGATCATTCCGATCGCGCACAACCAGGACACGGCCGGACCGATGGCACGCACGGTACGCGATGCCGCCATCCTGCTCACCGCGATGACCGGCGTCGATCCCGATGACGACGCAACGGCCGACGCAGAGATTCAGCACGATTACGCAGCCAACCTGACGGCAGACGCCCTGGTGGGCAAACGCATCGGAGTCATTCGATCGTACTGGGGCGCCGGCAGCCACCCCGGGGTTGAAGCGGTCTACTCGGATACCATCGAGGCACTGCGTGATGCGGGCGCGGAAATCGTCGATGATCTCGAATACGAGACCGGGGACATGTACGACGCCGAGTACGAGGTGCTGCTGTACGAGTTCAAGGCGGACCTCAATCGATACCTCGAATCGTCCGCCGCACCGGTCGGTAGCCTGGCGGAACTCATCGCTTACAACGACGCCAACGCCGACGCGGTCATGCCGTACTTCGGCCAGGAGATATTCCTCGAAGCTGAGGAAAAGGGTGACCTGACCGACGAGGCGTACCTGTCGGCGCTCGAGGAAAGCAAGGCGATCTCGCAGCGGATCATCGGCGAGCTGGTGCAGGAGCACGACCTCGATGCGCTGATCGCGCCGACCAACGGCCCGTCGTGGAAGATCGACCTCGTCAACGGCGACTCGTTCGGTATCGGCAGTTCATCGCTGGCCGCAATATCCGGCTATCCGGCGATAACGGTTCCTGCCGGATTCGTCTCCGGGTTGCCGGTCGGCGTTTCCTTTGTCGGAATGCCCTGGAATGAGAAGCAGCTCATAGAGATGGCGTACGCATTCGAACAGACTACGGGGGTTCGCAAACCGCCCGAGCTCTGAGCATGTTCAAAGCCATTCGAATCTCGATCCTGCTGCTGATCCTGTTTTTCGTTTCGTTTGGCACGTGGCTGACGCAGGCGCGCAGTACCGACTGGAACAACAGCCTGTGGATCAAGGTGTACCCGATCAATGCGGACGGCAGCGAAGAGGCCCGTCGCTACATCGAGCAACTTGAACCCGGGCATTTCGAAGGCATCGAATCGTTCGTTGCGCGGGAGGTAGAGCGCTACGGCAGGGCGCTGAAAGATCCGGTTCGCATCGAGCTTGGCCGCCCCGTGACGGAACAACCGCCCGAGCTTGGCGGCAAACCCAATGTGCTGTCCGTGATGCTGTGGTCACTCAAGCTGCGCTGGTGGGCCGCCAGCGTGACCGACGATGACATCGCTCCCGATGTGCAAATCTTCGTGCGCTACCACCGGCCGGATTATGCGGTGCGGCTTGAAAACTCGGTTGGCCTGCAGAAGGGCATGGTCGGAATCGTCAACGGCTACGCGAGTCGGCGGCACCGCGGCATGAACAACGTGATCATCGCCCACGAGTTCCTGCACACGGTTGGCGCGACCGACAAGTATCGAGCGGCGGACGGCCAGCCGATCGCGCCCGACGGACTCGCGGACCCGGGTCGCAAACCGCTGTACCCGCAGGTCAAAGCCGAGATTATGGGCGGGCGCATCGCAAAATCGGAAAGCGACGCCATGATCCCGAAGAATCTCAAGTACGCGGTGATCGGACCGCTCACGGCCAGCGAGATAAATCTCAGCGATTAGGCTACGCTTCGGCGATGCCGGAAACCGACCCACTGTTCGCATGCCACGACGTGTCCGTTCGCGTTGCGAATCGTACCCTGGTCGCAAATCTGGCGATCGAAGTCAGCCGCGGCGAACTCGTTGCAATCCTCGGCCAGAACGGATCCGGAAAATCGCTGACGATACACACGCTCGCCGGACTGCGCCCGGCCGATGGCTCGATAAACTGCAACCCCGACTCCACCGCAGGTACCGGGAGCATTGACGTGACGTCGGCAAAACGCCAGGTGATCGCGCGTCATCTTGCCCTGTTGCCACAGCACGTCGACGACATCTTTCCGGCGACTGTGCTCGATACTGCACTGATCGGGCGACATCCGCATATCGGGCGCTTCAGTTGGGAGTCGGCGGAGGACATTGACGCAGCCCACTCCGCACTGGCGGCCGTCGATCTCGCCGGCCTTGTTACCCGCGACGTGCTGACACTGTCGGGCGGCGAGCGCCGGCGACTTGCGATTGCACAGGTACTTGCACAGGAGCCGGACATCTACCTGCTGGACGAACCGACAAACCACCTCGATCCACAGCACCAGCTCGATGCACTGCGCCTGTTTCGCAGCAAGGCGGATGCCGGCGCCGCCGTGCTTGCATCGCTGCACGACGTCAATCTTGCTGTGCGGTTTGCCGATCGCTGCCTGCTGCTGTTTGGCGACGGTGGCTGGGATCTCGGGCCGACCGGCGAGATCCTGACGGCGGAACGGCTCAGCAAGCTGTATGCAACGCCAATGGAAGCGGTAGCGTGGCGTGACAGCGAGTTGTTTATTGCACGTTAGTCGACGTAACCGCGCAGCTCTGCAAGGTACTTCGCATGCAGCGACGGATTGGCGGCCAGTACCGAGCGGACCGCAAGATCCGGCGCGTCACCATTCAGGTTGGTGAACCGGCCGCCCGCCTCGGTCACGATAACCGACAGCGCCGCAATATCCAGGATATTGACGTCGGACTCGATGACCGCCTCGATCTTGCCGGCCGCAAGCAGGTGATAGTGATAAAAGTCGCCATAACCGCGAATACGATCCGTTCGCTCGACAATGTTGCCGAGCGCGGCCCAGCCATCGCTGGCCGCGAGCGACTTCAGGTTGCCGGTTGAAACGGCCGCACGGTCCGGATCGGCGATGCTACTGACCTTCAAACGCTTGCCATTCAACCAGGCACCTTGCCCTTTCTCGGCCCAGGCGAGCTCGTCCATCATCGTGCCACTGGATACGCCGAGCACCAGTTCACCGCCATGCATCAGTGCGATCTGGGTCGAGAAAAACGGGTACTGGCGGACGAAGCCCTTGGTGCCGTCGATCGGGTCGACGAGCCACAGGTAGTCGGCATCGGCCTGCGTCTGCCCCGTCTCCTCGCCGTAAAAGCCGTGCTCCGGAAATCGCTCGAGGATGATCTTGCGAATCGCCTGCTCGCACTCGACGTCGGCCTGCGTTACCGGCGTCAGGTCCTCTTTCGTGGTGACGGTGAAGTTGCCGGCGTAGTAAGAACGACTGATTTCCGCGGCCTCGCGAGCGGCAAGGAGGGCCGTCTTCAGAAAGTCCGAAGCCGCATTTTCGTCGTACGATTCCACGGCCCGCACTATGGCGGCATCAGCTTGCAGAAACAAGCCTCAAAACTTAAGGTCTGCGCATGGGCAATCGACTCAGCAAAATCTATACACGCACCGGCGACGATGGGACGACCGGGCTCGGCGACGGTAGTCGCGTCGCAAAAAACTCGGCCCGCGTCGAAGCCTACGGCACCGTCGACGAAGCCAACAGCGCCATCGGTGTCGTACTGGCCAGTGAAGCCGTACCGGATGCTGTCGGCCGCTGCCTGACCGAGGTTCAGCACGACCTGTTCGAGCTCGGCGGTGAATTGTGCATCCCGGGTCACGAGGCCGTGCAGGCGTCGTTTATCGAACGCCTCGAAGCGGATCTCGACGGATTCAACGAAGACCTGCCCATGCTCAAGGAATTCATCCTGCCGGGCGGCGGTCCTGCCGCCGCCGCGTGCCACCTGGCGCGGACGATCGTACGCCGCGCCGAACGTCGGGTGGCCACGCTGGCCGAGGTCGAAGCAATCCGACCGGAGGCTGTGCAATACCTCAATCGCCTGTCCGATCTGCTGTTCGTCGTGGCGCGGGTGCTGGCGCGCGCCGAGTCCGGCGAAGAGGTTCTGTGGAACCGCAGCAGAAATTAGGGTAACTGCTACCTCAATTGTTTGGACATGAGAATGGCGTCGTCGGGGCACAGTCCCGAAAATTCGGCAGTATTGCGAATCGCGTGCGGGGCATCGGCACGCTCACGGACCTGGTAACCGAGGCGCGCAAAAAAACCGTCTGCGTCGATCGTCAGCAGCCACATTTCCGATACACCACTATCGGCGCTCGCCGCTTCGAGTGCAGCGACCAGGTGCCGGCCCACACCCCGGCCACGTGCCGACGTGGCAATGACCAGTGAGCGCAGCAATGACACATTGCCAAAGGTTTCGACGCCGATGAACCCCTGAGTATCGCCGTCACAGTCGGCCGCAAACGCGAGCACATCGGTTGCCAGGTCGGCCGTCGGCAAGCCTGCTTCATCGAGCATGCGCCGTGCGACCGCAAGGTCCGATGCCTCCGCCGGTCGAATCTGCAATGTCATTCGCCGGCCGCCTGTTGCCGGTTGTGACGTCCATGCTCGAGTGCCGTGCAGAGCGCCCGCCCGGCTGCAATCACGCGCGCCGTCGGACGCCCGATCTCGTCGGCCGGCAGCAGGAACTGGTTGCCGAGCCGGTTCGCCGCCATGCCCGGCCAACGCTGCCATTCGTCGAACGCGTCGTCACCGGCATCGGTACTTGCCAACATCACTTCCGGATCCCTGTCCACAACCGCTTCGACATCGACCGTCGGCGCCAGTTCGGACAGGTCCGAAAATATATTGTCGCCGCCGCACAGACCGATCAGCTCACTGATGTAGTGTTCCCGGTTGATCGTGTACAGCGGCCGCGCCGACACCTGGTAGAACACACGGATCGGCGTACTGCTCGAGTGCGCTGCGCGCAACTCTTCAATTTCCTGCCGAAATGCCGCCGCCGCAGTACCCGCCCGTTCCTGCAAGCCTGTCAACTCACCCAGCGTGACAATCGCGCCGGCGATGTCATCGAGGCTGCGAGTCCGAATTGACACTACCCGGTAGCCGGCGCTACGCAGCTCGTCGACCGTATGCTCCGGTGTGCCACTTTCCCAGACCAGCAACAGGTCCGGTGCCGCCAGCCGAAGCTGCTCCTGGTCGACGGTGAACGCATCACCGACAACCGGCAGTTCGAGCACCTCACGCGGGTAGTCAGACCAGGCGCTGACGCCGACAACACGATCGCCGGCACCGATGGCGTAGACGAGTTCGGTGAGATTCGGCGCGAGCGACACGATTCGCTCGGCGGATTGCGCCGCGGGTTCCGGCGACTTGCCTTCGCCACAGGCTACCAGCAACGTGACGAGCAGAACGCTCGCCCGTTTCACTGCGTGGTGCCGTACAACGTCATCGCGGCAATGATGACCGCCCAGATGAGCAGCAACCGGAATACGAGCTTGTTTGCAGCCTGCGCGCCGCGTACTGCGCGCTCGGCCAGCGATTCGTCAGGCCGATCCTGCAGCGCCAGCGCGGCAACGCCGACGCGAGCCAGCAGGTGTTCGCTGTGCTCGGACGTGGATGCGTCACGGTCTTCCGTCGGTGCACGCAACGCCGCGATCGCATCGTCCGCATGACCTGCTGCGACGTAGCCGATTGCCGTCAGCCGCGCCGGGATCCACGCGACCCAGCCATGCAGAGTCTCGGCGGCATCGCGGATGCGCGCTGCAGCCCCGTCCTCCTCGTCACTGCGTGTCGCCGTAAACACGGCGCGCCGGCGAATCAGGTCGGTGACGCGATACGCCCATGCAGCGAGCGGACCCAGCAACACGAACCAGAACACCACCGCGAACAGTCGGTTATTGGCCTGCACGCACACGGCCTCTTCGACGCGCTGAATGCGCGCCCGCTCATCGTCCGGAACGTCATCCTCGACGATCGACTTGGCACGATGCCGGATCGCGTCTTCGTCACCCTCGGCAATCGCGTCGCAATATTCGTCGACCTCCTCGCCGATATCCCGCGGCCCGATTGAAAACAGCAACACGATGACGGCGAGGATCAGATAGGTAAAACCCTGCAGTGTCGCGCCGAGACTGTAGATGACTGCGGCCACCGGCAACACCAGCAACACGGCCAGCAGGATGACGGGAATCAGCGCGGGCCAGTTGGCCAGCTTCGCAGCCTGGCCAAATCCGGCATCGATGATTCGGTCCAGCCAGCGCATGCGGCGCCAGTGCAGATACTTCGTGGCCAGTCGTTCAATGGCGAGTCCGATAAGAATGGCGATCAGGTTCATTGGGCGTCAGCTCGTTGGGTCCAGTGCATCATACAATCTGAGCCAGTCGAAAGCAGGGCCCGGATCGGTCTTGCGGCCCGGTGCGACGTCGCAATGCCCTGCAATCTCGCGTACCGAAATCGCCGGCCAGGCTGCGCGAATGGCGCCAATCACGCCGGGCAGGACGTCGTACTGGCGCTCGTCGTAGGGCGTTTCGTCATCGCCTTCGAGTTCTATCCCGATCGAGAAATCGTTGCACCGCGTCCGCCCGCGGAAGAATGATTCACCCGCATGCCATGCGCGCTCGGTGAACGGCACGAACTGCAGCAACGAGCCGTCCCTCCGGACCAGGAGATGCGCCGACACCTCCATGCCGCGAATTTCGTCGTAGTAGGGGTGCGCGTCCCAGTCGAGTGCATTGCAGAACAGTTGCTCGATGCCCGGGCCGCCAAATTCGCCCGGCGGCAGGCTGATGCCGTGCAGGATCACCATCTCCGGCGACGCCCCGGCCGGTCGGGCGTCACGATTGGGGCTCGGCACCTGCCGCGCCGGCTCGATGAGCCCGGTCGCCGCATCGGCCCGGTAGTCGCCCGTTACACTCATATCAGGCATGATCCTGAACACATGAGTACGAGGCTATTTGTTTCCGGCGAGCTGTTCAATGGCGCCGACGTCGAACTTGACGGAGACCCCGCCCGGTATCTCGGCAAGGTGCTGCGCGCGCGGGTCGGCGATGCGATTACCGTATTCAATGGTGAGGGGCCGGAATGGCATGCGACGATAACGCAGTTCGCAAGAAATCGCGTAAGCCTCGAAATCGGGGAAAGCTTCGAGCCCGGGACCGAGTCCGAACTGAAAATCCATCTCGTGCAGGGCGTTTCTCGTGGCGAGCGCATGGATCTGGTCGTACAGAAAGCCACCGAGCTCGGCGTCAAACGCATCACGCCGGTGCTGACCGACTACGGCGTCGTCAAGCTTGACGCTGACCGGGCGCAAAAGCGCCAGGCGCACTGGCAGAAAATCGCGACCAGCGCCTGTGAGCAGTCCGGACGAACGCGGCTGCCGCTCGTCGACACGCCGGTGCGCCTCCGGGACTGGTTCGGCGAGAAGCCGGAATCCGTTGACACGGAGCTCATCCTGACGCCGGGCGCGAGCTTGCCGCTGTCCGCCGTCGGCGCGCCGGACACGAAGGTCTGTGTGCTGATCGGCCCCGAAGGCGGATTCAGCGATACGGAATACGATGACGCGGCCGTTGCGGAGTTCCAGGCCGTCTCGATCGGCCAGCGCATTCTCAGAACCGAATCGGCAGCGATCGCAACACTGGCGATCATGCAGTCGCTATGGGGAGACCTGCGCTAGGCCTGGATCGATTCCCGCGCCAGCATAGCCTCGAGCTTTTCGAGGTGCGGGATCAGCGGAAACTCGTTGATCATTCGCACCTTGCACAGCACGGGCGCCTCGTCCGGCCAGCCATCTTTCGCCTCGAGTTTCAGCACGTCGCGATTGACGCGCACGAGCTGCGGAAATCCCTGTGTAATGATGCCGAAGTAACCGGTCTTCAGTTGCCCGGTGCTCGCGTAGAACACGACAATTCGCGTGCGGCCCGTCGCGACGGGGATCTCCTTGCCGAGCGTACCCTCGAATGAAACCACCGGGAGCTCGCGGCCATTCCAGCTAACCGTCCCGAGCATCCAGCGGTGTGCGCCTTCGGATTTCGTTGGTTCCGAAAATCGCACGACTTCGGCAACGCAGGCACGCGGCACGATCAGCCGGTCTTCCGTCAGCGGAACGAGCAGGCTGTATAACTCGTCAGCTTCGCTCATGGCAGTTCGATTCCCTTTTCTTCGAGCTGGCGTCGGATCGCGTCGAGCAACTGCGCATCCTGGTACGGCTTGCCGAGGTAGTCGTTGACGCCGAGCTCAATGGCACGCGCGCGGTGTTTATCGCCGACGCGCGACGTAATCATGATTATCGGGACATCCGAAACGCGGTCGTCGTTGCGAACATGCGATGCGAATTCGTAACCGTCCATACGCGGCATTTCGATATCCAGCAGGATGACGTCCGGCTTCGCCTCCTGCATGACGCTGATCGCGTCGAGCCCGTCCTTTGCGGTCATGCAACGCAAGCCGCTGCGTTGCAGGAAGCGCTCCGTCACACGGCGCACGGTGATTGAATCGTCGACGACGAGCGCCAGCGGCCGATCGTCGGTCGGCGTTGGCGCGGCCTTGCGGATCTCGACGACCGGTGCGCCGGTTCGCACCAGCGCATGGATATCGAGGATCAGCACGATGCTGCCGTCGCCGAGAATCGTCGCACCCGAAATGCCACGAATGCTGGCAAGCTGCGGCCCGACAGCCTTCACGACGATCTCTCGGCTGGCCAGCATTTCATCGACGAGCAGCGCGGCCGAGTATTCGCCGGCGTGCACGAGAATGACCGGAATAAACGCTTCGTCTTCAGGCAGGTTTGCGGCCTGGCCGCCGAGGTACATGCCCAGGTGCCGGAACTTGTAGGTCTGCTCGCCGTACTGGTAACTCGGCTCGCTTTGGCTCAACAGGTTTTCGAGTTCGCCGCGCGGAATGCGTGCGACGCCTTCTACGGTCGGCAGCGGCAGTGCGTAGACTTCCTCGCCCGTGCGCACGATCAGGGCCTGGGTAATCGCCAGCGTAAACGGCAACCGCACCGTGAAGTTCGTGCCCTGCCCGGTCACCGACGATATGCGCAGCGAGCCGCCGAGTTTTTTCACCTCGTTGGCCACGACGTCCATGCCGACACCGCGTCCTGCCGATTGCGTGACCGTGTTTGCCGTCGAGAATCCCGGCGTCAGGATCAACTGCATGATTTCTTCGTCGGTCACCTTGCTGTCGGCCTGCAGCAGGTCCAGCTCGTAAGCCTTGCGCCGGATCGCGTCAACGTCGAGGCCGGCACCATCGTCGGCAACGTCAATAACCATTTCAGCGCCTTCGCGGTGCAGGCGAATCGTGATGCGTCCGACGGCAGGTTTGCCGGCAGCCTGTCGCTCGGCGGGACCTTCGATACCGTGCACAATCGAGTTGCGAAGCATGTGCTCGAACGGCGGCAGCATCTTGTCGAGAACCTGCCGGTCGAGTTCGCCCGATGCGCCTTCGACGGCGAGTTCGGCGCGCTTGCCGGCTTCCGTCGCGGCCTGGCGTACCAGGCGCGTCAGGCGTCCGACGTGGCGCTCGAACGGCACCATGCGTGTGCGCATCAGGCCGTCCTGCAGTTCGGCCGTCACGCGCGACTGCTGCACCAGCAGGCCGTCGGCCTCCGTCGTCACCGAGGTGAGCAGCTCCTTCAGGCTCACCAGGTCGTTAGCGGACTCCGCCAGTGCACGAGACAACTGCTGGATCGTCGAATAGCGATCGAGCTCGAGCGGGTCGAAGTCCTTGGCGACCAGGGTGTCCTGGTGGCTGTGCATGATCTGCGCCTCGGTCTCGATTTCCAGTTTCCGCAACTGCTCGCGCAAACGTTGGATCGTCTGGTCGAGCTCTTCGACGTGAAACTCGAAGGAATTCACCTGCTGGCTGAGGCGCGAATGGTAAATACTGATTTCGCCCGCGGCGTTCAGCAGATCCTCGAGCAGGTCGGCGTCGATCCGCGCAAATTCCTGGCGCGCATCGGCGGTGCGAATCGGCCGCAGGTCAGCTTGCGGCTTCTGCTCGGGCTTCTCGGCCTGCGCAGGCTTCATGACCTTGTCGGGCTTAAGCTCCGCGTCGGGTTTCAGTCCGGGTTCCGGTTCCGGCTTCGGTTTCGGTTCCGGCTTGGGCTCCGGTTCCGGTTCCGGTACGGGTTCGGGTTCAGCTTCGGGATCGGCGTCGCCTGCGACGTCGGCATCGTCCGTGGTAGCGGCTGTTTCCTTGCCAATTTCCGCCAGTTCGTCCGCCAGCGGTGAGTCGACGATGACCATGCTGACGGTATCGTCGGGCTCGATCGTAAACGCAGCGGGCTCCGCCGCCTCGACGCCCTCGTCCGTTGGCGTGTCGACTTCGACCTCGTCGGCCAGCTCGAATCCGGCATTCGCCTGCTGGATACGTTGCTCCAGGTCGCCCGCGGCCCTGACGGGCTTGCCGGCAATCACGGTATCGCGCATGCGATGCAGTTCGTCGACCGCGCGCTGCAGCAGGTCTTCGACGGCCGGCGTCGGTTTCACCCGCCCGTCGTCGATCGATATCAACAGCGTCTCGAGTTCGTGGCTCAGGTTGCCCATTGCCGTGATGCCGGCCATGCGCGCGCCACCCTTCAGTGTGTGCAGATGGCGCTTGAGCTCTTCCATCGCGTCGGCCGATCCGTCTTTTGCCCATTGCACGAGCGCCGCGTCGGCCTCCTCGAGCAGTTCAGCCGATTCTTCGGTAAAAATCGCGGCGATCTCGGCGTCGTACTCCGCCTCTTCCGCCTCCGGCTCTTCCGGCTCCGGCTCTTCCGCCGCAAGCGCGGGCCTTGGCTTCGGGACATCGACCTTGACGTCAATCTGCGCAATGGTGGGTTCGGCTGGCGCAACGGCGTCCGACAACTTCGTTATGTGTTCGATGAGCGCGGTGTAGTCCGCTTTGTCCCGCTCCGGTTTATTGATGTCGCCGACAATGGTCGCGATAGCACGTGCCGCCGCTTTCAGCGCGTCGAGTCCCGATGGCTGAAAACCGACCTTGTGATCGTAGACACGACGCACAAACCGGTTGAGCGCGGCGGCCACGGCAACACCGCGCTCGACGTTTGCCATGTTCGCGCTGCCGTGCAGCGTATGGCAGGCGCGATGCAGCTTGTCGGTGACGTCGAACGGCGGCGCGTGGCCGTCGCACGCGGCCAGGTAATCCGTGATGACCTTGAGGTGACCGGCCGTCTCCTTGGAGAAAATATCGTAGAGCACCGGGTCCATCTCGAGCGCCGGCTCTTCCTGGACAGGTTCGTCGTCCACCGCCGGTCGATCGATCGTCAGGACGGCCGCATTCGGATCACCGTCGGCGAACGCGTTGGCGCGTGCAATGAACAGGCTGATGTCGGTTTCCGGCTCCGAGCCAACTTCGAGCTGCTCGACGAGTTCGGGTACCGCCGCCGCGGCGGCTTCTATGAACTCGACCATCGGCGGTGTACGCTGCAACGTGCCGTTGATCAGCCGGTTGAGCAGATTCTCGACGGCCCAGCAGTACTCGCCGATGCGTTCGGCGCCAACCATGCGTCCGCTGCCCTTCAGTGTGTGGAACGAGCGCCGCACCGTGATCAGCATTTCCATACTGTCGGGCGCGCCGAGCCATGATGGCAGGTGCCGTTTGATCGACGAAATCTCTTCTTTCGCCTCCTCGATAAAGAGTTCGAGGATTTCGGGGTCCATGTGCTCCGCATCGGCCGAAACGACCGGCAACGGAATGACTTCGGTCGCCTTGTGCCGGCTGGCCGGAGGCGCCGCGGCTTCCACTGCCGCTTCTTCGGCGTGCGCTGCAATTTCCTCGATCGAGAGCTTCTGCGTCGACGCCAGCTCCGCCTGCTGCTCCGGTGGCGCCGCCTCAAGCTCGGCAAGCCGCGCCTCCACGTCGCGCAACACGGCAAGACACGCTTCCGCGTTATCGAGCATGTACCACGGTTCGCTGCGCCCGGCCTTCACCGTTTCCATGTAGTACTCGATACTGACGATGGCATCCGCGAGCCGATCCGTTTCCTTCTGGTTGAGGACGTCGGGTCCGCCGGCGCTCAGCATCGCCGTGATCAACTTGCCGAGCCGCTCGACGACTTCCATCGCGCGGGTCTTTTCGAGCATGAGCAGGCCGGCCGTGATACCGCGGATCAGCGACGGGACGCTGTCGAGGCCCTGCGAATGCGATTCGGACGTCAGGCTCTGGCTGATCGTTTCCTTGATGCGAGCGAGGTTGATGATGCACTCGCGCATCACCGACTCGGCGACCTTGCGGAATTCCTCGTCCTGTTCGGGCGTCGTCTCCGATTCGCCATCCTGTTCGGCTTCGACCGGTGCCGTCAGGCGCACGAGTTGCTGGTCCAGGCGGTCCTCGACACGCAATAATGTCGACGCGATATCGAGGATCAGCTGATCATTGGCTGCACCACCGCGTTCGACAACGCCTTTCAGTCGGTCGATCTCGCCATCGACGTCGCCGCGCAACTCCCCGAGTCCGAGAACACCCAGCGTGTCGCTCATCTTCTTCAGCATCTCGAGCTGCGGAATCAGCTCGGCCGTATTGTTCATTCCTGTGCGCACGAAGATGTCGAGCACGTCCTTCACGCGACTGAGGTCGTCCTTGATAGCGGACGCCACCGTTTCCATGAGCTTGGCGCTCGGCGCCGACAACGCTTCCCGGGCGTGTTCCACCTGCTCGTCGCCCGGCAGCAGCTCGGCGAGGTTGAAGGCGGCGCGAATCCGGCCGATACGCTCACCCGCCTCGCTCGAGCGGGCCACGTAGTACAGCAGATTGTTGAGCAAGTCATCGACGGGGTGGTTGTCGTAGGCTTCCAGGCCCTCGTCGATCACATACTTGAGCTGTCGATCGGTCTGGCCCAGCAGGCGTTTCAACGCAACCGAGGTTTCGAGACCACCATTCTGCAGCGATTCGAGAACGCCCCCGGTCACCCACCAGAGCTGGTACATGTCGTCACGAGTGGCCGAGTTCTCAAGCGCTGCAGCGACCCTCGCAAGGGTCTCCAGGTGGCGTGCAGCGTCACCGCCCTTGATCCAGCCGAGCAGAGCGAGCTGGAACTTCGGTCGCAGTCGGCGAGCCACCAGCACCGGATCCTCGCCCGAGCCCTTGCGCTCCGTCTTATTCTCCGTACGGCTCGGCGACAGGTTCAGGAGCAGCAGCGTGCCCTCTGACAGCAGCGGCTCACCGCGGGCCGCGCGCAGGTCGTTGAGCATCGGCAGCAGAACCAGCGCGATGTCGCGCCCGCCGCCGAGCAAGCGCTCGATGTAAATCGGCAACTGCACCATGGAGCGGGTCAGGGCATCGAGCCCGTCTTCCCGGCCCTTGCCGGAGCTCAGTTTGGCGAGGTACGCGCACCCGAGCTCCATTTCCTCGACGAGCAACGCCGCACCGTAGGTTTCCGTGATATGCAGCGCGCCCCACGCCTGGTGGAGCAGCTCACCGGCGCGTTTCAGCGCCGTCGTGCCGCCGCGGCCGTCGACACAATCTTCGAGCGCGAGGTGCGCGTTGCGTATCGTTTCCATGAGCTCGGTACTGACGATCGCCAGCGCGCTGACGGCGCCGCCGGCGCGATCATCACCGATCATCTGCTCATGAATACCTGTATCGCCCGTCATCTGGTCGTGTCGCTCGCGTCCTGCTTGTCTTGATCCGCTACCGTGCCTATCCCGCTTTCACGTCATTCGCGGCCGGATTGCCGGACGTCGGTTTTGCTGCCGCCTGCTGCGGCGCCTGCGCGGGTTTTGGCGGCTGTGGTGGCTGTATGTTCGCTCCGCTGCGCGCCATTGCACTCGCCTGCATCATTTCAGGCGGCAACGCAAAGCCCTCGACGGTCTTCCTGAGTTCGCTGGCCAGCGCCGACAACTTCGAGATAGACGACGCAGTCATCGCCGTCGCCTTGCCCGTTTGCTCGCCGATCTCGCTCAGCCGCGTCGTGCGCCGGGTAACGTCGGCCGCCGACCCGGCCTGTTCCCGGGCTGACGTCGAAATGTTCTGTACGAGGCTTGCGATCTGGTTCGACACCTGCTCGATCTCGTCGAGCGCGGCGCCGGCATTTTCGGCGAGCAACGCCCCGCCTACCACGTCCGTCGTGCTGCGTTCCATCGAGACGACGGCCTCGTTGGTATCCGCCTGAATCGTACGCACCAGGACTTCGATCTGCTTGGTCGCATTCGTCGAGCGCTCGGCGAGTCGCTGGACCTCGTCCGCGACCACAGCGAATCCACGCCCGGCCTCGCCCGCCATCGATGCCTGGATCGAGGCGTTCAGTGCGAGAATGTTGGTCTGCTCAGCGATGTCGTTGATGAGTTCGACGATGTTGCCGATCTCCTGCGAGCTTTCGCCGAGGCGCTTGATGCGCTTCGATGTTTCCTGGATCGTCTCCCGGATCGCGTTCATGCCATCGATCGTCCGTCGCACAGCCTCGCCGCCCTTGTGCGCTACCTCGACCGAGTGACGTGCGACGTCGGACGAGCGTTCGGCGTTGCCGGACACCTCTTCGATCGACCCGGCCATGGACACAATCGACTCGGTCGCCGCATTGATTTCTTTCGCCTGCGTGTCGGCCGCTTTGGCCAGTTGCACCGCTGTCGACTCGGTCTGTTTCGTCGCCGTGTCCACCATGAGGGCCGTTTCGTTCACTGTAGCGACAAGCTTGCGCAATTCCTCGATCGCAAAGTTGAACGAGTCGGCGATCGTGCCCGTAATGTCTTCAGTAACGGTCGCCTCGACCGTCAGGTCACCGTCGGCAAGGCTGCCCATTTCGTCGAGCAGCCGCAAAATGGCCTGCTGGTTTCGCTCGTTTTGATCCGATTGCTCCTTGGCCATTCTCTCGAACACGGCGCTCTTGTTGTTGAGCACGACGAGAGCGATGATGATGAGAATCGCAACGATCACGCAGCCGATCGGAATCCATGGACTGGCCGCAAAGCCGGGCAGCGGCGACGCGCTGCTGCCGCCACGAAACGCGGACCCGAGAAGCTGGCCGGCCGCGGCTTCGAGTTCCGCCTGGCGGGCGCCCAGGTTCGACAGGTCACCGATCGCGCCGCTGACCGCTGCGGACTGTTCTTCGAGGCTCGCGAGGCTGCTGAACAACGGTACCAGAGCGACTTCACGGCCTTCGTCATTCAACGGACGGATATCGAGTGTGCTGTCGGCGCCGTCGAGTGCGTTTGCCACATCGCGCAGGAACGCGACGTCACTCGAAATCGCGGTGGCGGCTTCGTTACCACCCGCCGGCAGCGAAGCAGCTGCCTGCCGCACGCGCTCGGCGCGCTGCTGGAAATCCTGGATGACCGCCGTCGATCCGGACCGGTTCAGCAACTCGTCGGCGAGTTGCACGAGCGATGCCGCGTCAGTCGCCATGCGCGCCGCCGAACCCTGTACAGATTCGATGCCGTCGCGCTTCGACAGGATCGCCGAGGCCGCGTTGTCGAACGCCTGCCAGTCCGACGTACGACCTGGCGTTCCTCCGTCACGGCGCAATGACGCTGCGCGTCGCAGGCTCGCATCAAGCCGCTCGAACGCGCCGTCGTCACCCGCCAGCGCAGCGGCGGACTGCGACGGGATGGCCTGGGACAATGCGGCCAACTCTGCCGCCGCCGGGTTGCCGCCGCTACCCGAAAGGTACAGCCAGGCGGCGGCAAGCACGAGCAGAAAAGCGGCGAAACCCGCCATCGCGCGGAAAGTGGTTGATACGTCGGTTTTACTGGCCATGTCTCACCTTCATTCCGCAGATGCCTGCAGGAATACGTTGCTTTCGACGAGGTCGAATAAATTGAACACCGGCCAGGACTCTTCACCTCGCTGGTAAGTCCCGGCAAGGAAACGGTCGCAGCGGACGATCGTCTCGGCTGCCTGGTTGGCAAATTCATGATCCATGAAGCGGCGGAAACCCAGCACCTCGTCCACGACGAGGCCCGCCGGCACTTCACGGTGGTTGACGGAGACGACGCGCGTCGTACGTCGCAGTGACGTCCGCCCGCTTCCCAGCATCAGCTTGACGTCGACTAGCGGCAACAGGTGGCCACGAAGATTCGCGATGCCCAGCAGCCAGCGGCTGGCGCCGGGTACGCGCGTCATGGTCTCCGGCAGCATCAGCACTTCACGGACCTGGTCGCGGCTGGCGACAAACTGCTCCTCACCGATGCGAAACCCGACGCCAACCCACTCGGCCGGCATGCCGGCGCCCTGCCCGGCGTGTGCCGCGCGGCTGCGCTGTTCCATTTCGGCAAGCAACTCGAATGGCTGCTCAACGAGTGCGGCGAGGTCAGTGGTTGCCCCCATCCCTAGTCCGCCATCACCGAATTGATCTTGGCGACCAGCTCTTTGTCGGCGACGGGTTTGACGAGGTATTCAACCGCACCCTGGCGCATGCCCCAGATCTTGTCGGTTTCCTGGTCCTTGGTGGTGATCATGATCACGGGGATCGACGCCGTTTTCGGGTCTTTCGTGAGTTTGCGTGTTGCCTGGAAACCGTTCATGCCCGGCATGACGACGTCCATCAGTATGATGTCCGGGCGCGCATTGGTCGCCTGGCGAATGCCTTCCTCGCCGCTGTCGGCCACGAGCGTGTCGAAGCCGGCCCTTTCGAGCATGCTCTGAAACAGGTGCAGCTCGGTCGGTGAGTCGTCGATGATGAGAACCGTTGTCATACACTAGTCCTCAGTTGATCTGGTTCGAAATGGCGCCAAGCAGCTCATCCTTGGTGAACGGCTTGGTCAGGTACTGTTCCGAGCCGACGATGCGGCCGCGCGCCCGATCGAAAAGGCCGTCCTTCGAAGACAGCATGATCACGGGGGTTTCCTTGAATACCTTGTTGTGCTTGATCAGCGAGCAGGTCTCGTAGCCGTCGAGCCGCGGCATCATGATGTCGACAAAGATCAGGTCGGGCTGGTGGTCTGCAATCTTTGAAAGGGCGTCGAAGCCGTCGATCGCCGTGAAGACCTGGCAGCCTTCCTTGGTGAGAAGCGTTTCCGCCGTGCGGCGAATCGTCTTGCTATCATCTACGACAAGAATCTTGAGGCCGGAAAGCCCCCGGGCGCTGCTTGCTGACACCGTTTTTCCCCACTCAGAAAACCGACTTGTACCATATTGACATAAGTCCTGCTACGACGCGCGCCGCGGAACGCAAAATCGCCAGAATTCCGGGGCTTACAGCGGTTTTCACGGTATAGTTGGCCGCTGTACGTCGAAACCCGAGCGAATACTCCCGGCATGAGCGAAAAACCTCTCAAAGTCGGTGTGATCATGGACCCGATCGGGTCGATCGCGCCGTACAAGGATTCATCGCTGGCAATGTTGCTGGAAGCCGCGAGACGCGGCGCGGAGATCCACTATTTCGAGCAGGGCGACCTCCGCATGCTGTCGGGCAAGGCCAGCGGCCGTTCGACGCTGCTCGAGGTACGCGACGACAACGACGACTGGTACACGCTCGGCGAATCCCGTGATGTCGCACTCGGCGATCTGGACGTCATCCTGATGCGCAAGGACCCGCCGTTCGACATGGAGTACATCTACACGACGTACATCCTCGATCGGGCGCAAGCCGCGGGCGCCCTGATCGTCAACGACCCTCAGGCGCTCAGGGACATGAATGAAAAGGCGTACACGGCCTGGTTTCCGGAGCACACGCCGGAGACACTGATCACGCGTTCGATGACTGAAATGAAAGCATTCCTCGCCACGCACGGGCGCGCCGTGCTGAAGCCGCTCGATGGCATGGGCGGACGATCGATATTCGTCGTTACGCAGGGCGACAAGAATGCCAACGTCATCTTTGAAACGCTGACCGACTACGGCACACGGTTCGCGATGGCGCAGCAGTACATTCCCGAAATTTCGGCCGGTGACAAGCGGATCCTGCTGGTCGACGGCAAACCGATACCGTATGCGCTCGCGCGCGTGCCAACGGACGAGGACAATCGCGGCAATATGGTCGCAGGCGCGACGACGCACGGCCAGGAACTCTCGGACGCGGACCGCCGCATCTGCGCGGCAATCGGACCGGTGCTTAAGGAGCGCGGCGTTCTGTTTTGCGGCATCGACGTCATCGGCGACTACCTGACCGAGGTCAATGTCACGAGCCCGACCGGCATCCGCGAACTGGACAAGGCCTTCAGTCTCAACATCGCCGGCAGCCTGTTCGACGCCATCGAAAACAAGACATAGACCCTTGTTTGTGTAGAGAAATTGGCGGATTATCCGCCGCATATGGCCAACATCGCCGTTACAACCGATCCGCTCGACGAACTGCGGCTCGCGACGCCCGCCGGGCCCGACCGCCTGCCGGCCATGCTGTTTCTCGCGGCGCTGTTCCACGGCATCCTGATCGTCGGCGTCACCTTCAACCCGGAGCTCGCGAATCGCTTCGCTGACGCGATCTCGCTCGAAGTCACGATTGTGGCCGACCCGGACCAGCGTATCGATCGGCCCGACGAAGCCGAGTATCTCGCCCAGGCCAGCCAGGAAGGTGGCGGCAATACCGTTGAAACGATTCGCCCGTCGGCACCGTTGCAAAGCGCCATTCCGGTCGACAACGAGGGCCAGCAGGACGGCTCGGCGTTGCGGGACGCCCAGGCACACGAAGCGTCGTCCGACGAAGTCCTCGCGACGTCCAACGACGCACCGGACAAGGTTGACATAAACCCCCGCGAAGCGCCGCAACCCGAAACCAGTATCGCAATTGCGATGGAAGCCGGCGCCGAAGTGACGCTGCCATTGCCGCAGGAAGACGATGCCTCGTTGCTGTTGACCGACGAAGATCCCCAGCAACTCGTGATCTCCGCCGACACGCGTGAGTCTGTCGCCGCCGCCTACCTCGATGCATGGAAGCGGCGCATTGAGGCGGTCGGTGCCGCCTACCTGCCCGAACTCGGCGATCTCGAAAACCTGACCGGCAGTCCCACCCTGCTCGTTACGATAAACGAGTCCGGCGATCTCATCGACGCCGTCGTCAGCAGGTCGAGCGGCTCGACCGTGCTCGACCTTGCCTCTGTCGACATCATCCAGCGCGCATCGCCGTTCGATGCTTTCCCGGCGCCCATGGCCGAGGAATACGACACTGTTGCGTTCGAGTACAAATTCCTGTTCGCCGAACAGCTGGTCACGAGCAGCCGCTAAGCGCTTGTACCTGCGCCCTGCAAGGCCGATACTAGATGCATGAGTGCGTCTGGCTCACTGACAAATCAATTACTTATCGCCATGCCCGGCATGGCCGACCCGAATTTTTCGACGACCGTCACCCTCATTTGTGAACATAACGACGACGGTGCGCTCGGTATCATCATCAACCGGCCACTGAACCTGAAGATGTCCGGCCTGTTCGAGCAACTTGCCGTCGACAACCCCGATCCGGACGTTGCGCAGTCCCCCGTCGTTGCCGGGGGGCCGGTCGGTACTGAGCGCGGCTTCGTGCTGCATGACAATGCCGACACCTTCGAAAACACGGTCGACGTATCCGGCGACATCAAACTGACGCTGTCGCGAGACGTCATCGATGCCCTGGCCTCCGGTCACGGGCCCGCGAAATCGCTGGTGGCGATCGGTTATGCCGGCTGGGAACCCGGACAGCTCGAAGACGAAATACTCGCCAACTCCTGGCTGAACGTCCCCGCCACACCGGAACTCGTGTTCGATACGCCGTTCGAACAGCGCTGGGACTCGGCCGCGCGCACGCTCGGCATCGACATCGCCAGCATTTCGCCGGAAGCCGGCCACGCCTGATTTGTCCACACCCGGCACCATCCTGGCCTTCGACTTTGGTCTGCGCCGTATCGGCGTGGCGGTCGGCCAAAGCATCACCGGATCGGCGAGCCCGCTCGGCGTCGTGGCGAATCGCGAGGCCGGCATCGATCACGACGCCATCGCCGCGATCATCCGCGAATGGCGGCCCGATGCCATCGTCGTCGGCATGCCGACCCATGCCGACGGCTCGCCCAGCGAAATGCAGGTACCGGTACGTGACTTCATTGACCAGTTGCAGCGCTACGGGTTACCGGTTGACACGGTCGATGAGCGCTACACGTCGATTGAAGCAGAGCGTGTCCTGAAGGAGGCGCGACAGGCCGGTACGCGCGGCCGGATATCGAAGGAAATGATCGACAGCGCGGCAGCCGTATTCATTGCTGAAAGATATCTTGGCAATGGGTAGAATGCGCCCCCGATGACGCCCACCGAACCTGCAACCGACCTCGTAGACGAAGCATCCCTGCAAGTCGACGAGCGTGGCAATCTGCGCCACCTGCTGACGCTGCAGGGGCTAAGCGCCGCAATGCTGACCGACATCCTCGACGACGCCGAAAACTACCTGACGTCGCCGGGCATCTCGCCGGCACGCAGCCAGTCGCTGGCAGGGCGCACCGTCGCCAACCTGTTCTTCGAACCCAGCACGAGAACGCGTGCCTCCTTCGACCTCGCCGGCAAACGCCTCGGCGCGGACGTCCTGAACCTGGACGTCAATACGTCGTCGCGCAAGAAGGGCGAAAGCATCCTCGACACCATTTACACGCTCGAGGCGATGCACGTACAAGTGATGGTCGTGCGTGATGCGAGCGACGGCGTACCGGCCTTCATCGCCCGCCACGTGAAGGACCACATCAGCATCCTCAACGCCGGCGAGTCCGACGTATCGCACCCGACGCAGGGCCTGCTCGACGCGCTGACCATCCGACAGCACAAGCAGGATTTTGCCAACCTTGCCGTCACTATTGTCGGCGACATCGCGCACTCGCGTGTGGCGATGTCCGCATCGCAGGCACTGCAGACGCTGGGTATCGGCGAGCTGCGCCTCGTATCTCCGCCAGCGCTGTATCCCGACCCGGACCGGTTTCCGGGCGCGAGACTCATCGACAACCTCGAAGACGGCCTTCGCGACGCCGACGTCGTCATGGCGCTGCGCATCCAGCGCGAGCGCATCGGCAATCTCGACGGGGTGCCGGGCATCGATGAGTACTACGCCAACTACGGCATCAGCCACGACAGTATGAAAATCGCGAAGCCCGATGCGATCGTCATGCACCCCGGGCCGATGAATCGCGGCATCGAGATCGAGGGCGCGCTCGCGGACGGCCCGCAGTCCGTCATCACACAGCAGGTCACGAATGGCGTTGCCGTTCGGATGGCGGTACTGGACCGCGTCATGAAAACGCTCGAAGCGCGATGACATCAGTCGCGCAAGAAAAAGCGCAGGCAAATCGCGACACGATATTCGTCGAAGATGGTGAGCTGCTGTCCATTGACGGTTTTCCCGGCGAGCAGTTCATCATGCGTATTCGCGCGCCAAAGTGCGCCGCGAATTCACAGCCCGGCAGCTTCGTACACCTGACGTGTGCCGACGAGCTGCCGATGCGCCGGCCGTTATCGATCATGCGTGTCGAGGACGACTGGATCGAAATCCTTTACAAGATCGTCGGCCACGGCCTGCGCCTGCTGTCGCAGAGGAAACCGGGTGACACGATCAGCGTGCTTGGCCCGATCGGCCAGCCTTTCCGGCCATCGCCGGAGCGCCCGAACGCCCTGCTTATCGGCGGTGGCGTCGGCATCCCGCCAATGGTCTACGTTGCCGATCACCTGCGTCAGTGCGGCGGCGACTCGCGGCCGCTCGCCATTCTCGGCTCCGAAATCCCGTTTCCTTTCGAGCGACGGGCGTCGAGCATCGAAACGCCGTGGCTGGATGCCGCGGTCAACAGCACGATGCCGTTGCTCGAAGACTGGGGTGTGCCCTGCCGGCTTGCGACGCTGGCCGGTTACGACGGTTGCTTCGATGGCTACGTCACCGAGCTCGCCGATCAATGGCTGTCGACGCTGAACGCCGATGAACTGGCGCAGACCGAGATTTTTTCCTGTGGCCCGACGCCGATGCTCAGGGCCGTTGCGGCACTCGCGGAAAAATACGACCTGCCCTGCCAGGTCTCGCTGGAGGAATTCATGGCCTGCGCGGTTGGCGGTTGCGCCGGCTGCGCCGTCCTCGTCGAGACGCCGGACGGGCGCGCCATGAAGCGCGTTTGCGTCGATGGCCCGGTGTTTCGGGCGAACGACGTTGTCTGGTAGCGACCGCTAGCGCAAGGACGGCAGCAATCCGCTGATCGTTGCACCGACGATGACCAGCCCGAACGCACCGATATCCAGGTGCTCGACCGGTCCTCCGCCGTAACCCCACATCGCCAGCAGTGCGACGCCGACACAAATCATCACGGCGCCACCGATCTGTCGCAGGGACGACGGCACCGGTGCATTCGGGTCGCGGCCACGCCTTTCGAGCGGCGACATCAATAGTGCGACCGGTACCAGCAGCACGAAGAGCGCGCCGATCCAGAGCGGTCGGGTCAGCCACCAGTCGGTACTTCCCGGTTCGTTCCCGAAGCCATAACCTCCCGACAGGTACAGGATGCCGCCGACGACAATCATCACGGTGATATGCCAGAGGTATACCGTCATGATCATCGAATTCACGAGCACGGTGGCCGCCCAAAGCCCGACGCTCGCGAGCGCTCTGCGCATCGGACCCTCGAGCGCCAGCAGGATGCCGAACTGCATGACGCCGAGCGCGATCAGCGTGACCTTTGGCGGCAAGGTGTTGCTGAGTCCCGGGTCCGGCGATCCCACCATCGCCATCGGGTACGGGCCCTTGCTGATCAGCGTGTACAGCACGCCGAATGCAAGCGCCGAAAAGACAATCAATAGCAAGGGTGAGCCCAAGCGACCGTCGCGCCAGGCAAAGCCCAGTTGGTGTACTGCCAGCCACACCCAGAAGTAGTTGCTCCAGCCGAGCCATTGCTGGTCGGCGGCGAAAAACGCGATGTCGACGAGCACGGCGGCAACGACGAACGCCCAGAACGAGAGGAATCCCGTGCGACGCCAGAATCGATAAGCCAGCGGAGCGAGAATCACGATCATGATGTAGATCGCGAGAAACCAGGTCGGAATCAGCGCGGCCTGCGACATGTATTGAACAACGCCGTCGCTGACACCCAGCATCGTCATAATCAGCGCGATCACGGCCCATGCGACAAACAGGAACAACAGCGGCGCGACGAGGCGGTTCAACCGCGCAACCAGCCAGCCGGCGTAGCCAACGCCCTTGCGCGCTGCGCTCTCGAGCGACACCCCGTTCGAGTAACCGCCCACGATGAAAAATATCGGCATCACCTGGAATATCCAGGTCAGCCACTGCATGTGCGGCGCCTGCTGCAGCAAGTGTCCTGTCTGCAACTCACCGTCGACATACCACGCCGTCGCGATCAGCCAGTGGCCGATGATCACAACCAGGATGGAAACAGAACGGAGAAAATCGACGTAGCGGTTACGTTCGGCCGGCGTTTTTTCGGCCATCTCACGGGCAAGCGACCAGATTTTCATGCAGAACTCCTGGCCCCGTCAGCGGGGGCGATTCATCCGCGGCGCTTGCGTTACTCCGCCGTTGTTCCGACGTGCAGCAGCGACTTCTTGAAGTCCACGGTCAATACGAACAACTTGAGGACATCGTATCCCAGCATACCGACGGGACGCTCCGTCAGCTTCACGCGGGTTCCGGTGGTCCAGTCGAGGCCGCCGAGGTTGCCCAGGTTGGAGTCCACACCTTCCGCCGGCACGGTGACTTCGACGTTCTCGACCGTATACGGACCGAACGTCACCTCGGGGAACTGAAACGACTCCAGGGTCGCCTGGCTGGTCGCGCCCGCGGCAATGCGTGGCGTCAGTTCGTAGCGCTCGAGCCACCCGTTTTCCTCGGCAAGAAACCGGTTCAATGTAATGCCGAAGCTGCTCCCGGTGTCCAGGATCAGCCATGGCTTCAACTCCCCTTGCATGTCGACCCGCACAACCGGGTGCACCAGGCCTTCGCTGAACTTCATGTCGGTGTTGGCGACCTTGCGCAGATCGACCGACTCGCGGTCGATGATCCGCATGCGGCTGTTCGGATAGTCGATCTGGAATACGAATTGCTGCAGGAACGGCTGGCCCAGCAGGATCTCGACACCGTGCATCTCGACGGGCGCAACCTTGTCGAGCTCCAGCGGCACGCCAAACAGCTTGACGTTCAGGTTGTCGGCCAGCTTCGTTTTCTTGTCCCCGAACGCGCCGGAAATCGTGACACGTCGGCCCTTGCGGTAGGCGTCGGGGTGAGTTTCGAGAAACTGCGCCGAAACGCCGATCAGGCTGGAACCCGAGTCCAGCATGGCGCGCGCCGGTTCACCGGCCAGTTCAATATCGAAAAGTATGACGCCGCCTTCAAGGTCGAAGTGTACCCATTCGGACACCGCGGCAGACGCCGGCGCAGCAATTATCAGCGCCAGGAAAAACAAAATCGTTCGCATACAGGGATTATCCGCCGAAGTTGACCTTGGCTTCGAGGTTGGCGCGCGAGTCCGCGTGCGACATCGCCTCGTCCATCGTGATCGTGCCCTTCTTGTAGAGCTCGAGCAACGCGTCGTCGAAGTTGACCATGCCTTGCTCACCGGATTCCTTGTGCGCTTCCTTGACGGCCGAAATATCGCCCTTGAGGATCAGGTCCTTTATGTGCGGCGTGTTGAGCATGAGCTCGACGGCCGCCACGCGTTTGCCGTTTCGTGAGCGTACCAGGCGCTGCGACAGGATTGCGCGCAGGTAATGTGCCAGGTCCATGAACACCTGGGAGTGCTGTTCCTGCGGAAACAGGTTGATGATGCGGTCCAGCGTTTCGGGCGCGTTGTTGGAGTGAACGGTCGCCAGCACGAGGTGGCCGGTACCTGCCATGTCGAGCGCCGCGCGCATCGACTCCGTATCGCGAATCTCGCCAATCTGGATCACGTCCGGCGCTGCGCGCACAGCACTCTTCAGCGCGCGCGAGTAGGAGTAGGTATCGAGCCCGACCTCGCGCTGGTTGACGATCGACTGTTTGTTCGGGTGCAGGAATTCGATCGGGTCCTCGATCGTGATGATGTGCGACGAGGTTTTTTCGTTGCGGTGATTGAGCATCGCCGCGAGCGTCGTCGATTTACCCGCACCGGTGGCACCGACCATCAGGATCAGCCCCCGCCGCAGCATGACCAGTTCCTTGAGCTGTTCCGGCATGCCAAGCTCGTCGAGCGTCGGCAGGTCGGACGTAATGTAGCGCAACACCATCGAGACGCTGCCGCGCTGGTGGAACACGTTCACTCGGAAACGCCCGAGGCCCTTCTCCGACAACGCGAAGTCGATTTCGAGCTCCTTGCTGAACTTTTCCATCTGCTCTTCGGTCATGAGCTCGAGCGCCGCCTGCTTGACCATTTTCGGCGTCATCTCCAGCTTGTTCACCGGCATGATCTTGCCTTCGATCTTGATTTTGGCCGGCGAAAATGGCGCGAAGAAAAGGTCCGACGCCTTCTTTTCGACCATCAGTTTGAAAAGCGGTTTGACGTTCATCGATCAGCGGTTCCTTACGGCCACGATACGGCGCTCAGAAGGTCTGAGCCGTATCCTCTTCCATGATGCGCAGACTCTCCGATTGCTGGTCGGCAATCGCCGAGTCGCGCTTCGATTCGAGCTTGATGCGCAGTCGCAATTCGTTCTTCGAGTCAGCGTTGCGCATCGCTTCCTCGTAAGAAATCGCGCCGTCTTCGTACAGGTAAAACAGCGCCTGGTCGAAGGTCTGCATACCGAGCCGCGTCGACTTCGACATGATCTCCTTGATTTGCCCGACTTCGCCTTTGAAGATCAGGTCCTGGATCAGCGGCGTATTGAGCATGATTTCCATGGCGGCGACGCGGCCGATGCCGCCTTCACGCGGCACGAGTCGCTGCGAGATAAATGCCTTGGTGTTCAGAGAAAGGTCCATCAGCAACTGTTGGCGACGCTCCTCCGGGAAAAAGTTGATGATGCGATCGAGTGCCTGGTTCGCTGAGTTGGCGTGCAGCGTTGCGAGGCAAAGGTGGCCCGTCTCGGCAAACTGGATGCCGTATTCCATGGTTTCCTTGTCACGAATCTCGCCAATCAGGATCACGTCGGGCGCTTGTCGCAGTGTGTTCTTTAGCGCCGCGTGCCAGGTTTCCGTGTCGACGCCGACTTCGCGCTGGGTAATGACGCAGCCCTTGTGTGGATGCACGTATTCGACCGGATCCTCGATCGAGACGATGTGACCTCGCGAGTTCTCGTTACGGTGGCCAATCATCGCGGCCAGTGTCGTCGACTTACCCGAACCGGTACCGCCGACGACGATACAGAGGCCGCGCTTGTTCATGACCACGTCTTTCAGGATCGGCGGAAGTTCGAGATCCTCGAGTGTCGGGATCTCGGTCGTAATTGTACGCAGCACCGCACCGACCATGCCCTGCTGGATAAACGCGCTGACGCGAAAACGGCCAATGCCTTGCGGCGCAATCGCAAAGTTTGCTTCCTTGGTCGCGTCGAACTCCTTGATTTGCTTGTCGTTCATGATTGAACGCACCATGATCGCCGACTGATCCGCACTGAGCGCCGTGTCCGTCGCTTTGTGGATCGTTCCGTCGACCTTGATCGCAGGCGGAAAGCCGGCCGTAATGAACAGGTCCGAACCTTCCCGTTCGACCATCTTGCGCAACAGGTTTTGCGTCAGTCGTACCGCTTGTTCGCGTTCCATTGTCCTCTACTCCCTTCCAGCCGCCCGGCGCGCCTAGAAATTTTCCTTGTTGACGGCCTTGAAGCGTGCCTCTTCCTTGTTGATGAGGCCCTTCGTCATCAGCTCCTGCAGATTCTGGTCGAGCGTCTGCATGCCGGCCTGCTGGCCCGTCTGGATCGCCGAATACATCTGCGCGATCTTGTTTTCACGAATCAGGTTCCGGATAGCCGGCGTACCGATCATGATTTCATGTGCCGCAATTCGTCCGCCGCCGATTTTCTTCAGCAACGTCTGTGAAATGACCGCACGCAACGACTCGGAGAGCATCGCCCGAACCATGTCTTTCTCGGCGGCCGGGAAAACGTCGACGACACGGTCGATGGTCTTGGCGGCGGAACTGGTATGCAGCGTGCCAAAGACGAGGTGACCCGTTTCGGCACCGGTCAACGCCAGTCGAATCGTCTCGAGATCACGCATTTCGCCGACGAGAATAACGTCAGGGTCCTCGCGCAGCGCGGAGCGCAGCGCTTCGTTGAAGCCGAGCGTGTCGCGATGCACTTCGCGCTGGTTGATCAGCGACTTCTTGGATTCGTGAACAAACTCGATCGGGTCCTCGATCGTCAGAATATGATCGGGCTTGTTCTCATTGATGTAGTCGACCATTGCGGCCAGCGTCGTCGATTTACCCGAACCCGTCGGGCCGGTGACCAGAACGATGCCGCGCGGGTACATCGAAATGTCCTTGAAAATCGGCGGTGCGCCCAGATCGTCAAGCGTCAGGATTTCCGAGGGAATCGTTCTGAAAACGGCGGCCGAACCGCGGTTCTGGTTGAAGGCGTTGACACGAAAACGAGCGAGCTTCGGAATCTCGAAGGAGAAGTCGGTCTCGAGAAACTCCTCGTAGTCCTTGCGCTGCTTGTCATTCATGATGTCGTACACCATGCTATTGACGTCCTTGTGCGTGAGCGCCGGCATGTTGATTCGCTTGATGTCGCCATCAACACGAATCATGGGCGGCACACCACCTGACAAGTGCAGGTCGGAGGCGTTGTTCTTTACCGCGAACGACAATAGCTGGGCAACGTCGACGGCCATATTTCTCCCTCGTTATTGGGCGCCGGACTTACCATAACCCGGCGCTGAATTGAGCCTAGTATAGCGAAGCAACCGGACCAAAGCGTGAACAAAGTCACGGAAAACCTTGCAAAAATCAGCGATTTGCTGGCGATTGCGGCCAAAGAGGCTCAACGCTCGCCCGGCGCTGTCGAATTGCTCGCTGTCAGCAAAAAACAGCCCGTGTCGAAGATCCGCGAAGCCCACGCTGCCGGGCAGCAGCATTTCGGCGAGAACTTCGTGCAGGAAGGCGTCGAGAAGATCGACGAGACCCGCGACCTGGATATTACCTGGCACTTCATCGGCCACCTGCAGAGCAATAAAACACGGGTGGTCGCCGAGTACTTTGACTGGGTTCACACGATCGACAAACTCAAGACGGCGCGGCGACTTTCGGAGCAACGCCCGCCGCAGCTCGGACCGCTGAACGTTTGCCTGCAGGTCAACGTCGACAACGAGGAATCGAAGGCTGGCGTTTCGCCGCATGCCGTTCCCGAGCTGGCCGCCGCCTGCGCCGAATTGCCCAATCTGAAGCTGCGCGGCCTGATGTGCCTGCCAGCGGTACGGGAAGAGTTTGACGAACAGAGAAAACCGTTTGCGGCGCTCAGGGAAATGGCAGAATCGCTGCGGGATAGCGGTATCGATACCGATACCCTCTCAATGGGAATGTCCGGCGATTTTCGCGCCGCAATTCTGGAGGGTGCGACGATCGTCAGGGTCGGCACCGCAATTTTTGGTGAACGCAAATGAACTTTGAACAAGTCGTCTTCATCGGCGGCGGCAACATGACACGTGCGATTGTGTCCGGGCTGCTCAACGACACATTCGATCCGGCCAGCATGACGATCGCGGAACCGGTCGAATCGCAACGCGCCAGGCTACAGGACGAATTCCCGGGCATCGCCGTAACAGACGACAACGCGCATGCGGTCGCGCAAGGCCGCAGCGTTGTGCTCTCCGTCAAGCCGCAGGTCCTCGCCGGCGTGTGCAGGGACCTGCGAGACGCCGTGCAGAACCGCAAGCCCCTGATCATATCTATTGCAGCAGGACCCCGAATCGGGGACATCGACGCCTGGCTTGGCAACGGCAACGCGGTCGTGCGGGCAATGCCGAATCAACCCGCACTGCTGCGCGCCGGGGTGAGCGGTCTGTACGCCAACGCGGCAACCAGTGCCGATCAGCTGGCTGCGGCAGTAAAGATCCTGTCGGCCGTCGGTCCGGTCGTCCGGGTGCCGAAGGAAGACGATATCGATGCGGTCACCGCCGTGTCGGGCAGCGGACCGGCCTACTTCTATCTCCTGATCGATATGATCGCGCGCACCGGCGCAGATCTCGGGCTCGATGCCGACGCGGCACAGACGCTGGCCAGAGAAACAGCGCTCGGCGCGGCAACGCTCGCCCGGGCGTCGGACGAATCGATGGATGAGCTGATTGCGAGAGTTCGCTCCCCGGGCGGCACTACGGCCGCCGCGCTGGACAGCCTCGACGCCAGCGGCGTTCGTGATATCTTCCGCGAAGCGCTGACTGCCGCTCGTGACCGGGCGACAGCGCTCGCCGACATGGCCCACGAAGCTGGCAAGGACTGACGCGTGCCGAACAGTGTAAACACCGCTATAACCTTTATCATCGACGCCCTGACGAGCCTCTATCTGCTCGTCTTGCTGTTGCGCATCTGGTTGCCAGTCCTTCGCGCCGATTTTCGCAATCCGCTCGCGCAGGGCATCCTCAAGCTGACGTCACCGCTGGTCGTGCCATTGCGCAGGATCATACCGCCGATCGGAAGAATCGATACCGCGACGCTCGTCGTCGCGTTCGCGATTCAGTACGTCGCGGTCGTATTGATTCTTCTCGTGTACGGCGTCGCGCCGGGCATGGGCGTCATTGCGTTGACAGCAGTCATCAAGCTGGTGTCGCTATCGATCAACCTGTTCGCGTACGCCATCCTGATACGAGTCATCCTGAGCTGGATATCGCCGGGACAGTACAACCCCGCAACAGCAATTATCGGCACACTGACAGAGCCGGTACTCGCACCGTTTCGGCGAATCATTCCCCCGCTGGGCGGATTCGATGTGTCGCCCGTTTTCGCCATGATCCTGCTTTTCGCCGTCAACATTGTTGTGAACGGATTCAAGCCGATCGCCATTTGAAGCGCCCGGTCGGCAATTCCGCACGCGGCACGAATGGTTTATAGTGAACCGACAACAAGGGGGTAAGTGTCATGATCAGAAGAACACTCTTTGTCTTGATCTCCGTGCTCGCATTCACAGGGTGTGGCGGGCCAGGCCGTGACGCCGCGGTGCCCGAGGCGCAACCGGCCGGGGCAACGTCGCAGGATATCGGCGAGCACACTGTACATTTCAGCGCCCAGACAACCGACCAGTTACCCCCGGAAGTTGCGCGCACCTACAATATCGTGCGCAGCAAGAATCGCGCGATGCTGAATGTCTCCGTCATTCGCGATGCGGACAACATACCGGTGCCGGCGACGGTCAGCGTCAAGGTGGTCAACCTCACCGGGCAACTCAAGAGCGTCACGATGCTCGAGAAGCGTGAACCGGGTGAGGTGGAAGCGATTTACTACATCGGTGACACAACGGTTGCGAATCGCGAAACGCTGGTGTTCGATATCGACGTAACGCCGGAGGGTGTCGATGCGACGTCCCGCGTTCGCTTCAAACGCGAGTTCTATACCGACTGACGTCGCGGCCAATACCCCAAAAAAGCCTAAAAATAAAGGTCTTTTCGCGGTTACACACCTCGGGATCTTGTGTTATCGTCGCTGCGCTTATCCAGCGGGCAAAGGCCCGTTTTTGTTTTTTTCAGGAGTTAGTTTTACATGGCAGCAAATACCAAGAAGCCCCCGACCAAGTCTGAAATCTACGCAAAGATTGTTGACGACACCGGTCTTACGCGCAAAGACGTAGCGGCAGTTTTCGAATCACTCAACGGCCAGATCAAAAAGAACCTCGGCGGTCGTGGCGCACCGGGCATGTTCACCGTACCTGGTCTCCTGAAAATGCGCGTCGTCAAGAAGCCGGCACGCAAGGCTCGCAAGGGTGTAAACCCGTTCACGGGCGAAGAGATGATGTTCAAAGCCAAGCCGGCAACGAAAGTTGTAAAAGTCTCGGCTTTGAAAGGCCTGAAAGACATGGTCTAAAGCCAGGTGACTGACACCTAGTTTCGAGAAGCCGGGCACTGCCCGGCTTTTTTTATCCAGGACTTCCTTCTACGAACTCCATCACGGCCTGGCGCAGCTCAACAAGGCGACCGTGAAAAAAGTGTTCGCCACCCTCGACTATCAGCAACTCCGGACCCGGCTCGAGCGAGTCGACCCATGCGACCGTATCCTCGACATCGACCAGTTCGTCCTCGTCGCCCTGTACGATCAACCACGGACAGGTCGGCTGTTTTTTCATCGCCGGCGCGATGCGGGAAATTGCAGGCGCAACGGTAACCAGCCCTTCAATTTCTTCCTCTCCGGCGGCAACGGCCGCGATCGCCGCGCCGAATGAGAACCCCGCCAGCCAGACCGGCAGGTCGGGGTTTCGATCACTGATCCAGTGCACGGCTGCAAGCGCATCCTGCAACTCGCCATTGCCATTTTCGTATTTCCCGTCACTGCCTTCGGTACCGCGAAAATTGAACCGCAGCGCTTCCATGTCAGAGCGCACGAACGCACGCGCCAGCATGTGCGCAACCTTGTTGTGCATCGTGCCCCCATGCTGGGGATGCGGGTGACAAACAACCGCGCAACCGACGAGTGGATCGGCCTGTGGCGTTTCCAGAATGGCTTCGAGGCGGCCGGCCGGTCCGTCGAAAAAGAAGGAATCTGTGACAGGAGCTTTGGACATCGGCTTTTCCACGTGAATAGATTTAGTAGATAGATCGGCAATTACTGCTGTAAAATTATGGTCTTATGTAAACTCGCTGACAACGGACGCGTCGCATGCCGGATCTGACCCCAGTTCATATAGCACTTCTTGCCGCTGTAATGGTGGTCGGCGTGGTCCTCGGATGGATTTTCCGCGGCAACCGCGCCGCCCGGGAGAAAGCCGCCGTCAGCGCAGGCTGGCAGGAACAAATCGAAGCGCAGCGAGTTGAGCATGGTCGCCTGACCGACCAGAACAAGAGCCTCATGGAGCAGATCAGCCAGCTGCAGGCATCCAACATCGACGCCAAGAATCGCGCCAAGGAGCTATCCGAAGCCGTGCAACTCGCCTACGGCAGACGCGACGAACTGCAACGCGAGCTCAAAAGTATCCGCACCAACCTCGAAACAGCGCTGACCGAACGTAACCAGCTGCAGTCCGACATGGCCGAACGCGATAGCGGCAGCGACATTCTCCGGCAGAAAGACGCGCGCATTGCGAAACTCGAAGCCGAGCTCGAGAACTGGCAGAACCGACTACCACCGCTGATCGAGCGGTTCAGCGTTCGCAACGAGGAGGCGCAGCAACTCGAGACCGATCTGGCCGCCGCCCGTAATCGCATTCGCGAACTCGAAGCGATGATCGCGCACGGCCAGACGTGCATCGAGCCGGTGGAAGATCCGGACACGCTGACTGACGGCCGAGACGCCTCGAACGATGCCATCGACGCCGACGGGTCGATGATCGAGAAATCCGCATTGCTGGCCGATCCGGAACCCGAGGTCGAGGAAGAAGCCGAAGACGAACCCGATTTCGAGGAATTCCTCGATATGGAATCGGACAACGATGACGACGGCGACGAAGACTTTGCGGCGCGACCGCTCAACGGCAGCAAGGACAATCTCAAACGGATCAAGGGCGTCGGCCCGGCCATCGAGAAGACCCTTAACGAACTCGGCATCTTCAGCTTCGAGCAGATCGCCGACATGAGCGAATACGACATCGACCGCGTCGCGAACCGGCTGAGGGGTTTTCGCAGCCGCATCTACCGCGAAGACTGGATCGGCCAGGCGCGGGAGCTTCGCGACCGGCGAAGCGAATCCTGACAAACAGCTCGCCACCGGGTTTGAGGCTCCGCCGCACGCTTTTCTTTGTGTTGCTGGCCGCCGTCATCGCCGGCGGCGCCCTGATATTGCGGGAGTACAACGTTCCTGATGCGCCCGACCCACCGGCGTTGCCCGGTATCCAACCATCGTTCGGCATCGCGATCCTGCGTAACGAAATCACGCTGGAAGGGCATGTCGTCTCCGGGACTCACGCCAGCGAACTGCTCAGCATCGCCGCCGACGCTTATCCGGGGCACCGGCTCACGACGGACTTCGCGACACACGACACGGCACCGGATCACTGGTACGACACGACGATTCAGCTGTTGTACGCGCTGGCTACTGCGGAATCTGCAAGCGCCCGGCTCGACGACAATACGCTGAGCCTGAAAACTGTGACCCGCGAAGGTGTCGCGTGGCGCAGCCGGTTCGCAGCGCTCACAACGACATTGCCGCCTGAAATCGTAGTGACTCACAGTACGATCGAGATCCCTGTCGTTGAGGTCGACAAGCTGTGCGGCCGTGCTTCGAACGCACTGGCCGTCGGCCCAATACGATTCGAGGAATCAACCGATCAGCTCAGGCGGTCGGCATATCCGGAACTGGAGCGTGTGGCGGCCCTGGCCGACGCCTGCCGTGATTTGCGCCTGCAGGTAACCGGTCACACCGACTCGTCCGGCAACGAATCGGTAAACCGGTCTCTGAGCCTGCAACGTGCGCGGGCCGTCGCACGATATCTCGAAAAACTCGGGATAGAATCCGGCCGCATCGATGTACTGGGCGCCGGTTCCAGTGAACCGATTGCAACCAATGAAACCCGCTACGGGCGCAGCCTGAATCGACGCATAGAAATCGCGTTCGCGCCGGCCGCTTAATCCGCCGGACCGTCGAACGCATCGTGCAGGTCGCAGCGTGCCTCAAAGGCATCCAGCACACCCGTATCGTCGGCTGGCAATGACACAGTAACCGGCTTTCCGCGCTTGTCCTCAATCGTGACAGAAACACCGGCGCGCGCGGCGCGGAACAGGCGTTTTGTCGTCGAAATGCGCCGCGCCATCAGGAACTTGCCACCGTGTACCGTGATCCACTTTTCCTCGCGCGGCTCATAGCCGTCGATGGTGACCGTTACATTCCAGTTCTTGCTGGTTCCGCCCAGACGCATCAGGCTGGCCGCCATGTCGACTTCCTCCATCGCGACAAAGGCGTACAGGATCCCTCGGTCGCAACGAAACGCCGCGCCCAGACCGTCAGTCGTCGGCGTCCACGCAGAGAGGCCACTGCCGAGCAACTTCGCATCAACGGTGTAGCGCATGGACCAGAGGCGCCAGCCGGGCAGCGCATCTTCAGGCTTCGGAACTTCCAGGTCGGCGGCAGCCGCCAGGGCGAGCGTCGCGATGCTCGCCGCCAGGGTCACTCAGCAGGCTCGGCGACGGACACGAGTTCCAGTTCGTAGAAGATATCGGCGTTCGGCGGAATCGGCGCACGACCGCTTTCCCCGTAGGCGAGATGCGACCCAATCAGCAATTCACGTTTTTCGCCGACCAGCATGCACGCAATACCCGGGCTCCAGCCGTCGATCAGACCGCCCTGCCCGAGCTCGAACGTGAAACCATCCGGCCCGGAGTCCCAGACGAACTCACCTTTGCCATCCGGCGCCGACTCGTCGACCACCCACAGCTTCGCCCGCACCGTGGCGGTGTCGCCCAATACTGCGGCGCGGCCGTAGCCCTTGCCGGTGATCGTGGCGTCGAGACCGTTCGCTATCGCGACGTGACCGTTGCCGTCAGCCTTCGGACACTGCGAAGAGTCACTGGCTGTCACCGGCAAACCGTCCTCACCGACCAGCGCCGGCGGCTCGGCCTGCTGGCAGGCGGCGAGTGCGATAACAATGGCAAGTGCAGCCGATTTTTTCATTGTTCTTTTCCCTCGAACTCGAGTGACGCCGAGTTGATGCAATAGCGCAGCCCGGTTGGCTGCGGCCCGTCCTCGAAGACGTGCCCGAGGTGTGAGTCACAGTTCTTGCAAACGACCTCTCGCCGTACCATGCCATGGCTCGTGTCGACGTTGGTGCGCACGGCGTCCCCGGCGAGCGGCAGCCAGAAACTCGGCCAGCCCGAGCCCGAATCGTACTTGTGATCTGAGCTGAACAACGGCGCGTCACAGCAGACGCAATGGTAAGTGCCATCCGCCTTGTGGTCGACGTATTTTCCGGTGAAAGCCCTTTCCGTCCCGGCGTTCTGCGTTATGCGGTACTGCTCGTCCGTAAGCTTCGCCTTCAGGTCCTCGTCCGCTTTACTCACTGCGTGCCTCACCCTCGATATCGAGCAGGTACTTGTTCATACGCTGCACGTATTCGGCCGGATTGTCCAGTTGCGTGCCCTCGGCGAGCAATGCGTGGTCGAGGACGATGTTGGAGAGCGAACCGAAACGTTCGTCGTCCGCTTCGTCCGCGAGTCGCACAACGAGCGGGTGCTCGACATTGATCTCGAGTATCGGTTTGCTTTCTGGCAGCTGTTGCCCGCTCGCCTCCAACATGCGGCGAACCTGCGGGTTCAGGTCCTGTTCGCCGGCGACGACGCAGGCGGGAGAGTCGACAAGACGACGGCTGACGTTAACGGCTTCGACGCGATCTTCCAGAACCTTGCTGACGCGCTTGAGCAGCGTCTTGTGCTCCTTGTTCAGCACGTCGCTGTCCTTGTCATCGTCTGCAAGGTCGATACCGTCACGCGCGACGTCAACGAGTTGCTTGCCTTCATACTCGCCCAGCCCATCGACGACCCAACCGTCGATGCGGTCCGAGAGCAGCAAGACTTCGATGCCGCGTCGCTTGAGCTGCTCGAGGTGCGGACTCGCAAGGGCCGTTGCATGGTTCTCGGCCAGGATGTAGTAGATCTTGTCCTGGTCTTCGCCGGCACGGCCGATGTAGTCACCCAGTGACTGGTCCTGAACGGCTGAATTTGTGTGCGTCGTTGAGAAGCGCAACAGCCTGGCCAGCTTGTCCTTGTTGGCATGATCTTCAACCACGCCTTCCTTCAGGACCTGGCCGAACTCGTCCCAGAACTTCTGGTAGTCGTCGCCTGCCGCGAGCTTTTTCAGCATATCCAGTACGCGACGCGTCAGCGCGCTGCGCATTGCCGTGAGCTCCGGATTCTGCTGCAGCAGTTCGCGCGATACGTTCAGTGGCAGGTCGGACGAATCGACGACGCCCTTCACGAAGCGCAGGTACAGCGGCAGGAACTGTTCCGCGTCGTCCATGATGAAGACACGTTGCACGTACAGCTTCAAACCGCGTGGCGCTTCACGGTTCCACAGGTCGAAAGGCGCTGTACCCGGAATAAAAAGCAGGCTCGTGTACTCGCGTTTGCCTTCGACCCGGTTGTGGCTCCACGTCAGCGGATCAGCAAAGTCGTGCGAGAGATGCTTGTAGAACTCCTTGTACTCATCGTCGGCAACGTCCGTGCGCGATCGCGTCCACAGCGCCGTCGCCGAGTTGACCACCCTGGCTTCGGACTCTTCCGCGTTAAGGTCGATCGACGACACAGGAAAGCCGATGTGGTCGGAGTACTTGCGAATCAGCGACTCGATACGGAAGGGCTCCGCGAACTCCGCTTCGGCCTCTTTCAGGTGCAGGATGACACGCGTGCCACGGTCGGCTTGTTCGATAGTCTCGATCGTAAATTCGCCCTGCCCGTCCGATTCCCAGCGAACGGCACTATCGCCACCGGCGCGCCGGGTCTCCACCGCCACCTTGTTGGCAACGATGAACGCCGAATAAAAGCCAACGCCAAATTGGCCGATCAGGTTCGCATCGTGCTGCTTGTCCCCGGTCATTTGCTGCAGGAATTCGGACGTGCCCGATTTCGCGATCGTGCCGAGATTATCGATGAGTTCCTCGCGGGACATGCCGATGCCGTTGTCGACGATGGCCAGCGTGCGATTCTCCTTGTCGATCTCGATACGAATGCCAAGTTCCGTGTCGTCGCCCAGCAACTCCGGCGTCTCAATGGCTTCGAAGCGCAGCTTGTCGGCCGCATCGGAGGCGTTCGAGATCAGTTCGCGAAGGAATATTTCCTTATTGCTGTAGAGAGAGTGAATCATCAGCTGTAACAGCTGACGGACCTCGGTCTGAAAGCCGAGTGTTTCGCGCGTGTCACTCACGGCGGGGGTCTCCGGACTGAAAATGGGAACCACACGATAGGGGCTCGTGCGGACTTTTCAAGCCCGGCGGGGCCGATCAGGCAGAAAAGAGGAAGCTGGTTGCGAGGAACGCCGCCACGCCGATGCACAGCATCGAAATCACGAAAATGGAAACACGGCGCAGCCTCTCGCCGACCAGGCCGACCATGCCGTAGAGGTCGTCGAGATCGTCAAGATACTGCAGCAGGAATTCCATGGGTCAGAACTAGCGGACGATTGTCAGCAGGGGGCCGGAGGACTCGGTATCGGCGCCGTGCGCTTCCGTTTCATCGAGCGCCGCGGTGTTGGACTCTTTCGCATGCGCAATCGCACGATGAAAAAGCTCCCAGCGCTGGCGTGCCGATTCGCTGGAGAACGCTTCAAACGGTGATTCAGTTTTCGGTTGTTTCTTGGACATACTTCTGACAGCGGATTTTGACGGTCGGTAAATGCAATATAGACAGGGTGGTTTTCACACTCCGTGAGGCAGGTCACAGCTTGCTGCCGTGCCGCGTCGTTGTGCCGTTTTTGGCGTGAAAATCAGACACAGGTCGCACAGTTCCGACGACCTGAATCACACTTTCCGACCGCTTGCCGGGACGCCATATCCCATTACGTAAAACGCCGGCACAGGGCCGGCGTTGACAAGACATAAAAGGTCGGGACTAGTCGTCGCCCGGCTCGTCCTTCGACCAGTTGCGCTTCACCTGGTCAGACCAGTCGCGGTAACCCTTCCACGTGTACAGGGACGGGTCTATGCCTGATCGCCGCGTGCGCGGCGACGGCGCCTTCGAAACCCAGCGTCGGTATTGCTGCCAGCCGTCGGCGTCGTTGGCCGCCGGCTGCTCGGCTTCGAGCGTCGCGTCCTTGGCTTTGGGATCCGGTTCGGCATCCGTACCGAAAGCGTCGTCCCACTTGATGTGCTTGTTGTCGGGCATCAATTTGCTCAATCAATCCTTTGAACAAATGCTAAAGCGCATTGACCATAAATCACAGGAACTGCATCACAGACCTCTGTGGCAGATTTCATTTTAAAAACAGGAAGTTAACTGGCGTTTTTACTTAATCACGTAGCACGGGTCGTAGTCGCTGCCGGAGATCTTCATGCGGCCATCGACCACGAAGTCCGACAGCAGTCCGTCGAGCAACCGCATGATGCGGGCCGAGCCGTCGATCTCGAAGGGCCCGAGTTTCTCGATTTGCTCGGCTGTATCCTCGCGCACGTTGCCGGAGACGATGCCCGAGAATACGCGTCGCAGATTGGCCGCCAGTTCATGCACCGGCAGGTCTTCGTGCAGATCCAGCTCGCGCATCGAATCGTGGGTCGCGACGAAGGGTTGCTGGAAATCGTGGTCGATCCTGAGGCGCCAGTTGAAATAATACGCATCGCCGTGCTCGGTGCGGAAGGCGAGCACCTGTTTCAGGCCGACTTTCATCTCCTGTGCAACGGCCCTTGGGTCATCGACGATGATCTTGTAGCGCGCCTGGGCAGCGGCACCGAGCGTCGCGCCGATAAACTCGTCGATCTTGCGAAAGTACGACTCGGACGACGGCGGCCCTGTCATGACCAGCGGCAGTGGAATGTCCACATTATCGGGATGCAGCAGTACGCCGAGTAGGTACAGGATTTCTTCGGCCGTCCCGACGCCACCGGGGAAAACGACGATGCCGTGGCCGGTTCGTACGAATGCCTCGAGCCGTTTCTCCATGTCCGGCATGATGACCAGTGAATTGACGATCGGGTTCGGGGACTCCGCCGCGATGATGCCCGGTTCGGTGATGCCAACGTAGCGCCCGCCACGCATGCGCTGTTTCGCATGGCCGATCGTCGCACCCTTCATCGGGCCTTTCATCGCCCCCGGCCCGCAACCGGTACACACGTTCAGCTTGCGCAGCCCCATCTCGTAGCCGACCAGCTTGGTATAGTCGTACTCGACGCGCGATATCGCATGACCGCCCCAGCAGACTACGACGTTGACGCGCGCCGGCAGCTTCAACAGCCCGGCGTTTCGGACGATATGAAACACCGCATTGGTGATGCCTTCCGACGTCGCGAGGTCGAAATTGGCGTTGCCCAGGATGTCGTGGCGCGTGTAGACGATGTCGCGCAATACGGCCGACAGCAACTCGCGTGTACCCCGGATCATCCGGCCGTCGACGAACGCTTCACCGGGTGCATTTTTCAATATGACCTTGAGGCCGCGATCCTGCTGTTCGAAACCGACCTCGAAGTCGGCGAAGTCCGTCAGCACGGCGCGCGCATCGTCCGATTCACTACCGGAGTTCAGTACCGCGAGCATGCAACGGCGCAACAGCGGATACAGGCCGCCTTCCCCGCTGCGACGCAGCAGGTCGACCTCATGTTGGGAGAGCACCTCGAGGCTGCCCTCGGGCCATACTTCCGCGTCGATGCGGCCGGGTTCAGCAGCCATCTATCAGGGCCGGATCTCGATCGGTGTGTTGTCGGGCGTCATTAGCCAGATGTCGATCATGTCGGAGTTGGAAACGGCAATGCAGCCGTTGGTCCAGTCCTGGGTCTTGTAGTAAGTCTCGGACCGCGTCGGCTCGTTCGGTTGTCCGTGAATCATGATGGCGCCGCCGGGATCGACGCCCAGCTCGGCCGCTTCGCGTCTGTCCTGCGCATCCGGGTAGGAAACGTGAATCGACAGGAAAAACTCGCTGTTCGGGTTGCGGGTGTCGAGAACGTAGCGTCCCTCGGGCGTCCGAAAATCGCCCTCCTGCTTCTTGTCACCGACCGGCTGGATGCCGAGCGCGATCGGGAAAGTGCGCAGGATTTCGCCGTCGGCAACGAGGTGCAGCTCGCGTTTGCCCTTCTCAATAATGACGAAGTCGGCCTTGGGAAACTCGCTGGCGCTCATGAAGGCCGGCAGCAGCAACGCCAGTACAGCAACCATCGTGTTTCGAAGTCGTTGGGTCATTGCGCGAAAGACTAGCAAATCACCGCGCGGCGGCAAACGGCGGGCGTCACACATTGCGGCCGACGATCCAGCCGATGACGAAGCCGATAAGCCCGGCCCCGAGCGTGTAGAACGGCAGGTACTGGAAGATCCGTGTCGGGTAGTCGGCGTCCGTAAACATGTCGTTGAGATTCACGGCAAACGCATAGTGCAGGTACAACGACAGGCCGAGTGCGGGGACCGCATAGCCCAGTGTCGCGATCGGCAGCCGCGCACCGGTGCCGGTCCAGGTTCCGTCGCCGCGAATGAGCGTCATTGCCGCCAGCGCGACGAGCACCGCCAGCGGCAGCAGGTTGCGCAGCACATGCGGCCCGCCGTCCTGGACCAGGTTAAACCAGAGTCCGGCCGCGGTCGCCACCATGACGACTGGCGCGAGGCGCAGGGCGATCGTCTTCTGCATCCCGTACGTCAACTGCGATCGACGTCCGTGAGCTCAGGAATCTGTACCGTGGTGCCGGGCCGGACGTTGTGCAGGTCGACGCCCGGGTTGTACTGGCGGAACAACCAGATCGGGACGCCGTACTCGCGCAGTGCGAGCACCCAGATGGATTCACCGCGCCGGATCGTGTGTTCCTTAACGCCCGAGATGGTGTGTTCGCGAAAGTAGCTGTCCTGTTGCGCGCGGTGCCAGGCGATTCGACGCTCCTCGAAGCGTTTCGCGTCGACGGTGTCGAGGTCCAGGCGCAGGCGCTGACCGACCGTTACCGGCGTCCGGAACGCGAGGCCGTTGAGGTCACGAAGGCGTTGGGTTTTTATCTCGAGCCACTCGCCGAAATGGCCGAGCGTCTCGAGCGGATGCACTTCGATGGTGCCGTCTTCCGCGACGCTGTAGTCGCTCGGGTCCGACAACAGCGCCGTCTGGAGGGTACCCGGAGTCGTAACCGTTCCGTCACCCGCCATCGCGCCGGGCGTCATTTCGGCAACTTCGACAGTCCGCTCATCGGTAACGCTCGCGACCGCTTCGGCTTCGACGACTTCACGCTCGGCCGGATCATCCGGCGGTGCCGCCGCTGCAACGACCGGCGCGGGACCGGCTGCCGGCAGCCGCAGTCGCTGGCCGGCGCGAATACGATGACTGCTCGACAGGTTGTTCAGTGCCACAAGAGTCGACACACGAGTGTCGTACGTCGCCGCGATCTGCGACAAGGTATCGCCTCGGGCCACGGTGTGGAACAGGTCGGGCAACTGCTTCGCAAAAACCGCGTCAGCGGGCAGTGCGGCAACGGTGTCCCCGAGCGAACGCGATACGAGACTTCGCGGCAGTCGCAACACGTAGCCCTTCGGCAGATGTTTGCTCCGTTGCCATACCGTGGATTGCAGCGCCGGGTTGTGTTCTGCCAGCTGTCGTTCACTGATACCCAGCGACCGCGTCAGCCCGTCAATCGCAACGTAGGTATCGAGCGTTGCAACGTCGTAGTCCGTCGGCCGCTCGTAGACGAGTCCGGGAAAATACTTCTCGACGTTCTGGTCCACTTCCATTGCCGCGAGGAACGCGACATAGAAGTTTCTTGATGCAAAGCCAAACGTCCTGCCCTTGTAGTTGCGCAGGATGTCGACGTAGTTGGTATCGCCGAACTGGCGCATGGCGCGTCTGACGCCGGCGAGACCATGATTGTAAGCGGTGATCGCCATTGGCCAGTTGCCCGCAATGGAATAGTTGTAGGCCATGAGCTGGCCTGCAGCGCGCGTTGCGGCAAACGGGTCGTTGCGTTCGTCAACGACATGGTCGACCCGCATGAACCGCCGTCCCGTACTGCGCGTGAACTGCCAGATGCCCGACGCGCCAACGTGCGAACGGGCGTTCGGGTTGTAGGACGACTCGACGTGCGGCAATGCCGCAATCTCCAGCGGCACACCAAGCGCTGCAAATTCGTCGTGAATGTACTGCCGCCAGCGGCCGGATCGTTCGAGTCCGCGGCGCATGCGTCCTTTCAGTCCCTGCTGGTAACGAATCCTGCCGACGGCTGACTTCAGTGTCTCGTTGCTGACGTCCGCCGGCCACAAAGCCAGCACCCGCGCCTGCTCGGCGCTCAGGTTGTCGCGCTTCCCCGATGCCAGCGTCCGCAACGTCGCCTGGATATCTTTTCGGTGGCGGTCGATACGCCGCTGGCGCTCACGGCGCGACAGGTTTTCCGGCATTTCAAAACGTTGGTACACCACCCCCAGGTGGCGATTGTCGTGCAGGACGCCTTCGTCGTTTTCGTACTCGGTGAACACGTCCACCCAGAATTTGACGTCGGGCTCGAGCTCCGGAGGCAGCGGAAACGGCTCGCTGGCGGTAACCGGAGCCGAAATCAGGCAAAAAAGCAGTAATAAAGGCGGGCCTGGTCTTGTCATTTATGTTAATTCAAGTTTCAATCGCAAATTGTTGATTAATTCGCAGAAATTTCCCAGCAAATGCCGTATTTTCGGGGCTGAATGAGACTAAGACGACGACAATCTGCCGAATCGCGCCGTATTTGCCAATACCTGGCGCTCCTGTTCCTGTTGCCTGGCGCCCTGGCGCAGGCCGGCGAGGCTGCGGTCGAGCCCAGCGACAACGGCGTCGACGTACTCCAGGATTCGACCCTGGACACCGATTCGCGTTCCAGTGAAACCTCCGCGGCCGCCGAGGAGATGGTCGAACCGGAAGCCGAGTTTCACGGACCGCTGGCCGACGCCGTAACCGATGCCAGCGGCGAAGCCGAACCCCTCGAATTGCTCGGCCAGCGAATTGCGCCGGGTCAATATGAACGCCTCTCGTGGTCTGCGACCGAACTGTTCGAAGGCGTACCGGTATCGACGCCGGTACTCGCCGTCAACGGACGGCTGCCCGGGCCGACGCTCTGCCTGACGGCCGCGGTCCACGGCGACGAACTCAATGGCATCGAGATCGTGCGTCGTGTGCTGCACGACGTCGAAGCCGAAAGACTCTCCGGTGCGATCATCGGTGTGCCGATCGTGAACGTACAGGGCTTCCGGCGCGGCTCGCGCTACCTGCCCGACCGGCGCGACCTGAACCGGTACTTCCCGGGCAACCCTAACGGCAGCGCCGCGGCACGAATCGCGCACTCCTTCTTCACCCAGGTCATTGCAAACTGCGACGCCCTGGTCGACCTGCACACGGGCTCGTTCGAGCGCGCCAACTTGCCACAGATTCGTGCCGACCTGCGCAACCCGGACGTATTGACCCTGACGCAGGGCTTTGGCTCGATGGTCGTGCTGCACAGCTCGCCGACGGTCGGTACGCTGCGTCACGCCGCAACCCTCGCCGGAATTCCGGCCGTTACGGTCGAAGCTGGCGGGCCGTCGCAACTGGAACCCGTCGAGGTAAAACACGGAGTCAAAGGCATCACGACGTTGCTGTCGACGCTCGGCATGACCAAGCGCACACGATTCTGGGGTGACCCGGAGCCCGTGTACTACCGGTCGTCGTGGGTACGCGCGAATAACGGCGGCATCCTGCTGGCCGACGTGGCACTGGGCAGCACCGTTCGCAAGGGCGATCTGCTCGGATCGATCACCGACCCGATGAGCAACGCCCGCACGGAAGTGCGTTCACCATGGTCCGGACGCATCATCGGCATGGCGCGCAACCAGGTCGTGATGCCGGGATTCGCAGCGTTTCACGTCGGTATCGAAACCGACGAATTGGAAGCCATGGAAGAGGAGATTGACGTCGCGCAAAAACCGCCGGCAGGTGGTTACGTCGACGGCATGTCCGAGTAAACTGCGGTCCCGATGGCCGCAGACCGTAAACCGCTTTCCAGCTACAGACACCCCCGCTACTGGCCCACGTGGGTTGGCATGGGACTCCTGCGCCTCGTCTGCCTGCTGCCGATTTCCGCCGCCCTCGCCGTGGGCCGTATTATTGGCCGTCTCGCACATAGCATCGGCGGCGTCCGGCGAGCGATTGTGCGCCGCAACATTGAGCTTTGCTTCCCCGACCTGTCAGCCGACGAGCGCGATGCACTGGCCTATGAGCATTTCAAGGCGCTCGGCATGAGCGTCATCGAGATGGGGCTGGGACGCTGGGCAAAGGACGAGCGCCTTGCGGCGATCACGACACTACACGGACTGGAGAACATCAGAAAACCCGTGGAGGACGGGCGCGGGATTATCATGCTTGCCGCGCATTTCACGACGCTCGAGGTCAGCGGTCGCGTCCTCGCACTCAACATGCCGCCCTTCGACGGCGTGTATCGGAAGAATCGCAGCGAATTCATCACCGAACTGCAGCGCAGCGGGCGTGAGCGGACCGTCGATGTCACCATCGAGAAGCGTGACATCAAGCAGATGGTGCGCAGGCTGCGCGAAGGTCGCATCGTCTGGTACGCGCCGGACCAGAGTTATAACCGCAAGGGCTCCGAAGTTATCGAGTTTTTTGGCGTGCCCGCGATGCACACGACCGCGACATCGACGCTCGCGCGCCTCGGCAGTGCCACGGTCGTCCCGTTCTTTGCCCGGCGCAACCCGGACAATACCTATGAGATGACGTTATTGCCGGCGTTCGAAAACTTCCCGACCGATGATCCGGTCGCCGACACGAAACGTTATATCGACGTGCTCGAAGACGCCGTCCGCGAGTGTCCGGAGCAATACTTCTGGGTGCACCGCAAGTTCAAGGATCTGCCCGACGGCTATCCCGACTACTACGCCGATCTCGACGCGTTGAAGTAGCCTTCCAGCAACTGCTCCCAGTTTCCCTGGTGGTAGTGTATCGCCGGATTGAGCCCGAGTATTTTTTCGAGCGAACGATGCAGGCGACTGAGCGTTTGTTGTTGCCACGCGCCGGGTGAGCGCAGCTCGCCCTTGTCGAAGTCGAGCAACCAGAGGTCGCCGTCGTTGTCGATCTGTACGTTGTAGGCATTCATGTCGGCGTGATAGACGCCCGCCTCATGAAACGTCCAGATTGCGGCGCCGACCGACGCCCAGAACGCCTCGTCCCGATCAGCTGCCGTTATGTACTCGGCCAGCGAAACGACGTTCGGGATACGCACCGTGATGATGTCGGCCTTGTAAAACGTACCCTTGCGGCAGTAGCGAGCGGCAGCCGGTCGCGGCACGTTCATGTTGTTGGCGGCCAGCTTGTCGAGCAATCGCCACTCCATGAACGAGCGCGTCTTGTCCTCGCCCGAAAAAACGTAAGTGTCACGGTTGAACTTCCCGACGAGACCGCCGCGCATGTAGTGGCGCAGCACGAACTGGCGCGGAATGTTGCCGATGAACATCGTCGATCCGCGGCCGCCCGAGCGCAGCGGACCCGTGATTACCTCGGAGTGCAGCCAGCCGTCGGCCGTAAAGCGCTCGTCCGAAATCTGGTTGATGATCGACTTATCGTATAGGATGGCGCCGGTCTCGGTCTTCTCGACAGTCTCGGTCAAAAGCTCCGCCCCTGATTGGTTTTGACGGCATCGAACATGCAGCCACCCTCTCGCATCTGCGTCGTGCGCCTGTCCGCAATCGGCGATACCTGCCATGCGCTGGCCGTCGTGCGGCGGTTACAGGACAACTGGCCGAACGCAAAACTGACCTGGATTATCGGCAAGACAGAGGCGAAGTTGATGGGTGACATTCCGGACGTGGAGTTTATCACCTTCGACAAAACGAAAGGTCGCCGCGCCATTGCCGACGTCATCAATCATCTTGATGACCGTCCATTCGACGTCGCACTCTGCATGCATGCCTCGATGCGAGTCAATCCACTTTACCGACGCATCCGTGCGCCGCTGAAAATCGGCTTCGACTTCAGGCGCGCGCGCGACTTCCAGTGGCTCTATACCAATCGCCGTGTCCCCTCGACACAAGGCAAGCATGCGCTCGACGCGATGATGTCGTTTGCCACGGAAATCGGTGCCGCAACGACGCCACTTCGCTGGGACATTCCGTTGAGTGACGACGACCGGCTCTTCGCCAAAGACTATCGCAGCCCGGGAATGCCGCTCGTCGCGATCAGTCCTTGCAGCAGCCAGCGCGCCCGCAATTTCCGCAATTGGAGCATTGAGAATTTCGCGGCGACGATTGCACATCTCGGTCGCCGAAACTGCCGTGTCGTCATTACGGGCGGACCGAGTGAACTCGAAAAGCAGTATGGCGTCGCACTATCGGCCAACGGCGCCGCTGACAATCTCGTCGGCCAAACGACACTGAAGCAGTTGCTCGCAGTGTTCGCCGAGGCCGACCTGGTGATCTGCCCCGACTCCGGACCGGCACACATGGCCACCGCCGTGAATACGCCCGTTCTCGGCCTGTATGCCACCTCGAACCCGGCACGAACAGGACCGTATATTTCGAGGGACCTCACAGTAAATCGCTATGCCGATGCTGCCGAGACGTACCTCGGCAAACCGGTCGAGCGGCTGAAATGGGGGCAGCGGGTGCGCCATCCGGATGCGATGCAGATGATCACGATCGACGATGTTGCCGACAATATCGACGGTTTTTTTGACGTTTAGCCGCTTTTTGCCGAAATTCGCGCAAATACCGATTCGGGAGCGATCTCGCGAAGACAGTTCAGGTGTCGGAGCGGGCAGGTTCGTTCGAAACACGGACTGCAATCGAGATCGAGGTGGTGAATATCGGCCGACGCCGTAAGCGGCGGCGTGAATGCCGGTGACGATGAGCCGTAGATGCCGTGCACGTGACAGCCGACGGCGGCCGCAATGTGCATCAGGCCGGAGTCGTTGCTGACGGCTTGCTGGCAAAGGGCGAGCACGTCGATGACGTCTTCGAGCGAGGTTTCGCCACACAGGTTGATCGCCGTGCCGTCCGCCGCGATCGTCTCGCCGGCGTCATTGTCTTTGGTCGAACCGAGCACCCAAACGCGAAACCCTGCCGCGTCGAGCTGACCTGCCAGCACCGCAAAATATTCCAGCGGCCAGCACTTGGCCGGACCGTACTCGGCGCCCGGCATCATCGCGACAACAGGACGATCGGTCTCAATCCCAAGCGCGCGAACGACGCGCCGCTGGTTGTCATCACTCACCCGCAACCGGGGAAATAAGGTAACTGATCCCTTTAGATCGGATCTAAAGGGATCAGTTACCTTATTGCCGAGGGCGAGGAACCGCTTGACCGTCTGGTCGAGGATCGTCGGGTCGAACGGACGCACGTCATTGATCAGGACGTAGCGCGACTCGCCCCGGAAACCGGTGCGGGTCGGAATGCCGGCGAACCACGGGATCAGTGCGGCTTTGAAGGATCGCGGCAGGACGATCGCCCCGTCGTACCGGCCCCTGAGGGCGGCCGCAATTCGTCGCCGCTTGCCAATGCCGATCTCGCCGTGGCCCGTTTCCGAGGCGATACCGTCACGAATCTCGGGCATCCGCGCGACGATCGGCAACGACCAGGCCGGCGCCAGCACGTCGAGCGGTCGATCCGGGTCGTCCGCCTTGAGTTGTCGGAACAGCGCCTGTGCCATCACCATGTCGCCGACCCACGACGGTCCGACGATCAGCGTTGCAGGATCATTTGCCAATCTGGTCCAGGTAGTCTTTGACGCCGGTTTCGACAGGACGGAACTCAACGTCGCAGCCGCTCGCCCTCAGCCGCGTCAGATCCGCCTCTGTGTAGCTCTGATAGGCGCCCTTCAGGTGGTCGGGAAACGGGATGTAACGGATCCTGCCCTTCCCGTGCCAGTTGATCACGGCGTTCGCGACGTCGTTGAAGCTCTGCGCTTTACCGGTGCCGCAATTGACAATGCACGACACGCCCGGATTGTCGAGGTACCACAGGTTAACGTTGCACACATCGTCGACGTAAACGAAATCGCGCAACTGCTCACCGTCGCCGTAGCCGCCGCTACCCTTGAACAGGCGGCACTCACCATCCTGTCGCAGCTGATTGCTGAAGTGGAACGCGACGCTCGCCATCGACCCCTTGTGCTGCTCGCGCGGCCCGTAAACGTTGAAATAGCGTAGCCCGACGACCTGGCTGTCCGGCTTCGACGCGACTCGCCGCACGTAGCGGTCGAACTGCACTTTCGAGTACCCGTAAACGTTGAGGGGGTTTTCGAGCAAGGGGTCCTCCGCGAACTCGCTGGAGCCGCCGTAGACGGCCGCGGACGACGCATAGATGAACTGCGTGCCGTTCGCGAGGCAGTGATGCAGCAGAGCCTTCGAGTAGCTGTAGTTGTTCCGCATCATGTAGCGGCCGTCCCACTCCGTCGTCGCGGAACAGGCACCCTGGTGCAGAATGGCCTTGATGCTCTTTGCGAATCCGGCGTCGGCATCGAGTCGTGCCAGCAGCTCGTCTTTGTCCATGTAGTCGGCTATCGACAGGTCCGACAGGTTGACGAACTTGTGGCCGTCCGTCAGGTCGTCAACGACCACGACGTCATCGTAGCCGCGCTCCGTCAGTGCGCGCGCGACGTTACTGCCGATGAAGCCGGCACCGCCGGTAACGATATGCACCGGACGCTATTCGTCCTCGTTCGTCAGGTGATACTGCGCGCCGCAGTACGGGCACTTCGCTTCGCCGGTTTCTGCGACCGGAATGAACACCTTCGGGTGCGAGTTCCACAGGTACATGCCCGGCATCGGGCAGGACAACGGCAGGTCTTTCTGCCTGACGCCGTATTTGTGTTGTGCGTTCGCCGGAATCAGATTCTGGTCGACGGTTCCTGCTCTGGCTGCCACAGGTTTCCTCGGACGTAAGTGACTGGACGCCGAATTATAGGGAAATGCGCTCAGGCCAGCCAGCGATCCCACGCCTCGGCAACGAATTCACGTTGCCGGACAAAGCGATCGCTACCGACCAGCCCCGGCCGGTCGTCGAGCGCCAGGTGATGCAGGTACAGGCGATACTCGCGGTAGATGTCCTGCAGTCGCAGGCCGGTCTCGTCATCCACCACCCCGCTCGCAATCAACGCATCGAGCTGCCGGATATTGTCTGAGTATTCGATCACCGCCGGGTGCGCCGCCGCTTCGCGCAGGACGAGGTATTGCACGAGAAACTCGATATCCCCGATACCGCCGTGCCCGTGCTTAAGATCGAACGCGTCGTCCGAGCTTTGATCGAGCTCTTTGCGCATGCGCCTTTTCATCGAGATTACGTCGTCGCGCAACGCGTCCTGGCGCACTCGTCGCGTGAGCGTTTCATGTCGGATACGCTCAAACTGCTCGGCTACCGCGGCGTTCCCGGCCACTGGCCGCGCTCGCAGCAATGCCTGGTGCTCCCAGGTCCACGCGTTCTCTTCCTGGTACTTCTCGAAGCCCTCGACGCCCGTCACGAGCACCCCGGAACGGCCGTCCGGACGAAGCCGGGTATCGATTTCGTACAACTCACCGCTGCCGGTTTGCGTCGTCAGGAAATGGACGAGGCGACGTACCAACCGGCTGAAAAACATCGTCACATCGAGCGGTTTATCGCCACGAGTGGTTGCGCGCCGGTCCGTCGAGTTGTGCAGAAAAATGATGTCGAGATCGGATCCGTAGGACAGCTCCAGCCCACCGAGCTTGCCATACCCGATAACGCCGAAGCCCGCCTCGGGTTCGCCGTGACGGTCGGCAAGGTCGCGCCAGGCAATGCGCAACAGTTCGTCGAGCACGACTTCGGCGAGCCACGTCAGCCCGTCGCTGACTTTCATGATCGGCAGCTGACCGTTGAAGTCGGCCACCGCGATGCGAAACATCGTCGCACGCTGAAATTGCACGATAGCCTGTATTCGCGATTCGCTGTCCTCGGCGCCCTCGAGCCGCTCGTCCAGTTCCCGCACCAGATCTTCTCGTGTAACGGATTCTGTGTACAACCTCGGGTCGAGCAGTTCATCGAGCAGCACCGGGTGCCGCTCGAGCTGCCCGGCGATATACTGGCTGCGTTCACACAGGTCGACGAATCGCGACAATGCCGTGCCGCTCTCGTTGAGCAGTGCAATGTAGGCGCTCCGTCGCAACACTCTCTCGACGACGGCCAGACATCGCCGCAGTGCAATCAGCGGGCGGTCGGCGCCGGCCACCTGGGCGACAAGCTTCGGCACGAAGCGCTGCAACCGTGACCGGGTTGTCGCATCCGTCTGGCGCATCGCGCTCCCCCCGGCGAACTGGACGATAGCGTCGGCTATTGCGTCCGCATCCTTTGTGTCGGCATCGACAAGCGCCGCGCTCCAGTCTTCGATGCCGGCCTCGGTCTCCCACAATCTTTCGAACAACTCACCGCCCGCGCCACCGTCAGATCGTCCCTGGAATGCTATGGCTGCAAACTGCCGCGTCACGGCCTCGCGATGCGTTGTCAACGCTCGCACCAGTTCGTCCCAGTCACCACAACCCATGGCAAGACAGAGTCGCTCACGATCGGCCGCATCCGTCGGCAATTCGTGAGTCTGCTCGTCGCGCAGCGCCTGGATAAAATTCTCCAGCCGCCTCAGGAAACGGTAGGCCTGCAATAACTGATCGGCGCCCTCCCTGCCGAGACCGCGCGAACTTCCAAGCCGTGGCAGGACGACCTGGAGTTCGCGACCCTGCAATGTGGCGTCGCTGCCACCACGCACCAGTTGCAGCGCCTGCACGATGAACTCCGCTTCGCGAATTCCGCCCGGACCGAGCTTGACGTTATCGGCGAGTTCCTTGCGTCGCACCTCGGCGGCAATAAGCGATTGCATCTCGCGCAGGGATTCGAAGACGCCGTAGTCAAGGTAGCGCCGGTAAACGAATGGATTGATCAGATCGTTGTACAGCTCATCGACGACCGCCTGCGGCGGCTGCAGGCCGACAACGCGTGCCTTGACGTAGGCATAGCGCTCCCAGTCTCGTCCGTGTTGCAGCAGATAGGACTCCAGCGCGGCACAGCTGACGACCGGCGGTCCGCTGTCGCCAAACGGCCGTAGCCGTGTATCAATCCGGAACACGATGCCATCAGTCGTGCGCTCGTCCAGCAATGCGATAATCTGTCGCGACAGGCGACCGAAGTAATCCTGCGCGTCAATCGCCTTCGTGCCATCCGTCGTGCCGCCCTCCGAGTAGCAGAAAATCAGGTCGATGTCGGACGAAAAATTCAGTTCGCGGCCGCCCAGCTTGCCCATGCCGAGCACCACGAGCGGGACCTCCTCACCGGACTTGTTGCGGACACGGCCGTAACGCGTATCGAGCTCCTGCAACGCATACCGGGTTGCGGCATCGAGCAGGCGATCGGCCAGCAATGACAACTGGGTCAGCGTCTCGCCGAGATCGGCCAGCCCGTGCAGGTCGCGCCAGAGGATGCGCAGCATGACCCGGTTACGGCAGCGTCGAAGCCGAGACTTCGCTTCCGCCAAAGGTAGGTCGTGGCAGGCGACAGCAGCGACGGTTTCCTCGAGTTCGGCATTGTCGGGAACGGTGCCGAAAGCACCGACGTGCTCGGCGAACCACGCCCAGTCGCGCTGCACGACCCGACCGGCGAACTCGCTGCAGGCGACAGTCAGGATGAGTCGTTCGGCGTCGCTTTCGGGCAGGGAGTCCAGCGTACCCTCGTCGAATCGTTCGCACCACCGCTCGACCGGTGCACGCAGCCGATCGGGCAACGATGCGATATGTTCGGTGATCCCCATTGCCGCAGTCTAACCAATACCGCGCGTCACCAGCACCTCGGGCGCAAGTCTGGCAATATCGGCTCATGCCCGGGAAACACCTGCTCATCGTTTACCACTCGCAGTCCGGCTCGACGACCCGCATGGCCGAAGCCGTTATCGACGGTGCAAATGACCCCGACATTGTCGGTGTCGACGTGCGCGTGAAGTCACCGCTCGATGCCGACGCTGACGACCTGCTCTGGGCCGACGGCTTCATCCTCGGCACACCCGAAAATTTCGGCTACATGAGCGGCGCGATGAAGTACTTCCTGGACCGCGTCTACTACCCCTGCGAGAACAAGGTGGCCGGCAAGCCATACGCTTTGTTCGTTCGCGCAGGCAACGACGGCAGCGGCGCGATCAACAGCCTCCACCGGATACTGACCGGGCTTGCAGTGCGGGAAGTACAGGCGCCCGTATCGATAGTCGGGGAATTCGACGCGTCACGTCTCGATGCGTGCCGTGATCTTGGCCTGACGCTGGCTGCGGGACTCGAAGCCGGCGTTTTCTAGTTACCCGTCACGCTGTCGACGACAGCATTTCGGACAGGTCGGACAAGACCGTGTCGAGCGAGACCGGCCTGCCGATGGTATGACCCTGTGCGAAGTCCACGCCAATGTCCCTGATCAGTTTCTTCGTATCTTTCGTTTCGACATACTCGGCGACCGTTTTCAGCTCCATCACCTTGGCGACCTGCGTAATGGCCGCAACCATCGACTCCGAAATCCGGTTATCGGTGATGTCGCGAATAAAACTGCCGTCGATTTTCAGCACGTCGACCTTGAAGTTCTTGAGGTAGGCGAACGAACTCAGCCCGGCACCGAAGTCGTCGAGCGAAATCGTGCAACCCATCTCGCTCAGCCTGTCGATGAACGCCTGCGCCTTCTTCAGGTTCGATACAGCCGCGGATTCCGTTATCTCGAAACCCAGCGCCGCGGCCGGCAGCCCACTCGCGTCGATCTCCTGTTCGATGAACTCGATAAGTTCGTCGTCACCCAGTGACTGCCCCGACAGGTTCACCGAGAACACCGCCGCCTGCTCCTCGACGAACTCCGAGCGTTGCGCGAGGCGCGCGATCGTATTCGAGATTACCCAGCGATCGATCTGCGGCATCATCTTGTAACGTTCGGCCGCGGAGAATAGCGCCTTTGTCGGAACGCGGCCGCCGTCGCCGTCACTCATGCGCAGCAGTACTTCGAATCGCGGATTTGTTTTCTCGCCGGTCAGGCAAGTGATCGGCTGCGCCAGCAACTCGAATTCGTCGTTGTCCAGTGATTGCTGGATCGTCGCGACCAGTTGCATGTCGTCGAAGCGGCGCACGGCGCTGCGATTGGCCTCGTCGTAAATTTCGACGCGGTCGCGGCCGTGCTCTTTCGCTGCCTCGCAGGCCATCCGCGCCGTCGTCAGAACGGAGCCAACGTCTGCGTTGCTGCGCCGGAATTCGGTGATGCCGACGCTGATCGTCACCTGCAGCGACCTGTCCCCCTCGAGATAGCGTAATGCGGCCGTCTTTTCTCGCACCGCGTTCGCATAGTCGAGCGCTGCGTCGGAGTCGGCATCGGTCAGCAGGAGGCAGAAGTCGTCGCCGGTCAGGCGCGACAGCACGCCGCTTTTCGGCAGGTCTTCTTCGAGCAACCCGGCGAATCGCATGATGACTTCGTCGCCCGCGGTACGACCGAACGTATCGTTGACGAGCTGCAGGTTGTCGAGATCGAAGTACACGACCTGGTGGGTGCCAGCTCCCTGGAGCGTTTTGTACGACTCCTCAAGCTGTGCTTCGAATCCGGAGCGGTTCATCAAACCTGTCATCGCATCGAACGACTGCTCAATGACGTACTCGACCTTGCGGCCGATATGGGACATGAAGCGCCGGTCGCTGCGCGAAAACCGGCTGTGGTCAACGCGGCCAAGCTGAGCCAGCACACCCTCGACGTTGCCGTGATTGTCGAGGATCGGGCACAACAAGGCCTGGTAACCGTCCGGGGATTCGCCCGCACTTTCGTCCGCTGGAATCTGAAAGACAACCGGGTATCGCTGGCTCTCGAGTTTCGGCAACAGGTGTTCGATCAGGTAGCGGTCGAGAACTTTGCGGTTGACACCCTTCCAGCTCGAATGGGTCGCGCTGATTCGAATGCGTTTCGACGGAATGATCAGGACGCTGTAGTTGATACCGAGGTAGCGGCCACTGCGACCGACGAGCTGTGCGAGGTTCGAGTGCCGGCTCGACGCACCGTGAATTTTTTCGTCGACGTCGTAAATGAATTGAAGCTCTTTGGCGACTTCCGCGGCGCGCCGTTCCGTCGCCTGCTTTTCGCCACCGATGCGCAGGCTTTCGCCAATGACATCGATCGCCGGTTCCAGGATGCCTTTGAGCAGGCTCGGGTTAAACGAAGAGGACTTGCCGGCGTTTCGTGAGAACAGTGCGACCAGGAGACCAATGCAAACGGCGGCGTCGGAATACACCGGAAGCGCGAGCACGGTGCGACCGGATTTCAGGGTGCGTTTCAGGCTGTCCCGGTCTGCGGCCAGCTGGTCGACAACCTCGGCCGGCAGTTCCAGAACGAATGCATCGATTTCGTAGTCTTCGCCGCCGTCGGACGTCCACGCGCACTCACGGTCGCGATTGTAGAACGAAAATCCCTGGGCGCGGGGCGCGAGCGAGTGCAGCAAAGCACTTGCCTTGCTGAACTGCTTTTCCGTTTTCAGTCGGTGAATCTCGGCGGCCACGGCAACCCTGGATCAAGTGATTCCAATCAGGGCACCAACATGCCAGTAGCGGTCGGTCAGATCTGTGACTTATGTCTCAGCGGAAACCATATTCCCAAAATGATTCAAAGATTTACGACCCATTTGGAGCATTTGGTCATTTTGTTACAGCGACTCGAGCCAGTCGTCATCCGAACCTTCGTTGACGCCCTCGAACAGCGGCGTGCTGAGGTAGCGCTCACCGGTGTCCGGCAACATGGCGAGTATGACCGAGCCTTTGGGCGCTTTGTCGGCAACGTCGAGTGCCGTCGCAAGCGTCGCACCCGACGATATCCCGGTGAAGATGCCCTCTTTCGCCGCGAGCTCGCGCGACACCTCGATGGCGCGTTCGTCCGTGACTGACGAGAGTTCGTCGTAAATGTCGCGACTCAGGACATCCGGAATGAAGTCGGGCGTCCAGCCCTGGATCTTGTGCGGCGCCCATTCATTGCCGGCGAGCAACGACGCGCCCGCGGGTTCCGTAGCGACGATCTTGATGTCGGGGCGTGCGGCCTTGAGGACTTCTCCGGCGCCCGTCATCGTGCCGCCCGTGCCATAGCCCGTCACCCAGTAGTCAAGCCGCTTGCCGGCGAAGTCCCGCAGGATCTCGGGCCCGGTCGTATTGCGGTGGTATTCGGGGTTGGCCTCGTTTTCGAACTGGCGTGCCAGGAACCAACCGTATTTTTCTGCCAGCTCCTCGGCCTTTTTGACCATGCCCGTGCCGCGCTCCGCGGCCGGCGTCAGGATCACCTTGGCGCCGAGGCCGCGCATAATCTTGCGACGCTCAACAGAGAACGAGTCCGCCATCGTCGCAACAAACGGGTGGCCTTTCGCGGCGCAAACCATGGCAAGCGCAATTCCTGTATTGCCGGATGTCGCCTCGACGACGGTCTGCCCCGGCTTCAGCGTGCCGCGTTGCTCGGCGTCGTTGATGATGGCGAACGCGAGGCGATCCTTGACGGATGCCAGCGGATTAAACGACTCGACCTTGACGTACATCGTGACGTGATCGGGCCCCATGCTGTTCAGCCGCACGATCGGCGTGTCGCCGATAGTTTCGAGAATGTTGTTGTAGATCATGGTTGTTAGCCTTGTTCTGAGATCCCTACAGGAGGTGTAGCATAAATCGGCGCCGCTTGTGTGCGCTCTGCGTCCAGTTGCTCTCCGAGTGCGGCCACTTCGCCGACGATCAGCAGTGCCGGTGCCTGCACGCGGTTCGCCTCGGCGATGAGGGTCAGTTGCCCCAGCGTGCCGCGAATGACCCGCTGCTCCGGCGTCGTACCTTTTTCGATGATGGCAATCGGCGTGCTGGCGGCACGGCCTTTGTCGATGAGCCTGTTCATCAGCACGGGGAAGCGTCGCACCGCCATATAGAAAGCCAGCGTTTGGCGGTCACGTGCCAGCGAAGCCCAGTCGAGATTCTCCTCCGAGTCCCTGCCATGCGCCGTGACAAACGCGACCGATTGCGACGCGTCCCGGTGCGTCAGCGGAATACCGGCAGCGGCCGCACAACCCGCCGCCGCGGTAATGCCCGGAACGACCTCGTAGGGCAGCCCGGCATCGGCGAGCGCCTCCGCCTCTTCCCCGCCTCGGCCGAAGATGAACGGGTCGCCGCCCTTTAACCGGCACACGCGGTTTCCGGCAGCAACCAGCGACACCAGTCGATCGTTGATTTCTTCCTGGCTGTTTGCCTTGCAACCGGGCGTCTTGCCGACCGAGATAAAGTCGGCGTCGCGGCGAGCCAGCGCAAGCACTTCGTCGGACACAAGCCGGTCGTGCAGGATGACGTCCGCCTGCTGCAGGATTTGCAGCGCGCGTAGCGTCAGCAGCCCGGGGTCGCCCGGCCCGGCACCCACGAGCCAGGCTTCCCCGGTTTGCGACACGCCAGAAGTCTGCAACAGCCTGGTCATTTCAAGTTCGGCCGAGGCGATATCGCCTCCGATTGCGCGCGTTCCGGCAGGACCGTCGAACACGGACTCCCAGAATCGTCGCCGCTCGAGCAGCGAGTCAAAATGTTCGCTGACCCGATTGCGCCAGCGTTTCGCGAGCGCCGCGAGACGGCCAAGTCCGGCCGGCAATGCAGCCTCGATGGTCTCGCGCACCTTGCGCGCCAGCACCGGGGCCGATCCGCCGGAGGAGACAGCCACGACAATCGAGCCGCGATCCACGATCGCCGGCGTTATGTAACTGCAGTTGTCGATGTCGTCCACACCGTTGCAGAACACACCGGCTTGCGTCGCGACATCGCAAACATGGCGCTCGATAGCGGGCTTGCCGGTGGCGCTGACCACGAGCCAGGCGCCGTCGATATCAGCCTCGCGAAACGCCCTGGATTCGAGCGAAATGTCGTGCTGTGCGGCGAAAGCGCTGAATTCCGCCGAAAAGTCGGGTGCAACCGCAGCGATCCGTGCACCCGCAGACGCCAGCAAGCGGGCTTTGCGGAGTGCGATATTGCCGCCGCCAACAATCAGGCAGCGTTTGCCATCGAGGTCCAGAAAGGCCGGAAAGTAGTCCACGTGAGGTCCTTTGCAGAGTGGCGATCACTATAAGCGCGGGTAACTCGACACAAAAAGACGGAGTGTTTCTGCCTTTATGCTCAGCCGTTATATGATCGGGGAACCCCGTGTAATCACGGGATTGAACCTGAACGGCCTTTGCCGGGTCAGAGACTGGAAGAACGAGAAACAGCCACCGCATGAAGCTGCAACAACTGAAATACCTGCTGGCGATCGTCGATAACGGCCTGAATATCACGGCCGCGGCCGAACGCCTGTATACGAGTCAACCGGGCGTCAGCAAACAACTGAAGCTCCTCGAGGAGGAACTCGGGCTGCAGCTCTTTACCCGAAAGGGCAAGAGTCTCGGCGCCATCACGCCGGCGGGGCACAAGGTAATCGAACGCGCCCGAATCATCATGCGCGAAGCGGAAAACATTCGGGCCCTGGCGTCGGACTACTACGAGGAAGAAGAAGGGTCGCTATCCATCGCGACGACGCACACCCAGGCGCGCTACGTTCTTCCCGATATCGTGGCGGAGTTTCGCAAGCGGTTCCCCAAGATCAACCTGAACCTGCACCAGGGCACCTCGGAGCAGATTGCAGACATGGTGGCGGCGAACGAGATCGATTTCGCGATTGCAACCGGATCGGGAGACCTGTTCGGTGACCTGCTGCTGGTCCCGAGTTACCGCTGGGACCGTTCGATCGTCGTACCGAAAGACCATGCACTGACGAAACTCGATCGCAAGATCACGTTGCACGATCTCGCCGAGCACCCGTTGGTGACCTACGTTTTCAGTTTTGGCGGGCAGTCGTCCCTGAAACGCGCGTTTGCCGACGAAGGCCTCGAGCCCGACGTCGTTTTCACTGCCCGCGACGCGGACGTCATCAAGACCTATGTGCGCATGGGTCTCGGCGTCGGCATCGTGGCCAGCATGGCGGCGGACTGCTCGGACCGGAAGGACCTCACCGTTATCGGCGCCGAAGGATTGTTCCCGCGCAGCACGACGTGGATCGGCTATCGGAAGGATGCCGTCATGCGTCGTTACATGATCGAGTTCCTGCAGCTTTTCGCGCCGCACATCTCATCGAAACAGCTGACCGAAATGCAACGGGTATCGACGCAGGACGACATCGACGCCCTGTTCTCCGACGCCGACCTCCCGGTGAAGGGCGGTTGCGCTGACGATATCACTGCAGCGGCGTAGGCGAATGCAGCTGTAGGACCTGATTACTATGTCGCCGTGTAAATCGACGAATCAGAATTAATAACCACAATCCGATTGCCGATACCGCGTCAACGAATCCGCCTCCTCCACCCGAAGGGGGTAGCGAGTCCTTCCTAAAACTTGTGGCATCGAACGGATCCGTCAGGTCCCTGTATTCCTGACTGTTAATCACTCCATCGCCGTCACTATCAATACCGCCATCGACACTATCTAGCGGGTCGAACAACCTCGCGACCTCATAGCCATCCGGCATGCCATCGTCATCCGTATCACTGTCCATCGGTGACGTCATGTATCGAAATTCCTCCGCCTCCGTGAGGCTATCGAGATCGGAATCCATGTTGACGTAATCGTCCAGTTTGCTGGTCGAGTATCCGTATTGCACCTCCCATCCATCTGGCATCTGATCCTCGTCCACATCGAAGTAGTACGAGATATCGGGTATTTCAAACAAACGGTACCCAATTGTATTGTCTCCTCTGTGTTGAACGAAGGCCGTAGCTCCGTGTGACGCAACGACAACAAAATCGTACCAACCTTTCCTCGTGCGATACTCACCGTTCGGCATCGCAACAAACCCTACTTCTCGCCATTGGCCGCCAGTATCTTTGCCGTAGATCACGATTCCTACCGTGGACATGCCGAGAAACCGTCGGTATCTGCTTTCGAAGATGTAGTCGTCCGAAAAGAAAAGCTGCCCCGCGAACGGACTGTCCTCAAACTTGGGGGCAAACTCCGAAACCCAAGTCCATGATCCCGATTGCAGTTCGTATACGTTTTTTATCGCATTCTCCTCACCCAGCCTTGTAACCCAGTTGTAGATGATTAATTGCTCATCTTTCCAGTAAGGGATCAAGATCCACGGAAACGAAAATTCGGTGACATCCAAGTGGCCGAGTGAAGTGCCTGAAGCTAGATCGACCATTCCGAGGCTGTTCAAGCCAGAACCGCCGCCTACGGTATCGGTAAAAAAGTAGGCGATTCCATCGTTCAACAGCAAGTCATAACGTTTTTGACTGCTATCTTCCGGGAATAGCTCAGTAAGGAGTTTCACTCTCGGAGTGCTCCAGGTGTTTTGGCTCTCGTCGTACTCGATAATGTCAAGATTCCATCGATCAAGAACCGTCAAAAACCGTCCGTCGAATTTCACGATGTTGATAACTTTCGGCGATTTCGGCCCCTCGAACTCAAGTGATGTTCGTTCTTCGATCTCTCCGGTTGCCGGGTCAACATCAAAGACCTGCAGAGTCATGAAGTCTGCGTTCGGCGCAGTGGAGTGATATGGGCTGATAATGTAGTAGGTTTCTTCGTCCAGGAAATATGCCCAGGAGAACCCGGAATTTGAAATGACGTGTTCCTTGATCAGGTTCCACGAACTTCCGTTTTTTCGGTAAACCCAAGTTGCTCCGCACAGCAGATCCGAGCTACCTGGTGCACATGTCTCATAGCTGTCTCGCAACACACCATTCACAAGCAGAAGGTCACCAGCCATTGCCATGTGATGTCCCACCTCGCCAGGATTACCGTCGGGGCGAGGCTGGATATTGACGTGCGATGGAACCTCATTTTGTGCAACGGCCGAAGCAACGGGAGTCAGGACGACCAGCAGAACGAGAACTCCGATTGCGATTCGTTGCGACATATTTTTAGCAATTGGACCAAACATCTGGGAATTCTATGCTTGAAGTACAATACTGAACAACCCGAGGACTGCGACTTGCTGCTAGCCAGCGTATGATCGAGGTGTCACTTCCGCCTGGTGATTTTATGACGAATCAGGCCCCGCTCCGTGACCATTCCAGCAGCGTGAAGGTATCGAAATCAAGGTGCATCGCCGACATGCCCCTCATACGACCTAAGCCTTGGAGATCTATTCGTGTCGCGCACACTACTACAGATTACGAACGCGTTGCTGGCGCTATTGACGCTGATTCTCGCCGGCGCCTCGTTGCTGTACGGCGCGGCCAGCCCCGTCTATCCGGACGGGATTCCGATGGTTTCCGAACTGGACAGCAATTTACGATTCATGGGTGGCGTGGGTGTCGGCCTCGCCCTGGCGCTGCTGTGGCTGATCCCGTCCATTGAGAAGCACACGCTGCTGTACCGGGTAATCTGGCTATGCGCATTGCTCGGCGGAATTGGTCGCCTGGCCTCGTCGGTCATTGCGGGACTGCCAGCGACACCAATGATCGTGTTTGCCGCCATCGAGGTTCCGGGCGTGCCGCTTCTCATCTACTGGCAGTACAAGGTCGCCTCGAACTACGCAGAGCGCGCGGACCCCAGCTCCTGACCGAGATCGATCTCGTGAATGCCGCACTCGCGTTTCAGGCCGAAGAAACGGGTCTCCTCAACCGAGTCCACGTCGGCCAGCGAGCGGGTCGTATGGACATCGCCAATCGAGACGTAACCCTTGTCCCACATCGGGTGATACGGCAGGTCGTGATGCGTCAGGTAGTCGTAGACGTCGCGGTCGCTCCAGTCAGCGATCGGATGCACCTTGAATCGGTCACCGGACGGTTGTACGAACGGCGTGTCGGCTCGTCCGGTTGATTGGTCGCGCCGCAGCCCCGAGAACCACGTTCCAACGTTCAGCTCTCGCAACGCGCGCTGCATCGGTTCGACCTTGTTCTCCTGGTTGTAGGTTTCAATTCCGCGGACGCCCTGCTCCCAGCGCTTGCCGTGCCGTGCTTCCTGCCATGCCGGCGACACTACAGGGCGATACACCTGCAGATTCAGGTCCAGTCGCTCCGTCATTTCGTCGATGAAGTCGTAGGTTTCCGGGAACAGGTAGCCCGTGTCGATCAGGACGACCGGGATGTCCGGCCGCTGCTGTGTCACCAAATGCAACATGACGGCCGATTGCGCGCCAAAACTCGATGTCAGGACGTGCTCGCCGGGCAGCGATCGCAATGCGCACTCAACGCGTTCTTCAGCCGTCATGGATATTTCTCCCGTCATCCACGCGCTTAACGACACCCGTGCGTACGAGGAAATCGCCGAAATGCTCGGTCGATTCACGGTCGTCCGCATATCGCCTGAACAGCGGCGACAGCGCGTCGAGAATTTCGACCTCATTTGCGTTATCGAGGTACGGCGCACCGAGCCGGTCGCCGGCAAATCCCGCGCCGAGGAACAGCGAGTAGCGGCCGGGTCCCTTGCCGACGAGACCGATCTCCGCAATGTACGGTCGCGCGCAGCCGTTCGGGCAACCCGTCATGCGGATCGTAATCGGCTCGTTGCCGAGGCCATGGCGATCGAGTTCGGCGTCGAGATTGTCGATCAGCGACGGCAGGTAGCGTTCACTTTCGGCCATCGCAAGACCGCAGGTCGGGAATGCGACGCAGGCCATCGAGTTGAGTCTTAGCGGCGATGCCTGTGCCGTGTTTTCGATGCCGAACTCATCCAGCAACGCCTGGACTTGCGGCTTATCCGACTCGGCGACCTTGCTGATGATCAGGTTCTGGTTCGGGGTCAGGCGAAACTCGCTGTTGTGCAGTTCTGCAATCGCGCGCAGGCCGCTCTTGAGACGCTGCTCACCGAAGTCGCCAACCCGCCCGTTCTGCACGAACAGCGCGTAGTGCCACGCACCGGTGTCATCCTGGTGCCAGCCGTACACGTCACCATTGCCGACGAATGCGTACTGGCGCGCATCCGCAAATACGACCCCTGAGCGTGATTCAACCTCGCTCTTGAACCAGTCGACGCCGCGGTCGTCGATCGTGTACTTGAGCCGCGCGTGCTTGCGATTCGTGCGATCGCCGTGGTCGCGCTGAGTCGTCACGACGGCTTCTGCAACGGCCAGCACATCCTCCGGACGGATGAATCCCAGCACATCGGCGAGCCGCGGATACGTGTCGGTTTCGCCATGCGTCATTCCCATGCCGCCACCGACCGTTACGTTGTAGCCTGCCAGCTCACCGTTCTCGACGATCGCGATGAAACCGAGGTCCTGCGCAAACACGTCCGTGTCGTTCTGCGGCGGAATGACGAAGGCCGCCTTGAACTTGCGCGGCAGGTAGGTATCGCCGTAAATCGGTTCAACGTCTGCTTGCGACGACTCGACTTTCTCGCCGTCAAGCCAGATCTCGTGGTAGGCGCGGCTCTTCGGCATCAGGTGCTCGGACAATGCCTCGGCGTCTTTCTGCACGCGCCGGTGCAAAGCAGAAAGCGCGGGTAGCGGTGGCGCCATGACGTTGCGATTGACGTCGCCGCACGCGGCGATCGTGTCGAGCGTCGCCTGGTTGATCTCGGCGATCGTGGTTTTGAGGTTGCGCTTGATGACGCCGTGATACTGAATTGCCTGGCGCGTCGTCAGGCGTATCGTGTCGTTGGCGTGCTCCGTGGCAATGCGATCGACACCCAACCACTGAGCCGTCGTCAGCAAGCCGCCCGGAATGCGCGCGCGAATCATGAAGCTGTAGGCCGGCTCCAGTTTTTGTCGCTGCCTCTCGGTGCGCACGTCACGGTCATCCTGTTGGTAGATGCCGTGAAACTTCGTCAGTTGCGTATCGGCAGCCGCGATTGCGCCCGTCAGCGGATCGACGAGCCCGTCGGCAATCGTGCCGCGCAGGTGCCGGCTTTCGGCCTTGATATGTTCGACTTCGGTCAGGTCGCTCATCAATACACGTCTCGCTGGTAACGACCGGCCTGACGAATTTCCTTGAGCCGTTGCTCGGCCGTTTCACTGTCGACGCCCGCCTGTTCCGCGATGACGTCGACGAGCGCGTCGTGGACGTCGCCCGCCATGCGTTTCGCATCGCCGCAGACGTAAATCGACGCGCCGTTTTCCAGCCAGCGGTAAAGCTCGGATGCGTTTTCGCGAATACGGTCCTGCACGTAAACCTTCTGGCGCTGGTCGCGCGAGAACGCGACGCTGAGCTTCGCAAGATGACCCTGCTTCAGGTGACGCTGCCACTCGAGCTGGTAGAGAAAATCGCTGTCGAAGTTGCGATCGCCGAAGAACAGCCAGTTCTCGCCGGTCGCACCCTGTTCGACCCGCTCCTCGACGAATGCACGAAACGGTGCAACACCGGTACCCGGCCCGATCATGATTACAGGCGCATCCGGCGCAGGAAGGCGGAAACGTGAATTGCGTTCGACGAATACCCTGACCGTTTCGCCCACGGCGAGTCGGTCCGCAAGGTAGGTCGATGCCGCGCCCCAGTGCTCGCGACCGAACGCGTCGTAGCGGACGGCCGCAACCGTCAGGTGCACCTCGTCCGGATTCGCCGCGAGGCTGGAAGCAATCGAATAGGAACGCGGGCTCAACGGGCGCAGCAGTGACGCAAATTGGTCCGCCTCCACGTCGGCCGGATATGCCCGCACGACGTCGATGAGCTGGTGTTTGCCAAGGAATTCGGTGAGCGCTTCCCTCGACTCCGGCTCGAGCAGACGTCGCAGTTCTTCGGAACTGGAAAGTTCGGCCCACTTCTGCAGAAAGCCGAGGTTGAGCGTCGTTACCTCGAGGTCGGCCGGCACCGGAAAGCCGAGCACCTCGCGCAACTCATCGAGGAGCTGCGGCGGATTCTCGGCGATGACCGCCAGCGAGTCACCCGGCTCATAGACCAGTCCGGAGTCTTCGAGTGACAACTCAATGTGCCGAACGTCCTTGGACGAGTTGCCGCCGGTGATCTTCTGGTTGACGAGCACCTCGGCCTCGAACGGATCGTTCTTGTCGTACGCCGACGGCGCTTCGACGGCCCGAAGGTAAGGCTGCGGTGCTACCTCCGATTTCTCCAGCAGCTCCGGCAGCGCATCGACAATCTCACCGGTCCACGCCGCAGCGGGTGCTTCGTAGTCGAGGTCGCATTCTGCAAGTGGCGCGATACGCGACGCACCAAGCGCTTCGAGGCGCGCGTCGAATTCACGGCCGGTCTGGCAATAGTTCACGTAGCTGCTGTCGCCAAGCGCCAGCACCGAGTACTTCAGGTCCTGAAGTTTCGGCGCGCGCTTGGACAGCAGAAATTCGCGGAACAACTCGGCATCGTCCGGTGGATCACCCTCGCCATGCGTGCTTACGACAAAGGTCACGAGCTTCTCGCGCTTCAGGTTTGCCGGCTTGTAGTCGGCGAGGCTGGTGATGTTCGCGGCAAAGCCTGCGGCGGCAACGCTTGCCGCGAGTTGCTGCGCGACGCCTTCGCCGTTACCGGTCTGCGAGCCGTACAGGATCGTCAGGCGCTGGTCCGTATTTGCGGCGGGGGCGCCAGTCGGGATGGCGACGGCCGCGGATTCCAAGCCGGGCCGGGCGGCGCCAACGACGGCGAGACCGGCGACGTAGCCCGAAACCCATTGTTGCTGCGCCGGCGTCAACGAGTCGACCACGCTATGCAGGGTCGTGGTCTGGTCCGCGGTTAGCGGCGGCGCACTGACAGGCAAACTGCTCACTGGCGATACTCCTGTAGACAAAGAGGCCGCACACCGGTGCGGCCACCCCAGGAAACACCTTAGGTGCGGGTCAGGAACTCGTGAACGGTTTGTTGGTTATCGCGTTATAACGCAGCGACATATGTCAGTAGATGCGGATGCCACCGTGGCGCGCACGGCTGCGCTTGTCTGTCCACCACAGGCCGCCAAGGAAGCCGGCGACGAGGCAGACGCCAATCGCGGCACCCACCCACGACAACGGCAGGCTGCCCTTGTAGCGTGCCTTCAGGGCATCAATTGAAGCATTTTCCTCTTCAAGCTCCGCGATACGCGCGTCGGCCGTAGCAATGCGCTCGGTCATCGTGCTCGCGTCAGCTTCGAGCCGTTCGATCGCAGCGGCCGGTTCGGCGAACGCGGCTTTGGTTTCCTCGAGTTCTGCCGCCAGCGCGTCGCGTTCGGCCTGCGTTTCGGCGACGATCAGCTTGGCCGGTTTCTCCGACACGAGGTAAGCCGTTTTCACCCAGCCTTCGGTACCGTCAGGCAGACGAACATTGGCCGTATTCGTCGCCCGTAAGAGGATTTCCATTTCCTGGCCGCTCAGCAACGTACGAAACGGCCGGCCGCTCGCGTCCTGCGCTTCGTACAGCCCAAGCCGCAGTTCATCGGTGACGTAGGCTGTTTCGGCAACCGCGACGAGTGGCAGCAGAACCAGAACCCCAAGTATGAGACGCATGCTCGATCTCCTGAAACCCAGCGCGAGTGTACTACACCCGGCTCCGCAGACCGTGACCTAGCGCTCGTTAATCCAGCGCAGCAGCGCTTCGTGAACTTCGTCGCCGGGTCCGCGATGCACGTCCGGGTGATTGACCATCGAAACGATCACGTAACGTGTGCCTGACTGCGACTGGATATACCCGGCCACTGCCGAAACGTGATCGAGCGAGCCGGTTTTCAGGTGCGCGCGGCCGGTCAGGCCGGGGTGATCGAACTTGCGCCGCACCGTGCCATCGAGTCCGGACAGCGACATCGACGACAGGTACTCCGGCATGTACGGCTGTCGCCAGGCAAATTGCAGCAGCGACGCCATGTCACGGGCGGCGATACGCGCATCGCGCGACAGGCCGGCGCCGTTCTGGATCGCCGTGCAGCAGGACTGCAGCCCGTTTCGAATCAGCCAGTCGGTCATGAACGCCTTGCCACTGTCTTCCGTACCGGGCGGACCGTTGCGCTCGGCGGCAAGCGTATAGACCAGCTGCCGCGCCATGACATTGTTGCTGTGCTTATTGACGCGCGAAATCATGTCGTGCAACGGCAGCGAACGGAAGACGACCAGTGGCTCCTCGTCTTCCCCGACGGACGCGTTTTTCCATGTACCTTCCAGCGAACCACCCATGTCGCGCCAGAGCGCATCGAACAATCCGTAGACGAACTGGTTGTGCGACAGGGCCGTACGGTCCATCGCGTAACGCTCGCACCCACTCGGGAAACGACCCGAAAACGTCACCTCGTCGAACGGTTTTTGCATCGACACCGTGATGCCGCGCTGGTAGCCACGACAACTCCCGTTTGCAATGCGCAGGCGGTTGTCGACGCGCAGGTTTTCGATCGGCGGGTCGAGTCGCACATCGACGCCAGTGCCGGTCTCGTCCGGTGAAAACCAGTAACGCACCACCTTGAAATTCATGAGCAATGCGTTGGGCGCGACGTTGTAAGCACGCAGCGGCTGCTTGTCGAATGCGGCAGGGTCGTAGTTGCCGACGTCAAACCAGCTGTCGTCGATCAGCAGGTCGCCTTTGATGTGCTCGATCCCGGCGTGCCGGATTTCACGCAGCAATTGCCAGACCCGTTCGGTTACGAGGAACGGGTCGCCGTAGCCCTTGAGCAACAGGTCGCCGTCCAGTACGCCATCGCGAATGTCGCCACGTGCGTAGACCTCCGTCCGCCAGCGGTACGCCGGTCCGAGTTCATCAAGCGCGACCAGGGTCGTCAGCAATTTGATCGTCGACGCCGGGTTGCGGGGCTCGTCGGCGTGCCACTCCAGCACGACGTCACCGGCGTCGAGATCTACTACGTAAAAGCTGGCGGCGGTATGCGGCACGTTGCGGAGGTTCAGCGCGCTCTGCACGTTGATCGGAAGCACACTGTCGGCGCCCTGCGCCGCCGGCGCGAGTAGCAGGGCCAGTAACATCAGGCTGCGAATGACTGTTTCTCCTCGACTTGAAGGTGTTTTTGCAGAGCCCGTTTCGCGACCCGGCGAATGATGGTTACGAGGCCTGCGAGTACGACAACGCCGACACCGAGCAACCACCACGACAGTTCGGACGGCGTCGATTCCCCGGACATGACGGCGCGAATGTCGCTCGCGACAGTGCCAAGATAAACGTAAAGCACAATCGCCGGCACCATGCCGACAATCGTGGCTGTCGCGTACGTCGTCGACCGGATGGGCGACGCGCCGCAAATGTAGTTAAAGGCATTAAATGGGATGACGAGCGATAACCGGGACAACAGGACGATGATAAACCCTTCTTCGCGCAGCCCGGCATCAATGGCGCGCATGCGCGGCCTGGATGCCAGTCGACGGTCGATCCATGGCCTGGCGAACCAACGACCAAACAGAAACGCACACTGCGCGCCCAGAGGGATGACGATTCCTGCATACAACAGGCCGGGCCACAGTCCGAACAGAAACCCGGCCAGCGTCATCGTCACTGAACCGGGCAGGAACAGGACGGTGCCGACCACGCCGAAAGCAATAAAAATCGCCGGATGCGTATCGAGAAGAAATTCCATCGTCACTGGAGATTCCCGGGCTTGCTGATGCCAAGCGTCTTGATCCTGTCGGCAAGTGTTGTCGGTTTCACGCCTAGCAGTTCCGCGGCGCCTCCTGTGCCGGAGACCTTCCAGTTCGACTGCTCCAGTGCTTTGACGATATTTCCCTTCTGAAATTCCCGCATCTCCGTCTCGGTCATGACATCGTCGCTTTCCCCCGTTGCAGCCAGCGTGTCGACGTCTGCCCGAAGGCTTGGCATGGAGAGATCGAGACGCAACACTTTGCCCGTCGAAAGAATGACGGCCCGCTCGATGACGTTCTTCAGTTCACGCACGTTGCCCGGCCAGTCATACGCCCGCAGGTTGGCCGTCTGCGCGCGCGTCAGCGCCAACACGTCCCGGCCGAAGTCTTTGCAGGTCTGCTCCAGGAAATGCTGTGCGAGTTGCACGATATCCTCGCCGCGCTCTCGTAAAGGCGGGACCTGCACCGGGAACACGCTGAGCCTGTAGAACAGGTCCTCGCGAAATTCACCATCGACGATCAGTTGCTCCAGGTCGCGGTTTGTCGCTGCGATGACGCGCACGTCGACGGACCGTGTCACATCGTCGCCGACACGCTCGAACTCGCTTTCCTGCAGCACCCTCAGCAACTTGCCCTGTAGCTCCATCGGGATTTCGCCGACTTCGTCGAGAAATATTGTGCCGCCGTCGGCAAGCTGGAAGCGACCGATGCGATCGCGATGCGCGCCGGTAAACGCGCCCTTCACATGCCCGAAGAATTCACTTTCGAACAGCTCCTTCGGTATCGAGGCACAGTTGACTTTGACGAGGGGCCCTTCCGCACGAGGGCTGCGCACATGTATCGCCGTGGCGACAAGCTCTTTACCGACACCGCTTTCTCCCTCGACGAGCACGTTCGCCGGCGTCTCGGCAACTGCCTCAATCCGTTTCAACATGCGGCGCAACGCCGGGCTGGTGCCGATGATGCGGCCGAAGTTCATTGCGACGCTGACTTCCTCTCGCAGGTAGTCGCGCTCGCGTTGCAGTTCGTCGCGAAGCCGCGCGTTTTCCGCCAGTGTCCGGCGCAGCTCGCGCTCCGCCTTGCGACGCTCGGTGATGTCCTTCGACGCCACCAGCATGCGATCGACCTTGCCGTTCCTGTCGCGGTGTGAAATCGCGGACATCACCAGGTGCATCACGGTGCCGTCTTTGGCCACCATCTGGCGCTCGAGGTTGTTGAAGTCACCCTCACCAATGAGTGCCTGCAATTTACCGTCGGAGTAGTATTTCTGGTCGCGCACACTGAAGAAGTCGGTAATGGGTCGCCCGATGACTTCGTCCCTGCGGTAGCCCATCTTCGTTAGCCAGTGATCCGTGACGGTGACGATCAGCCCGTCGCCATCGACCGTATGCAGCATGGCCGGAGTAGACCGATACAGTTCGCGGTACTTGAAGTTTGCTCGCGCCTGGTCGGAAATTTCCTGGTACATCGCGACAGTGCGCAGGAACTGGCCCTCGCGATCGTATTCGACGAGCGCATTGGTCGTGCAGTCAATCACATCGCCGCTTTTCGTGATGAACGAGATCGGCTTGTTCTCCAGTTTGCCAGTGCGCCTGAGCGCCGGCCGCAGCTCCTCGGCGATGCGCTTCGCGCTTTCGGGCGTCGCAAAGTCCTCCGGCAGCCGACCGACCATCTCGTCGCGGGTAAAGCCCAGCTTGTCGAGCATCGCGTCATTCACATCGAGGTATTCGCCGCCCTCCGCGATCGACGTCGCCATCGTCGGCGACTTGCGAAACAGCCACTGGTAGTCGTCCTGGGTAATCATCGGCGCAGTATATACGGAATTTCGTGAATTGTGTTACGAATTTTCGTTACTTACGATATTTCGTAACTACACTTTTCTCGTAACTGATTGTTTCTAAAGGTAATCGAAAGTTGGCACGCCTTGTGCAGTAGGGAGATTGACATTACTAATAATCGGCGTGGCCGGGATGGCGGCGCCCGAATCTGAATTTAAGGACCTGATCATGAAAAAACTGCATGTACAAAACGGCCTGGCGCTGCTGGCCGCACTGACTTTCCTGGTTGTCGTCTCGTCGGCGACCACCCTGGCCGTTGCCGAGAACTACGCAAGCGTTGAAATCGCGTCAGCTGCCACCACTAACTAAGTACCCCCTCCGGCGGCGTGCCGGCCTGGCATCTCTCCCCCCTGACAGCCTGGCTGGCGGCCCCGGAACCTCACCGGAAGCGATTCCGGTGGTAACGGGCCCTTCGAGACCCGGCGGCAATTCCCCCCTGCCGTAAACTCAAGCGCCGAAGATTCTTCTTCGGCGCTTTTTTTATGGCCGCCGCCTAACGACCATCACGGTGCTCGTCCGCCCGCTCGGCCCGGCCTTCCGCATTCTTGCGGCTGATCGTCTCGCGCAGCTTCCTGAGCCATTGGCGTGCCCACGCAAACTCGAGGCTGAGTATCGCAAGGCCTGCCGGTATCACGATGAACGCGGGACCCGGCGTTACGATGAGTATCAACCCGATGATGAGTACCGTCATGCCGACAATGCCGATGACGACACGGCGCCCCGCTTTATAGGTCAGGTGAATGGCGCGCTTGATCACGACACGCTCGCTCCCGGCTAGCCGCCGAGGTGCAGGTCCAGAAACGCCAGCGTTCGGCGCCACGCATCCTCGGCCGCTTCGGCGTTGTAGCGCTGCCCGGTCGGATTCGCAAAGGCATGACCGACGTCCGGGTAGATATGCACGACGTGATCCTTGTAGAGACTATCCAGCGCGTCGCGAAACCCCTCGACGGAACTGACCGGAATACCCTCGTCGTCGGCAGCAAACAAGCCGAGAATCGGCGCACTCACCGGACGCAACAGCTCCTGATCGGATGTGACGCGACCGTAGAAAATGACTGCCGCATCGAGATCGTCCGGAAACAGCATCGCAGTATTCAGCGACCAGCCGCCACCGAAACACCAACCGATCGAGCCGACGCGCGGCGCGCCGGCCGTTGACGTGAGAAAGTCATACGCCGCCCGGATATTGCTGTTTGCGGATTCCGTGTCCTCACTGACCTTGAGCATCAACTCGCGCGCGTCTGCCGGCGTATCCGCGGTAACGCCGCCGTAGAGATCGACGGCCAGAACGATATATCCCTCGGCGGCGAGCCGATCCGCCATGGCGCGAATGTTGTCGTTCAACCCCCACCACTCGTGAATCATGATGACGGCCGGCAGCGGCTCGAACATGTCCTCGGGCACCGCAAAGTAGCCGTAGACGAGCTCGTCCTCGTATTCGGTGTACGGCATTTCCTGACCAATCACCGGACGCACCGGCTGCTCTTGTGCCGCCGCCGACGGCTCGGTGGTATCGGCCGCATGCTCCTCCGCCATCGCGTCGGCATGTTCGACGGCGGCGGCATCAACGTCGGAGTCCTGCTTTTGTCCGCAGGCGGACAGCGCAAAAAACGCGACAACGGTAACGATAAGTCGGCTTGTCTTCATAGCGTGAAGTGTAATCGAAAAACGCGACACAGGGCCAAGACAAGCTTTAGACTGGGCGCGTCGCGCTCACCACGGATCCCCAATGTCCCTGCTCGCCGAGTCACTGATCTACCTGCTCGCCGCCGTCATCGCGGTGCCCATCAGCCGCAGACTCGGCTTCGGCTCGATCCTCGGTTACCTGGCGGCCGGCATCATCATCGGGCCGTTCGGGCTCAAATTCGTGCGCGATCCGGAGCACATCCTGCACTTTGCCGAGCTCGGCGTCGTGTTCCTGCTGTTCATCGTCGGACTCGAACTGAAACCGGCGAGGCTGTGGGTATTGCGGCGCATGGTGTTTGGCCTTGGTGCCGCGCAGGTCTTTCTGTCCGCCATTGCGATTGCGCTGGTCGCCTGGGTGTTCGGCTTTACGCGCAACGCGGCAATCGTCACCGGGCTGGTACTGGCGTTGTCGTCGACGGCATTCGTGCTGCAGATGCTGTCGGAGAAGAAGCAGCTTGGCGCCGTTCATGGTCGGGCATCGTTCGCAATTCTCCTGTTCCAGGACCTTGCCGCAATTCCACTAATCGCCGCGCTGCCGCTGCTGGGTGCCAACGCCGCCTGGGACGATGGCATCAACTTCACTCAGGTCGGCCTCATGATTACCGTGATCGTCGGCCTCATCGTCGGTGGCCGACTGGTGCTGCGACCAGCGCTGCGTGTCGCGGCTCGTTCCGGCATCCCGGAGATCTTTACGGCGACCGCCCTGCTGGTCGTTATCGGCGCCGCACTGCTGATGCAGGTCGCCGGCATGTCGATGGTGCTCGGCGCCTTCATCGCCGGGATGATGCTTGCGGACTCCGAATACCGGCACCAGCTCGAGGCAGACATCGCGCCCTTCAAAGGCCTGTTGCTCGGCCTGTTTTTTATCGCTGTCGGCATGTCGGTAAACATCGGCCTGCTCATCGACATCCCGGGGCGCATTGCCGTGATGGTGCTCCTCCTGATGTTGGTCAAGGCTGCCGTGCTGTTCCCGCTGGCGCGCGTCTTCGGCATGTGCGATCGCTCCGGCGCGCTGAAGACGGCAGCCGTGCTGTCACAGGGCGGCGAGTTTGCCTTCGTGCTGCTGAATATTGCCGAATCCGAACAAGTCCTTGCTGTCGCGCTGATCGATGAACTCGTGCTCGCCGTTGCCGTATCGATGCTTATGACGCCATTCGTGTACGCCGCCGCCGAGTTTGCCGGCGGCAAGATGGGCGCGCAGGATAATCGCATCTACGACATGCCGACTGACGATCACCACGAAATACTCATCGCCGGTTTCGGCCGCGTCGGCCAGATTGTCGGGCGCCTGCTGTCGATTATCGGCAAACCGTTTACGGCGCTCGAAAGCGATTCCACACAGGTCGATTTCGTGAGGCGCTTTGGCTCGACGGTGCACTACGGCGACGCATCTCGCCCGGACCTGTTGCATGCCGCCGGGGCTGAGCACGCGAAAATTTTCGTCCTGGCGGTGTCGGATCTCGAGGAGTCCATTCGAATCGCAGAGTCCGTCCAGCGCCACTATCCGCACCTGAAGATCATCGCGCGCGCCCGCAACCGCCGCCATGCGCACAAGCTCATGGACCTCGGTATCGAGCACATTTTCCGCGAAACGCTGCTGTCCAGCCTTGCCCTGTCGGAACTCGTGCTGACCGAGATTGGTCACGCGAGCGACGAGGCGGCGGAAATCGTGGCGGCATTTGCCGAGAGAGACGAACGATTGATGCGCGAGCAGCACGCGATCCACGACTCCGAAGAAAAACTGATCCAAAGCGCAAAGGACACGGCAGAGGAGCTGGAGTCATTGTTGCGCCGCGACAGTCGTAGCTAACCTACCAGTCCTCGTCGTCGTCCCATTCCTTCAGTTTGCTCTTGTCGACCTGCTCCCACTGCCGTTCACTCTGGCGCTTTAACTGGACGACCTTGGCAATCGTATAGACGACGACGCCGGCAATAAACAACAGCAATATGAGCAGCCCATCAGGCATGATAGGGATCCCGCAAACAAGAACGACAACACAGTTTACACCGCTGCGCGCTCATGACGACCGAGACCAAATCGCCACTCCGGCGTACGGCCGCCTTTCTGAAGGAGGCATTACGCGACAACGACGAGGACTTTACGCGCGGACCGATCGGCCGTGCGCTGGGCCTGCTGGCCATCCCGATGATGCTCGAAATGGCCATGGAATCGGTCTTCGCCGTCGTCGATATCGCATTCGTCTCGCGCCTCGGCACCGATGCCGTAGCAGCCGTCGGCATCACCGAGGCGCTGATCACGATCCTCTACAGCGTCGCGATTGGACTCGGCATGGGCGTTACCGCGATGGTCTCGCGGCGCATCGGCGCGAAGGACCCGCAGGGCGCAGCCGCAGTCACCGGCCAGTCCATCTGGGTCGCGGCCGTGCTGTCGCTGCTGATCGGGGTGTTCGGCTACCTGTACGCGCGCGAGCTGCTCGCGCTCATGGGGGCATCCGAAAGCGTCATTGAAACGGGGTACGGCTTCACGGCCTGGCTGCTCGCGGGTTCGTTCAGCATTTTCTACCTGTTCCTGCTGAATGCCGCGTTCCGGGGTGCGGGCGACGCGACCGTTGCGCTGCGGTCACTGTGGATCGCCAACGGTATCAATATCGTGCTCGACCCGTGCCTGATCTTCGGCCTCGGCCCGTTTCCCGAGCTCGGTGTTACGGGTGCCGCCATTGCAACGACGATCGGGCGTGGCACCGGTGTCGCCTACCAGCTCTGGTACCTGCTCGGCGGGCGCGGTCGGATCGCGTTCAACTGGCGCTGCCTGAGCATCGACGTCGCGCTGATGATGCGCATGATCCGGATTTCGCTGGGCGGCATTCTGCAGTTCCTGATCGCTACCGCGAGCTGGATCATCGTCATGCGCATCGTCGCGATTTTTGGCAGCGCGGCGATTGCCGCGTACACGATCGCGCTGCGGATGATGGAGTTTATCTTCCTGCCGGCCTGGGGCCTCGGAAACGCTGCAGCCACGATGGTCGGACAGAGCCTCGGGGCCGAACAGCCCGACCGCGCCGAGAAAGCAACCTGGTTGGCGGCACGCTATAACACGGTATTCATGACAGTGGCCGGCGGCTTCCTGTTTGTTTTTGCCGAACTCATCACCGGACTCTTTACCGTCGATCCCGACGTGCTCCGCTGGGGCACGAACTGCCTGCAGATTCTCGGCCTTGGCTTTCCGATGTACGCGTTCGGCATGGTCATCGTGCAGGCGCTCAACGGCGCGGGCGATACGGGCCGCCCGGCGTTGCTGAACCTGGTCTGTTTTTGGCTGGTAGAGGCACCGCTGGCCTATTTCCTGGCGACGTCGGCCGGCCTGGGCCCGAATGGGGCCTTCATTGCCATTGTCGTCGCCGAGTCGTTACTGACCGTGTTGAGTATTATCGTATTCCGGCGCGGCAGCTGGAGGCACCAGACCCTGTGAGTGATTTGCATGACTGAACCGGACACGCTCGCCGCCGGCGGCCTGCTCTGATGGCCGAGCCCAAGCTCATCGAAATCCGCGATGCGATGATCTGGCGCGGAACGACCTGTGTGTTCGAACACCTCGATCTCGAGATCGGCCAGCACGAGCGCGTTGCCATCCTCGGCCCGAACGGGTCCGGCAAGACCACCCTGCTGAAGACGATCAACCGTGAGCTCTACCCGGTTGTTCGCGACGGTAGTTACGTTCGGATTCTCGGCCGGGATTCATGGAACGTCTGGGAGCTGCGGAAAAAAATCGGCGTCGTGTCGAATGACCTGCACCAGCGGTACACGCCGACCACGCTGGCCGTAGAGGTTGTGGTTTCCGGTTTTCACTCCAGCATCGGCGTCCACGGCATTCTTTCGAAGCGCGTCACACCGGAGCAGATCGATGCCGCCGAGCGGACGCTCGAGGAGCTCGGCATCGGCGAGTTGCGCAACACGGAGCTGAGGTACATGTCGACCGGTCAGCAGCGCCGCTGCCTGTTGGCGCGCTCGCTCGTTCACGACCCGCTGACGCTGATCCTCGACGAGCCGACGTCGGGCCTCGACTTCGCTGCGAGCTTCGATTTTCTCGAGCGCATCCGACAACTCGCGAGGAGTGGGCGCAACATCGTCATCGTGACCCACCACCTCAATGAGATTCCGCCGGAAGTCGATCGTGTCGTGCTGCTTCAATCCGGCCGAGTGGTGGCAGACGGGAGAAAGGCCGACGTCCTGACAGCCAGCAGGCTGAGCGACGTTTACGGGACCCCGATCCGCGTAACGGAGGTTGACGGCTACTACCTTGCCTACCCCGGGCCGGGAGCGGACGCGGATACCATTACAAAAACGTGACCTGTTACGACATTTTCCTGGGCGACCGCTATTATCCTGTGGCTTATGTTGAAAACGACGCAAACGATCCTCAGCGCAACGCCGCTCGTCGCCCTGCCGGCCCTCGCCGCCGAGGCTGAACTGCAGACGGGGATTACAAACGTCGGTCCCGCCGTATTCTGTTTCACGCTCGCCGCAGCCTTGCTGTTGACGCTCGTGTTTCGCTCGGCGGCGGCTCACCTCGCGCGATTTGTCACCCGCAAGGTTGGCGAGATTCGCATCCGGACGGCACTGAAGAAGCGCAGCAAGGATGTCCTGCACGATTTCATCCTGCCGGGCGCGTACGGCGGTCTTGCCAGGATCGACCACGCCATACTGACGGCCGGTGGCATCCTTTGCATCCAGACCAAGCACTACAACGGCGTCGTATTCGGCAGCGAGGACGAGGCTCAATGGACCAACGTCGACGGCGTGCATCGGCGGCGATTTCTGAATCCGCTGATCCAGAACGAGGGCCGCACCCGCGCGCTGCAAAATGTCGTTCCCGATGTACCGGTCGCCAACCTCGTCATTTTCACGGGCAATGTCGAGTTCACGTCACCGCCCCCGAAAAACGTCATCCACGTACGCGACCTTGAAAGCTATGTTGCCAAGTTCATTTTTGGGCCCAGCAAGGTCAAGGATTGGGATGCAGTGTGGTTGTCGGTCCGCTCGGCGGCGATGACGGACACGGCAACGCGCAAGGACTTCCAGGCACAGCTCGGTTTCAGCTAGGCGCTGCTATACTCGGCCGCAACGAACAGGCTGAGGCATACAACAATGGAAACTACGCTGATCTCGTCGCCTATCGGCGTGCTCGCCGTCCTGTGCATTGTCGCCGCATTTTTCTTCCTGCTCGCGCAAATCACCGAAGCCCGGTTTTTCAGTTTCGTTCCGCCGCTGCTTTTCATCTACGCAACCCCCGTCTTTCTGAGCAACCTGTCGATCGGCGGAAAAACGGTCATCCCGACGTCGTCCATTATTTATTCGGGACTCAGCAAATACGTACTGCCGGTGTTCATTGTCTTGATGCTCATCAAGGTCAATGTGCCGGCGGTCGTCAAGGTCATGGGCAAGGGCGTGCTCGTCATGCTCATGGGTACGCTCGGCGTAATGACCGGCGGCGTCGTGGCCTACCTGGTTGTTAATGGCTGGTTGCCGGAGGATTCCTGGAAGGGATTCGGCACGCTCGCCGGCAGCTGGATCGGCGGCACCGCCAACATGCTCGCGACCAAGGAAATGCTGCAGGCGTCCGAGGCGCAACTCGGGCTCGCAGTGGTTGCTGACAACCTGGTCTACATCGTCTGGTTGCCGTTACTTCTCATGTCGCGCGACTTTGCCGAACGATTCAATACGTGGGCCCGGGTTCCCGCCGAGCGGCTGGCCGCTATGGACGCCGCGGCCGAGATGCACGTCGAGGAAGACGCAGCACCGACGATGCCGCAGTACCTGTACCTCGCAGCCGTTGTCTTCGGCGTGACTGCGGTCGGCCACACGACGGCAACGCCGGTCGCGGCCTGGCTTGCACAAAGCTCACCGATACTTGCCGAGATCTTTTCCGAGTCAACCTGCCGAATCCTCATCGTCACGACGATTGCACTGTTGCTGTCGACGACCAGGGTGTCCGAATTGCCGAACTCCACGGCGTTGGGTACGGCACTGATCTATGTGTTCGTGGCGGGCATGGGAGCGCGCGCCGATGTCGCCGGACTGGCCGATGCGCCGGCGTTCGTACTGGGCGCCTTCATCTGGATTTTTATCCACGGTGCGTTCATGCTCGCGGGCGCGTGGCTGTTTCGAGTCGACGTGCACAGCGTCGCTATCGCGTCGGCCGCCAACATCGGTGCGGCCGCATCGGCGCCGATCGTCGCCGCCCATCATCGACCCAACCTGGTACCGGCGTCGATTCTGCTCGCGCTGCTCGGATACGCGATGGGCAACTACCTCGCGCCGCTGACCGGGTACATCGCGAAATGGGCGGCAGGCCAATAGATACGGCCCTGCACTTCGCAAAACGCGCGGCGCTCGTGATGGCGGCGGTCATTTTGCTGGGCGCTCTCGTCCTGTATGGCTTGTGGCATAACCGACCCGACCTGGATTCCGTCGACTGGCCGCCCCCTGAGGTGACGTCGACAATAACGTCGGACGCAGTAACGGTGACCTGGCTGGGTGTGTCGACACTGCTTTTCGACGACGGCGAAACCCAGATCCTGGTTGACGGCTTCTTTTCGCGGCCATCGCTGTTCGACGCATTGCTCGACCGCCCGGTCGACAACGATGCGGCGACTATCAATTTCGCGATGAACGAGTACCGGATGCGCCGGTTGGCTGCGATCATCCCGGTACACAGCCACTTCGATCACGCAATGGACGTCGGCGAAATAGCGAACCGGTCGAGCGCGTCCGTGCTCGGTACGGAATCGACGGCAAACATCGCCCGTGGGGCCGGCGTACCTGAAGACCAGATCATTGTTGCATCGGACGACGTTATCTATACCTTCGGGCAGTTTCGTGTCTCGATGAAGTCGGTGCCGCACGCGCCCATCGGACCGCGGGGATCGGTACCCGCCGACGGCACAATCGACGCACCGCTGGTCATGCCGCAACCGGTCACTGCCTTTCGCATGGGCGGCGCCTGGTCGATCACCATAGGCCACCCGCAGGGCACGTCGCTTGTCATGGGCAGCGCCGGGTTCACCAAGTACGCGCTGCGTACGACACAGGCGGATGTCGTTTTCCTGAGCGTCGCACTACTCGATTCCCTGAACCGCGACTATGCCGAGGTTTATTGGCAGCATACGGTGACGGCGACCGGGGCACACACGGTCTTCCCGATTCATTTCGACGACTATACGCATCCCTTCGGTGTCGTTGAACCAATGCCGAGATTCCTGTCCGACATGACCGTCATAGCCGAATGGCTTGAGGCGTTTCGTGACCGCTGGGATCGCGACGCCACGATCCACTTGCCACGCTTCGGCGAACCCGTTGCGATCTACGCGCCGTCGGAGTCCTGAGCGGCAATCACGTCGGACAGCTCCAGGCGACCGTCGACGAGCTGCTGTTTGGCGTCCCGAGTCAGCTGCTTGACGCGATACTCGACCTGTGACGCACGTGATCGATCACCGATACACTCTGCGAAGACGAGCTCGAAGGGCGCGCGTCCGCGCAGGTACTTGGCCCCGCGCGCGCCGGACTCGTGCTCGGCGATTCGCCGCGCAACATCGGTCGCAATACCGGTGTAGTAGCTGCCGTCGCCGCAGCGCAGGATGTAGACGCTAAAGTCCTGCAAGCTCAGCCGCCGGTAATACGTTTTGTCGACGCCGGGAACTTCCGCAGCATTTCCTCTGGCCGGATCGGTCGCGCTTCAAGATTGCCCCCGCAGTTCGGACAACTGCCGTTCAATTTCCCGTCGACGCAATTGCGGCAAAAGGTGCATTCAAACGTGCAGATCATCGCATCGGTGGAGTCCGGTGGCAGGTCACAGTCGCAGCATTCGCAGTTGGGGCGCAGTTCCAGCATCAGGCGTTACCGCCGACGAGCTTGTCGCCGAACACACGAAATGCGCCCTTCTCGATACTTTCCTGGTTGTCCGTGGTTTCCGACCATGTCAGTACGATTTCGGACGTACCGTCGAGCTCTTCGGCCGGCTCGTGCAATCCGAGCTTCAGAATGTTGCCGGTCAGCGCGGCCTCTCGAATCAGGTTGTGACCGCCGAACTGTTGCTCGTTGATTTCGATGTAAATGGATTCGTCGAAGTCCTCTTCGACCGTACGCATCAACAAAAGGTAATCCTTGATGTCGCCGTCGTCCGAGGTGCGGGCAAAAAACAGCATCGTCGCGTTCTCGCGCACATCGAACGCCACGGTATCGTAGTGCCGGCTTTCAACCATCGTCGCGTCCCGTTCCCATGCCTGCGTCGATTATGGCATCTTTCTCCGCCCAGATTTGGCCAAGCCACGCGTGCAATCGTCGACGAAATTCGCGATCGTCCTGATAGTCACCCTCGACGACCCACGGCTCGATCTCGATTTCGCGGACGATTACGACGCAGTGAACGTGATCACCACAGCACATATCCCAGAAACTGGCCGCGCCGTCGGGGTAGATCAGCGTGGCATCGACGACGCTGGTAAACAGCTCGCCCATTGACCCGATCGCGACAGCCAGCCCTCCCGCCCGCGGCTTCAGGAGATGTCTGTACGGCGAATCCCGGCGGTCGCGCTTTTCTTCGGAGAAGCGCGTACCCTCGAGGAAGTTCAGCACGGATGTCGGCGTATCCCTGAACTTCTGGCAGGCCCTCCGAGTCGTCTCCAGGTCCTTACCCTTCATGTGCGGGTTCTTTGCGAGATACGAGGGCGAGTAGCGCTTCATGAACGGCATGTCGAGTGCCCACCACGCGATTCCGAGGAACGGGAACCAGATGAGTTGCTGCTTGATAAAAAATTTCAGGAACGGGACGCGCCGGTTGAAGATTGCCTGCAGCACGACGATATCGACCCACGTCTGGTGATTGGCGATCACCAGGTACCAGCCGTTGCGGTGCAGCGAATCAAGCCCCGTCGCTTCCCAGTTCACCGATGCCGCCACCCGAAACCACGCCGAATTGAAGGCAACCCAGTTTTCGCCGCACCACATCAGGGCGCGCGTAACCGCGCGTCGAAACCCCTTGAACGGCACCAGCAACTTCAGGATGGCCATCGCAAGTACCGGCACAAACCAGAAAACGGTGTTCAGTGTCAGGGCGGCAAATACGACGATGCCGCGAATCTGTCGGAAAACCTTGTGCACGCAAGCCTTCGAGTCGGGTGCGGGAGCCGCATTCTAGCAGCACGCCAGCTTGAACTGCTGCTTCGCGATGCAGTACGGTAAATCCATGAGTGAACGAATGACACCGGAAAAGGCATTGCAGCTCGTCGCCGCGTCGGAGGACGGACTGTACGGTGTCCTGCTCGAACACGGATCCATGGAGCTCGGCTACTACAAGCCAGTTGGCGTCGACGACCAGTCGCCGCATGACCAGGACGAAATCTACATCGTTCATGCCGGCCACGGCACGTTCGTCCGTGAAAACGAGTCCATCCCGTTTGAAGCCGGCGATGCCCTGTTCGTTGCCGCCGGCGTCGAACATCGCTTCGTCGATTTCAGCGACGATTTCGCGGCCTGGGTCGTATTCTGGGGTCCACAGGGAGGCGAATGATGCGCCATATTGCAGTGCTGCTGACGTTGTTGTCGGTATCGGCGAGTGCCGATATCGACCGATTGGCCTGGCTGGCCGGTTGCTGGGCGAACGACGGTGGCGATCCGGGCTCGGGAGAAATGTGGACGATTCCAGCCGGCGGCACGATGCTGGCAACGACACGAAACGTGCACGACAACCATACCTACGGCTTCGAATTCCTGCGGATCGCTACCGACGAGGACGGTGGCCTGGTGCTGTACGCGCAGCCCGGAGGAAAGCCACCTACGGCATTCATTGCCGTTGAATTCGGCGCGAGCTCGGTCGTGTTCGAAAACAAGGGCCACGACTTCCCACAGCGCGTCATTTACCGCCGGGACGGCGACGTGCTGCTGGGGCGCATTGAGGGCACGCTCGATGGCGAGGAACGCGCCATGGATTTTCCGATGCACCGCATCGACTGTGAGAGCGCCAGCCCGTGAACTGGCGCATCGCCGTGCTGGCCGCCACCGCTGCGGCCTCGCTGCTCGCCACGCTCTTGGTCGACCCGATCCCGCAGGACGTCCGCTACTACGATTTTGCGGACGTCCGCGCCTTTGCCGGTATCCCGAATTTCCTGAACGTGCTGTCGAACGCCGGTTTTATTATCATTGGTGCCTGGGGTTTCAGATTTGCCTGGCGTTACGGCAATGACGTAACGCCACACACGCGCACGGCGTGGCTCGTGTTTTTCGCAGGAATTGCGGCGACATCCGTCGGCTCCGGCTACTTCCACTGGATGCCATCAACCGAGACACTGGTCTGGGATCGACTGCCAATGACGATCGGCTTCATGAGCTTTGTGTCGATCATTATCGCCGAATACTTTTCCCCGCAGCTCGGCAAACGCCTGTTGGTGCCGCTGCTCGTCACGGGATTCGCGTCGGTCGCTTACTGGGCCTGGACCGAATCGCTCGGCCAGGGCGACCTGCGCCCGTATGCACTGGTTCAGTTCATGCCGATGCTGCTCATCCCGCTGGTCCTGCTCATGTTTCGCGAACGGAGCGATATCGGTCGCTACGCCTGGTGGATGATCGGCTGCTACTTCCTTGCCAAGGTCGCCGAGTTTCTCGATGCCGAGGTACTTGCCGCAGGCAACGTGATATCGGGCCATTCACTGAAACACCTGTTCGCCGCCTTGTCGCCGGCGGCGCTGTTGTACGGCCTGATGCAGCGGCGGCGTGATTAGCCGGTCGATCGCGGATTGCCGAAGTACCGTGCCAGCGGCTTCGCCTGTACAATCGCGCTTCTTTTGACGCCAGGAATCAATCGATGAGCGCCGCCAAACGCATCGACGGCAAGGCCAAGGCCGCCGCACTTGCAGAATCCATTACCCGCGAGACCGCAGAACTCCGGGCACGGCACGGCATCAAGCCCGGCCTCGCAGTGGTCATCATCGGCGAAGACCCTGCCAGCCAGGTCTATGTTCGCAACAAGCAGCGCACGGCGGAGAACTGCGGCTTTCATTCCGTCAAGCACACGCTGGCCGAAGACACGTCACAGGGCGACGTACTGAAGCTTATCGATGAATTGAATGCCGACGACGCCATCCACGGCATTCTCGTGCAGCTGCCGCTGCCGAGGCACCTCGACGAGCAAACGATCACGCAGGCAATCGTGCCGACCAAGGACGTCGACGGGTTTCACTACGTCAACATCGGCAAACTCACAGCCGGTCATACCGCTGATGCGTTCGTGCCATGCACGCCGGCTGGTTGCATGCTGATGATCGAGGACGAACTCGGCAGCGACCTTTCCGGCAAGAATGCGGTCGTCATCGGCCGCTCGAATATTGTCGGCAAGCCGATGGGCGCGCTGCTGTTGCAGCGCAATGCGACTGTCACGACGTGCCACTCGCGCACCCGCGACCTGCCGCAGGTTGTCGCAGCGGCGGATATCGTCGTTGCCGCCGTCGGACGTCCCGACATGGTCAAGGCGGACTGGGTCAAACCCGGCGCAGTCGTTATCGACGTTGGTATCAATCGCGTGGAAAAGGTCGTCGACGGCGAGAAAAAGACGTGCCTGACCGGCGACGTCGACTACGAAGACGTATGCACCATTGCCGGCGCGGTTACGCCGGTACCCGGCGGCGTCGGACCGATGACCATTACGATGCTCATGGCCAATACGCTGCGTTCGGCACGGCTCGCGGCGGGCCTCGAGGGTTAGGGCAGGGGTGTTCCCGCAGAATCCCGAGGACTTTCGAACCATCTGGCTGCAGCCGGACGATGACGCCGTCGTCCAGGTCATCGACCAGCGGCTATTGCCGCACGAATACCGGGTTCACGACCTGCGAACCTGGCAGGATGGCGTCGTTGCGATTTCCGACATGTACGTTCGCGGTGCACCGTTAATCGGTGCGACCGCTGCATGGTCGTTGTATCTTTCGGCGAAGTCCGGTGGCGCATCCGAGATCCGGAAGGCTGCAGATGCCCTACTCGAATCGCGACCGACGGCGGTCAATCTTCGCTGGGCCGTTGAGCGTGTACTCAGCGCCGTCGAAGGCGCGCCTGACGTCATTGCAACCACGCGCCGCGAAGCCGAAGCCGTTTGCGAAGAAGACATCGAAATCAGTCGCGGCATCGGACGTCACGGCCTGCGCCTGCTGGAAGACATTGCTGCGTGCAAGAACGGCGCAACGGTCAACATTCTTACACATTGCAATGCCGGTTCGCTCGCGACAATCAACTGGGGTACAGCGACCGCGCCCATCTACTTTGCTCACCAACAGGGACTGGACGTCCATGTATGGGTCGACGAGACGCGGCCTCGTAACCAGGGCTCGCAACTCACGGCCTGGGAACTCGGCGCCAACGGCGTACCGCATACAGTCATCGTCGACAACGCGGGCGGTCACCTGATGCAGCACGGCCTGGTCGATATCGTCATCACGGGCACGGACCGCACGACGCGTTGCGGCGATGTGGCCAACAAGATCGGCACCTACCTGAAGGCGCTGGCGGCGCACGACAACGACGTACCGTTCTTCATCGCGCTTCCTTCGACCACGATCGACTGGAAATGCCGCGACGGTATTGCGGAGATACCTATCGAGGAGCGCCCTGGGAGCGAGGTCAGCGATGTCTACGGTGTCGCCGACGGCCGAACGACGCATGTACGCACAACGGCGCCGACGACGCCGATCAGCAACTATGCATTCGACGTCACACCCGCACGACTCGTCACCGGGCTGATCACCGAGCGCGGTGTTTGCGATGCCAGTGAAGACGGCCTCCTCGGGTTGTTTCCGGAAAAGCGGTGACCGTCGACGAGGGCTACATCAAGTACGAAAGCCGCTGGACGCCCGGCCCGGCGGCCGATGCGGCGGCCGCCGCACTGCTCGACAAATGGCGGCGTCCATTGTTCGCGGCGGGTCTCATCGGCGAATATCCCGATCTCAGAATCGGTTACGGCAATCTCAGTATCCGCGTCGGCGACACCGGTCAGTTCCTCATCTCCGGGACGCAGACCGGTCGCCTCGCGAGCACCACGACGCAGCACTACTCGCTGGTGACGAACTACGACATCGGCGCGAACGTCGTGCACTGTACCGGCCCGATGCAGGCATCGTCGGAGGCGATGACGCACGCCGCGATTTACGAACTCGCCGACAACATCAACGCGGTCGTGCACATCCACAGCAAGCCGCACTGGGACGCACTGGTCAATGTGCTCCCGACGACAGACCCGGCAGTCGCGTACGGCACGCCGGAGATGGCGGCAGAATTTGCGCGATTGTACGTGGGCACGTCATTTTCCCGTGACGGGGTCGCCGTCATGGGCGGCCACGAAGAGGGCATTCTGAGTTTTGGAACGACGCTCGCCGAAGCTGCAAGGCGCGTTCTCGAGCTCAACTCAGACTGACTCCTCGTCGTCGAGAGGCACCAGGGCGAAAACGAATGTCCTGCAGGTCTTGATCGACTGCAACGGTTCGTCGTCTCGCAGCGGCCTGAAGCTCGACGCGCGCACGGCACGAATCGACGGCTTCTCAAACTCGCGATTGGTGCTGTGACGCACGGCGATCCGTCGGGTGCGCCCGCGACGATCAATGTCGAAACACACGACGACCTCGCCTTCGATCCGGTCGCGCCGCGCCTTGCGCGGATACTCGGGTGCCACCGTGTGCTCGGGTATGCGATCGGTATCGCCGTCAATGACGCGCGCGTAATTCTCTTCGTCACCGGACACCACCGTGGCGACGAGCAGAAACGCAATGACGGCGCACGGTCGTATCATGATTCCGGTGGCGGTCTGACCGGGTTAGGCGGTTCATTGCGGCGATCGTCGATCGTGATGTTTTCCATCACGGGTTCCACCTCGTCCAAATACATGCCCTTCACTTCCTTAAGCTTCTCCGACCGCGGGTTCAGGCTCTGGCCGCGCCGGATATCGGCCTCGGATTCCTCGTAGCGCTCCATCGCCAGGTAGACCAGCGCGCGGTTGTTGTACGTACGCCAGTGATTCTCGTCGCGCTCGAGCACCCAGTTGCAGTGCCAGAGCGCCGTTTCGAGCTGCTCCAGCATCAGGTACCCGGCACACAGGTTGGAATGGCCGATTTTGCGTTCACGGGTCGTCGCCGCGTGCTCCAGTCCGAGGGCGGTCAGGCGAACGCCTTCTTCAATGTCGCCGGCAAGCAGCGCATTGGCGCCGTCATGGAGGTTGATGTTCCGTGGGCCGATGACCGTCTTGGACTGCGCCTTTTGCTCGTCCGCACTTGCCGCTGCGCCTGCAATCAGCAGGACCAGTATCGCAAGCATGTACATCGGCATTTTCCTGTTCCTCAAGCTCCGGTATTGCTAGCCACTGATGTACTGCTCGAGATGCTCGATCTCTTCCTTCTGGTCCGAGATGATCGCCTGGACGAGGTCCCCGATCGAGATCATGCCGATGATGTTGTCGCCATCGACCACCGGCAGGTGCCGGATCTTTCTCCTGGTCATCACTTCCATGCAGTGATTGACCGTGTTGTCCGGCGCCGCGGTGTGCACATCCACCGTCATGATCTCACCGACCTCGGTGTTTTGCGACGAACGTCCCTTGATGATGACTTTGCGCGCGTAGTCGCGTTCAGTGACGATGCCCCGGAGCTTTCCGTCCTGCATGACCAGCAGGGATCCAACGGATTTTTCGGCCATAAGCTTGATGGCATCGAGTACCGATGCGCCGGGATCGACGGAGATGATTTCCCGGCCTTTCGTATCCAGCAGATGCTGTATCAGTTTCATACTGCCTCCCCGCGCCCGGTCGCGGGCGCTTTCCAGACGCGGTGTCACACGGTGCTGTGAACCGCGTTCAGGGAGATAGTAGCATTTCCTGGCGTCAGGACTCCGCGTCGACCGTGCCACGCACGTTGGAGTGGGTGACGCCGCCGCTGCCATCGTCGACGACGATGAAGTCCTTTTCGACGTCGCTTACGCGGATACTGCCGGACCCATCATCGACCCGCACACTGCCGTTGACCCCGCGCACCGTGATGCTGCCGGAACCATCTACGATCGACACGTCGCCGTTTGCGCCGTCGATTTTTATCGATCCGGAACCGTCATCAATCTTCACGTTGGCCACGTTTTCGATAGTGATGGACCCCGAGCCGTCGTCGATGGTCAGGTCGCCGCCGGTGTCCAGTACCTCGATCGAGCCCGCGCCGTCATCGATGTGAACCGTCATCCCGGTCGGCACGCTGACATCCAGGACAATGTGCGCATCCGAACCGAATCCCATGAAGCCGCTGTCGAACCACGCATTCAGGAGCCCTTCGGCACCCCTGGTCTCGAGAGACAACACCATGTCCTTATCGATGATTTCTCGTGCATCGTCTTCGTCGGCGCCGGGCACGACGATCCTGGCGTCGACGACGATGGCGTCGCTGCCCTCAACGCCGCGAACGTCCATCGACCCGGCCCCGGCCTTGATCGACAACATTTCGACGCCGTCGGCATCGACGTTTAGTTCGCGTTTTTCTTCGTAGTCAGACCAGGCCGCCTGTGCAAGGCTCGCCGTGAACATCCCCAGTATGATGAGTCCGCGCATGAGTATCCCCTCGGTTCTGTCGCAGCTATGAATACAGTTTAGACGCGTCTCACGCCGGATTGGTTGCAACGCGGGGTTACTTGCCCTGTTGCACAATATACGGCTCGAGCAATTCGTCGAGATCGCGTCGCGCGTACCACTTGCCACGGACCATGACGCCGTGAACACGGCTGGCATTCCGGATGTCGGTCAGCGGGTTGTCGTCGACAAGGACGAGATCGGCGTCCCTGCCGACGGCAACCACGCCGGTATTGGTGCCTAGGAATTCGGCCACAGCTGTCGTGCCCGTGCGGAGCGCTTCGTAGGGCGACAATCCGGACGCAACCAGGTTGTCGAGCTCACGGTGCAGGGAATACCCCGGAATATTGAACACCTGCGGTGCATCAGAGCCGAGCAGCAGACCTGCCCCGGCTTCGTGCAATTCGAACACCAGCCTGCGCCTGAGTTCGACCGCTCGATTTGCTACCGCCTGGTCGAAGCCTCGCTCGCCTTGTGTGGCCAGCTTGCGCTCACCCCACTGCCTGAGCGTGCCGGCTGTAACGAACCGCATTTCTGGCCGGTTCTTGAGTTCGATCACCGGTGTTTCATCGATCAGTTGCTCGATCAGCACCTGGGTCGGAACGTTCCAGACACCCGCTGCCGCGGTTTCCCGGGCAATGGCGCGAATCGATTTTTCGTCAATTTCGGCGGCGAGCATGACATCGAAAAAACCGCCATATCCGCCAGCACCGTGACTGCTCGGCGTCAGCAGGGACGCGAAGTACCCGTCGAGATGATCGATGGTCGACATCCTGAGGTCGAAAGCCCTTTTCACACCGGCGGCGACGGGTACGTGACCGGCGAAGGGCATACCGATCTCGTTGGCGGTATTGCCGAGCGACTCGAATTCATCAGCGTCGAGTCCCGGGTGCACCTTGACGAAGTCGTATCCCGCCGCGTGCTGCGCACGGACTTTGGCTGCCGCATCTTCGGCACTCGATACGCTGCGGCCATTCAGCGACGGCCCCGACGTGATCAGTCGCGGGCCGAACCTCGAATTATCGAGGAGCTGTTCCCGCAGTCGCAGGTGCTCCGGACGACCCAGCATGCCTCGAATGGTCGTGACGCCGTTGGCGACGAACAGCGCCGCAAGCCGGTCGAAGCCGTCATCGCCCGTTACGTGAGCGTGCATTTCGGCCAGCCCCGGCATCAAATAGCGATCCGTACCGTCGACAACGAGTGCGTCTTTCGGCACCGGAATCGAATCCACCGTGCCGATGGCCGCGATGCGACGATTCTCAATGACGACCGTTTGCCCGCGTACGACCGATTCGGCATTCATCGGAACGACATTGACGTTGACGAATACGGTCGTTTCGGCCAGTGCGACGGTAGCCGGCATCAGAGCCAGAACGAGCAATCGCAGGATGCTGGAAATAGTCATGTTGTTGTTTGAGCCGTCGCGACGCGCACAGTTCCACAGCAATTGTACGACACCGGAGTTAACGGTTCGGGTCTCCCCGGACAGCCGCAAGCGTTTCATCGCTGACGTTGGCGCCGCATATGACGACCACGACCTTCTCGCCAGCGAGGTCCTGTCGGCGTTTCAGCAATGCCGCGACCGCAACGCCGGCGGCACCTTCGATGACCTGGCCTTCGGCCTCCATGTAGTGCCGCATGGCGGACGCTATCTCGGCCTCGCTGACGGTGACGAATTCGTCGACGACGGCCTGGTTGAGCGGAAATGTCACCGAGCCGGACTCGATGCCGCCGGCTGTGCCGTCGGATAGTGTGGGCTCGCTCGGCAGGTCCAGTATTTCGCCAGCTTCGATCGACCGGGCCATGACCGGTGAGGCGGCCGGTTGGCAGCCAATAATTCGTACGCCCGGATTGTGCGCCCTCAGCACGGCGCCACAGCCGCCAATCAGTCCACCTCCACCGACGGCGATCAACACGGTATCAACGTCCGGCAGCTGTTGGGTAATTTCGGCGCCGCACGTACCCTGCCCGGCGACCACTTCCTCATCGTTATAGGGCGACAGGTACAACATATCGTGCGACGCGGCATAGTCGCGCGCATGTTGTTCAGTGTCGAGGCCGTCATGGCCGAAAAAACGGACATCGCCCCCGTAGGCCCGGATCTTGTCGACCTTTGCCGGAGACGTCTGTTCCGGGACGAACACGATTCCGGTCGTCGATAACTTCTGCATCGCACAGGCCACTGCGGCGCCGTGATTGCCCGACGATGCCGCCACGCAGCCCGCCGCACGTTCCTGCTGCGACAGTGTCAGCAACCGGTTGGTCGCACCCCGCAGCTTGAAGGATCCCGTGTCCTGGAGGTTTTCGAGCTTGAACCAGACATCCGCCCCGGTGCTGCCGCTGAACGCCTGCGAATAGCGCAGGGGCGTCCTCACCACGTAGTCACGCAGCCGCTCGGCCGCTTCACGAACGCGCGCAGCGGTGGCCCGGATTATGTCTTTGCTCAAAGGCGGGTCGCGTTGAACGTATCGCAGTCGTCGACGTTGCCGCTCGCAAGGCCCGCACGAAACCAGCGCTGTCTTTGCGCGGCGGAACCGTGCGTGAATGATTCCGGCACTACTGTGCCCTGGCTCTGGCGCTGCAGGGTGTCGTCGCCTATGGCAGCGGCGGCTGTCAGCGCTTCCTCGACATCGCCGGACTCGAGTATGTTGCGCGCCTTGTTTGCACGGTTCGCCCAAACACCGGCGTAGCAGTCCGCCTGCAGTTCCAGTCGTACTGACAGTTCGTTGCCCTCGGCCTGGCTGACCTGGCGCTTCATCGAGTGCACACGCCCGGACGTCCCGACGAGATTCTGCACGTGGTGACCGATTTCATGCGCGATCACATAGGCCTGCGCAAAGTCGCCGGGGGCACGAAACCGCGTGCGCATCGTTTCGTAGAAACTCAGGTCAATATAGGCCTTTTTGTCAGCCGGGCAGTAAAAGGGTCCCATCGCCGCCTGGCCGAGGCCGCAGGCCGATCGCGTCGCGCCACGAAACAGCACCAGCGTCGGCTCCTGGTAGCGCTGGCCTTCTTCGGCAAAGATCTGGCGCCACACATCTTCGGTATCGGCGACGACCACCGACACCATGTCGGCAAGCGGATCGTTCTTCAGATCCTCTGCCGTCGGCTGCGTGCCGCTCGACGATGCCGATCCGCCCTGCATGCCCTGTAGCAGCGGGGTAGGATCGACGCCAAAATACATGGCCACGAGCACCAGCACGATCGTGCCGATGCCGCCGCCCAGCAACCCTCGTCGGCCACCGCCCGAGGCACGCCTGTCTTCGATGTTCTTGCTACGTCTGCCGCCTCGCCAGCGCATGATCGTCTCCCTCTCAGTCCGGTGACAATTGTCGATCATCACCGGCGGACATGACAACTATGGGCTCAAATCAGTTTTCGAAGCGATAGTTGAGATCGATGCCGGACTCCTTGCTGCCCGACGACGCCTTGATGCCAAAGCCGCGCTTCAGGTCGTAGCGCGCACTGATCACATTGTCACGATCGAAAATGCCGACGCCGTAGCTCACAAACAACCGCGGCGCGATGTAGGTACCGAAGTCGACGGCCCCGACGCCCTGCTCGTAGTCGAAATCGCTGCCCGTAACGAGCAATGTCAGTGCACGTTCCTCGGTGGTCAGCGGCACCGTGTAGGCCTCTATCGACGGTCGCGATGCCGGACCGTCGACCAGCACGCCAGCGTGCTTGACCTGCGTATTGCCGTAGATGTCGCGCTCCGCACGCAAGCGGATGTACGGATCGTTGGCAGGAACGTTGGGAAAGCGAATCCCGCCCTCCGCAATGTTCAGCACCTGGCCGAACGCCTCGATGCTGCCGGCAAGATCAAAGCGACCCTGCGCCTTCGGAATCGGGTCGCCCTGCCAGGTAAACACGGATGAGCCGACGAGACTGGCGTTGGCAACGTCAAGATCGACGCGCACGTCGTTGCCGAGCGTGACGGTCAGCTCCCCCGAGTACTCCAGCTCGCTTTCGGTTGCTTTTTCCTGAGCGTCCGGCAGGGAACCCGCAACGATGACCACGTCGTCGCTCTCGCCGACACGGCTTTCCGCAAGATTCGCCGGTGTAATACGTGCCCGCGGTATGTTGACGCTGCCATTTATTGCCAGATGACCCTCGCTGAAGTCGATATCGAGCGTCGGCGCTACGGTCGCCTGAAGGTCGGGTACGTCGACCAGCAGCAGATCGGTGCCACGCACGCGAAACTGCAAGCCGGGCTCCTCGGCGCTCGCATAGTCGGCGCTCGAAATGACGTGGCCCTGCCCGTCACCGGCGCGAAACTGACCCTCGATCTGGAACGATCGCGTCCCGCTCAGTGTTCCCGCCAGTTGAATGTCTTCCAGATGCATGCCGATCGGGCCGTAGTAGATTTCTCCGTCGTTCATACGCATGTCCCCGGTCACAACGGGTTCGCTGACACTGCCGGCCACCGTCAACGACACGTCGATTCGCCCGCCGATGGCGTCGATCAGCGGCGAAAACTCGGCCAGCAGGGCGATATCGTTCATCGACACCTGGACGCCGCCTTCAATGCCGCTGTCCAGGGCCCGGGTAACGTCGAGAACGCGGAAACGCGCGTTGATCTCGCCGGTTCCGGGCATTGGCACGAGGGCATTGCCGGACAGCAGTTCGCCATTGATGATCTCGAAACCGATCTGGCCTTCCTCGGTGACAATCGCAAGGTCCGGATCCTCGAGGCTCTTGATGGAACCGGGTGAAATCGCGAGGTCCGCACGTCCGGACGGTTCGCCGCCAGCCTCGCGCGCCCACTCCAGTGTCCCGCCGATCGTCTGGTCGAACGTTATCGGCGCATCGATGAAGTGTTCCACAAGGTCGACCGGCAACTCGCCGACTTCGGCGGACAGCGCCAGCGAGCCCATATCGTCGCGGCGGAAATCCGCACAAATGCTCGCGCCCGCACCACCTGCAGCACAGAAATCGCTCACTGAAACCGAGCTACCCGACAGCTGCAACTGCGCGGGGTGCTCGAGCCCCAGCGCGTGCTCGTCGTCGAGCTCAAGGGCGAATGCCGTCACGTCGCCGGACCAGTCGGACTCGAGCGGACGTCGCCAGTCGGCAAAAGCGCCGGCAATACCGATCTCGAAGCTCGATTCGAGTTGCTCGCCGGTGACAGTCAGTGATTGTCGGTCCGGGGCATAGTCGAACTCGACGCGGGCGCCGGAGATGGCCGGGCCGAGGCCGTCGATACGCCCGACATCAAGCACGAACCCGACAATTCCGTTGTCGCTGCGCCGATCGTCGAGATCGACATCGACGAACGCGATTTCACCGACGGTGAGTTGCGGGCTCTCGAGGTTGACGACCAGGTACGGATTATCACCCGCGCGCGACAGGATCCCTGACGCCGTTGCGCTGCCGGCGACCATGTCGAGGTAGTTTTCGAGCGCCGCAACTGAGCCGTCGAAGCGCAATCCCTCCGGCGTGTCGGCCGAGCCGTCGAGCGTCGCTTTAAGCCCACCGTGTTCGACATAGAGGTTGTCGGCGCTCGTCGCCGTATCGTCGTGCGAAAACGCACCGTCCAGCTGCAATGCCATGCCGCGCAGCTCGCCCGCGACGTCGTCCGCGACGGCATTGATCGAAAACGGACGCTGCGTACCGTCCGCCGTAATCGAGCCACTGAGCACGGCCGGCCAGTCCGGCAGCAAGCTGCTGGTGCCGATGGTCGTGAATTCAATATCCGCGTTCCACGGCTGCGCATCCCGCCACCGGTAGGCAACTTCGCCGGCCAGCGTGCCACCGAACGCGCGGCCTTCACTGATGACCGCAGCGGCGCCATCGCGATCGCCGTTCGCATCGACGACGAATCGACCGTCCGGCATTTCCGTCGTACCGATTTCGAGCGTGCCGCGCACGGTCCAGTTGTCCAGATCACCGGCGACAACAACGTCACCGGTGCCGCTTGCCAACCGCGGCGCCGCGGCGTCAATGGGCCACTGCACGTCCGACCAGCGCAACGTGGTGTCGATATCGCCCGAGGCGATGTTGTAACTACCGTCGACCGCCACCACAGCGTCGCCGCCGCGCACGTTCGCCCTGTCGACCGTTACCGAGTCACCGGACCAGGCAACGCTCAGGTCACCTGAAAGCGGGTGCGTTGCGGGCCACGCATCCCAGTAGCGTGCCAGGTGAAATGCAGCGACCTCGAAGTCGCCGGAGACAGCGACGGCGTCACCGAGCTGCAGAATGCCGTGGCCGGTTGCCGCGCCCGGCTCACCGTCGACCGCCAGCGTGAAATCACTTTTGTCCAGATCGCCGCGCAAAGCCAGCCGAGCGGACTCCGACCCTCGGCGCACGTCGGCCTGAACATCGATCGGCACAGCGTCCTGCAGCAGGACGGTTCCGGCAATGACAGCTTCGATGTCTTCACGGTTTGCCGTGAGACCGTGGATCTCCAGCACATCGTGCCAGTAGGCAGATAACGAGACCGCATCGACGGACAGCGGTTCGCTGTTCGGACGGCGCAGTATGATTGGGCCGCTCTTCAGGTCGTCGATGCGAATGGCAACCGGCAGGCGCAATCCTAAGGCGATCTCGCCGGGCGAACTTGCAGCCTCGGTCGAGTCACCGGATTCCCGGGTCTCGATCTCGACCCGCCCGACAGACATGGCCTCGACATTGACCACCGGCGGCATCAGATCGACATTGACGCGAACGGAAACAGCCTGCGCTGAAACGTCGACAGTTTCGGACTGCCAGCGCAGTTCGCCCAGCTCTGCGCCGCCGCCGAGATCGCCCTCGATTCGGCTGCCGGCCAGTTGTCCGCCCGTTGCGTTCTTCGCGAACTGCCAGACGCGATTGGCGCCCGACTCGGTATGCAGCACCCAGAACCACAACGACAGGAACAACGTGGCGACGACGGCCACCGCAACTGCAACACGCCGCAGCCACCTCACAGCAACGGTGTCCCGATCGTGAAATGGACGCGCCACGGGCTGTCATCGATATCGAGTGCCCGCGCGAAATCGACCCGGATCGGACCGGCCAGCGAATACCAGCGGAATCCGATACCGACGCCCTTGCGCAGCTCCGGTTTGCTCCAGTCGTTGAACGCGTTGCCAATGTCAATGAATGCGGCCGCCGACCAGTTCTCGAGAAACTTCATCTCGATTTCGGCGCTGCCCGTAATGATGTGATTGGAGCCGATCAGGTTGTTACTGAGTTCCTCGAATCCGTAACCGCGCACACTGTTGCTGCCGCCAGCCCGGAACCGGTAGAAGTTCGGCAGCCGGGTGACCGACAGGTCGAGTGGCGTACCGTCGATATCGACCGTAAAATTGTCGACCTCGGCGTCGGTGTAACCGACCTCGGCGCGCATGATGAACTTCCAGCGCTCGCCGCGCAGAAAACTGCGACGCGTGGCGATATAAGCCTGCGTAAAGTTGGTTTCCGAGCCAAGCGCCTTGTTGGCGGTAAACACCCACGCTCGATCGCGGCGCCCACGCGTCGTCCAGCCCTTGCCGTAGACGCTGACAAGGTCGTAGTCAACGCCGAAAGACAGCGCATTGTCGATGCCATTGAAGATCGGTCGCCCGATGGGGTCGCTGGCCAGGGCAACCAGGTCGGGCACGGTCTCAACCGGCGACAGCCGCCGGTTGCCGCGCAGGACCTGCATGAACAACGTTTCGAACGCCTGCTGCTCACCCCCCTTCAGATTGCGCACCTTCAGGCGCCCGCCGCGCAGGTGATACTCGTCGACGTTGCCGTTCGCAATCTTGATGAAATCTTCGTCTTCCGGGGTGCGCTTGACCTCCAGATCCAGGTTTTCGTTACGCAGGATGACATCGGCAACCCAGTACTCCCTGGCCCGCTCTCGGCGCGGCAAACGGTAAGTACCACGCATGGAAAACTCGTCATCCTGCTCCTGCCAGCCGATACCGACGTCGACACGGTCACCGTTCGACGACACCGGGTGGCGGCTCCATTGCGCCTGAATACGCATGCCGGTATCCGAACCGGCGCCTAGGGATCCCTGGTAGTAGTTGCGCGTCTCGGTCTCGACGGACACCTTGAGGTCGATTTCCGGTGGCGATTCGTCGGGCTGCTCGATTTCCTCGACTTCGACGTTCGTAAAATATCCGGTCTTCCACAGGTCGATGCGGAACTTGTCGAGCAGCCGCCGACTGTACCAGTCGCCCTTATCGAAACGCGGGATGTACTCGACGATGCCGGGCTTTAAAACATGTTCGCCGAAGTCGATATCACCGAAACGGTAGCGAGGCCCGGTGTCCAGCGTCAGGCTGAGTACGGCGCGGTTCGTCTCGAGATTGATTTCAAGCTTATGCACCGTGTAGCGAGCGCCGACATAGCCGACTTTCTCCGCCTCATCGAGTGCAAACGACTTCCTTTCCGTCCAGATTGTCTGGTCGAGGACCTTGCCCTTTGTCAGCGGCCACGACTTTCGCCAGTCTCTGAGGACGCTGTGTTTGGCGCCGTCGCCGATGATCTCGACAGCGGCGGATTCGACCAGGACAGGCGCGCCCGGTGCAATATCGACGACGACCACCTGTTGCTCGCCGCGTGCGCTACGTACGTGCGCATCGATCGTGGGCGCATAATAACCGTAGGGCCGCAGCGCGACGCGCGCCTTCTGAACGGCGTCGTCGAGGATGCGTTCTTCGTCGCGGCCCGACAGCTCCGAGGACCGGCCGATGCGAAAAGCCTGCACATGACTGCGAACGTTTTCCGCGAGTGTTTCCGAAACACCGCGAATTTCGTACTGGATTGCGTCGGCATGACTGCTCGCGTGCAGCGCGAGCAGCAGTACCGCAACGGTGATTCTCAGCATACCAGTCGAAATCCATGCTGAGGTCGCCAAACGCGTCACCGAGATCGACCGGAGTCGAACTAACGAGCGGCATTGCCTTGTCGGAAAACATGCGGGCGTCATCGAGCCGGTACCCACGTGCGGCGACCCGCACGCATTTTGCTAATGGTCCCGGAGAATACACGTTACGACCGGGTATTCGGTAGCACCTGTGCCTGGTCGTGCGTCCGTGCCCTGTGGCGCTGCCGGCACTCTGTTACGCGTCCGAATTGTGAGGCAGCTGCAAGCGTCCAGCCACGCCAGATCGATACCCGGCCTCCGCTGGTGCAGACGCACTGATTATGTTGCATTGCACGGGGTTCGGCCGTGTGTAACGATCACGACACGATTGAAAAAGGCACAGCTGCTGAAAGGCAGTGTCGCAAAGCCACCGGTCTACGGGTCCATCCTACGATAGCGGAGTTACCAATGATGAAAACGCTCAAGCGTTCGAGCAACCTTGCGCGCCGCCCGGCGCAGCCCTCCACACAAACACCCGCGAATCTCGCACGCCTGATGCGCAGCATGGACCAGCACGTCGCTGTACCAATACGCCCGCGCGGTGCCGCGTCGTCCAGCACGGACTGCAACGTCAGCACTACCGGCACGACGATCGATACGACCGGACTCAATCGAATCCGCAGCATCGATACTTACAACCATACCGTGACGGCGGAGTGCGGCGTGCGTATCGGCGCACTTGTCGCGGCACTTGCGGAAAAAGGCCTCGAGTTGCCCGGCAATTTCGAACAGACTGAACGCACGCTTGGCGGCGCGATCGCCTCGCCCTGCATGGGACCCGGCATCGGCGGGCAGGCATCGATGCTGTCGAATCATGTGATGAGCCTGAAGGCGGTAACAGCGACCGGCAAGGTCATGAACGTCAGCGTGACGCAACAACATCTCCTCAGTGCGTTCCGCCTCAGCTACGGATTGCTTGGCACAATTTACGAAGTCACGTTGAAAGTGCGACCGATAACAACGTTCACGGCCAGGCACCGGAAGATGGACATCGAAACGTTTGCAGAGATATCCGGGAAACTGGCGAAACCCGACATGGGGATTCGCTTTGCGCTGATGCCGTATCTCAACCAGGTGTTTCTCGACCTGCGGCACTACGATGCCGACGCCGGAAGCACCTGGAACGCGCCATGGAAGATAAAGGACTGGGGCGAGAGCACAGTATTGCCGCACGTCTTCAAATCGCTCGGCAAGGTCGTGCCGATTCCCAGCGTGCGCTACCAGCTCGTTGACAAGATCTCGTCGGCAACGCATGACATGATGAGTTCCCGGTACGTTTCATCCGGAAACAATGCCGCGTCCTGCGGTCGCCACGGACGCAGGAAAGGGAGTCCTGTCCTGCAATCAACCTGGTGCTTCCCGGCATCTGATTTTTCGGTCGTAGTCATGGCTTATGCGAAATTCTGCCGCGAGACATTCGCGCGCACCGGATATCGCTGCGACATGCCGGCGATCGGCTACCGCGTGGCACGAGACAACACGGCGCTGCTCTCACCGTCATTCGACGAACCCATGATCGCGCTGCAGACAGGATCGACGCAGCAGCGCGGCTGGGACGATTTCGCGCTTGACCTCTCGGAATTTGCCGAGAACTGGGGTGGCACGCCGCTTTTCAACCAGTCGCAGGTGATACGTGAAAGCTATGTCACGCAGACCTATGCGGGACGCCTGGAATTTTTCAGGAAAATTCGTCGCCAGCTCGATCCCGATAACCGCCTGCTGAACTCGTACTTCGCTCGCTACTTTCGCTAGCGCTTGTAGGCGGTCCGCGTGATTTCGGCGAGCAGGACGTCGCGCATTCTTGCGCGACTCCAGCCGATCCCGGTCTCGCCGGCGTCTGGCGCACGGAGCCAGTGATCCGCAAGTCATTGTTTTATTGGGACAATTGAGCAGAAACAATTCGTTACGAAGGATTCCTTGCCTTTATGTATCGAATTGATAGTATGCATCGCCCCGATATATGGCGGCCTCGCGCCGGACACGAGCAATGGACGTAAAAACCGTATGTCTCGGGATGTTGACCGACGGCAAAGCCTCGGGCTACGACCTGAAGAAAAACTTCGAATCGACGTTTGGCCACTTTTTCGCGGCCGGCTACGGTTCGATATACCCGGCACTGTCATCACTCGCCAACCAGGGCCTCGTGAACTGTGAGTGCATTCCGCAAGAGGGCAAACCCGATCGCAAGGTTTACGAGATCACCGATGCCGGTCGCGACTACCTGCTCGAGGCGCTGGACAACCCGGCGCCGTGTCACAAGATTCGCTCGGAGTTCCTGGCGACGATGTGTTTTGCGCACCTGATGACGGACGAACAGGTTGAGCGCGTCCTCGACAACCGTCTTGAGGAAGTCGACCAGTACCTCGCCATGTTTGACGAGATCGAATCGAACTGCATGCACGAATGGCCCCCGGGCATGTGCTTCGTTCTCGGCTTCGGACGCGCGATGACAGAGGCCAAGAAAAAATTTATTGAAGAAAACCGGCACACACTGGTCACAGCAAGAGCGGCAAAGCGGGCGGCTGGCTGACGACCGCGTTCGAACACGGGAAACCTGATGAACAGTAAGAGCATCAACCAGTACAGATCATGGCTCATCTCCGCCGGCATCGCCGCAGCGATCGCCCTGTGGCTCGTATCCGGCATGTTCGGCGATCGCGAGCAGGCGTCGCGATCACCCGTGATCGCCGGCAATCTGGATGCCGGACCGCAGAATGCCGTGCGCGTTCGCACCCAGTCGGCGGAGGAAGTGCTGCGCACGATCAGCGTCAACGGCAAGACAGCGCCGGCACGGGTTGTGGAACTCGCCGCGGAGACGGACGGCCGTGTCGTGCGCGTCGGTGCCGACCGGGGCGCCAATCTCGATACCGGGGCGTTGATCGTCGAGCTCGACGAACGCGACCGCAAGGCGCGCCTCGCGCAGGCAGCGGCAACTGTCCGGCAACGCGAGGTTGAGTACGCGGGGCGCGAGAAGCTGAAGTCCGAAAGCTACGTATCGGAGGCGCAGCTACAGGAAGCCGTTGCGCAGCTGGAAGCGGCCAAAGCCGAATTGACCCGCGCACAGCTCGATCTCGAATACATGACGGTCAGAGCGCCGTTTGGCGGCGCTTTGCAGGAACGCGCGGTCGAGGTCGGCGACTTCGTCAAACGCGGCGACCCTATCGCAACCTATGTCGATAATCGCAAGATTGTCGTATCGGCCAATGTGTCCGAGTTCGACGCGAAGCACGTCGTAGTCGGCCAGGATGCCCAGGCGCGGCTCGCAACCGGCGAGACAGTTCGTGGGCGCATTCGTTACGTCGCACCCGTGGCCGACGAGTCGACGCGTACTTTTGAAGTCGAGCTCGAGATTGACAATTCGGACGGATCGTTGCGCGCGGGCGGAACGGCAGAGCTGCTGATTCCAGCCGAACGCGTTCTCGCCCACCGAATATCGCCGTCCTTGCTGACGCTCGACGACGCCGGCAACGTAGGCGTAAAGATCGTCAATGACGCCGGACAGGTTGAGTTCGTTGCAGCAGACATTGCACTGTCATCGAGCGACGGTGTCTGGCTGGCGGGCCTGCCGCAGACGGCGACCATTATTACGGTCGGCCAGGGGTACGTCGCGAGCGGGGCGTTGGTCAACGCCGTGCCGGAAAGCGATTCACAGACAGCCGTCGCAATTCAGACGGGGGATAACGAGCAAGAGCGATGAGCGTCATCGAGACGGCAATGTCACGCTCGAGGACCGTGATCCTCTCGCTGCTGGTCGTGCTGATCAGCGGCCTCTATGCGTACATGACAATTCCGAAGGAAGCCGAGCCGGATATCGAGATTCCGATTATCTACGTCAGCATCAGTCATGACGGAATCTCGCCGGAGGATGCCGAGCGCTTACTGGTTCGTCCGATGGAGCAGGAGCTCCGCTCCATCGAGGGCGTGAAAGAAATGACGGCGAATGCCTACGAGGGCGGGGGCAACGTGCAGCTGGAATTCGACGCCGGCGTCAACACCGACAAGGCACTCCAGGACGTTCGCGAAAAAGTCGACAAGGCGAAGGCCAAATTGCCCGGGGAGACCGACGAGCCGACGGTCAATGAAGTAAAAATGTCGCGCTTCGACCCGATGCTGGTGCTGAACCTGGCGGGCAACGTGCCGGAGCGAACCCTGACGACGATTGCACGTGACCTCAAGGAAAAAATGGAGGCGCTGGGCGGCGTGCTCGAGGTGAATCTCGTCGGCACGCGCGAAGAACTCATGGAAGTCGTCGTCGATCCGCTGGCGATGGAAAGCTATGGACTGGACCAGGCACAAATCATCAACTTCGTCAGTCGCAACAACCGTCTGGTGGCGGCAGGTGCACTGCATTCCAGCGAGGGACGGTTCCCGGTGAAGGTTCCCGGGGTGTTCGAAAGCGCCGAAGACGTACTCGACATGCCGATAAAGGCCGTCGGCGAACGCGTGGTTCATTTTCGGGATATCGCAGAGGTGCGACGCACGTACAAGGATGCGGAGAGTGTCGCGCGCCTCAATGGTACGCCTGCCATCGCTATCGAAGTCGTACAACGATCCGGCGCCAATGTCATTGACACCATCGCGGCGGTCAAAGCGCTCATCGCCGACGAGCAACAATTCTGGCCCGCGGAGATCCAGGTGGTTGCGTCGCGCGACAAATCGAAAGACGTGGATGACATGCTGACTGACCTGCAGAACAGCGTTCTCGCGGCCGTGCTGCTGGTCTTCATCGTCATCATCGGCATCCTCGGAATTCGCTCCGCGTTATTGGTCGGTGTCGCGATTCCCGGCAGTTTTCTTATGGGCATCATGCTGATCGGCTCGTTCGGCGTGACTATCAACATGATGGTGCTGTTTGCGCTGATCATGGCGGTCGGAATGCTGGTCGACGGCGCTATTGTAGTAACCGAGATGGCCGACCGCCGCATGGCCGAGGGTGAGTCCAGGTTCGATGCCTATTCGCGTGCCGCCGTTCGCATGGCCTGGCCGATCATCGCCTCGACGTGCACCACTCTGGCGGCATTCGTGCCACTGGCGCTCTGGCCCGGCACCTCCGGCGAATTCATGAAATTTCTGCCGATCACGCTGATCGCAGTGCTGTCTGCATCGCTGATTATGGCGCTGCTGTTCGTACCGACACTCGGCTCGATTTTTGGCAAGACCGGCGCCAATACCGAAGAAGCGAGACGCAACCTCGCGGCGGCCGAGACCGGCGACCTGAACACAGTGACCGGCATGACGGGGCGCTACGTCAGGTTCCTGCAAAAGTCGTTACGTCGGCCGTCGTTGAATGTCGCGGGCGTGACACTGTTGCTGGTCGCCGTCTACTTCGCGTTTTTCCTGTTTGGCAAGGGCGTCGAATACTTCCCGAAAGTGGAACAGCCGTTTGGCATGGTCGATATCCGGGCACGCGGCGACTTATCGACCGACGAGCGCGACTTCCTGGTGCGGCAGGTCGAGGAACGCGTGCTCGGCATGCCGGAGATCGAGTTTCTCTATGCCAAGACCGGCAGCAGTGACCAGGGCGCAGAGGACCTGATCGGGTCACTGACGCTCAACTACGTGAACTGGAATGATCGTCGTCCTGCGCGCGAGATCCTTGCCGATATTCGCAGCGCGACGGCCGATCTCGCCGGGATACACGTCGAGACCCGCGAACCGGACCCCGGCCCGCCGATTGGCAAACCGGTGCGGATCGAGTTTTCGTCGCGCTTTCCGGAGGCGCTTGAACATACGGTAGCCGAAGTCCGCAACCTGCTCGATGAAACACCAGGCGTCATGAATATCGAAGACAGTCGCCCGCTGCCCGGCATAGAGTGGCAGATCAAGGTCGATCGCGCGGAGGCCGCGCGTTTCGGCGCTGACATCTCGCTGGTCGGCGCGATGGTGCAGCTCGTGACCAACGGTATCAAGATTGGCGAGTATCGACCCGACGACAGCGACGACGAGATCGATATTCGCGTACGGTACCCGGAGGATAGCCGCAGCCTTTCGCAAATCGACGAGCTGCGCATTCCGACCAACCAGGGCCTGGTGCCGATCAGTACTTTTGTCGAGCGTGTACCCGCGCAGAAGGTCAGCAATATCCGGCGCATCGACATGCGACGTACAATGTCAATTGATGCCGACGTACACCCCGACTTCCTCGTTGCCGACGTTGTTGCGGAACTGCGCGGCGCCCTGCCCGATCTCGATATCGATCCGCGCGTGTCGCTGGCATTCGGAGGCAGCACAGAGGACCAGGAGGAGGACATGGCCTTCCTGCAGAGCGCGATGCTGATGGCGCTGGCGATCATGGCCATCATCCTGGTGACCCAGTTCAACAGCCTCTACCAGGCCGGGCTCATCCTGACAGCGGTAATCTTTTCAACCGGCGGTGTGCTGCTCGGGCACCTGATCATGGGCAAACCTTTCGGCGTCATCATGTCGAGCGTCGGAGTGATCACGCTCGCCGGTATTGTCGTCAACAACAATATCGTGTTCATCGATACCTACAACGTGCTCCGCAGCCGCGGCGAAGCCGCCTACGAGGCGATACTGCGAACCTGCGCAATTCGTCTGCGGCCCGTTCTCCTGACGACAGTAACGACGATTGTCGGACTGATGCCGATGGTGACGGGTGTCAATATCAACCTGATCGAACGCGAGGTGTCGGTCGGCGCGCCGAGCTCGCAATGGTGGACCCAGCTGGCCTCATCCGTCGCGGGAGGCCTCGCCTTTGCGACCATACTGACGCTGCTGCTGACGCCAAGCCTGCTCATGGTGCAGGCGAACCTGTCCGAACGCCTGGCGGAGCGCCGCGGCCGCTTCGGCGGCGCCCGCGACGCAAGCGTGGCCTGAGCTCGAAACTTTCCGAAAAAAGTCCAATCCAAATCCGCTGTTCGTGCATCTAAGTTACGGGTGTGGAGATCAACACCCGGGTTTTTCCGACGTAAGTTATTGATTTTTTGTGATATCGCGAGAAACGCGATCCGTGAAGTCATTTGTTGCGTTATACCCATCTAGTGTTATACTCCACTACAACACTAAATTAGACGCGTGCCAGAATAATGAAACAGCTTGCGACACTCCTGCTAATTGGCGCTCCCATCATCTACGGATGCACGACGGGAGAAGCCAGCGTTGCCGAAACCGACTCGCTGGAAGCGGCAACCCCCGTTCCCGTCGAGGTGGCCTCGCCTGTTCGGGCCGATATCTTCGCAACCTATGAAGCGACCGCGACGATCGGCTCTGACGCGGACGCGCCGGTTCCCGCTCGCATCGGCGGCGAAGTTCGCGAATTGCTGGTCGAAGAGGGCCAGCTGGTCGAGGAAGGCCAGGTGCTGGCACGGCTCGATGGCGAACGCCTGCGGCTCGAGATGCTTGCGGCAAAAGCCAATCTCGAGCGCATCAGGAAAGAATACGAAAGAAACCTGGACCTGCATGAACGCGGTATCGTCAGCTCGTCCCTATTCGAAGGGCTGAAATACGATCTCGACGCCCTGCAGGCGAGCTACGATCTCGCGAAGCTCAACTACGAATACTCCAGCATTCGTGCGCCGATCTCGGGCATCGTCTCGTCGCGCGAAATCAAGCCTGGCGAAAACCTGCAGCCGGGACAAACCGCTTTTCGGGTCACAGGGACGTCGGAACTGCTGGCATACCTGCAGATTCCGCAAGCTGAGTTGACAAAATTCGCGGCAGGCCACACGGCATCGGTACAGGTTGCATCAATGCCGGGCGCAAAATTTGACGCAGAGATCGCACGAATCAGCCCGACGATTGATACACGCAACGGGACATTCCGGGCGACCGCCGTCATTGACAACACCCACGGCAATCTCGCTCCGGGCATGTTCGGTCGCTTCACGATCGCCTACGAAAAACACGAAGACGCGCTCGTCATTCCCGAGCATGCGCTTGTCGGCGAAGACGAGGAGATGACGGTGTACGTCGTGGCGAACGGCGAAGTCCACCGTCGCAGCGTACAGATCGGAATCGTGAGCGGGGGTCGTGCCCAGGTTCTCGACGGACTCGACGCGAACGATCGGATCGTAGTCGTCGGCCATTCGGGCCTGCGCGACGGAGCCAGGGTACTCGCCAGTACATCGGATTTGGACAGCTTTACCGGCTGATCGGGGCTCGTGACGACTTCGTTTTGCAACGATCGTCGTCGTGGGGGCATAAGGGGAATCATTGATGCAGCTACACCGCACTAGCACGCTTGCGCTCGCCTTTCTTTTGTTGCTTGGCGGCTGCCAGGCCGAAGTTTCAACGTCCGAAGAAGACGTCGCGGAACCCGAAGAAGAAAGCCAGGAAGAGGACACACCTGCCGTACCCGTCGAAGTACGAGCGCCGGTCAGGGGCGACATTTTCGCCGTGTATTCCGGCACGGCGCCGATCGAAGCCTTCGCCGAAGCCGACGTACTAGCAAAGGTTGACGGCGAAGTCCGCGAGCTGCTCGTCGAGGAAGGCGATGAGGTCCGTAAGAACCAGGTGCTCGCGCGGCTCGACGGCGACCGCCTGCGGCTCGAACTCAATGAATCGCGCGCCCGCCTTGCCAAGCTACAGCGTGATTTCGAACGCAACAAGGAACTGCAGGCCCGTGGCCTGATCAGTGAAGGCGACTTCGAGAAACTGCAATATGATCTCGAGGCACTGCAAGCGTCCTACAATCTCGCCAGTCTCGAGCTCGACTACACCCAGATCCGCGCACCGATCGACGGCGTCATATCGGAGCGCTACGTCAAACTCGGCAACACCCTGGCTGTCGGCGAGCCGACGTTCCGCGTGACGAGTTTTGATCCGCTCGTCGCCTACCTGCATGTACCCGAACGCGCATTTCGCCAGCTTGCGGCCGGCCAGCTCGTGCGCATCAACATCGACGCGCTGGGCGGCGACCCGTTCGAAGCGACAGTCACACGCGTCAGCCCGATCGTCGATGCGGAGACGGGAACCTTCAAACTCACGATCGAGATTCGCGACGAAACACGGCGCATCAAGCCCGGCATGTTCGGACGCATGAATATTGTCTATGACCAGCACCTCAACGTATTGCAGGTCCCGCGCAGCGCCATCACCGAACGCGCCGACTCGACCTACCTGTTCGTCGTCGAAGACGGCATCGCGAAACGCCGTGACATCGAAACCGGGTTCAGCGACCAGGGCATGGTCGAGGTAACCAACGGGCTGAGTGAAGGGGAACAGGTCATTACAGTCGGACACGTCGGTTTGAAGAACGAATCGAAAGTCGTGATCATCAACGACGAGGGCACCGAGTAGTGCGCCGCCTGATCGAAATCGCGACGGAACGTCGCGTGACGATCGTCATGTTCATGACGGCGATCGTACTGTTCGGTATGGTGTCGCTGTCGCGGCTCAAACTGAACCTGCTGCCGGACATTTCCTACCCCACGCTGACGGTACGCGCCGAGCTGACCGGCGCCGCCCCGGCGGAGGTGGAAAACCTGCTGACGAAGCCCATTGAAGAGGCGGTCGGCGTGGTCCGCAACGTACGGCTGGTGCGGTCGGTGTCGCGCTCCGGTCAGGCCGACGTAACCATCGAGTTCCTGTGGGGCACCGACATGGATATCGCGGGCGTCGACGTACGCGAAAAACTCGATATCCTGTTCCTTCCGCTCGAGGCGTCACGGCCGATGCTGTTGCGCTTCGATCCGTCGTCGGAGCCGATCGTGCGCCTCGGTCTCCTGCAAAAAGACGATACCGGGGCGAGCAGCGAAGAGCAGCTCAAGTCGCTGCGGCGCCTCGCCGAAGATCGCATCAAGGCGGACCTCGAGGCCGAGGAAGGCACGGCTGCCGTCAAGGTCAGCGGCGGCCTGGAGGACGAGATCCAGATCCGCGTCGACCAGCAGAAACTGTCGCAGCTTGGTCTCGGCATCGACCAGATTGCGGCGCGCATTCGCGCCGAGAACGTCAACCTGTCGGGCGGGCGGCTCGAAGAGGGGTCACAGCGCTTCCTCGTTCGAACGCTGAACGAGTTCCAGAGTGTCGATGAGTTTCGCGACGCGATTATCGGCTACGTGGCGGAGCGCCCGGTTTACCTGCGCGATGTCGCAATGGTGGAACGCGGCTACAAGGACCGCGAAGCCATAACACGCGTCAAGGGCCGCGAATCGGTCGAACTCGCTGTGTACAAGGAAGGCGACGCAAACACCGTCCAGGTGGCGCAACGCGTCGAGGCCAAACTGCAACGCATCCGGGATGCACTCCCGGAGGACATCGAACTCGTCAAGATTTACGACCAGTCGACCTTTATTTCGTCGGCAGTGGATGACGTCCGGCTGGCTGCAGTCCTCGGCGGCATCATCGCAATTTTTGTGCTCTACGGCTTCCTGCGCGACGCGCGCTCGACGACTATTGTGAGTATCGCGATCCCGGTGTCCGTCATCGGCACGTTCCTGCTGATGTACACCAACGATATCTCGCTGAACATCATGTCGCTCGGCGGCATTGCCCTCGCTGTCGGCATGCTCGTCGATAACTCGATCGTCGTACTCGAAAACATCGTGCGCAAGAAAGAGAGTGGCGAAGATATCGTCGAAGCGGCGCAAAACGGCACGTCGGAAGTCGCATCGGCGGTTGTAGCCGCAACGCTCACGACAATTGCCGTATTTTTCCCGATGATTTTCATCAGCGGCATCGCCGGCCAGTTGTTCAAGGATCAGGCGTTGACGGTAACGTTCGCTCTCGTCTTCTCGCTGGTCGTCGCGCTGACCCTGATCCCGATGCTCGCTTCACTGGGTGCACGCAGTCGTTACGACGATGGTGGCGACGGTACGCCGCCCGGCCTGTTTACTCGGTTCATTGCCACAATCGTCCGCGCCCTCGCGTTCCTGTTCGTCGGCGTGCGCTGGTTGTTCTGGCTTATCCTCTGGGTACCGACCTTCATACTGCAACGATTCTATCGCGCGGTGGCTGCGATCTACCCGGGCATGTTGCGCTGGTCCATGGCGCATCGTGGTGCCGTACTCCTGATCTCGGTGGCGTTGTTTGTCGGCACAATGTCGCTGATCCCACGCCTCGGCTCCGAACTGATTCCGCAGTTTTCGCAGGGTGAGTTCAATCTCGACCTGCGGCTGCCGCCCGGCGCGCCGCTCGCCGAGACCGACAAGGCGATCCAGGCAGCACAATCTGCGGCCGCCACGATCGACGCCGTCGCCCTTAATTATTCCGTGGCCGGAACCGGTAACCGCCTCGACGCCAACCCGATCGACGCTGGCGACAACACGGGGACTCTCAGCATTTCAATGGCCGAGGGCAGCGGCCGCGAAGCCGAAAACCGTGCAATGAATGCCATGCGCACACGGCTTTCGCAGCTGCCGGGCGTGCAATACGAATTTACGCGACCCGCCCTGCTGTCTTTCGCCAGCCCGCTGCAGGTCGAAATCTCGGGTTACGACCTCGACGGGCTCGCCCGTGTCAGCCAGCAGGTCATCGACGCAATGTCCGCATCCGATCGTTTCACCGACATACGCACGTCTGTCGAACGCGGCAACCCGGAGATCCAGATCGTGTTCGACCAGGAGCGCGCCGCCAAGCTGGGGCTCGCCGTACGCGATATCGCCAACCGTGTCGTCGCCAACGTGCGCGGCGAACTGGCGACGCGCTATACATGGCGCGACAAGAAAATCGACGTTCTGGTACGCAGTGTCGACACGCGGCAATCGAGTATCGAGGAAGTCCGGCGGCTGATCGTCAACCCGACGTCGGAACGCCCGGTGACGCTGGATGCCGTCGCCGATGTTTCGGTCGCACATGGCCCATCCGAGATCCGGCGCATCGCGCAGGAGCGCGTCGCCGTCATCACCGCGAACCTCGCCTACGGTGACCTCGGTGCTGCATCGATCGAAGCCGGGGAAATCGTTTCGCAGGTACCAATGCCCGAAGGCATCTCGGCCATGGTATCGGGGCAGAGTGAGGAGATGGAAGAGTCGTTCCGCTCCATGCAGTTCGCACTGGCACTGGCCGTATTTCTCGTCTATCTCGTCATGGCGTCACAGTTCGAATCGCTGATTCATCCGTTCGTCATCCTGTTTACGATTCCGCTCGCTCTGGTGGGCGCCGTGCTCGGGCTGTTCGTCACCGGCACGACGATCAATATCGTTGCCCTGATCGGCGTCATCATGCTCGCGGGCATCGTCGTCAACAATGCAATCGTGCTTGTCGATCTGATCAACCAGCTACGAGCACAGGGCAAGGAGAAACTCGAAGCCATCTATGAGGCCGGTGCGGCGCGGTTGCGACCAATCCTGATGACGTCCCTGACAACCACGCTGGGCCTGCTGCCGATGGCGATGGGCTTTGGCGAAGGCTCCGAAGTTCGCACCCCGATGGCCATCACCGTGATCGGCGGACTGACGGTCTCGACGTTTCTGACACTTATCGTCATTCCTGTTGTCTATTCACTGATGGACCGCCGATGAAACATACCGAGTTCGCACTTCGCCGCCCGATCACGACGGTCGTCGTGTTTGTTGCCTTGTCGCTCGTCGGACTGTTGGCATCGCGGCTGTTGCCACTCGAAAAATTCCCGGACATCGAATTCCCGGGCATATTTATCCAGGTCCCGTACGAAGGATCCACGCCCGAGGAAGTCGAACGTCTGATTACACGCCCGCTCGAGGAGGCGCTGGCAACGTTGTCGGGCGTCGAACGCATGTTCTCGACATCGGACGAGAACCAGGCGCAGATCTTCCTGCAGTTCGGCTGGGACCAGAGCATGGGCGCCAAGGGCATCGAAGCGCGAGCCAAGGTCGACGGCATTAAACACCTGCTACCACCCGACGTGCGGCGTATCTTCGTGTTCACGGGGTCGCTCGGCGACCAGCCTGTGCTGCAGTTGCGTATCTCGTCGGAGCGCGACCTGTCGAACAGCTACGAGATGCTCGATCGCCTTTTGAAGCGGCGACTCGAACGCCTCGAGGGGGTTTCGCAGGTATTTCTGCAGGGCGTCGATCCGCGTGAAATCCGGATTCTGTTGAATCCGGACCAGCTGGCAGCACACGGTATCGACATCGAGACGATCCGCCAGCTGCTGTTGTCGAGCAACTTCGCCGTCAGCGCCGGCAAGATTACGGCCGCAGACCAGCGCTTCAGCGTACGCCCGCGCGGCGAATTCGAATCGATCGAACAGGTTCGCAATCTCAATATCAATGCAGCGGGGTTGCGCTTGCGCGATGTTGCCGAGGTATCCCTGCGAACGCCTGAGCGCAATTACGGGCGCCACCTCGACATGCAGTACGCAATTGGCGTGGTCGTGAGCAAGACCACCGGGGCAAATGTCGTCGATGTTACCGACAGGGTTATCGATGAAGTCGAGGAAATCGGCAAGCTCCCGCAAATGCAGGGCATCAATATTTTCTCGCTCGACAACCAGGGCGACAGCGTTCGTGAGTCGCTCGCCGATCTGCTCAACGCCGGTGCGCTCGGCGGCCTGCTCGCCGTCATCGTCCTGTACCTGTTCCTGCGGCAGGCGACCACGACACTGATCGTCGTGGCGTCGGTGCCCTTCTCGCTCATGATTACGCTCGGCGCGATGTACTTCGCCGGCCTGACCCTCAACATCCTTTCGATGATGGGACTCATGCTCGCCGTCGGCATGCTCGTCGACAACGCGGTCGTCGTAACCGAAAGTATTTTTCGACATCGCGCCGAAAAGCCCGGCGAACCCTTCAAGGCAACGATGATCGGCGTGCGTGAGGTCGGGCTTGCCGTCATCGCCGGCACCGCGACGACCGTCATCGTGTTTGCACCGATCATATTCGGCGCCGATACCGACATCACGATTTTCCTGACCCACGTCGCCGTCACGATCATCGTCGCGCTGGTCGCATCATTGCTGATCGCGCAAACACTGGTGCCTATGCTTGCGGCCCGCGTTGCCGTACCGCCGCAGCCGAAGGAAGGCGGCCTGATGTCGCGTTTGACGAAACGCTATGAACGCAGCCTCGAGTGGACCCTGGGCCATCGCTGGTGGACAGCACTGGGTGTGGCCCTGGTATGTGTTGTCGGTGTGCTGCCGATGATGCTCGAATTGGTGAAAGTCGACATGTTCCCGCAGGACGTCGGCCGACGGCTGTTCATGCCCTACCACATCGAGGGGCAGCACTCACTCGAGCGTATCGAAGCGACTGTCAATGAGGTCGAAGAGTACCTGTATTCGCGCCAGGAAGAATTCAACATTCGGAGCGTTTACAGCTATTTCGACCAGGGCCGTGCCGAGTCGACGTTGCTGCTGACCGACGAGGACGACGCAACGTTGTCGACCAAGGAGATTATCGAGCGCATCGAGAAGGACCTGCCGCAGATCGCGATTGGCAAACCCAGTTTCCAGTTCGACCAGCAAGGCGGTGGCGACGGTTTCACGGTACAGATCAGCGGCGACTCTACCGAGGTTCTCAACGAGCTTGCGATCGACGTCGCGCGCGTGTTGACCTCCATTGAAGGTCTGAAGGATGTTCGCAGTGACGGCGATTCGGGCGACAAGGAGATTCGCGTCGAGATCGATCGCACCCGGGCAGCCAATGTCGGTCTTTCGACCGAAGCCATTGCCCAGGCGATCAGCGTCGCGATGCGTGGAGAGAATCTGCGCGAGTTTCGCGGCGAAAACGGCGAAATCGCGATGCGCCTCGCATTTCGCGACGACGACAAGCAAAGCATCGAACAACTGGCCAATCTGCCGCTGTATACGCCGGACCAGCGACGCATTACGCTGAGCGCCGTCGCATCGCTGCGGGTCGGTCGTTCGCCCGCTGCTATCCAGCGAACGGACCGCCAAACCGCCGTAATACTGTCGGCCAATCTCGAGGAGGATTTCAGCTCGGACGATGTGCGTCCGGCGGTCAACAGTCTTATGGACCAGATCGAGCTGCCTCCCGGTTACAGCTGGAAAGAAGGCCGCGGCTTCGAGCGTCGCGACGAGACCGCCGAGATGATGACGATGAACCTGCTGTTGGGCATTGCCTGCATTTTCCTCGTCATGGCGGCGCTGTTCGAATCGATGCTGTTGCCGTTCTCGATTATTCTCGGCTCGATCGTGTTTTCGATCTTCGGAGTGTTCCTGTTTTTTGCGGCGACCGGTACGACGTTCTCGTTCATGGCGATGATCGGCATCATGATCCTGATCGGGGTCGTGGTAAACAACGGCATTGTGCTCGTCGACCATATCAACAACCTTCGTCAGTCAGGAATGACGCGTACCGATGCGATTGTTCTGGCTGGCCGTGACCGGTTGCGTCCCATTCTGATGACGGTCGCTACTACGATTGTCGGATTGACGCCGCTGGCGATGGGCACGACGCAGATTGGTGGTGACGGACCGCCTTACTACCCGATGGCGAGAGCCATTATCGGCGGGCTGGCTTTCTCGACGGTCGTGTCGCTACTCGTTGTACCGACGCTGTACGTCTGGTTCGATGGCCTTGCGGCCTGGGGGCGGAAGGTCATGCGAACGATGCGCGCGGCCCGCGCAGGCCGCGCGCACACATTCGTTCAGAGAAAGGCCTGAGTCCGGCGCAGCGCGGCAACCGCTGCCAGTGCCAGCAGAGCCAGCCATCCCAGGCTACCGCCGCCACCGGTGTTGACGACAACCTGTGTTCCCTGCGGCGCATCGCGGCCGGCGTCTTCGAGCGGAAGGAAGGCCAGTTCCGACGTGTCATCCGGGCCGATGCTGGCGACGAACGTGTCGTCGTACGCATCAAACAGTTCAATGAGAATGTCGTAGTCGCCCGTCGGGTAGCCGGTGACGAGCTCTGTCTCGACCGTGTACTTGTCAGTACCCGATGCGCCGAAAATGGCGAACGTCTCGGTCTCCGCGTATTCATTCCACGGGCCATACTCATAGCTGAGATAGATAACTGCGTAGACGTCGGCAACGGAGTAAATCGTGTCTGCGTCGAACTGCAAGTCGATGCCGAAATAGTAGCCGTCGCGATCCAGGTCAGAAAAGAGGTCGACGGTCGCATCGTAGAACCAGAAGTCGGTGTTAACCGACTGTGTGCCTCCGACCGTACCCTTCTGGTTTTCTACGGCACGCGACGACTTGTCGCGCGACCCTGCCGTGGCAAGCGCTTCATGTTCGTCGAATTGAATCGCGCCTTCTGTCAGTTCACCGCGAGCAATGCCCTTTCCCTGGGACGTCGCCGACGACCGCGTTTCGGTAACCGGTTCGGCCATCGCGGCGCCGGCAAACATCAGCACCAGCAAAGCCAGCACCGTGGCGATGTGGATCCGGTTGCGTACTTTCGCTTTCATGTCAGTGTCCTCCTGCACAGTACGGCTTCATTAAAAGCCCGGGACACTGAATCGATGCTGAACCTGTAGGTTTGCCATGCCGACCGTGCGATCATGTTCAGCATGCGTTCAAGATACAGCGGTCGGGTTTAGCAATGGTTCAGGTTGCGCGGAGGGAACGCGTCGACAAAGCCGCCGGCTGGTTGCTGTTCGGCGTAGCCGGCGGACTCGGCCTGGACCTGTGCGCGAAGGAGGTACTCGCCGATTATTCCCTGTCCGAATTTATTTTCGTTCGCAGTTGCGTCACGCTGGCGCTCTTTCTGTTTCTGGCGCCGCGGCTGTTTGGCGGGCTGGAGATGCTGCGTTCAGCGCGTTGGAAGTGGCATGCATTACGGACGCTGCTTGCCATCGGTGCCATGTACGGTTTCTTCTACGGGCTCGCCCGAATGCCGCTGGTCAACGCGCTGACGCTCGGGTTTACGGCACCGCTGATGGTGACGGCGCTGGCTGTGCCGTTCCTGGGCGAACCTGTCGGCTGGCGCCGCTGGCTGGCGGTACTCGCCGGATTCATCGGCGTCATCGTGATGCTGCGACCGGGGACGAGCGAATTCGATTTCGCGACAATCGCTATCCTGTTCGCGGCGTTTTGCTATGCGTGCCAGGCGATTACCGCGCGCCACCTCGGCGGCACGGAATCGCTCCTGTCAATGTCGGTCTACGTCGTCGCCGGGCCGATGTTCGTGTCCGCGATGATGCTCGGCGCAGGAGGCTGGACGGTGCCCGATTCCAAGGGCTGGATTCTCATGACCGGCGCCGGAATCTGCTCGGCAATCGCATGGACAGGCTTTATCAGTGGCTACCGCATGGCGTCGCCGGCCGTACTCGCGCCGCTCGAGTACACAGCGCTGGTGGGCGGCGCCATCGCCGGCTACCTGATCTGGGACGAGGTACCGGACCGATGGGTCGTCCTGGGCGCATTGATCATCATCGCATCCGGCATCTTCGTCGTGTACCGGGAAGTAAAAACCGGCTGAGCGGCCATTTCTCATATACTGACGGCCGAGGGAGGTAACTGCCATGGATACGATAGTCCTCATTGTCGAAATCATCGCGGTCGTCGCGGTTCTCGGTATTGCCCTGCATGTCGGCAACCGGCGCCTGGTGGCGCACTACGAGCAGCGCCCGCATCTGAACTTCCGGCGGCAGCTGATCCAGATCGGCGCCACCCTCGTCGCCGTTCTGTTGCTGATCATTTTCCTGCCCATCGGTGATGAAATGCGCGGGCAATTGCTGCGACTGTACGGGCTGATTTTCAGTGCGACGATCGCGCTGTCATCGACGACGTTGGTGGGTAATGTCATGGCCGGGCTAATGCTGAAAACGATTGGCAACCTGAAGCTCGGCACCTACGTCACAGTCGGAGACTACTTTGGCCGAATTACGGAGATGGACCTGCTGCATACCGAGATCCAGACCGAGGAACGCGACCTGACGACGTTGCCCAATATGTACCTGATTACGAATCCGGTTCGGGTCATGCGGTCTTCCGGGACACTGTTGTCCGTACACCTGTCGCTTGGGTATGACGTTTCCCGTCATCGTGTCGAGGAGTTGCTGATCGGCGCCGCCACCGACTCCGGGCTGGAGAAGCCCTACGTCCAGATAACGGAGCTCGGCGACTTTTCCGTGACCTACCAGGTATCGGCCCTTCTGACCGATGTCAGCCATATCATCGGCAAGCGGCGCGAGCTGCGCGCCCGCACGATGGACGCTTTGCACGGTGCAGGCATAGAGATCGTGTCACCGACATTCATGAACACGCGGGTATACGAGTCAGATACCCAATTCATAGCCAAGAAGGGCCCGAAGGCCATTGTCGACACGGAGGACAAGCATTCGCCGGACGCGATCGCTTTTGACAAGGCGGAGCGTGCCAAGTCCGTCGAAGACCTGCGAGCGAAACTGCATGAGGCCGAGCAACGGCTGCGCGTCTGCGTGGACACAATTGCAACGCCGCCCAATGAGCAGGCTGCCACGGCGGCGGCCGACGAAAAAGTGGTTCTCGAAGAAAAGATCGAGCGTCTTAGCAGCCTGATTCTCAAGAAAGAATCGCGAATCTCCAACGATAACTGAGCGCTATACGTCGCCTGGCACGAGCCCCGCAATCTGTGCCGGGGTTACCTGCAGCGAGTCGGCGACCCGATTGAAGAAATCAATCTCAAGCACGCTGACGTTCGCATCGCTGCGAAATACGTCGGCGAGTGCCTGAACGGTTTCCGCACGATGCGCATCGGACATCTTCTTGCGCACGCTGGCGAGGTACTTGCGCAGCGTCGCCTCGGCGTACAGCTCTGCCCGCGCCGCAACCCGAATGTCCGCCGCGCTGAAATCTTCGCCGGTATGCTGTTTCAGAATCTCCTGGATGCGTTCGATTTCAGCCGACTGGATGTTGATGTCCGCATCGGCGGCTCGCGCCAGCGTCATGAGCAGGACTTCCTTGAACAGCTCGTTTTGCTGGTCTTCGGAAACGTCAGCACCGCCGAAGATGTTGAGCACGTTTTTGAGATCTGAAATCGCCATCTAATTCTCTTTATTTTGTTTAGGGCTGAGCTCGTAATAGTAACCTGAAAATTGTGACCATTTAAAGGCGTTTCTCCTAGGAAAATTTTTCTTGGAATTTAGGCACTTCCACGAGATACTTAATGTGGGCAAACAATTAAAAGGAGGTGATCCATGTCTCGTGGGATAGCAGAGGTATCCAGGAAACCGACGGGCTCGGCGCGAAAGATGGAGCACCATACACCACTTCGCTGACTCTCCTTTTCCGATACGACAATCTCACGGAAAGCCGCCCGTAGGGCGGCTTTCTCTTTGCACGAGTGCCGCCCGTAGGGCGGCTTTCTCTTTGGTGAGACTAGTCTTCCGGCGCGGCCTGTTCGCGAACGACGCGAGCGTTATAGACCCGCGCACTGTCGCAATCGAGCATGTCACCGAAAATCTCCGCGTATTTCTGCCAGCCACCGCCGTTGCCGTAAGTGTCCCACCACTCACCCAGATCGGCATGATTGGCGTAGGAATTTACCGTCTTGAAATCGTAGCTGTCGTCCGCTTCTCCGAGTGCAGGAAACATCACCCACGTGCCTCCCTTGCGACCTTGTTCAGTCTGGTAGGCAGCCCATTCATCGAGTGCGCCGAAAACGGTCGGCCAGTCGTTGCCTTCATTTATCTTGCAGTTTGAGAAAGACAACACCAGATTTTCAGGCGGAGCGCCTTCGGGCGGCGCCTTGATCATCGCGGACGCAAAGTTGGTGTGCGAGCTGCAGTTGATTGCTTCATAAAAGCCTCCCCCAATCTCCGGATCAGCCGACAGGAACGCATCGGTCAACGCCCCCAATTCGGCACCGCTGGGCGCGGCGCCGAGCCACCCGACATCCATTTTTGACTCGCCGTAGTACTGTGGCGTGGCGACCATTGCAAAGTAGTTGTCATTGCCCTGAGCGTCCATCCACTCGTTCCACTTGTCGATGGCGTCCTGCAGGTCATCGGGCCCTTTGCCCTCGTTGTAGTGACATGCAAACGTTTCAACGGGCACAACCTGGACAACCCCGTCTGCATCGTCTTGTGCGTAAGCGCTCGCGAAGCACATCGGTGCGAGCAATAGAACCACTTTGATCAGTGGAGTTTTTTTCATGTTGTTCTCCTCCGCATATGTTGGTGTTCCAGCCCTGCGGCCAGATACCAACCAGTATAGACAAGGAGAATCTGGCTGCCCGGTCAGGCAAGGATCTCGGCCAGCGCCTCGAGTGCTTCATCGATCTCGTCGATCGTGTTGTAGTGCACGGGACCGATGCGAACCGCGCCACCGTTGTCGAAGATGTCGAGCGACTTCGCTACTTCGACGGCGTAGTTGTGCCCGCTCCACACAAAGATATTTCGCCGGGCGAGTTCTGCCGCGACTTCGGCGGGCGCATGCCTGTCATGAACAAACGATACGGTAGGCACTCGTCGGTCCATTGCGGCTTCGTTCGTGATACCGAGAACGCGTACGCCGCTTATTGACTGCAGCCCGTTGACGAGGTGCTCCGCCAGTTTTTTCTCGTAATCGAACAACAGGTCCATTGCTGCATGCACGTGCCGGCGTCGACCCTCGAACTGTGACCACCGGGCCGCGTAACTGGCACCATGCGCCTCGCCGATGCCCGCGAAATAGTCGACGGCAGCGGCGCAGCCAGCCATGCCCTCGTGGCTTTGGGTTCCTGTCTCGAAGGACCATGGAATCTCGTTACCGGCCGGGCGGACACGGTACGCTTCGAGCCTCTCGAGCACCTCACGCCGCCCCCAGAGAATCCCCTGGTGCGGACCAAAAAACTTGTAGGCCGAACAAACCAGGAAGTCGCAACCAAGTTGTTGCACATCGGTCGCAACGTGCGGTGCGGACTGAACCGCGTCGACATAGGTCAGCGCACCGACTGAGCGAGCCTTCGTGGCAATCGTCGCTACGTCGTTCAGCGTCCCCGTCAAGTTACTGGCGCCTGCGACGCACACCAGTCTTGTCTTGTACGACACCAGCTCATCGAGTGCATCGAGGTCGAACTCGAATGTCGACGTGTCGAACGGCAACCAGCGAACCTCGAGATCGAGATCGCGCGCCAGCATGACCCACGGCCAGACGTTGGCATCATGGTCCATGCGAGTAACCAGAATTTCGTCGCCAGGTTTGAACAATCGACCAACTGAGCGCGAGATATGCAGCGTCATCGTCGTCATGTTCTGGCCGAAAATGATTTCGTCCGTTGACGGGGCATTGAGAAAGTCGGCCATCGCCTCGCGAGCAGCCTGAACGACGGCGTCGGCATCGTTCGACGATGCGAAATTTCCGCCGAGATTTGCGCTGCTGGAAAGCATGCAGCGACTCATCGCCTCGGCAACGCCGCTCGGCACCTGTGTGCCTGCCGGGTTGTCGAGGTAGATGCGGCGCATGCCGTCGTCGGTCATTGCAAGCGCCGGAAACTGCGCCCGCACCGTCTCGGGATTGAACGTCACTATTTCTTCTTCTTGCGCCGGGTTTTCGGGGTACGCACGACCAGTTCCTGCGCATTACCGCCCCACTGTTCGCGATGCGCATCCTCCGCGCTCTGGCGAACGCGCGAGTGTCGTCGAGTCAGTAGCAGCGAGTTGGGATCGCAGACCTCGGCTTTGATAATGCCGAGGTCGCTGGCAGCGTCGAACAGGCTCGGGTACCAGCGTTCCCAGTTGGGCAACAGCGCTTCAACTTTATCGCGAAGAGTCATGACCGCAATGTAACCGAGCGGCCATGGCAAGACAACGACGCCGCAGCGGCGCTAGTCCATGACCAGCCTGACGCCGAAAGAGCCCACGGCAAGCAACAGCCCGCCCAGCAGCACCATCTGCAACTGCGGCACGGCGATGGATGCCGGTAGCACGGAGTCGAGCGGCAACGTAGCCACCACGTTCGACACCGAGGTAAGCAGGGCAACGAGCGGCTGGAACGCGATCAGGCCGCCGATCACCGCTGCCAACGGCAGTGTCAGGCGCCGTATCCAGAGCTGTCGGTTAATGCGCCTGGTAACCTGCTCGCTGAAGCCGTCATCCGCCACGGGCTCCGCCGCAAACAGCGACTCGAGCATCCGATCTTCTGCGTCCTTGATTCTCTCAGCCATGTTGATGATCTTTGATATCAAAATTCATCCTGATCTTTTCTTTACCACGAAAAATCACCGATTTCACGGATCCGACCGGCATGTCGGTGGCATCCGATATTTCCCGGTGAGACAAACCGCAGGCGTACGACATCACCATGATGGCGCGTTCTTCCTCCGTCAGCACGGCGAGAAATCGCTCCAGGTCGGACACCTCGTCGGCCGGCAGCGTATGGGCTCTCGCCTCCTGGTCGGCGACCTGCCCGGCCTCCTCGAGAATCTCGGCGTAGCGTTTTGACTTGCGCCTCGATTGCAGGAACGTCGTATACGCCACCTTCAGCAACCAACCGATGAACGTCCCGCGGCCTGAAAACGTGTGCAGCTTGTCCCAGGCACGCATGAAACACTCCTGAGCCAGGTCGTCCGCCAGCGTGTAGTCACCCGCCAGCTTCCGCAGAAAATTGCGTACATGCGACTGGTGTCGGCGAATCAGCTCGCCGAACGCCGCCGTGTCCTGGGACGCGACGGCGCGGGCGACGAGATCGAGGTCTTCAGGCAGCGACAATCCGGTTTCCCGTCAGTCTCTGCTCGCGAACAGGTGCAGGATCATGTAACCGACACCAATCGCAAACGGGAACGCCGCACCCGCCAGGCAACCGCGCAACGCATGACCGCTGGGATCCGGGACCGCGACGCCGCACAATGCCAGACCGGCAGCAACGGCGAGCCAGATCACGCCGAGGCGCAGGTCCTTGTTCTTCGGCGGCTTGGGCGCGCCGAGTCGGTCAATGACCTCGGGCGTCAGCTCCTGGCCACGTTCGAGTGCGGCACGAAACGTCGTCTGCGCTTCGGCGCGAGTCTTGTGGCGAAACCAGAAGGCAGCCACGAAGATCAGTCCTATAACGAGGAACATGACGATGGGTATCAGATCTTCAGTCATTTTTTCTTCCTTCAAATTCGAGAAATATCACTTGTCGCCACTTAGATGCGTGTCGTCACACATTTGGATTCAGGATTCTTAACCCGCTGTTTTTATTGCACTAATTGTAACACCCGGGGGATCCGCGCACGGCGTGTTCGGGGTGGATGTCATATGATGGCGCACCGCGGTCAACCAAGCTGTTACAGGGACGTTTCAATACCATGCCCGCAAAGGACCCGGAATGAATAAGGCTGTTATCGCAACGACACGATTCGGGCTCGGTGCCCGGCCCGGCGACCTCGGCACCGTCGCGAAAAGCCCGCGCACCTGGCTGCTCGACCAGTTGGCTGGTCCGTCGCGCCTGCCGTCCGAGGTTCGTGACCTGCCCGATTCAGCCAGCGTTTTCGTCGAAGTTCAGGATGTTCGACAGGCACAACGCGACGCAAGAAGGGCGAACGAGGATATCGTGGAGACGTATGGGCGTATCGTGCGCCGTCACTACGTCGATCAGGCGAACGCCCGCTATCGAGCCGCAGCCGCCACGGATACGCCGTTTCACGAACGCCTCGTCCATTTCTGGTCGAATCACTTTGCGATCTCCGCCGACAAGCAACCAATTCCGGCAATCGCCGGGCTGTTCGAGCAGGAGGCCATTCGCCCCAACGTCTCCGGCAGGTTTGTCGACCTGCTGATGGCCGTCGAAAAACACCCGGCAATGATCGTCTACCTCGACAACCAGCGCTCAATCGGACCGGGGTCCCGCCTCGGCCAGCGCGCCAATCGGCGGCGCAGCGACCAGCAATTCGGGCTCAATGAGAACCTGGCCCGCGAGATTCTCGAGCTGCACACGCTGGGCGTGGACGGCGGCTACACCCAGAAAGACGTCACGACGTTTGCCAAGGTCATTACGGGCTGGTCGATCGGCGGCGCGAACGAACGCGGACGGTTTGCAGACGGCGATCCCGGGACGTTCGAGTTTCGAGAAATCATCCATGAGCCCGGACGTCAGACGGTGCTCGGCAAGACCTACAAACAGGAGGGCGTCGCACAGGGCGAAGCGGTGCTCCGGGACCTGGCAATCCATCCGTCAACGGCGCGGTTCATTTCGACCAAATTGGCCCGCCATTTCGTCGCCGACGATCCACCCTCCTCGCTCGTCGACGAGATGACCGCGACGTTCCTGGAAAGCGGCGGCGACTTGCCCGAGGTCTATCGGGCGCTGATCGAGTCCCCGCATGCCTGGGAAAACACATTTGCCAAGTACAAAACGCCACACGACTTCGTCATTTCGGCATTGCGCGCGTTCAACCACGTTCCAGACAATTCGCGGTTTATCGTCGGCGCACTGGATCTCATGGGGCAGGCCCCGTACCGGCCCGGATCGCCGGCTGGCTGGCCCGATACCGCCGAAGCATGGGGTGGCGCAGATGCGCTGTACAAACGAATCGAGTGGTCGAACACGGTCGCGCGTGTCGTCGGCTCCCGCGTAAACCCCGTGGAGCTCGGTGACGCGGTGCTGGGTGACGCCTTCAACCCGGAGACGCGCAAGGCCGTGGCGCGTGCTGAAAGCCTGACCCAGGGCATGACGCTGTTTCTTGCATCGCCGGACTTTCAGAGGAGATAGACATGCTGAAGCGCCGCGACATACTGAAGTCACTGGGCATGACGGCCGTGGCCGCCAGCATGCCGTCGGTTACCTTCGCAAGAGCCGACACGGACGCACGCTTCGTGCTTGTTGTATTGCGTGGCGCTGTCGATGGTCTTGCGCTGGCCGCACCCTACGGAGACGGCAACTACCGAGGCGTGCGCGGCGAACTGGCGCTGCCGACGCCCGGTTCGCAGGGTGGGCTCTTTAGACTGGACGGCCTTTTCGGACTGCATCCGTCGTTGCCGACGGTTGCGTCAATGTATCAATCCGGCGACGCTGCCATTGTCCACGCTGTTGCCACCCCGTATCGACAGCGTTCGCATTTTGATGGCCAGGACCTGCTCGAAAACGGCGGTACACGCGTTGGACTGCTGCGCGATGGCTGGCTGAACCGTGCGCTCGCGCCGCTTGGAGGAATAAACGGAGACGAGCGTGCCATCGCGCTGGCGCAGAACACACCGCTGGTGTTACGCGGTGCCAATTCGGTCACGAGCTGGGCACCTTCCCGGCTTCCTGATGCCGACGACAGCACGATTGAACGGCTGCGACGCATGTACGCGGATGACGAATTCTTCGCGTCGCGGCTGGAGCTGGCGTTACGCTCGCAGGAGATTGCGGGCGACATGGACTCGGTCGGCGGACGCGGTAATGAAGCTCGCCAGTTCGCGGACATGATGTCGTCTGCCGCCAAATTCCTGACCGCGCCCGGCGGCCCGACAGTCGCGGTCGCAGAGCTCGGTGGGTGGGATACCCATGCCAACCAGGGCGCAGCAACGGGCGCGCTGGCTAACCGCCTTGCCGCACTGGATTCGGGAATCGCCAACCTGCATCGAGGTCTGGGCGACTCGTGGGATCGCACAGTGGTTGCCGTCGTCACGGAATTTGGCCGGACGGTGCGGGTCAACGGTACAAGGGGCACCGACCACGGTACCGGAACGGCCGCCATGCTGTTGGGCGGCGCAGTGAACGGCGGCAGGATCGTCGCAGACTGGCCAGGGCTGCGCGATGCGGATCTGTATGCGGGCCGCGACCTGCAGCCGACGACCGACCTGCGCAGCGTGTTCAAGGGTGTGCTGTCAGCGCACCTCGGGCTGGATCCGGCCTACGTGAACCGCGAGGTGTTCCCGGGTAGCGATGGTGCCCCGCTGCTGAGCGATTTGGTAACCCGCTAGACCCGATCACCCCTGACCGGCGTTTATACCGGGCATGGAAACGCTGAAAGACCCCCGCTACTACCAGATTGCCGTGCTCGGCCTGTTGCTGAGCTACGGCATTCTGGCACTTGAATTCGGCATTCGCTGGGAGAACGCGCTCGTCATTTTCGCGACGGCGCAGCTGGTGCAGTTCACCGGGTCGAAACTCGCGGGATTGTCGCGCTTTGATCCGCTGAGCGCCGTCATCACATCACTGTCGCTGACCCTGCTGCTCCGCACCGATGCCCTGCTACTCGCCGCCGCAGCGGCATGCCTCGCGATCGCTAGCAAGTTCCTGCTGCGATACGCCGGCAAGCACGTTTTCAATCCGGCCAACTTCGCGCTCGTGACCCTGATGCTTGCGAGCGACAACGCCTGGGTGTCCTCGGGCCAATGGGGCAGTGCCACGTTGGTCGCTTTCGCGCTCGCCTGCCTCGGTTCGCTGGTACTGACCCGCGCGAAGCGGGCGGAAACGACGATTGCGTTCATCGTTTTCTATGGCGCGCTCGTCTTCGGGCGTGCACTCTGGCTCGAGGATCCGCTGAGTATCCCGATGCACCAGGTGCAAAACGGCGCATTGCTGATCTTTGCGTTCTTCATGATTTCCGATCCGAAGACGACACCGAACACGCCGCTCGGCCGCGTGTTGTTTGCGGGAATCGTCGCGGCTATCGCATTCACGATCCAGTTTATTTACTACCAACCGAACGGACCGATCCTTGCGCTGATCCTGGCGTGCCCGGTCGTGCCCGTCATCGACGCGCTCATGCGCGGACGAATTTACCGGTGGGAGCAACCGGCTGAGCTCGAGGCCAGCCCTGTCAAAGGAGTGTACCCATGCGACTACTCGCATCATTCTTCGCCGCGGCGCTGACGATTTCGCTGGCAGCTACGGCCCAGGCGTTTTGCGGTTTCTATGTTGCCAAGGCCGACACCTCGCTGTTCAATGAGGCATCCCAGGTTGTCCTTGTACGCGACGGCAATCGGACCGTCATTACGATGGCGAATGACTTCGACGGAGACGTCGAGGACTTCGCTGTCGTAATCCCGGTGCCGACGAAGATCGAGCGTGAACAAATCAACGTTGGTGACCGTACCATCGTCGAGCACCTCGACGCATACACGGCACCGCGCCTCGTCGAGTACCACGACGCTGACCCGTGTGCGGTCAACCGAATGTACGAATCGGCCGATGCTATGAACCTGCCGGCGTCGACGGCCAAAGAGGAGTTCAGGAAGCGTGCCCAATCGATGGGCGTCACGATCGAGGCCAGTTACACGGTTGGCGAATACGACATCCTGATCCTGTCGGCCGAAGAATCCGGCGGTCTCGTCAAATGGCTGACCGAGAACGACTACAAGCTTCCGCGCGGCGCGAAACCGGTCATCGACAGCTACCTGAAGCAGGACATGCATTTTTTCGTCGCCAAAGTGAATCTCGAAGAGCAGTCGAAACTTGGCTACCAGTACCTGCGTCCGCTGCAAGTCGCGTATGAGAGCAATCGGTTCATGCTGCCGATACGGCTCGGAACCCTCAACGCGAAGGGCAAGCAGGAGCTGTACGTGTACGCGCTGACGCGCACGGGTCGCGTTGAAACCACCAACTATCGCACTGTGAAGTTGCCGAGCAACGTGGATGTGCCCGAGTTTGTGCAGGACGAATTTCCAGAGTTCTATCGCGCGATGTTTACAAACCAGGTGAAAGAGCACAGGGAACGCGCTGTCTTTCTCGAGTACGCCTGGGACATGGCCTGGTGCGACCCTTGCGCGGCGGACCCGCTGAGCCGCGACGAACTGCAGCAACTGGGCGTATTCTGGCTGGACAGCGGTCCACAGAACCGGATGGCGCCTGCACAGAACGTGTTCGTGACGCGATTGCATGTCCGCTACGACAGCGAGCATTTCCCCGAGGACCTGATGTTCCAGGAGACCGGCGACCGGCAGAACTACCAGGGACGCTACGTCATCCGGCACCCGTGGAAGGGCGAGGCCCGCTGCGACATTACCCAGTACCAGGCGCAGATTCGCGAACGCCAGGAACGCGAAGCACAGCAGCTGGCCAACCTGACTGGCTGGGACCTCGAAGACATCCGCCAAAAAATCCCGTTCCCCGACGGCACGGCACCGAAAGAACCCTGGTGGAAGCGCATCTGGGGCTGACCGAAGCGGGGCCAGACCCCACCTGCCGGGGCCAGACCCCCGGGGGTCTGGCCCCGGCAGGTGGGGTCTGGCCCCAGGCGGTGGGGTCTGGCCCCAGGCGGTGGGGTCTGGCCCTCGCGGGTGGGGTCTGGCCCTTACTGGCGGGCGAGGGGGATGATGTCTAGGCCGACGCTGCGGCCGGCTTCGATGGCAACGGCCGCGTCTTTCACGATCGAGCCTTCGGTCAAAAGGACCGCAAACGTCGCTTCGGGATTCTCCGCGTACAGCGCTCGCACGTAGGGCCGCACGCTGGCCGCCGGCATCACCCGGCCATTGATCCTGAACGTACTCGCCGGCTCGACAACAACCGTTATCGTATCAAAGTCGTCCGGAGGAACGACCACCGACTTGTCCGGCAACGTCACCGGCATCGCCGTTTCTTCGAGAAACGTCGCGGTGACGACAAAGAAAATCAGCATGATGAATACGACGTCGAGCATCGATGACAGGTTAAGCTCGGTCTCGTCGTTGTAGGGTACTGCGCGGAAACGACTCATTGTTTTCTCCTGCAACAGGTTTTCCCGCCTGTTCAGGTCTTCCCGCACAGTTTTTTTAGCGGCCGGCGATCAGCCCGACGCAGATTCGAAGGCCGCGATCAGTTCAGCCTCGCGCTCCGGCGAAAGACCAGCCTTGATGCCAACCTGACGTTCGGCATCCAGTGTACCCCACCAGACCAACAAATCGCGCATCGTTTCGCGCTCCGGCCGCAAATGCATGCCCGCCGCCAGCGATCGTTTCGCCGTGAATCCGGCGCGCCGCGCGCCGCCCTGCCAGATCGGCAAATCCCGGCTGCCCGGCTGTAGCCCGGCCTCCATCAAAACCGCTTCCGGCACCCAGACCGGTTGCAGGTCCGTGGCAGTAACGGCCCGGCTGTCGTCGAGCAGCTCACCCATGGTATAGCTGCCCGGCCTGTTGACCGCATTGAAGGTGCCGCTTGTGCCGTTGTCGAGGCAATCGATAGTAAAGTTTGCAAGATCGCGCACATCGATGATTTGAATGCCATCGCCAGGCGTGCCGGGCCAAAGCATTTTCCCGCCGTTTTTCGTACGAATACCCCAGTAGGAGAACCGGTCCGTGTGATCGCCGGGACCACAGATATAGGTCGGCCTGATCGTTGTCAGTTTGCCCGCGTCGACCTCAGCCGCGGCACGCTTTTCACACAGGGCCTTGAGAGGCCCGTAGGTCTCCCGGTCTACTTCCTCGACCGTTTCATCGTCTATCGTCGCGAGCGCCGAGTCTTCGTCATTCAAAACGGTAAAGTCCGCGTACACGGCTACCGTCGATATGAAGAGGTAGCGATCGCAATTCGGGGCGAGCAGCCTTGCCGAGTCCTGCACATGCCGAGGCACATACCCCGAGTTGTCGATCACGGCATCCCATTTCCGCCCTGCCAGACCGTCCAGGCCGTTATCTCGATCGCCCTTGATGGTCTCGAGATCCGGGAACAGCGTGTTGTTGGTTCGACCGCGATTGAACAGCGTGACTTTGTGCCCGCGGCGCAGCGCTTCTCGCACCATGTGCGGACCAATGAAACCGGTGCCGCCCAGAATGAGGATGTCGAGCGGTGTGGATTCCACCCTGGTGTCGTATTCGCCTGCAATGGCCGGCAACCCGGTTGCTGCAACGGCGGCGCCGGCGATGCCGGCCTGGATAAACTGTCGACGATTACTTGTCATTGTTGTTCTCCGTCGTGTGTCATTTTTGGGGTCAGCGATAGCGCGACTGGATCTTCCTGAGTTCCGCTGCGCCCGGATGCAGTGACTCGAGCGGCAGCTGGCACAACGGTGTATCGACGTTGCCCATCAGGTTGTGCATTTCCTCGCGGGACTCGTCGAGGTACAGCAGGCCGGTCGTGATCTCCCCGGCGTTGAATCGTTCACGAAGGTACTTGAAAGCCGCTGCGCGGCTCGTGGGATCGTATTCCTGGTCGACCTTGCGCAACACGATCGTTCCGCCATCGTGCAATTCGACGGGCATCGCCTCGCCTTCCTCGTACGCCGCCTTGATTTCCTCGGCCGGCGGAATGTAATCCATGTCGACGACGTGGTGATAAAACTCACGCGTGTGCTTGTAGCTTTTCGTGGAGCCCTCGTGGTCGTTAAACGTCACGCAGGGGCTGATGATGTCGACCAGCGCAAACCCGTCGTGCGTCAGCGCGCCCTTGATCAGCGGCACGAGCTGGTCCTTGTCGCCGGAAAAGCTGCGCGCTATGTACGTCGCGCCCAGACTCAGCGCCGTGCTGACCGGGTCGATTGGTTCCTGCTGGTTCGGCATGCCCTTTTTCGGCTTGCTGCCAATATCGGCCGACGCCGAAAACTGCCCCTTCGTCAGCCCGTACACACCGTTGTTCTCGATGATGTAACACATGTTCAGGTTGCGCCGAATCGCGTGCACAAATTGTCCGACGCCGATCGACAGCGAGTCCCCGTCACCGGACACGCCAATGTACGTCAGGTCGCGGTTCGCGGCATTCGCACCGGTTGTCACCGATGGCATACGGCCGTGCACCGAATTGAATCCGTGCGACTGGCTCACGAAATACGCCGGCGTCTTCGACGAACAACCGATACCGCTCATCTTCGCCAGCATGTGCGGCTCGATATTCAGTTCAAACACCGCCTGGATGATCGCCGCCGTCACGGAATCGTGCCCGCATCCGGCGCACAGGGTCGAGACGGTGCCCTCGTAGTCGCGTTGCGTAAAGCCGAGCTTGTTCTTCGGCAGGCCCGGATGGGCAACTTTGGGTTTCGGAATGTAGCTCATCGTCCGGTCCTCAGGCCGCCCGGCCTTTCTTGATCTCGGCCATTACCGCATCAACGACAAATCCGGCATTGATCGGCATGCCGTTGTAATGCAGAAGTGGCACGAGCTTGTCCTGGTCGGCGTCGATGTCGTTGATCAGCAGCGTACGCAGCTGCGCATCACGGTTTTGCTCGACAACGTAAACGACGTCGTGTTTCTCGATAAAATCGCGGACTTCGTCATGAAACGGAAAGGCCTTCACCCGGCAGTAGTTAAGGCCAACATTATCGTGACTGAGCCGGTCCAGCGCTTCGCGGCACGCACCATCGCCGCTGCCGATCGTCAGAAGTGCCGCCTTGTTGAATTTCGAGTACTCGACGTCCGGCGCCGGCAGCTCGGCGCGCGCCGTCTCCCACTTGACCAGCAGCCGGTCGAGGACTTCCTGGTAGGCTGCGGAATCTTCCGTGTAGGCGCCGTGCTTGGTGTGGCCCGAGCCCCGCGTGAAGAACGAGCCCTTCGGATGCACACCGGGCAGAGAACGGTACGGAATGCCGTCGCCATCGACATCGAGGTAACGATAGAAATTCTCCATCTCCTCGAGGTCCTCGGCGCTGACGACTTTGCCGCGGTCGGGTACATAGGATTCGTCCCACTCGAGCTCCGAAACCATCCAGTCGTTCATGCCGATATCGAGATCCGACATGACTATGACCGGCGTCTGGAACCGCTCTGCCGTGTCGAATGCGAGCAACGCGGTCGAAAAGCACTCTTTCGGGTCCGACGGGAACAACAGTATATGTTTCGTGTCGCCATGCGACGCAAAGGCACAGGAAATCAGGTCGCACTGTTGCGTTCGCGTCGGCATGCCGGTCGATGGCCCGACGCGCTGCACATTGAAGATTACGGTCGGGATCTCCGCGTAGTAGGCGAACCCGATAAACTCGCTCATCAGCGAGATACCCGGGCCGCTGGTCGGCGTAAACGCTCGCGCGCCCATCCATGACGCGCCAAGTACCATGCCGATCGCGGCCAGTTCGTCTTCGGCCTGGATGATGGCGTAGGTACGCTTGCCCGACTCCGGATCTTCGCGGTACCGGTCGCAGAAGCTGCGGAAGCCGTCCATTAGCGACGTCGACGGCGTAATGGGATACCACGCTCCGACGGTTGCGCCGGCATACATGCATCCGAGGCCTGCCGCCGTGTTGCCGTCGATAATGATCTTGCCGTCGGTCCCACCATCCATCGCCTCGATCTTCATCGGCAACGGGCATTCGACGTTGTCGTTCGCATAGTCGTAGCCGAGCGCGATCGCCTGCATGTTCGAATCGATCAGGTGCGCCTTGGCGGCGAACGTTTCTTCGAGCAGCTGCTTGATCACGTCGAGGTCGATATCCAGCAATGCTGCGACCGCGCCGACGTAAGCAATGTTTTTCATCAGAATGCGGGCGCGGGCGCCGTCGAAGGTTTCATTGCACAGGCGCGAAAACGGAATGCCGATGACCGTGATGTCCTTGCGATCCAGCAATTTACTGCGTGGCCAGGTCGAGTCGTAGATCAGCCAGCCGCCCGGCTCGACTTCGGCCAGGTCCTTCGCGTACGTCTGGGCGTTCATCGCCACCATGACGTCAACGCGATTCGATCGCGACTGGTAGCCATCCCCGGTGACACGAATCTCGTACCAGGTCGGCAGGCCCTGGATATTCGACGGAAAATAATTCTTGCCGACCACCGGCACACCCATACGGAAAATGGACTTGCGCAGCAAGCCGTTCGCGCTGGCCGATCCCGTGCCGTTGACCGTAGCAATCTTGATGACAACGTCGTTTACGGTGGCCACAACGTATTCCTTTACGCGCCGGTCGCGGCGGCAGGTTGATCCTCGGCGAGCTCGTCCTTCGCGTACGGCACGAGCAATTTTGATTTCTGCATGTCCCATGCCCCGGTCGGGCAGCGCTCCGCACACAGGCTGCAGTGCACGCACAGGTCTTCGTCCTTGACCATGACGCGACCGGTTTGCGGCAGGCCGGCCGAAACGTAGAGGTCCTGTTCGAGGTTCTCGGCAGGTGCGGACAACCGCTGGCGCAGGTCTTGCTCGTCACCGTTCTCGGTGATCGTCAGGCAGCTGGTCGGGCAGATGTCGATACACGCATCGCACTCAATGCAGAGGTCGGCCGTGAAGACAGTCTGGATGTCGCAGTTCAGGCAGCGTTCCACTTCCTGCACGACCTGCTCGGCAGAGAAGCCGAGTTCGACTTCAATGTCGAGTTTCTTGAAGCGCTCTTTGAGATCGACGTGCGGCATGATGCGCCGCTCGGCGCCATCATAGTAATTCGAGTAACTCCACTCGTGCATGCCCATTTTCTGGCTCGCGAGATTCATGCCCATCGGCAACCGGTCACGAATATCCTCGCCATGGCACCAACGGTGCATCGAGATTGCCGCCTGGTGGCCATGCTCGACGGCCCAGATGATGTTTTTCGGACCGAATGCCGAATCACCACCAAAGAAAACGCCGTCGACAGTCGACATCATCGTGCTCTCGTCAACGACCGGGCAATCCCACTGGTCGAACTCCATGCCGATATCACGCTCGATCCACGGAAACGCGTTGTCCTGGCCGATTGCGAGAACGACGTCGTCGCACGGAATGACGGTTTCGCCGGTCACGGTACCGCGGTCGATGCGACCGTTCTCGTCGACGTTGTACTGCATGAGCTCGAACTTCATGCCGACGAGCTTGCCGTCCTCAATGACGAATTCCTTCGGCGAATGATTGACGAGAATCTCGACATTCTCTTCCTCGGCATCCTCCAGTTCCCACTCGGATGCCTTGAAAAAACCGCGCGGCTTGCGCGCCATGACTTTGACATTCTTCGCGCCAAGTCGCAGCGACGTGCGGCAGCAATCCATGGCCGTGTTGCCGACGCCGATAATCAGGACGTTCTCGCCGATCGAATCGGTATGTTCAAAAGCGACAGACTCGAGCCAGTCAATACCTATATGAATGCGCTCCGAGTCATAGCGGCCGGGAATCTCGAGGTTTTTGCCGCGCGGCGCGCCAGTACCAACGAAAATCGCATCGTAGCCTTCTGCGAGCAGCCCTTTCATGCTGTCGACAGGGTGACCCAGCTTGAGGTCGACGTTCATGTCGAGGATGTAGCCGATCTCCTCGTCGAGCACCTCGGGCGGCAAGCGGAATTGCGGGATGTTGGTGCGCATCAGCCCGCCCGTCGTGTCGTGCTGCTCGAAGATTGTCACCTCGTAGCCAAGCGGCGCCAGGTCGTTGGCGACCGTCAGCGAGGCACAACCCGCACCGATCAGCGCAACTTTCTTGCCGTTACTCTTTTCGGGCGCTTTCGGCAGTCGCTCGGTAATGTCGTCGCGATGGTCCGCAGCGACACGTTTCAGCCGGCAGATCGCGACCGGTTTTTCCTCGACACGGCCACGCCGGCACGCCGGCTCGCAGGGACGGTCACAGACGCGCCCGAGAATACCGGGAAAGACGTTGGATTTGCGGTTTTCCATGTAAGCATCGCTGAATTGCCCCTGGGCAATCATGCGAATGTACGCGGGAACGTCGGTGTGGGCAGGACAGCCCCACTGACAGTCAACAACCTTGTGGAAGTAATCGGGGTTCGAAGTATCGGTTGGCTTCATTCAGTCGTACTTCGCCAGGCTCCCCTGGTTACCTGGCGGCAATTGCTATCCCTTAATGGGCGCTAGCATAGCGAGATCGGCGGGAAAGTAAACAGTTTCCGGAGGGCTAGCGCGCGCGGCCAAATTCAAGGCGCCGTCCGGCAATGTCACCGGTCAGTGCGCCGTTGCGAAATACGATCTCGCCATTGATGATCGTCGTGTCAATCGTCGACACAAATTGATGCCCTTCGAACGGCGACCAGTGAACCTTGGCGAGCAGGTTCGACTTGTCCACTTTGTACGGTCTGTGCGCGTCGACGATGACAAGATCCGCAAAATAGTCCTCCCGTACGTAACCGCGCCCGGTTACGCCGAACAGGTCGGCTGGCGCATGACAGGCGCGGTCAACGATGAGTTCGAGTGGCAGCTCATCGCGCGACGCAAGGTCGAACAGCACCTGCACGGCGTGCTGCACGAGCGGCAGCCCCGCCGGTGCCTTGAAGTAGCTCGCTTTTTTCTCCGGCCCGGTGTGTGGCGCGTGGTCGGTCGCGATAATGTCGATCCGGCCATCGTTGAGCGCCGCGACCAGCGCTTCGCGATCGGCCGCAGACTTGATCGCGGGGTTGCATTTTATCTTTGAACCGAGCCGGTCGTACTGTGACTCATCAAACCACAGGTGATGAACGCACACTTCGGCGGTAATGCGCTTCTCGGATCGGTGCGCGGTCGAGAACAATCCCATTTCGATCGCCGTCGTCAGGTGCAGCACGTGCAACAATGCATCGTGCCGCCGTGCGAGATCGACGGCCATACTCGACGAAGTAAGGCACGCCTGCGCCGACCGGATCCGGGGATGTTCCGAAAACGGCACCTGCTCACCGAACTCCGCCCGGGCTTTCGCTTCGTTGTCCCAGATCGTCGGCGAGTGTTCGCAGTGGGTCACGACCATGACGGGCGCATGCTCGAACAGCTTTTCGAGTACCTCGGGATCGTCGACCAGCATATCGCCGGTCGATGCACCCATGAACGCTTTGATGCCGCAGGCCTCGCCGACCGGCAACGCCTTCACTTCCTCGATATTGCCGTTGGTCGCACCGAGATAGAAACCGTAGTTTGCCGTACAGCGGTTTTCCGCCATCGCGTACTTGTCGCGCAACGCTTCCAGCGATGTCGTTTGCGGATTGACGTTCGGCATGTCCATAAAGCTCGTGATGCCACCCGCCGCCGCCGCCGCCGATTCCGTCGCGAGGTCACCCTTCATCGGCATACCCGGCTCACGGAAATGTACCTGGTCGTCGATCATACCCGGCATCAGGTATTTTCCACTCACGTCGATGACCCGGGCACCGTCCGGTGCAGAAATCGACGAGTCCACCCTCGCAATCCGATCGCCCTGGATCAGTACATCGGCGTCACGGATCTCGCCTTCATTGATGAGCCGGGCGTTTGTCAGCAGCAGCTTGTTCACGATGCACATATTGTGCGATAACCGCCCGGTGAACAACAGCGATTACCTCGACATGATTCGCGACGCCGACGTGTACGACGTCGCCGTACGCACGCCGCTTGAGATCGCGGCAAATCTATCCGCCCGTACCGGCAATCATATCCTCATGAAGCGCGAGGACCTGCAGCCGGTGTTCTCCTTCAAGTTGCGCGGCGCCTACAACAAGATCGCGAAACTTTCCGCAAAGGAAATCGGTGGCGGCGTGATTTGCAGCTCCGCCGGCAATCATGCCCAGGGCGTCGCACTGGCGGCACGCAAACGCGGCGTACGCGCCGTCGTCGTCATGCCCGTTACGACACCGTCCATCAAGACCCAGGCAGTACGTGCGCTCGGCGGCGAGGTTGTTCTGTATGGCGACGCCTACGACGACGCCTACTCGCATGCGCGTTCCCTGGAGAGCAGCGAGGGCCTGACGTTCATCCACCCGTTCGACGACCCGGCCGTTATTGCCGGGCAGGGCACCATCGGCGTCGAGATCCTCGACCAGGCCGAAACCGACATCGATGCGGTATTCGTACCGATCGGCGGTGGCGGTCTCATTGCGGGCATTGCCGCATGGATCAAGCAGGTCCGGCCCGGTACGCGCATCATCGGCGTCGAACCCGACGACTCAGCCGGCATGCGCGAATCAATTGCTGCCGGCAGTCCCGTGACTCTGGAGCATGTTGGCATTTTCGCCGATGGCGTCGCCGTGCGGCGCGTGGGCGACGAGACGTTCCGACTCTGCCAGGAGTTCGTCGACGAAATCGTCACTGTCGATACCGACGAATGCTGCGCAGCAATTCGCGATATTTTCGAGGACACTCGATCTATCGTCGAACCGGCCGGCGGTCTTGCCGTCGCGGCGGCGAAAAAATACATCGAAATGCACGATTGTCGCGACCAGGCGTTCGTCGTTGTCAACTGCGGCGCCAATGTGAACTTCGACCGACTGCGACATATCGCGGAACGCGCGGCGGTCGGCGACCACACCGAGATGTTGCTGGCAGCAGAAATTCCGGAGCAGCCCGGCAGCTTTCGTCGGTTCTGCGAGGCTCTGGGACGGCGCGGTGTTACCGAGTTCAACTACCGTTACGCCGATGACGAGAAAGCGCACATATTCGTCGGCGTCCAGCTGACAGGCGGTGATGCCGAACGTCGCGAAATCCTGGAAACGATCAGCGGTCGCGGCTTCCCGGTCGTCGACCTCACCGACAACGAAATGGCAAAGCTGCATGTCCGGCACATGGTCGGGGGGCGCTCGACGAACGTCACAAATGAACGGCTGTTTCGCTTCGAGTTTCCCGAGCGACCGGGCGCCCTGCTCGACTTTCTCAACGCCATCGGCACCGACTGGAACATTTCTCTGTTCCATTACCGCAATCATGGTTCGGACTATGGCCGGGTCCTGGCCGGCATCGATGTGCCACAGGACGAAACCGGTGAGCTCGAAGAACATCTCGCGCAACTCGGCTATCCGCATTGGGAGGAAAGCGGCAACCCCGCCTATACGATGTTCCTCTGCTGACCGCCGCCTATTCCCGGTACGACGGGTCGCGCCGATCCAGCTTGCGCAGCAATCCCGGCCATACCAGATCGCCGCCCATTCCTTTCGTCACCGCTTCCACCTGGCCCATGATGCCATCGACGACAGGTTGCGGAACCTGGATCAGTTCAGCGCCGCTCGACTGCGCCATCATTTGCACCTGGCACGCGGTTTCCAGCGCATACATCATGAGGAATGCGTCCGGTATCGATGCGCCAACGGTCAGCAAACCGTGGTTTCGCAAAATCAGCGCGTTGCTCGAACCCAGGTCGGCAACGAGCCGGGGTTTCTCATCTTCGTTGAGCGCAATTCCTTCGTAGTCGTGGTAAGCGATCTGCGCATACGGCAATAACGAGATCTGCGAGATCGGCTGCAACCCGTCCGGCTGGACCGACACAGCGATACCCGCGCGCGTATGGGTGTGCAGTACACATCCGGCGTCCGCGCGCGCCGCGTGGATGGCGCTGTGAATCGTGAAACCGGCAGGATTCACGGGATACGGCGACTCGCTGACCTTGTTGCCGTCGAGATCCACCTTGATGAGGCTCGACGCCGTTATCTCCTCGAAAAGAAAACCGTACGGATTGATCAGGAAGCGCTCGTCACCACCCGGCACGCGTGCCGAGATGTGGGTGAATACGAGATCGTCCCAGCCGTTCATCGCGATCGCACGGTAACAAGCGGCGAGATCGACGCGCAGTTGCCATTCTTCGTCTGACACCGTCCCCTTTTTCGATTCAATCGCAACCATTCGTCAGGCTCCTCTGCACAAGGCCAGTTTCGTTTCACGTGTAACGCACAATTCGTGCGTTTGCGGCGACAATCTTTGCGTTCGACGCAACCATTTCACGACGGCAAGCATCAAAGAACTACAGACAAAACGCAATGAGCGAGAAAAACCGGAGGGATTTACGCTCACATACGTTTAAAGATTCAGGGATGCCGGAGTTTTCGACATCCGTGATGACGTAACAAACCAATTATCCCTTATGCTGTTTGTTTCGTATCGATTGGCGGTGGCCCCTGGCCACCGCCTTTTTTAATGCTGGCTGAGAAGACTATTGACGGCCGCAAGCAGCGCTTCAGAACATTTCCCGCATTCGTGCTGCCACATCGATCTGCCGGTCGGACCGCACCGAAAAACGACCTGCCTGCGCCTCCGGACGGCCCTGGAAGCGCCGGTCCATCGTTGCAAGCAGATTGTCCGTCATAAAACGGCTGCGCGCGCCATAGACATGCTTGTCGCCGTCACGGCGTTGTTGCGTGACGTGATAGCGCAACGGTGCCACCAGCGACAGGGTTTGTTTGGCCCGAGTCATCGCGACGTACAACAACCGTCGTTCTTCCTCGATCATCTCAGGTTTGCCGGTTGCAAATTCTGACGGAAAGTTTCCGTCCGACACGTTCAAGACGTACACCGATTCCCATTCCTGTCCTTTCGCGGAATGCACGGTGGACAGGACCAGGTAGTCCTCGTCGAGCAATGGATCGCCGGCGAGATCGCCCGCAGCCGACGGCGGATCCAGCGTCAATTCGGTGAGGAACCGTTCGCGTGTCGGGTAGCGGCCGGAAATCTGCTCGAGTTGCTCGAGGTCGGCTTCACGGGTGTCGATGCCGTCGTAGATGCGTTCGAGGTGCGGCTGATACCACCGCCGCACGGCTGTCAGCTGTGATTGCCAGCCCGCCACGTCCATGCCCGCTGCCGACAACGACTCGAGCAATACACAAAATTCGGGCCACTGCTGCGTTGAACCGGCGGGCGGCCTGAAGCCTTCGAGCATCGAGAACTGATGATCATTAACAGCCAGGTGCTCGAAACACCGCGCGGCCGTCGCCGGTCCCATACCCGGAAGCAGCTTGAGTACGCGAAACGCTGCCACCTCGTTTTTTGGATTCTCCGCCCATTTCAGAACCGAGAGGAAATCCTTGACGTGAGCGGCTTCGAGAAACTTCAGTCCGCCGTATTTCACGTACGGAATATTGCGCCGCACGAGTTCGAGCTCCAGTCGGTCGCTGTGGTGCGAACTCCGAAACAGAACAGCCTGTTCCTTCAGCGTCTGTCCCTGTTCGCGATTCGCGAGAATCGACTCGACCACGTACTCCGCTTCAGCATCGCCGTCCTCAACGGTGACGTATCGGGGACGTGCACCATCGGAACGCTCGGAGAAAAGGTTCTTCCGGTATTGTCGTTCGCTCTCGGCGATCAGGCAGTTCGCCGCGTCGAGGACCGGCTGAGTCGACCGGTAGTTTTGTTCCAGCGTCACTACCCTGGCCGTCGGGATGTACTGGTCGGGAAAGCCGAGGATATTCTCCACCTCAGCGGCACGAAAAGAATAAATCGATTGCGCATCGTCGCCGACGACCGTTACACCACGGCCATCAGGCTTCAGCGCGTTGAGAATGTCAGCCTGGATGACGTTGGTGTCCTGGTACTCGTCGACGAGCACATGGTCGAACCACGAACCGATTTCCTCGGCAAACTCGCCTTCGCTAACGAGGTGGCTCCAATACAGAAGCAGGTCGTCGTAGTCGAGCGACTGGTTTTGCTGTTTGCGCAGAACATAATGACGGAACAGCTCGGACAACTCGTCGTGCCAGTCGGCACACCACGGGTAGTGAGTGTCCAGCGTGTCCGCAAGCGGTCGTTGCGTATTCACGCAACGCGAGTAGATCGCAAGACACGTATCTTTTTTCGGGAACCGGCGCGATGTCTTCGTGAGCCGCAACTCGTGCCTCACGACATCCATGACGTCGGCCGAGTCGCCGCGATCCAGCACCGAGAAACCCGGATCCAGGTTCAGGTTGTGGGCAAAGCGCCGTAGCAGTCGGTTTGCCACCGAGTGAAAAGTGCCCGACCACGGCAGTCCGCCGGACGGCAACGGCGACTTGCTGCTGTCCCGCATGGCGGTGTGCACGATCGATTCGACACGGCGCGTCATCTCCTGGGCGGCGCGCCGGGTGAACGTCAGCAACAGGATGCGTTCGGGGCTGACACCCTCGATAACGAGGTGCGCGACACGGTGCGCCAGCGTCATGGTCTTGCCAGTACCGGCGCCTGCGATCACCAGCATTGGCCCGGAAGCGAACGATGCGTCGGTGCGCTCACCGTATTCGGCCGCACGCCGCTGTGCCGGATTCAGCATCGCCAGGTGATCGACGATCTCCTCTGCCACCTGCATGGCAAGCCCTCTCGCAAAAGTTCTGTATTTTTATACAGTACTGGGTTTATTTACAAGTCATTTGCGAGGAATCGACGGATTTCCTTTGCCAGGGCCCGTGGTTGCTCGAAGTGCAGCATGTGGCCGCTGCCATCGATGGTGACGCTGTCGGCGCCCGGGAATGGCAGTGAAGCCGGGTCGCCGAACTGCGCGGCAAATCGGCTTTTCCCGCCAGCGACGAGCAGCGTTCTGGCCGTAATCCGGCGCCAGCAGGCCTCTGCTTCGGCGCGCCGGTACAGGATCGCGTTTGGGCGCCGATGATTCGGATCGGCCCGCAACGTGACGGAATCGTTGTCTGTGCACGCCCATTCAGCCGCCACGAAGCGGGCGCGACCGATACCGACGTTTGGGTGCAGTTTCGCAATACGTTGCGCAAGTTCATCGAGAGACCGGTACGTTGACCAGGCGGTCGCTTCGCACCCCTGATCGATCCACTCCCGGTACCGATCGGGCGCCTGCTCCGGATTCGAATCGGGCAGCCCGAAGCCCTCCAGATTGATGAACGACGCGACACGCTCAGGGATCGAGCCGGCGTACAGCGCGCCAATGTTGCCGCCCATGCTGTGTCCGACGAGCCGGACCGGCGCAAACGGCGAGTAGCTATCGAGGACCGCATGCAGGTCGGCGACGTAATCGGGGAACCAGTAGGCCGGTGCCCGGCTCACGGTACGGCCGAAACCGCGCCAGTCCGGCGCGACGATAAACCAGTCGGACGCGAGTTCGTCAGCGACAAACTGGAAACACGAACCGGTGTCGGCGAAGCCGTGCAGGTAGAAAACGACCGGCGCATCCGGATCACCCCATTCGTTGATGGCGTAGTCGATTCCCCGAACCGGCAATCGCTTCCGCCGCAACTCGTGCCGTGGCTGGTAGTCATCGCTCATGTGCATTTACCCATGTTACGTCAGGTCGTGTATAAACAAAGTGAAACGCGCCGCTCTCGTTAACAAGAACACAAATGAATTTCGATATTGCAGTCGTCCTCGGGATACTCGTCGTATCGCTGATCCTGTTCATCAGCGAAGTCATCCGCATGGACGTCGTTGCGCTCATGGTGCTCGGTGCACTCGCGATTTTCGGCCTGGTCGACGCGGACCAGGCGTTCGCCGGCTTCAGCAACAGCGCCGTCATCACGGTCTGGGCGATGTTCATTCTTTCGGAAGGCCTGACCCGGACCGGTATTGCCGATGTCATCGGGCGCCAGGTCATGCGCCTCGGCGGCAGCCAGGAAGTGCCCATGATTTTCGTCATCATGGTGACCGGCGCCGTGCTGTCGGCCTTCATGAACAATATCGGCGTCGCGGCCCTGATGCTGCCGGTCGTCGTCGACGTGGCGCGCCGCACCGGAATCCCCGCGTCCCGACTGCTGATGCCGCTCGCCTACTCGACCCTGCTTGGCGGCCTGATGACACTCATCGGTACACCGCCGAACCTGCTGATCAGCGAGTCGATGGCGCAGAATGGCTACCAGCCGTTCGAGCTGTTCGATTTCACGCCCATCGGCGGCCTCGTGATGGTCATCGGCGTCGTTTTCGTTGCCCTGGTCGGTCGCTTCCTGCTGCCGAAGATGGTCGGCGAGCGGGACCGCCACGTCTCGCAGCGCAGCCTGCGAGCGCGCTATGGCCTGCAGGAACGCACCTTCATGCTGCGCGTGCCGATCGATTCCGTTCTCGTCGGCAAGACGCTCGCCGATTCGCGGATCGGCGCATCGACCGGCATGATCATCCTTGCCGTGTTTCGCGGCGGCAGCAGCGAAACCCTGCCGGGACGGCAGACGGTCATCCGCGGCGGCGACGGCCTCCTGGTGCAGGGGCGTATCGACCAGTTCCGTGAACTGCGGCGCTGGAGCGACCTCGTCATCGAGCGCGAGGCGCCGGTCCTCAAGTCGATGGTTGCCTCGAAAGTCGTTTACGCCTCGGTGACGATTGCGGAGGGCTCGCCGGTCGTCAACGAACTGATCCGTCATGCCGCGTTTCGTACGCGATTCGACGTTGCCGTCGTCGGCATCATGCGCCGTGGCGGTTATCGCCTGACCAACCTGGCGTACGTCCCGATCAAGGCGGGCGACCGTGTACTCGTGCAGGGCGAGATTGAGGCCATCGCACAGCTCGACAAATTCCCCGACTTCGAAAATGTCGAGGTCTACACGCCGGAACGACTCGCCGAGGAATACAAAACCGACGAACGAATGTTCGTCGTGCGCGTGCCAAAAGACAGCGACCTCGTCGAAGAAACGCTGGCGAAAAGCCGCCTGGCGGATGTCTTCGACTTTCGCGTTCTCGCGGTCTTTCGCGACGGCGAGCTGCGCGTCATGCCGCGCGGCGATGAGGTCCTGCTCGGCGGCGACCTGCTGCTGATCGAGGGACAGCAGAGCGATCTCGACGTTTTGCGCGGACTCCAGGAACTGGAGATTGACACCAAGGTGCCGGAAGCCAATCTCGGTGCGTTCGAGTCCGAGCGCCTGACGCTCATGGACGCGACGCTGGATCCACGCTCGTCGCTGGCCGGTCTGACGGTCGGCGAACTCAATTTCCGGGAACGCTACGGTATCGAGCTGGCCGGAATCTGGCGCACCGGCGACACGATCGGTACCGACCTCGCAGACGAGGTACTGCAGATTGGCGACGCGCTGTTGCTGCTCGGCCCACGCGACCGCCTGCAGTTGCTGACATCCGATTCCGACTTCCTCGTCCTGACGCCGCTTGGGCAGGAGCCGCCCGACACCCGCCGCGCGCCGCTGGCCGCGCTGATCATGATGGCCGTCGTCGGCTCGGTCATGGCGGACATGGCGCCCATTTCGATCGCGGCCGTCATCGGTGGCACCGTCATGGTGCTGACCGGCTGCCTGAATATGGAGCAGGCCTATCGTGCCATCGACTGGCGCGCGATATTCCTGATAGCCGGCATGCTGCCGCTCGGCACCGCGATGGCGGAGTCCGGCGCTGCGAAATACCTCGCCGACGTCGTCATGGATCTGCTCGGTGACGCCGGGCCGTGGCCCGTCATCATGGGCCTGTACATCCTGACGGCGATGGCCACGATGATCATCCCGACGGCCGCTCTCGTCGTTCTGATGTCGCCGATCGTGTTGTCAGCGATGAGCGACTTCGGACTGCAACCGGAAACCGCGATGATGGCGGTGGCAATGGCGGCGTCCGCCAGCTTCACCAGCCCGATTTCGCATCCCGCCAACATCCTGGTCATGGGACCCGGTGGTTATCGCTTTGTCGACTATCTGAAAGTCGGTGTGCCGCTGACGATCGTCGTGTTCGTGACCGTCATGGTGCTGTTGCCCATCCTGTGGCCACTCGCCACCGTCTGATACCCGTATCTGGAGAGATTCCTTGACTGACACAATCGTCATTGCCGGTGCCGGCCACGCCGCTGGGCAGCTCGTCGCCTCATTGAAACAACACAAATACGCAGGGCGAATCGTGCTTGTCGGCGACGAACCACAGATTCCCTATCAGCGCCCGCCGCTGTCGAAGAAGTTCCTGGCGGGCGATCTCCCGGCCGAACGCCTGTACTTCAAGCCGGAGAGCTTCTACGACGACGACAATATCGAGCTCAGGCTCGGCACACGCGTTTCAGACATCGACCGGGATCGCCGGATCCTGACGACCGATCAGGGTGACACCATCGAGTGGGACAAGCTGGTATTGGCCACCGGTTCGCGCGTGCGGACGTTGCCGGTCGACGGCATGGATCTCGCGGGCATTCACTACCTGCGCACGATTGAGGACGTTGATGCCATCCGGGCCGACGGTGAAAACGCAAAGCAGGTTGTTATCGTCGGCGCGGGATACATCGGGCTTGAGGTTGCCGCCGTGCTGCGCCAGTCCGGCCTCGAGGTCACCGTCGTCGAGATGGCCGATCGCGTAATGAGCCGGGTTGTATCGCCCGAAATTTCCGACTTCTACCAGATCGAACATGCCAGCCATGGCGTCAGGCTGCGGCTGTCTACGGGCATTATCGCGTTTCGCGGTAACGGCCGCGTCACTGCCGTGGAATCGGCCGAGGGCGAAAACATTCCGGCCGATCTCGTGGTCGTCGGTGTCGGTATCGAGCCCAACGTGGAGCTGGCCAAAGCTGCGGGTATCGAAGTTGACGATGGCATCGTCGTCGACGACCGCTGCCAAACCGTCGACCCTGATATTTTTGCCATCGGTGACTGCACGCGGCACCCGAACGCCATCTACGGACGCAGCCTGCGCCTCGAGTCCGTTCACAACGCGCTGGAGCAGGCCAAAACAGCGGCGGCCAACCTTTGTGGCGTCGACAGCCAATATGCGCAGGTGCCCTGGTTCTGGTCGGATCAATACGACCTGAAGCTGCAGATTGCGGGGCTGTCGGAGGGCTATGACGAGGTCGTTATCCGGGGCAATCCGGCAGACCGGTCGTTTGCCTGCCTGTACCTGCAGGACGGTGTCCTGATCGCGGTCGATGCCGTAAACTCGCCGCGCGAATTCATGCAGTCGAAGTCGTTGATTGCCGATCATGCGCGGATCAGTGCCGCGGACCTCGCGGACACGAGCCGTCAACTCAAGGAATTGTCGGACTAGAGATCGTCGTCTTCAGGCGGCGCCAGCCGGGGATCTTCGGGAAGTTCGATGATCAGGTGGCCATCCGCCTGGGCCGCGCCGTGCTCCGTCGACCACGCTTTCAGCGCCACGGATTCCACGCCGATCATCTCGGCAGCAGCGAATTCGCCGGACGCACCGGTGACATGCGCCGTACGCAGCGCGCCCGGACCGGATGTCAGGTTGCCGATCCAGTTGCCCTTCCAGAGATTTGCCGAGCTGCGGTATGCCGGCACAACCACATCCCTCAGCAGGTCCCAATGGTTTTCAGTTTGCACGAATTGCAGGCTGCCGCGCCCTGGCAGGTAGATGTACCAGGCGCTGTCGACCAGGGCTTCGCCGTTCAGCACCCGGGTCCGCTCCGACAACGATGCGACCTTGATCCCGATACCGGCCGGCCGATTGCGTGCGTCGTGCAGCACCGTCGCGAACATTTCGCTCTTGCGAATCGGCCGCTCCCAAAGCTGCAGCACGTCTTCCGGGTTGGGGCTGCGACGCGACAATCCGTCGTTGGTGAAGACAATGTTGTCCGATGCGACCGGTGAGTACGTAAGCATCAGTGTACGCGCGTCGGTCACCGACAACGGCGACACGTTTTGCGTCTTGATGAACGGGTTGTAGAGCACACCCAGCGCCAGTAACGCAGCACCGACGATCGCACCCAACAGCAGTGAGATTACGTACTTCATTCGGGCGGCCCCGCGCGGCCAAGATACCGGGCCTCGAGCTGCAGTCGCCCGGCTGGCGCGTCCACGTCCCCCGACGTGTCCGCAACCCAGCGCTCGGTCAGCTGCCCTCGCAACTGCGAGAATTCGCGCGAGCCGGCGCTCATCGCGCCATTGCGGAATGCGCCGGGCTGTACGTCGGGTTCCATGCTGAAAAACATCGTGCCGCGGGCCGGCAGGTGGATCATCCAGTCGATCACGGCGGCATCGTCTTCCGCAACGGCGGTACGGGCAGCGACGCCGACAACCGTATCCCTGGCGTTGCGCACCTTGAACAGCTCCGAGCGGACATTGGCAAACAACTCATCGTCCGGCCATTGCATGCCCGCCGGCAGCGGCTCAGGCCGGCCGGGCGCGCCGATGGCGATGCGGTCCATCGGAATATTGATGTGAAACGCCTCTGACGTCCCGCCGTTGGTTTCGACGGTCAGGATTGACGGCTCGCGATGCTGGTCGATCACCGGAATGGCATACAGGCCGCCCGCCGCCGCTACGGCGCCCAGCACGATTCCAACTAGAAAGGTCTTCAGCAAAATATTTCCACCACGCAAAGAAATCCTGCCAAATCAGGCTCTTGGCGCCAAGTTTAGTTAAATACCCGGCGTGTCACACGAACGGGCGGCGAAATTGTGAACCAGTGCACATGAAACGCCGCGATACGCGCTTATTCGTCGCCAAAATACCGCGCAAGGTATTCATCGAGGCTGATCGAATCGCCGGCTTCGATGTCTGCCTGGCGCTCAAGTGAGGCTTTCGCTTCGCGGCGAAACGCATCCTGGGTCGCACTGTCGATTGACGCAATTGCAGCAAAGTAGTCGCGATGGCGACCGGACATGTCCCGCGCGAAATCGAAAAATCCGCGCCCGGATTCGCGCAGCTCACTGACGATTTTCGCCGACGGTGTCGACTCCGGATCCTCGACCAGTGATTGCATGGCGGTGACGGCCTCGCCGTAGCTGTCGTTGTCATCATGTTCGTCGATGACCGCCGCAACCGAGGCAACACTGCGCAAAATATCGCTGGCCCACGAGTGAACAGACATCGATTCGCCGAAGCGCTGCAACTTGAGGTCCGGGTCACGGCCACGCTTGGCGACAGCGAGCTGGTTCCTGCCGATCTCTTCGAGCGCCGCTTCATCCAGCAACGGACTGTCTGTCAACAGGCAGTAAATCAGGAACGCCTCCATGAAGCGCATCGTGTTCTGGCTGATGCCGCAGGGATCGAACAGGTTGATGTCGAGTGAACGAATCTCAACATACTCGATGCCGCCGCGCTGCAGGGCGGCGGTCGGCCGCTCGCCCGAGCGCGCGACGCGTTTCGGTCGCACCGGCGAGTAGAATTCGTTTTCGATCTGCAGCAGGTTGGCGTTCAACTGCCGGTAGCGGCCATCAACCTTCACGCCGATCTTTTCGTAATCCGGCTCCGGCGTCGCGACCGCCGCCCCGAGATCTCGCACGTATTCGTCGAGGCTGTTCAGGGATATGTTGATTCGCGACTGGTTCTGGTTGCTGTAGCCGATATCGCTCATACGCAACGACGTCGCAAACGGCGCATAACGCGTTTCATCGTTGAGTTCCTCGAGCCGTTCCGCCGATCCCGCCGCAAACGATTTGCACACCGCGGGTGACGCACCGAAGAGATACAGCACGATCCAGCCCATGCGCCGAAAGTTGCGAATCAATCCGAGGTACTGGTCGGATCGAAATGCATCGAGGTCCTGCGTATCGCCGAGAATCTGCTGGTAAGGCGCCCAGAATTTTTGCGGCACCGAGTAATTGAAATGCACGCCCGCGATCGTCTGCATCTGGCGCCCATAGCGGTAGCCGAGTCCGCGCCGATAGATCGTCTTCATGCGACCGACGTTCGATGTACCGTAACGTGCGAGCGGAATGTCGTCATCGCCGGGAATCAGGCACGGCATACTCGCCACCCACAGCATCTCGTCGCCGAGATTCGCGTACGTAAACTGGTGGATGTCACAAATGCAGTGCAATGCCTCCCAGGTCGTCTCGAAGGCCGGCGTCACGAACTCGAGCAACGCCTCGGAGAAATCGGTAGTGATGAACTTGTTGGTCAGCGCCGAACCGAGGGCGCTCGGGTGCGGCGTACGCGCAAGCGCGCCGTCGGCATCGACCCGCAGGGACTCTTTTTCGACGCCTTTGAGCCCGCCGTAAAGCAGGTCGCCTTTCGTCGCGCAAATTGCGCTCAGGCGCTTGTCGAATACCTGCGGCAAACTGGTTTCCCCGATTATTTATTGGTGAGCAGCGGCGGTGGCGTAGAGTTTTACCATAACCGTCGAAAATACGCCCGGTTACGCGGTTTTGGCGGGCGCTGAACGTTTGCCGCGCGACTGGTCTAAACTCTAATGCAGAACTTTGCCGGTGACTGATAGACAGATGCCCCATCGTTATTCACTGATCGCGACCGTCGTGCTGTTGCTTTTGGCAAGTACGGATGCCGAGGCGTTCCGTTGCGGCCGCCAGCTCGTCAAGAAGGATATGCACGAAATAGAAGTACGGAAGGCGTGCGGTGAACCGACGACGGCACGCCATCTCGGGTACGCCCTGCGCGGCACCTACATTCCGGTGCGCCGCAGGTTGGCGCCGGGCGTATCCGTCGAGAGCTGGCCGGGTTACGGCCACTACACGCAGGAAGTTGCGCTGACGGAGTACGTGTACAACTTCGGTCCCCGCAAGCTGATGCGCCGATTATTGTTCGAGGGGGGCGTTCTGGTACGCATCGAAAGCCTGGGCTACGGGTACCGCGAGAAGCGGCGTAAATAGGGTAGACTTCGCCCGAACCGTTTCGAAATCTCGGGTGATAAATGAACGACTCCAGGCTCAGACGCATTCGCGACCGCTCGTCGGGCGCGGCAACCCTCATTAGCGAAGGCTGCAAGATTACGGGGGAGGTCACCGGCAACGGCGATTTCCTCGTTAACGGGCAAATTGCCGGCGATTGCGATATCGAGGGCACGGTAACCCTGGCGAACAACGGTTTCTGGCAGGGGTCTATCCGGGCTGCCAATGTTATTGTCGCCGGCCAGATCGAAGGAGATGTCACGGCCACTGGCAAAGTCGAAATCACCGACACCGCGAAGATCAGCGGCACCGTAACCGGCGAGGCGATCGCGGTTGCCGAGGGCGCTGTTGTTGAAGGTGTCATGAAAACGACCGGTCGCTCGGAACCCCTGGCGTTCAAGGAAAAGCGCAAGGAATAGCGTTTTCGTCAATTTTTTCGACACCTGATTCCCGAGGGCGCAGCGCCAACAGGTGCTAAGATTGGGAGTGATTCTGGCCGAATAATAATTACGACATGATCGGCAACCGAACACCTCGACTGCTGTTACTCGCGTTGGCGCTCTCTGTCGCCGTCGCGGGCATTATGCTGACCGTGTTCTATGGGCAGTACCGGTGGCTGGCCAACGAGATCATCACGACGAGCTCCGGACGGTACGATCAGACCGCCGCTGCTAGTTTCGAGCGGCGGGCACGCGCGCAGATACATTCCGCGGCGGACGAGCTTGCTGCATCGACCGATCTCGCCGATCCGATTGCGGTCAACATCGCCCTCAATGCCATCCTGACGGCCAACGAAAACCTGACGGGCCTGCGACTGCACCTGTCCGACATGCCGCCCGTTACATCGGGCGCGTTCCCGCGGTCGGCGGACGCGAGCGGCGTGACCTGGCTTGAAGAGCGGCTCGTCGTCAGCTATCCGGTCGACGTCAACGGCTCCGAGGCGGGCGTTCTTGCCGGCGCATTCGATCTCGCAGAGCTGCGTGCGGAGTCTGAGCAATTCGCACAGGAACTGGTCGCAACGGAAACGGCGCAGCGCCAGGTCAGCTACCTGTGGGCCGCTGCCGGCACGATTCTCGCGCTGCTTTTGAGTGGTGCCGTCGTATGGCTGATCGTGCGTAGCCAGACCCGACGTATCCGGGAACTCAAGGTTCAGGCTGAGAAGCTGCGCGACGCCGACTTCGGCGAACCGCTACCCGAATCGCAACGTGACGAACTCGGCGCACTGGCGTCCGTCTTCAATGACATGCGGCAAAAGCTCAAGACGACGACGCATTCGCGCGACTATGTAGACAGCATCCTGTCCGGCATGAACGAGGCTATTATCGTGACGGGTGAGGACGGCCAGATATCGCGCATCAACATGGCGACAACGCATCTGCTCGGCTACGAGGAAGACGAGCTTGTTGGCACGAGCATTGACTACGTCATCGACCTCAAGAAAAGCCGTTCGCTGGCGGATGACACACCGTCAGGCCTGCCGCGCGAAGCCATGTTCCAGAGCAAGTACGGCGAATCAATCCCGGTTTCGTATACCTGTTCCGTCGTAGAGGACGACGACGGCAACGCGGCACGACGCATCTACGCCGCGCAAAACATCACGGAGCGCCGCCGGGCCGAAAAACGCATTCGCTACCTTGCCCGCATCGACCCGCTGACAAAAATTCCGAATCGCATGCAGTTCCAGCACCTGCTGCAGCGCGGCATTGCGCGGGCACGCCGGGCGAACAAGGCGCTGTGCCTGTTCTACATCGACATCGATCACTTCAAGGAAATCAACGATACATTCGGCCACCTCGCAGGCGACACGACGCTGGAAACCGTTGCCGAGCGTCTCAAGGCGGCACTCCCGAAGAAGTCCGTTGTCGGGCGCCTTGCCGGCGATGAATTCGCCGTCATCGTAGACGACCTGAAGCCGGACGACTCGGGCATAGTCGCGACCAGTGAGCTGGCGCAGACTCTGTTGAACCGCCTTGCGGACCCGTTCTTCGTGCAGGGGCACGAGGTATTCATGACTGCCAGCATGGGAATCGCCTACTACCCGAAGGACGCGCCGAACGTGATCGACCTGATTCGTAACGCTGACGCGGCGCTTTATCACGCCAAGAAGTCGGGCGGCAACGTCTTTTCTTTCTATGCGCCTCGCATGAATGAGGCTTCGGTCGAACGGCTCATGACGAAGAGCAAGCTGAAGCGGGCATTTGAACGTGACGAATTGCTGGTGCACTACCAGCCCAAATACAACCTGGAGACCGGCGAGGTTTTTGGCGCTGAAGCACTGGTTCGCTGGGAGTTGCCGGAGCGCGGCCTCATTCTGCCATCGGATTTCATACCCATCGCCGAAGAGACCAACCTGATCATCGAGATCGGCGAATGGGTGCTGGACAAGGTTTGCGAGGATTTTCGCGTCTGGCAACGCTCGGTTTCGTCGCCCGGCCGCGTATCGGTCAACCTGTCTCTGAAGCAGTTGCGGCAACTGAATTTCATCAGCCGGATCAGCGCCATCCTGCGCGGCCACGAGGTATCTCCGACGTCGCTCGAACTGGAGATCACCGAGACCACGCTGATGGAAAACCCCGAACGGACGATTCGGCTGCTCGACCAGCTTTATGGCCTGGGACTGCACCTCGCTATCGACGACTTTGGCACGGGCTACTCCTCGCTCAGTGCCTTGCAGCAATTTCCGATTTCGACGCTCAAGATCGACAAGTCCTTTGTCCGTGACGTTGTCCATAATCCGGACGATGCGACGATTGTGGACACCGTAGTCCAGATGGGGCGCAATATGAACATGGACGTTGTGGCCGAAGGCGTCGAAGACGAAGGACAGCTGAATTTCCTTCAAAAACTGGGCTGTACGTACGCCCAGGGGCTGTTGTTCGGCGATCCGATGAGCTCGGACAACTACCTGGAGTTGCTGTTGGCACAGGCCGAGGGCACTGATACCCATCGCGCGCTATTCGCCTGACTTCACTCCGCCAGACCAACATGCTTAAATGTCGCTCGCACCCTGAACCCGCCTGTGCCCGGCGCAGGCCAATGAGAAGTTGATGCAATGAACAAGATGACCCGCACACTGATTTCCGCCGCATTGCTGTTTGCCGCACCGCTGGCAATGGCTTGCGACTACCCGTCCGCACCGGCTGAACTGCCGGATGGCAACACGGCCACCAAGGAAGAGATGGTCGCCGGCGTGAAAGCCATCAAGGCCTACCAGCAGGCGATGCTCGACTACCGCTCCTGTATTGAAGCGGAAGAAGTGCTCGCGCTGCAGGGACTGGACGAAGACGACGAGGAAGGCCGCACGCGCCAGACAGAGATCGCTACGCAGCGCTTCGATGCCTCGGTAGAAGAAGAAAACCGCATCGTCGAGGAATTCAACGCGCAGATTCGCGCGTACAAGGCGCGCAGCGACTAGCCACGCCGTCCACGAAAAAAACCCGCCATTCGGCGGGTTTTTTTTGTCTGCGCTCCTCGGTTACAGGTTGTCTATTTCCTTGCCGAGGTCGTACTTGTTCTCGGTGACAATCCGCTCCAGCACCCGGATGCGTTCCTCCAGCTGTTCAATCTTGGCGAGCGAGTCCTCGAGCTCTTTGTCCTGCTTCGGTTTCTGGTTTTTCATTTTCATATACTTCTGGTAAGTGTCTGCCGCGAAAACAATCGCGACGATCAAGACGACGTAAAGCATTTTGTCCATTGATACATCCCTATTCTGATTGTTTCCCTACAGTCGGCGGAGTTCCTCATCGATCTGGAACTTCTTTGACGTCACCGTCTTTTCAAGTTCCCGCAGGCGCGCATCGAGATCCTCGCATTTCTCGCGAACGACTTTTGCACGTTCCGATACTTCGGCCACGACGGGTTCGTCGTAAAACGGTTCTACCGCTTCGTCCAGATTCGAATCACGACGCGCGGCGCGTGCATCTCGTCGTGCAGCGCGCGCATCCCGCCTCGCCGCACGACGATCCTGGCGGCTGCTGTAGCCGCAGCCGCGTGAACGAATCTCGTACGGATACTCACGACCCGATGCCGACGGCACCAGGAAGATTGCCGCGATGTACGCAACGATCAGCAGCGGCCCGGTCATGAAAAGCGCGATAACGGCCAGAAACCGCGTCGCGCACACGTTGAACCCGAGGTATCGCGCGATGCCGGCGCAGACGCCCCCGAGCACCGCACGGTCAGAATCGCGATAGAAGCGCTTTTCGCGTGTGGCGCCGTCGGATATCGAACTGATACTCGTCATGAATGTCTCCAATGGTCGCGCCGGTACCTGCGCCAGAATTCACTCTCCGATTCCCTGCCCGAGAATACCAGCGGTTTCTCCTTGATCAGCATCGCGGCGCCGAGGTAGATCGCGGCCGTCAGCCAGAACGTGACCAACAGGCTGATGACGGCGATGACGCGGACGGTGCCGACATTGAAGTTGAAGCGATCGGCGATCCCTGCACAGACGCCGAACATCCAGCCGTTTTCGCGATCGCGGTAAAAGCCGCGGAAAGGCCCATAGTCAATATTCCAGGTCTCTCGACTCATTACATCCCTCCATGCAATGTTTTACTCAGCCTCCGTGGTGGCTTTGCGGTCAGCTGCAACTCGCCGCTTCAGCGCGTCGAGCTCTTCCCTGACCGACTCCTCTGCCTCAAGACTGGCGAACTCGTGGTTCAGGTCCTTCGGCATTCCCAGGTCGTACGCCTCGACTCGGCCTTCAACGTCGTCGATACGGCGCGTATACGCTTCGAAGCGAACCATGGCGTCGTCGATCTTGTAGTCGTGAATTTTCTTGCGCGCGGCAAGACGACTGCTCGCTGTTTTGTGTCGCGCCAGCAGTGCTTTCTGGCGCGCCTTGGCGTCTTCGAGCTTGCCCTCGAGCCGGGCGATGTCTTCGTTGAGTTTCGCCAGGCCCTCGTCGACAGCCATGTAATCCTGCTTCAGAACGTCGACGGCCGCCGACACGCGCGACTTTTCGACCAGCGCGGCCTTCGCAAGATCCTCGCGGCCTTTCCGAAGCGCCAGTTCGGCCTTGTTGTCCCAGTCATTCAATTCGCGCTCCAAACCCTCGATCTTGCGATTCAGGTCTTTCTTGTCAGCGATCGAACGTGCTGCGGCCGAACGAACTTCGACCAGCGTGTCTTCCATCTCCTGGATCATCAGCCGCACGATTTTCTCCGGGTCTTCCGCCTTATCGAGGATCGCGTTGATGTTGGAGTTCACGATGTCCGAGAATCTCGTGAATATGCCCATGAGTGTTCCCTCTTTTGTCGTCAGTACTTGCTTACGTTATTGCAGGTACCGTGCCAACTCCGCCGGTTCTCGGTAGTTTATTGTTTTCATTGAGTTTTTCCGGCTCGAGAGACGCCGGGTCACGACGATAGAAATGGCGTCTTGCACTATAAATTCGCCTTTTTCACTACTATTTCGCTAAACTCGCCACATGGCCCTGCCTGCCGAATCCCAGCCGATCATCGGGGAAGCCCCGGTTTTCCTCGAGATGCTCGAGCACGTCTCGCGCGCAGCGCCATTGTCGAAGCCGGTGCTCGTCGTCGGCGAGCGCGGTACGGGCAAGGAACTCATCGCCTCGCGGCTGCATTTCCTGTCCGAGCGCTGGGAGCAGCGCGTCGTCAAGGTCAATTGCGCGGCACTGACAGAGTCGATTCTGGAGTCCGAACTGTTCGGCCATGAGGCGGGCGCGTTCACCGGCGCCGCGACGATACACATCGGCCATTTCGAACGCGCCGACGGCGGCACCCTCATCCTCGACGAACTCGCCACAATTTCTCTGCGTATGCAGGAGAAGATCCTGCGCACGATCGAGTACGGGGAAATTCAGCGAGTCGGTGGCGGCGATACACGCCAGGTGGATGTGCGCATCGTCGGCTCGACGAACGCCGACCTGCAGGCGCTGGCCGCCGAAGGCCGCTTCCGCAAAGACCTGTTGGACCGCCTCGCCTTCGACGTCGTCAACGTGCCGCCACTGCGTGAGCGTGTCGAGGACATCATGCCGCTGGCGCACGCCTTCGCCATTAATATGGCCAGCGAACTTAAATGGAGCTATTTCCCGGGATTCAGCCCGCGGATCGCCTCGGCTCTGATTCGCAACAAGTGGCCTGGCAATGTTCGCGAGCTGAAGAACGCGATCGAACGCAGTGTGTATCGCGCGAAGAACCCGGAAGAGCCGATTGCGAACCTCGCACTGGACCCTTTCGATTCACCGTTTCGTATCGAGGAACCGGTGATCGGCAGCACACCCGACAGGAAAGATCGGCGATCCCGCCCTCCGCTGTTGCCGGCCGATCTCAACGGCAGGCTGCGAGACCTGGAAGTCAATATGCTGGAAGCCGCGCTCGACAAGGCGAAGTTCAACCAAAGGCTCGCGGCCGACTTGCTGGGGCTTTCGTATCACCAGTTCCGTGGCAAGCTGCGGAAATTCAATATCCGCAGCAAACCCTGATAACCCGAGCTAGCTGTCGTCGCGGAAGCGGCGGACGTAAATCGCGCCGGTGACGAACAGTCCGCAAACGACGATTCCACCCCAGAATCCCGGGCTGCTGACGAACCCAACCAGATCGATCTTGTCCAGAAGCGTCAGGTTGCCAATGCCGTCCTGCCACTGCTCCTCCTCGAAAAAATCCTCGAGATCACCGATGCGAAACAGCGGCGTCATGTCCATGCGTTCACCGACCGCCGTCACGAAGGAGCGTGAACGAAACACGATGCCCTCAAGCAGGGAGATGACGATCGGCGGCATGAAGGCCATCAGGAACGGCATGCGCTTGGCCCAGGTCGATACGAACAGGAACCAGCCGATGAACGGCGACATCCAGATGCCGCTGGCTACCAGCACAATCAACGCTGTTGTCCAGTTATCGAAGAGCGAAATCGAGCCCCAGACCAAGGTGCTCGCGTCACCGCCTTTGGCCGATACCCAGAGGCTCGTCGAAATCAGATTGACGAGATGCGTCGCAAAAATGCCGAGCGCCATAATGACCGGTAGTACCAAAACGGCGGTAAGCAGTTTTGAGACGACGGTTTCCGCGTCAGTAACCGGCAGCGAACGCCAGAACAGGATGCTCTTATCCTTGCGTTCTGCGTACAACGAATCGAGGCAGTAAAAGACCGTTAGGATTGCCAGTGCAACAATGAACACCCAGGAGGTGCCGACGAAAAAGCCCGTCAGTACGGCACGACGATGATTGTCGCTGGCAATGTTCTGCGCACTGAATATCGCAACATCCAGCTCCTTCGCGAACCCGGATGCAAACATGAGCATAGCCAGTACGCCTAACGTCACAATGACGGCGATCGCGGCCGGCGTAATGAATATCGACCGGTGTTCCCAGAGTTCGCGCTTGATGAGTGTCAACTGGTGCCCGATCATGTGCGTGCCTCCCTGACTTTGGCCACGAACAAGTCGGCCACCGACGGCGTTCTGAGTTCGCCGAGTCCGTCCAGGTGCTCTCGGCCGACGCCCTCGAACAGCATCACCGACTTACCAAATACCTCGCCCTCAGCGATCGGGCCGATGCTGCGCGCTTTCTCTGCTCCCTCGCCGGACGCCATGAGCTCCGTATACTTCGCGGCAATGTCGTCCATCGACATATCCAGCAAAATCTTGCCGTCCTCGATGAACATGATGTCGGTCAGCAGGTTCTCGACCTCTTCGACCTGGTGTGTCGTAACCAGAATCGTGCGTTCTTCGTCGAAGTAGTCGCTCAGCAGGTTCGCGTAGAACTCCTTGCGGAACAGGATATCCAGACCCAGCGTCGGCTCGTCCAGCACGAGCAGCTTGGCGTCGATCGCCATGATGATGCTGAGGTGCAACTGCGTGACCATGCCCTTCGATAACTCGCGCACCTTCGATGCCCGGTTGATTTTGGTCTTGCTGAGAAACCCTTCCGCGGATTCGCGCGAGAAGTTCGGATGCACGCCTTCAACGTAGTCGAGCAGCTGCGACACTTTGATCCAGCGCGGCAACACGGCGACGTCGGCGATAAAACAGATGTTCTGCATCAGCTGCTTGCGCTGGCGGAATGGATCGAGGCCGAGAACGGACATCGTGCCGTCACAGTCGGTCAGCCCAAGGAGCGCTTTCAACAGCGTCGTTTTCCCGGCGCCGTTAGGCCCGATCAGCCCCAGGATCCTGCCCTTCTCGATTTCAAAACTGACGTTGTCCACGGCTCGCACCGAGCCGAAATGCTTGGACACCCCCTGTGCGCTGACGAGGCTAGTCATTCTCTTCTCCGGATCCCTTGTTATTCGTTATTGAGTCGAGCAGCTCGGCCGGCTCGAGGCCGAGACGCTCGATCGTCGCCACGACTTCCGGCCAGTCCTTCTGCAGAAAACGCTGGCGCTCGTCTTTGAGCAACTGGGTTCGGGCGCCTTCGTTGACAAACATGCCGCGGCCGCGCTTTTTCTCGACAAGGCCTTCGTCAACCAGCTCCTGGTAGCCCTTGAGCACCGTCAGCGGATTCAGACGATACTCGGCCGCGACATTGCGGACCGACGGCAATGCGTCGCCGTCGCCCAGTACGCCTTCGAGAATCATCGCGACCACCCGGTCCCGCAACTGGCGGTAGATCGGCTGGTCTTCATTCCATTTCGGATCCATAAATACTGCGGCTCCTTAAAAATGCGCCGGCTCGACACGCGAACCGGCGCCAGTTTCCGTCGCTACTTTACTCGTCTTCGCTACGGAATTGATCCGGATCGGCGGCAACCTCGACGCTGATATTGATCGCTTCGGCACCGCTCCCGGTGCCGGCATCCATCGTCGCCCCGGCCTGCCCGGCAGCGAGTGCGACAAACATCAGCAACATGACGGCGAAGCTGATGTATTTCCCAAATTGTACAGTTGTAAAAGACATATTTTCCTCCGGCCTGGTGCCGGTGCCCCGTCAATCGACGGATAATCGGTCTGGTGACTTAGTGTTATAGTCAACTATAACACCAAACATCGGGTTTGCAACCCCTGCCGGCGCATTTTTCTAACCCGCGAACCGCCAAGCCCGCGTTTCATAAAGAACCGGACATGGAGCAGCCGTGTGGCAGCGAGTGTAAAAACAATGACCGAACGACTGACGGAACCCGCACTTTCGCGAAGTCCGGAGCTGGCCTATGCTGCCGTCATGGGGCACTCACCGGAAGACAGCGCGCTGATGCTGAGGTATTGCGACGGCGACACCGGCGCGTTCGAGACCCTGTACCGGCGCCACAACGATGCGCTGTATCGCTACCTGTTGAGAATGTGCCAGCACCGGGCAACCGCGGAGGACGTCTTCCAGGAGGTGTGGGGCAAAATCATCAAGGCTCGCGAGAGCTACCGGCCAACCGCAAAATTCACCACGTTTATGTATCGCGTCGCCCACAACTGCTTTATCGATCACGTCAGGCGCAACAAGCGGCACTCGAATTCCACGGAATTCGAGCCCGACTATCACAGCGACCCGGGCGAATCGCTGGAAATGACGACAGAACGCAGCCTCGCCAGGGAGCGGTTGCAGGTCGCGCTGCAAGCGTTACCCGACGAGCAGCGCGACGCCTTTCTGTTGCACGAGGAGGCGGGCCTCAGCATCGATGACATCGCGACCGTCACAGGCAGCAATCGCGAGACGGCGAAAAGCCGGCTGCGATATGCGGTCAACAAGCTGCGCGCAGCTATCGAGGAACCACAATGAGCAACGAGCAAAACGACACGCTCGTCTCCGACGCTTATCGCGAGCTGGCCGGTGAAACCACACCACCGGAACTGGACGAGAGAATAATGGCCATGGCCGAAGCGGCCGCTCGACCGGTCAAGTCGCTGTTTCCGATGTGGATGCGCCCGGTGGCCTGGGCGGCAACAGCCGTACTCGCCGTGGCGATCGTCTTCCAGTCAATGAACGTGCCTGAGTCGCCGGCGCCCGTTGCGGCACCACCATCGGCCCCGAAACCGGCAGAAAGCATCGAGGAGGCTTTTGCGCCGCAGGACGCCGACCTCCTCGAGGAAGCCGAGGAGCTGGCGCGTGCGCGGTCCGGCCCGGACCGCGAACAACGCCTGAGAAAATCGCAGGAAATCACATTCGACCAGGCGACAGCGGGGAACAGCGTCGCCGGGGACGTGGACCCCGTTGCCGAGACGAGCGCAGTCCGGGAACCGGCACCCGAATCGGCTGACGTGGCAGGTCTTGCAAGCACTTCGTCGCTACGCCAGGAGAAGAAGGAACTCGACGACACCATCGTGTGCGACGACGCAGCCCGTACGACGGCGAACGACTGGTTTGCCTGCGTTACCGATTTGCGCGACGCGGGCCGGGTCGAGGATGCGGACAACGAAATGCGGGCCCTGTTGCAGCAATTTCCGGAATTCCGCCCGAGTAGGTAGTTCCTGCGAGTGTCAGCGGCGGCGGCCGATGCTAGAATCGCCGGCCCGATTCATACCCGTTTGATGGAAACTCAAGAATGAATGCTCCCGTTCGTGTAACGATCACCGGTGCCGCCGGCCAGATCGGCTATCAGCTCGCTTTCCGTATCGCTTCCGGGCAGATGCTGGGACAGAACCAGCCTGTTGTGTTGCAGCTTCTCGAGATCACCCCGGCCCTCGACGCGTTGAAGGGCGTCTGCATGGAACTCGACGATTGCGCGTTTCCGACCCTTGCCGGCATTGTCCAGACGGACGACCCGAATGTTGCCTTCAAGGACGCCGACTATGCGCTCCTCGTCGGCGCCCGGCCGCGTGGCCCCGGCATGGAACGCAAGGACCTGCTCGAAGCCAACGCCGCCATTTTCTCGGTGCAGGGCAAGGCCATCAATGACCATGCCAGCCGTGACATCAAGGTCCTTGTCGTCGGCAACCCGGCGAACACGAATGCGCTTATCGCGAGCAGCAATGCGCCGGATATCGACCCGGGCAATTTCACGGCCATGACGCGTCTCGATCACAACCGCGCAATGGCGCAACTCGCTGCGAAGACCGACAGCCACGTAAACGACATCCAGCGCATGACGATCTGGGGCAATCACTCCGCAACGCAGTACCCGGACGTCAACCACGCAACGGTCAACGGCGAAGCGGCGACAGGGCTGGTCGACCGGCAATGGCTGGCCGATGAGTTCATTCCCGTCGTGCAACAGCGTGGCGCAGCGATCATCAAGGCACGCGGCGCGTCATCGGCCGCGTCAGCCGCGTCAGCCGCCATCGACCACATGCGCGACTGGGCGCTCGGTACGCCCGACGGCGACTGGGTGTCGATGGCCATCCCGGCCGACGGCAGTTATGGCATCGAGCCCGGTATCATCTACTCCTACCCGGTTCGCTGCTCGGGCGGCAAATACGAAATCGTCCAGGGTCTTGCAATCGATGACTTTAGTCGCGAACGCATGGACGCGACCGAAACCGAGCTGCGCGAAGAACGCGCAGCAATTGAAGAACTGCTGTAGGAACTACGATAGAGTGACAGACGTCTGTTCACAGACGTCGTTTTGGTAACTGTAAAGAGGTTCCAGGTTTGTCCGGATTCGCCGTTTCCCTGTTCTGGCTGCTGCTGTTCGTTGGCGGCGGCATCTTCCTCGCCTACCAGCGCATCGACCTGCGCACGTCGACGATCGCGGCCGGCCTCGCCGTCGCCGCATATATCGTATTCGGCAACGGCCACTGGCTCTGGAACCTGTTCCTGATCGCCGCGTTCGCCGTCATGGTCGTGCCGAACCTGATCGAGTTCCGGCGCGAAAAAATCACCAAGCCGCTATTGTCCGTGTACCGGCAGATGCTGCCGTCGATGTCGGACACCGAACGCGAGGCGCTCGAGGCCGGCAACGTCTGGTGGGACGGCGAACTGTTTTCCGGCATGCCGGAGTGGGACCGGCTCATGTCGTACCCGGCGCCGAAGCTGTCGGAGGAAGAGCAGGCGTTCATCGACGGCCCGTGCGAAGAGCTCTGCCGCATGATCGACGACTGGCAGATTTGCCACGAACTCGCCGATATGCCGAGAGAGGTCTGGGACTACATCATCGAAAAGCGCTTTTTTGCGATGATCATTCCGAAGCAGTACGGCGGCCTCGAGTTTTCGGCGTACGCGACCGCCATGGTGCTCGCCAAGATAGGCGGCCGCAGCGCCACGGTCGGCTCGACAATTGGCGTTCCCAACTCACTCGGCCCCGCCGAATTACTGCTGCACTACGGTACGGACGAGCAGAAGCAACGCTACCTGCCGGGACTCGCCGATGGCAGCGAAATTCCGTGTTTTGCATTGACGTCGCCGCAGGCGGGCTCCGATGCTGCGTCGCTGATTGACAACGGCGTCGTCTGCAAGGGCAAGTGGAACGGCAAAACGATCACCGGCATTCGTCTGAACTGGAACAAGCGCTATATCACGCTTGCGCCGGTAGCCACCGTGCTCGGACTCGCGTTCAAACTCTACGACCCGGACCACCTGATCGGCGACAAGGACGAATACGGCATCACCGCCGCACTGATTCCGACCGACACCAAGGGCGTGAACATCGGCCGCCGGCACTATCCGCTTTCGATTGCGTTCCAGAACGGCCCGACGTCCGGCGAAGACGTGTTCGTCCCACTCGACTACATCATCGGCGGTCCGGAACAGGCGGGTAAGGGCTGGAAAATGCTGGTCGAACTGCTGTCGGTCGGACGTGCGATCTCGTTGCCCGCCGCCAGTTGCGGCGGCGCACAGGCCGGTAGCTATGCCACCGGCGCTTACGCGGCCATACGCAAGCAATTCGGGACATCCATCGCCAATTTTGAAGGCGTCGGCGAAGCGCTGACACGAATCGCGGGTTACAACTACATCATCAACTCGGCGCTGTCGGTGACAGCCGGGGCGATCGACCAGGGCGAGAAGCCGGCAGTGCCCTCGGCGATTCTCAAATACCACTGTACCGAGTACGGCCGAAAGATCGCCAACGATACGATGGACGTGCACGGCGGCAAGGGCGTCATGATGGGGCCCGGCAACTATCTCGGCCGCGCCTACATGGCGACGCCGATCGCCATCACCGTCGAAGGTGCCAATATCCTGACCCGCAGCCTGATCATTTACGGCCAGGGCGCGATCCGCTGCCATCCGTTTGTACTCCGCGAACTGCAGGCAGCCGGTGACGACGACCACGATCGCGGTCTGATCGAGTTCGATGACGCACTCTTCGGTCACATCGGCTACGCCATCAGCAACATGGCGCGCTCGTTCTTCCTCGCGCTGACACACGCCAAGTTCAGCCGCGTGCCGCTGAACACACCGACGCGCCGCTACTACCAGAACATCAATCGCTACACAGCCGCGTTCGCGCTCGCATCGGACTTTGCCATGCTGACGCTGGGCGGCGGACTCAAGAAACGCGAATTGCTGTCGGCTCGCCTCGGCGACATCCTGAGTTCCATGTACCTCGCGTCCTGTGTGCTAAAGCACTTCGAGAACCAGGGCCGTCGCGCCACTGACCTGCCGCTCGTCGAATGGTCGGTTCGGACGCTCATGTACCAGGCGCAGGAAGCGTTGCACTCATTCCTCAGGAATTTCCCAAACCGCCCTGTTGCCTGGTTGCTGCGCATGTTCATCTTCCCGCGCGGACGCACCTACTCGGCGCCCTGCGACGATATCGCCGCCAAGGTCGTAGACCTGGTCACGACCCCGGGCGAATCGCGCGAGCGGCTCAGCGAGTTTGCGTACAAAGCACTGGAGCCCGGCAACCCGCTCGGTCTGCTGCAGGAAGCACTGGAGCTCTCGAAGGAAATGGAGCCGGTTGAGCGTCGCCTGCGGCAAGCGTACAAGGAAGGGCTGCTGAAGTCGGATTATCTCGGGATGCAGATCGAGGAAGCAGCGAAGGCCCAGGTCATCAGCAAGGCCGAGGCTCGCAACCTCAGGAGCTACCACGAAAAGGTTATGGCACTGCTGAATGTCGACGACTTCGCACCCGATGCGCTTGCACGGAGTTCCGAGGCGAATGGCGACGCGCCGCCCAAGCCTGCTGCAACGGCCGCGAAGAAAAAGACAACAACAAAGAAAACGAAAAAGACCGCCACGAAGAAGAAAAAGGCGACAACCGGGGAGTAAGCCCGACATAAGGGGTAGCAACGCTGGGCCCGATTTACGAAACCACGTATGTCGTAGCGGAGGAGGTTCGCGGCGAGTTCGACGACTGGCTGCGCGGTCTGCGGGAGCGCGCGCGAAGCCAGGACGGTGTCGACGATGTGCGCGACTACGAATCGGAAGATTCGCCCGGGACATTCAAGTTTCGCTACAGCGTCCGCGACGACAACGCGCTGGACGCCTTGCTGGACGATTTCTTCAGCGAAGCCGATGCGGATATCGCCGGTCTTTTCGGCGACTCTGTGCAGACACACAGCCGCGTGCTGCGCGAAGACGCTGCCGGCTACCTGCCCGGTTCGGATCAACCCAACTGCCTGAACTGCGGCACCCGATTGCGTGGACAGTATTGCGGCAACTGCGGACAGCGTGCCCGCAGTCGGCTTATCAGCCTGTGGCAACTGACGCAGGAGGCGTTCGGCGACCTGTTCGAGCTCGATTCCAGGCTGTGGCGCACGCTGGGACCGCTGCTCGCGCGTCCCGGACAGCTGACGCGTGACTACCTCGAAGGACGGCGCGCGCGCTACATGCCGCCGTTTCGCACCTACCTCGTGCTCAGCGTCCTGTTTTTTGTCATCGCGTTTTTCAATCCGCGCGAGGACCTGAATCTGCTGTTCGAACCGGAGCCCGAGCCGACGCCGGAAGAAATCGCGGCCGCGCAGCAGGAACAGGAACGCCGCCTCGCCGAAGACAGAGCGGACCTCGAGGAAGCCCGCCGCGCGATGGAGGAACTCAACGAGGAAGGGCTGCTGCCGGATGCCGCACTGCAGGAAATTCTCGAAGAGATCGACGATGACGGTGCCAAAGAAGACTCCTCGCCGGGTGGGTTCAACATTACGATCGATGAAGACGGCGAAGGCGGTGCGCATTGCACGGTGGACACGGAAGATCTCGACGACATGCCGATCTGGATCCAGCGACGACTGACGCCGGAACGTCTGCAGCGAATCTGCGAGCGCATCGAGTTCGACGAGGGCGACACCATGGTCGACCTGCTGCTCGACAACCTCCCGGTCGCACTGATCGTCTTGCTGCCGCTGATGGCCCTGGTCCTGAAGATGCTGTACCCGTTGTCACGGCGATACTTCGTTGAGCACCTGCTGTTCTTTGTGCACTTCCACGCCTTTTTCTTCCTCATCCTGATCCTGCAAATCCTGTTCGCGCGCGTGGGATTCTCGATCTCGTTCCTGCCCGAAGCCGTGACGATACTTCCCATCATCGCAGCATCCTTCTATGTGCCCGTTTACCTCTACAAAGCGATGCGCCGGGTGTATGGCCAGGGGCACACCGTAACCACGTTCAAGTTTCTGATTCTGACGGCCGCCTATATTGGCGGTATGGTCATGACCTTGTTCGGCGCGCTGGTTTTCGCGCTGCTTGCCGTTTCCAACTGATACGTGGAGACCCCACTATGAAACCAATCCTGTTTTGCCTGCTGGCGGCGACGATCGTTGTTAGCGGCTGCAGCCGCGAGGACTCATCCAACGAGCAGCCCGCGGCGACTGCCGATGTGGCCGCAGCCACGGATTCTGTAATATTGCCACGCACCGGCTCGGCCGAGGGCGCACGCGTGTTCTTCATAAGCCCGGGTGACGGCGACACCGTCAGCAACCCGGTCCGTGTCGAGTTCGGCATCGAAGGCATGGCCGTTGTCAGGGCCGGCGACGATACGCCACATTCCGGACACCACCACCTGCTCATCGACACAGACCTGCCACCCATGGACCTGCCGATTCCTGCCGATGCGAATCATGTGCATTTCGGCGATGGCAGCACGTCGACCGAGATTACGCTTGAACCCGGCGAACACACGCTGCAGATGCTGCTCGGCGACCACCTGCACATCCCGCACGACCCACCGCTGGTATCGGATGTGATCCGGATCACGGTAGAATAAGTGGTTGAGACTAAAGGTCCGGCCCTCTAAAATCGCCGGGCTATCCAGACACCCGCCATGACTCAGTCCAGCCATAAAAAATCGATAGGAATTTCGGGCCTCGCCGCGTATGTCCCGCCATATCGCGTATGGCTGGAGGACTGGTGCGACTGGACCGGCAACCACTGGCCCAAAGTGCGCGAAGTGGTTGGCCGCAGCTTCCGGGTCCGGGGTCCGAATCACAGCGTTTACACGATGGCGGCGAATGCAGTCATCCGGCTCATCGACCAGTACGACGTCGACCCGTCGCGGGTGAAGTTCCTCGGTCTCGGTACCGAATCGAGCACCGACAATTCGGCGGGCGCAATCATCGTCAAGGGCATGGTTGACCAGGCGCTCGAAATGCGCGGCAAGCCGCCCATTGCGCGCAGCTGCGAGGTCCCCGAGTTCAAGCATGCCTGCCTCGGTGGCGTGTATGGCATGAAAGGCGCCATACGGCACCTCGCGCTCGACGGCGCCGGCAGCCAGGCAATTGTCGTCTGCGCTGACATTGCCGAGTATGCGCGCGGCAGCTCGGGCGAGCCGACGCAGGGCGCCGGCGCGGTTGCGATGCTGCTGGAAGAGGATCCGAAACTCGCGGTGGTCGACCTCGTCGGCTCCGGATCGGCATCCGACTACCGGATCATGGACTTCCGCAAGCCGATGCTGCGCTTCTGCGGCCAGGACCGCTCGGAGACACACCAGGTGCAGGACTTCCCGGTCTTCAACGGCAAGTACTCGACGACCTGCTACATCGACGAGACGCTGCACGCACTGCACGACATGTACGAAAAACGCAACCTGGCATCGAGCGAGTACCTGCGCAACCTGCGCACGTTGTTCCTGCACCGACCCTATCGGCGCATGCCGGAAACCGGCTGGGCCGTGTCTTACCTGTTTGCGCTCGGCCAGGGCGACGCTGACGACCGTGCGGAACTCGCCTCTTACTGCTACGAGGCCGGCGTCGACACCGACGCCGTGCTCAACGAAATGATTTCCCGGCCCGAGGTAGCGGACCTGGCGGAACCGGAGCGGCTGCATTTCGAAGCCTACCCGATGACGATGGCCGTGCTGCGCGCTTTCCGGGCATCGCGGCGCTATCGCGTCGAGGTACTCGACAAGCTGCGCCTCGGCAGCGACACGATGCTGGACCTGGGCAACCTGTACACGGCGGCGCTGCCGGCGTGGATGGCCGCCGGTTTCGAGCAGGCGCTCGACGAGAACTCGTTCGAGGTGGGCGAGGAAGTGCTGACGCTCGGCTACGGCAGTGGCGATGCCGCCGAGGTCATTCCGTTCTTCATAGCCGACGGCTGGCGAGAGGCGGGCGCCAACATCGGGTTTGCCGATGCCATGCGCTTTGCAATTGATCTCGATCAGGCGCAGTACGAGGCACTGCATGATGGCCGCCAGGTGACCGGACTCGACTACGTTCCCACGAACGAATTCGTCATCGATCGTGTCGGTCGCGCCGACGAACGGCATTTCTCGGATCTTGGAATCGAGTACTACCGCTACATCGCGTAGCGCCGCAGCTTTTCCTCGTACTCGCCGGTCAGGGCACGCCATTCCTGCCTGAACCATGGCGTGAACACGTCGGGATTCTCCCTGAGCTCGTCGTCCAGCTCGGCGCGGGTGACGAATCGCACGGCGTCGATTTCGCTCTCGTTCGGTCGTACATCACCGGCAATGCACCCAAGAAACACGTGGCATAACTCGTTCTCCGATCCGGGTGCACCGAATTGCGCCTGGTAGCAGAAGTAATAGACGTGTTCCAGTTGCGCGGCGATGTTGAGTTCATCATCGAGACGACGGGCGGTCGCAATGTCGAGCGACTCGCCGCGGCGCGGGTGGCTGCAGATGCTGTTGGACCAGTAACCGGGCCAGAGCCGCTTTCGCGTGCTGCGCTGTTGCAGCAGCAGTTCACCGGCTTCGTTGAACAGGAACAGCGAAAATGCACGGTGCTGCATGCCGTCGCCGTCGTGGCACTCTGCTTTCGACCGATAGCCGATTTCATTGTCAGAATCGTCGACGAGGATCAGCTCCTCGCTTTCCGACGAGACTGTGCGATTCAGGTCGTTCAAGTTTCGTGCTCCGCAATGTCCAGCGTGCCGTAGCCCGCGGTTTGGAGCGCGGATCGTACCTGATCCTGCGTGCCCGGACACAACGCGACGATCGCGCCGCCACCACCGGCGCCGGTCAGCTTCGCGCCGACTGCACCGTTTTCGCGCGCGATTTCGACCATGTTCTCGAGCTCCGCTGTCGACACACCGATCGCGTTCAGGAGGCCATGGCAGACGTTCATATGGCGACCCAGTGTCGCGTAGTCCTGCCGGCCGAGTGCGTCGGCGCCCTGCGCTGCAAGCCTGTCGATCTGGGCGAAGATGGCATCGAAATCGCCGCGAGCGAGACTGCGACGTTCGCGAACGCCCTCGACCATCGCATCCGTCGCACCAGTGCCATGAGCAATGCCAATCATGAGTGGCGGTGCTCCCGTGGCTGGCAGCACCTGGAATTCCGTCGCCTCGCCGCGCCGGAACAACAGTGGCTCGCCGAAGCACGAGATCGTGTTGTCGACGCCCGACGGCGTGCCATGCATGAACGACTCACAATCGAACGCTATGGCGTTGACGCGTTCGTCATCAACATCAATTCCGGCGGCGTCCGCGATTGCGCGCGTGACAGCCACGGCAAATGCCGCCGAAGACCCGAGGCCCTTGCCACGCGGCAGTTGGGAAGATACCCGAATCTCGAAGTGTTTCGATTCGCAACCGAGCCCGCGACGTATGCGCGTAACGAGCGCGCTGGAAACCGTCTCGTCGGAACCGTCGACGGACTCTCGCAAACCCCACTCGCGCACATGCACCGTCGTCGATTCGGCCGGTGTTGCGACTGCTCTCACGGCGTTTCGAATCGGATAGGCCAGCGCGTGTGAGCCGTACACAACGGCGTGTTCGCCGAGCAGGATGACCTTGCCCGCAGCAGCTGCTGCATCGTGGGGGAATTCGGCCGGCGTGAGTTCGGCCACGATCTCACGGGCTTTCCAGTCCTTGATCTCACCGCTAACAATGAGTTTGTCGACAACACTGTCCAGCTCGTGCTCCAACGCGCCGGCCGCCGCTGCCAGGCTGCGCGCGTGCAGACGCATGTGGCCGCGTTGGATCCCGCTCGTCGCCAGCGCACGAATGGCCGCAAAGTTCTGTGCAAGGCCGACCGATGCCATCAGGCAGGCCAGTTCCCGGGCGGACTTCGCGCCGGTCAGCGCGAGACCCAGCTCGGCCGCCGGATTCGAGGACAATGTACCGCCCACGGTCCCGACCTTGAGCGGCAGGCGAATCTCACCGATAAGGTCGCCGCCGTCAGCGGCACGCCAGCGCGTCAACGCACGGTACTGACCGTCGCGAGCCGCATAGCTATGCACGCCTGCCTCGATCGCACGCCAGTCGTTGCCAGTCGCAATTGCGAGCGGGTCGATGCCATTCATAATGCCCTTGTTGTGCGTGGCGGCCCGGTGCGGATCGGCAACGGCAATATCGTTGGCGACGACGATGGCATCACGCACGTCTTCAGCACGGAGGTCGCCGGTTGCAAGATCGGCCAGTGCGTATCTCACAGTGGCCGTAACCACCGATCGGTCGGTCAGGTTGGACAGAATACGCAGCGCTGCGTGACCGCCGCCGATACGTGCAACGTGCGGCGCGACGGCTTCGCACATCGTATTGACGAGATTGGCGCCCATGGCGTCGCAGGTATCGACAAGAATGTGGACGGCGACTGCGGCGTCTCCGTCCTGCAATTTGTGCACGCGCACCTCGATGTCGCGCGCACCGCCGCCCCGTTCAAGCAGCCGCGGGTGAACCTCGTTCGCAAGCTGCAGGATCTCGTCGCGAGCGGCTTTGAGCCGCGCTACGGCATCGGGTTCGGCGTCGACAACATGGACCTGCCCCGCAAGCAACGACTCCTCGCAACTCGCCGAGAACCCGCCGCCATCGCGGGCGAGACCCGCGGCGCTGCTCAGCGCCGCAACAATGGATGGTTCCTCGACGACCAGCGGAACCAGGCAGTCCCGCCCGTTGACGATAAAGTTCGGCGCAATCGCGAAAGGCAGCGGGAAAATGCCAATCACGTTCTCGATCATCTTGTCCGCCGCCGCGGGCGGCAAAACAGGGTAACTGCTACCCAGTTTTTGGGCCTGGTCGGGTGTGAGCCAGCCAAGCCGTTGGAGTTCGGCAATGCGTTCGGAAACGCCGAGTTTGTAGAGGCCGGAGATGCGTGAGCTGGTCGTCATGCGTTACCCGAGCCGCACGCCGTCAGGATCGAGCGCACAGTCGAGCACCTGCAACTGTCGCGTTGCAATGAATGCATCGATGCGCCCGACGTCGTCGGAAAGGACGATGCCCACGTCACCGCCACCGGCACCGCAGGGCTTGTAAACGAGTTTTTCCGCTTGCGCGGCGTCGACCAGTGCATCGTGGCCAGCATCGAATATGCCGAGATCGTGGTCAACACTGAAGGCACGCAACGCCGCGATATAGTCCGGGTAGCTCAGCAGCACATCACTGGCGTCTGCGCTCGCCCATGCGCTTGCCGTTTGCCGCGCGTGAACGGCGAGGGTCGACCACGACCGACCACGCCGGTCCAGCCCGCGCAGCTTTTCTTTCGTGCTCGACGTAACGCCGGACCAGGTCACACGGGCGTGCAAGCCCTGCGGCCACGCCATGCGCCGGGCGTCGGCACCGTCCCGGGTGTAAGTGACCAATCCCCCGGCCGAACTGCATGCCACGTCCACTCCACTGCCCGTGCCGCCCTGCCAGGCGCTGTGCGCACGCAACGCCTCGAACAGTACATTCTCCCGGTCCGTCAGCGCTGCGGTAAGCGCCACTGCCAGCGCGGCACTGGACCCCAGCCCGAGCTTACGTCCGCTCGCACGGTCCCGGAACGCGCTCGTATCGGTGCGCCCGGCGACGACGCTTCGGACACCGACTGACCGAATCACGGCGTCGATCAGTGACGTGTCGCTGCCGCCTGTGTCCCAGTGCGGCGCGTTGGCCGCGGTCTCGATCTCGACCACTGCGCGGCGATCAACCGCCATCGCCACGGCCGGCGCGCCCTCCAGTACGGCGTACTCGCCGGAGAGGACGACTTTGCCCGGCGCGCTGGCTATGCGACGCACGATTCGTCCAGGAGGCGGGCGCCCGGCCCGAGATCGGTTGTCATGATCTGTTGCACGCCTTCCGTCGACGCCAGCGCCGCTTCCACCTCCGCGGTGTCATCCGGCTGGCAGACTGCTTTCACCTGCGGACCCGCGTCAATAGTAAAGAACACGTCGCACCCCTCCGACTGCAACTGCCGCAGCGTTTCCAGACAACGCATCGTCGCCGTGTTCCAGAACACCGTTGGCGGTCGCGACGCCCACATGATCGAGTGCATTTTCAGGCAATTGTGTTCCGAAACCGCCGCCAGCTTCCCGAAATCCCGAGCAGCGATCGCCTCGCGTGCGCTTGCCAGGTCGCCGGGCTGTTGCTCGACCCAGGTTTGATAGAACGGCGACGTGCGGCGGCTGATTTCCATCGCCTCGGTCGATCCAACCGCTTTGGGCCCCGACTCCGTGATCGCTACAACGACCCGCAGTGGCCACGATTCGGCTGCACGGATTTGCTCGACGCTGATTTCATCCCCGGCGTTCGACAACTCGACAAATCCGCCGAACAGCGAGCGCGCCGCAGAACCGGATGCCAGGCCGGCGAGCTTCGCGAGACGCAGCATGTCCAGATCCAGGTCGGCCGCATTCGCGGCCGCGACGGTCAGCGCGGCGAATGACGACGCCGACGAGGCAAGCCCGGCTGCGATCGGGAAATTGCTGGCGCTAAGTACGCGGGCGGGCGGGCGATCCTGCCCGAGTACGCTGTCGAGGCAGCGGCTGATGCGCGGCAACATACTGTCTTTCGGCTGTTCGTTGACGAACAATTCATCAGCGACGAGACCCGCATCCAGGTCGACGGTCATGGTTGTCGCAAGGGCATCGAGCGTCATCGAGATCGAGCCGACCGCAGGCAGGTTGCGTGCGATGTCCCGTTTACCCCAGTACTTGATAAGCGCGATATTCGGCTGTGCTGTCGCCGTCGCTCGCATGCGTTTTCGGTCCCTGCAAACTGGACGCGAATTATAGCCCAGCACGCGCCGCCGTCGTCGCGGTTTTCGTGTAGGCTACATGGCCCGCTCAAATCGGAACGAAGCAACTTGGCACCCGAGTTCAAGGATCGTATCGCGCCCTATACCGAACGCGTCAACGCGTGCCTCGACCGGGCGTTACCACTGGCAACGACGAAACCCGAACGCCTGCACGACGCGATGCGCTACGCGGTATTCAATGGCGGAAAGCGTGTGCGGCCATTGCTCGCGTACGCCGCCGGTGAGTGTGTCGGTGTCGAACCCGCGCTGCTCGATGCGCCGGCTGTTGCGATCGAGTTGATACACGCTTTTTCGCTGGTGCACGACGACCTTCCCGCGATGGACGACGACGACCTGCGCCGCGGCAAGCCAACCGTGCATATCCAGTACGATGAAGCGACCGCCATCCTCGCCGCGGACGCGCTGCAGCCGCTGGCGTTCTCGGTACTCGCCGGAGTCGACGGCGTTGCCGGTGACGTGCGGGCATCCCTGGTCCGCCTGGTCGCCGACGCCTGTGGATCAATTGGCATGACCGGTGGCCAGGCCATCGATCTTGCGGCCGAAGGCCGCTCGCTCGGCGCGACGGAACTCGAGCACATGTACGCGCTGAAAACCGGCGCGCTGATCCACGCCGCGATCGTTTCTGCCTGCCTCCTGAGAGACAACCTCGCCGCCGACGACCATGACGCACTGGACCGATTCGGCCGCGCCATCGGCGTCGCCTTCCAGATCAAGGACGACATTCTCGACATCGAGGGTGACACGCACGTAATCGGCAAACCGGCCGGATCGGACGTGGCGCTCGACAAGGCGACGTATCCGGCCTTGTTCGGGGTTGCCGCATCACGACAGCGCTGCGACGAGTTGCTTGGCAACGCGCTGGACGAGCTCCGCCGTTTCGGAGACCGGGCCGACTCGCTGGAGTGGCTCGCCCGCTACATCGTCGAGCGTGGCCAGTAGCCGATGTCGCCGTCAACACGCAGCGTTCTGCATGTTGATATGGACGCCTTCTACGCGTCGGTCGAACAACGGGACAACCCGGAGCTCCGCGGCAAGCCCGTCGTTGTCGGCGGCGGCAACAACCGTGGCGTCGTCGCGGCGGCCAGTTACGAGGCGCGCAAATTCGGCATTCGCTCGGCGATGCCCATGGCCGAGGCCAACCGCCGCTGCGATCACCTCGTACGTATCCGGCCGCGAATGTCGCATTACAAGGCGGCGTCCGATCGCATCTTCGCGATCTTTCGCGAGTTCACGCCGCTCGTCGAGGGCCTGTCACTTGACGAGGCGTTTCTCGACGTTACCGCCAGCGCCAGGCTGTTCGGCTCACCCGTCGACATCGCGCGATCGATCAAGCAACGTATCATCGACGAAACACGATTGACCGCATCGGTTGGTGTTGCCGAAAACAAGCTGGTGGCAAAAATCGCGTCGGACCTCGACAAGCCGGACGGGCTGTGCGTCGTATTGCCGGATGACTACCCGCGCGTTCTCGACCCGCTGCCCGTGTCCGTCATTCCGGGCATCGGCAGGGAGACGCTGAAACGCCTGCATACCGTCAATATTCAAACGGTGCGTGACCTGCGTTTCGCCGACGATCGCGACCTTACTCCCATCTTCGGCCGCTTCACACAAAAGACCCGCGACCGCGCGCGTGGCATTGACCATCGCCCGGTCGTTTCCCATCGCGGCGAAAAGTCGATCAGCGCCGAAGAAACCTACGACCGCGATCTCTCGGACCCCGCGGAGATGGACCGCGAGCTGCTGCGCCTGACGGAACGCACGGCGACACGGCTGCGAAAGGCAAAGCTCGCCGCCGGCACCGTGCAGGTCAAGATTCGCCGTGACGATTTTTCGACCTTCACCCGGCAACGTGCCATCAGACCGGCGGCGAACAACACGGACCAGGTTTACGCCGTGGCGCGCAGCCTGCTGGAAGACTGGTTGCAGGACAACCCGGGCGCCCGCATACGGCTGCTCGGCGTCGGCGGCGCCAGGCTCGCGCCCGAAGCGCAGCCCGACCTGTTTGCGAACGACGTGGTTCATGACCGCTCTGCCGTCGATTCGACCGTCGATGAAATTCGCGACAAGTTCGGCAACCTGTCACTGAGCCGCGCCAGCACCTTGAAGCGCGGCGAGTAAGGTAGAATCGGGCGATGTATACGAGTTTCTTCGGACTCAACGAAAAGCCGTTCTCGATAACGCCGGACCCGCGTTACCTGTTCATGAGCGAGCAGCACGGCGAAGCGCTCGCGCACCTCGTATATGGCGTCACCGAAAGCGGCGGTTTCATGCAATTGACCGGCGAAGTCGGCACCGGCAAGACGACGCTGGTCCGTTCGCTGCTCGTCAATCGCATGCCCGACAATGCCGACGTCGCCGTCGTGCTGAACCCGCAGCTGTCCGTCATCGAATTCCTCGCGACGATTTGCGAGGAACTGCATATCGACGTGCCGCACAACAAGGGCAGCGTCAAGGCACAGACCGATGCGTTGAACCGCCATCTGCTGGCGGCGCACGCCGACGGTCGCCGCACGATCCTGATCGTTGACGAAGCGCAGAACCTGTCACCGGCCGTGCTGGAACAGGTTCGCCTGCTCACGAACCTGGAAACCGCCAAACAGAAGCTGTTGCAGATCATCCTGATCGGGCAGCCGGAACTGCGCGACCTGCTGGCGCGCAACGACCTGCGCCAGCTGGCGCAACGCATCACCGGCCGATATCACCTCGAACCGCTGTCCCGCGACGAGACGGCGCGATACATCGAGCATCGCTTGCGCGTGGCCGGCGCGCTCGGCGAAGTATTCGACAGGGCCGCACGCCGTGAGGTTTTCAAGCTGTCGCAGGGCGTGCCACGACTTATCAACGTCATCTGCGACCGGGCGCTGCTCGGCGCCTACGCGCTCGAGTCACGCCAGGTCACGCCGCGCGTGGTACGACGTGCCGCCGCGGAGGTGTCCGGCGAACTGGAGCGAGCATCCGGTTGGAGCTGGCTGGCGGCGGCGGCCGGCATCGCCGCTGTCGTCATTGTGAGCGCCAGCCTGTGGTACGCCGCCAGGGACCCATCACCGGCGGTCGAAGCCGTCGCCGAAACCGCGCCAAGTCCGGTCCCGAAACCGATCGAAACAGAGCCGCAACCGGATTCGGTCGCAACCGAAACACCGCCGCCGGCGTTGTCCGAAGAGCTGGCTCTCGCCGGCGAACTAACGTCGACGGATTTCGCGTTGGCGTCGTTGTTTGCGTTGTGGGACCTCGAATACACAACAGGCCCGAGGGACGGCTGTGAACAGGCTGCCGACGCCGGGCTGTCCTGCCTTCGGCAACGCGGTTCGTGGAATGCCCTTCGGCAGCTGGATCGGCCGGCGATACTGACGCTCGTCGACGACGAAGGGCGCGCTCACGAAGTCGTGCTCGAAGCCATCAACGGAGACACGGCCGAGCTCTCGATAGGCGGCGTCAAGGTCAGTCATCCGGCCGACGAGATCGCCGAAAACTGGTTCGGCCAGTCGATGCTGCTGTGGAAGCCGCCCTACGGTTCGCCGGTTTCGCTGTTGCCGGGCGCGAGCGGCCCCGAAGTCCTGTGGCTGCGCCAGAGTCTGGCCGGAATCGACGAACGCTACGCGAGCAGTGCCCCCGATTCCGATACGTACGATGCGGAACTCGAAAGCATCGTGCGCGACTTCCAGCGCGACAACCGCCTGGATGTCGACGGCCTCGCCGGCCAGCAGACCCAGATCATCGTCAATTCGTTGCTGGCGGCGGACGACACACCACGGCTCACGACGCCACGGCTCGCAAGGGACTGATGCATGTCGTTTATCCTCGACGCATTGCGAAAATCGGAAAATGAACGGCAGCGGCAGGGCTCGGCCGAGTTTGCCGGCGTACCGGTCAGCCGTGACTCGCGGACGACACCGCGGTGGCTATGGATCGTCGGACTGTTGCTCGCGATCAACCTCGCGGTGCTGATCGGCCTGCTGATGCGGCCGGAGATAGCCCCCTCGAAGTCTGTCGGTCAGTCCACATCGCAACCTGAGTCGGCAACCGCCAATGATCCACCGTCGTTTGCCGACCGTGTGGCCGCGGCCAAAACCAATACGCCAGCGGCACAACCGGATATTGAACCGGCACCCACCGAGTTTGACGAAGATACAGCCGTGAGGCCCATCGTCGTGACGCAAAATCCGGCGAACGTCGACATGTCCGAGGTCTACCCGACGTTCCAGGAAGTCGTCGTGTCCGGCGCGGTCACATTGCCGACGCTGACGATCGACATTCATGTGTACAGCGACGTTCCTGCAGATCGTTTCGTGTTCATCAACATGTCGAAGTACCAGGAGGGCGCCCGGCTCGACGACGGCCCGGAACTGCGCGAGATTACGCCCGAGGGCGCCGTACTCCGGCACAACGGCGTCACATTCCTGTTGCCTCGCGAGTAACGGCGGGCGATTGTCGGACATCGACAAAATTGACGGGGACCTGTTTGCCGACGCGTTGCGTTCCGGCATCCATCGGGTCCTCGGCCAGCAGGAACTGCTCAATCGCATCAATGTATTTCCCGTCGCCGACAGCGATACCGGCACCAACCTCAGCCTGTCACTCGGCTCCGCTCTCTCAGTACTGCAGGGCGACGGCAGGAACGACGACGGCCACCACCTCGGCACCCTGCTCGCCCGGATCGCGGATGCGCTGCTCGACGGCGCGCGCGGCAATTCGGGCGCCATCATGGCGCAGTTTTTCCAGGGTATGAGTGATTCGGCCGGCGAGATCACGCGCTGGACAACACACACGTTTGCCCGCGCCGTCCGCCATGGCAGCGAGTACGCGCACGACGCCCTGTCGCAACCGCGCGAAGGGACGATCCTGTCGGTCATCGCGGCGTTCGCCGACAGCATTGAGCAGCAGGTGACCGACCTGCGCGAGGGCAGCTTTCGCGAACTGCTGACCCGTGCCGAATCGCGCGTTGAGGAAGCGCTTGCCAACACGCCGAAGCAACTCGACGTACTGCGCAAAGCCGGTGTCGTCGATGCGGGAGCCAAGGGATTTGCCGAACTGGTCGGCGGCATGTCCAGCTTCTTCGCCACCGGCAAGGTGGTCGCGATGCCGGACGTATCGCTCCCGGAAGAATTCGAGCCGCCGCTCGACGTCAGCGAAGCAGACAACGAGTCGCGCTTCCGCTTTTGCACCGAGTGCCTGGTTGCCGGCACTGACATCGACCGTCGCAAGCTGCGCGAGGCATTGAACGCTCTCGGCGACTCGCTGGTGCTGGCCGGCAGCAAACGCAAGGCGAAGATTCATATCCACGTCGACGATCCGGACGCTGTGTTCGAGACGGCGGCCAGATTTGGCGAACTCACCGGCCAGAAGGCCGACGACATGCATCGACAGCAGCATGCCACACACGACGGTGCGCAGAAATTCGCGGTGATCACCGACTCGGCCGCTGACATCCACGACGACGACATCGAGCGGCTGGACATTCATATGGTGCCCTGCCGGATTCAGTTCGGCGACCGCGGTTACCTCGACAAAGTGAGTATCACGACCGACGAATTCTATGACGAGCTGGCAACCAACCCGTATCATCCGACGACGTCGCAACCGGCGCCCGGCGACTTCCGGCGCCAGTTCCAGTTCCTGGCCAGCCATTTCCCCGACGTGTTGTCGATCAACCTCACCTCAGCCGCCAGCGGCACGTACCAGGCCGCGCTGTCGGCGGCGGAACGGACGAAGGCGAGCGGTGCCGTGCATGTCGTCGACTCGCGAAACGCGTCCGTCGGCCAGGGTCAGCTGGTTGTCCTGGCTGCCGAGTGCGCGCGAGCCGGGCTCAGCGTCGCGGAAACCGAAGCACTGATCGCGTCGCACATTCCCGAAGTCAGGATCTACGCATTGCTCAACGATCTTCGTTATGCGGTTCGCGGCGGCCGACTACCGGGTTGGGTCAAGACCATTGCGACGCTGCTGCACCTGGCGCCCATCATCACCATCCTCAGATCCGGGAAAGTGGGCCTGGCCGGATTCCTGTTCGGCAGTGGCAACCGCGTCGAAAAATTCGCGCGCTTTGTCGCGGCGCGGCTGCCGTCCCGCGGCAAGGTCGATCTCGCCGTCGGCCATGCGATTGTGCCGGACGAAGCGGATGCCGTCGCCGACAAATTGCAGGACCTAATGAGTAATGTCGGCACAATGAGAGTCTGCGATCTCGGTACCGGTCTCGGCGTGCACGGGGGCCCTGGCACGTTGATCGTTTCGGGGCACCCGCAAGTGTCAGCCGAGGATTTCGCCGTCGGCGACGATTAGGTCTTCCCCTTCGTTGCGCGCATTGTTGACGCGGCGATTCACCGGCCACGCACGGAGCTGCGGCGTCTTTTCTGCAGCCACTTCAACGAAGTCGCTACCGGAGGCCAGCCATTCCCCGGCTGTGGCCGACTCGAGAATCAGCGGCATGCGGTGGTGTACCGGGCGCATAAAATCGCTGGCCTCCTGTGTCAGCAAGGTGGTCGTCTGCAAGGTGTCGCCCGACGTCTTGTCGGTCCAGGACTCCCAGAGCGCCGCAAGACCGAACGGCTCACCGCTTGCCAGCGAAATGAAGTACGGCACCTTGACATCGCCGTCGCGTTTCCATTCGTAGAAACCGTCGGCGAGCACCACGCAACGGCGATGTTTGAACGCATTGCGATAAGACGGCTTCTCGGCGACGGTCTCGGCGCGCGCATTGATCATGCGGTTGCCGATCGCCGGGTCCCTGGCCCAGGACGGCACGAGTCCCCAACGCAACATGACGAGTTCGCGCGCGTTTGCGTTGTTGTCGCGCACGGCAGCGACAAACTGTGTCGGCGCGATGTTGTAGCGCGGTTCAACGGCAAGCGCGCCGTCGACGCCGAACAATGCCGCGGTCGCTTCAGCCGGTGAGTAAAATGCAAAACGACCACACATGCCCGCCCCTTTTACTCCCGGATACCGACGCCCCGGTTCATCAACAGCATACAGGCGCTGAAGAGGCCGACAACGAACACGAGCAGAATCGTGTAGGCGTGCACAATGCTGATGTCCGACGTGCCGAGGATGCCATAGCGGAACGCGTTGACCATGTAGAGGATTGGATTTGCCTTCGACACGCCCTGCCAGAATTCGGGCAGCAGGGAGATCGAGTAGAACACGCCGCCGAGGTAGGTCAGCGGTGTCAGCACGAAGGTTGGGACGATCGAGATATCGTCGAACTTTCGCGCGAAGATCGCATTGATGAAGCCGGCGAGCGAAAACACGATCGACGACAGCAGCACGACCGAGATCATGACGAACGGGTGTGCGACGTCGAGCTTCGTAAAAAACAGTGCGATGACGGTAACAACCAGCCCGACAAGCAGCCCGCGCAACACGCCGCCGGCCACGTGGCCGATGATGATCGACGCGTTCGACATCGGCGAGACCAGCATCTCCTCGATGTGACGCGCGAATTTGGCGCCAAAAAACGACGACACGACGTTGCCGTAGGAGTTTGTAATAACCGACATCATGATCAGGCCTGGCGCGATATAGGCCATGTAGTCAAAGCCGTCCATCGAACCGATGCGGCGGCCGATGAGATTGCCGAAAATGATGAAGTACAGCGTCATCGTGATCGCGGGCGGTACGATGGTCTGTGTCCAGATGCGCAATACCCGTACCATCTCCTTGCGGATGATTGTGCGGACAGCGACGAGATTCAGGGCCAGGTTCATGCGGCATCCTCGTGCTTCGACTCGACCAGGCGCATGAACAATTCCTCCAGCCGGTTCGCCTTGTTGCGCAGGCTGACGACACGGATACCCCTGGCATCGAGCTGCGCGAACAGGTCGTTGAGGTCGCGATCCGGCCCTTTTTCGACCTCGAGCTCGCAGTCTTCACGCACCCTGGTCTCGAAGCCATCGAGCGCTGGTGCCTCGTCCAGCTCCGCCTCGAGGCTCAGCACGAACACTTCCCGCTGCAGCTTGCGCAATACGGTACTCATCCTCGCATCCTCGATGATTCGGCCCTCATCGATGATGCCGATGTGCCGGCACAGCGACTCCGCCTCCTCGAGGTAGTGCGTCGTCAGGATGATCGTCGTGCCTGCCGCATTGATTTCCTGCAGGTACTCCCACATGGACCGCCGGATCTCGATATCGACGCCGGCAGTCGGTTCGTCGAGGATCAGGAGCCTTGGTTCGTGCACGAGCGCACGCGCAATCATCAGGCGCCGCTTCATGCCGCCCGACAGGCTGCGCGACTGGTCGTCACGCCGGTCCCAGAGCCGCATTGCTCGCAGGTATTTCTCGGTACGCTCGCGCGCCAGCTTGCCGCCGAGCCCGTAGTACCCGGCCTGGTTCAGGACGATGTTGCCGACGGTGTCCCACAGGTTGATGTTGACTTCCTGCGGCACAAGTCCGAGGCAGGATTTTGCGGCAGCGAGATCCGTATCGATGTTGTGGCCGAAGATCTCGACGCTGCCACCCGTCTTGTTGACGAGTGAACTGATAATTCCGATTGCCGTGGTCTTGCCGGCACCGTTGGGACCGAGCAGCGCGTAAAAATCGCCGGCCGCCACGTTAAGGTCAATGCCTTTCAGTGCCTGGTTGCCGTTCGCGTACGTCTTGGTGAGGTTTCTGATGGTCAGGGCATTCATTGGCCGCGTATTGTACCCGCGGCTACCGATTCGGCTACCCCTTCTTCCGTTCGCGCTTTTCGGCAACGCGCATGCGGGTGGCCGGCATGCTGCACGCGGCGGCCGGCAACGAGACATACGCGTCGTCGCGTGAACGTGTCAGCAGTCCGTGCAGTGTCACGAGCTGCGACGGTCTGTCCGTCCGCTGGTCTTTCTCGATTCTTGAAACCAGCAGGTCACCACGATCACCCACGCGGTGGATCAGCGTGACAAGCGGCACGCTCGTCAACTTTTCGCACCACGCCGTACTCGCACCCGAAACGATACGAGCCGCGTACGCATTGCGATCGGCGAGATGCCAGAGAAAGCCGAGTGCCGCACACTGCACCTGCCGCAGCGCCTCGGGCGCGACCCCGGGGTCACGCAGCAGATCCGGCTGTTCGGCGAGCGCTCGATTCCACCAGTCAAGTTGCCGTTCGCGCAATGAAAACAGCAGGAACGGCGCATTCGCCAGGCGCTTCTGCTGTGGTCGGCTGAGCCCGCCAGACGCGGCGAGGTAGGCGCGGTTGAGTTCGATAACGTTGTCGTAGTCGCTTTCCACCGGTGGCTGGTAGTCCCTGCTTTCCATTGTTTTTGCCCGATTCTTGAATTTTCTGTATTTAGGCTTGTTCGACCACCTATGGATGATATACCTTTTTGGAATACTTTATATGGTCCTTTTTTCTCATTTGGGGTAGATATGCGACTGACGGACGACCGTTACGCAGGAGAACGCAGCCAGTTCGAACTGGCACTGAGAATGATTCGGCACGAGGCGCGCACGCGAACGATCCGCGAGTGCACCGGCCTCTCGGACGACCGCATCCGCAAGCTGTACGTCACCTACTTTCGCAATGCCGGCGAAGCCAACATCAAGCGGAGGCGCGGCAAATCACCCCGGCAAACCCTGCTTTTCGTCAAGAATTCGCGCAACCGGCTGCAGGCGACGACGCTGGTGGCGCTGTTTCGTGCCGGGCTCCTGATTCGCATCGACACGGAGGATGCCGTACATCCGTGCTGGCCGCGTCCGGATGTCGAGTTCGGTCACCGCCTGTGTCGTGCGTACGAAAACTACCTGCTGTTGCACGCTGACCCGGTACTCAGCTTTGAATGGGCCTGGAACCTGTTGCAGGCCATTTCCTATAACGATGAGCTCTACCTTGCGAGTTGCAATCACTGCCGTGCGAACTACGTTCAGGATGCCTATGCGCTCGACGAAGGCATTTGCCCCGTCTGTGAGTCGGACGCAAGACGCGATTAGTGAGGTACACTGATCGCGCTTTATCCAAAAACAAGACTCAGCAAGGGAATAAACCAAATGCTCAAAGAATTCAAAGAGTTCGCCATGCGCGGCAACGTCGTCGACATGGCTGTCGGCATCATCATCGGTGCTGCCTTTGGCAAGATTGTCTCGTCGCTCGTTTCCGATGTGATCATGCCGCCGATCGGCATGATTATGGGCAACGTCAGCTTCAGTGACCTGGCCGTCGCGCTCGGCGAAGGCGAAAGCGCCGCCACGATCAATTACGGCGTGTTCATCGACACTGTCATCAACTTCCTGATCGTTGCGATTGCCGTTTTCATGCTGATCAAGGCGATCAACTCGATGAAGAAAAAGGAAGAGGAAAAACCTGAAGAGCCGCCGAAGCCGTCCAACGAGGAAGCGCTGCTGACCGAGATTCGCGATCTGCTGGCCAAGCAGTAAGAATTCCTTCAGCATGCGCTGATGCAAAACCACAATGTGTTCGCCGGAGCGTTCGTCGATCGCTCCGGCGAATTGCGTAAAGACGCCGACTGGCTCGAGCGCGCGCTGAACAATCCGGCGACCCGGTTTGTACCGGTCTGGGGCGATCGCTGCCTGATCGGCGCCGATCCGCCGCGCGCCGTGCTGCTGCAACGCGAACAGGTCGAGTCGTTCATCGACGATCACAACGTGATCTTTCTCGGTCTGTTTCGCGACGAACCGGCCTTCGCCGTTGCGATCGATCGAGACAGCCAGCCGCCGTGTCCAGATCTCGGCGAATACCAGGATCTGCGCTTCATCGGTACGGTGCTTCCGCTCGACGAAGCGAATCTCGCGGCGCATGCCCGGGCACTGGTGCTGTGGCATGCCTCGCAACTCTATTGCGGAAGTTGTGGCTCGCAGGCGCTGCCGCACGCCGGCGGCAACTCACGCGTTTGCGTCAATGCCGATTGCGGCAAGGAGATCTTCCCGCGCGTCGACCCGGCCGTGATCGTGCTCGTCGCCTGTGGCGACAAGTGCCTGCTTGGCCGTCAGGCGAGTTGGCCGGAAGACCGCTACTCGACCATCGCGGGCTTTGTCGAGCCGGGCGAAAGCCTGTCCGATGCTGTGCGCCGGGAAGTTTACGAAGAAACCAACGTGCGTGTTGATCGCGTTCGCTACCACAGTTCGCAGCCGTGGCCGTTTCCGTCGTCACTTATGCTCGGCTTCGTCGCCGAGGCCGACGAGCCGGGCGAGATTCGGCTCAACGACGGTGAACTGGAAGACGCACAATGGTTCACCCGCGAGCAACTGACATCCGGTTCACCGAAGCTGCCGTTTCGTATTTCGATCGCGCGCCGCCTCGTCGACGACTGGATCGCAGGCGGCTGATATGTGCCTCGTCGTCATCGCGTGGCAGCAGCACGAGGAGTACCCGCTCATAGTGGCGGGCAATCGAGACGAATTTCACGAACGCGCAACGCAGGAAGCACACTGGTGGAACGACGAGCCGGATGTGTTGGGCGGGCGCGATTTGCAGGCCGGCGGCACCTGGCTCGCAGTGCACCGCGACGGGCGTTTCGGAACCGTCACGAATTTTCGCGATGCACAACACGAATCCCGAACGCTGCAGTCTCGCGGCAACCTGATCACCGGGTTTCTGCAGGGCGACCTTTCACCGGCGGACTATCTCGCGGCGATCGACGGGGATCGGTATGCAGGATTCAATCTCGTCGTCGGCGACAATGAATCGCTGGCGTACCTGTCAAATCGCGACGCCGGGGTGCGCGAACTCGGTCCCGGGATTTACGGCATGAGCAATGCTCTGCTGGACTCCGACTGGCACAAGGTGCATCGCGCAAAATCCGGATTGCAGCGGTTGCTGAACGAAAATCGCGTCAATGAATCGGTGCTGCTCGGGCTGCTCGACGACCACGAACGCGCGCCGGCCTCGAGTATCGAGACCGGACGCTTCGATTTCGAAACGGCGCACGCGATCAGCGCACCGTTTATCGTGTTACCCGACTACGGCACGCGTTCCTCGAGCGTCGTCCTGCGTGACAACATGGGTCGCTCGCGATTCACAGAACGCCGCTTCGATCCGAACGGTATCGTCACCGGGAATTCTGCGTTCTCGGTGTGACGTTCAGGACTGAAGTTTGACTCTAGTCGCCGCTTTTCTTCGGGTTACACGCCTGGCCCGGGTGGAACCCGGCGGCTGCAAATATTTCCCTTAACCATTTCGGGATCTGGCCCCAGGTCTGCACACGGTCGCCCCGAAAGGTCCCTTCGTCCTCGGCCGCGTTGTCCTGTTGTCCCGAGTAGGAACACTCGGACCGGCCGTTTTCGCCGCCAGGCACAACGTTTCCGTTGCCGTCAACTTCGCCGGCCATCGCAGTATTTGCTCCCACGATCAGCGCCGCCGTAAACAGCGTCGTAAGCATTCCGTTGACCGTCTTTCTTGATTCTTCGTGCATAGCGCTTCCCTTTTCCGTTTGTTTTTTTCTTTGCATTCCATAAACGTAGTACACGGCGGACAAGCTGCAAGATTCCCTGCTTTTCTGCCGACGGTTCCGGCATCGTCTCTGCGAAGCGCAGCGCTTGATTTATTTCTTTTGATAACAGCACTTTACGGCTATAATACTGTATAAAATATCAGTATACGAGAGAGGGGAAAATCATGTCATCAGCCGTTGCCTGTCTGCCCCATCCGGACGTCACGGATGGCGAAAAACTCGGCGCCGATATCAGCGAGCTGTCGGCCTACATCTACGTTGCGACCTACCAGTTGCTGGTCATGATTGCGGAGTTCGATCGCAGGAAGTACTGGGAAGGACAGGGGTTTCGTAGTTGTGCGCACTGGCTGAACCATCACTGCGGTTTCAACATGAATTCGGCGCGTGAACGGGTGCGGGTCGCCCATGCGCTGGGCCGCTTACCGAAGATCGCGAAGAAGTTTTCGACCGGGCAGCTGAGCTACTCGAAGGTGCGCGCTGTGACGCGCGCGGCGGATGAGACCAACGAGGAGCAGTTATTGACGTTTGCCGAGCACGGCACGGCCCACCAGGTGGAGCGGCTGGTTGCGCAGTACCGTCGCGCACAGCATCTGCAGAACGAAGACAACGCGTATCGGCAGTATTTGGATCGTGAGGTCAGCTACTACTACGACATCGACGGGGCGGTGGTGATGAAGGTGCGCATGCCCGCGGAGCAGGGTGAGATGGTGATCAAGGCGCTGGAGCGGATGATGGACCTGGATTCCCGGGGGGAGGAACCAGACTCCGTTGAGGAAAAGGCAGCCGATCAGCGTCGTGGCGTCGATGAGGAGTCGTTTCTCCAACATAGACGTTCCCGCGGGAACGTCTCGACCAGTGCAACTATCAGGAACTCGCGTCGACTGGTCGCTGGTCGAGTTGGCGTGACCTGAGCGACAGGTCGGTACGTACATGGCAACCGCTCGAGTGGCTGTTTTCGAGTTACTTTCGAATTCCGAGTTTGTCCCAAAGCGGATGGTCGTCCAAGCGGCTAGGCAGGGTCAGGAGTAGACGCCTGGCCGGCCGCTGCCATCCCGATACCAGCCGCTCAAGCGGCCGCTATTGGGGTATCATGGAGTTCGGCTTTCGACCCAAAGCGGACGCTCAGGTTTCAAAGATTTTTCGGGGGTGAGACCCCTAATGAGGCACTCAATTGAGCCATTTCGAATACGTAATGACAGGCGTATCGTTTCTCGTTGCCATCATGATAAGCCGCGTCATCGCGACTCTGGTAGTAGTCAAGATTCGAAATGTCGATTTTCGCCAATTAGCTTGGCTCGTCGTCCTTACTTTCCACTTGATGCTGTATTGGTGGTTCGGGTGGAGGTATAGAGAACTCGATTTCACCGTACACACTTATTTCGCGCAGATTGTGCCGACACTGGTCCTGTTGTTTACTGTGACTATCCTAACGCCACGCGAATCTTCAGTTAATCAGCCATCATTTTTTGATGATCAAAGAACCAGGTTTTTTGCATGGTATGCCAGTTTTTGGGTCTTACTGGGAATTTCTCACTTTGTACTGTTAAGTGAGATTAGGCCGTCAGTTGTCCCGATCGCATTGTGCATAATTGGCCTGTTTTCCAAATCAACTATTATTCAGCGGACCCTCCCAATTCTAATGGGAATAGGTTTCATCTTGATTGGACTGGTATTTCCGGAGTCTTTGTAAAAACGAACGACCGCTATTGGCCGTTCTGAGACGGTCGCTACTTCCCCAAACAAGACAATCAGGCGGCCGCTATTGGAAAAAGCAGCCGCTCAGCACCTGCGGCAACTCCTGACCCGACCTTGCCGTTGATGACCATCCGCTCAAGGCTGGTTCCAGCCATTCAGGTTTCTTGGCGCGGGGTGGCTGGGACCGGACTAGAGCCGATGCCAGGAGACAGCGTCCAAGTTCGCTCAAATCGTACCTGCCACGATTGAGTGCGACACACTAGTGCTAACGCCAGCCGGGCAACCGCACCGAAAACTACTCAATAAAAAGCAACACCGCCCAGACAATCACAAGCAACACCGTGCAAGCCGCAAGCCAGCCGACGATAAACACCAGCCGCCGCTGCCACTCAGGTACGTCACCAATTTTCTTGCGTCGCCGCATAACAGCCTCGCTGCTCGTTAGCCTTTGGCGAACACGGACTTCAGCCACGCACTGACGTCCGCTATTTCCTGCGGGCACACGGCGTGCTGCATCGGGTACTCGTGCCATTGCGGTGAATAACCCGCGCCGCGAATCGCATCGGCTGTCATCTGTCCCCACTGCAACGGCAGCATCGGGTCGAAGGTCCCGTGTGCCATGAATAGCGGAATGTCCTTGCGGCTCGAAGCCACGTCGACGTCGCCCGGCACCGCAAGGTAGGTGGACAATGCCATGACACCTGCGAGTTCGTGCTGCGTGTTTAGCATCGTATGAATCACGATTGCGCCGCCCTGGGAGAAACCGGCGATCACGATTTTGTCTGCAGCCATACCGCGCTCGATCTCGCGCGCGATGAGCTCCTCCAGCAATCCGCCACTTTCCCGAACACCGTCGGCGTCCGCGCGGCCTTCCGCATCCAGGCTCAGGATGTCGTACCACGCCCGCATCGCCATGCCACCGTTGATCGTCACCGGTCGCACCGGCGCGTGCGGAAAAACGAACCTGAGTGGCACGTCGAGACGCAGCTCGGGGACGATCGGCTCGAAGTCGTGGCCGTCCGCGCCCAGGCCATGCAGCCAGATGACGCTGCCGACCGGATCGTCGCCGGTCGTGACTTCCACTGTGTCCGGAATTGCCATTTCGTATTTCCAACGCCGCAAAGCGGCGCAGTGTAGCGAAAAATGCGGTAATTATGTGAATCCCGGGGTTGACTCACTATGCGCATGATGTTCCACTTATGCGCATATTTATGCGAGACAACCGATGCCCAACGGCAATCATCAGTCCCGGCGCGAGGCGATACGCCAGCTCCTGAGCCACGGTCCTGCGGAAACGCAGGCGTCGCTCGTGGCCGCACTCGAGGCGCAGGGCTTTGCAGCAACGCAATCCAGCGTCAGCCGCGACCTGCGTGAGCTCGGCGCTGTCAAGACAGCCAGCGGCTACGAGCTGCCCGCGACATCAGTCGACGGCGATGAGCATATGGCGGCGGTCGCCGGGCTGCTTCGCGAGACTCACCCTGCCGGCCCAAACCTGCTCGTCGTTCGCACCGGCATCGGCGCAGCGCAGCGTGTTGCGCTGGCGCTCGATCGCAGCAACTGGCCCGGCATGGTCGGCACGATCGCCGGCGACGACACCATTTTCATCGCAACGGAATCCGCCGTTGCGCAAAAAAATCTTGTGACGAGGATCGGGCGCGCCGCTCGTTCCTGACCGGAGAAACCTGTGAGCAAGGACACATCCCCTATCATTCTCGCGTTTTCGGGCGGCCTCGATACGTCGTTTTGCGTGCCGTGGCTGAAGGAAAACTACGGTCGTGACGTCATCACCGCGTGCGTGGACACGGGTGGTATTGATGAGGCGGCCGCGGTCGCCCTCGAAGAACGCGCACTCGCACTCGGCGCGATCGAGCACGTGCTCATCGATGCGAAGGACGATTTTTTCAATACGGTCATCCGCTACCTGATCGCGGGCAACGTACTACGCGGCCAGGCCTACCCGTTGTGTGTCGGCGCGGAACGCGGCCTGCAGGCCGAACGTCTCGCGCTGCTCGCCAAAGAACGCGGCGCGAGCACGGTTGCGCACGGCTGCACGGCCGCCGGCAACGACCAGGTTCGCTTCGAGGTCGCGCTGCGCACATTGAATCCGGGACTCGACGTTCTTGCACCTGTGCGCGACAACAAGTTTGTCCGTGACGAGCAGCTCGCCTATCTCGAGAAACACTGCCTGCCGCTTCCGGCGCAAGGCTCCGCCTACTCGATCAACCGTGGTCTCTGGGGCATTACGATCGGCGGCCAGGAAACGCTGACGTCGGAAAACTCGATTCCAGAATCGGCCTGGGTGTTGTCGCCAACCGCTTTCTCGGAGGCGAAACAACAGTCAACGCATACGCTGGAGTTCAAACAGGGAATCCCCGTCGCGCTCGACGGCGAGCATCTGGCGCCCGTTGCGCTCATCGAAAAACTGGAACTACTCGCCGGCGGCTACGGCATAGGTCGCGGCATCCACCTCGGCGACACCGTGCTCGGCACCAAGGGGCGCGTTGCATTCGAGGCGCCCGCCGCCATCACACTCATCACGGCACACCGGGAACTCGAAAAACTCGTGCTTTCGTCGCAGCAGGCCCGCATCAAGGACAGTGTCTCGGCAACCTACGGCGACCTCGTGCACGAAGGCAAACAGCTGGACCTCGCCTGCAGGGACATCGAGGCCCTGCTCGAATCATCGCAAGACCGGGTAACCGGCACGGTGAAGTTCTCGCTGCGTCCGGGACAACTCTTTGTGGAAGGTACCGCGTCACCGCATTCGCTGCTCGCCGCGACCAAAGGCGTCTATGGCGAAGCCGCCGGCGAATGGACGCCGAGCGATGCGCTCGGATACTCCCGCGTACTCTCCCTGACCGGCACGCTGCAGACCAGGGCCGGCTGATATGAAAAGCATCGTCGTCGACAAGATTGCGTCCGTCGCTCAGCACAACGACCTGACCACGGAAGTTCGGCTTTCGCCGGATATCCCCTGCGAGGAAGGCGTGCTGATCGCCGCGCGCGTCCTCAACAACAAGTCGCGCTACAACCAGCTCGAGTTGACGTCGGGTCGCATGGCCACGGTTACGATGGGCGACATCGTCGTGGGCGCGCTCGGTCACCGCAATGCACTGCGCGGGTACTCCGGTCGACTACCGACAGAGCTCAGGCCCGGCGATACGGTGCAGCTGCTCAACATCGGCGGCGTCATGGGTCTGTGCGAATCGGCGAACCCGGACGTGGGGCCACCGTTCGACTGCGAAGTGCTGGGTACTGTTCTCGAGTTCCCCTACCTCGGAGAGCGCATCGGCGTGCCGGCGCGGGCCGGACTGGCCGTTCTCGACAAGGACGCGAAGCTCGACACGAACGGAGTTCCAGTGGTTGCGCTGGCCGGCACCTGCATGGACTCGGGCAAGACCGCCGCCGCGTGCCAGATCGTCAGCCGATTGCGGCATCTCGGATTCAATGTTGCGGCCTGCAAGGCAACAGGCGTTTCGCTGCGCCGCGACGTGCTCGCGATGGAGGACGCCGGCGCAACGCACACGATGATCTTCTCGGACCTCGGTATCGTCACGACCACCGCCGACAACGGACCGGCGCTGACACGGTCGCTTCTCACCGGCCTTGGCAAAAAAAAGCCGGATGTCATCGTGCTCGAACTCGGTGATGGCCTGCTGGGCTCGTATGGCGTTGCAGCCATACTGTCAGATGAGCAGATCCGCGCGGCGCTGACCGCCGTCGTACTGTGCGCCAACGATCCGGTGTCTGCCTGGGGTGGTGCTACGATCCTGCGCGATGAATTCAGAATCGACCCGGCCGTCGTCACCGGACCGGCGACCGACAACGATGTCGGCGTGCAGCAGATCGACGAGCGGCTCGGCCTGCCCGCAATCAATGCGCTGTCGAATGGCGTCGCACTGGGCGACAAGATTGCCGGGCTGCTCGGCAAGCAGGTGGCGGCGTGAGTATCAAGGCGGTTGTACTGGGTGCCAGCGGTTATGTCGGCGGCGAGTTGCTGCGGCTCATCGCCGGGCATCCGGAGTTCGACCTCGCGGCTGCGGTTTCGGACGGCAGCGCCGGGAAACCGGTCGCCAACAGTTTCGGTCACCTGTCACAGGCCTGTGCCGGTGTAAAGTTCGTGTCGCGGTCGAACTGGATCGATCGGCTCGACGACGGTGACAGGGTTGCGTTGTTCTGTGCCGCGCCGCACGGCGAGGCGGCGAAGAGCATCGCGGACGTGCTGGACGCGGCCGGGAACAGAAACCTGGAGATACACATCGTCGATGCATCGGCGGACTTTCGCTTCTCGGACCAGGCACAGTGGGAATCGATCTACGGCCAGCCGCACGGCGCGCCGGAGCTGCTTGGGCAGTTCTTCTGTGCCGTGCCGGAACACGCAACAGACGTGACGACACCCCACATCGGCCACCCGGGCTGTTTCGCAACGGCCTCACTGCTCGCAACCGTGCCGCTCATGCAATCGGAGCTGACGGAACCGGAAGTTTTCATTTCCGCCGTGACCGGCAGCACCGGATCGGGCAAGAGCCCGCAGCCCGGCACGCATCATCCCGAGCGCAACAGCAACATGTATGCCTACAAGCCGCTCGCGCACCGGCACGCACCGGAAATTGCAGGACTCGCATTGGCGGCAAGCGGCCGTAAAACGCGCATCAATTTTGTGCCGCACTCGGGGCCGTTTGCGCGCGGCATCCACGTTACATTGCAAGCCAGGGCGCAGCGGCCGGTCGACCGCTCGGCACTCGTGAAGGTTTATGCAGACGCTTACGCAAACTCACCTTTCGTGCAGCTGGTTGACGGCACGCCGAGACTCAAGGATGTCGTTGCCAGCAATCAGTGCCATATCGGGGTTGCGACAGACGGCGAGACTGTCGTTGTATTCTCCGCGATCGACAATCTGATGAAGGGCGCCGCAGGTGGCGCCTTACAATGGATGAACCGCCTCTGGGGGCTGCCGGAAACAGCGGGACTGACGATGCCGGCACCGGGGTGGACATAATGTCGACAATCAACGAGCAGGCCGTCATGAACGATCCACGCGTACGCGAGGCCGGGGTCACGATCCCCGTGTACGGCCAGTTGCCGTTCGTGCCGGAGCGCGCCAGCGGCTGCGACATATTTACGACGGACGGGCGACAGATTCTCGATCTGTACGGCGGGCATGCAGTCGCCGCGCTCGGATACGGCCATCCGGAACTGGTGCGGGCGATCACCGAGCAGAGCAACAAGTTGCTGTTCCAGAGCAATGCAGTCGCGCTCGATGTTCGTGCCCGCGCTGCCGAAAAGCTGGTGCAAATCGCGCCCGCCGGACTCGATCGCGTGTTCTTCGTCAACTCAGGTGCTGAGGCCAACGAGAACGCCCTGCGCTTGGCCTGCATGGCAACCGGGCGCGTTACCGTGCTTGCGATTACGCAGGGATTTCACGGCCGTACCGCTGCCGCCGCGGCTGTCACCTGGAATTCAAGCCGCTGGTACGGCTTCCCGTCGCTCCCCTTCGACGTGAAGTTCGTTCCGCGCGACGACTGCGATGCTGCAACGCAGATGATCGACGACAGTGTCGCAGCCGTCATCTTCGAACCGGTGCAGGGCGTTGCCGGCGCCTACGACCTGTCCGCGGAGTTCATCGGCACATTGCGCGAGCAGACGGAAAAGCATGGTGCGCTGTTGATCGCCGACGAAGTGCAGTCGGGCATGGGTCGCTGCGGGCAGTACTTTGCCGTGCAGGCGCACGGGGTCACGCCCGATATTCTCACCAGCGCCAAAGCGCTGGGCGGCGGTATGCCCTGCGGCGCGGTGCTCTGCAGTCATCATATTGCTGCGAAATTCGGTCCCGGCGACCTCGGCTCGACGTTTGGCGGCGGACCGATGGCTGCTGCGGCAATCTGCGCGACCATCGACGCCATCGAATCCGAAGACCTGCTCGGGAATGTGCGGCGGTCCGAGTTGCTGATTCGCGAATCCTGCGTGCGCGGCCCGGTCGTGAAGATCCAGGGCATGGGTCTGCTGCTCGGCCTTGTTTGCGATCGTCCTGCGACCGAAGTTCGCGACGCGCTGCTCGAACACGATATTCTAACGGGAACCAGCGGCGATCCGGCGGTGTTGCGTATCCTTGCACCACTCGTCCTGCAACCCGCGCACATCGAGCGCCTTGCCAATGCGCTCGTCGACATCGTACCGGCCACCTAGAAAGGAAGCACACATGAAAGCGTTCAACGACCTCGCCGATTTTTCCAGTGAACAAATTCACGCACTGATCGAACTGGCCGACCGGCTGGACAAGAGCCCGGAACCGGAAGCGCTAAAAGGTAAGGTGCTGTCACTGTTATTCCTGAGCCCGTCACTCCGGACGCTGGCATCGTTCCAGGCGGCGATGACTCGACTCGGCGGCGGCTCGTTTGTGATTTCGCCGGATATGTCGATTCACGGAATCGAGGTGCGCGACGGCATCGTCATGGACGGCGTCGCAGCGGAGCACATTCGCGAGGCCGTACCGGTCATAGCGTCGTACGGCGACGCCATTGGCATTCGGGCGTTTGCAGATCGCAAGAAACTGGACAACGACATCGCGGAAACGCGTTTCAATGCGCTGACCGAACTCGTCGAAACGCCGTACATCAACATGGAATCGGCGATGAACCACCCCTGCCAGAGCCTCGCGGACTGGAAGACGATGAACGATTTCGATATTCCGGCCAGCGGCGGCAAGTTCGTACTGAGTTGGGCCTATCACCCGCGAGCGCTGCCACTTGCTGTTCCGTCGGCAACGTTGCACATGGCTGCCGCTCGCGGCATGGATGTGACAGTGCTGCGGCCCGAGGGATTCGAGCTGCCCGCGCCGGTCATGCAAAAGGCCATCTTTGCAGCCGAGGCCGCCGGCGGTTCCGTCACCGAGTCTACGGACCGTGCGGAGGCGACCGACGGCGCACACGTCATCTATGCGAAGTCCTGGTCGTCGACGAAGCACTATGGCGACACGCTTGCAGACCAGAAACTGCGTGAGCAGCACCTCGACTGGTGTGTCGACGAGGCCTGGTTCGGCAATGCGCAACCCGATGCGCGCTTCATGCACTGCCTTCCGGTACGTCGGGGCGTGGTCGTTGCGGACGAGGTTCTGGACGGGCCCCGCAGCATCGTGATCCCCGAGGCACGCAACAGGATGCTGGCGCAAATGGCCGTGCTCCACCAGATGCTTGGCAACGGGTCATGACATCGCAAAAGGACCGCGCGATTGTCGTTTCGGCACTAAAGCACGCGGCGCCCTATATCCGGCTCTTCAAAGGCAAGGTTTTTGTCATCAAGGCAGGCGGCGAGATATTCGCCGACCCGGCCAGGACCAACGCGCTCATGGAGCAGGTTGGCATCCTGCACCAGGTTGGAATCCGTGTCGTACTGATCCATGGGGGTGGCCCGCAGTCGACGCAACTTGCGTCGGCGCTCGGACTCGACACGACGTTTGTCGACGGGCGCCGCGTCACCGATGCGGACTCCCTCAATGTCGCAACAATGATCCTGAACGGCCAGATCAACACGCGCGTGCTCGCGACCTGTCGCGACCTGCAGATTCCGGCCGTCGGAATCAGCGGCGTCGACGCGGGGCTGATCAGGGCACACAAGCGGCCACCGGTCGAGCGCAACGGCGAGGCGCCAGTCGACTACGGCTATGTCGGCGACATCGACGGCATCGAAGCCGATATTCTCAACAAGCAACTCGACAATGGCCTGATGCCGGTCGTAAGCCCGATCTCATGCGACGAAAAAGGCACGATCCTGAACATCAATGCCGATACGGTCGCTGCCGCGATCGCCGCGGAACTCAATGCCGAGAAGCTGATACTTGCAACCGGCGCACCCGGCATTCTCGAAGACATCGGTGATCCTTCATCATTGATCAGCTACATCGACCGCAAGGCACTTGGCAAACTTCGTGACGCCGGCAAGCTCGCCGACGGCATGCTGCCGAAAGCAGCGGCCATCGACGCGGCTATCGCTAATGGCGTGCAGCGTGTACATGTCATCTCCTACAAGATGGATGACAGCATCCTGCTCGAGGTATTCACGAACGAGGGCACGGGCACACTGGTCGTCGACGACATTGCGGCGCTCACGCCCGCCGAACAGGCCCCCGGACAATGAGCCGGCTGTGGGAGAAAGGCCTGCCGCTCGATGAGCGCGTGCTGCGCTACACGGCGGGCGAGGACCACCTCCTCGACGCGCGACTCGTGCCCTACGACGTGCGCGGATCGATCGCGCACGCGGAGATGCTTGCCGAGCAGGATCTCATCAGCGATGCCGACTGCAAGGCGATCAGTGACGGCCTCACCGGGCTTGGCGCACAATTCGCCAACGGTGACTGGCACATCGGTCTCGAAGACGAGGATTGCCACACGGCGCTCGAGTCTCGCCTGACGGACGCCATCGGCGACGCCGGTGGACGCCTGCACCTCGGCCGTTCGCGCAACGACCAGGTGCTCACCGCCCTGCGAATGTACCTGCGCGATGCGGCGAGCGACCTGGCCGACCGCGTCGGCGACCTCCGCAAGTCGATCGCCGGTCTTGCGGCGCGCCAGGGCGACGTTCAGCTGCCCGGCTACACGCACATGCAACACGCCATGCCGTCGTCGGTCGCGCTCTGGTGCGGCGGCTTTGACGAGGGCTTCGCCGATGCCGCCGAAGGCCTGCTCGCAGTGCGCCGGCGGATCAACAAGAATCCGCTGGGCAGCGCCGCCGGTTACGGCACCCCGGGGCTCCCGATCGATCGTGGCGCAACAACAGCCAAACTGGACTTCGACGTCACGCAGGAACCCGTGACAGCCGCACAGCTTTCGCGCGGCAAGGCCGAGTCCGCCCTGCTGTTCGAAATCACGCTGCTCATGCAGGACCTGTCCCGAATGGCGAGCGATCTCCTGATGTTCTACACGCAGGAATTTGCGTACATCACGCTCGCCGCCGACGTTACAACGGGTTCGTCGATCATGCCGCAAAAGCGTAATCCGGACGTGCTCGAGCTGTTGCGGGCATCCTCGGCGACGACGCAGGCCTGCCTCGATGAGGCGCTGATGATCACAGCCAAACTGCCGTCCGGGTACCACCGCGACCTGCAACGGCTGAAGGCGCCCGTGTTTCGCGCAATCGATCTCGCCGTCGACAGCGTCGACATCATGGCCTACCTGCTCGAGGGACTCGCCTTCCAGCCCGGGAACATCAAGCTCGATGACGGCATCTTCGCGACGGCCGAAGCGTATCGCCTGGTGCAGGAGGAAGGAATCCCGTTCCGTGAAGCGTATCGCCACGTCGCAAAGCGCTATACTCGCGTCTGACCAATGTGTGAGGTTCCACCCATGAAGCGACTCGCGATTCTTCTCGTTTTTCTCGCCGGCTGTGGCCAGAGCGGCCCGCTGTATATTCCCGGCGACCCGAGCCGCATGACGGTGCCGCCGGAAAACCCCGAGAACACGCAGCAAACCAACGAAGAAGAAGACGACGGCGACACGTCGCAATAAGCTGAGCCAATGACCGACCTCGTCCTGATAGACGGGTCGTCGTACCTGTACCGCGCGTTTCACGCGCTGCCTTCGCTGACCAACTCGCAGGGTGAGCCTACCGGCGCGATGCACGGCGTACTGACGATGATCCAGAAGCTGATCCGCGAAGAGCAACCCGACTATGTTGCCGTCGTATTCGACGCGCCCGGCAAGACTTTTCGCGATGACATTTACAGCGAGTACAAGGCGAATCGCCCGCCGATGCCGGACGAACTGCGTTCGCAGGTGCAGCCAATCCTCGACGCCGTTCTCGCCATGGGACTGCCGTTGCTTCGCGTCGAGGGCGTGGAGGCCGACGACGTTATTGGCACACTGTGCAAACAAGCGTCGGAAAAGGGAATGTCGACCCTCGTTTCAACCGGCGACAAGGACCTTGCGCAACTCGTCAACGAGCATGTCACGCTGATCAACACCATGAACGATGCCCGCATGGACCGCGACGGCGTCAAGGACAAGTTCGACGTCTGGCCCGAGCAGATCGTCGACTATCTCGCGCTCGTCGGCGACACATCGGACAACATACCGGGAGTTCCCAAGGTCGGCGCCAAGACCGCGGCCAAATGGTTGAACCAGTTCGACAGCGCCGACGGGATTGTCGCGAGTGCTGACGAGATCAAGGGCAAGGTTGGCGAGAGCCTGCGCGACAATGTCGAGCAGCTGCAACTGTCGCAGCAGCTCGCGACGATTCGAGACGACGTCGGGCTCGACCACGCCATCGACGAGCTCGTCCCGGGCGAGGCGGATGTCCCGGCGCTGCGTGAAATCCTTGGCCACTACGAGCTGCGCACACTGCTGCGGCAACTTGATGAGGCCGGCGAGGCACCGGCTGAAACCGTTGCAGAAGCCACGGACCACAACTACGAGACTGTTCTGGACTGGAAAGCATTCAATCGCTGGCTGAAAAAGATCGAGAAGTCCGAGCTGACCGCATTTGACACCGAAACGACGAGCGTCGACTACATGCGGGCCGAACTCGTCGGGCTGTCGCTGTCAGTCGCGGAAAACGAAGCGGCGTACATCCCGGTTGCACACGATTATCCGGGAGCACCCGACCAGCTGCCACGCGACGAAGTGCTTGAGAAGTTGCGGAAGTGGCTCGAAAGCAATGACCACGAGAAGGTGGGCCACCACTTGAAGTACGACGCGCATATCCTGGCTCGCTACGACATCCGGCTCGGCGGAATCGCGTTCGACTCGATGCTTGAATCCTACGTACTGAACAGTGTCGCCACTCGTCATGACATGGACTCGGTCGCACGCCATTATCTCGGTCGAGAAACGATTCACTATGAGGATGTCGCGGGCAAGGGTGCGAAACAGCTGACCTTTAACGAGATCGATCTCGAGACGGCGGCACCTTACGCCGCCGAAGATGCGGACGTCACGCTGCAGCTGCATCAGGAAATCTGGCGACGACTGGGCGACGAGCCGTCACTCCGGAAAGTCTACGAGGACATCGAGCAACCGCTCGTCCCGATTCTGCTGGAGATGGAGGAAACCGGCGTGCTCGTCGATCGCAAGATGCTCGGCGCGCAGAGCTCGGAGCTGGCCAACAAGATGGTCGAGTTGGAGGCAAAAGCGCACGAGCTTGCCGGCGGCCCGTTCAATCTCGGCTCGCCGAAGCAGCTGCAGCAGATCCTGTTCGAACAACTGGAGCTGCCGATCATCCGCAAGACGCCCAAGGGCCAGCCGTCGACGGCGGAGGACGTACTCGTCGAGCTTGCAAACGACTACGAGCTTCCCGCGGTCATCATCGAGTACCGCAGTGTCAGCAAGCTTAAAAGTACCTACACCGACAAGCTACCGCTGCAGATTGCCGAGTCGACCGGACGCATTCATACGTCGTATCACCAGGCCGTGGCCGCGACCGGGCGCCTGTCATCGACCGACCCGAACCTGCAGAACATCCCGATCCGGACGCCGGAGGGACGACGCATTCGCCAGGCGTTTGTCGCACCGAAGGGCCATGTCCTGCTTGCGGCCGACTACTCACAGATCGAACTCAGGATCATGGCGCATCTCTCGGGCGACAAGGGTCTGCTCGCCGCCTTCGCTGACGAAAAAGACGTGCATCGGGCCACGGCGGCCGAAGTCTTCGAATTGCCGCTCGACGACGTCACCGCCGACCAGCGCCGTTCGGCCAAGGCGATTAATTTTGGCCTGATGTACGGCATGTCCGCATTCGGGCTGGCAAAGCAGTTGGGCATCGCACGCGGCCAGGCGCAGGAATACGTCGACCTGTACTTCGACCGCTACCCGGGCGTAAAACAATTCATGGACGACATCCGCGCGACGGCCAGCGAGAAGGGTTACGTCGAAACCGTCTTTGGCCGGCGGCTGTACCTGCCCGAAATCAATGCGCGCAATGCCAACCGCAGGCAATACGCCGAACGCAGCGCGATCAATGCGCCGATGCAGGGAACGGCAGCGGACATCATCAAGCGCGCAATGATTCTCGTGCATGCCTGGTTGCACGACGAGCAGCCAGATGCTCGCATGATCATGCAGGTGCATGACGAACTCGTGTTCGAAGTCGCCTCGAGCGAGGTCGACGCCGTGAGTGGCCGGGTCGTCGAGCTGATGTCAGGCGCGGCCGATCTGGCCGTACCGCTCAAGGTCGATGTTGGTACCGGCAATAACTGGGACGAAGCGCACTAGGGCCGGGTAACGTCCGAAAATTGTCCGACTGATCAATTGCAATTTGCAAGTTAGACTTCGTCTAAGCGGTTTCGCTATACTTGTCCGGGACTTGCGTATCTACAGGGAACTCCCCAAGCCGTAAGGCCTCTAATTACCTGAGTGCGTAAGTCACTCGCCTGTTTACCTCCCTAGACAGGCGTGCAACGCGGTAACCCCAAGCCGGTTGCTTCTTCTAACCCCGGGACACATCAGTGTTTCGGGGTTTTTTAGTGCGCCAGGAATTCCGCCAGTTTGCGCCGGGCATCGTCCTCGCCCTGGCGCGTCAGCGCCGAGAATTGCTGCACCGTTGCGGCGCCTCCGAGCTCCTTTTTTACCTTGAGCAATGCGTTTGCCGCCTTGCCGCGTTTCAGCTTGTCGGTTTTGGTCAGCAGGACGTGCGTCGGCAGCGCGACGAGCTCGGCGAACGCCAGCATCTGCCGGTCGAATTCGGTCAGCTGGCGGCGAATATCGACGATGAGGAACAGGCCGCGCAGGCTTTGCCGTGTCTCGAAGTAGTCGGCCATGAGATTGCGCCAGTGATCGCGCATCCTGTCGGAGACCTTTGCAAACCCGTAGCCCGGCAGGTCCACCAGCCGCTGACCGTCGGCCAACGCAAAGAAATTGACGAGCTGGGTGCGCCCGGGCGTTTTCGAAGTCCGCGCGAACTGGCGCCGGTTGACGATAATGTTGATCGCGCTCGACTTGCCGGCATTGGACCGGCCGGCCACCGCCACCTCGGCGCCCTCGTCCGCCACGAACTGGCTGGCCGCGTTGGCACTCTTGATGAAGTGGGCGTCAGGGAACTGCGACATGGGGGTACGCTAAAGGGTTTCTGTGTATAATTTGGGGCCGCCGAGACGGGGCCGGATCGCACTATGACGGGTTCGGGAGCCGGCGGCAAGGGAGCCATACGGGAATCAATCGCGCCGGCATTCAGGCGCAATCCAGGCAAACGTATCAGGCGGTGACCCGGGTCATCGCAGGGAAGTAACGGTTAGGAAATATGAAGATCAAGTTCAGCGCGCTCATCGCAGCCTCCGCAGTCCTGTTCGCAGGCCCGGCGCTCGCGGACAGCCTCGTCGACGGTGACGTCCAAGCAGGCAAAGCCAAGTCCATTACCTGCAACGCCTGCCATGGCGTCGACGGCAACAGTTCAAATCCGGTGTGGCCAAGCCTGGCGGGCCAGAACGCGCCGTACATTCTCGCGCAGCTAGAGGCGTTCAAGAGCAATGCGCGCGTCGAACCGCTGATGCTCGGCCAGGTGGCCATGCTCAGCGACGAGGACATGGCGAACCTCGCCGTATACTTTGAAAGCCTGACCCCGGCCGCACAGGCCATTGCCCCGGTTGAGGGCATGTCGCAGGACGAAGTCCTGGCGCGTGGCGAATCGCTGTACCGGGGTGGCGACCTCGACGACAAGACATCGGCTTGCCTGGCCTGTCACGGACCGAGCGGCTCCGGCAACCCGGCGGCGAAGTATCCCGCCATTGCCGGCCAGCACGCGACCTACACGGCGAAGCAACTGCGCGACTACCGCAGCGGCACGCGCACAACGGACGGCAAGACGCGCCAGATGCGGGACATCGCGGAAACGCTGAGCGACGAAGACATCGAGGCACTTTCCGCGTATATCCAGGGTCTACACTAGACTCTGCAGGTCATTGGATCGACACATGAAGAAACTGGTATGGATGATTGCGCTGCTCGTCGTGCTTGCGGGCTGCAGCAGGGAAGAACCGGAGGCGGTCAGCGACGAGCCGGCGGCCGCGGTCCAGGAAGATACGCCCGAGGTCGCCGACGAAGCAGCACCCGACACGGAATCGGTTACCGAGGAAGCCGTCGAGGTCGTTGAAGAATCGGCGGGCGCCGACGCGACCGCCGAGGACGAGGCCATCGTTCTCGCACGCGCCGATACCGAAGCTCCTGCGCAAAGCTGGAAATATCGTGAAGGGCGCAATTACACGCGACTGGTACCGACGCAGCCGACCGTTGGCGGGCCCGACAAGATCGAGGTTGTCGAAGTATTCATGTACAGCTGTCCGCACTGCATGGACCTCGAGGACTTCCTGGTCAAGTGGGAACAGGACAAGGATCCGGACGTGCGGTTTGAGCGCATTCCGGCCATGTTCAACCAAATCGCCGCGCTGCACGCGCAGTTGTTCTATACCGAGGACATCCTCGCGAAGAACGGCACGCTCAAGGATCGCAACGCATTCCGCAAGATGGTGTTCAACGAGTTTCACGTACGCCAGAACCGGCTGACGTCGAAGACCGCGATCCAGCGGTTGTTTGCACGCGCCGGTGTGACCGAGGATGCCTTCGAGAAGACCTGGGGATCGTTCGAGGTAAACCAGAAGATGCGTCGCGGCGCTGACCTGGCGCGCCGTTATGGCATTGACAGCGTTCCGATGATGGTCGTCAACGGCAAGTACCGCACCAATGCCGGCATGGCCGGCGGCTACCCGCAGCTGATCGAGCTTCTCGACGAGCTGACGGTCCGCGAAGGCCTCCGCTAGCCACTATCCTGGGCAACGATCCTGAAGGCGCCGTGCTCGTCACGGCGCCAGTATAGGCGCGTCGTTGCCTCGGTAATCTTGTCACCCTCGGTCGTTCGTTGCCGGAAGCGACTCAGGTACAGCCCCTCCTCGCCCGGGTAGCCGAGTAGCAGCAGCTCCTCGACGTCGACACCGCTTATGGGCCGCCCGGGTAGCGTATGGGCAAGGTGGGCGCCCCAATCAACGTAGTCCATCGACCAGCGCCGGAATCCTTTGTCATAGAGTGACAGCAACACGTACAGATCGCCGCTGGCGATGCTGTCCGCCCAGGCGGCGACCGACTCTCGCAGCTGCGCCGCGATTTGCCGGCGCTCGTCCTGGCTGATCAGTCGCAGGGAACGGCTGACCAGAACGGGTGTGCGTCCCGGTTCGAAGACGGGCTCGAGACTGATGAGGTCCGCGTTGGGCAGCGCCAGGCAACCGTCGGTATCCCGCACCGGCCGCTTGCCGCCGCGCGGGTCGACGCCATGCACCCAGATCCCGTCGCCGCTGCGTTCGAGGCGGCGATCCCACTCGTTGGGGTAGTCGAGCGGAAACGCCATGGCGCCGTATTTTTCGTGCAGGCGAGTCGTGTCGATCTGCTCGGTAACAAAGTAGGTGCCGATGGGCGTGCGTCGGTCGCCGGCGCGTTCCTTGCCAGCGCCATTCCGTCCGATCGAAACGTAATAGCTTGCGGAAAGTGCGACCCCGTCATCGACGCGATCGTAACGGTGAAACTCGGCCGCATCGGTAATGGCAACGAATACCGTCGGCACGGTTTCCGGGAGCTGGATCAGCCAGGCGGGAGTCAGTGCTTCGGCTGCCGCCGCGCCAGCGACCAGCACAGTGACCACGCTGACCAGTACTCTCGGGATTTTGCCCATGCCGCGATATTACAGCTCGTGCGCCGCCGTGCTAAGGTCCGATCACAGGAAATTGCGCGGGATTCAAGTCGTGAAAAAACTCGTTGTAACCTGCTGCCTGGTACTGGTCCCGTTGCTGGCTCCGGCAGACCCCCTGACAAACGAAGCGTTCGAAAACCTGGCTAGTGAGTACATCAGCGACCTGGCGAATTTCTCGCCCGTAGCCGCCACGTTGATCGGGGATCACAGCGCCGATCACAAACTCGACCAGGTCAATGCAGCGGCGCGCGCCGAAAAACGTGAGTTGCTCAAAGAGTACCTCGACGCACTGCGGGCGCTCGATATCGACCAGCTGTCGCGCGCCAACAAGGTGGACGCGGCGATGCTTCGCAACCAGCTTGAAGCGGATCTCTGGTCGCTCGATGAGTTGCAGGAGTGGGCATGGAACCCGCTTTACTACATCAACATTTCGGGCAGCTCGATCTACGGGTTGCTCTCCCGGGACTTCGCGCCGGTCGCTGAGCGATTGGAGGATGCGGCCGCCCGGCTGGAGCAACTACCGCGATTCCTCGAACAGGCCCGCAAGTCCGTACAGCTGTCGCGGGTGCCGAAAATTCATGCGGAAACGGCGGTCCGTCAAAACCCAGGATTGAATTCGATCATCGAGAACATGATCATCCCGGAGATGGACGCACTGGCGCCGGCGCAGCGCGATCGGCTGTCTGCGGCAATTGAAACGGCGAAAGACGCCCTCGCCGTGCACCAGGCGTGGCTCGAAGACGAGCTGTTGCCAAGGGCGACCGGCGACTTCCGAATCGGCGCCGAGCTCTATGACAGGAAACTCGCGTTTCTGCTCGACTCGCCGTTGAGCCGCCGCGACATTGTGGCCCGGGCCGAGAGTGAGTACGAAGCGGTGCGCCACGAAATGTACGAGGTTGCGAAGACGATCTACGGCGAGAAACACCCGTTCACGGCGTTTCCCGACAGTCCCGACGAAGCCTACAAGCAGGCGATCATCCGCGCAGCGCTAGAGGAGGCGTACCGACACCTGCCGCCGCGCGATGGCATCGTCGAGGTGGCAAAACGACAACTCGACGAAGCGACCGAATTCGTTGTGGAGCGCAACATCGTCACGATGCCCGAGGAGCCGATCGAGATCATCATCATGCCCGAATTCCAGCGCGGCGTTTCGGTCGCCTATCTCGACCCGCCCGGTCCGCTTGATCGGGACCAGGCTGCGTTTTATGCCGTCGCCCCGTTACCCGCGGACTGGACCGGCGAACAGGTTGAATCGTTCCTGCGTGAATACAACCTGTATTCCATGCAGGACCTGACGATTCACGAGGGAGTACCCGGGCATTACCTGCAGATCTCGCTGAGCAACCGCTATCCGTCAATGCTGCGCTCGGTACTCTGGTCGGGGCCGTTCGTCGAAGGCTGGGCCGTGTATGCTGAGCAGATGATGATCGACGAGGGTTACCAGGACCACGATCCGCTGCAGCGCCTGATCACGCTCAAGTGGTACCTGCGCGGCATCACCAATGCCATCATCGACTCGGCCATTCATGTCGAGGGCATGACGCAGGAAGCCGCGATGAAGCTCATGATCGAGGGCGGCTTCCAGGAAGAACGCGAGGCGGCCGGCAAATGGATACGCGCGCAGCTGACATCGGCGCAACTGTCGACCTACTTCGTCGGTTACCAGGAGCACGTCGAAATGCGTACGGCGGTCGAGGCGGCGTGGGGTGACGAGTTTACGCTGCGGCGATATCACGACCAGGCTCTGTCCTACGGCTCACCGCCCGTTAAATACGTGCGCGCCCTGATGCTCGACGAACCCATCCCTCACTAGGGGCCAGACCCCAGCTATCAGGGTCTGGCCCCGACGGGTGGGGCCTGGCCCCGGCAGGTGGGGTCTGGCCCCGGCGGGTGGGGTCTGGCCCCGGCGGGTGGGGTCTGGCCCTTTATGACGAAAAGGAATGAGGGTTGCACGGTTTGCGGCAACGAAAGTCGGGACTCATGCATCTAAGCGGTCATGAATCTCACGGAATTGAGCACCCGGCAGTGGCCTTCGGTCGCGGTCGCCGTCGCACTTGTCGCACTGTTCGGCCTGACATCCATAGCGAACCTGCCCATTCAGCTGCTTCCGGATATCGAAGAGCCGCAGATCTCGGTCGCCAACTTCTGGCGTGCGGCGGCACCCGAGGAAATGGAAGCCAACATCGTCGAGCCGCAGGAGAACGTCCTGCGCAACACGCCGGGCGTTACCAACATCAACTCGTTCATCGGACGCGGCCAGGGATTCGTCAACCTGACTTTCGCCGTCGGCACCGATATCCAGACGGCAAAACTCGATGTCATCAACAACCTGACGCAGGCACCGCCACGACCGGCTGATGCGATCGAGCCACAGGTCAATTCGGGTGGCGGACCACAGACCCCGGGGGCGGCATCTCTGTTGATCCGTGTCTTGCCCGACAACCCGAACCGCGAACTGTCGAGCTACCAGAAACTCATCGAAGATCATGTGCAGCCGCGGCTCGCCCGGATCCCCGGCGTATCGCAGGTATTTCTCGCCGGCGAGCAACCCCGTGAACTGCACATCACGTTCGACGCGTACCGTGCGGCCGCGCTGGGCGTGCAGATCAACGACATCATCGCAACCGTATCGCGCGCGACGGACACGTCCGGCGGCTTCGCCGACGTGGGTCGCCGTCAGTACACGGTTCGCTTCGTCGGCCAGTTCGAGCCGGAGGAACTCAACGAGCAGATTGTCGGCTGGAGCGACCAACGCCCGATCTACCTGTCGGAGGTCGCCGACGTCGACATCGTGCCGCGCAAGGTCGACGGTTTTACCCTGCGCAACGGATTTCCGGCGTACTACATAACCGTGCAGCGCGACCCGGACGCGAACACCGTCGCAATCCTCGACGGCATCAATGTTGCAATTGACGAACTCAACGAACAGGTGCTGCATGCCGCCGGCCTCGAAATCGACCTGAGTTTCGACGCTTCCGTGCATATTCGCCGCGCGATTGCGCTCGTGCAGGGCAATCTCGGTATTGGCCTGGTGCTTGCCGTCGGCATACTCTACTTCCTGATGCGCAGCCGCCGTGCGACGTTCCTGGTCACCGCAACGGTGCCGTTGTCGGTGCTGGTCGCATTCGTTGCTCTACGGCTGTTCGACAAGTCGCTCAACGTCATTTCGCTCGCCGGACTCGCGTTCTCCGTCGGGCTCGTCATGGATGCCGCTATCGTGACGCTCGAGAACATCGTTCGTTGCCGCCAGCAGGGCGACGAGCTGAAAGCGGCCGTGGCAAAAGGCACGCGCCAGATTACAGGTGCATTGTTCGCATCGACCGTGACCAGTGTCGCGATCTTCGTGCCGGTACTGTTCATGGAAGGCATGGAGGGCCAGCTGTTCCAGGATCTCGCGCTGACGATCGCCGTTGCCGTGTCGGCCTCGTTCCTGATTGCGATCACCGTGTTGCCGGTCGCCGCGTCCTTCATGCTGAAAAAGGAAAACGCGGATCCATGCGCTCACTGGTGGGAGAACATCACGGCGCTGGTGATGCGCCTGACCCGTACGCCGGCAAGGTGCCTTGGCTGGGCCGTCGGTATTCTCGGTGGCTCAATTCTGGCCGTCGTGCTGTTGGTGCCGAAAGCGAACCTGCTGCCACAAGCGCCATCCGACTCGCTCAACGCGTTCTTTGCAATGCCACCCGGCGGCAACGTCGAGATGGTCGAACGCGAAATTGCCGGTCCGATCGTCGCGCGACTCAAACCGTACATGGACCACGAGAAACAGCCTCATATCCGTGGCTACAATCTTTCGTCATTCGGTACATTCAACGCGTTGTTCATCTACCCGCAGGATCCAAACCGGATCGAGGAAATGATTCGCATCGTGCGCGACGAAGTGCTAGTCGACCTTCCCGATACGCAGGCATTCGTGCAGCGTTCGTCGCTGCTCAATTTCGGCTTCGGTGGAGGCCGCGCCATCAATGTTGATCTGCAGGGTTCGGACATGGACGCCCTGTCAGAAGCGGCCGTTGCCGGAATGGGCATCATCAGCGAAGTATTGCCGGGCGCCCAGGTCCGGCCGAATCCCGGCTTGCAAATAGCGGAGCCGGAATTGCAACTGGTTCCGAACGATCGCCGCATCACCGCAGCAGGTCTCGATCGCGCCACGGTGGCGAATGTCGTGCGCGCGCTGACGAGCGGAAGCTTTGTCGGCGAGTACTTCGACGGCAACGATCGCATGGACATGATTCTCAAGGGTCCGACCTGGACGTCGCCCGAACAGCTGGCCGCAACCCCGATTGCGACGCCGCTCGCCGGAATCCAGAGCGTCGGCGAGCTGGCCGACATCCGACGCACGGTTGGACCGACGCAGCTGTTACGCGTCAACGGCCAGCGTACGATTACGCTGTCGGTAACGCCGCCGGAAGACATGACGGTGCAGGAGGCGCTCGAACAATTGCGCGACGTCGCCGGGCCGCAGCTTCGCCAGGCCATTCCCGAGAATGTCAGCATTGCCTATCGGGGCACGGCCGACCGGCTCGAAGCCGCGTTCGACACGATGACCGTTAACCTCGCGATTGCGGCGCTGGTCCTGTTCCTGATACTGGCCGCCATGTTCCGCTCGCTGCGAGATGCGGGGCTCGTCATGCTGTCGATGCCGCTCGCTATTGCCGGCGGCGTCGTCGCGTTGCGTCTGCTGAACCTGGTTACAACGCAGGCAATGGACCTCCTGACGACGATCGGCTTCCTGATCCTGCTCGGGCTGGTCGTCAATAACGCGATCCTGCTCGTGATGCAGACTCGCGCCGGACAGCAGGCCGGGTTGAACCGGGCGGATGCGGTCGCGCAGGCAGTGCGCGTGCGCGCTCGCCCGATCTATATGAGTACCCTGACGAGCCTCTTTGGCATGTTGCCGCTGATGCTCGTTCCCGGTGTTGGTTCACAGATCTACCGCGGCCTTGCCACCGTCATCATCGGCGGCATGTTCGTCAGCGCCGTTTTCACCCTGATACTGATGCCGAGCATCCTGCGCCTACCGCCGCTCCGACTCGCTGAGCGGTGGCGCGGACGTTCCGGCAAACTTCCCGGAGCTACAGCGGATGCGTAACAGACTTAAGACAATTATCGCGCTCGTCGCCACGGTCGTGGCGTCGGCGGCACTGGCCCAGCAGCCGCCAACGGCCGTCGTACAGGTCGAGAGCGTGTCGCGAACCGAGCTCGCACCGACCGTCGCAGTGCCCGGGACGATCTACAGCCGCAATGACGTGCAAGTAACCGCCAGCATTGCCGGACAACTGGTCAGTGTTGCGGAGCCGGGCACCTGGATTGAGAAAGGCGAGTCAGTTGCGCGACTCGACACGCGTCCGCTGCAGTTGCAACGCGAAGAGCAGGAGGCCCTGCTCGCACGTGCCGAAATTAATATTCGCCAGCTCGAAAGCCAGTTGCGCCGACAGCGTGAACTCGGCGGCTCTAACCTCGTCTCGGAGTTCGAGCTCGAACAAACCGAAGCGAACCGCGACCTCGCAATCAGCGACGCCAACATCACGCGGGTTCGCATTCGCCAGATCGACGACCAGATACGGCGCGCCAATATTCGCGCACCGTTCTCCGGTATCGTCATCAGCCGCTTGCGCCGGGCCGGCGAGGATGTCGGCCGTGGCGAGACACTCGCGCAGATGACGGACACCCGTAACATGGAGGTGCGCGCTTTCGTGCCGCTGAAACACTTGCCGCGCACCGTTGTCGGCGACGCGATTGACGTATTCGCGACGGACAGCCGGCTCGAAGGCCGAATTCGTGCGCTGGTGCCAACCGGCGACGTGCGCTCGCAGACCTTTGAAGCGCGAGTCGACCTGCCGCAGGATGCCGCATCGGTGTGGACGGTCGGTCAGCTGGTCAGCGTTGCCATCCCGATACGAGCCCGCGAACTGGCGACCACCGTGCCGCGAGATGCGCTGGTTCTGCGTAGCAACGGTTCATTCGTGTTTCGCGTCAATGACGACAACGTGGCGGAACAGATTCGCGTTGAAATCGGCGACTCGTCCGGCGACCTTGTCGCGGTCACAGGGCCGCTGCACGAAGGCGACCGCGTCGCGGTACGCGGCGCGGAGAACCTGCGCGATGGCGCCGATGTCCGCATCCTGGCCTACAGTTCGGCCAGCACCGATGAGCCTCCGTCCGAGGGTTAGTTACTCGACGCGCGAGACGCGGACCTTCTTCTTCTCACCGACCGGCTGCAGGCTGTAGCCGAAGAAGTCTTTGCGCAGCCGGACTTCGAAATTGCACTCGCGCCAGCGTATCGGCGTGTTGTCGACCTGCTTCCAGACCTGGCCGTTGTCGAAAAAGAAGAAGTAGCGACCGCGCGCGTTTTCCTTGCAGCTGCGCACGTGACCGACGATGTCCGGGTCTTTCGGCTTTTCGTCGCGATCGAGGCTTTCCCGGCCAACGCGGTCGTCGAGCGGTACCGTATCGGGTTGCTGCTGTGCGGCAGGTGCTGGCGGCTCGGGGTCCGGCGTCACGGTCGGTGCCGGTGCGGGTTCGACCGGCGCAGGTGCCGTTGGCGCGGGTTCGGCTGGCACCGCCTGTCCGGCGCGGAAAACGCGGTCGTAGCACGCGAGCCGCTCTGCGTCATCCGTGAGCTGCTGGCAGGATTCGACGGTCGTTTCCGCCACGGCGGCGCCCGCAACGAGCTGTACGGCCGCCAGTACTGTTCCGATGATTCGCAATCTGGGCATTGTTGGTCTCCCGACCCTTCCAGTTGTTTTCGTCACTCGACGGCGATACCGGCCGATTCGAGATGCCTGAGCAGTGATTCTAATTGCTTTTCGTAACACTTCCAGCGCATCACGGAGCGGGTATGGGCTCGCTCGCGGATCTGGATCGTGCTGGCCGTGTTGCTCGCCGCCGCATTCTTTTCAAATTCGAGACAGGCCGATTCGAATGGCAGCTGCAGCGATTCCAGCAACAGCCGCGTTTGCGCCTCCTGGTCGCTGACCAGCTGCTCGTAGTCGACCTCGACCAGCCTGTCGCCGAGGAGGCCGCGCCAGTGCTCACGTAGCCGGTGCCAGGCCACGTAGTACTGTCCCAGGTCGCCCAGCGTATACGCGTAGCGAAAATAGGATTGCTTGTACTGCGCGAAGCAGGCATCCATCGGGTTGCGATTGACGAGCAGGATTCGCGCATCAGGAAACGAGCGCGCGATGAACCCGAGGTGCAGCATGTTTTCCGGAAACTTCTCGATGAATACCGGCGCATCGCCGCGTCGATACTCGATGGCGTTCAGGTAGGACTGTCGCAGGCGTCGGGCGTCTTTTTTGGCCGCTGCCCGTACGATTGCCGGCGACATCGCATCGGCCGTGCGCACGCCGCTCGTCTGCTTCAGGCCAATCTGGATGAAAAAAGATTCGCCGATGCTTTCCACCTGTGAATGGCACGACAGGATTCGTTCGGTAAGTGTCGTACCGGTGCGCGGCAGGCCGACGATGAACAGCGGCGTCGCAGTCGATTCCGTTGCTTCAGCCGGCTTCGCTTGCAACCAGCCCTCATTGCAGCGCTCGATCACGGTGTCGATCAGTTCCACGTCGCTCGCAACGTCGTACCCCGAGATGGACGCAGCCGCATCGCCTCCACGCTTGTAGTATTCGAAGGCCTCGTCCCAACGCTCGAGGTCCTCCAGTTCCTTGCCGATACCGTAGTACAGGTAGACGTTCTGTGCCGGTGGCAGGCCGGATTGCTCGAGCACCGACTTCATCTGTTCGACGTGCGCGTCATCTTTTGCGCGCCGCAGTCTCGACAGTTCGTAGTGATTGCGCTGGTGCGCCGGGTTCTTCCGCAGCAACTCGCTGTAGATCGATATCGCGTCGTCGATGTCGCCGACGTACACGCTGCAGGCCGCAAGATTGGCGCGAATCACGTCGACCCCGGGCTGCAGTTCGTCGGCGCGCCGGTAGAGCGGCATGCCCCGCTCGGGCAAACCGATGTTGACGTAGATCGTCGCGGCCATGTCGAGATACATCGGGCTGTTCTGCATCAACGACACGCAGCGATCCAGCAGTGCGCAGGCTTTTCCGTATTCGTGCGTATGCAGATACTGGGACGCCAGTTCGACTGCGGCATCATAACGAGCACGATCGGTATCCCAGGCCAGTTTGAAAGCTTCGATAGCCTGTTGCGTTCGTTTCGCCGCTTTCTCGGACAACCCGAGCAGGAATCGACCTTCGGCATTCCGGCGGTCGCGATTCAGTATCTCGCGCGCGCAGGCTTTGACCTTTGCCCAGTTGCGTGCCTGCGCCGCCTGGCGACCGGCCATGCCGAGCTGTTCGAGAACGCCGTCCAAGGCCTCAGCCGACCTCGATGCCGGCCTGCTCGAGCCGTTCGCGCAGCGGCTGCAACTGCTTCTCGTAGCGCCGCCAGCGTTCGACGGACCGTGTATGCGCCTTCTCGCGAACCTGTACTGAGCTTGCCGTTGCCGTTGCCGTCTTGTTTTTTTCGAATTTCAGGCACGCCGCCTCGAAGTCGAGCCCGAGGCGGTCGAGCAGCGCGCGGGTTTCGCCTTCCTGGTCGGAAACGAGCTGTTCGTAGCGGGCTTCGACCAGCCGGTCGCCCAGGATGCTGCGCCAGTGTTGCACCAGCTCAGTGTACTTCGCGTAAAAGCGACCGAGCCCTTCCTGCGTGTACGAAAACTTGTACGCCCAGGTAAAGACCTGCTTGTACATCGAAAAGCAACTGTCCATCGGGTTGCGGTTCATCAGAACGATGCGTGCATCCGGAAACGCCTTTGCGATAAAGCCGAGGTACAGGAGATTGAATGGCAGCTTGTCCACGAAGAAGGGTTCGTCGCCGAGCCGGTAAGACAGCATATCCATGTAACCATCGCCAATCGTGCTTATTTCAAGCCCGGCGCCAACACGAATCATCTCGGGCGTCATCTTTTCCGCGCTTTGTACCTCGCTGAGGTGGCGCAATACCATCTGCATGTATTGTGTCTCACCGAGACTCCGCACGTCCGAATGGCTGCCGATGATGCGATCGGTCAGCGTCGTGCCGGTACGCGGCAAGCCGACGATAAAAATCGGCACCTTGCCATAGCGATCGGCTGCGTTTTGCGGCTCGCCTGTCGACAGCCAGTCGGCCGTACAGGTTTCCATGATGGTATCGAGGAGCTCAAGGTCAGATTCAATATCGTAGTCAGCCACGCTGGCCACGGCATCGCCGGCCTTCTCGTAGTACTCGAACGCCTTGTCCCACTCCTCGAGGTCTTCGTACTCCTTGCCGAGGGCGTAGTACATGAAGATGTTCCGGTCCGGCGGCAGGTTGGTGCGCCCGAGTTCGGTCAGCATTTCTTCAATGTGATCCTGATTCTCGGCGCGTGCCAGCCTGGCGAGAGACAGGTGATTACGCTGGTGCGACGGATTGCGCTCGAGTAACGATCGAAACAACGCCCGTGCCTCGTCAATTTCACCGATGAACATCGACGTATCGGCGAGGTTTGCCATGATCAGCTCAACGCCGGGTTGCAGCTCGTTGGCGCGCTTGTAGAGCACGTGCGCTTTTTCGTTCAGGCCGATGTGTTTGAAGACCGTTCCGGCCTTGTTGAGATACAGCGGGCTGTTCCACATCTGCTGCTCACGCGCCGACACGAGTCCGGCGGCTTCCCCGTGCAATCGTTCGGATACCAGGATGACTGCGAGCTCGACGGCGGCATCGTAGCGTGCGTTATCCAGTTCGAGCGCTTTTCTGAAGGCGGCAATGGCATCCTCCGTGCGCAGCTGTGCTTTGCGCGTCAGGCCGGTGAGAAACCACCCTTCCGCGCTGTCGGCATCGAGCTCCAGCAGTTCTTTCGCGCAGGTGTCGACCGTGGCCCACTGGCGGCGCGCGACTGCCTGCCGCGCGGCCGCACTGTACTGCGCCTGTAACTGGTTGTTCATCGTCACTGTGTCAATTCCTGCTCCATGAAGTACCGGGTCGAGCGCTCGCGAAACCACTTGGTCACGACCCATTTGACGCCGGCCTCGACCGGCTCGCCGGCGTGCAGGCTGCGTTCGTCGACTTGTCCGTCATCGTGACAGTTTCGGAACCACAAAGTCGCCCCAAGTTCCGCCGGCACCGAGAATCCGAGTTCCGGAAACCCGGTTCCGCCCCCCTGCTCCGGTACACCGATATACGTCACGGCGGAACTGGTCCGCTGGCCGCCGTCCTGCATCAGTCGCACCGACACGTCGAGATCCGGCTTGAAGAAATCAAAATGTGGTCGATAGTATTCGCCCACGCCGTAGCGCAGTATCGACATCGGCTCCGATCGTTCGAGACTTTCTCCCACCGAGTACACAATCTTCAGTTCAATGTAGCGACTGATGAAATCGACGACCTCGGGCGGCAAGTACGTTCCGGAACTCGTGCGCACGTTGGACACCTGTCCCCTCGACCGGTCATTGGGGTCGATTACCTGCGCACGTACGAGCCGCGGCTCCGACAGGCGCGCCAGATAGGTGCAGTCGACCGGGTGCAGCACATTCTTGTAGACGCGAACCGCAGGCGACTCGTTTACGGAGGTCACTGTGCCCGCTTCTCGCGGCGGCCGCAGAGGTATGTCGGCCAACGCGTCGGCCAGAGCGGCAGGCGATTGCGGGACATCCGGGTGCCCCGGAAAATACGTGGACCTCATCGGTGCAGCGACCGGGTCGCCCTTCTCCGCCGCGGTCCGAAACACCGCTGCGGCCAGGCCATGCCGCGACCTGTGCTGCGCCAACAGGTAGGCGACAGTCCTGAGCGCCGGTGCGACACCCTGGTCCGCGGCGTCGAGCAACAGCGCACGAATACTCTCGTCATGGCGGCCATCAACGGTCGATTTGTAGAGCAACTCGGCCTTGCGAAACTTTGCGACGGCCGAACCCGCAGCAATCGCTTTGTCAAAACGCTGCAACGCTTCGGAGAGGTCGCGATCCACGGCCGTGCCGGTTTCGTAACAGGACGCAAGTGCCGCCAACGCGTCCGGCATGCCCGTGGCAGCCGCCGCCTGCAGCCAGTGCATCATGCCGTCGAGGTCTCCGCCCTGGTGGCATACCTGGCTCAGCAGGAACTGCGCCTCCGGCTTGCCCGCTCTCGCGTTCAGTTCCAGCTGTTCGATTCCGGGAAAACTCATGGGTGAATTGCGAACTGCGAAACGACGATGATCCAATATTCGTATTGCCAAGTCCATTTGCCGCAGCATTGCTATACTCCGCTCGCATGAATACCAGCACAAACCTGAGCGGCCACTGGGACGACTACTGGAAGAACGTCGGCGACGCCGGCGCGCTGGCCGTCGGTGGCGCCGCTCATCCTGCGTTCCAGTCATTCTGGACCAACGTGTTCAACAGTTTCCTGACCAGCCGCCCCGCTGCGACTGTCGTGGATCTCGCGTCCGGCTCCGGCGCACTGGTCGGTTTTCTTCAGGAAACGGGCACCGCGTCACTCGACAAGGTTACTTGTGTCGATATCTCAGGCGCGGCCATCGATGCCGTCGCACAACGCTATCCCGGCGTGACCGGTGTCGTCTCCAGTGCGGCGGATACACCGTTCGACGACCACATGTTCGATCTCGTGATCAGCCAGTTCGGTGTGGAGTACGCCGGAGCCGAAGCCGTATCCGAAGCCGCGCGCCTGACCGCCGACAGCGGCCGGCTGACGCTTTTGATGCACGCCGCCGATGGCGTACCTGTTCGGGAGTCTCAGGCCGGCGTCGATGCAATCAGCCGTGTACGTGACGCTCGTTTCCTGGAGCTCGCGCGCGAGTTCTTGAGTGCCGGGTTCGACGCCGTCCAGGGCAAGGACCGTAAACCCTATGACGACGCTGCAACCGCGCTCAACCCCGCAATTCAGGCTGTCGATGCCGTTCTGCAGGACTACGGCGAGTCCGTTGCCGGCGGCACCATCGTCAATATTTACGACACGGTGCAGAAAGTCCACCAGCGCATCCAGCACTACAAGCCGGAGGAGGTTTTCGCCTGGTTCGATGCCATGCAGCAGGGACTCGAGCATCAGTTTGACGGCATGCAGTCGACGCTGGGTGTTGCGCTCGACCCGGCGGAATTCCAGGCTGTTGGCGAACGTATCGTCGCCGCCGGTCTGAGCGTCGACCAGGCCGGCCCGGTCATGGTTGAGGGTGAATCAGTACCGCTGGCCTGGGCTATCGAAGCGACACGGCGCAAGAAATCATGAGTGATAAAGAAACAGACGAAATCGAAGGCTGGATCAAGGACAAGACCGGCGAGGCCGTTGAGGAAATCATGGCCAAAGGCCTTGTCGGCAAGGGGCTCGTCGAGGGACGTGCCGTATGGGCTCTGCCACAGCACTACGTCATCGGACAAGCCCGTATGATGGGCGACCACGACAGCTTTTTCTGGTTCATAGCCGGAGCCATCCCGACAGATATCATCGAAGGCAGCCAGGCAGCTTCGCCGCGCGACGCGGCGCGTCACTTCTGTATGAAGTGGCAGGTGTTCGCCGAACGCCTCGGCAACGCCGACGACCGCGAAACGCTGGGGCTTGCCCATATGACCGACTGGGAACCCCGTGCGGCGGCCATCGTTGCCCAGTCGGAGGCGCTCTACTCGATCACCGAGATCGACGACCACTGGCGCGGCTGACGCCACCACGTTTCCTGCAAGCAAAAGAAAAGGGCCGCAGATGCGGCCCTTAACTTTGCTACTACTGAAACGCTGACCTAGAACGTCTGCGAGACTCTCAGGAAGTAGCCACGTCCAAACATACGGTAGGTGTTCGGGTCCGTGTTGGCGTTGAACGCCGGGTCAATGTACGGCGGTGCTTCGTCTGACAGGTTCGTCAGGCCAAGCGTGAACGTCGTAGAGCCCCAGTTGTCCAGCGTGTAATCGAACACGAGGTCGTGATACATGATCGAGTCAACCGTGTACGAGTACGCGTTGTACGTGGCATCCGCACGGATGTCATCGATGTACTCGGCCAGGTAGCCGACCTTGAAATCACCAATGTAGTAGTGCGCAGAGAAGTTGAACTTGTTCTCAGCGTACGTACCACCGTCCTCAGCCGTAACGTTGGTGTGGCGGCCACGGAGGTCTTCTTCCGGGTCACCCGGCAGAGCCGTCTTGGTGCGCTCCAGCAGGTGCGCCCACAGCAGCGCCAGCTCGAGGTCACCCGGGCCCGCTTCGAGGCTCAGGCGAACTTCGGTGTCGATACCTTCGCCGTTCTGCGTAGCAACGTTGACGTTCGAGTCGATGATCTGTGCGATCGTGTAGTCAGCATCAGCACGACGTGTGATCAGGCCACACTGCGTCGACTGCTGGTTTACGTAGCACTGGTCAAGGATGTACTGAACGCCGTACGAGCTGATTGCGTCTTCCATCTCGATGCGCCACCAGTCGATCGTGATCGACAGGCCGTCCGCAACTTCCGGTGTGAACACGAAGCCAGCCGTGAACGTGTCAGCCGTTTCCGGCTTCAGGTTCAGGTTGCCGCCGACATACGAGGTAACCTGCGTATCGGTACGGTTTGCTTCTGCGCCACATCCCGGAGCGATGTTCGTGCCGTTGCCGCCGTAGTTGGCTGCGTAGTCACTGGCATCACACGGATCGCGATAGCTCGGCGCGCTGCGCTGCAGACCAGCGAACAGCTCCGAGATCGTCGGTGCACGGAAAGCCGTGCCGGCCGTACCGCGGAGTTTCAGCGAGTCCATTGCCTGGAACTCAAGACCGATCTGCCACGTCGTGTCATCACCGAACAGGTTGTAGTCGTCGTAGCGCGCGCCGGCTTTCAGTGCCAGCGATTGCTCACCATTGTCGAAGACCGGTGCATACAACTCGGCGAACAGTGAACGCGAGTACAGCGAACCGTCGGTGCCTTCACCGGTACCACCGGTTACAGCGCCAATCGACTTCGCGGAGTCCGGCGTGTACTTGTAGGCGTCTGCGCGATAACCCGCACCGACGGCCCAGCCAAGCTCACCACCCGGCAATTCCATGCCGCTGCCCGCGATGCTTGCGCCAACGATTTCCTGCTTCGTGACGAAGCTGTCAACCAGTTCGACGCCGACGTAGTCGAGCATTTCCTGGGTAACCGTGCCTTCACCACCGAAGAAGTTCAGCGGAACACAGCCCGTGATGATCGTCGTCGGGTCGTTGATGTCAGCGTAGCACTCGGGCTGGCCGTCACCGTCGAGGTCAGCCGACGGACCCATTGCGCCCGTCAGGCGAACGGCCGAGAACTGGCCGAGGTCGTTGTCGACGCGCGTGCGCTTGCCGCGGTTGTAGTAGACGTCCCAGTCGAGGCCATCGCCAAACTCGCCCGAAAGACCGAGCGTTGCCTGGAACTGCGTGATGTCCTGCGAGAAGTGACGCGGCGTCTCGACCATACGACGGCGAACGTTGGTAAGCGGCTCATAAATGAGGCTCGTACCATTCGCTGCGTTGTAGGCGTCAACAGCCTGCTGCAGGTAGTAGTTGTCTTCCGACAGACCCATGTACGCCGAGCCGTTGTAGATGCCGTTGTAGCTCGGGTAGATATTCGAGTCGTACGGCAGCGGCGCCAGCTCCTGGTCCGACGAGCGGGTGTTGCCGCGGAACGAAGCGTGGAACTGCACCTTCTCGGACAGATCGAAGTTACCTTCACCGAAGTAGTTGAGGCGCTCGTACGGCGTCTGCATGTAGTTGACCGGCGCGTAGTTGTACGTGCGGTTGTCATGCGGAACCATCACTGCTCCCGGCGACGGGATCAGGAAGCGGCCCTGGGTGGCGAAGTTCAGGCGAGACTCGGGAATACGTGACGATCCGAAGAACGTACACAGGTTCGCCGGATCAACCTCACAGCCCTGGTCGGCGTCGTAATAGATGTAGTACGAACCCTGCATGAATGCCCACGGCATATCACGCTGGAAGACTTCTTCCTGGTTGATGTACTCGGCGCCGAATACGAAGTTGCCTTCGCCCAGCGACGTACCACCGATCAGCGACAGTGCGTTCTGCAGGCCGGCCTTGGTGTCAAACCAGTCAGCCGTTTGCAGGTCGATGTTGAGACCTTCGAAATCACGACGCGTGATGATATTGACTACGCCTGCGACTGCGTCTGCGCCGTAAATTGCAGATGCGCCGTCTTTCAGGACTTCAACACGCTCGATCATGATGGCCGGAATGGTCGTGTAGTCACCACCGTCAACCGTGCGCTTGCCGTTGATCAGCGTCAGCGTGCGATCGACGCCCATGCCACGCAGGTCAACCTGTACCGAACCGTTACCACCGTTGTTCGTCGTGGTGCCGAGCGGCGTGCCCGACATGGACGGCATACGCTGGATCAGGTTACCGACGTCGGTAATACCCTGGGCCATGATGTCTTCACGATCGATGACCGTTACAGGACTCGCACTATCGAGGTCCGAACGCCGAATGCGCGAACCCGTAGTGATGATCTCCTCCAACGGCTCATCTGCGCCCGCATCCTGCGCCAAAGCGCCGGGTGCGAAACCGACAGCCATTGCACCTGCGCCTGCTCCCAGGCCCACGCGCACTGCCGTTCGCAGTTTGCTTTTCGAAAACATGAATTGTTCCCCTTATGCTGTAAATAAGAAAACGTTGTGTTTTTCGCACAACGCTTGGCGGCATTTATACCACTATTGCCTATAGCGGTAAACCGGATTCTCCTTAAATGACTGTGAACAAAGGGTTTCAGACCAATCTCGAGCGCCCCTGCCGGGATTGGGCAGCGTGTTGTAAAAGCACCACAGTTGCACGAATGACGCGATAAATTATTGTTTCAAGCGGTATTAGCTGCGAATCCGCCAGCGGCTCGGCGGGGAGACGGGCAGCAAAATGCACGAAACGTGCTTTCAGCGGGTCAATTCGGCGGCCCGGGCGACTCGCTCGCGAAACCCGTAAAGCTCGTCTTTCAGGCGTCCGGGCTCGGCCATTTGCGCAAGCGGGTCCCGCCGGGCCGGCCAGAGTCCGAAATTCAGGAAGCTCGCGACCCAGGCTGCCTTGTCCGCCGGCTCGTGTTCGATCGGCGTAAATCGGCCGCTGTGCTCGAAGAGAGCCTGGCGCCCGGCCGATCTCTCGCCCGGACCACTGGCTGCCAACGTGCGCCAGAACGCCGAGCGGCGCTCCATGGCGAACGGGAAGCGAGCCCGCTGGTAGTCGAGAAAGCCGGCCGCCTCGGCAACCGCCACGCGGTTGTATTCTTCAGCAAGCCGCGGACTTTGCGGCGTCATCGGCAACATGCCGAGCAGCCGCAGCAGGCTGCGCTGGGTTACGTGCAGCGCCGATTGCTCCAGCGGATACAGCGTCGTCGCAGCCGGCCCGAGTGCGATGCAGTTGCCAACCCAGTGGCGCGCAAGCGTGCCGGGGTGAATTTCAGTCTCCCCTGCTGTTTCCGTGCCTCGCTCCTCGACCGGCACCGCGCCGTGGCCGGCTGACGACACGGCCGTAATCGCTTCGCGGCGCAACACGCGCCGGTACCGCAACCAACCGTCGTCGACGGCTTCGATCGTGTCATATAGCGGTGGACGCCCGGCCGAGGCGCGCCGGTACTCGATTCGCCGCAGCACATTGCCGTGCGTTCCGGCCCACGCGCCAGCCCCGGGGAGGCAAGCAAAAACGGACCTCGCAGGTGTCACGTCGACGTACAGGTCGGCGTCGACCGTCGTGCCATCGTCGAGCCGGACGCGTTCGACATGCTCGCCGGTTGCATCGGCGCCCGCCAGTGCCGCGTCCTGAATATCGACGTTCAGTCGACCGGCGATTTCCAGCAGGAAATTTTCGTGGGCGGCCTGGTCGAGCCGAAGATCGTAGGCCAGCGTGGCGGCGATATCCTCATCGTAGTTCGCGTCCAGCCGAAAATTGCCGCTGCGGGCGCAAGCGGCAGCGAGCGACCAGTCATTGTAGTCGAGCGCGGCATCGTTCTCGCGCAGCCAATGCGCGTAGTGGTGAAAATCGACGAGGCGCACCGTACGTCCGTGGCTGCCGAACGGCACGAACACCCGGTCGCCGGCGCTGCGCCAGTCCAGGTACTCGGTCCCCAGTGACGGCACACCACCGGTGCGCTGCAACAGCGCCGTTTCGTCGATACCGAAGATGCGATGGATACCCTCGTCGCCACCGCGACAGACGTCGATCGCCGCTACCGGGCCGCTCGACGGAACGCGCAGGTAGCGAATCGCGATACCGCTCCCCTGCAGCGACAGTCCGAGGGCTGCTGCCGCGAGCGCGCCGCTGGAATCGCTGCCGGCGATCAGCAGGGTTCGGATCGGTGCGGACATTCAGGTGCGCTCCACAGCCGGGCAGTACCCGGCTATCGTCGACTGGTGCGTCGGCAGGCTGGTCGCTGCTTTCGCAATAACTTCCCGCATCTGCCGCATCTGCGCATCGACCTGCGGTGTCGGCAGGCAGCGAACGCGCGGGTCGGTCATCAGCGGCACCACGCCCTGGCCAAGGTAGACAGCGATCCAGTTGGTTTCGATAAACAGCTCGCGCTCGTCGAATACCGTGTGACCGCATTCCCGGAACACCTGCATACGATGGTCGAGCGATTCGGGAATCGACATCTCGCGACAGTACTTCCAGAACTCGCTGTCGTCGCGCTCGGTTGCCTTGTAATGCAGGATGATGAAGTCGCGGATCTGCTCAACGCGCATCGCGAGCTGCGCGTTGAAGTCATCGACGACGAGGTCATCGCAGTGCCGGTCGGGAAAGCGTTCGATCAGCTTCATGATCGCAGCCTGGATCAGGTAGATACTCGTCGACTCGAGCGGCTCGAGAAAGCCGCCGGACAGCCCTACGGCGATGCAGTTGCGTTCCCACATGCGCGATCGTCGCCCGGCCGTGAATTTCAGCATACGCGGTTCGTCAAGCGCCGGACGTTCGAGGTTGGCGAGCAGTTGCTCGCGCGCTGCGTCGTCGCCGATGAAGCTGCTGGCATAGACGTGCCCGTTGCCCGTACGGTGCTGTAACGGAATGCGCCATTGCCAGCCGGCCCCCTGCGCCGTCGCGCGCGTATACGGGTCGAGCGCGTCCGGGTTGGCACTCGGAACCGCATATGCCCGGTCGCAGGGCAGCCAGTGCGCCCAACTTTCGAATTCGACGCCGAGCGCGTCACCGATCAGCAGTGCGCGAAAGCCGGAACAGTCGATGAACAGGTCGCCGGCGATTTCGCGTCCGTCGTCCAGCACGACGGCGTCGATGAAGCCGTTTTCGGAACGCAGGTTAACGTCGACGATCCGTCCCTCGGTGCGTCGCACACCGTTCGCTTCGGCGACGCGCCGGAGCCAGGCCGCATAGAGACTGGCGTCGAAATGATAGGCGTACGAATACGTCGACAACACAGACGTCGGATCCGATTGCGGCAACGCGAAGCGGCCGGATTTGCCGGCGACCCACGGTACGCAATACTCACCGAAGGCGGTCGTGTTGCCACGCCGCTCTGCATCGAGCCAATAGTGGTGGAACGCGACGCCGTTCATGTCGTAGCCGAAGCGACCGAACGGATGCATGTACGCATCGCCACGCCGGCGCCAGTCGACGAATTCGATGCCGAGCTTGAACGTCGCCCCGGTTTCGCGCATCAGTTCGCGTTCATCGAGACCGACCTTGCGATTGAAATCGTGAATCGCGGGAATGGTCGCCTCACCGACGCCGACGATGCCGATCGCATCAGATTCGACCAGCTCGATTTCGCACGTTTCGTGCGTTATCACCGTCGAGAGGGCCGCGGCCGTCATCCAGCCTGCCGTCCCGCCGCCGACGATGACAACCCGCCGGATCGGTGCTGCGCCGACCTGTTTCAAACGGTCGTCCGGTAGTCGGGCATGCCAACCTCGTGCTGCAGCCAGGCCGCATGCGGCGGCAATTGCTGCCGCGCCGCCTGTACGGATTTCAGTACTTCGGAAAAGACGCCGGTTTGCGGCCGATCCCGGCCGAACCACTCGTCACATTCTGCGCGCAGGAAATCCATGCCGAACAGGATAGCTTCGTAGCTGGTAAAACCCCAGAGACCGGCCGTATCGATCGCCGCGCGCGTGTCACCGTTGCCGGCGGCGATCGGCGACGTGGGCTGCCCCGGAAAGAACTGGTCTTCGAAGTCGGCCGGAGACGGTGGCTTGAGCTTCCAGTAGTCGAGCTTGGCCTGCAGCCGGTCATTAATTCGCTCACGTTTCTGCACCTCGCGCCAGAATGCCGTATCGGTGCGGCGCGTCAGGCAATAGTGCATGTTAATGAAATCCATGATCTCGTAAAAACGGTTGGCGAGAATGCGATTGACACGAAACGCCATCGCTTCGTAGTCATCGGTGTACGGGAAGTGCTCGGCAAGCATGACGCTGGCAAGATCGCTGAGGTACAGCCCGGTCGACTCCAGGGGTTCGATGAAACCGCCTGCCAGGCCGATGGCGACGCAGTTGCCGGCCCAGACACGCTCGCGGCGCCCGACCTTGAAGCGCACGACGCGACTCGACATTGCATCGGCATGCGCACCTTCGAACGCGCGCAGTTCGCGCTCCGCGTCCTCTTCCGATATGAAATCCGACGAATGCACGTATCCCAGCGAGCGCGTGTTCTGCAGTGGTATCTCCCAGACCCAGCCGGCCGATAGCGCCGTGGCTGTCGTATACGGACGCACATAGCCGGGGTAGTGCTTGTCATAGTCCACGTGCATCGTGACGGCGCGGTTGCACAGCAGCCACTGCGAGCAATCGACAAACGGCACGCCGAGTTGTTTCTCGATGAGCAGGGCACGAAAGCCGGTGCAGTCAACAAACAGGTCCGCCTCGAGGCGCTCGCCTTCCTTCGTGCCAACAGCCTCGATATGCCCGTTGCCGTTGACCTCGGCATCGACGACGTTGCCCAGGTGGTGACGGACGCCGCGCGCCTTCGAGTGTTCGGCCAGGTAGTCCGCAAACTTCAGCGCATTCATATGAAATGCATAACGCAGCGGCGTGAAGAACGAGCGTCCGCCGGGAAGCTTGGGCGACAGGCCCATTTCGCAGATCAGCGGTTGTGGCGACACGGTATCCATAAAAGGAATGGAGCGATCGCTGCGCAGCCATTCGAAGGAGGATTTGTCGATCGGATTGATCGTAAAGCGGCTGAACGGGTGGTGGTAAAAATCGTCGTTCCGCAACCAGTTTACATAACGTATGGATTGCTTGAAGGTGCCGTCAACAGCGCGCATGAACTCGTTTTCGTCGATGCCGACGACGGATAGCAGGTGATTGATGTTCGGTATCGTTGCCTCGCCGACACCGATGCGCGGTACGTCCGGCGACTCGATCAGCGCGATCTCCGCGACCTCGCGGCCATTGCGGTTCAGCGCCGCATTCAGGTACGCCGCCGCCATCCAGCCGGCCGAGCCGCCGCCGACGATCAGGACTTTCTTGCGTTGCATATTCTGCTCCCGTGTCAAAAACGCCGCGATTGGATAGTAACTTGTTGTTTTTGCAACACGATTGTCAACCGTTAGATCGCTATGTAATTAGCGGCCTGTAAAAAGTTTGTGTAAACTCGGTCGCGAAATTACAACACCAGCGTTGCAAAGCGAAACCGGCGTTAGCAAAACAAACCGGATTTGCAACGACACTTATGCAGCATAAGGGGACAATTGATGTACAAGCCAAAGCCCTTGGCGAAAGCCATCAGTCTGGCCGTTGCCACCAGTGCGTTCGGTACGAGCGCGCAGGTCCTGGCACAGGAGACTGACTCGGAAGTCGACGAACAGGTCGTCGACGAAATCATTACCACCGGTTCGCGAATTCGTCGCGACGGATTTTCGAGTGCCACTCCCGTCGAGGTCGTGCTGACCGAGAACGCCGTCAGCTCCGGTATTTCCAATCTCGGCGACATGATGCAGACGACAACGGTCGCGTCGGGCGCACCACAGGTCACCGCTGCTACGTCGACTGCGTTTGTCCAGAACGGCGGTGCCGGTGTATCGACGCTGTCACTGCGTGGCATGGGAGCCAGTCGTACGCTGACGCTGATCAACGGACGACGTGCCGGCCCCGCCGGAACGCGCGGCGGCGTTTCTGCGTTTGACCTGAACGTCATTCCGCTGGCCGCGGTCGACCGCGTCGAGATCCTGAAGGACGGCGCATCGTCGATTTACGGATCGGACGCTGTTGCCGGTGTGGTCAACATCTACACACGCCGCGACGACGGCGGCTCGATCGACGGCTACGTCATGCAACCGACCGACAAGGGCGGCGAAGAGACGCGTCTGAGCGCGACCTGGGGCCGCAACCTCGATCGCGGTCATTTCCGCATCACGCTGGATTACAACAGGGTCGACGAGCTGCGCTTCGGCGATCGTGACTACTTTGCCTGCACGGAACAGTACATCTTCGACAACAGTGGCAATCGCCGCGACGTCATCGACCCGCGTACCGGCAACCCGGCCTGCCGCGACACGCTGTGGGGCCACGTCTGGTTGTACGACTACCAGGGTGCGGGCGGCAACGTCCCGACTGCGAGACGGACGCTGGCGCAGTACGACTACGACGGCGATCTCGGTCAGCACATCCCCGGCATTGCCGTCGATCCGAACAACCCGAGCTACCTCGTGACGCCGCCGGGATGGTTCCTCGTCAATTACGACCGGACGTCGGACGGCGTGACCAACATGGATCACCCCTTCCAGGACAACTCCACGATGGTCCCGAAGGTCGAAAAGCTGACGTTCTTCGGCGATGCGGAATTCGACATTACGGATTCAATGTCCCTGTACACCGAAGTGCTGCTGAACCGACGCGAAACGACCTCGGAAAGCTATCGTCAGTACTGGGGCTACGTTTACAACGAAGCATCGGACATCGGCTTCGGCACCAACCCGCTCAGCGCCGGCTGGCAGGGCGACCAGTGGCTGAGCCCGACACCGATCACGGATCACTTCGGCAACGTAACGGAAGTCGACTACCAGCGCTTCGTCGCAGGACTCCACGGCGATATTACGGACAACTGGGGCTTCGACCTGTCGTACCAGTACAGCCGTTCGGACGGCACGTACACGCAGGACATCATCTTCGATGACTCGATTACCGACCAGAACTGGCTGTACGACTACGGTAACGGCGAGTACAGCTGTGTCGGCACGAACACGTCCGTCCGCGGCGTGCCCTGCCAGGACATCCCGTGGCTGGATCCGCAGTTCCTGGCCGGCAATGTCAGTCCGGAAATGCGTGATTTCCTCTTCGGCGTCGACGTCGGCAACACGGAATACACGCAGTCCTCTATCGAGGGTTACGTCACCGGCGGACTGTTCGAGATGCCGGCCGGCGAAGTTGGCGGTGCCTTCGGATTCCATTACCGGACCGACGAGATCAACGACGTGCCGGGTGAACAGACACTGGCTGGCAACAGCTGGGGTCTGTCCTCCGCCGGCATTACAGCGGGCGACCAGGAAACCACGGCCCTGTTTGCCGAATTCGAGGTACCGATCCTCGCGGATGTCACCGGATTCCGGAATCTCGACCTGAACGTGTCGGGACGCTGGACAGACGTCGATACCTACGGCGACGACACGACCTACAAGGCGACGCTCAACTGGCAGGTCGTGGACGAGTTCAAGATCCGCGCCAGCCAGGGAACGTCGTTCCGGACGCCGGCGCTGTTCGAGCTGTATCTTGCCGACCAGACGTCGTTCGTTCGCCAGAGCAACATCGACCCCTGTATCGACTGGGCTAACGAATTGCAGGCCGGCAACATCACCCAGCGCATTGCCGACAACTGTGCGGCGGACACGAGTGCGGCGGACTACCCGAACGGACTGCCACCGGACTTCACGGGCGGTACTGTAACGGCAACAGCGATTTCGAGCGGCGGTCTCGGGTTACTCGAGGCTGAGCGCTCCAAATCGAATACGGTCGGACTTGTCTGGCAGCCATCGTTTGCGGACCTCAGCATCTCGCTCGACTACTTCGACATCGAAGTGAACGACCAGGTCGACCAGCTCGGCGCGCAGCAGATCGCGCGCGGTTGCTACTCGTCGGAGTTCTACCCCAACGAGCCGCTTTGCAACCTGTTCGACCGCAGCGGCCTGAACGGCGGTATCGAAAACGTCCAGGACTCGTTCATCAACGTGGCGACACAGAACAGCAAGGGCTACGACCTTGCGTTCAAGTACAACGTCGATGTCGGTCCGGGCGAGCTGCAGTTCGACGGTCAGTACACGCGAACGAATGAGCGCAAGACGGCGCTGTTCGCTGACAACGTCCGCGACAACAAGGGACGCTTCGGCCACCCCGAGAACGTCGGCCGCCTCTGGACGACGTACGAGTGGAGCGACTTCGAGGTCTTCTGGTCCGCGCGCTACACCGGCAAGGTCAACAGCGAGCGCGACAATGATGATACGAACGAATCGACCTACCGCGGTGAAACGGTCTACCTGGTCCTGACCGCGGATGCCGTCTGGTACCACGACTTCTCGTTCACGTATCACATGGATGACTGGGGTTTACGGGCTATCGTCGGCGTATCGAATGCGTTCGATGAGAAGCCACCGCAGGTTTCGACGCTCGGTGGCATCCTGTCGACGGCCGGACGCTCTGCGTTCTACTCGCAGTACGACTGGCTCGGACGCCGCTGGTTCATCAACCTGACGAAGAACTGGGAATAAGAAAACCGGTTCGACAGCAAGACAGGAGCGCCGGCATTTGCCGGCGCTCCTTTTTTTTGCGCTAATAACGACGAACTGAAACCAGGATGACTCAAGCCATGCCGCGAGTAACGGCGATCCCCGACAACCTCAATGAGCTGAACGGCAACTACGAACAGGTGCCACTTCGGCAACCCGCATTTCTCAACAGCGTGCCAAAGTGCGGCACACACCTGCTGCGCAATATCGTGCGCATGTTCGTGCCCGTCGAGCAGCAGTATCACCGTACGTTCATCCAGCATCCGGTGCTGAAGCAGCATCTCGGCGCGTTTTCGCCGTCGCGCCCGTTCCTGAGCTGGGGCCACCTGCTATTTTCGGACGACGCCGCCATTGCGTTACGCAACGTCGCACACACGGTCCTGGTACGCGATCCCTACGACTGGGTTCTGGCCCGCACCCGGTTTTTCCTGTCGGATACATTCGATGCGTCGCTCGATCACCTGAAAGGCGGCAATGCATCGATCGACGAGGTCATGAACATGATGATCCTCGGTATTCACCAGAAGGCGCCGAACCTGCAGGAGATCTTCCTGCACAATGCCATCGGCTGGCTCGGCACGAAGGCGCGGATGATCCGTTTCGAGGACCTCGTCAGCCACCTGAAAGACCTGGAGTCAGATGCCGCCGAGGCCTATTTCACGGACCTGCTGGGCGCGTGTGGTATCGAAACGATGCCGGCTGACTGGCGCCAGCGAGTGCGGGTCGGTTCCGACCGCAAGCAGAGCGGGACGGCGCGCGAAAACCTCGCCGGCCCCAAGGCGGAAGTTCCCGACGTCCTGCCCGACATCCAGAAGCGCATGGTCGACATGACGGCACCGGGCCTGCGCGAAATTCTCGGATACACAAGATGATGCGTGACTCGTTTGCCCTTGCATTGCATGGCGGTGCCGGCGCAGTCGCGGGCCGCGACTACTCGAAGACCGAAGCGCATATCGGGCCGCTGGCCGCCGAATGCGAGACGATGCTGCAGAGCGGTGCCGGGGCGCTGGACGTTGTCGAGTTCGCCGTCGCCGAGTTTGAAGCATCCGGCCTGTATGTTGCCGGCAAGGGCTCGGCGCCGAACACCGCAGGCTATGTCGAACTCGACGCATCGATCATGAACGGGCCTGACCGCATGGCCGGCGGTGTCGCCGGTCTCTGCGGCTTCGCAAGCCCGATACGTGTCGCTCGTGGCGTTATGGAGAAGACGCCACATGTGTTGCTGGCCGGCGTCGGCGCCGCCAACTTTGCTCAGTCCAATGGCTTCGAACGCGTCGATGATCCGGCATCGTACTACCAGCTGCCGGTCGGCGTTTACGAAGGCGAGATCGACGAATTGCGCCACGGCACGGTTGGCGCCGTCGCACTCGATCGATCGGGTCGCCTGGCGGCGGCAACATCGACCGGCGGAACGTTCGGGAAGCTTGAAGGACGCGTCGGCGATACGCCGCTGATCGGTCCCGGCACCTGGGCCGATGACGACATCGCGGTATCGTGTACCGGTATCGGTGAGCACATCATCCGGGCGGGCGGTGCCATCGCGGTCGCGCATGCTTTCAGGGCGGGCGCCGCCCTCAATGCAGCCGTAGACGGCATGCTTGACGAAGTAGCACGCCTCGGTGGCGATGCCGGCGTCATTGCCGTTACGCGCGGCGGCGAGATCGCCATGCGCTACAACTCCGAAGGAATGAAGCGTGCGTCGGTCTCCGACACCAAAGCGGTCATGGTGAAAACGTTCGACTAGAACTTGCGAATCGAAAGTATCGCGATCCCGGCGGGCTACATCGACCCCACAATGTTCAGGAATACTCCCTGGTGCTCAAAGCTCAGGTCAGTCAGGTCGTCCGAAAAGTCCGTGAAGTTATAACCGAGGCCCGCCTTGAAATGATCGCCGAAGTAACGTGACACGGCAATCAGGGCACCACTTTTGCTCTCCGAGAGATCCGGCATGTCGAGCAATCGACCCTCGAGCAGGAACTCCCAGTTCTTGCGGAACCGGTAGTCGCCGCGCAGCACATACAGGCTGGCATTGTTGTCGAAGAACTCGGGGTTCTCGCGATCGAGGCTGACCTCGCCAAGCCGATGCGCATATTTGCCGCCAATCGTCAGGCGCGATGACAGCTCCCACGTCACGTCGACCGCTGCAATGTGCGATTTCTGCAGGAACTGGCTTGCAACATTCTGCACGCTGACCTGCCCCGTCGTCGGCATGTTGTAAAAGTAGGTGTACTTGACCATCACGTTGAGACGGTCGTTGTGCACCGGACGGTAACCATAGCCAACGACCGCCTCTGTAAATCCGCCGTCATAGAACGCGCCCTGCGAGCTTTCGCTTTCCGACCGATTGTATTTGCCGACCAGTTGTCCGGACTCGTTGAGCCGCAGCTTCAAGCTGTTGCGAACCAGCCAGGTGCGCCGCTCGTTTCTCGCGAGATTGAGTTGCTCGACGTCGTCGTTTCGATATTCGAAACCGCTCGAAACCTGCAGCGATCGGGTGGAAAAGCCCACCTGGATGCCGGCCGCAACGCGATCTGTCTCTGCGCCGGTACTGACGTCCTGCAGTGTTCCGATGTCCGTATTGAAGCCAAGGCTCCAGGTATCGTTCGGCGAGAAGCTGATTCCCGTTGCATGCGTCAGGCCGGTCGAATGCGTGCTGTGCTGATAGCGTTCTTCAAGGAATACGCTGGTACTGTCGGTGAATCGTGACTTGACGCCGGCGATGAGATTGCCGTGACTGCCGCTCACTAGGTTCATGCCGTTGTCGGCGCGACCGTTGTCCAGCGTGTAGTTCAGGTACAGGCTGCTGCGATCCGAATACTGGTAGTTCGACGCTACGCGTCCGCCCGCTCCCAGGTCACCGTCAGACAACTCCGCGTCGACCTTCAGCTTCTCTGAAAACTGGAACGTGCCGCCGGCGCCGATTCGGCTGTTTTCCCGGCGCGTCCCGGTCACGGACACCGTTTCCTGGACAAACCCGTAGGCGTTCCATGACTTGCCCGAGTCGAAGCCCAGCTGCATGACGGCGTCACCGCGTTCGCCCTCTTCCTGGGTCAACGGGACGATGACCGAATTGTCCGCGCGCTCATCCTGGCGATACCCGGCACTGAGGTCCCATTTCTCACCAAATCGATAGCCAAGCCGGTATTCCACTGCCTGGGTCTCGATGCCGAGCTCCTGGGTCCGCGTGTCTGCCTTCGCTGCAAAATTGAATCGCTCGAACAACGGCAGGCTGATCGTGCCGCCCGAGATGCGAGTATCCGTCAATGCCAGTTTGCCAGGCGCCGAATAGCCGGCGCCCATTTCCTCGCGGTAGAAGGCGAGCCTGGCGTCGATCCCGGTGTCGATCAGATCGGGCAGTCGGACACTCAGGTCGACCCGGTTCGCATCCGCGTCTGCATTGACGAAGGCACCCGGGTCGAAGCTCGAGAATTCGTAGCCACCGTCATTCGAGACTACCGGCATGGCGACGAGGCCTTCACTGTTTGCCTGCTGGACCTTGACCCAGGTCTCAGCCGCCAGCCGCACGGTAACGTCGGCGGCGTGCAGGGTACTGTCCGCCCCGTCCTGCTCGTTGACGTTTGATGTCAGCCCGACCTTGACGTGCTCGCCGACCCAGTAGTGCGCCTGGCCACCGACCGACACCGCGTCAAGGCTGTCGAAGCCCGGTGTGTACTCGTAGCGGACGACGAGGTATGCCTCATCACCCGAGACCGCCCCGCTGCGCACCAGCAGGTTGTCATCGACCGTGGACGCCAGCGGCTCGGACAAAACGACCCTGCCTTGCAGGTAGTCGACGTCGTAGTCGATGGCCGGTACGAGGTTGACGACGCCGGTTACGAGGCCCGATGCCTTGTCCCGCAGTTCAATTCGAACGCGCTCGGAGCCGGCCAGCAGGTCCTGGCGTCGCAGGAAGTAGAGGGACCCGCCGGTGCCCCGAAACTCTTCGTAGCTCGGAACGGTTCCGGGCTCGGCGGCGAAAACATCGGCCGCCAGGCGACGTTCGCCAAACCCGGTCGTGCCTTCTGCCTGGTAATGCGCGTTCGCGCCGTACAGGCCCCGGTCCACCCGGCCGAGCTCGTTGTTCGCATAGCTGACTTTGAAATTGCCCCATTGCGCGTAGTCGTCGTCATTGCTGACCCGCACGTAGAATTTGCCCATCGTCGGCGCCAGCTCTTCGACCGTGCTGTCATCGCCGTACGTCGGGTAGTAGTAGTCCTTGTCGATTCGGCGGAACAGCGACTCCGGCGACTTGTCCATGAAGTTGCTGAACAGGTCTTCGATAGCCCCTTCCCGCGTGTCCGCGCTGGCCGTCAGCTTCCAGTGTTCGCCAAACTTGCCATTGGCGAAGAACGCAAGTCGCCCGTCGACAGTCGAGTCACGCTTTTGCGGCGCGTTCGCGCCCTGCAACAGGTCCATCGGCCCGCTGGTTTTGCCGCCCGATACGGTGAGATCGGCGAATCCGACATAGAACCAGTCGTCGTCCTCGAACTCGAGGTCGCGCAGGTAGAGTTGGCCACTGCCATCGTCGTCGATAACGGCAACCTCGACGGTGTGTGCACCCTGCGGCAGAATTTCCTCTGCGACAAATTCACCGGAATCATCAACCGGTACCGGGCGCCCGGCCACAAATACCCGTTGCCCCTGCTCGATACCGGTGCCGTGCACGCTGACGGTGCCGCTGCTCAATCCAATATTGTGCAGGTTGAGTGAATTCTCGCCGTAGGACGGGAAGATGGGCTTCGAAACGGCTGCAATTTCCTCAGTCGCCTCGGCATCCGGGTCGTTGTAGTCGATCCAAAGTGGCTGTGGCCGCGTTTCGTCGAAGTTGCCGTCCTTGCCGTACACGCGCAACACGTACGCGAATCGCTCCAGCGGTGCCCGGATGTAACCGGGCACAGGACGCCAGCGTGTCGCCTCGTCAAGTTCTGCCTCGATCACGTCAATCGGTTCGGACTCGAGGGACTGGCCCGGCTCGAAGAACCGAATCTCGGCACGGTCGATGAAGTGCGAGTAGTTCGTATAAGCATGGAAGGCAACGTTGTCGACAGCGACAAACCCGTCCTGCGTTCGTGTCACGCCGATTCGTTGCGGCTCTGCGGTCACGCTGAGCCGCGGTGCCGAGCGCAGGTTGTTAAATCCGAACTGGATGTCCGCCCCGGCAAACGCAACGTCGGTACACCGCTGGATATCCGATGAACTGCGCTTCGGGTCGTCTATCGGCTCTCCATCAACGGTAATGCGCATCAGGTTCAGCGCCAGCGGATTCTGCGGATCGAGCTCGCGCGTCATGCGCGTGATATCGACACCTTCGTAGTCGTCGAGGATGGCGAGCTCGTCGTAGACCACCTGCACAGCAACGTGCGACGTATCGCCCTGGACAAAGCCGGCATTGACGACGTCGTCGGCGTGTACGTAGCCGCGACCTTCGAATTCGACCTGTGATGCGTCGAGCCCCATGTCCTCGGCGACCTGTTCCATCGCACGGCGCGCACGCGATGCGGACAATCCGATATCGTCCCCGTAGACGCCGGCTGTGCGACGCTCGAGTCGCTCGTTACGGGTATAACCGACGAAGCGCAGACGCGGATTGGTCTTGTCGGCAACTTCCCCAAGCGCACGACTCAAGTCGCCTGCCAGGCTTGCCGGGACATCCGGCATGCCGTCGGCGAAACTGATGTCGTCGGGCCGGCCCCACGGCGGGTCGAATACTTTCGTGACCATTTCTGCGCCGGCGTCGCCCGGACACAGCTGCGGCTCGTCAGGCAAATCCTGCAACGGATCGTCGTACCAGAATTCGACTTCCACTCTGCGATTCAGCGCCCGTCCCTGGACCGTCTCGTTTGAGCCCAGCGGGCGGGTCGCCCCACGACCGTCACTGTCGATGCTGTCGGTCGGTAGCTCCAATGTGTCCTGCAACGCGAGCGCCACGCGGCGGGCTCTCGCCCTGGATACGCCGACATGGTCGCCGTAGATACGTTCCGTTCGCCCGCTCAGCGGCTGCGAATCGGTGTAGCCGACCAGTTTCACTACGACATTCTCGCGATCAGACAGATTCGCGAGCGACTGTCGAACCTGCTCGATGAACGGCTCGGGCACGTCCGTGCTGTCGTCGTTGAAGTACAGCGGTGCGACAAGATTCTGTACCTTGGCGCGCCGCGAATGTCCGTCGATATAGCGCAGCTTGCACACGGTCTGCATGCGACAGACCTTGATCGTGTCCACCTGGTGTTCGACGAGGAATTCCTCGCTGCCCACCTTGTCGCGAACCTCGTCGTACCAGACTTCCACCTCGACGCGGCGATTCAGCGCCCTTCCACCCGGCGTATCGTTCGTTGCGGCCGGACGGAGGTCGCCGTGCCACGAATACGTCACGCCTTCGGCCGGCAGGCCGAGTGCTGTCTGCATGAACTCGGCGACTTCGCCTGCACGCTCCTGCGACAACCCCATGTTGTCGACGTATCGTTCCTGCAGTCGCGGCGACAACGGTTGGTTGTCGGCGTGACCAACGAGGTGCAATCTCACGTTCAGCCGGTCCTGCATTCCGCGCAGTATCTCGTTCAGGGATTCGACCGTGCCCTCGGGAATCTGCGCCACACCGGTCTCGAAGTAGATCGGCGGAATGACATTGCGCAGCTTGATTGTCTCCAGGCCGTCTTCCAGCGTTTCCCGAGTTTCGATTGCGTCACTTTCATTGATCGCCAGGCGATCAGGATCCTGCACCCATTGCATGAAGTCAATGTCATCGGTCAGGTGCCTCTCGACGGCCTCACCCATCTCGGTATCGTCGACATTCTGTGCCCAGGCAACCGCCGGCAGGAACGCCAGTGTAATCGCAAGCCTGACGAAGCGACTCATTTCTCACCCCCCTGGCTCACGGGTCGACCGAGCCGCCAGTGAATCTCTTCCTCGACAACCAGTTCGTAGCCGCCGCCATCGGCACGCCAGGCCTGCTCGATTTGCTCACGCAGCAACGCAAGTCGTTGCTGCACGAGCGGCTCGGGTTCGAGGTCACCGACATAGGACAGTCGTAGCGTCGAAGGCGCCTTCCTGAGCTCTTCGATCAGCATGCCGACGCGATGACGCCATTGCTGGCGTACGACATCCGTGCCCGGCTCAAATACGGCATCGGCCACGTCCAGCCCGACGACACGGTGAATCGACGCACCGAAGTTCATGCGCAACGCCTTGCCACGAGTGGCGCGCTGCACCTGGACCGGACGAGTCGACAGGCGGAATCCGCTGGGCAATGTGCGGTCGTCAACCTTGAGCACGAAGTTGCTGCCACGGCCTTCCTTTGGCACCGCGGCACAGGTGATGTGGTAGCGACCGTTTGCATCGGTAGAGGCCGCCAGCCCGGTGGGCGTGACGAGGCGTACCCCGGCAATTCCCGGCTCGTCACCATCGTGGAACCCATTCCGGTTGTTGTCGTTGAACACCTTGCCGAAGACATCGGTGCAGTCGAAGGTCGGGTCGGGAATGATGCGCACGGTTGCCGATGCTTCCGCGGACATCGCGTTGCCCGTAACGGCGTGTACTGCCATCGCGCGATTGACAAATTCACCTTCAGTGACGCCAGCACCAACAGCGAGCAGCAACTTGATTTCATGGAGCCCGTCCGTCGCCAGTGCGAGGTTGGCCCAGGTCAGCTGCCGTCCATTGACGATCGGCTCCTCCTGGCGATCGTCGAAGCGTGCGGACCCTTCGATATATCGGAAGCCGGCCGGGAACAGGTCGAGCACATTCACATCGTAGAGGTCGGCACCGTACGAGTTGCTGATCGTAATCACGTACGGAATCAACTGGCCGCGGGTGACATTGACCAACGGCGTCGTCTTGGTGATCGCCACCGCACCGTCGAGGCGCGGGTCCAGCGGTACATGGTTGTTGAACAGCTGGCTCGAGCCGGGTACCTGGCTGGCATCCAGTCGCACGAACAGGTGGTAAGCGGTTTCGGGACTGCGCGCCGGTACAGACGGCGGTGACGGGAACTCCGACACAACCACTTCGCAGGTTGGTGAAAAACCGTTGACGGCGTCATTGACTGAGCCCGGACAGGACGGCACGTCGAATGGCGAGGTCGTCAGGTCCGACGTTGGCGGAATCAATGCGGAAACGCCGGGCACGAAGCTGGCGTCAGGCGCTGTCACGTCGATCAGGTAGTTCTGGCCACTGGCACAGGCCGGATCGGAGAAATTGATATCGAACTTGTAGTAACCGTTGCCGATCGTCACCTGGCCCTGCTGGTTGGGATCGTCGAAGCAGGTTGAAGGCAGCGCGACACCGTTCCGGGGGTCGAGCAGCGATACCGTCGCGCCGGTCACCGGTGTCCGGCCGATGGAGTCGTAGACAACGCCATTGGGATCGACGGGCATATTCAGGTCAAGCAGGTTGCTGCCCTCCTGGACGTCAATATCGTCGATACGCTGCAGACCGTCGGTGAAGTCCGAGTCTGTCTCGCCCATCATTGCGGTTGTGGCGACGGCTCCCGGCGCGGTAAAACGGATTGAGTAGGTTTCGCCGACGTTGTAATTCGGCGGCACGTTGGCAAACAGGTAGTAGCCGCCCACATCGGTCTGCATCGACCGCACGACCTGCCCGTTGAGAATCAGATCGACGGTCCAGAGTCCCTGCGTATGTTCGTCGTTGTCCAGCGTGTTGTCGTGATCGGCATCGTGCCAGACGTAACCGCTCAACATGCCGGCATTGGGCATCGCACCGACATCGATCTGTACGGTCGCTTCGGCCTGTTGTTGTGGGTCGTCCCAGTACACGCGAGCCGTATTGGCAATCGTCGTGCCTTCGAGCAGGTTCGGGTCGATCACGGCCTGGAAGCGCAGCGTCACGACCTCGCCCGGATTGAGCGGGCCGTAGTCGGTGAAGTAGTCGGCCGTAATGATCTGTCCGGCAACGCTGACGCCGGTCGTCAGGCCGTTCATCGTCGCCGACTGGTCGACGTAGGTAATGTAACCCGGGGTAACCTCGTCGAGGTCGTCGCGGATCAGTGTGTAAAGCGCCGGAACATTGCCGACGTTTTGCACGGTTACCGTGTACTCAAGCGTCGCGCCCGCAATCGCGGCGCCACCGCCGACCACTGCGACGTCCTTGAAGATCGAAAGCACCTGCGCGTCGCCGACGACGACGACGGTCGGCTGTGCGCCGTTCGACGGATCTGCGTCCGAATCCGTCAGGACGTTGTCGACTTCGTTGCTGTAGACGGTGGCCTGGTTAACGATCTGTGTACCGCGTGGCACATTGTCGACGACGACGTCGAACTCGACTGTCGTTGAGGCACCGGGATCGAGCGTACCGTTGTTGCCGATCGGGATTCGGGATTCGAGCGGGAACACACCGCCATCGGGCTGGCCAACCGGCACGCTGTCGAGCGTCGTCGAATCGGCGACATAGGTCGAGTTGACCGGCACGTTGTCGAACAATTCGACGATTGTCGCCGGTACATTGCCGTTGTTGTAAACAGTGATCGTGTAACGCAGCGTATCGCCCGGGTCGACGATGCCCGCCGATCCGTTGTCGATCTCGAGCGCCGCCGTTTTCACGGCATAGATCAATGGATAGTTGCCGACGATATCCCGCGTCGGGTCGTCCGGGATGTCGGTGCGCGGATCGTCGGACGGCAGATCCCCGAGACCCTGGTCGGGTGCGCTGACAAACGCCTGGTTCGAAATAATCGTGGCGTCCGGCACGTCCGGGTAAACCGTGACGTCGAAGGTCACGGTTGCGATCGTGCCGTCGTTTGGCAGGTCACCGAGCAGCAGGCCATCGAGTAGTGCGGACCCGTTGGGGCCGTCCGCAACCGGCGATCCGTTCAAGGTCGTGCTGTTTGCGACATAGGTCGTGTTGAGAGGGACCATGTCGGTCATCGACACGTTCGTGACGTTTTCGGTACCGGTATTCTGTACCGTAATGGTGTAACGCAACGACTCGCCGGCAAGCAGCACTGTCGGGTCACCGTCGAGGTACGTCGACGTCTTGTCGATGTCCAGGTACGGCGCCGACTGGATCAGTATTTCGGTCGGATCCTCGTCACCGCCGACAAACGGGTCCGCCGGACCATTGATATTCGGATCATCACTGACGGCGACGGTATTTCCGGCATAAACCGCCTCCGACTGGTTCAGCACGGTCGTGTTGTTGGCGATCGCACCGGCAAGCTGTGCTTCGAAAACGATCTGGAAGCTGTCACCGGTGCCGTTGAGGCTCAAGCCCCTAATGTCCAGCAGACCCGTGCCAGCGGCGCCACCATTTGCATCCGTGTTGCTGTCGTCTGCACCGGCCGGAATCGAAATGACGTTGAGCGAACCGGGCACGAAAACCGGAATCGTGTTCAGGCGATCGAGCTCGTCGACGATACTGAAGTCGTCGACAGTGACGTCGTTCACGTGCTCGACATTCAGCGTGTAGCGAATGACGTCGCCTGGCGTCGCTGTTACTGCAGGATCCTCACCTGTCGTTACGTTGACCGCGTATTTTTGGAACACGAATGCCGGTGCGAAGATCGTCGTCGTGTGCGCGTCTTCGTGGTCGAGCGTTCCGACCGTGCCGTCGGTCACGTTGCGTGTGTACGTTCTGCCGCCGGGGCTACTCGGCCCTCTGGCGTTGTACCATTCAGTCGCACCGGCAACGTTGGTGAGTACGGCGTTATCGAGGGTTCCGACATCGACCTGGGCCTCGAAAGTCACAATCAGTCGCTGGTCCGCGCCGATCGACGTATCAGACGACAACATGGAGAGCGTCAGCGAGCAGGTCGGATCGCCAACGAAGCTGGCCGTAAAATCCGTGCCCTCGGTGAGCACCGGCGATACCGGTGTCGTGCCGTCGGCCTCAAAGACCTGAGCCGCAATGTTCTGTGGCGGCGCATCGCACATGCCGCCGTCCGGACCAGTGGGCAAGACGTCAGTCAGTGTTACAAAATGGGCCGGGGACCCGCCGGTGTTGTACACATCGAGAGTGAACGTCTCCGGAACACCGATGTTGGCGCTAAACGGACCGGTCTTGGTCATAACCAGGTCCGGCTCTACGATGGTCATGGGTGGCGATGTCCCCGGGTCGCCCGTTTGTTCCGTCGCCGGGTCACCGTCGCTCTCGTTGTAGGTGTAATACGCGGTGTTGGTAAACGTCAGGCCAGCGACATTTGTCGGGGTGTCCCACAAGTGCACTCTCAGCCTGATGACCAGCTGTTCGCCGGCCGGGATGTCGAAGCCGTTGCCAAGGTCTTCCAGGACGAGATTCGTCCTGTCGCCGGTATTTTCAACTGAGCCGCTGACCGCTCCCGACAGGTTGTAACTGTCGATATAGAGGAGGTCGGCGGCCGATGCAGAAAGATCGTCGAAAATGCGCACATCGTAGAGCGGCTCGGTGTGTGGCGTTGCCGGTATCGTTATGTCGTAGTTGAAGTTCTCGCGAATCGTCGCCGTGTCCTGGGTATTTGCCTTCGCGAGCGCCGCCGGCGGCCGGCTCTGAATGAGCACACGGGTCGGATCGTCGACTCCGGGTTGGTTCGGATCGTCACTGGTGACAGCGGTGTAGTTACCGATCATCAGGTTCGACTGGTTGTATACGTAGGTGCCACTCGGTATTGCCAGCGCGAGCTGCACCTCGAATTCGACGACGACAGAGTCGCCGGGACCGCCGATGTTCAGGTTGTCGATCCGCAGCAGACCGGTACCGGCTGCGCCACCGTTCGGATCGGAATTGTCGACCGCGCCGGCCGGCACGGTTATGACGTTGAGTGTGCCCGGCACGAACGACGCGGACGCATTCAGTACGTCGAGCTCGTCGACCAGCGAGAAGTCATCCACTGCAACGTCGCTCGTATTCTCGACGTACAGCCGGTAGCGAAGTGTGTCGAGTTGCGCCGCCGTCGTTGCCGGGTTCTCCCCGGTAGTCACATTCATGACCGTTTTTTCGAATTGCAGAACGGGCAGTTCGACCAGAACACTGTGTGCGTCCTCATGGTCGCCGACACCGACCGTGCCGTCGGTCAGCGTTCGACGGTACTGCGTCGAGCCATCCTCGGTTTCCCATGCCGTCGCGCCGGCCACGTTGGTGAGCACAGCACCGTCCTGGGTATCGGTATCGAGCTGCGTGCGATACGTGATAATCAGCCGCTCATCGACACCTACGACCGCCGCGGCAGACAATGTATTGAACGAGAGTTCGCAGGCAACGCCGTTATACGTGAGCGAGTAATCCACTCCCTGCACCAGCGGCCCTTTGCCCGGTATCGTCGTGACGCCATCTGATGCAAAAACCCGCGCGCTCAGGATTTCCGGCGTCGCGTCGCACATCCCGCCAGTCGCGCCGTCCGGCAGGATGTCGAGAATCGTCACGTTGTGTGCATCGGCCTCGCTCTGGTTCTGTACACCGATTTCGAACTCGCCGTACTCGCCGATGTACATCATCGACGGTCCGGTTTTTGTCGCCGAGAGGCCGGGCGGGAGCGTGAACTCGCCAACCAGGCCCGTCGTGTTGACCGTGTTGCCCTCGCGCGTAATGAACTCGTCGACGGGATTGCCGTTGTCGAGGAAGCTCATCTCCAGGGTGTAGTCGACTCCGTCGACGTTGAATGTCGTTGGATCCGGCGACGCGATGATCGTCACCCTGTCGGTGCAGCCCTCTCCGGGTGGCGTCGGGTAGGGACAGGGGTCCAGGTTGTTCGGTGTTTCGTCATGCTCGATCGTAAACGTGAAGGTCAGTGGCGCAATGGGTACACCGTCGACCGCCAGGACCAGCACAACATCGAGTTCGGCCGACACCAGCCAGGGCTCACCGACCACGAAGTTTCGATGCTGAAACGTGCCCATGGAGAAGTAGGGGACCGGTCCGGGCAAATCGAACGGCGGCGGAATGGACGCAATGAAGTCGTAGCCACTTTGTGGCCCCGACGTTGTGCCCCAGCTGATACTCGACGTCGGGTCGCCGTTGACGATTACGGGGTCACCCGGCTGGACACCGGGCATCGTGTCGACCGGACTGTGCCAGTAGCCGTTGACCGACAGGATCGTAATTTCTGCGGCTGACGCGTTGCCGGCGGGAACGAACCCCATTGCCGCAAGGACCAGGGTTACAAGGATGGCGCGCAATCCGCGAGTACGCACAGACATCGCGCGAAGCCGGTTCAGGCTTCTGCTTTGATTACCGAATTGCCGTTGTCGTCCCTGTTCGACCATAGTCGTTATGTCGCATCCGTTGCGTCTGCGTCACCGACGAATGGCGGCCGAACCGGTATTCCGGGCGGTCCCGCTGCCTTGAAGCCCATCGCTTTTTAGGTCGGTGACTTTGCGCCCCTGCCTTTCGACAGGTTTGCCGTTGTTGGATCCAGTACGGAACTATGGCGCATTGAAACCATGCGCAGGGTGAACTGCATCACACCTTGAAGAACCGGTGACGATTAAGTCAAGACACTGTGAACTGTGCGGCTTTTGGAGTGGCTCAGGCTGCCGGCAGGAAGTCGATCGGATAGATTATGGTAACCGCGGCAATATCTTCCTTGGCACCAAAATCGAACGTGATGACCCTTTCAACCACTTGCGCGGACAATACCGGCGCGTCCATGGTTGACGACTGCTGAATGCAATACGAAACAGTGCCATCGGGTTCGATCGTCAGTTTCAGCACGATCTGCCCGCGAAGCGTCGGATTCTTGCGAAGCTCCCGGTTATACAGGCGATAAAGCGCGGCCTTGTGCCGGTCAAATACGATCTGGATCTCTTCGTCAGTGCGCCCCGCGACAGCACCACCGGCAAGCGGGCGATCGGCGTTACCGGACCCGCCGGTTCCGATGGAGCTGGCGACCTGTGACACCTGGACACCGTCCAGGGAGCCACCGCCGCCGCCACCGTAGTCGCGGCTGATGTCCGACAGATTGATGCCGCCGCTCGAACCAGGCGCGTTCGTCGTGACCATTGAACGCTGCGTGCGTCCGACGGCATCGACGCCAGCATTGCGCAGCGTCGCCGACGAACCAAGCTGCGCCCTCGTATTCATGTTGGCACGGTCCGATATGCTCGAGCTGAATGCGAGAATGCCCTTGGCCTTGACCTGCTCGCGCACATCCGGTTCTTCGACGACGGCCGGTGTTTCCACGGCCTCCGGCACCAGCTCATCCACCAGCGTTTCGACCGGTTCCTCTGGCTCCGGCTCGGGAAGCTCCTCCTCGAAAACAGGCTGCGGCTCGGGTTCCGGCGGCTTGATGCGCTGCTGCACGAGTCGCGCGACGCGCTCGGGAACCTCTGTAATTTCTTCGCGCTCCTTGATTGGAATGGCTACTGATCCAAGCAGGATCACGACCACCACTGACGTTGCCAGGGATGAAAGCAGCGACTGGCGAAAACGCCGGTCTTCCTCGGTTCGGCGCGCCCAGGGCATGACCTGCTCATGGGCAGGCAGCTCTTCCGCTTCACGCTCCACGACCCACTCATTGCGGCGAAATTCTTCGCGCTCCATCACGTCAATGAGTTCGTAGTGAAGACAATCGAGCGACCGATTTTGATCGCCGATTCGATCGATCAAGGCCTCGCGCTCTGCCTCGACGCCCGCAATTTCACGCTGGTGCTCGTCGATGCGCTCTCGCGCCGCCGAAATCGTGTCCAGGCGCGAATCGCGATCGTCTACGTCGCTCCAGAACAGGTGTCCGGCGTCAAGCTCCTCGAGCTTGTCCAGCGACCGGCAGATGTCGCCCAGCAACGAATA